>CAUJCO010000001.1 GCA_963169645.1 Bacteroidota bacterium
TTCTTGTTTTATCATTGTCAGCAACATTTTAAAGCGTTCAACTGCTTTCAATGCGTGTGGAATGTTTGCAGGCATAATGATACAATCACCTTTTTTCAAATTATGTAAATTACCTCCAATCGTTATTTCTGCTTCGCCATCTAAAATCTCTACAATAGCATCAAAAGGTGTTTTATGTTCTGATAAACCTTGCTCTTTGTCAAACGAAAACAAGGTCATATTTCCACCTTTAGCTTTAGTTACCTGTTTGCTGATAACGCCTCCGTCTGTGTATTCTATCATTTCTTCAAGATTGAATATTGTTTCTTTTTCAAAAGTTGCCATACTATTATATTTTATGTTAGTTAGTATTCACTCACAAAAGTAGGACTAATATTTTGATTGTGCAATTTTTTTCATTATTTTTATTTCCGAGCGATAATCAGTTTTTTGTAAAATTTGCAAAATTAGTTGCAACCCTACAAACGACCGTGCTAACATCAACAGACGGACATAAAACAGCCTGAACAAACTTTATTCCATCAATATATTTAAAAAAAAAACACGAAAATTATTTTACAATTAAAACCTTTATCGTAATATTGCAATATTAAATAAGTATAAAAATGGGTGCAACAAAAACAGACCACTTTACAGACCAACAAAATCAAATCGCAACTATTGCAAAAGCATTAGGACATCCTGCAAGAGTGGCTATCATAGAGCATTTATTGAAAGTAAACGCTTGCATTTGCGGAGACATCGTAAATGAATTACCACTTGCTCAACCAACCGTTTCGCAACATCTGAAAGAGCTTAAAAATGCAGGATTAATCAAAGGGAACATCGAAGGCAATGCGATTTGCTATTGTATTGATGAAAAAACTTTTGAAGTCCTTAAAAATTATTTTTCAAAAATCATCACAACAGTTACCAAGCAAAACTGCTGTTAATCAATCACTAATTAATAATATAAATACAATGCAAACAGAACAAGAAATCAAAGAAATGGTAAAGCAAAAATACAGTGAAATTGCTTTACAAGACAAAGGAAGTAACGCTTCTTCCTGCTGTGGTGCAGGTAGTTGTAGCACCGAAGTATATAACATCATGAGCGAAGAATACAACGAGCTGGATGGTTATAATCCCGATGCAGATTTAGGTTTGGGTTGTGGCTTGCCTACACAATTTGCCAAAATCAAAAAAGGCGATACCGTTATTGATTTAGGAAGCGGAGCGGGTAATGATTGTTTCGTTGCCAGAGCAGAAACAGGCGAAACTGGAAAAGTTATCGGAATTGATTTTACAGAAGCGATGATTGATAAAGCTCGGCAAAATGCAGAAAAATTGGGTTTTAATAATGTTGAATTTAGACAAGGTGATATTGAAAATATGCCTGTAGCCGCGAATACGGCAGATGTCATTGTGAGCAATTGTGTCTTAAACCTTGTACCGAATAAACAAGCGGTTTTTGCCGAAATGTTCCGCGTATTAAAACCAGGCGGACATTTCAGTATTTCAGATATTGTTTTAACAGGAGAACTACCCGAAAAAATTAAAAATGCGGCTGAAATGTATGCAGGATGTGTGGCAAGTGCGATTGATAAAGAAGAATATTTGAGCTTTGTAAGCAAAGTTGGATTTGCAAATATGATTATTCAAAAAGACAAACCGATTATTGTTCCTGACGATATTTTGAAGGATTATCTAAATGAAGAAGAAATTACGCAATACAAAGCAAACGATACGGTAATTAGAAGCATAACGGTTTATGCCGAAAAGCCAGCGGATTGTTGTTCACAAAGTTCGAAATGTTGCTAAAAAAATAATTATGGAATATCAAATTAAGGCTTCATCTGTTTCAACAAAAGATGCGATACTACAAATAAAGCAAAATGAGATAGCTTTTGGAACGACTTCAAATTCAGCAGAAATTTTACCTAATCCTGCCGAACTTTTTTTAGGAGCTTTTGCTGCGTGTATGCTAAAAAATGTAGAACGATTTTCTGCTATGATGAATTTCACTTATGCAAAAGCCGTAGTAAATGTGTCCGCTATTCGCACGGAAAAACCTGTGAAAATGGATAATATAAATTACAAGTTAATTATTTACAGTGCTGATGAAAATATAAATACCGTATTGCTAAAGAAGAATATTGAAAAATTTGGCACAATCTACAATACCGTAAAGTTATCGTGCACTATAAATGGAGAAATTATTCAAGTAAAAAACGATGAATATTAAAATGAAGTTCTTAGACCGTTATCTGACGGTCTGGATATTTTTAGCAATGGCAATTGGTGTTGGTTTGGGATATTTTTTTCCAAATATTCCTACTAATATCAATGCCGTTTCAATCGGAACAACTAATATTCCATTGGCAATCGGATTAATTTTAATGATGTATCCACCATTAGCAAAAGTGGATTATTCCTTATTGCCCAAAGCGTTACAAGATAGAAAAGTAATTGCCATTTCTTTGTTACTCAATTGGGTAATCGGTACTTTGTTGATGTTCGGATTAGCCGTTTTGTTTTTGCGAAACGAACCTGAATATATGACAGGACTTATCTTGATTGGTTTGGCAAGATGTATCGCAATGGTTATAGTTTGGAGTGATTTAGCCAAAGCGAACAGAGAATACACCGCTTTACTTGTTGCTTTGAATAGTATTTTTCAAGTTCTATCGTATAGCTTTTTTGTTTGGTTTTTCATCAATGTTTTGCCTAAATATTTAGGTTTGGGCAATTTTGATGTAAGTGTTTCAATGAGTGCGGTTACCGAAAGCGTATTGCTATATTTGGGTATTCCGTTTTTAGCTGGTTTTCTTACCCGATATATTCTGATAAAACAAAAAGGAAAAGATTGGTATAATCATAAATTTGTTCCGAAGATTTCGCCTATAACACTGATTGCACTTTTGTTGACAATCGTATTAATGTTCAGCTTAAAAGGGAATAAAATTGTAGAATTACCTTTTGATGTAATTAAGATAGCCGTTCCTTTAATCATCTATTTTGTACTGATATTTTTTGTTAGTTTTTTCATCAATAAAGCAATGAAAATCCCTTACGACAAAAATGCTTCCATCGCATTTACAGCCACAGGCAACAATTTTGAATTGGCAATTGCTGTTGCTATTGCGGTTTTTGGTATCAACTCACCACAGGCATTTGTAGGCGTTATCGGACCATTGGTAGAAGTTCCAGTTCTAATTTTATTGGTTAAGATTAGTTTATTTCTAAAACAAAAATATTATACAAAATGACAAAGAAAATTTTAGTGCTTTGCACAGGAAACAGTTGCAGAAGCCAAATTGCAGAAGGTTATTTACGCTATTTTGCAGGTAAAAAAGCAGACGTTTACAGTTCAGGTGTGGAAACGCACGGAGTAAACCCAAAAGCAATTGTCACAATGCAAGAAGACGGCATTGACATTTCTAATCACACCTCAAACAATATTGACGAATACCGAAATATAGATTTTGATTTTGTAATTACAGTTTGCGACAATGCAAAAGAGCGTTGTCCATTCTTTCCAACCAAAGCAAAAAAGTTTCATCAAAACTTTCCCGACCCTGCAAAATCGATAGGAACAGACGAAGAAATTAGTGAAGAATTTAGAAAAGTCAGGCAGTTAATAAAGGAGTATTGTAAACAGTTTGTTGCAGATAATTTATAGGTAGAAGTAAAGTTTAATAACTGATACATTATTTTGAAAAGTACAGGTGTGTTTACCTGCATGATGATGCAATCACCTTTTTTCAAATTATGCAAATATGAGAACATTCACAAATTGTCCGTAGGACTATATTTGGTTATCCATAGGCGACAGCCTGTGGAAGAAGGGTTAACATACAACACAGCCCGTAGGGCTAAACAAAATCAATCTGTCAAAAAATACTGCTCGTCAGTACCCATTCTTAAATTCAATCTCCAAACTTATTTTCACTATTCCGATTGCATTACTTTTTATTAGAATTTCTTTTTCCCCATTTATACACCTCAA
The DNA here is from genome assembly GCA_963169645.1 of Bacteroidota bacterium. Classification (GTDB taxonomy): domain Bacteria; phylum Bacteroidota; class Bacteroidia; order Chitinophagales; family JADIYW01; genus JADJSS01. The sequence continues at coordinate 3,989 of CAUJCO010000001.1, forward strand.
ACCACAATACAGACACCAGTGCAATCAGTACTGTAATTCCTAAATCTTTTAAATTCAAGCTGCTTATATGAAAGAAATTTGAAAAGACCGGTATGTATAAAATGGCGAATAGTAGAATTAAAGTTGCTCCTATTACCAATGAAAAGAGGATATTTTTGTTCTTAAAACTTTCAAAAAGACTGTAAGTAAAAGAACGGTTGGTTAGACTTAAAAACACATTGGCAAAGATGAGTGTAGTAAAAACCATCGCTCTTGTCGTTTCTTCGCTTGCTCCATTTTGAACAGCCAATTGATAAGCGAATAATACACCAACAGTTATCATCAATCCCTGAATAATGCTGATGCTTAATTCCCGCCAATTCAAAAAGGTTTCTGTCATTTTTCGTGGCTTTTGCTGCATGGCATTCTTTTCTATGGGTTCATTTTCGTAAACGATAGAGCAGGTTGGGCCCATGATTAATTCTAAAAATATCACATGTACCGGGGTGAAAATATTGGGATAAATCCAGCCTAAAAACAAGGGCAGAGAAACCGTCAATATAATAGGAATATGAATGGAAATAATATACTGAATGGCTTTTTTGATATTGGTATAAATTCTTCTGCCTGCTTCTATTCCTATAATGAGTTTGTCCAAATCATCGTTGGTGATAACCAAGGCTGCTGCTGCTTTTGCTATTTCTGTTCCTTTGTTGCCCATTGCCACACCAATATGAGCCGCTTTGAGTGCTGGTGCGTCATTGACACCATCGCCCAACATTGCCACAACTTCTCCTGATTGTTTTAAAGCATTCACCACAGATAATTTAGCTTCGGGAAACATACGAGTAAATAAAGTAGTTTCGTTTGAAAGTGTCATCAGTTCAGTTTCTGAATGATTTGCT
>CAUJCO010000002.1 GCA_963169645.1 Bacteroidota bacterium
TTAATTTATCTCCGTGATTTTGCACCGAACGCAAAAGAATGGGCAGAGTCATACAGCATAGGAAAACATTTTGAGACAAGACTTGCTCATGTACACGGCAACTTATTTGCATTTTTAAATATTTTGATTGGCTACTTATTAATTCAATTTAGTAATAAACTGAAACACATAAAAGCTATTTCAGGATTAGCTCTTGCTGGATTGCTTATGCCAATAGGTATATTATTGGAAGTGTATTTAGGATTACCCCCAATTTTTGTATTGATAGGTGCGATGTCAATGACTGCATCTGTTATTTGGCTGGGCATTTCATTCTTAAAAACCAATAAAGTAGCTGACTTATAAATTATATTTATGAAAAAATATATCCCATATATATCATCTCTTATTTTAACATGCTTCGGTTTACTAACCTTATTTTTAAGTTCTTCCGTAATTTTTGATTGGTTTGGAATACGAGCCAAAGAAGGCAACTATGTCTTGTTTGTTGTTTGGGCAAATTTCATCAGTAGTTTGCTTTATCTTATTTCAGCTTATGGTTTTCTAAAAATAAAAAGTTGGACTTTTAAAACCTTATCGGTAGCAACCGTCATTTTAATAGTCGCATTGATAGGCTTGTTTATTCATATTTATTCTGGTGGTATCTACGAAACAAAAACAGTTTTTGCAATGCTGTTTAGAATTAGTGTTACAATAGTTTTTACGGCTATTGCTTATTTTTCAATCAATAAAAAGAAATAAAAAAATTTACTCAATTATGTTAGTGAATACTCGCAAACTTATACTTAGCTTGATAGTTTTATCAGGTTGGAATATAGTCCAAGCTCAAGAGGTTTGGACATTAAAACAGTGTATTGATACAGCACAAGTCCATAATAAGACTTTGCAAATTAACCGCAATAACATTTCCATTAGTGAACAACGCAAAAAAGAAGCACAAGCTAACCTCATTCCGAAAGTTACTGCCAATACCGATTACAAGTATTTTATGGAATTGCCTACGCAATTAATGCCGATGAATGCACTCAATCCGCAAGCACCCGAAGGACAATTCAGAGATTTGCAATTTGGTGTTCCACACAACATCAACGCCAATGTGCAGTTGGCAATGCCGTTGTATAATCCGCAAGTTTATGGGGCGATACAAAGTACACAAATTGCCAAGGAGCTTACAGAATTGCAATTTCAAAAATCGGAAGAACAGGTTTTGTTTGACATTACCACGCTGTATTATAACGCTCAAATCATTGTACATCAATTAGCTTTTTTAGACAGTAATATTGCGAATACCGAAAAGCTACTCAAGAATATGCAACTCTTGAAAGACCAACTTTTGGCAAAAGGTAGCGATGTGAGCAAAGTAAAACTACAAGCCGAGCAACTCAACACTCAAAGGCAAAATGTAAACAACAAACTTATTCAGGTTTTGAATGCCCTAAAATTGAATATGGGAATTTCATTGGAGCAGAATATTACTGTTGTTTCTGAAATCCAGCAAGAAGTTTCTTTAGAAAGTAATACAAAAAATGTATTGGAGCTGAAAATTATTCAAAAGCAAAATCAACTGCTTCATAGTGATTTAAAAACATTGAACCAATCAAGATTTTTGCCTTCGCTCAACTTAGTTGCTTCCTACGGAACAACTGGTTTTGGTTATGACAAAAAGCCTAACAATTTTCTGAAATTCTATCCGATTGGTTTTGCAGGAATACAACTAAGCTACCCTCTTTTTAATGGAACGGTTACACAGCGAAAAATCAATCAAAAGAAATTGGAGATTACCAACAATGAGTTGCAATCAAAATTGATTACGGAAAAGAATGATATGGAAGTTGAAAATGCTATCCGACAAAAAACAATTGCACAATCCACCATCACGAATACCGAAAGTCAAATTGCTTTAGCCAAAACGATTTATGATCAAATTGTTTTACAACAAAAACAAGGTACAGCGAGCCTTACCGATGTTTTGTTAGCTGATAACGCACTTCGTGAAGCACAACAAAATTACCTGAATGCAGTCATTGATTTTCTGAAAGCAGATTTAGAACTTAAAAAGCTAACGGGGTCAATTACTTCAATTAAAAATTAAAAATTACGAATTTAAAATAGATAAAATGAAAAAGATAATTTGGATAATAGCTGGAGTTGCTGTAGTAGGTATGATGATGTTCAAACTTTTAAGCAACAAAAAAACCACCGAAAACAGAGTATATCAATACGATAAGGAAAAGCCAATTTCAGTAAGTGTTGATACAATCCGATTACAAAATTTTGTTGATGCAGGCAACTATACAGGCACTTTTGAGCCGAATAAGGAAACAAAAATAAGTGCAGACATTCAAGGAAAAATCAATGCGGTTTTGGTAGATGTAGGCAGTTATGTAAGCAAAGGGCAAACACTTATTCAGTTGGATAATTCACTATTGAAACTACAATTGCAAACGGTTGAAGTCCAAATTGAGGGATTGGAAGACGATGTAAAACGATACACCATTTTAACAGAAGCCGATGCCGTTCAAGGTGTACAGTTGGAAAAAGCAAGATTAGGGTTGAAATCGGCAAAAATTCAGAGAGCAACTTTGTTAGAGCAAATCAGCAAAACTTCTATTAAAGCACCTTTTAACGGTATTGTAACTGCCAAACTTAATGAAGAAGGCGGTTTTGCAGCACCTGGAGTTCCTTTGTTGCAAATAACAGACATAAGCACTTTACGCTTTACAGTCAATGTTCCCGAAAATGATTTGGTAAAATTCCAAAACAACCAAACTTACAAAATCAATGCAGATGTTTATCCCGACATTTCACTTTCGGGCAAAGTATCAATGATAGGAAGCAAAGCCAATATGGGCAACAGTTTTCCAATTCAATTTCAAGTTGCAAACACCAAAAATCTAAGTATCAAATCAGGAATGTTTGGAAAAGTTAATCTTTCTGAAAGCGAACAAGAGCAAGGTATTCTTATTCCAACATCTGCCATTATGGAAGAAAATGGAATTGCAAAAGTATATGTCATAAAAAACGGAAAAGCCGTATTGAAAACGATTACAACTTCTAAAACTATTGGAAATAAAACGCTTGTTTCAAGTGGTTTAAAGGAGGATGACATCATCGTTACGAATGGATTTATCAATCTTTTTGATAATGCCAATATCACTACTAAATAAAATCAGCGAGCTATGAATATCACAGAAATATCTATAAAACGCCCATCGCTGATTATTGTGCTTTTCAGCGTGTTTGCCTTGTTGGGAATTATCGGCTACAAGAAT
>CAUJCO010000003.1 GCA_963169645.1 Bacteroidota bacterium
TCTACAACAATATTTATCCTCGAACCCGCAATATTCAAGAAGAATTAAATATGCAAGAATATGCGAAAGGAGTTTATGTGTTGAAGTTAAAAGTAGGAGAGGAACATTATTATCACAAAGTAGTGAAGCAATAATTGTCTATCTGAAATAAAAAGAACAAGATACTTATATAAAAAATCCTCGACATACTGTCGAGGATTTTTTTGTGAAATTTTACTTATTTATTGTAAATTCATATCCGTATGGCAAGTGTTAAAATTATAGAATGTCCGAGAGATGCGATGCAAGGAATGAAAAATTTTGTTCCAACAGCATTAAAAGTAGAATATTTGAATGCCTTATTAAAAGTTGGTTTTGATACATTAGATTGTGGAAGTTTTGTTTCAGAGAAATCGATACCACAAATGGCGGATACAAAAATTATTATTCCGCAATTAAAACTTCAAGATACATCCACTAAACTTTCAGTTATTGTTGGGAATGCACGTGGTGCAGAGATTGCAGGCGAGTTAGATGAAATTACGTATGTTGGTTATCCTTTTTCTATTTCTGAAACGTTTCAGCAAAGGAATACCAATTGTAGCATTGAACAATCACTACAACGAGTAGAAGAAATTATGAATATCTGTGATTGTTCCGGCCAAACTTTCGTATGTTATATTTCGATGGCATTTGGCAACCCATATGGTGATTTCTACGATGCAACTTTAGTAGAACATTGGGTAGATAGATTATTGGAAATTGGTGTTACTAAATTTTCCATATCAGATACAATTGGTGTAGCTACGCCGGAATTAATTACCAATGTTTTTTCAATATTAGCCAATGATTTTCCGGAAATAGGATTTGGTGCACATTTTCACACGACACCAAATTCGTGGCGAGAAAAAATTGAAGTAGCTTGGGAAGCAGGATGCAATCGATTTGATGGTGCAATTAAAGGATTTGGAGGTTGTCCGATGGCTAAAGATGATTTAACCGGAAATATGCCAACAGAAAATTTAATTTCATTTTTTGAAGAAAAAGGTATAATACACGGTTTGGATAAACAAGCTTTTGCAGAAGCCATGCAAATCGCCAATCGTATTTTTATATAGGAATATTCGGATTTTTCTTTATTTCACGTTCACCAAATATTGCTGAGCCAATACGTATCATGGTAGAACCTTCTTCTAAAGCAATCTCATAATCGCTACTCATCCCAATGGAAAGAATAGTAAATTCCGGATGGTTGCTGAAATAATTCGATTTTAGCTCATCAAAATATTGTTTGAAATTGCTAAACTCATTCTTAATTAATACTTGGCTCTTGGTATTTGTTGCCATCGCCATTAAACCAACAATGCGAATGTTTTTTAGTGCATCAAATGCTCTAATATCTAAATGATCAATTAATTCTTCTTCTAAGAATCCTGATTTATTTGTTTCGGCTGCAATATGTACCTCAATTAATATATCAATAATTCGGTTATTTTTTAAAGCCTGTTTGTTGATTTCAATTGCCAATCGTAAACTATCTACTGAATGTATTAATGTAATAAATGGTGCGATGTATTTTACTTTATTGGTTTGTAAAGTGCCAACCATATGCCATTGAATATCTTTTGGAAGCTGTTCATATTTCGGTAGTAATTCTTGCACTTTGTTTTCACCAAAAATCCGTTGTCCGGCAGCGTACACCTCTTTTATTTCATCCACCGATTTAGTTTTTGAAATGGCCACTAAAACCGCATTTTTGCCTTTAGCGATTTTTGTTATATCTTGTAAGGCAGAAATATTAATCATTGCAATGTTTGTTTTACTTCCTAAATATAAATCAAAAATAAGTTTATCTCTATTTTTTGTTTTTATTATTACATCATGTGTAAAAAAACATCCACACGATACTGAAAATAAAAACTTGGTTTCTGAGAAGAAGATGGTTGCAATTTTAACGGATGTTTTTATGATGGAAGCTTATGTAAATGAGAAAATTCCGTTCACCAATGCCGATTCCCTTACAATTGTTAAAAAATCATTGTATGCTCCGATATTAAAGCAGCATAAAGTGGATAGTTTAGATTTTTATAGTACATTTAATTATTATCAAACGCATCCAAAAGAATTTATAAATTTGTTGTGTTTGGTAGATTCAAGCTTGGTAAAAATAGTTCCGTTGGACTCAACAGAAGTAAAACAATTGGTTGAACCACCGGAAAATATTGATAAGTTAGGTTCATATACTGCACAAGAAGCAGCAATGCGCGATATTTACCTAAACAGAAATCAGAATATTAAACAAAAAAGAAAAGATTTTAAAAATAACCCAAAATAATATGAGTTTAAGAAACGATTGGACTTTTGAAGAAATACAAGCAATTTACCATAAGCCATTATTAGATCTTGTTTATGAAGCTGCCACCGTTCATAGAAACAATAATATAGCTTCAGATGTGCAAATTTGCACACTTTTATCCGTGAAAACAGGCGGATGCACCGAAGATTGTGCTTACTGCCCACAAGCAGCCAGATATAATACCGGATTGAAAGCACATAAACTGTTAGATGTGGATGATGTGTTGTCGAAAGCTCAAGAAGCGAAAGAAAATGGCTCTACACGTTTTTGTATGGGTGCAGCATGGCGTGAAATGCGCGACAATAGAGATTTTGAAAAGGTTTTGGATATGGTGAAAGGTGTTAACCAAATAGGATTGGAGGTGTGCTGTACAATGGGTATGTTGACTGAAGAACAAGCAGTGAAACTTAAAGAAGCCGGTTTGAGTGCCTACAACCACAATCTTGATACATCGGAAGATTATTACGATAAAATAATTACGACACGAACCTATGAAGATAGGTTGAAGACAATTGGTCATGTACGTAAGGCAGGTATTAGTGTTTGTAGTGGCGGTATTATTGGTTTAGGGGAAGATGAAACTGCACGAATTGGTATGATTCATACTTTAGCTAACCTACCACAACATCCTGAATCTGTTCCGGTTAACGCATTGGTTCCAGTGGAAGGAACACCTTTGGAAGAACAAAAACGAGTATCCGCTTTTGAGATGGTTAGAATGATAGCAACGGTCAGAATTGTGATGCCTAAAACACAAGTTCGCCTAAGTGCCGGTCGTTTAGATATGTCTGTAGCAGAACAAGCACTTTGCTTTATGGCTGGTGCAAATTCTATTTTTGCAGGTGATAAGTTGCTTACTACTCCAAATCCTAATTATACGGATGATATGGCAATGTTAGATATTTTAGGATTAAAGCCATTAGAACCGGTAACAGTAAATGAAATTCAAACAACTGCTGTTTGTCATCATGAGCATTGAACAACGAATGCAATCATTTTTAGCGTTACGAAAACAAAATAATTTATATCGTAACTTAAAGAATACAAATGATTTAATCGATTTTTCTTCAAATGATTATTTAGGTATTTCTAGGTCTGCTTACGTTCGTCAAAAAACGGAATTGGAATACCAAAAGTATCAATATTCTAAATCTGGTTCAACCGGTTCACGATTGTTAAATGGAAATTCCGTATTGTATGAGGCATTGGAACAAGATTTAGCCAACTTTCATCACGCAGAAGCTGCTTTGATTTATAATTCGGGTTTTGATGCGAATGTAGGATTGGTATCAACTGTCATTCAAAAAGATGATTATGTGTTTTTTGACGCATTTATACATGCATCATTACATCAAGGAATTAAATTAAGTAATTCAAAATCAGTTTTGTATAATCATAATGATTATGTTGATTTAGAACAAAAGTTGCAGTTAACACCAACGAACGCACAAAAATTCATTATTACAGAGTCTATTTTCTCTATGGAAGGAGATAAGGCTGATTTGTTGGAGTTGGTTCGGCTTTCTAAACAGTATAATGCTCTATTAATTATAGATGAGGCACACGCAACCGGTCTTTTTGGCGTGAATGGAAGTGGTTTGTGTAATGAGTTTGATATAGAAAAGGAGTGTTTTGCACGGATATATACCTTTGGTAAGGCAATTGGAATGCATGGTGCTGTGATAGTAGGTAGCCACTTGTTAAAATCCTATTTGATAAATTTTTCAAAAAATTTTATTTATTCTACGGCCTTAGATACGCATACTTTACTTAGCGTGAAACATAGTTATTGTTTTTTGCAATTATTTTTAAATCAACGTATTAAGCTGTTTAAATTAATTTCATACTTTAATAGTAGGGTTCATGCTTTGGATTTACGAAATACCATTGTAGGTGAAGGCCCAATTTTTGGATTGGTTGTTCCAGGAAGTGAAGAATGTCGTAAATTGGCTTTATATTTACAGAATAACGGATTAGATGTTCGTCCGATTGTGTACCCGACGGTAGAGAGAGGCAAAGAGCGATTAAGGATAATTTTGCATAGTTATAATACGCAGAATGAGATTGACATTCTGCTTTCGTTAATTGTTGAATATCATTAATATGGCTGGATTTTTTGTTACAGGAATTGGTACTGATATTGGCAAAACAATTGTTTCTGCTATATTTGTAGAGGCTTTAAAAGCTGATTATTGGAAACCTATTCAATCCGGAAATTTGATTTATAAGGATTCCGATTTTATTCGGGATTTTACACAGCAATGTACTTTTATACATCCGGAAGATTATGCATTTACAGAGCCGGTTTCGCCACATTTAGCTGCTGAAATAGATGGAAAATCAATAGATTTTCAGCACTTTAAGTTGCCTAAAACGAAGAATCACATCATAGTTGAAGGTGCAGGTGGATTGATGGTTCCTTTGAGTGAAAAATATTTAATTATTGATTTAATTAAAAAACTTCAACTTCCTGTAATTCTTGTTTCTATGAATTATTTAGGAAGCATCAATCATACACTTTTATCTATAGATGTTTTGAGGGCGAAGCAAATACCAATTGCCGGATTAGTGTTTAATGGAATATCGAATTCAGCTACTGAAAACTACATTTCTACGTATGCTAATATTCCAATTTTAGCCAAATTGCCTCATGCTGACAATCCATCCAAGGGATTTATTGTACAAGAAGCGAATAAAATTAAAAAATCACTTGAGTCCATTTTGTCTAATTCCATTTCAGAAATTGAGCAAACCAACTTAAATATTGATTATGAATCCTTTTGAGGGTGATTTGTATTCTATTTGGCATCCGTTTACGCAACACCAAACGGCAAAACCACCTATTTGTATTAAATCTGCAAAGGATGCATTGTTGATAGATGAAAATGGAAATGAAATTATTGATGCTGTTTCTAGCTGGTGGACGAATATTTTTGGTCATTGTAACGAAGAAATTGCACAATCTATTAAAAATCAAGTAGATACATTAGAGCATGTATTGTTTTCCGGATTTACGCATCAACCTGCCGTTCAATTATCAGAGCAATTACTAGCGTTGTTGCCTACTTCACAAAAGAAGGTTTTTTTCTCTGATAATGGTTCTACTGCTGTAGAAGTAGCACTTAAAATGTCAATTCAATATTGGTGTAATAAAGGTGTTGAAAAACAAACATTTATCGCATTTAAAGATGCATATCATGGAGATACATTCGGTGCTATGTCTGTTGGTGCACGCGGCGTCTTTAATCAGGCATTTGAAAACTTATTATTTGATGTTGCCTTTATTGATTTACCCAATGCTACTAATTTTACTCAAGTAATATCAGATTTTCTGCATATTATACATGAAAAGAATGTGGCTGCCTTTATTTTCGAGCCATTATTGTTGGGTTCAGCCGGAATGTTAATGTATGAATCTATTTATTTAGATAAATTAATTCAAATTGCTAAAAATGAGAAAGTTATTTGCATAGCAGATGAAGTGTTAACCGGAATAGGACGAACCGGGAAAAACTTTGCATGCGATTATTTAATCGAACAACCGGACATTATATGTATTTCTAAAGGCATTACAGGTGGGTTTATGCCGTTAGGTTTGACCACGAGTACGCAAGCAATCTATGATGCTTTTTTAAGTTCAGATAAATTAAAAACATTTTTTCACGGACATTCATATACCGGAAACCCGTTAGCTTGTGCGGCCGCAAATGCTACGTTACAAATTTTAAAAAAATCTGAAGCATTAATTTCGCAACTTGTAAAATGGCAATCCGTACATACAGCGCAATTAAAAGCATTGAAAGAAGTTGAAAATGTGCGACAAATTGGAACCATCGTTGCATTTGATGTTTGTTCAGAACAACAATCCAATTATTTTAACAATTTACGCGATTTCTTGTACGATTCATTCTTGGAGCGTGGTGTACTGTTGCGTCCGCTGGGAAACACGGTTTATATAATGCCACCTTATGTTATTTCTGAAGAACAACTTAAAAAAGTGTATGCAGTGATTCGGGAAGTTGTCCGGAATCTTCATCCAAATGTATAATTATACTTTCATCATTTAAATCAACAAAGGGCAATTGATGCTCTTGTAGCAATTTTCTATAAATTCGGGTGTGTTTTGCATCGTTATCGCTACCAATTACTATTTTTTGAAATGTAAAATTAGATTGTATAGAAGGAACATCTAAATAACAATTATCACTCAATAATAAATAATCAACATGGAGTGGTTGCTCAAAAGATGTTCTTGTATTTTGTTTATTTAAAAAATAAATTACTTTGTTTTTTAAAACCATCAAATTGTTTTTATAATAGAAAGCAGCATCTTGAATTGAAGAATCCAACAACACTTGTTTGCTTTCTTGGATTTGGAAATAACGATTGCCATTTTGTATAGAAAATATCCAGTCGGATGAGCGAATACTATCTTTAGAATATATTTTTTGAACACCTTTGTGATGCATACCCAAAACAATATTTTTTGATATAGCATATACGACCAATTTTTGTTGCCGTAATTGTCGTACAGCAATTGGGTAGGAAAGTAAAATTGCCATCAACACAACAAGCAAACATATCCAAATGAATCGTGTTTTTCGTAGAATAATGAAAAAGCAACCGAGTAGCATTGCTATCAACAAGAGATAAAATTGCGTTTTGGATAAATAGATTTGGTTGATTTTTCCCAAAGGTAATGCCGCAATCCATTGTGATAAATAAATAAAAATGGAAATCTGTATAGAAATAAATTTACCCCAAAAAATACCTAATATAGGAATATAACAAAATGGAATTAATAAAATACAACTCCAAAGAATGACAAACGAAAGTGGAATTGCATATAAGTTGGCAATTAGAAAATAGGTTGGAAAATTGCCAAAATAATAAATACTTAATGGCAAAGTGAGTAACTGAGCAGCAATACTTGCAGACCACAATTGCCAAACCTTATCTAATACATACGATTTAAAATATAGCGTAGCATAGATGGGTTTGTAAAAAATAAATAAACCCAACATGGCTAAATAGGAAAGTTGAAATCCAATATCATAAATTACATTGGCATTATATACTACTTGTATTAGTGCAGCTCCGGCTAATAAATTGATATTATTTACATGCTCTTTTTGTAAGGTGCCGGAATGAATGAGTGTAAATAATATAGCTGCTCGAACACATGCAGTAGATGCTCCGGTTATTAATGTAAACATCCAAATACAAACCAAGATGATGAGAAATTTTACCACTTTGGTTTGCTTACTTTTATTGCGAATACATCCTAGAAGCAATTGTAATAATAAATACACGATACCAACATGCAAGCCGGAAACAGATAATATATGCAAGATGCCCGTTTGTGCAAAAGTATCGTATAAATTTCTGTCAATCAGATCATCATTTCCCAATAAAATGCCATCTGCCAAAGCAAAATTTTCAGTTTTGGGGATATGTGTTTTTAAGATATTTCGTATGTATTGACTGATATGAAAACCCAATCGTTTAAGTAAAAATCCAGCATTTTTTTGTGTAACGATTAATTGATGTTTGGCTACATATTGTTGATGATAAATGGATTGATGTTTCAAATACGTTCGATAATCAAACTCAGCAATATTTTTGGGTGCTTTTATTTTATTGTAATTCAGACGTATGAGTATTTCATCACCGATTTCTAAAGGAAGCAAACTGCTATCTTTTTCTATATACAGCATCAAATTTCCGACACTTGGAATAGCTGTATGTAGGCTGTCATATACCTTCTGTATATTTAAAACGGTTTTATAACTTTTAGGTTTTTCTTTGAGCTCTGTTGCAATAATTCCTTTTGCATAAACAGCGTTGTAATTAGAAAAATGATTTTTTTGCTGTGTTAGTTGTTTCTGCGTAATTAATAAGCCACCCAATAGAATTAGCAGTAAATAAATATTTAGTGTATTCCATTTTTTTATAGTTGGATGATGACTTAGATAATGTAGAATAAGTAATATGCAACATAATATACAAGAAAGTATAAACAAAAAATTAAAACCTATTGTCCATTTTTCAAAAATACCAATGCCCAATATAATAGGAATAAGGATTTTAGCTAATGGTATTTGAGATAAATTATATTGCATTTACGAATGTATAAAATAATAATTATAATTTAAAATCATATTTTATTTCTGATTGCTTCTTCTTTTATCAATCGGTGTCCTCACCGAAAGAAATAAAATGAATGCTCGATTTTTTCGTAAAATGCTAAGTTTCTAACTTAACTATAATTATTTAAAACGGTTTGAGTATCATTAAAAGTATAATGATAATAAATAGGATGTTTTCTAATCGCTCAAAGAAGAATAATTTTTTGGATAAATTATAATACGATTCCGGAATTTGTTCATCCGTATGTTCTCGAAGCAATTTTTTTATCGGTTTAGATAAGGGTGCTAATAGGAGTGGACCGAGTGCTAAAGCTACTAAAAACAAGATAAGTGCCGTTACATACCAACCCATTTTAAATAAATGTGGATTGATGTATCCCATTGCCAAACCACTTAGTAATAACAATGTTCCACCAATCATTACAAAAATATGCAAGCGATGTCGTATTAAATAGGCATGTCGCAGTTCCGTCATATTAGTGGCTTTTGTTACAATGTATATCATTACAAAACCGGGACCTAATCCTAAAATAGCGGACAATACATGTGTTACAATTAAGATTTTATACCACCACATTAATTTTAATTGACCTTGTTTTTCAAAACATAAAGATACATTTTTATATAACTTGTTTTAGGTTGTTGACTTCGCAAAAAAAAATGGTTGGTAAAAACACCAACCATTAATTGTATCTGTAAAAAGAAATCATCATTTATTGCATCATCACCAATATAAAACAAACTAAAATTATTCCTGTTAGATGATAAAAACCACTAATTATTCCATAATGGATAGGTCGTGGCATATTCGGATTTATGGCTATATTTATAGTATTGGCAACCAAAAAACCAATCCCAATAATAAAACTAAATTCTAGTGCTTTACTGACCATAATAACGTTTATTACATGCATCAAAAGAGCAGTTGCAATAGTAATTACGAGTGAGCATATTGCAGGACCGATGATAAAAATAGGAGCTGGTTTTTGTGGTAATTGATTTTCTTTGCCGAGTGATATAGCGTATTGTTTTTTAAAAAAGATTGTAAACCATAAAGCACCAAGCAAATAATAAATAATAAATGCGATAAAAATGCTCATCCAATTTAGATTTGATAATTGACTAATCATGTTATTTTCTATTAATTTTATTCTATGTCAATATTGACAATGCAAAATTAAATAGAGCTATTGACAGCCTTATGTCAAGGGTCAGAAAAATTTATTAATGAAATCGGTCAAAATATTCTTGTAAAGTCATATTGTGTGGTGAGAATTTACTATCTAAAATTTGAAGGTGAATAATTCTGTCTAACCTAAAATATCGAAATGCTTTTCTTAATCTACACCATGCAATTAGTAACCAATTTTCAGTTGTACTAATAAGTGCAAATGGTTCAATTGTTCTCTGCGTTGTTTTCTTTTGTTCGTTGGAATAATTTATTTTTACAAGACAATAATTAGTAATTGCTTGTTGTAGTTGCGAGATATAATTACTATTATTTTTAAGATGATAATTTTGCTTAATACGCGTTCTTGCTGAAAGTAAATTAACTTTGTCTTTATCCAATTGTTTTAGTACAGCTTTTATTTTATCAATTGCCTCCGTGTAGTCTTTAATAAATGAATTGTCTTTGCTTTTTAATACCAGTTGTTCTGCGAGTATTAATGCATTTGCTTGGCATTCGGTGAACATAATTGGCGGAATTTTGTAGCCGTCCATAATAGTGTACCCTTTTCCTTCTTCTGTATATATAGGAACTCCGGCACATTCTAATGTTTTTATATCTCTATAAATAGTTCGATTGCTTACGCCAAATTTCTCTGCTAATTCAGATGATGTTATAAGACTTTTGGTTTGTAATTGTGTTAAAATTGCTGTTAACCTCGTAATTCGTTTGGTATCATTCGTTTGTGACATTCAAATTATTAATTGATAAATTAAAATTAGACAATAAATAAATATACTTACATTTTCATAAAATGATAAAGGCATTTTCGGTAGAAAATGCCTTTATAAAAAACGTGTTTTGTTTATTTTTCACTTATTGGTTGGAAGGAAAAAAATATTTTATTTCTTTTTATTTTTTTGAGCTTCTTGTTGTTGTTTAATGATGTCTTGCATCTTTTGTTGGAAAGCACTTTGTTTTTTAGGTTTCTTTTTATTCTCTTCGATTTGTAAACGGATTGCGTTTTCATCGATATAGAATTTTTGGATAATCCAATTTTGTGCTAACGTCAAAATATTAAATAAGAAGTAATAATAACTCAATGCAGCCGGTTGTTTATTAAAAATAAATAACAACATCACCGGCATTAAATATTGCATCAATTTCATTTGTTGAGCCATCATGCCTTCGTTGCCCATGCCGGTGCTTGGTTGCATTTGGCTGGTCATTTTGGTTACTACTACCGATGAAATCGACATCAAAATTGTGAACAAACTGATGTGGTTTCCAAACAATGAACTGATGATTGGAATATGTGCTGACCAACTTAAAATGGAATCAAAACTGGATAAGTCGGTTGCCCATAAAAATGGTTGTTGTCTTAATTCGATAGAAGATGGGAACAAGCGGTACATTGCAATCAAAATCGGCATTTGCAATAACATTGGCAAGCAACCACCAAACGGACTTACACCGGTTTGGCTGTATAATTCCATTTGTTTTTGTCCAAATTCTGCTTGGTTTGGATATTTCTTTTTCAACTCATCCAATTCCGGTTTCAGCACTTTCATTTTTGCCATGGATAGTGTTGATTTATACGTAAATGGATACGTTACTAATTTTATGATAACTGCCAATAATAAGATGATGATACCATAGTTGGAAATAAATTTACTCAAGAAGTTAAAAATAGGAATAATGAAATACTTGTTTATCATGCCTAAAAAACTCCAACCTAACGGAATAATATCCGTTAATTGTACGTTCATTTTTTTCAACTCTTCATATTTATTCGGTCCCATGTAAAACTGCATCGGAAAATTGAACGCATTCGAATTATTGTAAGGTACTTGTAATTGTGCTGTATATGATTTTACAATTTTAGGATCTTCTTTGGGTGTAACCACTTTTATCGTCGCATCTTTTTTAAAGTTTTCTTTGGATGCAATTAAAGAGGTATTAAAGAATTTTTGTTTGAAAGACATCCATTTTAAAGGTGTTTCCAAGGTTTCCTCTTTGTCATTTGTGAGGTCGTCATCTTCCTGCGTATCGTTCATGTAATAGATAGCTGAGTTGAAACGCTCATCTTCAATTCCACCTTCTTGTGCCGGTAAATCTTGATGCCAATTTAGTGTAATTGGTTGGTTTGCTGCTAATACATCAGCAAGGTTAAGCGCATTGATATTAAAATCGAGTGCATATCCTTTTCCATTTAAGGTATATTTATGCTCGTATGATTTTCCATTGCCTAAATCTATTTTATAAACAATATCCAATTTTTGAGTGCCGGATATTTTTTGATTTGTTACCGTTGTATTGAAAAACAAATCTCCGGTGTGTACAGGTGCTTTGCTGTCATTGGTAATAAAAGTAAAGTTGAATTCTTTTCCTTTATCTTCAAATAAAATAAGCGGTGTTTTTTGGAAAGTAGCATAATTTTTCAATACCACTTTTTTGATGATACCACCTTTGTTGGAAAAAGTATAAATACAATCTTCATTTTCTATGGTAATGAATTGCTCCGAACCATTACTGAAAGGAGCAAAGCTACCCATTGCTGTATTGATTTTTGCCGTATCTATACTTGATGGTGTTGCTTTGGCTAACGTATCTTTTGCAGAGGTTGTAGATGAATCAGCTGCATTTTTATTGGCTTGTGTACTTGTTTTAGGATGCTTTTTGAGGTATTGTTCTTGTTCATAAACATTGTAGTACGAAAAGCCTACAAATATCAATAAGATGAGCAATATTCCAATCAGCGTATTTTTGTCGAAATTCATTCTTGCAAAATTTGAACTGCAAAGGTAGCAAAATAGCATGAACCGACCAAAATGTTGGTAAATAACATAAGGTTAATTATAGTGAAGAGATGGATGAATATTTACCGTTTGATTTTTTGTGAAAAAAACTATCAAAATTATGTTTTGAAAACCTATTTCTTTGTTTATAAAGTAGATAAAAACAACCTGTAAAGCCCATTTTCTACACAAAAATAGCATCGTATTTTGATATTTAATAAGTGTGAAAAATTTCTTTTTTTTAGCTTATCTCATTTACTATATTTGCGATATGAATAAAACAACGTTAGTTATTATGGCTGCCGGAATGGGCAGCAGATACGGTGGTATCAAACAAGCAGCAAGTTTTGGTCCAAGTGGTGAATGGTTAATGGATTATGCAATTTATGATGCATTGCAAGCGGGTTTCAACGATGTCGTAATCATTACACGCAATGATTTGTTGGAAACCATGCAAACACATCTTCAATCTATATGGTCAAATAAAATTCCAATTCAATTTGCCATACAAGCACCACCGGAAAATGCACCGGCATCGCGTACCAAGCCTTGGGGAACCGGACAAGCAATTTTAGCAACACAACCTTATGTTAAAAATCCGTTTGTGGTTATTAATGCCGATGATTTTTATGGCAGAGAAGCGTATGTTTCTATGCATCAATTTTTATCTAATTGTGATAACAATGCACCAACATTTTCATTAGTGGGTTATCCTTTAGAAAACACCTTATCCGATATCGGTACTGTGTCTCGAGGTGTTTGTACTTTGAATGAAAAAAATGAGCTTGTTTCCATTACGGAAATGACAAAAATTGCATTAATAGACGGAAAACTTCAAAATGCCAATGAAGACGATACATTTACGGCTATTCCATTTAATACTTTTGCCTCGATGAATTTTTGGGGCTTCACTTGTTTTTTATACGATGCATTAGAAAACCAATGGAATGATTTTTTTAATGCAAATATTCAGGATGCAAAAGCTGAATTTTTGATTCCTACGGTGGTTTCTAAAATGATGAACGAAGGCAAAGTAACAGTGCAACTTTTACCCAACGGAAAAGATTGGTGTGGCGTAACGTATTCCGAAGAAAAAGAGTTGGTAATTGGTGTGCTACGCGATAAAATTGCCAAAGGAATTTATCCGGAAAATTTATCTAAATAAATATAAATTATACGGCACTCCAAAAATAAAAATGGTGTTCCGTATCTAACTCAAAGCCTGTTTTGGGATATAAATTATTACCGATGTTATTGGTTTTTGCTGTTTCTAATTGCAAGCCGCACGCATTGGTTTCCAAGCAAAGTGCTTTTGATTTTTCTATCAATGCAATTGAAATTCCTTTACTTCTAAATTCAGGAAGTACAAATAAATCATTCAACAACCACAAGCGTTGCATACGTGTAGATGAAAACAAAGGATACAGCTGTACAAAACCAACTATCTGTGTTGTTTCTGTTTCGGCTACAAAAATTTCAGATTCGTTCCGTTCTATTCTTTCTGTTAAGAACCGCACAGCACTTTTGTAATCGGATGTTTTTTCATAAAAAACTCGATATGCATCAAATAGTGTTGCCAAGGCAGAAATATCTTGAAGGGTGGCTTTGCGTATTTGCATTTTGAAATAGATGTAAAACTAGAATCAAAGATAGAAAATCATTCATCTACTTTTTTCAATTCTTGCCATTTTTGCTCATTCATATTTTCATCTAAATTAGGATTGTAGGTGTTGGATTTTGTTCCAATATATTCACCATTATTATTCATCCAATATTGATTAGAACCTTGTTGTACTTTATACGTTTGGCCGGTTTCGGTGTTTTGTACTTTTTCATTTTCATAAATATAATCAACAAACTGTTCTTGTCTTTTATCGCTAGCAGCATTGCTTTGTTTCCAATTACTCATTATCGCATCATTGATTGCATTTGATTTATTTATATGAGCAATTTGTTGTGCTTCAAATGCTGCTTGATTGGCGGCCATTCTAGCATTAAAATCTTTCCAACTTTTTCCGATTCGTTGTGCTTCTTCCTTGTTATACGCCATAATAGGTTCTAAGTTATAGCGCATATTTTCTAAAGCAAATACGAATTGTTTTTTTGCTTTCTCAAAAACATCGGCATCCGCTTCTAGCAAAGAAGCCAAATAATACCACGTTTCCATTTGTTGCGTTCTACTGGAATTAAGATGTACTATTAGAAAAGCCGGATCTCCATTTTGTTTTTTTACATCAATGCCGTATGCTTTCACAAAACTTTGAGCCGGAAATGCTTTATATAATTGGTCGCTGTACCATTTATCCATTTTAGAAACTTGCGGTAACTCATAATGTTTTACATATTCCATTCCTTTATTTGAAATGAATGGAATTATATCTTCTTGTATTAATTGGTCAATAGGAGGCATACTTCGCATAGGTTGCCCACTTTGCTCATATACATATTGCAAATTCTGGTCGTAATTCATCATGAAATTTTTGGGAGCAAAATCTTTTACAACAATATTGTTGGGACCGGATAAAGAAATACCATCCGAATTAGCCATGTGTATTTTCCACGATTCCGGAAGCGGCATTAAGGCTGATATCATTCCTCTGTTGTCTTTAATTTCATGCATTATCATTTTTTGCCAAAAATTATTCGATTTTGCACCTTCTTCAGATGTGGAAGTTGTGCTCGAAGTATCCGTATTGTTTGTGCCGGATGTATTGCAGCTGTGCAAGCAAAATGCTATTAATGCCGTGGATAGTAATAGGCTGTTTTTCATAAAATCGTTTTTGGTTTTATAATTGAATATACAAAAAAAAGAACATTTTTGCAATGTTCTTTTGTAGATGAAATAGAATAAAAGATTTTATGCCTTTTGAAGGTAATTTTTACAGTTGATATAATTCAAAAAAAAGTAACGGTTGCGATTAATTCAAGTTGCTGAAGTCAACCGGAACCACACGAGAAATACCTTGTTTTACCATCGTAACACCATAGATAGAATCTACACTAGCCATCGTTGATTTATTATGTGTTACGATAATAAATTGAGAATTCTCGGAGAATTTACGAATAGCATCGTTGAATTTACGCACATTGGCATCATCCAATGGTGCATCTACCTCATCTAAAATACAGAAAGGTGCCGGCTTGTATAGATACAAACCAAACAATAACGATAATGCGGTTAAGGTTTTTTCACCACCGGAAAGCTGGTTGATGCCTTGCGGTCTTTTACCTTTTGGCTTAGCAATAATATCAATCTCTGATTCCAATGGGTCTTCCGGATTGATGAGCACTAAATCGCAATTATCATCTTGTGTAAACATGCTTCTAAACACATTGATAAAGTTTTCTCGAACTGCATTAAATGTTTCTAAAAATTGTTCTTTTGCTGTATTTTCAATTTCTTGCATGGTTTGCATTAAATTGTCTTTCGAGTCGAGTAAGTCTTTCTTTTGCGTATTGATAAACTCGTAGCGTTCGTGCATTTCGTTGTAGGCTTCTTCTGCCATCGGGTTTACTTCACCAAAATTTTCAATACGACGTTTTACTTTGTCTAATCTATCTTGTAAATCATCTTTTGGTGTTTCCGGAATTTCTAAGTTAGTTGCAAACGCTTCCACATCAATATGAAACTCTATGGAAAGTCTTTCTTTTAATACATTGAGTTTTAGTTTTAATTCACTTAGCAACTCTTTTTTACTCATGATAGTTTGTTCTATCATTTGTTTGTTTTTGTTGCGTTCGCGAATAGTATCTTCAATTGCCGTAATACCTTCTTTCAAACTATAATATGCAGTTTCTTGTTCAGAAAGTGTCTGCATTTGTAACTCTTTTGTTTTATACGATTCAACGAGTGCATTTTCGATAGTAGTAATATTTTCTAATAAAATATCTATTTCTAATTGTGCATTTTCAATGTCTTCGGTAGCTGTTTTTATTCTGCCTTCATTTTCTTCAAACTGATGTTGTTTGTAAGTTAATGTTTGTTGATTCGATTTTAATTTATTTTCTTGTTGGATAAATAAGATATTGGTTTGGTTAAATGCTTGTGAATATTGATTAAATAATTCATTGGCTTTTCTAAATTCCAATTCTAAATTATCCAAATTGCTTTTATATAAATTAGAATTATTGCTTTGCTCAGCCAATATGGTATGTAACGGCTCTATCTCTAATTTTAAATTTTCAATTTGTTCTTGTAAAGCTTGTGCTTGTGTATTTATTTTTCCGATAGAATTTTCCTCGCTTTCCAACTTAGAGCGTTTGGCTACTAATTCTTTTTCGATGTGTTGTAGTTGACTTGCTTCGCGTTCTATTACATTTCTATACGAATTTACTTTTAGGTGTTGTAATTCGTTATAGTTGTCTTGCGTTATTTTTTTGAAATTGACAACGTCCGTTTCTAAGTTTTTTATTTCTTTTTCTAAGATTTCAAAATTTTTCAATCGGCCTAAACGTTTGCCTTCAAACAAACCTACTGCACCACCTGAAATTTGTTTATCCGATTTGAGTAAATGGCCGGAAGCTGAAATAATATATACATCTTTAGGTTGTGCAATAGCATTAAAAATAGCATGAACATCTGTGCCTTCTGCTGCTATATAAATTCCATTTAATAAATAGTTTAATAAAGCTTGATATTTTTCATCTACTTGAACTACATCTATCGCTCTTATTGCGTTTTGCACCTCATTGTAAGTTGAGTTTGTATCCGATTTTTTGAAATAATCCAAGATTAAAAAACTAGCTTTTCCAACGGTACTTTGTGCCAATACATCAACTGCGTTAATGGCTTCGTTTTCAGTTTCTACTACAAAATTATTTAAATAGGGTTGTAGTACACTTTCAATGGCAACGCGATATTTTTCATCGGAATAAATAATATCAGAAAGCAATGGTGTGTCTTTTAACCAATTTACATTTTTCTTTAAAAATTTGATTGATTCCGGAAAGCCTTCCAAATTATCAATCATGCTTTTGGTTAATTTATATTCGTTGTTTTTTGCGTCGAGAATTCTGTTTTTATTAGTCAACTCTTGTCTGAGTTGTTCCGTTTTCTCTTCTAAAACTTTTATTTTTTCGATATTTTCTTCCTCTTTTGCACGCAAATCTTCTACCAACATGCGTTGTTTTTCAATGCGTTCTTCGGTGAGTGCAATGTCAGTTTTGAGAACTTCCAATGTTCGGATGCGTTCTTCATTCTCAAACATAGATTTTTGTGCACTCAATTGCAATGCTTCGTATTGCGATTCTTTTACGGCAATTAGTTTTTCTACTTCGGTAATTTTATTACTGCTTTCCGAGTATTTATTTCGGGCTTCATCTAAATTATTTCGGTATTCTAAATTAGCATTGCGTTGCTCTTCTAATTTTTCTTTAGCTGCATCAAATTCAACCCTGATAACTTCTAGTTTGTTTTCGTCTTCTTCGTTGTAGTGTTTTAAATTAGAAATCTCGGTACCTAAATTACCAATGATAGCTTGTGCTTGTGTAATTTGTTGGTTGAGTTGTTTTATTTTATCTTTTAAAAAGGATGCTTTTTGTTCATCAATTTTTTTCTGACTTTCTTTTTCTTGTAATTCTGATAAAAAATGATTGAGTTGTTTTTGTTGGTCGGAGAGCGATTTTTCTTTTTCAATCACAGCAAATTTTTCTTTTTCCAAATTTGCTTCCAATACTTCTATTTGTGTGTTGGCTTCAATTCGTTTATCTTCTTGCTCTTCAATTTCTTTATTGGATAATAAAAAACTTTCATTAATGCCGTGTAATTCGTATTTCGATAAATCAATAGAAATTACTTTATATTCTTCTTTGTAATTTTTGTATTGTCGTGCTTTTTTAGCCTGACTTTCCAAGGATTTCAAATTTTTATCAATCTCAAACAATAAATCTTCCACCCGATTTAAGTCGGCTTCGGTGGCTTGTAATTTGGCGAGTGTTTCTTTTTTTCTGGTTTTATATTTAGAAACGCCAGCAGCTTGTTCAATCAAAGTACGTCGGGCATTGTCCACGTTATTCAAGATTTGGTCTATCATTTTTAATTCAATGATAGCATACGAATCGGTAGAAATACCGGTATCCATAAACAAATCTTTGATGTCTTTCAAGCGGCACGTTACACCATTGAGTTTGTAAGAGCTATCGCCATCTCGTTCTACAGTACGCGTGATGGTAACACTGGAAAACTCAGTAGGCAAAAGGTTGCGAGTATTGTCTAAGGTTAAGGAAACTTCGGCAATATTTGCAGCAGCTTTATCTTTTGTTCCGTTGAAAATCATGTTGTCCATTTTTTCTAAACGGAGTGCTTTTGTTTTTTGCTCACCCAATACCCAACGTATGGCATCCACTACGTTGGATTTACCACAACCGTTTGGTCCAACTATTCCGGTAATATTGTTTTCAAAATTTATTTGCGTTTTCTCGGCAAAACTTTTAAATCCTTTGATATCCAAACTTCTCAGTCTCATCTATATAAATTCAATTTTATCAATCAATACGTCAACCAACAAATATACGGCAAAGCATAGGCAGTTAACTATTTCTGCCAGCTTTTTTATTGACAATTTCTTAGGTAATAAATCAAAAATGGTGGAAAATCACTTTAGTTATTAAAGTAAAATAACATGGAATATTGTGCATGATTTTGTATTTCAGCGTTTTATGGTTAAATTATTTTTAGTTATTGTAAGCAATAAATAAATGACCGCGGAAGGATTCGAACCCTCAACCCTCAGAGCCGAAATCTGATATTCTATCCAGTTGAACTACGCAGCCATTTATAAATATGATATAACAAAGAGCGATTTGCTTCTATTTTTAGCACGCCAAAAATACTTTCATTTTTCATAATTTCAAAGTTTATCGTTTTAATTGTAAATTGCTTTCCAAATTTAATTTAAACAAAAATGGAAGTAAAGAAAGTTTCGGATTCGTTGAATATACAAACAGAATTAATTATGCCGGCACATACCAACCCTATAGGTAATTTAATGGGTGGCCATTTATTAAGTTGGATGGATGTTTGTGCCGGAATTTCTGCCATAAAACACAGTGGCGGTATTTCGGTAACAGCCGGTTTGGATAATGTAAGCTTTAGCTTACCAATTAAAATGGGTGATATTGTAGTGATGCGTTCGTTTGTAACCCGTGCTTTTAATACATCCATGGAAGTAATTTGTGAAGTATTTATAAAAAACATCAAAACACAAGAAGAAATCAAATCGCATGAAGCATTTTTTACGTTTGTCGGTTTAGATTTTGAAGGCAAACCCATCAAATGTAACAGGTATTGCCTGAAACAGAGCGTGAAAAGAAATTATTTGATGAAGCGTTGCAACGTCGTGAATTAAGATTAATTAATGCCGGAAAAATGAATCCTAAAGATTCTATCTACTTAAAAAGAGAATTTTTAGGAGATGATGGCGTGCAGGTGATATAATGAAACTCCAATTAATACGTAATCTGCATGTGTTGTTTTTGTCGGAATTCTTTGCGTAAAAAAACGATGCCCATTTCAAATATATCAATAGTGAGCGATACTTTTGGATGATTTTTTATAAATTCCCAAGCTTCTTGCATTTCTTCGCTCCAATGTATATCATCAAATAATAAAATAGTATCGTTATGGCAATACGGTAAAACGGTATTAAAATAATCTATAGTAGGTAATTCACGATGATTACCATCAATAAATATTAAATCAAAACCTTTACAGTTTTCACAAATTTTCTTCAATTCATCATCGAAATTACCTACAATTAGTTGTATGTTTTTAAGTTGAAGTTTGTCAAAATTTTCTTGTGCTACTTTTGCTATCGACTCGCTACCTTCAACTGTAATTACTTTTGTATTTGGATGTGCAGACGCCAAATATGCCGTAGTAATCCCGAGAGATGTGCCCAACTCTAAAATAGAATTGGCTTTAAAATGCCGAATCATCATAAATAAAAGATGACCGTATTTCTCTTTCTTTACACTTTTACGTACTATCTTACTGATTTTACTTTTGTGTACTTTTTTCGTTTTACGAAACGATTTGGAGCCGGCACCTAAATCAACTACTTCAATTTCAGTGTGGTTATCTTTTAATTCATCGCGTAATCGTTCTATTCGTTCAAAATCTTGATACTGCATTTTTTTCTCAAAAACTTCAGTAACCAATTTGTATACAAACGGCGAATGGATTTTATATTTATTAAAAGAGGTTATCCAATAATATAGATATTCTTCTATTTGAAATAGATTTGGCATATTGGTTCAAAAATACAGTTTATCTTCCAAAATTAGAAAGATATTATCCACGAAGATGGTATAAGTAGGTTGTTATTCAGTTACTCTGTTGAGTTTGTAATCCAAAACATCTAACGCTTTTTTTCCTTTATAATTTGGATTGGTAAATTCTGAATAATAAATAGAATAACACAAACCGCGCAAGCCTAAATTTAATTGTCGTAAGTTAGAATATAGCAAACCATCACTTGGGCTGTTTTGTGCATTTGTACATAAATTAATTATCCAAACTAATAGAAAATTAGGCAAAAAAGAAAAAATTGCAAGTACCAAACTCAAGGAGTTGAAATCGTCTTCCGGAACATTTTTTACAAAATTATTGAGATAGGCTGTTCCGGCTGCTTCTTTAAAAGAAGGAAATTCGCCATTTTTTGGACAATATATTTCGCCTACGTTTAAAAGACCTTTAGTTGCTCTGGTAGAAAAAAAATTAGCCATGGTAATTTATATTTTAAATTGGATGGATTTTGTTAGAATTATTTGATTAATTGTTGTGCCAATTTATGACCGAGTGATTTGATTGTTAATCCCGGATTGATGCCCGGTGCATTTGGGAAAATGCTGGAATCTGCAATGTATAACGTTTTCTCACCATGCACTTGGAAATCCGGATTTACAACAGAAGTAGCACCATCCACACCCATAGTACAACCGCCCATTAAATGCAATCCAAAATAAAATTTCGATTTATAAATCTCTTTTGCTCCTGATGTATTCAAGATATTTTCAATTGCGTGATGACCTTTGTCCCGACGTGTTTTATCTTGGTCGGTGAGTGGTTTAGATACGGTAAGTTTGCCTTTATTATCGCAAAGTATTTCACCTGCGTTCTCATCGCGCACTGCCACTTCAATACATTGCATATAACGATATTGTTTCATTAAACGTTGATGCTCTATTCCGGTTTCATTCATCAACATACCAATAGATATTGGTGAAGCAAATACGTTTTCTAATTTAAAACCTTGTGCTCTGAAATTCGGATCTTTAGATGCCACAGATTGGAACATTCCTTTGTGTGCATCTACAATTTCATTTTGAAAGCCTAACCACATAAATTGCGGATGCGATGCAAATTTTTTGCCCAATGCCGGCAACTTGGATTTATAACCGGACATATGCATCATTCTTGTAGAGCCAAATGCACCACCGGAAAGTATTACTTTTTTACCTTCAAACGTTACTTGTTTTCCATTTTGAAAACCATGCACTTTACAAGTATCTTTATTCGGTTCTACTTTATAAATTTCTGTTTCGGCAATAATTTCTAAGCCTTCTTTCTCCGCTTTTTGTATAAAAGCAACTAAGGAACTTTGTTTGGAATCTCTAAAACAACCACCTAAACATCCGGTACAATCGTTGTCTTTTTCTGGTGCACAATTGCTTTGTCCGCGTCGTAAATAGCCCCATTTATAACCTAATTTATCACAAGCATCTGCAAATAATATTCCATTTGGTCGCATCTCTTCTCTGCAAAAAGTGTGTAACACCATATCGCTTTCTACTTGATCGTAATGTGGTGCCATTATTTCCGGCGTAAACCAATTTACACCACTTTCATTTTTCCAATCATTTAAGGCAATATCATCAAATCGATCCATTAAGCATTGATATACGATGGAAGAACCACCAACCATTTTTGTACGCAAAAATCCCATTCGTCCATCTTTGGCAAACTCGATTCCGCCACCCCAATATAAATATGCGGACGTTTCTGCTTCTGTTTTAGGAAAGGTATCTTTTCGATAAAATTTTCCGGCTTCTAATAATAAAACTTTCGCACCACTTTTATTTAAATAATAAGATAAGGCACCACCACCGGAACCTGAACCAACCACGATAAAATCGTATAACATGTCTTTGGAATTATTATAAATGAGTAATTATTTTCAGTTACAAAATACATCTTTATTGATAATATTCTTACTTCTTTCGTAAAAAGTTATTTTAAATTAATGTTAGTCTACATCGTCCCATTAATTGCTTATCAATTGTCAACCGAATATTGATTAATTTTGACACAATGTTGCACATTTATCCAAAACACACACTTCAAAAGTTAGATTTTCCTTTTATATTAAAAGAAATAGAGAATTTATGTTCCGGCTCATTGGGTAAGAAATGGACCTACACCCAAACGTTCATTACTGATGCAGCAACATTAAATCCAGTTTTGCAATACGTAAAAGAGTTAAAAGAAATATTACTCAATGATGCGGTGTTTCCACAATATGGTTTTAATGAGCTTTCTTTTTTACATAAATTATCAGTTGAAAATTATTATTTAGAGGTTGCGGAGCTGATTGCCTTATATACTTCGCTGACGGCAAATGCTGATATATATAGATATTTTACACCAAAAGCCAGACAGCATTTGTATCCGTATTTATCTAATAAAATATTGGTACAACAAATAGATATAAGTGTATTATCTGCGATTTCAAAAGTGATAGACGTTGATAAAGAACAAATTAAAGACAATGCCACACCGCAATTATCTAAAATTAGAAAACAAATTCAGGATAAGATACACGAAATTAATGCTGTTTTCAGACGTGTATTATCGCAATTAAAAAATCAAAATATTTTAGCAGATACGGAAGAAAGTATTCGTGATGGGAGAAGAGTATTATCTGTAAAAGCAGAATTTAAAAGAAGTGTAAAAGGGTTAATTACTGATGAAAGTGATTCCGGAAATATTACGTATATCGAGCCGAATGAAACAGTTTTCCTCAACAATGAATTAACGGAATTATACTTAGAAGAGAAAAGAGAAATTATTAAAATTTTAAGAGAAACTACCGCAATTATTCAACCACATAAAGAAAGTATAGAATCCATGTTGTTGTTGATGGGTGAGATAGATTTTATACGGGCCAAAGCATATTTTGCCATTAATTATAATTGTGCAATGCCACAAATTTCAAATGAAAGGCAATTGTATTTACGAGAATTTGTGCATCCGGTTTTGGTTCATTATCATAAAAAACAACATAAGCCTATTGTAGATAATACAATTTTATTAGACGAAAAAAGCCGTATTATGTTGATTTCCGGACCCAATGCCGGTGGAAAATCTATCGTGTTAAAATCAGTAGGATTAATACAATTAATGTTTCAATTTGGGATGCTTATTCCGGCAAAAGAAACATCGTCGCTGTGTTTGTTCCAAGATATTTTTGTAGATATTGGCGATGAGCAATCTATAGAAAACGACTTAAGTACGTATAGCTCACACTTGTCGAATATGAATTATTTTTTGAAGAATGCCAATAAAAATAGTTTGATTTTGATTGATGAAATGGGCATGGGAACAGATCCGGCTTTAGGTGGCCCAATGGCAGAAGCTATCTTAGAACAATTGCATGCTAAGAATGTATTTGGAGTAGTAACTACGCATTTTAATAACTTAAAAGTATATGCTGCAAATACAGAAAATATGCAAAGTGGCGCCATGTCTTTTGATACCAAAATGCTGAAACCATTATACCAATTACAAGTTGGCCAACCCGGAAGTTCTTTTACATTCGAAATTGCACAAAAAAGTGGCCTGCCGGCTCAACTAATACAAAAAGCAACTCAGAAAATTGGAGGTAATAAAAAAGCATTAGATGATGTATTGACGGATATTCAAGCAGAAAAACAATTTATAAAAGGTTTGCGAAAAAATGTACAAGCCAAAGAGTCGCAACTGCACGATTTGACAAGTAGCTACGAACAATTAAAAACAGATCTGGAAAAAGAAAAAAAACGATTGCTAAAACAATATGAAGCTCGTTTATTAGATAGGTTTAATGTTGAAAGCAGAAACTTGGAAAATGAAATGCGTACTTGGAAAGAGCAAAAAAATAATAAAGAAAAATTCTTAGAAGTTCGAAAATATATTGACAACAATAGAGAAAAAATAGAACAAAAATTAGAAGGTGAAATAGCCCATAATACGTCAAACACACCCAATGTATTTAAAGTAGGCGATAAAGTGAAATTACACGATGGTGCAGAAATAGGCGAAATAATTGCTATTAAATCAGATAAAGCAACCGTGTCTTTTGGTTTTTTGCAAAGTAAAGTAAAGCTATCGCAATTAATCGTTATAAAAGAAAATAAAATCAATGTAGCACCTAAACGTAATCAATATAGTTCAAAAATTATCTTAGAGAAAAGTGAGTTTGATTACAATTTAGATTTGCGTGGCATGATGAAAGATGAAGCCATTACAACGTTAGATAATTTTATGGATAAAGCAGTTATGTATGGCATTCATCAAATTAAAATTATTCACGGACGTGGAACAGGTGCACTCAAACAAGCAGTGCAATTTTATTTAAAAAGTTATCCGCATGTAAAATCATACAAATTTGAGAGTGAACAATACGGTGGCGATGGCATCACGTTAGTTGAGATGAAATAATCGCTTGTAAAATGTAAAAATTATTGTCTATCTCGACTTAAAAGTATAAATTTAGACTAAATCTTCTACTTATATGACAAAGAGTTTTACTTTGTTTCTCTTGATTTTTAGTCATGTGCTTATTGCTTTTGCAAAAAATCAAATTATAGAAATCAATCCTGCTGTTTTTAGTTCCAATAACAATCGGCAAACGCCACCACCTTTTAGCTATGATGATGTCAACTATTTAGTTGTGCAACCAACTCAAAATAATAGCTCCACAATTCAACAAGCAGAAATGGAATTGCAACAATATTTGGGCAATGGTTGGTATTTGGTAACTGCTTCATCTACTGAAACAAAAAATAGTTTATCTAAAACATCTTTTAAAAAAATTGGTTACTTAAATCCTGAATCTAAGTTAGATGCAGCATTAAATCAAGATAATAACAACATTAAAACTGCACATATTTCGTATGCATCTAACCTGAGTGATGCTGATATAAAAGCATTTGCTACAAAATTCGGATTCAATATTTTGAAGCAGGATTCAAACAAAAAAAGATTGACAGTACGTGCAACGTTAGCACAATTGAAATCATGTGCCGAAATGCCTTTTGTATTTAGTATTTCTGCATTTTATGAAACAAAAAATCCACTTATTTCGGAGTCAATGCTAATGTTGGGTGTCAATCAAGTTCGAAATACTGAACCTTTCAATTTTAATTTAAAAGGCGAAGGCATTCGTGTGGGCATTTGGGATGATGGTGTGGTTGGACAACATTATGATTTGCCATTAAACAAAAATCATGTTATTGATAAAGACATGAACAGTAGTCCTTTTATGAAACATCCTACTTATGTTGGTGGATTTATTGCCGGTCAAGGAAATAATTTCATTACGTTACGCGGTGTCGCACCTTCTGCAGATGTGTATTATTGGGATGTCTATAATGACATTGTGGAGGAAATAAAAACAGGAAAAAATGTGTATGGTATTGATATTTCAAACCATTCCTACAACTTTGCCGGAACAAACTGCTCACAATCGGGTTTTTACATTCCGGAAGCAGCCGATTTAGATAAATTAGTGCATGAACATCCAACTTTATTGCCGGTTGTTGCAGTTGGAAATACAGCATCGCTTTGTTCATTATTAGATACATTTAGTTCTATTGATATTGGATTTCAAGGATGCAAAAATGCAATTACAGTTGGATGGCTTTTTTCAAACGAAAACATAGTCGGCAATAGTGGAAGAGGACCAACAGTGGACGGAAGATTAAAACCGGAGTTGGTTGCTAAAGGATTTGGTGTTTCTATGTTATCACCCGGAAATACGTATGCTACTGGATACGGTTCTTCTTTTGCAGCACCCCAAATTGCAGGTGTTTCCGCTTTGATGTACCAACAATATCAACAACAATTTGGTGTAATGCCCAATGCGGCACTCGTAAAAGCAATTTTATGTAATACGGCAAAAGATTTAGGTATTTCCGGTCCGGATTATACTTATGGATTCGGATTGCCCAACGCATTGAAAGCGTTGGAGTCTATAAGAAATACAGCATTTTTTGAAGGAAATTGTGTTACGTCTGAAGTAAAAACACATACGTTTACGTTATCTGCAGCAGCACAAAAATTAAGTGTTGCTTTAAGTTGGACAGACAAAGAAAGTACGCCATTGGCAGAACATAATTTAGTAAATAATTTGGATTTGAAATTAGTAACACCAAATGGTGATACAATTTTACCTTGGAAATTAAATCCGGATTATTATAAAAATATTGCAACCCGTGGTGTCGATAATTTAAATACCATAGAACAAGTTACCATCAATAATCCGGTAGCCGGAAATTATACAATTGTTGTAAAAGGTACTGATATTCCTTATGGTCCGCAAGCGTATGCCGTTACGTACCACACACAAAAACGCCAAATTGAATTGACACATCCCAATGGCGGTGAAGTATTAGATGTTGGCTCTATTGCCAGAATAAAATGGAATTTTAATGGAATGGATACGTTAGGTACCATTCAACTTTCTACAGATAGCGGTGCAACTTGGCAAACAATCGCCTTTAATTATGCCATGAAAAACCAATATTTTGATTATACTTTGCCCAATGTTTCCAGTGATAAATGTTTAATTCGGATTGTATTAGAAAATACGGCACAATCCGCTTCAACGTTTACTATCGGAGCTCAAGTAAATTATTTAAATATTAACGCGGTTGTTTGTGATAAATCTGCAAAAATTAGTTGGAGCCCGTATGTTGGAGCTTCTGCTTATAAAGTCTATTTATTTGTAGATAGTGCTTGGACGCTTGTTGCACAAACAGATACCACTACGTATACCATTTCTAATTTAATAAACGGCAAGGAATATTTATATGCCATTTCAACCATTGCTAATGGGGTAGAAGGCAATCATAGTTTATCTAAAAGTTTCATACCTAATCCAACCGCAGCCTGTCCTAAAAATACAGATGTTGGTGTTTACGCAATAAATACACCGGCAATTGGTAGAAAGTTGACATCTTTAGCATTGTCAGCAACAGAACATCTTTCATTTATTATCAAAAATTATGGAACACTTTCTAAAACATCTATTCCTGTCGCATATAGAATTAATGGCGGTGCTATCCGAACTACGACATTAAATGACGTAGTAACCAGTAATGATACTTCGATTGTATTTTTCTTAGTAAATGAAAATTTATCAACTGTTGGAAATTATAGCATAGAAGCTTGGACGGCTTTAGCAGGAGATGAGCATACTAAGAATGACACATTGAAATATGTTTTGAAACATTTACCTAATGCACCAATTTCATTACCATTTGTTGAATCCTTTGAAAATGTGCAAAATCAAATGACCAATTCTACGTATGGTATTGCCGGATTGGAATATGCTGATTTTTTTGCAGAGGATGGTTCTCGATTTAAAACAAACGAAGGTGCTATGTATGCAAGAACAGGTAACAATGCATTGACCTTAGATAATTATAGAGAGATTGCTCAGAAAAAAAATGAACTCGTTTTTACCTATAATTTATCCAATTATATGGATTCTATATTGTTCGTTGATTTTTATTACATGAACCGTGCTGAAGCAGACAGCAACGATTGGATATATGCACGTGGTTCAGATACGCAACCTTGGATTCCAGTATTTAATTTATTCGAACATCGTAGTTTGATTGGAAAATATTCAGATGTGAATACCATCAACTTAACACAAAAATTAAAGATAGAGAATGGCCAAAATTATTCGACATCTACACAAATTAAAATCGTACAAACAGGCAATAAAGCCGCCCTTTCACCTTATGGAAATGGTGCTTATACGTTTGATGATTTTATTTTGTATTCCGTAGGAAAGGATGTCGCAATGGTTACTGCATCTACTCAAAAAATGCAATGTAGCAAAACCGTAACACCACAGCCAATTACAATTACCGTAAAAAATAATTCAGGGCAATCCATTTCTAATTTGCCAGTTTTTTATCAAATAAATAATGAGCCAATTGTAAGTGCCACATTGCCATTTATTGCAAATAATGATACGGCATCCTACACGTTTAGTGTTCCGTTTTCTAAAACAGCTCCGGGATTATATGGCTTAAAAACATGGGTGAAAAATGCCGGCGATAAATTCCCTAAAAACGACTCTTTTAATTTGCTCAATGTATTGGTTTTACCTACAATTGATAGTTTTCCGTATTACAATGATTTTGAATCTAATAACGGCAATCTTTTTTCAGAAGGAACAAATAACTCTTGGGTTTGGACAACACCTCAAAAGTATAATATTAGTAATGCTGCCCAAGATAATAAGGCTTGGACAACCGGACAAAATAAAGGATACAATTTCAACGAAGACTCTTATTTATACTTAGGTTGTTTAGATTTTTCTAACCTTAATAAAGACCCGCTTATTGCATTTAATTTTATTTCCGTTATGCATACACAATCGGATTCTGCTTATGCAGAATATTCCGAAGATGGTTTAAACTGGAATCGTTTAGGTTGTTTCGATTGTGGTTTAAATTGGTACAATGGTTATCAAACAGAACCGTATTGGGATCAAACCGTATTTCCTTGGCAAGTAGCACATCATACTTTTCCGCTTTCTTCACTTTCTTCTGATTCTACTATTATGTATCGTATTCATTTATTATCCGATAATTTTGCTATAAGTGAAGGTTTAGGTATCGATGATATGCATATCTTAGATGACTATCACGAAATAGCTACAGCCGATTCCGGATATGTGAGTGCAACATCTAACGGAAATGGTTGGGTGCAATTTTTTAGAAACGGTAGATTGGTAGCAGAATTATTTGATGATTATAAAAATTTAGGAAATATCACATTAGGATTTGAAGCGAATCAGAATAAACATAAAACTTTTCAAGGCAAAAATTTACTTCCACGTAACTGGGTAATTCAACCACAAAATAAACTATTGGGCAATTATAAATTGAAATTGTATGTTTTAAATGATGAATACACCAATTATACCATTAATGAAGATTCTATTAGTAGAATGGGCGATATAGGCTTACTTCGATACATTGGATTAAATACCAACTTGGACATTATTGATAATTACGTAAACGCATATTATAAATATTATTCACCGCAACAAATCCAGTTCTATCCGTATGAAAATGGTTATTATGTAGCGTTGGAAACAGATACATTAAGTGAGTTTTATTTAATCAGTACCAAACAAGATTTAAGTGCCATTGGTACGGCTAATCTTATTGATTTTGCTGCTCATAGAATTAATGATGATGTATATTTAGAATGGAAAACCACTGTGGAAAATAATAATAAAGAGTTTGTGATTCAGTATTCCTTTGATGCGACTACGTTTATTAATATAGATACCGTTCCGGCTGGAAACTACTCAACTTCTACTACTTTATACAACTACTTACATCAGTTGAATGCAACAACCGGCGTGTATTATTATCGCATTATGATAATTGGAAACACCAATAAAATAGCGTATAGTCAAATTGATTCTGTTTATTTTGCTCCAACAGTGGGCATTGCTCAAAATGTACTTGTTGTAAAGGCATATATCAGCGAAAATGATATTGTGATACAACAAGAAAACAAACAAACAAGCCAAGCTACTATTAATGTATTTAATGCGTTAGGGCAACTTCAATTTACTAAAAAAATGGAACTTTATAATGGCATTCAACCTTTAGGTATTCCAAATTTTAAATCGTGGAGCAATGGTGCATTGTTTTTGCAAATAAAAACGGATAAGCATACGTATTACTCGAAATTATTGAAACAATAATGCCCGAAATTGTTTTGACAAACGATGGTAGTATGTCTGTAAAAGCAGACCATTGGGATGAACAATATCATTCTGTACATGGTGCCATTCAAGAGTCGATGCACGTTTTTATTGAAGCGGGTTTAAAAGAAAAATGGAAACTTCAAAATTCACTATCAGTTTTAGAAATAGGATTTGGTACCGGATTGAACGCACTTCTTACTTTGTTGGAAGCAAACCATGCTAAGAAATATGTTCACTACTGTAGTTTGGAAAAATTTCCATTGCCAGATGCCATTCATGAGCAATTAAATTATGATAAGATGATAGAAGCGGAACAAAATTCGCTTTGGTATCAAGAAATATATCAATGTACATGGGAAAAAGAACTTCCTATTTCAAATTATTTCACATTGAAAAAACAGCAAATGCAATTGGAAGATTGTACCTTTAACAATCAATTTGATGTTATTTATTTTGATGCATTTTCGCCTACTTCACAACCTGAATTATGGACAAATTCTATCTTTCAATTAATGTATAATGCATTAAAAAAAGACGGAATTTTAGTTACGTATTGTGCAAAAGGTATCGTTAAAAGAACAATAAAATCAGTTGGTTTTTCCTTAGAAACATTGCAAGGTCCTAAAGGAAAAAGAGAAATGATACGAGCTAGGAAATGAAAAATGTTGATTTTATAATTGTTGGTCAAGGAATTGCCGGAAGCATGATAGCTTGGTTTTTAAAGCAACACCGGCAATCATTTATAGTAATAGATAAACAACGTACACCAACGGCTTCTACAATTGCTGCCGGTGTTATTAATCCGGTAACCGGAAGAAAAATGGTGAAAACATGGAAAATTGATGACGTGTTGCCATTTGCTAAACAAACCTACCGAGAAATGGAATCGGAATTAGGTGTCCGTTTTTTTTATGAGCAGGAAATCTATAAAATATTTACATCAACTGAAGATATAGGAATTTGGAATCATAGAAAAGATGATGTAGCCTACACAAACTATATTGGCGATATTGTTACTTTAGATGAATCCGGTGTAGAAGCTCCTTTTGGTGCCGGCATTATCAAAAATGCTTGTTGGTTAGATATGCCGATTTTTACTCAATCTATCCGAAATTATTTATTGGAAAATGGATGCTTGATAGATGAAGAAGTAAATTATGATGCATTGAAAATTGGAGAACAAATTACTTATCAAAATTGGGAAGCTCAACATATCATTTTTTGCGAAGGATTTCGTGCAAATAGTAATCCATTTTTTCCCAATTTGCCATTTACCTTTGCAAAAGGAGAACAGTTGCTCATCCGTTCAACAGCGTTGAATACAAATAAAATCCTAAATCGAAATATTTTTGTTATACCCAAAGGAAATCATACCTATCAAGTTGGTGCTACGTATGTTTGGAATGATATGACGGAACAAATTACGAATGAAGGTAGATTGGAATTGACAGAAAAATTAGAAAAACTAATGTCGTGTTCGTATGACATATTAGAAGAAAAAGCAGCCATACGACCTACAACCAAAGATAGACGACCTTTTGTAGACCAACATCCGATACATAAAAACTTATATATCTTTAATGGAATGGGTACCAAAGGCATTTCATTGTCTCCATTTTTTGCTAATCATTTCATAGATTGCATTTTAAAAGACAAACCAATCATGCAAGAAATATTATTGAACCGTTTTTTAGTATAATTTGATTGTTTTGGATATTGCAATACTTTTTTAGATTATATTTGTGAAAATGAGCAACGCATTGCTTGTTTGAGTAACTATATGGAAAATTCTATTTACTATGAAACTTTGGGATAAATCTTATTTAAAAGCAGTTCCTTTAATTGTTCTTTTATTAGGCATGTTTTTGTATAAATTTAGATATACCTTACGTTTGGTAAAACCTACCCAAATACAACAAGAAGCCATTGATTCCAGCTATTTATATCGAAAAGATTACCGACCAACCGTATCACATGGTTACTTAATGGGAAGAGAATTTAATGGTATAGATTTAACGAAATATCCTATAAAACAAAATATGGATAGCGGAATGGATATGCTCAGCAATGATCAATTTTACGTCATTAAATTATATGATGAAAAAAATGAAATGCAAGTTTATGTTGCCATTCGCGATTTGACATTGCTTTCTAAAATTCCATTTTCATTGAGTTTTGAAACAGGAGAAAAAATTTTAGTAACTGCATTTATTAAAAATAAATCCGGAGTGAACGCTATGTATGGCGGCACTATTCATAATAATAGAGGTAAATTGCGACTTACCGGATACAGCAGAAGTACGAATCTGATTTCCGGTGAAATTGAAGCTGATTTAGATGCCGTAATTGA
Organism: Bacteroidota bacterium; assembly: GCA_963169645.1. GTDB lineage: Bacteria > Bacteroidota > Bacteroidia > Chitinophagales > JADIYW01 > JADJSS01. The sequence continues at coordinate 32,803 of CAUJCO010000003.1, forward strand.
AAATGGTGTTTGTGATATTCGCAATTTAAAATTCTCGAATGTCATCTTACAACATAATAAAGTCAACTAATTAATTTAATTGATATTGCAATTTCAACAAGTAGTTATACAATCCATCTTGTTGTGCACTTAATGTATGGTGATTGCCTTCTTCCGCTATTTTTCCTTGGTTTAATACAATAATTTTATCTGCATGTCGAATTGTTGATAAACGGTGTGCAATTACAATTGTGGTTCTTCCTTCCATCAGTGTTTCTAATGCACTTTGTACTAATTTTTCTGATTCTGCATCCAAGGCACTGGTTGCTTCATCTAAAAATAAGATAGCCGGATCTTTTAATATGGCTCTTGCAATGGCAATACGTTGGCGTTGTCCGCCGGAAAGTTTCACACCACGCTCGCCAACTACTGTTTCAAATTTTTCCGGGAATTTTTGAATGAAATCCAATGCGTTTGCTTTTTTAGCAGCCATCATAATTTCTTCATCCGTTGCATCTAATTTTCCGTATAAAATATTTTCTTTTATCGTACCACCAAACAACATTACTTCTTGTGGTACCAATGCCGTATTGGCGCGCAGTTGTTGCACATTCATGTCATAAATAGAAGTTCCATCTATTGTTACGCTGCCTTTTTGAATGTTGTAAAAACGCATTAAGATTTGCAGAATGGTTGTTTTACCAACGCCGGAAGCACCTACTAACGCAACTTTTTCCCCTTTATTTACCGTAAATGAAATTCCTTTCAATACATCTACGTCACTACGTGTTGGGTAATTAAAATGCACATCTTCAAAACGAATGTTTCCATTTAATTTATGTATTGAGATGGGCTTTGTTTCCGTTTCAGATGGTAAATTGAGTATCTGCATGATTCGGTCTGATGCACCAAAAGCAGCCATCAATTTGCCATATAATTCACCTAAACCAGCAATGGAGCCACCTATAAATACCGTGAAAATAATGAATTGCAGCAGTTGTGCATCACCCAAAACACCAGCTTCCAATAAGCCACTTGCTTTGTATAAAACTAAGGCAATTACACCGAACATGATAATAATGATAAAGGAAATAAATGAGCCTCTGTAAACAGCATTTCTCAAAAAAACAGCCTTTACTTTTTGTACTTTTTTATAATAACGATTGCTTTCAAACCATTCATTAGTATAGGCTTTTACAATATTGATATTCTGAAACGTTTCTTCCACTACAACATTCGAATTGGCAATGGCTTCTTGTGCTTCGGCGGATTTTCTTCTAATAAATTTTCCAAAAATAAAACCTAAGATAACAACAATAGGCACTATCGTTAAAATAAACAATGTCATTTTGGGCGATATAAAAATAAGAATGGCTATACCACCAATGAGCGTAAGTATTTGTCTGAAAAATTCAGCCAAATCAATCGATAATGCATCTTGTAATTTAATAACATCTGTTGTAATTCTACTGCTTAATTCTCCAATTCTGTTTTTTTCATAAAAAGAAATAGGCAAGCTTATGATTTTATTGTATAAGTCATGTCTGACATTTGCTAAAATGCGTTCATTCGTTTGTGCAAACAAATACAATCTACCAAACGAAACGATACTTTGAAAAATCAATAATACGGTGATGTATTTTATCAATTCCACACGCGTATAAATGTTGATTAAGTGCCCACCATTAAATGGTATTAAATGCACTTTCTTTTGATGTGCTAAATCAATTAATAATGGAAATAAATAGGGAAATAAAAGAGCCGTGATTGTTGATAAAATCAGAAATATCAAACCTAAAAAAAACAGTGTTTTATGCGGTTTTACATAATGTATAATCTTTAGGCTATTTTGAAGCGTTTCTTTTGATATTTTTTTGGAAGATGTTTCTGTAGTTGCAGGTTGACGAAAACTCATGCTGCGATTGATTTAAGTGAAACAAAAGTACATATTTCTAAGGTAGAAATCGGTATTCAGCATCAATTAATGATTATATAAGTTTTATTTTTTAGGATGACTCGGTCCATTTTTACCATTTCTACGATACGGTGGTTTTCGCCTAAATTTCTTTTTCTCTTTTTTTATTGGGTTGTAAATAGGTGTTTCTCCTAACACTAATGGTATTTCTGCTTTCTCGATTGGATAACCTAATAAATCTTCAATTTGAGATAGTTTAAATTGATCGGCTTCGCTCACTAATGTAAATGCCATACCGTCTGTTTCCGCTCTTGCTGTTCTTCCAATTCGGTGTACATAATCTTCTGCATCATTCGGAACATCATAATTAATAACCAAACTAATATCTTCAATATCAATTCCGCGAGCGAGTACATCTGTTGCTACTAATATGTTGGTTTTGCCACTTCTAAAATTCAAAAGTACATTTTCACGTTCCTGTTGTTCTATTCCGGAATGTATTTCTTGATTTTTGATGCCGGCAAATAGTAGTTCTCTACTTAATTTCTTTGTGTTTTCTATTTTCGAACAAAAAACGATAATTTTCTTATACACTTTTTCTGTTAATAGCAATTTGATTAATTCTATCTTTTGCGGTTCATATACAACAAAAGCTTTTTGTACTATTTTTTCCGGCGGTTTAGAAATGGAAATATTGATTTGTTCCGGTTCTTTTAATATCTCTAATGCTAATTTCCTTATTTTAACCGGCATAGTAGCTGAAAAAAGTAAGGTTTGTCGTTCTTGTGGTAAAAATGAGATAATTTTCATGATATCTTCATAAAATCCCATATTTAACATACGGTCAGCTTCATCTAAAACCAAATATTTTAACGCTTTAATACGCACATAGCCGGCCGATAAATGGCTGAGCATTCTTCCTGGTGTGCAGATGGCAATATCAACACCATGTGACAATGCTCTTTTTTCGCTTTCAAAAGATGGACCATCGCCGCCGCCGTAAACGGCAATAGAGCTAATTGGCGTGAAGTAGGAAAAGGCTTCTAAATTTTGTGCTATTTGAACAGCCAGTTCTCTTGTTGGTACAATCACTAATACATTGATTTCGTCATCCATAATTGGTTGTGAAATCAGTTGGTGTATGATTGGCAATAAGAAGGCGGCTGTTTTTCCGGTACCGGTTTGTGCACTGGCAATCAGGTCTTTACCATTTAGTATGTGAGGTATTACTTGTTCTTGTACAGGCGTAGCTTGTTTGTACTTCATCGCATCGATGCCTTCTAATAATCTTGCATCAAAATTAAATTCATCGAACGTCAATGGGGAAATTTTATTGAATGAGTGATAGTCAAAAGTACATTAATTATTTGAATTCATTTTTTAAAAATGGTTAAATGGTTTATAGATTGATTGAAATGATTAAGAAGTCATCTTTTTACCAAAATATTAATACCCAAAATATGTAGTATAATTCTTGTTAAAATTGTATCTTTGCACCTCAAAATCAGCACAGTGGTTATTCCTGACATACGTCTAATTTCCGGTAGAAACACACACTACCTTTCTTCTGAAATTGCAGAAAGCTACGGACAAGATTTAACGCCGGTAGAAGTAATGCAGTTTAGCGATGGTGAATTTGAGCCGGTTATTACAGAAAGTATTCGTGGTTCTTATGTGTTTTGTATGCAAAGTACATTTGCTCCTGCGGATAATTTAATGGAGTTACTTTTATTGATTGATGCAGCCAAAAGAGCTTCAGCAGGATACGTTGTTGCCGTGATGCCTTATTTTGGATTAGCTCGACAAGATAGAAAAGATAAACCACGCGTAGCCATTGGTGCTAAATTGGTTGCCAATATGTTGGTAGCTGCCGGTGCTCAACGCATCATGACAATGGATTTGCACTCACCTCAAATTCAAGGTTTTTTCGATATTCCGGTAGACCATTTAGAAGCAAATGCCATTTTTACACCGTATTTAAATGAGCTGAATTTAGATAATTTAGTTTTTGCTTCACCGGATGTAGGTGGCATTAAACGAGCAAGAAATTATGCTCGTCAGTTTGCTGCAGACTTAGTGATTTGTGATAAATTCCGCTCTAAAGCCAATGAAATTGAATCTATGAATTTGATTGGTGATGTGGCCGATAAAAATGTGGTATTGGTAGATGATTTAGTAGATACAGGTGGTACTTTAACTGCAGCTGCCAACTTAATGATAGAAAGAGGTGCAAAAAGCGTGCGTGCGTTAATAACACATCCGGTATTGTCTGGTAAAGCCTACGAACGTATTGAAGAATCCGGATTAACGGAACTTGTAGTTTGTAACACCATTCCACTAAAACAAAAAAGTAATAAAATAAAAGTATTGTCGGTGGCACCCTTGTTTGCTAGAGCCATTCGCAATGCACACGAGTATAAATCAATTAATTCATTATTCATTCAAAAAAAGTAATTATTATGCAAACCATTACCATTAGCGGAAAAGCTAGACAAAGCGTAGGAAAAGTAGCAACTAAAGCAGATAGAGTTGCAGGCAACATTCCTTGCGTTATGTATGCGGGAAACGAGGTGGTACACTTTACAGCAACTATATCAGAGTTGCGTGGAATTTTGTACACTCCTAAATTTTACAAAGCTATCATCAACATTGATGGTACAACACATGAGGCATTGTTAAAAGATGTACAAATGCACCCAATCTCAGAAGAAATTCTTCATGTTGATTTCCATAAATTAATACCGGGCGTTAAAGTTATCGTAGATGTTCCAATTAACATTGTTGGTCAATCTCCAGGTGTTAAAGAAGGTGGAAAGTTATTAGTTAAGGTACGAAAAGTAAAAGTAAAAGCAACACCGGAAAACTTAGTTGACTCTGTAAATGTTGACATTAGTGATTTAAAATTAGGTCAATCTTTTAAAGTGAGAGATATTAAGGCAGATGGCTTTGAAGTCTTAAACTCACCGGCTATTCCATTAGTTTCAATAGAGATTACAAGAGCATTGAAATCTGCAGCTACAGAGGCAGCAAAAGCAGCATCTTCTGGAAAGAAAAAATAAGCAGAAAAATATTTTATTGTGTGAGGTCGGAAATTCTTTTCCGACCTTTTTTGTATTTTTATATCATAATTCAATCTTATAAAAAAATAATCTTAAATCATATCAATGAAATATTTATTTACTTGCTTATTTAGTTTGTTCTTGCTGAATTCTTTTTCTCAAAATAATTTCTGGCAAAAAGTATCCAATAAACAGATACAAATTAATGGTGTTCGAAAAATCATTCCACAAACTGCTTCTTTAGTTTATTTAAATGATGCTGCTTTTAAAACCTTTCAGCAATCAATTCCGGATGAATCAACAAATACATCCGCATTCATGTATTTACCAACTCCGGATGGCAATGAAATACTTTTTCGTGTTTTTGAAAATACTTGTATGGATAAAGCGTTAGCTGAAAAATATCCGATGATAAAAACATATCATGCAATAGGTGTAAATAATCCGACTATTACGGCAAAATTAGATTATACTGCATTTGGCTTCCATGCTATGGTTTTTAGCGAAAAGGGCATTTATTATATTGATCCGTATAGTAGTAGTAATACAGGATATTATAATTGTTACTATAAGAAAGATTATACAAGAAGTAGTACGGCTTATTCTGTTTGTGAAATTAATGAAACGCATATTTCAGAGCAAGCTGCATTACGTATTGGTCAAGCACCTTCCAACGGAATTGACAATCTCGTTGCCAATGGTCAAAGAAGAACTTATCGTTTGGCATTGGCTTGTACTGCTGAATATTCAACGGCAGTATGCGCACCCAATCCTGTTACTAAAGCGAATGTACTAAGTGCCATGGTAACAACCATGAATAGAGTTAATGGTGTGTATGAAAAAGATCTGTCCATACACATGAATTTAATACCTAATAATGATACGCTGATTTTTATTGGTACAGATAGTTATTCTAATGACGACGGTGGTGCTATGTTAGGTCAAAATCAAATAGTATGTAATAATAGAATTGGAAGTGCAAATTATGATATTGGCCACGTATTCAGCACCGGCGGTGGCGGAGTTGCTTATTTAGGTTGTGTTTGTGTGAATGCAGATAAGGCTAAAGGTGTTACGGGTTCAGGAACACCTTATGGTGATGGTTTTGATATTGATTATGTAGCACATGAAATGGGACACCAATTTGGTGCTAACCATACATTTAATGGCAACACAGGTGCGTGTGTAGGCAATGGAAATTCATCTACAGCTTATGAGCCTGGAAGTGGAACCACCATTATGGGATATGCCGGAATTTGTGATGCCAATGATATTCAACCGCACTCTGATGATTATTTTCATCGTGCAAGCATCGTAGAAATTTATAATCATATCACCTCTACTTCGTGTGCAGTAATTACCAATACAGGAAATGTAGCACCGAATGTAGCTTCTTATAAAGCAACCTACTCTATTCCTTATAAAACAAGCTTTGAGTTAACGGCATCTGCTACTGATCCCAATGGGAGACCTTTAAATTATTTATGGGAAGAATGGGATTTAGGTCCATTTGGTACATGGAGTAATCCAAATATTTTAACAGCTCCTTTGTTCCGCTCTTTTTCACCCAATCCTTCACCAACACGTGTATTTCCGACGAGAGATAGTTTAATTAAAAATGTTATTCGATACAAAGGTGAAGTATTACCCGAAGTGGCTCGAGATATGAAATTTAGATGTACCGTTACAAACATTGATCCCAATGGATATGGTGCATTTAATGCACCGGACAGTAACTTAACCGTTAAATCGGTTGTAACACCTTCTTTATTTAGAGTTACCAGTCAAGCTACTGCAACTTCTTTTGCAGGTAACTCCACACAAACAATTACTTGGAATGTTGCTAATACTACAACGTCACCGATTTCATGTGCTAATATAAATATTTATTTGTCTTTAGATAGTGCTAAAACATTTCCATATTTATTAGCATCCAATACTGCTAATGATGGTTCTGAAATAGTAACAATACCGAATGTTTCTACAACAGCTGCAAGAATAAAAGTAAAAGGAAGTGGCAATATTTTCTTTGATTTGAACGATGGTTGGATTAACATAACACAAAACACAGCTGCATCATTTACTGTAAGTAACACTGAAGTCTGTGAAGGTGAAAGTGTAAGCTTTACAAATACATCAGCAGGAAATCCGGATTCTGTAAGATGGACAATTAATGGTGGTTCGCCATTTACATCCAATTCAATGTCTTCTGTTAGTTCTGTTTTTAATAACACCGGAATTTATACGGTAAGTCTAATTGCTTATAAATCAGGTGTTGCAAGCACACCTTTTACAGCAACAATTACAGTAAATCCGATAAAAACGACGAATGTAAGTCAAACGATATGTGAAGGAGAAAGTGTAACCATCGGCACCCAAACATTCACGACAAGTGGCAATCACACAGTCGTATTGCAAACTTCCTTAGGATGCGATAGTACGGTGAATTTAGCATTGACAGTAAATCCGATACAAACGACGAATGTAAGTCAAACAATATGCGAAGGAGAAAGTGTAACCATCGGCACTCAAACATTCACGACAAGTGGCAATCACACAGTCGTATTGCAAACGTCCTTAGGATGCGATAGCACAGTAAATTTAGCATTAACAGTAAATCCGATAAAAACGACGAATGTAAGTCAAACGATATGTGAAGGAGAAAGTGTAACCATCGGCACCCAAACATTCACGACAAGTGGCAATCACAAAGTCGTATTGAA
>CAUJCO010000004.1 GCA_963169645.1 Bacteroidota bacterium
CATAATACAAAAATGAGCTTCCTTTTTCAAGGGAATGACATTTAATCAAAAAATCTTTGTGTACTTTGTGTAATACTTTGTGCGCTTTGCGGTTTAAAAGATAAGATTCCCTTTCTTCAAGGGAATGACATTACTACATTACTACATTACTACATTACTACATTACTACATTATTTCATTACTTCATTATTTCATTATCTTACTTTTGAAGCCAAAAGTAACAAAAGCTTTTTTTGAACTACAAGGCAATTTGATGTTTCGTTCCTCAACATCAACCGCTTCTAAAATCAACGCAAATGCTGATGGCTTTGCTTCGTTGATTTTAAAGCTATTGCTGTGTATTTCAAAAAATCGAACTCTTCTGCGGTCGGCACTTTTTGAGTAGTGAGAAATAAGTATTGAGTAGATAGTCATTCCCACGAAAGTGGGAATCTCATAATACAAAAATGAGCTTCCTTTTTCAAGGGAATGACATTACTACATTATTTCATTATTTCATTATTTCATTATTTCATTATTTCATTATTACATTATTACATTCCTCCATTTTTTTCTATTTTTAATTTATGAATGCCATAAAGAAATTAATAATTGCATTATTGCTTATTGCAATTGCTTATTTTGCTGCTCCACATTTTGTACAAATGGGATTGAAACACAATTTCGCCAATGTAGATGATTATACATTGTTTGATAAACATGTGGTGAAAAAATCAACCCAACCTATAGCATGGGAACTTAACGAAAACTATAATAAAAAGAAACCATCTGACGATTTATTAAAATTCTTTGACGAACGTAAAACATGTGCATTTTTAGTCATCCAAAATGAAAAAATTGTATATGAACAGTATGCGCAAAATTATACCAAAGAAACAATTTCAGGCTCATTTTCTATGGCAAAAACTATAAATGCATTGCTAATTGGTAAATTGTTGGAGCAAGGTAAAATAACATCTTTAGATGATGATGTAAAGAAATATGTGCCGGAGCTATCACAAATTCCGGCAGGAAAATTAACCATTAAAGATGTGATTACAATGAGTGCCGATATAGATTGGACGGAATCGTATTGGAATATTTTTTCCCTAACTGCAGAGTCCTACTATGGAAATGATTTAGATAAATTAATGGGAAAATTAAAACTGAGAGAAAGCAATCAGCAAGGAAAAATTTGGGAATATCAAAGTTGTTGCACACAAATTTTGGGCTATATTATAAAAAATGTAACCCAAAAATCAATTGCTGAAAATGCCAATGAATATTTATGGCAACCGTTAGGAGCGGAGAGTGATGCACTTTGGAGTACCGATAAAAAAGGCATAGAAAAATCGTTTTGTTGTTTAAATGCAACAGCACGAGATTTTGCCAAATTAGGACAAATGGTATTGCAAAACGGTCGTTGGGATTCTACTCAAATTATATCGGCAGATTATATTAAATCGCTTACATCACCGGCAACATATTTAAAAGATAAAAATAACCATCACGTAGATTGGTATGGATATCAAACGTGGATGATAAACTACAACAACCACGAAATCCCATATTTTAGAGGTATTTTAGGTCAATTTATTTTTGTTGTGCCGGATAAAAATGCGGTAATAGTTCGCTTGGGAAAAAAGATTAAGAAAGACGATCAAGATCCGAAATATCAAAACGAAGATATACGAAATTATATAGAAGCCGGATTACAAGTTTTGGAGTAAACTATTTGTAAATACTGATATTGTCCTCGATTTACTCTAACGAATATATTTCCATTATGTTGGATAAAATTTCGGGAAGGTTTATTTTTAAGTCGATTAATTTGCCGCTGTGTATATCAAAAACCCAACCGTGTACCGTTAAATTACGTTGTTTATACGCTTGTTGTACGGCTGCCGTTTTTATAAGATTAATGCACTGCTCTTGCACATTTAATTCCACTAATCTATTATAACGAAGCGTTTCATCTGTAATGGCATTTAATTCGTCTTTATACATTCTGTACACATCGCGAATGTTACGCAACCATGGATTTAAAATGCCCAAATCTTCTGCTTTCATGGCCGCTTTTACACCACCACAATAATAATGACCACACACAATAATATGTTTCACATTCAACTGTCGGACAGCAAAATTCAATACCGACATCACACTTAAATCAACATTGTTTACTAAGTTGGCAATATTGCGATGTACAAATACTTCGCCGGGTTGAACGCCCATTATTTCTTCAGCAGTAACACGACTATCAGAACATCCAATATAAAGAATTTCCGGATTTTGTCCTTCCGATAATTTTTTGAAATAATCTTTATCCAATGCCAATTTATCGGCAATCCATTTTTCGTTATTCTTAAAAATTTGTTCTATCTGCATCTTGTTAAGTGTTGCAATACTTAACAATAATAAGAAAATAAATCAACAACTTTACAAAAACAACGTTTTATCGGACTTATTTTGAGTTTTTTAGTTTGTCGTATTCTTTTTGTATTTGGTCGTCATCCGATAAATGAAATGTGCGGATATACTTCATCAACAAACCAAAGCCCCAACCTAAAGAAACCCATGCAGGCCAAGGAAAAGAACCATTCGGATCGTAACCTTTAGTAAAATACCAAATGCACCATAAAAAAGCATTTACTGCCAAATAGGTGAGTACTTGCGCTCTAAATTGAACGCGTTTAGTGGCTAATTGCCATAATTTGTCATCTGTGTTTTCCATATTTTTTATTTTTTAGGTGATAAATAATTTCGGATATCATCTACATATCTTTCAAATGCTTTAAGTCCTTTCTTGGTTATTTTACAAGTGGTTTTTGGGTAATTATTTTCAAATGATTTTTTTATATCAATGTATTCAGCGTCTTTTAATTTGGTGAGTTGCACACTTAAATTCCCATTCGTTGCATTGGTTGCTTCTTGAATATACGAAAAATCGGCTTCCTTAACAGATACCAATAAGGAAACGATTGCTAAACGCAATTGTGAGTGTAATAGCGGATCTAAGTCACCAAATTTTCTCATTTCGCAGTTGAAATATGCTTTTTAAAATCTTGTTGTAATAAATAAGCCGGAATAATGTATGCTGCAATTACCGAAAGAGCCAATATTAAAAGTTGTTCCGGGCCATCAATAAAATTGATAAGTACACATAAAATAAAACAAACACAACCACCCATGATTAAAGGCGTAAATTGAATGATGCGTCCTGTTGTAAACGTGCCAATTCCGTATAATAAAATCAAAAAGGAAAAAAGATTAAACGATACTTGAAACGATAAACCGACGATAATAAAAAAGGCAATACCCAGAGCCATCCAAACAGATTGTATGGCAAAATCATGGTGTGTTTTTCTTAACGCTGTTTTTTCTCTTTTTATGGCAATCCAAACGTGCACAATAGCCATGAAAGGCATAAGCAACCAAACATATTGTGTACGCGTAAAAAGCATTTTTAATAAGATATATTGTGTGATAGCACAAATACTTACCGCAAATCCCCACATATAAAAATATAGACTGTTGTCCACTATCCGTTCTTTAGATTTATCTATCATTTGTTGAATGATAGCCAAACTTTCATGTTCATTTATAATCTGATCTTTCATAGTTGTATTATTAAAGTAATTGCAAATATAAAGTAGTTTATATTATAAACCAAATTTTCAACAAAATAGTTCCCTGTTTTTTATATTTGTAGATGATAAACCATGACATGAACAATATTTACTATCAAATCATAGCATATAATTCACATTGGCATGTGCAATCATTGGCGTTACGGTATAAAATATTACGTGCACCATTAGGCCTAAAATATGCGTATGACGATTTATTAAAAGAAGTAAATCAAATTCATTTTGCAGCGATAAGAGAAGACGAAGTAATCGGTGTTTGTTTGTTACAAAAAATCAATACGCATCAAGCTAAACTTAGACAATTTGCCATAGCGGAAAACTGCCAAAAAAGTGGAATCGGCAAAGCACTTTTGTTATATGCAGAAGAATATGCCCGACAGCAACATTATACAGAAATTATCTTGCACGCTCGTCAAACAGCAATGGGATTTTATCAAAAAAACGGATATGCAGAAATGGGCGAGATTTTCCATGAAGTAGGCTTGCCACATTTTAAGATGCAAAAATTAATTTGTTAAAAAACAGCATTTCGACTTGCTTTTTTCAAAAATTCTATACAAATTTACTTTACATAAAAACCCATACCCAATGTTTATAGTATTTCTAATAGCGTTTTCGCTAGTGTACACTTTCTTATTTAAGAAACGTACCATCAAATCTATGTTGAATGCAACACCGGCTTATGCACCTAAACGTCGTTTGCCGAAAAACAAGAAAATTCAGGTACCTGAATACATTCCTAAATTTTATTACTAACGAATAATTCCATACTTACAAGTGAATTAAATTGGAAATGGCTAAACATATATGTTTAGCCATTCACTATTTATAATCGAACCAAAAATTAATGCTTCAAATCTATCGTAAAAGAACGACCATTGTCTAATGTAACTGTTGCGGTATCATCACATTCACCTGTACCAAAATTGATAATGGCATATCTATTATTTCCGGTTTTACGAACAATTTTTAATTCACCGCTTACAAATTCTTTACAACTTACATTGCGTATTAAAGCAGTTAAAGAACGGAATGTATAGTGCACATCATTTCTAGAAACATGTGCACCTTCTGTTTCTACGCGATATACATCATCTGAAAAATCAAGTGGTGTAGATGCACCTTCCAGCCATTCACGCGTTTTAACGGCTGTGCTGGCACTTTTCTTTCCGTTTGGATATTTAACTACTCTGGAAGATTCGATATGAAAAACAAAATTACCTTTATTGTTTTTACCCAAATTTTTTATGGTTTTATCGATTTCTACTTTGTTGTCATTTACAAAATAATCTTCAGTAGTGATGTGAATAATCGTTCCTTCCGCTCTGTAACGTCCTGTATATGCAATAATAATTTTTCCTTTTCGGGTTACACCATTTGGTCCGGTACAACCTGTGCCAAAATCAATAGTAATTTTTTTGATAGTTGCAAGCGTGTCGTGCGTAATGACAGCACAAGAACCCAAAATAGAGCCATCTGTATTGCCATCTGTTGGTGCTAAACGCATGTTCGAAAAGGAGCCGGTGGCATCTACTTGATCTGCCATCAACGTAATATTGTCATCTTCTACAGCTGCAATACTTAAATCTTGTGAAGCAAAAGATTCCTCTTCCGTCTCACTTACATTTTCTTTGTTGCATGCTGCTAATCCAAATGTCAGTGTTGCTACTACAAGCAACATTCTGAACGAAATAAAAGTTGTTTTCATGATTAATTGTTTTAGTTGATGTATAGACTCAACAAAAAAACAATGGTTTAATGAACACGTAAAAAAAATTAATAATTTGGATTATGACGAAAACGCAAGGCAAGTTTACTCAAGGATTCTTGTACTAATTTAGCATTGATTTGATGTATAAAAAATCCGGTATATGGAATACGTGGCTCAAACTCAATAATATAATCTAATCGTGTTTTATTAGGTGACAATTCGATGAATTGCATTTTACCAATATGATTTTTAATAGGGCTTCCATAAGAAATAGCATACTCTATGTATTTATTTTCGACATACTTGGTAATTGTTTCGGTAAAAAAAATGGGAAACCCAATAATTAATCGTGCTGAACCAACATCATTGCAATTTATTGGATTAGGAGAATCAATAATCCGTTTAATAAATGCCGGATAAATCTCATTCAAGCGATTATGATCACTATAGAACGAAAATACATTCCTTACAGGTGCTTCAAAATCTTGTAAGAAATGTAATCTTTGTCGTTCTTTTTGTGTGCTTAAACCAAACATTACTTATATTTTGATGCAAGTTGTTTTAAACCGTTTCCGATTACTGTTTTTAATACAAATCCTAATAGACCATCAAATACTTTTACTTTACTTTCCATAGTAATGGTATAAACTAAATCTGTTTTGCCGGTTTCCGGTGTGCTAAATTCCAATCTTCCTAAATGATAATTAATAGGAGCGTTGCTGGTTATTTTATATTCAATTAAATTAGGTTCATTAAACGTAACAACAGATTCTTGTAAAATTTCTATTCCCATTTTAATGCTTCTAACAGAACCTACACCATTTGGATTTTTTCCTTCTGCATTTTTTATTCTTTTGATGTTCGCTTTTAAAATTCCACCTAAATTTTCATGATCACTTAAGAAGTCAAAAATTTCTTTTTGTGGTGCATTAAAATGCTGTTTCATTACAATGGTATGCATACTATTTTTTTTACTAAAATACACTTTTTGAATTTATTTGTAAACAAATTGAAATTAGCTTATGTTATATTTACAACTTTAAACATTTTATTCACTATTAAATTTTCAAGATATGTCATTACGATTAGGAGATGTTGCTCCAAATTTTACAGCAGAAACAACGACCGGAACAATTGATTTTCATGAATTTATAGGAGACAATTGGGTAGTTTTATTTTCGCATCCGGCAGACTTTACACCGGTTTGTACAACTGAATTGGGTTTTACAGCCAAATTAAAAGACGAATTTGAAAAAAGAAATACCAAAGCTATCGCATTAAGTGTAGATGATTTAGCCTCGCATACGAATTGGATTAAAGATATAGAAGAGACACAACATGTAGCAATGAACTTTCCTATTATTGCTGATCCGGATAAAAAAGTAGCCACTTTATATGGCATGATGCATCCGAATGAATCGGAGAAATTTACAGTACGTTCTGTGTTTGTGATTGCACCGGATAAAAAAATAAAATTGACCATCACGTATCCGGCATCTACCGGAAGAAATTTTAATGAGATTTTACGCGTGATAGATTCTTTACAACTCACTGCAAATTACAGTGTGGCAACACCGGTAAATTGGAAAGAAGGTGAAGATGTAGTAATTGCACCATCCATTTCAAACGAGGAAGCTTCTACCAAATTTCCAAAAGGTTTTAAAATCATCAAGCCATATTTGAGAATGACACCTCAGCCGAATAAGTAATTCATTTTTCATAATTTTTATTTTTTATCTAAGGTCAACTTTTAGTTGACCTTTTCTTATTTAGAAATATATTTAGTATATTTCAATATGGCAAAATCTAAAATACTTAAGAAAATTGAAACCATGCATCCTAAAATAGATGCTTGGGAAATAATTCGCTTAACGGCATATTATGAATTTCCATGGGATGTTATACGAGGAACAGAATATGCGTTATATAAAACGTATGCCGTTCCATCTATATCAAAAATATTAAACAGCACCAAAGAATTTGTAAATAATCCGCAGAAAAGATACGATGATACCGATTTATTTATTAGTGAAATATTAGAACACGGATTGCACGAAGGAAGAGGCAAGCAAGCATTGGAAAGAATGAACTGGATACATTCTAATTATAAAATTAGCAACGACGATTATTTATATGTATTGAGTACCTTTTTGTTCGATGTCTATTATTGGATAAATAATTTTGGGCATAGAAAATTAACGAGTATAGAAGAATTAGCCGGATTTTATGTGTGGAAAGAAATAGGAGAGCAGATGCATATCCAACATATTCCGGATTCAATACATGCGTTTTTACTTTTTCACGATGAATACGAAAGAAAGCATTTTAGATATGCAGAAAGCAATGTAAAAGTTGCAGCTGCCACAGAAAAAATTTTCCTAAATATGCATTTCCCAAAACAATTGCATGATACAATACGTCCATTTTTATATGCAGCTATGGAGCCACATTTGTTAAAAGCATTGCATTACGAAGAGCCCGGTTTAATAAAAAGAAAAATAGTACAATCTGCTTTGAAAGCAAGAAGTAGCGCCGAGCATATACTTCCCAGAAATAAACCATTTATTCGCACAAGAGACAATAAATACAAAACCTATCCCAATGGTTATACTTTAGATGATTTAGGTCCGGATAAATTAATGAAATCATCGCGTTGCCCTTTTCATAAAAGTTAAACTAGCACACGATATTTTATTATCTTAGTCGAATGAACGACACCTTGTTGCCGAAAAAACTTCCATTTATTCGAAAATTTGCTTTTGTACTTGGTCAAACCGGCTGGAGCTTAACTGTATTTGGTTTTACGGAGCTTATTTTCATGTTTTATTTGCCACCGGATAACGGTGAAGTACTGTTCAAACCTTTTGTATTTCAAGGAGCTGTTCTTAAAGTATTTACTATCGTCGGCATCTTATCTGCAATAGGTTACATTATAAGTGCATTTATGGAGCCCATAGTCGGTAGTTTAAGCGACCGAAGTACGTTTAAATTTGGTAAACGAAAAACTTTTATGGCGTTTTCTGTTTTACCATTTGCATTTTTATCAGCAGCTGTTTTTTTTCCATTAAAAGATGGAATACATTCCATCAATATAATATGGTTGAGCATTACTGTTTTATTAGCCTTTTTAGTAAAATGTTTTTATACTACACCTTATAATGCAATGATTAATGAGATAACGACTGACGAAAAAGAACGTTTACATGTAGTTATGATGTTATCAATTGCGTATGCATTAGGTATTGGAATTGGACAAACCATCAATATTTTTCTGAGTTTGTTTAAAGGTGCAATGTCAAATGAGCAAATTTTTCAATTATGTGTTTTAGTTTATGCAACAGTAGCTTTGATACTTATGTTGATGCCAATTCTCTTTGTACGTGATGACTCCGGAAAGCATATTACAAAAGAAGAATTAAATTATGACCAAAAACATGCCGGTATTTTTGATAATATGATAGAGGTCTGGAATGATAAAAATTACAGGATTTTACTAATTGTAGAATTGATATATTGGTTTCCACAAAAAATATTTGTAGCAGCTGTTCCTTACTTTGTGGCTGCATTATTTAAGTTAGATAATGTGTACACTTCTATCATAATGTATTGTGTTGGAATTGTCTCATTGGCATTGTATCCGTTCATCGATAAATTAGTTGAAAAATATGGCAAAAAGAAAATTATGCAATCTGCATTATTTAGCTTAATTGTTGGATTTATTTTTACTGCAACAATCGGTATGTATCCAATACCAACCATCGTTTTTGTTATTATTTATATTTTATTGAATACATATCCTGCAGCAGTTTTAGGAATTTTGCCAATGGCATTAGCAGGTGATAATGCCGAGAAAAATTTTCAAGAAACCGGAATCGCTAAAAACGCATCGTATTTTGCATTAAAAACTTTTATGATGAAGATTGGTGTTGCTATCACCAGTTTAATATTCCCTTCGTTATTGTTGTTAGGTAAAACGCCCGAAAATCCTTTAGGTGTTCGGTTGGTGGCTGTAGCTTGTATTATTGCAAGTATGTTAGCATTTTGGATAATGCGCAAATATCAAGATGTACATTTGAAATAAACTATTTGGGTTTGTTTTCCAATAATTTGAATTGTAAATCTAATTGGATTTGCATGGTTTCTATTTGTTTCCTTAAATCTTTAATTTGTTTCTTTAAATCCAATACTTCCTCTTTCAAACCATCTATATTCATAGGTGTTGTTGGGCTGGTATAATAAATGATTGATGTTGCGGAAGGAGATGAAGATGGAGTTGGAACAGGATTATCTTTTTTAATTTCATCCTTTGTTACAACCGGAATAGAAGATGCATCTGTACCTATCCATTTTTTAGAAATTAATTTTACTACTCTATATACATAAATTCCGACAAAGGCACTAATGGGTGCTTGTTTCAATTCTTCTTTTATGCTTAATGTATATTCAAAATCAGGCTCAAAAGTGAAATCTACAATATCTTGTAATGCAATATGATTGATACTTCCATTTATTTTCACAGCATAACAAAGCATGGTATCATTACAGTTAATCGGATTAGAGTTTAAAATCCAAATCCGATTTTCGTCGGTATTTTTTTGTTTTATTGATGATGTATTTTTTTCTTCCGGAATAAGAATTCCTTTCTGTGCCCATACAAAAAAGGGAAACATTGAAAATAAAATAAGCGAAACAAACTTCATAAAAATCTAATTCGGTGTGTAAGAAAAATCAACAATCGCATCGTATTTATTATCTGATTTAATGGAAAAGTTGGTAGCAAATTCAAGTTGTATTTCATTTGTTTCATTACAAACATATTTTTTTATCGGACAATCCATGCATGTTTTAAGTTGAATTGGATTGTTATGCGTATTTATTTGAATCGTGCAATTTGGGATGGTAGAAAAACTAAACCAAGCATTTACAGGAGCAATATTAGAATAAGTAATTTTTCTAGTTGTGATATTTTCTAAATCAATGGTGTTAATTCTAATCATAGCAGTCGATTTGGTGCCATCTTTATCTTCTAAATGCACTTCAGCATCATAATTAGTGGCTGATAGTTTATTTATTATTTCAATGTTTTTTATGTCATCCATTATAATCTTATTCCAAGATAAAATGCCATTTTTTAGTAAAGTATTTTTAATTTTTTGGATGAATATCGTGTCGTCATTTAATTGTGTGATTGTAAAATCAGATAAATTAGAATCAGATTTTGCTAAAATATTTTTTTCTTTTGATACCGTATTAATAATTGAAAAGATTTGCTGATATTTTATTGCAGCAAGTGCAACAAGAATGACTGTTAGAACAGGTAAAACAAATTTAAGATAAGCTTTACTTGATTTTTTTTGAATAGGAGTTTGTTTTCCGGCTGAAAATTGTATTTGCGGTTTTGTATGAGCCGAAATACCTTCTGCAACAGCAGTTTGATTTTGATTATTTTCTAATGATTGTAATTTCTGTAACTCTAATTCTACTAATTCTCTTTTTTTTCGTTCTTCATCTAATTGAAGTTGTAAGTTTTTTTCATTTTCGAGTTTAGAAAATAAAAGTGTTTCTTGTTTTTTAGTTTCTTCCGCAATTTGAATTGCAATCAACTGTTTTATTTCTTCTTGATTCCATGCAATTTTTTTGGATTCTATTTCAAATTGTTCCTTTTTATATTGTTCGTATTCCAATTGTTCTTTTTCTCGCTGTATTTGCAACAATTGTTCTTTTATTTTTTTTTCTTCTTCAATTTGTATTTGTAAAAGTCTTTCTTGTTCTTCTCTTGCTTTTTGTTTCCGGATAGCCTCTTCCTGTTCGAATGCTAATTTTTCTTGTAAAAAACGAACTCTAAATTCATTTTCTTTTTCTTTACGATCTTGTAATTCTTTAAAACGAATTTCTTTTTCTCTGGAAATTTTTTCTATTGAATCAGAATCAACCTTTTTATTTTCATCTTGGATAATAGCATTTAAAAAGATAATTTTTCCATTTTCATTTTTATATAAAAGATGTGCGCAATGCGAACATACATATTCTTCACCATTTGCAATGGCAACAATTTCAAAAGTAGTATGGCATTTCTGACACTGCAATGAATAGAGTTATTTTACTACTTAAATTTAACTGATTTAAGGTTCAAATATAGATTAGCTGAAATTTAATTGTAGACACTTGTTGATATCTACACAAAAATCTAGTTATTTACTTGGGTCGTACACGCCAAAACAGTTTGCTTTCACACTATTAACTGAGCTCAATTGGTTTTCAGTGTTACCAAGTGGTAAAAATGCATACTCTCCTTGTACTAGATCTTGAGCAATAATAATTTCGTATAGTCCTTTACGTATTTTCTTAAAATCTAATTGCATTATTTTTCCGGTAACATCTTTCACACGACCACCATACGTTTTACCGGAAAATGTGAAATTTCTTCTACCGGCTCCAATATTATCTGCCTTACAAAGGTCAATAATATCATACGGATCTACGTCTTCGTCATTAATTTGAATAAAAAATCGAGGTAATTTATTTTTCTCAAATTGAATAGGTGATTCTTCTTTCATTACTTGTACTTGTTGATCGACACCTCTATAAATTCCTTTCTTTTTAAGTGCAAAATTTGCTTCTGCACGTTCTAATTTTATCAATTCATTTCCATCTAAATAATATGGACGATTCGGATAGT
Source organism: Bacteroidota bacterium (assembly GCA_963169645.1). GTDB lineage: Bacteria > Bacteroidota > Bacteroidia > Chitinophagales > JADIYW01 > JADJSS01. The sequence continues at coordinate 12,020 of CAUJCO010000004.1, forward strand.
CTGGATCCGGTATATTATTCGAATTGTTGGGAGTGAAATTCGTTATTTGATATGTTGTATTTTTATTTATAGGTTTATCATTTGGTTTACTATCAGCAACAACAATTTCATTTTTTTCTTCCATTTCTTTCGGTTTAGGTGCTGATTGTGAAGTAGCCGAATTATTTAGTTTAGATTCTTTTTCTGCTAGTAATTTTTTTAATTCTTCTATTTCTTGTTGTTTCTTTTGTTGTTCAAGGATAGCTTGTTGCTGTCTTTCAAGTTCCGCTTGTTTGGCAGCATTTATCGCAGCTTGTTTTTGTTTTTCAAGTTCTGCTTGTTTTGCTGCTTCCAACTTCTTTTGTTCCTCAATTTCTTTTTCTTTTAATTTTGCTTTCAATGCTTCAATCTCTTTATCTTGAGAAGTGGTGGTTTTCGATGTTTTTTGCACTATTTGTGTGCTTGATACTTCATTTGTATTTGGTTGACTAACGGTGTTATTTTTGGTATTCGTTGCATAAGTTAGGTTATCTGTATTTATGATTGTGGGTGGCGTAAAGGTCGTTGGAATTTCTTCTTTATTATTAGGATTGGATGTAAATCCTAAAAGAAAATTCCATTGATTGGATAAAATTAAATTCCCATTTTTAATTTCAAATTTATTGACTTGTTCCAATAATTGGTAAAACAGATTTTCTAATTTAATATTACCACAGTTTGAATAATTACTAGTGATTTTACTTATCAAACAAGATGTTTTCAAATCTGATTTCACTACAGCATTAAATGTATTGCAAGCACCAAATCCGTCTAGCTTATCTCTGAATGTATTAATATCTATCCAGATTACGTTGTCATCGGTAATTAAACTTGAGCCGTCTGTATCTTTCATTTTTCTCAAATACCATCTTCCATCTAAGGAAGACGAAGTTTGAATATTAGTTTGTCCTATTATCTTTTGAGCAGTAACTGTAGATTTAGTTGTATTGGTGTTATTAAAAGAATTTTCTATTTTTTGTTTGCTAATTTCTTTTACAAAATAATAGTTTCCATCGCCCACTGGACTAACTTCAATTGTATAATTATATCCGGATTCATAAATAAATCCATAAATGGATGCATTCCATATTTCATATTCTTTTTTGCCTGTTTCTTTAACTAATAAACAGGTTTCCGAATAATTTCCACCACAAGGAACCGTTTGAAAATTAACATCCAATCGAATATTTTTAGCTGCAGTTGTTGATAGATTAGATACAACATTTGATGTGTAATTAACCGATTTTTGAGAAATTATTTTCAATAAAACATATTTAAAAACAGATTCACCGGCAGCAATAGGTGGTTGTTTAATTTCTTGTTTAACAGAAATGGAATATTGGTATCCTTTTACAAAATTAAATCCTTCAATTTTATCGGTAAATATTTCATATTCCTTTTGTCCGGGTTGCTTAATTAATAAGCACTCTCCATCTACATTATCGCATGGAATGGTTTCTGCATCTACATACCAAGTTTGCGGATTAGGATTATAAGTTTGACCTAAAGTACATACACTTGAAATGAAAAGGAGTATGAATACACTCACAAATTTATTGAATCTCATAGTATTTGATATTTTCATCTAAACTACACAAATTTGATTACATAACATAATATATTTGTCTATACTGCATTTATATTTTTTTTAAAAAAACTGCTGTTTAATTTAATCCTTATTTTTTTGCTAAAATAAAACTATCATCAATTCTGTAAATAGAATTCAAACCACATAAAAGGTTATAGAAACAAAATAAATCCAAGAATGAACAAAATTTCTTTTCTTGTATTTATATAGAATATCCTTAAATAATTGTAACTTAGAAACTCAAAATTTTCTTATATGTCAACAAGCGTAGAAAATCAAATACAAACAACTTTTGATGCCGCTGCTATAGTAAAAGCACAACGCGATTATTTTAATACAGGTAAAACAAAAGATGTTGAATTTAGAATTCAACAATTAAAAAAACTTAGACAATTAATTGTTGATAATGAACAAAATATAAAAGATGCCTTAAAGGCTGACTTGAATAAATCTCCGATGGAAGCGTACAGTACTGAAATCGGATTTATGATTGCCGATATCGACCATACATTAAAAGATATTCGTTCTTTGTCAAAACCACGAAAGGTAAAAACACCTATATTCCATCAATTAGGTAGTTCATGGATTCAGGCAGAACCGTATGGATGCACATTTATTATTGCACCTTGGAATTATCCTTTCCAATTAGCACTTTCTCCGGTAGTTGGTGCCGTAGCTGCAGGTAATACTTGCCTAATTCGTCCATCTAGAATGTCTGAAAATACGGCTATTTTAATGGAAAAATTAATAAATTCTAATTTTGATCCCGGATTTTTAAAAGTAGTTCGATGCGATACACGTCAAAGCAACGAATTATTGGAACATAAATTCGACTACATTTTCTTTACCGGAAGTCCGGATGTTGGTCGTCAAATTTATAGTGCAGCGGCCAAACATCTTACACCGGTTACGTTGGAATTAGGCGGTAAAAGCCCTTGTTTCGTAGATGAAACGTTTAATGAAAATTGGGGAATAAAACGTTTGGTTTGGGGTAAATTCACGAATGCCGGACAAACATGCGTTGCTCCGGATTATGTATTGGTAGATAAAAAAGTGAAACAAAAATTTGTGGATTTATTTATCAAAACTACCAAAGATTTTTTTGGAGAGAATCCTCAACAAAGCCCGGATTTTGGTCGTATTATTAATGAAAAACATTTCTTACGCATCAGCCGATTTATTGAAAAAGGCAATGTAGTAATGGGTGGCCAAACTGATATCAACGATTTGTATATTGCACCAACATTATTAGACGGTGTTTCAACAGAAGATGAAGTGATGAATGAAGAAATCTTCGGTCCAGTAATGCCAATTATTACGTATGACAAATTAGATGATGCCATTCAATTTGTAAAATCAAGAAACAAGCCTTTGGCGTTATATATTTTCTCTTCCGATAAAATGTATCAAGAAAGAATTTTAAGAGAAACATCTTCCGGAAATGCCTCTATCAACGAATGTTTGATGCATGTTGGTCAATTTGAATTGCCATTTGGCGGTGTAGGAGAGAGCGGAATTGGTGCATATCACGGTAAAGTGAGCTTCGATACGTTTAGTCACTTAAAAGGTATCTTGAAAAAATCCACTTTAAGTGATATCAAACAACGTTTTCCGCCTTATACAGAAGGTGGAACGCAACTCATCAAAAAATTAATTAATTGGTTCTTATAAGATAAATTAAAATGAGTAAGAAAATCGGATGTGTGTGCATCCGATTTTTTTTATATAAATACTTCGTAAAAAGGCAATGTTTTAATTTGATTACATTTATCGCCCTTTACTTCAAAATAAAATTCAGCTTTACCATTTGTAACCATTAAATAAGGCACTTGCAACGTAATATTGTAGGTTGCAACTTGTTGTAATGTATGATGATTTATTTCAACGTGTTCTGCTTTGCACTCAACCAATAAAATGGGTTGTAAATGCGTATTGTAAGCTACAATATCGTATCGCTTTGTTAATGTATGAACTGTAAAACTTTTTTCGACAGAGATATATTGCAACGGAAATTGAAAGTAATTCACCAATTTAAAAATGGTAAACTGCCGTACCATTTCTTCCGGTGTAACTACTATCCATTTTTTACGTACATAACAAAAAACGTATTGTGTGCTATTCTCAACTTTTATTTTAGGTAGCTCTATTGGCATTTTATGAAATTATGGTACGATGTAGTTAGTCTATTGACATAAATTCGTAACACTTCTAAACATCCGTTTCCAATGAATAGATTCTAAGAATGAATTGAAACTATCTTTAGACAACCAAACAAATAATGGCTTTCCAACGATGTGATCTTCCGGAACAAAACCCCAAAAACGAGAATCTTCAGAATTATGTCTGTTGTCGCCCATCATCCAAAAATAATCTTGTTTAAAGGTATAAGTAGTAACAGCTTGTCCATTTACCAATAATTGTTGATTCGCTACTTTCGCATTGGCATGTTCGTAAAGTTCAATAGTTTTTGCATACTTATCAAAATTTTCCGGAACTGATAAATCAACAGTCCAGCCTTTCTTCGGAATTATTAAACTACCATAGTTATCTACAGACCAATTATATTTTTGTGCAACTATATCAAATAATAAATCACCACCAATGGAAGGTAAATCTCTCGGAACCACTTTCAAAACATTTGGCATTTTTTGTAATGCTTCAACTTGTGTTTTAGATAAAAATAATTGCACCATCGGTTGGTTAATAGCAGCTAAATAATCGGCATAAATAGCATCTGTTGGTGCAACCGGTTCGCCAATTCCATTAGAATACGAACGATCTGCCAAATCATTATACCAATTTAATCCAATGTTTTCTAAAGCTGTAGCCGTTAATGGTTCATTCGGTTTGGTAACAACTACATAAGAGAATTGCATGTGCTTATATATTGGTTGTGCCACATTATTTACATACAGTTGTCTATCTTTAATTAAAATCGTATCACCACCGATTGCAACACATCTTTTTACATAATTTTCGCGTTTATCAAATGGTCTGTCGGAAAAATCAATTTGTCTTTCAGCTGAAGGCAATGCATCGCCCGGATAGTTAAACACGACGACGTCACCACGTTTCACCTTTTCAAATCCCGGAAGACGATAATAGGGCAATTGTACTAATGTAGAATATGCTTTTCCTAAACCCATTGGCATCGTGTGATGAGCAAACGGAAATGCTATTGGCGTTATCGGTGTTCTTGCTCCATAGTTTAATTTGCTTACAAATAAAAAATCACCGGCTAATAAAGAACCTTCCATAGAGGTGGTCGGAATTTTATACGCTTCGATAACAAATGTGCGGATAATTGTTGCGGCAACTACTGCAAACAAAATCGCATCTGCCCATTCACGTGCAAAAGAGCGTTTCGGTGGTGTATTTTTTTGTTGTTTTTTTACGGTAGATGTCTTTTCATCTTTTGTATTTTTTAATAAATGTGCAGGACCAACATAAGTTGTGTTTTTATCCAATCCGATAATTGGGAAATAAATATAGCCGGCAAACACAGCCACAAAATGTTGCCAAAACGCACTTTTACCAAATGAATTACAGATATCTGTTGTCCAAGTCAACCCAAATAAAAAATTAATATAGGGTACCAAACCCCAATATGCTTGATTTTTTTTGCGTCCGATGATTTCCATCAACGTAAAATCCTGAATTAATGGAATAAATACGTGGTTCGGATTTTTTCCGGCTTTTTTATACAAGCCGTAGCAAGGAATATGCAATAAATAATGAAGTAGATACGCGTACACTAAACTTAGCATAATGGACTTTTTTATTTATGGATGAGTGGTTTGTTTTTAAATTTAATTACGATGTGATTCTTAAAGTTTGTTAAACCCTAAAACATCTTCCATAGAGAAAGCACCTTTTTTATTTTGCAACCATTCAGCCGCTAATAATGCACCACCGGCAAATCCTTTGCGATTGTGTGCTGTGTGAATCAAATCAATTTTATCAATAGAAGATTCATACGTTACGATATGTGTTCCCGGAACATTGTCGATGCGTTTGGAAATAATGGTTAATGTAGAATTGTCGTTTGTGTCCACATTTTCCCAATTTGATTTTCTTTTTAAACGTTGGATAACATCTAATGCAGCGTGCAATGCTGTTCCACTTGGTGCATCTTTTTTTTCTGTATGATGTATTTCTTCCATATTTACATCATATTCATCCAAATCATTCATAATTTGGGCTAAATAACGATTGACTTCAAAAAATACATTTACACCAATACTAAAATTGGGAGCAAATAAAAATGCTTTGTTATTGTCAATTGCAAATTGTTTGATTTTATCTAATTTTTCTGTCCAACCTGTGCTACCAACTACTACAGGTACATCTGCATCAAAACACCATTTAATATTATCTACTGCTGTATGCGGCGAAGTAAATTCAATGGCCACATCGACTTGTTGTAATTCTTCTTTGGTGATGGATTTTCTGTTATCTACATCAATGATTAAAGACACATCATACACTTTTTTTCCTAATCGTTCATTTTTTTCTTGTGCGATTTGATGAATCGCTTTTCCCATTTTTCCGTAGCCGATTAATGCAATTTTCATGTTTATTTACTTAGAATTATTTTAGATTCAAATGTACTCCAATTCCTGCATAATACGTAAAATTTGAGTAGTTTATATCCGGTTTTACTTTTAAACTTAGGTTATCTGAAATATCAAAAGCGTGCAAATGAGCATCTACTACAGCATCCACAATAGACAAACCCCAAGCAAAAACTGTAGCAAAGCTTGCCAGCTGCACATTTCGCCTATACGTATTGCGATAAGCTTCTACTTGTGCCAAACTTAATTGGTCAATAGGAGATGGATTCGTAACATTATTGTACATATTACGCAAATAACCATTGTATGTTTTAAGGTTTTTTCCATTGGAAACAACAAAATACAACGTGGCACTAAGAACGCCATACACGATGGGCAATTTCCAATACTTTTTCATGTAGATTTGACCTAATCCCGGAAATGAAGCACCCCAAATAGCTGCTTTTTTTGGTGAATAATGTGTAGTATCTACCTTCTTTTGTTTTTTTATTTTTTTAGATATAGACGTTTCTTTTTGTTCCAATAAAGTATCCGATGATTGTTGAATTGTAGTGGCTGAAAAATGCTCAGTTGTTGGTATTGAAACAACGGAATCGGAAATAATTTTTTGCTCTAAAACAACAATAGAATCCGGAAAAGCAGATTGTGCGCTATCTATTTTATAAAGGAAAAGCAAAAAGAAGAGGAGCGTTAGTTTTATACAACCATCCTTGCTGATGTTACAAAAATAATGTCCCGATAAATGCATGTTCAAAAAATCAAACTACTTATTCTTTCTCGATAATATCCAATAATCGATTTAAATCTGAAACGGAATAAAATGGAATTACGATTTCACCTTTATCATTTGCAGCTTTTTTAATTTTCACTTTTGTTTCAAAAATATCCATTAATTTTTGTTGCACGCTTTTGTATGATGCCGGTAAGGCAACTTCTTTTTTTTCTGTATTTTTTTTATTGGAAGCGGATGAAAGTAAGCGTACTAATTCTTCAGTTTTTCTTACAGATAATCCTTTTGAGTTCACCTCTTTTAAAACATACAATTGTTTATCTACTTCCGGAACAGAAATAATTGCTCTTGCATGTCCCATTGAAAGTATTTTATCGCGCAATGCTTTTTGAATTTCCGGCGGTAATTTTAATAAACGTAAATAGTTAGTTACGGTAGAGCGATCTTTTCCTAAACGGTCGCCTAAATTTTCATGCGTTAAAGAACATTCATCAATTAAACGTTGGTATGTGAGTGCTACCTCAATAGCATTCAAATCTTCGCGTTGAATATTTTCTATCAACGCCATTTCCACTACTTCTTGGTCGTTGGCTGTACGCACATACGCTGGAATTTCTTCCATTCCTGCCATTTGTGAAGCTCGTAAACGACGCTCACCGGAAATTAACTGATATTTTTTATCACTAATTTTACGAACTGTAATTGGTTGAATAACACCGTGTACTTTTATGGATGCCGATAATTCTTCCAATGCTTGTTGATTGAAGTCGGCACGTGGTTGAAACGGATTTACTTCAATCAAATTCATTTTTATTTTCGGAACGGTATTGATGATAGAATCATCATCGCTTGCACTTATTTTTAAAATTTCATTGTCATCATCAATGTCTGATAATAAGGCACGAATGCCTTTTCCTAACGCGTCTTTCTTCTTACTTAATAATGCCATTTTGCTTAATTAATTTTATTATAATTTAGTTTAGGTTTTCGTCTATTTCAATAAATTTTTCATCGTTCGGAATGTTCGTCATGCCGTTATTTTGCAATATTTCACGAGCCAAATTCAAATAATTTACGGCACCTTTACTTTCTGCATCGTACATTATAATAGGTTGACGCAAACTTTGTGCTTCGCCTAAACGTGTATTTCGATGAATAATGGTATTGAATACGCTGTTTTCAAATCTGCGTTTAACTTCCGATACAACTTGGTTGGATAAATTTAATCGTTGGTCGTACATAGTCAATAAAATACCTTCAATTTCCAAATCCTTATTTAATCGAGATTGAACAATTTTAATGGTATTTAATAATTTTCCTAAACCTTCTAATGCAAAATATTCACATTGAACCGGCACTAAAACGGAATCAGAAGCCGTAAGTGCATTTACGGTTATCAAACCTAACGACGGTGAACAATCTATAATGATGAAATCATACGTTTTTCTTAAATCTTGCAAAATATCTTTCAATATTTTTTCTCTATTCGGATGATTGATTAATTCTATTTCAGCACCCACCAAATCTAAATGAGCAGGTAACACATGCAAATTCGGTGTGTCGGTTTCAAGAATGATGTCTTTGGCTTTTACACTATCAATTAAACACTCATACAAACTCACTTTAACATTTCTAGGGTCAAATCCACAGCCGCTGGTGCTATTTGCTTGTGGGTCAGCATCTATCAATAATGTTTTTTGTTCCAAGATGGCTAAACTTGCAGCCAAGTTGATTGCTGTTGTTGTTTTTCCTACACCACCTTTTTGATTCGCTATACTAATTACTCTTGCCATTACTATCGTTTCTATTTTTCGCTATCTAATATTTTTTTATACTTCTATGGTTGCACCAATGTCTACTAAAATTAAATCTTTTCCGGCTTTTGATACTTTCTCTTTCGCTACGTCGTGGTCAATTTTAATAAATCCAAATGTATCGTAATGCACACCTATAATTTTATTGCATTGTACAAAATCGGCAGCGGCAATCGCATCATCAACGTCCATGGTGAAATTATCACCAATAGGCAAAATGGCAAATTTTAATTTCGACCATCGAGGAATTAATTGCATGTCCATTGTTAAAGCAGTATCACCGGAATAATAAAAATCGCCTTCATTTGTATTGAAAACAAATCCCATTGGGCTTGCACCGTAATTCCCGTCCGGTAAATTTGATGAATGCACCGCTGAAACGCATTTCACTGTTCCAAAATCAGCTGTCCATTTTCCACCTACATTCATAGGTCTAAAATTGGTTAATCCTTTTTTTGAAAAATACTCATACAATTCATATGCGCAAATTATGGTTGCATTCGTTCGCTTCGCAATCGATTCCGCATCTGCAATATGATCAAAATGACCATGCGAAATGGCAATATAATCGCATTCGATATGGCTAATATCTACTTTATCTTTTGCCAATTCATTCGGTGAAATAAATGGATCAAACAGTATTTTTTTTCCATTTGTTTCAATCAAAAAACAAGAATGTCCGTAATATGTAAATTTCATTTTATTTGATTTTGGGTGGATTTAGTACAATCAGCATTAATGCAGAAAGGATAAAATGTTCCACGCTTCAAAAATAATCTATTAAAACCAGCATTTTTAATTAAGTCCATAAAGTATTTACACACATTTCTTGTGGATAAATTTTAATTAATTGTGTATGAAGTAGTTTTACTTTTATAAGCAAAATTATTCATCCAATGATAACCATTTTCCACGCTACTGCACGTCCAAATAGTAATTCGAGAAAAATCGCAGATTTTTACCGAGATTTATTAAATAAACAAGGTATTCCACATCAATTTTTCACATTAGAAGATGTTGAAAGTGAGGTATTTAACCATACTTTCCACAATGAAAAATCAACACAACAATTACAAATTGAAAATGAAATTTTAGCACCGACATCTAAGTTTATATTTATAGTACCGGAATATAATGGAAGTTTTCCGGGTATGTTTAAAGGATTTATCGATGCATCAGATGTAAAAAAGTGTTTTCACAATAAAAAAGTGTGTTTAGTTGGTGTGGCTGAAGGCAGAGCCGGTAATTTGCGTGGCATGGAACATCTAACCAATATTTTTAATCACATGAAGATGCATGTGCTTCATTTTAAAATTCCGATTTCTCAAGTTCATCTCCATTTAGATGAAAATGGGATTTTACAAAATCAAGAGTATATCCGATTAATAGAAACACAATTAGCATTATATCTGGAATTTTAATTTATGATTCGCAAATACACTATTTTTTTCTTCTTTTTCTGTACGTTATTTTTGGTACAATGTAACACAAGTCCGGAAAGGAAACGAGATGTATTTCGATTAAATATTTCTGCCGGATTAACCTCCTTAGATCCTGCATTTTCTAAAGACCAAGCCACCATGTGGTGTGCTTATCAACTGTACAACGGTCTGGTACAAATCAATGAATCCTTAGACGTAATGCCGTGTATTGCAAAAAAATGGGAAATAAGCAATGATGGATTAACGTATATTTTTCACCTAAGAAATGATGTGTATTTTCACGACCACGAAAAATTTAAAGATGGCAAGGGACGAAAAGTAACGGCATCCGATTTTGTGTATTCTTTTTTTCGTTTAATTGATACTACTGTCGCATCAACCGGTGGATGGTTGTTTAACGATAAAGTAGATAAAACGAATCCATTTGAAGCTACGAATGATTCTACCTTTATCATTCATTTAAAAACGCCGTTTCATCCATTATTAGGTATGTTGACATTGCAATATTGCTCTGTAGTACCAAAAGAAATTGTAGAATTTTATGGCAAAGATTTTCGTGCGCATCCTGTAGGTACCGGACCTTTTAAATTAGTGAAGTGGATAGAAGGAAATGTGTTGGTATTAACCAAAAACAAACATTACTTTGAAAAAGATAGCAATGGAGTTACATTGCCGTATTTACAGGGAGTTCGTATTAGTTTTATTGCTGATAAAGGAGCTGAATTTTTGCAATTTTCTCAAGGAAAATTAGATTTTATTACCGGTTTAGATATATCGTATAAAGATAAATTATTAACCAGGACAGGTGAATTACAACCGGAATGGAAAAATGAAATCGACTTTATAAAAATGCCGTATTTAAATACCGAATATTTAGGCATCTCGATGAAAAATCAGCCGTATGCTGCATTGCAAAATAAAAAAGTTAGACAAGCAATTAATTATGCTATCAATCGTAATAAGATGATACAATATTTGCGAAACGGAATAGGCATTCCGGCTGAAAGTGGCATGATACCCAAAGGCATTCCTTGTTTTGATGCAACTGCTGTGAAGGGCTACACGTATGATGTGGAAAAAGCAAAAAAACTATTAATAGAAGCCGGTTTTCCAAATGGAAAAGGCTTGGGCGAATTATCTATTTATTCTAATCCGACGTATAGTGATTTAATTACGCATATTGCAAATGAATTAGCTAATATTGGCATTAAATGTAAAATAGAAAATGTGCCGGCATCGTTTTTGCGCGAAGCGATGCGAAAAAATGAAGCGCCATTTTTTAGAGCATCTTGGATTGGTGATTATCCGGATGGTGAAAACTATTTGACTTTATTTTATAGTAAAAATGGTGCACCACCGAATTATACTTTTTTCCAAAACAAGCAATATGATAAATTATACGAAATGGCAATGAAAGAAACGGACATTGCTAAAACATATCAATTGTATCATCAGCTTGAAAATATCATTATTGAAGAAGCGCCTGTGGTGCCTTTATTCTATGATGAAGTAACTCGATTTGTACATAAAAATATTTCGGGATTTAAACCCAATGCGATGAATATGCTATTGCTGAAAGAAGTAAAGATTGGTGCTACTGCTAATTAAGGGATGGATCTTCCGGAAAGGTTGAGATAAGTTTGTTTTTGCCACCCATTTTTTCCAGTATCTCTTTCCACATATAAGCACTCATCTTGAAAATTTCTGTATTGTTTCTGGAAACAATCCAACTATTATCTTGCATTTCTTCTTCTAATTGTCCGGCTTCCCAGCCTGCATAACCGGCAAAAAATTGGATATTTTGAGGCATTATTTTCTTTTCTCTAATCAAGCTTTTCAGCTGCTCGTAATTACCATTCCAATAAATATTATCAACAATATGAAATGCACCTTCCAATATATCGCCGTAACTATGAATATAATTCAATCTATCCATACCAACCGGACCGCCATAATTTATTAAAGATGGAAACGCCGGAAAGCCTTGTATCATTTGCGTTACATTAAAAATGGAAGGTCTGTTTAATACCAAACCTAAAGTACCTTCATCCGTATGCTCGCAAACAAGTGTAACCGTCCGTTTAAAATTAGGATCTTTCATAAATGGCTCTGAAATTAATAAATCACCTTTTTGTATATCAAATTTTGTTGCCATTACAATCTATTTATAATTGAATTAATATGTTTTACTGCAATCAATCTATCAAATCGTTCACCAAAAGGAGTGTAGTATAATAGAATTGTATAATCATTTTCTGTTTCCGGATAATAACCTTCGGTTATATAGGTATCCGTTGTGTTGGTTTGTTCGTTTTTATAGACATAAGTATAATTATACATACCTTGTTTTAATAACAAATTTAATGCATAACTTTTATCGAGTACGTCGTAATACATTTTAGAGTCATCATTACAAGTCCAATTATTAAACGCACCTAACACATAAAAGTTACCAACATCTAATTTTCCTCCAAAATCAAAATTAAAATGCACATTGGCATAGTCTGCACCGGTATTGTAATATGGATTATCTAAATTTTCGATATAAAATTGACCATTCAAATCACGTACCATTTGATATTTATTTTGTGGTGTAGGTCTATCATATAATAAATACACGTTATTCTCATCATCACGAATATCAAAAGCTCGAACATTTTGTCCTCTGAATCGCAAGGAACGAACATCAAAAAAACGAAACTCACGACCAACAGAAGGGAAGGTGAGTACGCCATTAAAATCAAAATTTAATTCATTCAAACCGATAAATTGTGGCCGAATTTTGGTTTTGGCATTATCCCAACGATAATTTTGCAAAACGGTTGCTTGAATTTCTGTTTGTGGGTTATTGATATTTAATCCTTTATAATTGACTTTAAAAATGACTTCTTGCAATTTATCTCTATTGGATAAACTACGTGTATATGCAACGTTTGCATCAATCACTACGTTCGATTCTGCCAACATAAAACGACGAACGAAAATGGGATTTTCTTTATTGCTTTCATAAACCAATAGTACATAATTACCCGAACGATTTATTTGCATATCATTATTCGGAAACTCTAATTTGTAGTGTACATACGGCACAATTGTTCCGTTAGAATAATCGTAATCCGTAATATTTCCTTCCATAAATCCATCAATATATTCCATTTGATTCATGGATGTCGGTGTCCAATCTGCTTGACATTGAATAACTGTGTAATAATACGATTTAGGTGTGTTGGATAAATCATCAAAATGTAATTCTAATACATCATTGGCATTCATATCAATAATCGGCATTGCCATATCAGCACCTTTCGGAAAAAATTGTACTGTTTTGATTTTGGGATTGAAAACTGCATCTATATATGTCAGTGCATTAGCTTGCCAATGGAATAATAATAAAATAGCACCTAAAATATGTTTCATATTTTGCATATCAACGTACAACAAATATCTTTCCAAAAAATGAAAATTGCTAATTTTGAGCATATAAGTTGTGCACTTCATGGAATTTAGAACAAAAATTCAGTTTTCAAAATCGGATATTTCAATAACACATCAAGATTCAATATTGTTGTTGGGTTCCTGTTTTACAGAAAACATCGGTCAATTATTGCAGTATTACGGTTTTAAAGCATTACAGAATCCACATGGCATTTTATATAATCCCATTTCTATATTTAAATCATTAGAAGAAATTGCACAACAAAAGCAATATACGATGGATGATTTAATAGCACATCGGCAACTCTATCTTTCGCTACAACATCATGGAAAATTTTCAGATTCCGACGCGAATACCGTTTTATCTAAAATAAATACAGCCATTCACAATGCATATACACATTGGATAGGTGCGGAATATATCGTTTTTACAATAGGAACTTCTTTTGTTTATTATCATAAAGAACGAAATACAATTGCCGGAAATTGCCATAAAATACCGGCTACTGCTTTTGAAAAACGCTTGTTATCCATAGAAGAAATTAAGCAATCGTATCAATCAATTCAATCTATTTTAAAAGATAAGAAAGTGCTTTTTACCGTTTCACCGGTTCGGCATTGGCGTGATGGTGCAATTGAAAACCAACGCAGCAAAAGTATTTTAATTGAAAGTACACATCAAATAATAGCAGAAAATTCAAATTGTTTTTATTTTCCATCGTATGAAATTATGATGGATGAGTTGAGAGATTATCGATTTTATGCAGAAGATATGTTGCATCCAAATGAAATTGCCGTGAAATATATTTGGCAACAATTTGCAGATGTTTTTTTTGATGATACAACAAAAAAAATTAATGATAGAATTGAAAAGGGAAGATTGCTTTTTAATCATCGATTAAAACACACCAACACGGATGAAAATGCGGCTTTTGAAACTAAAAAAATACAGTTTAAAAATGCATTTAAACAAGATTTTCCAATGATAGATATTGCCTTCTAATCCAATAAAATAGGGAACTCCAAGTGAATTCTGGAATTGCGTGCATTTAAAATTGTACTTTGAAATGTAGCGTTTAATAAATCAATAACCGAAATAATTGATTGAATTTCTTCGTGATTTAAATCGGTTTGTGCATTGGTATGTTGAATGCGAATTTGTGCCTCTTTGATAGATGCAATTACATAAATACTGATGTTGATTTGTGTCGGTTTGGAATCCGAAAAATACAATACAAAATGTTGTAAAATATCATAAATTAATTGTTGTGAAACGAAAGATAAATTATCCGGAATATTAAAATTATAGGTCAATTTTACTTTTTGTTGTTGTTTAAATTGTTCCAACATATCTTTTAAAGCCACTTGCAAACCATATTTTTTAAGTGTTGGTGGTAATAAGGTGTGTGAAAACAATCTTATTTTATGACAGATAGCATCTACTTCATTTCCAATTTGTGTAAGCTGTTCTTTTTCTGAACTATCTGTTGTTTTAAGGGATGATAATTTCATTTTTACAGCAGACATCATAATGCCAATACCATCGTGTAATTCACGACCAACACGCGTGCGTTCGTTTTGCTGTCCTTGTATCAAAGAGAAATTATTATACGAGTTAATAATGCTCATTTCTTTCTTTAATTTTTCATTCTCACGGATAACTTGTAAGACACGATATACAGTGGAAGCTGTAATAATGGTGGCAATAATGAAGGCATTACTATACGTAAATATTTGCCCTAAATAAACACCAAATATATCGCTGCCAAACTCCGGTTGAGGATAGTATAAAAAGAATGAAAAGGAAAGAAAATAAATTAAAGAGAATGCAACAATAGAACGATCATTGGTATTAAAATATACAAACACAAATGTGATAGCAACTGTGAAAAAACATACTACAGAAAAGATGGTTTGTATGATGATAAATGTTTTTTGAGCCGGTGCACTCAATAATCCTACGATGAGTGAAACTCCAATTAACGTTAATCCAAATAGAATAAAAGAGCGTAACGTTTTTTGTAGCAATGGAATGTGTATTCTTTTTTGAATAAATCCTCTTAAAAATAAAATAGATGTAATTAAATAACCGGACAACATGATTTTTTTCAAGAACAAATCTAAGTTGGGTGAATTGGGCCAAAACAATTCATAACCTAAATTATTTTTTACAAATAAATAGCTTATGCCTGTAATTAAGTACAACAGATAATAGTAATAATTTCGTTCGTTCAATAAAAATGTAATTAAAAAACAGATGAAAGCAAACAAGATTAAAATACCGTAAAATACACCACGTGTTAACTCTAATGCTTGCGTTCTGCCTAATTTGGCATCTTTTTTCCAAACTAATAATTCCGGATTAAAGAAATTGTGAATGTCTTTTTTATGAAAACGAAATAGGAACGTAGAAACAGAATTGGGCTTTAAAGAAAATGGAAATACGATATTGCGATCGTAATAAATACGCTGACTGAGTTTTTTGGAGACAAATGCATATTGTGTAACAATTTTATTTTGCAGGTATTGTTCTACTTGAATATTTTCTATTTGTTGAATAGGAAATTCGATGAAAATTTCTTGTACGCTTGTTTCGGGATTTTTTACAATTAATTTATAGGCTAATGTATCACCGTATAAGTTTTCAATTTTAATTACTTTATCAGAAGCCGGTTTGCAACGTAATTTTTTATCTACAATAAATAATTTAGAATCTTGCGTATGCGAGCAACTAACGGATAAAATCAGCATCCAAAAACAAATAAATATGTTTTGTTTTCTTTTCAAGAAATATCGTTTAAATAAAAAATTAAATCCATTACAGCACCTTTGTTCGCATTGGATAAAATATAAAAATGGCCATTCAAGCTGCTTACACGCGATTCAATATTCATAATACCAATACCTTTGCTGTTCGTTATGGAATCGCCAAAACCAACACCATCATCTGTAATTTTCATTTGCAAAGATTTGTTGTCTTTCGTTACAAAAATAGTTACGTTTTGAGCTTGTGCGTGTTTTAAAATATTGTTGGAAATTTCTTGTAAAATGCGATATAGATTGATGTTTGCAATTGGATGAAGTACAAAATCTTCACCGATATGATGAAACACATATTGTACAGATAATTGAGAAAAAAGTTTATCTGTTGCAGTAGTTACAATAGAAATCAATGACATTTGTTGTAAATCCGGTGCAACGTAGTTGTTCGTAATATTTTTAATATCTTCTACTGTTTTATCAATTTCATTAATTACCGTTGGAATAATTTTTCTTTCATCGGAAGAAATGGAAAAGGCAGCAATTTTTTGTCTTATTTTTTGAATATCATTCGTGATGGAATGTTCTATCTCTGAAGATATTTTTTCGCGTTCGGCTTCTTGTCCAACCACAAATGTATTGATGTTTCTTTTTTGTAGAAAATCCAAGCGTTGCGTAGAAATCGTGTTTTGTCGCAATACCTGGTGATAGCTTATGCCGATGAAAATAGATGTGATAAAAATTTCCAACATACACGTATAAAAAATGATATGCGGCACAAATAAATTACTTTCTACCAATTTAAAGTTATCTATAATGTTGATGGGTTTGGTAATGGCAAATTCAGTATTAATAAATACAAACCAGTTAAAAATATGAAAAGTAGCAGCTATAAAAACCCATATAATTTCTCTTCTTTTAGAGGCATTATACGAATAAAAACAAAGCAACAAAATAATTAATCCATAAAAAACAAACAAGGTATTTAGAAAGCTAACAAACAATACGGAATATTGATATACCAACGGTTTATTTATTAATTGAAATAAAAATAGAATAACAAAAGTGAGTAAAATATAAATCAACGAATTAAGAATTACATTGGAATAATTGCTTTTAAATTGTGTAGAAAAAAAGGAACGAATAAATAAATAATGCGTTCCTAAATAACCCATGACTGCAAATGCAGTAATATGATTTTGTATAAATATGGAATTCGGCCAAATATAAATAAATCCAACACCGCTGTATTGAAAAACTATCAATAAAATAAAAATATTGATACTGAGGTAAATGAGAAAGAATTTACTTTTACTAAAAATGTAAAAGCAAATCAATAAAAGAATAAACATAAATACAATACCGAAATAAATTCCCAAAAAGAAATTATCGTGATTGGTAGTTTTAATAAATGCATTTTGCGATGAAAGCATGACACGAATATTCGTGTATTTCCATTGTTTTTTTATTTTTAATGTAACAGGTTCTGTGCTATTAGCTGCTATAGATACCACGGCTACATGGTTATTGTGTTTAATTTTATGTTGTTTAAAATTGATGTGGTCGCCTAATATTTCAATCTTATTTTTTGTTTTTACTTCAATGCTGTCAATCGTCGGATTAATAATACTTAGGTACACGGTACGCTCTGTTGTTGTTACATTTTTCAGATTAAAATCTAATTGTAAATAAGGTAATGTATCCGGTTCTTGTGCGGTGAGTGCGTTATAGATTTCTGTTCTTCTAAAAGCAGCATCAATTTGTATGGTATTTCCGGCAGCACCAAAAGGAGAGAGGCAACAAATAAAACATATTATGTATAAAACACGAAGCAAGCTTATAATTCCTTTAATAGTTGTTGTTGTTTTTTAGGCATTTTTTTCACTACTTCATCATACGAGTGATCAATCATTTTAAAGAAATCTTCTTTAGAAAATTCTCCGGAAAATTGAACTGTATTCCACATTTTTTTATTCATGTGATATCCCGGAAATACACTATGATATCGTTCCCGCAATTCGATTGCCCAATCCGGATCACACTTTAAATTAACAGAAATATCTACTTCATTAATATTCGTTAACAGAAACATTTTTCCCATTACTTTAAATACTAAAGTTTCTTGGTCAAACGGAAAATCTTCCGTTACACCTTTTTTATTCAAACAATATAGTCGTATTTCTTCTAAATTCATGTACAGATTTGTATATTGCTAAAGTTTAAAAATACTATAATAAATGGTAAATCAAGATATAGTTAAACAAGTTGCACAAAATATTGCAGAACAATACGATATTTTATTATTTACTTTTAATGATATTACCTTGTCGGCAAAAAGCTATTTTGAAAACAGACAATATAGCGAACTCTTTTCAAGACAACAAGAACGATATCGTTTATATGGAAAATATGTAAAACAAGTTTTTGCTAAAACACAAGAATTATTAGGTGAACACATTGAAGATTTAATGTATTGGAAAGCCATAAAAAAGGAATTTTCATGTATCGTGAATGATAAACCACATCGATCAAATTCTGAAACATTTTATAATTCAATTACAAGAAAAGTATTTGTAGAAAAAAGTTTTAATCCGGACATAGAATATTTTGATTATGCCGATTACAAACCCATGCCACACGAAGGAGAAGCTGTATATGATATTATAGATTGCACACATTTTTCAGTAGTTGCCATCAAACAAATTTTACAATATTTCCGATTCAGTGTTCCATTTGAAGATATTAACCGAGATGCCCAAAATATTTTTGATGAAATGGCACCCACCATCATCCATCAAAAATCTAATTTATTTTTAGATAGGATTGAGGTGCTAAAGCCTGTTTTTTACCGAAATAGAGGTGCATTTGTAATTGGTCGTATTTTTTATAAAAATTGGTCGATGCCATTTGTAATTCCATTATTAAATGAGGAAAAAGGTATTTTTGTAGATTCCGTTATTTATCTTCCGGCAGAAATTAGTATTATTTTCAGCTTCACCAGAGCTTCTTTTTTTGTACACACCAAATATCCGGCTCAATTAATTGATTATCTAAAAGCCATGCTATCGCACAAAACAGTCGGTGAGTTGTATGATTCCATAGGATATTACCGACACGGCAAAACTATTTTGTATCGAGATTTAATGAATTATATTCATAACCACGATGATCAATTTATTGTGGCACCCGGCATTAAAGGAATGGTGATGGCGGTGTTTACACTTAAATACTACAATTTTGTTTTTAAAATTATCCGCGACAAATTTGAAGCACCTAAAAATTGTACACGAGATTTTGTAATTAAAAAATACGAAGAAGTAGAAATCAATGACCGAGTAGGCAGAATGGCGTACGCACATTTATTTGAAAATTTAGAATTTCCACGTAATCTGTTTTCACATGAATTGATACAAGAACTTCAAAAATCATGTAGTCAAACAGTTGAGTTTAATGGCAGCAAAGTATTAATAAAACATGTTTACATTGAACGTAAAATGACACCGTTAAATATTTATCTGCAAGAAATAACGAATCCAATTAATAAAGGACGCGTTATTTTAGATTATGGATTTTGCATTAAAGAATTAGCAGCAGCAAATATTTTTCCCGGCGATTTATTGTTGAAAAATTTTGGAGTAACACGACATGGCCGCGTAATTTTTTATGATTACGATGAAATTGCCAAAGTAACCGATTGCAGATTTAGAAGAATTCCACAATTTACTGATGAAAACGATACACTTGGTACTCACGAAATTTTATCCGTTGAACCGAATGATATTTTTCCGGAAGAATTTAAAGCATTTATGGCACCGGACGGACCAATTGGTGAAATTTTCTTAGCAGAACATCACGAAATTTTTGATCCAAAATTTTGGCGTGATATTCAGAAACGAATTAATTCCGGTGATTATATTAAATTTTATGCATATGATAAATACAATCGTTTTAAAAATCTCGATTAATATATAATCAAGTATTCTTTAAATCATTAAATTAATTTAGATTTGCATTAAAGTGAATATTAGACATAAAATCCTTACAACTAAGTATTATTTTGTCCTATAATTTATATTATGTTAAATAGATAAATAAAGAAGTTACATGTATTTATACACGAATTGGGCTGCCACCATTCCGATGGCAAATGAAGAACAAGACTTTGAGCCTTTTGTAAATTTGTTATCACGCGTGATGGATGTGATTGGCACCGGAAAAATTTATTTTATAATTGATAATGCATCGAAAGATAAAACTTTAGAATTAGCACAAAATCTTTCGCAAAAAGATAACAGATTTGAAGTTATTTGGGCACCGGATAATAAAAATGTGGTGGATGCCTATTTAACCGGATTTAAGGTTGCTTATGAGCGTGGCCACGATATTATCATCGAAATGGATGCCGGTTTAAGCCATGATCCAAGAGCCATTCCAATGTATTTACGCGTTTTAAATGAAGGAAATGAAGTTGCCTTTGGTTCAAGATTTATCAAAGATGGCTCTATGGGCGACTCACCTTTTAATCGTCGAATGTTAAGTAAAGTTGGTACTATTTTAGCTAATTTAATGTTAGGCACCAAGTTATTCGATATGACTTCCGGATTTCAAGGCTTTCACAGAGATATTATTGGGAAATTATTGCAATATCCACTCAAATCGAGAGCACATTTTTATCAAACGGAAGTAAAATATTTACTACGTAAACATAGAACAGCCGAAGTACCGATTCATTATCAAGCACCCTCACCACGTGTATCACCTTCTGCCATAAAAAATGCTAGAGAAACACTTCTCTATTATTTTTGGGAAAGATTAAAAGGAAATTCACCTACCATTTAACATAATATATTGAACTATAATTCAAACTAAAACTTTAACCTATGCCAAACAAATCATTAGTAATCACATCTATAGCAAATGACAAATTAAAAGTTTTACATACTTTTGCAGAAGAATGCACTAATCGAAATATCCAATTTATAATGATTGGAGATACAAAATCTCCGTCTGAATTCCATATCAATGGTTGTGATTTTTGGTCTGTCGATCGTCAATTAACGCTTGATTCAAAATTTGCAAAGATTTGTCCCACAAAACATTATGCAAGAAAAAATATAGGATATATCATTGCAATGCAAAATGGCACCGAAGAATTAGTGGAAACGGATGATGATAATTTACCAAGAGCTGAATTTTGGAATGAGACAAGTAAAATAATCCAAGCTGTAGATATTAAAGAAACAGGTTGGATAAACGTGTATAAGTATTTCAGTAACAAGTTTATATGGCCTCGTGGTTTACCTTTAGAAGAACTACAAAAAGAAACACCTTCCCTTTCTTCCTTTGAAACAAAAGCTATTACTTGTCCTATCCAACAAGGTTTGGCAGACGAGAATCCGGATGTAGATGCTGTTTATCGTTTAGCATATCCATTACCTCTTAATTTTGAAAAAACCGGAAAACCAGTTGCTTTGGGAAACAATGCTTGGAGTCCATTTAATAGCCAAAATACATATTGGTATAAAGAAGCTTTCCCTTTATTATACTTGCCGGCATATTGCAGTTTCCGCATGACGGATATTTGGAGAAGTTATGTTGCACAACGTATTTCTTGGGCAAATGGTTGGTCTGTTTTATACCACGATGCCACTGTTTGGCAAGAACGCAATGAACACAACCTGATGAAAGACTTTGAAGATGAAATTCCGGGTTATTTAAACAATTATAAAATCTGTCAAGAACTTTCCAACCTCAACATTAAAGGTGGAAAAGAAAACATGTTAGATGATTTATTAACTTGTTACGATATGCTTACCGGAAAAGGATTTGTGGGTAAAGAAGAAGATGCATTAATACGTGCTTGGTGCGATGATATCAGCAAAATTTGGTAAGCTTATTTCAGATTAAATACATTATCAATACCAATAGTTCGTTCTACGGTAAATCCTTCGCCAAAATCCACATTGATTTGGCCGCCGAATAATTTCATTTTTGCCCAAACAAAATCTAAATAGTCGGCTCTAGAAATTGGCGTAAGTGGTTCTGTAGAATTTGGATCGTAGAATTGTGATTTGAATGCTTTAATGGTTTCTAATTTCTTTTGTTCATAACCGGAAATATCAACCACAAAATCAGGTTCTATATATTGTTCTTGTACATATCTATATACTGCTTTAGGACGCCATTTGTCTTGCGTTTTTCCATCTAAATTAGTTTCAATCTTAACTAATCCACTTAAAAAAGCAGCTCTGGAAACTAAATCGCCACCACGTTTATGATCCGGATGTCTATCTTGTTTGGCATTGGCAAAAACAATTTCCGGTTGGTATTTTCGAATTGTCGTAATTACTTTTTTTAATTGTGTCTCTTCAATTTCAAAAAAACCATCGTGTAATCCTAAATTTTCTCTAATATGAATGCCTAGAATCTTGGATGCTGCATCTGATTCTTGTTTACGGATATCGGCATTTCCACGCGAACCTAACTCACCTTGTGTCAAATCTACAATACCAACTTTATAGCCTAAATCTATATGTTTCATAATAGTGCCGCTACACGAAAGTTCCGCATCATCCGGATGAGC
Source organism: Bacteroidota bacterium (assembly GCA_963169645.1). Classification (GTDB taxonomy): domain Bacteria; phylum Bacteroidota; class Bacteroidia; order Chitinophagales; family JADIYW01; genus JADJSS01. The sequence goes on from CAUJCO010000004.1 coordinate 34,964, forward strand.
TGCAAAGACGAGTATATCTAATTTATTCATCTAAATAAGTTGAGAATTATTATAGTATTTGTTTAATTTTAGATTTGATTTTTTCATTATCCGGTTCGGTTGTCGGAATAAAATAATCTACTACTTTTCCGTCTTTATCAATCAAATATTTCTGAAAATTCCATTTCGGGTGTGTTAGGATATTTAATCCAGGTGCATTATCACCTAGAAATGTAAATAATGGATGTTGCTCCTCTCCTTTTTTCACGTGTATTTTTTCCATTATCGGAAATGTAACACCATAATTTAGTTTACAAAATTCCGCCGCTTTATCAGATGTGTTGGGTTCTTGGCCGGCAAAATCATTCGATGGAAATCCTAAAATTTCAAAATTTTCATCTTTAAACTCTTGGTATAATTTTTCTAGCTTATCAAATTGAGGTGTTAAGCCACATTTAGAGGCTGTATTTACAATTAATAGAGTTTTTCCTTTGTAATCAGCTAAATTTACTTCTTTATTTTGAGCGTTTTTGACCCGGAATTGGTGTATGGAATTGTTCATGTTGTATGATATAATTGGTTCCGTCTGTATGATAAATATACTGTAATCGTTGAATATAATTTTCTATTTCTTTGTCTTTTCCTTGCGGTTCATATTCTGCTTTCATTTCTAAATCGTAAAATTTGCCGGCAAAATTCCACCAAAACGCTTTCCACTTACTTCTGTATTCTTTTAATAAATCATACACTGTAATGCCTGTTTCACGATGTATTAATAGAATCAAATATTGACCTTGTTTGCGGGTTAAATTTTTTAAGGTTGATTCGAATTCATTCCTCAATACTTTTTCGCATTCATTCAAATAACGTTTTCGCTCTTTTTTTGTTTTGCAATTTTTTAGGTCTTCATTTATCTTATTATTCAATCGGGCAGTACGCAATGCATACGGATACACTTTTCTCAAATAACGCATTTGCCATTCTTCTAAATTTACCTTTTCTAATTTGGAATCGGTAACAATTATTGGTTCGAAAATAATTTCGGGCAACGTATCACCATCAATAACTGTTTGTGGCAATTTAATAATATCTTGCTCAGATTGCCCAAATGAAAATATCGACAACAGATTCAAGAAAAATAAAAATAAGATATGCTTCTTCATTTCTAATGCAAAGGTAAAACTAAAATTACACCAATTTTAGTTCCATAAATAAAATATTGAATGATAAATAATGTTAATAGATAGCAGCTTAATAATGTCCAATTTAACACATTATTTTCTAAATTTATCGAATTAACGCAATGAATAGAATTTGGTTTATTTTACTTTTATTTTTAGTTGGGTGCAACGCGCCGAAACCATCTATTACAAATGAAGAACATCAACTAAATCATTTACAAACACAATATTTATATTACCAACGTGTTGATGTACAAAAAGCACAAGTATACAATGATTCCATCCGTCAATTAGCTGAAAATACAAAAAGTGATAAAGGATTGGCAATGTACTTATTAAACCAAGGCACGCTCGAACAAATAAAAGGAAATTACGACTTAGCAATCAATAAAAATGAAGCAGCATTAGTTGAGTTTGAAAAACTAAAAAACGATACACTTATAGCAAAAACAAATGCAGCATTAGGTACGAATTATTGGCAAAAAGGTGAATACGACCAAGCAATGCAACATCATTTAATTGCATTAAAATTAAATGAACAATTAGGAATTAAAAGTGAAATGGCTGTTTGTTATAACTATATTTCAATGGTATATCAATCGAAATATCAATTAGCATTAGCAGAAGAATATATTCAAAAAGCCTTTCAAATTATACAAACCTTACAACCCAAAGCCAGCCATATATCTATTTATCACAATATGGCAAATATTTATGGAATGCAAGCAAAATACGAAGACGCTTTAAAAATGGATAGTATTGGTTTAAAAATGTGCGAGGAATTAAAAATTGAATTCAATAAATCTATGTTTTATGATAACATTGCCAACTGTTATTATTATTCCAACCATTTTGACCAATCCATAGCGTATCATTTAAAAGCCATTTCCATCGATTCTACTTTTAAAAACAATAAACAATTAGGTGATTCTTATTGCAATTTAGGTGCTGTTTACGAAGCATTAGAAAAATACGACACTGCTATTTATTATTATCAAAAAAGTATAGAATTATGCAGAAAGTCTGGCTATAAATTAGGTGTCAAAAATGGATATGAACTGCTTTCGGCTTTATATGACAAAATAAACCAACCGGCGTTGGCATATCAAGCGTTATTAAATAGCAATGCCGTAAAAGATAGCATGATAAATGAAAAAACGGAAAACAAACTTGCACAGTTGCGTACTTTATACGAAACAGAAAAAAAAGAACAACAAATTATCCAACAAGATTTGAAGATAAGTAGAAGAAATCTATTGATTGGAACTTTATTTATCATCTTCTTACTGTCGCTATTCACATATTATTTTTTATATAGCAGATACAAACTAAAACAAGAACGCAAACTTCAAACTGAGCTTTTAATAGAAGAAGAAAAAAGAACATTAGCAATTTTAGAATCAGAAGAAAATGAGCGGCAACGCTTAGCCAGAGAATTGCATGATGGTGTTGGTCAATTGCTTTCTGCTACCAAATTAAATTTGAGTTCTATTGAAATCAATGAACAGCATAAATTGCAAAATTCCATAGATATTTTAGATGAATCCATCAAAGAAATACGCAATATATCACACAATATGGTTCCGGATATTTTAAACAAAAATGGATTACAAATTGCTATTGAAAATTTTATTCAAAAAATAAATCAAACAAAAAAAATACAATTATATTTCGAATGCAACGGATTTATAGAATCATCTTTAAATAGTACAGAAAAATTAATGCTGTATCGGATTATTCAAGAAGCCGTGCAAAACACCCTAAAATATGCGCAGGCAACTGAAATGCAGCTTCAACTTTCGGCAGATGAACATGAAATTTCTTTACTTTTACAAGATAATGGCAAAGGATTTGATATAGTTAATACGAAAGAACTCAATGGAATCGGCATTAGAAATATGAAATTAAGAACAGATTATTTAAAAGGAAATTTTGAAATAGAATCATCACCTAAAAATGGAACAACCATTATTGTTGAAATTCCAATATCATAAAAAAAATGAAGAAACATAAAATTGCCATAGTAGATGATCATCAAATGATGTTAGATGGATTAGTGGCATTGCTATCTCCAAACGAAACAATTGAAATTGTAGGAACATACACCAACGGAAATACTTTGTTTAATGCACTTTCCACCATACAACCTGAAATTATTTTATCGGATATTAGTATGCCGGAAATAGATGGTTTTGAATTGACAAAAAAAATTAAATCCAATTATCCATCAATACAAGTTATTGCCTTATCGATGTCCGGAAACATTAGTGATATCCATAAAATGTTAGATGCCGGAATTTCAGGATATGTTTTGAAAAATGTTGGAAATTTAGAGTTGATTGAAGCCATCCTAAAAGTGGCAAGTGGAAAAATGCACTTTAGCGATGATGTTACCGAAGAAATGGTAAAAAATAAACATCAAAAAATAGATAATAAGGAAGAGCAAGTAAAATTAACCGAACGTGAATTAGAAATTTTGAAGCTGATAATACTTGAGTTGAGTAACGCTGAAATTGCCGATAAATTATTCATCAGTGAACGTACCGTAGAAACACATCGAAAAAATATGATACGTAAATTCAATACCAAAACCATCGTTGGCTTAATAAAATATGCCATTGATAAACGATTGATCTAATCTTCTACGTGTTAGCACTTAGTAAAAAAATACACTTTAATCCGTAGAGATAAGCATTATTTTTCCATTTAAATTTATGAACACGATTCAAAAACCATAATAATCGTGTCGGGTAATAATTATGAAAAAACGGCGTTCGAAAGAACGCCGTTTATAATTTATAGTAAGAAGAAAATTATCAATGAAAATGTTCTGCTAAATAACGTTCAGCATCTAACGCTGCCATACAACCTGTTCCGGCAGATGTTACTGCTTGCCTATATACTTTATCTTGCACATCTCCGGCAGCAAAAACACCGGCAACTTTAGTTTTGGTTGTACTCGGAATAGTTATAATATAACCGGCTTCATCCATATCTAACCAGCCTTTAAAAATATCAGAATTGGGTTTATGGCCAATTGCTACAAAGAAACCTTCTACTTTAATTTCTGTCAATTCATTGGTTTTGTTGTTTCTCAAACGAATCGCATCCACTTTATTTGCACCTAATACTTCATCGGTTTCGCTGTTCCAATACACTTTAATATTTTCTTTTGCCAACACTCTGTCTTGCATAATTTTAGATGCACGCATTTTTTCACTACGCACTATCATGTGTACAGTTGGACATAAATTAGATAAATACAATGCTTCTTCACAAGCTGTATCACCAGCACCAACTATTGCTACTTCTTTTCCTTTAAACAAGAAACCATCACAAACTGCACAAGCCGAAACACCACTTCCATTTAATCGGGTTTCAGAAGGCAATCCTAACCATTTTGCTTTTGCACCGGTAGCAATAATAACAGCCTTAGCATGTATTTCTGTATCTTCATCAATCCAAACTTTATGGATTTTTTCTGAGAAATCAACTTTTGTAACTACTCCAAACCGAATATCAGCACCAACACGTTCTGCTTGTTTTTGAAAATCATCCATCATCTTCGGTCCGGTAACTGCATCCGGATAACCCGGATAATTTTCCACATCGGTAGTAGTCATTAATTGTCCGCCCGGTTCAATTCCGGTGTACAATACAGGTTTTAAATTAGCTCGAGCTGCATAAATGGCAGCAGTATATCCGGCAGGACCGGCACCAATTATTAGGCAATTAACTGTTTCTATCATTTTTTAAAATTTTAATAAGTATAAAATGTATTGTTTCTTAACATCGCTGAAAATAAAAAGTTCTCTACTTATAGCGAAATTAATTGTTGGTGAATTGTCAACACCTGATGTATCAATGGTTGAGAATGATCATTATAAATGATAAAATCTGATTTTGCCATTTTTTCTTCTTCTGCTATTTGTTTATCCATTCTGCTTAAAACTTCTTCCCTACTCAAATTATCCCGTTTCATAGTGCGAGCAATGCGCTCTTCTTGTGGTGCAAAAACCGTTATAATTTTATCTAACATTTTGTAACTACCACTCTCAAATAAGATGGCCGTTTCATAAAGTGTGTATTTCTTTGTATGGTGTGTTTCGTACCAGATTTGCTTATCTTTAAATACGGCTGGATGCACGATGGCATTGAGTTGTTGTAATAAATTTTTATCCTTAAAAACTTGTTGTGCAATAAATGAACGGTTTAATGTATTATCCGCATTATACGCTTGCTCTCCCAATAAACCTTGTATTGATTGAATCAAATGTTCATCCGATACCATTAATTCTTTTGCACGATCATCTGCATAATAAATAGGCACACCTAAGGTAGCAAATATGGCACAAACAGTAGTTTTTCCACTGCCAATTCCACCGGTAATGCCAACTTTAAGCATATTATTTTTTACAGAAAATTTGAATCACAAAGCAAATTATGCCGGTGTTGCTGGTGTTGCATTTAATGTTTTAGAAAGTTCTGCATTGACAGCAGATTTTTCCATTTTTAAACGAGTTGGTCCATCTACTTGAATCAAAAAGGTTTTATCTTCATCATTTACAGATACAATTTTACCATGTATTCCGGAGTTGGTAATAACACGATCTCCAGCTTTTAATGTATCAATAAAACTTTGTGCTTCTTTTGCTTTTTTGGATTGAGGTCTGATTAAGAAGAAATAAAATACGGCAAACATCAAAACCATCATAATTATGGTTGACATGCCACTTCCGCCACCTTGTGCTGCTTGTAATAAAAATAAGTTCATTCGTGTATAGTTTATATTTACTGCGAATTTACCTATTTTTTGAGAGTTAATGTATTGCTTTTAGATATGTAAACATTTTGGTAATACATTTCATCTAAATTCAAATAAATTGAGCAAAACTATCTTAAGTAAATTAATCAAAATTATCAGATTTACATCTAAAGTAAAAATTAGATAAAATAAGCATATTTATATAATTGTCAATTATTTATGCAATACAGACTGAAAGAGAATTTAATAAAGAGAGGTGTATTGATTAATTTAGTTTCAAGTTGATTTTGGTAATTGCTAATATGAGATATGATTTATATTTAACAACAATAAAATGCGAAGAGACACCGATATCCACAAAAGGTTAATAATAATTTTGTAGTAACATATAAAAATTGTATCTTTGCAATCCGAAATAAATTATCGGAACAAACATTTAGACGAAAATAAGATGACAACAACACAAAAACAAGACATTTTTAAAGAATTTGGTGGTTCAGCAACCAATACAGGATCAGTTGAATCTCAAGTAGCATTGATTTCTCACAGAATCAGCCACATCTCAAACCATTTGAAAACGAATAGAAAAGACTTCTCTTCTACACGCTCCTTATACAAATTAGTTGGTCAAAGAAAAAGATTATTAAAATACTTGGCAAACAAAGACGTAGTACAATACAGAGCGTTAATCGAAAAACTCGGATTACGTAAATAAGCCGAATTAACTTACTGCGAGGCTTATGCCTCGCTTTTTTCTTTTTACACATATTAAAAAATAATTTATGCAATTCAATATACATACACAAACCGTTGATATTGGTAATGGCAGAACTGCAACTATTGAGACCGGAAAATTGGCTCGTCAAGCAGATGGTTCTGTAGTATTACGTGCAGGAAACTGTATGATTTTAGCAACTGCAGTTGCTAACGAAGAACCTAAAGTAGGTGTTGATTTTTTTCCATTAACAGTTGAATATCAAGAAAAATTTGCTGCAGCCGGAAGAATTCCTGGTAGCTTCCATCGTAGAGAAGGCAGAGCAAGCGACTATGAAGTTTTAATTTGTCGTTTGGTAGACAGAGCAATTCGCCCAATGTTTGCAAAAAACTTTGTTAACGATACACAAGTCCTTTTATACTTAATTTCTGCGGATGAAAACGTAGAACCAGATTCATTAGTTGGTCTTGCTGCATCTGCTGCATTGAGTATTTCATCTATTCCATTTGAAGGTCCAATCTCTGAAGTAAGAGTTACTAAAATTGGAGATGCTTTTATAGTAAACCCAACTCCAAAAGAAGCAGAAAATGCTACCTTAAACATTATATTAGCCGGAACAGTAGATAATATCTTGATGGTTGAAGGCGAATCAAAAGAAGCATCTGAAGCTGATTTAATTCAAGCTATAAAAACAGGTCATGAAATCATCATCAAACAATGCCAAGCACAAATAGAATTACAACAAAAATGTGGTAAGCCTAAAATGACAGTGCCGGAACCAATTGAAGATGAAGAATTAAAACAAAAAGTAAAAGATTTTGCTGAAAAAAGAATTCAAGAAATAGCCAAATCTGCTACCGGTAAACACGAACGAAAAGCCGCATTAAAACAAATTAAAGATGATTTTATAGCCGCAATTCCGGAAGAAGAAGTTGAAAATTTCAACAAAGAACTTTTTATAAAATATTATAGTAAACTTGAGAAAACAACCATTCGTAATGTAGTGTTGGATAATAAAGTTCGTTTAGATGGTAGAAAAACAGACGAAATTCGTCCTTTATCGATGGAAGTAGATGTATTGCCTTCACCACACGGTTCCGCTTTGTTTACACGTGGCGAAACACAATCATTAACAACCGTTACATTAGGTTCTAAAACCGACGAACAAATGTTAGATAAGGCAGAAGCTTTATCTTATAATAAATTCATTTTACATTATAACTTCCCTCCTTTTTCAACAGGTGAAGTAAAAATGCTACGAGGTACTTCTCGTCGTGAAGTTGGTCATGGAAATTTGGCAATGCGCTCCTTAAAGCAAATTTTACCAAGTGATGCAGAAAATCCATACACGATTCGTGTGGTATCCGATATTTTGGAATCGAATGGTTCGTCTTCTATGGCAACAGTATGTGCCGGTTCATTAGCTTTAATGGATGCCGGTATTCCATTTAAAAAACATGTTTCTGGTATCGCAATGGGTATGATTGCTGAAGATGGTAAATATGCTATTTTATCTGATATTTTGGGTGATGAAGACCACTTAGGCGATATGGATTTTAAAGTAACCGGAACAAAAGATGGAATTTGTGGCGTGCAAATGGACTTAAAAGTAGATGGTCTATCTTATGAGGTTTTGGCAGAAGCATTAGAGCAAGCAAGAAAAGGTCGTTTGCATATTTTGGAAGCAATGGAAAAATGTATCCCAACTTACCGTCCGGATTTAAAACCACAAACTCCAAGAGCAGAAAGTATTAATATTCCAAAAGAATTTATTGGCGCGGTAATTGGACCTGGCGGAAAAATTATTCAAGATATTCAAGAAAAAACCAACACGGTAATTACAATTGAAGAAAACAAAGAAAAAGGAATTGGCATTGTAACTGTTTTATCTAATAATAAAGAGAATATGCAAGCTGCATGGAAACGTATCAATGCAATTGTAGCTGTTCCTGAAATTGGTCAAGTTTATGATGCTGAAGTAAAATCTATCATGCCGTATGGTGCATTTGTAGAGTTTATGCCGGGAAAACAAGGCTTATTACATATTTCTGAAATTTCTCATAAACGTTTAGAAAACTTAGAAGGTGTTTTGAAAGAAGGTGATATCGTAAGCGTAAAATTATTAGAGATTGATAACAAAACCGGTAAATTTAAACTCAGCAAAAAAGTATTACTTCCCAAAGACAATCCTGCTTAATTAACAAAACTAAGCATGTCACGATACTGAAAGGTCGGCAATTAATTGCCGACCTTTTTTCATTTAATTTTGATATAGCAAAAAAAAATAATACAATTTGTAACATTTATTTAACAAATAGCGTATATTTATATGAACTATTGTGCTGCTTATGACAATTATTTACAAAAAAATCCAAACCCTTTTTTTTGAAATCCTTGTTCCATTGTAGCATGTGACTTATTTTAACCTAACACTATAACACATGAAACAATTAAAGATTACCACTAAGATTACGTCGAGAGATAGTTTCTCCATCGACAAGTATTTAAGCGAAATTTCTAAGCTTCCGATGCTATCTGAAGAAGAAGAAGTCATTATCGCCAAGAAAATTAGAGAAGGCGATACAGCTGCCATGGAAAAACTCATCAATTCCAATTTGCGCTTTGTTGTATCTGTTGCCAAACAGTATCAAAATCAAGGATTATCCTTAAATGATTTGATTAATGAAGGAAATGTTGGTTTAATTAAAGCTGCATCTAAATTTGATGAAACCAAAGGCTTTAAATTTATTTCGTATGCTGTTTGGTGGATACGTCAATCCATCTTGCAAGCTTTGATAGAACAACCACGTGTAGTGCGTTTACCGATGAATAAGGCAACTATCTATAATAAAATACAAAGAGCTATTGTTGAGTTTGAACAAAATAACCAACGCGAGCCTTCCAATGATGAATTAGCAGAACTACTTGAAATGAAACCGGATGAATTAGCCATGTTGCGTGCTACTTTAACATTCCATTTATCCATTGACACACCCATCAACGAAGACGATGATACCACTAGTTTAGATTTGATGAGTGATAATTCAGTATCTACTCCGGATAGCCTATTGATTGACGAATCATTACACGAAGAATTAGAACATGCATTGGAAGCATTAACCGAAAGAGAAGCAGAAATTGTTCGTTTCTATTTTGGCATTAATGAATTTAATCAATCCTATAGCTTGGATGAGATAGGCATCAAAATGCACTTAACGCGTGAACGCGTACGACAAGTAAAAGACAAAGCCATTCGCAAAATGCGCCGTTTCGCAATCACCAAAGAATTGAAATCGTATTTGAATTAAGACGTAAAAAAATGAATACAGGCAGATGATATATTGCACTATATTCTTTATTGCTTAATTTATATTTTACGCATTACTGATTAAACTTTTTTATCTTTACAGCAATGAAAACACCTATCATTGCACCATCTGTTTTGTCTGCTAATTTTGCCAATTTACAAGCAGACTTTGAAATGCTAAATAAAAGTGAAGCCGATTTCATTCATATCGATGTAATGGATGGCGTTTTTGTGCCAAATATTTCATTCGGATTGCCTATTATTAAAGCCATGCGTCCATTAAGTTCAAAAACATTTGACGTGCATCTCATGATTGTAGAACCGGATAAATACATCGATGCATTTAAAGAAGTTGGTGCCAATATTTTATCTGTACATATAGAAGCTTGCACACACTTACATCGCTCCATTCAAAAAATAAAATCAACCGGAATGAAAGCCGGTGTAGCCATCAATCCACATACATCAATTTCATTACTAGAAGATACAATTGAAGAAATAGATTTGGTTTGTGTAATGAGTGTAAATCCGGGTTTTGGTGGGCAAAAATTTATAGAAAATACCTACGATAAAGTTGCCCGATTAAAAGATTTAATTTTGAAACAAAACTCAAAAGCATTGATTGAAATTGATGGTGGCGTTACCTTACAAAATGCTAGAAAATTAGTGGATAAAGGTGCAGACGTATTAGTAGCAGGAAATACTGTTTTCAATTCCGAAAACCCAATTCAAACCATACAGCAACTCAGAAACAGTTAGGACATTAATTTAATTAATCGTGTAGCTGTTCTTCTTTTCATAATCTCATTTTTTATTTGTATTATGTGATGTAAAAAATAGAATGTTTATTTTTTCGTTTAATGTATGATGCAAAAAGGATACATAACTACGCTCCTATTTTTTTTATCAGTTTGCAGCTATGCTCAAATTAATGTGGTTATTACCGGCAAAATAACATCAACTAATAACGAGCCCATCAGCAATGTTTCTGTTCTTCAAATAGGAACTTCCAATGCAACAATTTCAAACAATAAAGGATTTTACTCTATTGAAGTCGAATATGCTGATTCTTGCGTTTTAGAATTTAGTAATCTATCGTATAAAAAACAAACTTTTACATTTTATCCAACCAATAAAATGAAATTGTTTAAAGATGTAAAATTAGAATGGAATGAAAATGCCATTGAAAACGTAAACATCACCACTACCCGAAATGACAAAGTTGGTGAATCGACCATAAAAGCAAAAGATGCAACCTATTTTCCTAATCCAACCGGAGATGTAGGAACCGTTGTAAAGACAATGGGGCAAGGTGTTCAATCCAATAATGAATTATCCGGGCAATACAATGTTCGTGGTGGAAATTATGACGAAAACTTAGTGTATGTCAACGATTTTGAAATATATCGTCCATTTCTTACATCCAGCGGACAGCAAGAAGGATTAAGCTTTACCAATTTAGATTTAACGGATAAATTATCGTTTTCCGGTGGAGGCTTTGAATCTAAATATGGCGATAAAATGTCGTCTGTATTAGACATTAAGTATAAAACGCCTAAAGCATTCAAAGGCTCTGTAATGGCAAGTTTGTTAGGTGTAAACGCACATGTAGAAGGTGCCGCTTATGCAAAAAAAGATACAGCTAAAGACTTAGCAAAATTCACTTATTTAGTTGGCATGCGTTATAAAACCAATGCTTATTTATTAGGTAGTTTAGATAAAAAAGGTGAATACAATCCCAATTTTTTTGATATACAAGCCGACTTTCATATTAAACCATCCATCAAACACGATATAGAAATTATAGCAAATCATTCCTTCAATGATTTTAAATTTGTACCGGTTACCGAAGAAACTAGAGCCGGAACATTTAACCAACTAATTCGTTTTTTAGTAGATTATGAAGGCAACGAAAAGGATAGATTTCAAAATACAATGGTTGGCATTGCATATAAATTTTTGCCAAACACGCGACTAAGTTTGAAGTTTATGTCGGCTTTTTGGAAGATGCAAGAAAGTGAAACCTTTAACATCACCGGATATTATTCTTTAGATGAAATAGAAATCGATCCTTCAAGTGATAACTTTGGAAATGTACGAGAAAATTTAGGAATTGGTTCTTTTCAAAATTGGGCACGCAATAAATTAGATGCAACTGTTGCCAATTTTGTGCATCATGGAAAATTAAACATTAAAAACAAACACTTATTGGAATGGGGAACTACATTTCAATATGAAGCAATAAAAGATGAATTAAGTGAATGGCAACGTTTAGATTCTGCAGGTTATTCTATTCCTTACAATGGTTCATCTATTCAATTTCCATATCTATTAAAAACAAAAAATAATCTACAATCGTTCAGAACACACGGTTATATACAAAATACTTGGAACACACAATTCAAAGATTCTTCAACATTTACTATTATAGGAGGTTTGCGTTATACGTATTGGAGTGTCAATAAAGAATTTTTAGTTAGTCCTCGTTTACAATTATTTTATCATCCACATCTAAAAAGCGATGTTACGTTTCGTTTAGCAGGTGGAATGTATGTGCAACCGCCATTTTACCGTGATATTCGTGGGTTTGATGGAAACATTCATACCAATGTTAAAGCACAACATTCTTACCATGTAGTGCTAGGTGCTGATTATAATTTTCGCATTAGAAAACGACCTTTTAAATTAACTGCAGAGGCGTATTATAAGCATTTAAGAAATGTAAATCCGTATGAAATTGAAGATGTACGCATTCGATATTTTGCTAACAACAACGCCAAAGGTTATGCAACCGGAGTGGATGTTCGATTGTATGGTGAAATGATAAAAGGAATTGATTCTTGGATTACATTATCGTATTTAAATACGAAAGAAGATATTTTAGATGATTATTATGTACAATACAAAAATAAAGATGGCATTGTAATAACACCTTTAACACAAGATCAAGTTGCGGTTGATTCTTCCATTGCGCATCCGGGTTATATAAGAAGACCTACCGATCAAGCATTATTTGTAAGTTTTTACTTTCAAGATTATTTAGAAAAATACAAACGTTTTAAAGTGCATTTAAATTTGGTTATTGGTACAGGTTTGCCTTTTGGTCCTCCAGATAGACAACGCTATAAAGATGTATTTAAGATGCCACCATATAGACGTTTAGATATCGGATTTTCAGCACTATTACTCAATGGTGATAAGCGAAACATTAAAAAACCAAATAGCTTCGGAAGTAAGTTTGACAATATTTGGGCGAGCTTTGAAGTATTTAATATTTTAGGAATTCGAAATACACTTTCGTACCGTTGGATTAAAGACTATGACAATAACCAATGGGCAATTCCAAACTATCTTACCTCCAGAAGATTTAATGTGAAGTTGAATATTACTTGGTAGTTTAATGTAATAAACAAGCACGCTATTCAATTGAATGAAGTAATGTAGTAATGTAGTAATGAAGTAATGAAGTAATGTAGTAATGAAATAATATAGTAATGTCATTCCCTTGAAAAAGGGAAGCTCATCTTTTAAACCGCAAAGCACTCAAAGTATTTACACAAAGTGCACTAAGTTTTTTTGATTTAACTGTCATTCCCTCGAAAAAGGGAAGCTCATCTTTTAAACCGCAAAAGCACTCAAAGTATTTACACAAAGTGCACTAAGTTTTTTTTGATTTAACTGTCATTCCCTCGAAAGAGGAATCTTATTGTGTTCGTTGAGATTCCCATTTACATGGGAATGACACGCTACTTGCTACTCATAATTTTAGCAACAATATAAGTTTTACAAAAAAAAGAGGTTGGATTTACCAACCTCTTTTATATCAATTCAAATATCACTACTCGATATTTCTCACGTATTAATTTCCTAAAGCCTTTGCCTTTTCCAACATATTCATACTTGCGTACACTTTTTTCAAGTTGGATTTATAATCAATATTATTCGGATCAATTTCGTATGCTTTTTCTAAGTAGGGCAATGCTTTTTGGAAAACTGCATCTCGTTTCACTTTTAATTCATTATATTTTTTTCCTAATGGATCATCTTTATCATCAATTGCATTCATGCTTTTATTAATTTCAACACCTTCGTTAAAATACATTACACCAATATTGAAATAAGCATCACCGTAATCCGGTTTTATAGCAATTGCTTTATCATAAGTTTCTTTCGCTTTGTCTGTTTGTTTATTTTTATCATATAAAACGGCTAAATTAAAAATGATAGAAGCATTTTTTGGATCTTTAGCTACTGCTGATTCAAATTTTGAAATAGATTCAGAAAGGTCGCCTCCATCTAAAGTAGCATTTAATTCATAAATCTGTAAGTTTTTATTATCCGGATATTTTGCTAAACCTTTTACAACAATGGCTTTTAAATCGGCTTCTTGTTTTTTATTATCATAAATCTGAGCCAATGTTTCATATACTGCAGCATTGTTGTAATTCATGTCTACTAATTTTTTTAGATAGGGCAACGCAGCATCTAAATCGTTAGCATTTGCAGCGGCAATACCGGTAGCAAAAATATTATTGGTATCCAATACTGATTTGTATTGCTTTTCATTTAAGAATGCATCTATATCTTGACTTGCTTTAAAGTGCTTAAAAGCATCATCGTATTTTTTAGAGTTGAAACGCTCAAAACCTTCGTTAAACAAATAGCTATACAACATTTCCATGCTTGGAAAATTTTTCTTTTGTTTTTTAGGATTTAATTCCAATTCATATGCTTTCAAGTATGCATCTTTTGCATCAAATAAGCAATTTGGATTTTGAGCATAAAACAATTTACCTTCATAAATTTGTTTGTACACATCGCCTTTAGTTGTCCAAGCATCTACTCGTTTTTGTATTTCTGCATCGCTCAATGCTTCATCGATCGATTTTTTGGCTTCCATTATTTTTCCGGCTTGTAGCGACAATTGTGCATCTACAATTTTACCTTTTTGTGCTATTGCATTTTGCATAAAAAATAATATGCTTAAAAATGCTAGTGTGCGTTTAATTGATTTCATTGTATGAATTTTATTATTCTTCTGTTGGATTATTTTCTGACGTTTCTAAATTAGTCGATTCTTCAGATGTTGATTTATTTTCAATGTTATTTTCATTTTCTGTTACTTCCTCTTCCTCATCTTCATGTTCTATTTTAGAAACTGCGGCAATAGCATCGTTTTCTTTTAATTTTATCAAACTAACGCCTTGTGTGTTTCTACCCATGGTACGCAATGAACTTAAAGAAATACGAATCGTTAAACCGGATTTATTAATAATCATTAAATCATTTTCATCGGTAACAGAATCAATAGCAATCATATTTCCGGTTTTTTCTGTAACGTTTAAGGAAATAACACCTTTTCCACCTCTGGAAGTGATTCGGTAATCATCCAAAGCAGAGCGTTTTCCATATCCGTTTTCAGAAACCACCATAATATCATCTTTTGTTTCTGATGTAGTATCTGCACAAACCATGCCAATTAACTCATCGCTATCGCCACGCAAAGTGATACCGCGAACACCGGCACCCGTTCTACCAATAGAACGAACATCTTCTTCATTAAAACGAACTGCATAACCATTTTTAGAACCTAAGATGATTTCGCATTTTCCGTTGGTTAAAGCTGCCGTAACTAATTCATCTCCTTCACGAACTGTAATGGCATTTACACCGTTCGAACGTGGTCTGGAATATTCACGAATAGACGTTTTTTTCACTGTTCCGCGTTTAGTTGCCATCACAATAAAATGTGTATCCAAGAACGATTCATCTTTTAAATTTTCTACATTGATGAATGCTTTTATTTTATCATCTTGAGAAATATTGATGATATTTTGGATAGGTCTTCCTTTTGATGTTTTATTGCCTTCCGGCACTTCATACACTTTTAACCAATAGCATTTTCCTTGTTCTGTAAATAATAATAAATAATTATGAGTAGATGCTACAAACAAATGTTCAATAAAATCTTCATCTCTGGTTTTACCACCTTGTGAGCCTTTTCCTCCTCTATTTTGTGTTTTGTATTCTGTTAAAGAAGTACGTTTTACATAACCTAAATGAGAAATAGTAACCACCATATCTTCTTCCGCAATCATATCTTCATACGAGATATCATCGCCGTACAATACGATTTCCGAACGTCTGGCGTCACCGTATTTTTTCTTAATTTCTGCCAATTCTTCTTTGATGATATCGAAACGCAAACTTTCATTTGCCAATATCTCTTTTAAGCGAGCTATTAAATCCGAAATTTCTTTATGTTCTGCTCTTATTTTATCTATTTCAAGTCCGGTTAATCGCTGCAATGTCAACGCTAACACGGCTTTTGCTTGAATTTCTGACATACCGAAATTCGCCATCAAACCCTCTTTTGCTGCTTCCGGATTTTTGGATGAACGAATTAATTGAATCACTTCATCTAACGCATCTAATGCAATTAAATAACCTTCTAAAATATGTAAACGCTCTTCCGCTTTTCGCAACTCAAATTGGGTTCTTCTTGTTACTACTTCTAAACGGAATTCCACAAAATATTGAATCATGTCTTTTAGATTCAATAACTGAGGACGACCTTTTACCAAAGCAATATTGTTTACACCAAAGCTGGTTTGTAATGGTGTATGTTGATATAAGTTATTCAATACAACATTTGGAATGGCATCTCTTTTTAAATCAAATACAACGCGTAAACCATCTCTATCCGATTCGTCTCTGATTTCGGAAATACCTTCGATTTTTTTCTCGTTTACCAACTCAGATGCACGTGTCGTAATCATTTTTGGTTGCACTTGATACGGCACTTCCGAAATAATAATTTGAGTTCGACCATCTTTATTTTCTTCGATATGTGCTCTACCTCTAACACGAATTTTACCACGTCCGGTTCTGAATGCATCTTTCACACCTTCATAACCGTAAATTAAGCCACCTGTCGGGAAATCCGGTGCTTTTACGTGTTGCATTAATTCATCAATCGTTATCTCTTTATTTTCTATATAAGCAGTGATACCATCAATAACTTCTGTAAGATTGTGTGGCAACATATTGGTAGCCATACCGACAGCAATACCGGAAGCTCCGTTTACCAATAATTGTGGAATTTTGGTAGGCAAAACAGTCGGCTCTTCTAAAGAATCATCGAAGTTAAGTTGGAAATCAACCGTTTCTTTATCTAAATCTTCGAGCATTTCTTCTGCAATCTTTTTCAATCTTGCTTCTGTATAACGCATCGCAGCGGGTGAGTCACCATCAATAGAACCAAAGTTACCTTGTCCGTCTATCAAGATATATCGTAGCGACCAAGGTTGTGCCATACGCACCATGGTATAATAAACAGATGCATCGCCATGTGGGTGATATTTACCCAACACCTCTCCGACGATACGTGCTGATTTCTTAAAAGGTTTGGCGGAAGTCATGCCCAACTCATTCATACCAAAAAGTACCCTTCTATGAACCGGTTTCAAACCATCTCTTACATCGGGTAAGGCACGCGAAACAATAACAGACATCGAGTAATCGATGTAGGCTGCTTTCATTTCGTCTTCGATGTTAATTGGAATAATTTTGTCGTGTTGTTTTTCTTCTAATTCGTCTGACATTTAAGCTAAATTTTCGTTGCACAAATATACCAAATTTAAGGCGGTTTTTAGGCATGAAAAGCTGGTATCTTATCCACATTTATCTTTTAAAAATTGATAAAAAATAACAGAAAATAAATAGTTGAAAACAGTATGAAATATTGAAAAACTGGGCATTTTTATTAGAAAATGGCTCGTAATTGAGCACGACCTGTATTCACTAATTTTGCCGTTCCGGTTTTTCGTCCTTCGTAACCCAAACTCAACTCCAGATTTTGGGAAATATTTCGGGTATAACTGGCACTCCAAATGAAGTTTTTTCCGGGTTGTAATCCTTCCAAAATAGTGTATGCTTTTGTAGTACCGTTTTCACCGTTAAATTTCATCATTACAAAAGAAAATTTCGATTCAAGTGTATTTTTGGCTGCTTTGGTATAACGCAATTCAAATTCTAATTTATTGGCTAATGTATGTTCACCACCTAAAGCAGCCTCATTTTTCTTACGTGTAAAACCATAATTGATAGATGTTCGCAGCATGGTTCTGAAATTATAGGTAAACTTTGGTTCGAAATAATAGCTGCGAATACGATAATCATTGCTACTAAAAAATTGCGAAGTGAGTGCCATTTTAGATTGTATAAATTTAAGATTGAGATTAAATTTCTGACTTAAATTATAATATCCTTCCAAAATATTATCCATTCGTTTTCGTGTATCAAAACCATTAACCAAAAGCACTTTTTCATTGACCAATTGATTGGTAAATGAAAAAGAATAAATTGGATCGCCGGCATTAAAAATAAAACTATTTCGAATATTGGAATTTAGGGTAAGTGTATTGGTGTCGTTGGTGCTAAATACAAACGGATTAAACGATTTACCGATATTGTTTTTATACGTTTTTCTACTTACTTGCATATACGATTGCAAGGTAATTTTAGACATAAATTTTTTAATTCCTGAAGTAGTATTAAACCAAATTACTTTGGGTTGAATAGTTATATTTTGTGTATAAGAAGTAGAATTGGAATTGACATATTCGTTCAAATCTGTTAATACACGGATGTATTGTGCACTATCAATAAATTGTGCCGGAACAAATTCATTCAACTCTCTAATACCATTTCCATTTTGATCAATCCATTTATAATAACCTAAACCGGAAGCAACTTCTACGTACGTAAACTGTCTAACACGTTCGCGGCCGCCACCAATTTCATAAATAAAATTTAAACGCAATACACCACGTTTAATTCTTGCTCCATATTCTGTTCTTGCTAAAAATGTTTGTTCCGGTTTTTGAGTCATGCTGGTATCTTTTGTCAATAAATTCCGATAGGTAAACGTCCAATTAAATGTTTGATTTTTTAATTGATTCGCACTTCCTTTAAATTCTAATGTATGTGCGAATGTAGAATCTGCAAATTGATTATTTTTCACTGCTCTATCTACACGTAATTTATATTCCAACATAAAATTCCATTTGGCAGAATCGGGTAAGAAAAATTGAAAATTAAAGTTGTTGTTTTTATACGAATTGGATAATAATTGTTGTGTTTGTTTTTGTTTAAATACATTGTTCTCTTGATAAAACCCTGCTCCTAATCCTAATCCTTTTGCTTTAGCAATAGAATACGAAACAAAAATAGAAGGACGGAAAAATATTGATTTATTTAAAGTATCTGTTGTATTTAAAACACGTGCGTTGGCATCTATTTTTATGTTTTTATAATTCGTTGTAAAAGTTAGCCAATTTTCAAAACCTTGATATTTTTTCTGCTGTATAAAAGATGAAAACTTATAACCCGTTGAGATATTATGTTTGGTATCTACCAATAAAGCTTGGTATTTCGCAATATGTTCTGTTGCATTTGCTTGTGTATTGGACACGTTCCAATCTCGAGTAAATTCGGTGTTTCTATATGGCTCTAATGGAACAAATTGGGCTTGTTTAAATTCATAATTCAACACATTTAAAAATATTAAATTACGTTTCAAGGAATCTTTACGATTGAGTTGTAGCGTTGCAGACCAGCCTTTGTTTTCTTTCTTGCCAATGGGTGAAAATAAATTTTTATCATTATTGGAAAATGCCATCTCCGCTTTAATTTTTGTTTTCGTGTCAATATCATACGAGGCACCAAAAGTAAACAGCAATTGATTTTTAGGCGTAACTATTAATATCACCGGTTCAAATGTACCTTGAGGTATGCCATTAATAGGTGCCACCCATTGATAAACACGTACATTATTGGAATTTTTCACAGCTACATAATTTCCTTTTCCGGCGCCAACATACGAAAAACTCAACGAATATCGTGCACTATCCGGATTGGTATCATACACAAAAACAGAATCAAACCATACACTATTTACCGTTGAATCCGTCATTCTATACTGCACTAAATTCGGATCAAAAGTAGTTTGTTTTATACCGGAAGTGAATGCACTTGAAATATCATTTCCAATCGTAGATAAATAGGCTTTTACACTATCTGTAAGTGTGTTAATTATAGGACGTTTTTTGGCATCTTGCTCTGAATAGATTTGTGTATATACTTGCAAATTTTTCCACTTAAATTGTATTGCTTGATGTGCTGTTGTTCTAAAATAATTTCTATCAGAATACTCGAATTCTACTACTATTCTTGAATCTTTAGTGATAAGAAATCTCGGCATAAAAAAAACTTCACCACTATTATAATCCATTACATAATCCAGCAACTCACCTCTTTGCAACAAAACACCATCTACATATACTTTTTCGCTACCGGCAAGAACAATAATAAACGTTTCATTGTTATTTCCAACCAAACGATATGGACCTTGATTACCTTCACTACCTTGAAAAATATTTCGGGTAAACTTCCCTCTGCTCACTGCCATTGATGTTGACGTAAGTAATTGCATTCCCTTTTTAAATTTAAAATCACCAACATAGTTTATTCCTTGTAATTGCTTCGCAAATTTCATAAAATAACTATCATAACTTTTTAAGTTATAATCACCAGCAATGATGCTATGTGGTGCTTTTTTTAGTTGAATATATACTTTGTCAAAATCTTGTAATTGCTGTGTGGTGCCGTCGGGTTGTAATGGAATATTGTTATCTGTCAAAGATGCTGTAATTTCAATACCATTTCCAATCTTTCCGCTTAATCTCAAATCTAATACAGAATTTAAAGTTAAATCTTGATTTGAGCCAAATTGGATGCCACGTGCAAAATTTCCACTATAATTTAAACCACCAAAATCCAAGAAAGTAGCTACTTGTTCTTGTTTGGGTTGAAAATAAAATCTATCATAAAACAACGAATCACCCTTACGAATCAACACCGGATTTTTATGCTGTGTAATTTGAGTAAAATTTACCGGAAAAGTGCGATAAGAAACCAAAATAGAATCCGATTGTATTCCGTTTTTAAACTTTATTTTTCCTGTTGATACGTCAAATTGATACATCGAAGTATCGAGCAAGGCATTGGTTGAATAATTTCGTATAATTAAGGAATGCGGAATAATCGACAATGTATCTAACGACATTGCATTAGAATCAATGCTCAATATTTTTTTTCGCAAATTGGAATACACAGAATAATCAATACCACGCGTTTGGCTGTTGACAGTTAGCATACTCAACCATAAACAAAATATGAAAATTGCGTGTTTAAACAACATGTAATAATAATGGTAAAAATAAAGACATTATTGTATTATCTCGAATTTATTTAAATTGTACAACAAAATAAACAGAAAAGTGCAAACTACTGAAATCATTCAATTAAGACGTTCTATTGATCCGGATTTATACAACGGTGAGAAAGTGGATAAGAAAATAATTCAAGAAATGTTGGAAGCTGCCAATTGGGCTCCCACACACGGCTACACCGAACCATGGCGATTTATTGTATTTGAACAACCACAGATACCTGCTTTTGGTAATTGGCACGCTTTATTGTATAAAGAAGAAACTGCACCGGAACATTTTTTAGACAAAAAGTTTGAAAAAATAAAAAATCGGGCACAACATTGTTCACATGTGATTGTATGTGTAAACAAACGAGGCACTAAAAACAACATTCCGGAAATAGAAGAAATTGCAGCAACAAGTGCAGCTATACAAAATTTATTGTTAGTAGCTACTGCTCACCGTGTGGCTACATTTTGGAGTACCGGCGGCATGTGCTATCATCCAAAATTTAAAGAACAATTGGGTTTTGAAGAAAGCGACAGTGTGCTTGGAATTATTTATATAGGAAAACACGATGGCGAAATTCCTAAAGGAAAACGCAATTCAGATTGGGAATCAAAAGTTAATTGGAAATAAATTCTGCTTTTACCATTCTATTTTTTCCGGATAAATCTTGTTTTAATTCAATAGATGTAAATCCTTTTTTTTCTAAAAGTTGACATACATCTTGTGCGTTAAACGAATTGAGTTCAAAATATATTTTCCCATTTTGATTCAAATAGTTTTGAGCAAAATCAGCGATGGCATCATAAAATAATATGGGATTTTCATTAGGAACAAACAATGCTAATTCCGGTTCGTGCAATACAGTGGATGTGCTCATCAACGATTTTTCTGCATACGGAATATAAGGTGGATTGCTTACTATAATATCCCATTTTTGTTGCACAAAATTTTTGTCAAAATTCAAAATATCACATTGAATAAATTCAATGGTTGCTTGTATGTTATGGGCATTTTTCTGAGCAATTTCTAATGCTTGCATAGAAACATCCAATGCATAAATTTGCCACGTAGGTTTGTTTTTTTTAATAGAAATAGGAATACAACCACTTCCGGTGCCAATATCTAATACAGATAAATCCGCTTGTTTGTTGTCCGTCAATATCCAATGCACTAATTCTTCGGTTTCCGGCCGAGGTATTAATACAGCTTCATCGACATAAAAATCAAAACCATAAAAATGTGCTTTATTGAATATATATTGAATAGGATAATGATTCGTAATTTTCTCAAAAATATAATTCAATTCTTCTATTTCAATCTCGTTTAAACTATATGTTCGCACATCATAATAGCGTTTTTGAAAATAGTCTTCTAAGGTTATTTTAAATAAATTCTCGGATTCTCTTTCGTCGAAAGTTTCGTGTAATAAAGGAACAATGATATTTTTATAAGCTTGTACGTTCAATTTATTATTTTTGTACCGTTTAAATAAAGCATAAAGATGCTGAATATAATTTTGCTACACAACTAATGGAAAAACATTTTGGATATATGCGTCGCTGTTTCGAGTTGGCAAAACTTGGAAAAGGATTTGTTTCGCCTAATCCATTAGTAGGTGCTGTATTAGTGCACGATGATGTCATTATTGGCGAAGGTTATCACGCACAATATGGTGCGGCACATGCTGAAGTAAATTGTTTGAATAGTGTAGCAGAAAAAAATAAACATCTTATTCCAAAGTCTACTTTATACGTCAGCTTAGAACCTTGTGCACATTATGGAAAAACACCGCCTTGTGCAGATTTAATTGTGCAACAAAAAATACCAAAAGTATACATTTCTGTTGTCGATAATTTTGATTTGGTAAATGGAAAAGGCATCGAACATTTACAAAAAAATGGGGTACAAGTAGTAAGTGGAATTTTGGAAAATGAAGGAATGAACATCAACAAACATTATTGGTGTTTTTTAAAAAATAAAATGCCCTATATCACGCTAAAATTTGCACAAACAAAAGATGGATATATCGGCATACAAAATAAAACAATCCGCATTTCAGATAGTTTGGCACAGCGATACACCCATCAATTAAGAGCAGAACATCAAAGTATTTTGGTAGGAAAAAACACGGTTTTATCCGACAATCCGAAGTTAGATGTGCGATTTGCAACCGGAAAATCACCATTACGTTTAGTGCTAGGAAATAAGACCGACATTCCAAAAGATTTCCATATTAAAAATGGCGAACCATCGACTATTTTTATTTCAGATAAATCAAAATTATCCATTCAAGAAGTGCTACAAAAAATAGCGGATCATAAAATAATTTCGGTATTAATAGAAGGTGGTGCTGATGTATTGCAACAATTTATAGCTCAGAATGTATGGAATGAAGCACACATCATCACTAATAAAAATACACTCTTACATCGAACACAAGATATGGATAATCCTATTAAGGCACCTTGCATAAAAGGCATCGAAACAGCTTCATTTATGTTAGACACCGATCATATTCAAGTATTAAAAAATCCGCATGCTATATCTTTTACTTAGTATTATCTGTGCTACCTCATTGGTCGTTATTCTTCGCTATTTTGAAAGATGGAAAATTCATCCACCACATGGTATTGTGTTTAATTATATTTTTTGTGTTCTAACAGGTTTGTTGTTTGTAAAAGATTTTTCTCATTTCAAAGATATAATACAGTGGAATGGCTCCTATTATGCCATTGGTTTAGGAATTGCATTTATACTTATTTTTCTTTTAGTGGGCAAAACTACCCAATTATTTGGAGTTTTGACAGCGAGCATAGCCATGAAATTATCTTTTGTGATTCCGGTGGTGATGGCAATTTTCTTATACAACGATACGATTTCGTTTATCAAAATCATTGGAATCATTGCTGCGTTTGTTGCGGTGTACTTAATTGCATATAAAAAAGAGAAAGAAATTCCCAATCAACCCAAACAAAAAATAGAAGTATTTTATCCGGCATTGATTTTTATTGGAAGTGGATTTTGCGATGCAACGTTTAATTTTATTCAAAAAAATTTAGTGTATGCTGATTGGGCACATCCTATTACAATAATTGTATTTGCGGCAGCTTGTACGTTTGGTATTATTTTGCATGTGCGAGAGCGGGCATTATACCAATGGAAAAATGTATTCGGCGGCATTGTTTTGGGCATTCCTAATTATTTTTCTTTGTATTTTTTATTAAAGACATTAGACACTTTACCATGGGAAAGCTCCATTATTTTCCCGATTAATAATTTAGGTATAGTTGGTTTATCTGCTATTGCCGGAATGATTTTATTTCAGGAAACATTAGACAAACGCAAATTAATTGGATTTATATTAGCTATCACAAGTATCGTATTTATTGGTTTTTTAGCATAAATAGATGTCGGTTTATTATACCATAGAAAATATTGAAAACATTTTATACAAAGATAAAGCGAGTAAATTTATCGGATTTGCATATTCCGTAAAAGATGAAAATGAGATTAAACATTATTTGCAACAATTAAGAAATGTACATCCAAAAGCAACCCATCATTGTTATGCGTATCGTTTAGGTTTGGATAAAAATACTTATAGAATGAACGACGATGGAGAACCCAACGGCACAGCCGGAAAACCCATTTTAGGCCAGATAGATTCTATAGGTGTTACCAATTGTTTGGTCGTAATCGTTCGCTATTTTGGAGGAACTAAATTAGGTGTTTCCGGATTAATTGCTGCCTATAAAGAAAGTTCCAAATTAGTCTTATCGGAAACAAAAATAATAGAACAAAGAATTTTGAATTATTATAAATTACAAAGTGCTTACGAAAATTTAAATATCGTTTACAGAATAATACAACAAAGCGGAGCCCATTTAGTAGAACAACATATTGATACTACTTCCAGTTTTGTGGTAACAATAGCACCGGAACAAACTATAAAATTGGAACAAATTGCAACAGAAGCTCAATTAAAATGTACGTTTATAGAAACGAAATAACGTTATTTAATTTTTTTGGGAAATCGGAAATTAAATTGTGTAGTAACTCCTAATTGGAAACTCATTGGTTTATTGCGTTTCATCGGCGACATAAAGCCGGTGCGAGCACCAATGGTCATTGCCACATTTCTCGTCATAAACAAATCAAAATCAAAACCACTTAATAAACCAAGTTCAACGTTGCTGTATGCAGGTAAATTGGAAATGGTTGTGCCATCTAATTTTCCGGATTTTTTAATCAATACACCTAATTGTGGACCAAACACAAAGCTAAGTGCAATTGGTTTTGCATTATAGTTGTTATTGAATGTTTGCTTATATTTTGCTACAATTGGAAATTTTGTGTATAATAAGTTAATGTCTTTAGTATGACTACCATCCGCTTGTTGAATTTTATATTTCTGACCTTGTTCTGAAATCTGCCATTCTAATTGCATGCCCCAACGATCTACAAAATCATAACCTATATTGACACCATAAGCTTTTCCAAATGTCAACATCGGTTTTATTGATTGTGTGTTTTCGTCTGCACTGAATTGTTTTTTATTCAACCAAATATTATTGATTAAAATAAAAGCACCAAAATGGAAACCTTTATTGATATCATAGCCGGAAAATTGTTTTAAATTTTTCAGCATTTTATCCATATTCGGCGATAAATTATCGATACCAACAGCTTGAGATTCCAAGTCAATTTCTTCTAATTTTTCAGGATTAACCAAGGAACGCAATACATCGCGACTACTCAACGGTGTATAGTGTAATTTTACAGGCACTGCAGATGCTAACAAAGGTGCACTAATAGAATTTCGTATCGGTTCAGAAATAGGTTCTGTAATATCTTGTTTTTTAGTCGGCTTGAATTTGCTGTTTTCTTTGATAGCATCTTGTTTGAAATCCGAATTAGATTTTACGTTAGTCGGATTATTTTTAGACGAATTTACATTGGAATTTGAAGATGTAGCATCTGTTTGTTCGGTCGTCGATGCAATATAAGCATCCAAAGCATGTTCGTTCTTACGATGAATAGTTTTAGATTTCTTGCTACTATTTTTTAAAACGGATGGATTAATTGAATTATCTGCCAATGTAGTTTCATTCGTGTTTTCTGACGAATTCGAAACATCTAATCGTTCTAAGCGAGCTTCCTTTTTAGCTTGTTTTTCTTGCAATTCTTTAGATGTAATTGAGGCCTTAGTTTCAACACCATTTTTATCCGTTTGATAGAAATCGCTTACTGTTGTTTTAGATACAGGTGTATTGTTTTGTGCAATTAATGCTTCATTTAAATTACTTTTAATTTTTTGAGCATCTATCGAGTTTGAATCTGTTGAATTAGTTGAAGTAGTTACTAATTTCTTAGGATATTTATTGTATTTTGGAGATACTTCATCTTTATAAATTCTTTTATTGAGTGCAATATTTTTATTGGTATCGTTACCGATATTCGACTTATAAATATAATAACCACCGGAGCCAATAAATGTTAGTAGCAACAATAGGATTGCATATCTGCGTTTTTTATGCCACGCTGAAGAATGCGGTAATTTTTCTTCAATTTCGTTCCATAAAAATGCAGGTGGTTCTACACTTGCATCTTCAAGCATAGATTTTACTTTTTTGTCAAAATTATTATCTGGTGTACGCTGCACTTAACTTTGGTATTTCTGATTTTTTAATCATTTCCATTAAAATATATCTCGCTCGAGCTAATTGCGATTTTGATGTTCCTTCTGTAATATCTAACATCTCGGCAATTTCTTTATGCGAGTAGCCTTCTACTACATATAAGTTAAAAATAGTACGATAACCGACAGAAAGGCTGTTTATGCATTTCATCAAATCTTCCATTTCTAAACTTATATCTTCCGTAGTTTCCGGAACATCCTCTTTAATATCATCTGTACTCACTACCGGGAACATTTTGGTTGATTTCCGATAGCTTTCTATGGCTGTATTTACAATTATTCTACGCACCCACCCTTCAAAATGTCCTTCACCTCGGTATTTATCCAAACTAGTAAAAACCTTTACAAATCCATCTTGTAACAAATCCTCGGCGGCTTCTCTATTTTTGGCATATCGGAGGCAAACAGCAAACATTTTCCCCGACAATAAATTATACAACCTATACTGTGCTTCCCGATCGTTGTTGCTACAACGTTCGATTAGCTGATTATATAGAATTGATTTATCGTCTTTTGGTTGCATGTGCAATTAAAAAAGATATATTAAATAATTTTTTAGTGCGTATATAAAATTACTGAATTTTATTTAAAAATGCTATTAACTGCTGTGTAGCTAATGCTCTGTGGCTTATTTTAGATTTTTCTTCCAGCATCAATTCGGCTAAAGTTCGTCCATCATCTACAATAAAAATTGGGTCATATCCAAAACCGTATAATCCTTTCTTCTCAAAGCCAATTTTACCTTTCAGTATTCCTGTAAATTGATGTTGCTGTCCGTTCAAAATTAATGTAATTACAGTTTTAAATTGTGCATTTCTATTTGTTATTCCATCTAATTCTTTTAAAACTTTATCCATGTTTTTATCAGCATCTCTGTCGCCGGCATAAAATGCACTATCTACGCCGGGTTTTCCATTTAATGCTTCTACCTCCAAACCGGTATCTTCCGAAAAGCAATTCACATTATATTTTTCATAAACATACTGTGCTTTTTCTAAAGAATTAGCCTCAATGGTATGATGTGTTTCCGGCAACTCTTCCTCGCAATGAATATCGGCCAATTTTTTTAACTGGTATTGTGCATTCAATAAAACCTCAATCTCTTTAATTTTATTACTATTATTGGTCGCAAAAACTAACTCTATTTTCATATAATATATTACAAAAATAATTGCTGAATAGGTGTCCACAATTTTGCTTTTAATGCATTTGATGCATCAATTACTTCGGGAGCATCAGCTTTAATAAATTTCCAATCCGAAAAAGGAACTAATTGATATAAAGGCAACAAAATATGGATGCCTAAATCGGATTCTTGCACACCATATAACACAACACTCTTGACAGCTGTATGTTGTAAATAATGCAATAATCTGCTTTTGTGTTCATCTACATTTACTATTAAAAAATGTTGGATATTTTGTTTTAATCCTTTTTCAATTAAACGTGTAAAAAAATCATCTTGTAATGCTGCTACAGATGCATCTTTACTTCTTTTATAAAAGAAAACCACAGAACAACCCACTTTATCAGCTAAATGCGTAGTTGGATGGTTATTCAAAACAAAAAATGTTTCACTTTTCAATTTTAAATTAAATTTTCCCAAAAATAAGTACCTTTTTCCGTAACTTTGAATAAATTTTTTTTTGATAAAGATTAAGTGTATGGAAGCGAGTGCATTACCCACAATTACAGTAGAGCAAACAACAGTAAGTAAATTACCGAGCATTGATTTCAACAATTTAGCATTTGGTAAAACATTCTCAGACCACATGTTTATTTGTGAATACTATGATGGAAAATGGCAAACAGCAAAAATTCAACCGTATCAAAATTTATCTTTATCACCGGCTTGTAATGTGTTTCATTATGGTCAAGCTATTTTTGAAGGCATGAAAGCATACTACAAAGAAGACGGAAGTGGTGTGGTATTATTTAGACCGGAAAAAAATGCCGAACGTTTAAATATATCTGCTAAGCGCATGTCAATGCCACAAGTTCCTATTGAGTTGTTTTTGGTTGGCTTACAACAATTAATAAAATTGGATAAAGATTTTATTCCTAAAACTGCCGGAGGTTCTTTATACATTCGTCCATTTTTAATAGGTACAGAGCCATTTATTGGCGTGCGTACATCTGACAGATATTTATTTTGTATTATCACCGGACCAACCGGCTCTTATTATGGCGATGCTATTTCTGTTTTAGTTTATGATTCTTTTATTCGCTCTACCAAAGGTGGCTACGGAAGTGCTAAGGCAGCCGGAAATTATGCAGGCACCTTGTATCCGGTAGAATTAGCAAAACAAAAAGGATATAAAGATGTATTGTGGTTGGATGGTGAACACAAAAAATACGTAAGTGAAGTAGGCACTATGAATATATTTTTCGCGATAGATGGAAAATTAATTACACCACTTTCCGATGGAACTATATTAGAAGGCATCACACGTGATAGCGTTATAACTATTGCAAAAGATTTAGGTTACGAAGTAGAACAAAGAGATATTTCCATAGATGAAATAATTGAGGCTTTGGAACAAAATCGTTTAACGGAAATGTTTGGTACCGGAACAGCAGCAGTTGTAAATCCGATTAATAGAATTGGTTATCATGACAAGGATTACTTGTTAGATGAAAAGACATTTGTCATCTCCCAAAAAATAAAAGAACGCTTAGTAGGTATTCAAAAAGGCACATTGGAAGACAAATTCAATTGGGTGAAACAAGTCATTTAATTTTATTAAATTTATTGTAGAAACCATCTACAATGAATTACATCTGTTCAATAATACTCTTTTATTGTTTTTTGCTTTTTTCATTTTATCATTTGCAAGCTGAAAATAATGCTTGTGCTAATGAGCAATTTCAAACCATTCAACTTCAAAATTTTGAGTTCAGACAGCAGGTTGAATCTATTATAAACAGCAACCAATCAACACATAAAATAAATGAAGATATTCTTGAAATACCAATTGCTGTTCATGTGTTGCATTTGGGAGAAGATAGCAGTGTTGGTAGCAATATTTCAGACCTTCAAATTCAAGAAGCCATTGAAAAAGCCAATAGTTTATGGAGAAATTCATTTGTAACTGAAAACAGTTTGAGTAATGATATAAAAGTAGAATTTTGTTTGGCACAATACGACCCACAAGGCAATCCAAGCACAGGAATAGTACGAGTAAATGCTAGTTCCTTACCTCAATATACAGAAACCGGCATTGGTTATATTGAAGCCGTTTTACAAGGAATTTTTGGATCTGATGAAACACAGACCAAAGGATTAAGTGATTGGAATCATAGTTATGTGCTCAATATTTGGGTAGTGCATAAAATTGCCGGTGGTTGGGGCGGTTATGCCTTCTTTCCATTCGGAAATAATTATCCAACAGATGGTGTTGTTATCACATCGAATAGTATGAATAAAAACTCTACAACATTAGCACATGAATTAGGCCATGCTATGGGTTTATTTCATACCTTTCAAGGTGCTGAGAATGGTTGTCCGGCAAATGATTTATGTTTTATTCAAGGAGATTGGATTTGCGACACACCACCACACAAAAGGTCTGATTGTAATAATAGTGCTTGCAATAATAGTGCAGATAGTATTTTATCTTTTAAAAATATAATGAGCTATTGTAGTAACAGATATATTTTCACAAAAGAACAAAAAGATAGAATTCGGAATACCATTTTTAATTCAAGCAGAAGAGCATTATTACAATCTACAGCATGCAGCGGAATTATTAATGCAATTCCAACAACGAAACAAGAAAAAGGACTTATTTCAATTTATCCCAATCCAGCACAACAGGAATTTATGGTGGAATATCCTATCAAAAATAATGAAGCAATACAAGTACATCTACTTAATATAATGGGTGAAGTTGTCTTTTCTACTTACTTAAATTCTGGATTAACACATCCAATTCATCTCAACCATAAACTACCTATCGGCATTTACAATTTGCAGTTAAAAAACAAGGAAGCTGTTATTGAGTCAACCAAAATTATCATACAATAAAAATAAAATCATGTTACCAACAAAAGCATACGCCACACACGGACCTAATGATAAATTAGTACCTTGGAATTTTGATAGAAGAACACTGCAAACGACAGATATTCTAATTGATATTTACTATTGCGGTGTATGTCATTCCGACATCCACCAAGCAAGAAGTGAATGGAGCAAAGGAATTTATCCTATGGTTCCGGGACATGAAATTGTAGGAAAAGTAGCAGCTATTGGTAAGGATGTATCAAAATTTAAAATAGGCGATTTAGTGGGTGTTGGTTGCATGATTGATTCATGTGGTAATTGCCCAACTTGCCAAAATGGATACGAGCAATTTTGTAAATCAGGTGCTGTATATACGTATAATGCCATTGAACGAGATGGCATTTCACCAACGTACGGTGGTTATTCTAACAAGATAGTAGTTCGTGAAGCTTTTGTATTACATATTTCCGAAAAACTCGACTTGGCTGGTGTAGCACCTTTGCTATGTGCCGGAATTACCACCTACTCACCTATCAGAAAATGGAAAATTGGGAAAGGACACAAAGTTGGTGTTTTAGGGTTAGGTGGCTTAGGACACATGGCAGTAAAATTTGCAGTTTCATTTGGTGCTGAAGTAACCGTTATTAGTACATCTATGAATAAAAAGGAAGATGCAGAAAAATTAGGTGCTCATCAATTTTGCTATACAAAAGACGAAACACAAGTCAAACAATTTTCTGGCTATTTCGATTTTATTATTGATACAGTTTCTGCAGAACATAATTATGATATGTATCTAAAAATGCTGAATGTTTACGGTGTTCAAATTTTAGTTGGTATTCCGGATAAACCAATTGCATTAAACCCGTTTTCATTATTATCAAATGGAAGAACCATAACGGCTTCATCTATTGGAGGCATTCCGGAAACACAAGAAATGCTGGATTATTGTGCAGCTCACAATATAACATCAGATGTAGAAATTATTCCAATAAGCTATATAAATGAAGCATATGAAAGAATGATTAAAAGTGATGTAAAATACCGATTTGTAATAGATTTAAGTACGCTTTAGTATGCTTATTCTTTTATAAATCGCAATGTATTTCGTTCTTGATTATATAGAATAGAAATTAGATAAATGCCTTTTGGTAAATCATTTACATCTAACAAAAGTGAGGTACTTGGCGATTTATAATTTTGAGATTGTACAATGTTACCAAGCATATCAACTATATCTACTTGAAAAGGAGCAGAAATAATACGCTCAAAATTTATATACAAAGCATCGCCATTCACCGGGTTAGGATATAATGAAAAATTTATCGTCTTAAAATTAGAAATGGCCGTATTAACACATGCAGTAGCATTACCATCTACACCAAATACTTTTTCAACCCAACCAGGAAAATCGATATACGGATTTCGATTACCTTGAATTGCTTGCACCGAATCATTTCTTTTTCTTTCAAAACTGCTCGGTGGATCTTGCTTATGCCATTTTACACATAATTTTAAAATCCAAGGTTCTAATCCGGTATATGATGTGTTACTAATGACATCATAAGCAATCGAGTCGTTATTTTTCCAAGATGAAATTTGATTGCCATATCGTGTAGCTACATATAAATACGCTCTTGCAAAATCACCTTTAAATTCATCTATTGGCTCAAAAACAAAATTGTATGTTTTATTAATATTGTTATCAAGGGTATCTCTTGCACCAAAATAACCATAATTCAGTGCAGCATTAGAACGGCCTATTTTTGTTCCATTATAGGAAACAGAAGAAGGAACATCTCTTACATAACCCAACGGAAAATTACTTTTTAATGAGTTTGTTTTTCCATCTGCCGGCCAAACAAAATGCATGTCGCTTCTAATATATTGATCACCATTGAACCATGAAGATGGAAATGTATGTTCTTTTGCGTAACAGCCACAATAATTAGCAGGTGTACCTCCAAAAAAACAAAAGCTATGAACGCCGGGTGTAATAGAATCGTTGTATCTATAATTGCATGAATCAAATGCATTAGGGATATCCGAACAATATCTATCTACAATTACCATTCCGGTTAACGGTGCTTCGGCTGGTTTTAAATCTGTTCTGTTATAACTCTCATCCACTTTGCCATAAGGCAGATGAGCATCAATAGAAATTAAATTTGTTAAAGCTGTTTTGAAGTTACTACAACTTAAATTGCTATCAATTCCATTATAATACGTTCCAATTCCGGCAAAACTATAAATTGATGTAGTCAAACTAAATAATAATGTGTAAAAATATTTCATACTACTATAAATAAAAAACTCGTCTTTGAAAATTGCGGGATGCAAGTTACAAAGACGAGTTTAGAAAAACGTATTTTATTTATTGTATAATAAATGTGCTAACATGATTAACACCTTTATACACGATATTCATTAAATAAGTTCCTTTAGCAATATCATTTACATCTAATGTTTGTAAATCTGTACCTGGTTTTATAGTTTGAGTAGTTAATTTTCTACCTATGATATCTATAATTTCTACAGTAGCTTCTTCTTGAATTGCTTTTTTAAATTTCACATTTAAGAATCCATTCGATGCCGGATTTGGATACAAAGCATATTCAGTTTCAGATTGTTTATTTTTGATACCTGAAACAACACCTGTTTTCACCGTTTTAGTTGCTAAACCGGAATAATTTGGTCCGTTTAAACAGTTTTTATTATTAATAGTAGCTACGAATAATTTGTAAACTGTATTTGCTGTTAAACCGGTAATGGTAACAGAATCGTCCACACCTCTATAATATACGGTTGCCGGTGTTGCTGAAGAAGAAGCAATTGTGCTACCAACAGCATAGAACACAGAATCTCTGATGGTTAAAAATCCTACTGAAATTGGTGCAGCTAAAACCATTACGCTATCTGCATTGGCAGGCATAGTAAATTTAATAGTGATTGTTGATGCTGTTGAATCTAAAACCATTGTTGTAGTAGAAACACCTGTCGGTTGAATACAATCTGTTAAAGGTGGTGTGCCTGTTGTTGTAGTGTCGTCTTTACTTACACCATTTGTTGTTGTGCGTTTGTAATTTGGAAAAGCACCACACATATTATATCCAATTACAGCAACATAATATTTTGTTCCACTTTCTAAACCAGCTATAGAGAAAGAAGTATCTGTTGAAGAAGTTGAAATATCTGCTACTTTTGATTTAAAGCTTGAGTATTTAATAGAATCACCTACATTGTAAGAAACGCTATCTAATGGATAGGCGATATTAGAGCTTGTGCTGTACACAACTACATAACCATCTGCCGGCGGAATTGAATGATTGAATTTACCGGTGATAGCATGATCACCTACTGTTTCAAAAACTAAGTTTGTTGGTGTTTGTGTTGGCTCTGGGCAACCATCTAATAATGTGATAGCTGTATCATTTCCCGGAGTTGTTGTTAAATACATTGGGCCACCTGTACATCCTGAATTATTATATGGAAAAACATGAACTTTGTAAATTGTATTTGACACCAATCCATTTTTGAAGAATGATGTGCTTGTTCCATTTCCAATTACAGTTGCGGTACCAATTGCATCGCCAACGTTATACGTTGTTCCGTTTATTAATGCAGGTGCTGTAGCATTGCTGTCAATTACAACTAAGTACGCATCAGCGGTAACACCGGTAAATGAACCGGAAACGGTTGTTGTATTAACACCATTTGCTGTTACTACAGAAACCGGAGTACTTGGTGCTGTACACGCAGGAACAGAGCCACCTGTAAAACTTACTGTCAAATCATCGACTGCTAAACCATCATCCGTACCTGTAACATTAAATTCTGTCCAACGGATCCAAAATGTATCATTAGGTGCAATTACCAAACCGGAAATTGTATGATTAATTGCCACTTGATTTAGTGCTAAATTACCATTTAATGCACCTGCTGCGGCAGCAGAAGTATCCGGTGTTTTTATATTTAATTCATTTACATTAACCCAACCGGAACTAGCCTCTAAAATACCGGCTCCTACATTATATGAAAAAAGAGTAGAGTCTAATCTTTTAGCTGGTTTTTGGCCTAATCTCCAATTTTCAGCGGTATAGCTAACAGTAATAGCTGTAATATGTCCTCCCGTGTTGTTGATAAATTTCATACCATAGCTTGGTGTTGCAGAACCAGAACCCAATGAACCTAAAGCTCTATCCGTATCTAATGTACTTCCATAGCTATAAAGTGCACCGGAATTAGAAGCACCGGAATCTGCTCTATAAGTAGAAGCTGTGGAATACCATGCATTCGGTAAAGTAGATACAGGATTGGATGCACCTGTATTTGCTAACGAATTAAAGTCTTGTGTATAGACTTGAGAAACGTTTGTTACGGATATATGTTGCGCTTTCAACATTGTCACCATAGACAAACAAATCGTAAAAAAGAGTGTAATTTTCTTATTCATCGTTATTGTTTTAATTTAACAGTATTTTATGTACAAAAATACAATATAATTTTCTAAAAAAGGAATAAATAAATCATTACTAAGTTAAACAAAATAAATGCATATAATTTAATTTTTAACAAACGTACCGACATACGTTTCTTCCTTATTTTCTAGCTGTATAAAATATCCACCGAGCGGCAACATCGATACATCAATTTTTATTCTATCTGCCATTTGTTTGGGTAAATCTTGATGTAATACTTGTTTACCTTCTGTATTATATATCCATAATTTGGATGCATGTTTTGTCAACATATTTGTTGAAGTGAGCGTGATAAAATCCACCGTTGGGTTAGGAAATATATCCAACTTATTTGTATTGGATTTTGAATTTATTATTCCAGTGGTGATGGAAGTTGTATCGTAATAAATATCTAAATACGGACCTTCAAACTCTAATGTATCGCCATTAAAGAAAGTAATTAAATTATCATCCTCTACGGACAATCGAAATTGTGTAATGCCGTTTTTGTTTATATACTGCAATGCATTTGCATGTAAATCAGCACGTAATGCATAATCTACACCTCTTAATTTGCCGGCAAAACAAGCTACATCATGCATAGAAGCAGGTTCGTTGTAATCGCTTGCTTCAATGGACTCATTTCCGAAAGTACCTTGCTTAATATCTAATTGGAAAGTTTGAGGAAATGCATTTCCGAGCGGATACAACGTTTTAATGTCTTTACATTTAAAAAAAACGGATGCACGTTTAATTATTTTATTATCAGGAATAGACGCCGTATTAAAACTGAAAATTCCATTTGTCTTTTGATTGTTTCTTTTCCCAACGAACACATCTCCGGTACCCAAAACACCATTTTCCGAAACCCAACCGTCTATGTTTTGTCCGCTAGAATAATAGGTTGTATCTCTATCTCTTCTAAAATAATTACTGATAAACTTACGCATATAAGCTTCTGCCAAATAAGTATAACTTTGTGGCCCTAAATGATAGGTATCATTTTGCCATAGTCCCATTGCCGGCAATGGTGAAGGATAATCTATTTTACCATAAGGCAAAGGAACAGTTCGTGGTGGATAGGTTCCATAAGGCGGGAAACGCAAAGGTGTTGTTTGTCCATAATACCATTGCATTAATCCTAAGCAATTATAAAAGTGCATATAATTTTTACCGGCATTTCTGTAACCTTGTACTACCGTATCTTGATAATCGGTCATGTACGCCATAAAACGATTTATTTCATACGGAGATGGATAACCACGTCCTTCCCATAAATCACAATATGGATTCCATGGAATATTTAAACAAGGGTCATTAAAATTAGGATAATCATAGCTTTGCCAAATGATTTGTCCATTTGGATACGTTTGGTGAATGTAATCAAAAATGCTATCCATAAACAATTTTGCTGTATGCAAACTATTATCGAGTACATTTAATGAATCGCCTTTCCGGATTTTAAATGCAACATCATTTCCACCCAACGATACCATAATTATATCGATAGGTCGTGTTGCGTCAGTGGCTAAAGATGTTTCTAAAGCAAAACGAGCCAATGGAAATTGCCACCATGTTTCGGCTGTCATGCTTATTAATACACTGCCGTCAGAAACGGTAAAATAATCCGCAAAACCATATTTTGCTAATGCAGAATCATATGCTGCATATAATGCCGGAAAGTGTGCCCAACTATCTCCTATTAAGCGGATTTTAGCACTTTGTTTTTGTGAACAAGCATTTTGTGCTTGGCTATTAAATCCACTTATAATTAGGAAAAGGACTAAAATTGTACTGATATTTCTCATAGTTCTTTAACTAAACTACAAAAAAATGTTTATAAATAATATACTAAAAGTTAAATTTATACGTTGCAACATAAATACCAACTATATGAAAACTATCCTTAAATGCGCATTTTTTATAAACCTATTCGTTTCATTTTCTGTATTAAATGCAGCTACTATTCCCTTAGCAGATGCGTTACAGCAGAAAAAAATTACTTGTAATTTTAAAGGTAATGAAAAGAGTACACACTACTTAGAGCCTATTTTAATGGAATTCACGAATCTTGGAAATGCACCTATTTCACTTCAAATTAAAAGTGGTGATATGTTTATTCCTACAGATGCTACATATCAAAATATAGTTACCACAGAAAATAAGTTAATTGCATTAAAAGCAAATAGCAAACTTACGGTTCCTTTAAAAGGAATGTGCACAGAATCTTCTAACTCAAGTGGTAATGGAAAAACCACATACACTTATCAACCCAATACCAATGAAAAGTTAATAAAATTAGCCTCATTTATTGCAGAGCATAAATACCAAACAGCTACAGCACAACATGCAGTTTGGGCATTGATGAACAATGAAGATGTCAATAATATTTATGGTGCAGATAGTACGGAAGAAAGACAACTCAGAAAATGCGTAGCAACTATTACAGGGAAAACTTTTGAAGTAATTTCAAAAGATTATAAAACAAATTACTATGCACCACCCAAACAAAAAGTTGGTGGAAAATTTGAATACAATATTGTAGTTCCCAAAGATGTGCAAATTGCTATGTTCAACACCAATGGAATATTAGTACGAGAATTATTTAATCAAAAAAATGTAGCAGCCGGCAACCACCAATTCAGTTTTGAGTACGATGCTTCTGTATATACTGAAGATGTATATTATTTTAAGTTGATAGCAGCAAATAATGTGGTTGTAAGTACGAAATGGGATGCTAAATCAATGCGCGATAAATTCAAACAAAAAATTCAGAATAGAAATTAAGTTTGATTTCAATTACATTGTGCTTATTTTTACAAAAAAAACGTAGGCATGAAATATTGGCTCATGAAATCGGAACCGGATGTTTTTTCCTTCGATGATTTAATAATAAAAAAACAAGAAGCGTGGGATGGCGTTCGAAACTATACGGCTCGAAATAATATGCGTGCTATGAAGAAAGGAGATATTGCACTTTTTTATCATAGTAATATTGACAAAGCGGTGGTAGGCATTATGGAAATTGTAAAAGAAGCCTATCAAGACCCAACCACAGATAACGAAGCTTGGGTTTGTGTAGATGTTGCTCCAATTGAAAAATTAAAAAATTCGGTTACTTTAGCTGCAATAAAAGCAAATTCTAAATTAGCGGAAATAAAATTAATTAAGCAAAGCCGATTATCGGTATGCGATATCAACAAAGCAGAATACAACGAAATAATAAAGATGAGTAAATAGCTTATTGAAACGAATAATCTGTTTGCTTGTAATTGCCTTTCATTAATTGAACAGCTATTAAATCTGCGGTTTCTCTACCGGAACGCAATGCGGATTCCATACTACCAACAGATAAGCTATCACCACAAACATAAATGGTATCATTTATTTTTTTGGTAAAACGAACTTCATCTAAAATTGGTTTAAATGGCATAGCATATTTGATGTGGTAGGTTTTTAAATGTTGCCAATCCATCACTTTTAAACCAAACCAACCCGTTAATTCCGATAAGCATTTTTCCATTAATTCATCATCGTCAAGGTCGTGTTCTTTAACGATATTAACCGCTACTAAATGCTTGTTTTCCGGTGCATATTCCGGATGCAATAATGATGGTACAAAAACATGGTTGACGAGTGTCGTTCCATTATCGCCATTCAACATTACCACAGGTTTGCTCACAGGAGCTTTATCCGTAGAAAAATAGATAGTAGAAACATGAGAGCATTCCGCATCTATACTTTTGCTATTAGTAATCTCATTTGCATTGATGGCATTGGTTGCTATAATAACAAATTTCGATTCTAAAAACTCACCGTTCACTAATTCAACGCCATCATCTTCTACCCTTTTCACTTTTGTTTTATATAAAACAGTATTGGGTTTAAGTTTCTTTTCTATTTCAGCAGCAATACTACCAATACCATTTTTAGGAAGTGCAACATGGTCTTGAAACAACGACTTTAAGTACACTTTGGAAAGTCGAGAAGACGATTGTAAATTATAATCAAAAATGCTGGCAGCTATCATTGGTCTAAAAAAGGAATCAATCAACTTTTTGCTAAATCCATTTTTTGAAAGATACTCGAACGTAGATGATTCGGTTTCTTTTACCAATTTATTATAAGATGTTGTTTTAAGTTTTGCATACAATCCAAATAAACGAATCTTATCTGTGAACGTTGCATTTTTTGCTAATGCAGTAGAAATAGTATCGACAGTTTGGTATAAAGGATTGGTAAATAAATTGAAGGTATCCTCGTATTTCAACAAATAACCCGGATAGGTATTTTTCAATTCTAAGTTGCGAAGATTAATTATTTTGGATAACTCCGTTGTTGAATGATGATAAAAATGAACACCTCTGTCTAATGTAAAACCATTCATTTTATCTGAACGCGCACGACCGCCTACTTGTGAGGCTGCTTCTACAACTTTAACCGAAATTCCTTTTTGCTGCAGATAATAAGCTGCAGACAAACCTGAAAAACCGGCTCCTATTACAATTACGTCTGTGGGTTTCATTCTTCACAAAATTACCGCAAATAGTATGCGAAAAGCATTCCCAACAGATTAAGTATGTTTTAAGAGAAGTTTATGATATTGAGCATTTAATGACAATACATTAATTATCAAATCTTTACAACAATCGGAGGTGTGGTAATCACATTACTTATATTATTAGCTCTATCTGTAATATATATTTCGTACGTAAATGTATCAATTGAAATTCCTTTGTAAATAAAATATGTTTCATAACTATTAAACAAGGCATCATTTAGTTTTATTTCAATTTTTCCACTTATAGCGTTGGTGGTGCCTTTTTTAGGAATTATCGGAATGACATAATTTCGCACACCAAAAAATGCGGTATCACGCAAATTGCGATACACTACAAACGAAGAAGAATCGGCATTATTTAACTTTCCTAAATCGCCGTCTCCATCCGTAAAACTTAAAATCAAATTTCCACCTTCACCCGCATTTAACGTATAAACTTCATTCGGTTTATCAAAAGATTCAAATTTTACAGAAGGCACATCCGGATATTCGGGTGTTTTATAACAAGCAGATATTGTGATTATGCTAAAAATAAAGATTATAACCGATTTAATTT
The DNA here is from genome assembly GCA_963169645.1 of Bacteroidota bacterium. Taxonomy (GTDB): domain Bacteria; phylum Bacteroidota; class Bacteroidia; order Chitinophagales; family JADIYW01; genus JADJSS01. The sequence goes on from CAUJCO010000004.1 coordinate 75,471, forward strand.
TCATTTTCAATTACCTTTGCAACGTGAATCAATTTACTTCAAAAATACAAGAAAATTTATTTTTAGAAGACAATTTTAATTTTAACGAATTTGCGTTGAAATTATTTGACTATCAATATGAACATAACAACGTATATCGTCAATTTGTTGATTTATTAAAAATAGATAAGTCAAGTATCGATTCCTATTTAAAAATCCCATTTTTGCCTATCTCATTTTATAAAACACACAAGGTTATTTCCGGTAATTTGAATGAACAAAAAATTTTTGAAAGCAGTGGCACTACAGGACAAATAAACAGTAAACATTTTGTGGCTGATTTATCATTATACGAACAAAGTTTTTTAAAGGCGTTTCAGCAATTTTATGGAAATATAGAAGATTGGATTGTATTAGCATTGTTGCCATCCTATTTAGAACGAGATACATCGTCGTTAGTATATATGGCAGATGTTTTAATCCAAAAAACAAAAAGCGAACATTCCGGATTTTATCTATATAACTATGACACTTTAAAAGATAAACTGGATGAACTGCAAACAAAAAAATATTCCAATAAAAAAATACTTTTAATTGGTGTAACATTTGCATTATTAGATTTTGCAGAGCAATATCCGATGGATTTATCAAATGTAATTATTATGGAAACAGGTGGCATGAAAGGCAAACGACCGGAAATGCTTCGTGAAGAAATTCACGCCATATTAAATAAGGCATTTCATACTACAAACATACATTCTGAATATGGCATGACGGAATTATTATCGCAAGCATACTCTTTTGGAAATGGGATTTTTCAAGCACCGAAATGGATGAAAATAGTAAAACGAGATATTTATAATCCGATGTTGGTTACAGAAAATACAGGTCGCGGCGGTTTGAATGTTATTGATTTGGCAAATATACATTCGTGTGCATTTATTGCAACAGAAGATATTGTACAAATACATTCCGATAACACGTTTGAAGTAGTTGGCAGAATTGACAATGCCGCAATAAGAGGTTGTAATTTGATGGTTTCTATGTAAGTGAATTCCAAACAGACATTTCGTGCAATACGCGTTGAATTGGTAAGCCCATTATATTTTCAAATTCACCTTCAAACATATCGATACCATTATATTCCTGAATATTGTACGCTCCTGCTTTATCTAACGTATTATAATGTTGAATATAATGCCAAATTTCAGCATCTGAAAGTTGTTTAAAATGTACGATTGCTCGCTCAGAAAAGGAAATGCTTTTTTGTTGCTTACGCATGCAAACACCGGTAATCACTTCGTGTTTTTTACCGTTCATCCTTTTTAAATACGCAAAAGCTTGTTGCTCATCTGTTGGTTTGCCTAATAATTGTTGCTCAAATAATACGATTGTATCTGCACAAATAATAAAGCGATTATCTTGTTTTATTAAACTAGATATTGCATCTAATTTTTGTGTGGCAATAAATTCCGGTGCTTGATATATGGATAAATTAGATGGAAATTGTTCATTTGTTTTGGGAACAATGACTTCTACCTCAAAGCCGGCTTTCTGTAAAATTTCTAATCTTCTCGGTGATTGCGAACCTAAAATAATTTGCATGAATTACACTAATTTCTTTAAGAAATTGACATATTGCACAAACACATACGGGCCATTGCCACTATAAAAATAAAGCAAGGTGAGCGTGCCTAACAACATAAAAATTTTAATAGCATTGCTAATGAAATGAAAATGCTCGTTCGTCGTTGCTTTAACAATCAAAATAAGCATTACAAGTAATGGCAATACGAATCCAATTGCAATTCCATATGATGCCATTTTCATGTTTAAAGTAGGAAAAAACCAAGCAAATGAACCCAACATCACTAATAAAAACAAGATTAATACAATCGATACTATTTTAGCAATCTTTGTTCCAAATACAATTGGAATTGTTTTACAATTATATTGCTCATCGCCTTCTATATCTTCTATATCTTTAATTATCTCACGAAGAAAAGTGGTAAGGAAAGCAAATAATCCATAAACAATTGCTGCAATGGTAATGCCACTTTTTATATAGAGTGAGTTGGCTGAATTAGCTGTATTTCCACCACTTTCATACAATGCCATTAATATAAAAACAAAAGCAGCACATAGTGAAATCATAAAATTACCGACAATCAATTGCTTTTTAAATGTATGCGCATAAAAATTCAATACTAACATAATTAAAATAGGAATCATGGAAAGTCGATAGTTTTTAGTAAACAACGCCAACAGCAGTGTGCTTGCAATGCCTAAAAAACAAAGTATTTTATACATGCGATAGGCTTCCTCTTCCGAAACAGTATTTCCAATAATTTGTGTATTGTTTTTATTTACTGCATCTATATCTACATCAAAAATATCATTAATAACATAACCGCCGGCAGCAGTAAATAGAGTTGCCATTAGCAACAATACAAATTGTGCATTGGTTAGCACCGGCTCTACATAAAACAACCGATAGGGCGAAGCTGCCACCATACAAAATCTAAACAAGCATAGCATCAGTAATAACATCGCCAGATTAATCGGACGCAGCAATTTTATCTTATTCATTATCTTAAAATTTAAACCATTTATCTTGAACTTTCAACACCATTTCTATCACTTCTCGTACACATGCATCACCGCCATTTCTGTTGCAAATATAATCAGCTAACGATTGAATTTCTGGAACAGCATCGTGTGGGCTACATTTTAAACCACAAGCGTTCATGGCTTCATAATCCGGAATATCATCACCCATATATAACACTTGGTTGGCATCTATATTTTCATGTGCTAAAAACGCTCGCAACACCTTTAGTTTGTTAGTTACTTTGTAATAGTTATGTTTAACACCTAATAATTCAAATCGTTTATATACATTTAAAGATGTTCCACCGGTGATGATACATACCAAATAACCTTTCTCTAAAGCTGTTTTTACAGCAAAACCATCTTTCGCATTAAAAATACGTTGCAACTCACCTTGATCTGTAGAAATTAATTGATTATTCGTAAAAACACCATCCACATCAAACACAAACGCTTTAATATATTGTAGTTTTTGGAGAAAATGTTGGTTTTCCATGCCGCAAATATACATTTACATTCATATTTGAGCAAGAATACCACGCAATGGGTAGATACAATCTTCAAAATTGGTATTATATTTGATTAATTAGAAATAAAAAATTATGAAAAACATTAGCTTACTGATTATTGCACTCATTACGATGAGTATAAATGCAATTGCTCAAAACGGAAAAGTAGAACTTTGTGAAAAGTACGATAAGTTGACCGGAGCCACTTCCGGTATCTATCAAAAATGGGACATCAATAAAAAAGATGGCGGTTTCATTTATATTGTATATAGCCAAGATAGAGCCATTAAAGAAAAATTAATGCTGTATGTAGATAAACTGAATGACAAGGGCGAATATGTTGCTTATGATACACAAAATTTTGAAAATGATGTGAACAATGGTAAAAAATGGGCAATGTATGATTTTAAATTTACAGAAGAAGGCTTTTACAAAATTATGGTAATGGGTAAAAGCGATAATCCACTTGCTACTGTAACAACTAATATAGCTTATATAAAAGACGATAAAACAACAAGTAGTAGTGATGATAATGATAATGTGGATGATGAAGATGCAAAAGATACTTACTATTACGAAAACTCCATTATTAAATTTGGTACAGATGCAAAAGATGGTGATATTGTTGGTGAAACAGAAACGTTTAAACTTAAAAATGGCAAAGTAGATATTGTTTCATTATTAACACAAGATGATGCATTAAAATCTAAATCATTGACAGTAACTATCTATGGCGGAACTGATTATACTGATAAAATTGATGAGATAGAATTCAGCTTGTCTGACTTAAGTTGGAATTGGGTAAAATTACCATTCACCATTAAAACAAAAGGAAAATTTGTTGTAGATATATACAATGAACACGACACCTTTATCAATTCCGGATATTTTACCGTAGAATAAGCATTTAATTTGATAACAAAAGGCTGTCTTGCTTGGAGCAAGACAGCCTTTTATATTTTTAGCTACTTATAATTTTAATTACTTTGGTGCTTCAGCTTTAAATAGCTCTGCTAATTTAGCTTCTAATTGACTGCCGCGTAAATTTTTTGCGATTACTTTTCCGGTTTTATCTAATAAAAAAGTTGCCGGAATAGATTGCACTTGATACACTTGTGCAGGTGCCGAATTCCATCCTTGTAAATCACTACCATGGTTTTTCCAAGATAATTTATCTTTGGCAATCGCTTCTATCCATTTTTCTTTATTTTTATCTAAAGAAACAGAAAATATCTCAAATCCTTTTGCATGATATTGGTTATATAATTTCACCACATTTGGATTCTCATTTCTGCATGGTCCACACCATGATGCCCAAAAATCTACCAAAACATAATTACCTTGCAGATTTTTCAATTGTACAGTATCGCCATTCGGTGACTCCAAAATAATGTTTGGTGCTTGTGTATTCAACGCCACGCCGCCTTCATTTTGTTTTTCAATTTCTTGCTGATATTTCTGCGTTTCGGCATACCAAAGATTAATCATTTTAGAATTTGGAGAGGATGTATGTAAACGCTCAACCATATCAATGATATACGTAATCTCATCACCTTTAAAATCACCAAAATAATTCAAGGCAAAACATGCCACATCATTGTTAGGTTCTTTTTCTATAAAATTTTTTAAAAATGTGATATAGGTATCTTTTGTTTTATTAAAAATTTGAATGAGTGAATCGCGTTGATTTTCCGGCACACGATTAATTTTAGACACGATAGAATCCATTCGCACGAAATGTTTTTGTGCATCTATTTCTAATTTTTTTATGGAGGCTGAACCTTTGCTACCATCCACTGTATATGCTTCTAATTTATCCAAATCAGCCGTGATGGAAATATTGTCTTTCTTTTGAATATATAAAAAGATAGACTTCGCCATATCTTCACCCAATCTCAATCTATAAATTCCATCAGATGAATAATTTTTTATTTGAAACGAGCCATTCTTTACGGTTGTAGTATCAATTATTACGGCATTGATATCTGAAATATCTTCTAGATAAACTTTCACACCTTCTGCATGTTTAATAGTTCCTTTAATTGTATAACTATTCACATATTTGCATCCGGAAAAAATAAAAACACTAAGGATAAATAATAAAAAAGATGTTTTTTTCATGATAAATAAAATTTTCGTCAACAAAATAATAGAGAGCAAAGATACGTGTATCTAATTCTATAAAATGGAAATATTGGATATTTTACATTATTTAATAAAAAAAGTTTCCTTGCGGAAACCTTTAACATACATTATTTCTATATTTATTTTAGAATCTTTCTAATTGACTGAAGAAGAAATTACCTTCAATTTCTGCATTTTCATCAGAGTCAGAACCGTGAACTGCATTTTCTCCAATTGATTTGGCAAAACGTTTACGAATAGTTCCTTCTTCTGCTTGAGCCGGATTCGTAGCACCAATTAATTTACGGAATGCTTCAACAGCATTTTCTTTTTCCAAAATTGCAGCAACAATTGGACCTCTGCTCATAAACTCAACTAATTCACCATAAAATGGACGTTCCTTGTGTACTTCGTAAAATTTTCCGGCTTGTGCTTCAGATAGTTTCGTGTATTTTAAAGCCACTACTTTAAAACCGGCTTCTGTAATCATTGCTAAAATAGAACCGATGTTATTTGCTTCTACTGCATCGGGTTTAATCATTGTAAATGTTCTGTTTGTTGCCATTTTTCTGTATAATTTGGTGCAAAATTAGGCATTAGTTATTAGTTATCGTATTGATTACTAAAAGATTTACCATTAATTAACGTTCTTTCAGCAGGTTGAGAAATAGTTTAATGAAATAGTGAAATAATGTAGTAATGAAATAATGAAATAATGTAGTAATGTAGTAATGTAGTAATGTCATTCCCTTGAAAAAGGGAATCTCATTTATTAAGCGCAAAGCACTCAATGGTTTTACACAAAGTGCTCAAAGATTTTTTAATTAATTGTCATTCCCTTGAAAAAGGGAATCACATTTAAGTTCGTTGAGATTCCCACTTTCGTGGGAATGGCTCTCTACTCACTACTCACTACTCAAAAAGTGCCGACCGCAGAAGATTTCGTTTTTTTGAAATACACAGCAATAGCTTTAAAATCAACGAAGCAAAGCCATCAGCATTTGCGTTGATTTTAGAAGCGGTTGATGTTAAGGAACGAAACATCAAATTGCCTTGTAGTTCAAAAAAAGCTTTTGTTACTTTTGGCTTCAAAAGTAAGATAATGAACTAATGAAATAATGAAATAATGTCATTCCCTTGAAAAAGGGAATCTCATTTATTAACCGCAAAGCACTCAAAGTTTTCACACAAAGTGCTCAAAGATTTTTGATTAATTGTCATTCCCTTGTAAAACGGAATCTTATTTAAATTCGTTGAGATTCCCACTTTCGTGGGAATGACACACGCATCAAAATATAAACCGCAAAGCACTCAAAGTTTTTACACAAAGTGCTCAAAGATTTTTGATTAATTGTCATTCCCTTGTAAAACGGAATCTTATTTAAATTTGTTGAGATTCCCACTTTCGTGGGAATGACTCTCTACTCACTACTCAATACTCCCTACTCAATACTCAATACTCAATACTCAATACTCAATACTCAATACTCAATACTCAATACTCAATACTCTACACTAACAAACAATAAAGAAAATACAAACGACATACATTCCATTTTACATTTGTATCTTTGCAAAATGGAAAACATACATGCTTTACAAGCTTTTTTAAGTTCGCAAAAAAATATTGTTATCACCACACATCAAAAACCGGATGGTGATGCAATGGGCTCTTCCTTGGCTTTGTATAATTATTTAGTTCCATTTGGACACACTGTTCGTGTTATTTCACCAACAGAGTATCCAACGTATTTTTCCTATTTGCCCGGTTATGATGAAGTTTGGAATTACTTAGAAAATCCACAATTAAGTCAAATTGCTATAGAAGCAGCCGACATTATTTTTTGTTTAGATTTCAATGATTTAAAAAGAATTGAACCATTAGATGAATTGATACAAAAAAATACGAACAAGAAAATTGTATTATTAGATCATCATTTATATCCGAAAATAGATGCAGACTGGATATTACACGATGTGAAAGCATCGTCAACATGCGAGTTGGTTTTTCGATTCTTAGAAATATACGATCCGAAATTTAAGATTACACATGAAATTGCTGAATGCATTTACACCGGAATTCTTACCGATACAGCAAGTTTCTCAAATGGTGCCACCAACAAAAAATCATTAGAGATTGCTGCTCATCTATTGGATTGTGGCTTAAATATCATTTATGTTCAAGAGCAATTAAACCAAAATGGTCGAGAGGAAAAATTGCGTTTTTTAGGTAATGCTTTGTTCCGAAACATGATTATCCGTGAAGATATTGGCATTGGTATTATTGTAGTTGATAAAAAAGATGCTTATCGTTTTAATTTACAAACAGGTGATACGGAAGGTTTGGTCAATTACCCTTTAACAATAAAAAATGTGAAGGTGGCTATTCTAATTAAACAAGAACCAAAAATCATCAAACTATCATTTAGAAGTAAAGGCGATTATTCCGTAGAAAAAATATGTCGTGAGCACTTTGAAGGTGGTGGTCATCGCAATGCTTCCGGTGGTCGTTCTTTCCTTACTGTTCAAGAAACAATTGACAAGATTATTGCCATTTTTGAAAAAGAAAAGTTGGTTTAATTTTAAGATTTCGCTTGTTGGATACTGGAAGTTAATCAACTATCAATACGTAATAGATTTGTCATTCCCTTGTAAAAGGGAATCGCATTTAAGTTCATTAAGATTCCCACTTTCGTGGGAATGGCACGCTCATCAAAATATGAACCGCAAAGTGCACAAAGTTTTTCATTAACTGTCATTCCCTTGAATAAGGGAATCGCATTTAAGTACATTGAGATTCCCACTTTCGTGGGAATGACACGATCATCAAAATATGAACCGCAAAGCTCACAAAGTATTTACACAAAGTGCTCAAAGATTTTTTGATTAATTATCATTCCCTTGTAAAAGGGAATCCCATTTAAGTGCGTTGAGATTCCCACTTTCGTGGGAATGACTCTATACTCTATACTCTATACTCTATACTCTATAATTACTTCTCTTTCATCACCAACATACAAACAATATTTAATTTATGTAATTTTGTAAAAATAAGCAATGACAAGATTATCCGTAAACCTTAATAAAATAGCCTTAATCCGCAATTCACGCGGCAATAATTATCCTGATTTAATACAAGTAGCAATAGATTGTGAGCGGTTCGGAGCACAAGGAATTACCGTGCATCCACGGCCGGATGAACGGCATTGTAAATTTTCAGATTTACCTTTATTAAAAGAAAACTGCACGACCGAATTTAATATAGAAGGATATCCAAGTCAACATTTTTTAAATGAAGTAATTCGAGTAAAACCACATCAATGTACTTTAGTGCCGGATGATCCAAATCAAATTACATCTGATCACGGTTGGGATACCATCAAGCATCAATCATTTTTAAAAGAAATCATTCAAGAATTAAAAGCACACCAAATTCGTGTTTCTTTATTTATTGATGCAGATGCAAAATTAATTGAAAGTGCTTCTAAAATTGGTGCTGACAGAATTGAATATTACACAGGTCCGTATGCCAAAAATTATTTAAGCAATCCGGAAAATGCCATTAAGGAAATAAAAGAAACCTGCTATATTGCTATTCAAAACGGATTAGGTATTAATGCCGGACATGATTTGAATTTAGACAATTTAAAGTACCTGAAAGATAATTTACCACAATTAGATGAAGTGTCTATTGGTCATGCTTTAATTTGCGACGCTATTTATCTGGGTTTAGAAAACACGATACGATTGTATCTCAATAAACTAACATAAATTACTACCAAACCATCGGATATTTTTTTGGGTTGGCTTCATGCATAATTTTATTGATTGCATATAAAATATCTTCTGCATTTGGTTTGCAAAAATAATCACCATCACTACCAAAAGCACCTCTGTGTTCTTTCGCAGAAAGTGAAATCGGTTCACAATCTAAATAACGAAATACATGTTGGTGTTCCATTACTTGTTGCATCATATATGCAGTTCCACCACCCGGATAATCTTCATCTAAAAACACCACTCGGTTGGTTTTTCGAATGGAATTACCAATAACACCATAAATATCAAAAGGTAATAAAGTTTGCACATCTATGAGCTCAACTGAAATTCCCATTCTTGTCAAATTGGGAAGTGCTTCTTGAGCAATTCGCACACAAGAACCATAGGTTACTAACGTTATATCATTTCCTTCTTGCAAGATATCAGGAACACCTAATGGAACCGTAAATTCACCAACATTAGATGGCATTTTTTCTTTTAGGCGATAACCATTTAAACATTCTATTACCAATGCGGGCTCATCTCCTTTTAATAATAAATTATAAAAGCCTGCAGCTTGTGTCATGTTTCTTGGAACACAAACATGCATACCTCGCAACGCACCTAAAATCATTTGTATAGGCGAACCGGTGTGCCAAATTCCTTCTAATCGATGTCCACGAGTTCGCACAATAAGTGGTGCTTTTTGTCCACCTTTTGTTCTATACGACAAACATACTAAATCATCCGACAATGGTTGCAATCCGTACAATAAATAATCTAAATATTGTATTTCGGCAATTGGACGCATGCCACGCATAGCCAATCCAATGCCTTCTCCCATGATGCTTGCTTCGCGAATACCGGTATCATAAATTCGTTCTACACCATATTTTTCTTGCAAACCGGCAAATGCTTGGTTGACATCACCGATTTTACCAACATCTTCACCAAATGCAACAATTTTAGCATCTCGAGCAAAATTGGCATCAAAGCAAGCATTTAATACTTTAAAACCACTTACATACGAAACTTGTCCTTCGTATTGTGCCGGAATTATAGGAATTCGTAGCGGTGAGTAAATAGAATTCGTATGTTGATAAGAAGAATAGCGTTCATCATTAACTTGTGTTTGTAGCGAACGCCATTTTTTTAATGTATCAATTGCATTATTTTTTTCATTACGAACTAACACCAACACATCCGATATCGATTTAAAAACATCTTTCCGCATCGGATCAATAGAATATCGCAATCCTTTTTCTATATCTTCTAATTGTTCTTTATACTGTGATAGTTCAGCTATGTTTTTTATTATCGTGCTTGCTTCTTGTAATTCCTCTTTAATAGGTTCGTGAAATTTATTCCAAGCTATCTTTTTTTGTTCGGCTACATATAATTTAGCATCGTTTTCAATCTCATTTAATTCTTCTTCTGATGCCATTTTATTTTGTAAAATCCACGCTCTATATTTTAAGTTGCAATCGTGGTCTTTTTCCCATTGCAATCTTTCCGCAGACTTATATCGCTCATGCGAGCCGGAAGTAGAATGTCCTTGCGGTTGAGTCAATTCCTCAACATGAATAATGGCCGGAATATGTGTTTTTCTAGTTTTATCTGTTGCCATTTTATACGTGGCAATTAGTTGCGGGTAATTCCAACCTTTTACAACATAAATATCATAACCATTGCTCTCATTAGTGCGTTGAAATCCTTTTAAAACTTGCGAAATACTTTCTTTGGTCGTTTGATATTTTTTGGGAACAGAAATACCATACCCATCATCCCAAACAGAAACCACTAATGGCACCTGTAAAACACCTGCTGCATTGATTACTTCCCAAAAAATACCTTCCGAGGTAGATGCATCTCCAATAGTAGCAAAACAGATTTCATTACCATTATTACTAAAACTATTTTCACCAATTTGTGCATTTAGTTCTCTATATTTTTTCGATGCCATTGCTAAACCTAAAGCACGTATCATTTGTGATGCGGTAGGTGAATTATCGGCGGCTGAATTTTTCTGATTTTTTATTGATTTCCATGTTCCGTCCGGATGCAAATTGCGGGTGGCAAAATGGTTGTTCATTTGTCTGCCACCGGAATGTGGATCTTCTTCCAAAGATGGATTAGCATATAATTGACCAAAGAGTTGCTCCACATTTACTATTCCGGATGCCAATGCAAAAGTTTGGTCGCGGTAATAACCCGCTCGAAAATCTCCATTTTCAAAAACTTTCGCTAAGGCTATTTGTGGTAATTCTTTCCCATCGCCAAAAATTCCAAATTTTGCTTTACCTGTCAAAACCTCTTTTCTTCCCGTTAGGCTGGTTTCGCGACTAATACAAGCCAATTTATAATCGGATAATACTTCTATTTTAAATTCATCAAAAGTAACTTCTTGACTCACTCCTTTTGTAACTAATATATTATTAGAAGTAATTAAGGTCATGCGTTGAATTTGAGAACAAAATTACATCTTTAAATTTTAAAAATTGTGAGATTATTAACATTTGCATAAAGTTGTTAATCTTCAAAAGAAAAATGGAGAAAATATAATACTTGGTATATTTTTTGATAATAAAATTAGAAATTTGGATTTATTCTTCAATTATTTTAATAACCAACTTATGAAAAATTTAATTTTACTTACAATTCTATCATTTTTAAGTATTTCCATCTTACATGCTGAACCGCCTACTACTTCCAAAATAAAATTTAATAAATTAGAACATGATTTTGGAAATCAACCACAAAATAAACCAGTAACCTATGAATTTGAGTTTTCGAATACAGGAACTGAACCTATTATTTTAGAAAATGTGAAAGCATCTTGTGGTTGTACCACTCCTACCTGGACAAAAGAACCGGTGATGCCCGGAAAAAAAGGAAGCATTAAAGCACAATACAACATGGCACGTGAAGGTGCATTTAGAAAATCTATTACCGTTACAACAAAAGATGGCGAAAATATCATTTTATATATTTCCGGAAATGCTGTTCCACAAAAACAAGGTGTTGATGAAGCAGAAGAAAATATCCTGAAATAATCTATGAAATAAAATATTAACTTTAATAAAAGCAATAAACTCCGTACTATTTGTATGGAGTTTTATATTTTTGTCGAGATATTATGCCAACCATTTCCCAAAAAGGCAGATTAATGCCATCGTCCCCAATTCGTAAGTTAGCGCCTTATGCTGAGCGTGCTAAAAAAAACGGTATTCATGTTTATCATCTCAACATTGGGCAACCCGATATTGAAACACCACATCAATTTTGGGATGCCATCAAAAATATAGATAGAAAAGTATTAGAATATTCGCCATCTGATGGATTTGAAGAAATTAAAAAAAGATATGCCCGTTTTTTTCAAACAAGATATGGCTTAACCAATTTGCTTCCGGAAGATTTATTAGTAACAACCGGTGGTTCTGAAGCATTAATGTTTACCTTGTTTTCTATTTTAGACAGCGATGACGAAATTATTATTCCGGAACCATTGTATGCAAATTATATTGGATTTTCAAAAAGTGGAAATATAAACGTTCGACCAATACCTACGCAATTTGAAAATGGATTTGCATTGCCTTCTATAGATGAATTTGAAAAAGTAATCAACGAAAAAACAAAAGCAATCTTAATTTGTAATCCAAATAATCCAACCGGTTACGCATATAGTGATAGTGAGTTGCACCGATTAAAAGAAATTGTACTAAAACACAATTTATTTTTAATTAGTGACGAAGTATATCGCGATTTTATATATGCAGATAACAATGAATATACTTCTATATTTAGCTTTCCCGAAATTGAACAAAATGCTATCATTGTTGACTCACTTTCCAAACGTTTCAGTGCATGTGGCGCCAGAATTGGAATGGTAGCAACTAAAAATAAAGAAGTATTACAAACCGTTTTAAAATTTGCACAGCAACGCTTGAGTCCGCCAACGGTAGAGCAATTAGGTGCCATAGCAATGTTTGATGTAGAAGAAAATTATTTTACAAAAGTAAACATTGAATATAGAAAACGAAGAGACACGTTGGTAGAAGGCATGAACGCTATTGAAGGTGTAAAATGCCATGTGCCCGGTGGTGCATTTTATTGTATTGTTCAATTGCCGGTAAAAGATACAGATGCCTTTTGCCAATGGATGTTAAGTGATTTTAATTATGAAAATGAAACGGTGATGATGGCTCCAGCAAGCGGATTTTATACATCCGAAGAAAAAGGTAAAAATGAAGTTCGTGTTGCGTATGTATTAAATTGCAACGATTTGAAAAAAGCAATAAAATGCTTAGAAGAAGGATTGAAGGTGTATAATAGTTTATAATTTGTATTTTTGTGGAACTTAAATTTCACCATTTAAGTTATATACATAGTTCTTTTAAAAATGCTGTCTATTTGTGTTTGATTCATTCGTTAAATCATCTTTTGAAATTACAATATCAAGAGAATAGATATTTATAATTGGGGTTGACAGGAATTGACGGCAGGATAGTTGGTAAGTAAGCATGCCGAGCATTGTGCAATTTGGCTCGTAAAACTTAACGCATGAAACTTTTTTATATGGCGAGAATAATTTCGCGTTGGCTGCTTAATACAGGTTATTAAGCTTGGCCTTTGCTCCTCGAATCGGTTTTTCCGATGCCATTCGACTGAGCATCATCCAATCGGAATAGTTGCTTAAAGGTTTCGATTAAGTAATGAAATAAAGAAAATAAGATTTTAATCGGTTAGCAAAAACGCCTGTTAGAATACGAAAAACAAGTTTGGGCTAAGCATGTAGAAAGCTTATGAACGTTTTGTCCGGACGCGAGTTCAAATCTCGCCAGCTCCACTAAAAAAATGCCATTTAATACAACAAATGGCATTTTTTATTTTACCCATATTGATTTAATTTTCATTAAAAATCAATATTTATGCTATCATCGTAAAAGCAGAGCCACGAGATAACATATAAAAAGAACAACATAATAAATTCTTGCACTTCCATGTTTTATAGTTTTCATCAAAACTAATATGAAATTCAATAGCAATTTATTAGAATGTGTGAGTGGTCAATCTACTGCGTAAACGGACTTATTTTTTCTTTTTGATGTCTCTAATCACACTTTTTACCATATTTTCTGAGGTAAAATTACCGGCAGTTAATACTTTATAATAATAGTTTTCTTTTAAATGCATCAGTGCAAAAATCTCTTTCGATTTTTTTCCTTCATGATATAACCGGGTAACTTTTCCGGCAAAATCTTCGAAAAATTGTAGTTTATTTTGCAAACGTTTTTTACCACCTTCCACTTTGGGATTATGCGAACAAAACAAGGCATCAAAATCCAACGCCAACATTTTTTTTAATGATTCAATTTGCGTTAATAAACTTTCATCACTTCCAAAGTATTTAATTTTATCTGCCACAAATAAATCGCCGGAAAATAAATAACCGTTGTTTTTTTCATAGTAACAATAATGTCCTTCACAATGTCCGGGTGTATAAATTGGTTGTAAACAATAGTTTTTTGTCGTAATTGTGTCTGTTTCTAAAATAGGATGCATAGATGCATCCTCTACTTTACCACTTATCATTTTTGATAAAGGAGACATCTTATAACCACGTTTTAAAATTTTAACGGTATATGGATGTGCGTATGCTTCTGCAGGTAAAGCTTGCATCAAAAAGCCAACATTTCCGGTGTGATCTTCATGATAATGCGTAATTAAAATTTTTTGAATCTGATGCTCTTGTGCAACTTTCCAAATATTGTCGCGATTGAAACGTTGAGCTGTATCTATTAATAAATCATCTAAAACAAATGTATAGACGGTTTGGATATTATTACCTAAGCTGTAAATACTAAAGCGATAATAATGTACACCATTAAACTCATAATTAAACCGCCGAACTGCCATTGCACAAAAATATTATGCCCAAAATTAAAATTACTTTACTAAAGAAAACAATTTTGTAAGAAATGATTTTTATATTAGTTATACTAAAATCTAAATATGAAGAAATTTTTAATCGGAGGAATTTTATTAGTAGCACTTGTTGCAGGCATCATTTTTTTTATGACTAAAACGATGATGCAAATGCAAATAGACAAAGCTGTTCAAATTCATATTAACGACAAAGTACCGTTAGAGGCTAATATTGACAGCACTATATTAATTTCCTTGATGAATGATTTACAAACAAAAATTAATGTCAATGACGAATTAAAAATTAAGTTAGATGAAACATTTGATGTGCCATTAAAAATGAATTTAAAAGTACCCTTAAATACGGAAGTTTTTATGGATCAAGAGTTAGATTTAAAATTTGATTTACCGGTTGACATCAATTTAGATCAAACAGAAATGCCATTAAAAGATTTAGTAATTCCATTTAATAAAAAATTGAGAATTGAAGATTCATTGGCGGTTGATTTTTCGATTCCATTAGACACAAAAATCAGAACAAATTTCAAACATTTCTTCAATATCTCTTTACCCGTAAAAGCTACTATTCCGGTGCAAGTAAAAATTCCGATTAATCAACCTTTACAAGTTGTTGATACGCTTACATTAAGCATGCAAGATTATCATATTCCATTGCGAACCATTATTCCTGTTGAAGCAAAAGTACCGATTAAACAAATGGTGAAAATACAAGGTGAATTAATGGTCCCTGTTGATCAAAAAATACAAATCCCCCTTTCAAAAGTAATTTCCACACCGGTATTAGAGCCATTTACAGCGAATGTAAAAACTAACAACGATATTATTACAAGTTTTAAATCGGCATTGAAAGCCAATGCAAGTTTTAGTCAGCCATTACGCGTTGTTCAAATGGATTCTTTACGCATTGAACCGGATAAAATAAAAGTAAGTATAAAAAAATAAGCAAGTTTCACATAAAATAAAAAAGCAGCGTATTTACTAGGCTGCTTTTTTATATCATCAAATTATAAATTACTTATAAACTATACGAAGAAATCCGGTGTCAGTTCAACACCAGGTTTTACAGCATATTGGTCTAAATCTGCAATGCCTTCACTTTGCAACACTTCATCATCTATAAAGAAATTTCCGGTGCATGTTTTAGCATCTCTTTTCAATATATAATACGCTGCATCTGCAATAATTTCGGGCTTTCTAGATGAATTTGCTACCGATTCGCCACCTAATAAATTTAACACGGCTGCCGTAGCAATGGTTGTTCTAGGCCATAATGCATTAACGCCAACTTTTCCTTTGTACTCACCACTTAAACCTAATACTACTAAGCTCATTCCAAATTTTGCAATGGAATATCCGGTATGTCCGGCAAACCATTTTTCTTGAATAGAAGTTAACGGTGGCGACAACATTAAAATATGCGGATTTTCTGCTTTTAATAAATGTGGCATACAATATTTAGAACAAATAAATGTACCGCGTGTATTAATGTCTTGCATTAAATCGTATCGCTTCATATCCAATTGTTCTAACGGCGAAAGATTAATAGCGGATGCGTTATTTACTAAAATATCAATTCCACCAAATGTTGCTACTGTTTGTTCTACTGCTGCAATCACTTCTTCATCATTGCGTATATCGCATTTGATAGCCAAGCCTTTTCCACCTGCCTTATTCATGTCTTCAGCTGCTGAATAAATTGTTCCACCTAGTTTTGGGTGTACTTCTATACTTTTAGCAGCTATCACAATGTTTGCACCTTCTGATGCTAATTTCATTCCTATAGCGTGTCCAATTCCGCGTGTTCCACCGGAAATAAATACTGTTTTGTTTTTAAATGACATATAAACTTTATTTAGGTTAATTATTTAAGTTGATATTCTGATTTAACGGTAATAGATGCCGTTTTTATTTTACTCGATGTATTAAAAGAACCACCATAGGTGTAGTCTTCATTTGAATTTTTACCGGTAATTTGAAAAATGCCCATCGAAGATTTTACCAAACCTTTTAACGCAGCATCTGAGTTTTTAGCAATCGTTTCTGCACGCAACATAGCATCAGCGGAAGCATTCGCCAACAACTCAATTTTAATATCTTTTAATTTAGAATAGTAATATCTTGGAGCGGAAGAATTTAATTCGATATTTTGGTCGATAAGTTGAGCAATATCTTTATAAATACTTTCTACTTTAGCAATTTCTTTCGATTCAATTGATACATTCTGAGATAATATATAACCATTGAAACGTTGAAAATATCCACCATTTCCGTTGTTCTCATTTATAAAATCTTTATTAATAGATACAGCTGTAAATACAATTTCTTTTTCTGCAATACCTTTTGCCAACAAAAAATTTCGAATCTTACTTTCATCTTGTTTCAATTCTGCATACGCCGATTTCATATCCATAGATTGCCTACTATAATTACCATCCCATACAATTAAGTCGCTCACAAAATCTTTTTCTGCCAAACCTGTAACCGTTACGCTTTGTTGTTTTTTGAATTTATATTTATAGGCATTTGCCAATAAATAAGCACTTATAATGCATGCTAAACTTATTAGAATAGCAAATATTGTTTTAGAATTGTTTTCCATAGTTATCAAATGTAAATAATTTTTTTGAAAACTACTTCCAAACAATAACTTAACTTTCAATTTACAATGCATGCATTGTATTTGTGTATATTTACTTTCAAAATAAATTAAATTCAACATGAAAAAAGTAGTATTTATCGATGGTGTTCGTACGCCATTCTTGAAATCAGGTACAGATTATATGGACTTAATGTCTTATCAATTAGGTCAATTTGCTATCAAAGGTTTAGTTGACAAAACAGGAATAGATGTAAATGAGGTAGATAGAGTAATATATGGTAACGTAATTTCTAACGTGCGTACAGAAAATGTAGCACGTGAAGCTGCCGTAACTGCAGGTATTCCGGTAAAAGCAACATGTAATACGGTAAAACAAGCTTGTATTTCTGCGAACCAAGCAATTGCCAATGCTGTTGATTCTATTCAAGTTGGAAGATCGGAAGTAATTATTTCAGGTGGAACAGAATGTACTTCTGATACACCAATTGGTTATACCAAAGAAATGCGTAAAAAATTATTTGCCGCACAAAAATTAAGCACACCAATGGAATATGCAAAATTTGCAACCACATTGCGTCCTGCTGATTTCTTGCCGGACAGACCATCCATCACAGAGTTTATTACTGGAAGAACAATGGGACAAGATTGTGAAATTTTAGCACAAAAATTTGGTGTTACTCGTGAAGAGCAAGATAATTTTGCAGCTGCATCGCATCAAAATGCCGGAAAAGCACAAGAAGCCGGATTATTAGATGATGTTATCGACGTACAATTACCACCTAACTTCACTCCTATTTCAAAAGATAATGGTGTGCGTGGTGATACTACCGTAGAAAAAATTTCTAAATTAAAACCAGCTTTTGATAAATATGTAGGAACTATTACAGCTGCGAATGCTTCTTTCTTAACAGATGGTGCAACTGCTGTTTTATTAACATCAGAAGATAAAGCAAAAGAATTAGGTTTAAAACCAAAAGCAGAAATCGTTGACTATGCTTTCACGGGCGGCGACTTATACGAAGAATTATTATTAGGACCGGCTTATTCCATTGCTGCCGTATTAAAATCAACCGGTTTAACGATTGACGATATTGATGTATTTGAAATTCACGAAGCATTTGCAGGACAAGTTTTAGCCAATATAAACGCATTAAAATCTGCAGAATGGTGCAAAAAACAATTAGGCTTAGATAAACCAATTGGACAAATTCCATTAAACAAAGTAAATGCTTGGGGTGGCTCATTATCCATTGGTCATCCATTTGGTGCTACAGGTGGTCGTTTGCTTACAATGGCAGCAAATCGTTTACAAAAAGACGGTGGAAAATATGCATTATTGGCTGCTTGTGCTGCCGGTGCACACGGTCATGCAATGATTATCAAAAAATATTAATAAAGTATTGTGTGCATAGTGATGAGTAAATAGAAATATGACTCATCACTATCACTATAATTATCACTATAACCACAATTTATATGGCAACTCTAAAAAGAGAAGATTTTTTATCAATTGAAAAAAATCCGAATGGTGTTTGTACGATTTGGATGGACCAAAAAAATGAGAAAATAAATAAAATTGGACCTGATTTAGTGGAACTTTTTAATGAAGTTTTTTCTGAATTAGATCAAGATGATTCCATTAAAGCATTTGTATTAAGCAGCAAGAAAAAAGATTTTATTGCTGGTGCAGATATCGACGCATTTAAAAAAGTACAAAAGCCGGGCGATTGGAAACCCATTTCAATAAAAGGACATGCTAGCTTAAATCGAATTGAAAAATCTAAAAAGCCGATTGTTGCTGCTATTCACGGCAATGCATTAGGCGCAGGTTTAGAAATTGCATTGGCTTGTCATGCACGTATTTTATCTAATGACAAATCTACAAAACTTGCTTTGCCTGAAGTAAAATTAGGTTTGTTACCAGGCGGCGGTGGTACGCAGCGTTTACCTCGTTTAGTAGGTTTGCAAGCTGCATTAGATATGATGCTTACCGGTAAAAATGTGTTTGCAATGCCGGCTTTAAAAATGGGATTAGCCGACAAAGTAGTACATGTAACGGCCTTGCAAAAAGCAGCACAAAAATTTGCATTGGAATTAGTAGAAAAACCAATTGTACGGGAAAGAAACGAAATAAATTTAGATACTTTAAAAGCTGGTTTTCCCTCTTTACAAAAAGCGGTTACCAACTTGGTGTTAGAAGCACCTTTGGTAAATAAAATTGTGTTTGACCAAGCAAGAAAAATGGTAGACAAACAAGCACATGGCAATTATCCTGCACTTTACAAAATTTTGGAATGTGTGGAAATTGGTTGGAACCAAGGTTTAGAAAAAGGCTATGCTGCTGAAGTAGAAAAATTTGAGGAGTTAATTTTATCTCCTGTTTCTCGTCAGTTAATCAATATTTTCTTTGCTATGACGGATAAAAAGAAAAATCCTTACGACGAAAAATTGATTAAGAAAGTACATCGCGTAGGTATGATTGGTGCCGGATTTATGGGTGCCGGCATTGCCGAAGTTTCTATGAATGATGATATGCATGTTTTGTTGAAAGACATCAACCAAGACATGATTTCATCTGCATACAAAACCATCTACAACAACTACAATAAACGTGTTTCTAAAAAAGCAATGACCAAAATTGAATTGGAAGAAAGAATGGCGTTGCTTTCCGGAAGTTTAAATTACGAAGACTTAGACAACCAAGAAATTATAATTGAAGCGGTTTTTGAAGATTTGAAATTAAAACAAAACATCTTAAAAGATGTAGAAAACAATGCCAAACCAAACACCATTTTTGCAAGTAATACTTCTGCATTACCATTGCGATTTATTGCAGAAAAAGCAAAAAATCCGGAATTGGTAATTGGTATGCACTACTTCTCTCCTGTTCCGAAAATGCCATTATTGGAAATTGTAAAAACAGATAAAACGGCAGATTGGGTTATTGCTACTTGCTATGATGTAGGTGTGCGTCAAGGAAAAACAGTAATTGTGGTAAAAGATGGACCTGGTTTTTATACCACACGTATTTTAGCACCATTAATGAATGAAGCTCAATTATTGTTAGATGAAGGTGGCGACATCTTACAAATCGATAAAGAGATGAATTTATTCGGGTTCCCTGTTGGTCCGATTACCTTAGCAGATGAAGTTGGTATTGATGTCGGTGCACACATTATGAGTGGTGAATTGATGGAAGAATTATTGTCTTCTCGTCCGAAATTTAAAGTAAGCAAAACTCTTTTAGAAATTTCAAAAGCCGGTTATAAAGGCAGAAAAAATAAAAAAGGTTTTTACAAATACGATGAAAAAGGTAAAAAAGTTTCCGGTCAAGTAGATGCTGAAATTTACAACTATTACGGTGGTAACAAACGCACTAAAATGGATGCCAATGACATACATATGCGTTGTGCTTTTGCAATGGTAAACGAAGCCGCATTGTGCTTGCAAGAAGGTATCATCGAAAGTCCGTTAGATGGTGATATAGGTGCTGTATTTGGTTTAGGATTTCCACCATTCCGTGGTGGTCCGTTCCGTTATATTGACGAAATTGGAGCTCAAAAAGCAGTAGATATTTTGAACGATTTAACTGCTCGTTTTGGAGAGCGTTTTGAACCGGCTCAAATATTAATTGATTACGCAAAAAGTGGTAAGAAATTTTACAATAAGTAAAATAATGAAGTAATGTAGTAATGAAATAATATGTAGATGGCCGATTGAAAAATCTTACTACGTAACTTTACTACTTTATACCATAAAAAAATGCGCATTTGTTTTCATTTTTGATTACTTATGCGCATTTTTATTTTATAGATTCAAAATATTAGTAATTATTGATGTTTTTAGAATGCAAAAAATCTCATTTTATTTTTCCTGTTCGCATTTGTTTTCATTTTAAAATTTACCACTAAGTGCTAAAGTCATTCTAATAGAAATGGGAATTATTTTTAGTTGTAAAAAATCTTACTACTTACATCTTAAAAAATGCGACGGCATTTTCTACAAACCAGTCGTACTCCGCAATTTGTTTTAAATCTTTTAATTCATTAAGAAATTCATCTAAAGTGAGCTTATCGTTGTTTAATAATTTAATAGAGAATTTTAAAAAGTTTTTATTATTTAACAAGTAGTGTTCATTAATTTCTTTGTTGGTATAAATGAATTTTTTAAACGCATTCAACGAGCTATCTAGAATATCAAAATAACTGGCATCATTTAGATACAACATCAAATACGTTTTGATTAATAATCTACGAGAACTAAGCTTGTAAAACACATCTCTAAATCGCACACTACTCAATAAGCGCAATACTTCATCGTAATTATTTTTATAAAAAAGTACATGTGCATAGTTGTACTGAAAGACGTCGTTTTGTACTGATTTTAAAAGTTTTTTCTTATACTCTACAATAAAATTTTCTACATAATCTAACGCACCTAAACGCAATCCAACAGTACATAAATTTTTATAGGTTGCCACAGAAATCTCGCCATTCTCTTCTAAAATTAAATTGTTTTCAATCAGGAATTTATATAAATTAAAAAGGTTGGCAACAAAAGGCTTAGATTTATTATTAATTTTATGAATACAATAATTGATGAGTATAACCGTACATATTTTTAATTCAGCAGCAGCAATGACTGATTTATTAGCAGAAACTAAATCAAAACAAACATAAAATAATGCTTCGTCGTTTGTTTTAAATAATTCCGATATCTGAAGATGTATTTTGTATAATAAATTATTGGGTTCGTTATATACAATTTCACTTTTTAAATCCGTAACGCTTAAGTTATTTATTCGCTGCAAATTGGTATTATAAAAATTGTTCAAGTTGTCGTACAAAACTTGATAATTACCAAACCTACTATTGTCTAACAATCTCCTTTCAATATGTAATTCTTCGAGTAAAAATTTTTTAAAATACGTTTGGCTGTCTTCATTTACTAATATTGATTCTGAAATTGATTTCCATTCTGTGTCAAAATGTTTGGTTAGATTATTATGTAAATAAAAATTGGCGATTGCAAAACGCTGAAAAAATTTATCGGATTCGCAATGTTCATTTATGATGGCTTTTTCTAAGTATTTGAGTAATTCCGACATCCATTTCAGCATTTTTTTTTCATCATAATTTTCTGCAGAAATAACAGTAAATGCAAGCTCTTTTGTTAGTGCTGTATTGTGTAAATTATTTGGATAATAAGACAAGATATAATTAAATAACTTTCCAATCGGATGCGATTCTTTATTATCGAAGACTAAATTTTTATTTATGAATTGAATATGTGCTTTATTCAAATTACTAAACAAATCAACTAATTTGGATTGTTGCATAGCATAAAACTAAAAAAATAATGGGATAAAATATACATAATTAAAAAAAACAACCGGAATAAACCGCAAAAAAGGTAACAAGCTCAATATATTAATAATCAATATTTTAGATTGCAAAAAATAGCCTATTCAACAATACGATGTTCAAATTTAGGGGTAGAAAAGTAGATAAATGTAATTGGAAACATCTTCTTTATTCTACAATTTTACATCATAAAAAAAAGAAAATGGATAGTTGGGCAACCATAAAGGAAAATCCATATATTACAAACTAAACAAAATTTGAATTATGAAACAGTTTTTATTAATTATCACTTGTGCATTATTATTTTCTTGTTCAAAAGAAGATAAATTACCAGATAATAAATTTAGTTTTGAGTCGGTAAAAGGTGGCATTAATCCGGTTACTACAAAAGGATTTCTTAGTATTATTTGGAAAGATAATTCTAATACAAATTGGAAACTATTTGTAAAATCAACGGCCGGCGATATCATTAAAAATGAAACGGTAGATATTAATGAAACAGTAATTACCGGACTTGATTTAGATGTTACATATATTATATCGGTAAAAGGCGAACAAGATAGCACACAATCCGGAACCTTTAATGCACGAATTGCATCTCAAGGAGATGTTGAAGTAGGTCCATTTTAAAAAACAGCCTTACTTCTTCGGTAACAACATCCTGTAAATTCATTTATTAACAAAAAAAAATGTATAACGAATATACACTGGACATTTATTTCTTTAATCAAAAATAAAATCACATAAAATGAAGACTTTAATTAAATCTCCGATTATGAAAATTCAATTGATACTACTATCAATGCTATTTTCAACCTTTACATTAATGAATTCCGGATGTACGCCAACAACACCGTCACCCGGAACACCTTGCGATACAACGAATTCTAAGTTTAAACACCTCTTTGATTCGCTGGCACTTTTACCGCCTTATTTAGTTGATACAACATACGATTCAGAAATACATGAATACTCATTTACGGTTTCAAGTACTCAAACGTTATGTAAAATAGGCTATGAAAGTCAGGCAGGCTTAACCGGTCCAACAATTATGGAACTAAGAGATAGTACTACAAATACTACATTATTTAGCATGTCTTGTACTTTTAGTACAACTACAACAAGTTATGTATCTGTTACATCAATGCCTACTTTAACACCCGGAAAAATATATACCATTAAAAGAATTATTCCTAACACCAGCTACTCTTTATTTAATCAGATAATCGGAAGAATGCTAAAATCTTCGACAGGGTCTGGTGGTATTACTTTTCCGTTTTCATATAACGGTCTCACCATTGTAGGTTCTAAGTTTTATCAAAATGCAGGCTATCAACAAGATTTTGGAATACCATATATCGACATTGTTTTCCAATAAACTGTTTTCATAACTCCATGAATCGAGAGGCAACTTCTTTAAGTTGCCTTATTTATTTTAATAGATAGAACTGAAAATCATAGTATTGTTCTATATTTTGAAAAGTATTAGATTAATAGTATTTTTGAGTACTTGATTGTATGAAACGAGACAAATATTTTTACAATCCAAATACGCTGAAATACGAAAAATACAAGCTCAGTATAGGGCAACGTATTTTACGGGTTACGGGCTTTTTTACATCTGCATTCTTTTTTGGTTTTTTGGCGATGATTTTTGGCTATAGTGCTTTCGATAATCCGGAAGAACAAAGTCAGAAAAATGAAATCCGTAAGATGGAAGAAAAATATGACATCTTAGATAAACGATTAGATGAACTATCAAAAGTGTTACAAGAGTTAAGCGACAAAGACGACAATATTTATCGCGTTATTTTTGAATCTGAACCTATACCGGAAG
Source organism: Bacteroidota bacterium (assembly GCA_963169645.1). Classification (GTDB taxonomy): domain Bacteria; phylum Bacteroidota; class Bacteroidia; order Chitinophagales; family JADIYW01; genus JADJSS01. The sequence goes on from CAUJCO010000004.1 coordinate 100,197, forward strand.
AACTACGAAATGGTGGCATCAACAAATCAAAAATTTATGCCGAACTTAAAAATTTACCGGAAGCAAAAATCATCAGTTCCACGTTAGCTAAATTAGAATCTTTAGAAAAAAAAGCTTTTGTACAATCCAAATCGTACGATCAATTAGTAAAATTGATAAAAAGTAAAGAATTGATGTTGGCAAGCATTCCTGCCATACAACCAATTTCCAATAAAGACTTAAAACGCATTGCCTCCGGATTTGGATATCGCATTGACCCTGTTTATAAAACACCACGCATGCATGCCGGTTTAGATTTCTCTGCAGAAACCGGAACACCAGTATATGCAACCGGCGATGGTATCGTTGAAATTGCAGGTGCACAAGGTGATGGCTACGGAAATAAAGTTGTTATCAATCATGGTTATGGTTACGAAACTTTATACGGACACAACAGCCGTGTTTTAGTGCATGCAGGTGAGAAAGTGAAGCGTGGACAAACCATTGCGTTAGTAGGCAGCACCGGAAAATCAACCGGACCGCATTGTCATTACGAAGTATGGAAAAATGGAATTAAAATAGATCCGGTTAATTATTTCTTTAATGATTTAACACCACAACAATACGATCAATTATTGAAAATTGCCGAGCAAAGTAACCAAGCGTTTGATTAGAGTAGTGAGTAGTGAGTATTAAGTATAAAGTATAATCATAAATCTGAAATCATAAATTAAAACAACAATGCCGTACAAAGACAAAGAAATAGAGAAAATGTATTTTAGCATTAGTGAAGTAGCTAAACAATTTAATGTGGCTGCATCCTTAATTCGATTTTGGGAATCTGAGTTTGATATTTTAAAACCTAGAAAAACTCAAAAAGGCAATCGACTTTATTCTAAAAAAGATATTGAGAATTTTAGACTTATTTATCATTTAGTAAAAGAAAAAGGATATACCTTAGATGGTGCGAAAAAGAAACTAAAAGAAGGTATAGGCGAAAACACCAACAATCATGCAGAAATAATTAGTAAGCTAAAAAATATTCGTCAGTTTTTACAAACCATGTACAACGAGTTATAAATAAATTGCATCTTATAAATAAACAAACAGCATACGATTTTTATCATCATAATTAATACAACACCAATGAAATACAATAAAAGATGGCTTCCTTATTTTATTTTTAGCATCTTGCTTGTTTCAATATTTGCGTGTAAAAACAACTCAAATGGCGAAAATCAAAATGCCACTTCGCCCTATTTTAAAGAATTCATTCATCCAAATAATGATGCTGTATTTCGTGCTGTATCTTTTAATTTAGATGCTGATGCAGTAAAAAAGTTAGAAACGGCAAAACTATATGAAACTACTTCCGATCATTTGTTTTATGAATTATCGTTTCCGAAAGACACTTCATTGTTTGTAGAATATGCCAATTTACAATATTTCTTTAATGCCAATAATCAATTAGATATAATAACTGCCGATGTTTTCTTGAATGATGCTGTACAAGAAGAAAAATTAATTCAAGCATTAAAATCTTATTTTGATGACAATTATAAATCTATCAAAAATGAGAATGGAAATTTCCCGATGTGGAAAGCAACTGCTTATGATAAAAAAGCAGATAAAGAATTGGATTACACGATTGCATTAAAAGATAATCCGGATGATTTTGGCGTTAGCTTAGAATTTTTATTGAGTGAAGAATAATGCTTAAGCTTCTACCAATTCTTCTTCCTTAATTTCATCCTTTTCTATTTTCAAATTTTCAATAATAAAACTTTGTCTATCCGGTGTATTTTTTCCCATATAATACTCCAATAATTGCTCAATACTTTGATTGTTCTTTAATACAACCGGCTCCAACCGTATATTTTCACCAATAAATTGTCCAAATTCGTTGGGAGAAATTTCACCCAATCCTTTAAATCGTGTAATTTCCGGCTTGCCTTTTAATTTATCAATGGCTTGTAATTTTTCTTGTTCCGAATAGCAATATATCGTTTCTTTTTTATCCCGTACACGGAACAATGGTGTTATCAAAACATACAAGTGACCTTTCTTCACTAAATCAGGAAAAAATTGCAAGAAAAATGTCATCAACAATAATCGAATATGCATACCATCCACATCCGCATCGGTTGCAATCACTACATTGTTGTATCGTAAATTATCTACGTCTTCTTCAATGTCTAATGCGTGTTGCAATAAATTAAATTCTTCGTTTTGATATACAATTTTCTTTGTCAAACCATAACAATTCAATGGTTTACCACGTAAAGAAAACACGGCTTGTGTCAACGGGTTTCTGGCTTTTGTGATAGAACCGGAAGCAGAATCACCTTCGGTGATAAACAAAGTAGTGGCGGCGTGTAATTCATTTTTTTCATCGGTGTAATGCACTCTACAATCGCGTAATTTTTTGTTGTGTAAGTTGGCTGATTTTGCTCTTTCGTTTGCCAACTTACGTATGCCGGATAAATCTTTTCTTTCTCTTTCAGATTGTTGAATTCGTTTCAATAATGCTTCGGCGACTGTGGCATTTTTATGCAAAAACGAATCTAATTTATCTTTGATAAAATCATTCACAAACGATTTCAAACTGGGTCCATTTTCCCACATATTTTGTGAGCCCAATTTTGTTTTGGTTTGCGATTCAAAAACAGGCTCTTGTACACGCACTGCAATAGCACCAACAATTGCTTGTCGGATGTCAGCTGCATCAAATTGTTTTTTATAAAATTCACGGATAGTTTTTACGATAGCTTCTTTAAACGCTGCTAAGTGCGTTCCACCTTGAGTTGTATATTGTCCATTCACAAATGAATAATATTCTTCGCCGTATTGACTGTTATGTGTCAATGCAATTTCGATATCATTATCTTTTAAGTGAATAATAGGATAACGGAGTTCTGCTTCATTAGTTTTCTTGGTTAATAAATCTTTCAACCCATCTTTAGAAACAAATTTTTCACCATTAAAATGTATGGTTAAACCGGAATTTAAATAGGCATAATTCCATAATTGTTCTTCAATAAATTCGGCAACAAAATGGAAATTTTTGAAAATAGAATTATCTGCTTGAAATTGAAATTTAGTACCGTTGCGTTCTGTTGTTTTAGCAATTTTATGGTCGTTCACCAATTCGCCTTTATCAAACTCAGCTATTTTTATTTCACCATCACGTACAGACTCTACACGAAAATATGTTGACAAAGCATTTACCGCTTTAGTACCTACACCATTTAAGCCAACCGACTTTTGAAATGCTCTGGAATCATATTTTCCGCCTGTATTAATTTTGGAAACGCAATCTATTACAGCACCTAATGGAATACCACGACCATAATCTCGAACGGTAACCATTTTATCTTTTATGTGTATTTCAATATTTTTTCCGTGTCCCATCACAAATTCATCGATGGAATTATCCACTATTTCTTTTAACAACACATAAATTCCATCGTCCGGTGCAGAGCCATCTCCTAATTTTCCTATGTACATTCCGGGACGCAAGCGAATATGCTCTTTCCAATCCAATGAGCGGATATTGTCTTCGGTGTATTGTATTTCAGCCATAATCTTCTAAACTTAAGTGTAACAATTATTACAGCAAATGTATTATTCTACTTTAGCATTTCAAGTGGATTTTTTCCACAAAAAGCTGAATAATGAAATAATGAAATAATGAAGTAATGAAATAATGAAATAATGAAGTAATGAAGTAATGAAGTAATGAAGTAATGAAGTAATGAAATAATGAAGTAATTAGATATAATCTTAACTATTGTCTATCGTCTATTGTCTATCGTCTATTGTCTATTATCTATCATCTAACAACTATCAACTTTTTTCTTGTAATTTCTCTTGTAAGAGTGCGGTTAACTTTTTTGGGTCTGAGCTACCACGAGATAATTTCATCACTTCACCAATAAACAAATTCAAATTTCCTTTTTTCCCGTTCTGATATTCTTTTACTTTATCCGGATATTTTTGCAAGGCTTGTTCTATCCAATTGGATAATTCATCTGCATTGTTTGTTTGCACCAATTGTAATGCAGTAGCAATTTCTTTAGCAGTATGCTGATTACCTTCTGCCATCGACTTAAAAATTAATTTAGCACCGGACGAACTCACGGTGTTATCATCTACTAATTGAATGATTTGTGCTATTTGATTAGGTTTCACTGCAAAATCAACAAAAGAAATGTCTATATCTTTTAAATACGATTTTATTTCATTATTTAACCAATTTGCTGCCGCTTTATAATTTGTAGTGTGTTGGATAATTTGTAAATAATAATTGCTTATCTCTTTATCATCTGTTATTAATTGTGCATCATAAGCCGATAATTGATATGCCGACATAAATTGTTGTTTCAATACATTCGGCAATGCGGGCATGGATGCTTTGATGGCTTCTAATTTTTCTTGCAAGATAACTACCGGTGGCAAATCTGGTTCGGGAAAATAACGATAATCGTGTGCGTTTTCTTTCGTACGTAAACTAAAGCTTGTACCGTCTGCTTGATTAAAACTACGCGTTTCTTGTTCTACCACTTCACCAGCTTCATATAAATCAATTTGGCGTTTCACTTCTACATCAATCGCACGTTTTACATTACGAATAGAATTCATATTTTTCACTTCTACCCTATTTCGATAGTTAGTTTCACCTTTTAAACGAACGGAAACATTGGCATCACAACGCATGGAACCTTCTTCCATATTGCCATCACAAATATCTAAATATCGCACTAATTTTCGCAATTCAGTTACATAAGCATACGCTTCATCACTGCTACGAATATCCGGTTCGGAAACTATCTCTAATAATGGAATACCCGCACGATTTAAATCTATTAAAGAAAAATCCGGATCTAACTCGTGGTTATTTTTTCCGGCATCTTCTTCCATGTGAATACGTGTAAGTGCAATTTTTTTCACTTCATCATGAACTGTAATTTCCACAAAACCACCTACACAAATGGGCAATGCATCTTGTGAAATTTGATAACCTTTGGGTAAATCTGCGTAAAAATAATTTTTGCGAGCAAAATGGTTTTCTTTATTGATGGTACAATTTAAGGCGATGCCTAACTTAATGGCCTTTTCTAATACATCGTTATTTAATTTAGGAAGCACACCAGGCAAACCTAACGTTATTGGACTAATGTGAGAATTCGGTTCAGCTCCAAAGTCTGTTTCATCAGCAGCAAAAATCTTGGTTTTTGTGTTTAATTGCGTATGCACTTCTAAACCAATAACAATCTCATATTTATCGTAATTACTCATAAAATAGCTTGATAAAGATACGTTTTTGTGCTGGAATGATAAGATATAAATGTTAAATTATCAAGAAATTATTTACACAAATGCATGATTATCAATATGTTCCAAAATCACAACTTATTAATTAATTGAGTAACAATAAGATATGAAAGCAGATATGTAATTTATTATATAATTTTGAAATAGGGATTTTTATTTGTTACTACTTATAGTGGGTTTTTATGTTTCAAAGAAAACTGTTTATTCTTATAGGATTGGTGTCTTTTGTATGCTTTAGTTGTACAAAAGAAAATCAAATTAATAGAGAAACCTCACCGCTCTTAGAAGTTTTAGTAAAAACAAAAACGACACCACTTAACACCGTTGAGACATATTACTACGATGCTCAAAAGAGAGTATCTAAAATTGAATTCGTGGAAGAAGATGGGACGAGTTATTATTATTCGTACACGTATACTGCAAATGAAGTTTCTGAATATAAAAGCAATCAACCCATCCGTGCATTAGAAGAAACCTTACCTAACGGAACAATTCGAATGAATTGTACATCTAATCCAAGAACTTATAAATTAAATGCTGAAGGTTATTACGTTGGATATACCACCAATTGCGAATCCTTATCCATTAAATATGATAAAAATGGTTTTATAGTGTCCGAATCTCATTTTATGATAGATTTTTCAGGAAATCAATACTTCAAAAATGATGGTAAAAACATTATTGATATTGCCAATTCCGGTACATCATACGGTGGTGGAGAATTTACAAACAAAGATGTTTATTCATATTTTCTTGATAAAGTAAACACTATCGGAAATCAGAATTTTGGAAAAACATTTTTAGGTAAAAGTTCTGAGAATTTAGTAAAAACAATTGCCGCGACGGCAGAAAATAATTTTGAATACACGTATGAATTTGATGAAGAAGGACGTGTTACAGCAAGTACCGTAAAAAATTTAAAATTGAATGAACAGGCAAAAACCTACTATTCATATTATTAATTTATTTGGTAACATAACATTCATGCGGGCTGCCGAAGGCAGCCCGCTATTCTTTTAAATAGTTATGCATTTGTTTGTACTAAAAACAATTCTTCGGCTTGTTTTAGTACGGTTTCTATGCCACTCGCATCAGTACCACCTGCAGTCGCATAAAATGGCTGACCGCCACCGCCACCTTTAATTGCTTTCGATAATTCTTTTATTAAATTTCCGGCATGCAATTTTGTATCTTTCACCACATTATCCGAAATAATAATGGAAATAATAGGCTTTTCATTTACGATAGATGCTACCACAAAAAATAAATTTTCGAATTCATTTTTTATATCGAATTGAATTTTTTTCAATCCATCTGCATTAACACCATCCACTTTTTCAAATAATACGTTGATATTATTTCGGTTCGTAATTTTGGTTCGTAATTGTTGTTTTAGCAATTCCACTTTTTCATTTTGGAATTTTTCTATTTCATTTTTCAATGTAGAAGTTTCCTCTTGCAAAGCATGGATGGATTTGATAATATCCTTTGGATTTTTCAACACCTCTTTTACTGCATTATATTGTTTAATGATTTCATTCGTATAGTGCAATGCCATTTCACCACAAACTGCCTCTATCCTTCTAACACCGGCTGCAACCGCACTTTCCGAAGTAATTTTAAACAAGCCGATTTCACCGGTATTTCCAACATGTGTACCACCACAAAGCTCGATAGAATATTTTTCATCCATAATTACCACTCGAACAGTATCGCCATATTTCTCACCAAACAATGCCATTGCACCTAATTTCATAGCATCTTCCTTAGGCATTTCTTTTATCACCACCGGAATATTTAGTCGTATTTTTTCATTGACTAATTGTTCTACTTGTGTAATTTCTTCTTCTGTTAATTTAGCAAAATGAGAGAAATCGAAACGTACGTATTCACTATTATTCAATGAGCCTTTTTGGGCAATGTGCGTACCTAAAACACGTTGCAATGCAGCTTGCAATAAATGTGTTGCAGAGTGATGTATCGTTGTTTTTAAACGGGTGTCCGGATTCACTTTTGCTATTACATCGCCATCAAGTTGTTCCGGAATGGCATCGGTATAATGCACAATTAAATCATTTTCTTTTTTGGTATCTGTAATAATAACTTCTGAGTTGTTTATATGCAAGTTTCCGGTATCACCTACTTGTCCACCACTTTCCGCATAAAATGGTGTAGTTTCTAAAACCAATTGAAATTGTTCTTTTCCTTTGGCTTTTATCTTTCTATATTTTAATATTTTTGTTTTAATCTCTAATGTATCATAGCCTACAAAAACAGATTTCCCATCTTGCAAGGTTATCCAATCATCCACACTTAATTCGGTAGCAGCTCTACTTCTTTCTTTTTGTTTTTTCAATTCTTCTTCAAAGCCTGCTTCATCAACTATTAAGCCATTTTCAGCGGCAATTAAATTTGTCAAATCAATTGGAAAACCGTATGTATCCAGCAACTCAAATGCGGCTTTTCCATCTATTTTTTTATCGGAATCTTTAATGATTGAATCCAATCTTTTCAATCCATTTTCTAATGTTTTTAAGAAAGAATTTTCTTCTTCTAAAATTACTTTAGCTACAAACTCTTCTTGTTTTTTTAATTCAGGAAAAACATTTTCAAATTGTGTAGCCAATACCGGAACCAATAAGTGCATTAATGGTTCTTTGCGTTCCAGATAAGTAAAATAATAGCGAACAGCTCTTCTTAAAATACGTCGAATTACATAACCGGCTCCGGTGTTACTTGGCAATTGACCATCTGCAATGGTAAACGCAACAGCTCGAATATGGTCGGCTAACACACGAAATGAAATCGCTTCTTTGCTATCGCTTCTATCGTATTTTTTATGCACTAAATTTTCTGTTGCTGCAATTGTTCCGGAAAAAACATCGGTATCATAATTAGATGTTTTACCTTGCAACACTCGCACCAATCGTTCGAATCCCATTCCGGTATCGACATGTTTTGCAGGCAACAACTCGAGGTTTCCATCTTTTTTGCGATTGAATTGAATAAATACATTATTCCAAATTTCAATTACTTGAGGATGATCCGCATTAACTAATGTTGCACCATCTACTGCACGGCGTTCTTCATCGGTACGGCAATCTACATGTATTTCCGTACAAGGGCCGCACGGTCCGGTATCACCCATTTCCCAAAAATTATCTTTTTTATTTCCGAGTAAAATTCTGTCTTCAGCTATTACTTTCTTCCATTCGTCATACGCTTCTGTATCTTTCGGAATATTTTCTGCTTCATTTCCTTCAAAGATGGTAACATACAATCTATCTTTATCTAATTTCAAGACTTCTGTCAGTAATTCCCAACTCCAAGCAATAGCTTCTTTTTTAAAATAATCGCCAAAGCTCCAATTTCCAAGCATCTCAAACATAGTATGATGATACGTATCTACACCTACTTCTTCTAAATCGTTGTGTTTACCGGAAACACGCAAACATTTTTGTGTGTCGGCAATACGTGGATTACTAGGCTTACCAATTCCTAAGAAAAAATCTTTGAAAGGCGCCATTCCTGAATTGATAAACAATAAAGTGGGATCATTTTTTACAACCATTGGAGCTGATGGTACAATTTGATGTCCTTTACTCTTAAAAAAATCTAAAAATGCTTGTCGGATTTCTTTTGCAGATAAGTTATTTTCCATACTGCAAAAATACAGAATTGTAGGTCAATTTTTATACCATCGAATTTTAAGGAAAAATGGTATTTTTCCAACATTCACAAATAAAATAAAAATAGTGTGCCTTACTTTCTATCTCTCCAATAGTTATTCGCCGCTGCAATTGTTTGGAAGTTGATAGCAATTACTTGACTTGCTGCTGTTAAAGCATCGGGATCGTTGGCGTATTGCGGTCGTAGTTTATGCAAAACTTCTGCATCCGGTTGTGTATATTTTACGCCGCGACGGCTGAGCGTTATTGCCAATTCAAATCCTTGTTGAGGTGTATCTGTAATTAATGACGTTAACCAAGTATCCATAAAACTATTTTAAACAACTTAAATTTATCTAAAATAACCATATTTTCAAATATTGAAACAATAACCATTTCAAAAATGAGATTTTTGTACTTTTGATAACTTCTAATGAAATCAAAAAAACGATTAATTATTGTGGGCGGTGGTGCTGCCGGAATATTTGCTGCTATTGAAGTGGCAAAAAACCAACCTCAGTTGGAAATTATAGTTTTAGAACAAGGTAACGAAGTATTGGAAAAAGTAAAAATTTCGGGCGGTGGTAGATGCAATGTTACAAATGCATGTTTTGAACCGAAAGAATTAATTAAATATTATCCGCGAGGAAGCAAAGAATTACTTTCACCTTTTTTTGTTTTTAATTGTGAGCATACAGTTGAATGGTTTACGCAAAAAGGTGTAACATTAAAAACAGAAGAAGATGGTCGAATATTTCCCATAAGCAATCGCTCACAAACCATCATAGATTGTTTATTGGAACAAGCACGTTTACATCATGTTCAAATAATAAAACAAACAAAAGTAACGCATCTCTCCTATTCTACTCATTTTATTATTAACACAACCACAACACAGTTTACTGCAGATTATCTATTAATAACAAGTGGAAATAATGCCACGATTTGGAAACTGTTAAAACAACTTGGGCACCACATTATTGCTGGTGTTCCGTCTTTATTTACATTCAACATTAAAAGTGAATTACTAAAAAATTTAGAAGGAATTTCCTTTCCAAATGCAACATGCTCTTTACTTAATTCCAAAATAAATACAAATGGTGCAATATTAATTACACATGTAGGATTGAGCGGACCGGCGATACTCAAACTATCTGCATTTGCAGCAAGAGATTTAAATGAGAGAAATTATCAATTTGACATACAAATAAATTGGTTGAATGAGAAAATAGATGCAGTAATACATCAACTGAAAGAAGAAAAAAATAAGCAAGCAAAAAAACAACTACAGAATTTCTTTTTCAAAGAAATACCACATCGCTTTTGGCTAAAAGTTTTAGACATAAATGGAATAGCACCCATAAAATTAGTAGCTGATTTAAGCAAGAATGACATGCAAAATATTGCACAGACTTTAACCCAATCTACATTTCAAGTAACATCTAAAAACAGTAATAAAGATGAGTTTGTTACTGCCGGTGGCGTTGATTTGCGAGAAGTAGATTTTAAAACGATGCAAAGTAAAATAATACCAAGTTTGTATTTTGCAGGTGAAGTTTTAAATATGGATGCTGTTACCGGTGGATTTAATTTTCAAGCGGCATGGACTACTGCGTATATTGCAGGAAATAATATTGGAAAATGAAGTACAAAAAATGATTAATTTTGATAAAAAAATAAAGTATGAGTGAAGTAGAAAAAACAACAATAGATGTACAACCTGTTGCCATACGTTTTGGAATTATTGCAGCATTTGTATCTGTTTTATCATCTGTTATTTTATTTATTTTAAATATAGAATTCAATAGCATCTCAAAGTGGATTCCAACCTTAGCAATGATATCCATTATTTTGGCTGCTCAAAAACAAATTGTAAAAATAAATGCACCACATTTATTTTCGCTTGGAAAATTATTTAAAGTAGGTTTTATTATTACGTTGATTGCTTCTATTGCAATGCTTGTATATTTCTTTTTATATTCCAATTATATTGCACCTGATTTCATGGATAAAGTGTTAGAAATTAGTCGTGCGGAAATGGTGGAAAAAGGGTTAAGTGAAGAACAGATAGAAACAGGTATTGAGATGACAAAAAAATTCATGTCGCCTATTTCCATGATGGTGATTAGTTTCATCGTAAGTGTAATATTAGGCTCACTCACCTCACTAATTGGTGCAGCTATTTTCAGAAACGAGCAATAACAACTATTTTGTTTCTACGATAACAGATGTACTCGGATTAGAGATATCTCCATTGGAATAAAAAACCTTGACATAATATTCGTACGTTTTATTTTCTTGTATCGATGTATCTGTAAACGATAAATATTTAGGAATACACATTAAATAAATCGGTTGCATTATCTTCTATTTAAGCATTCGGGAAGATTGATTGAGTATTCGATAAAAAAAATGAAAAAATCACTAATATTGTGTATGCATTCCATTCACACCATTTATCCGTCAAATTTTAGCGCTTACGAACTAATTGATTCCGGAGATTTTCAAAAATTAGAACGGTTCGGACAGTACATTACCATACGACCGGAGCCACAAGCTATTTGGAATAAGAAATTATCAGATGCTGATTGGAAAAAGCAAGCACACGTTCAGTTTGAAAGCATTACCTCATCGAATGGAAAATGGAATTTTTTAAAAAAGATGCCGGACAATTGGACCATAGATTACCATCATAGCCAATTACAAATTTCATTTAATTTGGCATTAACCAAATTTAAACATGTTGGAATATTTCCGGAGCAAAGTGTGAATTGGGATTTTATTTTTCAAAAAACCAACGCCATTAAACAAAAAATTAGTGATGTAAAGGTATTGAATTTATTTGCTTACACCGGCGGAGCCAGTTTAGCGGCAAATGCTGCAGGTGCAGAAACATATCATGTTGACTCTATCAAACAAGTGGTAAGTTGGGCGAACAGAAATATGGAATTATCCAAACAAAAAGATATACGTTGGGTAGTGGAAGATGCGGTAAAATTTGTAAAGAGAGAACGAAAAAGAGGCAAAATTTATCAAGGAATTATATTAGATCCACCGGCGTATGGACATGGAACAGATGGTGAAAAATGGAAATTAGAAGATCAGATTAATGAGATGATTTTTGATACGCTTTCTTTATTAGATAAAGAGCATTCGTTTTATCTGCTCAATACGTATTCACTCGGGTTTTCGTCGCTAATAATTGAAAATTTAATAGCAGATAATCTTCAAAAAACAGGATTAAATGTAACGCCGGAATTTGGTGAATTATATATTCCATCTGCAACCCAACAAAAATTACCATTAGGTGTATATTGTCGCTTTTAAACAATATGTTCTAAGAGTTTTTTATACAATTCATATCCATCTTCTATTTCTTTTATATAGATAAATTCATCTGCTGTATGAGATCGTTCGGATTTTCCGGGTCCCATTTTAATGCTAGGAATTTTCAACAAGGCTTGGTCAGAAAGTGTAGAAGAACCAAAAGTTTCTATACCTAATTTTTCAGCGGTCTTAACTACTAAATGGTCTTTATCTATTTGAGATGGTTGTAAGCGTGTGGAACGAGCTTTAATGCTTGCTTTCACATTATCGCTTATAATTTCTAAGAGCTGATCGCTGTTGTATTCCGGAATGGTACGAACATCAATTGTATATTTGCAAATATCGGGAACAACATTGTGTTGTGTTCCGGCATGTATCATACTTACAGTCATTTTCACCGGACCTAAAACCGGATTAATTTTTTTGAATTGATAATTTTGAAACCATTGAACATCAACCATAGCCAAATAAATAGCATTTAAACCTTCGTTTCTAGCGGCATGTCCGGCTTTCCCTTTCACTTCAGCATCAATTACAATTAATCCTTTTTCGGCAATGGCCATTTTCATTTCAGTTGGCTCGCCTACTATCGCAAATTCACAGCCGGAAGTGATGTCTTCTAAAATTTCAATTCCATTTTTTCCTGAAATTTCTTCTTCTGCTGTAGCAGCAAATAGGAAATTATATTTTAAATCTTCTTGCTCGTAAAAATGTAAAAAGGTAGCTAATAATGTTATTAAAGCAGCACCGGCATCATTGCTACCTAATCCAAATAATTTTCCATCTTCCACTTCTGCATTAAACGGATTTTTATTCCAACCATTTACAGGTTTCACCGTATCAATATGAGAATTTAATAAGATGGTAGGTTTTAAAAAATTAAAGTGCTTATTCTTAATCCATGTGTTGTTTAATTTCGATTCAAATGGAATTTTGTGTGCTTTAAGAAATTTGCGAATGACTTCAGCCGCTTTTTCTTCTTCTTTACTAAACGAAGTAGTTTCGATGAGTTTTTTCAATAACTCGATGCATTCAATCAGTGGATTTTCAATTTTCTTCGACATCTTAGTTTATGGTAAATGTAGTTCCAAAATTAGCATTTTCATTCACATTTTTCAATACGTCTTTAGCGTGACAAAGAATAACTTTATGCACACCTTTTTGTAATGCATTAGCAATATTATCTACTTTAGGAATCATGCCATCTGTAATAATTTTATCTGCTTTTAGTATATCAATTTGAGGAACAGAAACATGTTGTATGACACTATCCGCTTTTTCCACATCTTTCAGCAAACCATCTTTTTCAAAACAGAAATAAAAAGCTACTTTATATTTTTTTGATAATGCAATAGACATTGCAGCTGCCATTGTATCGGCATTGGTATTAAGCAATTGGCCATTTCCATCATGCGTGATTGGTGCAATGATTGGTGTATAATTTTTATCTAACAATTCCGCAAAGAAATCAGCATTTACGGCATCAATATCACCAACAAATCCGAAATCAATAGTTGGATGAACACGTTTATGCGACTGAATACAGTTGGCATCTGCACCGGAAAATCCGATAGCATTACATTGCATGGATTGCAATTGCGCTACAATTTTTTTATTAATTAATCCGGCATATACCATTGTTACAACATCCAATGTTTTTTCATCTGTTATGCGTCTGCCATCCACTAATGTAGCTTCAATACCTATTTGTTTGCTTAATTGTGTTGCCAATTTTCCGCCGCCATGAATTAAAACTTTGGGTGCTTGAATCTTGGAAAAATCGATTAAGAACTTTTTGAGCGCATCAACATCGTCAATAATATTTCCTCCAATTTTTACTACAACTATCGTTTCCAATACGTATTTTTATTTTTGTAAAGTTATAAGAATGCTCCAAAAATTACTATTATCCTATATTATACTAAGTTCAATTTTTGCCTGTGAGAAAGCAACAGTACAAAAAACATACGTAAAAATAACAACTGCAGATGGTCCGGAAGATATTTTACATGATAAAAAAAACAATCGAATTTTAATTTCGTGTGATGAACGAAGAGATGGGAAACTACCCATTGGTATTATACAACAATTAAACATTGCAACCGATAGTTGTACAGAATTACCTATTAGTAATATGCCTGCAATTCCATTTCATCCGCATGGTTTTGATTTACAAACTATCCATAATTCAGATTACTTATTTGTCATCAATCATTATAAAGATGCAACTCATACCAATTCCATAATCCAATTTAAAATACATGCCGATAAGTTAGAATTTATAAAAGAATATAAACATGCATTATTGTTATCTCCAAATGATTTAACGGTTTTACCCAATGGTAGTTTTTATTTTTCTAACGATAAGAATTCATCCAATATCTTAGAACATCTTACCAATCCTTATAGTGGTTCGGTGGTTTATTGTGATGGCATGCATACTTGGAAAAAAGTGGATAGTTTGATGAGTTTTCCGAATGGCTTATATAATGAAAATGACAAATTATACGTTGCTACTTCAAGAAATTTTGCTTTATATACGTATACAATACAAGCAGATGGAACATTGCAAAATAAAAAGAAATTAAACAGCATTAATGGCATGGATAACCTAACTGATAATGGAAATGAATTATTAGTTGCTGTTCATCCGGATGAATTGAAATTTGCTGCACTCGCCTATTTTCCGGATATTTTATCACCATCCAAAACGTTTGCTATTGATAAATCCACGGGAAAATCTACACTTATCTTTTCAGATGATGGTGCACAAATTTCGGGTTCATCAACTGCAGTAGCTGTTGGTGATAATTTATATTTAGGATAAGTATTTGCCGGCTATTTATTGAAAATAACGCATTATAGAGATTAAAAAAGCTGTCCAAATGGACAGCTTAAAATATTAATTTATTTTGAGAATTATTTTCCCGGACGTAAACTACGTACTACTTTTCCTGTTTGCCACATTTCAGAATTTCTGATTACAGCTAATTCAGCTTCTAATTTTTCTCTATAATCCGGTTGTGAGTTGGTGTCAATAGAGCGTTGTGCTTCTTCACCTGCAGCAACTTTCGCATATAACTCTTTGAATACCGGTAATACAGCTTCACGGAAAGGTCCTTTCCAATCTAAAGCACCGCGTTGTGCTGTAGTAGAGCAGTTACCATACATCCAATCCATACCATTTTCGGATACTAATTTGATTAATGATTCTGTCAATTCTTCAACAGTTTCGTTGAATGCTTCTGATGGTGAATGACCGTTTTCACGCAATACGCTGTATTGTGCTTCCATGATGCCGGCTAATGCACCCATTAACACGCCACGTTCTCCTGTTAAATCTGAATAAACTTCTTTTTGGAAAGTAGTTTCAAATAAATAACCGGAACCGATACCGATACCTAAAGCAATCGTTCTATCATGTGCTTTTCCTGTTGCATCTTGAAAGATTGCATAAGAAGAATTCAAGCCTTTACCTTCTAAGAACAAACGACGTAATGAAGTTCCAGAACCTTTAGGTGCAGTTAAAATAACATCCACATCTGCCGGTGGAATAATTCCAGTTCTATCTTTATACGTAACACCAAAACCATGTGAAAAATATAATGCTTTTCCTGCAGTTAAATGTTTTTTTACGGTTGGCCACATTTCAATTTGAGCTGCATCAGAAAGCAAGTACATAATGATAGTACCTTTTTGCAACGCTTCTTCCGGTTCAAATAAAGTTTGACCAGGAACAAAACCATCTTTTTCTGCTTTATCCCAAGATTTAGAAGGTTTTCTTTGACCTACAATTACATTAAAACCATTATCGCGTAAGTTTAATGCTTGTCCGGGACCTTGAACACCATAACCAATTACGGCTATCGTTTCGTTTGCTAATACTTCTTTTGCTTTAGCCAAGGGGAATTCTTCACGTGTTACAACGTTTTCATCGATTCCGCCAAAGTTCATTACTGCCATTGTTTGTTGTTTTAAATTAGATATTAAAATTAAAATTAGTTGATTAAAGTTGCTTCGAAAATATCAATTTGTTTATTGATTTGTTTTAATAAATTTTCGGCAGCCCATTGTTCCGCATTAAACTCGATGGTAAATTCACCATCATTTTCGTCAATCTTTCTAAAAGCGAAATTGGTAACATCTACCCTTCTTCTGGAAAAAATAAGCATAAAACGACCAATTAAGATCGGTTGATTATATGATATAAATTGTATTTTATGTGCTTTCATGAATTATTGAGGTTCTAAAATTACATCGCTACAAGCTTTTCCGCTTGGAACCATTGGAAATAAATTTTCTTCTTTTTCTACCACTACTTCTAAAACGTAGCCTCCATCATGGGCAAACATTTTATCCAAAGCAGCACTTAACTCATCTCTATTTTCTACTTTAGCTGATTCTAAACGGAACCCTTTAGAGATGGCTACAAAATCCGGATTTTTGAGTTCCACTTGTGAATATCGCTTATCAAAAAATAATTGTTGCCATTGGCGAACCATTCCAAGATAATTATTATTGAAGATGACAATTTTCACGTTTAAGTTATGTTGCCAAATTGTACCAAGTTCTTGTATGGTCATTTGGAAACAACCATCTCCAATAATGGCAACAACTGTTCTGTCCGGTGCTGCCATTTGGGCACCAATTGCTGCCGGTAATGCAAAACCCATAGTACCTAAACCTCCGCTAGAAACCCAAGAATTCGGTTTACGATAATTGTAATATCGCATAGCGTACATTTGGTGTTGTCCAACGTCCGGTACTATAATCGCATTTCCATTTGTTTTTTCATCAATAAGATGCATAATTTCACCCATTCTAATACCTTCCGTTGTAGGATAAATAGCTGATTGAATAACTTTTACATCTTCTTGTTTATCTAATTCTTTAAATGAAGTAATCCATTCTGTATGCTTATTTTCTTGCAATAATGGAATTAAAGCTTCCAATGCTTCAGAAGCATCTGCACAAATACCTACTTCCGTTTTAACTACTTTATTGATTTCGACCGGATCAATCTCAATATGAATTACACGAGCTTGTTTTGCAAATTTTGTTACATCACCGGTAACGCGATCATCAAAACGCATACCGATAGCAATCATCACATCACACTCGTTCATTTTAATATTTACCGAATAATTACCGTGCATTCCCGGAATACCAACATAGTTCTCGTGATTGGGACTTACTGCACCCAAACCTTGCATTGTTGTAGCAACCGGTATGCCTGTTTTAGTTGATAATTGCTCTAACAATTCCTTTGCTTTGGAAATTATAATACCTTGACCAGCAACAATTAAAGGCTTATTACTTAAATTTATTATTTCAGCAGCTTTTTGTAGACTATCTTGTTGCACAGTATATTTTGGTGTATACCCTCTCACCGATTCACAAGCCTGATAGCCAGTCCATTCCATCATTTCAAATTGAGCATTTTTTGTTATGTCAATTAAAACAGGACCTGGTTTACCGGAATTGGCTATATAAAAAGCTTTCGCTAAAACAGACGGAATCTCAGCTGCTCTGGTGATTTGATAATTCCATTTCGTAATTGGCATAGTGATACCAATTACATCGGTTTCTTGAAATGCATCGGTTCCTAGCAAATGCATCGGTACTTGACCTGTAATACACACCATCGGAGTGCTATCCATAATAGCATCAGCAATTCCTGTAATTAAATTGGTAGCACCCGGACCGGAAGTAGCAAAACAAACGGCTGCTTTTCCTTTCACGCGTGCCCAACCTTCTGCTGCATGCGTTGCACCTTGCTCGTGTCTTGTTAACACATGGTTGATTTTATCCATATAATGCCAAAGGGCATCATAAATGGGCATAATTGCACCACCCGGATAACCATAAATAACTTCAATACCTTCTGCTACTAAACTTTTTATAACGGCTTCTGCACCTGAAATCTGTATTTTTGCGTCTGACATTTCTAAAAATATTCTATAAATTATGCTTATTACAAATCTACTAAATATTGACTTCTATAAAAAAAATGCAAGTTGATTTTTCAATATATAGTGATTTCTTAACAGTTTAAAAATGAATTGAGCAATAAAATAGAAAAATAATCACAGTTTACTTCCATTTATTTAGTTAGATAATAATTGAATTAAGTGATTCCACTCTTTATTTAACGTCAAAAAATGTTTTTGACACAAGTTTAATGGTGTGTAAATAATTTCATTATTTTTCAATCCAACCACACAGTTTTTCTTTCCATTCAGCATTGCATCTATCGCAGAAACACCTAAACGCGAGGCTAGAATCCTATCATTTGCTGTTGGATTTCCACCTCTTAATAAATGACCTAAAATCAATGTTTTTATATCGTATTCCGGATGCATTTGCTTAAATTTTGCAGCAATTTCTAATGCACCTCCGGCATCATCACCTTCTGCCACAACCACGATAAATGATTCTTTATGTTTACATGCACGTAGCTTGTTTGAAAGTTCATTTAAGTCTGTTTTAATTTCGGGAATTAAGATATCTTCAGCACCTGCTGCCAATCCGGCAGCTAATGCTATTGACCCAACATCTCTTCCCATTACTTCTACAAAAAATAATCGACCTAATGCATTAGCAGTATCTCTTAATTTGTCTATTAATTCAACGGCTGTTTGAACAGCAGAATCATACCCGATAGTATAATCTGTGCCAAACAAATCGTTATCTATAGTTCCGGGAATCCCAATAATTGTAATATCCGAATATTCATTAGAAAACTCAACAGCACCTTTCATTGTGCCGTCTCCGCCTATCACAATTAATGCAGCAATTTCATTCTTAATTAATGATTGATATGCCAACTTTCTACCTTCCAGAGTAGCAAATTGTGGACTTCTGGATGATTTAAGGATAGTTCCGCCTCTATGAATAATATTTCCAACAGCCCGTGAATCTAATTTTATAAAATGATGATGAATCAAACCTTCATAACCATTAAGATAACCAAAGACATGCATTTTGTTTTGAATGGCCGTTCGAGTGATTGCACGAATACATGCATTCATTCCGGGTGCATCTCCTCCTGATGTTAATATTCCAATATTTTTCTGTTGCATAAAAAAAGTAGTAATGCTAAATTACTACTTAAATTGAATATTAAAGAAATGAGCATTCAAAGTTTAAACTCAAATACTGCTTCATTGTTGAATTATGAATCTAAAAATAGATGAATAATTACCTAAATAATGACAATTAGATACCATCTGTAACACAGCCATTGCTGGCAGATGAAACTGAATTGGCATATTTATATAATACTCCTGATGTTGCTTTTAATGCCGGAGCAGTCCAAGATTGTTTACGCTGTAGTAATTCTTCATCACTAATCATTACATCAATCGTATTATTTACGGCATCAATTACAATTCGATCTCCATCTTTTACCAAAGCGATATTTCCACCATTTTGAGCTTCCGGAGTAACGTGTCCAACCACAAAACCATGAGAACCGCCACTAAAACGACCGTCCGTAATAAGTGCTACCTCTTTACCTAATCCTTCACCCATTAAAACGGAAGTTGGTTTTAACATTTCCGGCATTCCCGGTGCACCTCTTGGTCCGATATATCGGATAATCACTACATCACCTGCTACAATTTTTTTATCTTTCATTGCATCGATGGCTGCTTGTTCTGTATCAAAACATTTCGCTGTTCCATCAAAACGCTCCCCTTCTTTTCCAGTAATTTTTGCAACAGCGCCTTCACTGGCAATATTTCCATATAAAATACGGATATGACTCGTTTTCTTAATTGGATTATCAATAGTATGTAATAAATCTTGACCATCCGTTAAATCCGGTAAATCTGCTACGTTTTCTGCTAATGTTTTTCCGGTTACTGTTAAACAATCTCCGTGTAACAAACCAACTTTTAATAAGTATTTCGTTACAGCAGGAACACCTCCAATTTTATGTAAATCTTCCATTACATATTTTCCACTTGGTCTAAAATCAGCAAGCATCGGTGTTTCATTTCCTAATCGAACAAAATCATTAATCGTTAAATTAACACCCACTGTTTTTGCCATTGCAATTAAGTGCATAACAGCATTCGTACTTCCACCTAAAACGATAACCATTCGAATGGCATTTTCAAATGCTTTGAAGGTCATGATATCGCTTGGTTTAATATCTTTTTCTAACAAATTTTTGATAGCAATAGCTGCTTGTTTTACTTCATTTCTTTTATCATCCGAAATAGCCGGATTACTTGAAGAGTACGGTAAACTCATTCCTAATGTTTCGATGGCAGAAGCCATAGTATTTGCGGTGTACATACCACCACATGCACCGGCACCCGGACAAGCATGTTCAATCACTCCTTTATAATCTTCTTCTGAAATTGTTCCTGCAAATTTTTTACCTAATGCTTCAAATGCAGAAACGACATCTAATTTTTCTTCTTTATATTTTCCGGCAGCTATTGAACCACCATATATCATCAAGGATGGACGATTTAAACGAGCCATACCCATTATTACACCGGGCATATTTTTATCGCAACCTGCAATAGAAATGATTCCATCATAAAATTGAGCACCTGCATTGGTTTCTATTGAGTCTGCAATTACTTCACGAGATACCAATGAATAACGCATGCCTGAAGTTCCCATAGAAATACCATCACTCACACCAATCGTATAGAAATTAAGTGCCACTAAATTTTGTTGGTTGACTAAATTTTTCAAATTAGCCGCTATACCATTTAAATGCATATTACATGGATTACCATCCCAACCTGTTGATACAATTCCAACTTGTGCTTTCTTAAAATCCTCCTCTTTTAATCCGATTGCATGCAACATCGCTTGTGCTGCAGGTTGTGTTGGATCTTGTGTAATAACTTTACTGTATTTATTTATTTCTGACATAAAAAAAATTGAATCTCCAAATAAACAAAAGAATTTGTTAATCACATAGAACAAAAGTCAATAATATATGATTGAACATACATAAATAACACAAAATGAAGATATGTTAATAAGTTACAAAGCGAATGATTGATGTTCGTGTTAAATTCATGTAAATAAACCCAAAAGTATGACTGAGAAGAAAGTAGAAATCGACATTCATAAGTATTTCGTAGCAATTTTCTTTATTGTATTATTGACCTTATTTTTGATTGTTACGTTTTCAAAAGCATAAAAAAAACAGCTCAATGAGCTGTTTTTTTTATTTTAATCTGATGCAATGATTATGCAGCTTCTAATTCGTTGAACATTCCGATAAATTTCAACATCGCTCCTAAATTACTAATTTTAATTTTTCCCATCATCACGGCCATTTGTTTATTCACACGACCTTCTTCTGCATCTTCAAAATCACTCGATAAAGCAGAAATAACACAATCTGCTTCTCCTGTTAATCCTTCTGATACAGTGCAAACACTATTGGCTACATTTACAGTGAATTCACCACCATTTTCGCCTTCTAATTTAAAGTGAAAAGTGCCACTTTGGCCTGCTGCTTCTTCTGTTTTAAGTCTGCTTGGTAAAGCTAATACAATTTCTCTTGCTGTCATTTTAGATAATTTTTTGTTGTTAAATAAATAGAATAAACAAAAGTAAAAAAGTATTTTAATTTTAGCAAATATTTACCAAACGTTCGTTTGTTAAATTTACCATCTTATTGAATATCAATAAAATAAACATGTTTAACATAAACTTTACATTGGTAATTTACCAAACGAGCGGTCAAATTAAAAGAATTCTTTGTATAATTGTTAAATAATCTGTGTAACAAATTTGGTATGGCAACGATAAAAACGAAGATTAATGTAAACGCTACTTCTTATAAAGAAAATTATGCTTTGATGTTGGCTAAATTGGAAGAATTAAAAAAACATTTAAATCAATCACTTTATCAAGGAGAAGAAAAACACATCGCTAAAGCAAAAGCTGGTGGAAAATTTTTAGCAAGAGAACGCATCGACTTGTTACTCGACCAAGATTCTCCCTTTTTAGAACTTTGCCCATTAGCCGGATTAGGCGTAAAAGGCGGTTTTGGTACAGGTGGAACCATGGTTGCCGGCATCGGGTTTGTTTCCGGAAAAATGTGTTTAATTACTGCCAATGTTGGAACTAATAAAGGTGGTGCCATCGACATAGCATCTTTGAAAAAGGCTTTACGTATTGCAGAAATTGGTGCAGAAAATAATTTGCCCGGCATTAGTTTAGTGGAAAGTGCCGGAGCCAACTTACCTGACCAAGCACAAGTATTTAATTTGGGTGGTAATAATTTTAAAGAAATTACACGCCGTTCTAAAAAAGGCGTTCCCACTATTTCTATCGTATTCGGAAATTCAACTGCAGGTGGTGCGTATATTCCGGGCATGAGCGACTATGTTATCATGGTAAAAAATAATGCAAAAGTATTTTTAGCCGGACCGCCTTTAGTAAAAATGGCGACCAACGAAATAGTTGATGACGAAACCTTAGGTGGTGCAGAGATGCACTCTAAAATTTCCGGCGTTTCTGATTATTTGGCTCAAGATGAATTAGACGGCATTCGTATTGCAAGAGAAATCATAGACAATCTTCAAATTAAATCTGAAATAAAAAATCAAAAATCTGAAATCTATAAAGAGCCAATATATAATATAGACGAACTACTCGGCATTGTTTCTGCCGACACCAAAATTCCATTTGATTGTCGGGAAGTAATTGCCAGAATTGTTGATGGTTCTGAGTTTCACGAATTCAAAAAAGATTATGGAACTACCTTAGTATGCGGATATGCTAAAATACATGGGTATCCAATAGCAATTATTGGCAACAATGGCGTTTTATTTAATGATTCTGCTAACAAAGGTGCTCATTTCATTCAGTTATGCAACATGAACCACACACCTATTTTGTTTTTACAAAATATAACTGGATTTATGGTGGGCAAAGATTATGAACAAAATGGCATTATTAAAGATGGTGCTAAAATGATAAATGCCGTTTCCAACTCCGAAGTGCCTATGTTTACAATTATTATGGGTGCATCGTATGGCGCAGGAAATTATGCCATGTGCGGTAGAGCTTACAATCCAAGATTTTTATTTACATATCCAAATTCCATGATTGCTGTAATGGGTGCCGAGCAATTAGCCGGTGTGATGCAAATGGTGAGCAAAGAAAGTGCATTAAAATCCGGACAACCTTATGACGAAAACCAAGCGGCACAAATGAAAGAATTTATGAAAATGGAAATTGAAAAACAAAGTAATGCATTTTTCGCCAGCGGTCAACTTTGGGATGATGGCATCATCGACCCAAGAGAGACCAGAAATGTAATGAGTTTAGTATTAGCACTCACCTATCTAAATGAAATTAAAGGAACAAGTAGTTATGGCGTTTATAGAATGTAATAGATATGAGATATGAGATATGAGATATGAGATATGAGATATGAGATTTGAGATTTGAGATTGAAAATTTGAATTTAAATATGAATT
This sequence comes from Bacteroidota bacterium, assembly GCA_963169645.1. GTDB lineage: Bacteria > Bacteroidota > Bacteroidia > Chitinophagales > JADIYW01 > JADJSS01. The sequence goes on from CAUJCO010000004.1 coordinate 123,973, forward strand.
CAATAATTAATACACAAAAATCTTATGAATTAATAAATAGCCACTTAATTCCTAAAAATCATTAGAGTTAGAAATATTGAATGGAAAATATTAAATAAATAAATCAAAAAATTAAATCTGAAATCATAATTCATAAATCTGAAATAAATATGTCTCCAATCTCCAATCTCAATACCAATATAACTAAACTACTCGTTGCCAATCGTGGAGAAATTGCCATTCGCATTTTTAAAACCTGTCGAGAAATGGGCATCGCTACGGTGGCAGTCTTTTCCGATGCTGATGAGAATGCATTGTTTGTAAAATATGCTGATGAAGCTGTTCGCATTGGTGGCAATCAAGCTGTCGAATCTTATCTTGTAATGGATAAAATTATTGCTGCAGCAAAAGCTACCGGAGCTAATGCCATTCATCCGGGTTATGGCTTTTTAAGTGAACGTGTAGAATTCGCACAACGTGTTATTGACGAAAATATTATTTGGGTAGGCCCTCATCCTAAAGCCATTGAAGTAATGGGCTCAAAAATTGGTGCAAAAAAAATTATGCAAGCACATCAAGTGCCAACCATTCCGGGCTATCAAGGCGACGACCAAAGCGAAGCCACTATCAAAGCAAAAGCGATTGAAATTGGTTTTCCTGTTTTATTAAAAGCAAGTGCAGGCGGCGGCGGAAAAGGCATGCGTATCGTTCGAGAAGAAAAGGAAATAGACAAAGCCATCAGCGAAGCTAAATCAGAAGCATTAAATGGTTTTGGTGATGATACACTTTTGATTGAAAAATATTTTGATTCTGCACGTCATGTTGAGTTTCAAATTTTTGGCGATAAACACGGCAATGCACTACATTTATTTGAACGCGAATGCAGTATTCAACGACGTTATCAAAAAGTAATTGAAGAAAGTCCTTCACCTTTTATTACCGATGAAACACGTAAAAAAATGGGCGATGCTGCAGTTGCAGTATGTAAAGCTATTCAATACGACAATGCCGGAACCGTAGAGTTTATTGTGGCTCCCGACCAATCCTTTTATTTTTTGGAAGTCAATACACGCTTGCAAGTGGAACATCCTGTTACAGAAGAAGTAACCGGATTAGATTTAGTGCGTTTGCAAATTGAAGTGGCTGAAGGCAATCCAATTGCATTTAAACAAACCGACATTACACAAAACGGACATGCAATTGAAGTGCGTGTTTATGCCGAAGATCCGGCTAATAATTTCTTGCCTGTTACGGGAAAAATATTGGATTGGATTCCAGCTTCAATTTCCGGTTTGCGTTATGATACCGGCATTGAAAGTGGTTCTGAAATTTCTACATTTTACGACCCGATGATTGCTAAAATCATTGCCAAAGGAAAAAATAGAAATGAAGCAATTAACAAGTTGACTTTAGCTATGCAAGAATTGGTGTTAACCGGATTTACAACCAATAAAAATTTCTTGACAGCCATTTTACAAAATCAAGATTTTAGAAAGGGAGATTTTGACACACATTTCTTAGATAAAAAATTCAAGTACGAAGGTGAGAAATATACACAAGAAACCTTGGATTTATTGACGTGTGCGTTGCAACATTATCGCTTTATACAACGAGAAAAAAACAGAACCTTGGCTCAAGGTGTTCCTGCCGGTTGGCGCAATAATCCATATCAGGCACAGCAAGAAAAATACAGTTACAACGGTTTTGAATTTACGGTTGCATATACGAATGAAAATGGAACTTTACAAATCTCCTTTGCTAATAAGAATTTCACTTCTAAATTTATTACGCATCGCCTTGGTTCGTGTCCACACGAAACACATAGCCATGGTTCATTAAGCCATGGTTCGTGTCTTCACGAACCAATAACGCTTGAAATCAATAATATTCGTCGTCAATTTTTTGTTTCGCAAAATGGCAATCAATATTTTGTGCATGCAGCACAATTAGGACAAATCGTATTACAAAGTGTCGATAAATTTCCAAGTCCGATAGAAGAAACTGTAAAAGGCGGCTACATTGCACCGATGCCGGGTGAAGTAACCACTGTATTAGTAAAAGCGGGTGATGTAGTAAAATCCGGTGATGCTTTATTAAAGATGATTTCGATGAAAATGGAAAGCACCATTGAAGCCCACAGCGACGGCGAAGTGGAAGAAGTATATGTAAACAACAAACAATTCGTCGAAGCCGGAACTTTGTTATTAAAGATGAAAGAAGGATAATGAAATAATGTAGTAATGTAATAATGTAATAATGTAATAATGAAAATTAAACCGCAGAGGTAACAAAGTTTTACGCAGTGTACACAAAGTATAACTCAAAAAACTTTGCGAAAAACTTTGCGAACTTTGCGGTTAAAAAATAGGAATAAAAAATAAATCATAAATCTGAATTCTAAAATCATAAATTAAAATGCTATACTCACAACAAGACATCCGTAATTTCTCCGAGCAAAATTTTGCTTATCTATTAATAGATGAAAAAGACAATGTACTGACCATTACGCTCAATCGGCCGGAGAAACGCAATGCGTTTCATGCACCACTTGCCAACGAACTCGCCTACGCACTCGCCTACGCACATTACAACAATGCCATTTGGGCTGTAGTGCTTAAAGCCAACGGACCAACCTTTTGTGCCGGCGCCGATTTAAAGGCATTTGCCGGCGAAGACACTATAGAAAAACCATCAACCATTCCAATGCCTAAAGAGCCTGTAAAATTAGGCGATGAATTCAACGGACTGCACAAACCATGCATCGCGCAAGTACACGCCGATGTATATGCAGGCGGCTTTTTAATGATTGGCGGTTGCACGCATGTCGTGGCTGTAGAGTCGGCAAAATTTGGCTTGCCTGAAGTTAAACGCGGCATTTTTCCATTTCAAGTAATGGCAACTTTAGAACCATTAATGTCAGCACGCCAACTTTTGGATTTATGTTTGCGCGCCAAAATTTTATCAGCACAAGAAGCGAAAGAAATTGGGTTAGTATCAGCAGTAGTAAGCGAAGAAAAATTAGAAACAACCGTACAACAATTAGTAAGCGACATCAAAGAGCAATCGCCAACAGCCATACGCTTAGGCTTAAAAGCATTTCACGAAATGAAAACAAAATCAGCAGATGAAAAACATGCATACTTACACGCCATGTTGATGCAATGCTTGCAAAGTAAAGATGCAGCAGAAGGCTTATCTGCATTTAAAGAAAAACGAAAACCCAATTGGAAAGGAGAATAATTCATTAAAAAATAGAATAAAAAAAAGTAACATGTCAAACAAAAAATTAATATTGAGTTGTGCACTCACAGGTGCTGCCACCAACCGCTCTCATTGCCCTGCCATACCTTACACTCCAAAAGAATTGGGTGAAGAAACCAAACGTGCCGTAGATGCCGGTGCGAGTATTGTTCATATTCATGCACGCGAAGACAACGGTATTCCAAGCTGGCGAACCGAAGTATTTGAAGAAATAAAAGCTGAAGTACGCAAGCATTCATCGGATGTAATTATCAATTTCTCAACAGGTGCAATCGGGCTTTCCGTTGAAGAAAGAATCAAGCATTTGCCGGTCACCAAACCGGATATGGCTGCCTTCAACATGGGCAGTATGAACTATGCCATCTTCTCCAAAAAACAAAAACAATTTCATTGGAATGCCGTTTTTGAAAACTCATTCGATACGATGATAAAAGTGGTAAAAACGATGAATGAAAATAATATCTGTCCGGAAATGGAATGTTTTGACACCGGACATATTTACAATGTAGAACCGCTTCGAGAAATGGGGTTAATTCCGGCCAATGCGTGTTACAGTTTAGTGATGGGCGTTTTAGGCGGCATTCCGGCTACAGTAGATAATTTAATTCATCAAATAAAACAAGTACCACAAGGAGCATTTTGGCAAGTGATTGGTATCAGCCGTAAACAATGGCAACTCGCAGCAATTGCGTGTACGATGGGTGGAAATTTCCGCGTTGGATTAGAAGATAATTTTTATTTACCAAATGGAGAAATGGCAAAATCGAATGGCGATTGTGTAGAAGCCGGTGTACAATTGGCACGCATGTTAGACAGAGAAATTGCAACGATATCCGAAACGAGAGAAATGTTGAATTTAAAGACAATTAACTAATTGAACAATGAAATAATGAAATAATGAAATAATGAAATAATGAAATAATGAAATAATGAAATAATGAAATAATGAAATAATGAAATAATGAAATAATGAAATAATGAAATAATAAAATAATACAAAACAATCATTACTTCATTACTTAATTACTTAATTACTTAATTAAAATGACAGTATTAGAATCATATTACCTAACAGAAGAACATCAGTTATTCCGAAAAACATTACGAGATTTTTTGGACAAAGAAGTGATGCCAAATATTGAAAATTGGGAAGAAGACGGCTTTTTACCTCGTTCTATTTTTAAGCGATTCGGTGAAATGGGATTTTACGGAATTACACAAGAAGAAAAATATGGCGGTTCGAATCTTGATTTTTGGTATGACGTTATATTTATTGAAGAAGTAGGAAAATGTTGGAGTGGCGGCTTTGCAGCCAGCATTTCTGCACATCCATATCTTTCGATGTCGCATTTAAAACATGAAGCATCTGAAACATTAAAAGAAAAATATTTAACCAAAGCCATTGCAGGTGAATTGGTTGGATGTTTAGCAATTACAGAGCCACATGCAGGAAGTGATGTCGCAGGTATCAAAACAACAGCAGAAAAAAAAGGCGACAAATACATCATCAACGGAAGTAAATGTTTTATTACCAATGGTTACTTAGCCGATTATATGATTGTTGCCTGCAAAACTTCATCTTCCGGTTCGAGTGGAATTTCTATGATTTTGGTAGATGGAAATACAAAAGGTGTAACCAGAAATAATCTGAATAAATTAGGCTGGAAAGCCAGCGACACCGCTGAAATTGCTTTTGATAATGTAGAAGTGCCGATTGAAAATTTATTAGGCGAAGAAAACAAAGGTTTCTATTATATCATGCAGCGTTTTGAATTGGAACGATTGACCTTAGCACTTGGTGCTATTGCTTCTTCCGAGTTGATGATTGAATATACTCTACAATACATGAGTGAACGCAAAGCCTTTGGAAGAAGCATCAACAAATTTCAAGTGTTACGACATCGAATTGCACAATTGGTTTCTGAATTAGAAAGTATAAAAACCTATACGTATATGGTTTGCCAAATGCACAACGAAAAAAAATATTGTGTAAAAGAAGCATCGATGTCGAAATTATTGGCAACAGAATTATCCGACAAATTAGCCTATCAATGCTTGCAAATGTTTGGTGGCTATGGATATATGGAAGAATACAAAGCTGCCCGTTTTTTCCGCGATTCTCGATTAGGAACTATCGGTGGTGGAACTTCCGAAATTATGTGTGAGATTATTGCTAAGATGGTAATTGACGAAGTATCTTATAAGACACAAGATACAAGTAGTAAGTATCAAGAGATTTCGATGGATGAATTATTTTCTTCTTTACCATCAAGATTTAAAAATGAAAAAGCGAATGGTGTAGAAATGCATGTTTTGTTTGAATTTGAAAACGATTTGAATTATTTTATTGAGATAAAAAATCAAGAAGTAACAGTAAAATCTATCGACCAAAAACCTACAACTTTTGACTTAAAAATAACAACCGATACACAAACATACATTGATGTAGAAACCGGAAAACAAAATCCTCAAGCAGCATTTATGTCCGGCAAAATCCAAGTATCCGATTTAGGAAAAATGATGCAATTCGGAAGTTTATTTAGAAAATTAAATAATTAAACAATGAAGTAATGTAATAATGAATACTGTAACGATGCACAAGAAAGATAATCCAATATTGAAACTTACGTTTGAATTTTCCATTCAAATTGTTCTGTATTGTGAAATATTGGAAGAGAAAAGAAAATATGTTATTGCAAATCAACTATTAAAATCTGGCACTTCGATTGGAGCAAATGCGAAAGAAGCACAGAATGCCGAAAGTAAAGCTGATTTTATTCATAAACTAAAAATCGCATTAAAAGAATTAGAAGAAACAGAATATTGGTTGGAAATATGTAAAGCAGTGGATACCTTTCCAAATCCTCAATTATTATTAGATAAACTTTTTGAGATACGAAAAGTTCTAACAAAAATCATTTCAACAACAAAATTAAATCAATCTAAACAATAATTATTTCATTATTTAAATACTAAATTATTTCATTATATGTCAACAGCACTTTCTTACTACTTCAATGAAGATCATGAAGTATTCAGACAAACCATTCGTCAGTTCTTGCAAACCGAAGCTATTCCGCACATCGACCAGTGGGAACAAGATGGAAAAATTCCGCGTGAGTTTTGGAAAAAGTTCGGTGAAATGGGCTATTTCGGCCTGTGCTATCCGGAAGCGTACGGCGGCAGCAACCTCGATTTCTTTTATAATGTCGTGATGTGCGAAGAAATTTCTAAAGTGTATTCCGGCGGATTTGCTATTACCGCAGCCGTGCAAGTATTTATGAGTACACCTTATATTTTTCATCACGGAAGTGAATATCTAAAACAAGAATTTTTGAAACCGGCCATTGCCGGAGAAAAAATTGGTTGCATCGGCATCACCGAACCGGGTGCCGGAAGTGATGCTGCCAACATACAACTACGTGCTATAAAAGAAGGCGATTATTACATCTTAAATGGAACTAAAACATTTATCACCAATGGTGTTTATGGTCACTTTGTAATATTAGTTTGCAAAACCAATCCGGAAGCCGGAGCAGCAGGTGTAAGTTTAATTGTCGTTGATTTAAGCAGCGAAGGCATCACCAAAAATAAATTAAAAAAATTAGGTTGGCATGCTTCCGATACAGCAGAGTTACATTTCGACAATGTGAAAGTGCCAACCAAAAATTTGTTGGGCGAAGAAGGCAAAGGTTTTTATTATTTAATGGGCGGTTTGCAAACCGAACGTTTAGGTGGTGCCATCATGGGATATGCTTCCTGCGAAGAAATGTTGAAATACGGTTTAGAATACATGAGCCAACGCAGTGCATTTGGCAGAACCATCAACAAATTTCAAGTATTGCGACATCGCGTAGCACAATTAGCATCCGAGATTGAAGCAACCAAATTTTTTGTTTTACACACATGCAGAATGCACGCCGATGGAAAATATGCCGTGAAAGAAAGTTCAATGTCTAAACTTTTAGCTTCTGAATTAGCCGACAAATGTGCTTATCAAGTATTGCAGTTTTTAGGCGGTTATGGTTATATGGAAGAATACAAAGCTGCACGTGCGTTTAGAGACTCAAGAATAGGAACAATCGGCGGTGGCTCCTCCGAAATTATGCGCGAAATAATTGCTAAAATGGTCATTGATGATGTAGCCTATCAGAAACAAGAATCAAGTCAAGAGAGAAAAGATATTTCAATAGATGACATTATCAATAGTTTACCATCCAGATTAAAAAAAGAAAAAGCAGATGGTGTTGAGATGCATGTTTTGTTGGAATTAGAAAATGATTTAAATTATTTAATTGAAATTAAAAATCAAGAAGTAACAGTAAAATCTATCGAACAAAAACCAGCATCAATCGACTTAACAATAACAACAGACGCACAAACCTATATAGATGTTGAAACCGGAAAACAAAATCCGCAAGCAGCATTTATGAGCGGAAAAATAAAAGTATCCGATTTAATGCAAATGATGAAGTTTGGCGGTCTCATGAAAAAAATGTAAAATATCCTTGATTATTATCAAGGATTTAAAGTATAATTAACAACTTTACCGTTTTTTACCTGCGTGATACACCGTAATTTTGTGTTACACGCAACATGAAATATTTACTATCTATTTTTATCGGGTTGTTCTATTGCTTAACAACCGCGTACACGCCGAGTGCCAAAATTGGCGGAATTGGCGGCCAAGCTATATTTGATTCAACTGCACAACGCTTTAAAATCAAATCGTTGGAAATAAATCATTACCTCAATGCACAGAGCATTCGTCCGGGTGATTTGATTATTGAAATTGATAAAGTACCGATTCATAAAAAATCGTATGGTGAAGTGCTAAAGTTAGTACAAGGAAACATCGGCACACCGATGAGTTTAAAAGTGTTGCGTTACAATGCAATTGAAAAATATTATGAAATCAATCGTATTCGTGTTACGTTAGATATGAATCCAACTTGGTGGTCTGTTCCTGATTATACGTATTATAATTTGCAAGATGGCATTAATTACACCATCACGCAATTAAAACAAAATGCAAAGTATGCAATGGATACCATAAAGATTCCAAATTCATCGAACGTATATTATGGAAACTATAATATCAATGGTGCATACGAATCTGTATTTATAAAGAACACACAAAATGGCAAATACACCTGGAGTTGTGGTTTTATAAAAACCGATGATAAAAATAAAGCAATGGGAATGTATAATTACTTAGTAATGCAACTACGAAATTACAATGTAAAAAATGCTAAACTTTCTAAGATTGAAAACATTACGAGTGAATGGAAAACATTCAACATTAAAGCAAAAGAAGTTGCCGATGTTGCACTGACCAATTTTAATATGGATGTGAAATTGACGAAAGAATACGACAAAGATGAAAAGGCTGAACTTTGGAAAGTAAATCTAGAAGTTAAGATTTAAATCGCATCGAATTCAATATTTCTTGGCTCTTATTTCCGGCATTAAACAACACATCAAACACCGATAAATCAGATATAAAAGGCATTCTGTCGTTAAATACTTGCGTATATTCCGGAAAAAATTCTACCTGATTATTTCTAGGTAAGATAAAATTTCTTCTATCTAACATCGATGTTTCATCTTGTTTAAAATAACGTTCCGAAAATTGAAACGGAATATCCTTTTTTAAGATACTTAAAATGGTTTTAAAAAGTGCCACATTATATTCCGATAGAAATTCAAATTTTGTAGTATAAAAAGATTGAAATCTATCTTCGTAATATTCAAAAAAAGGAGAACGACTATAACAAGAAATTAAACTTTGCCAATGCAAACTTTGCCAATCTTCTTTGTATGAAATACGTACATCTTTCATTGCCGCATGCTGATTCTTTCCACTTTCTAACGGAATACTTAAACGCAATAATCCATTCGCACTCAAAATATGTGCTCTGTTTCTATAACTGCGTTTCACATAATGTTCGTGCATATCAAAACAAACAGTATCAGCACTTAATAAAATTTTCCAGTAAGAACACGAGCCTACATATTGTGGCTCTATCAATATAGTTTGCATAGCACAAAGATACACATCCTTTTGTTGTTATAAAGTAGATGCATGGCAGATTAAGTTCAAATAGAATCAATTTAAAATGAACATAAAAATGAAATCATAAATAATACCTATTTTCGTAGTATGCAATGGATTAGCACACACCTATTATTCCTGTTTATAAAGCTCCTTTCCTTTTTACCATTCAGTATATTATTTATTTTATCTGATATCATTTATTTTATTTTAAATAGGCTATATGCTTATCGAAAAACAACTATTGATATCAATCTAATGAATGCATTTCCGCATAAGAGAAGTCAAGAATTATGGTACATCCGAAGCAAATACTATCACTATCTTTCTGATTTATTGGTGGAAACTATCAAGAGTTTTTCTATATCTCAACAAGAATTAAAACACAGAATACAAATTCATCACGAAAGCTATGAATTACTGCGTACACAAGAAAAAAAAGGAAAACATATTTTTATTGTGTTAGGTCATTATGGCAATTGGGAATGGACTTCTCTCCTTGCCGGATTAAAAACTAACTTGCCATTTTATGCATTGTATGCACCATCTAAAAATAAGACGTTTGATGCCTTATTGCAAAAAAACAGAGCTCGGTTCGGTGCTCAATTAATTGCAACCAATCAAATAAAAACATTATACACACACTTACAAAAACAACCATCAATGGTGGCATTTTTAGCCGATCAAACACCGGTTGATACCGAAAATGCATACTGGACAAAGTTCATGAGTTTAAACACACCGTTTCACAAAGGTTTTAATACGTTGGCAATTCGCACCGATGCAATTGTACTGTATGCATCTATTCAAAAAATAAATAGAGGCTATTATGAGGTACATTTAAAACCTATCACGAAGCAGGCTTCACAAACAACAGAAAATGAAATAGCCGAAAAATATGTTCGTTTACTTGAAACAGATATACAACACAGACCGGAATATTGGTTGTGGAGCCATCGCAGATGGAAACGTGCCGGAATAAATTATTAGCAATAACGCGTAAGTAACAAGTAATAAGTATCTTTGTTTAGCATGATGTTTCAACCAAAAGTTGCAGTCGTTATTTTAAATTACAATGGAAAACATTGGTTACAACAATTTTTACCCAATGTATTGCAATATTCAACTGCACCCAATGTAACAATTTATGTTGCCGACAATGCCTCAACCGATGACTCGGTATCGTATATACAAACAAATTTCCCAACGGTTAAAATCATACAAAATGCAGTAAACACAGGCTATGCAGGTGGTTACAACGAAGCCTTAAAACAAGTACAAAGTGATTATTATGTGTTATTAAATTCCGATGTAGAAGTAAGTGCAAATTGGATTGAAAACACCATTCACTACATGCAACAAGATGATTTGATTGCTGCTTGTCAACCAAAAATAGTATCCTATCACGAAAAAAATAAGTTTGAATACGCCGGAGCTGCCGGTGGATTTATTGATAAATATGGTTATCCATTTTGCAGAGGTAGAATGTTTGACACCTGCGAAACAGACAACGGACAATACAACACAAGTGACGAAATATTTTGGGCAAGTGGTGCTTGTTTGTTCATACGCGCAAGCTTGTTTCATGAAGTAGGCGGCTTGGATGCCGATTTTTTTGCACACATGGAAGAGATTGATTTGTGTTGGAGATTGAAAAATTTGGGCTATAAAATTTGTTATTGTGCAGAAAGTACCGTGTATCATGTAGGTGGTGGCACATTAAACAAAAGCAACCCTAAAAAAACATTTTTAAATTTCAGAAACAATCGTGCTTTATTGCATAAAAACTACGATGCAAATACATTAAAAAAAATAGAAAAAACAAGAAATTTTTTAGATTTAATTGCTTGGATAAAAGCTGTTCTATCGGGAAATTTTGAAGAAGCAAAAGCTATTAAAGCAGCCTTAGCTGAATATCAACACAACAAAGAAAAATGGAATCGTAAACAATTATCAAATGAACAATTAAAATCAGTTGCATCGCCAAATAAAATTGGTATTTTTAACGGCAGCATTGTATTACTTTATTTTTTAAAACGAATTAAAAAATATAGTCAATTAAAATGGTAAAAATCATTCCAACAAAAGTGGGAATCTCCTATTAATCAGCATAAGATTCCCTTTTACAAGGAATGACATTAAACCCATACAACTAATAACAAATAACTTATAACTCAAAATGAAAGTTCTCATCATTGGCGCATCAGGATTAGTAGGCTCAAATTGCTTGCGTTATTTTAAAGAAAAAGGTATGGATTGCGTGGGCACATATTTTTCATACGAAGCCAGCGACACTGTTTTTTTTGATACATTACATATAGAAAATGAAGGCAACTTTGATGTAAAAGCATTTCAGCCCAACGTTATTGTGCATTGTGGTGCATTAACACATGTAGATTACTGCGAACAACACGAACAAGAAAGTTATGAGAAAACAGTCGTCTCTACTTTAAATATTATTGAATTAGCAAAAGAATTAAATGCAAAGTTGGTGTTTATTTCTACCGATTATATTTTTGATGGCGAAAACGGTCCATACCAAGAAACGGATGCTATTCATCCATTATCTATTTATGGCAGACATAAATTAGAAGCCGAACAAGCTGTAATTGCGGCTGGTTCTGGGAATATCGTATTGCGTATTACCAATGTGTATGGCGATGAAGAACGCGGCAAAAATTTTGTTTCCAGAATTATCGACCAGATATTAGAACAACAAAAACTCACCTTGCGTTTGCCCATAGATCAATATGCAACACCGATTAATGCGTTCGATATTGCCCGTTGCTTGTATCTTTTATTGCAAGATGGAAAAAATGGAATTTACCATATAGCCGGTACAGATTATATGAACCGTGTGCAGTTGGCACTCACTATATTAAAATATTTTCCGGATGCCACCTACGAATTAATTCCACTCACTACGGAACAAATCAATGCACCGGCACCACGCCCTTTGCAAGGTGGATTAAAAAACAAAAAATTTATGGCGGAATATCCCGATTTTCGTTTTTCTACAGTGGATGATTATGTCAATTACAGAAGCATCGCATTTGCTATGAATGAAGAGGATGGAAATTAATAATCATCCATCTTCTATACATATTTTTATCAAGAATTTTACTATTACAATAAAAAAAAGTTCCACGGAGTACGCAGAACTTAAGATTTAATCTTCGGCTTATAGCCTTATTGTGAAAAGATTTTAATTGTGTAGTACAAATATATAAAATAGTTTTTTAATTTAGTACATATAACAATAAAAATTATGGAAAAAATAATTGGTCTAGATTTAGGAACAAACTCAATTGGTTGGGCAATTAGAGACACAACAAATACACAAAATCAAATAATAGATAAAGGTGTTTTAACTTTTGAAAAAGGTGTGGACGAAGTTAAAGGAATTGAATTTCCTATGGTACAAAAACGAACAGAAAGTAGAGGAAAGAGAAGAAATTATCAAGCTGAAAAATATAGAAAATGGGCTTTATTAGAAATACTGATTGAGAACAACATGTGTCCACTTTCAATTGATGAATTAAATGAATGGAAACATTATACAAAAGGTATTGGTAGAAAATACCCTCAGAGTACAAAGTTTATTAATTGGCTACGTTTTGATTTTAATGGAGATGGAAAACCGGATTTCGAATTATTTAATGCTGATAAAAATGAAAGTTATTACTTATTCCGAAAGTTAATTATAAATAAAGATGAGAAATATCAAAAAATATTTCAAGATAATCCACATATAATTGGAAGAATATTTTATCAATTAGTACAACGCAGAGGCTACAATAATTTACAAGATTTAGAAGATGATGAAGAAGCACAAAAGGAAAGTAAGACAATAATGGAAGGAGGTGGCGATGCTGGTGCTATTGGAGTCAATGAAATTAGACCATTCATAGATAAATATAAAACATTAGGAGCTGCTTTATATCATTTACAAAAAGAAACCAATGCACGAATCAGAAAAAGATACAACCTACGTTCTGATTTTGAAAAAGAAATAGAAGAAATATGTAAAGTACAACAACTTGAACATTTAACTGACAAAATAAAAAATGCCATTATTTGGCAACGTCCATTAAGAACCCAAAAAGGAAACGTTGGTTTATGTACTTACTTAAAAAACAAACGTAGATGCCCTATCAGCCATCCATTTTATGAAGAATATCGAACTTGGATTTTTATAAATAATCTAAAAATAAAACCAATCGACAATACTAAAAATGTTAATGATTTAAAACCTTTAAATTTTGTATTAAAAGAAATTGTTTATCCAATTTTTTATAAAGCTAGTGCTGATTTTAAACTAAGTAGTATAAATAAAGAATTAAAAAAGGTTGGTTATCAAATTGGTGCAAATTTCCTAGATGACACTAAGGTAATAAGTTGCAGTTTATTAAATTCATTCAAAGATATATTTGGAGAAGATTGGAAGAATAAATTAGATTGGCAAAATTCGTTTGAAAATAAACCAAAATCTACTAATTGTAAATATAGTGCTGAAGACCTTTGGCATTTACATTTTTCTAAAGGAGCTAATAAAAAAGATAAAATACAACCACATATCTTTCTAAAAGAATTTGCAATAAATAATTTAAAACTTGAAGAAGAAAAAGCTATTAAGTTTTCTAAAATTAGATTACAGCAAGGTTATGCAACACTTAGTCTTAATGCAATTAAACGAATTTTACCTTACCTTCAACAAGGTTTTATATATAGTCATGCTGTGTATTTAGCCAATATGGATAAAGTAATGAATATCAATGATATTAGCAGTGAAGTTATTTCGAATTTTAGTAAAGTTATTAACGATGTAATTATTGAAGATAAAAGAGAAAGGGTAAAATTTGAAATTTTAAATGGACTAATCACTCAATATTTTGAAAATAAAGAAAATTTTATCAGTAATAAACTAGAAATAATACAACAGAAAATTATTGAAGTTTATGGTGAAAAAACATGGCAAAAATTTGGCTTGCAACATCAGATAAATATCGAAAATGAAATAATTAATGAAATTGAAACTTTAATAAAATCAGCAAAAAGCAAACCTGAAAATAATTATTTAAAAACTGCAAGACTACACGATAAAATATTTCAACATTTACAAGATACTTATGATATTCCTTTAGAGAATAAAAAATATCTTTGGCATCCATCTGAACAAGAAACCTATCCAAATGCACCAATTAGAAATGATAAAAAAATATTAGGCAATCCAGAACCTATCAGCAAAGGTTTTAAAAACCCAATGGCTTTAAAAACACTACATCAATTAAAACACCTTATTAATTATTTAATTGAAAATGACAAAATAGACGAAAACACCAGAGTAGTAATTGAAACAGCTCGTGAATTAAATAATGCCAATGTAAGAAAAGCAATAGAAAGATGGCAAAGAAATAGAGAGGCAGAAAATGCTGCTTATCTAAAAAAAATAAAAGAATTTTACAATGAAAAATTCGCATTATTTGCTCCAAATGATGTAAAAAATTTAATAGATAAAGTTCGATTATGGACAGAACAAAATTATCAATGTTTGTACACTGGAAAAACGATAGAAATAGCAGATTTGCTAAATGGAACAATGTATGATTATGAACACACTATTCCGGCAAGTATGAGTTTTGATAATGAATTAAAGAACTTAACCATTGCAGAAAAAAAATACAATCAACAAATTAAAGGAAAAAAAATACCGTATGATTGTCCAAACTATGATACTGATAACACTATAGATGGAATTACATACACAGCAATTCTGCCAAGATTAGAAGTAATGAAAAAGAAAGTAGAAGAATTAGAGAAATTGTATGCAGAATGGAAAACTAAAACATCTGACAAAAAAGATATAAAAGACAATATATTAATCCGTAGGCACTATATCAAATTCGATTTAGATTATTGGCGACACAAATACAAATCATTCACTCAAACAGAATATAAAGCTGGTTGGCGTAACAGTCAATTAAGAGATACACAAACAATTACAAAATATGCAATACCTTATTTAAAAACTATATTCAATAAGGTAGAGGCACAAAAAGGTAATATAACAGCTGATTTCAGAAAAATTTATAAAATACAACCACGTTTTGAAAAGAAAGAACGCACCAAACACAGTCATCATGCTATTGACGCAGCTGTATTAACACTAATACCACCTGCAACTATTAGAGATAAAATTTTATTACGTTATAATGAAGATAATGAACGTGGAATTTCTTATCATGAAAAACCAAGAATGTGGCAAAATTTCGAGTCACATTATATTTTAGATATTGAAAACGAAGTATTAAACAATTTCCAATCAAAAAACAGGACATTAACACCAACCTCGAAAAATGTAAGAAAGCGTGGTGAAATTCAATATGTAAAATATAAAGATTCAAATGGAAAATGGCATTATAAACTAAATAACGAAGGAAAGAAAATACCTTTAGTAGCAAAGGGTGATTGCATTAGAGGACAACTACATAAAGAAAGTTTTTTTGGAGCTATTAATAATGAAGGAACACTAAATCTAGTAGAACGTTATCCTATTTCATCTTTTACAAGCATTAAAGATTGTAATCATATTGTAGATAAACAAGTTCAAAAAATTGTTCAAGAAGAATTAGAGAAAAGGGTTTCAAGTGGACTTTCATTCGACAAAGCAAAACTAGAACCAATTTATTTTCCCGACAGTAAAACAGTCATTAAAAAAGTTAGATGTAAGGTAGCAGCAGGTCGTGGATATTTAACTACAGAAAAAGCAATAACAATCAGACAACATGCTTTCAAATCAAAAAACGACTATAAGAACCATATTTATGCACAAAATGAAAGTATGGAATTATGTCTTTATTACGAAGGAAAAACAGAAGATAATAAGATTGAAAGAGCATTTAGGATAGTAAGTATTTTTGAATTATCTCAATTAAAATTAAAAAACATAAATGAAATATATCAGCTTCAAGAGTATAATTGCATAAAAGGAAAAAATATAAATATCCCAATTAAACATATTATTCAAACAGGATTAAGAGTTATATTTTATAAAGAAAATATTGAAGAAATAATAGAATTAGAAAAAACTAATAATACAGATTTTTTAAAAAGAGTTTATAATATTTATAAATTTAATACTGAAACAAAAACACATTTTATATTTCTCAAGAATCATCTAGAAGCAAGAGCAGATAAAGAAATTTCAGAAAAAGAATTTAGGATTTTAGATTTCTCAATTTATCAATCAAGACTACAATTTACTGCAGATAAATTTATTTGTGCTATAGAAAATAAAGATTTCAAAATTAATAAAGATGGAACGATTAAATGGCTAATCTAGCTTTATGATAAAACGCACCCTTTATATTGGCAATGCTACTCGCCTATCGGTACAACACGACCAACTGTCAATAAAAACCGATAGCATAGAAAAGACAGTGCCAATTGAAGACATTGGTGTATTGATTATTGACCATTACCAAACCTCGGTTACGCATGCTGTATTACACAAGCTACTAGAAAATAATGCTGCCGTCATTACGTGTAATGACAAACATCATCCAACAGGTTTGCTTTTAAATTTAGACGGACACACACAACAATCCGAAAAATTTCAAGCACAAATAGAAGCATCATCGCCACTTAAAAAACAATTATGGCAACAAACCATTAAAGCAAAAATACTCAACCAATCCGCCGTTTTAGAAAAATGGGAAATTGACAATAGCTATCTGAAACGGTATGCACAATTAGTATTAAGTGGCGACGCTTCCAACCAAGAAGCTCAAGCAGCTCGTTATTACTGGAAAGTACTATTTAATGAAGAAGATCCCTTTTTTATACGTGAACGCTTTGGTGCATATCCCAACAACTTTCTGAATTATGGTTATGCCATTTTACGTGCTACCGTAGCTCGTGGTTTAGTTTCTTCAGGCTTATTGCCTACTTTAGGTATTCATCATCGAAATAAATACAATGCCTATTGTTTGGCGGATGATATTATGGAGCCTTACCGACCATATATAGACCATTTGGTAAAAAAAATAATGATAGAAGTTGAAGAACAAGAATTGACAACCGATATAAAAAAAAGATTATTAAACATTCCGAATATCGATTTAAAAATTGATGGAAAAGATAGTCCGTTGATGGTTGGGTTGCAAAGAACTACCGCTTCTTTAGCAGCATGTTTTGAAGGCAAAAGTAAAAAAATACTTTATCCGGAATTTAGCTAAAAGGCTAAATATATAGAGTAACTATTTTTTTTAAAAGTACAAATAGCATTAACCATTTCGATGAAACTAAATGCGTATCAAATTATGTGGATTTTGGTGTTTTTTGATTTGCCTACTGAAACTGAGAAAGACAGAAAACGCTATACCAAATTTAGAAAAGCATTGCTGGATGATGGGTTCTCCATGTTTCAATTTTCCATTTATTTGCGACATTGTAGTAGCAGAGAAAATGCCGAAGTACATATCAATCGAGTAAAAAAAATATTGCCCGAATTAGGACATGTAGGAATAATTTCCATAACCGATAAGCAGTTTGGACAAATGGAATTATTCCACGGTAAAAAAGAAACGCCCTTACCGGATATACCACAGCAATTAGAATTATTTTAATTCCTTAAGCCAATTATACATGTTTGAATAAAAAAAATGCCTACAAAAGACTAAACAATTAGTACCATGCAGGCATTTTTTCAATCCTAATTTCAACGAAAAGCCCAATAAATACTACTAATTTCATCGTATCAGTTGAAATTAGTATATAAAGAACACAATTTAAAATCAAATCACAACTTAATTCCGCTACAATAAAATGGCATATTAGTTGAAATTAGTATATAAAGAACACAATTTAAAATCAAATCACAACTGCCGCAGTAGCGGTTTCCGGAGAACGAAGTTGAAATTAGTATATAAAGAACACAATTTAAAATCAAATCACAACTAATAGGCTTTTTATGCTCGTGAAATTCTGGTTGAAATTAGTATATAAAGAACACAATTTAAAATCAAATCACAACCAATATACATTGGCACATAATGCAAGATAAGTTGAAATTAGTATATAAAGAACACAATTTAAAATCAAATCACAACTGCCAAAACCGAAAATGTATTGCAAAGTGGGTTGAAATTAGTATATAAAGAACACAATTTAAAATCAAATCACAACGTGGCAAACGGTCAAACGCTGGAAGAAAGTGTTGAAATTAGTATATAAAGAACACAATTTAAAATCAAATCACTTTTACTATCATCGCTAATCCGAATGTAAACAAACACACACCAACTATTTTTTTGATATACACAAGGTTTTGTGAACTTAATCGTTGTTTGAGATATACCGCAAATCTCATTTTAAGTAAATCAAATAAAAATACCATAAACAATATCCCAAAATAGAACAAAATTTTATCTGTATTTGCAGTATAATTTATGGATATGGTAGAGTACATCGTAATCCACCAAACTGTAACAAACGGATTGGTGATATTAATAACAATGCCTTTGGCAAAAGCACCTAATAACGTTTTAACAGAAGAAACATCAACAGATTTCAAAGATGTTTTAGCAAAAAAAGTAGCCACACCAAATAGTATCAACAGCGAACCACCCACCATCCCAATTTGTTGCTTTAATGTAGCATCAAAAGGAAATTGCTCCAAAAATTTTTCTACAAAATAAATCAAAATTACATCGCTGATAATAACTCCAAACACGTATGCCAAACCACTACGCCAACCTTTACTAATGGTAATATCAGCAAGTGCTAAAAAAATCGGTCCGATGAGTAAACTAACCGTAATGCCTGCGATGATGCCTTTTAAAAGTGGTTCCATTACATTTCAAAAATTGTATCGTAATTGGGAACTCGTACACGTTTGCCATACACGCCATTTTCATCTGCTACACCAACGGCAATTATCATATTGATTTCAGCATATTTTGGAAGCTTCAAAAACTTGGAAACACGCACACTGTCAAAACCTTCCATCGCACATGTATCATAACCTTCTGCTTTCATGCTCAACATAAAAGTTTGGGCTGCTAATGCCGCACTTTTGTGTGCAGAAATACGCAAATCGGTTTCGGTAACTTCGCGTGGCACCGGACGAAAAACACCGCTAATATTAGCCGATATTTTTTTTATATTTCCGATAATTCCAAACGGGCCTTGGAAATACAACATCGGTATTAAGCGATTGTAATATGCATCTACTAAACTTTTACGTTTTGCCCAAGATTCGGGATAATCTTTAAGGGTTTCTTCTACTACAAATGCAGCACGCTCTCTCCATTTATCGTTGCGAACCACCACAATAATTAATTCATTGGCTGTTTTAGCAGCATTTTGATTAAAGCAAATTTTTGCTAACTTCTTTTTATTCACTTCTGATTTTACTCTGTAAAATTCCCATAATTGCAAATTGCTCGACGTAGGTGCCAAAACAGCACGCTCCAAACTTCTGGCAACAGATTCGTCGTCAAAAGGTGCCGAACTGTTATACTTTCGAACCGATCTTCTACTATGTACAATTTCATCAAATATTTCTGCAGATTTCTTCATGCTTTTTTATCAATAAACACAAAAATACAACAAAAAGATGCGAATAAAAATGAAATACTTTAGTGCAACGGTTAGCTTAAAAAAATAATAAAGAAACTACTACATTTGTACACAAAAAATACCAAATGAAAACAAGTAGATTAGAAGCTTTCAGCGATGGTGTGTTAGCAATAATAATAACCATTATGGTGCTGACTATCACTACGCCAACAGGTGCGTCATTTTCCAATTTAAAACCATTAATTCCCAAACTGTTATCCTATATTTTAAGTTTTATTTACGTTGGTATTTATTGGAATAATCATCATCATTTATTCCATGCTATCGAAAAAGTAAATGGAGGAATTTTATGGTCTAATTTAGCTTTGTTGTTTTTTCTTTCACTTATTCCGTTTGCAACGGCATGGTCCGGCGATTTTCATACGCAAAGTTTACCGGCAATGGTTTATGGTTTTGTATTATTATTAGCGGCAACGGCATTTGTTATTTTAGTAAATATTGCCGTGAAAAACGAAGGTAAAAATTCAGAAATAGGAAAAGCTGTTAAAGGCTCTTATAAAGAATATATTTCTATCGTGTTGTATGGAATAGGAATTTTAGCTGCACTTATCCAACCTATTATAAGCTATGTAATTTATTTTATTGTAGCAATGATGTGGATTATTCCCGATAAACGAATTGAAAAAAACATCCACGAATAAAACAATATAGCTTATTTCACTTTTGCTACCTGATGGTCAAAATCAACAAAGAAAGCATCTAATTGATGGTCGATATCATCTGCAGATTGATTGAAAACAACCTCAGCCGGATTGGTAATTATTTGTTGTTTATTTTCAAACAATTTGATGTGTAATAACTCAGCTAAACTCAATATTTTTAATAAGATAAATTCGCGGTGTTGAAACTCTTCGCGTTGGTTGTAAATCTTATACGTATAACTAATAGCAATAGAAATTCCGGTTTCTTTAATGTTGGCTAAATGCACATCAATCGTAGAATTTTTTGTGTACGGATATTTCATTAAAATAGTTTTGATACCTTCAATAAATCGCTCAATTATAAAAAGCGGTGTATGATATGGTAACAAAATTTCTGTTTTAAATTTTTTATATACGCGATAGCCTTTATTATCGATAATCATCTCTAATAATTTTGCATTAGAAACGTATATCATTGATTCGTCTGCTGTTTTAATTCTGGTAGAGCGGAAACCAACTTCTTGCACAATACCTTCTACGCTATCACTTTTTATGGTATCTCCTATTTTAAAAGGTTTATCCATAAAAATCATCACGGATGAAATGAAATTTTTAACGGTATCTTGCGCTGCCAATGCCAATGCCAAACCACCGACGGATAAACCGGCAAGTATGGTAGCAAAGTTGACACCTAATGTGTTTAATACGTAAAACAAACCAACAAAAACAACCGTGAATTTTACAAACTTTTGTAACACAGAAACTACTTGTTCATTCCATTGTGCCGTTTCATCTTGTTGCTTAAATTTTATGGTATAAAAAATAATTAACTCTACCAATTTATACACAATAAAAACCAAAATGGATGCCGTCACAAAGTTGACACCATTGATGAGTGGCAAAGAATATCGAGGCGATATAAACAGTGTAGGAAGAAATAGTTGCAACACGCTAAAACCAATCCAAAGTGAAATCAAACGCGCTATGGATTTCAGCTTATCTATATCTTGAATTTCATTCGCATATTTTTTAAACAAAAACTTATGAAAAACAAAATGAAAAATAGTACGAAGAATAACATAAGCCAATATAAAAGCGACTAAAATAATTCCAATTCCAATCCATTGCCATGGATGTAATTTTAAAAATTTTTTATCTGCATGAAATGGAAACCAGTTAGCCCAAAAATTAGTACCAAACGGATACACTTTTTTATGTAATGCCGGAATTGCCTCTACCGTTGCTTGCGAATAATACCAATCATTGCCAATTTTCTCCACATATACTTCCGGTAAATTTTTATCTAAAACATATATGTTACGTCTTGACGTAGAATCAAAATAATCCGGATTGTCCGGTATTTTTTTTAATATACCATTGATGTCTATGCCTTTTCCGTAAATAATTTCATTTAAATCAATGGCTGCTTCTATCCGCTTTTTTCTGTTAGGTATATTAAAAGAAGCGGCAGATTTCAGCTCATCGTACGAAGAATTTTTTAAATAATGCGTGTGATTATATACTACATCATACGGCGAATTATTGACGTCAACAGAGGCTGCCAGTCCATTTTTAATGAAAAAAAGGAAGAAAAAAAGGAAGATTCCGAAAAATCGAGCTGTTTTCATACCTCAAAAATACGCTATTTTATATACATTTTCTTCTTTTTATAAAAGATAAACAGTATTTAACTCAAAATACTACTATTGAATATCAATTATTTATCTAAATAAATGTTAAATAACACTACTATGTATTGCATAATACAATGTTTTGTACTTATCTTTGTATTGTAAATTACTTGGTAAAAGAAATAATCAAAAATAAAACAACATGAATAATCTAATTATCGCAGCATTGACATTTATAATGTTACCTGCACTCGGAACAGAAGCAGTTGCTAAAAGCAATCGAAAAGTAAAAATGGAAAAACAAACCATGCCAATCGAAAAAATTGCGTTTACAGATTTTGAAACAGAAAAAAATAAAAACACAATGACAGAAAGTATTGCCGTTGATGTAGATTATATGATAGATGAAAATGGCAAAGCCAACATCACATATATCAACAGCAGTGATTTTAATGCAAAAAGTGAAGTAGTAAAATTTATTGAGAGTGCAACGTATGCCATTACCGGCAATTTCGGAAAAATTAATTCCATGCGTTTTATCATTCAAAAATAAATAAACGAGCACTACAATCCGATTTTCTAATTTTTTAAAATATAATACTTAAACATGGCTACTCAACAATCAACCGCATTCAGTATCGAGAATACCAAAGTGCAGATGCGAAAAGGCATTTTAGAATTCTGCATTTTAGGAATCATTGCACGTGGTGAAGTGTATGCATCCGACATTTTAGATACGCTAAAAAATGCAAACATGTTAGTAGTGGAAGGCACTGTATATCCATTACTCACTCGCTTAAAAAATGCAGGATTATTAACGTATGAATGGAAAGAATCTACGTCCGGACCACCAAGAAAATATTTTACACTCACCCAAGATGGACAACTTGCCTTGGATGAATTAAAACTTACTTGGAATGAGCTTTCCGAAGCAGTAGATAAAACAAGCAATCATATCAATAACGAACCAACATCAAACTAAAAAAAATCATATTTCCACTATTAAAACAACCGTCATGATAAAGACTTTCAATATAAACCTTGCAGGACAAATCTTCAACATTAATGAAGATGCCTACGAACAACTACTCAACTACTTCAATTCATTAGAGAAATTCTATGCAATGGAAGAAGGAAAAGATGAGATTTTAAATGACATTAAATCTCGATTTGCTGAAATATTTTTGGCTAAAGGAAAAAATTATATCATCACTTTGGATGATGCCAACACCGCCATTAATAACATGGGAAAACCCGAAGAATTTGACACAAACGATGATGTAAACAATGACACATCCAACAACACAACGGCACAAGAAACCACACAAACAACCGGCAAAAGTAAACGTATTTACAGAGATAGCGACAATGCATTGGTAGCGGGTGTTTGCTCCGGTTTAAGCTATTACTTTGGTATCAACGATCCAATTTGGATGCGATTAATTTTCATAGTAATGGTGTTCGTTGGCTTTGGTTCTCCGTTTATCATCTATCTAATTTTATGGATAATAATGCCCGAAGCCAATACAGTTGCACAAAAATTAGAGATGAAAGGTGAACAAATCAACCTGAGTAATATAGAGCGAAAAGTAAAAGATGAGTTCAACAAAGTATCAGACAATATTGGAAAAAATTCCGGTGGTATCCTATCTAAAATAGTATCATTTATCGGAAAATTTGTATTACTATTCATTAAAGTTATCTTAGGATTTGGTGCTATTATGTTAGCCATTGTTGGTGGTGCGTTACTACTTGGTTTATTGATTGCTGCTATCATTATTGCAGGACTATCCATATTCGGAATTCCAATGGCGAATCGGTTATTTTTTGAAAATGGAAGTGATGGTTGGATGTTCGGAATCGGTACCTTGTTAATATGCATAATTCCGGTAATTTTTGGTATTGCTGCAATGGTTCATTTCTTATCTAAAAACAGCAAACCACTTAAAAAACAATTGATATTTCCATTATTAGGTTTATTCCTATTCGGATTTTTATTAATCAATATTAGTGGTTATCACGCAAAAAAATTAGTATCTGAGAAAAGAAGAATCAACCAAACGTATGCACTGGCACAGCCAAATTCAATGGATACATTACAATTAATAGTGAATCCATCCTTGTTGGAAAAAAATAGAAATGAAGTGAACATCAACATTAATGATGCATCGGATGTTTTTGATTTATTATCGATAGAAAATGAGAATTTTTTCCCGATTGAAATTGAAATATATCCAAGCTTAACCGATTCATTTTCTATAGTTCGAGAATATGCTGCAAATGGAAAAAGCACACAAGAAGCATTAGAAAATGCAGGTACTTTCACGCATAACATTCAACAAAAAGGAAATAAAATTATCATCGATCCGTATATTGAATTTAATAAAGAAAAAGTAAAATTCAGAAATCAAAAATTGAAAATCAAAGTATATGTTCCGGAAGGCAAAGTAATTCGCTGGGATGCAAATACTGAAAATTATATGGATGTAGATAAATTGGCTATCAATTGGGATCATATCCGTAACGGTTCTATGCCACCGATGCCACCAATGCCACCTTTACCACCGAATGCACCAAAAACTAAAATTCAAATTCAAAAAGATTCTACTAAAATTATTATCAATGTAGATCCGAGTAAAAACATAGATGATGAATTAGAAAGAGCACAAGAAAAATTAGAAGCTGCACGCGAAAAACTAGAAGCTGCACGCGATAGAATCGACTTTGAACAAGAAAATATAGAAGACTCTTTGGATGCTGTATTTGAAAGAAACTTGGGGCGTCAACATTATATTTTCAGGATGATCAATGGTGAATTAGTTCCAATTGATTAATTAAAAAAAAACAGAAAAAAATGTAATAAATTAAAAAGTAATGCTACTTATTAAAGTAAAACAATAAAACAATCATTCAAATAATTTCTTAAAAACATTAAACAACAAAACACATGAAAAAGTTATCTCTTTTGATAGCAGTAGGAAGCCTTTGTCTTCTATCTATCGCAAAACCGGCCATCAACGTTTCGCAATTTGAAACCTATTCACAGCAAATGCAAGTACTATCTTCGAAGTACATCACATCTAAACAATTTGTGAATGCCAACAAAACCATTGAAGTTTGGTTAAATACGTACAATACATTATCCGATAAAGATAAGGCAAACTACGCTCCTGTTTATGCTACATTAATGTACAATCATGCGTGTGCATTAACACAAACAAATGATAAATTCCAAGCTTTAAAAGCATTGAAAGAAGCCGTAAAAGCTGGATATTCCAACAAAACACAAGCAGAAACAGATCCAAATTTAGATGCTTTAAGAGCATACGATGAATTTGAAAAAATAGTAAACGCTATTAAATCATAAGCAATGGTGATTTAATTCTTGAAGTCAAAACGTGATGTTAATCCCAAGCCTCGTGCTTGGGATTTTATATTTGAAAAAGCAGGAGAATGAAGTAATGTAATAATGTAGTAATGTAGTAATAAAATAATGAAATAATGTAGTAATGTCATTCCAGCGAAAGTGGGAATCTCATTTATATCAATGAAAATATCATTTTCGCTACTCTATACTTATATATCAAATTATTAACCACAAAGCGCACAAAGTTTTTACACAAAGTGCACAAAGTTTCTTATTATCTCTATACACACTACTAAAAAAGAGCATTCCGCAGAAGAGTTCGATTTTTTGAAATACACAGCAATAGCTTTAAAATCAACGAAGGGAAGCCAGTAGCATTTGCGTTGATTTTATAAGCGGTTGATGTGGAGGAACGAAACATCAAATTGCCTTGTAGTTCAAAAAAAGCTTTTGTTACTTTTGGCTTCAAAAGTAAGATAATGAAATAATGAAATAATGTAGTAATGTAGTAATGTAGTAATGAAGTAATGTAGTAATGTAGTAATGTAGTAATGTCATTCCCTCGAAAGAGGGAATCTAATTTAATAGAATGAAATTATCATTCTAGCTACTCTATACTTATATATCAAATTATTAACCACAAAGCACACAAAGTTATTACGCAAAGTGCACAAAGTTTCTTATTATCTCTATACTCACTACTAAAAAAGAGCAATCCGCAGAAGAGTTCGATTTTTTGAAATACACAGCAATAGCTTTAAAATCAACGAAGGGAAGCCAGTAGCATTTGCGTTGATTTTAGAAGCGGTTGATGTGGAGGAACGAAACATCAAATTGCCTTGTAGTTCAAAAAAAGCTTTTTGTTACTTTTGGCTTCAAAAGTAAGATAATGAAATAATGAAATAATGAAATAATGTAGTAATGTAGTAATGTAGTAATGTAGTAATGTCATTCCCGCGAAAGTGGGAATCTCATTTATCTACGTTGAGATTCCCATTTACATGGGAATGACACGCTACTCACATCTCAAACTATTAACCGCAAAGCATACAAAGTTATTACGCAAAGTGCACAAAGATAATTTGATTAGTTGTCATTCCCTTGAAAAAGGTAAGCTCATTTTTGTATTATAAGATTCCCACTTTCGTGGGAATGACATACTACTAAATCTCATATCACAAAAAACTTCCATAATAATTCGTATTTTTACTTCATAAAATAATACAATGGATATTTTTGTTGGTAGTTTGCCTTTCAAGTTAAAAGAAAGCGGATTAAAGGCACTTTTTGAACCGTTTGGCGAAGTAGAATCAGTGAAAATTATTATTGATAAAATAACGCGACAAAACAAAGGTTTTGGATTTGTAACTATGCCAAATGAACACGAAGCATTGAACGCCATTAAAGCATTGGATGGCAGCACTCTAATGGAACGTGCTATTATTGTTAGTAAATCGGAGCAAAAACAAGCAGCACCTAAACGCAGAAAAAATTTTGGCAAAGGTGGTACCAATATGAAACACGATTTTGATAAAGCCAAAAAAGATTTTCCGGGCAAAAGTGGCTTCCAACGTAGTGGAAAAAGAGGTCGTTAATTTTATTACACAATACAAAAAAAGAGCATCATCGGATGCTCTTTTTTTGCGATTAATTTTATCGAATCTTCAAATCATACGGCATTTTATACTGATAAATACCTAACGATTGTATTTGTTCCAATTGTTTAAAATATAAAACCTGTGGCGTTAAGTTTTTCATCATCTTGGATTGTGCATCTTCTTTGTCGCCTAAAATTTCGCTCACAATATTTTCTACCATTGATTTACTTTTAGGATATTCCACTACTTCTGCATCTTTAATTTTGGCAATTTCTTTTGCTCGTTGAATGGCTAATTCCAATCCGCCTAATTCATCTACCAATCCAATTTTCAAGGCATCTTGCCCTGTCCATACTCTTCCGCGAGCTACCTTATTTACGGCTGCTGTATCCATGTTTCTGCCGCTGGAAACTCTATCTAAAAAAATGGAATAACCAAATTCCACTTGCTTTTGTACTTTGCTGGTTTCTAATTCGTCCCAATCATTTATTAAATTAAAAAAGTTGGCATGTGGTGAGGTACTCACTTCATCAAATGTAACACCTACTTTATCATTCATCGCTTTGCGAATATTCGGAATCATTCCAAAAATTCCAATAGAACCGGTTAAAGTATTCGGTTGTGCAATAATTTTATTGGAAATTGAAGATATATAATATCCACCGGAAGCAGCATAATCACCCATAGAAACAACGATTGGAATTTTTGCTTTTATTTTTTTCAAATAATGATAAATTTGTTCCGATGCAAAAGCACTTCCACCCGGCGAGTTTACACGCAACACCAATGCTTTTATATCTTTATTTTTTTCAATATCTTGTAATATTTTAGTATATGCTTTACCACCAATTACACCATCATCTGATTTACTATCATTAATAACACCTTCGGCATACACAACTGCAATTTTTTGCTCTTTCGATTTCTTTGTTTCAGCTTTTACAATTTCGTTGTATTTATTGTACGAAATCATATTTAAGTCGTCTGTTTTTTTATAACCTAATTTGGTTTTTATTTCATCCATTACTTCATCTTCATATTTTACGCCATTAGCTAAACCATATTTTACGGCTTCAGTAGCCGTCATTACAGCTAACGTATTTTGTAAATGCTGTAAAGAATCCAACGAGATTTTAGTAGATGTTTCTAAATCTTTTAAATAATTAGATGCAATACTATTTAATAATGCACTGCGTTGCAATCTATCTTCCGGACTCATATCGGTTCTTCTAAAACTTTCTGTTGCACTTTTATATTCACCTACATAAAACACTTTGTATTCGATGCCTAATTTATCCATCAAACCTTTGTAATAATCCATTTGCATAGCAAAGCCATCAAATTCACAATCACCTAATGGATTGATATAAAATTTATCCGCAACTGTGTTAATGGCAAAATTTAATTCCGGTGTAGAATTGGAGTATGCATAAATAAATTTATTCGAATTTTTGAAATCAATTAAAGCTGCACGAACATCAAATAGTGTAGCCGGATTGGCTTGCACTTCATCAATATTTAACAAAATTCCTTTTATTTTTTCATCTTTTTTAGCATGTTTTAATACCGCTTTTAATTCATACAAACCAATGGTAGATGCATCATCTACGGAGCCTGTAAGTGCAGCAACGGGCGAAATATTTCTGAATGGATTATTATAGGCTCTATCCGTAATTTCACCTTTCAACGTAAGATTTAAAATACTATTTGCTTGTAAAGAAGGCGATTTTTCTCCGCTACTCATCAATCCGCCAATAAAAAAGAAGAAAATAAAAAAGAGAATAAAAACAAAAGCACAAACAACGGCAAAAAATGTTTTCAAAAAAGATTTCATAGGTATTTTTTAATTTTAAAAATGGAATTCCTTTATCAATTCAAAATTAGTTGTTATTATTGGAAAAATATTAACATTGAATCAGGTTTATTTGCTTTTAGGCTCAAATAAAGGGTATAGATACAAATATTTATTATTAGCTAAATATTACATTCAACAAGTAGCCGGAAATATCAGCCGACAATCATCGGTATATGAAACCGAACCTTGGGGAACTACACATACTTCTAATTATTTAAACCAAATTGTAGTCATACAAACACCGAAAACACCTTTTCAGTTATTAAAAGTATTACAGAAAATTGAAAAAAATTTGGGCAGAAAAAACAAACACCTTAATGCAGCTCGAACGATTGATATTGATATTTTGTTTTATAATGAGCTGATATTTCATGCCAAAAATTTAACCATTCCGCATCCAAGATTGCATTTGCGAAATTTTACTTTGCAACCTTTGCTCGAATTAGATAAAAGTTATACACATCCTATCTATAAAAAAACAATAGAAGAATTAGCAAAAGATTGTGAAGATGACATGAAAGTTGGTATTTTTAGGAAAGCAAATACGAACTCACGTATAAAGTAAGATGAAATATAAATTTATAGGCATAGAAGGAAACATAGGTGCAGGAAAAACAACCTTAGCTACATTACTTGCCGAAGAATTTAAAGGTCAACTTATTTTAGAAGCATTTGAAGACAATCCTTATTTGCCCAAATTTTACGAAGATAACAGCAAATATGCATTGCAATTAGAAATGTCTTTCTTGATAGAACGCTACCAACAACTCACCCGCATTTTTAGCGAACCAAATATATTTTCCAATTTCACTGTAACAGATTACATGTTGCAAAAATGCTTGCTGTTTTCTAAAGTAAATTTGAATAAACAAGAATACAAACTATACAAACATTTTTTTGATCAGATTTATAAAAAATTACCCAAGCCCGAAATTATTTTTTACTTACATGCAGACACCGACCAATTATTACGCAACATTCGCAAACGTGGTCGTGAATACGAACAAAATATGTCGAGAATTTATTTGAATAGATTGGAAAAAATGTACTTTGAGTTTTTTAAACAAAATCCCAATTACAAATATGTTATTATTGATGTGAATGGTGTAGATTGGATTAGTAACGTATTTGCCTATCGCCAACTTTTAAAATTATTTGACAAAGACTATAATGTCGGGATGAACTTTGTTCGTTTAGAACAAGAAGAACTATTACACATGACTTAGTCAATGGTCAATGATTTATAGTCGATACTCAAGACTCAAGTCTTTCTACTTACTACTCAAAAGACTTATTGTTCAACAACAATCACTTTACAAAATTTATCAGCAAGAGTTTGGTGATTGGAATTAAATAACAATCGAAAAATTCCCAAAAACAAAATAATGGAAAGTAAAAAATGCAAAGCAGCTATGCCATAATTTATCGTTCTTTTATCTTCATCTAAAAATCGGATATGCATCATTTGTTTACCGATAGATGCATTATACTCGCCACCTTCAAACAATACGAAATAGAAAAATAAAATCAAGATTAATTTCCACCAATTCAACAAAACGAACAAATAAAAAGTTGGTGCAATTCCAAACGTCCGATTCAATGCAAAACAAATAATTCCAATTAATAAAATATCTATTAAAAAAGCAATACAACGTTGCAAAAAAGTAGCATACTTAAGTGTTCTTGCCTCGTATCCTTTTTCATCTAAAATATCATCCATGTCTATTTTATTACAATTTGAAACTATCTAAAAAAGATTGAAATTAATACAAACATTTCAAATTTTAATTCTCTATTTTTACGTACAAATTTTGCAACGAACTACATTCACAGTCGTTATTTGTGTAAGATGAACACCACTCGAAATTGGATATTATTAACCGCATTTACCATATTGGCATTTTTTGCTACTAAATGGTTGGCAGAATATCAAGATAAAAAAAATACTATTACTGAGCCTACCGTAGAATTGGATTTAGATGCAATTAAAGAACGTGGTAGCTTACGCGTAATTATGGAATATAATTCTATCGGCTACTTTATCTACAAAGGACAACGCATGGGTTTTGAATACGAGTTGATGCAACAATTTGCCCAATCTATCGGTGTAAAATTAGAATTGATAATAGCTGAAAACGATGAAAATCCATTCAACTTACTCAATGAAGGAAAAGGCGATATTGTTGCAAATGGTTTGTTGTTTAGTCAAATCACCAAACATCAAGTGGCACTCACCGCTCCTTATAGAAGTGTGGAACAAGTCATTGTGCAACGCAAAAAAAGTATAAGCAATAATCCATCAGACAGCATAAAAAGAAATGACACGACACTAAATACTGTTCAAGATTTAGCCGATAAAATAATTTACGTAGCAGACAACTCTGTTTACTACAATCATCTAAAAGAAATATCTGATTCTATTGGAATTAACATGGATGTTCGAATTTTGCCGGACGGCAGAACCACCGATGATATTATAGAAGCCATTGCAAACGGTGAAATAGATTATACTATTTCCAATAAAGATATTGCACAGGTTAATCAATCTTATTTTGATAATTTAGATATACATGCAGTTATTGGAAAACCGGAAAATTTGCATTGGGCTGTTCGTAAAAACGCACCCGATTTATTAGCACAAATTAATGAATGGTTGGTACAATTTGAAAATGGAAAAATGTATAGTTCTATCTACTTTAAATATTTCAACGAAGACAAACACATCCATTTTGGATATAATGAAGAAGCCGAATTACAACAAGGAATGATATCGCATTACGACGCCATTATTCAACATCATGCACAAAAAATAAATTGGGATTGGCGGTTAGTTGCGGCTATCATTTATCAAGAATCTAAATTTAATCCGAATGCGCGCTCTTGGTGTGGTGCACAAGGATTAATGCAATTAATGCCGGGTACTGCCCGACAAATTGGTGTGCCGGCGTCACAGGTGTACAACCCAAATAGCAACATCAAAGGTGGAACTGATTATTTAAAATATTTAGAGAAAACATGGTCAAATGTTACTGATTTTACACAACGAATAAAATTTATTTTGGCATCGTATAATGCCGGTCCGGGACATGTGCAAGATGCAGCTCGATTAGCAGAAAAAAATGGATATCCAAAAGATAAATGGGATGGTTCTGTAGAGTATTTTATGCTGTATAAATCCAACCCAAGATTTTATAGAGATCCTGTAGTAAAATATGGTTATTGCCGTGGACAAGAACCTTTTAACTATGTACGTAAAATCATAAAAAAATATTTCGACTATCAATCTAAAATAACCACATCCAATGCTCAGTTAGCCGGTAATTTCAAGTTAGAACAAATAGAACCAATGGCGTTTGATGGTATTGAAGGTGTATATAATCCAACGGAAGGTTTAATTGCCCGAAGTGCAAAAAGAGAATTATTTTTATCACATCGTTTGTTTGATGAACAAAATGAATTAACACCAAAAGTGCAAGGTAGAAACCCGTTTGACAAACCTAAAAAAGAATTATTTGTTCGCAAAGAAAAAGGAGAAATTCAAGATTCCGGAAAGCAAATTTTCAAAAGCAAACAACAACTATTTCAAGAACAATCCAAATATGGATTAGAAGTAAATGATGAAAATAAAATCAATAAATTGACACCACGACGTTAAAAAAAAGAGTTGCTAAAAAGCAACTCTTACTAAAAATTATCTATTGAAATTATTTTCCAACTAAGCTTGTTTTTAGTGCAGCATCCACCGGATTAGCACCTAACCAAATTCCAAACAATGCATCCTTAAAATCATCGCCGGTAGTAGTAGCCAATAGTTTTCCATTTTTATACGATTTAACACCGCTTGCCGCATTATAATCTAAAATAAATACATCACCTTCCTTAATTTTCTCTTTAGAGAAGATTGAAATGAAATTATCAATTTTTGCCTTCAATGGTGTAAGATTTCCATTCATAGATTTTTTAAATCCATCAATAATTGCTTCCGACATATTTTCGCTATTCACCACACTCGATGTAATTTGTAAACGCACCGCAATGTCTTTATCCGATTTTAAAATTTCAGCAGCATTGTTATTTTTCGCTGGTAAATATAATCCTAATACATACACTTTAAAAAATGCTTTTTTACGCACGCCGGCACCATTCAGTGTTAATTCCGAAGTAGCAGTTTTTAATTTAGACGGCACACTTACACCGTTTACAGTTACTTGAGCATTGCTGGTTGCAAATAAGCAAAACGCAAAGGCAATTAAGAATAGTTGTTTCATTTTATGTTATTTTATTTGTAATGATAAATATAGAAATTAAATACCATCTTTAAAAAACAATTTTTATGCCACTTTTTTAGATATGAGATGTAAGATATGAGATATGAGATATGAGATATGAGACATGAGACATGAGACATGAGACATGAGAAATAATACTTAATACTCTATACTTAATACTTAATACTTAATATTCTATATTCTATACTCTATACTCTATACTCTATACTCTATACTCTATACTCTATACTCTATACTCTATACTCTATACTCTATACTCTATACTCTATACTCTATACTCTATACTCTATACTCTATACTCTATA
>CAUJCO010000005.1 GCA_963169645.1 Bacteroidota bacterium
ATTAAGCAGTAGATTTATAATACCCGGATAACGCAATAGGAATTTTGAAAAAAGTGATGAGTACAAAAATCCATAAAAAAGGAAGCGCAGTGAACTAGGTTTTTTGAGCTTTTGGGTTAAAGTAGATTATCCTGAAGCCAAGCCTGCTTGACACAGCAATAAGCATACATTTACCGTAAACTTACGGTTAATTTTTCTATAATCGTAATATTATGGTAAATAATCCTTTCATCAACGGATCGTTATCAATGTATTACACCTTATGTTTGACTGATAATATTGTGTCATGAAAAAATTAATTATTTACAAAATAATATCCGCCGATGCCAGAACTATTAGTCCATAACAGCATCAAGACCACCACCATTTATATCCACATCACCGACCGTATGAAGTCCAACACCCATAGCCCTCCGGATGATTTGCATCTATGAAAAAAAAGGAATACCTTTAGTCTATTTACGCCATTGTGGCGTAAATAAAAACGTTATATGCAATGGTACAGTGCCGTGCCAATATCAGACTGACATATAATTACAAAACTATTTAATATTATCAAAACTTACACATTTTGCAAGTTTTGATAATTTATTTTATATATTTGTACTATGAGAATTTTACCAATCGAACGGAGTACATCAACAAACTACTTACCTACAAAGACAAAGACCTCATAAAGGTGGTGAGTGGTTTGCGTAGGTCGGGCAAAAGCACTTTGCTGGAAATTTACCGTGAACTCTTGCATAAACAAGGTATTGGCAAAACGGCAAACTCAGTTTTATAACTTTGAATTGCCCGAAAATTTTGTAAACAAAAATTGGGACGACATTTATTTTGACATCAAGAAAAAACTACAAACGGATAAACCTAACTATATTTTTTTAGACGAAGTACAGAACATTCTACAATTTGAAAAATTGGTGGACGGGCTATTTGCTTCAGAAAACACAGA
Organism: Bacteroidota bacterium; assembly: GCA_963169645.1. Taxonomy (GTDB): domain Bacteria; phylum Bacteroidota; class Bacteroidia; order Chitinophagales; family JADIYW01; genus JADJSS01. The sequence goes on from CAUJCO010000005.1 coordinate 953, forward strand.
TGTTTACATCACAGGCTCAAACGCATTTTTGTTGAGTGGCGAATTAGCAACTTTATTGAGCGGTCGATATATCGAAATTTCTATCTTGCCCTTTTCTTTCAAAGAATATTTAACCGCACGAAAAATTGACACAAGTATAAAATACCTCAATTATTAAAATTTGTTTTTTGATTACATCAACGAAACTTCTTTGCCCAAAGGTATCGAATTACGGAAAAGTGGCTTTGACGAAATTTACGAATACTTGGAAGCAATTTACAACACCATTGTAGAAAAAGACATCACGCAGCGCCATAAAATAAATGACAAACGTGCTTTTGGAAACACCGTAAAATTTGTAGCCTCTAACATTGGTAATGCACTTTCGCCAAGCAATATTTCTAAAACATTAAAACAAGACGGGCAAAGCATTCATCACGCAACCGTTGAAAAATATTTGGAATATTTGGTAGCGAGTTTTGTGTTTTATAAAGTAAACCGTTTTGACCTTAAAGGCAAAAAACAGTTGGCTACACAAGAAAAATATTATTTGGTGGATGCAGGTTTGCTCAACATTCTCACAGGAAAAGAACGCACCACCGACAGAGGACATATTTTAGAAAATGTTGTTTACCTTGAGTTGCTTCGCAGAGGCAACAAAATCTGGATAGGAACAAGTCGTAATACTGAAGTGGATTTTGTATGCAAAACCAAAACAGGTGACATTGAATATTACCAAGTAGCGTGGCAACTGACAAATGAAAAAACTATAGAACGAGAATTTGGAGCATTAGAAAAGATAAGTGACAACTACCCTAAGTTTTTATTGACCACAGACGGATTTACACAAGACCGAGGTGGCATAAAACATTTGAACGTTTTTAACTGGTTGCTTGAAACAAATGAGAAATAATCACCAATGGCTATAACAAGCAGTTTGAACGAAGGCGAGTAAAGTGCTTCGATTTGACATTGCCGTAAGAAAAAGTATTAACTTCGTATCAACACTTGTCGGTAAAATTCGTCCTGCGTCAAGCCGTCAAAACCGTTTTAAGCCATTCCCCATTTTTCTGCAAGAAAATAAATTTTCATGCTAATGGGAGAGCCATCCGGCAGACAGATTCACATACATTTGTAGTGGCTCATTGTAAGACCCTTTTAAGCATTGGTGCAACAAAGCTCGTGCGTCATTCTGGTTGGGAATGTAAAAAGCCCGAACAAGTAATTTGGGCTTGGTGATAAATTCAGTGGTGGAGTCCGTGTAGCAATCAGGACTATCCCGTTCAGAATAATTTTTCCTCCTATCAACAAATCAAATTCAATTTATTTTTAAAATAATTCTTGCAGAATGAAAAATTTTATTTATTTTTGCGAGTGAATGCTAACTAACTTGATTTAATTTGAAGATGCAAGAATTTACAGACAGACAAATAGAGATAATGGAAGCGGCAACCAACAGAATTTCGAAATTCGGAATTCAGAATTTGACTATAAAGACACTTGCTGAAGACATTGGACTTTCAGAACCTGCATTATACCGTCATTTCAAAAGTAAAAACCAAATTCTATGGAGCTTATTGGAGTATTTCAAAACAGAAATGAAAAACCGTATTCAATCTATCCCGTTTAAACCATCAACAAGCGAAGCTGATAAATTAAGAGCTATTTTCAATTCTCAATTACAAACTTTCGTTAATAAACCTGCAATTGTCAGTGTTATTTTTGCCGAGAGTATTTTTCATTATGAAGAAAATCTAAGTAATAAAGTTTCTGAAATAATGGATATGATGCAGAACTATGTAAAGACCAATATTAAGCAAGGGCAAGAAAGCGGACAATATAACAAATTGATGGGAGCATCTACGCTTACGACAATTTTAATTGGCGGTATCAGAATGACTGTTTTAAAATGGAAATTGTCGGGGCATAAATCAGACTTAATAAAAGACGGAAAAACTGTTTTAGACGGAATTTTAAAAATGATTGAAAATAAAAATACAATCAAATACTAACATCAACCAAAAAACTGATTAATGTCATAATTTAATTGATTATTATTACTGAACTTTGCAGTATGAAAAAGGTAATTTCTATATTCATTCTTTTTACTTTTTTAAGTGTCAATACGGCATTTTGGGAGGTTTTGAAGTTGCCTTTACTTATCCACCATTATATTGAGCATTCTCAAGAAGATAACAACAATTCGATTATAAATTTTTTGGCAAAACATTATGGAAAGGACATTAATCACCACCATAATGATCATCATCACGACCACGATAAACTTCCGTTTAAGACAATTAATGTACATTCTGTACAAGTAGTATATTTTCAGCCTTTGTTTATCAAGTTTTCAAGACAAATTGCTGGGAAAGAATTGAAGACACCTATACTTCAACAACAAAATTATTCTAACGCTTACCTCAACAGCATTTGGCAACCGCCAAAAGTTTCTTAGTTTTTTATTAGACAATAGACAATAGACAATAGGCAATAGGCAATAGGCAATAGGCAATAGACAATAGGCAATAGGCAATAGGCAATAGGCAATAGGCAATAGGCAATAGACAATAGACAATAGACAATAGGTAATAGGCAATAGGCAATAGGCAATAGGCAATAGGCAATAGACAATAGGTAATAGGCTATAGGCAATAAGCAACTCATTGTCGCTATTCGCATATTAAACATTCCACATTGCCAATTGCACATTACCAATTGCACATTCCACAACTAAGAAATAATAATAAATGTTGAATAAAATAATTGAATTCTCTATAAAAAATAAACTCTTCATAGGTTTGTTCATTCTCGGGTTGATTGCCTATGGTGCGTATGAAGTAAAAAAACTTCCGATTGATGCTACGCCCGACATTACCAATAATCAGGTGCAGGTGATAACGATTGCGCCTGCATTGGGAGCGCCTGATGTAGAACGGTTAATCACCTTCCCGATTGAACAGGTAAATAACAACATACCCGGGTTGATTGAACTTAGGAGTTTTTCCCGCTTTGGATTATCGGTTGTTACCATCGTGTTTGATGATAAAACTGACATCTATTGGGCAAGGCAGCAGGTAGCAGAACGCCTACAACAAGCACAGGAGCAAATTCCAAAAGGATTTGGAACTCCGGTGTTAGCACCTGTTACAACCGGACTGGGTGAAATTTATCAGTATGTGGTTCGTCCCAAAAAAGGGTATGAAAACAAATACAATGCAATGGAATTACGCACAATTCAGGATTGGATAGTGCGCAGACAACTGTTGGGAGTAAAAGGCGTTGCCGAAGTGAGCAGTTTTGGCGGTTTGCTTAAACAATA
>CAUJCO010000006.1 GCA_963169645.1 Bacteroidota bacterium
AAAAAATAAGAAAGTAAAAAAGTTGAGTCAAGCACAAAGCAAAGAAGCGTGGCACGGCAAAAATCGCCGGCAAAGCGTTGCAACAAGCGTGGAGCGATATTTTTGCCTTGTCTTTTTTGGTTACTTTTTTTGACTAAGAAAGAAAGTAACAAGAGGTTCAATTGATAAATATTTAAATATAAAAATAATTATTAAACTAAACCATACAACGTGTTATTATATTTAAACTACACAATGTCTTCTGAATAATACGTTGAATTAAGCATTACATGCAACAATGTATTTTTCACTTGAATGCTGTTTGCGCACCTCTATCTGTTCTATGCAAATTTTTCCATTTATCTGCCAAATTTTCTTTTTTTTTAAAATGGCATGGAAATAGCTTATTTTTGCACAAATTTTAAAATCAAATAAATCAACAATAATTATGGCAAAGAGCAAAGTGAACATTCAGCCTTTAGCAGACAGAGTAGTAATTAAAGCGGCTGCAGCAGAAACTAAAACAAAATCTGGTATCATTATTCCGGATTCAGCAAAAGAAAAACCACAAAAAGGAGAAGTAGTTGCAGTTGGACCGGGCAAAAAAGACGAACCAACTACGGTAAAAGTAGGTGACACTGTATTGTATGGTAAATATAGCGGTACTGATATCAATATTGACGGTGCAGATTTCTTAATCATGAGAGAATCTGACATTTTGGCAATCGTTTAATTTATTGCCGACTTGCTGAAAATATAAGCATCAAAATTCATAAACTCAAAATTCATTAATTCAAAAATTTTATAATAAATGAGCGCAAAACAAATTAATTACAGCACAGAATCCAGAGATAAATTAAAAGCTGGTGTAGATGCATTAGCAAATGCTGTAAAAGTTACATTAGGACCCAAAGGAAGAAATGTAATTATTGAAAAAAAATTCGGTGCACCGGCAATCACAAAAGATGGTGTTACTGTAGCTAAAGAAATTGAATTAGAAGATCCATTTGAAAACATGGGTGCACAATTAGTAAAAGATGTGGCTTCTAGAACAAATGATGTGGCTGGTGATGGTACAACTACTGCTACTGTTTTAGCACAAGCTATCATTGGCCCTGGTTTAAAATCTATCACGGCAGGTGCAAATCCAATGGATTTAAAACGTGGCATCGATAAAGCAGTTCAAGCAGTCGTGAAAGAAATAAAAACTATCTCAGAAAAAGTTGGAAAAGACTTTTCTAAAATTAAACAAGTTGGTTCTATCTCTGCAAATAACGACGAAGAAATTGGAGCTTTAATTGCACAAGCAATGGAAAAAGTAACTACAGAAGGTGTTATTACAGTAGAAGAAGCAAAAGGTACAGAAACCTATGTAGATGTAGTAGAAGGTATGCAATTCGATAGAGGATACATTTCTCCATATTTTGTTACCAATGCAGATTCTATGGAATGCGAAATGGAAAAACCTTTCATCTTAATCTACGATAAAAAAGTATCTACGATGAAAGATTTGTTACCTATTTTGGAAAAAGTAGTTCAAACAGGTCGTGGTTTATTAATTATAGCAGAAGATGTTGAAAGCGAAGCGTTGGCAACATTAGTAGTAAACAGATTAAGAGGTTCATTAAAAATTGCTGCTGTAAAAGCACCGGGTTTTGGTGATAGAAGAAAAGCAATGTTACAAGATATCGCTATTTTAACAGCTGGTGAAGTAATCTCTGATGAGTTAGGATTTAAATTAGAAGATACACAATTAAATCAATTAGGTGTTGCTGAAAAAGTTGTTATCGACAAAGACAACACTACTATCATCAACGGAAGTGGTAAAAAAGGAGATATCCAAGCACGCGTAAACCAAATTAAAGCGCAAATTGAAACAACTACATCTGATTACGACAGAGAAAAATTACAAGAGCGTTTAGCGAAATTATCCGGAGGTGTGGCCGTGTTATATGTTGGTGCACCATCTGAAGTAGAAATGAAAGAGAAAAAAGATAGAGTAGATGATGCTTTGCATGCTACACGTGCAGCCGTAGAAGAAGGTATCGTTCCGGGCGGCGGTGTTGCATTAATTCGTGCAAGTGTTGCCTTAGATAAATTAAAAGGAGCAAACGAAGATGAACAAACAGGTATTGAAATTATCAAAGTTGCATTAGAGGCTCCATTGCGTCAAATCTCTGAAAATGCCGGCGTAGAAGGTTCTATCGTAGTTCATAACGTGAAAAACGGTAAAAAAGATTACGGTTACAATGCCAAAACTGAAGTGTACGAAAACTTGTTTAAAGCAGGTGTTATCGATCCGGCTAAAGTAACTCGTGTTGCTCTAGAAAATGCTGCATCTATCGCATCAATGATTTTAACTACAGAGTGTGCAATTGTAGAAAAACCAAGCAAAGAAGCTCCGGCAATGCCTGGTGGCGGAATGCCTGGCGGAATGGGTGGAATGATGTAATCCAACATCCATAATACATAACCTAAACGCCGACTATGTCGGCGTTTTTTTTATTTTTTCCTAAAGAAAATACATGCAATAAAATTATATTTTCGTTCAAATTTATTTTCCTACAAAAAATTCCTATCTTACAATGCTTTTAAATAAGTGTATTATGAAGAAATTTTTGTTGGGTGTTTGTGCCATTGTAATAAGTTGGATGCATGTTATTGCTGAACCCATTATCAATCTAAATATAAAATCACCAAGCGTAGTATGTGCTACCGGAAATGATTCGGTAAGTTTTGCTGTTTCAGCTTCCGGAATTCCGGCCAATACAAATATTGTAATCTACCAAAGTGCCGATAGTACGTTTAATCCATACCAAAGTCAAGGAGATAGTATTGCTTTTATTCCGGGTAATGCTATTCCGCGTGATACCATTAATTTTGGGAACTGTGTGAAAACATTAGGTATCTTCATCGATGCGTGTGGCGCAACCGGACAAGAAGGACGAAACGAATATATTATGCTCACTTCCGGGACAGGTGTACGAGTTTCTAATTTAGCCATCAACTTTGATGCAGCCAATAGCAATAGCGGAAATAATAACGACAATGATATTAATACCGGAACAAATCCATGTAGTTTTAAAACTCCGGATGCCGGATTAATCAGCGGATTACAAGTAGGTTCTTGTAATGCAAGTAATATTATTCCGGCTTCACCATCCGATTCTATTCCACCGAATGCCGTTATTTTATGTTTTACAAGTGATAACGTAACAGCAAATTACAGTGTAAATGGCTTATGTAATTTAGGCTATCCGGTATATGTTGTTCAGAGTGCTTGCACACGTACAATTGGTGCTTTTACGAATGCTGCAAGCTGTTCTACAACACCAACCACCCGATATCGCAAAACGATTGCTATTGATAAAAGACAAAATTGCCAAGATAATTTTGTGTATGATAGATGTGGTTTGTTTGATTTAGATGGAACGTATGCCATCCGTCAAGTAGGAACCGATACCGCAAGAGTTTCCAATAACGGAATTAGAAGAAATGCTATCGATACCTGCGGTGGTATTGATTATGCACAGTTAGATTTTACTGCAGATACGATTTTAAAATTCAGCATTTCACCTAACTTATGTAATCAAGGATACCAATATATCAAAGCAGTAACGAAGCCTGCCGGCAATTCACCAAGTATATCTAATTCCATTCAATATAAGTTAGTATGTAATGATGTTAGAGCAGCAAATAATGCACCTGTTATTTGCAGTGGCAGTAATACGGACGTTGATATATCTACCACCAATCCAAATGCCGGATTAAGTTGGACAATTATTGGAACACCTAAAATTAATGGTGCTTTACCGGGTTCCGGAAATTCCATACAACAAGCTCTAACTAACACCAATCCAATTATTGATAGTGTTTCTTATTTAGTGGCTGCAACAGATGAAGGTTGCGTAGAATCATCTACTGTTACAGTAAAAGTGAATCCGGAAGTTCAACCACAAATTGACGGTAATTTAGTGTTATGTAATAATACACCAACTACCTTAACTGTAAGTGGAACTTTTGATTCTGTTAGATGGAGTACCAATGAAACGACAACTTCTATAGATGCTTCTCAGGCCGGTTCTTATAGTGTTACTGCGTATTTGAACAATTGTTCCGGAACTGCAAAAGTAAACGTAGAAAATACATTGATAGATGTAACGGTAGTTGGAAATTTTATTATTTGCAATAATGGTGAAGCATCTGTACAGGCAATTGGTACTTTTGATTCATTGCGTTGGAGCAATGGAACGACCGGTCCAAATTTCTCTACAAACATAGAAGGTTCTTATTACGTAACAGCATATTTAAATGGTTGCAGTGATGTGGCACTTTTCCGAATTACCAATTGCCAAACACAAGAATGCAATCCATCTATAAAAGGTAATTTTAGTATCTGTCAAGGCGATTCCACCGTTTTAGATGCAGGTGCAGGTTTTGGTTCTTATACTTGGAATACCGGTGCTACTACACAAACTATAGTAGTAAAAACTGCAGGGAAATATGTGGTAAATGTAACCGGCGATAATAATTGCACCGGAAAAGATTCTGTTACAGTTACTGTAAATGAGTTGCCACAAGTAGCAATAAACGGTGTAACACAAATTTGTCCCAATCAAATTGAAACCTTAACAGTTGCAGCAGATGCTGATTCTGTTCGATGGAATACTGGAGCAACAACAACAGCTATTCAAATAGCTGTTGAAGGAACATATTCTGTTACAGCTTATAAAAATGGATGTTCAAATACTGCATCTACACAAGTTGTATTGTTAACATCACCATTACCATTTACATTAGGAAATGATACCAGCATTTGTGTAAATAGTACATTAACCTTATCAACAGGAAATGAAACAACCAGATGGAGCACCGGCGAAGTTCGTTCCGGAATCAACATTTCAAAAGCTGGAACGTATATTGCCACTATATCTACAACTTGCGGCAGTATTTCTGATACAATTGTTATTACAACAACTAATTGCTCCGGTGATATTTGGTTGCCCAATGCATTCTCACCCAATGGTGATGGCGTAAATGATGTGTTTATGGTTAGAGCAGATGTTGATGCGCTTATTGAATCTTTTGTGATTTATAACCGTTGGGGAATGCGAGTGTTCGAAGCTACTGATATTACACCAAACGATCCTACCAAAGGCTGGGATGGTAAATATAAAGGTGCATCAGAACAAGTAGAAGTGTATGGTTACCATGTTGTTGCAAAATTCAAAGATGGTTCAAAAAAGATTTTAAAAGGCAATGTTACCTTGTTGAAATAATAATCTACGTACGCTTTAAGATATACGTATTAGGTTGTACTTTTGTAGCTTGTAATTAAGAGTATGAACCGTATTTTTATCGCATTCGTAAGTTTGTTTTTTAGCTTATCTGCAATGACACAAACATTGCAATTAACTTCACTTTCTCAAGACGCATTCTGTGCAACCGGAAATGATTCTATTGCATTTTCGTTAGATTATACAAATATTCCTTCCAATAGCAATATTGTATTTTACCAATCTAAAAATCCCAATTTTAATCCGTATTTAGGAGAAGGTGATAGTATTGGATTTATTAATATTGGAAGCAATACCACAAGCACCGGTCAAATCACTTCTACCTGTGCTGAGATTGTAGGCATTTTTATTGATGCTTGCGACCAAGGTGGTGTGTTGAGAGAAGTAGATAACGAATATATCATCCTAACTTCCGGAGCAACAGGTTTTGATGTACGCGACTTGCAAATCAAATTGCCGAATAATAATATTAATACATCTTCTACTACTTGTGAATTTTTAACGCCATCTGCGGCGAATATGACGACATTGAGAAACGGCACTTGCAATCCATCTAATTTGTTTGCAGCCGGACAAAATGATGTTATCCCACCAAATGCGATTGTAATTGTATTTACTGGTAGAGGAACAATCTTTAATTATAATTTTAGCAGCTATTGTAGTAGCGGTCAGCCTATCTATATTTTACAAAACTCTTGTTCACCAAGTACAGCAAATTATGCGAATAATGCACCCGGTAATTGTCCTAAAAAATATAGAACCACTACTATTTCTGTAGGTAGTTGCCAAGATGAATTAACCTACGATCCATGTTCGTTGCCGAATTATGATGCGTCTAATCCAAATGCAAATGATGGAAATTATGCCATCCATTTACCGAATACAGATACATCTTCCACCTACAATGGTGGTATTAGAAATAATGGTGTTAATTTGTGTAATGGCATCGAGTTTGATTCTATCGCAGGAACACATACTATAAAAGTAAAAATCCCGAATGATGGCACTGGAAACGGTGGAACGGCTACTAATTTTTGTAATGATGGCTATCATTACATTAAAGCGATCACTAATCCCAAAAACAGTCAGCCTATTTCTAATGCAATTCAATATAAATTAATTTGCTTAGATGTAAATACAAGTGTATCCGCATTAAATATTTGCAGTGGAAATAATGCCAATGTGCAAATTTCCAGCTCAGACCCAAATGCAAGTTTTAGCTGGACTGTAAGTGGAGGCTCTTCCATTACCGGAGCAAGTGCCGGTACAGGAAATACTATCAACCAAACATTAAATTATAACGGCAATACGAAAGATAGTCTTGTTTACACTATCACTGCAAAAGATGGTAATTGTACTAAAACTAAAACAGTAAAAGTAGTTGTCAATAAATGTAGTTGCACCATTAATTTTGATTTTGGAATAGATAATACTACTGTGTGTAATGGAAGCTCAGTTACAATAGATGCAAGTACAGCTTACGATCAATATATCTGGAATACGAATGCATCATCGCATTCTATTACTGTTACACAACCCGGAAAATATTGGGTAGATGTTCTTAAAAATGGTTGCAAAGGGACTGATACTATAATGGTTGTTTCAGGAAATAAACCGATTAAACCATCTATTGGAAGAGATACTTCATTTTGTGGTAATTTTTCACTTCCGCTGTCTGTGCCTACATATCCAACCAATACGACTATTGAGTGGTTTAGAAACAATATAGCAGTTGGAAATACCAATAATTATACTGCAACACAAAGTGGTAACTATATGGTGAAAGTTACCAATCTTTGTGGTAGCGTGTATGATACTTTGGTTATAACTAGTTCCGGTGGATTAAATGTGTATTTAGGAAAAGATACCACTTTGTGTAGTGGTAATACACTTCTACTTAACGCAACAGTTCCTGGAAGTAATATTACGTATAATTGGAATACAGGTGCACAAACGCCAACTATTTCGGTATCGCAATTTGGTAGATATGATGTTGTTGTTTCAAATGGTGCTTGTACAGTGTACGACACTATTTTAGTTGATTTTATGGATAAACCAACTATTAATTCTCTTGGAAATGATACGTTAATTTGTGGTAGTTTTTCGATGCAATTATTTACTGGAGATGCGAATACAAAATGGAATACAAATGTAGTGGGTCCACAAATTACGGTTACATCCGGTGGGTTGTACATTGCAGAAAATAGCAACCAATGTGGCAGTGTTAAAGATTCTATTTTAATTACTCAACACACCAAACCAACAGTAAATATTGGTGCTGATGCTACTTTTTGTGATAGTATGCAGCTAACTGTAGGAAATGGTAATTTTAGTTCCATTTTATGGAATACAGGCGATACAATACCTTCTATCACCGTATTAAATTCCGGTTTATATAGCGTAAAAGTGAGCAATTCTAATTGTTCTACCATCGATTCTGTGCAGCTTACAAAAGCTTGTTTGTACGAAGTAGAAATGCCGACGGCTTTTTCACCGAATGGCGATGGATTGAATGATTTTATTGCACCTTTGTCTTATAGAAATGGTATCGAGATATTAGATTTCACCATCTTTAATAGATGGGGTGAAGTAGTGTTTGCGATGAATAATTTTATACCGAATAGTATGACAAATGGATGGGATGGATTCTTCAAAGGTACACCTGCTCAAGTAGATGATTACGTGTATGTGTTTAAAGCTAAAATGCCGGATAATACAATAAAATCCTATAAAGGTATTTTCTCACTTTTGAGATAGAGGTTTTAATGAAGTTATATACTGTTATTCTATTTGAGCCATAGATTCTACTTCTTACATTTAAAATGAGATTTCCGTTTTCGCGAGAATGACTTTGCATACTTTGCGTTTAAATGTCATTTCCTTGTAAAATGAAATCTCAAACTTACTTCTCAAATTGCCCTGGTTTGTGTCCACACAAACCAAAAAATAATGGTTCGTGTGGACACGAACCAAGGCTTGTGATTCTACTTCTTACATTTAAAATAAGATTCCCACTTTCGTGGGAATGACATTCGACTTCGTTTTCTTTGTATTTACCTGTCATTCCCTTGTAAAAGAGAATCTTATTCGTCTTCTTTTTTTCTTTGCGTAAAAACTCAAATTGCCCTGGTTTGTGTCCACACAAACCAAAAAATAATGGTTCGTGTGGACACGAACCAAGGCTTGTGATTCTACTTCTTACATTTAAAATAAGATTCCCACTTTCGTGGGAATGCCATTTGTCTTCGTTTTCTTTGTATTTACTTGTCATTCCCTTGTAAAAGGGAATCTCATTCGTCTTCTTTTTTCTTTACGTAAAAACACTGTGTTCTTTGTATTTAAATAGAAATTCCCGCTACGCGGGAATGCCATTTATCTTCGTTTTCTTTGTATTTACCTGTCATTCCCTTGTAAAAGGGAATCTCATTCGTCTTCTTTTTTCTTTGCGTAAAAACTCTGTGTTTTTTGCATTTAAATAGAAATTCCCGCTTACGCGGGAATGCCATTTGTATCTTATTTTAAAAGAATATAATAAACGACTTAATTGTATTTATTGTTTTACCACTTTGCCGTAATACAAGTTTTGATTTTTATCGTTTAATTGAATAAGATAAATACCGTTCGGTAAATTATACAACGAGATATTGATAGAATTAAATCCAATTGTTGTTGCAATATTTTCAGTACGAATTGCTTTCCCATTTATGTCAACAATATGAAGTTGCATTACTTTTGATATTGTAGAACTAAATTCTAATTGAACATCACCATTTGTTGGCGATGGAAAAAGATGTAATGCTTTTATCGTATTGTTTCTGATGGCTGTTGTTCTTTCTTCCAAAATACTTGTTGTTACCGTATTTGTTACTATTGCCGGATTGTAATCAAAATAAATATGTGCTCGATTTTCTATTTTGTCTGTCGGTAATAAATTTGTTTTTGGTTTTATTCTGAAACTAATATAACCATGACTGCCGGCTTCATTGCTGGTGCTATCCGGAAGATAAGCAGTGTTACTATACCAAGTTAAAATATTCTTATTGGAAACCGTTAGTGTAAGGTTGTGTGTATTACCAAGAATTTCTAAGGTGCTCCAATCTAAATTATTAGAAAGTGTATCCACAATTTTAATGATTGAAGCCGGCGCATTTCCTGTATTTTGAAAGCGAATAGTGTAATATAAGTAATCGCCATTGTTGAGTTGTTGACGTGAAATGCCGGAACCATGTGCTTCGATTTTATCATTTGGATCATAAGCATTTACAACGACTTGTGAAAGTTGAAAACTATTATCTGTTACAAAAGAATCATTTTCGAAAGGTGTAATAAATGCTTGAAGTTGAAGTGTATCATTCAAATTCAACTGAGGCGGTACAGCATTTGTACAAATAACATTTATACTTTTTTGTTCATAAACAGCTAAAGAATCAACATTCCAAATTAAAGTATCGTTGTTAATAGATGTTGGTGCAATAGAATAGGAGTTATAGGTTTGTAGCGAATCTTTTAGGAATTTTATAGCAATATTTTGGATAGTTTTAGAGCCGATATTTTTTGCAATGAGCTGATATGTTGCATCAAAACCGGGACGAGCACCTGTGAGCGGTACCATAAATACTTGTAAATCTTGGACGTTTTCAATCGGTACTAAACGAAATGTAATTGTATCAATTTGATGTATTGTGTCAAATGTTGTAGCGTGTGCTACGGGCGTGACAGTAAAGTATTTTATGTTTTGTTGATAGGAGATGAGTTTAGATAGATATGTTCCTCGTTTTACAAATGTTGTAAAAACACCGTTAGATTCTAATGGATATGTATTAGTAGATGTTCCCCATCCGAAATTTCAACCAATGCCTGATTAAATATGGTATCGTTGCCATCTTTTATTCCATTATTGTTGGCATCAATATAAGTTGTGTAATAAATTTGATTGGTAGCTAAGGATATTTTATAGAATTTTATATAATTCGTGTTGTATGGATTGCTATCCAGAGGATTGTACATCTGGTTTATTACTAATAAAGTACTGTCATCTACTTTTGTTATAAATATAGGTTTTCTAGTATTGTATATTGCATGTTTATTAGCTATAGAGTCAACAAAATATTGTTCCCAAAAATATTTTAAATCTTCATCGGTCTTTGTTAAATAGAAACTCTTATTATCATTGTTTCTAATGCTTAATCTGTTTAAATAATAATGTTGATTGTTTATTGTAGTAGATTTAAATTCAATATCTTCAAATAATGAAACCTCAATTGGTGCTAAGTACGTTGAATTTACAACATCATACGGTTGCATCATAGAATCTAATAATTCTCCTGTTTTATCAAAACGATAGAATGTATATAAATTATTTGCATTTACATCTTTTTTAATGACTTGGTAATTATTATTGCCTATAAAATAGCCATATAAATATAAACTAAAATTTAACCAGTCAGCTTTATCTTTTTCTAAATTGTCAACTAAAGTTTTTTGGAGCAGTAAGTTTCCATCTTTGTCGAAGTGTAAATATTCTATCTTATGTTTTGCATCACTGCTAACTACACTATGTTTTATAATATTAAATGAATGGTTGGGATCGTTTAATATGTCCACTTCTATTTTTCGAGTATTCGTAAAACTTCCATAGTCGTATGTTTTGTCTGTTGCAATATGTTTATTCCAAATTACATTTCCTACAAAATCAATTTTTGCGAGATATGTTTTTCTTATATTATTCATAGTTAAAATATCATTATAATCGCTATAGCAAATATGTTGTGCTGTATCATCTGTAGTAAATTTATACATAGATACAAGCACGTGATTGTCGTGTGTTGGATAAAATTTATAAATAGTAATGGAATCGTTATTCGGATAACTTTTAGTAGCGATATAATTTCCGGTGCTGTCCAATCGAACAAACACTATATTATTTCCAATTTCACCGCCTAATAAAAGTTCACCATTATTAGTTTGTATCATATCAGATATTATACCACCATTCGTCAATGGATAAATATGGTGGCTTGTGCGTATACCATCTACTGTGTAAACGGATACATCCAATTGGTTATATAGGTTTATATCCAAATATGGAACATACGTTTCGCTACCAAAATGCCGAAGGATGCAAATTTTATTATCGCGTAGTTTTATTGTTTTATAATAAAAATTATCTGAATTAGCAACTTGAAACGAATCAACAGCTTTTGCTTCTAGTAATACCTGTGCATTTGAAAAAAATGGAATTAATAGGCTGAATAATGTGTATAGGATTTTCTTCATTTCGTTTTTTTTGTAAATATACTTTATTTTTTAATAGATAGTTGTTAAATTTTTCTGTTGAGTATAATTAAATGTCATTCCCTTGTAAAAGGGAATTTCACTTTGCGGTTAGATTGAGATTCCCGCTTTCGCGGGAATGACATTCATCTTTGTTTTCTTTGTATTTACCTGTCATTCCCTTGTAAAAGGGAATCTCAACTTGCAATAGTTTGAGATTCCCACTTTCGTTGGAATGACATTCATCTTTGTTTTCTTTGTATTTACCTGTCATTCCCTTGTAAAAGGGAATCTTATTTATCTTTGTTTTTTCTTTGCGTAAAAACTCTGTGTTCTTTGCGGTTAAATAATTCAAAAAAAATGGTCGGTGAAACCACCGACCATTAAAATTATTGACGAAGATATTTAACGCTCAACTCTCACATCTACAATTCTCACTTCTCCAAAATCTATTTTACTTCTTCCACTACTTCAGCATCTTGTACGTCGTCTGTTGTGTTGTTGCTGTTGGTATCTGCACCACTTTCTTGTTGTGCACCACCTTGTTGCGTAGCGTTATACATATCTTGAGAAGCAGCTTGCCATGCATTGTTTAAGGCTGCTAAGGCTGCGTCTATCGCTGTAATATCTTGTGCTTTATGTGCTTCTTTTAAAGTAGTAATAGCACTTTCAATTGCACCTTTTTTGTCAGCAGGCAATTTGTCGCCAAATTCTTTCAACTGTTTTTCGCTTTGGAAAATCAAGTTGTCGGCTTCATTCAATTTATCTACTTTTTCGCGTGCTTCTTTATCGGCAGCTTCATTTGCTTTTGCCTCAGCCTTCATCTTTTCAATTTCTTCTTTGCTTAAGCCGGTTGAAGCTGTGATACGGATATTTTGTTCTTTTCCGGTTCCTTTATCTTTTGCTGTAACACTCAAAATTCCATTCGCATCGATATCAAAAATTACTTCGATTTGTGGAACGCCTCTTGGGGCTGGTGGAATACCATCTAAGTGGAAACGTCCAATTGATTTATTGTCTTTCGCCATCGGACGTTCGCCTTGTAATACATTCAATTCAACAGATGGTTGATTGTCTGCAGCGGTAGAGAACGTTTCTGATTTTTTTGTTGGTATAGTTGTGTTTGCTTCAATTAATTTTGTAAACACGCCACCGTATGTTTCAATACCTAAAGAAAGAGGTGTTACGTCTAATAATAATACATCTTTTACGTCGCCTGTTAACACGCCACCTTGAATGGCCGCACCAATTGCTACTACTTCATCCGGATTAACACCTTTAGATGGTTTTTTACCAAAGAATTTTTCTACTGTTTCTTGAATTTTTGGAATACGAGTAGAACCACCTACTAATATTACTTCATCAATTTGTCCTGCAGAAATTCCGGCATCTTTCAATGCTTTTCTGCAAGGTTCCAATGTGCGTTCTACTAACGATTCTGTTAATTGATCAAATTTAGAACGAGTTAATTTTTTTACTAAATGTTTTGGAACGCCATCTACTGCTGTAATATAAGGTAAGTTTACTTCTGTTTCTGTCGAAGATGATAATTCGATTTTTGCTTTTTCCGCAGCTTCTTTCAAACGTTGTAATGCCATTGGGTCTTTGCGTAAATCGATTCTTTCTTCGTTTTGGAATTCTGATGCCAACCAATCAATAATTTCTTGGTCGAAATCATCACCACCTAAGTGTACATCACCATTGGTAGATTTTACTTCAAATACACCATCACCTAATTCTAATACAGAAACATCGAATGTACCACCACCTAAGTCGTACACGGCAATTTTCATATCTTTTCCGCCTTTATCTAAGCCGTAGGCTAATGCTGCTGCTGTCGGCTCATTGATGATACGTTTCACATCCAAACCAGCAATTAAACCGGCTTCTTTGGTTGCTTGACGCTCAGAGTCGTTAAAATATGCCGGCACCGTGATAACCGCTTCAGTTACTGTTTGTCCCAAATAATCTTCTGCCATTTTTTTGCATTTTTGCAAAACAATTGCCGAAATTTCTTGTGGTGTGTACAATCTGTCATGTAAGCGAACACGAACAGTGTCGTTGTCACCTTTTTCTACTTTGTACGATACATATTTTTGTTCTTTATCAGTATCGCTGAAATGTTTACCCATAAAACGTTTAATGGATGAAACCGTGTTTGTTGGGTTGGTGATTGCCTGACGTTTAGCAGGTGCACCTACTTTGCGTTCGCCGTTTTCTAAAAAACCTACAATAGAAGGTAAGGTGCGTTGTCCTTCATCTGTTGTAATTACTACCGGCTCGTTTCCTTCCATAACGGATACGCAAGAGTTGGTAGTTCCTAAGTCAATTCCTATTATTTTTCCCATAATTATTATTTTATAAGTTGTTTCTATGGGAATGTCAAGTATTATGCCAATGCCAAATGATATGACAAAATGACAATTAGGTGAATGTGAAAAATAGCATTAGATGGCTACTTGCAAATCACTATTTTTTTGGTTTCAAAAAAATCTTCTTCAAAAAAATCTTTTATATCGATGATTTGTAGATTTCGTTTAATGCCGGATAATTCATCTTTTAAATCACCACCTTTAAAGGCAATAATTTTTTTGGGATGTTTGTTTTTGCTCCAATGAATTACGTCATTCATTTTTGCCACTGCTCGTGTTACAATATAATCTACATTTTGTTGGATGGTTTCAGCGCGTGCCACTCTTGCGTCTACATTTTGCAATCCGATAGCTTGGGCTACTTCTTTTACGACAGTAATTTTTTTTGCAATTGAATCGGATAAAATAAATTGAGTTTCCGGAAAAAAAATGGCTAATGGAATTCCAGGAAATCCACCGCCGGTGCCAATGTCTAAAACAGTTTCATCTTTTTCAAACGTTTTTACTTTTGCTATAGCTAAGGAGTGTAAAACATGATGTACATAAAAGTTATCCATGTCTTTTCTTGAAATCACATTTATCTTTTCATTCCATGATGTATAAAGTGATTTCAATGCCTCCAATTGTGAAAGTTGTTGTGCATTTAAAGATGGAAAATAAGATAGTATTATTTGCATAAATGGCAGCTTAAAATTTAATTTGTATAAGTGAGTGCTTTATAATTTTTAGAAATAAAATCTTGGTAGCATTTTATTAATTCTGTTTTAGAACGTTCTACCATTTCAAAAGTAGTTGGAAATAAAGTAGGTTGGTTTCCAAGTTTATTTAAGGTTGTTTGGCTTAATGCATTTTTGTCGCCATTGTATTGAAAATAGGAATATTGAAAGTCAGCATTTCCAATGCATTTTTGACTTTTAATATAATCATTTTGTTGAGCATCATAAATTGTTACATCACCAAAAACTTGTGCCGTTTTACTCATTCTTGTTTCGCGTACCTGACACGTAATTTTTTTATATTTTGGTATTTTGATATCGTTGCCTAAGGAGTCTTTTTTTACATTACCTCTTTCATCTAATACATATTGCCATCCATCCGAAATGGTTTTCTCTTCGGTTGTATTATACTCTTTCAAAACATCGGGTGAAACTTTTATATCGTATAAATTTAATTGTACAACATAATCATATTTAATGTCATCTAATTTTCTGTAATTAATGTGTAACCAGTTATTTTGTTGCGTCATTTTTACATTATCTAAAATACTTTGTTCAAAAGCTGGTGGCAACATTAAATACGGGTTCTTATCTACAACAAGCAATACATAATTTTTTCCTTTTTGCTGCGCTTGATCTATCAATTCATTGACATCTTTATAATTAATATAAAATTTTTTAGAAGCAATAAAATAATCAACGGATTGACGGATAGAATTTTTATTTCCCGAGTTTAATAATTTCAATCCTTGGTCGTAATAATATTGTGCAGAATTTTGTCGTGATTCTTCTAATGCTGCCGATAAATCAAACAACTCAATACTTGCTTCTTCATTTCTGCTGTTAAGTATCGGCCATATTTTTATAATGCTATTTTGTCGGTTATTTATGCGTGTATATACATCAAAAATTTGTTCCCAACGTTCACCGTTATTAATGGACTTTAAACTTACGATTTGTTTTTTATCGTTTTCTAAAACGAGTTGATAGGCTTTTTCGAAAAGGGCAATATCTTCATCACTAATTTTCTTGTTTTGTTTTTTCTGAATGAAAATGCTAACTACTTTTTCGTAATCATTTTTTTCAAAATTATTTTTAATACTTTGACAGGATAAGATAGAAATTAGAATAAAGAAAAAATAAAAATATTTCATAAATACTTGAGTTTATATAAGCTATTTTATACTGAATTAAATCTGTATAAAAAATTGTACCAAAATTATTAATTAGTTTGGACTTCGCATGTTTTTTGAAAAAAGTTCCACATTTAGCGTTATAATTTCTAAAAAGATGTTAATAGATTATTAAATTCTAATTTAGTTACCGTAATTTAGGAATATTGCATCTTGATTATCAACTTTATACAAGTTATTTGTACTCATTCCAAATAGTGAATTTTCCACATTTTATGGTATTTAATTACTGAATGTTATATTTGCAACCGAGAAAAATTAATCAAATAATGCATTCTTGTAATCCAATCAGAAAAATCCTCAGTTTAATAGCACTTGTTTTATTACTTACAGTTACTTCAAACTCGGTATATGCCGGTTTTGCAGTGCCGGATGTTGCAGCAGGTGATGCAGCAGGTATCCAAAACGTAGGCGAAGGTAAAGCACTTTTTAAAGCGAACTGTGCAGCTTGCCATGCTATTGATAAAAAAGTAGTAGGACCGGCTCTTGGCGGTATTTGGGATAAATGGGAAAATGAAGCTAAGTTAACAGATTGGATTCATAATCCATCTAAATTCTTAGAATCCGGTGACCCATATGCTCAAGTATTAAAAAGTAATGACATTGAGTCTCCGATGACTCCTTTCCCGCAATTAACTACGGATCAAATAAACGATATCTTAGTATATCTTAAAAACCCAAATGCAGGTGAAGCTGCAGCACCAGCCGCTGCTACTGCTACTACAGCAGGTGCAAGCGATGAAGGTAGCTCTAATTGGTATTTGTGGGCATTAATCATTTTCTTGTTAACGTTAGCCGGTTTATTATGGAGCGTAACAAGCAAATTAGATAAAGTTGTAAGAGAAAAAGAAGGAGAAGTTGTAGAAGATGTGCCTTTAAGCAAAAAAATATTCAATAAGAACACCTTACTTGTATTGTTATTAATAGGTTCTATCTTATTAGTGGTGAATATTTTTGGTGGTGCTATTGATTTAGGTCGTTCTCAAGGATATGCACCGGATCAGCCGATACGTTTCTCACACGCATTACACGTAGGCCAAAACCAAATCGAATGTCAGTATTGCCACGTAGGTGTTGAAAAAAGCCGCCATGCAAGCATTCCGGGAACACAAATTTGTATGAACTGCCATAAATATGTACAAGAAGGTCCAAAATATGGCAAAGACGAAATCGCAAAAATTTACGAATATTCAGGATGGGATCCGGATAAAAGTAAATTTGTACGCGAGCCTAAAAATATAGAATGGGTAAAAATTCACAATTTACCGGATCATGTATATTTCAATCACTCACAACACGTAAAAGTAGGTGGTATTAAATGCCAAACTTGCCATGGTAAAGTGGAAGAGTATGAAGTGATGAAACAATTCGCACCATTATCAATGGGCTGGTGTATCAACTGCCACCGTCAAACAGAAGTGAAATTTGCTGAAAACAAATACTATTCAGTATTTCAAAAATACCAAGACGAGTTGAAAAAAGGCACAAAATCTAAAATTACTGTAGAAGATATCGGTGGTACGGATTGTCAAAAATGCCACTATTAATCGATAAATAATTAAAGAACTCTATCAATATATACTAATGAGTAATAAAAAATATTGGACGAGCTTGGGTGAGTTATATGAAACTCCTCAATACAAAGAGCAAGCTGCGAAAGAATTTAATTCTGTGGAAGAAACAGAAGCAGATGATAATGGAACGAGCCGTCGTGACTTCTTAAAAGTGATGGGCTTTAGTGTATCTGCTGCTGCGATTGCTTCCGCTTGTAAAATTCCAACACACAAAGCAATTCCTTATACCATTGATTTAAGAAAACAAGTTCCGGAAGTAATGCCAGGTGTTGCAGATTATTTTGCATCTACTTTTACAGATGGTAGTGATTTTGTGAATGTGTTAGTGAAAACACGTGAAGGTCGTCCTATTAAGTTAGAGCCTAATACAGAATCTCCGTTTGGTGGTGCAACGGCACATTCAGAAGCATCTGTTTTAAGTTTGTACGATACCAATAGATTAGCAGTTCCGACGAATAAAAATAAAAAATCAACTTGGAAATCAGTAGATGCTGAAATCATAAGTAAATTAAATACAATTGCGGCAAGTGGTGGCAAAATTGCTTTAGTTACCGGAACAGTAACTTCTGTTATTACTAAAAAAGCAATCGAGAAATTTGTAGCAAAATATCCAACTACGAATGTAGTAGCTTATGATGCAGTTTCGTATTATGCTGTTCGCAAAGCAAATCAAATCTCGTTAGGTTCATCCGTTATTCCAATGATACATTACGATAAAGCGGATGTAATTGTTGGTTTTAATGCAGATTTTATCGGAACAGGTGTTGCGGCACTTTCTAACTCTAAAAAATATGTAGCGAATAGAGTGCCATCTAAAGAGAATCCAAAAATGTCTCGTCATCATCAGTTCCAATCCAATGTAACTATTACGGGTGCGAATGCTGATTATCGATATCCAATTACACCATCTGAAGAAAAACAAGCTTTAATCAATCTTTTTGCAGAAATTGGTGGAAGCATTTCAGGTGTAAAACCATTAAGTGGTAAAGATGCTAATGATGGCATTAAAAAAGTAGGAAAGGAGTTGTTGGCTGCTAAAGGAAAATCGGTGGTTGTTTCTGATTCTAATGATTTAGAAATCCAACTTTTAGTGAATGCTATCAATGGAACTTTAGGAAACTATGGAACAGTAATTGATACAGCAAATGCCTATAACTTCAAATCAGGTAATGATGAAGCATTAGCTACTTTAGCTACGGATTTAAAAGCAGGTTCTTATAAAGCAGTTATATTCTTAAACTCTAATCCGGTTTATAATACAATCTATTCAGATGTATTTAAAGATGCGATTAAGAAAGCAGAATTATCTATTTCTACCGCTGATAGAACAGACGAAACAGCTCAATTCTGTCAATATGTTTGCCCGGATTCAAATTACTTAGAATCTTGGGATATTATTTCTCCATTTGCTAATTTCTATGGATTTGTTCAACCGGCAATTGTTCCATTATTTGAAACACGTCAGGCTGCAGCTTCTTTATTAAATTGGTCTGGAGATACAACAGATATCGCACAAGTAGTACAAGCAGAAGTTGCTTCTATTACAGGTACGAATTATCAAGCGGCTGTGCAAACAGGCTTCTTCGGTCAACCGGCTGCTCCATCGGCTTCATCTCCAAATGTAAGTGCTGCTATTGCTGCCATTAAACCGGTTGCTGGAGCAACTAAAGGAATGGAAGTTGTATTCTACGAAAAATCCGGTGTTGGTGATGGTAGTTTTGCTAACAATCCTTTCTTACAAGAAATGCCGGATCCTTTAACAAAAGTAACATGGGACAACTATGTTTGTGTTCCTTATTCTTTTGCTAAAGAAAAAGGTATTGATGCTCAGCCGGCAGAAAAAAATGTACCAATCGCAAAAGTAACAATCAACGGTAAATCTGTTGAATTACCAGTTGTAGTACAATTTGGTCAAGCGTTGAATACTTTAGCAATTGCTGTAGGTTATGGTCGTGAAAAATCTGGACCAGCAGGCGATGCAGTAGGTAAAAATATGTATCCGTTCTTAACTTCTAATAATGGCGTTACTTCGTATTCTACAAGTGGAGCTACATTTGAATTAACCGGAAAATCATACCAATTAGGTTTAAATCAAACATACCATACTTTGATGGAAGACAATGCACTTCCATTGCGTTCAAAAAGGTATAGAGGTTCTATCGTTAAAGAAACGACATTGACGGATTATACTAAAAATGAGAAATCCGGTAATGAAGATAGAGAACATATCAAAGAACATTTTAGCCATTCATTATACGATGCGTACAAACCACATGACTACAAACAAGGTCATCACTGGGGTATGGTAGTTGATTTGAATGCTTGTATTGGTTGCGGAGCTTGTGTTGTAGCTTGTAGTATAGAAAATAACGTACCGGTTGTTGGAAGAAGACAAGTATATCGTTCTCAAGAGATGCATTGGTTACGAATCGATAGATATTACAATGGTAACCCGGATAATCCGGATGTTGCTTTCCAACCAATGATGTGTCAACATTGTAACAATGCACCGTGTGAAAACGTTTGTCCGGTAAATGCAACCAACCACAGTTCTGAAGGTTTAAACCAAATGGCTTATAACAGATGTATAGGTACAAGATATTGTGCAAACAACTGTCCGTATAAAGTACGTCGTTTCAACTGGTTAGATTACCAAGCAGCAGATAGCTTCGGTAAAGTAAACGATGGTAAAATGGCATTCATTGACAACGAAGCACAATCTTACATGTTTGAAGATTTAACTAGAATGGTATTAAATCCGGATGTAGTTACACGTTCTCGTGGTGTTATCGAAAAATGTTCTTTCTGCGTACAACGTATCCAAGAAGGTAAATTAAGTGCTAAAAAAGCAGGACGTCCTTTACAAGATGGAGAAGTTAAAACAGCATGTCAAACAGCATGTTCTACCAACGCTATCATCTTTGGTGACCAAAATAATAAAGAAAGTGTTGTTGCTAAAACGTTTGAAACAAGCGGAAGAAACTACTTTGTTTTGGAAGAACAACATTTCTTACCGGCAGTTGGCTATCAAGTAAAAGTTAGAAATAAAGACGAACAACCGGCAAGATATTTTATTTACAAACCGGATGAAGCATAATAGAAATTAATTAAAAAATATTAAAAGTAGTAAAGCAAGGTATAATGGCAAGTCATTTCGAATCACCACTACGCGAACCGTTAATAAACGGGAATAAGACCTATAAAGATATTACACGAGATATCGTCGCACCTACTACAGGTAAAATACAACCTAAATGGGCATTTTGGACAGCTATCTCAGCTGCGTTTGCCGGACTATTTGTATTCTGTATCGTATGGGAAGTTATCTTTGGCATCGGTACTTGGGGTGCCAATAAAACAGTTGGTTGGGCATGGGATATCACGAACTTCGTTTGGTGGATTGGTATCGGCCACGCCGGAACGCTTATTTCTGCAATCTTATTATTATTTCGTCAAAAATGGCGTACAGGTGTAAACCGTGCCGCAGAAGCGATGACTATCTTCGCTGTAGTGTGTGCCGGTCAGTTTCCTATTTTCCACATGGGTCGTGTTTGGGATGCATTTTTTATCTTCCCTTATCCAAATACAAGAGGTCCACTTTGGGTGAACTTCACATCACCATTGTTATGGGACGTATTTGCAATTTCTACTTATTTCACCGTATCATTATTATTTTGGTACACAGGTTTAGTTCCGGATTTCGCTACCATGCGCGACCAGTCTAAAACTCCTGGAAGATGGAAGTTCTATAATTTCTTAAGTTTCGGTTGGATTGGTACCGCTAAACATTGGGAGCGTTGGGAATCATTGTCATTGATTTTAGCTGGTTTATCAACTCCATTAGTATTATCCGTACACACTATCGTATCATTTGACTTTGCAACCTCTGTTGTTCCGGGTTGGCATACAACAATCATGCCTCCATATTTCGTTGCCGGTGCGGTATTCTCCGGTTTTGCTATGGTATTAACCTTGATGATTGTGGCTCGTCATATTATGAATCTACAAGATTATATTACGTTAGCACACATCGAGTCTATGAATAAAATTATGTTGTTAACAGGTACTATTGTAGGTATAGCTTATTTAACAGAGTTATTTGTAGCATGGTATTCCGGTAGTATTTATGAGTCGTATGCATTTGCCAATAGAGCTTCCGGTCCGTATTGGTGGGCTTATTGGTCAATGATGTTCTGCAACTTAGTATCTCCACAAGTATTTTGGTTCAGAAAATTAAGAAGAAATATCGCTGT
Source organism: Bacteroidota bacterium (assembly GCA_963169645.1). Classification (GTDB taxonomy): domain Bacteria; phylum Bacteroidota; class Bacteroidia; order Chitinophagales; family JADIYW01; genus JADJSS01. The sequence continues at coordinate 21,658 of CAUJCO010000006.1, forward strand.
TACATTCTTCATGTCTATCTTAATCAATATAGGTATGTGGTTTGAGCGTTTCGTAATTATCGTAATTTCATTACATAGAGATTATTTACCATCAAGTTGGTTGTATTACTCTCCAACATGGGTGGAGATTGGTATTTTCGTTGGAACCGGTGGTTTATTTATGACATTGTTCTTGATGTTCTGTCGATTCTTCCCTGCCATTGCCATTGCAGAGGTGAAATCTATCTTGAAAGTGTCTGGTGATCAATATAGACAAAAACAATTAGACGAAGTTTCTAGCATGGAAGTTTACAAAGAAACAACTGTAACAAAAGGAGCTTGGGATTAATAAATAAATTTAAATAAAGTATTCACATCTACTTTAACAAAAGAATATGAGCGACACAAAAAAATACTTAGTAGGAATATTTGATGATGACGATGTTCTATTACATGCCGTAAAAGATATTCGTAAATCAGGATATGAAATTACGGATGCTTATACACCATTTCCGGTACATGGATTAGAACACGCTTTAGGTTTAGAACCTACACGAATCCATGCAGCAGGTTTCATTTTTGGTGCTACCGGTTTTACAGTGGCATTAAGTATGATAACTTTTATCAACTTATTCAACTATCCAACTGATTTTGGTGGTAAACCTTATTGGGGTTTGTTGGCATATGTTCCAATTACGTTTGAACACACAGTTTTGTTTTCTGCCATTGGTATGACCGTTTCATTCTACTATTTATGCAAACTATGGCCGGGAAAAACTCCTAAAATTATTGATGAAAGAACAACAGATCATTTGTTTGCATTAACATTCGAATTAGATAGCACTAAAGACGCTAATTATGTAAATACTGTTTCTGAGTTATTGAAAAAAGAAGGAGCAATTGAAGTTTATCAAAAAGAAGTATAATTTACCATGTTGAATAAATATCATATCATACTATTAGTATTAGTTTTCGGTTTAACCGCTTGTATAAGAAGCGAGAAAAAACCGGGTAGAGAATATATGCCGGATATGGCTGAACATATTGCGTACGAAGCAGGTTCACCTAACCCTATCTTTAAAGATGGAAAAACAGACCAATTACCACCAGAAGGTAGTGTGGCTCGCGGTAAATATATTTATCCATTATCAGATTCTGATTATGAAAAATCTGCCACGTTAATTACCAACCCATTCAATTTCTCTAAAGAAGAAATCAGTGGTGAAGGAAAGCATTTATATACAATCAATTGTGCTATTTGCCATGGCGATAAAGGAGATGGTCAAGGACATTTACCTGAAATAAATAAATTTCCGCCACCACCATCCTATTTAAATGAACCATTACTTTCTTTACCGGATGGTAAAAGATACCATACTGTTATGTACGGTAAAGGGATGATGGGTTCTTATGCATCTCAATTAGATCATAGAGAAAGATGGTTGGTTTTAAGTTATGTAAAAACATTACAAGGTAAAGATGCATCCGCAGCAACTACTGCAAGTGCACCAGCAACAGACTCAACAAAAACAAAATAATAAACTTTAATATAGTTATAGATGAATACGTATATCTTTGATTCAAGTACTAAAAAAAACATACTTATCGCGTTTGGTATAGGTGTTTTGTTGTTGTTAATCGGAATTTTCTCCTATAATTCAGGTGCTTCAACAGGTCATGGTGATGATAAACATGCAGTACATGCCTCTGCTAAAGATGCAACACATACTACCGTAACGGAAGGTGCAGAACATGGACATGGTCACGAGGCTCCAACCGTAAGAACAGCTTTAATTGCGAATTCATATAATGTATTCTATTATTTCTTCTATATTGCTTTAGGTGCAATTTTTATTTTAGCAGCAGCAAATGTAGCTTGGGGCGGCTGGCAAATTCAAGTACAGAAAATTACATTAGCAATGACCGTTCCAATTGTTGTGTTTTTAGCGTTATTATTTGTAATGTTTTTCGCATTTAATCACGATATTTTTCATTGGACACATGAGTCGTTATATGTAAAAGGAAGTGATACTTTTGATGAGGTTTTAAATATTAAGAAGGATTTTTTAAATATGAAAACTTTTTGGGCATTTACAATTGTAATTGCAATTAGTTGTGTATGGATTGTTATAAAATTCTGGAATACATTAACAAAAATGGATACCAATCCATCTCGTAAATTATTCTCTTCTAGCCGAGTTGTTTCTGCGGTATCAATTGTAGTTATTTCTTTCTTGATTAATACATTTGCAACTTGGTTGTGGTCAATGTCTATTCAACCACATTGGTATAGTACCATGTTTACGTGGAATACTATGGCAGGTGCTTGCGTTGCAGCATTGTCTATTATGCTTTTATTTATGCATTATTTAAAAGCAAAAGGATATTTACCTAACGTAAATGAAAATCACGAACACGATGTAGCTAAATTGATGTTTGCTATTAGTATATTCTGGTGTTATACATGGTTTGCTCAGTATATGTTGATTTGGTATGCTAATATTCCGGAAGAAACTGAATATTTCCGTTTAAGAAGAAACTTGGATAACTATGGTATTTTATTCCATGGTTCTTGGGTGATGAACTTTATTATTCCATTTTTTGTATTGATGACGAGAAATGCAAAACGTAAAAAAGCCATTACTATTTTCTGTGCAATTGTGATTATTTTAGGTCAATTTGGTGCATTCTTCTTAATGAATTGTCCTCCATTATTACCGAAAGGTGGATTTGGCCTAATTAGCATTGGTTTATTATTGATATTTGGTAGTATATTTACATATATCACGTTGATGATGTTAGCAAAAGTAAAAGACTTATCATCTACAACGCATCCATATTATAAAGAAAGTTATAATCTACATATTTAAAAACAGTCAGAAATGTCAATTATATTAGGCTTATTAACGTTAGTGTTATTGTACATCGTAATTGTACAAATCAGTAAAGCGTCCGATTTAATTAAAACGCTACGTTCAGGCGTAGAACAAGAAGAATCACATGAAAAAAGTGCGTTGTTTTTATCCGTCTTAGGATTTGGTATTCTAATCTTTACGTTAGTTTCCAGTTATATTTATGCACCAACCTTGTTGCCGAAACCAGCGTCAGAACAAGGTGTTTGGATTAATAATTTAATGAATGTTACATTAATTCTAACCGGAATTGTATTTGTGTTGACGCATATCGCATTATTTTGGTTTGTGTACAAGTATCATTATAGTAAAGGTAGAAAAGCCTATTTCTATTCACACAATAATAAATTAGAAATCATTTGGACTGTTGTGCCTTCTGCTGTTCTTACATTATTAATAGTTTTTGGTATTCAAAAATGGTTTAAAATATTTTCGCCGGCACCTAAAGATGCAATCGTAATCGAGGTTACCGGAAAGCAATATTCTTGGGTTGTTCGCTATGCAGGAAGAGATAAAATGTTAGGTGCTAGAGATTTTGCTTTAGTAAAAGGAGATAACGAATTAGGTATTAACTGGAATGACCGCAAAAGTCAAGACGACTTTATGCCGGATGAAATTGTAATTCCCGTAAATAAACCGGTATCTATTAATATTGGTGCCTTAGATGTTATTCATAATTTCTATTTACCTCATTTTCGTTTAATGATGTCTGCCGTTCCGGGTGTTCCTACGCACTTGTGGTTTCGACCAACGGTAACTACAGAAGAAATGAGAAAAGAATTGAACAATCCTAAATTTGATTATGTAGTAGCTTGTAATAAACTTTGTGGTTCTGGTCACTATAATATGCAAAAGAAAGTAGTTGTAGTTTCAGAAGAAGAGTATGAGAAGTGGGTGAAAACACAACGTTCTTACTATTATTCTATTGTAAAACCGGCTATGAAAGATGGTAGCTTTGTATTAGAAACACCGGTTTCTGAAGCAAAATCTAAATTGAATTCTTCTTCAAATAATGCTAAACATTAAGATTTTATTTAGGATTATTAAAACAAACATTAAACGTATAAACTAATAATATGCAAACGTCAGCAGTAGTGGAATCAAATGTAGGTGAACATACACACGGTCATGGAAATGGCGGTGGACATCACCATACAGAAACCTTCATTTCAAAATATATTTTTAGTACAGACCACAAAACAATTGGTAAGCAATTCCTTACCTTGGGTATGCTTTGGGCAATTATCGGTGGTGGTATGTCGGTATTATTCAGGATACAATTAGGTTGGCCGGATGAAACTTTCCCTATATTGGAACGCGTATTTTCTTCTTGGTTTACAGATGGAAAATTAAATCCGGAAGCATACTATTCATTAGTAACGATGCACGGTACTATCATGGTATTCTTTGTATTAACTGCAAGTTTGAGTGGTACGTTTGCCAACGTATTAATTCCATTACAAATTGGTGCTAGAGATATGGCTTCACCATTAATGAATGCATTATCTTTTTGGATTTTTGCATTAGCAAGCGTGGTTATGTTCTCTTCTTTATTCTTACCTACTGGTGCTCCATCTGCCGGTTGGACTATCTATCCGCCATTAAGTGCATTACCGCAAACATCACCCGGTTCCGGTGATGGTATGACAGTTTGGTTAATTGCAATGGTATTGTTTGTAGTGTCTACTTTATTAGGTGGTTTGAACTATGTTTCTACAATTTTAAACTTACGTACGAAAGGTATGTCTATGTTTAAATTGCCACTTACAGTTTGGGCATTGTTTTTCACAGCAATCATCGGTATTTTATCATTCCCTGTTTTAGTTGCTTGCGTAGTTTTATTAATTTTTGATAGAGGTTTAGGTACAAGTTTCTATCTTTCTAATATCGTAATTGGTGGTAAAGCATTGCCATTTGCAGGCGGTTCTCCCATCTTATTCCAACATTTATTTTGGTTCTTAGGACATCCGGAGGTTTATATTGTTATTTTGCCGGCGATGGGTATGGTTTCAGAAATATTAGCTATCCATTCTCGCAAACCAATATTTGGATATAAAGCAATGATATTCTCTTTATTAGGTATCACTGTGTTGAGCTTTATCGTATGGGCACACCACATGTTCCTTTCCGGTATGAATCCGTTCTTAGGTTCAATGTTTACCTTGTTCACGTTGTTAATTGCAATTCCATCCTCTATTAAAGTATTTAACTGGTTAACTACTTTATGGCGCGGTAATATTCGAATGACGTCGCCATCAATTTTTGCAATCGGATTTGTATCCTTATTTATTTCAGGTGGTTTAACAGGTATTTGGCTTGGTAACTCTACCGTAGATATTCAATTACATGATACATACTTTGTGGTTGCTCACTTCCATATCGTAATGGGTGTAGCGGCATTCTTTGGTATGTTTGCTGGTGTATATCATTGGTTCCCGCGTATGTTTGGTCGTATGATGAATGAAACGTTAGGATATATCCACTTTACAATTACTTTTATTGGAGCTTATTTAATCTTCTGGCCAATGCATTTCTTGGGTATGGCTGGTGTTCCAAGAAGATATTATTCTTTCAACGAGATAGAAGCATTTTCGCAATATGCTGATTTAAATAAATTAATTAGTGTTGCAGTTATCGTTACATTCTTAGCTCAATTTATCTTCTTGATAAACTTTGTTTGGAGTATGTTTAAAGGTAAAAAAGCAACACAAAATCCATGGAATGCAACTACATTAGAGTGGACTTCTCCAATTGAAGGTGTACATGGAAACTGGGAAGGAGATTTACCGGAAGTACACCGTTGGGCGTACGACTATAGCAGATATGCAGATAAAGAAGAAGATTTTATTATGCAAACAACGCCTATTTCGGAAGAAGAAAAGAAAAACTATAATCAACATTAATACTGAAATTCAACTTGAAGACATTGAAACAAGAAGCATTACATATTGAAAAGTTGTCCTTAAGTAAACTTATTTACTTAAAGGTGAAAGATATTATGTTATTGACTAAATTTCGTCTTTCGTCTTTAGTAGTTTTTTCTGCAGTAATGTCATTTTTATTGGCTTCACAGCATGGAAAAGTAGATATAGTTCAAGTTGTTTTAATTGCATTAGGTGGTTTCTTAGTAACAGCTTCGTCTAATACATTTAATCAAATTTTAGAGAAAGATACCGACAAATTAATGGAAAGAACGAAAGATCGTCCATTACCTGCCGGAAGAATGAAACTAATTGAAGCTTATTTAATAGCAGGAATTTGTGGCGTTGCCGGAATTTCAATATTAGGTATTTTCTTCAATCCTATCAGTGGTTTTTTAGGTGCATTAGCACTGATTTCTTACGCATTTATTTATACACCATTTAAAAAAATCAGCCCGATTGCCGTTTTTATTGGTGCAGTACCGGGTTCTATGCCGTTATTAATAGGTTGGACAGCAGCTACCGGAAACATTGGAGTAGGTGGAATTTTATTATTTGCTGTTCAATTTTTTTGGCAAATACCTCATTTTTGGTCTATTGCTTGGTTATTAAATGACGATTATAAAAAAGCAGGCTATTACTTATTGCCATCTTCAGTAGGATTAAAAAATAGAGGTACTGCATTTCAAAATGTACCTTATTTAATTTGTTTGTTAGCCATCAGTGCTTTACCATATGCCTTTGGTATTACCGGAGTGGTTTCCTTATTTATTTCATTAATTGCCGGTGTTTATTTCTTAATTCAAGGAATCCAATTAACTATTGATCTAAGTGATAAAAGTGCAAGAAAATTAATGTTTGCATCGTTCATTTATATTCCGGTTGTTTTTATATCTTATGTTTTAGATAAAATTTAATGAGATGTCAACAGAAGCATTAAAATATAAAGTGAATTCACAAGGTGCTCATCGTTTTACGATGTATTTGTTTATTGTTACTACTTCAATGACATTTGCCGGATTTACGAGTGCTTTTATTGTACAAAAAGGAAAAGGCGGTGCTTGGACTTCGTTTCCTATTCCTTTTGTATTTTTAATTTCTACTTTATTAATTATAGCAAGTAGTATTTTTTTACATTTTGCACATAAAGCAAATCAAGTAGGTAATCTTCGTAAAACAACTTTTGGGTTGTTAATTACCGTAATTTTAGGTTGTTTGTTTTGTGTTAGTCAAATTATAGGTTGGACACAATTAAACGATGCCGGTGTTTATTTGTCTTTCAATCCAAATCCGGCAGGACCGTATTTTTTAGTAATAACGTTTATGCATGCCATACACGTAATTGCCGCAATTGTTTTCTTAATTATTGCTTTTTTCCATGCTTCTTATTTATTAAAAAAATCGGATAGCAGTACTATTTTAAATGAAATTGAATCCAATCAAAGTGGAATGCTCCGTGTTAGAACAGATTTATTATCCTTGTTTTGGCATTATATGGGTATTCTTTGGATATATTTATACATCTTTTTAACTTTCAATCTTAAATAGATAAATTCGTTCGTAATGGCAGAAACATTAGACATACAAGAGCACAAAGTAGAGGAGCATCTTCAATTACCAACACCGGACAATGGTGAAGGCGGTGAAAAAACCGTAATGGACATGAGTTATGGAAAAACCATGATGTGGTATTTCCTTTTGTCAGATGCATTTACCTTTTCAGCATTCTTAATTGCGTATGCTGCAATTCGTTTAGGACAGCCTTGGTGGCCCAATCCAAATGTAGTATTTAAATCTTTCCCTTTTATGCATGAAGCAAACGCTCCATTAGGATTTGTTTCTGTAATGACATTCGTTTTAATTTTAAGTTCTGTGGCTGTAGTACGTGCAGTACAAGAAGGGCATAGAATGAACCAAAAAGGTGTTGCAATTTGGATGTTAGGTGGTATTGTAGGTGGTTTATTTTTCTTAGGTTGCCAAGCTTGGGAATGGAATAACTTAATTCACGAAGGATTAAGACCATTTTATAACCCATTCGGACCGGATGCAAACGGATTAACACATTTAGTTCACGAGCATTCTATTGTTTCTCCGGGACCTATTGCATTTGGTGCGTTGTTTTTCGGAATTACCGGTTTTCACGGTTTCCACGTATTCACCGGTGTTTGCATCAATGTTTGGGCATTTTTTGCAACCATCAACGGAACATTCCAAAAAAGAGGACACTATGAAATGATTGAGAAAGTAGGTTTATACTGGCACTTTGTAGATTTAGTTTGGGTGTTTGTATTCTTAGCGTTCTATTTAATGTAATCAATTTAATTTTTAAAATCTATAAAATAATAATACTATGGCAGGACACATGTCAGACGAACAATATAAATCAGCGGTAAAAGCAGTTTGGACTGCAACAGCCATTTTATCCGTAGTTACCGTAGTGGAAGTGGTAGTAGCTTTAACGGTTGGTCACTTGTTACCAAAATTTGTATTAAACTCATTTTTCGTTATTGCGAGTGTGGCTAAAGCATTTTTCATTATCGGTGAGTTTATGCACTTAAAATATGAGAAACGCGTTTTCATACTTTCTTTAGGTTTACCTTTATTGTTTTTAGTGTGGACACTCATCGCATTGGCAGTAGAAGGAAACTACTGGAATACGTTGAATTTCCCTAAATAATTTATTCATTGAATTTAAAAAATAAACTCGGATTTGTTGCTGCTATTATCGTAGTAGTCGCATTTCCGATTATTTTTTTTATAGTATTCTATTACCTAAATGACCATCGACCTGTTTTAGATACCAAAACATGTTTGCCAATTTATGGTCCGAAAGAACCATTTGAATCGAAAGATAAAAACGGGAAAGTTTTTATCGATACTGCATATTTTAAAGTGCCTGATTTTTCCTTTATTAATCAAAATGGATTAACCATTACACAAGATACAATGGATGGAAAAGTTACCGTGGTGGATTTCTTCTTCACGACGTGTAAAACGATTTGTATTGATATGACAAGCAACTTACACAAAGTGCAAGAGAAATTTGTGAATGATAGAGATGTGCGTATCTTGTCGCATACCGTGGACCCGGAAACGGATTCCGTAAAACAATTATTTAATTATGCCATCGAAAAAGATGTAAACTCTAAGATGTGGCATTTGTTAACAGGCGATAAGAAAGCCATTTATCATCAAGCAAGATATGGTTATTTTATAACCGCCGATAAAGGCGATGGCGGTCCGGCTGATTTTATCCACGATAATCATTTAGTTTTAATTGATAAAGAAAGACGCATTCGTGGTTATTACGACGGAACCGATAAAGTAGCGGTAGAACAACTATTAAAGGATATTCAGATGTTGTTGGTGAGTTATATCGCTCCAAAATCGAAAGCTACTTCCAAATAATATATTCATCTTTTCTAAACTATATTTCATTTTTTTTGTTTTTTCAATTTAGAATAGTTGTTGTTATATGAGTACAAATAATAAAGACGCTTTTAAACCTATTTTACCTAAAAATGATAAAGTAGCATATTGGTGTATCGGTGTTTTTTCATTTATTATTTTTATGGCAATAACCGCTTTAGCTCGTGTAAAAATACCAGTAAACCCAAGTTTTGACGCACATATTTTCGCATTTCTAAATGCAACTATCAATTCGATGGTGTCAATATTATTGCCGTTAGGTGTTTATTTTGCAAAACAAAAAAAATACGATTGGCATAAAAAAGTAATGATGTTGGCAATTGTGTTGTCTTCCTTATTTTTAATCAGTTATGTATTACATCATCTTTTAACGGATTCCACTTCGTATCCAAAAGATGCCGGAAATATCAAATACTTTTATTACTTTATTTTGTTTACACATATACCGTTGGCAGGAATTATTTTGCCATTTATTTTAATGACAGCTTACAGAGCCATGATTGCAGAGTTTCCTCAGCATAAAAAAATTGCTCGCATTACGTTCCCAATTTGGTGGTATGTAAGTATAACCGGTGTAATAGTGTATTGGATGATTTCTCCATATTATTAAATAGTATTTACAAAAAAAATTACATCGTTTTTTTTATCTTTACTATATGAAAGCAACACGCGTTTTTACTTTTTTCAGTTTTGTTTGGATGTTGTTTTTGACAACAGCAACACAAGCACAATGTGCCATGTGTAAAGGCTCTGTGCAAACTTCTGAGTACGCTAAAAGCATCAATAGCGGTATTGAATATCTATTAGCTTTCCCAATTATTTTGGTTGGTGGCGTGGCATATATTTGGTACAAAAAAAGAAACGAATTTAAGCAAGTGAATTAAATCTACTTTAATTCAAATCATTTTCCTGATATTATTCGTACTATTGCAGTATGTCTGTATTTTCTATTCAAAAGCCGGTTTTATCCAATATTGAAATAGCAATTCAATTAAATGGTTCTAAAAGTATTAGCAATCGTGTTTTGATTATTGATGCCATTTGCCAACATCAAATTCCAATAGAGAATTTATCCAATGCAGATGATACGGTGTTTTTGCAACGTATTTTACAATCTAACGAATCGGTGTTAGATGCCGGTGCCGGTGGCACTACATTTCGTTTTTTAACTGCATTTTTGGCTACGCAAGAAGGTCGTGAGTGTGTATTGACCGGAAGTGAGCGAATGCAACAACGTCCAATCCGAATTCTGGTCGATGCACTTCGACAATTAGGTGCAGATATATCGTATGAAAATCAAGATGGATTTCCACCGCTACGTATTAGAGGAAAAAAAATAAAAGGTGGAAAAATTAGTTTGCCTGCAGATACGTCCTCTCAATATATCACGGCATTATTGTTAATTGCTCCAACATTGGAAGAAGGTTTGGAATTGGAATTAATTGGTACAATTGTTTCTGTTCCATACATAAAAATGACCTTGAAAATGATGGAATATTTTGGTGTTACAACTTCCTTCATTGACAATAAAATTGTGGTAAAGAGTGGCAACTATCAACCCAGACCATTTTTTGTAGAATGCGATTGGAGTGCTGCATCGTATTTTTATTCCATTGCTGTTTTAGCATCTTCTGCTAAAATTGAATTACAAGGTTTAACGAACCAGCAAATACAAGGAGATTCCGTTATAGCATCCATTGCATCCAATTTTGGCATAGAAACTATTTATAATGAGAAGTCGATTGAACTTATAAAAAAACACCATAACACTATTACTTCTTTTTCGTATGATTTTTTAGAATGTCCGGATTTAGCACAAACAGTAGTAGCATTTTGTGCAGCTTCAAAAGTAGAAATGCATTGCAATGGTTTACAAACCTTGCGTATTAAAGAAACCGATAGAATAAGTGCCTTAGATGTTGAATTGAGAAAATTGGGATTAGCTACTTTAACAGAAGTTGATGTAAACCATTGGCATTTACAACAATTGCCGGAAAATACGATTGATACAAAAAACGTTACAATTGCTACGTACGAAGATCATCGCATGGCAATGTCGTTTGCACCTTTGGCACTTTCATTAGGTACGATACGAATAGCAGAACCGAATGTTGTTACTAAGTCGTATCCGTTATTTTGGGAAGATTTGAAAAAAATGGGATTTGTTATTGCAACAACTCTCTAATTCTGGTAAACATATAGTACGGACAATCCACAGAAGATAAGTTAACCAATGCATCCGGAATATTGCCGCCCGGTGAACTCAATGCTTGATGCGTTAATTCTACCTTTCCATTTCCTAATGGTGTAATTTTAAAATAGGCTACCATCTTATCTACCCGCACATAATCATTGTTTTTAGGTAATAAATTCGGTGCTCCATCTAAATTAATCATCGTAACACCTTTGCTGTCTGTAGGCTGAAAAACCATGTGTGTTATGGCTTCACGTGTTTTGATGAAAGGAGCGGAGATAGTCATGTAGGTATAGTAATCATCGTTGTTTACTTTTTTTATCACCTTTACACTTCCTTTGTTTACTTTGTACATCCATTTATCGTATAAAGATGTTTTCTTTAAAAACTCGATTACTTCTTCCGGAGTTGTATTAAGCACCATAGAAACTTTGAATTCCTTTAATGCGGAACTTTCCGTCTTTCGATTCCAAATTTTTATTCCGTCTTTGTTTTTTTCAAGTTGCCAATTGGATTGTGCATGTGTAGTGTGTAATAACAGGAAGGTGAAAATAGAAAAAACAAGTTGTTTCATAAATAAATCAAAAATTATTATTTGGTATGATTAAATCAAAGAATGTGCCACAAAATTAGGCACAATTTTAACAAGCATTCTACTTGAAATGTTTAATAAATACTAAATAATTTGTTTCTAAAAAACTAACCTAACGGTAAATGGTTAGCTTTTCTCTTTTTTTACTTTTTTATCCTTGTATGATTTTCCAAATCCTACATTAAAATAAAAATCGATGCCGGAAAATTTCTTTTTAGCAAATGATGTGATTATGGTGCTACTGCCAAAGGTAAATTGACCAATACGCAAGCCGGCACCCATATTAAATCCACTGTATTGGTTGTAATTAATAGGTGCGTAAACAGAGAAAATTCGATGCTCAAATCTTGGTGTAACTGTAATGTCTATTGGTAAATTGGCAATAGCTGTACCTTTTTTAAAACTGTACGGATTGAATTGTAAGTTGGTATTGATGTAAAACATTTTAACAACGCGAATATCAGCAAAGAGATTAATACTTGCCGCAAGTTTTATTTTTCGCGTGCCGGTTGGGATGGTTTTTGTTCCTAATGAATCCAATACTTCATCGATATTATTGGTTTCACCATTGCTGTCCACTAAATGGCTTGCCGGAATATCTCGGCCGTTACCAATAAATGAGCGGCTGTTTTTTCCGAGCTTGTATTTGTTGAAACCCAAATCATTTACGGATAAACCAACCATTACAAAATGATCTTTGCTGTCTTTTAATTTGTACTCATAGATGAAACCAAAATCAACACCAAAACCGTTTGCACCAAATTTATATTTAAAACCATCATCAATCACATCCGAAACATCTAAGTTGAATTTAGAATTGCCTACATTAATGGCACTGTCAATAGCGCTCGTGTAGATTTTATTAAAGTTGATATCATCGGCAACAAATTGTGCATTAAAAATATTGGAAGTCATTTTTGCCGTAATACCTGTGTGTAACGCATGTCTTTCGCCAAAATTAAAACTTCTCGCATAGCCTGCGTAAATTTCGGAATATACGTTTACCGCAGCTGTTGCACGCTCATCTGTGAAGTTGGGAAGCCATGATAAAATATCTTCAAAATGATTGTAAAGTGAATAAACTAAATCTTGATTCAAGTCGTTCGCTGTAACAATTGCACGAGCTCGAATTCCAAAATGGATGGCATTTTTTTCTTTGATACGTATGAAAGCACTTGGCCCTAATACAGATAGATTGACGTGTGCTTGTTTTCTTTTTCCGTCTAAATTTTGACCTACATATTTATCTTTATCCCAATTTTTAGCAATTCCTTTGAGTTTGCCGTTGATAGAAAAATAATTATTGCCTACTTCTGTATTGAGTCCAATAATATTGGCTTGCCATTTCATTTCTCCTGCAATTCCTGCTGCCGGATTAAGCGTATTGCTGAGTATTGCTTCTTTGGTTGAGAAATGTCCACCGAGATAATTTTGTGCTTTTAGTAGTGTATTACTTCCCAGAATAAATAAGCCAATTAATATTTTATTTCTCATAGTATTTATTTTGATGATTCTAATTAAAATAGAATGCCATAAAAATAAATAAACTACTACTAATATTGAAGTACATTTATAAACACCTGTGCTTATGAGTTTTTATCCAAGCCATTTTTGTAAAATACGTTGTTGTTTTTCGTTGGCATTTTCGTCGATTTGTATTTTGTATTTTTTTCGTACATCTTGGGTAAGTGTAATAGTATATATTTTAATAGTACCTTGTCGGGATACCATTACATTAATTGTGTCGCCTATTTTTTTATGTTCATATATTTTTATGTAATCTTTCGTAGCTCTAAATCCATCAATCGCAATGATTTCATCGTGTACATTTAATCCACCTTGATAAGCACCGTAATTTTTATCAAGTTGTGTAATGATGAGTTTACCATCTTTAACCTGCGTTGCTAATCCAAGAAAAATAGATGCGGTTGTATTGGTGTCAATCAAGTTGATACCTACTAATTTGAAATAGTTGTTTTCATTTAGATTGTTTGTTGTATGCAAGAAATGTTGGAATAAATCCGTGAATGATATATCACTAATGGAATTAAATGTATCTAAAAGAGATTGTTCTGTAATGCCTTTATTCGGATGCAAAAGATAATCGGCATATAAATTCTTCATAACAGCATCTAAACTTTTTTTTCCATCAGAAAATGACATTAAAACGAAATCAAAAAATAAAGCAACTATAGCACCTTGCTTGTAGTAATTTATTTGAGCATTAAAACTATTTTCATTGCGTCTGTAATATTTCAACCAAGTATCATAGCTGGATTGTGCCAATGTTTGTGTGTCTTTTCCGGCTGTGTTGCACACTTCATTTAATGTATTTTCTATAATTTCCAAATATTTATTTCGTTCGGTAACACCTGCACGATAGCAAACAAAATCATCGTAGTAGCTGGTAACACCTTCAAAAAACCAGAGTAAATCGGTATAGTTTTCCGTGTCGTAATTATATGGAATTAACGATGACGGACGAATGCGTTTTACATTCCATAAATGAAAGTATTCATGTGCCAACAAACTGATAGCACTTTGATAATTCTCCGCATCATAATGCCATCTATAAATATGATTAACCGATGAATTTTTGTGTTCTAAGCCGCCAAAACTATTATCTGTGTGATGTATAACAAATACATAATTATCACAAGGATGACTGCCGAAAATTTTTACTTCTTCTTCAATGATTTTCTTTAAATCGGCGATGAGTTTTTCTGTAGGGCAATTGCTTTTACCAAACATAGCCAACTCATGCGGTACATTGGCTGCTTCAAAAAAGTAGGAAACATGATTGCCAATTTCAATTGGAGAGTCGATAAGTTCATCTAAATTTTCAGCAACACGTATCCATTTATTTTGTCCTTTCTGCGGTAAGGCAGTCGATATATTTTTCCAATCCGTAGGCGGATGTATCTCAATTTGTAACGGTGTATTTTCATTTCCATCTACATATAAAAATGTAGAAGCACCATTAATAAGTGCATGTTCATCATCTACAAAATTAGTACGAACAGAATATTCAAAACAATAAATAGCATAATATAAACGAATGGTTTTCTCATTTTTAGTTTCTACTATCCATGTGTTTTTATTGGCTTTTGGTAAAGCGTGTTTTTCATTATTTTTACCCAATATTTCTACATTATCTAAATTCTTTTGAAACTCGCGAATTAAATAACTTCCGGGTGTCCATACGGGCATTTTTAAATAGAGTATATCTTGTTCTATATGCTCGATAAGCATTTCTACTTCAACATAGTGTGTATGTGGATTGGGAAAACGGAGATGATAGGTTACATTCATACAGTATCTGTCGTAATTATGTAAGTAAAATTACAATCATTTTTTTAATTCTTATATGGTAGTTTTTATGCAATAAAAAATACTTGTCATAACAACAAACAAAAGTCTTTGGTAAATTGTAAATTTGATTTAAAATATACGATATGAAAAATCTATCATCACAACAATTAATGAATTTGGAAGATAAATTTAGTGCACATAATTATCATCCATTGCCGGTGGTTTTGTCAAAAGGAAAAGGCGTTCATGTTTGGGATGTAGAAGGAAAACAATATTTAGATTTCTTATCAGCTTATTCTGCCGTGAATCAAGGGCATTGCCATCCTAAGATTGTAAAAGTGATGCAAGAACAAGCACAGATATTGACATTAACCTCTCGGGCTTTTCATAATAATTTGTTGGGTGTGTTTGCCGAATACATTACGCAAGTATTTGGTTACGATAAAGTATTGCCGATGAATACAGGAGTAGAAGCCTGCGAAACGGCGTTTAAATTAGCTCGTCGTTGGGGTTATGATGTGAAAGGAATTGCAGAAAATAAAGCTGTGATTATAGTTTGTGAAAATAATTTTTGGGGACGCTCCATTGCGGCTGTTTCTTCATCTACCGATCCTTCATCTTATGGTGGTTTTGGCCCGTTTGTTCCCGGAATTGTGAAAATTCCTTTTAATGATATACAAGCTTTAAAAGTGGCATTGCAAGATAACAATGTAGCAGCCTTTATGGTAGAACCTATTCAAGGAGAAGCCGGCGTTGTAGTGGCTGATGAAAATTATTTACAACAAGTGCGTGCATTGTGTACGGAAAAGAATGTATTGTTTATTGCAGATGAAGTACAAACAGGCATCGCACGAACCGGTAAAATGTTAGCGTGCGATTATGCCAATGTGAAACCGGATATTCTTATTTTAGGTAAAGCTCTTAGTGGCGGCACCATGCCGGTTAGTGCGGTGCTATGTCGAGATGAAATTATGTTGTGTATAAAACCCGGTGAACACGGTTCTACTTTTGGTGGAAATCCATTGGCTTGTGCAGTGGCAATGGCAAGTTTGCAAGTAGTAATTGATGAGCAATTGGCTGATAATGCAGCAAAAATGGGTGAGCTATTTAGAGCCGGATTGAATGCCATTGAACATCCTATTATAGATTTAGTACGTGGCAAAGGGTTGCTCAATGCATTGGTGATAAAAGATAGCAAAGAAACGGAACACAATTGGAATACCGATGGCGAGATAGCTTGGAATTTATGCTTGAAAATGCGCGATAATGGATTACTTGCTAAACCAACACACGGCAATATTATTCGGTTTGCACCACCACTTGTTATTGATGAAACACAAGTGAATGAAGCAGTTCAAATTATTAAAACATCATTAGAACAAATAGCACCAATTCGAAATTAGTAAATAGATTTTTTCTATTAAATTTTATTTTTGATAGATGTATGAATGTTTTGGTTACGTTAGATTTTTTATAGCCAAACTATCATGAATATACATTCCTTTATCGGATAGTTTTGAATAATGTACCATTGCGGTTGCAATTTGTTCAGCCGTGATAGATTTATATTTGGATAATCCACCAACCATGATTGTATCCAATAGAGGTGATAGTTTTTGTGCAATGCCTTCACCTAATCTTTTCTCATTTCGTTCTCCAATTATTAAACTTGGTTGTAAAATGTGAAACGTTTCAAAGCTTATTTTTTGAATGGCTTTTTGAATAGCACCTTTAACTCTATTATAAAACATAATGGAATTTTCTGAAGCACCCAAAGCCGAAATTAATACATAGGTTGTTGCTCCATTTTGTTTGGCTATTTCGGCAACACGTAACGGATATTCATAATCTACTTTTTTAAATGCTTCTTGTGAACCGGCTTTTTTTATCGTCGTTCCTAAACAGCAAAATATACAATCAGCTTTTATAGCATCTGTGTGTTGGTCTAATTGGTCAAAATCCACAAGCACTTCTCTTATTTTAGGATTTGATTTTCCAAGCGATTTTCTAGTTAAGATAACTATTGAACTAAATGTTGAATCATTTACTAATTTATCTACCACCAAGTTGCCCACTAAACCAGTAGCACCTACTACCAAAGCTGTTTTTGACATAAATTATATTTTACCAAATGTAAACAATATTTGTGTGAATTGGGAATACTCCTTACTTTTGCTTTTATGATATTATTTGCAGATAGTGGCTCCACAAAAACAACTTGGTTGTTGTATAATGACAAAACAGGCGAGAAAGCATATTTTCATACCTTAGGTATATATCCAACGATACACAGTAAAGACGAGATTATACAAAAAATTTATAATAGTCCGGAGTTGATTAAGTACAGTGATGCTGTAACTAAAATATTTTATTTTGGTGCAGGCTGTTCCAGTAATGAGCGTATTGCATTGGTAGAGTCGGCATTGCGTGATGTGTTTGTGAAGGCAACAGCTGTAAGCGTAGAACACGATATGAAAGCCGCTGCAATTGCAGTTTGTGGCAATCAACCAGGCATTGCTTGTATAATCGGTACAGGCTCTAATTCTATTTTTTTTGATGGAGAAAATCTGACCGAATCGTATGCCGGAATTGGTTATGTTTTAGGTGATGAAGCAAGTGGTGCTTATTTTGGCAAACTTATACTGCGCGATTTTTTGTATCATTTGTTGCCGGAAGAAATGGAGGCACATTTAGTAACTGAATATAAACTCGATAAAAATAGAATTTTCCAATTGGTGTACAAAGAAGCATCACCGAATAGATATTTAGCCAGCTTTGCTCCGGTCTTATCAACGTTTAGAGCAACCGATTATGTTCAAGTTTTATTGCAACGTGGCTTTACAGAGTTTTTTGATTTTCATATTTCTTGTTTTGAAAATTATCAAGAATATCCAATCGGATTTGTTGGCTCCATTGCATCTATTTTTAAAGAAGAATTGGAAAGAGTAGCAACAGATTTTGAATGCACCTTAGGAAAATTTGTTACCAACCCAATTGATGAGATAGCCAATCATTTTATTGAACAGCAGAAAATTTAAACAACCTATTTTTGTTTATTATGTTATTTTAATAAATGCATACAATAGAACCATATTGGAAATGGCGTGATTATTACAGAGCAGAAGCAGATGAGAAATCTCCATTTTATGGCCGTGTTTACAGCGAGTTTGAATACATCGATACTATTTATAATTATTACATTCATCCGCAATGGGATTTTTTTGGTTCGGAAACATTGTATCTGAAGTTGCTATATGTAAACTATAATAAACACGTTGCTATCATAGAATTTATAGGTGAATGGAATGATTGTAGAGCCAATGATATCGAATTTTTAAAAAGAGATATTATTGATGGTTTGATAGAAAATGGGATTTATAAATTTGTCTTAATCGGTGAAAATGTGTTGGAATTTTTTAGTGATTGTGCTGATTATTACGAAGAATGGTATGACGATATTAAAGAACAAAACGGTTGGATAATAGCACTACATTTTAGAGAACATATTATTGCTGAAATGCAACAAGCTACTATTCATCACTATATTCAAATAAATGAAAAATTTTCAGCTATTAATTGGCGACAGTATAAACCTTTACATCTGATTGCCTATTTAGAAGCACATCAAGATAAATTACTTTCGTAATTTCCTTTTTTATTTTATTCATTCTATTAGCACCATCAAATAGTTGGCTTTTTGTAACTTTATAGCATGTCAAAATTATTTATAGTTCCAACACCTATCGGCAATTTACAAGATATGACATTTCGAGCAGTCGAAGTATTGAAGTCCGTACAAATCATTTTGGCAGAAGATACACGCACTTCTAAATTTTTATGTCAACAATTTTCAATTGAAACACCATTACAAGCTTATCATAAAGACAATGAACATAAAATGTTGGATACTATTGTTCAGAAAATAAAATCCGGTGTGGTAATGGCGTTAGTTTCTGATGCAGGCACACCTGGTATTTCCGATCCCGGTTTTTTAATTGTACGTGCTTGTATCCATAACCAAATAGAAGTGGAATGTTTGCCCGGAGCCACTGCATTTGTGCCGGCTTTGGTACAATCCGGTTTCCCAACCGATCGATTTATATTTGAAGGATTTTTGCCACATCAAAAAGGACGACAAAAACGATTATCGGCATTAGCAGATGAAACTCGAACAATTATTATATATGAATCACCGTATCGTATTTTAAAATTATTACAAGAGTTACAAATGTTTTTTGGCGCCAATCGGTTGGTTGCTATCAGCAGAGAAATTACCAAAAAATTTGAAGAAACTTTTAGAGGTACAATCTTGGAAGCCATATCTCATTTTACCCAAAAAGAACCAAAAGGTGAATTTGTGGTAGTTGTGGAAGGAAAAGAAAAAGAGAAACAAACCGGATTAACGAATAAAGAAAAATACGCAAACAAAGCAACTACACATGATTGAGTTATTACACATACAAACACAAACGATACATGCTGTACAAAAAGCAGCAAACTTTATTCAACAGCAAATTGGACACGTACATCAGCAAGATGTGGAAGTTAAATCGTTGAATAGTTTGGTTACGTATGTAGATAAAGAAGCCGAAAAAATATTAGTGAATGAATTAAAAAATTGTTTGCCACAAGCAACATTTATTACCGAAGAAAATACCATTGAACAACAACAAGGCGAGTGGCAATGGATAATTGACCCATTAGATGGAACAACCAATTTTATTCATCAAGTTCCGGTTTTTTGTATTTCCGTTGCGTTAAAATATCGCGATGAAATAGTAGTTGGTGTTGTGTATGAGTTGAATAGAAATGAACTTTTTTATGCGTCAAAAAATAAGGGTGCTTTTTTAAATGGCAATAAAATTCAAGTATCCGCTACGCAATCTATGTCAGAAAGTTTAATTGCAACGGGTTTTCCGTATTATGATTTTGATTTCATAGATACGTATCTTTCCTTTTTTAAACATTTAATGACAACTACCCGCGGAATTCGTCGTTTGGGTTCTTCTGCTGTTGATTTATGTTATATTGCTTGTGGTCGTTTTGATGCCTATTTCGAGTATGCTCTTTCACCTTGGGATGTGGCTGCCGGTGCACTTATAGTGCAAGAAGCAGGTGGTGTTGTAGCTGATTTTAAAGGTGAAAAAAATTGGCTTTTCGGCCGTGAAATAGTGGCAACAAATTCGTTGATTGCAGCTACTTTTCAATCAACACTTTCCACTTTTTTTATTAATAAATAAAAAAATGGCAACCTATCAGATTGCCATTTAAACTCTTTTTTAAAATTATACGTTGAGTTGCCTAATAGGGACTCTGCATAATTTATTTTTTTATTGTGCAAAGGATGCTCTTGGACCACCACTTGCAAACGTAGCCAATATTCTGGATTTTTGACCATTAGAGAACATATACATACAAGCATCATCGGTGTAATCCATATAGTTCATCCACATCTCAACCGGTGTGCCGGAGCAAGTAGATTTATGACCTGCAGCAGGACAACCATAATTTGCGGTGTTATGTGTTGGAGTATCACTTACTAAATCGGAGCCGCAAGTAGCATCACCCCAAATATGACGTAAGTTTAACCAGTGACCCACTTCATGCGTAGCTGTTCTTCCTTTATTGAATGGTGCAGTTGCAGTGCCAACACGACCCATTGCTGTATTAAGAATTACAACACCATCCGTAGAAGCTGCACCGCCCGGAAATTGAGCATAACCCAAAACACCACCACTTAATTTGCAAACCCAAATATTTAATTTTGTTGTTGGAGATGTGGCATTAATTCCACCTGTGGATGATTTTTTCATCGCATCGTTTGTGCTCCAAGATTTTTTTGTTGTTTTCTTACGAACAACTTGGTCTAACACAAATCGGATTCCAACATTTGCTTTCACACTTTGAAAATTTGAGGGTACCAAATAGGAATCAGCGTTGGTTGCATTATAATCTTCATTTAATACATCAATTTGAGATTGGATTTGTGCTGTAGAAATGTTTTCGGAGGTGGTTCTGTAAAGTACATTCACTACAACCGGAATTTCAATTACACCATTTACTAAGCGTGCTTGCGCGTTATTTTTAATATTTTGCTGAATAATCTGTTCAAAATTATTCATACGCTGTTCTAATTCCGGATCAGCCTTTAATTGTTGTTCCAATACTTCTTGTGAAGCACAGTTTCTGTGTAAAATAGGAGATGAACCTTCATCTTCTGTTAGATTGTTTTTTTGGCATGATGCAAAAAAGCATGCAATTGCCAAACTCAATAAGGTTATTTTCTTCATGTATGTTAGTTTAGATAACTAATTTATGAAGAAAATTGATTTAAGTTAAGTGTTTCAACTTTTTTGTATGTTAATTCTTTAAAGTAATTTTCTATACAAGGACACTGACTAACTAAATCTTGTCCTATTCTATATTTAAAATGATAGAGGTAATTTATTTCGTAAACATGCGACTCACCACTAATTCTTTGCTTCCGGCTTCATATTTGTAAAATCCTTCCCCACTTTTTGCTCCCAAATATCCGGCAGTTACCATATTTACTAATAAAGGACAAGGTGCATATTTTGGATTTCCAAATCCATCGTGCAATACACGCAAGATAGCTAAGCATACATCTAATCCAATAAAATCGGCTAATTGCAAAGGTCCCATTGGATGTGCCATACCTAATTTCATGACAGTGTCAATTTCTTGTACACCTGCAACGCCTTCGTACAATGAATAGATTGCTTCATTTATCATCGGCATTAAAATACGGTTGGCAACAAAACCCGGATAATCATTTACTTCAACCGGAATTTTATTTAGTTTTTTTGATACTTCAAAGACTTTTTCATTGGATTCATTAGATGTGGCGTAACCGCGTATTACTTCAACTAATTTCATTACCGGAACCGGATTCATAAAATGCATGCCTATAACTTTGTCGGCACGTTGAGTGCAAGCAGCAATTTTAGTAATGGAAATAGACGAAGTATTGCTGGCTAAGATGCAATGAGCAGCACAAACTTCGTCTAACTCACGAAATATTTTTTCTTTTATCGTAAAATTTTCGGAAGCAGCTTCAATTACTAAATCGGCATTCTGAACGCCTTCTTTTAATGCAGTGTAAGTTGTGATGTTTTGTAAAGTTTGCAACTTGGTAGCTTCATCGATTCCACCTTTTTGCAATTGTCTATCTAAATTTTTGGTGATAGTTTGCAAGGCTTTATCTAAAGCTGTTTGTGCTATATCTACTAAAGCAACTTGATATCCAAATTGTGCGCATACATGTGCTATTCCGTTTCCCATTGTGCCGGAGCCAATTACTGTAATGTTTTTGATTGACATATTTTTGTTTCGTTTTTATTGTAGTGAGTTGTTTAAAATTTCATATTGCGAATGCGTTTATGCAATTCCAATTTATGCATATCTAATAAAAAGGTGATTCGTTGTCCAAATTTTGGTGCATTGGATTTGAAATAGGTTTTATATTCTTTACTGTAAAATAATGGGAAATAAACTTCGAAACCTTCATCCCAAAAGCTCAACATAAATCCGCCATCATATTGAAATCCTTTGATAGGTAGTAAATTGCTTGGATTTAAATGATTGTCGAATGAATACCCTAAATCTAAGAACAATTTAAGCGGAACATATTTAATCGGGAAATCAACTTTTAAGTTAAACGCCAATAACCAATCTACTGTTTGTCCGGTTTCAATTGCATTGAGTGGTGTGTTTACTTTAAAGAAGCCATCACTTTTAGAAATTTGTCTGCCGGCAAAATTAGCTTGTTCGTTTCTGCCTATATAAAAATCATTGTACAAATAATCTTGTTCGCCTCTTTTTCCATTTAAATTAAATCCGACATCCGGATATAATCTAAAACGGAAATCTTGACTTCTCCATAAAAATCCGCCTACAAACATTCGAAGGTGTACGCCTGTTTTGTAATCTCTTAATTGATAACGAATAAATGAATTAGCTTCAAAATATGTTTTTACAAAATGCTTAGATTGTTCAAAATGTAGCGTAGCTGAAAATGGAAAATTTTCATCGTTGCGATTAAATGTATATTCAACTATGTTTGCATAAAAACGCGTTACAGTGTCTTTAGGTGTAAGTAAATGAAATACTTGATCTTTATGAAATAGGAGATGATTTTTAAACAATAATTGATGTTCTAATTTCTCTAATTTCTCCGTTCGATGGTTGAATTGCAATAGCACTTCCGGCGATAATGCATAATATTTTAATGGCTTATTGTAGTTTGAATAGGAGAAAGATTGGAATCGGATTCCGGGTTTTATGAGCGTTACAACACTTTTTTTCGGACGAGCATAATAATCGATGTTAGCTGTTCCATTTACTTTTTTAGATTTTATTCCATATAATAAAACGGCGGTGAAATCTACATTTTTTACAGGTTGTTTTAAATTTAAAAAAGTAACACCCACTTGAGCACCGTCGTATTTGTTATAAGCAACGGCAGGTGTGGCAAATGGGAATTCTTTTCCTTTTTTATCTATCCAATGCAAGTATTTTTGTTGTGCTTTTTGCAATTTCGGATAATGCCTTGTTTTCTTGAGTTGCCTCGTTTCTTGTGTAGATACAACGGACGAGATAGAATCAATAGTGTTGGTTGTTAAAAGTGTATCTTGACCGTAAACGGAATTATACATAATTAATACTAAAATGTTAATAACTCTTGAAGTTAATCTCATTTTTTACATTTAACTTTTGTCTTAAAATAGAATACAATATTAAGTATTAACTTTGATATAGTGAAAGTATTATTAATTCAATTTAATAGCATTTTATGAGCAATTTTGATTTTAATAATGAAGAAGAGGAAGAAAATATAAATGTTTCTGAATTAGTCGAACGATATGAAAATTCTGTAAAAGACGAGCGAGCTATATTCTTGGATCATGATGAATTTGAATACATCATCGATTATTATTATCATCATTCCAGATTGGAAGATGCTGCAAGAGTGATTGAAAGAGCATTGGAACAATACCCTTTTTCTGCAGCTTTTTTATCGAGAAAAGCTCAATTTTTATTTGATATTAAAGAGGTAGAAGAAGCATTGCAATTATTGGACATTGCAGAAATGTATGAGCGTTCGGAATCTGCTGTCTATTTTCTTCGGTCAGATATTTATAAATACTTAGGACGATACGATGAAGCAATCGAAGTTATGCAAAACTTATTATCGCAACCGGATGTAATGGATATTGAAGATATTTATTTGCAAATGTGTGAAGTATATGAAGATTGGGAAAAATACAACGAAGCATACGATTGTATAGTTGCTTCTTTGGAAATTGACCCGTTAAATGAAGAAGCATTGGAGCGTTTTACGTTTTGTATAACAATGACGAGCAAATACGAAGAAAGTTTGCCGATACATTTACGCATGATTGACGAAAATCCGTATAGTTATTTGGCGTGGTATAATTTAGCAAATTCATATCGTGGATTAGAAAAGTACGAATTAGCTGTAGATGCTTTTGAATATGCCATTGCAATTAATGAAGACGAAGAATATTTACCATTTGAGTTAGCAGAGTTGCATTACAAATTCAAACAATATCAAAAAGCATTGGACGTCTTAAAAGATATGTGCGAAGTGTATGATTCAGATGAAGACGTTTTTTTTCTTCAAGGAAAATGCCACGAAGCACTAGGAAATAATAAAATGGCTCGTTACTGTTACAGAAAAGCCGTGCACGAAAATCCGATAATGTCGGAAGCTTATTTTAGAATAGGCGAAACCTATAAAATTGACGGTCAATGGGAACAAGCATATAAAGCCTTTCAAAAAGCAAATGAGTTAGAAAAAGAAGAATACGAATTTTGTTTGGCAATGGCAGAAGCAGCCTTGGAAATTGGTGAATCTGATGTAGCTTTAGATGTTTGTGAAACAGCCATCGATTTATTTGTAAAACGCCACGAAGCTTATTTTACCATGGCAAAAATTATGGCAACTTATGGCGATTTTGAAAATGCACTTGCCGTCGTTGATACCGGTTTGAAGATTTGTAAATCCACCATTGAGCTCGAATATGCAAAATGTGCAATTGCATTCATGTCAAATAAAAATAAAGATGCGGAAATATTACTCCGCAAACTTTTACAAGAGCATTATATTATGCATGATTATTTATATGATTTTTGTGATGAATTAAGTCAAGATAATTTTGTTCAAGAAATTATTGCAGATTTTTCAGAATAAATCCATCGACTTTTTTTATCATTTTTGCAGAACACATTTTTTTATGATACATAAACAATATGGATTAATCGGTTTTCCATTATCACATTCTTTTTCAAAAGGTTATTTTGCAGAGAAATTTAAAAAAGAAAATATTTCCAATTGCCAATACGATACTTTTCCTTTGGAGCAAATAACTGATTTTCCGTTGTTGTGTACACAACAAAAAAACTTAGTTGGCTTAAATGTAACCATTCCATACAAAGAACAAGTAATTCCTTTTTTAGATGACTTAGATGCCGAAGCTAAAGCAATAGGTGCCGTGAATACCATTCGCTTTCATCAAGGAAAAAAGATTGGCTATAATTCCGATTGCTATGGTTTTGAAATGAGCCTGAAACCGCTCTTGAAACCACATCATACCAACGCACTAATTTTAGGAACGGGCGGAGCCAGCAAAGCCGTAGAATACGTATTGCAAAAATTAGGAATTACATATAAGTATGTATCCCGCACCAAACAAGCTTCTATGCTTACGTATGATGCGTTGCAGACAATAAATTTTCAGGATTATACATTACTTATCAATACCACACCGGTTGGTATGTATCCAAATATAGATGCTAAACCGGATATTCCGTATTCCGAAATAACGGATAAACATTTGCTGTATGATTTGGTGTATAATCCGGAAGAAACGTGCTTTTTAAAAGAAGGTAAACTGCGTGGTGCAACAATCAAAAATGGATTAGAAATGTTGTATTTACAAGCAGAACGCAGTTGGCAAATTTGGAATACTACGGAAGATTGAAATTGATATACAGAATATGTAATTTTGCATAAATAAGGCAATTTTATGGATACGTCATCAGCACTCAATTTTAATAATACTCAAATCGCTTTTGCATATAAATCCAATGCAGCACTTCGAAGAGATTATCGGATTTTTCAATTAATAAATCAGAATTGGTTGGTGCAATTTGGTACACAAGCTGCTTCCTTTTTAATGGATGTTGGTTTCAAAATTCCGATTGCAATAGGCATGAAACCAACCGTGTATGCTACGTTTTGTGGTGGTAATAATTTAAATGAAGCATCAGAAAAAATAAATAAACTATATCAATATAACGTAAAAACAGTATTGGATTATGGTGTGGAAGGAAAGGAGCGCGAAGAAGATTTTATACGTACAGAAAATGCCATAAAAGAAGCAATTTTGTATGCCGCCAATAAAGAAACGGTAGATATTGTAAGTTCCAAATTTACCGGATTAATTCCATTTTCTATTTTGGAAAAATTACATGCAAAAACAGATTTGACCGCCGAAGAAAAAACAATTTATGAAAAGTCAAAATCCCGAATATTTGACATCGCAAAATTGGCGTACGATAAGAATGTAAGTTTGTTTGTAGATGCAGAAGAAAGTTGGATTCAACAACCTTTAGATGAGTTGACGTATGAATTAATGTTGTTATACAATAAAGAAAAACCAATTATTTACAATACGGCACAATTGTATCGAAAAGACAGATTGCCTTTTTTGAAAAAATGTATTGAACAAGCCCAGAAAGATAATATCATTTATGCCGTAAAATTAGTGCGTGGTGCATATATGGAAAAAGAAGCGGAACGAGCTGAAAAAATGAACTACGAAAATCCGATTCAAGATACCAAAGAGGCTACCGATAACGACTATAACGACGCATTAAGAATAACGATACAAGCAATAAAAAATACAGCTATTTGTGTGGCTACACACAATGAAGCAAGTTCTTTATTGGCAACACAATTAATGCAACAACATCAATTGCCCACCAACCATCCACATATACAGTTTTCACAATTGTATGGCATGAGTGATAATATCAGCTTTAATTTAGGAGCTGCAGGTTATAGTGTACACAAGTATATGCCGTACGGTCCGGTGAAAGATGTGATTCCTTATTTAATTCGAAGAGCACAAGAAAACACCAGCGTTTCCGGACAAATGGGACGCGAATTAAAATTATTGAAAGATGAAGTAAAACGCAGGAAATTATTTTTTGCGATTTAATATTTTTTTTCTATTATGTATTTTTATCGTAATCATTTTATATATTTGATTATGCATAAATGTTATTTTCAGTTATTATTTTTTATTTGTATTTATTTTGGTGTAAAAGCGAATAATACGACCAACTACTTTAGAGCATATTTAGAAAATGACACGGTTGTAATTGGCACCAATACACAAAAAAAATTATATATTATTGCTGATTCAACTGCAATTATTAAACAGGCTAAAATTAAAATAATTTTTCCAAAGTGTTTTTCAGAGTTTGCTTGGGATAATATGTTCTGGCTAATTATTCCACCCAATCAAAGAGCCGGTTATATGCAGGCAAGAAGTGTTTCATCAGGAAAAAATGCAATAATAACGAATATAAATTTATGTCAAGATGTATTTTTAACTACTCCATCAAATTTATTTGATTATAAATTTTCGCATGAAAATAATCAATATATTGTAAGCTTAGAAATGTTAGATACTTTACCCAAAGGCGATACCTTAAGATTAACTTACGGAGCTAATGGTACTAATACATATACATTTAACACTTTAGTAGAACAAATTGATAATTTTACAATTTTGGTAGATATACAAAATAATGGCAATTATAAAGTAGTAGAAAATCAACCTCAAATTTACTTTAAATATGATATTGCCAATAGAGTACATTTAGCACTCTCATCTAAAGGAATAATAAATCAACCTGAATTATTAAAAGTTGCTATACATGACAAAGGAAAAAATGTAGTACGAAATTTTTCCGGTATACTTCAACTTACATGCTCTGATTCAAGTGCTATGAGTACTCAAAATATATTAATTAATCCTGCTGATGAAGGAAAAAAAGATGTTTTTTTAACCTTTAATAAAAATGGTGTTTATACAATAAAAGCCAAAATATTATCTTCAAATATGCCTCCTATAAATGGGCAATTTACTTCAAATCCAATTAATATAAACAATGATAGTATAAATATTTACTGGGGTGAATTCCATACACACACAAAATTCAGCAGAGATGGTTTCGGAAGTGATGCTTATCAATATGCTAAATATGGAGTAGGTTTAGATTTTTATTGTGGAACCGATCATGCTGACTTTAATTATATTGATACATTTGGAATTAATCCAATTGAATGGAAAGCATTACAACACGAAACCGTTACATTTGACGAACCTACTCGATTTGTTTCATTTATTGGATATGAAAATAGCTTAGATAATCCATACGGTCATCATAATTTTATTTTTAATTATAACATTTCAAATATATACGATGTTCCAATGTTAACTAAATATATCTATCCAAACATTCAACAATCATGGAATAAATTAACTTCTCTCAATTGGCAAAATAAGGTACTTACAATACCACATCACACTGGAAAATTATTTTCATTAATTGGACCAGATAATGGTGCTTCTAAATTTGGTGGAATTTATCAAAATGATATTTATAGAAAAAATATAGAAATTTATAGTGGTCATGGACAAAGTGAATATTATAACCCAAATCACAATCTAGCTTATGAAAAATTTGGTGGTCGCTCAACAAAATTTCCTAGTTATGCACAAAATGCTTGGGCTTTAGGAGAAAAACTAAGTGTAATTGCAAGTACCGATAGCCATAATGGAAGAATGGCTCAATCCAATGCAGGAATTACAGCTGTAATTGCTGATTCGCTTACTCGAGATAAAATATTTACATCGTTGTATAATCGTAATACGTATGGTACAACAGGTGAACGAATGATTCTAAAATTTAATATCGATAAAAATATAATGGGCGACGAAGCTACTATACCTTGCGATTCGTTTCCAACCATACACTTCGAAGTAAACGGAACAGATGCACTCGATTTTGTAGAAATCTTAAAATGGGATTTTAAAAGTGGAACTTATTCATCAAATCCTGTGCATCCTATCTATACATCAATACGTAAACATACATTTACTGCTCCTACACTTAATTATGCTATAAGTATTATTGATACAACTTTACGTGATTCTTGTTTATATTATGTGCGTGTAAAACAAAAAAACTTAGTTAGCAATAGAGAAGTTTGGGCTTGGAGTTCGCCTATTTGGATAAACAAAGTTCATTGTGATACTATTTTTAAAACCGATTCTTTATATAATTTTCAATTAATTGAGAACTTACCAAATATTGAGGTAAAATGGTGTATGAAAGATGAATTTAATTCAAATTATTTTGTAATAGAACGAAGTAGTGGTGATAGTGCACACTTTATTGCTTTAGATACTGTTCAAACATTACATGTTGCTTTTAAAGACTCTTGTTATATTTTTATAGATGACACACCTAACGATTCTATTTTATATTATAGAATAAAAATAGTTGAATATACGGATTCTGTTAAATATTCAAATATACTATCTGTACATATTCCTTTTACGACTGATAGTATTTGGAATCTTCAAATAATACCACAAACTAACGCTATTCAGTTAAATTGGAATAGTAGAGAATTTTTTGCAAAATTATACCATGCTCAAAAACAAAATAGAACAACTAATTTTTTCAGGTATGATAGTATAGCTGCTACCGGTTTAGAAAATTATTCAATATTAGATTTAATGCCGTTAAAAGATACGTCATTTTATCAAATCATAATGAGATTAACCAATGGAAGTATTTTGTATTCTAACATTGATACATTAGTATTTAGAATAGATTCTCTATTTCTTTTTAAAACACAAATCATCGACGATTCTATAGTATTAGATTGGAAAAGCGAACATGAAAAAGAAATTATTCGATATGAAATTCAACGAAGCCAAGATAAAAATCTATTTTATACCATTCAGACACTTACGCCTCAAGGTAATTTATTTGACACTACAGCTTATTCATATAGCGATACAACGTATTTAGTAGGCTGGAATTATTATAGAATTTTACTTTATATGCGTGATAGCAGTATAAAAACTTCAGCTATCGATTCAGAATATATCGTAAATACAAGTATTCAAAATATAACCAATCAACCATTAGAAATTAAAATAGTAGAAAATATAGTACACGAAGGTGAAAGCTACTTAAACATCATCACTCAGTCGCTTCAAAATACGAGTGGTGTATTTATGATAATTGGTTTAGATGGAAAAATATATGAAAAACAAAATCAAAGAATAAATAATGGAACAACATTTATAAATCTTCCAATCGGTTACTTGAGTTCCGGTATGTATTATCTACTATTTGCAACTGAAAATGGAATATACAAAACAAACTTTATCGTTACTTTTCATTCTGGTTGTTTGCATTAGTAATTAAATAGAAAACTTTTTACAAGACACCTAACTGTTTTAATTTTTGACCGATTTTATTTCGTAAATCAGCATTAATGGGCATCAGTGGTAAGCGAACCACATCGTCACACACGCCTAAATGTTTCATCGTGGCTTTTACACCAGCCGGATTTCCTTGCTCAAATAAATAGGTGATGAGCTCGTCTAAGTCATACACCGTTTTACGAGCAGCGGCAAAATCACCATCTAACGCTTGGTGTACCATGGTTGAAAATTGTTTCGGCAAAGCATTCGCAATTACAGAAATAACGCCATCATAACCGATAGAAATTTGCGGAACAATTAAATCATCATTTCCACTGATTAAAAGAAAATCAGCCGGCTTTTCACGTGCCAACCAGAATATTTGTTGCCAATCGTTGCTGGCCTCTTTTATGGCAATAATATTTTTAAAATCGTGAGCTAAAGTAAGCGTTGTGGTTGCTCTAATATTGGAGGCCGTTCTGCCCGGAACATTGTACAATACAATGGGTAAATTGGTATTGGTAGCAATGGCTTTGTAGTGTTCATAAATGCCTTCTTGCGTTGGCTTATTATAATACGGCGACACAGATAAAATGGCATCCACACCTTCTAATTCAAATGCATTAATATCATGAATAGTGCTGTATGTGTCATTACCACCAAATCCGGCAACAACCGGTACTCGTTTATTCGTAATAGCTACACAAGCTTTTATTAAATCTTGCTTTTCTTTTTTGTTTAATGTAACAGATTCTCCGGTAGTTCCT
Organism: Bacteroidota bacterium; assembly: GCA_963169645.1. Classification (GTDB taxonomy): domain Bacteria; phylum Bacteroidota; class Bacteroidia; order Chitinophagales; family JADIYW01; genus JADJSS01. The sequence goes on from CAUJCO010000006.1 coordinate 53,324, forward strand.
AAAACAACTACGTAATCCACACCGCCATCAATTACATAATTTACAACTTTCTCAAACTCGTTAAAGTTGATTTCTTTTTGTGCATTAAACGGTGTTACCAATGCTACACCAACGCCTTTCAAATTCACCATATCGTATTTTTTATAATAAGATTTTGCTGTTTTAATATTCGTCCAACAAATCTATTTCAAATAATTCTCTAAGTTCGAAATTAATTTAGAAATATTCGATTTTTCATTTGAAATCAATATTAAATCATAGTTAGAATTGTTGATTTCTTTATTAAAACCAATTCTGAATTTTGCCACCGAGGTTGCCGTTATATATTCTAATGGCAGACATGGCTCTGAACAAAAATTGATTAATAAATCAAAAGAATTTCTAGAAAAATATCCGGAAGTTCCGCCACCGGGTTTCCCATACCACGTAATATCTTTGTTGGAAATATATGGAAATGGATATTGAAATCCAAATGCTCGTTTCGGTACAAATCCTAAAAGTTGTACTTCTTTTTGCATGGTTTTTAATTGTTGCCCAAAAGAAAGCACCACATCGTTTTCTTTAATATTTTCTCCGTTAAAAAGGATGCCTATTTTTTTAGCGTTTTGTAAAGAAATAGGAATTCTTTCTACAACTTTCTTATTTTTAAAACGCAAATAGAAATATAATATAATATGTTTGAGCTTGGATAACACGCCACAAAGTTATAAAACTACCTAACAAATTTGGAATAAAATATGCAATTCATCGAAACCTTAAAATTGAAATTAGAGGATACAACCCTTACTGCTATTGAACGTATTAATAGTTTAATTAGGTTGTCTGCCGAAAGCATGCAACTAAACAAAGAAGAGGCATTGCAATACAACAAACAAGCGGATGAACTCAGCGTTACATTACCCGAAAATAGCATAGAACATGGGTTGATTTTAAATAATTACGGCGTATATTATTATCTCGTCAATTTGAATGAGTTGGCATTAGAAAAATTTATTGCAGCCGATAAAATTTTATCGCAAAGTGAAAATATCGAACATCATATTTTATCAAAAGCGGATATCGCACTGATATATACACGAACCGAACAATACCAACAAACGTTAGATATTTATTTAAAAATTGAGCAAGAAATAAAAGATATACCAATAAGCATTCGTCATGCTCAAATTTATATTAACATAGATGCAGCGTACGTGTATCTAAAAGATTATGAAAACGCATTGCGTTATTCGTTAAAAGCATTAGAAATTACGCTGCGCGAAAATCATCATTTCGGAAAATGTATCAGCTATGTCAATTCGGGCGGAAATTATTTGCAGTTAGGTAATATCGAAAAGGCAAAAGAATTTATAGATACAGCTTATCAATTAAGTTCAGAACATCAAATAGAAAGTTTAAAATGTAGTATTCACCAAAAATATGCGGAGTATTACGCAAAAACACACGCATATGACAAAGCAGTGGAAAATGGACTTAAAGCTATGCAATTTGCAGAAGCACAAAAATCGGAAGAGCAAATGATGTTTGTTTGTGGACGATTAATTGAGTTTTATGAATTACATGGCGATTATAAATCGGCGTTGCAAATGTCGAAGAAATATACAGAAATGAAACAGACTGCATTAGCGCGCGATAAAATGAATGTAATTAACTCGCTCCAATTGCAATACCATACCGAAAAAAAAGAATTAGAATTAAGCGAGCTAAAAATTAAACAACAACAATTAGAAATTGAAAAACGAGATAGTGAATTAGCCGCTCTGAAAGCACAAATGAATCCGCATTTTATTTTCAATGCCTTAAATTCAATACAGGAATTGTATATGATTGGCGATAAAAATATTGCCAATGAACAAATGGGAAATTTCGCGGCACTTACCCGTAAAATATTAGATGTTTCGGGTAAACATAAAATTGAATTAAACGAAGAAATTGAAATATTAACCAAGTATTTAGAGTTGGAGAAAATGAGATTTGAAGATGATTTTGCTTATACCATTTCCGTTTCGGATGCGTTAGATGCTGATTATATTCAATTGCCACCAATGCTGATTCAACCGTATGTGGAAAATTCAATCAAACATGGTTTGTTGCATAAAAAAGATAAAAAGAATGTATCTATTTTTTTTGATGTAAATGAAGCGGAAACAGTCTTGTATTGTATTATTGAAGATAATGGAATTGGCAGAATGGCATCTGCAGAAATAAATAAAAACCGAAGTGCAACACATCAATCTTTTTCGACATCGGCAACTGAAAAAAGATTACAATTATTAAATGCACACACACAAGATACGACGGTGGTTTACGAAGATAAATACGATGCATTAAATGCTCCATTAGGCACCAAAGTTCATGTAACTATTGCGTTGTAATTTAAAAAAAAATAGCAGCGATTTATCGCTGCTACAATATTAATTTTATAAATAAAATAGAAATTATTTCATACAATAATCTACCACAACAGATTTGGTTATTTGAGACGATTTTCCATTTTTTGATGCAGTTAATTTTATATCATATACTTGAAAACATTCAGATATTCTATGTGTTTTCTTTGGAGTTTCTACTTTTATTGCATAACTTTTTGTCGGATTTTTTTCTGTGCTGGTAGTTCCATCACCAAAATCCCAAGCGTATGTATCAACATCTGTTGATGTGTTGGTAAATGTTAATTCTTGACTCACATGAATACTGTCATTCGGGCCAAAATCAAAACCGGCTACAGGTGGATTTGCATCTTTAGTGCAGGAAGCGAAGAATACGGTAACAATAGCTGCTACAAATGCGAAGAGTTGGAATGTTTTTTTCATTTTTTTTATTGTTTTAATTGTGATTAATTTGATAGTGCAAATATCACTAAGTGAATATTCAGATTATTGACCAACTTCACAAACTGTTGATTTCAATTCATAAATGGTAAGAATATTATAAAACCTGTAAAAAAACTTTTACGAACTTAGATTTTAATATAAATAGATAACCCGTTGTGCGGTTAAAGGATAAGGTTTTCAGGATACAAAACCGTATAATGTGTTTTTAATATTTTTAGAACACAGATAACACGAATTTTATCGATTTGACGGATTTTTTTAATTAATGATATTCCCACTTTCGTGGGAATGACATTAAATTTCTGCATAACCTGTGTTGATTTATGTACATTCCAAACCGCACAACAGGTTAATTAGATACTAGTTTTATATCAAATTATGAATAATGATATAAAAAAGCGATGTCGTTTGACATCGCTCCAAAAACAATCGTTTATGAAAAAAAAACAATTACTTTTTGTATAAAAAAACATGGTTTTTGCTAATGAATATTTGTGCTTATAGTTTGCTCAATAATTGCACTTTTCCATCCATTTCTGAAGAAGCAACGAGCAACAATGCTCCTTTTTTCCCTTTTTCATAAATATATAATTTGTCGCCTTCTTCCATTTTTATAGTGGTTACAATATTTTTTTGTAAACGATATGTGCCGCCACTTCCGGCATTAATAACGGTTATTTCATCGTCGCCGTCATTTTTTAATTTGATTGAGATAGTGCTGCCACTATACAGAACTGTGTTTGTTTTTGCAATTATGGGTTGTACCGTGGTTGATAACAAGCAAGCTGTAATTGCTAAGGTTAAAATTTTTTTCATGTGAGTTTGATTTAGTAATAAATAAATGTGGTGTAAAGTTCCAAATTCTACCGTTTTTTTGTTATTTGGATTTGTGAAACGTAGATTTTGATTTATGAGTGGTTGTTTTTTTATGGAAAATGATATCTTGCAAAAAAATCCTATGCATGTATAAGGCCATAATTATTGATGATGAAGCAAAAGCACGCCGATTATTACAAACATTGATAGAAGAAAATTGCCCGGAAATAGACATTGTAGCTATGGCAGAAGATGTGCCCAACGGAGTAAAGGCAATTCATCAATACCAACCGGATATAGTTTTTTCTGATATTGATATGCCAACCTATAACGGATTTCAATTGTTGGATTTCGTAGATAAAATAAATTTTGAGTTGATTTATTGTACTGCACATAATGATTATGCCTTAAAAGCATTTGAAGTTTCTGCCGTTGGCTATTTAGTAAAACCTATCCAGATTTCGTTGTTGAAGGCTGCAGTAGAAAAAGCAGTACGCTTGATACAAACCAAAACACCCATTGCACAACGCATTGATACATTAAAAGAGAATATAAAAGATAACGTGCTAAAAAAGATTGCACTTCCGGTAGCAGATGGTTTACAGTTTGTAGATGTAGCTGATATCATCTATTTAGAAGCAGATGGTGCTTATACGAATGTTGTATTAAGTACTAATTCGAAATTACTAATTAGTAAGAAATTGAAAGATTTTGAGCATATCTTGTCTAATAATCCCATTTTTTTTAGAACACATCGTTCGTATGTCATTAATTTGGAGTATATAAAGCAATATATTAAATCAGATGGCGGAAGTGTACGAATGCAAAATAATGCTGAAATTCCGGTGGCAAGAGAACGAAAAGATAGTTTCCAGCAGGTGATAGAAAATATTAAGTTGTAAAATTCAATGTTAGCGAATTATTAGATTTAATAATTTTTAAAATACACTTGCGGAAATAAAAAAAAACTGTATATTTGCACTCGCTTTAAAAAGCAAGGTTCGGTAGTTCAGTTGGTTAGAATACGTGCCTGTCACGCACGGGGTCGCGGGTTCGAGTCCCGTCCGGACCGCTCAATGTGAGCCAAACGTCTTGTAAATGAATAGTTTACAAGACGTTTTTCTTTTTAGGTACAACATAGGTACAACATTTTCAGAAGCTACTTACGATGTTATATAAACCCCTATTTTGCATACGAGCAATATGATTTAATTGTTGATATTTAGATAACTGTGTGCTGTAAAATTTGCTGTATGGTTTTGCATATCCATCACTAATCAGTTTCTCATTTATGCATGTTCCATCACTCAAAAAAACATACGCTAAAGTTCTGCTGAATAGATCAATCTCATTTTTAATTTCTGTTACAAAAGTAATTTCAGAATCGATTTGCAAAAGTTGATGCAAATAATTTTTTGATTGATAACCTAACTCAATTAATAATTGACCTGGTAAATGTAGTTCTCTTTCGTCTTGTATTAATTTTCTACATCGTTTTATTTCAGGTGCGTCAATACCTAATAATCTAATTTCTATTTCTTTTTTGTTGAAAATATTATAACAAAATAATCCATCTCCATCCACCACTTTAGAAACTTTGTAGTGAGTAAATACATTTATTGGTTCTTTTGCATCAATATACATTACTATGCTTTTATAAATATTTGTACGTATCTAATTTATAAAATAATTTTACATTACAAAATTTATTTTTTAAACAATTAAAAATTTATAATCATGGCAAAACAAAAAGGACTCGTAAAATACACCGGAACATTAGGTGATGTACGACATTTTAAAATTAAAGGACAGCAAGGATACTTTGCTGGAATGGTTGGTGGTCCAACCGACACACAAGTAAAAACAGCACCTGAATTTAAACGAACACGTGAGAACATGAATGAGTTCGGCGGTTGTGCAAAAGCAGGTAAATCGGTTCGTGTGGCTTTATCTGAAGTATTAAACGGCATGACTGACCCACAAGCAACTGGTCGTTTAACTTCTATAATGAAAAAAATCAATTTAGAAGATGGCACAGAAGCTCGTGGTGTTCGTAAAGTTGAAATAAGTACACAAAGAACTTACTTGTACAATTTTGGATTTGATAAAAACGTTTCCTTCGCTGGTATTGTTTATGTGCCTTACTCTGCTACGCATTCTGTAGATAGATTAACAGGAACGTTGACAACTGTTGCATCAAATCCAACTAATGCGCTGAATGCTCCAGCAGGTGCAACTCACTTTCGTTTTATAAACGCAATCGGTGTCATTTCTGATTTCGTGTATAACGATACAACTAAAACTTATGAGCCAAGTAATGCAGCATTAAATGAAATGAGTAACACTACTTATGGTGCATATATGCCTTTAAATGCTCCGTACGCAGGCGAAAATTTAGATGTTGAGTTGCCAGTAGGTACTGTTATGACTGCGGATGTATCTGTGTTGCATTGTTTAGGTATTGAGTTCTTCCAAGAAGTAAACGGCAACTATTATAAGTTTTCTTCAGGCAACTGTTTAGTTATTGATAACGTTTACTAAAATGAAAGTATCAACAACCATATTTAGACGTGCAAAAAGAGATGGACGAAATCCATCTACAGGAGCAAGAACAAAATCATCAGAAGAAAGAAAAAAAGAAGCTAAGAGCAAAAGACAAAAGATGAAAAATGAAAGTCCTAGTGATTAATCATATTGCAAGACTAAGACGTGCTAAACGGAAAGGTCGTAATCCGTCAACAGGTGCAAAAATGAGCAGAGCCAAAAGAGCTGGTCGAAATCCCGCTACTGGTGCTTAGTTAAGTTTTATCCAAAGTATTGAATCCTGCAAGTAAATGCAGGATTTTTTATTTTTTTATCAATTTAATATACATAGTCGGTATTAGGTGCAAATATGTATGACTTATGTACGGCTTATGTATAACTTACCTATGCTTAAAACAAAGCAACACCCACACACAAAACCAAAAGAAAACAAGAAAAAAAAGGACAAAAAAAAGAAAAAAGAAAGCCTTTTGCTCAAGTGGTGCAGCTTGGGATGTCAAGGTTTTTGGGAAAAAAATACTACCTCTTTTATCCATTAAGAATAAACTACAGATAAAAAGAGTGTGGAGATTTTTTTTACAAAATGCATTTTAACCTTGCAGCCCAAAAGCGTTGGCTTTAGTAAGCCACTTATCTTTGCTTTATTTTTTATTTTTTGGGATATGTGGTGTGGTTCAACACAACATAATAATTTGTAGGTTTATTTTTAGTGTATGGACAAATAGAATAGATAGACTAATTAGACTATGTTGACTTTTGCCAGATGCCTGTGGTTTGCACTATGGGGCAAGGGTGAGAATGCATGGAATTGTAATATGGTTTTATTTATGACAAAAGATTAATGGAATGCAGGCGCACGCTTGCTTTACGTGGTGAGGTGGCTGATGGAATGAAGATGCGATGGAGTGTAGGGATCGGGAGCGGATGAAAGTAGCGAACGCCCGGAACGGAATGCATTGGAATGGAAGAAGCTACCGCAAGCACTTTTGGTTTCCTTTTTGCAGAATGATGAGGTTATGTACTAACGGGCAAGTGTGTGACCGAATGGAATGAACAAAATAACAGGATGCATGGAGTGGATTGTGCAGATGCATTGAAGGGTTTGCTATTTTTTGTATCTTTTTAAAAACAAAAAATATAGTGTAGGTATGCATCTGCAAATACACGCAATGCAATAGCATAGCTTTTGTGAAATGGAATGAAGGAACACTCTTGCTTATGGTGCTAAGGTGGCTGATGGAATGGAGCTTTAGCGGAATGGAATAAGCGACCGCAAGGCACGCCAAAATGTAGGCTTTTAGCATTTATAAAAAACACCATTATAAAACTACATAATTTTTATAAATGATGCTGTGGTTTTGGCTACTTAACATAGTGTGCTTATGTGACAGCCATTATCCGGCATGAAATGAGCGTAGGCATGGCTGTGCGTAGCGTACACATAAGACCACATTATGTTTAAGTAGCTTCAGACCATTTTTATTGGCGTGATTTTTTGTTTGTTGTATAGCATGGCTTATTTATTTTTATTGCACACAATGACACAAAGCACGCAATCAATGCAATAATAAATGAATGTGCCATATAGCGTAGGTACAAAAAGCATGACAATAAAAATGGCTGCAACACCACAGATGCAGTAAAGGGTAGGCTTTAGCGTGGTATACTGCATAAGCCTACATTTAGCATGGCTATTTTATTGCAAAACCTTCAAAAACAATTAACACTTTTGGTTCTGAAAATTCAGGTTTATTTATTGATAATTTTAGTTTATTATCAATTATCTCATAGTAATTTACATTTTTCAACTGCTCAAATAATAGTTCAGTACTTGAGTCACACTTTTTAAAAGAGATGGTGCGAGATTCATAAATGAATTTATTTTTCTGATAAGACCTTAGCTTGTCGTCATAACTTCCACATGGAGTTTTAATGTTAATTTTATCAAGTGAAATATCTGTGGTAATTGAATACGATGTGCCTGTCAAATCATTTATTGGTATTAGTGAATCCGTTTGAAATAGATACCTCAAACGCCATATAGCACTATCAAGCGAGGTTGCATTAAAAACCGGATAATAATTTGTAGCCGTTGCATCTATTATTTCTTCTACTTCATAAACTGGTTCTGCTGTTATCTTACTATTTTCTATTTTTTCTTCTGTTAATATTTTATTTATTATGTGCGGTGGAATAGCAGGATATTGTTTTATTTCAGGTTTGCTTACACTTGTTGGCGTCTCACTAAGTACATTCAATAATATAAAATCATTACCTTCTTTTATTACTTCTAATATATAGGTTGCGCCTTCATAAAATGTAAATCTGTAAATATTATTGTAAAACCTTCTAAAGTTATTTTCACCTAATAATTTTATACTAATGCTACCGTCATCTTCAATCCACTGATCTATAAATAAAATAGTATTATTTGTTTGAATTACTTTTCCGTTTGGTAATTCATAAACGTATAGTTCTTTGCCATTATTTACTGGGTTATTAACAGATGTATTATTTACTATAACCGGAGCTGGTTTTATCTGCTTATATAATACAAAACGTTCTACTTCTATCTTATATTGAGGGTGTATATATGTTTCAACTCTTACCTGTAATTTATATTCAGTATTTGGTAATAATTGAATGCCAACAATAGCTGTATCACCAAGAGATTCAACTTCTGTACTTCCAGTATATTGAAAATTAATTTTCGTATTATCTTCAAAAGGGAAAATGGTAATTTCTTTTACTCCTTGAGGCAAAATTGTTCGAGGTGCTTGAGTTACTGAAGGTATTTTAACAGTTGTAGTATTTGATTTTACTGGATTTGGTTGGCTTTTGGGTTCTTTAACTGGTTGTTGTGGTTGAATAATTGGTTGTTGTTTAATTACTTTTGCTTCTTTTTCTTTTGTAATATCAAGAGGTGGCTGTGCCAAAGAGTTTAATGTAAATAATAAAAGAATACATATTGCATATCGATGAAACAATATAATTCGATTATTGATTTTTGTAGATAAAAGAATATTTAGTGTAGTATTATTCATAATTACTTTCTATTTTGATATTATATTTCCTTATTTTTTTTGGTATCTGGCATCTGAAGTTGCATTTACATTATCTAAAACATACCGATAGGTTGTTATTTGTTCTGATTTAATTTCAGAATATATTCTTACCTGTAACGTATAAGTATTACCCTTTGTGTAAATAAAACCCTCAATATTTCCTTCAAAAACTTCATATTCTCGTAAGTCTCTTTTTTTTACAAAAAGACATTCTCCGGATGGGCAAGTCTTTGTTTCTAAACTAATACGCCATAATTCTACGTAATAATCTTGTTTTTTAGTATCAGTTTTTTTAACTGGCTTCTTTTTATTAGAAGATGGTGAAGAAGTTTCTTTCTTTTTAATTGAAGATTCTTGTTTAATATTTTTAACAGGTGGTTGTGACCATAATAGTAATGGCACAATAAATGTAAATAAGAATAATATTCTCGATAGTTACATATTCTCTTTTATTTTGACACTACAGTTTCCTGAACATTAAGCGGAACATAGGTAAATTCTACATTTTTCACTAAATTGTTTTTAGAACTAATCGAAATATAATCACCTTGCGGTATTTCCTTAGTATCATCTTCACCGACCTTGTAAGATGCCCAAGGACAATCGGGACAAGTTTTTAGCTGAATTTCTTCTCCTTTTGTATTGATAAATATTTTACAATCTTTTAAAGGTCTGAATGCATACTCATTGGCTTCATTATATACTATAGGATTATTATACACAATATGCTGAGTGGTTATTGATACCAAACCTTGTTCATTATATTTCATTCCTAAAAAATAAGTGGGTTCATTTTTGTTTCCATCGTTCAATTTTAATGCCACATTATAAACTATACAGTCATCTATTTCAGATTTTCCAATTATCCTACAATCTGGAATTTGAGTAGATTGAATGGGTGTTTCCCAATAAAATAGTTTCTTGTCTATTAAATCTGCTTTTAGCTGCTCAGGCTTTAAATCAGATTGCAAAGAAGAAACATGATTTCAAAGATGATTCTTTAGGTGAAATTCCAGGTGCTTATGGTCCTTATTTTATACGCTTAGATGTACCGGGACAAAAAGGCATAGGTATTCATGGTACACATGATAATAATTCATTAGGTACGCGCGCATCGGAAGGATGCATTCGTTTAAAAAATGAAGATTTAGAAGCATTGGTAAAAAGAATAAATACCACAAGTATTGTTATTATCACTCCAGGACAACAAGACGTAAATGTAAACAACGATACAATAAAAATAAAAGAAGTTAAAAAAGAAACCATTGTAAGAAAAGATGCCTCAGTCAAGGTTAAGTCAAACACTACTGAAAAGAATAAACAGAATACAATGTCTGTAAATGGTATTAATACACTAATTCCAAAAAATATTAAACCCAAACAAACGCCTAAATCAAAATAGAATGACTATTTGGAGAATTATAGTATGTATTATCTTTCCACCTTTAGCCGTTGCTGATAAAGGATTAAATTCTTTCTTAATTGTATTAGTGTTAACTTTATTAGGATGGATTCCAGGTGTTATAGGTGCAATTATTATTTGCAACAAAACTAAACGATATAATTCCAAACGTAAAAGAAAATAATCTGCTATGAAGAATTTATTTGTTTTATCTTGTTTATTTTGGAGTCTCTTTCTCATTTCATGTGTTAGTGAAGAGCAGAAAAAGAAAGAAGTAGTATCGCAAATTACTAATCATTTATGTGATAACATAACAGAATTGCTGAACGTAAATAATGGTAATACAGATAATACAAACCAGCAAGTTGTAATTGCTCTTATTAATTTGCTGAATATTCCTTTAGAAAAGTGTTGTTCTTGTGTAATGGTTAATATTGAAGAAGAGTTGCTTTCAAAATTTTCCTACAATGAACTATTGGATATTCAACAAGATAATGTAAAACAGTTAATGGTTGCTAAGAAGATAATAGAGAATAATCCAACGCAAGAAAAGATAGCAAAATGTATAAAAGATAAAATGCTTGGTAAATATGAAGAGTTTAATAATAAATTAGAAGATAAATTTAAACAAGAAACGAAAAATGAGTAAATATTTACTGTGCAATATCATTCTGTGTTTAGTATTATTTACATCGTGTACTTCTAATTCTATAAAGTCAAACGACTCAGGCGATGCAAAAGAAATAAGTGGAAAAGTTATTAAAATCATAGATGGCGATACTTACGATTTATTGACAGCAGACAAACAAACTTTGCGTGTAAGAATGGAAGGTATTGATGCGCCCGAAAAAGGAATGCCATTCTATAAAGTTTCCAAAAATTATTTAGGTAGTTTGTGTTTTCAAAAAAATGTTACCATTAAAGTAATAGAAACAGATGTGCATGAAAGACTGGTGGCAGATACATATTTGGATAGCATAGAATTGGGACAAGAAATGCTAAAGGTAGGTTTAGCCTGGCATTTTAAAAAGTATTCTTCTGATGAAACTTTAGTACAATTAGAAATTGAAGCAAGAAATAATAAAGTTGGATTATGGTCTGACCCAAATCCGATTGCACCTTGGGAAATCAGAAGATTACATCGAGAAGGAATTTCTACGAAAGATAGTTTTAGTTTTTCAAGTAAAAAATAATGATATTATTTACTTGCAATTATCAAATTTTATTTTTAAATTAGATAAATTATAAGTTATGAAAAATAAAAAGAACAGCCTTCAAAAATCAATTAAGACTGAGAAAGTGAAACCACTTTTAATGAAATTTGTTGAAAAAACAAAAACATACAGTCTTTCTCAAGCATCAACAACATCATGTCAATATGCGCCCAATATTATGACGCCAGATGATTGAGACTAAAATTAAATTTTAATATTTTAATGCCTTCAGAAATGAAGGCATTTTTTCTAAATTAATTATATGAAAAAGATTTTAATACTATCTTCTAAGTTTGATAAATCCATTGATGGGGTTTCTGCAATATTAAAAGGAAATGGTTGTTTTGTAAAGAGAATTAATACAGAAGAATTTCCAGTAAAATTAATAGGAAGCGTTACTATTAAACAAAAGGAATTTAACTCACAATTTAATGTGTTAAATAAATTTAGATTTACTGATTTTGATAGCATTTGGCATAGACATCCAGGAAAAGCGATTGCTGATGAAAATCTTAAAGGTAAAGCAAAAGACTTTGTACTACAAGAATCCCAATTATTCTTAAACGGATTATGTATTGCAAATGAATCAAATTCTTTTTGGGTAAGTAAACTGAGTAAAATTATGATGAGCAGTCATAGGATATACCAATTAAGTATTGCTCATAAAATAGGGTTCAAAATACCAAATACTTTAATTACAAACGATAGCAGAAGGGTTCTACAGCTTCATAAAGAATGTAAGAATGGGATTATAGCAAAAGCAGTCGGTGTTGGAGTTCCTGTTAAAAATTATGAAGGATATAATTACTATGAAATTGTTTACACAAAGTTATTAGATAAGGAAACTTTGAAAAATAATTTGGATTCAATAAAATATTCACCGACAATATTTCAATCTTATATTGATAAGGATGTTGAATTAAGAGTTACTGTTGTTGGTAATGATGTTTTTGCCTGTGCTATTCACTCTCAATCTCATGCAGATGGTAAAGTAAAGATAGATTGGAGACGTGTATCACCAACAGAAATTCAGCATAGTATTTTTGAATTACCAAATAAAATCAAGAAATTATGTGTTCAACTTGTTAAAGAATTAGGATTACAATACGGTGCTATAGATATAATTAAGAATAAGAATGGTGAATTTGAATTTTTGGAGATTAATGCAGATGGACAATATGGATGGATACAATATTTGACTGGTATGAAGATTGATGAAAGAATGGCAAAATTATTAATCGAGCATAAATAGTATAATGTTTTAAACTATAAAAACCAAAGATTATCCCTGCCAAAGGATGGGATTGATTTATTATCGAAGTAGGGAAATATTTCAGCTACCATTTCAGGATATTTAATTGTGACAGGTAAGTTTTGCTGTTTTACGCTTTTCCAGTACATTCTGCTGAACTGATATACCTGATCAATTAAATCTGTAATTTCTTTGCTGTTGTCTAAAAGCGTAGTGTCTTTAGATGCAATTTTTATTCTGATAGGAAAAGGGTAGCCCTCTATTTTTTCATCTGCTTTTACTCCGTATCTGGTATTATTGCATAACAGAAAGTCATTTCTACCAATACTAATAAATGTGCCGCTGATTGGAATCAATTCTTTGTGATTACTATCAAAGATTACGTGGTCTTTGCTTTCTGTTTTGTTGACGGTGATAATAATAACCGGAATGTCTAACCCTAAATCTTTTAGCTGCTACTCAATAGGTTCTAATTCTCTTCTGCTCATTGTTTTATAGAAATGAATTACCAAACGTTTTACTTCCGTATTTTCACTTCGATATTTTCTTACAGCTTTGCTTATTGAACCTGCCAGCATAAAAGTATCGGTTGCAGAATAACATTCAAATCCTTTGAAGTGACCATCATTAGAAAAACAGAATGCACTACCGAGATATTTTTCATCTAATAAAGAATGCACCAACACCCACAATGAGTTCGTTTGAAATGGTTCTATTTAAACGCCAAGGTACACCATTTAATTTAGCCAATATTGCTATTGCCATATTTGGCAGATAGAATTTGAATTCTTCTAAATGTAGCTTAGTTTTATCTACTACCTGAGATGTAATTTCATATTTCAGTAGTTCCTGTTTTACCTGATAATACACTTTATGTTTCTCAGGATCTGTTTTGCTTTTTGTGAAAGGTGAGATGTAAACAGCAATGTATCGCGTTTGTGGTTCTCTCGCTTTTGCTGATAGTTGCTGTCTTATTTCGTCTATTGGTTTTTCCAAATTATCAAAAATGATACTATTGGCTGCATCAATAGAAAAATTAAGTTTGATAAATGATTTTAATCCTGAAAAACCATTCATCTTTCCATTGAACCATTTGAACATTTCATTTGCTAAATCCTTGTCTGCATTGTGAAAAACAAAAATGAATTTGATGTGTGGTAATGGTGATAATGAATAAGGTCCATTTTTAGATAAACCAAAGTATGGACTAATATCTGTTGCGCCTTGTCCAAATAATAATTTGTTACTGTCTGCTGTTGTATTTTTTATTGCAACTTTATTGACTTTTAGAAATCCGTTTCCATCATGTGGAATTATTGCCTTAAACTCTGCAGTGTTTATATAATTCTTGTAAAAATCTTCTATGAAGTTGTAATAATTCAGGTATTTGTTTTTGATGAATTTGGTTTCTGTTGAAAAACCCATTTCTTTTTTCAATGGATTATTTAAAACCGGAAATACATTATTTAAATTATATTTTGCAGTTTCCGGCATATCTTCATACTTGTAAATCTGCTTGTCGTAAACAATTCTCTTATAAAGTGTAGTGTCACATTCTAACTGTGCTGAATTCAAGTAATAAATGCAATTAAAACTTTTGAAACTCCATCATAAGATAAAACTAATTCAGGTCCAAATGTAATGCGGTCTATTTGCACCTTTATCGTATAAACAGTGTATGCCAGCCAATCTTTTGTGGTTTCTTTTGTATTTACAAACCACACTTCATTATTGTGAATGAAATTTGAATTGGTAATATCTGCTTTTGCTCTAAAATACTGATTAATCAGGTAGGTGTAGTAATGCTTTGCAAATCTTGTGCATTTAAGCATATCAACTGTTATAGTGTTTTGCTCGTCATTTGTTGTATTGAAATCTGTGTATAGATATTCGGCAGTATCAGTTATTGACTTGTCAATAATATCATTTATATTTAGTGGAAATTCTCTTTTAATAATTGGGAAAAATCCTTCTTTCTTTTTGGCAAAAAATGAAAAGTCTTGTTTCTCTTTTGGATGAGAGAAGGTAACGATGTTTAATATGAGATTTTGTTCTGCCAATGTTTTTCTTTAATTATTATACTCTTAAATTCTTTGCATTCTGCTAAATTCTACTTTTTACTTTAGTATAAATATTTCCGTTAAATTTATTTATACACAAAAGTTATACTAATTGTGTTGCTTTCCACCAATAGAAGAAAGATTCAGGGCTTGATTTTTTTAATTTCTGTAATCTTGTATTGTGCAGTGCATCAATTTTTGCTTCTGCTATTTGTTGTGGATTTATGAATTTTTCAAATGTAGTTTGATTTGTTGCAATCAGACGTGCTAGATATGCTGCTTTAGCCGCATGTGGAATTGCTTTCTCCAAATGATAATGCTCAGAGAATATAAAACGCTCAATAGCTCTTATTCCTTTCTGCAATTCTTCAAAGTTACACTTGCCATCTGTACCGCGAAGCGAAATGCATAGAGAAGTTTTATAAATGTCATTCAATACATCATCCGAAGTTGCATCCTTTAAATTCCGATATACTATTTCTGTTTTTACGATAGTATTAAACGTTGCCTTTATGGTTTCTAAATCATTTGCCACATCAAACAGATTACCAATGTCGTAAAGCTGCTTAATAATTTCCATACTTTTTGAATCTTCATTCTTGAAATATGGTATACCTGTTGTTTCCGGTGCGAAAGCTGTGAGCTTATCGCCTAATAAATCTTCAAACGATGGCATGTTTACTAATGCTGGCTTGCCTTCATTTATTACAAATTGTGATTTAATTTCATTTGCAGAAACATTTGTATAATGGTTGGCTTCAAATAGTATATCCAATAAGACATATTCTTCTTCCTTATTGGTTTTATGAATAGGCGTATAGTAGAATTTGTAATGAGCCTTTTCAATATTTGATTCAGTATTGCGGTTTTGCAACTCAACCTTATTGAATCCTTGCGATACCACAAATGAATTAAGCAGTTCGTCTAAGATTTCAGGTGCTTTGGAAATGATAATATCAATATCGATAGATAATCGTTTTGCAGAATCCATCAACAACATTAATGCTGTGCCACCTTTGAATATAAAAGGTAATTCAGTATTTGCCAATCCTTCTAATAACAATAAGGCACGGATTACCTTTTCTACCAAAATTTTGTCGGCATTCCTATTGGCTTTGGATACTTTCTCAATCCACTCTGCTGTTAATGTTTCTTTGCTTATCATATTGTGCTATAAAATGACATTTTATTTAGTTTGCTGGCGAAATTTAGATACTTTATTTAAATAATTATCTAATATTTCTTTTTTTCGTTTACGGTCTGCATAACGAAGCATCCGATTTTCATTGATAGTATATTTATCGAATGCTTCTTTAAAAATATATTGCATTTCGTTGCCTTGCTGTGCGGCAAATAATATTTTATCTGTAAAAACATCAACCAGTATTTTTTCGAGCGTTGCTGTTTCTACACCTTGTAATTTTTGTGTAGGAGCTTCTGATACCAATGATTTAATAATAATCGTTTCTTTTTCACCTGAAGCGTACCGGCTGAGAATATCAGCAGAAGGATCTATAAAAATATTTTTATACTTTTCTTTTAGAAAATAAAAAACAGATTCCATAGATTCTTTTTCTACCTCTACCAAGGTATAGAATCTGCCAGGCTGATGTAACATAAATTCATTCAGCACAACTGTATTCCAAATGCAAATTTGTAAGTAAGGAAGCTGTTTGTGCAGATTTTTATATAGTATTTTTATTTTAGCGGTTATTTGAGGAATAAAAATTCTGCCTTCACCTAATGTAAATTTTCCTATCCCTATCCGTGACAATACACCAGACTGTACTAATGTGTAAATACGCCAATTGACAGTAGTGGGTTTTATATTGGATTCAAATTCTCTGTAGAATGACATTATTTCACTATTTCCAAAGAATTTTTTGCCTTTGAAATGTATTTGTAAGAGGTCAATATTTAATTTATCGTTTGCGATGGTATCAGTGCATTTAGATGCAAATATAAGTAAACTATATTACGGCAGCAAATAGAAAATGCTGCCGTAATATAGAAATTATTAATTTGTTGATTTAGAGCCAGTTGAGGTTTATTCTTAATAGACAAAAATAAGTCCATATGTAAGCTAAAGAATAAAAAAGTAAGCATATAATATGACGAAATGTAAGGGATTGTAATCTTATATACTGACAAATATAAGCAACTATATTACGGCAGCAAATGGCGATTGCTGTCAAAAATTAGAAATGTAGAAGTAGCGGTAAAGTAAGTCAATATAGTCAAGGTAAAATGTTGCTATCAGAAATTGACTTATAAACGCCTTTACCTTGTTTGGTGATACGGTTGCCTTTTTCAAGGCGGTCAAGGCAATTATAGAGCGTTTGTTTTGACATTATAGCTGTAGTTACAAATTCAGCCATTAATTCATGTGTATATGTTTCGCCTTGAAGTGAATCTGTTTTATCCTGAATAAAATCAAATATCTGGTTAGGATTGGTATCGTCTTTTCTGCCATCAGCTTCTTTAAGTAAGGCTGCTTCCGGTAATTCAGCACCTGCTACCAACCATTGATAGCCATCAATATCAAATACTGTTACATTTTCTTGTTGCTCCTGACGATAGCGAAAAGAGACTTCTTTGAAATATCTTTTGCCTTCCAGATTTTTTCCAATGCCAATCATAAAATCGGCTTCCTGACCTAACATTCTTGAACCAGCCAAACTATCTTGTGTAATTGTCTTGCCAATTTGTTTTGGTGTATGGTGTATTACAATCAATGTAATTTTTAATTTATTGGTTAGTTCGCGAAGTTTTAAAGCTACTTTTTTTGCCAATCCACTATCTTCAATACCACCTTCATATAAACGGCTTAAACTATCAATGAAAACTACATTGACATTTGAGTTAATAATCATTCTTTCTATTTCCAACCAATCTGCATCTGATGTAATTTGTCGAGGTACTAATTCATTTATTACCTTATAATTTTTTAACCAACTTTTTGTACCTAAGTTTTCATTGAGTGGAATTGTTTGCTTCTTATTTCTCTCTGTCCGGTTTTGCCAATATTCTTCTAAAGAAATAAATAATACTTTGTATTCATCTGGTGTGATGGGTAGGTTAAAGAACCCTTGTAATTGTGCTGCAAGGCACATTGCCAAGTTTTCGCAGAAAGTAGTTTTACCACTTTTTGAAGGACCAAAAACAAAGCCGAATGAATTTTTCTTAATGCCACTCCAGATAAACGGCACTGGTGGCTCTTTGTCATGTCGTTCAATCAACTCATCCAAACCTACCACACCCTTGTGTGAATAGCTTGGCACTGCAATGGGTGAATTATGAGTAGTTGTAAACTTTGAGAATTCGTTTCTGCCATTAGTATAGGCACTTTTAATAGTATTCGTTACTTCCATATCATCATAATTGTATTGCGCTTTTATTTTGGATATAGCTTCATATTCAGGTATGCCGTTGCGATTACAATTATTCGCTAACAAATGCACGAAATTATTTCTGTTGCCTTCCATAAATTGATGTATGTTTTCTGTAAGCTGTACACATCTTTCAAACACATCAGTACTTAATATTGGATTATGTATAGGGTTATTTTTTGGAATAGTTGTTTGTACAGGTAATTCATGTGTTGGTGTAAATATTCTTGCATTTTCATTCATAAATATTTTGCTATCGCAAGAGTAATAACATAAGTGACTTACATCACTTCCTGATTTGTCAATGACAATACCTAATTCTTTTTCATACAATTCTTTTACTTGTTTGAAAGCTATTTTGTGTTGTTCAGCGTTACTGCTTACTTTTACGATAATTTTTAAGCCAGCACCTGAAGGACTGATAAAACAAGAGAATGTAAGAGGCATTGCACATATCCTTTCAAATAAAACAGGTACTTGCTCCATTTCTAATTTATCAATATCAAGAATAATAAAACCCGAATAGGTTTTGAGGTTAACAATGCTTCTTGTCGGTTCAAAAGTGCCGCACACAGTAAAGCCAGAAAGTTTGTCTTTTAGTTTGTCGTATTCTTCTTTATTTCCTTCAGCATACAGCTTTCTTGCCGGATTAATGATGTGATGGTTAATGCAATTATTAATTACCATTAATATCTCATTTAGTGGCTTAAGTTCTGACGGTGTGCTGTCTTTGTTGCTACGGAATACCGCGCACAAAGGATATTTATTTTTTGCTACTTCCATTTTTAATTTATTTTGCGTTGAAAAATTATAAATCAGAAATGAGCATCATCTTTTAAATGCTTTGTTGTAGTGAGATTTTAGTAATTCTTCTACATCAGAAAGTTTGTAATAAATTTTGTTGCCGACCTGTGAGAAAGAAATTAAACCACTATCTCTGTAATGTTGGGCTGTTCGTTTTGAGATTTTTAAAAGCTGCATCAACTCTTGGTTGTCGAGCCATTGTTCTTTTGGTTCTTTCTCTTTTACATTTAAGCGGTTGTTGATTGCTTCCAGTTTGCCTACTAATTCCTGAAAGGCTTGCGATTGAATTGTGATTACTTCCATTTTTTTAATTTTGAGTGTTATTGAAAAAATTACACTGCAAAACTGTGAATTAGAAAGAATCCAAAACAGTTACAAGGGGGTATGTAACCCTATCTTAAATGATTGATTTATAGTAAGTTTGGTGAATTAATTTTTATAAATTTTTCTTGCTTGGGTTGCCATTGCGGATAGTTTTTCAACCCAAAACTCTGCTGCTTTTGTATCGGGTTGATTGAAAAGCTGACGGAGTTTGTCAATGCTTATGCCATCATCACCGGATTTCTTAGTAATGAAGTTTGCTGAAATAAAACGGTGTAGGTCTGCTTCTGCTTTGATGTCAAAAATGCCTGGTTTTAAATCGTTCAGCATTTTAAAAAGCATTGCCACTTGCGGCACTGATAGATTGGTTTTGATGCGGTTATTTTTTGCATCGGATAGTTTGGAGAAATCGATTTTCAAATTGTCTTTTACAAAAGCTTTATTCATTGCTAACATCAACGCGATTTTACGAGGAATGGAAAGTGACAAAGCACTTTCAACTATTTGAATCTTTGCTTGTAAAAATGAAAGCCGCTGTTCTTCTTTTATTATGGCAGTAAGCCGTTTATTTGCCAAATTATGTTCTTCTAACTTTTCTAATATAGTGGTATTTGCTTCTGAAAATATATACTCTGTATATTCTTCTGATATAAGAACATCATAATTTGGATTTACATCAGCGAAGCCAAATTCACGAACAAAATATAAATTCTCTAATGCCAGTATATTAGCAGTTAAAATCGCCTTGCGGTTTGCTGTTTCTTTATTTATGGTATTCTGATTGTAGTTCTGTGCGATTATTTCTTTGGTGTCATTTATTAGGTCGAGCGTCTTTTCTTTACTGTATTCGTCTATATTAATGTAACGCTTTACAATAAAATCATTCATACCTACATTCATTTTTACTACTGTAACAGATGGCGGTGTTTTTCCTAAAAGTGAAATGTAGATTTCATCTTCACTTAATATTTTTGAACTTATGAATGAAACGAAAGTTTGTTGTATCTCCAACAATAAACGAATAAGTGTACTTTGTAATGCTGAAAGGATATAGTCGCTTATTTTCTTTTCTGCTTCCGTTTTATTTTTAGGTAATTCATCAAAACGTAAATCATCCGTGTATGAAAGCTCTTTTAGGTGCGTGGTTGTGTCTTTAATGAAAGTTTGTACTTTTATCAGCGTAGTATTAATCAAAAATTTTGCTTCGTTTTCGTTGCTGCAAACCTGTACTGCCTTGTTTAGGTTATTCATCAATCGAGTGCCTTCATTTCTTATCAGGTAGTAATAAAACTCAGTTTTATAATTGAAATGTGGTGGAATGTCAATATCAATAAGTGGTTCAAAAATTTCATCTTTTACAGAAGTCACTTTGATTTTATCTTCTTCAATTTCAAAAATATAATCTTCTTCGTTTAATAGAATAGGATAGTCTTTCAATGCATTGTTAATTGCTTTTTCAAATGCTGCTGCACCACCTTTCGGAACTCTGAAAGAAGGATTGAGTTTCTGCTGAAACTTGTCTTCAGATTTATTGATGTCAAGCCAATGTCTTAAATCGCCAAATAATATCCGATTATATATGCTTAGGTCAATTTTCATCTTTTTCTTCTATTCATCAAAAATATCCATTGCTTTATCTAATTCCGAATTTACAATTTTGGTATAAACTTGTGTAGTTTTTATAGTAGAATGTCCCATTAATTTAGACACATATTCAATTCTCATTCCTTTTCTTAAAGCACGAGTTGCCCAAGTATGGCGACTTGAATGAAAACTGATATTTTTA
Source organism: Bacteroidota bacterium (assembly GCA_963169645.1). Classification (GTDB taxonomy): domain Bacteria; phylum Bacteroidota; class Bacteroidia; order Chitinophagales; family JADIYW01; genus JADJSS01. Next base: position 74,811 of record CAUJCO010000006.1, read on the forward strand.
TTGATTTCTGATTTATCTGCAATAAACTTTAAATTCTTATTTGTTTAAGCTATATTTGAGGAGATAGTTTTAAAAAGCAAGAAAGGATTTGAATAATCCATATCATTATCTAAGAATGGAAAAATATATTGATTAGATTTTCTTTGCTTTGAATCTGTTGAGTAATATTCAATAATGTCTTTTGCTTTTTGCGGAAGTTTTACTTGTATTAAATCATCCGTTTTTTGCGCTTTAAATCTTATATGTGTGCCATCATAGTTATTCCATTTTAACTGAAAAATATCAGAAATACGAATGCCACCAGCAAACGCTGCAAATACATACGCATTGCGATGATGAAACATCATTGTGTTTTCTGTTAGTTCTACATTTTCTATCGCCAGTAATTCTTCTTCCGTTAAGTATTCTTTGTTTGTTTTTTCCCAAGATAATTTGAATTTGCTAAATGGATTTGCATTTGGTTCAATCAAATCTTCTCTAACTGCATCATTAAACAGCTTTCTAAAAATCTTTAAATTGGAATGAATAGTATTGTTCTTGTTTTTTAATACGTTCTGTAAATAGCTTTCATATTTCTTTAAAAAGTGGAGGTGAGGTCTATTTCATCAAACATTAAATCATTGCCTTTTAGATATTGATTTAGCTTTGAATAAGTGGAATTAGCTTTATCATAAGTGCCTGTATGACCTTTTATTTTTAAAGTATCTATGTAATCTTTGAAATAGTCTTTAAAACTTACAGCTGGTTTGCCTAATATCTTTTCTTTGATTTTCTTGCTACTTACACGGTTTCGTTTATTCGTTTCTAATGTAACGGCTACATCATTTGCATCTGCTATTTTTTGAGTAATGAATGCATTTAGTCGTGCTGAGTTTGGATGTTTCTTTTTTACAACGTTTTCTTTATCGTCCCATAATTCTGGTTTTAGCTTTACACCAATTGATATGAACTTAGTTTTTCTGTCTTTTATGATTCGGATATACAAAGGTATTTCGCCATTGGAATCAATTTTATTTTCTTTAAAGATTAACTTGATACTTTCCATGATGCCTTATTTCATTAGTGTTCTGAGAATACTCTAAGATACAAAATAGGTACAACATTTGGTACAACGTTTAGTGCATTTTACTGCTTTTTTATGCACAATATTGCATTTTATGTAAAGTATAAAATACTGTTTATCAATACTTATGAAGAAAATTGAAGTAAAGCGGTGTAGTTAAATTAGTCCCGTCCGGACCGCAAAGCTCTCTTCGGAGAGCTTTTTTTATTTTAATCTCTGACTTACTTTATTTTATTTTTAGTGCAGATAAATAGCAACATGATTCTGTTTTCTTGAATAAAGACTTACAAGCTATGTTTCTCGTCTTTCATCATGTTTTCTAAAGTCCATTCAATTTTTCTTTCAAATGGGAATTGTCGTGCTATACAATCTTGCTTTAAGCAACTCTTACAGCATTTGGGTAAACATGGGTCGGCATGTATAAAGGTTTCCAAGTTATTTGGAATCAATAGTTTCACATCTTTCTCTATATATTTAAGTTCCTCATGTACTTCCACCGCATTAAAATACCAAGGAATAGTAGCATGGCAATCGATGTGAATTTTTTCGCCAAATTTTATGATGCGTAAATTATGTATGTCCATCCAATTGTCTCGACGATTGGCACTAAGTTGTTTTACCACTTTTCCCAATAAGGCAAAATCCGCTTCATCCATAATTCCGGCAACCGATTTTTTTAAAATCTTGTATCCATTATAAATAATGAAAATTCCAATTAATATAGCAAGCACATTATCTAACCAATGCTGATTGGTGAAGTATATAATTCCTAAGCCAATCAACAAACCGACCGAAGTGTAGGCATCCACTTTTAAATGCTCACCGCTGGCAATTAAGGTAAGGGAACTGTTTTTTTTGCCGTTTTTTTGTGCAATATGACCTAAAATAAAATTGATAATTCCTGTTGCAATAATCAAAGCTAAACCAATGGCTAAATGTTCTAATTGTTTGGGTACAAAAAAATTGTAACTCGATTTGATAATCATGGATATGCCGGTTGCTGCAATTAGTGTACCTTCTATACTGGCCGAAATATATTCTATTTTGCCATGACCATACGGATGGTCTTCATCTTTAGGTTTAGCCGCAAGAAACAAGCTATACAAACCAAAACTTCCGGCTATAATATTTACAATACTTTCTAATGCATCCGTTAAAATCGCATTGGAGTTGGTTTTAAAATAAGCAAAAAATTTCACCACTAACAATACCAATCCTACCAACAATGCTATTGTTTGTACCAGAATTTTTTCCTTGTTATTAGGCGTTTGTAATGCTATAGACATCTTAATAGTTGCGTTCTGTAATGTAATTTACTAAATCAATTAATCCGGTTTTTGCTGGTGTATCTTCAATCGTTTTTATAATTTCAAAAGCCCGTAATTTGTATTCATGCATTTTTTCTTCTGTATATATCAAGCCACCTCTTTCCCGAATAAAAGTAATTAGTTCGTTAACGGCTTTTTTATCTTCGTTTTTATTTTTTACCGTATTGATAATCCACTTTTTTTCTTCCTTACTGCAATTATTCAATGTGTAAATTAACGGAAGCGTCATTTTTCGTTCTTTAATATCAATACCTCTTGGTTTCCCGATATCCGCTTCGCCATAATCAAATAAATCATCTTTTATTTGAAATGCAATGCCAATATTTTCACCTATTAAGCGCATTTTTTCTATTAGCTCTTTGTCGTTCGTAGCAGATGCAGCACCCACTTCACAAGCTGCAGCAATAAGCGATGCTGTTTTGTTTTTGATGATTTCAAAATAAACTTCTTCCGTAATGTCTAATTTCCGCGCTTTTTCCATTTGCAGTAACTCACCTTCGCTCATTTTGCGCACAGCATCAGAAGTGATATGCAATAATTGATAGTTGTGTGTATCTAAAGCGTGTAATAATCCTTTCGATAAAAAATAATCACCCACCAATACAGCTATCTTGTTTTTCCATAATGCATTAATTGAAAAAAAACCGCGCCTTTCATAGGCATCATCCACCACATCATCATGTACCAATGTGGCAGTATGTAATAATTCTACTAACGATGCTCCTACATACGTTGCTTCTGTAACACCACCACACATTTTCGCCGACAAGAAAATAAACATCGGTCTTATTTGTTTGCCTTTTCGTTGATAAATGTAATAGTTTACTTTATCTAACAAGGCAACTTGGCTTCGCATTACTTCTCTAAACTTATACTCAAAAGTTTCAAGTTCTTTTTCGATAGGAGACTTTAATATATCTACTTTATTACTCAACGATTAAGTATTTTTGGTAAAATTAACCATTATATTCTAATTCAATATACTATAAAAATATGCAAAAGATAATACATACAATAGTTGGCTCCGGAAACAAACCTATATCAATAGATATCCAATTCCAATCCAACAAAACAATTAAACCTATCGTATTGTTTTGTCATGGATTTAAAGGTTTTAAAAATTGGGGACACTTCGATTTAATTTCGGATTATTTTGCGCAGCACGGCTTTGTGTTTGTAAAGTTTAATTTCGCATGGAACGGCACTACTTTAGAGCATCCGATTGATTTTGTTGATTTAGATGCATTTGGTCAGAATAATTTTTCAAAAGAATTGGAGGATGTCGGATTGGTGTTGGATTTTTTAGAAAACAATGCCACCACTTTTGAAGCAGATAAACAAACTATATATTTGATTGGTCACAGCAGAGGCGGTGGTGTTGCTATCTTAAAAACAAAGGAAGATAATCGTATCAAAAAACTCATTACGTGGGCAAGTATAAAAAATATAGCAGATTTTTTTAGTACGATAGATATGGATAAATGGAAAAACGATGGTGTTGTTTATACATTGAACGGACGAACTCAACAAAATATGCCATTGTATTATCAATTATACGAAGATTATAGGGCAAATAATATACGCTTAGATATTGCAGCTGCAGCAAAAATGTGTACAATACCTTGGCTTATTTTGCATGGCACAAATGATACATCTGTGCCGTTTTCTTGTGCTACTTATTTATCATCGTTAAATGCCAAAAGCATCCTTTTGGAAATTGAAAATGCGGATCATACGTTTGGCGGTAAACATCCATGGAAATCAACTAAATTGCCCGAAGATACAATACGTTTGGTTGAAGCTACGATGAAGTTTATACTTGAAAATTAGTGTTCCTTTTTATCCCTTTAAAATCAAACCAAAACAGATTATTTATTATTGTTTGGTGGATTATTTCCATCGTTTCTTTTATCCTTATTTCTTGGTTTAAAATGGCGTTTTTGTTGCTGATTTTTGTTCGGATTCGGATTATTTTGTGCTGGTGGCGTTGATTTAGATGCATTGCCTAAATTTTGATTTTTGGAAGTAGCTGCATCAACTTGTTTCTTTGGCTTATGATGTTGTTTTTTGTGTTTTTTATCTAAGCTGGCTAATGATATTTGTCCAACAACATCTGCAAATTCAATATTTTCTTCAACTGATTTTGTTTCCACTTCTGCTAAATCGGTAATGTCTGCCGGTTTTTTGCCGTTAGCATTCATCTCTAAAACCATTTTCACATTGTCGATTGAAATAGGGTAGAAGGTGCCGGAGCCTTTCGTAGTATAATACATCAATCCTTTTAAGATATCTGTTTTCATTAATTTGGCATCACCATTTTCTAATTGTAAAAAATCGGCTTTTTCCGGAACAAAACGCAACGCATCTAGATATGTATCTAATTCATAATTTAAACAACATTTTAAGCGACCACATTGTCCGCTTAGTTTGGTTTGGTTAATCGATAAATTTTGATATCGTGCAGCTGTTGTATTAACCGATTTGAAACTGGTGAGCCAAGTTGAGCAGCATAATTCTCTGCCACAAGAACCAATGCCACCAACAATGCCGGCTTCTTGTCTTGCACCAATTTGACGCATTTCTATTTTTACTTTAAATTCTGCTGCCAATACCTTTATCAATTCTCTAAAATCTACTCTGCCATCTGCGGTGTAATAAAACGTAGCTTTTTTTCCATCTGCCTGATATTGTACATCGCCTAATTTCATATCCAATCCAAGATTACGCGCCAATACACGTGCTTTTAACATCGTTTGTTTTTCTTTGGCTCTGGCTTGTTCCATTAAACTCAATTCAGCATCTTTGGCAATGCGTAAAATAGAAGGTAAAGCTTCTTCTTGTTCTTTAATTTTTTTTCGTTTCATCTGTAAACGAACGAGTTCACCACTCAAAGTAACTTGTCCTAAGTCGTAGCCTTGTGCAGCCTCTACGATCACATAATCACCAGTGAAAACATCAAAGCGTTTGTCATTTCGATAAAAACCTTTTCTGGCTCCACTTTTAAAACTAACTTCGTGAATATTATATTTAGCAAACGGATCAGCGGTGATATCGCTGAGCCAATCGTGAACCTCTAATTTTGAACAACCGCCGGACGAACAATGTCCGTTATTTTTACAGCCTGCCGGTGTACCGACTTTTGTTCCACATCCATTACAACCCATTTTTGTATAATTAAAGATGTATTAAACATCTGAATGAACAATATTATTTGAAACAAAAGTACATCAAAAATACTGATTTTAATAACTTAGATATAGACGAATGTGTATCTCTCAAGTGGATGAACAAGAAATAAACTTCTTTTGCAGTTGCTTGTATAGTTTTTGTAAATATAGATTTGTGGCAAAAGTGGAAATAAATAAAATAAAAAATTGCTTATCTTGCGAAAATGATACAACGCATTAATAATTGGAAATGGATTATTACTACAATACTCTGTTTTGTATTATTATATTCATTGCCGTCATCTTTTATAGAGCAATATTATGCTACCAATTGGTTCGTTAAAATTAGGAAGGTACTGGATAATACATTCGGGAAATTGCCCTTTTCTTCCATTTATCTGTTTTTAGGAGTTCTATTAATCATATTTATTAATTGGTTTTTACATTTTTTTCGAGAAAAACCTAAACCATTTTTAGTTCGATTATTGAATACCTTTTCATTTTTCGGGCTACTTACAACATTCTTTTTTATACTTTGGGGTTTTAATTATGGAAGAATTCCTTTAGAAACAAAACAAAACTTGCAAATTAAACCACTCAGTAACGAACAATTAATTGCAGAAACAGATACGACCATTGCCAACTTACTACAAATCAGAAGAAATATAAAAGACGATACAGGTGCATTACCACAAATTGTTTTTATAAATAAGATTGAAGATAATTGTCGTGCAGCATTGAATGCTACGTTGCAACAATTCAATTATCCTTACAGTGAAAAATTGCGAACTCGTTTTGTATTAGATGATATGCTGATGTTATTTAATGTGGGTGGCCAATACGTGCCTTTTGTTGGTGAAGGTGGTGTCGATGATGCCGTTTTTTTTTCAAAGAAACCATTTTATGTAATTCATGAAATGGCACATGGAAATGGATTTACACAAGAAGCCGAATGTAGCTTTTTGGCGTATGTGAGTTGTATGAATTCAAATAATAAATCTTTTCAATACAGTGCCGAATTTAATTACTTATTGTATCTGTTAAATGAGTTGAAACTCCGAGAAGAACAAACATATACTTCTGTATTAGAGAAAATGCCCATTTTATTAAAGCATGATTTAGAAGATTACAAAACACATCAGGAAGAGCATACCTTTAAAACCGGAAAAATAGGCGATATAATTAATAATCTATACCTTAAAACAATGGGTGTGCAAGATGGTATTTTAAACTATGATAAAATGGTATTACTTATCTATGCGTGGAAACACCAAGCAGGTACTGTATTTTAAGCTAATTTTAATTCAAATGTATTTATTTGATATATGTCATCAAAGTGCTAAAATCTAGTAGTTTTTTTCCATATTCTTAACTTTTTTTCATACCAACTTACAACCAAATCAAGCTAACTTTGTTAACAAATCTAACTTAGTTAACTAAATGACAGTTTCTATACGCAGAAAGAAGGAAAAAGAAGCACTTCGCTTACACATTTTAGAAGTAGCAAAAGAAATTGCTGCTGCTGATGGTTGGCAAAATGTTACTATTCGAAAAATATGTGATAAAATTGGTTATTCTGCACCTGTTATTTATCAGCATTTCGAAAATAAAGAAGATTTGTTGCAATCACTCAGAGTAGTTGGCTTCACACAAATATTTGAACAATTTGAAAAAGTTGATGTAAAACATAGCACACCGGAGAAACGATTGTTAGAATATGCATTGGTGTGGTGGAAATTTTCCAAACAAAATCCTGAATTATATCAAGTCATGTTTAATTTGCAAGGAGCAATTTGTGAAAATAATGAAAACAAACAATCTCGTATGTTTGTTAATTATTATTCTACATCATTTAAGCAAATGAGCTCAAAGGCACATCGCTCCGAAAAATATAAGTTGGAACTGTGTGATAATTTTATTTCTGTCATTCACGGATTTATATCTATGCGAATGGTAAATAAAATTAAATCCGGCAGCGAAAATGCAGAACAAGTTTTTAAAAATTCAATACTCAGATTTATACATTCAATCACCGATTAACAGTACTTATGAAATTAGGAAAAATCATTTTTTGGACTTTAGTATTCGCGTTAATAATCGTATTAGCGTTTGTGAAAATAAAGAATAATAAAGAAGCAGCAGCTAAGATGGCACCTATGGGAAAAGGTGGTCCACAAACATTGCGCGCTAATGGGTTTATAGTGGAGTATTCAAAATTATCCAATATTTTAAGTGCCAATGGAAACGTTTTAGCACAAGACGAAGTGCAGTTACAACCGGAAGTTTCCGGCCGTGTTACTTTCTTAAATATTAAAGAAGGTGCAATTGTTTCTAAAGGAACATTGTTGTTAAAAATAAACGATGCCGATTTAAAAGCACAAATGTACAAACTCAATACACAACAAAAAATTGCACAAGCCAACGTAAATCGTTTGGCTGAACTAATAAAAATTAAAGGTGTTTCACAAGCAGAATACGATGCAGCAGAAAATACTTTAAATAATATTTTGGCAGATATTCAGATTCTAAAAGTTCAAATAGACAAAACAGAATTGCGTGCTCCATTCACCGGAAAACTTGGATTGCGCAATATTAGTTTGGGTGCAATGGTAACACCAACTACCGTGGTAGCATCATTACAAAATGTAAGCCAACTAAAAATGGATATTACAGTACCGGAAAAATATGCCGGCGTTATTCATATCGGAGATAAAATGCAATGCACTGTTGCTGGTATTGATGCACCATTTTCTGCATCTATCATCGCCATTGAACCACAAATAGATGAAATGACAAGAAACCTTACCGTACGTGCACTTATCCAATCGGCATCTTCTAAATTAATGCCCGGAGCGTACGTGAAAGTAGACTTAAAATTAAAAGAAATACCAAATACTATTTTAATTCCAAGTGGTGCAATAATTCCGGACGACCGCTTTACAAAAGTTGTAATTGCGGATAGCAGCAAAGCTAAATTAGTAACCGTTCAAATTGGAACACGAACAGAAAATGAAGTACAGATTATAGATGGTTTAAAAGTAGGCGATACGGTATTGACTTCCGGTTTGTTGCAGGTGAAACCGGGCATGCCGGTGGTTTTTACTAAAACTACTTCTAATTCTGCAGTTCAATAATAGTGTGTACTTATTTCCATCAAAATAAAATATAAATAGATTATGGGTTTACCATCACTCAGTTTACGACGTCCGGTTTTTGCAATAGTTATCAATGTTATCATCATTTTGTTTGGATTGATAGGATACACCTTTTTAGGCGTACGCGAATATCCGTCTATTGACCCACCGGTAATTAATGTACGAACTTCTTATACCGGCGCAAATGCCAATATTATTGAATCACAAATTACAGAACCATTAGAAGATGCTATTAATGGTGTGCAAGGAATACGTACTATTTCTTCTGCTAGTAATCAAGGTTCTTCCAATATTACCGTGGAGTTTGATTTAGATACAGATTTAGAAACAGCGGCAAATGATGTGCGCGATAAGGTTTCCAAAGCCGTACGCCAATTACCACAAGACATTGATGCAGCTCCGGTAGTTTCTAAAGCAGATGCCAACTCAGATGCGATTATTTCCATGACCGTTCAAAGTAGTACTAAAAATGTATTGGAACTTACGGATTATGCAGTGAATGTGTTGCAACAACGTTTGCAAACAATTCCGGGTGTGAGTAGCATTCAAATTTGGGGTGAAAAAAAATACGCTATGCGTCTTTGGTTTGATCCTAAAAAATTAGCAGCTTATGGATTAACAGCTATTGATGTTCAAAATGCCATTAATAAAACAAACATCGAATTGCCATCCGGAAAAATTTCCGGTGTAAATACGGAACTTACCGTAAATACATTAGGACGAATTAATACCGAAGATGAATATAATAATCTTATTATTAAAGATGTGGATGGGAAAACAGTACGATTAAAAGATATTGGATATGCAGTGTTAGGAACAGAAAATTTTGAGACTTCCCTAAAAGAACAAGCGGTTGGCATGGTAGCATTAGCATTAGTGCCGCAACCCGGTTCTAACTATGTAGAGATTTCAGATGAATTTTATAAACGATTTGAAAAAATAAAGAATGAAGTTCCAAAAGATATTCAATTAAATATTGCATTAGATAATACTACTTTCATTAAAAAATCAATTTTAGAAGTTAAAGAAACATTGTTCATTTCTATTGTATTGGTGGTATTAATTATTTTCTTGTTTTTCAGAGATTGGATTATCGCTTTACGTCCGTTAATAGATATTCCGGTTTCATTAATTGGAGCATTTTTTATCATGTATATTTTTGGTTTCACCATTAATGTACTCACGTTATTAGCAATTGTATTAGCTACCGGTTTAGTAGTGGACGATGGGATTGTTGTTACGGAAAATATCTTTAAAAAATTAGAATTAGGCATGCCTAAAATGCAAGCTGCTCGTGAAGGCTCCGAGGAAATTTTCTTTGCAGTTATCTCTACATCTATTACGCTTGCAATTGTGTTTTTACCGATTGTATTTATGCAAGGATTTGTCGGGATGTTGTTTAAAGAATTTGGGATAGTAGTTGCCGGAGCCGTTCTAATTTCAGCCTTTGTATCGCTAACACTTACTCCGGTTTTAAATGTTTGGTTAGGAAAAAAAGAGCATACTAATTCTTGGTTTTACGAAAAAACAGAACCGTTCTTTAAAGGATTGGATGATGGCTATACCGATATGTTGAAATCGTTTATGAAAGCACGATGGATTTCATTTCCAATCATTCTTGTTTGTTTTGCATTAATTTATCTTATCGGCTCAAGTTTGCAATCCGAGTTAGCACCGATGGAAGATAGAGGCTCGTTGCGTGTATCTGTTACTGCGCCGGAAGGCACATCTTATACTGCAATGCAAGATTATGTAGATAATATCACGCAATTAGTAGTTGATTCTGTTCCGGAACAAAATATTGCACTGAGTGTTACTTCGCCGGGCTTTATGGGTTCGGGAGCTGCAAATACGGCATTTATGCGTATTACATTAAAAGAAAAAACAGAGAGAACTCGTTCTCAGGATGATATTGCACAGTATTTGCAACGCAATTTTTCATCCTTTAATTTAGGAAGAGCTTTTGTAATTCAAGAGCAAACTATTTCGGTTGGTTCTGGTCGTTTTGGGCAACCGGTGCAATTTGTAATTCAAAATTTTGATTTTAATAAACTACAAACTGCTGTTCCGAAGTTCATGGACGAAGTGTATAAAAGTCCTGTTTTCTTCGGTGCAGATGCCAACTTAAAATTCAATAAACCGGAATTAGAAATTGTCATTGATAAAGATAAAGCAACTGCGATGGGCGTGTCTGTTCAAGATATTGCTCAAACATTACAATTCACTTTTAGTGGACGACGTTTTGGTTATTTCTTGAAAGAAGGAAAACAATATCAAATCATTGGACAATCCATGTATGATGAACGCAGTAAGCCGGATGATTTGAAAGATATTTATGTAAAAAATAATGCCGGAAAATTAATTGCAATCGAGAATTTAATTTCTGTGGAAGAATTGGCTAAACCACCTCAATTGTATCATTACGACCGATATAAATCTGCTACTATTTCATCCGGATTAGCTCCTGGAAAAACCATTGGTGATGGTATTAAAGAAATGGAACGTATCGCCAAAGAAGTGTTAGATGAATCTTTCACCACATCATTGTCCGGTTCGTCGCGTGACTTTGCGGAAAGTTCTTCCAATACGATGTTTGCATTGATATTAGCATTGGTATTAATTTATTTGGTATTAGCAGCGCAATTTGAAAGTTTCATCGATCCATTTATTATCATGGTAACAGTTCCATTAGCTTTAGCAGGTGCATTATTGTCTTTGTGGATTTTTGGTCAAACTCTCAATATTTTCAGCCAGATTGGTATGATTATGCTCATTGGCTTGGTAACAAAAAATGGGATTTTAATTGTGGAATTTGCCAATCATAATAGAAAAAATGGCATGGGAAAAGTAGAAGCAGCAATTTATGCGGCATCCATGCGTTTGCGACCTATTTTAATGACCAGTTTAGCAATGGCGTTAGGTGCATTGCCTATCGCAGTTGCCTTTGGAGCGGGTTCCACCAGCCGTATTTCTTTAGGTATTGTAATTATTGGTGGTATTGTATTTTCCTTGATTTTGACATTGTTTGTCGTTCCGGCAATGTATTCTATGATGTCAAGAACTCAAACCGTTAAAGATGATTCTCATGAATAAAAGACAAGTATATTTTAGCATTGTATTGAGCTTTTTGTTGGTTGCACCTTCGTTAAAAGCACAAGAAATATTAACACCGGAAGCAGCTGTTTCTGCTGCATTAAACAAAAATTTCGATATCGTTTTAGCAAAAAATGAAGCGGAAATAGCCAAGATAAATAATAACAAAGCCACAGCAGGCATGTTGCCTACGATTAATATCACAACAGGTGATGTATTTAATTTGAGTAACATTAACCAGCAATTTACAACCGGTCAAGATGTGAAAAAAAATTGGGTGCCAATCAATAGTTTCAATGCCGGATTAAATGTGAATTGGACCATTTTTGATGGAATGAAAATGTTTGCTGCAAAAGATAGGTTGAAAGCATTACAAGATTTAGGCGACTTGCAATTGAAAAATAGTATTCAAGATGTAGTTGCTCAAACGTTGAATGCCTATTATGAAATCGTGCGACAAAAACAATATATTAAAGCTATTACGGAATCGGCAGCAATTTCTTCGGAGCGTGTTAGTTTATCGCAAAAAAAATTAGATGTCGGGTATGCTGATAAAACACCCTTATTGCAAGCTAAAGTAGATTATTCTACACAACAAATTAATATCGTAAAACAAGAAACAGCATTGGAACAAGCAAAAATAAATTTGAATACAATTTTAGGTAGAGATGCCCATGTCGAGTTTGATGTAATCGATGAGATTGTTGTCAATTATTTGCCGAATTTGCAAACCATAAAAGATACAGCGTTCGCATCAAACTATTCCATATTATCTGCTCAAAAAAATATCGAGATTGCAAAATTGCAACATAAAGAAATTAAATCACAGCGTTTGCCACAAATTAACTTCAGCACCGGATATTCTTTTACCCAAAATAATAGTAAAGCCGGTTTGCAATTACAAAATCGTTCGTATGGACCATCCGTTGGACTAAATGCCGTAATTCCCATTTTTAATGGTGGAAAAGTGAAAAAACAAATGGAATCATCTGCAGTGCAAATTGCATCACAACAAGTGGTTCTACAACAATTGAAAAATAAAGTAGATGCACAAATTTTAGCCGCATATAAGAATTTTATTTTTGCTCAAAAAATTCTTACGTTAAACGAACAAACGGTGAAAGATGCGAAAGAAAATGTTGACTTAAGTTTGGAACGTTTTCGATTAAATCAAGCCAATTCTATTGAAGTAAAACAAGCTCAAAGTAGTTACGAAGATGCCTTGTATAATGTAATTTTATCCAGATACAATGCAAAAGTAGCTGAAACAGATTTGAAACGATTGTGCAATGATTTAGTGAAATAAGATTTATTCGATGCAATAAAAAAAACTCCTTCGTAGTGAAGGAGTTTTTTTATATAGTATAATTGAAAAATTTATTTAGGTTGTGCCGGTGCGGTAGGAGCTGCCGGAGCCGGAGTTGCAGATTGTGGTACAGTTGGCACTTTTGCTTTTGCTGCTTCTTCAGTTAAAGTTTGTACACCTTCACCGCTATTTGATTTAGGCACTACAAATGCCGTCAGTACACATAATGCAAATAAAATGATAGCAGAGCCCCAAGTTGTTTTTTCCATTACGTCGCCGGCACTTTGAACGCCAATGATGTTAGAAGTCGTGTTTCCTAAGCCACCCATCAAGCCACCACCTTTCGGATTTTGGATTAATACGAGCAGGATGATAAATATGCTAACTAAAATAATTAATATCGTTAAAAATGTAAACATGTTATTCTTCTTTTTTAATTTTTTCTATTTGGGATGCAAAGTAAGCACTTTTTTCCGGAAATTTCAATAAAAGTGTGTTATAAATCTCTAAAGCCTTATCTGTTTTGCCTTGTTTTAGGTAAATTTTAGCTAACGTTTCGGTCATCATATCTTGTTTGAAAGAAACGGACTCGGTGGCAACTTTGCTTACTTCTTCATCTATTTCATTAAACAAGTCGATTTCGCCTTCCTCAAAATTAGGTTCAAAAATCTTGTTTTCTTCTTGTTGTATTGCTTGTTTATGAGCAATGGTTTGCTCTACTTCATATCTTGGAATTTCTATCCAATTTTCCGGAAAGTTAGTTTCTGCGGTTTGGATTTGTAAATTTCCATCTAATAGTTTTAACCACTCAATAAACGTATGCGGATTTTCTTTCTCTTCCTTTTTTAAATCTGCTACGGTTTTTAATGCATTTAGGTTGATGGTTTCAATATTGGGCAAATCTTCAACTATTGTTTCTTCTGTGTTGGGTGCAGTTTCTTCTGTTGTGGCTACAACATGAGATGCGGATATTTCATCTACAATAATTTCTTCTTTTTCGTTTGTGGATGTGATAATTTCTGGAGCAGTTTTCTCATTTTCCGTTTCAATAGTTGTTGTTTCAACTTGCTTGTTTATTATTTCTGGTTCAGGTTTTGTAAGTTCCGGAATTATTTCGGTTTGTTTTTCTTCAATTAGTGGAGCAACCGCTTCTTTCTTCGGTTCTTTTTCAATCTCAATCAGTAAAGGTTTAGGAAAGTCAATTTCTTCGTGTGTATTGATATGAAAGTCTTCTACATCTATTTTCTTTTCAGAAATTGTATCGGTGACAACTATATTTATTTCTTGTGCAGATGAAACAGTGTTAGCAATTGCTTCCAATTCTATGTTCGAAGTGCTTTCTTCTTTAGTGATGAGTTGTGGTGTTGGCACATCTATCATACGTACTTCCGGATCAACAAATAAAATATCATTTTTAGAAACAACTATTGGAGTTTCATCTTCTATTTTTTCAGTTTCTTCAACAAGTTGATGAATGCGTTCCGATGCTTTTTCTATATCAGCAATTAAAACGATTTCCTCTGTTGTTTCCGTCTGAATGCTGTCAACGTGTTGCGGAATTTGTGGTATTTCTACAGATGCTGTTTTTTCTGAATCATCCGAAGTTTGTGTCGTAGTATCAATTGTTTCTGCCTTTTCTTCTATAGTTTCTGCTAACTTTGCTTTTTCTCTTTCTTCTTTAATTTTTTGGATGCGTGCAATAATTTCGTCCTGAATAGAAAGTGGTTTTTCTGTTTCTGTTGTTACTTCTGTTTTTTCATGTTCTATGTCAGATGTAATTGTTTCAATTGATTCAATAGTTTCATCTATTACAGGCTCATTGGTTTCAACAATTAGTTGTTCATTGGAATTAATCGTTGTTTCTTGTTCAGAAATAACAACATCGTTTTCAGTAATTGTTGTTTCTTTCGTTGATTCGATAGCTTGCGTTTGAAGTTCAACGTTCGTTGTTTGTTCTATTGTTTCAATACTATCCTGATGCGTAACTTCAATTTGTTTTTCAATTTGTAAGGTTGTATCTTCTTTTATAGGTTCAATGATTTCATCATCTACATTCTCTTTAATAGTTTTTTCAGAAAGGATGCTTGTTTCTTGAGCCGCTTTTCTTTCTCGTTCTTCTTTGAGTTGTTTTATTTCTAATAAAATTCTATCTGCGATAGAAAGTGGTTTATCTTCTTCCGCAAGAACCGTTTTTTCCGGAGCAAGTGTAGTTTCTTCTGTTATTGAATTGCTTGTAGATTCAGAAATAATAGTTGTGGTTGTTTCTTCTGGAGCAACGATGATTTCTGGTATGTCAGCTTCTTCGGTTGTTGTATTTATAGCAATAGTTTCAGTCGTAATATTTGAATGAATTGCATTGTTTGTATCTTCTGTTGTTGTGTTGTTGTCGGTTACTACTTCTGTTTTTTCTTCCTTTAAATTTGTGCTAACATCTAACATTGGCTCGTTCGTAGAAACGGCTGTTGTTAAAGGTGTTGATGTGTGTTCTAAAACATGCTCTTCATAAATGAAAATTGGAGTAGTTGTATCTGATGGGTGAGATTTTGTTTTTAATAGATGAAATAATTTTTCTCTATTATTAAAATAAAAGGCTGTTTTGTGTAATTCGGATTCGGTGTAATTACTTTTATTTTTTAATTTATAAAGATGAAAAATCGGAACATACGGATAAGTGTCTATCCAAGTTTGCAAGGTTTCTTCCGAAACATTTTTCAGCGAAATAGGATTCGATAATATGTCTTGCAATTCTTGATTCATGCTACCAATTTCCGAAAATTTTATTAAAAATTTGTTGCGTTAATCTATCAAAGATAGTGTTATTTAAACCGGATTCAACAGAAGAAAACTGTGCATTTGCATCAAAATTTTCGCCATCTCTAAAAGTTTGCGTAAAACTTTTTGTAGCTTCTTTGGTATTAATGCATTCAAATTTCACAGCGATATTTAATCTGTTTTGTGCCGTAGTTTCAGTGTTGGTTATAGAAACCGGTTCAATGTTGTATTCGATAATAGTTGCTGCAAATTGCAAATCACCATTATCTTGAGTGAGCACCATTCTGGTGTTGGATAAAAATTTGTCTTTTACTTTATCTGTGAAATTTGGTGCTGCATTTGGATTTTGCAATGTAGCAATATTGATAGTTGGTGTTACATTGAACGTTTTTAAATTTGGGTCAATCGACGCGTCGGTGAAACGATAAATTTTGCATGAACCGGATGCAAACACTACGAAAGAAGCCAATAAAAATAGTACTGCACTGCGAAATGCGGTAAATCCTTTTTTATTTATATAGACCCTATTTTTTTTAAGTACGTTCATCGTTTTATGCAATTAAAATCCTGTTATTCTTCTAATTCGTATTCTTTTATTTTTCGGTATAATGTTCTTTCCGAAATCCCTAAATCTAATGCAGCATCTCTACGTTTTCCTTTGTGTTTTTCGAGTGCTTTAATGATTAAACTTTTTTCCATTTCTGTTAATGATAAACTTGATTCAATACTTTCTTCTTCATACGTCGGTTCATCATTTAGGATAATTGTAGGATTGGTAGAGTTGGTTTCGTACGTATTTATTTTCTTATTTGGAAAAGTTGGAATCGGAGCGTGGTTTTCTAAATTTTTCACATCACTAAAATCAATTTTTGATGTATCGTAATTGCCGTTACTCATATTCCAAACAAATGCTTTCAATTCGTTTAAATCATTTTTGATATCAAAAATCATTTTGTATAGTATTTCTCGATCGCTATAGGTTGTATTATTTTCCGATGTATTGGATAACATAGGCAAATTGGATGCATCTATATTTGGAATAAATTTGGCTAATTCTTCTTTACCTACAACTTTATCTTTTGCTAAAACAGAAACTTGTTCTGCTATATTTTTTAATTCGCGTACATTGCCCGGAAATCGATAGTTCATTAAAATTTCTTTGGCGTCTTCTGTTAGTTGCACCGGTTGCATTCTGTATTTCTCTGAAAAATCAGATGCAAATTTTCTGAATAAAATTACGATATCTTCTTTTCTGTCGCGAAGTGGTGGCACAAAAATAGGAACGGTGTTGAGTCGGTAATATAAATCTTCTCTAAATTTCCCTTGTTTGATAAGTTTGGGTAAATCTACGTTGGTTGCTGCCAAAACGCGCACATCTGTTTTTTGTACCACAGAAGAACCAACTTTTATAAACTCGCCATTTTCTAATAATCGTAATAATCGAGCTTGTGTTCCAATTGGCATTTCACCAATTTCATCTAAAAAAATAGTGCCACCATTTACGGTTTCAAAATAACCTTTTCGTTTGTCGTGAGCACCTGTAAACGCACCTTTCTCATGTCCAAATAATTCCGAATCAATGGTGCCTTCCGGAATTGCACCACAGTTTACGGATATAAAATGTTCGTGTTTTCTGCTGGAAATATTATGAATAATTTTAGAGAATACTTCTTTACCAACGCCACTTTCTCCGGTAATTAAAATAGATAAGTTAGTTGGTGCTACGCGCACAGCTACTTCCAATGCTCTGTTGAGCAAAGGCGAATTTCCTATAATTCCAAATCGTTGTTTTACTGATTGTAATTCCATTTTTTTAATTTGATAATTTGGAAATGTGCTATTTGGAAATGATTTTTTATTTAAATAAATGAATGTGTCTATTCTTGTTTTTTAAATCATCTAATTGTCCAATTAAACCACTTTTCCTTTCAATGTTGCTTTGTTGGCACTCTCTATATAAACATTTACATAATCGCCAATTTTGTAATTTCCTTTTGGAAAGATTATCATCTTGTTTTGTGAATTACGACCGCAATATTCTTCTTCACTTTTTTTGGAAACTTTTTCAACCAATACTTCGTATGTTTTGCCAATATCTCTTAAATTACTTTCTAATGATAGTTGATATTGTTTGTCAACAATTTCGGCTAATCTTCTTTTTTTTATGTCTAATGGAACATCGTCAGCAAATTTTCTTGCAGCTAAAGTTCCCGGTCTTTCAGAGTAGAAGAACATATAGCTATAATCGTATTGGGCAAAATCCATCATGGATAAGGTATCCTGATGTTCTTCTTCTGTTTCACCACAAAATCCGGCAATGATATCCGAAGAAATTCCACAATCCGGAATGATGCGTCGAATTGCTTCCACTCGATTCATGTACCATGCTCTATCGTATGTTCTGTTCATTCGTTCTAAACATGCCGAACTTCCAGATTGTACCGGCAAATGAATGTAACTGCAAATGTTGTTATATTTTGCAATGGTATGTAATACTTCATCGGTAATATCTTTGGGATGTGATGTAGAAAAACGGACGCGTAAAAGAGGATTGACCAAGGCAACCATTTCTAATAATTGTGCAAAATTGACTAATACATTTGCTTCCTTATTTTCTGTGTCATCGGCTTTATTGGTGTCATCGCCGGTCCATCGGTATGAATCTACATTTTGTCCGAGCAAAGTAACTTCTCTGTAACCTTTGTTAAATAAATCCGTTGCTTCTGCTATAATAGTTTGCGGGTTTCTGCTCCGTTCTCTACCGCGTGTGAAAGGTACTACACAGAAAGAACACATATTGTTGCAACCGCGCATAATAGAAATAAAAGCTGTAATGCCGGTTGTATCTAATCGAACCGGAGCAATATCTGCATACGTTTCTTCACGAGATAAAAGTACGTTCACTGCTTTGTGTCCGGTTTCTGCTTCTTGTATTAAATCCGGTAAAGAGCGGTAGGCATCCGGACCAACTACTAAGTCTACTAATTTTTCTTCTTCTAAAAATTTAGATTTTAATCGTTCTGCCATACATCCTAAAACACCCACCAATAAAGTTGATTTTTGTTCTTTAATTTCATTGATAGAGCGTAACCGTTGACGAACGGTTTGTTCCGCTTTTTCACGAATAGAGCAAGTATTTAAAAATACTAAATCAGCATCAAAAATATTGGTGGTTAAGCTGTAACCTTGTTTGCCTAAAATGGAAGCAACAATTTCGCTGTCGCTAAAATTCATAGCACAACCATAGCTTTCAATATAGAAATGCTTGTTGTTTTTGTACGAACTTTCATTTAATTCTAGGTTTAAAGCTTCACCTTGACGAGATTCGTCATGTTTTTTTTGTTCGATGTAATCCAATAACTCGTTCATAATATAAAAAGGACAACAAAGATACAAAAAATAAGCGGAAGTGACAAATTGGCAGTAGGTTATTTTGCTTAATAAAAGGAATTTTAATTAAGCCTTATCCAATTCCTTAAAATTCCTTAAAATTTTGTGTGTAGGAACTTCTTGTAATACTTTCCGGTTTATTTCGACGTATAAAATGTATCTAAATAGATAAATAAATAAGGAAAAAATTGACAAGCTTTCTAATCATATTGGTAATGAGTATCATTGGTTTTTACATTGTAAAAAAATACAACCAACGATTGCCTAAGACAGTTGCTATTTCTCCAAATGTTACTGTTGATGATAATTTGAATGAACCAATTATTTCGTATTCTATTTATACCGTTGATCCGCAACTCAATCATCGTTATCTAAATTATACGCATCCCGATTTCCCGAATCATGTTGGAATTTTAAAAAATCAATATCTTGAAATAGATTGGAATATTATTAATGCTGATTTGATTACAATAAGCGGTGTAGGCTTGGTGAAAGCAGTAGGTAGGAAAGCATTTTATCCAACACAAAATACTAGCTATCTAATAACGGCAAAAAATGGTGCTTCGGAAATTCAAGAAACCATATTTGTACGCATTTTTCCTCAATCATTTGCTGATAAGTTGCTGATTGAAAAACCAACCATTCAGTTTTCATATCATCAAACTATAACGCCACCAACGGTACCTGCTCATTCTTATTTTAAAATAGAAAAGCCTGTTTTCAATTCATCTAAACCGGACTTAATACCATTAAATGAAGTATTGAAACACAAAATAAAAATCAAAACTTTTTCTCAAAAAATACGCGATTATATTTTTAACCAATCAACTAATAAATAAAATCAAATGGAAACATTTAAAAATAATACGAGTTATCCCATTCGCAATGTGAGCGGATTTACCCGATTTTTTTGGTGGTGTTCCGGTGCAAATCAAGATATATTAATGGATTGCACACAATCGGAACATAATAAATATGTTGGTATTGGTGCTACCGTATTTTTTACCGGCTTGCTGGCTACTTTATCCGGTGGTTATGCATTATTCAGTGTATTTAAAAGTGTTTATCCGGCTATTGCATTCGGCATTATTTGGGGTTTGGTAATTTTTAATTTAGATAGATTTATCGTATCAACATTGAGAAAAGATGAGTTGTTTTGGAACGAGTTTAAGTTGGTGTTACCACGATTGATTTTAGCAGTTATTTTAGCCATCGTTATTTCCAAACCATTAGAATTGAAAATTTTTGAAAAAGAGATAGCACAAAAAATAGAAGAACAACAACGCGAATTTGCGATAACTGCTCAACGCAAAATGGAACAACAATTCAATCCGATAATGGATAGTTTACGCGGAGAAATTGATGCGTATAAAAATGAAATCGCTAAAATATCTACTGCACGTGATTCACTTTATACTGCATTTATAGGTGAGGCAGAAGGAACACGCGGCACCAATAAGTTAGGTAAAGGTCCGGTTTATAAAGAGAAGAAACAGCAATATGACAAGATTGAAATGGAGATGAAAGCGTTGCAAGAAAAATATCAACCATTAATTGACGAAAGAGAAAAACAAATATTAACCGCCAAAGCTCAACGCGATACTGCTGTTGCCAAAGCACAGCCCGGCATACAAAATTATGATGGCTTAATGGCACGATTAGATGGCTTGAGTAAGTTGCCACAAACGCCCAGTTTATTTATAATGCTCTTGTTTATTTGTATTGAAACAGCACCCGTTTTGTCTAAATTATTTTCTGCAAAAGGGCCATATGATGAGAAGCTAAAAAACATGGAACACGAAATAGAATTAAGCACTATTGAGAATATTAATTATAGAAATCACGAACTCAATAAAAAATTGACACTTTCAACGAATATTGATAAAGCACAAATAGAGCAAGAAATACAAACCCATAATGAATCGTTAAAAGTGATTGCGGATGCACATTTGGAATTAACCAAAGAAATGGTGCAGGATTGGTTGGAAAATGAAAAAGCAAAATTAAAGAAAGATAACGTGTAAATGCTACATGTCATTCTCGTGGAATCGAATTTTAATTTTTTAAGTTGAAATTTCTACATTCAAGGGAATGACATTTAATCAGCTTTTAGTTCCATTTCTTTGTTTTCGACTATTTTTACATTCTTCACCGGCAAACCTGCAACATATTTTTCATATTGTTTTTTATCGCGAATAATGTCGTATTTGGAACGTGGTTGCTTGTCGCCATACCATTTAAATCCGTCTAAACGGAAACTACTTACATTGATTTTTTTCATCGGCGTAAATTCGGCATCCGGCATTCCGGTAAGTTTTATTCTGTTTACGTCACCATCTTTAAAACTTACCGTAATAAAGGCTGAGGTTGATTTATTGGCTCCATTGTATGCATCTTTTTCTTTAATAAAATAGATGCTTTCAGCATTGCCATCTACTTCTACTTTATCTATTTTTTTATTTTCAATAAATGCTTCCATCCATTTTCCTTTTGTTTGATTATACACATCCGGATCTTGTAAGTTTATGATAAATGCATTGTGGTAAATAGCTATTTTATAAATGGAATTATTTCTGTTGAATAAATAGATGGAATCGCCCGTAATTTGTGTGGAATCCATCCAAAGGATAGGAGTGTAATACATCTTAAAAATCGAATCTTTTTCGGAATAAAACATCGAATCAGCCACGGCACTCATCTCACCTTGTATTAATTTCATGTGTCGCCATGCCTGCGTGATTTTTATAGAGTCATTACTAGAAATGGAATCATTTAGCGATAAAGAATCCGTAGCAGCAATTTTATAATTCAACAACGTATCTGCACTTAAATACAGGGTGTCTTTCATATCTTCCGAAACAGATATCATCAATGGATCTTTGTACGCAAGCATGTATGATTTATTCTCATCCGAATAAATATAATTACTCAAAATAGTTGTGCGTTCCGAGCTATCTTGCAACACTACATTGTTTTTAGCAATGGCAATTTTTGTTTTGTTATCGTAATCGATTGTTTCGGCTTTTACAGATGCATCCCCTTTTTTTATCTCTGTATTATTGCCAAAAAATGCTTTTTCATTTTTAGTATCATAGTAGCCGCTATTGGTAACAATGATGTTGCTGTCTTTGTCGATTATTGTTGTTTTAGTAATAAAATAGGCAATTTCATTTTCGGTATTATATCGCATAGAATCAGCATAAATAGTGCGTTCTTTATCTTTTAAAACCACATCGCCATAAAACAACGCTGTGTTTTGTTGGTGATAATAATAACCTATTGCACTGGTAATGATGGTTTCTTTGTTGACGATGCGTCCGCCACTCATGTATGAACCAACATCCGTTTCAGTGTTGTAATTTAATTCCGGTGAAGTCAAAATCATGGTTTTGTCGCGCATGGAACACATGCCGGTAAGTCGCCCTAATTTTTGGTCGCCAAAGTATTCCAAGAAATTGCCCCAAACATCAATACTATCACCTTTTTGTATATGTACTTGTTTGCCATAAGCAGTTAAATAATTGGCTTCAATATCAATAATTGCACTATCACAAAACATCTTTGCATTTTCATGTCGGAGTTGTACATGGCCAATTAATTTTCGATAACTGCCTAATTCTAATGTTTGAAACGTAAGTGAATCTGTCTTTAAAATTTCAATTTTTTTCTTTGCACTCGTATCTTTTGGAATAGGCGGAAAATAAAGCGATTTCTGTGCTATTAAATTCGAATAATTACATAGTGCGAAAGCCAATAATAATATTGGCAGCAATGAACTATATTTTGTAAATTTTCTCACGTTTAAAATAAAATAGCCATTGTAATTACAATGGCTAAAATAGTATTTTTTGGTGCATTACACACTATACTGTGCAGGGTGCTTACTTAATTTTTTTTGCTGCCTTCGGATGATTTTCCAAAAACTGCTGAACAGATGTATCTGTAAAGGTGTACGTCTTTGTTCGGTCAATAAGTGATAAACTGATGTATTTTTTTGGATTAGCTTTTAAATCAGTCAATAATGCATTGAGCGAGTTGATTGTTTTAACGATGTCATTATAAGCGCCATCTTCTTTTAATAATTTAGAGATAGAACCATCCCCATCATTAATTAAAGCCAATGTTTTTTTCAATTGTTCCAATGTGCCTTTTGCACTTTCTAAGGTTGATGCTAAATCTAAAGAAGCTACTTTTCCGGACAGTGTTTGGAAGTTCGTTAAAATGGAATCTAATTTTCCGGACTCAGATGTTAATCTGTTTACGTTTGTCAAAATGCCATCAATATTTGCTTTGTTATCAGCAATAGTTCCATTTAATGTTGTTATCATCTTATCGGCATTTGCAGCTAATTTATTTACAGAAACTAACGTAGTACTTAAATCGCTTACTGCTTTTTTCAATAATGAGTTTTCACCGGAACCTAATTGAGTATTTAAGTTGTTGGATAATGCCGTGAATGAACCTAAAAGTGAATCTAATCGTGGTTTTAATTGGGCAACTAAATCAACACCTTGTTCTATGGAATTACCTTTCACCAAACAATTCATCGTATCGTTGACAGAGGCTAATGTTTGGCTTTCACCACGCACTAAACCGATACCCATTTTACCCAACATATCTAATCCATATATAATAAATTTACTATCTTTTGGAATATTGACATCGTTGTCCAATTTTAATTTCATTAATGCTTTGTATGGAAAATTTGGGCTGGTAGAGATGGTTACATTTTCTACTCTTCCAATTGGTACATCGTTTTCTAAAACCGGACTAGAAGGCGTAATACCCGGAACTCTATCTGCTACGATATACACATATTTACTGCGAGAAAATAAATTATCACCTTGTAGAAATTTGAAACCAATGATGAAGGCAGCAATTCCAAGCACTGTGAGTGCTCCAACTAAAATTTCGTTCTTATTTTCCAATTATTTTTTTTTAACTGCCAAATATAAGGATAAAAAAATAAAATGAAAATTAAACTTAGATGGAATGTAATCTTATTAATCTTATTTTAAATATGCCTTTGCTTCCGTAGCCGATAGCTTTTTTCCATCTTTAAATACCACGATAAAGGCATCGTCGTATCCAATTGCTTTTGCTTGTTTTAATACCTTTCGAGCTAAATCGTACTCTTTAATAGGTGAGTAGGCATATTTGTACCGTCCGTTTACTTTTTCGTAAGTCAAGTTATTGTAAATCTTATATGCTTTACTCGATTTTGAAATAGGTTTGGAAGAAGAAATAATTTGTACTTTGTAAATAATGCCTTTATTTTCTTCTTTATTGGCTGTTTTGGTTTCTTCTTTCTTTTCAACTTTAGGAGTGGTAGTTTCTTCTTTCGGTGTTTCTTTTTCTATTACTGCAGGTTGCTCGTAGGTGGTAATAGTTGGAGCGGTTATTTTACCACCTTTCTCCATGGTGTTTTTATAGTCTTCAAAAGCTTGGAAAATGGCATTTGCCATCTCTTTTTGTCCATCTTCGGAAATCAAATATTTTTCTTCGTTTTTATTTGTCAAAAATCCTGTTTCAATTAAAATAGATGGACAAGTAGTGCGATAAAGAACCCAAAAACCGGCTTGTTTTACGCCTCTGTTATATCGGTTGAGTTTGTGTGTGAAATTTTCTTGCACTTTGGTAGCCAAATAACTACTTTGTTCAATATTGGCATTTTGAGCCAAGGATAAGGCAATCATGGATTCCGGTGAGTCCGGGTCAAAATCGCCGTAGGTAGCTTTATAATTGTCCTCTAATTTGATAACCTCATTTTCTCGTTTTGCTACATCTAAATTTGCTTGCGATACGTGTAAACCCATCAAAAATGTTTCTGCACCATACGCTGATTTGTTGGCATTGGCATTACAGTGTACACTCACAAATAAATCGGCGTTATTTTTATTGGCTAATAAAGCTCTGTCTTGCAACGTAATAAATACATCCGTTTTTCGGGAATATAAAACCTTAATATCCGGATATTTTTGTTCAATCAATTTTCCTAAAGCTAAAATTACTTTTAGAGTTACCTCTTTCTCATACGAACCTTCGTAACCATGGCAACCGGTGTCGTGTCCGCCGTGGCCTGCATCTAAAACAATGGTTTTTAATTTATATCCACTTGCCTGAGCAGCACTTTGTGCAATAGTGTGAATAGAAAATAATAATATTAAACAAGCAATCCGTATTTTTGACGTTTTTAACATACTTTTGAAACTTAATTTGCATTAAAATATTTTGTTGTTTAACGCTTTACATAAACGTTGGTTACTATGGTTCGGCATACTTTGTATGGCATTTAATGGGTTTTCACAATTTGCGTCCATTAAGGATACCTTGCCTATCATAGATACGATACAACAACCAAATTTCGAGCCAAATCTACAAAAAAGTAGCATAGATTCCATTTATAAAGATTCCACACGTGTGGAAGTACGCCAAATTAAAATAGCAGAAAATGAAATAGAAGATAATGTACATTATACAGCACAAGATTCTATCATTTATGATATTCCGAATAAAACCATTTTACTTTATGGACGAGCTACTATAAAATATCAAGAGATGAATATGGCAGCCGGCTTTATTCGATATAATTGGGATAGTAGCGAAGTGTATGCAGCAGCCCGATATGACGATAGCTTACAAGCTATTAAACGAGTAGAATTTAAAGATGGTTCTGGAGAATATCTTGCCAATGAAGCAAAGTTCAATTTTAAAACTAAAAAAGGAAAGAGCTCCGGCTTAGTTACTAAAGAATTAGATGGCTTTTTGCATGGTTTACACGTGAAAGTTATTGACACCAATACGATGTATATTAAAGGAGCACGCTATACAACTTGTGATTTAGATGAACCACATTTTTATGTCGAAATTGGAAAAGCAAAAGTAATACGAGATAAAATTATGGTGGGCAAGCCCGCAGATGTAGTAATTGAAGGTGTGCGAACTCCGTTGTTTTTACCATTTGCCATGTTGCCAAGTATAAAATCAAAAGGAACGGGATTGCTGATGCCAACGTATGGGCAAAGCAATGAGTTAGGTTTCTTTTTAAATAATATCGGATATTTCTGGATGATAAATGATAAGTTAGCACTAACTACGACCGCAGATGTGTACACCTTAGGTAGTTGGGGTTTGCACATGAATTTAGCATATAAGAAATTGTATAAACTTTCCGGAAATTTAAATTTTAATATCAATCAACAACGAGGAGGTTCACAATACGAACGTTTTAATCCGAATAGAAAAAAAGCACCTCTAAATTTCGGTATTTTATGGCAGATGAACATGGATCCGAAAAAAATGTTCAACAGTAGTTTTAATATCAATTTAAATATAGTAAGTAATAAAACATATCAATATCTCAATTCTCGAGATCCACAAAGTGTATTGGCTACTAATTTTTCATCTAATATTACATACAGTAAGTATTGGCCGGGCAAACCATATCGTATTTCATTAAATACAGGTTTGGTGCAAAATACGCAAACCAAACAAATTGCCTTAACCTTGCCACAGTTTAATTTCAATGTAACACGAATCAATCCGTTCCAGCGTAAAATAAATGTAACTACTCGGAAATGGTACGAAAATATTGGCTTCTCGTATGATATGAATGTATCCAATCAATTAAATGCTACAGATTCTACTTTTTTCACGAAGAAAACATTGAAAGATATGCGTAGCAGCATCCGACATTCATTGCCTATTTCGGGAAATTTTTCGTTGTTTAAATATTTGAATTTTAATGTCGGATTTAATTATAGAGAAGATTGGTATTTCAGTTATTTAACCAAAACATACTACGATTTTTTAGAGCGTAAAAATGATGAAACCGGAGCAATAGATACCTTCCGTAATCAATCCGTAGATGAAATAAAATATGGATTTAAATCCTATCGCGATTTTAATTTCAATATGAGTTTTAATACGCAATTGTATGGTATGTTTCAATTTAAAAATAGCAAACTCAAAGCCATCCGACATACATTTCGTCCGAGTTTGAATTTTAATTTTAGTCCGGATTTCACTACTCCATTTTGGAAGTACAATCGGACGGTACAAACCGATAGTATAGGAACGGTGCAAACGTATTCTATTTTTCAAAACAATGGAATTACACCAATAACAAAACAAGGAAATATTGGATTGAATTTTTCTAATACATTAGAAATAAAAGTACACTCCAAAAAAGATACGGTTACGCATACTAAAAAAATTACGTTGTTAGACAACCTTTCTTTCGGGATGAGTTATAATATGTTGACGAAACGATTTAGTCCGTTGAGTATTAGTGCGAGTACACATATTTCCAATTATTTGAATTTGAGTTTTAATGCCAGTATGGATCCTTATTCATTGGATAGTTTAGGGCGACAAACCAATCATTTTTATTGGAAAGAAAAGCGACGTTTCTTCCGATTAACGTACTTAAGTTTATCGATGAGTGGTAGTGTACGCTCTAAAAAAGGAATGGTAGAAACAGAACAACTGAGCCAGCAAATGTTGAACGAGCAAAATATCAATAATCAATACTATCAGCAAGGTGTATATGATAGAAGTTATTATAATTTTTCTATTCCGTGGTCAATAAATTATCAATATAGTTTAAATGTATCGAGATATAAATACAATAAAAAAGATACTACTTCGATTACACAAACCTTGGCTTTAGGATTGGATGTAAATATTACCAAAAAATGGAAAATAAATATCTCTTCCGGTTTTGATTTGACGAATAAAAGTATCACCCGAACCGACATTTCCATTGTGCGTGATTTGCATTGTTGGCAAATGGAGTTTAAGTGGACTCCGGTCGGTTTCCAAAAAGGATTTTACATGACGATTTATGTAACCTCACAACAGTTTAATTGGTTGAAACTGCAAAAACAAAAAGGCTTTTTTGATACCGGAATATTTGGCTCCGGCGGTTTTAATGCAAATGCATTTAGTGGTATTGTGCAGTAGATTTTTTAAATTGGACAATGGTGATTAGACAATAGACTTATATCAGACATCACACTTCTTACTACTCACATCTCATTTCGTCAAAGCATATTGCACTAAGTTTGCACCCATTTTTAATGCTTGTTGGCGTTTTTCTTCCGAATCTTTATGTACGGATTGGTCTTCCCAGCCATCGCCTAAATCACATTGGTAATCGTAAAAACAAACCAACTTGCCTTCATAAATTAATCCAAATCCTTGTGCTGCTTTATTATCGTGTTCGTGAATTTTAGGTAAGCCATTGGCAAAATCAAATTTTTGATGATAAATTGGGTGTGATGCCGGTAATTCTACAAAATCTAATTCAGGGAAAACAAGCTTCATTGCTTTGCGAATATAGGGATCCAAGCCATAATTATCAGAAATATGTAAAAAGCCGCCGGCAATTAAATAGGTGCGTAAATTTTCTGCTTCTTGGTTGGTGAATACTATATTTCCATGTCCGGTAATATGCACAAACGGATAATTAAAAAGCTCCGCACTTGCCGGTTCTACTTCATTAATATCGGTAGATAATGACATATTTAATTGTTGGTTGCAAAACTTGGCTAAGTTGGGTAAAGATGTTGGATTAGCATACCAATCGCCACCGCCTTTGTATTTCAAAAGCCCAATTTTTACAGTAGTTTTGGTTTGAGCCAATGAATAATTACAAGAAAAATAAATGCTTAATACGATTAGATATTTTATGCTTAATTTTCTCACTTTGTTTGTTTAAGTTAATGATTTATAGTCAATAGTCTCATATCTCATTCACCATTTGTATGATACTGCAAGCAACGACACCGGCTGTTTCCACCCGCAATATAGAATTTCCCAACGACACCGGAATGTAATTTTTGTTAAGGGCGATATTAATTTCTTCTGAAGTAAAATCTCCTTCCGGACCAATTAAAATTATTGCAGATTGGTTTGGAGAATAAGCATTTTTTAAATGCTGTTTTTCATCTTTGCAATGTGCAATAAAATGTTGCTCGAAATTATCAGATTCAATTACATTTTTTAATGGTTGTAGTTCGTGTAATATGGGAAAAAATAATTGACTACTTTGCTTTGCTGCTGATAGTACAATGTTTTGCATTCTATCTTGTTTGATGCTTTGTTTCTCTGTTCTTGTCGTAAGAATTGGGAAAATTTGATGTACACCTATTTCTGTTACTTTTTCTAAAAACCATTCAAAACGAGCCGGATTTTTAGTGGGGCAAATAGCTACTGAAAGTTTGTTTTTGTTTACCGTCTCTGTTTGTAAAATACGTATAATTTGTGCTTGAACTTCGTGTTTGTTGATTGCTTGTATTTCAGCTTCGAAACGTTTGCCTTCACCATTTAAAATCTCGATTTTATCACCTTGTTTACAACGCAACACTTTTGTACAATGTTGTGCTTCATTGTCTTCTAAGTAAATGTAATTTGATTGAATATTTTTAGAATAAAATCGTTTCATTTTTTGTTGTTAAGATGTTCTGTCATTATCGCAAAACAGGAATCTCAATGAAATTTTAAAGTAAGTAAATTGTTCCTTTTTAAAAGTGAAAAATATTATTATTCATTACTTGCTTCATCGCCAAAAAACCAAAAATGAGTTTGTCCATAATTGCGAACTTCTAATAATTTTGGGTGTTCGGTGAAATTATGTTTCGGCGATGTTTCTAAAATAAATAGCCCATTATCTTTTACTAAATTTCTATCAAAAATAATATTCGGAATTTCATCTATCACTTCTAATGCATACGGCGGTCCGGCAAAAATCAAATCGTATTGTTGCGTGCAATTTTTGGCATATTGAATAGCATCTCCTAAAATAATTTTATGATTCGGAATTTTAACTTCTTCGCTCATTTTTTTTATAAAACCTAAGCTTATTTTACTCATATCCACAGAGGTGATGTCAGTGCAACCGCGAGAAAAAATTTCCATATCTAAACTTCCTGTTCCGGCAAATAAATCCAAAAATTTTATTTCACTAAAATCAAAATAGTTGTTTAAAATATTAAAGAGAGCTTCTTTTGCAAAATCGGTGGTTGGCCTTGCCGGAATGTTTTTGGGCGGATAAAATCGTTTGCCTTTTAAGGTGCCGGAAATAATTCTCATAACAATAGCGTTTGATAGAAAGAAGCTACAAATGTACAGCAATTTCCCTGTATTATGCTATATCGCCAAGCCTAATAAGTTGATATAATAATGCATAGGAATATCTTCTATAGATATTGAAAGCGGTAATGTACTTTTTAAAGTTCTATCGATTTCAAAATTGCGAATGTATCCGTATGTTGTAGAGTACATTGGTGATTTTTCTTCTATGAAACCATATAGATAGGTTGGAAATTCATCTAAATTTAATTCTAAATGCTCATATGACAACCTCAAATAATACAGTAAATCATCTTTCGCTTTTACAGGAAATTTGTTGTAATAAAAATTTTGCTGGTCTTTTTTATAACAGATGGTTAATTCTTCGCCGTATAAATTGGCTGCCAAATAATTTTTAAAAGAAAGTTTAGTATTGTAAAAATTCAACAATCCAAAATCACCACAATAAAATTCTACGTTCACTAAATTATTTTCAATAAAATTGATAAGCTTATCCGGCAATGAATAATACACCCAAAAATTTTCACCAAATTTATTTTTTAAATACGTGATATTTTCATTTTGAGTATAACCTAATAAACTAAATACATCTTTAATTTTATCTGTTTTGTCGGGTAAAATGGTAAATTCCGGTGAGTAAATGGCCACCTTGCTATTCTTAAACGGCAAACTCAAAATATTTTGATTTTCTTGAAACCACATCGAAATGGAATCAGCTATCAAAAATTTTTGTAACGGTTGATTAAGAACTTTCGCATCAAATTCTACAATCTTATTTAAATCTCTGTCAATCAACAAAAAAGAAAAACAATATGGATGCAAATGCATCACTAAATCCAAGTTTTGGATACGTTTTAATATGTCAATTGGTGTTCTAATAGATTGAATTTAATGCAATAATAGCTAAAAACTAAAATTATTCGATAACTTTTTACTATTTACTTTCTTTATTATACAGAATACTTTTAATTTTGCACCATGAATTTACACGAATATCAAGGAAAAGAACTCTTAAAAAAATTTGGAGTAAAAGTACAAGAAGGAATTGTTGCAGAAACAGTGGAACAAGCTGTAGAAGCTTGGAAAACAATTAGTGCACGCACAGGCAGTGAAGGTGTGGTGGTGAAAGCACAAGTGCATGCAGGTGGACGTGGAAAAGGCGGTGGTGTAAAATTTGCACCCAATTTAGAAGCATTAAAAGAAAGAGCAAGCCAAATATTAGGTATGACATTGGTTACACCACAAACCGGAGCAGAAGGGAAGGTGGTTCATAAAATTTTAGTAGCAGAAGATGCCTATTATCCGGGTGCATCCGAAACCAAAGAATTTTATATGTCTGTTTTATTGGATAGAAAAAAAGAATGCAATGTAATTATGTATTCTACCGAAGGTGGTATGGATATTGAAGAAGTAGCAGAACATACGCCGGATAAAATTTATAAAGAGTGGATTGATTCATCGGTTGGTTTGCAAGCATTCCAAGCACGTAGAATTGCATTTAATTTAGGAGTTACCGGCAATGCTTTTAAAGAAATGGTGGCTTTTGTGCAAAGTTTATACAAAGCCTACGAAGCATCAGATTCTAGTATGTTTGAGATTAATCCTGTTTTAAAAACATCAGATGATAAAATTATTGCAGTTGATGCGAAAGTAAATTTGGATGATAATGCCTTATTCCGTCATGCAGATTTAGAAGCTCAACGCGATATTTTAGAAGAAGATCCAACCGAAGTAGAAGCCGCTGCTGCCGAATTAAATTATGTAAAATTAGATGGAAATGTAGGTTGTATGGTTAATGGAGCCGGATTGGCAATGGCAACTATGGACATCATTAAATTGAGTGGTGGTGAGCCGGCAAATTTCTTAGATGTTGGTGGAACAGCCAATGCAGAACGTGTGGAGAAAGCATTCCGTATTATCATGAAAGATGAAAATGTAAAAGCCATTTTAATTAATATTTTTGGTGGCATTGTGCGTTGTGATAGGGTTGCAGAAGGTGTTATCGAAGCATATAAAAATATTGGTACTATAGAAATTCCTATTATTGTACGTTTGCAAGGCACTAATGCAGATATAGCTAAAAAAATGATAGAAGAATCCGGCTTAAAAGTACAATCGGCCATTCTATTGTCAGAAGCTGCGGAATTAGTTGCCAAAGCAGTAGCATAAATAAATTATGGCTTGGCGATGGTGAGGCATTTGAAAAATGTCAGCCCAACCTTTGTATAAAAGCCTAATATAATTACAACTGTCTACCCACTATTGCCTAACCGATGTTAGCGGTAGTTTTTCTTTTCGTCAATTTCATTTTTAATTCTATGTCTAATGTCAATTTTTGCACCTATAAAAATAAATATTCCTGTCCCAAATTCTCTTGCATATTGGTTAGTTATTGAATCTGCAAGAGTTGAATATTGAAAAAAATGAGCTATTTCGGAGAATTCTGCATTTACTTCTTCTGCCTCTTTTACTTTAATTAAGTTTACATATTTTTTTGATAAGTCAAACCAATTTATGTAATCAGCATTGAATGAAACAGCTCGTAGTTTTTGTCTTGTATAAAAGTTTATAGCTCCTGCCTGTCCATAATTATCACAAAGAATAAGTGTATTGTTTTTGTTCGGTAAACCTGAATAAATGCTATCAACTTTCAAGGCTAATTCTCTCCAACCAAGCATATCTGCATAATCCTGTGGTAATAAATGGTCTTTACCATCTTCCCAACGAAGCAAACCTAGTTTTTGGTAGTTTTCTGAATGCTGAACAATATATTCAGGACTTTTATTCGGCAACGCAAACTTATAAATTGGAATAAAAAATAATAGAGGAACTGCAATTGCAATAGGTTGTAAATATTTTTTCCACCCATCTTTTAAAACATTTGCAAGATAGACAGAACCAAATGCAATGTAAATTGGATAAATACCAATGGCATAATAATCTTTTGCCTTAAAGTAAAGAAAGGCTATTATGGTAAAGAGAATAGAGAAAAAGAAAAGCCTGTATTTTTGAAATGGCTTATAAAAAAGCAACGCATAAAATGATGAAAAGATTACGATTAATGAACCCACAAAAAAGAGTAACTGATTTTTTAGAAAGTCAAATCTATTTACATTGACTAGTTGAGTATCTGACAATTCTTTTAAGTGGTGAAAGACCGGGAAATTGTTATTGTATTGCCAAACAAGATTTGGTAAAATAAGAATCAAGCCTAATAAGATGGCAAAATATAGAGCGTGTTTAAAAAATATTTTCCTGTGCTCTGTAAACAATAAAGAAGGTAAAAGGCCAATCAATAGAAAAACAATGTTGTATTTATTTAAAAATCCAACTGCAAATACGGTGGCTCCAACATACAGCCATTTTGAATCATCCGTTTTGATATATTTTAACAATATGAAGTATAAAGCAGTCCAACATAAGACATCAAAGGAATTGGGCTGATACAATGTATTTAGGCGTAATAATGCAGAAAATAAAACACAAGTTGCACCTAATATCAATGCAAATAGATTTCCATTTAATGCTTCTATGGCTTTCCAAACTATATAAATTGTCAATGCACCATACAAGGCTGGAAAGAATTTAATCCAAAAAATTGAATTGCCGAGTAATTGAATAATAGAAGATGTCCAAGAAGTAAAAGGTGGAACAGAAATGTAACCCCAAGCCAAATGATTTGCTTGGTCAAGATGCAAATATTCATCTCGTTGTAATTCATACTCATTGCTTAATAATAAAAATTGCAGCACGAATTTAAGTCCAATGAAACCTATTAAAAATGTCGTTTTTTTTGTCATTGAGAAGTGTATAATTAAATTACCGCTAACGTACATATTTATTATAATATTTTTTTGTTTGTGGATAATTCAGGTTTTGCCTTAACACAGAATTAGATGGAATACGATATATTGCATCTAATAAAATAAATAAACTATGCAATTTAGCTACTTAACATCAATGCTGTTAGCAGCATTAATCCCATTATTTTTGGGATCTTTATGGTACAATCCTAAAACATTTGGAAATGCTTGGATGAAAGCTTGCGGTTTGGAAGAAGATAAACTAAAAGCAAATTTTAATGCACCATTAGTATTCGGGTTAACGTACGTACTCGGTTTTTTTATTGCCGTGGGTTTATCCTCCATTGTTATTCATCAATTTGGTTTTTTCGGCATGTTGCAACGCGTAGTTGCGGAAAATGATGCCAATGCATTAGCGTTTTTAAAACAAGGTTTTGATTCGTATGGTAATGAATTCCGTACATTTAAACATGGTGCTTTGCACGGCACTTTGTCCGGGTTGTTTCTAGCTTTACCTATTGTTACTATTAATGCACTTTTTGAACGTCGTGGATTTAAATACATTGCCATCAATGCCTGTTATTGGATATTGTGTTTTATTTTAATGGGCGGATTTATTTGTCAGTTTACAAAAGTTGATGCCCAATTTTTTGCTCAATAATCTTGGATATTTTAATAAGAAAAGGACAGTCATGCACGACTGTCCTTTTTCTATATCTATGTAGTTCGATTATATATTCATTAGAAATTTTTGATGATAGCATCGCCAAATTCCGAACATTTTAATAAGGTAGCACCTTCCATTAAACGTTCAAAATCATACGTAACCGTTTTTTGAGTGATAGCAGCTTCCATACCTTTGATAATTAAATCGGCAGCTTCTTGCCAGCCCATAAATTCCAACATCATCACGCCACTCAATATCACAGAACTTGGATTTACTTTATCTTGATTCGCATATTTCGGTGCAGTACCGTGTGTGGCTTCAAAAATAGCCATTCCTGTAATGTAATTGATATTAGCACCCGGCGCAATACCAATACCACCAACCAATGCTGCCAATGCATCCGAAATATAATCACCATTGAGGTTTAGTGTAGCCACTACATCATATTCATCCGGACGCAAAATAATTTGTTGTAAGAAATTATCGGCAATTGCATCTTTAATAATTAATTTTCCTTCTTCTTCTGCTTTTTTCATAGCAGCCTTGGCTTCTTCCGGTCCTTCTTCCGCTAAAATAAAATCATATTGGTTCCAAGTGAAAACTTTATCAGCATATTCTCGTTCGGCTAATTTATAACCCCATTCTTTAAATTTACCTTCGGTAAATTTCATAATGTTTCCTTTGTGTACTAAGGTTAATGATTTTCTTTTGTGTGCCAATGCATAATTGATGGCAGAACGAATTAAACGTTCCGAACCTTCTAAGGAAACCGGCTTAATACCAATAGACGATGTTTCCGGGAATCGGATTTTATCGCCAACATTCATTTCTTTTTGCAAAAAGTCGATTATTTTTTTTGCTTCCGGTGTTCCTTGTAACCATTCAATGCCTGCATAAATATCTTCGGTATTTTCGCGGAAAATAATCATGTCCACTTGTTCCGGCACTTTTGAGTTGGATGGTACACCATCAAAATAACGAACCGGACGCACACACGCATATAAATCTAATAATTGACGCAATGCTACATTCAATGAGCGAATGCCACCGCCAACAGGCGTTGTCAAAGGACCTTTAATAGCAATTAAATGCTCTTCTATAACTTTTAGCGTTTCGTCCGGCAACCAAGAGCCGGTTTGTTTATAGGCTTTCTCGCCGGCTAATACTTCTTTCCAATGTATTTTTTTGGTTCCATTGTATGCTTTTTCTACTGCTGCGTCTAATACACGCACAGATGCTCTCCAAATATCGGGACCTGTTCCATCACCTTCAATAAAAGGAATAATCGGCTCGTTTGGCACTTGTAAGTGGCCATCTTTCATCGAAATTTTTTCTGCTGCCATATTTAATTGATTTAAAATTTTAAAGTTCGAAGTAGTATAATTTAGTGACTTTTGATATTGTAGTTGATTGCATCATTGATACCAAAATTCATGCTACAAATATAAACAATAATCAATGCTTTAACATAAACTTTACAGAGTTTGTTTATTTAATTGAATTAATTACATAAAATTTGGTAGTATTTTATTAAAAAAAGTTGTTGTAACAAGTAAATTGAAAATGTTGAAAATAAAATTAACCCTACTTTGTCTGCTATGGTGCTATTCAAACAGCTTTGGTAATCCGAAAGAAATTACCATTATGTCGTGGAATATTTTTATGGTTCCACCTGTCATTTTTAAATCTTGCCAAGAAGAACGTGCTTATTTAATTGCCGATTATATCAAAACACAACAAGCAGATATTGTTGTTTTAGAAGAAACATTTATGAAAAGTACCCGAAAGATTTTGCAAGATAGCCTGCAATCTGTTTATCCTTATTTATCAAAAATTACCAAACGAGGAGTAATAAAATCCAATAGTGGTATTTGGATTTTAAGTAAATATCCATTGCAAAATCAGCATTTTTCAAAATATAAAAAACGTTCCGGGTCGGATGTTTTTTCTAAGAAAGGAGCCGTATTTACAGAGGTGGTTATAGAAAATAAACGGGTGCAAATAATAGCTACACATACGCAAAGTTTAAAGAAATTTGAATCGACAAGAAACAAACAATTTATTCAATTAAAATCAACATTAGCAGACGTGTATCTTAACGATACAGTTCCACAATTTATCATCGGCGATCTGAATTGTGATTATTACGATACGATGGCCTATCAAACGATGTTAGAAAACTTAGATGTATTGCCTACACAATTTTCCGGTGAAACCTATAGTTGGGATGGACAAAAGAATGAATTAGCTTATACGTATTTCGATCATACACAAGAGACATTGGATTATATTTTGTTGAGAAAGCAACATGCAAAAATTGCAAAAATTCATCCTGTTGAA
Source organism: Bacteroidota bacterium (assembly GCA_963169645.1). Taxonomy (GTDB): domain Bacteria; phylum Bacteroidota; class Bacteroidia; order Chitinophagales; family JADIYW01; genus JADJSS01. The sequence goes on from CAUJCO010000006.1 coordinate 111,989, forward strand.
ATAAAAAATCCTACGGCGAATGTTGCGTATTGTAAGAAACCATTTCAGCATTTATCCGATCATCATCCAATTATTTCACGTATAGAATTAAAGTAAAACCTTTATCTTTAGGGCATGCAAAATCCTAATTTAGATGCCAGTGGTGAATATCTTTCCAAAACTGAAAAAGAGTTGGAAAAAGTGTTGCGTCCACAAGCATTTGAACAGTTTGCCGGTCAGCCACAGATAATAGAAAACTTAAACGTTTTTATTCAAGCTGCCAAACAACGCGACGAAGCATTAGACCATGTTTTATTGCACGGACCACCCGGATTAGGAAAGACAACCTTATCAAATATTATTGCCAACGAATTAGGTGTAGAGCTAAAAACAACCTCTGGTCCTGTATTAGAAAAGCCGGGTGATTTAGCCGGATTATTGACCAACTTGCAACCCAATGATGTATTGTTTATTGATGAAATACATCGATTAAATACTACAGTAGAAGAATATTTATATTCTGCCATGGAAGATTATAAGATAGACATTATGATTGATAGTGGCCCAAGTGCTCGTAGTATTCAAATTACGTTAAATCCTTTTACGCTTATTGGTGCTACTACACGTTCCGGTTTGCTAACGTCACCTTTGCGCGCAAGGTTCGGAATCACGTTTAGATTAGAATACTATTCTGTTGAGGTGTTGAAGAAAATCATTAAACGATCCTCTTCAATTTTAAATACGGAAATTGATGAAAAAGGAGCTACAGAAATTGCTAAACGCAGTAGAGGAACACCACGTATAGCCAACGCTTTACTACGACGTGTTCGCGATTTTGCACAAATTAAAGGCAATGGTAAAATTGATTTAGAAATAGCCAAATACGCTTTGTCTCAATTGAATGTAGATGAAAATGGATTAGACGAAATGGATAATAAAATTTTGTCTGCTATTATAGAAAAGTTTGCCGGTGGTCCGGTGGGCATTACCACAATTGCTACGGCTGTAGGTGAAGAAAGTGGTACTATTGAAGAAGTATATGAACCTTTTTTAATTCAAGAAGGTTATATAAAAAGAACACCGCGCGGTCGCGAAGCGACCGCGAAAGCGTATCAGCATATTGGTAAGGTGCCGCCTTCTAAAACGGGTACTTTATTTTAAATAATTAAATTAATAGCTATGAAAGAAGAATTGATAAGTATTGCTACATTCTTCGACCATTTCGAAGCAGACTTAGCAAAGTCTAAATTAGAAGCGTATGGCATCTCTTGCATTTTAAAAGATGATAGTGTTCTGCAATCCGATTTGTTTGGTAATGGTATTACCAGTAAAGTGGAATTATTTATCCAAGAAGCAGATAAAGAAAATGCATTGAAGTTATTGGAGGAAGAAGAAGCTAATTAGATTTTTCCATACTATTGTGCAATAAGGCAAAGAGTACATAGCTCACAATGATTGTACTTAATCCCAACCATTTAAAGATAATAATTTGTGGTAGGACACTCAATAAAAATAAAACACGCATTTTATTTTCTTTCCAATTAAAAGGATTTCCCTTCATACTAAAAATTTCTATTTCAGCTACAGCTAAGTAAGCCAAAATAAATGGAATTATCATAGCAGCAATTTTTGAATATAGTATAAAATCCCAATTACTTTCTAATCGCCATTGTGTGAAAAATTGCATGTAAAATCCGACAATAAAAATACTGCACGCCGGTGTGTTAAGCCCAATAAAATTAATGGTTTGTCGAGTATCTAAATTGAATTTAGCCAAGCGCAAGCAAGCAAATACGGTATACACAAATCCAAGATACGATGTGTATTGTTGTATAGATTTAGTTGGAGTAACAGCTATTCCGGAAATTAAATTCGTATTCGTTTCCATGATAGAAAATAAGAGCATTCCGGGCAACACGCCAAAAGTAACCATGTCAGCCAAGGAATCTAATTGACCACCTAATTCAGATTTTACATGTAAGGCTCTTGCGATAAATCCATCTAAGAAATCAGCCAATAAAGAAATAGCAATGAAAATAGGAACGTAATTATATTGTTGTTGTAAACAAGCAATGATACCGCAACAACCGGAGAATAAATTAATGAGTGTAATAGAATTAGGAATATGTTTTACCATCCTTCAAAATTTTGACAAAGCTAAATCTTTTTTTTGTCATCTATTTGATAAAGTTTGTCTAAATATTCCAATACTAAATCGCTTAATGTGCCACTGCCCGAAAGCTCACTCATCATACCGTACATGGCAGCTTTGCGTTTGCCATTGTCGCCACCACCCGAAAAACGTTGCGTTAGTGTAGAAAATTGTTGTTCGTTCAACATTTTTTTCAATCCTTTAATAGCTTGTAATTGCAGATTATTTTTTAGATGCAATAAGGAAAATTGTTTTGCTTTGCGAACGGCTGTTTTTAGGTCGTTTATAAACAATTCACCTTTTCCTACATGGATATAATTTAATAACACGTGCAAACTGGATGGTAATTGTTGTCGGTTAATTGACCAACCTAATTCGGCTAATTCATCTGCAACTTCATATACATCTATTGTGTCGGAACTGAAGGCAAATAAGGTAGCAATTGGATTGCCTAAAATTTTTAATTCAGGAATATCTGATTTTATTTTATCTTTTATAAAGATGGTTTCTTCATATACTTCTCTTGCCATTCTTCTATATCCTTCTTCACCAATATGATGCAATGCTGTCCAAGCTGCCGCAATTGGTCCACCACCACGTGTTCCCATAAAAGATGGTGAGCCGTAAATGCCGCCACTCCAATCGGTTTTTACATAAAATTGTCCTTTACGCAAATCGGCATTTTTATATAATACGACCGAAGCACCTTTAGCAGCATAGCCATATTTATGTAAATCAGCCGACATAGATGTAACGCCATCTACTTCAAAATCAAACTTTGGAATAGCCACCTTTTCCATTTTTAAAAAGGGCAAAATAAAACCACCAACACAGGCATCTACATGCAGTAAACATTTATGTTTTTTAGCTATTTTGGCAATATCTTCAATTGGGTCAATTATGCCTTGCGGATACGATGGTGCCGAAGCAACAATGAACGCTACATCCGTTGTCATGTTTCTTTTTAAATCTTCAATATCTAATTGAAATTGCTCATCTACTTTTATTGTTTTATGATTGAATTCCATAGAGTCGGCTGCTTTACAGAATGCAGGATGTGCTGTGGAGGCTACCAACATCAATGGATTTTTAGAGGCTAAGTTTTTCTTCGCCCATTCTTTTGCTGCTTTTACGGCCATATAAATACTTTCCGTTCCACCGGAAGTCATGCAACCACTTACTTGTTCATCACCATGTAATAAAGAAGCCGCAATTCGAACTACTTCATTTTCCATTTTATTCAAGCTTGGAAATACTGCCGGATTGAGTGCATTGGTAGCAGAAAAGGTGGCATACGCTTCTTTTATTACGGCATAATATGCTTCACCCGGATAATACACATATCCAAAGAATTTTCCTTCTTTCCAATTCATATCCTCTTGAGTGTAAATATCCCATTTTTGGTGTATCTCATTTTTTTCTAAACCTATTTGCGGTAATGTTATATGCATGTTTTTATTTTTGAATGTAGTTTAATTAACAAGTATATAAAATGTAAAGATGGGTTGTTTTATACTTCAACAATTTAATCAAAAATCTTTTATGGTGATGTATACGAATGATAGATAATTCAAGTTGTTTTGTTGTTTACATTTATGTGTTTTGATATCAGTTTTCAATTTTTTTCAATTTTTTTATGGAATTTTTTGCATTTCGTACTCTTTATAGTTGAAAGGAACGAAATATGCTTGTAAAAACGTTTGGAAGTGCAGTGTACGGTGTCGATGCGGCAACCATTACCATTGAGGTGAATGTTTGTCAAGGCACACAATATTTTATGGTGGGTTTGCCGGATAATGCAGTGAAGGAAAGTTGGAGTCGCGTAGAAAGTGCATTGCGTGTCAATAAATACAATATGCCCAGAATTCGCATTATTGTCAATTTAGCACCTGCAGATATTCGTAAAGAAGGTTCTGCCTACGATTTGCCGATTGCAATTGGTATTTTAGGTGCATCGGAACAAATAAAAATAAACAATCTTCATAAGTATATTATAATGGGTGAGTTGTCGTTAGATGGCAAATTGAAACCCATAAAAGGAGCATTACCAATTGCCATACAAGCACAAAAAGAAGGTTTTGAAGGATTTATTTTACCGATGCAAAATGCCCGCGAAGCAGCAATCGTTGAAGGTTTAAAAGTATATGGCGTTGAGCATATTGATGAAGTGGTGGATTTTTTAGATGAACGCATAGTATTAGAACCCATTGTGGTAAAAGCAGATGATGATTTTTTTAGTGCGGCTTATTCCAATTTAGTAGATTTCTCAGATGTAAAAGGACAAGAAAATATTAAACGCGCTTTGGAAATTGCAGCTGCCGGCGGACATAATGTTATACTTATTGGTCCGCCCGGAGCCGGAAAAACGATGCTAGCCAAGAGAATGCCTACCATCTTGCCACCTTTATCATTACAAGAAGCATTAGAAACTACCAAGATTCATTCTGTAGCCGGAAAGTTGAAGAAAAATGCATCCTTGCTGTATCAACGGCCATTTCGTTCGCCACATCATACCGTATCGAACGCTGCTTTGGTAGGTGGAGGAAGCAATCCGCAACCCGGTGAAATTTCATTGGCACATAACGGCGTTCTGTTTTTAGATGAATTGCCGGAATTTAAACGCGATGTATTAGAGGTAATGCGCCAACCCATGGAAGAACGAAAAGTGAATATTTCACGAACACGCTTTTCGATTGATTATCCGGCCAATTTTATGTTAGTGGCAAGTATGAATCCTTGTCCGTGCGGATATTATAACCATCCGGAAAAAGATTGTGTTTGTGCTCCGGGCGTAGTGCATAAATATTTGAATAAAATATCCGGCCCATTGTTGGATAGAATTGACTTACACGTGGAGGTTACGCCGGTACGATTAGAAGATTTATCTTCTAAAACAAGTTCAGAAAAAAGCAAAGAAATTCGAGAACGCGTAATTGCTGCCCGATTAATTCAGGAAAAAAGATTTATTGCAGATGATATACATTGTAATGCACAAATGTCCACTAAACAAACAACTGTACATTGTATTTTAGAACTTGCTTCGCAAAATTTATTGAACACCGCCATGAAACGATTGGGATTGTCTGCACGTGCTTACGAACGGATTATTCGTGTTGCAAGAACAATTGCCGATTTGGGCAATAGTGAACATATCCAATTAGAACACTTAGCAGAAGCCATTCAATTTAGAAGTTTAGATAGAGAAAGCTGGGCTGCCTAATGCTCGCTTCTTTTTGTAATTCGTCTCTCCATACGAATTCATTTAGTTCCTTTTGCCGCAAAATCTTTTTTTGCGGCATTTTTTTTAATTAACATTCGTTGAGTATTAAATGCATTGGTTTCATAAACAAGCATTTATTTTGCAAGAAATAAACTTGTATGTTGAACGATTTTTTGCAACCAATTTCCAACGAATTTTTAGCTGAGTACTATTTCACAAATAAATATGCATCAGAATATATTCATCTGTTTCAGCAACATCAAACGTTGGATAAGTACGCTGTAGCAATTGTGGGTGTGCAAGATTACAGAGGATATTTATCCAATAAAGGGACAGAAAGTGCTCCGAATGAAGTGCGCAAACAATTGTATCAATATGCATCGTTTACAAATGGAATGCGTTTATTGGATTTAGGAAATATTCGTGCAGGTGAAACATACGTAGATACGTTAGTGGCATTGGTAGAAACAATGCACGAACTTTTTAAACAAAATATCATTACTATCATTATTGGTGGTGATGCTGCTTTAGCTTCTGCGCAATTTAAAGCACACGAAATATTTGAAAATCCGATTACGGTTACACAAGTTGCCTCCAAAGTAGTATGGGAAGATAGTGATGTGGATATACATAAAACGTATTTAAAAGATTTTTTCTTGAGTGATTTTTTAAAGCAATATAATTTGGTTGCTTATCAATCTTATTTTATGCAAGAAAAGCAATTGTCTTTTTTGAGCAGTAGAGAATACAATGTGTTACGTGTTGGAAAAATCAGAGAACATATTTTTGAGGCAGAACCTTTTTTGAGAGAAGCGGCTATGGTTACTTACAACATCAACGCTATCCGACACTCGGATGCACCCGGCCAGCCGGATGCTTCACCGAATGGTATGTTTGGCGATGAAGCTTGTGCAGTGGCACGTTATGCAGGCATGTGCGACCAATTAATGAGTATTGGTTTTTACGATTATAATCCGAAGTTAGATATTAGCCAAATTACCGCTAAACAAGTAGCCCAAATGATTTGGTATTTTATGGAAGGTGTGAGCTTGCGACGCAATGATTATCCAATTACAGATGAAAATGATTTTAACCAATACATTGTACAAATCGATGATACGGAGAATGATTTCATCTTTTTAAAAAGTAAAAAAAGTGATCGTTGGTGGATGAAGATTATGTATGATAAATTAGATTTACAAAAACATAAACTCATTCCTTGCACATATCGCGATTATCTTACAGCTTTGAATAACGAAATTCCGGAACGCTGGATGCGAGAATGGATTCGAGTATCATAGTGTTTATTGCTCTTTCACTGCTTTTGCTTCTTCTATCATTCGAAGTTTTCCATCTTCCAAATTTAAGATAGTAGCTGTATTTCCGTTTCCGGCTTTAGCCAACGTTTGTAATTTAGATTGAACATAATCCGTTGGTTTTCCAAAACAAAAAATAGAAAGTGTAATATCTTTTTTCAATCCATCTTCTATTGTTTCTTGTATTTTTTGATAGTCTTTTTTGCCGGAAGTAATCAATCCGTCACTAGCTAAAATTATTCGGTTATTGCCTTTTTCAATATAGTTTTTTAAAGCTGTTTTATACGCAACTTTTAATGCGATATCGCCTTCTGTAGTACTGCCAAAAGCTAAGTTGTCTATTTTTTTATGAATAGCTGTTTTATCAATAACAAAAGTAGGTGAGAGGATTTCTTCTACTCCTTTTGAAAATGCTAATAAGGTGATTTTATCCGTACTGCGCAATTCATCCACTAAATATTTTAAGGATGCTTTCAATAATGGCATGCGTTCCGGGGTATTCATAGAGGAAGAAACATCTATTAAAAAAACAAGATTATTTGTGGCATAACCTTGTAATATTGGTATTATCGTATCTGCAACAATGCGTTCTTTTTTTATTACAACCGGATTTTTTTGTTTTAATCGAAAAGAAAAATGTGCATTGTTAGTAACATGAATAAATCCGTTTAAAGTATAGTAATTATCGGCACTAATTTGAATGGTGTAATCACCTTCAGGTACCACCACATTTGTTTTTATTACATAATTACCTAATGAGTCTGTTGTGGCAGTGTAATCTACGCCAGTGTAAAAACTTATAGTGATAATTGCATTTTGGATATTTTGTCTGCTGTCTTCATCCTTAATAGTACCACTAATTTTCATTCCTTCAGAAAAAGCAGTAGCAGTAATTAGTAAAGAGAAAATGAGTGTATAAATAAATTGCATGCGTCAAATTTGTTTCTAATTTACAATATAGTCGTTAATTTTACTTTATTACATCAATTTTTGTGCTATTTTTAACGAAATGAAAAATTACATCGTTTTATTGCTATTATGTTTGATTTTGGGAAATACGTTTGCTCAAGATTCTACTCGTCAAAGCGTTTATAAATTTCGATTAGGCGTTGATATTCCGATAGGATTGCTAACAGCCGGAACAGGCATTGGAGCATTGATTAAATACAAAAAAAATAAACCATTGACGTTAGCTGATGTATCAAATTTGAAACCAACCGACGTTAATAAATTTGATAGATATGCCGTATATCAACACTCTAGAGCAGCAGCCATAACGAGTGATGTGTTTCAATACACAGCAGCTATTAGTCCTGTTTTTTTATTTATTGATAAAAATATCCGTAAAGATTGGAAAACAATTGTGCCAATTTGGATGGAAACATTTGCATTAACTTCTACGTTGACCATGTTCACCAAAGAAATGGTACGCAGAAAAAGACCGTACGTGTATAGCGAAGATTTTAATGGCAATAAGCTTAGTAAAAGTGCTGCAGCTTCATTTTTTTCAGGACATACTTCTATTACTACTGCAAGTACTTATTTTATTGCGATGGTTTATGCCGATTATCACCCTACTTCCAAATGGAAACCTTTAGTGTGGACAGGTGCTGCGGTATTTCCTGCATTAACCGGATTACTACGTGTAAAAGCCGGAAAACATTACTGGACAGATGTAATTGTTGGTTATACTGTTGGTGCATTGGTAGGCTCACTAACACCCTTTTTACACAGAAGAGATTTTAGAAAGAAATAGTTTATTTCTGTATCCAAACGTACATTTTATTTCCGGATGCATCAATGGAAAAACTTTCCGGAAATACATTTGTAAACACCGTTTCAAATTGTTTATTCTCTATTTTATTTGCATATGATGCATCAATTTTTGAATAGATAAGTATTGCATTTTGTGCCGCACATTTTTTCAAATTTTTTAAAAAATCAGTTTGCATAAATTCAATCGGTGTTTCATCATCCATAAATACATCAAATAAAATTAAATCAAACTGTTGTTGATTGGTTTGTATAAAAGTGGTTGCATCCATGCAAACAAATTGCACCTTTTCTATCAAGGAAGTTTGTGTGTATTTCTTAGCTAAATCAATAATTACAGCATCCGCATCTACAGCAGTAATATACTCTATTCGATTATTAACTTCTAGTAAATCCACCACACTTCCTAAACCGTAACCCAATACCAATACCGACTTTATGGTTTGTTTTTTTATATTGAGGGCATTGAAGGCTGTTTCAAACGAAGTATAATTTTTACCAAAAGAATAAATGGCATTTTTAGTGCTGAGTTTGTATGCACCGCGATGGAAAGACACTTCCACTTCACCACTGTATTGACTTTGCACTTTTTCAAGTGGTAAGTCAATACAATAGCTGAGTATCTTTTGAAAGGTATTCAATTTTTTTTATTCCGGTTTTGTTGGCGTTTCCGTTGGTGTTGTTGTCGGTGCTATAATAGGTTTGTTGATATCAGTACCTACTTTAAAACGTGCTTTAAAATCTTCCATTCGAATGACGAAGTTATCACGCATACTCGCATCGGCCGGTAATAATTGGAATACCAACTCTTTTCCTTCGCGGTAAACTTTATCTGCATCGCGAAGTGTGAAAAATGTGCTTTGTACTTCCGGTATAGACGAAGCAATGCCCATTTGTCCTTTAATTAGTTTAATAAATAACCAATTTCCGGAAACTCCTTGTAAATAGATATTGACAAAATCGCCGCCATACGCATATCCTAATTCAATATATGCATCATATTCTCTTTTTATAGCGGTCGTTCCAAAATAAGCAAGACTTACTTTCTCTACACTTTTGAAAGAGGCATCTTGATCATCCCAATAAAATTTACTACCACTTAGTAACATATTGTAATCGATGCTTTGAGGAATAGCAAGTGAATCGGATGCATATAAGTTGGCAATGATTCTATTTGATTCTAAGGTATCTTTAGCTAATACAGATAATGTTCGGAAGATATTTTTATTGCGTTTGTAAGCAACAAAACGGGCTGTTCCTTCGCCTACTAAAAATTGGTTGATTAGCGTATTGGCAACATGAGGTTGCAGTTTGAAATTAACAGCTAAATCAGCTTGTATTTCTACTTTTTGATTAGATGGTGTAAAATTGAATGTACCGACACTACTAATTTTTGATGGAGCAATATCTAAGCCAAATCCAATTTCGCCGGATGCTTGAATAGCTTTAGTATTCTCATTATATTTTAAACAAGATTTATATGAATAAGGCGATGTCATTGCATTTTCATCTCCAAAAATAATTACACCCGGTTCTGTTTTGCTAAATTTCATCGAACCTTTTACACTCATAATTGTCGCATCATTAAAACCACGCTTATCTTGTAAAATAGAACTATAAAATTCCGGTGTACTTTTGTCTAACATTAAACCAACAAATAAATTTGTATTAGGTTGGTTTAATACACTATCCATACTCACTGCCGGTTTGCTTGGGTCGAGTTTTTGTTTATTCGCAATCCAATCGCTGGTATTATTAGTGATATCTACTTTAATGGCACCATCTAACAAGATATCTTTATCTCTGGAATCAAATTCAAAATTTCCTTTGTAGTAAATTTTCTTATCTAATTTAAAATTATCTTCTTCTAAAATAGTCGTTTTAGCATATGTATATATCTTGCTGAAATCTCTAGTGTCTTCGTGTTTTTTACCTTTTTTACTTTTCGTTTCTACCGGCACCATTCCACGATACGGATTGTTTACATTGATATCTGCCATGGCAACTTTTTCCGTAGTAGTGTTGTCCATTTTGAAATAATAATTTCCGGTTCCATTAAAATCATTTCGACCGATGATATTAATTTCTGCTTCTTTAACCGTGTGATAAGCTTTGGTTGCATTAAAAATAACTGTGGCATTTTTTAAGGAACGCACGGTTCCATCTTGTTCAATGAAGATTTCTCCTTTGTCCGGAATTACTTTTGAATCGGCTAACAATAATTCATTAATACCGGCAAAATGAATAGAGTTATCGGCTAAGTTTAAGTCGGCTGCTGAGGTTACAAATTTTAAAGAGTCTTTGGTAACATCGGTTGATAACAAGAAAAATTTAGAGTTGGCATTTGCTGCATTTAAAGTCAATTTATTTTTGGCCAAATCAAAATGTAAGAATTTTGGATTCGCAACATATTTAAACGACTCTAATGGAATGGTATCGTTTTTATTTAATTCGATGTCAGCAATTTTATTATCTAAATCAAACTTTGCATTTACATCACTGGAAGCTAATAATGAAATTCCATCATCTGTAGTGAGATTTAAGTTGCCATTTTTTGCTTCAAATTTTCTTGCTTTAAATGTAATATCGTTGGATTGTAATTTCGTATGATTCCAAGATAGGACACCAACACCATATAGATTTTTATTATGCAAAATGAGCTTTCCGTTGAAATCAGTCGTGTTATTATACATACTAAATATCTCATCTTTTCCTTCAGAGATGGTTAATGAATCGCGTTTTACGTTCCAAACAAAAGAAGATTGGTTGATTTTTGCTTGTGGGAAATTTGCTGTTTTATCTTCTGCTATACGTACACTATCTAATTCTGCATATACACTATCCATAAAGAAAAAAGAGGTGTCGGCATATAGTTTTGCCGGTCCAAATTCAAACAAACCCTTACCTGAAAGTCCGTTGCCATCCAAGGTTAAATCAGCTACATATTTTCCTTTGTTTCCAAATAAATTATATCCTTTGGAGCCCGTATTTACATCAATACCATACGCTTTATCATCTTGTAATTTTAATCCGGATTTTATTGGTTCAAAAATTCCACCTGAAATTAGTTGACCATCTAATTGTAAATTTTCTGTGTTTAATTGGTTTAAACTTTCAAGTTCAAATGGATATACTTGATAGTAGAATTTATCTTTATTGTATTTATCGCCATTAGCACCTCTGTCGTATGTGATTTTTGAGGTATCTGCACTTTTAAAATAAGGATATTTTGGATTATTGTTAGTCCCTGATTTATTATTTGGCTCCGCAATATGCAATATGCCTGTAATATTTTGTATTGGTGTTTTAGAACGGATAAGTTTAATAACGCCATTTTCATTTGGCTTGTCGGATTCCGGAACGTACATCACCATGGAATCAACATTCTTCATTTTAAATGCATAGTTGTCATAATCAAAATCTACTTGTTTGGCTACAAAATCGAAATTGCCCACTTGTATTTTTCCATTCAACGTCATCACCCTATTTTTACCAACCCGCACAGTATCATTGCTCGGAATAAATTTTACGCCGGATTTAGTACTCATGTTGATTTCTTCCACACCGTATATTTCTAAAATATTGGTTTTAGTATTTAAGCGTGCATTGAGGTTTCTTTTAAAGGATGCAAATTTTATAAAGTCGTAATCTTGTTTTCCTTTTGACGATAAAAATTGATTGATGAGTTTTTCTTTAACTTCGATGGTTCGTGTAGATGGATCATAATTGATATACGCATCTTCCACTAATTTAAAAAAGATATGTTGTGTAGCAGAAAAAGGTGCACCCGGATTTATTTCACCGGCAATACCTTGTGCATCTAAAAATCGGGTGCCATAGCTTTCGTAGTAACGATAAATTTTCTCGATTGGACCTTGTTCTGTTGGGCCTTTATATTTGTTTTCTAAATTCGGTTGATAGTAATTAAACGATTCAAAAATTGCCGGAATTTCACCGGAAAGTGTAATCATGTTGAATTTAATAATGGTACTATCTAAATTCCATTGCAAGCCATCTGCATAAATAAATAATTTATGGTAATTGCTGGTAAATGGTTGTTTGGAAAGTGGTTTGATGTCTCGATATGCTTTGATATCTTTTGTTTTGGTAGAATATGAGAAATTGACAAATGGATGATTAATCGTATTGTCATCCAAGAAAATTGTCATAGAAGCATCTTCCACACTTATATCTTTAAATTCTTTTAGTTGAATTCTGTTTGCTGTAACACGAACCAATTCTTTGTTGTTTTTTCCGGATAATGAAATTGTTGGCAACACAGAATCGGAACCTACACCATAAATATTCGTGCCAATTAATTCGAAGCCTGCTGTTAATTTTACTTCTTTTGCTAAGGTGCTAAAGTTGACATTGTTGTTGTATGAACGGAATTTTGGATACAATCGTTCTTGTGATTCTGCTTGTAAGAGTTTATCGGTGTACGTACCTAATAATACTTCGTTTAAAACCGGCTTAAACGTGAATTTAGCCGAGTCTATAATGATATCAGATTTTGCAAAATTGATTTGATGATTACCGAATGTTACAAAGTTGTTTGTCGGGTCGAATCCTTTGCGTTGCATTTGAATAGTACCACTGTTTCCAATCCATAAATTTTCTAACGGATAATATCGTCCTTTTTCATTTTTTAATGTCAATGTATCTACATTGGAAATACCCATTAAATCGGTTGCTGCAAAAATAAAAACCGGTTTGTCGTCTTTGTATTCTACAGTGTAATTTCCGGTCGCGCGCCATGTATTGGTGTTGGTGTAGTAAAGTGCATTTTTAGCATATAAATTAGATAGATATTCCATATAAGCAGTGAACTCTTTTAAGTTTCCTGCTTTAGATTTATCTATTAAAGTTTGTAAGATGTCAAAATTTTTATCTATCACATCCGTTTTTGTTGTGGTAGATTCTATACTCAGCATCAAATTGGCTAACTGAAAAAATGTTGGGTATGCCGGAGCTTTTTTTGCCAACATAGATTGAGTGATACCTTTTATTTTAAAAAAATAAACAGCCGCTTTTCCGTTGGTAATCGCCTTCGGTAATTTTTCTGCTACCTCTTTACAATCATCCCGTGTACAGTGATTTTTAATAAAATCGGCATAGGCCTTTCCATAGCCGGCATTATCCGTCGGAAACTCTTTTGGATATTGTGCTTTAGCAATTGTTACTATCAAAAAAAAGAGTATATAGGATGTTAGTTTCTTCATGATAATTACTTTATTTTTTTTGCAAAATGATACAAGACCAATTGTTTTGAGTAGTATGATAATTTGCTATCAAATTATATTCCAATGCTTTGTTTAATAAGATTGCACTGTCGGATTCATAAAATCCGGAAATCAATAAATAACCATCATCTGCCAAACAATTCGTAAGTGTTTCCATGGTATCGACTAAATAATTGCGATGAATGTTTGCTAAAATGATATCAAATTTTTGTGATTTGTATTGAGTTATTTCACCATGTACGGCTTCTATTTTAGTACAATTGTTGAGTTGAATATTTTCTAAACAGTTGGTGTAACACCATTCGTCATAATCCAACGCGATACAATTTTTAGCACCTAATTTTTCGGCTAAGATGGCTAAAATTCCGGTGCCGGAACCGCAATCTAAAACTGTTTTATTTTCAAAATGAATGGAACGCATATTTTGCATCATTTGTGCCGTAGTTGCATGATGTCCGGTCCCGAATGACATTTTCGGTTCTATAATAATTTCGTGTTGAGTTAGCTTTGTTTGTTGATGAAAAGTGGCACGCACATATACGAAATCATCCATCAATATTGGTTGAAAGGAGCTTTCCCATTGAGCATTCCAATTTTTATTTTCTAAAGTAGAAACCGTATAGGTAAGTTGATAGGTTGCACAAATTTCATTGATTTGCTCAATAGAAGAAATTTGCTGTGCATCATTCAAATAAATATCCAACGTGGCTTCCTTTTCTTCTATGCCTTCGTTATCTATATCAAAAAATAAACCGGCAAAATCTTCTTTGTCAATAGTTGTAGGATATGGTATAGAATATACTTGTATCATGCTTGCATTGCTTTTATTATAGTGGTAAAATCTGTTGCATTTAATGAAGCACCACCGACCAAGCCACCGTCTATATCATTTGTGTCAAATAATTCTGCCGCATTTGTTGCATTCACACTTCCGCCGTATAAAATGCTGATAGATGCACTTATGGCTGCTCCAAAATTATTTTTAATTTCATTTCTAATATAACAATGTACTTCTTGTGCTTGTTGTGGTGTAGCAGTTTTTCCGGTGCCAATTGCCCAAATAGGCTCGTATGCTATTACAATTTTCTTTATTTCATCATCCGATAAATGAAAAATACAATTTTGCAATTGTGCTTGTATAAATTCGAAATGCGTGTTGTTTTCTCGAATGTGTAATGGTTCGCCACAACAGAAAATAGGCGTCATGTTTTGTTGTAAAGCTTGTTTTATTTTTTGTAAAATAACAGCATCGGTTTCTTGAAAATATGTTCGTCTTTCAGAGTGCCCAACAATGATATAATTTGCCTGTATAGATGCTAACATGGCAGCTGATACTTCGCCCGTGTAGGCACCTTTGCTGTGTTCACTACAATTTTGTGCAGCGATATAAAAATGTGCTTTATCTTTTAATAGTGTACTACAATGAGCTAAATATGGAAATGGTGGTGCAATGACCACTATTTTATTTTCGGATAAATGGAGTTGGTTTTCTTGTATTGTGATGTCATTTACGAGCGCTATAGCTTCTTCGTAGGTGGTATTCATTTTCCAATTTCCGGCAATTATTTTCTTACGCATAGCTATTTAAAAAATCTTGATTTGAAAACTATTTTGTTCTATTTTCAAAAATATATTGCAGTATATTTTTTTCTTCTTGATTTAAATCGATGGCACGTCGCTCCATTACGCGTTGTGCTACTTCGTATGCTTTATCTAATTCAAAAACATCGTTACTCCAAGAAAAATCCGGTACAAATTTGGGTGGAAA
Organism: Bacteroidota bacterium; assembly: GCA_963169645.1. Classification (GTDB taxonomy): domain Bacteria; phylum Bacteroidota; class Bacteroidia; order Chitinophagales; family JADIYW01; genus JADJSS01. The sequence goes on from CAUJCO010000006.1 coordinate 127,440, forward strand.
TCCGGCACTAAACACATTGGCGAAAACACCCACCACCGTTCCGGTATTAAATTGTGTATTAATGGCTGCTTTAGCGTGGTCGCCCATTATCAATCCGCAAAATTGCAATTGGGTGTCGATGTAATTTTTTGAAGGATAGTTGTATGCTTTTACTTTTCCGTAATTATTTTTCAAGTTAGAGTTATTGGTATCTGCTCCTAAATTGCACCATTCACCGATTACTGAATTTCCTAAAAATCCATCGTGTCCTTTGTTAGAGTAGGCGAGCAGTACAGAGTTGCTTACTTCGCCACCTACTTTACAGTGTGGTCCGATAGTCGTATCTCCATAAATTTTTGCTTGCATTTTTAACGATGCATGTTCACACAGAGCAAACGGTGCTCTTATGGTACATCCTTCCATTACTTCGCTGTGTTTTCCTAAATATATTGGACCATTTGTACTATTTAATATACTGCATTCGCATTGCACACTATCTTCTACATAAATCTCATTTCCTAAAATGGTATTGGTAGCGGATAGTTTTTCCGGATTAGGTTTTAATCCTAAAAGTTGAATATCATTTCTGATTTCTTGTCCATTGAAGGTGAAAATATTCCAAGGATATTTAAGATAGGTAATTTTTGTAGAAATAGTTTCTGTTGGGACAGCAAGAGTATGCAGTTCGTTTAAAGTGGATATTGGTTGCGTAGTATGTACGGCAATTATACCATTTTCGTTACATAAGGCTTTGTTTTCCGGTAAATCAATAATTTGTTGCACCAATTGTGTATTAGGCAAAAAGTGAGCATTGATATAGATGGTGTGGGTTGTTTTTGGCGATGGATATTTGGGTTGTAAATAGGGTTGTGTTAAAATGGAAGCAGTTGCATGCAAACTATGTTCCCATTTTTCTTTTATCGTTACTATTCCTATACGTAAATCGGCAACTGCACGTGTGGCGGTAAGTGGTAAAAGGTGGTCTCTGTCAGTTCCATCAAATAAGATAAAATGTTGAATCGGCATAGTGTAAAAATAAAATTAAAATACGTATATACATAGCAACAAAGGTTTAAAATAGTAAAAAAGGCGAGGTCTCACCAACGGTGAGACCTCGCCTTTAGATATACGTTTTAGTAAATTATTTTTTACCGTATTTTTTGTTGAATTTATCGATACGACCTGCTGTATCTAATAATTTTTGTTTTCCTGTGTAGTAAGGATGAGATACGTTAGAAACCTCTAATTTTACTAAAGGATACTCATTACCGTCTTCCCATTTAATGGTATCTTTAGTGTTTGCACAAGATTTTCCTAAAAACATGTGGTCGCAAGAAAAATCTTTAAATACTACAAATCTGTATTCTTTTGGATGGATATCTGCTTTCATGGCGTCTTTTTTTTCGTTAATTTGGAATGCAAAGATACTCTTTTTTTTCTAAATTCTACCATCTGTAAATGAGATTATTATTAATTCTGAGTAAAATTGCAAATGTTTGATTGTGATGTTGTTAGTTAGTTTTTGGTGGTTTTTTAAATACAATCTTGAGTGCTCCACTTGTTTTCAAGTTCGATGTTAAGGACACATTTTGTATTTTTTTTCCATCTTTTATAGTAACAGATGCCGTGTTTGGCGGCTCTGTACCTTGGTTGATGGCATCTAACACTAAGTAATTAACTTCTTGCTCCAATTGTATGGTGATGGATTTTCTTGATTTGGTTAAAAGTACATTTTGTAAAATAGGTTTCTTGTTTAAAAACAAGTTGATAGAGTCGCCATCTTCATTGTATCTATCCCAATATTCAATCGTAATTAAGCCGTTTACAACTTCAATTTCATCTCTGATGACCACCGGTTTGGTTTTGACTTGTTCAAAGGTGTCAATAATTGGAGCTCTTTCTTCATTTTTAGCAACAATTTTTGTTTCTGATTTTGACGTGTTGACATTATTATTAGCTATTTCAATTTTATTATCCGGAATTGGCTTGTTTATGTTGGTTTGCTTAATTGCCGATGTATCAATCGGTGTAGAAGTATTTTTGATTTCCGTATTTTTCGGTGTCGGTTTTGTATTTGCCAACATTTCTTCCAAGGCTGTTTTGTTTAGCTTTTTAGTGATGGCAATGCTGTTCCACTTTGCTTCAAAAGCTGCAATCTCGGATTGATATTTAGCTTTGTGCAAATAGGCACTTCGCAAACATTGGAACATATCTTTTTGGATATATTTTACTTTGCAAAGAGTATTTTTTTGTTCTCTAAGTAACCAAGTATCTGTAAACGTTAAAAGCGTTTCATCGTCATTCAAATCAAATGTACCATTAAGGCAGTCAATCCAATTAGATGGGCCACTTTCTCGCAATAAAACAATCGTGGTGATTTCCAAATATTTTTTATCGCAAATAAAACCACTCACATTGTATTCGCCAAAATAGAAATCATCCATTATTCGTAATCGAGCGGAAAATATATTTCCGGGTGGCAATTTTTCTACCACTAATTCAACATCGTATCTATTATGAATGTATTGTACAAAATTTCCGGTCCACGTACCATTAACATCTTGTGCTCGAATCGTGTTGGAAAAAAAAACTAAAAAAAATATAGTAAACAGCTGCTTCATCCGTTGCAAAATTAACTTAATTACGAAGCCTTCAACAAATTTGTTGCCAAATAATGTGGATAAATGGATGCAAAAAGCTTGCTTATTTACATAAATTAACTAATTGCGTATTTTAGATAGAATAATCAATTTATGATTGATTGGTTTCTAAGCTAAATCTTTTATTGTATATTTTATTAATCAAAAAAAATAAACAAATATACAAGGCAAAACGGTTTTCCAACTCAGGTTTTTTTACATCCGTTTGCGGTTCAATATGTGCTTTTTAGTCTTTATTTTATTAAACCATACACTTCTTTTATTTATTTGGAATACGTATCAAGCAGCTAACTTCATAGCAGTTTGTATGCTTTCAATTTGTTTTAAATGTCTGAGGATGTGATTGATATAAAATTGAAGTGTATCACCCAATTTTATGGTAATGAAACGTGAAATAGATGTTGGAATTTTTACTTTATTTAAACTTACATTGCGTGATGCATTTAGTATTTCCAATAATTTTATTTGTTGTTCAAGGAACGTATCGATAACGGCTCTGCTTAGATTTGCATTTAATGGATTCTTATCTTGGAAGGTTTTCATTTTGTTTAATTTTTCTTTGGGCAACATACTTTCTGCAAAGTAATTTCCTAACCATCCGCTTTTAAATTCCGATTCCGGTTGTGATGTTGATTTTTTTATTCTTTCTTCCATTTTTGACAAATAGAATTCGCCATATAAATTTAAGTGTTCTAAGCACTCTAATATACTCCAAGACGTTTCGTTTTCTTTCCAGTTTAACGTTGGCATATCGAGTGTTTTTAATTTTTCAACTTGATTAATAATAAGCCTTGTTTGCTCTAATTGAGCTTGTATTAATTTCTCTGCTTGCATAATGTATATTTTTATGCAAAGTTCTAAAATGGGTGTTTTATAAATCTTGATTGAAATCAACGCTTTTTTATACGCGAGAGTGTTTCGGCACTCATGCGTAAATAATTCGCAATATGTCGATTGGGAATTTCTTGAAAAAGTTGCGGACTGCGTTTCAATACTCTTTCATATCGTTCTTTAGGAGAATTTGTTAGCAAATCTATTTCTCGTTCAAACTGTTGCAGTACTAAGTTTTCTAATATTGTGTTCCAAAAAAGTCTATGCTCTTCAAGCTGTAAAAATTGTGTTACTTGCTGTTTTGTAATTATTTTTATTACAGTTTTCTTTATTGCTTGTATAAATAAATCCGATGGTTTTCCTGTTAAAAAAGAATCTAATGAAACAATGATATTTTCTTTATAGCCAAACCGGATAGTTTGTTCTTCGTATTCATCCAAAATAAAAATTCGTAAACTGCCACTAACAATATAATATACATTGGTATCAATGCTGCCTTTTATTTTAAGAAATTCGTTTCTTTCTATTGTAATTTCTTTGGTCGAAAGTTCAATTAATTCTTTCATCATATCTTATCCTTAATCAGAAAAAAAATTATTCTGTTTCTTCTGAAAGTGCTATTTCATTGATAGATTGAATATAATTTAACACTTCATCGCGACCTCTATTTTTTTCGGATGAAGTAATGAAAGAGTTGGGCAACGTTTCCCAATTTTCAAGTAATTTTTCTTTAAAATTTCGAACATTTTTTTGAATAACTAAATTCTTTTCTCTATCAGATTTAGTAAAGATAATGGCAAACGGAATACGTATTTCACCTAACCAATTGATAAATTCTAAATCAATCTTTTGTGGTGATATCGTAGCATCAATCAATACAAATAAGGTGAGCAGTTGCGAACGTTTGGAAATGTAGTATTTAATCATTTTGCTAAATACTTCGCGTGTAGATTTAGAAACTCGAGCGTAACCATAACCGGGCAAATCCACCAAATACCAACTTTGGTCTATCTCGAAAAAATTAATCATTTGTGTTTTTCCGGGCGTTTTCGATACTTTCGCTAAATCGCGTTTGTTGGTTAGCATGTTAATTAACGATGATTTTCCAACATTACTTCTGCCAATAAAGGCAAACTCGTTAAATTCAGTTGTCGGACAATCATCAGTTTTGGGAAATGAGCCAATAAATTTCGCAGTACGTATCAATTTGTAGAATAATTAATGCAAAGATGAATACTATTTTTAAATTATTGAACTTTAATTTTCTACTTTTGTGTTTAAATTGGGCAATTTTCCATTTGTTTGGATAAATTGATATAACAATAGCATAAATTTTGAATATAGATGGGTACACCATTAACACCTTATAATACCAACGAAAGCAAGAAAGAACAAGTGGCTTCTATGTTTAATAACGTTGCCGGAACGTATGATTTTTTGAATCATTTTTTTTCAATGGGTATTGATAAACTTTGGCGACGTAAGTTGGTGAAAATAATGGGACAATCGAACCCGAAAATTATATTAGATGTTGCCACCGGAACAGCAGATTTGGCTATAGCCGAAACCAAATTAAATCCGGAGAAAATAATTGGTGTCGATATTTCGGAAAAGATGTTAGAAGTTGGAAAAACGAAAACAAAACAATACCCGACTATTGAATTAAAATTGGCAGATGGTGAACAACTTCCATTTGAAAATAATACGTTTGATGCCGTAAGTATTGCATTTGGAATTCGTAATTTTGAAAATGTAATTCCGGGATTAGCTGAAATGCATCGCGTATTAAAAATAGGAGGAAAGGTGTATGTGTTGGAATTTTCTAAACCAACTAATTGGTTCATAAAAAAAATATACTATTTTTATTTTTGCAACGTTTTACCATTTGTTGGAAAATTAGTGTCGAAAGATGCTCGTGCGTATAGTTACTTGCCGGAGAGTGTTCGTATTTTTCCGGATGGCAAAAAATTTGTGGAATTATTGCAATATGCAGGTTTTAAAAAAATTGAATGCAGACAACTTACTTTTGGTATCAGTACCATTTATATAGCAGAAAAATAAGTTTATTCCTTTTATTTTTGGTTCCTACATTCGTTTTCAGTCAACGTAATGTAATGGAAAACGATTTGAAATTTGCCCGAAAACCATACCATTTTGGGATTCATTTATCTTCCGGTTTTTCTGATTTTAAAATTAAACATAACGAGTTATTTGCAACCAGCGACACAATCTTAGAAATTAAATCTAAATATGGTGTTGATTTTGGAATTGGTGCATTAATTAGTTATCATCTTCATCGTTATGTGGAACTAAGAACCACGCCCGGTTTTATTTTTTCCAATAAACAGTTGAATTATACGTATGCCAATGCCTCTACCGAAAAGAAAGAAATACCACAAATTTTCTTCGATTTTCCGATAGAGTTTAAAATTAAATCGCAACCTTTAAAAGATATAAAAATTTATTTGGTTGCCGGTTTGAGATACGGATATGATATTGGTAGTGAATTTAAAGCAAGAAAACAAGCCAATATGCCAATTCAATCACCGCATGATTTAGCAATAAATTATGGTGCCGGTTTAGAAATTCATTTTCCTTTATTCATCTTATCGCCGGAGTTTAAAATGTCTAATTCTGTGTTGAACAGTCATAAATACAATGATGTATTGCCTGCTTCTCGTTTCATTAAAGGCTTGTATAATCGTTCCTTCACTTTTTCGCTTAATTTTGAAGGATAATATTTTGCTTCCTTTTAATTTTTATCGAATAGTTGAGTTAAACCTAATTGTCTGATTTTAATTTCTACAGGTAGCATTTTTATTATCGATAAAATAAGAAAAGCAATGATAGTAAGTGAAAAACTATCATTGCTTTTGTAATTTGTTGTATATTTTATTGGGCTGTTTTAGAGCCTTTCTTTAAACGTTTTCTAGTTCCTTTGTCTACTCTGTCTGTTGCATCGTTGATGTCATCGCCATCATCATCTACTTTATTACCACCAACTTTTGCAAAGTCAAATTTCAATGAAAAACGGAAAGTATTATCTAATGGGTTTCTAGCACCACCAGTTGGTATTAAATAAGAAAAGTCTAAACCAAAGACGCTATATTTTACGCCTACACCGGTTGACACAAATCGACGGAAGCCTTTATCTTTCGCTTCTAAGAAATAACCTACACGAGCACCAAAAATATGATCGTACCAATATTCTGTACCAATACCCATAGTCCATTCTCTCATTTCTTCTTTAAATTTGCCCGGTGCATCGCCTAAAGAGGTGAACATACCTTTAAAAGAAGATTGTTGTTTAAAATCGTAGATATTGTCGTTGTTTTTATCAATAGTATCCGGTGTTGGTACCAATAATTTATTGGCATCTAAATAAATTCCCCATTCATGGCTTTTAGTTGGCTGCAATCTAAATCCAAAACCAATGCCGAAATTTGTTGGAATAAAATCTTTTTCAACAGCATCTTCTGTATAAGAAATTTTGGAACCCATATTGGTAATTGCGATACCTGTCATGAAGTTGGCTTTCATTTTCTTTTTTCCGACCGTCATATCTAAGTTATAGGTTCCGGTTAAGTCTGCTGCTCCGGCATGTCCGGCTTTAATAGGTGTGCTTCCAATACTTTGCCCTTGAGCTAAGTTGGAGTAGATATATCGGAAGGCTACACCTAAACCAAAATGTTTTCCTAATTTTCGGGTATAGCCGGCGTCGAACGATAATTCTCGTGGACGACCACTGCCAATAGGATTTCCGGCATTGTCTGTAAATTCAATATCACCTAAACTAAAAAACTTCAAAGAAGTATGAACCACATCATTCGGTGTTACTTTATAATAGAAGGTAAAATGAGTCATGAAAATATCCGTAATGCCTAATGCACGTAACCACGGTGCATACGATAATGAAAGTCCTAATTTACGTTTGGCAAATGCTAATTTGGAAGCATTGTAAAATGTAGTATTCGGATCAACAGAAGTCGCGATACCAACATCACCCATGCCACCACCACGTGCATCCGGCACAATGCGTAAAAAAGGAACAGCACTGTTTACGGTGTTAATACCACTTTTACTGCTGCTAATTTGAGCGATAGAAACGGAACAAAAAGTCGTAAGTAGAAATGCAGTAAGTAGGAAATTGGTAATTAATTTATATCTCATATAAAAACACTATGGTTTGGAAACGTTAAAATGGCAAAATTATTTGAAATAATCTAATTTAGTACGACTAATTTTTGATATTGACTCACTTTTTTTCCATTATCATCTTTTATGGTGATTCTGTAGATATACACACCTTTGCCAATTTTATCTCCAAAATCATCCAAACCATCCCAAGCAATATCATCTACTCTGTAGCCTACACTATTTATATTTTTAATAATCGTTTTAATTATTTTTCCGGATACGGAAAATATCTCAATTTTTACATCTAATGCAGTGCCCGGTCGATTATGCTCAAACATAAAATGTGTAGAGGTTGTAAACGGATTCGGATAGTTTAATACATGCGATAATGCTAATTTTGCATCTTCTTCCACCAAAAACTCGGTGTAGCCAACGCCGGAATTATTTAAAACATCCCAAGCTTTAACTTCTAAAGTGTGTTTTCCTTTTTTTAATTTAGAAAAAGGATATAGGATTTTTCCATTTGCAATGTCATCTATCTCCGTTTCATAAAAATCATTGAGCGTGTAAATATTTCGAGTATCATTGTCAATGATGGCAGTTATATCGTGTCCAATTCCATTTCCGGAAGTGTTGATTCCGTTTTCATCATATAGCTTACAAAATAATTTGGGATTTTCATTGGTGATGCCACCAAAAACAAACTTTTCATCATTCATAAAAACATCTACAATGGGTCCTTCATTATCAATCGGAAAAGTATCACTTGCACCACCGATTATAATGTCATTGGTATATCCGGCAGCATCTGTCGTATCTGAACTTGCGTACAAACTTATTTTTCCATTTCCATAATTGTAGTCGATATCTTTAGGCACTAAAAACGTAAACTGAAATTTTCCATTGGTGATTTTTGTTTTTCCTTTATAGATGCTGTTTTTTTGTAAATTAAAAGGAAAAGGAGCACTTTCGGGATCGTTGCTTAGGGTTGTAATCGATTTCATTTTGTCATACAACGTTGTTGCGGCAATGCCATTAAAATCTGTCATTAACGCATTACTGTTATCGCGTACTTCACCATCAATGGTAATTTTTGATAAGGCTTTAATTGTATCGTGTGGTGAAGAAATTGGAATCGAATTAATTTTAGTTACAACAATATCGTACGTTGGAATAGCTAATCGTAAAGCCGGGTCGCCTAGTAGTGTAAATTTTCTATTTCCGTCACCGGTGTTTGTGTTGTTTTTTGCATTGCGAAGTATATCGCCTAATGTGGTATTTTTATTAGTATAAGCATTGTTCAATTGAGCCATGAAATTTTCATTCATCGTTTTATTTCTATTAGAATATACAACACGAGTTGTAGTAACCAATGCAATTCCACCACCATTTTCTTTAAATAAAACACGCTCGCCGGCTGTGTATTGATCCATAAAATCAAACGGAGCAAATTCGCATGTAGCTGTAATAAATAAAGGTAGTTTGGTGCTGTTGTTCCATTGGTTAATGTCGTCTATTGTCAGGATTTTTTCTTTTGCTAATCCGATTGGTCCACCATGTCCAACATAATTAATAAAGAGTGTTCCTGTAAATAATTTTTTGTTGATGGCATCATTTACTGCCGGATAAGCGGCTCCACCTGTTTGCGATTGTTGTTGATAGGCATCTAAATAAATTTTGTCAACGTTTATCTTTTTTTGAACGGTAAAAAGATTGTCAGCAAATTCGTCGGCATCGTCAATGTGAATGTTGTAATCCTCATCATCTGCTATAAATGTTCCTTGATTTCTCCATTCGCCATACGCCTCTTTTGAGCCATACATTTTTATTTTATCAACGGCCGTTTGTGCTTTTGTCATATCATCTGCAGGAATTCTGCCAACACTCACATCTAATTTTTCTGTTGATGTATTTGTAATATTTGCACCTTCGTTATCATCCAATAATCCAAAATAATCATCGGAAACAAACGTTTCTAATGCTTCAAATGTTTTATCACTCTCATATGTTGGCATCAAATAGTCGCCATAGTTTTTATTGTCGAATGTTCCATCACCTAAAATCAAAACATATTTTGGCATTATAGCTGTATTGCCTGCAGCTCTATCATAAAACATTTTAATGCAATTACGGATAGCAGTAATGTCATTTGTACCTGAAGAAAATTCATTGAGCACTTGATTTAATTCAAAAACTGCAGAAGATAAATTTTGTTTGGTTTGATGAAATTGTGCCAACTCATTTGCTTGAGAAAGAAATGCACTTCGAGTGAAAATCAATAAATCTTTTTGTGGTGTAGCATGTATATTTTGATTGGCTATACTGCCCATTCCGGTTGGTATATTGGTTGTGTTTTCTAATGCAATAAATTCTTTTAATGAGTCTGTTTCAATTTTGAAAGATGCCGTGCTGCCATTTAATGTGTAGTTTATTTTTTGAATATGAAAAGGGTTGGTTACATCCCAAATCTCAACATTCGAATGCATGTTTTGAATCTCAAATGTAGAGATATCACCACTGCCAACAGATGCTATACTCCTAAAGGACAGCGGTGTGCCATTGTAACGCAAGGTAGAAATGGCATTTATTTGGATATAATCCAACCAACCTTTTGTGTTGAAATCGCCGTTTCTATTGAAGTTGAGCGAAATATTAAATACCGGATTTAGATTAGAAAAAGTATATAACTTTTCCATTTTTACAGCATAATTATCGATGCCGGAAATGTTGGAAACATTGGGTGTGAAATAGCTATTTGCATTGGCATTTCCATCTGATGAAATTGTAAATGTTGAGCCGGATGCCTTAGAAAATGCAGCAGTTGCAATGCGTACTTTGGTAGGTTGTGTTGTAAGTATATTTGGAAAATTAAACGCATATACTTTATCCGTTATACTACCAAATTCGTCACCTAAAAATTGTTTTCCGGATTGTGCAATATTTACTTTGTCTTCTTCAAAAAATCCGTAATCATTATACGTCGTGATAGTTTTAGTAGATGCTGCTGCCGGAGTGGTAGCAGTACCAATTCTACTTCCAGCACCAGCATCAGTAGTAATGAAGAAATTTTTTGTGTTGCTATATAAATGCTTTTTTGCAATAAACGTTTGTGAACTTGATTGGTAATCCCATTTTTCCGGTCCAGGAAGATATGCTAACACATAATCGTTTTCTTGGAATTGTGTAGCGTTAGCACTAACTACTTTAATGGGAATTTCAAGTACCTCATCTTCTCTATCAGCTCCGGCTAATTCCGGGAGCATGCCGCTGCGATGCCCGAAAATACGAATGTTTTGCGGATTAATATTTTGTACAGAAATACCTAAGTTCTTCAAAAATGTATAATCTAATTTATATACATCGGATTTGGGTACACCGAATTTATACCATTTGCCTGTGCTTAAAATGGAATTAGCTACATAGGTTCGGTTGGTACCTGTGTTTTCAAAATTCCTTTCATCCAAAGTAGTAGAAGTGGTGATGTTCCACTGAAATTGTTTTAGGATTTCAATCGTGCCATTGTTATTTCTAAATGGTAAGATTTCAATGGTAGCTAATTTATTTCCACGTTCATAGCCATATTCTACTTGTACTAGTGGTTGTTGTTGGATTGCAAGTCGTTGATTATTTGTCAACATTTGTGCAGTAAGTGGTTCGTATTGTTCATTGGATATGAATATATGAATAGCCTGATTTTTATTGATTTTTTCTACGAATGAATACGCGGGCAGTGATTGAAATTTTGAAAGATATACTGCCGAAGAAAAGGTAGGAAATGTAGTATTGTTTTTCCATTTAAGTACTACTTCACGTGTATTTTTATTACTATTTTGAGCGTTCAAGGCAAAAAATAGTAGAGAAAAAAAGAATACAAACGCTGTTTTTTTATGGAATAATATATTCATTAATGGCGAATAAATGAGTTAGCGTGAAATTATAAAATATAATCTTGTTTTTATAGACAAAAATAGCCGACATGTAACAATAAGTTAAAAAAAAATCCGTTTATAAAGTTAGACTAAATGTTTTGCAATTTAATTTATTTAACCTATCTTTGATTTTTATAATAAAAAGCCGAAATAATGACCTTTAATAGAATGAGAAAATTCTTACACTTAAGTATTATTGCAAGTGTATTAGCAATTAGTTGTAAAGGTGGTAAAAGCAATTCATCTGCTACTACCGGTTGGAATTACAACGACAAAAAATGGGGTGGTTTCGAACGCTCTGAAAATACGAATCAAATTACCGGACCTAACTTAGTGTTGGTTGAAGGTGGTACTTTTGCAATGGGTGCTACGGAAGATGATTTGATGTATGAAAACAGCAATATCCAGCGTCGTGTTACGGTTTCTTCTTTTTATATGGATGAAACAGAAGTAACTAACTTAGACTACCGTGAGTATGTATATTGGTTGGATAGAGTTTTCGGTACTGACCATCCGGAGTTTGTTAAAAGTGCTAAACCGGACTCTATGTGCTGGAGAAGAAACTTGGCATATAATGAGCCTTATGTAAAATATTATTTTACGCATCCTTCTTATAATACATATCCTGTTGTTGGTGTGAGTTGGTTACAAGCAACTGAATATTGCAAATGGAGAACAGACCGTGTAAACGAGATGATCTTGATTAAAGAAGGTTATTTAGATTTGAACGCAAACCAAAAAAATGAAGATAACTTCAACACAGAAGCATATGCATTAGGTTTGTATCAAGGTGCAACTAAAAAACAAAAAGAAGATTTAAATCCAAACGGATCAGGTAAACGTAATGTAAATATCAGTGATGGTATCTTATTACCGGATTACAGACTCCCAACTGAAGCAGAATGGGAATACGCAGCTTTAGGCTTACGTGGCAATATGCCAATGCCGGGTGAAGAGGTTATTACAGATAGAAGAATTTATCCATGGGATGGTGCTACTTTCCGTTACCAAAAACATACCAAAAGCCAAGGTGATTTCTTAGCTAACTTTATGAGAGGTCGTGGTGACTATATGGGTGTTGCCGGTGCATTAAATGACAATGCAGAGATTACTGCAGATGTACATGCAAACTATCCAAATGATTTTGGTTTGTTTAATATGGCTGGTAACGTAAACGAATGGACACAAGATGTTTACCGTGCAATGACAGAGCCTGATGGGGAAGATTTAAATACGTACCGTGGTAATATCTTTATGAGACCTACTTTTGAAGAAGGTTTGGATAGCATGGGTAGAATCAAATATGTTCGTGAAGAAGATGAAGATTTAACCAACAGAAGAAACTATAGAAAATCATTCGCATTAGATTATAATGACGGCGATTCTTCTTCTCAAGTAGAATATCAATACGGTGTATCTACTTTAGTGAATAACAAAGCACGTGTATTTAAAGGCGGTTCTTGGAGAGACAGAGGATATTTCTTGTCTCCGGGTACAAGAAGATTCTTAAATGAAGATCAATCATCTGACGATATCGGTTTCCGTTGTGCAATGGTACGTGTTGGTTCTCCGGATGGTAACATGTTCGGTGGAAAAAAATTCTGGGAGATGAAAAAACAAATCTCTAAAAATGAAAAATCTAGAAAATACTAGTTTGTAAAATTTATCATATCAAAGTCCTGAATATTCTTCAGGACTTTTTTATTTTTATCGCATGGAAATTACGCAACTCTACCAACTGTTTTCACCTTTAATTGGTATTACTACAGATACAAGAAATATTCTTCCTAATCAACTTTATTTTGCCTTAAAAGGGGAACAATTTAATGGAAATAAATTCGCACAACAAGCATTAGAGACAGGAGCATCGTATGCAATTATTGATGAAGAAGGATATAAAACTTCGGATAGATGTATTGTTGTAACTGATGTGTTGCAGACTTTACAAGCATTGGCAAAATATCATTTGCAACAAGTCAAACCCAAAGCAATTATTGCGATAACAGGCTCTAATGGAAAAACTACTACGAAAGAATTAGTCAACGCAGTTTTAGCAACCACCTACCAAACACATTTTACAAAAGGTAACCTCAATAATCACATTGGAATACCATTAACCATTTTACAAATGCAATTCGGTACAGAAATTGCCATTATAGAAATGGGTGCCAATCATCAAAAAGAAATTGAAAGCTATTGTTCCATTGTACAGCCAACTCATGGTATCATTACAAATTGTGGTAAAGCACACTTAGAAGGTTTTGGAGGTTTGGATGGCATTCGCAAAGGAAAAGGTGAGTTGTACGATTTTTTAAATATGCATGCTGGAACCGTTTTTGTAAATGGTGATGATATGATATTAATGGATATGATACACGAAAGAAATTTGCAAAACGTTATTTCGTACGGGAAAAACGAGTCAAATAATTTTTCGAGTGTTGTGTTGAACGAACATCCATTTTTGAAAATTCAATTTGAATCTACAGAAATAAATTCCCATTTATACGGAAACTATAATTTTAGTAATATTATGTGTGCCATTGCTATTGGGAAATATTTTAACGTAAAAAATGAACATATTAAACAAGCTATCGAACAATATAATCCAACTAATGCACGTTCTCAATTGATTCAAAAGGCAACCTATTCTTTAATATTGGATGCTTATAATGCCAATCCAAGCAGTATGCAACATGCATTGGAAAACTTTGCACATTCTAATGCAGCGAAAAAGATTGTTATTTTAGGTGATATGTTTGAATTAGGAAAATATGCAGCAGAAGAGCATCAAAAAATTACCGACTTAGCCTTACAATTAGCATTTGATACTATCGTGTTGGTAGGTGAGGAGTTTGGTAAAACAACCGGAAATAATCTTTTAAAATTCAAAAATTCCATCGAAGCGGGAACGTGGTTTCGTGAGCAATCTTTTAAAGATGCCGAAATTTTATTAAAAGGTTCACGAGGTATGAAAATGGAAAAAGTAGTAGAAGCGTAACTTTATTCTTTTACTAATTTTTTTAAAAAGAAAGTACCAAACGGCACAATCGATAATAAGAAAGCATACGTAGCATTTTCTACATCTAATTTTTTTGCCAAGTACATTCTGAAAATATAAAATACAAAAGCTACAAATAAAATGCCGTGCAATGAACCAGCAATGCGAACGGCTAATGGCATATCAGCAAAATATTTTAATGGCATTGCAATCAATAATAAGGCTAAGTAACTGTATCCTTCTATTTTTCCTACGGATAAAAATTTAGGTGTAATGGAATCGGTTGTTGTGTTTGTCATTTTAATTTTCTTTTACAGTAATGAAGATATCGCCGCAATTATCTACATTTTTAAATGTCAAGATACCTTCAATACTATCTTTGGGTTGAATAACTTTATTGCGTAAATCTAATAGATTCAAATCGTTTTGTAATTTTTTATTAGCCTTTAGTGCTACACCATAGTTTACAGCAGCAATTGGAATTCCAAATGGTAATGGAATAAATTTTTTACTGCCTTTTGGCGGTCGAGGATACACGACAACACCCGGAGAATATAACCAATACAGAGCTGCTTTTTGTTTTATGGTGTTATAATAATCTTCTTTTGAAATGGGAATTAATGGCAAAGCTGCACCGCAATAAAATTGCAAATCATTTATATTTAAAGGTAAATCAGTTTTATTGATGATTTTAAATGCAATTAAATTCACATCTTTTTTGAACTCTCTTTTGGCGTAAAATAAGTTTTTTAAATTGTACATTACACCTTGACGAACGGAATACGAGATGCTATTTTCATCTCTATATTCATTAAAAGGAATATCAGTCATTTTTATTTTTCGGTATGGTCGGGCACAACTCGATATAAAAACAACAAAGAGAAAAATATAAAGCGATTTCATTCGCATAGGTTACCTGATTTTTGTAAAAATACGGAAATTTGTTTAAACCGTTACGAATTTAAAATAAGCTGATTCTTTTAACGGGATTTCCCATTTTGTTTCAAAATCTTTTTTATTATCTACCAAATTATTGAATACAATCGTGTCTTCATTTATCTTGCCAGATTCTATGTATTCATTTAATTGATTAAAAGGAAAACTTCCAACTAAATCCGTCGTTATTTTATAGTTTACTTTTAATCGGTCGAATAGTTCGATGGAATATGCTTGTTCAATTTCTTGCAATAATTTTGCCGTTTCATAAATAGAGCATCCGCCTATTTTGCAATTACTATCATCCGCTACTAATACGATAAAACGTCTGTAATAAATAGAGCCGCAGCCATTGATATCTTTTCCATGAGATTGCCATCGGTCCACAAAATTTTCGAGTATATCGCTTATTTCTCTCACTTCTTCTTGTGTGAAACTTCTGCTGGCTTGGTACACCCAAACTTTCGCATAATCCGGTAAAATATGATATGGTGTCAACATGTTTAATAAATTAATTTAAAAATGGAAACGGATATTTTATCTCGTTTCTATTGTAAAAATACAAAAGTTTTTGCGTGTAAAAATGCTTTAGCTTATTATACAACTATGTAGTTTATGTTGTTTTTTGTTAATGTCATTTATGTTGTAGATATAGTATGAAAATAAAAAAGCCGGATGAAACATCCGACATTTAAAAAGATTGAAACAACTTATCTAAATTAGTATTTATTGGCTTGTGCTACTAACTCCGCAATATCTACTACTTTAATCTCATCTTGTTTGTTTTCATTTTTCACACCATCCGTTAACATGGTGTTGCAAAAAGGACATGCCACCGCAATAATATCCGGATAAACTTCCATTAATTGTTCGGTGCGTTGTATGTTGATGCGTTTGTCGCCCGGTTCATCTTCTTTAAACATTTGTGCACCACCGGCACCACAACACAAACCGTTTGCTTTGCTTCGGTCTATCTCTACTAAATCTGCATCTAATGCTTCAATAACTGAACGTGGTGCTTCGTATATTTCATTAGCTCTGCCTAAATAGCAAGAGTCGTGGTAGGTGATACGTTTTCCTTTAAATGGTCCACCTTCTACTTTTAATTGTCCTTCGTTGATTAATTGTTGCAAATAAGTAGAATGATGCAATACTTCGTATTGGCCACCTAATGCAGGATATTCATTTTTAATGATGTTAAAACAATGCGGACAAGTTGTCAAAATTTTCTTTACGCCGTAACCGTTTAAAGTGGCAATATTTTGTTGTGCTAACATTTGAAATACAAATTCGTTTCCTGCACGTCTTGCCGGATCGCCGGTACAAGCTTCTTCTGTTCCTAAAACGGCAAAATTGATATTGAGCTGATTTAAGATTTTTGTAAATGCGACTGTAACACGTTGTGCTCGTTGGTCAAAACTGCCTGCGCATCCTACCCAAAAAATAACATCCGGTGTTTTTCCTTCGGCAACCAACTCGGATAATACTGGTACTTTATATTGCATAAAAATGATAAATTTTAATTTTGAAATAGTTTTTAATAAATGATAACCTGGATTAATTTAATTCTTCTGTCCAATTTAAACGGTCACTTGGTGAAAATTGCCATGGAGCTTGGTTATTTTCCATATTGGCAAAAACGTTATTCCATTCCGCCGGAGAATCTGATTGTTCCATAATTAAATTACGACGTAATTCTAAGATGATATTTAATGGAGAAATACTTACCGGACATTCTTCTACACATGCATTACATGTGGTACAAGCACGTAATTCTTCGCCGGTGATATAGTCGCCTAAAAGTGTTTTATTGTCAACAAAATCCGGTCCATGTTCTTTTTTGCAAGCAGCTATTTCTTCCATTCTATCACGCGTATCCATCATGATTTTACGTGGAGATAATTTTTTTCCTGTTTGGTTTGCCGGACATGCAGCAGTACATCTTCCGCACTCTGTACAAGTATAAGCATCTAACAAACTTTTCCAAGATAAATCATAAACATCTTTAGCTCCAAATTGTACTTCACCCTCTGTTTCCGGTACTACAAAGCTTGGATCCATCATGGATTGTACTTCGTGTTGGATAGCCGGCATGTTGCGCATTTCGCCTTTGGCTTCCGGACGCGTGAAAAAAGTATTTGGGAACGCTAATAAAATATGTAAATGTTTAGAATATGGTAAATAAAGTATAAATGCCATTACCGTAATGATGTGTCCCCACCAACCTAATTTTTCAATAAAATGTAATAAACCGGTTGGTAAATCGCTCAGCATAGAACCCAACACGCCACTTAAAATAAATCCATAATCTTTTCCATGCTCTTGAATGTGTAAGGCACTGTCGCCACCATTCATCATAAAAATAAAAGTAATTAAGGTAAGCTCAGCAGCTAAAATGATTAAACCATCTTTGGTTGCCCAACCTTTCATTTCCGGTTTGTTGAAACGATTGATTTTGAAAATAGTTCTTCTTAAAATGAAGGCAATGGTTACAAATAAAGTTAAGAGTGATAATATCTCAATAAAGTTGATGACAAAAATGTAGAACGAATTAATGAAAGTGCCTTCTGATAAATGATAGATGAAACGATGTGTTCCAAAAAATCCATCGATGAAGATTTCTATTAATTCTATTTGTGTAATACAAAATGAAGCATAAATTACTAAATGTAAAAGTGCCGGAAAAGTAATTTTAAACATTTTTTTCTGTCCAAATGCAATCAGTAAAACACTCTTAATACGAAAACCCATTGTAGAGTTTATCGTTTCCGGTTTTCCCATGTTTACATTGTCGTAGATTTCTTTAAATTTGCGGAAAGCTAAATAAAAGGTAGTGCCTACTAAGGCAATAAAAAAGATAATTTGAATGATTGTAAGAAAACTCATCAGAAATTTATTTGATTTTATTGCGAAAATACACTATTATAGGCTTATTTTTAATTTCTATTTTGAAAGAATGTTTAATTCTGATTTATTTAGAAATAATCTAAATTAATTAACATGTTAATTCCGAAAACGGCACAGAAAATATTAAATGCTTCCACGATTGAACTTATGCTGGATAGAATGGCGTTTCAAGCATTAGAACTAACGTATGGTGATGATGAATTGGTGATTTTAGGCATAGAACCCGGCGGTGGCTTAACGATAGCAAAAGAAATTGGTACAAAAATTGAACAATTTGATTCGACCAAACAAATACAATTTTCTACGATTAGTGTTCATAAACCGGAACCATTAAAAGAAAGCATAATTATAAAAAATGATATAAATTTGAATAATAAAACGATATTGATTATAGATGATGTAGGTAATACCGGAAGAACCTTGTTTTATGCATTACAACCACTCACACATTTTAATCCTAAAAAAATTATTATTGCAATTTTGGTAGATAGAACACATAAAACATTTCCGATAAACGCTGATATTGTGGGTTTCCCTATTGCCACTACTTTAAACGAACATATAATTGTAAATATCGAAAATAATAAAGCCGAAGGAGCTTATCTCTTCTAACCATAAAACTTACACACATGAAAACAATAATCACCGCTTTCCTAATTTCTATTTCGTTGTGCGTATTTGCAGAAGCACCGGTGCAAATGGTGCAAGCAAATGCAGCCGATAAATTGGTAACAGACCGTATGGAATATTTACGTACCATGAAAAATATTGTAGGCGAATTATATTGGCCTAAATTAGTAGGCAACGATTTTCCAAACACGGTAGTTTATTTTGCAGATACAGTATCTTACTTCATCCATCCACAACCTAAAATGAAATCGCAGGTGAGTAAATACACCGTGATGGAAAATGAATACGATTGGAATATCTGGCGTATGCACATGCCATTGGATAGTGCACCATACGTAATTGAAACGCAATTTCAATTTATCAATCCTAAAAAAGAAAAACACTATATCAATTATAAAACACCGGTTTTGTTTATTAGCTCACCCGAATTGATGGTGAAAAAAAATGATAAACTTACATCTACTCAAGCATGGTCTATTCCAGTAATGCATCAATTGTTTCGTCAATTTCAATATGCGAATGAAGCGATGATTACGTATGCAATGCGTTTGTACGAAGAGAAAAAAATGGTGGAAATTGATAGCTTACAAGGTATTTATAGAAATGTACAAATTTTTAAAGATACTTTAAATGCAGAAAATGATATATTGAAAAAAGCATTGGCTGCAACTACTCTTGAAGAAGAAAAAGCTTTGTTTACAGAGTTTTTAAGATTGAGAGCTAAACGTTATACACTGTATAATAAAGAGAATAAAACTTGGGTGAGTGCCGCCGAAAATTTTTGGGAAAAAATGGAAGGTACATGTGAGATGATGGAAAAAATTTTGAAAGAAAATTTTACCAAAGTACCAATTTCTGAAAAGCTACTCCAATCTGATGCAATGTATGCAAAAGAATATACAATGCTAACCGAAGATGCATCGTATTATTCCGAATTAAAAGACGATAAATTTTATGTCGGCACTACCGGATATAACATGATACAGTTATTAGAAAAAAATAAGGTTCCGTATAAAGATAATTTCTTCAGTTATGCGTCGCTTTCGTTGGATTTGCAATTAAAATATTTTTATAAAATCCAATAGCCTAATTAGTTGGTTCGATGATAAAAACGTTGTTCTCTAAAAAAGCATTCTTGTTTTTTTATTTACCGATGAGTGTATGTGCATTGGCAGTTTTGTTTTTTTGTAATTATAAAGTTGAGCAATTTGCAATCGGAAAAACATATAGCTCCGTTGCTGAAATTCCATATCATAAAGTTGGCTTGTTGTTAGGCACTTGCAAAACATTAAAAGATAAAAAAACTATAAATCCGTTTTGGCAAAATAGATTAGATGCAACGTATGCATTATGGAAGGCAAAAAAAATAGATCGTATTTTAATTTCCGGAGATAATGGCTGGCACGGTTATAACGAACCACAAGATTTTACGGATGCCTTAATTGCATTAGGTGTGCCCGATTCTTGCATCGTTTGTGATTATGCCGGATTTAGAACACATGACTCGGTAATACGTTGCAAAAAAGTATTTGGTCAAAATAAGGTTACACTCATCTCTCAACAATTTCACAATGAACGTGCGTTGATGATTGCGCATAAATATGATTTGGAAGCGATTGGTTTTAATGCTAAAGATGTAAGTTTTAATGCAGGTTTGTATAATTTTTTTAGAGAACGAGCCGCGCGTGTTTTGCTGATGTTAGACTTGTATGTACTGAACACACCACCTCACTTTTTAGGAAAAAAAATTACGATATATTAAGCTTTCAAAAAAGCTTGTATTTTTTGATAGATAGTATCTAAATCATCGTCGCCCACGTGTAACGCAGCACGTTCATAAAATGGAGCACGCATAGCTAATCGGTCATCATAAAAATTTTCCAATTCAGATTCGGTTAGTTGAGCAATTAGCGGACGTTTATGTTGTCCTTTTATTAGGCGTGGAATGGTAATAGATTTGCTTCTATTTAAATAGATAGTCAATCCTTTTTCATTCATCAAATCCATATTATTATAAAAGCAAGGTACGCCACCTCCTGTGCTGATTACTTTATCTTTTGTAATATCAATATTTAATAAAAATTGATGTTCTTGTTCTCTAAAATAAGTTTCTCCTTTTTGCTCAAATATTTCAGCTATAGATAGTTGTTCTTGTTCTTCAATAAATTTATCCATATCCACATAATCGTAATGGAGCATTGGTGCTAAGTTTCGTCCAATAAACGATTTTCCACAGCCCATAAATCCAATCAAAAAAATTAGCATGAATGTTTGATTTATTCTAACGATTTATTTTCCAATTCGAATTCTTGGGTCTAACACGGCATAAGCAATATCTACTATAATATTCATTATAATAAAAACAAAAGCGGTGAATAACACGCTGCCCATTGCTACCGGAAAATCAAATTTTTGCAAAGCATCAACGGCTGTATAACCTAATCCTTTTATATCAAAAATTACTTCGACAAAAAACGAACCGGCTAATAAAGAAGCAAACCATCCGGATACAGCCGTAACAACCGGATTCAATGCATTACGTAAGGCATGTTTAAATAAAACGGTTATATTGCTTAATCCTTTTGCTTTGGCTGTACGAATAAAATCTTGAGATAAAACATCTAACATAGCACTTCGCGTTAATTGGAAAATAATACCAATTGGTCGAGAGCCTAATGCAAATGCCGGTAAAATCAAGTTTTTGAGCATCAATACTTCATTGCCGTAATCGTCAATCATGGTTAGTCCGCCGGTTTGTTCTAATCCGGTATATTTATGTAATACAATTCCGAAGAAATAACCCAGCACAATTGCCGAGAAATACGATGGCACCGAAATTCCTAAAACGGATAACGACATGGCGGCATTGTCAAACCAAGAATGTTGTTTTACCGCAGCAATAACGCCTAAAAAAATGCCGACGATGCTGGCAATAAACATAGCTGCAAATGCCAAAATAATAGTTTGTGGCAATGCCCGTTTCAAAATTTCCGAAACGTTTTCTTTGGTTTGATAGGAGCGTCGTAAAAAGGGTGCTTTTACCACTAATGCTTTATCTTTTCCAACACTAAATAATTTGGTATAACCATATTTTTCTTGTGTTTTAACGTCGGTTTCGTGAATGGCTATAGGTGATAAATCATTTAAGTATAATGCAAATTGCACATATTTGGGTTTGTCTAATCCTAATTCTTTATTAATTGCTTCTACGGATTCTACATCGGCACGTTGTCCTAAGGTGAGTCGGGCTGGATCCACCGGAAGAATATTAAATAATCCAAATACTACAAACACGACACCTATTAATACTAATAAGCCGTAAAAGAATTTATTTAAAATGAATTTCGACATAATGAAGTGGTAAGATACTTATTTTATCACACTTTTTTTCAAATCTGAATAGGTACTTAATTCGTTGTAATGGTATTTTCCAACGATGATACCTTTTTTCAAAATCAATAAACCCGGATTTGAACGCAAAATAGTTTTTAATGGTGTGGCATCTGTATTAAATATTCCGTATTCGTACTCTTGTTTATACTTGTCTGCAAATGTTTGCATATCATCTAAAAGACTACCGGTTAGTATAAATACCAATCGACCGTCATCGGCTGCTGCATCTACAATTTTAATCATCTTTTTATAGCCATCAACGTTTACTTTTTTCAATTCAGGAATGATAATAAAAAAGATATATTGTTCTTCAGTAAAAAAATCGTTTGAAACGTCCACACCTTCAGCATCTTTGATTCCAAAATCTTTTAATTTTGGATCGTCGCCTTTTTGTATCATGATGTCTTTTCTATCTACATATTCCCAATTGTCATAGTCTGCTGCATCCGGAAATTGATTAGGTGGAAATGTTTTTAAAGCACCTGTTTTTTTATTTTTATACGTGTAAACATTCTCATATTTATACGGTTTTGCATTTGGTGGTAATCTTAATCCTTCCGGAACAGAAGTGCCAATTTGGTATGGCCTGAAATCTACAATAGGTTCCCAATAAATGTTTCTATATGCAAATACGATGGATACTAAAGTAAAAGCCATTAACACTATTTTTCCTAATAATTTTCCAAAAAGTTCTTTTATATTTTTTTGTCCCAATAAAATGATTAAGATTAAAACACTTAAGAAAACATCTTTATAAAACGATTGAATAGGAGCTAATTTAAGGAAGTCGCCAAAGCAACCGCAATCTGTTACTTTGCCTGTTTTTGCTGAGTATCCGGTTAAAAAAGTGAAAAATAAAATTAATAAAATAAGCAACCAAATAGTCGTTTTTTTCCTCGCACCTAATATCAAAGCAAAGCCAAGATAAATTTCCAGAATTATCATAAAAAATGAAATGGAAAGAGCATGTTCTACTGAGAATTTCCACAAGAATGCCAGCCATGGAACCGATTTTTCAAAAATCTCAAAGTATTCTTCCATTTTAATGGCGGTTCCACTTGGGTCTATTGCTTTTACTACGCCGGAAAATACAAACCAAACGCCCACAAAATAACGCAAGAAATTGATAGGTAAATTGGATTGGCTAAATATAAATTTTCCAATGAGAGTTAGTCCAACGGCAATGGCAGCAAATAATCCGATTAAGGTAATTAAATCCATGTCTGAAAATTGAAATTGATAATAGTTTTATTGTTCGTTTAATTTTATTAAAGCAAAGATGGCATAGTTTACAATATCCATGTAATTGGCATCTATTCCTTCAGAAATAATGGTTTGTCCTTTATTTTCTTCTATTTGTTTAATGCGATGTAATTTCGACAAAATTAAATCGGTATAAGAACTGATACGCATATCTCGCCAAGCCTCGCCGTAATCGTGGTTTTTTGCCAAAAATAATTTTTTGATGATAGTGTATTGTTCATCAAACAACAAAGCGGCTTCTTCGTAACTAAGTTCTATCGCATAATTTTTTTTAGTTTCTAAGTTTAATTGAATGATGCCAATAATGCCATAGTTCACACACGCTACAAATTCCGATTCTATACTGTCGCCAACTTTATTTTCACCTGTTTCGTCGATGGTACGAATGCGTTTTGCTTTGATATAAATTTGGTCGGTGATGGAGCGTGCTCTAAGAATACGCCAAGACGTTCCATAATCTTTTGTTTTTTTCAAAAAAACATCTTTGCACTTAGCAAAGGCTGTTTCGTATTGTAATATGGTTGTTTCACTCATGTTTAATAGTTGCTAATGTATTATACGAAAAATAGTTTAAATTTTACGTACGTACTTTTGAATTGGAGATTTTCCTCATCAATCCGCAAAAATACATAAATTTGTAGTTGTTTCAGAATAGAATTGTCTTTCTCATTTATTATGCATCATTTTAGTTTGAATTGTAAAGGTAAAATATGGTCGGTTCAGCAACCGGCCGTGATGGCAATTTTAAATTTAACACCGGATTCTTTTTACGACGGTGGAGCATACAGCAGCGAAAAAAAGATATTAAAACAAGTTGAAAAATTTGTAAACGAAGGTGCTGATATAGTAGATATTGGTGGTGTTTCCACGCGTCTTTCAGCTGATATTATTTCTGTGGATGCCGAGTTAAATCGTGTATTAAAACCGATACAACTCATCCATCATTATTTTCCGAATGTACGTTTAAGTATTGATACCTATAGCAGTAAAGTAGCGGAATATGCTGTACAGAGTGGTGTCTCAATCATTAATGATATTACAGGCGGAACAAATGATACCGCCATTTTTGAAGTGGCACACACACATCGTTGCCCAATAATTTTAATGCATATACAAGGTACTGTGCACACCATGCATCAACGAACCAATTATGTAAATATTCTAACCGATATTTATGATTTTTTTGTGCAGCAAATAGGATATGCGACAAAAATTGGCATAAAAGATGTTATTGTAGATGTAGGATTTGGTTTTTCAAAAACGATGGAACAAAACTATACACTATTAAAGCATTTAGCTGTTTTTCAGCAATTAGATAAACCTATTTTGGTAGGTTTGTCGAGGAAAAGTATGTTTTATAAATTGTTGCAAACATCACCGGATAAAGCATTAAATGCAACAACTGTAGCACATACTATTGCATTGCAGAATGGTGCATCATTTTTGCGTGTTCACGATGTAAAAGAAGCTAAAGAATGTATCACCATTTATCAACAAATGCAACAATTATAAATCTAACTAATAAAAATTTGTAACTTTATCGGAGTAGTAAACAGCAAAAACCCATAAATAGCAAATGAAAAATAGACTTATATTATTCATTTTAGTGTGTAGTAATTCTTTTTTCTACGCAAACCCAATGTTGGTCGGAGCATGGCGTGGCGTAATTGTTGGGCATGTTGATAATAGAGATTATTTTATTAATGCTACAATTGAAAATAAGAAGAAAGATATTTTTGACATTAAATTGAATTTATTTAGCAATGATTATTCCGGTGATTTTATTTTGCATACTACACTAAAAGAAAATAAATTATTTATTGATAAATTAGATAAGATAAAAGAGTTTCCATATCCATATTTACATATAGAAGATTGTTTTAGTGGCTATTTTTTATTAAAACCACAACCTGATAAAACGATGGAATTGGACTTGTATAGAACACCCGTTTATCATAAAATTGAAGAGTTTACCAATATAGATGGCGATGGCAATTTTGTGCCTGGTTTTGAGTGTTTCACTTCTGTTTTGTTGCGTTCTAAAGTGAAAGACACATCAATGATTGCTACTGAAAAACACGCAGCATCGTTGATTGCATCTAAAAAGAAACGTGCTGCAGAATTAGCCGAAAGGAAAGTAGTTTCCGCTAAAAAATGTTTGGTGAAAAATACGGATTTAGTATTGCAGGTTTGGGATAATAACACACAAGATGGTGATATCATTTCATTGAAATTAAATAATACTTGGATACTAACAGATTTTCCATTGAAAAAAGAAAAACATACTATTCCAATTCAACTTAAAAAGCCGGAAAACGAATTATTATTGTTTGCAGAAAACTTAGGAAAAATTCCACCTAATACGGCTTCCATTTCTATCAATGATAGCTTACAAGTGAAAACATATATCTTGAATTCTGACATGAAAAAGAGTGAAACAATCAAGATAAATTATATCGGCAAAAAATAAACTGATTTATTTTAGGCTGTCGATGAGTTCTTGAATAGAAAATGTATCTACACCCATTTCTTTAGCCAACGACAATGAAGTTTGTGCGTATTTTAATGCCATTTTTTTGTTGTTTAATTTTGCATATAAACGAGCCACTGTGTCGTTGTTTTCGTAATTGCTATCTAATTTTACAGAACGCAATGCATATTTTAATGCTTTTTCTAAGGTTGTTTTTGCAGTGTAGTTTTCCCATAAATTTCCGGCAATTTGGTTAAGTCTGTCGGCATCGTTTTGGCAATATTTGTCGGCAAACAAAATTGCTTTTGGCAAATACGATTTCCAATTATCTGCTCTTTTTAATAAACTCAATTCGTATTCGGCACAAAGTAAGTTGGTTTTTTCCGGTAAATATTGTTGAATTACAGCTTTAAATGCTGCTTTGTCTGTGCCTTTCTTTCCGGCTTTTTTAGCTTCGTACCAAACCAATTCTTCTTGCTGTGTTTCTACTGTTTTTTTTCCTAATACATCAATAAATTTATTTTTATTTGCTTGTAAAATGGCATAGCTTGGGTCGTGAATACTATTGGTAACGGTACTTATCAGTACAATATTTTCCGGCGATAATTCTTGTTGTACCGCATTTAAAAAATAGATTAAAGCCTGTTGTGTGGTGCTATCTTGAGCATTGTTGGAAGCATATACATAGTTTCGCAAAAAAGCGGTATCACGTTCACCGTTTTCATACTTGTTTTTAAGTGTAATGAATTGCATTTCTGGCTTTAAGGAATTATTGCAGAGCTCAATAAAATCAGCGGCTGGCATAGAACCTAAGCTTCGGTGCACGAGTTCTCCATTTGGATTAAAAAATAAATAAGTTGGATAACTGCGAACATTAAATTTTTTAGCTAATTCTAATCCTTCGCCTTTTTCCATATCTATTTTTGCAGAAATATAATTGGGATTGATGGCTGCTCCGACTTCCGGTTTAGGAAACACTTCTTTTGCCATCCATTTACAAGGACCACACCAACTTGCGTACGCATCTAAGAAAATAAATTTATTTTCTTTTTTAGCTTTATCGAGTATTTGCTGCCAACTGGCATCGTGTTCAAAATGCATCCCGCTTTCTTCCGAAAAAGCAGATAATGCTATACAAATACAAAAAAAGATACTTAGTATATTTTTCATTTTTTTTTCATTTAGATTTTATTGAGTAGAGAGTAGAGAGTAGAGAGTAGAGAGTAGAGAGTAGAGAGTAGAGAGTAGAGAGTAGAGAGTAGAGAGTAGAGAGTAGAGAGTATTGAGTATAGAGTATAGAGTATTGAGTAGAGAGTAGCGAGAATCTCATATTTCATATTTCATATCTCACATCTCATAACTCATATCTCATATCTCATGTCTCATATCTCATATCTCATATCTCATATCTCATATCTCATATCTCATATCTCATATCTCATGTCTCATATCTCATATCTCATATCTCATATCTCATATCTCATATCTCATATCTCACATCTCACATCTCAATACTTACTAATATCAATCTTTATAGGTTTTTTATCTTCACCAACAGCAACAAATTTAAACATTCCTGTAATTGCCAATTCTCGCTTGTCGGAATTCATTAACTCTATATAAATATCAACTTTAATATCTAAACTTGTATTGCCGAGTTTTATGACACGACCAACTAATTCAATAATTGTTCCACTCGGAATAGGTACATTGAAATCTATTTTATCGGTAGAAACGGTAACCATTTTTAATCGAGTAAAACGAGTAGCTGTAATGAAGGCTACTTCGTCCATGAGTTGCATAGCGGTGCCGCCAAATAACGTATCGTAATGGTTGGTCGTGTTGGGAAATACTGCTTTAAATATGCGTGTTTCCGATAGTTGTGCGCGTTCTTCAAATGTCATACTGCAAAGGTATGTTTTCTACAAAAGAAAATAGAAAATAATTAGTAGTAGCTAAAGATTATTCGTCTTTTTTAGGATTTAGTATAGGTTGAAAAGTATGCGGATATCTTATATCATCATAATAATCAATAACATTTGTAATATTAGATTTAAGGGTTAGTCCTAATGGCACACGATTAAATATTTTGTTGTTTGGTATTGTCTCATTGTAAATATTTACAAATAAAATGGAGTCTTCTTTAAATTCGATTGTACCGGCTTCACCATCGACTTCGAGCGAATCTATACTATTTGCAACGCTTGCAGACGTATCCATGCTATAAATTAATTTATTACATTTTAAATTAAAGCGATGGCACTCATTTTTGTGAAAGATAGATAAGGATATAAGCGGACTGTTATAAAAACTATCTACAGCAGCATAAAATGTAAATTTTGTACTGTCCGGTAAAATGAGCGTTCTAACTGTGGAAAGACGGTCTTTAATGTGTTTACCGTTTAAATTTTCATGACTTGCATCCATTCGTTCTATATTATTTATGGAATCCATAACAGAACCCCAAAAGTCAAGACGAAAGCCGGATATACTATCATTTGTAATTGTAATAGTTTGAAAATTACTAATTATTATATTTATTCCATTTCCTACTTTGTAAGTATATGTATTGGTTGAGCTATTATACATCAAGTTTCCAACCGGATTTACTGCTTGAATATCGGAACAAGTAACTTCTATTTCTTTCTGCGTTTCTTTTTTGCAAGCAAATAATGATATGATAATTGCGAGGCAAAAGCTATATTTTATTTTCATGTTTTTGTTTTTTTTAAATTTATAGAATTCATTAGAATAATGCTACTTTTTTATAACGTCGTCAATGGTATTTCCAATACAACCACTTGGCATTTGTATATGTAGAAGGCTGGTAATTGTGGGTGCAATATCAGTCATATAGGTTTTTGTATACGTTTTTCCTTTATTAATGCCATAGCCGTAAAAAAGTAATGGAATATGTGCATCATACGGATTCCAAACACTGTGTTGTGTTCCTGTTTCATACTTAGTATCTAAATAGCCCGGTTTTAAAATAACTAAAATATCGCCACAACGTCTTGGATAATATCCTTTAGTAAATTGTTCTTTTAATTCTTGTGGCAACATGGCTTTATGCATGGCTGTATAATCTAAAACGCGGTCAACACCATCAATCGTATTTAAAAATGAAATGGCACTTTCTATTATTTTATTTTTGTCTAATTGATGTTTTTCTATCGCATTAAAATTTAAATAAAATTGATTTTTGAAATTAGCAATAATGATGCTGTCATATCCAAATTTCTCTTTCAAATGGTTATTTAATTTTTTCTTGGAATCACTTCCGGAAACAATGTTGTTGGGCAATTTATGTTTTTCTAAAAAGCCCGGAACATGTGCCACACCGTGGTCGGCACTTAAAAATAAGGTGTAATTATTTTTGCCTATTTCAATATCTAAATATTTCAAAAAAGCAGCAATTTCTCTATCTAAACGTAAATAGGTGTCTTCCGTTTCAATGGAATTTGGACCAAATGCATGTCCAATATAATCAGTTGAGGAAATAGACACGGCTAATAAATCTGTAATAGAATCTTTACCTAATTGTTCTTTCTTAATGGCTGTTTTGGCAAATTCCATTGTTAAAGCATTTCCTTGTGGAGTGCTAAAAATTTTGTCAAAATCGTTCTGTTCCGCATATTTTTTCAAATTATATGGAAACCCATTTTGCGTACTATCAAATTCATGTGCTTCATAGGTATTTATATCGTTGTCGCTTTGAAGATATGTTTGTATAGGATACAACGTATTCCAATCTTGCTGATAATAATCTAACACTCTTTTGGGTGCATTAAAATCAAGAACCCATTGTGGTAACGCGGTTTCATAATAAGATGACGTGATAAAATTTCCTGTTTTTTTATCATACCAATACGCAGCATCTGCACTATGGCCTGCCGGTAAAATAGAGCCTCTGTCTTTGAGTGCAATACCAATTACTTTACTTCTGAAATTGGTGGCTAATTTTAATTCGTCACCTATTGTTGTTACCAACATATTTTTCGGACTCATTTTCCCATTGTTGTTACTGGTACCAACAGAAGTTACATTTTTATCTTCAGTGCAATACATGGATTTTTGTTGGTCGTAATCATACCAATCATTGCCTACTATGCCATGAATGGCAGGCGAAGTGCCGGTGTAAATGCTGGCATGTCCCGCAGCTGTTACTGTTGGATAGTAAGGAATAAAGGTGTTTTCACAATTAAAGCCATCTCGCATCAAACGTTTAAAACCATCATTTGTATAGCGGTCGTAATATCTATATAAAAAATCCCATCGCATTTGGTCTATAACCAGACCTACGACTAATTTAGGTCTTGCATTTTGGTTAGATAAATTCGGTTTGTTTTGTGTAAATGCAACAGAACAATGGAAGAGCAATAAAAGGGTAATTAATTTTTCTTTCATAAAAAAATGTATACTGTTTTAAAAAAATCCTATTCGTATAGTTGGATGTTATTTATTTTAATGCAAGTTACTAAAAGCAGTATGTTTTCTTTTATTTTCAGCTTATTAATATAAAATCAAATCTTGGTGACTATTTAGAAAACGGAGTGCTTTTTTTTATCTTTGTTTTTATGGCAGGAAATTCGTTTGGAGAAATATTTAAAATTACCACGTTTGGTGAAAGTCATGGTGTTGCATTAGGTGTAATAATAGATGGTTGCCCCGCAGGTTTGAAGATTGACACGGCATTTATACAAGCCGAATTGGATAGAAGAAAACCGGGACAATCCAGCATTGTAACACAACGTAAAGAAGCCGACGAATTGGAGATACTTTCCGGTATTTTTGAAGGCGTTACACAAGGGACACCTATTGGAATAATAATCCGAAATGCCGACCAAAAATCCAAAGATTACGACCATATAAAAGATAGTTTTCGCCCTTCGCATGCAGATTTTACGTATGATGCCAAATACGGCGTTCGCGATTATCGCGGTGGCGGAAGAAGTTCAGCCCGAGAAACAGCAGCCCGCGTTGCTGCCGCTGCAATTGCTAAGCAATTATTGCGTCATTTTAATATTGAAATTAATGCGTATGTTTCTAAAGTTGGCACGATTGCTTTAGATAAAGATTATACCGAATTAGATTTTTCGCAAACAGAATCTAATATAGTTCGTTGTCCGGATGCAGTTACTGCCGACAAAATGATAGATTTAATTAAAGAAGTAAAGAAAGATGGTGATACGATTGGTGGTGTTATTTCTTGTGTAATTAAAGGTGTTCCGGTTGGGTTGGGCGAGCCTGTTTTTGATAAATTGCATGCCGATTTAGGAAAGGCGATGTTAGGTATCAATGCAGCAAAAGGTTTTGAATATGGAAGTGGTTTTGATGGTACGGCTTTGCGTGGTTCAGAGCATAATGATCTTTTTTATAAAGATGAACATCAACAAATAAAAACACAAACCAATCATTCCGGTGGCATACAAGGTGGCATCAGTAATGGAATGGATATTTATTTTAAGGTGGCCTTTAAACCGATTGCAACCATTATGCAAGAGCAAGATTCGATAGATAAATATGGCAATGAAACCGTAGTTACCGGCAGAGGCAGACATGACCCATGTGTGTTGCCGCGTGCTGTGCCTATAGTAGAAGCAATGGCTGCATTGGTTATTGCCGACCATTTATTAAGAAATAGAAGTAGTAAACTATAGTTACTTTTTCTTCTTTCTTTTTCGGATACATTTTTTCTTTTTTGTTTTTGTTGTTTCTTTTGTAATTGCTGTTTTGGTAGGCTCTACAGTAGTTGTAGCTTGTTTAATATTATCTGTTTTGTCTGCTACTACAATTGTTTTTACCGTTTTATTATTGCGTAAGTATGCCTCGTTTTTCCACGAGTTATACGTGTTGGGCGTACCAATTTTTGCATGATAATTTTTATTTATTAAAGAAGTTTCTTTTACGGTTCCACTTTGTAGAGAACCTTTTACATTATTGGCAATTTCTTGTTGCTTTCCGTTCAATGTTAGCATTCCTTTTAATAAGCCGGAACCCGTTATTTCATTGGCAATGAAATGCATATTGTCGCCCGAATTACCATTCATCACCATACCATAACTTTCTACTCTATTTCTGAAAAATGTATTATCCGGACCATTTATTCCATGCGAGTTATCAATGACAATATTTTGTACGATGTTGCCTTCAAATAGATTGGCATACGGATAATTGCCATGCAACACAATATCTCCTGCGGAGCCGGAAGGCAGCCAAGAGCCTGTCCAATATGGGTTGTAGGAATAATTATAGGCAAGTACATTTCCATTTGCTTCAGCTTGTAATAAAAATGAATGCCGAAGATGTTGTGCTATATTATCATAAACGAAATTGTTGCTTGCACCAAATTGTAGCACCACGCCATAGCCTTTTCCACCACTTCCATAATCAAAAGCATCGTGTATATAATTTCCAGAAATAGTAATGTTTGCAGCACTTTGCACTAATATATGCGCATAATTACTATTGATAGATTCTACACCTTTTACCCAACAATTAACAGCATAGTTAAAGTAAATATTAGAAGTTTGTCCGGATGTTGCATCGTTTCTTTTTATCGTTAAAGATTCTATGCCGACATTTTGTGTCGGTGTAATTTTTTGTAATATTGGATTGTTGCTCTTAGGATAATCTAATCGTACTGCATGTTCCAACGTAATGGTATTTCCTTTTATTTGGATAATCCTTTCTATTTGATAAAAATGATTGTAAGCCCAATTAGAATACAATAAATTATTGGCACTTTGTTTTACCAACACATAATCATCTTTTTTAAATGCAGCTACATCAGCTACGGTAAATGTATTCGTTCCTTTTTTTATTTCTTGTGTAATATTTGTAGATATGTTGCTTGTTTTTCCTTGAATAGAAATTAAATCTCCATTGCCTCCTAAATTAAAATCGAGTATTGTTTTATCGCTTCCTTTTCCTTTAATTAAGATATTAGAAGGAATGGAAATAGGTTTTTTGAAGTGATATGTTCCGGCTTCTAATTCAATCACACCAAATTCGCCGTTCAATGATTTGAGGGCATTAAGAAAAATGACTGAATTGTCAAAACTTGGTTGATTGGGTTTTGCACCTACATTGTTTAATGTAATATGCTTTACGTTTTTTGGAATTTCAAATTGATTGCCTGCATGGCTCCAATCTATGATTTCTAAATTATTGCCGGCAAATAAAGTTGTAATAGTGAATAACGTAATAAAGAGTATAAAATATTGTTTCATAAAGGAGGTTGATGTATAAACGTAATTAACCATATTAAAGTGTATCTTTCATCAAGTCAAAAATCATACCATTTGAATGTTTGATTTAAATCAAAATCTTTAAATTCTCTAAAAACCCACTTGACAAGTTGTTAATTATTACTTAATATTGTATTGTAAACCCATAATAATTAATTAAGAAACATAATACAACCCGATTTTCTATTTTAATTCGTATCAGTTTCTTTCGAGATTATTATTATTACTAATAATATAAAACCCTTAGTTATGAAACATTTATTAAACAAAATCCTATTTATCTGCTTCTTATCAGTAGCATACATTGGAACTTCATTTGCACAAAACGATTTATTGGCAGAAAATGTAAGCATGTCTGCTGCGAATGTTGCCTCACTTCATCAAACAGATGAAAAAATTACTTTTGGTGATTTAATACAAAATAAAAATAATTCAAAATTATCGGTGAATGTTACTTCTCCGACAACAATGCAAGTGAAATACTTCAGTTTGTCAGGAAATATGGCAAAAAAAGAAACTGTAACTATCGAAGCCGGTAATAATGAATTGGAAGTAAACATGGATAATTTAGAAGCCGGTGTTTATATGGTTCAGTTTTATACAGCACAAGGAAGTGCGGTTCGAAGAGTTGTGAAGAACTAATTTTTACTACACGCAATTAAGGGAAATATATAAAATATTGGATTTAGTTCAAGTCTAGAATTAAATGATTACCTCGACATTTTCGAAAATTAGGTCTGCAGCAGCAGACCTAATTTTTTTCTATCTTTTGAGGTAGTTCGCAAATAGCTTTCTCAAAAAAGGAAAAAACAACATGTAATTTATTATCGCGACGACAAATCCAAAAATAAATCCGCCAATGATATCACTTGGATAATGAACGCCAACATAAACTTGAGCAATTCCAATTATTACAGCCCAAGTAATCCATAAAAAATTTAATATTCTTGATTTAAAAATGCCGGCAAATATAATACTACTTGCAATTGCCATGTGATTACTGGCATGTGTTGATGGAAAACTCCATTTTCCACCACAACTATCCAACACCAATCGAATAGGTATGATTGTTGAATGACAGGGTCGCAAACGAGCAAAAAATGGTTTAAGTATATTGACAGAAATAGCATCCGCGAATGCAAACGCAATCAACAAATATAAAATATACACAATGGCTAATTGTTTATATCGATGATATAGATACATGAAAACAAGGATATATAGCGGAATCCAAGTCGTTGCATTTCTTATTATTGGGAAAATAAAATCAAAAACAGTATTCGCACAAGTTTGATTGATAAAATCAAAAATTAAATAATCTATGGCAAATAAGGCTGCCACTAATATGTAATTTCAAATTCGTTTCTGTCGGTGTATAATTTCCAAAACTGCTCCGCTACTTGTTGCGTAGAGCGGTCTGCATCGCCTGGTTTTACTGCACCACTAACTGTAACAGTTCCAACAAAAATATTTTTTGGTTTCAATGCCAAATGTAAGGAATGTGCTAAGTTGCGAATGCCAGCTTTTCCAATGGACAAAGAACCTAAATCCGGATTGGGCTGCAAAGCATATCCACCGCCTGTAATTAAGATGGTTCCCATTTCTTTTTTCTCCATATCCGGCAATACTAAATTCACGGCAGTCATCACGGATGCAACGTTTACTTTAAAATCTTTCGTTAAGCTATCAGCTGTTTCATCTGCAATATTTACTTTTTTGCGTTTAGCAACATTATAGTGTAACACATCAATGTTTTCCCATTTTTCCCAAATTTGATTGAAGGCATCTTTGATAGATTCTGCATCGCCGGCATCCGCTACAAAATAATGCGCATCTATTTTTTTAGAAGATAATAATTTTTGAAGTTCTTCTAATTTTTCTTCTCTTCTTGAAATTAAAACAACAGAGAATCCTTCTGTTCCAAATTTTTCTGCTACGGCTTGCGAAATACCCGAACCGGCACCAATAATTACAATTACTTTTTGCATAATGTTATTTCTTTTTTGCTAATAAAATATAGCGATCCGAAGTTTTGGGATGATATGGTGTGAGATGATAATCGCCAAATTCTTTCACTAAAGTAAAACCGGTATTATTTAAAAAAGTATGAAAATGATGTTGCATTAAAGCTTGCACTTCTTCTTTGTACAACCACATCTTTTCATTTTTTTCTACTTGTATATGTTTGATGATTTTTCCTTCTGTAATTTCTTTTCGGATATAAAAAGAATACTCATCTATCACTTTATTTTCGCGCGGAATTAAGTTTTGTACTACTTTTTCCGTATTCATAAAATCTATCAAAATATGTCCACCTTCTTTTAATCCGACATGCATACTTTCAAATACTTTTTCATTTTCTTGTAAATCTTCAAAATAGCCGATGCTCGTAAATAGATTGAAGATATAATCAAAGTAATTGATACGAAATGGTAAACGCATATCGTGCACATAAAATTCCAAGTTAGGAAGTTGGTACGCTGCATTGGCGTAGTGAATACTTTCTTTTGATAAATCTAATCCTACGACATCAAATCCTTTTTCAGCCAGATAATGTGCATGTCTTCCTTTGCCACACGCTAAATCAAGTATGCTTGATTTTTTTATATCTAATGTTGAAACAATATGGTCAATAAAATAATTGGCTTCCTCTTGATTCCTATTTTTATATAAGATATGATAGAGTGGTGAATCGAACCAAAGTTCAAACCATTTTTTATTTTGCTCAGCCATTTTTAAAATTTATGTACAAAATACAAAAATAGCTACACTTGCTATTGCAATTCATATAAATAAATTGAAAAAAATCATTTAAGTTTAGTTTGGAGTATCTACGTTTTTAATGTATTTTCTCCAAATTCCACTTGTCCAATAAGCAGAAGTAAATAAGAGTAATGTTGTCCAATATACTACCTCGCAACCCCAAGCAATATATAATGCACTTTCCCTAAGATGAATGAAGTAATAGCAATAGGCAACATAAAAAATACAACAAAAAATTTCTACAATTGTAGGTACAAACGTAGCACCGGTGCCTGTAATTCCAAAGTTCATTATCATAGCAGATGAGAAAAATAAAAGAGCAATCATTAAGGTGTAAAATGGTTGTATTGCGTCTGCTATAATAGTGGCATCATTTGTAAAAATGGAAAATATTTGATGTGGAAATAGCATAATAATGACATTAATACCCATGGAAATTCCAACGGATAAGGCGATTACTTTTTTTAATGCCGGCACTACATCATTAATTCTATTTTGTCCGATAATGTTACTCACTACGGTATTGCTGGTGCTTGCTAAACTCCAAACCGGAATACCAATAAATACAAATAAACTTTTTAAAATTCCGGAAACAGCCAACTCGTGTTCTCCTAATTTTTCAATAGATAAAAAGAAATACCACCAAGAGCCAATCCCAATTAAATTTTGTAAAATAATAGGTATAGATAAGTGAGTGATAGACCATATAGTTGTTGCTTGAAATTTTTTAAATACAAATGCGTTGTATGTTTTGTAATGTTTAGAAAGTACGAAATATATTAAATATACTAAAAATAAAACCGTATCGGCAATTGCTGTTGCAATGCCGGCACCTTTGATGCCCATCGGTGCAAATCCCATTTTTCCGAAAATAAAAATATATCCGAAGATGATATTCGTGATTGCCATAAAAACCGTTGCAACCGTAATAATTCTTGTTTTTCCAATGCCGGTATAAAAACCATTGAAACAAAATCCTAAAACAACAGGAAATACAGCATAATTCATCATGAAGATATACTCTAAAACAGCTTGTTGAATGGCGGTAGATTTAACGACCATTGGAATGATGTATGGTGTTACATATCTAAAAAAGAACATTAAAAAAATAGATAAAACACTTGCCATCATAATTAAATGGTCCAATGATTTTCCGATTAATTCCGGTTTATTTTCACCACTGTGTCTGGCAATAATTACTTGTGCACCACGAGCCAAACCACCTGCTATAAATACAAATACGAAATAATAAATTCCGGCTAACGTAATGGATTCTAAGGCTGTTTTAGAGGAATGCCCTAAGTAAGCCGTATCAATTAATTGGTTGATGGAATGAGCTAAACTTCCTAAAATAATAGGATAGGAGATTTGCCAAATTTCTTTATATGTTCCTTTTAATTGCATTTTTTTAGTCAATAGTCAATAGTCGATGGATAATAGAACATCTTCTTATATTTTATTCTCATTTCTCTTTTCTCATATCTTATATCTTATATCTTATATCTCATATCTCACATCTCACATCAAGTCAGTGATTCGCTCCACATTTTCCATTGGTCGCCCCAAAGTCGGTTGCCTGCATCTACATATAAGGTTTCACCAGAAATATAGGAAGCCATCGGAGATGATAAAAATACAACAGGATAGGCAACTTCTTCTGTTGTGCCCATTCTACGGTTTGGTATGCTGTTTTCTATTCCTTTAAGTATTTCCGGTGGATAGGTGTCCATGCCGGAAGAGCTAATAATTCCGGGAG
The DNA here is from genome assembly GCA_963169645.1 of Bacteroidota bacterium. Classification (GTDB taxonomy): domain Bacteria; phylum Bacteroidota; class Bacteroidia; order Chitinophagales; family JADIYW01; genus JADJSS01. The sequence goes on from CAUJCO010000006.1 coordinate 165,342, forward strand.
CTACGGCATTTACACGTATATTAAAACGTACCCATTCTATCGCCAAAGTTTTTGTGAGATTATCCACGCCGGCGCGTGCAGCACCGGTGTGTACCATGCCCGGAAAACCACGAAATATATTAGCAATAATATTAACGATATTTCCTTTCTTTTGCGGAATGAAAAATGTTTTTGCCATAATTTGAGTAACATAAAATGTTCCAATTAAATTATTGGTTACCACTGCTCTAAATCCGTTGTACGAAATGTTTTCTGCTGCAGATGGAAATTGTCCACCGGCATTATTTACCAATATATCTAATCTGCCAACTTCATCTTTTATTTTAACTGCTAATGCTTCAATATGTGTTGTTTCGCGGATGTCTGCAATGGCGCTGCGAACATCACCGTAAGTTTTCAATTCATTTATAGCTTTTTCTAACTTATCTGCATTACGAGAAGCAATATAAACGGTAGCACCTAATTCTAAATATTTTTTTGCAATGGCATATCCGATGCCACTGCCACCACCGGTTACTAATACAATTTTTCCTTTAAATAAATCTGGTTGAAACATAAATTAAATTTGTACAAAAGTAAATAAATATATTTTACCAAACGAGCGTTTGATAAGATATACTAAAAAACTTATCCTTCTATAATTTTATTTTTTTTATTTCCTTGAATGCTGATAAATAACACACCAATTAAAACGAAAGCTGTGCCTATAAGATGCAGAAGTGTGAACTGCTCATCCAAAATATAATAAGATAGAAATATAGTTGCTATAGGACCAATACTTGCTATTATTGCCATATTTGATGAACCAATATAGGCAATGCCTTTCGTCATTAAAAATGAAGGTAATACTGTGCTGACTATTGCAATGATAAGTCCAATCCAATATACTTGTGCCGGAAAATTAAAAATATTCCATCCGTGTAATAAAACAAAATGCACGATAACAGCTAAGCAAGATACGATCATGGAAATACAAGTAAAACGGACTGTTCCGATGTTTTTTATCAGTTTATCACTTTTTACTAAATACAATGCATATGTGAGTGCACTGAGTAAAATATAAATTGTTCCTTTCGTTAAATTGGCTGAAACATACGAAGACTTATCGGAATAAAAAGCAATAACGATACCGAGATAACAAATGATGACTGCCGTTATTTGTGTCGTATTTATTTTTCTGTTGAAGAATATTTTAGACATGATGAGTACAAATGTTGGATAAGTGAAAATGATATTTCGTTCCAATGAGGCACTTACATATTGCAATCCAATAAAATCAAATAAAGCTGCCAAATAATAGCCAATTAACCCGAGCGTGATGATGTTTATCCAATCATTTTTTTGTATTACAGTGGGTTGTTTAATTCGATATTCATTCCATAAAATAATCAGATAAAATGGCAATGCAAATAACATACGCAACATAAGAATTTGTAAACCATTTACTCCGTATTTAAAGGCTAATTTGGCAAATATACCTTTGGTAGAAAAGCAAAGTGCTCCGAAAAATACCAAAATAACACCTTTGTAAAAATTAGATTGCATAAAAAAAATGGGCAGCCGTACGGCTGCCCAAAATTACTCTTTTTTAGGGAGTTTATTTCATTGTGAATGTAGATTGTCCGATTAAGAAACCATTTTGATATACTTCAACAGAATATTTTCCGGAAGCAAACTTAAATGTTTGTGCCCAATAAGAACAAACGGTTTTAGTATCGTTTTGATAATCCGGAGAAATATTATACGTGTATGGAATTTCATTTCCGGTAGTTGCTTCATTAAATGTACCACTACCTAAACTTTGCATTTGAATGGTAGAACCATCCGGCGAAATAATACGAATTGCTAATTCTGTTGGTCCGCTTGGTGCAATTTTATTTTGTAATAAATCGAAGCAGATTCTTAGTTTTTCTGCATCTTTTGCTTTGCTCACTTCATCTTCCTTACCTTTTTTAGTGATGCGGATTGGAGAACATTGAATATTTGAAGTAGTAAGAATAGAAGCTTTGTCGATTCTATCTTTCATTTTTTTGTTTTCATCATCAATTTCTTGTTTTTTCTGCATCGTTGTTTTTAACTCACCGGAAATACTGTCGCGTTCTTGATATAATTGTTGATTTACGGTCAACAAAGAATCAATAGAGGTTTGCATACGCACTTTATCATCTTCCATTTGCTTAATTAATGCTTGTGCTTCTGCTAATAATTTAGCTTTTGTTGCATCACCTGATTTTAATTTAGCTACTTCAGATAATAAGGCATCTACTTTCGCACGTTTTGCCGTTAATTCTTGTTCTTTTACCGTCAATAAACTGTCTAAGCCTGCATTTTCTGCACGGTAGCTTTCAATTTCTTGCATAGACTCGGCATATTTACGGTCTAATTCTTGTTTTAATGTAGTAACATCGTCGCGTTGTTTTTCTGTAACGACAATTGTTTCTTTTGATTTTTTTAATTTGAGGTTGGTATATACCAATCCACCAATTAATAAGGCAATTAATACAATATACATTGCATGTAATTTCCCATTTGAGTTGGAAGTTTCATTTTCGCTCATAAAAAGTGTTTTTTATTGTTTACGTTAAACAAAGCTACATAAAAAAATCATTATTTTTTATCTTTAATTCGTTTTATCTTGTGAAAAATTCTGAATTATATAACTATTAAAATGCGTATATGCTTGAAAATGTGAAAATTGATGACGTTTTGTTTATTGATATAGAAACCGTGCCTAATAGGGCAAAATACCAAGAATTGGGCAGTTATGAACAAGAATTATGGGAAGAAAAAAGAGGTAGAATACGTGCTGAAAATGAATCCAAAGAAGATTTTTATTTTAATAATGCCGCTATTTTAGCAGAGTTTGGTAAAATTATTTGTATATCTGTAGGTACATTCAGTTCTAATGGGTTATTTCAAGAGTTTGAATTAATTTCTTTTTATGGAGATGATGAACGTAAATTGTTAGCAGATTTTTCCCAATTTTTACAAACACAACTACGACAAAAACGCAATTTGAGTTTGTGTGGACACAATATCCGCGAGTTTGATGTGCCATATATTTGTCGCAGAATGTTAATCAACACAATGAAATTACCGGATTATTTTGAGGCCTTACAAAATAAAAAACCATGGGAAGCAGGTTTACTCGATTCGATGGATTGGTGGAAATTTGGCGATTATAAAAATTATATATCACTCAAATTATTGGCCTTTTGCTTAGGCATTCCTTCGCCTAAAGACGATATTTCCGGAAAAGATGTAGGTAATGTCTATTGGAAGGAGAAAGGTTTAGAACGTATTAAAACCTATTGCCAAAAAGATGTGTTAACGGTCGCACAAATTTTATTGAAATTAAAAGGATTATCCTTAATTTCGGACAATAATATTAAGTACAAAAATTAACAAGCATCTTTTTTAGAGTTTGTTTTTTCTACAAATGAATTAAGACGTATGGCGGAATTACTTTTAGACGTAAAGAATTTAGTAACAGAGTTTAATACAGAAAACGGACTGGTTAAAGCCGTAAACGATGTTTCTTTTCAAGTAAATAAAGGCGAGGTAATTGGAATAGTAGGTGAATCCGGTTCCGGTAAATCCGTTACTTCTTTATCTATTATGCGATTAATTCCTAATCCACCCGGAAAAATTACAGGAGGCGAAATTAATTATTACCGCGATGGAAAAGCACCGATTGATTTGGTGAAAGTAGAAGATGCCATGATGCGTGAGTTTAGAGGGAACGAAATCTCCATGATATTTCAAGAACCAATGACTTCTTTAAATCCTGTTTTTACTTGTGGTAATCAAGTAGCGGAAGCATTGATGTTGCATCAAAAAATATCCAAAAAAGAAGCCGAAGAAAAAACGCTGGAGTTATTTGCTAAAGTAAAATTGCCCGATCCGAAACGTGCTTTAAATGCATATCCGCATCAACTTTCCGGTGGTCAAAAACAACGTGTAATGATTGCTATGGCAATGAGTTGCCAACCCAAAATATTAATTGCAGATGAACCTACTACGGCATTAGATGTAACGGTACAAAAAACCATCTTAGAACTCATCAATGATTTGAGCAGAGAAACCGGCATGTCTACCATTTTTATTACGCACGATTTAGGCGTTATTGCTGAAATTGCAGATAGAGTGATAGTAATGTATAAAGGAAAAATTGTGGAACAAGGTACCGTGTTAGATATTTTCTCTAATCCCAAACATCCATATACCAAAGGCTTATTAGCTTGCCGTCCGCCATTAGATAAACGCTTGCATAAATTACCCGTAATTGCTGATTTTATGGAAGAAAAAGATGGCGTAATTACTGAAAAAGCAGCAGATATGAATGCCTTGGTTGAAGCATTTGTGGTAAGCGATGAACAAACAAAAAAACGTTATGAAACTTTGCAGCAAGGAAATCCGATTTTGCAATTAAAAAATATACAAACATGGTTTCCATCTAAAACCAACATCTTTGGTAAACCGTTGGAATATGTGAAAGCAGTAGATGATGTTTCATTTGATGTATATGAAGGCGAAACGCTTGGTTTAGTAGGAGAGAGCGGTTGCGGAAAAACGACACTCGGTAGAACCATTTTGCGATTGATAGAACCAACAGGCGGAAAAGCTATTTTTGATGGGAAAGATATTTTTAATTTAGGTCAACGTAATTTGAAAGAATTGCGCGAACACATGCAAATTATTTTCCAAGATCCATATTCCTCTTTAAATCCGAGAATGACTATTGGAAATGCGATTTTAGAACCTATGCAAGTGCATAATAAATATAGCAATGATGCCGAACGAAAAGATAAAGTGATAGAATTACTGGAAAAAGTAAACATGAAAGCGGAACATTTTCAACGTTATCCGCACGAATTTTCCGGTGGTCAACGTCAGCGTATTTGTATCGCACGAGCCTTGGCATTAAATCCTAAATTTATTATTTGCGATGAGTCGGTTTCGGCATTAGACGTTTCGGTACAAGCACAAGTGTTGAATTTGTTAATACAGCTTCGGGAAGAATTTAAGTTTACGTATATCTTTATTTCGCACGATTTATCAGTGGTGAAATTTATGAGCGATAGAATGGTGGTGATGAACAAAGGTAGAATAGAAGAAATGGGTATTGCTGATGATATTTATAATAATCCACAACGAGAATACACGAAACAATTGATTGCCGCAATTCCGAAAGGAAAATTATCTGACATTCAAGCTCGTTTTTAAGTACGATACTATTTTTTTTATTCCGTTTTTTTATTGACCTTGTACTATGTTTACAACGGAATTGCCATTTTATTTTAACCATAAACACCATACAATATGAACGATATTATTTGTCCAAATTGCCATAAAGCATTCAAAGTGGATGAAGCCGGATTTGCGAGTATTTTAAAGCAAGTTCGCGATACAAAATTTGAAGAAGAATTACACGAACGATTGAAATTAGCCGAACAAGCCAAAGTAAGTGCCGTTCAGTTAGCCGAAGCAAATCTTAAAAATGCATTGCAAATAAAATTAGCCGAAAAAGAAAACGAACTATTACAATTAAAAGCCAACAGTGAACGCCGTTTGGCAGAAGAAAAAGCACAAAAAGATGCACAACTTTTAGAATTGAAAGCAAAATTGGAACTTGCAGAAACTGAAAAAAAATTATCTATTACAGAAGCCATCCAACAATTAGAGAAAGAACGCGATATTTTGGCAAATGATGTGCGTTTAAAAGAAACTGAAAAGCAATTATTGGAAAAATCATTGAACGAACAATTTGCATCTGTTATTAAAACGAAAGACGACATCATTAAATTGAAAGATGAAGAAATTGCACTTCGCAAAGATATGAAGATGAAACTATCAACAAAAATGATAGGTGAAACCTTAGAGCAACATTGTGAGTTGGAATTTAATAAACTACGTGCAACGGCTTTTCAAAAAGCATATTTTGAAAAAGATAATAACGCAAAATCGGGTAGCAAAGGCGATTATATTTATCGGGAACAAGATGAGTTTGGAAATGAGATTATTTCCATCATGTTTGAAATGAAAAACGAAGGTGATGAAACAGCAACCAAAAAACGCAATGAAGATTTCTTTAAAGAATTAGATAAAGATAGAAGCGAAAAAAAATGCGAATATGCCGTGTTGGTTACGCTATTAGAAGCTGAGAATGAATTGTATAACGTTGGAATTGTAGATGTATCGCATAAATATGAAAAAATGTATGTGGTGCGACCGCAATTTTTTATTCCAATTATTACCTTACTACGCAATGCAGCAATGAATGCAGCACAAGTGAAATCAGAATTGGCAAGAATTCAAAATCAAAATATTGATATAACAAATTTTGAAAATAGCTTGTTAGAATTTAAAGAGAAATTTGCAAAAAACTACGAGTTGGCGGCACGCCAATTTAAAACGGCCATTGACGAAATAGACAAGACAATTGACCATCTTCAAAAAACAAAAGATGCCTTATTGTCATCCGTAAATAATTTACGTTTAGCAAATAATAAATCAGAAGAGTTGACCATTAAACGCTTAACACGAGGCAACCCAACCATGACAGCAAAGTTTGAAGAACTTCAAAATAAGAAAGCGTAATTCCAACTTATTTTTGAGTTAGTATTGATACATTAAAAATATAAATACCATTTTTTATGACTTTTTTATAGTTGTAAAATTGTACTATCTTTCAGGATATCGAATAAATTAAATCCTAGAGCTATTTTATACATTCCAATTTGCGGTTCGTTTCTATTACCTTTGTAATAATATATGGCAAAAAAGAAAAAAATAAATAAAGGTTCTCAACGTGTTTCGAACCAGCGAGCTAAAAATGCAGATACCAAAAATCATACGTCGTTTTTAGTAGGCGAAGAGTTGATTGGTGTTATTGATATTGCGCGTAGTGGTGATGGTTTTGTGATGATAGAAGGAAAACCAAAAGATTATTACGTACATCGCAAAAATGTAAACCATGCATTTGATGGTGATACAGTGAAAGTGCGACGTATGCACAAACCCAATAGTTCTCGACCGGAATGTACTGTAATCGAAATTGTAAAACGTAATAGAACGCATTTTATTGGTGTAGTAGAACGCATCAACGATACTTGTTTCGTAGTGCCGGATAATCCCGGAATTAAAGCAGATTTTTATATTCCGGAAGCACGTACGCACAAAGCCAAACATCACGATAAAGTAGTGGTGGAATTGGTTGAATGGCGAACTAAAGATAAGAATCCAATCGGTCACATCACCGAAATTTTGGGCAATGCCGGCAGTAACGATATTGAAATGAAATCCATTTTAGTTGAGAATGGTTTTTTTACTTCTTTCCCCAAAAATGTATTGGATGAAGCTGACGCATTAGATATAAAAGTATCAGATGAAGAAAAGAAAAAACGCAGAGATTTTACCAAAGTACCAACGTTTACAATTGATCCGACAGATGCGAAAGATTTTGATGATGCACTTTCCATCCAAACTTTAGAAGATGGAATATTTGAAATTGGTGTTCATATTGCCGATGTGTCGCATTATGTAGCCGAGCATTCTGCAATGGAAAAAGAAGCATTTAAACGAGCTACTTCGGTATATTTAGTTGATAGAGTAGCACCAATGTTTCCGGAACGCTTGTCGAATATTGTGTGTTCCTTGCGGCCGAATGAAGATAAATGTTGTTATGCTGCCGTTTTTAAAATGGATGCCAAAGCCAATGTAAAAGAAGTGTGGTTTGGTAGAACTGTTATTCATTCTCAAAAACGGTTTACCTATGATGAAGCACAAGAAATTTTAGAAGGAAAAAATGGTGTGTTTAAAGATGAATTATTACAATTAAATGCATTGGCTCACATCTTGCGAAAACATCGATTTAAACATGGTGCAATCGGATTTGAAGCTCCGGAAACAAAGTTTCAGTTAGACGAAAATGGAAAACCCATAGGTGTGTATGTCAAAGAGCGAAAAGATGCTCATTTGCTAATAGAAGATTTTATGTTGTTGGCAAATAAGGCAGTGGCTACATATATTGGAAAAGAAGTAAACCAAAACGGAAAAGTTCCATTTGTATATCGCGTACACGATTTGCCGAATGAAGAAAAGTTGATCGATTTCCAATTGTTTGCTCAGAAATTTGGTTACAAAATTCAATTTGACAACCCCAAACAAATTGCCAAAGCATTGAATAATTTGATGCAAGAAATTGAAGGTAAACCGGAACAAGCTGTGTTGCAACAGTTGGCAATTCGTTGTATGGCAAAAGCAATTTATACAACGGATAATATTGGTCATTATGGTTTGGGGTTTGATTATTATACGCATTTTACATCGCCTATACGTCGTTATCCGGATGTGATGGTGCATCGTTTGTTAGATAAAATTATGCATCGCAAGAAATTACCAACACAAGATGAAATAGAATACCTATGCAAGCATAGCAGTGAGCGAGAACGTGCCGCAGCCGATGCGGAACGCAGTTCCGTAAAATATAAAATGGCAGAGTTTTTATTGGATAGAATAGGAGAGACTTTTAAAGGTGTTATTTCCGGTGTGAAAAATTGGGGAATTTATGTAGAGCTTCCTGCGTATAATTGTGAAGGTATGGTACGTAGCGAAACGCTGAAAGATGATGTTTATGTGTATGATGAACGTAAAATGCGTATGATAGGAAGACGAACAGATAAAGTATATCAATTGGGTGATGATGCTATTGTAAAATTAGTAGCTGTTGATATAGAAAAGAAAACTATTGATTTTGAATTTTGCAAAAATGTTTTTTAATAGAAAAAACTTTGTGCACTATGTGGTTCATAAAATTAGTAGTAAGTAACGAGTAGTAAGTATTGAGAAATGAAAGTTATTTTGTAAAAAAAATGAAATAAGATTCCCATTTACATGTGAATGATATTAAAAAACTTTGTGCTCTTTGCGTAAGAGCTTTGAGCGCTTTGTAGTTAAAAGATGAGATTCCCTCTTTCGAGGGAATGACATTACTACATTACTACATTATTTCATTCAAATAAACTTTGCTGTTAAACAGAAAGTATATTAATGAACATGTTCTTCGGGTTTTGTCATTTTTGCATTGATGAAAAATGCACCTTTTACAGCAATTTTCGCATTGTTGGGCAAATCTATCACGGGTGTAATAGCGGTGTATCCAACTTCTGAAATGCCTTTTACTACTTCTATTTTTTCAAAATATATTTCTGTTGTTTTTTCCTTTTCTTCCGCTTCTTTTACTTCATGTTCATCTTTTGGTCTTTTATCTGTTACCATAAATATATAATCACGACCATCTGCATTAATAATTGCATCGTTTGGAACTGCCGGCATTACGGCATTATTTAAACTAACAATTGCAGTGATGTTCATGCCATCTATCAATCCTGATTTGTTACCGTTTACTTTGCAATGTACCGCAATAGTTTTGCTTTCCGATTCAAAGGCTGTTCCAATACTGTACACATGTGCATCGTATTCTTGAATCGGATTATTGGTTAATGTAAAATGGATGGTTTGACCAATTTTTATCAAAGGCAAATCCTTTTCAAAAATTTGTAAATCTAAATGAAGTTGGTTGTTATCCACGATTTCCGCTACCGGCGATGATACATCTACATAAGAACCAATTTTAGAAAATAAATTGCTAATCGTTCCATTTATCGGGCTGGTAACTGTTAATGCTGATTTCATGTTTTCATTACTAATATTATTTGGGTTGATGCCCATTAATTGTATTTGTTGTTGTAAAGATGCTTTACGTGTACGTAATGTTTTCAATTCTACATCGGCACTTTGAAAGTTTTTCAGTGCACCGGCATTTTCCTTGTTTAATTCTTTTTGACGATTAAGTTCTTGTTCTGCATATATAATTTTGCTACTTACCAATAAATATTCTTCTTGCAGTTGAATAAATTGTGGGTTGGCGATAGTGGCTATTACTTGACCTTGTTTTACATAACTACCTACTTGTACGTTCAATGTTTTAATTACGCCACCGTATAACGAAGTGGCATTTGCTTTGTTGTTATTGGGCACACGCAAGTTGCCGTTTAGTTTGAGAGTAGCTGTTAATTGTTTATTTTCAATGTTGCCAATTTGTATGTCAACAGCTTTTATTTGTGCATCTGTTAATGAAGTTATTGTCTTTTCTGTTTCCGTTGTTGCTACGTCGTGCGTGTGTGCATCTTCTTCGTTGTGTGAATGGTTAGAACATGCAATCAATACGCTACTTGCAAGTACACATTGCATAAAAAGTTTGAAATTATTTTTAGAGATAAACATAGGATTTATTTTATTGGTGGATAAGATATTTTAAATAAAGAATGGTTTCATTAAGTTGATATATACTTTTTAAGAAATTCAATTTTGTATTTCCGGCGGTTTGCAATGCCATTAAATATTCAACATAATCAATATCTCCAGTACGATAACCAACTTGCGCATTTTGAATTATTTCATTTGCATTCGGTAATGCTGTATCGTTGTAATATTGATATTCTTGTTTGCGTTGTTGATATTGTTCGATAGCATTTTGTTGTTGCGTGCGTAATTCTTGGAGCTTGTAATCTGCAATTGTTTCAATAGCTTGTTTTTGATAATCTAACGCTTTTATTTTTGCTTTTGTGGCGCCAAATGAAACCGGAATTTGTATGCCAACGCTACCAACATGAAATCTTTTTTTACCATTAAAATACTCGTCTTGTCCGTCTATCGTTTGAAATCCAATTAATGATTGATTGGTGTAACCTAAAGTAAAGTCAGGTAAGGCTTGTGCTTTTTCAACCTTTTGTGTTTGTGTAAGAATGGCAGCTTCTTGCAGTAATAACTGTATGTTTGGATGATTTTTTAATGAAAAAGTATCACTTGCTGATAGCACATCAATTGGTAAATATGTGCTATCTGAATTTATTGAAAAATCATTTTCTGTATTCAACATAATGCTCAAATTATTGTAGGCAATGTTGTAGTTGGTGTTGTTTTGTTTCCATAGTAATTGCATTTCTCCATGTTTTGTTTCGGCACTACTAATTTCAATTTTCTTTCCTTCTCCGGTTTTGTAACGTACCGTTGCTGCTTGCAAAAATGCGGTGTACAAACTATCTAAATAGAGTAGCTGTTTTTTATTGTGTTCTAAAAATAATAGTTCGTTGTACAACTTTCTAACAGTATATACAAGCTCATTTTTTGTGATTTCTTGTTGCCATTTTTGTCCTTGTAATTCTGCATTGATTAATTGTTTTTTTGCATTAAATACAGTTGGAAATGGAATAGTTTGTTCTATGCTAACGGCATGGTCGAATTGAATGCTGCTGTATTGTCCAAATTGTGTATTTAAGGATAGTTTAGGAAATTCTCTTGCAGATTTTTGTGCGTTCTGTTTAGCTTGTATTTCCAAATTTTGAGCCTTTATTTCCGGATTATTTTTTGTTGCTAATTCAATGGCTTGTTCTACTGTTAATACTTGTCTATTTTGTGCGGTTACATTTGAAGTAACATTCAATAGCAATATACCTAAAAGTAAAATTGTTGTTTTCATCGATTTATTTTTTGTTTGGAAGATGGATTGAAATACGATGTATAATAAAGGCAATACAAAAAGGGTAAGCAGCGTAGCACTTATCAAACCTCCAATAACTACGGTAGCTAATGGTTTTTGTACTTCGGCTCCTGCACTGTTACTTAATGCCATCGGCAGAAATCCTAAAGATGCAACAGTAGCTGTCATGAGTACAGGTCGCAAACGAATTTTTGTACCTTCATACACTCTATGCAAAATATCATTAATGCCTTCTTTTTCAAGTTGGTTAAATGTGCCAATTAATACGATTCCATTTAAAACGGCAACACCAAATAGTGCAATAAAACCGACACCTGCGGAAATACTAAATGGCATATCTCTGATTAACAAAGCAAATACACCGCCTATGGCACTCATCGGAATGGCTGTAAATATGAGCATTGCTTGCGCAAACGAACGAAAAGTAAGATAGAGTAAGATGAAAATAAGTAGTAAGGAAATTGGTACAACTATCATTAATCGATTGCTTGCTTTTTGTAAGTTCTCAAACGTTCCGCCATAGGCAAAGTAATATCCGGATGGCAATTTTATGTGTTGTTCTAATTTTTCTTGAATTTCTGCTACGATACTTTTTACATCTCTATTTTTTACATTAAAACCAATGACAATTCTTCTTTTTCCGGCTTCTCTACTTATTTGTGCTGCACCTAATTTGTACGAAATGTTGGCCACTTGTGATAGCGGAATTTGCGAGCCATAATTGGTCGGTATCAATAAGTTTTGTACATCGTTGATGGAATTTTTATGTGTGCTATCTAAACGTACTACTAAATCGAATTTACGTTCGTTTTCATACACGACACCGGCTGATTTTCCTGCAAATGCTGTGCTAATTATGCTGTTTACATCTTCCACATTTAAACCATAATTCGCCATTCTATTTCGGTCATATTCAATATTGATTTGTGGTAAACCACTTACACGTTCTATTTGTGGAGCTGAAATTCCTTCAATTGTTTGTAGTACGTTGCTGACACTCTCAGCATAACGACTTAAAGTATCCATATTTTCTCCAAAAATTTTTACGGCTACGTCTTGACGGATTCCGGTCATTAGCTCGTTGAAGCGCATTTGTATCGGTTGGTTTTTTTCAAAAAATATTCCGGGAATTACTTCCAATTTTTCCATCATCTCATCTGCAAGTTCATCGTATGTTTTATGCGTTTTCCATTCCGATTGTGGTTTTAAAATAATCATCATGTCGGTTGCTTCCGGAGGCATTGGGTCAGTCGGCACTTCGGCACTTCCGGTTTTCCCGACTACCATTTTTACTTCATCCATTTCTTTTATGATACGAGATGCTTGCATTGATGTTTCGATACTTTGTTGGAGCGATGCACCTTGAGGTAAAATACAGTGGAAAGCAAAATCTCCTTCATTTAAAGTCGGAATAAATTCGCCACCCATCTTATTAAATAAGAATATGGAAAGTGCGAAAAGTGCTACGGAAAATGCAATTAAACTATTTTTAAATTGGATTGCTTTTTTTAATAAAGGTTGATAAAGTTGCTGAAAAAACTGCATCATTTTATCAGAAAAAGATAGATGATGTTGTTGTTTTAAGAACAACGCACACATCATCGGAATATAAGTTAATGATAAGATGAGTGCACCTAAAATGGCAAAGCCTACTGTTTTTGCCATTGGTGCAAACATTTTCCCTTCAATACCTATTAAGGTTAATATTGGAATGTAAACAATTAAGATTATTATTTCGCCAAATGCGGCACTGTTTCTGATTTTAGAGGATGATTGAAATACTTCTTCATCCATTTCTTTTTGTGTTAATGCATGTGTTGTTTTTCGCAATCCTAAGTGGTGTAACGTTGCTTCTACAATTATTACGGCACCATCTACAATTAAACCGAAATCAATAGCACCTAAACTCATTAAATTGGCACTTACATGAAACACATTCATTAATCCTAATGCAAATAATAAGGATAATGGAATAGCAGATGCAACGATTAAACCGGCTCTTATATTTCCCAAAAATAATACCAATACAAAGATGACAATTAGTGCACCTTCGATAAGATTTTTTTCTACAGTACTGATGGCTCTTCCAACTAATTCTGTTCTGTCTAAGAAGGGTTCTATCACCACATCATCCGGTAATGATTTTTGTATAGTTGGTATTTTTTCTTTGATCCTTTTTACAACTTCATTGCTATTTTCTCCTTTAAGCATCATCACTACACCACCTACTGCATCTACTTCACCGTTGTAGGTCATGGCTCCATAACGCACTGCACTTCCATAACGCACATCAGCTACATCTCTAATAAAAATGGGAACATGTGTAGAATTGCTTTTTACTACAATATTTTTTATGTCATCTAAAGAGGATACCAGACCGATGCCACGAATAAAATGCGAATAGGGTTTTTCATCAATATAAGTGCCACCTGTGTTTTGATTATTTTTTTCTAAGGCATTAAATATGTCCGGAATAGTAACACCCATTGCTCGGAGTCTATCCGGATTTACAGCAACTTCGTATTGTTTTAGTTGACCACCAAAACTATTGACTTCAGCAATGCCCGGAATTCCATACAATTGCCGAGCAACTATCTAATCTTGCATGGTACGCAAATCCATTGCAGAATATTGTTTTTTGCTCTCTTTTTTAGGATGTAAAATGTATTGGTAAACTTCGCCTAATCCGGTGCTGATAGGTGCTAACTCGGGCGTTCCAATGCCTTTGGGTATGTTTTCTTTAGCTTCAATTAATCGTTCATTGATGAGTTGGCGGGCAAAATAAATGTCCACTTTATCTTTGAAAACTACCGTAATGACAGATAGTCCGAAACGAGAAATACTTCGAGTTTCTTCAATATCCGGTAAGTTGGCGATACTTTGCTCTATCGGAAAGGTGATGAGTTGTTCCACTTCTTGTCCGGCTAAGGTTGGACAAACAGTAATAATTTGCACTTGGTTGTTGGTAATGTCCGGAAGTGCGTCTATCGACAATTGGGAAGCACTCCAGAAGCCCCAAATAGCTAGTAATATAGTGCCTATTCCAATAATGAGTTTATTGTGAATGCTAAATTTAATGATGCTATTTAACACAGTTAAAATTTAATTGAATTGATAAAATTAATAGCGATGATTTGACTTGGATTGGAGTCAATGCATGATGTGTTCACTTAATAAGGAACATCAATAGTTATTTAGAAAATTAAATTTTGGGTGGTTGCCAAATGTTTCCTTCAAAGGAAGAAATAAACTGTGTATTGAAAGTTGGAATTTTTTCAATAGTAGTTGAGGTGTAAAAATTGTCAGTAACTAAATGTTGTGGGTTTGCAATTGTAACACCATTGATACAGCAAGTACACGTACAAAATGGAGTGCAATTATCATCTGCATCTTGGTTGTGGTGATGTTGTTTTTCAGTAGCTTTTTGATTGAAACACTCATTCTTAATATCGCTACAAGGCACAACAGATAGTGCTATCACGTAAATACTAAAAATGAAAACTAAATATTTCACGGATTAAATTTAGGATTATTTTTTAAAAATGACTTAAAATATTTGAATTCATTAACTTTTATTAGATTTTGAAGCAGCAATTGCCATGCGTAATTGTCCAAATGAAAACCGTTCTCCAAAATGAGCTTTTAAAGGACTTAATTGTGTCGTTTCCAATTGTTGAATAGCAGAAAGAATATCCGTTAACGCAATGGTATCTAAAAAATCAGTAATAGGAATTTCGCCACTTGCAATAAATTCTGCTAAATGAGATTCAATGGTAGATATTCCCAAGTTGCGTTCGGTGGCAATTTCTTCAATTCTTTTTCCGGATTTGTATAGTCGTAAACTTTCTCTGTGTGAATCACCTTTCACCGCTTTTTGAGTTAGCTTATTGGAGATGTCTTCATGAGTTGTTGTAAAGAAGGATTTACCGCTGTAAAATGCTGCATCGCCAAATTGTAATTGCTCTATATGATGTAACTTTGTTACTAACGTTTGTTTCAGCTCATTTGCCTGTTTTAAAAATCCTTTCATTCCTTTTTTATTTTGATTTTCTATAATATAGGTATGCAAAGGTTGTATGATTTGTTGTGCTAAATTTTCACCAAAATAATGTATTGATTTTAAAACACGCTCTTGCAAGATGTTTTGGTTTTCCGGTTTGTCAATTTTGTTTAATATTTCTTGCAATTGTACCGAGAATTTTTTTCCGGTTTGCTCTAAATTTCTTAGTGCTTTTTCTATTTTTCTAAAACGTTCCAATACTTCCTCTTTTTGTTGCAATTTTTTTTCTTCTGTAAAATGAATAAATTCAACAAATTGATCTACTGTTTTTCGCCAATCAAAGGCTTTTAGTAGTTGTGCTTTGGCAAATTCAATTTTATAAAAAGGCAGTTTTCGAAGCATCTCGGTTTCGCCATCTAAATTATTTTCCGTGTACTCAATAATTCGCTCATCACTTTTAATGGCATTTGTGTGGATTTGTGTCATTAAATATAGACCTTGCAAAGAGGTGCATCTACTTAAAGCTACATACACTTGTCCGGGTGCAAATGCTTGTCCGGCATCGATAACGGCTTTATCAAAAGTTAAACCTTGGCTTTTGTGAATGGTGATTGCCCATGCTAATCGAATCGGAAATTGGGTGAAACTACCTAATTTTTCTTCTTCAATTTTATCGGTTGTCGGATTGTAAGCATAACGTATGTTTTCCCATGTTTCTGTACCTAATGTATATTCATCACCATCATCTAAAAATTGAACCACAATACCATCATCTGTAAAGTTTTTGATGTTGGCTAATTTGCCATTAAAATATTTCTTTTCCGGATTGCTATCGTTTTTAATAAACATAATTTGTGCACCTCTTTTGAGTTGCAATGTTTGCTCTGTAGGAAAAGAACTTTCAGAAAAATCACCGGAAATAGTGGCTTCGTATTCCGTTATTTCGTCCTCTAATTTTTGCAATTGAGCTTGGTTGATTTTATCTGCTTTATAATTGTGTGTCGTCAAAGTGATATAATCTTCTAAACTACTCAGTGCTTCGGGTTCGTATCGTTCGTTCAATCGCTCAAAATCATCTTCATTCATTTCGTTATTGCGTACTTTATTGAGTAAGCGAATGAATTTCTCTTCATTTTGTCGATAGATTTTATCAAACTCAATATTTACAAAGCTGCTTTCTTTAAGCACTTGTGCGTGGAAAAAGAAAGGTGAATCATAATATTCTTTAAGGTAGTACCATTCTTCATCTTTAATAATTGGAGGTAATTGAAATAAATCTCCGATAAACAGAACTTGCAGACCGCCAAAGGCTTCTTGTTGGTTTTTGCGTAATGTTCTAAGTGTTGTGTCAATGCAGTCGAGTGTATCGCAACGCAATATACTCACTTCATCTATAATAAGTAGTTCTAACTCTCGGATAAGTTCAATTTTACTTTTGCTAAATCTAAATTTTTCAAATAAAGATTGTTGGTTTACAAAATTATCTGGAACACGTTGCTTGGTTGGTAAAAAAGGCATTAATGGTAATTGGAAAAGTGAATGCAAAGTCATTCCACCGGCATTGATGGCAGCCACACCGGTTGGTGCTGCTACTGCCGTCTTTTTAAGCGTATTTTTCTGTATATTTCTAAGAAAAGTCGTTTTTCCTGTTCCGGCCTTTCCTGTAACAAATACATTTACAAAAGTTTTTAATGCATATTCACTCGCTAATTGTTGTTTTACATCTATTTGCTCTGTTACCATGTCATCAAAATTAAAGTGTTTCTTTTTTATTTTACTTTAAAGAGGTCATTTTGTGCTAAATTCCATACTATTTTTTCATTTTTCTTTTATTAGTATTGATAAACAATGTGTTGCGAATTAGAATAATATCAACATCAAAATAAAACTGATAAAAATCACTTGTACAAATTATAAACTTAATAGTATCTTTGTGCGTTAAATGTATATGATACTCTCCGCAAATCAAGTATTTATTTTCCTACCTGTTGTCATGATGTTTTTGGTAGCATTAGGCTTTGTAGGTATGGTAATGGGTTTAACTCATTGGATGGGACCTAAACGAAAAACACAAACGAAATTAGAAACTTTTGAATGTGGGATAGATGTGCAAGGGAATGCCCGAACACCTTTTTCTATCAAATATTTTTTAGTGGCAATTTTATTTGTTTTGTTCGATGTAGAAGTGATATTTATGTATCCATGGGCTGTAAATTTTAAACAATTAGGTTTGATGGGAATTATTGAAATGTTTACATTTATATCTATTTTCTTAGTAGGTTTCTTCTATATTTTGAAGAAAGGAGCTTTGAAATGGGAATAAATACATTGAATTATTTTTTGTAGTTCAATGTTGATTTTTTAACAGCAAAATTAGTTTGCATTAAATTATAAGTAAAATGAGTGCAACAGCAATAGATATAAATCCAGCGTACCAACCCGAAGGTTTTGAAGGTCAAGGTTTCTTTGCTACTTCTTTAGATAAGGTAGTTGGCTTGGCAAGAGCTAACTCATTGTGGCCATTGCCTTTCGCAACATCTTGTTGCGGAATAGAGTTTATGGCAACCATGGGTGCACACTACGATTTATCTCGATTTGGCTCCGAACGATTGAGTTTCTCACCACGTCAAGCAGATTTGTTGATGGTAATGGGAACCATATCCAAAAAAATGGGACCCATCTTGCGTCAAGTGTACGAGCAAATGGCAGAACCTAAATGGGTGTTGTGTATGGGAGCTTGTGCCAGCAGTGGCGGTATCTTTGATACATATAGTGTGTTGCAAGGCATTGATAAAATTATTCCCGTTGATGTATATATTCCGGGTTGTGCACCTCGTCCGGAACAAGTATTAGATGGAATATTGCAAATTCAAAAATTGGCAGAAAGCGAAGAAAGAAGAAGAAGAGAAATGCCGGAATATAAAGCCCTTTTGGCTCAATATGGAATTGAATAATTGGACAAGTAGATAAATTATCATTGTTTATCAGTGTAATATAGTAACGGATATAGCGCATGAGTGAAGTATTAGAAATAGTTAAAAATAAGCTACAAGCACAATTCGGACAAGATGTACTTTCATCAGAAATGTTGTACGATTATCCGGTTTTTATTTTGCAAAAAAATGTGGTGAAAGATGCATTAACTTTCCTTAAATCAGATAAAGAACTTAATTTCCATTTTTTAACCACAATGTGTGGTTTGCATCATCCGGAAAATTCGGAAGACCAAGAGTTTGGATTAATGTATCAATTACACAATATGCCCAAAGGTTGGAGGATTCGTATTAAAACGTTTATGCCCAAAAGTGATTTAGATATGCCAACAATCACGGATTTATGGAAAACAGCTAACTGGATGGAACGTCAAGAATATGATTTCTTCGGATTCAATTTCGTAGGACATCCAAATCTAACTCGTATTCTAAATATGGATGAGATGAATTATTTCCCAATGAGAAAAGAATATCCATTAGAAGATATGTCTCGCGAAGATAAAAATGATAAAATGTTCGGTCGATGAAACGGACTGTAACATCATTGTTAGTGAAGCAATCTCTATTCTATAAAAGATTATTGACCAATGAACATTGACCAAACAACATACGAAGAAAAACAATATACCACGCTTAATTTAGGACCTACACATCCGGCAACACACGGTATTTTTCAAAATGTACTAACCTTGGATGGTGAATTTATTGTGGATGCTGTTCCTACAATTGGATATATACATCGTGCATTCGAGAAATTAGCAGAACATCGTCCATTTAACCAAATCACTACACTGACAGATAGAATGAACTATTGTTCGTCACCTATTAATAATATGGGTTGGCACATGTCTGTCGAAAAATTAATAGGAGCAGAGATACCGAAAAGAGCACAATATCTTCGCGTTATCATCATGGAATTATCTCGTATTGCAGATCATATTATCTGCGATACCGTAATTGCCGTAGACACAGGAGCTATGACAGGTTTCTTGCATCTTTTCCAAAGTAGAGAATGGATTTATGAGATTTTTGAAGAAATATGTGGTGCTCGATTAACAACTAATATCGGTAGGATAGGCGGTTTAGAACGCGATTTTTCTCCTAAAGTTATGGATAAAATCAATCAATTTATGAGAGAGTTTCCGAAGAAACTTGCTGAATTTCAAAAGTTGATTGACCGAAATAGAATCTTCATGGATAGAACCATCAATGTTGGTGGAATTTCTGCTGAAAATGCATTAAACTATGGCTTCACAGGCCCTAACTTAAGAGCAACCGGCGTTGATTACGATGTGCGTGTAGCAAACCCTTATTCATCTTACGAAGATTTTGAATTCGATATTCCGGTAGGTACCAACGGTGATACCTATGATAGATATATGGTGCGTATGGAAGAAATGTGGCAAAGCTACCGTATTTTAGAACAAGCTATCAAAAATTTACCGGATGGAAGTTTCCACGCCGATTTGCCTGAATTTTATTTGCCACCCAAACAAGATGTGTATAGCAAAATGGAATCATTAATTTATCATTTTAAATTAGTGATGGGCGAAACCGACATTCCAAAAGGAGAAATTTATCACAGCGTAGAAGGCGGTAACGGTGAGTTGGGTTTTTATATTATCAGTGATGGTGGTCGCCAACCTTTCAGGTTGCATTTTAGAAGACCATGTTTTATTTATTATCAAGCATATCCAGAAATGATAAAAGGAGCAATGTTGAGTGATGCAATTTTAACAATGAGTAGCATGAATGTGATTGCCGGTGAATTAGATGCTTAATTCATTTCATCTAAAAGGAATAAATTATAAGAGAATGACAGCGACGGAAGAAATAAAATTTAATGATGCAGCCTTGCAAAAAGTGCAAGAGATTTTAGCTCAATATCCCAAAGAGAAAAGTAAATCTGCCTTAATTCCACTTTTACATTTAGCACAAGCAGAATTTGATGGTTGGTTATCTGCTCCGGTTATGGATTATGTTGCGTCCATCCTACAAATTAAACCGATTGAAGTGTACGAAGTCGCTACTTTCTATTCTATGTTTAATTTGCAACCTGTCGGCAACTATTTGATTGAAGTTTGTCAAACAAGCTCTTGTTGGTTATGCGGTGCAGAAGATATTATCAATTATTTAGAAAAAAAATTACAAGTAGAAGTTGGGCAAATTACAGCGGATGGAATGTTCCAA
This sequence comes from Bacteroidota bacterium, assembly GCA_963169645.1. GTDB lineage: Bacteria > Bacteroidota > Bacteroidia > Chitinophagales > JADIYW01 > JADJSS01. The sequence continues at coordinate 186,088 of CAUJCO010000006.1, forward strand.
ATTAAAAGAGTTGAATGTTTAGGTTCTTGTGGTACAGCACCAATGTTTCAGATAGGAGATAAATTTTATGAACATCTAACATTTGAAAAAATTGACCAAATATTAGATACATTAAGAGCAGAAAATAAAAGAAGTAGATACGTTTAATTAAATGAGCTATTTTAAAACGGATTTTCATTCAATACAAAAAAGAGTAATTGCAAACAAGATAAAATGAGCAAGAAACTATTATTAAAATACGATCACATTCCCGGAATTAATACTATTGAAGTTTATCGTCAACACGAAGGATATCAAGCCTTAGAAAAAGCATTGAAAACAATGCAACCGGACGACGTTTTGGAAGAAGTGAAAAAATCAGGATTGCGTGGTAGAGGTGGTGCCGGTTTCCCAACCGGAATGAAATGGAGTTTCTTGGCAAAGCCGGAGGGAGTGTCGCGTTATTTGGTTTGCAATGCAGATGAATCGGAGCCGGGTACATTTAAAGATAGATATTTAATGGAACGCATTCCGCATATTTTAATTGAAGGAATGATTATTTCAAGCTATGCTTTAGGTGCAAAAACAGCTTACATTTATGTGCGTGGCGAGTATTATTACATCATCAAAATTTTACAAAAAGCCATAAATGAAGCTTATGCTGCAGGTTTCTTAGGTAAAAATATTTTAGGTTCCGGTTATGATTTAGATTTATACGTACAACCCGGAGCAGGTGCATACATTTGTGGTGAAGAAACAGCCTTGTTAGAGTCGTTATAAGGAAAAAGAGGTAATCCAAGAATAAAAACGCCTGTTCAGGCAGTTGCCGGATTATGGGGTTGCACATACGTTGTAAATAATGTAGAAACCATTGCCGATGTAGTTCCAATCGTGAACGAAGGTGGCGAAGCATTTTCTAAAATTGGAGTTGGAAAATCAACAGGAACTAAATTAATTTCTGCTTCCGGCCATATCAATAAACCGGGTGTATACGAAATAGAATTAGGTGTTCCGGTAGAAGAGTTTATTTATAGTGATGCCTATTGTGGAGGCATTCGCAATGGAAAAAAATTAAAAGCTGTGGTAGCAGGTGGTTCTTCTGTTCCTATTTTGCCGGCTGAATTGATATTGAAAACAGCTAAAGGTGAACCACGTTTAATGACGTATGAATCGTTGAGTGATGGTGGTTTTGCTACAGGAACTATGTTAGGTTCCGGAGGTTTTATTGTAATGGATGAAGATACTTCAATTGTGAAAAATCTATTTACTTTTGCTCGTTTTTATAGGCATGAAAGTTGCGGACAATGTTCGCCATGTCGCGAAGGTACAAGCTGGATGGAAATGATATTGCGAAACTTTATTACCGGAAAAGCAAAAATGTCGGATATTGATTTGTTGTGGGATGTGCAATCAAAAATAGATGGGAAAACAATTTGTCCATTAGGTGATGCGGCATCTTGGCCGGTGGCAGCTGCCATACGACATTTCCGCCACGAATTTGAGGAATACGTTAACAATCCGCAATCTATCAAAGAAGTAAAACACTATTTCCGATTAAATAATTTACAAGAAGCTTAATTGCCATTTTAGTTTCTTTTGCTGCTGCTCTTGTTAGATTTATAATCTACTACAATAGAATAAACATTAGCATATAAACTTACTTTTGTTTATCAAAAAACAGCGTATTCTGTCTTAATTTTATAAAAATGAAATTAAATGATAGATGCTGAAGTGATTATTATTGGTTCCGGATTTTCCGGTATTGGTGCCGCCATCGAATTAAAGAAAGCTGGTTTTTCCTTTTTAGTTTTAGAAAGAGCATCTGATATCGGCGGCACTTGGCGAGATAATCAATATCCGGGAATTGCCGTAGATATCACGTCGTTTACTTATTCTTATTCGTTTGAGCAATATCCCAATTGGAATAGAGTGTTTGCTAAAGGAGATGAGTTATATCAATATGCACAACATTGTGTAGATAAATATAACATCAGAGCTAATTTTCAATATAATGTTGATGTAGAGAAAGCTATATTTAACGAGCAAAATTCTACTTGGACTCTTATTGCAAAAAATGGAAAATCGTTTACATGTAATGTAATCATCTCTGCAACAGGAGCATTAACAGATCCAAAATTTCCCGAAATAAAAGGCATTGAAAAGTTCAAAGGTGAATTGGTACATACGGCTCGTTGGAAACAAGATTTACAATTAAAAAATAAAAAAGTTGCTATCATCGGAACCGGTGCTTCCAGTGTGCAAATTGTACCAAACATTGCACCGGAAGTACAGAAATTAACTGTTTACCAACGCACACCAATTTGGATTATGCCAAAGCCGGATACAACAATTCCGACATCCGTGAAAACACTCTTTCAAAAATTACCATTTACACAAAATAGCATCCGAAAAATAACAGACAAAATAATGGAAACAGTATTGGTAACTGCAGTAGTAAACTACAAGCAATTGCCTGTTTTAGTTAAATCGTTAGAACAGTTTTGTTTGCAATTTTTAAAAATTCAAGTAAAGGATGAAAATATTCGAAAACAACTCACTCCTAAATACGGTTTTGGTTGCAAAAGACCAAGTTTTTCCAATACATATCTTTCGACTTTTAATAGGAAAAATGTAGAATTAGTAACTACATCAATACAAGAAATTACGGCAAATGGAATTGTAACCAGCGATGGTATTGAAAGAAAAATGGATGTACTGATTGCTGCAACAGGTTTTCATGTAATGAAAAATAGTAACTATCTTAATTATGAATTGTATGGAAAAAATAAGTTGGAATTAGGTGCTTATTGGGGACAAAACAGATTACAAGCCTACCAAGGTTGTGCCATTCCAAATTTTCCCAATTTCTTTATCATATTTGGACCGTATAGTGCTTCCGGATTGTCGTGGTTTAATATGATTGAAATTCAGATGTTACATATCATTCGGGTGTTGAAAGAGAAACGAAAAAGAAATGTTCAACAAGTAGAAATAAAACAAACAGAACACGATAAATATTTTAAATACATTCTGAAGAATCAAGAGAATACCGTGTTTTTTAATAATAATTGCGGTACATCCAATTCGTATTATTTTGATAAGTTTGGCGATGCTCCTTTTCTTCGACCTTTAAGTGTTGCCAAGTCCAAGAAATTCAGCGAACATTCGGATTTAAATCACTATCAGTATCATTAATTTATCGCTAATTTTTTAAGTTGATTTATGATAGTAGTACTACATAAAATGCTGTTTTTCTGATTCAAATCATACGCATTTGACACAATATTCAATTTTGAAAAAAAGTTATCAACCTTTTGTAAAATCATGAACAATTAAAGTGTTTTTAAATGAATTTATTTCATCTACTTTTTAGCTTTAATCATAATAGTATTGTATTTTTGTAGTTTATTTGATATGGCTAAAGTTACGATAGACGATATTACCATAGAAGTTCCGGACGGCACTACCATATTGCAAGCAGCAAGAATGATAGATGAGAAATATGGTACACATACAGCACCGCCAACCATGTGCTATTATTCCAAATTAAAAACAACAGGTGGATATTGCAGAACTTGCATAGTAAGTGTTACACAAGGTTCAGAAAAAGACCCAAGACCAATGCCTAAACCGGTAGCAAGTTGCCGTACCAATGTGATGGATGGCATGGTGGTAAAAAATAATACTTCGCCTGAATTATTAGAAGCACGTGCCGGTGTGGTAGAGTTCTTATTAATTAATCATCCGTTGGATTGTCCGGTATGCGATCAAGCCGGCGAATGTCATTTACAAGATTTAAGTTATGAAAATGGAGATGAAGGTTCTCGTTTTCAATTTCCTAAAAGAGTATATGAGCCAATCGATATTGGTGATAAAGTAAAATTAAACATGAATCGCTGCATCATGTGCTACAGATGCGTGAAAGTATGCGATCAAATTACGGATAATAGAGTACATGGTATGCTATACCGTGGAGCTGATTCAGAAATTTCTACCTATATCGAAAAAGCAATTGATAATGATTTTTCAGGAAACGTAATTGATGTATGTCCTGTGGGTGCATTAACCGATAGAACTTTCCGATTTAAAAGTAGAGTGTGGTTTACAAAACCGGTAGATGCACACCGCAATTGCGAAACAGAAGGTTGTACCGGAAAAGTGCGTTTGTGGTTTAAAGGCGATGATGTATTGCGAGTTACCAGTAGAAAAGATCAATGGGGCGAAGCCGAAAGTTTTATTTGTAATACATGCCGTTTTGAAAAGAAAAATGCGAATGATTGGGTGATGGAAGGCCCAAGCAAAATTTCACATCATTCTGTTATTAATCAAAATCATTATGAATTACAACAAATTAAATTAGGTATAAAAAGACAAATCAAACATTTAACCGGAGTAAAAATTGATTTAGGAGAAGGTGCGTTAAATCCAAACAATATTCAAAAATAAAAGCGCGAAGCGTGTCTTTTATTTTTGAAAAAAAAGTGCGATTGTAATTGTATAAAATATACAAATAGAAAATAAAAAAATGGAAATTTTCATTCTATATAAAGCCATCTTAGTATTAGTTGTTTTTGCTATTTCATTAGGTGTTGCTGCATATTCCACGTATGGAGAACGTAAAGTAGCAGCCTTTATGCAAGATAGAGTTGGACCGGATAGAGCAGGCCCTTTCGGTATGTTGCAGCCTTTGGCTGATGGGTTGAAAATGTTTATGAAGGAAGAGATTATTCCGACTGTTTCCAATAAATTTTTGTTTGTACTTGGCCCAAGTTTAGCTATGCTGACAGCTTTAATGACCGGTGTTGTTATTCCTTGGGGCGGCGATATCACTATTGGAAATATGGTATTTCCATTACAAATTACTGATATCAATATTGGCATATTGTACATTTTTGGTGTTGTGTCATTTGGTGTATATGGAATTATGATTGGTGGTTGGGCTTCTAATAATAAATATTCTATGTTAGGTGCATTGCGTGCATCTTCCCAAATGATTAGCTATGAAATAGCCATGGGTTTAGCTATTGTAGCTTTGGTAATGACAACCGGAACACTTAGCTTGCGAGAAATAGTAACACAACAAAGCGGCAATTGGGTGAATTTTATTTATCAACCTTTAGGTTGTTTAATCTTTATCATTTGTGCTTTTGCAGAAACTAACCGTGCACCGTTCGACTTGCCGGAGTGTGAAACAGAATTAGTTGGTGGTTATCACACCGAATATTCTTCCATGAAATTAGGATTCTATCTTTTTGCTGAGTATATCAATATGTTCATTTCATCAGCTATAATCATGTCATTGTATTTTGGCGGATATAACTTGCCGTTTCAAAATTATATCGCACCATATATTGATGGAAATATTTTATCCATTTTACAATTTGGTTGTTTCTTTACAAAAGTACTTTTTGGTATTTTCTTTTTCATGTGGATACGTTGGACGATTCCACGTTTTAGATACGACCAATTGATGAATTTAGGATGGAAAGTGTTGATACCTTTAGCTATTTTTAATATATTAATTACAGGTGTATTGATGTATGCTTTAGGTAAAGTATAATAGATGAATAGGTTAATAATAGCATAAGCTATTAAATTATAATAACTGACAAACTAACAACTAATGATGCAGTTAACGAATAGAAAGCGAGTTGTAGTAAAAAAAGAAATGTCTTTGGCAGAAAAACTATATCTGCCCGCTATTACAGATGGAATGGTGATTACATTAAAACATCTTTTTAAAAAACCGACAACCGTAAAATACCCGGAAGTAAAAAGAGAATTATCAGCTACATTTAGAGGACAACACGTTTTAAAACGCGATGAGCAAGGTGCAGAACGATGCACCGCATGTGGCTTGTGTGCAGTGGCTTGTCCGGCAGAAGCCATCACGATGGAAGCGGCTGAACGCAAAAAAGGAGAAGAACATTTATACCGCGAAGAAAAATATGCAACCATATATGAGATTAACATGTTACGTTGTATTTTTTGCGGTTTGTGCGAAGAAGCTTGTCCTAAAGAAGCTATTTTCCTAACAGATAGAATTGTTCCGGTAGATGTGAACAGAAAAGATATGGTGTATGGCAAAGATAAATTAGTGGAAGATATTCAAAATAGAGTAGATGTGAGCAAACGACAAACAGCAGCCGTTTTAGAATTTAAAAAAGATAAAAAACATTTTCATAATCAAACATGGGACGATATCCAAAAACAAATTAAACCTAAAAAACATCATTAATACATTTTCCTTTTGATAGCAATTTGGAATAAATAGTTTATACTTTAATCAGAAAATAAAATGCTCTTATCACAATATATATTTCTCTTTTTATCGTTTGTGGCCATCATCAGTGCATTGATGTTGGTTTTGGATAAAAATCCGGTGCATTCCGTTTTGTATCTTATCATTACATTTTTTGCCATTGCCGGTCATTACCTTTTACTGAATGCCCAATTTTTAGCTGTTGTACATATCATCGTATATGCCGGTGCCATTATGGTATTGTTCTTATACGTAATTATGATGTTGAACTTAAATAAAGATATTGAACCTCATAAAAAAAATATACCCAAAGTTGCTGCAGCCGTAGCTGCCGGTTTATTGTTGTTGAGTTTAACGGCATTAGTAAATGGAGCTGAAGTGAATATGTTACCGGCTGCCAGAAATAGCAATATAGGACTGATGGACAACTTAGGAAAAACCTTGTTTAAAGAATATATGTTACCATTTGAAATATCATCTATTTTGTTTTTATCAGCGATGGTAGGTGCTGTTTTCTTAAGTAAAAAAGAAATTCATTAAAACACATTTCAATACAGAAGTATAAATAAAGTTATGAAAGAAGTAATAATAGGCATCCCAATTCAATGGTATATTTTTCTAAGTATTGCCTTGTTTTGTATCGGTGTTTTAGGCGTTTTGTTTAGACGAAATGCTATTGTCATATTTATGTGTATTGAGCTTATGCTGAATGCGGTCAACTTATTAATGGTCGCATTTTCCAGATATTTAGGCGATACCGGCGGACAAGTATTTGTGTTTTTTGTGATGGTGGTAGCAGCAGCAGAAGTTTCCGTTGGGTTAGCAATTTTAATGATGATTTATCGAAATACTAAATCAACCGATATTGATACGTTAAATCGTTTGAAGTGGTAATTATATTGAATAGTAAATTTATAAAAATGAAAAAATTTGGATTAATTGTGTTGTGTGTAGTTGCACTTTCATCTTGTGTAACAAAGAAAAAATTTCAAGCTACACAAACAGAAAAAGACAAAGTAGAACAGTCTTTAAGACAGACTACATCAGACTTAGCAGAATGTGAGAAAAAATTTGGATTAAAATCCGCTGAATATGCTGCATTGCAAGATGAACTATCGAAAGCAAAAGCAAAAGTAGATGAACTATCGAAAGAAATTGACTATCAAAAAAATGCAAATGTAAAATTGTTAGATCAGTTATCAGCCTTATCTGTCATTAGTAAAGAAGGTGCTGCCAGCATCAAACAATCATTAGAAACAATTGATAAACAACGCGGAGAAATCTCGTTGTTAAATGCACAAATCCGTACAAAAGATTCCGTGAATTTGGTTTTGGTTATGAACTTAAAACGCTCTTTGGCGGATGTAAACGATACGGATGTAAATGTAAAAGTAGATAAAGGTGTAGTGTTAATCTCCTTGTCAGATAATATGCTGTATAAATCCGGTAGCTCACAAATTTCTTCAAAAGCCGGCGTAGTATTAGAAAAAATCGCGAAAGTAATCAACGATTATAAAACATTTGATGTGTTAATTGAAGGAAATACCGATAATGTACCGATTGCCACAAATTGTATTTCCGATAATTGGGATTTAAGCGTGATGCGCGCTACTTCTATTGCACGTGCTTTACAAAAAAGCTATGGTGTTGATCCTTCTCGCATAATTGCAGGCGGTCGCTCAGAGTACAACGCTAAAGTTCCGAATGATTCTAAAGCAAATAAAGCCATCAACAGAAGAACAGAAATCATCATTATGCCAAAATTAGATGAGTTCTTTAAATTGTTAGAAATTAAAAATTAAACTAAATAATGGAACAGCTCATATATCTTATTCCTTTATTTCCATTAATCAGCTTTTTGATAATTTCATTATCAGGCAGCCGATTGCCGAAAAGTATAACAACCTACTTAGCACCCGGAAGTATCTTCGTTTCTTTTGTGGTAGCGTTACTCATTTTTGCCGCTCAAATTTCTCATCCGCAAGCAGTAACAGTACCGTTGTTTACATGGTTTAAAGTAGGTGAGTTCCATGCCGATTTTTCTTTTTTAGTAGATGCACTTTCCATCTTGTTTACCTTAGTAATTACCGGTGTCGGATTTTTAATTCATGTTTATTCTACCGGATATATGCACGATGAAAAAGATTACAACAGATATTTTTCTTACTTAAATCTGTTCGTTTTCTTTATGTTGTTGTTAGTATTGGGCGATAATTTCTTATTGATGTTTATCGGTTGGGAAGGTGTTGGTTTGTGTTCCTATTTATTAATCGGATTTTGGTTTAGAAATTCCAATTATGCAAGTGCAGCCAAAAAAGCATTTGTAATGAACCGTATCGGCGATTTTGGTTTCTTGTTAGGAACCATCTTGATATTTGGCGTTTTTGGAAGCATCAATTATCACGAAGTGTTTGCACAAGTAGGCAATGTAGTGGTGGATGGAAAATTAATAACTTGGATTACTATTTTATTGTTTATTGGTGCAGTAGGTAAATCGGCACAAATACCATTGTTTACTTGGTTACCCGATGCAATGGCCGGACCTACGCCGGTTTCTGCATTAATACACGCTGCAACAATGGTAACAGCCGGCATTTATTTAGTAGCACGTTGTAGTGCCTTGTTTTCCTTGTCCACCTATACCATGCACGTAATTGCTATCATCGGCATTGCAACTGCCTTTTTATCGGCAACAATAGCATTATTCCAAAATGATATTAAAAAAGTTTTAGCCTATTCTACTGTATCACAATTAGGTTTAATATTTTGTGCATTGGGTTGCGGTGCATTTTCAGCCGGTGTGTTTCACGTAGTTACACACGCCTTTTTTAAAGCATTATTATTCTTAGGTGCCGGAAGCGTTATTCACGGAATGAGTGGCGACCAAGATATCAGAAATATGGGTGGATTGAGAAAGAAAATGCCAATTACATTTTATACATTTTTAATTGCAACAATTGCTATTTCAGGTATTCCGCCGTTTGCAGGTTTCTTTTCTAAAGATCAAATGTTAGCAGAAATATTTGCTGTCAATAAAATCATGTTTGTATTGGCATTATTGGTTTCTTTAATGACAGTTTTTTATATGTTCCGTTTGTTATTCTTAACGTTTTATGGAGAAACCAGAGCAAATGATATAGTAAAAAACCATATACACGAATCACCTAAAAGCATGACTATCCCATTGTCTATATTAGCAGTTCTGTCTGTAATTGGCGGTTTTATTGGGTTTCCACATGCATTAGGTCATGAATTACATATTCATCATTGGTTAGATGGTTTCTTGGCAAATGCCGTTAAACCAAATAACGTAGAAATGCATCTAAATACAGAATTGCTATTAATGGCGATAACCTTAGTGTTAATTGCAGTGGTAATCATATTGGCAAGAAATATTTTCATCTCTAAAAAATCAATACCACAAAGTGATGAAGCCGCAATGCCATTATTAAAAGAAGTTATTTATTACAAGTATTATATAGATGAAATTTATGAAGCCATTATCGTAAAACCATTAAATAAAATTGCTGGTTTTCTACGTGATTATATAGAACGTTCCGGTATTGATGCAGTGGTAAATGGAATTGGAAATTCAGTGGTAAATTGGAGCCAATTATTGCGATTAACACAAACCGGCGGATTAGGTTTTTATGTAGGTGCGATGGTGATCAGTATGATTGTTTTACTGTTATTTTTAATTTTAAAATTATAAGCTATGATGTTGATTTTTTTAATGACCTTATTGGTGGTAGCTATTCCGGTGTTGCATACTTTAAATGCAAAATCGGTACAAAAAATTGCACTCTTTATTGGTGCTACACAAGTTGCTTGTCTTGCTTTAAGTGGTAAAATAGATACATATATATCCGGCTTTTTGGTCGATGCATACAATCATCTTATTTCAAAATCAGCATGCTTGTTGTTGGATAAAATTGTGTGTTTGTTTGTGATTTAATTTAATTTTTTTTGATAGAATATTTTAGTTCATGTTAGCATTGTTAATCATCATTCTGCCACTTGTATTTTTGCTCTTTAATTTGTTTTTGAGCGAGAAGCAAGTAAAAAATAATACATTAGTCGGTTCGTTGGCAACTTTAGGTCTAAGCGTCTATACATTGTATAATTATACTTTACAACCTACCAGTATCGACTTTGTTTTTATTACAGATTGGATTGGAAAATTAGGCGCTACTTTTTTTATTAAAATAGATGGAATTAATTTCGTGTTGATATTATTAACGGCATTATTAGTGCCATTTATTGTGTACAGTACATTTGAACGTGAAATCAAAAATCCGAAAGCGTATTTTAGTTTAATATTAGCCATGCAGAGTGCATTGTTTGGCGTTTTTTTAGCAAAAGATGCCTTGTTGTTTTATGTATTTTGGGAATTAGCTTTACTACCAATTTATTTAATTTGTTTAATTTTTGGAGAAGAAGGAAGACAACGAATTACGTTTAAATTTTTCATCTTCACGTTATTTGGTAGTTTGTTCATGTTGTTAGCTATCATATTTTTATGGTTACACAATCCGGAACGCACATTTAATATCTATGATTTATACCAATACGGTTCAGTATTGCCGGCAAAACAACAAGTATTTATTTTTATAGCTTTCTATTTAGCATTTGCTATTAAAATTCCAATTTTCCCATTGCATACTTGGCAGGCAGATACTTACGTAAATGCGCCAACACAAGGTACCATGCTTTTGTCGGGAATTATGCTAAAAATGGGAACATTCGCTTTAATTGTTTGGCTAATTCCAATTGTTCCAATTGGCTGGAAATTGGCATCTAAATATGTGGTTATTTTAAGTGTGATTAGCGTTGTGTATGGTTCGTTGTTGGCATTATCTCAACATCATTTCAAACGAATGTTGGCCTATTCATCGTTAGGACACGTTGGGTTAATAGCTGCCGGAATTTTTACTTTCAACTTGCAAGGTGTGCAAGGTGCATTGTATCAAATGCTATCACATGGTATCAATGTCGTTGCATTGTTTTTCATTTGTGATATGATTTTACACCGAATGAAAACAGATAACATGAACAGTTTAGGCGGTATCCGAAATGTGTCAAAAACATTTGGCGCATTCTTTTTAATTGTAACTTTTGCGAGTGTAGCATTGCCTATAACCAATAGCTTTGTTGGTGAATTTTTGTTGTTACATGGTATTTTCCAATATAATACTATCGCAGCTGTTTTTGCTTGCACAACAGTTGTATTGAGTGCCTTGTATATGTTGCGTGCTTACCAAAAAATAATGCACGGAGATGCCAATGATTTGACGATGACTTTTAGTAATATCACACGTCACGAAAAAATAGTATTAGGAGCAATGGCAGTTTTAATTTTATTTTTTGGGATTTTTCCAAATGTCATTTTACAAGTATCAGAAGAACCTATAAAACAATTAATTGAACACGTACGTACCGTAACAGCATTGCCATCGTACGCTAAATTTTAATGAATATAAAATGTAAGCAGTGCATTTAATAGTATGCATTGGTAAAAGAATAAAAATGAAAGAATTATTATTGTTATCCGGATTAGGCGTTTTAGCATTAGTAGCAGAAATCATCAATGCACGTAAGCTCATTTATCCATTTGTCATCTTCGGATTATTATTGAATATCGGACTTTGCTACCACGACTTAGGTTCCAACGAATCTATTTATGGTATGTTGCGTTTGGATAATGCTGCGTTAGCATTTACAATTTTATTTTCTGTAATTGCTTTGGTGTGGTTTATTATGGCAAAAAATTATTTCTCTGATGAAACCAATATTTCCGACCATTTTTCATTGGTATTGTTTTCATTAGTTGGTGTTTTTTTGCTTTCATCTTACACACATCTTTCTATGTTGTTTTTAGGTGTTGAGATTTTATCTATTCCTGTATATATTTTAGCAGGCAGCGATAAACGAAATGTGTATTCCAATGAAGCTGCATTCAAATATTTTCTATTAGGTGCATTTGCCAGTGGCTTCTTATTGCTTGGTATTGTAATGGTGTATGGTGGTGTTGGTAGTTTTTACATCACACAAATTGCAGCATCAGCTTTATTGCCGTATGGTTTAAGTGAAAAATTAGTAGCGATAGGTTTAGTTTTAATTTTATTTGCATTTGCCTTTAAAATGTCGGCAGTACCATTTCATTTTTGGGCACCCGATGTTTATACAGGTGCACCAACTTCTATTACGGCATATATGTCTACAATTGTAAAAATTGGTGCCATAGCAGGTTTTTATAGATTATATGTTGGTGTTGTTGCAGTTTATGCACAATACGATTTCTTTAGTTCTTATTTATTGATTTTCCTAATCATTGCCTTATTAACCATTGTTGTTGGGAACGTTATTGCAGCTTCTCAATCAAATGTAAAACGGTTGTTGGCGTATTCCAGTATCGGGCATGCCGGTTTTATTATTCTTGGAATTGCTATGATTAGTCCAACCGTAAATTTCACTACGTGGTATTATTTATTGGCATATTGTTTAGCCAATATCTTAACGTTTTGGGTGTTGATTATCGTTTCCAAACAAGATAATGCAGAAGACATCAGTGTATTCAACGGGTTGGTAAAACGCAATCCGATTTTAGCCGGAACTATGACGGTGGGCTTGTTATCAATGGCTGGAATTCCACCATTAGGTGGTTTCTTTGCTAAGTATTTTATTTTGTTAGATGTCATTGGTAGAGGTTACATGATGATTGCCATTATCGCCATATTAGCATCTTTAATAGGCGTATATTATTATTTCAGAATCATTATTGCCATGTTTGCTAAAAATCCAATTCAAACAGCTACTATTGAAATAGGCTCCTTTACAAAACTATTAATGATTTTAGTTTCTTGTTTGCTTTTAGCAATCGGTATTGCACCGGAATATGTATATAATTTAATTTTCTAAATATTTAGTATGGAATTCAAAAATTTATTGTGGAATTTGGAAGAAGAAATTCTAACGATTACCATCAATCGTGCAGATAAACTGAACGCTTTAAATGCAGATACATTAACAGATATCAAAGCAGCATTTGAACAAGCAAAAAAGGAAAAAATTAAAGGTGTAATATTAGTTGGTGCAGGTGATAAAGCCTTTGTTGCCGGTGCTGATATTTCTGAGTTTCAAGGGTTGGATGCACAGCAAAGTAAAGCATTAGCACAACGCGGACATGATATTTTCTTTGCCATAGAACAAATGCCGATTCCGGTAATTGCTGTTGTAAATGGGTTTGCATTAGGTGGTGGCTGTGAGTTGTCTATGGCTTGCCATTTACGCATTGCAACACCGAATGCAAAATTTGGACAACCGGAAGTAAATTTAGGAATTATTGCCGGCTACGGTGGAACACAACGTTTGGTGCAATACATCGGAAAAGCAAAAGCATTGGAATTACATTTAACCGCTGATATGATTGATGCACAAACTGCATTAAACTTAGGCTTGGTAAATTATGTGGAAGCTGATAAAAATGTAGCCATAGAAAAAGCAAAATCTATCATAAAGAAAATTGGAACAAAAGGACCGGTTGCAATTGCAAAAGTTATTGAATGTGTAAATGCATATTATAAAGATGGTGTAGATGGTTTTGCTGCTGAAGTAGATGCATTTGGAACCATCTTTAATACTTCAGATGTAAAAGAAGGTGTGCAGGCTTTTTTAGAAAAACGCAAACCGGATTTTCAAGGAAAATAATTTGAAATCTATTCATTAAATACAAATCATAAATAAAAATGCAATACAGAATTGAAAAAGACACCATGGGAAAAGTAAATGTTCCTATTGATGCGTATTATGGTGCACAAACACAACGTTCTATTGAGAATTTTCAAATCGCTCAAGACATTAATAAAATGCCGAAAGAAATTATTCGAGCATTTGCTTATTTGAAAAAAGCAGCAGCTATTACCAACTACAAAGCAAAAGTGTTAGAAAAACAAAAATGCGAAATGATAGGTAAAGTATGTGATGAAATTTTAGCCGGAAAATTAGACGACCAATTTCCTTTAGTAGTTTGGCAAACAGGCTCCGGAACGCAATCTAACATGAACGTAAACGAAGTAATTGCATATAGAGGTCATGTATTATTGGGCGGCCAATTAACAGATGAAAAAAAGTTAATTAACCCAAATGATGACGTAAATAAATCACAATCATCAAATGATACATTTCCAACTGCGATGCACATTGCAGCTTATAGTATCTTAATAGAGAAAACAATTCCGGGAATTAAAAAATTAAGAAATACATTAGCCAAAAAATCAAAAGAATTTTCTAAGATTGTAAAAATTGGTCGTACGCATTTTATGGATGCAACACCATTAACATTAGGACAAGAATTTTCTGGATATGTATCTCAATTAGATCATGGATTAAAAGCAATTGAAAATTCATTAGCTCATTTATCCGAATTAGCATTGGGTGGCACCGCAGTAGGAACAGGCATTAACACACCAAAAGGATATGCTAAAAATGTTGCTAAAGAAATTGCCACTTTAACAGGATTACCATTTGTTACAGCAGATAATAAATTTGAATCATTGGCAGCACACGATGCTATTGTAGAAGCACATGGTGCATTAAAAACGGTAGCAGTTTCATTGATGAAAATTGGAAACGATATTCGTATGTTGTCGTCCGGACCAAGATGCGGTATTGGCGAAATACATATTCCGGACAATGAACCGGGCTCATCTATCATGCCGGGAAAAGTAAACCCAACACAATGCGAAGCGATGACAATGGTAGCAGCTCAAGTGTTAGGAAACGATGTGGCTATAAACGTAGGTGGTTGCAATGGTCATTTTGAATTGAATGTGTTTAAGCCGGTAATGATTTATAATTTCTTACATAGTGCGCGTTTAATTGGTGATGTATGTGTGTCATTTAATGATAAATGTGCTACCGGAATTTTACCGTTACACGATAACATTAAAAAGAATTTAGATAATTCATTGATGTTGGTTACAGCATTGAATACAAAAATTGGCTACTACAAAGCAGCTGAAATAGCACAAACTGCTCATAAAAACAATGCTACGTTGAAAGAAACTGCTATTAAATTAGGCTATCTAACAGCAAAACAATTTGATGAGTGGGTGAAACCGGAAGATATGATTGGTGGATTAAAATAAACTTTTTCCACTTTTCATAATTATAAAAATAAGTGCTTGATATTTCAAGCACTTATTTTTTATATTCCATTTAAAGCATGGCTAAAATCTTCGAGAATATCTTCTATGTTTTCCAATCCAACAGAACATCGGATAAGACCATCGGTAATGCCATATTGTTCTCGTTGCTCTTTAGGTACGTTCACATGACTGGTAGAAGCAGAATGTGTAACCAAGGTATCTGCCGTACCTAAGGTTGCAGTGAGCGTGCAAAATTGAATACCACGCATGAAATTCATGCCGGCTTGCATGCCACCTTTCAATTCAAAACTCAACATACCGGAAAATCCACTCATTTGTTCTTTGGCTAATTGGTGGTCTTCGTGTTCTTTTAAGCCTAAATAATTCACTCTTTGAACTGCGTCGTGCGATGCTAATAATTCTGCTAAAGCTTGTGCATTTTTTTGATGTTGTTCCATGCGTATTGGTAATGTTTTTACACCATTATTCAATAAATATGCATCAAAAGGAGAGCAGACAGCACCCAACATTTTTTGGATTCCGTACACGCGATTGTAAATTGCCGGTTCGTTTTTTCCAATTACTACGCCTGTAGTAGCTGTGCCATGTCCATTTAAAAATTTAGTCGATGAATGAACTACAAAGTCAATTCCATATTTAAATGGCTGTTGAATATAAGGTGAGGCAAATGTATTGTCTACAATTGTTTTAACACCTAAATTTTGTGCAATTGCAGCTAATCCATCTAAGTCATAACACGCTAAAGTTGGATTCGCAGGCGTTTCTATATAAAGTAATTTTATTTTTTCATCGTTGATAATGGCATCTTCTACAAAATTCAAATCCTTCAAATCAGCATAGATTGTTTCAATACCATAATCTTTTAGAAAGGAAACCAATAATTCATTTGTTGTTCCATATAAATTTCCTTGAGTGATTACTTTATCACCGGCTTTTACGTTTGCTAATATAGCAGCAGAAATGGCAGCCATGCCCGATGAAAATAATAATCCAAATACATCTAAATTTTCAATACCGTACGCTTCTAATGCGGCAATTTTTTCTCCCACGAATTTTACAGTTGGGTTGCCTAACCTCGAGTACGTGTACACACCTTCTGTTTTTCCGCCACTTTTAAAAAAATCAAATGCAGCTTCTAAGTTATCATATGCAAACGTAGAGGTTGCATAAATAGGTGGAACGTGTGCAGATAATCCATCTATTACTGGATCTTTTACGCAAATGGAATGAAATCCTTTTTTAGAAAATTTATTCATACATCAAATATAAAGAATATCACATTCTCAACGAAACTTACCGAATACTAATTAAAATTGTCCACATACTAATTTCCTATTGCAATATTTTAGAAAACAATACAAATTTGTATTGAAATCATAACTATGAAAAGCTGTTGAGAAACAACTGAATGATTTATTAAAGACTGGTTACCTTTTATAGAAGGCGAAATTTTTTTCGCCTTTTTTTATGCAACATCGAAAAGTAAACGCGCACCTTTATTGCTTTCATTAAATGTACCATTCTTATAAGTAAGATGTCCGTTTACAAATGTGTGTGTTACTTTTCCGCTTACCTTTTTGTTTTCTATTGGACTCCAACAACATTGATATAAGATGGTATCTTTTTGAACTGCCCATTTTTTATCAATATCTACGATAGCAATATCAGCAAAATAGCCTTCTCTTAAGTAGCCTCGATTTTTTATTTTAAAACAATCAGCAGGAGCGTGGCACATTTTCTCAACTATTTTTTCTAACGATATTTTTTGTTGTTGATAAAAATCCAACATCATATTTAAACTATGTTGTACTAATGGTAACCCGGATGGTGCATGCAAATAAGCATTGTTTTTTTCTTCCAATGTATGCGGTGCATGATCCGTGGCAACTACATCTAATCTATCATCTAATAAAGCTTGCAACAATGCATCTTTGTCGCGTTGGTATTTTATAGCCGGATTGCACTTTATTTTACTTCCTAACGATGCGTAATCGCGTTCATCAAAAAACAAATGATGCACGCACACTTCTGCTGTAATTTTCTTTTCTTTTAATGGAATATCATTTCTAAATAACGATAATTCTTTTTCGGTAGATACATGGAAAATATGCAATCGAGCTTGATGTTTAGTTGCTAAATCAACGGCCAATTTGGAGGACATATAACATGCATCGTCACTGCGAATAATTGGATGAAAATTCATCGGAATATTTTCGCCATATTTTTGTAGATGTAATGCGGTATTGTTTTTTATAGTCTGTTCGTCTTCACAATGTGTAACAATAATTCCATTTATGTTTGAGAATATTTTATTTAAAATATGTTCATCATCTACCAGCATATTTCCGGTTGAAGAGCCCATGAAAATTTTTAAAGCACCAACTTTAGAAAAATCTGTTTTCATTACTTCTTCATAGTTGTCATTCGATGTTCCCATAAAGAACGTGTAATTGGCTAATGAAGTGTTGGCTGCAATCGCATATTTTTGTTCTAATAATTCTTGTGTAAGTGCCGAAGGTTTCGTGTTGGGTTGCTCCATAAAGGAAGTTACACCACCGGCAATTGCTGCCTTACTTTCCGAATAAATAGTAGCTTTATGCGTTAAGCCGGGTTCGCGAAAATGCACTTGATCATCAATAATTCCTGGAATTATATATTGGTTTTGTGCGTCAATTACAACGGCATCTGCATCAGAAATATCCTTATCTATTCGTTGAATAATATTTTCATGAATTAAAATATCAGCTTCTTGAATTTTTCCTTCGTTTATAATTTTTCCGTTTTTAATAAGATATTTCATGTTGCAAAAATAATCAATTCTCCACGATTATTTTCCGGCTTTATGCCCGGAAATAGTGTAATACAATATGTATAGATAACACGGAATCATCATTAAATAAGCTGTTTGATTATTGCCAATCAATTGAGATATTTTTCCATAAAGTGGCGGTAAAATGGCACCACCAACAATTCCCATTATTAAAAATGCCGATCCAATTTTAGTAAATCTTCCTAAGCCATCAATGGCTAATGGCCAAATTGCAGGCCACATTACTGCATTTGAGAATCCTAATAACATAAAGCTGATAATGGCAACTTGTCCACTTGTAAATACAGCCAATAAAACCAATAACATACTGAGTATGGTTAAAAATAGCATGGCTTTTTGTTGGGATATGTATTTGGGTATAGCGATGATATTAAAAATATAACCACCCAATAAGGCATAACCGGTATATGTCGGAAAATTTTTGGCAACATCTAATTTGTAACCTAAATGCTCGCCAAAGTTGGCAAATGTATCGTAGCTGATTACTTCAACACCAACATAAAAAAAGATGGCTAAAGCACCTAACAATAAATGTGGAAATTGAAATATGCTGGTTTTGTTTGTTGATTTTTCTGAGTCAATGTTTGTTTCTTCTTCATGTACTTCCGGCATCTTAATAAAGAAAATAGCAATTGCTAAAACAAGCAATACAATAGCCAAAATTGTATAAGGTTGTATAACTCGAGCAGCCAATGTGTCTAATTCTGCAGCTTTTTCTGTGGCATTAAGTGTCAGTAATTTTTCTTTAATTTGATCCGCATTTTTTAAGGCAATTGAACCTAAAACATAAATAGCACAAATACCGGCTATTTTATTGCAAATTCCCATAATAGAAATTCGCTGTGCTGCACTTTCTAACGGGCCTAAAACCGTAACAAACGGATTGGCGGCCGTTTGCAATAAGGCTAAACCTGTACCAATAATAAATAATCCGAATAAAAATAAATTATATGTTCTGGTTTGAGCTGCCGGAATAAATAAAATTGCACCAACTGCCATAATAAATAACCCGACAGACATTCCATTTTTAAATCCTGTTTTTTTCAAGATAATAGACGATGGAATTGCCATGATGAAATAGGCAGCAAAAAATGCAGTAGCTACATAGTATTGTTGTGTGTCATTTAATTCGCACGCTATTTTTAGATAAGGAATTAAAGTGCCATTTGCCCAAGTTATAAATCCAAAAATGAAAAACAAAATACCGATAATACTTATCTGATAGGATACAGAAACATTTTTTTCATTTGACATATACTGATTTTTAAGTTTAATAATACACAATATACTAACAAGATAAAATATGCAGCATGTATTTGCTAAAAATGTTTTAATTTAACTGCATTTCCTTATATTTACAACGAATTACGCCACTTTAGAATGAGAAAACAACTTATTACGTTCTGCCTTTTATTTTCTACAATTATCCTGTCAGCACAAGGTACTTATATTCCAATTGGTTCAGAGACGAATTCTTATTTACAACGATTGGAAATTAAAACGGGTTTAGTAAAAGGATTTCATACGGCAAATCGTCCGTATGATAGAAAGATGGTGGTAGATTACATCAACGGTATTGATTCTTTAAGCGATATGGATTCTGATGATTTGACGAAAATTGATAACGAAAACATTAGCTACATCTATAAAGATAATTTTGAATTTGACGATGAACATACAGAGATAAATGATAATCCTAAATTGAAGTTTCTGTATAAACATCCGGCACACCTTATTAGTGCTAAAGTACCGCACTTCGCTATCTCTGTTGATCCGGCAATTCAAATTCGCTTAGGTGGTTCATTTAAAGATGAACCTGGAACGAAGAAAGATAAATTCAAATATCTAACCTCTAAAGGATTTGAAATTAGAGGTCAGGTGGATGATATTTTTGGTTTTTATGCAATGTTTTTGTCAGAGCAAGGAAATTTTCCAAATTATATTGAAAACTATATCGACCAATCGAAAACGCCGCCGGGTGCAGGCTACTGGAAAGAGTATAAAAGAGGTGGATATGATTATTTCTTAGCAAAAGGATATGTTACTATTTCGCCGAGCAAACATTTTCACATGCAGTTTGGATATGATAATAATTTTATTGGTGATGGCATTCGTTCTATGTTTTTATCCGACTTTGGTGCAAATTATATGTTCTTGAAGTTAAACACCAACGTATGGAAATTTAATTACCAAAATATTTTTGCTGAGCTGACAAAATATTATCCAAGAGGTGCAGATAGATTGCTTACTAAAAAATATATGGCAATGCATCATCTAAGTGTCAATCTTACCAAAAATGTAAACATTGGTATTTTTGAAAGTGTGATGTTCCGTCGTGAAAACACATTTGAATTACAATATCTGAATCCGGTTATTTTCTATCGTTCTATCGAGCAAGCATTAGGCTCTCCGGATAACGCCTTTATCGGTTTTGATTTTAAAATCAATATTCCGAAACATGTTCAAATTTATTCTCAATTATTGTTGGATGAATTCAATTTCAGCAAAGAATTTAGTACACCCGGAAAAAGCAAAATTTATAGCTTGTTTCATCCAAGAAAATGGTGGGGCAATAAATTTGCTGCTCAGTTAGGTATTAAATATATTGATGCATTCGGTGTCGATCATCTCGACTTGCAATTAGAAGCCAATATGGCTCGACCTTACACGTATTCACATTATGATACGGTAACATCTTGGACGCACTACAACCAACCATTGGCGCATCCGTTAGGTGCAAATTTTAAAGAAATTATCTTCCAAGTTAAATACCAACCAATTCAACAATTTTATTTCTCATCTCGTTTTATTTATGCTAATAAAGGAGAGGATGATGATACCACGAACTGGGGCGGAAATCCACTCAAAGTATATGGTACGTTTGAAAGAGAATTTGGAAATACTACCGGTCAAGGTGTAAAATCCAAAACATTTTATGTTGATTTTATTGCAACTTATGAACCTTGGCACAATGTATTCATTGATTTAACGTATGTATATCGCAAAAAGAAAAGCCAGGAAATTGCACGAAATATGCAAACACATTTCTTGAATTTAAGTTTACGTTGGAGTATTCCGTATAGACGCTACGATTTCTAATAAAAAGAATAATTGCAGTTCTAAACTTTTTATATCTTTATCCATTATACGAATTTTAAAATGGAAAAGAAATATATTTTGTCATTGGATCAAGGAACGACAAGCTCTAGAGCAATTTTATTTGATAAAGAAACTAATATCGTTTCCGTAGCACAAAAAGAATTTACACAACTTTTTCCTCAACCCGGTTGGGTAGAGCACGACCCGAATGAAATATGGCAATCGCAAATAGATGTTGCTCGAGAAGCAATTGCAGTTGCCAATATTCAGCCGCACGAAATTGCCGCAATTGGAATTACCAACCAGCGAGAAACTGCCATTGTTTGGGATAGAGAAACCGGAAAGCCAATTTATAATGCTATTGTTTGGCAAGATAGAAGAACAGCCGCTTTTTGCGATGAGTTGAAAGCGCGCAACTTGGAAACCTATGTACGTGAAAATACCGGATTAGTACTAGATGCATATTTCTCCGGAACTAAAATAAATTGGATATTAAATAATGTAGAAGGTGCGAGGCAAAAAGCACACGAAGGTAAATTGTGTTTCGGTACGGTAGATACTTGGTTGATTTGGAATTTAACCAAAGGTGCAGTACACGCAACCGATTTCAGTAATGCATCTCGTACTTTAATTTATAATATTAAAGATTTAAAATGGGATGAAAAATTATTACACGAGTTAGATATTCCTGAAAAAATATTGCCCAATGTATTACCTTCTTCCGGAAGTTTTGGTACGACACATCCGGATGTTTTCTTTGATTTAAAAATACCGATTAGCGGTGTTGCCGGCGACCAACAAAGTGCATTGTTTGGTCAAGCTTGTTTTGAACCCGGAATGGCAAAAAATACATATGGAACAGGTTGTTTTATGTTGTTGAATACAGGCACTGAACGAGTGGAATCAAAGCACGGATTGCTCACTACTATTGCATGGAACGTAGATGGAAAAGTAGAATATGCATTAGAAGGTAGTGTGTTTATTGCTGGTGCTGCAATACAATGGTTACGCGATGGTTTGAAATTAATAGATACCGCTCCGGATTCGGAATATTATGCAATGAAAGTGGAAGATACAGGCGGTGTGTATGTGGTGCCGGCATTTGCCGGGTTAGGTGCTCCATACTGGGATATGTATGCTCGTGGTGGAATTTTTGGATTAACTCGAGGCACTAAAAAAGCCCATTTAATCCGTGCTACTTTGGAATCCTTAGCCTATCAAACGTATGATTTATTAGAAGTAATGGAAAAAGATTCCGGTATCCAATTAAAATCATTAAAAGTAGATGGTGGTGCATGTTCCAATAATTTATTAATGCAATTCCAATCTGACATTTTAGAAGTAAATGTAGTACGGCCTAAAGTGATAGAAACGACAGCCTTAGGTGCTGCCTATTTAGCCGGTTTAGCTGTTGGTTTTTATCAAAAACATAATTTAAGTTCAAATCAATCCATCGATACCCAATTTGAACCAAAAATGAAATCGGAAAAAAGAGAGAAATTATTGAATGGTTGGAAGAAAGCAGTAGAAAGAACGAAAGATTGGGAAGATTAATGTTAATTTATAAACATACAATTATAGATTTGTTAAAATTGAAGATGAAAATAATCCGACTTTCTGCTTTATTTTTGCTTTCAAATTAAACCAAAGTAAAATGAAAAAATTATTCGTATTGTTCGCAGCTGCTACACTTTTCGTAGGTGTTCAAGCTTGCAAAAACCAAGCAACTGAAGAAGCTGCTACTGAAGAAACAACTGAAGTTACAACTGAAGTTCCTGCTGATTCTACAGCTACTGCTGTAGTTGATTCAGCTGCTGCTCCAGCTGCTGATACAGCTGCTGCTCACTAATCGGTTGAAACCAGATTATAAAGGCTTCCTTTCGGAAGCCTTTTTTTGTTGACAAATTTTAACAAATTGTTACTTGGATATTTACTCAAATCCTTTATTTTTGTATCAACTAAACCAATTTAAAATGAAAAAATTATTTGTATTGTTCGCAGCTGCTACACTTTTCATTGGTGTGCAAGCTTGCAAAAACCAAGCAACCGAAGAAGCTACTGAAGAAGTAACTGAAGCAACTGAAGCCGTTGGCGAAGCGGTAACTGAAACAGCTACTGCTGCTGCAGATTCTACTGCTGCTGCTGCAAGTACTGTAGTAGATGCTGCTAAAGATGCTGCTGCTGGTGCAGTAGATAAAGCTGCTGATGCTGCTAAAGATGCTATCAAAAAATAATTTTTCGAAAGCAACCAAAGAAAGTCCCGAGTATTCGGGACTTTCTTTTTTTATATTTATTCAATAATTGATTGCTACTTACCCAAGTCGCTTCTAATTATTAGTTTTTTCCTGCGATAAATTGCGGTTATTATCTGTTTTTTATTTTTATTAGGATAATAATTTCTAAGAAAATTAATCTTATTTTCGTTCAACAAATCAACATAAATGAAAGCAGAAATAAAAAAAATATACGAAGCACACGTTGCATTTGAATTGCAACAATTTGATAAGAAACACCTGAAAGCAAACATTAAAGAAGAAATTAGTGCTGCGTGGAAATGGTTGGATACCGTAAAATTAAATCAAGTTGCTTCTGTTGACGAAGTAATCGCATTTCAAGAACGTAATATCAAAAACAGAAAACTAACCAAACATCAAAAAGAATATATAGTAGATTTATCAAATTCTATACATCAATTAGCATTAAAAAGTAAACACACCGTTGCTGATTTTTTAGATAAAGAATCGTTTGATGATATAGCTGATAAAATTATAGAGCAACGCGAAGTACGTGAGAAAATTATTCGCGATATCGTACATAATCCATTCTATGGTGAAATGCTTGCTGATACTTTATATGATGGTATCAAATCATTCGCAGCACAAAGCGGACCGAGCAATGAATCCGTAGGTGGTTCCTTGTTTAATATTGGAAAAGGCTTGTTAGGTGCAGCATTATCCGGTGTTTCAGATACGATAGATAAAAATATTCGAAAATTTATTGCGGATAACTTGCAAAAAACAATTGCGAAAAGTGAGCAAACTTTAAAAGATAAATTAAACGATGCTCAGTTGCGTAAAATGTCAAAAGGTATTTGGAAAAAATTAGAAGAAACAAAAGTTAAAGAGCTTGCTAAAGGTGTAAAATTAACAGATAAGGATAGAAGTGCAATTTTAGCATCGGTAGAAAAAGCAGTACATACAGCCATACAAACAGAAGCTGTTGCTGATTTGAATGAACATGTATTAAATCATTTCTTCGAACACTCTGCAGAGAAATCTATTGTTCAAATTTTGGAAGATAACGACATTACCGAAAAAATTGTAATTAAAGAAGCAGAAGAATTTTTAATTCCGTATGTGGAAGTCGCTATTAAAGATGGTTTTCTTAAAGAACGAATTGAAGTTCGTTTAGGAAAATTTTATGCCACTTTATAAGTTGATAAAAATATAGAAATAAAAAGGCTGTCCTTCGAGACAGCCTTTTTTTATTTTTTGATTAGAAAATTTATCGTGCATACACACCATTCGGAGACACAACGGCACCCGGTCCGCCGGTAATTCCAATTGGTGGTATTATTATATTTACGGCTTTACCATCGACTTTTAAACTTACTTTTCCAACGGCACATTCTACACCTTGTTGATGAAAAGGAGGCATTTGTGCAGGTGCTCTGTTAATTAAATACGGTGCACCGATTTCTGTCATTTCTACTTCAAAAACGTGTCCGCTGGTTGTAACTTTTGCGGTTGCTTTATCACTGGTATATTGAATATCAAAAGCAGCCTCTAATACGGGTGCTTTCTCAAACGGTGTACCGGCAAATATTTTTGGTCCAAAGTAAGCACCTACTTTTTTATCCGTGCTTACAAAGCCCATTACAACAGGAGGTTTGGTGGCATCCGGTTGGTATAATATCATTCCACTTGGTGCGTTACCAACAGGCGTATTTACCATTCGAGCAACGTGAACGATGACGTTTGGCATTTTAAAACTTGTGTCTGTAACCGCTGCCACATCAACACCGCCTTCCCAACTCATCCAAGATTGTACCGTTGGATTATGGACACTTTTTGTAGCGTCATTTGATGTAATATTTGTTGTTTCGGGTGTTGTTTCTGCTGATGATTTTGGTTTGCAGGCAACCATAATGAGCGTTGCCAGCATAAATAAAAATAAGCTGTTTTTCATTGTATTGATTTTAGTTTTTGAATGAATTGATACATTGAAATTAATTCAAAAATAAAATCATTTAAATACCCATTTCGTGGTAGAAGTATCTATGTAATAATTAGCTTAAACAAGCTTTCACAAATGCACAAAACAATGGATGTGGTTTAAGAATCGTACTTTTTAATTCCGGATGATATTGTACGCCGATGAAAAATTTATGAGAAGGAATTTCCATAATTTCTACTAAACTTGAATCCGGATTAATACCACTTGCTACCATTCCATGATCGGCGAAATCTTGTAGATATCGATTATTGAACTCATAGCGATGACGGTGTCTTTCCGAAATATGATTGCTACCATAAATGTTATAGGCCAACGTATTTTCTTTGATATGGCAAGTGTATGCACCTAAGCGCATGGTGCCACCCATGTTTACAATTGTTTTTTGTTCCTGCATCATATCTATCACCGGATTTTTACATTTCTGTTTCATCTCGGATGAGTTGGCATCTTCTAATTTCAATACATTTTTGGCAAATTCAATTACAGCCATTTGCATACCTAAACAAATACCAAAGAAAGGAATATTATTTTCTCGTGCATATTGAATTGTGTAGATTTTTCCATCCATACCACGTTGACCAAATCCCGGAGCTACAAAAATACCATCTAAATGACCTAGCTTTTCCTTTACATTATTCTTGTTGATTTCTTCTGAGTGAATGCGTTCTACATTTACTTTACATTCATTATCGGCACCGGCATGTACAAAGGATTCATAAATGGAAATATATGCATCTTTCAACTCTACATATTTTCCAATTAAGCCTATGGTAATTTCTTTTTTAGGATATTTATGTCGTTGTAAAAATTTATTCCATTCCGGTAATTCTGTTTCTTGAACATCTTTATAACCAAATTTATTTAAAACAATTTGGTCTAATTTTTCTTGTTTGATGTTTAATGGTACATCGTAAATTGATTCAGCATCCAAAGCTTCAATAACGGAGTCATAATCTACGTTACAAAATTCTGCAATTTTCTTTTTTCTTTCGTTGCCTAATGGATGTTCTGTTCTGCACACAATGATGTGCGGATTTACACCATATGATTGTAATTCTTTTACGCTGTGTTGAGTTGGTTTTGTTTTTAATTCTTTAGCAGATGCTAAATACGGAACTAAGGTGAGATGAATGACTAAATAATCTTCTTTTGGTAATTGCCATTTTAATTGCCGAATGGCTTCAATAAATGGCAACGATTCAATGTCGCCAACAGTTCCGCCTATTTCAGTAAGTATGATGTCGTATTGCTCAGAATTTCCTAATAATAATATTCTTCGCTTTATCTCGTCTGTAATATGCGGAATTACCTGAACTGTTTTTCCTAAATAATCACCACGTCGTTCTCGATTGATGACTTCTTGATATATTTTTCCGGTAGTAACATTATTTGCTTGTGATGTATGTACGCCTAAAAAACGTTCGTAATGTCCTAAATCTAAATCGGTTTCAGCACCATCTTCCGTAACATAACACTCACCGTGCTCATACGGATTCATCGTGCCCGGGTCAATATTTATATAAGGGTCAAATTTTTGAATGGTAACTTTTAAACCACGTGTTTGTAGTAATTTTCCTAAAGATGCTGCTAAAATACCTTTTCCGAGAGAAGATGTTACGCCGCCGGTAACAAAAATAAACTTTGCCATAACTGATAGTGGTTATGGATTGTAAAGTTAAGCCATAATTCGAATATTTCCATTTTTAAATTCGATTGTGAACAAAAATTAATACTGTTCGTCTCGAACTTTATATACAAAATCTTGATTTCCTATTTTGTAACGGAAGAATAAAGGATGTTTGTCTTCGTCTAAAACTTCAAATGCAAATAACTTAGCTCGGATAAAATCTCTACTTGGCATGGCTTCATTCAAAAATCGATTGATATAGCTCGTATCCATTGCGGAAGAGTCTGTTTGCATATAATAAATTTTTAAAGCAGAAAGCTGTTTGGGATAACGATAAGTGGAATCTTCATTACTTAAATAACAACTATTGGTAAATGCTGCAGCATTAAAAGTGGTGTTACTTGGATTGTCAATTCCGATGTCAAAAATATAATAGTTTATGCCTTCTCCAAAATTTCCTTTTTCATCTTTAATATGGTATTTAATGACATCAAACAACGTAATAATGGCATCGTTGGTTTTGCTTTGAACTAGATGTTGATCTTTGTACGCTTTTTCTATTTTGTATTTATAACGAGCTTCTTTGAGTTGTTCATACGTAATACCTTTTGGTACTTCTATTTCATCTTCTTTTTGATTAAAATAATTACACGATACATTTACAAAAATAATGGTGCAACAAATTATACCTATTTTAATTATTCGATTCATTGGTTATGGTTATTCGTTCGGTGATGTATCTTGGTTTGTAGTTTTTGGTTTTCGTTTGCTGCCTTCATACATCTCATATAAATTGAAAATACAATCTAATTTTCCATTTATTAAAGCGTATTTTTTAAAAGGTTTTAAACCAATATTTTTCAATGCTTCTATGTCACTGGAGATAATACCGCAAGTGTATCCGGTAAAGTGTTCTTTGAAGGCAGTGCCAATTTGTTTGTAAAGCCTATCTATTTCATGTGTTTGCATACGCTCACCATACGGTGGATTGATGATGAGTGTGCCTTTTCCCATTGGCGGAATAACCTTTTGAATGCTGGATTCTCGAACTTCAATAATGGAGTTGTACCCGGCTTTTTTGACATTAGTTTGTGTGGTAAAAATGGACTTTTTACTATTGTCCGAGCCAATAATTTTATACGGAAATTTTGTTATTTTTTGTTCTAATTCTGTACAGATGTCATTATACAAACTTTTGTCGTAGTTTTTCCAATGTTTAAAACAAAAATAAGTTCTATCTAAATTGGGCGCTTTATTTATTGCCATCGAAGCAGCTTCAAGTACAATGGTTCCACTACCGCACATAGCATCTATAAAATGCGATTGTTTATCCCATTTACTCAACAAAACTAAGCCGGCAGCCAATACTTCATTAATTGGTGCAATTGTTTGTTCGATACGGTTGCCTCGTTGATGCAAGGATGTTCCGGAACTATCTAAGGAAACGGTTACTTGGTTTCTGTAAATATGTAAATTGAAAAGGATATCCGGTTTCTCCGTATTCACGTCCGGTCTTTTTCCTTTATGTAAATTTCTAAATCGATCACAAATGGCATCTTTTAATTTTAAAGAAGCAAACTGCGAATGTTTAAAATATTCAGATTGAATGGTAAAGTCGATAGCAAAACTTTGGTCGATATTGAAAAAATCTTCCCAGCTGATGCGACTGGCAAAGTTGTATAAATCTTCCGGTGAGTTGGATTCAAATTCAAAAACAGGCACCAATACTTTCAAGCATGTACGTAATTCTAAATTGCATCGATACAATAATTCCAAATTATAATCGCACACAACAGCACGTTTAATAACTTGAATGTTTTGAGCATTCAAAGTTTGTAACTCCTCAGCTAAAACCTGCTCTAACCCTTGAAATGTTTTGCAGATAATTTTGGTCTCAAAAATGTTCACATTACAAAGTTACACTTTCTACTTTCATTTTTTTATATTTATAGTATGAGCCAGCAAAATGAGAAACAAGCAGAATTGCAGAAATTATTACACCTGCTACAATCAGAAGAAGATAGTACGCTTTCTTTTTTAGACAAACTGAGTAAAGAGGAACTTCATCAATTACGTTTAAAAATAATAGACGTATCGCAATTTACACAAACGGATATTTGGAAACGATTAACAGGTGTTTCTAAATTTTTCCCTAATTACATGAATGCGAAAGTAGCAGAAACTGTTTTAGGTGCTTTAATTACAGCTAATATGAGTTATTACATGCCGGTGAAAGATGCGATTGCTATAATGAAACATTTGAGCATTCCTTTTTTAGCAAACGTTTCTGAGTATATGACGCCGGAAAAAGCCCAAAATTTAATTAGTCAAATTCCGATAGATTTATTGAAAAAAGTAACCACCGAATTAATAAAAAATAAAAAATACCTTACAGCAGCAGGCTTTGTAGATGTATTGGAAATATCTAAATTATTAGAACTATCTAAAGTAATTTATAAAGAAGAAGATTTAATTCGGATAACAACTTATGTAGAAAATAAAGCTTATGTCGCAAAGATTGTTGAAGGATTTTCAGATGATAAAATAAATAAGATAATAACGGTAGCCTATACGAATGGATTAGAAGAAGAAGTGCTGGCAGTGTTTTCGCATTTATCTACGAAAGAAGTGCAACGCACATTGCGCGTAATTTCTACCTTGCATGTGCATATCAAAACGAAAGTATTAGCGGATTTTGAAAATAGGATACAATCCTGATTTTTTATAATACGTACATTAGTAGATTAGCAATAAATCTTCAAAAACCAACAAATAATAGCGTTATGAGTGAGAAACTTTTCCAATCATACAAACAAAAAAACAATATAGCCGAACACTATGATGTGATTTGTGTTGGCTCCGGTTTGGGTAGTTTAACAACCGCATCTTTATTGGCAAGAAAAGGAAAAAAAGTATTAGTATGTGAAAAACATACAACACCGGGCGGCTTTACACATGTGTTTACACGTAATGATTATGAATGGGATGTTGGTTTGCACTATGTTGGTGATATGGACAGAAAAGGCTCCTTGTTGCGTGTTGTTTTTGAGCACATTACCGATAAAAATTTGAAGTGGGCAGACATGGGCGATGTTTATGACAAAGTAATTATTGAAGATAGAATATATGAATATAGAAAAGGTTTAACCGCTTGGAAATCGGCTATGAAAGCATATTTCCCGTCAGAAAAAGATGCATACGCCATTGATAAATATGTGGAGCTCTTGTTTGCTGTCAATAAAGCTTCCAAAGATTTTTATACCAAAAAAGTATTGCCGGATTTTGTAAGATTTATTTCATCTCCGTTTATGAATAAATCGTATGAACAATATGCCAATAAAACAACGCAACAAGTATTAGATACCTTGTCGGATAATGATGAACTGAAAGCCGTATTGTCTGCACAATTTGGTGATTATGGAATGCCGCCTTCGCAAAGTAGTTTTGTAATTCATGCAGCAGTGGCATTACATTATATGAATGGTGGATTTTATCCAATCGGAGGCTCTGAAGAGATTTTTAATACCATTGCACCAAGTATAATAAACGCCGGTGGTGCAATTGTAGTTGGAGCTGCCGTGAAAGAAATTTTAATTGAAAATGGGATTGCAAAAGGTG
Organism: Bacteroidota bacterium; assembly: GCA_963169645.1. GTDB lineage: Bacteria > Bacteroidota > Bacteroidia > Chitinophagales > JADIYW01 > JADJSS01. The sequence goes on from CAUJCO010000006.1 coordinate 216,906, forward strand.
TGGTGATGCAAGATGGAAAAATAATCAAAAGCGATATAGTGGTGAGTGGAGCCGGTGTGCATATTACATTCAATAATTTAATTGCAGAAGCCCATCAACCAAAAATAAAATATATTCAAGATGCGAAAGCATTGCCACAAAGTGTAGGACATTTAAGTTTATATATCGGATTAAAACATAGCGCTGCGGAATTAAATTTGCCCAAAGCCAATTATTGGATATATCCGAATGGTAATAATTACGATACAGCAATTGAAAATTTTTTAGCAGACAATTCCAACGAATTTCCGGTTGTGTATATCTCATTTCCGGCATCCAAAAATCCAAAATTCGAAGAAAAATATCCCGGACGTTCTACTATTGAAATTATTACGTTGGCAAAATATGATTGGTTTAAAGAATGGGAAAATACACGCTGGAAAAAACGTGGTGAAAGTTACGATACACTTAAAGAAACATTTGCACAACGTTTATTAGCACATTTATATAAATACGAGCCACAAGTAAAAGGTAAAATAGATACGTATGAATTATCTACACCAATTACTACCAAACATTTCTGTAATTATTTACATGGTGAAATTTATGGATTGGATCATCAACCATCGCGATTTGAAAAAGATTTTTTAAAACCTCAAACACCCATCAAAAATTTATTTCTTACGGGACAAGATATCGTAACAGTAGGAATTGGTGGTGCTTTGATGAGTGGTGTGTTAACTGCATCAGCCATTACAAAATCTAACTTGATAAATGAAATCGTGAAAAACGCAGATTGATTTCCTTAAAATAACATACTTTAACACATTCAATATATGCTGTTTTGTGTATCATTGATTGTGTTTTAAGTAGTTGATATTTAATATTTTATATAGATATTTTCTACTTTAGAAGTATCATAGTTTTGGGTATTAATTTTACAGATTAAATATTTTGCTTCAAATTTGATGTGTAATCAAAAAAGCAAAAATATGAAACAGTTATTTTTTATTCCATTTATGTTGTTGGCACTTTTTTCACAAGCCATCAATATACAAGATTCTAAGGTAAAAGAAGTTACCGTTTTTAGAAACTATGCCAAAGAAACACGTTGGGCAAACACTACACTTCCGGAAGGTAATAGTGAAGTTATAATTACCAATGTTAGCACTTATTTAGATGATAATACCTTGCAAATTGCGACGAAAGGCAATGTGAAAATTCTATCCGTGTTTACGCGTTATAATTATCTTACAGATAAAATTAAATCGGCACAAGCAGAAAAACTTTCTGATTCCATTGAGTTATTAAATGATGATATCGCTTGGATGAGTCAACAAATACAAGCGTACCAAGATGAATTAAAAATTTTAGATGAAAATAGAAAATTGTCGAATGATAAAACAGCTTTCACTCCTCAACAAGTAAAAGACTTGGCTGACTTGTATCGCGTTCGTTCTATCGAATTGAGAAAATTAGTGTTCGATGTATCTAAAAAACAAAAAGCATCCAAAGAAAAAGTAACGAAGTTACAAGCTCAATTATCGGAGTTAAATGGTAAACAAAAAAATCAAGTGAAAGAGATTGTATTAAAAGTAAATGCTACAACAAGTGGTGCGGTTACTTTTAAATGTTCATATATAGTAAGCAATGCGTATTGGACTCCTATTTATGATATTCGTGCAAAAAATAATAATGCACCCTTGCAATTGGATTGTCGTGCTAAAGTAGTACAAAATACAGGCTATGATTGGAAAGATGTGAAGCTAACACTATCTACTGCCAATCCATCATCTAATCACGAACGTCCGGTTTTATATCCGATTTATGTTGATTTTTTTCAGCCGGATTACTATCAATATAAAATGAAAAAAAGTTATACAACAGGCCAAATGATGGAAAAAGCCAATATGGCAATGGCTCCGGCAACTATTGATATTGCACGCACTTCCGGTGAAGAAGCATTTGAAGATGGTTTAAAATCTGATGACAACCATGTAACTCTATTGGAAGGCGATATGGCTGTGGAGTACGCGATTGAAACATTGCAAGATATTGAAAGCGATAATAAAGAACATATTGTAGGCATACAAGAAATTGAAATGCCGGCAGTGTATTCGTATCATGCAGTGCCTAAGTTAGATATGACCGCTTATTTATTGGCAAAAGTAACAGATTGGGCAAAATACAATTTATTAGCAGGCGAAGCCAATATTTTTTACGATGATAATTATGTTGGAAAATCGTACTTGAATCCAAACGTAAGTGCTGATACTTTATTGATTTCTTTAGGGCGAGATGAGAAAATAAATATCAAACGTGTGAAGCTAAATGATTTTGCATCTAAGAAATTATTGAGTGGAAACATTAAAGAAACCAAAGCATTTGAAACAGTAATTAAAAACAACAAATCAACTGCAGTAGAGATAGAAATCTTAGATCAATATCCAATTTCTAAAAATGCACAAATTGAAGTGAAATTAGAAGAAGCAGATGGTGCAATTGTTACGGAAGAATACGGTAAGTTGATTTGGAAAATAAAATTACAACCAAACGAAGCTAAGAAAATAAAATTGATATATTCGGTGAAATATCCCAAAGACAAACAAATTACAGAACGTAACTAATCAATATAACTACGGATAGAAAATCCTTGTCGAAGTAGTTTGGTTTGGGCTGCGATTATATCGCAGCCCAAATTATTTATACGCAATAAAAAATCCCAACTAAAAGTTGGGATTCGTTTCTAACAAAAAAAAATTATGAAAACTATTTTGTGGATTTAACCAATTCTTTAATACGAGATGCTTTACCTTTTAATTCTCTGATATAGAAAATTTTAGCTCTACGTACTTTACCAATTTTGTTTACTTCAATTTTGTCGATGTTTGGAGACAATAAAGGAAAGATTCTTTCTACACCAACACCGTTCGAAATTTTACGAACAGTAAATGTTTGAGTAGCACCGGTTCCTTTGCGCTCAATAACATCGCCACGGAAAACCTGAATACGTTCTTTTGTACCTTCAATAATTTTGTAGTGTACGTTTATGTTGTCACCTGCTTTAAAATCAGGGATTTGTTTTTCTACTGTCAATTTTTTTGTTAATTCTTTAACCTTTTCCATGGTATTCAATTTTTTGCGTTTGCAAAGTTACGTATTTTTTAGTTAATAGCAATGTTATTTAATCGTTTTCTAATAAATCCGGTCTTCTTTTCTTAGTTCTCTCTAAAGATTGTTGATAACGCCATTCTTGAATAAGTTTGTCATTGCCGGAAAGCAATACATCCGGCACTTTCCAACCTTTGTAATCCGATGGCCGAGTGTAAACCGGCGGTGCCAACAAATTATCCTGAAATGAATCGGATAATGCCGACGTTTCATCGTTTAAAACGCCCGGAATCAGTCGGCCAATTGCATCCACCAACACGGCGGCCGGTAATTCACCACCGGAAAGCACGTAACTGCCAATAGAAATTTCTTTTGTGATGATATGTTCGCGCAAACGTTCGTCAATGCCTTTGTAATGGCCACATAAAACGATGATATTTTTTTTGAGCGAAAGTTGATTTACTGTTTTTTGTTCTAAAAGCTCTCCATCCGGTGTCATAAAAATGATTTCATCATAAGTACGTTCGCTTTGTAATTTTTCAATGCATGTTAAGATTGGTTCAATAGCCATCACCATGCCGGCACCACCGCCAAATTGATAATCATCTATTTGCTTAAATTTCTTTTTAGAGTAATCGTGAATATTGTGCAAATGAATTTCTAATAATCCTCTTTCTTTGGCTCGATGCAGAATAGAGTGTGCAAAGAAACTTTGCATCAAGTCAGGAACGGCAGAAAGTATATCAATACGCATAGTGTGTAATATTAATCGTGTTTTTAGTTAGGAAATTTCTAAAATTCCTTCGGGTAGTTGCATTTTTACTTCTTTCTTTTTTTCGTCAATTTTTAGGATGAAATCATCATTTAATGGAATTAAAATCTCTTTTTTCTCTTTTTTAATTTGAGCCAAAAACTGGAAAGGCATTTCAATAATTTGCTCTATTTTACCTATGTTGCCATAATTTTTATCGTTTATTTCAAAGCCAACTAATGCATCGTATTCTGTGCCATCCAAAATTTCCGAGAGGTCGTCCTCTTTGGCATATATATCTTTTCCTTGTAATTTATGTGCTTTTTCTTTGCTGTCTATTTCTTCCAATAATATAATGGCTTGCGAATCGGTGTTGATATCTTTTAATTGTATAAAATAGGGAAGTCCGTTGATGAAAATGGCAGCCATATCTTCAAAGTCATTCATATAAAATTCATCGATGAATATTTTTAAATGTCCTTTGAAACCATGTGTTTTAAGTACCTTGCCAATTTTTATCAGTTCCATTTTATATAATATTTGAAAGAAATAGTAATAAAAAATCCCGACGTAAAGGTCGGGATTTTTTGATATAGTTTGCTATACTTATTCTGCTGATTCTGCAGGAGTTTCAGTAGCTTCTGTTGCTTCAACATTTTCTGTTGTTGTTTCTTCAGTAGCTTCCACCGGAACTTCTTTTACTTTTGCAGGCTTGTTAATGATAGCTTCGTTTTTCTCTTTTTTCTTAGCGTCTGCTTTTGCTTTGTGGTCTAAAACTTTACCATCTTTTTTAGATGCCCATTCGTTGAATTTAGCTTCTACATCTTCAGCTTTAACAACGCCCATAGCTACACCGCGTAATAAATGTTTTTTGTACATAGCACCTTTGTAAGAAAGGATAGCTTTTACAGTTGTAGTTGGCTCAGCACCATTTTGAAGCCATTTTACGGCTTTGTCTACATCCAAAGTGATAGTTGCTGGAATTGTAGTAGGGTTGTAGGTACCTACTTGCTCGATGTATTTACCATCTCTTCTTGCACGGCTGTCTGCCGCTACGATTTTGTAGAAAGGTGCACCTTTAGCACCGTGTCTTTGTAGTCTTAATCTTGTTGCCATATTGAAATATGTTTTAAATTTTTTAGTCCTGTTTGCCTCCAAAAAGAGTATTCAGGTTTTGAAAATGAACTGCAAAGATAAAAATAATAGCCATAAATTCAAATCTTAAACGAATGGAACTGTGTTAAATTAGTGTGAACACAAATAAGGTTTTCCCAATCATTAAACTGAATAGTATGGAATAGTATAAGTTGACTAAAAATTTACTTAATATGCAATTCCTATATTTACTTCTTTAGGTAAAAACTTGCTAGTATCGCCTTTTCCGATAATGATTTCTCGAACAATAGTTGAGGATATCGCAGATAATGCCGGAGACGATAAAATCAACATCGTCTCTAAATCTGGTTGCATCATTTGGTTTAATTGTGCAATTGTTTTCTCGTATTCAAAATCTGCAGAGGAGCGAATACCTCTAATAATATATTTAGCATTTTTTTGTTGGCAATAATTAACAGTTAAGCCGGTGTATGATTCTATTTTTACAGATGGATAATTTGCAAATACTTTTTGTATCCATTCTATACGTTGTTCTAAACTAAATAAGTATTTTTTTTGTGTATTTACACCTATTGCAACTATAATCTCATCAAACAATGGAATTGCTCTGGTAACAATATCTACGTGTCCAACCGTAATTGGATCAAATGAACCCGGGAAAATGGCTATTTTTTTCATTTAGTAAAAGTAAAATGGATTATTGAGAATTGAAAATTATTCCAATATTTATTCCTATTTTATAGGTAGAACAATTTACTTAAATATAGGTAACGTGCTACTTTTGTAATTTTATAAATTTGTAAGCTAAAAGTATGATTTCTGTTAATGATTTAAAAGATACCTTTTTTCAACAATTTAATTGTGTAAAAGATGCTGCTTATTTTTCACCGGGCAGAGTTAATTTAATAGGTGAACACATAGATTATAATGGCGGTTTTGTTTTGCCGGTAGCCATTTCATTAGGCATTACTGCTCTCATAAAAAAAAGAAATGATACAACGGTTCGTATGTATTCTTGTGATTTTAACGAAATGGTGCAATTTTCTATGGATGATGAATTCCATTTTTCGGAAAATAAAAAATTACATTGGTCGGATTATGTAAAAGCAATGTTGCAAGTTTTAAAAGATAAGCAGGTTACATTACTCGGTGCAGATATTTTGTTGGCAAGTGATTTGCCTTTAGGAGCCGGTTTGTCTTCATCTGCAGCTATCGAGTGTTTGATTGCATTTATGTTTAATGAAACTTTTTATGAAAACAATCGAGTTGCATTAGCTATCGATGCACAACATGCTGAACGAACGTATATTGGCGTGCAATGTGGTATTATGGATCAATTTGCCGTTGCGAATGGAAAAACAAATCAGGCGATGTTATTGAATTGTGCCGAGATATCGCATCAATTTATTCCGGCTAATTTTGGTGAATACCAATTCATTATTATAAACTCAAATAAACCGCGTTCCTTAACCGAATCAAAATATAATGAACGCAGAGCAGAATGCGAACAAGCTTTTAAACTTCTAAAAAAATATGATATTGCAGAAAACTTGTGCAATGTACATGTGATTTCATTGGCGTATTTAGAAGATGATATTTTATATCAACGTTCCAAACATGCTATCTTAGAAAATCAACGTGTGTTGCATGTAGTACAGGCCTTGGAAAAAGGTGCTTTAGAAATAGTAGGTGAGCAGCTTACCGAATCGCATATTTCGTTGGATACGGATTACGAAGTTAGTTGCCACGAATTAAATATGATAGTACATTATAGCACTCATTTTGATGGTTGTATTGGTGCACGCATGACAGGTGCCGGTTTTGGTGGTTGTTGCATTGCGTTGGTAAAAAAAGATAGAACAAAGAAATTTATTTCGTATGTTGCCAAAAAATATACAGAAAAAACAAGCTTATCAGCTTCATTTTATGAGGTAAATATTGTTGACGGTGTGAAAAATTTAGATGATAAGTTTTAGTTGAATTAATAAAGATGGATACACTAGATAATATTGTAATAGAAGAATCAGAAATGCCACATGGCAGAAAAAACGAATATTTATTAGTTTTTTTATTGGCTTTTGTCGGTTATTTAGCTTCAGTAGATTCAATGTTGTTGATGCCGCTCATTAATGAAGTAATTAAAACTTTTCATGTAAGTGCAATTGAATCTACTTTTTTAGTATCATCGTATTCTGTAATGGCTTTTCTTGCCGGAATTTTATCGGCAGGCATTATGGATAAATTCGACCGTAAAAACCTATTGATTTATACTTTCATCGGGTTTATTATAGGAACGGCACTATGTGGTTTTGCCTATAATTTTTATCTTTTTATTTTATACAGAGGTATCGCCGGCGTATTTGGAGGCATTATAGGTGGCGTTATCACTTCTATTATTAGTGATTTAATTCCATATGATAGAAGAGCAACAGCAATCAGCATTATTTCGTTGTCTTTTGCAGTGGCGGCCATCACGGGTATTCCATTTGGATTATCGCTTGCCAGTGTGTACGATATACAAATGCCGTTTAAAGTGTTAGCCGTTATTTCGGGGTTAACTTTATTTGCTTTAATAGTTTGGATTCCGCCGGTGAATGAACATTTGAAAAATATAGAATCTAAGAAAATCCAATTTTCGTACGCTAAACAAGTATTTAAAGATACCAATCAATTATATGCGTTGTTGTTGGCTTTTCTATTGGTTTTCGGGCACCAAGTTGTTATCACTTTTATTGTTCCATATTTTGAAAATAATATTGGATTTGATAAACATCTTAAATCGTTGATGTATGCAGTAGGTGGTATTGCTACGGTGATTGCATCGCCTATAATTGGAAAAATTTGTGATAAAAAAGGAAATTTGCCTTCATTCATCATCTTGTTGTTGCTTTCTTTTATTCCAATTTGGGTAAGCACCAATATAAAAGAAGTGAACTTGTATTTGGCATTTGGTATTTGTATTTTATTTTTTGTATTTGCTGCCGGTAGAATTATTCCGGCTTATACGATTATGACAGGAGCTACCACACCCGAAAAACGAGGTGGATTTATGAGTATGCGTTCCGCATTTTTAGAGTTAGGCTCCGGAGTCGCAGCATTGGTATGCGGATTGGTAGTCAGCATTACTCCGGAAGGCAAGGTGGAAAATTTCAATCATGTAGGCTATATTTCTATTATTAGCGGCATTATTTGTATCTTTATAGCCTTACGAATTAAGGTGGTGAGTAACCAATAAGCCGGTTTCAGTATTATTTTAATTTTATGTTGATTTTTTTGTACCATTTTATTGGTAGATTGTTTAAATTTGTGCAAAATTAATTTTCAATGGCAAAAATAACTAAAGTTTTCGGTGCAGTATTATGCGTGTTGGGAACAGTATATTTAATTGTATCTACTTTCTTGTATATGAATACAAATGCACATTTGGATTACAATGAAGCAAAGCAAATGACATTTATTCATTCCGGAACTCCTTATTTTTTTATTGTTGCAATATTACTCTTAGCAGCAGGTATTACATTTGCAAGTGATAGAGTATTGAATAATAACGATCATCATTAGTTTGATAATCGATTTGTTTTCATGGTTATAAGTTTTGTCCTCGGTTATTCTTAATCGAGGTTTTTTTATGCAATTATGCCACTTCCAATTAACTCATCACCATCGTACCATGTACAAAATTGCCCCGCTGCAATACCTTTTTGAAGATTTTTAAAGATGATATATAATCCGTTTTCACGTTGATAAAGGCAACATTCTTCTAAGGGTTGTCTATACCTGATTCGGGCTTTGTAGGTGCGTTGCTCACCAATTTTCAATTGAATATCTTCTCTTATAAAATGAACATCTTGCGTAGGAATAAATAATCCAGGTCGATTTAATGCAAAATGTTGTTCGCCTTCACCCAAGAAAAGTAGATTTTGTTGTGTATCTGTTTGTATTACAAATAATGGCTCTTTAAAGCCGCCAATTTTTACACCTTTCCTTTGACCTATGGTATAAAAATGTGCACCATTATGTTCGCCAATAACTCTACCATCTGTTGCTTTAAATTGATTTGGTTGTGTTAATTGCATCAATTCCAAATCGGTGCAATTCGTAAACTCATATTTATAATTGAGCTTGTTTTGTTGCGAAGGAATAAGAATGGCATTTCCTTTTTTGGGTTCTAATTGTTGTTGTAAAAAATCTGGTAAGCGAACTTTGCCAATAAAACATAATCCTTGTGAATCTTTCTTTTCCGCAGTAGCTAACCCTATTTCTTTAGCTATAGCACGCACTTCGGGTTTGGTGAGTTCACCAATAGGAAAAAGAGCCTTGCTCAGCTGTTCTTGATTTAATTGACATAAAAAATAGCTTTGATCTTTATTGTCATCTTTTCCGGCTAATAGTTGATAAATAGTTGAACTGTCTTTTTCTAAAGTTCCTTTTCTACAATAATGACCTGTGGCAACATAATCCGCACCTAAGTTAAGTGCATGTTTTAGGAAGATATCAAATTTTATTTCTCGATTACATAAAACATCCGGATTGGGTGTTCTTCCTGCTTTGTATTCCGCAAACATATAATCTACAATTCGTGCTTTATACTCATCACTTAAATCCAATGTTTGAAAAGGAATACCTAATTTTTGTGCAACCAATAGTGCATCGTTGCTGTCATCTACCCAAGGGCAATCGCCTTGAATAGTAACACTGCCATCGTGCCAATTTTTCATAAATAAACCAATCACTTCATATCCTTGTTGTATCATTAAGTAGGCAGCTACGCTTGAGTCTACACCGCCGGATAATCCTACTACAACCCGTTTTTTCATTGAGCAAAATTAATCAAATGAAAATCAAAATCATATTAACATAATAAAAAACCCGCGATAGAAATCGCAGGTCCACATAACATTCATGAAATAACCAAAAAGATTTTATTTGCTAACTATTATTTTTCTAAAGGTAGAACCTTCCGGAAGCCCAAATTTTAATAAATAAGTTCCTGCAGCTAAGTTTGATAAATCAACAGCAACTTGTTGTTCTTTAATATTGTTGAATTCATTGTAATAGATGGTTCTTCCTGCAAGGTCATACAATTCCAATTTCACATCTTTGTATTCTTTCAACGATAAATTCACATTCACAAAATTGGACGCAGGATTTGGGAATACATCTAATGCTTCAAATTGCATTTCTGTTTCGTTTACCGGTGTACTAGCTTCTACAGAAAATGAAGCGTTTTGAATACAGTTATTTTTATCTTTTACTACTACGTTATAGAATCCGGAATTTAAATTATTGAAAATAGAACTGAAAATTTCAAGCGTATTGTTTAATAAAAAAGTGTAAGGTGCTGTCCCGCCTGTAACATTAATCAATGCATTCGATGAACCATTGATAACCTCCGTCGTAATATTTACTTTTATAGCTTCCGGTTGTGTAATAGTTTTAGAATTGCTGGCACTACAATTAAATCCATCTTTAACCGTAACCGAATAGGTTCCTGCAACGGCATTATTTATTTGAGGAATGGTTTGGTTATTATTCCAAAGGAATGTGTAAGTACCATTTCCACCAGTTGGCATTGCTTTTAATATACCATTGTTTCCATTGTTGCATGATACATTTTGAACTACATCTACATTAAGTTTTAATTCAGGTGCAACAGTGATATATGCGATTTTAGTTAAAGAATCTTTAGTGGTATTGTTATATGCAGTTAATTTTATTGCGTATGTTCCGGCAGTAGTAAATGTATGAGTTGGATTTTGAGTGGTATAATCGATTGTTCCATTATTGGAGATATCCCATTTCCACGATGTTGGATTTCCACTAGATTGGTCGGTTAATTGAATAGTGAAAGGCACACAACCGGATGTTTTATTACTTGCAAATTGCGTAATGATTGGTGTATTGTTATTTTGTTGCGTACAAATATTTGGACTTAAAATATGTTTTTCGTAATAACAAGATTTAGTTTGCGTGCTTCTATTTACCACATCTGAAATATTTGCAATATCTGAGTTTTCATTTAAAACTCTTTTAGTAGCACCATTAGCTAAAGATGGATACATCACTTCTGCGTTGTTGCTATTGTGTCCTTGCCCAAATGCATGTCCTAATTCATGTAATACAACACTTTCAAAATCATATTGAGTAGATGGTGTTGTTCCCGTACCAAAATAGAAAGACGAATTTGGATTGAAAACCATATCTATCGATTCCGGAAATATTGGAGCGTTTAAATTGCAAATAGAATACGAAGTATAGGTAGCTGCTAATGCACCTGCTGGCAAAGGACAACTGGATGTTGCAAAGCTAATAGTGTTATAAACATCTAAGTGATCCACGCAATTTGCAGAAGTCATTGTTGGATTGATTTCTGCATTTACACCGGTTTTGCATACCCATTGATTTAAAGCACGCGTAAAACTTGCTTTTGTATCTGAGCTCAATGTATTATTAAATGTAAAAGTATAACCACCTTTGTTGTTCGTATTTGCTAAAATAAGCTTGTTTTTTTTGTACTCAAATTGATTGTATGAAATAGTTAATGGTGTTTCTGATTCTATGGTAAATCCATTTTTATCGATTATTCTGAAAACACCAGTACCCGAGCCTGCAAGTCCGGCTGCAGAAGCACCCGGAACAATTACCTTAATTTCTGTATCTGTCCAAGATAAGATATAGGTAGAATCCGGAATAGAAATAAATGAATTAGACGATATGCTATTGGCATTTCTAAATTGCACAGTGGCGGCACCGGTTTTTTCTTTGAAACCCCAACCGCTAATAGTTAAAACGCTTTGTGTTCCTGCACTGATTGTGGAAGGCGTAAATGCTGATATTGCAGGTGTTCCTTCATTGCCTTCTGTTGTGTTATCTTCTCCAATTCTTGCATTACTTACAGAAACAGAAGTAGGTACACCAATAAGATTATATACTTTATTTAGATTTGTATATTCATCAAATGGGTCTTTTAATTTTCCGGTGAACATATCTTGTTCCAAAAATCCTTGTGCTGCACCATAAATTTCATATTTTTTTAAGGTGGATGTATGCTGCAAGCCAATAGTGTTGGCATTTAAAAAGAAAATTCCTTCGGAGCCAACTGTTAACTCTGCATTGGGTTCAACAACAATTAGTTTGCCATCCATTATACCACCCGGAGTAATTATTTCGATTTTTGATGCGATATTTCCTTTTAATGCATTGTCAACATCAATAGTATGGATAGTATATATAAGCGTTTTTTCTGCATTCCAACAATAATCTTGTTTGATTACTTTACCTTGGATGATAGTAGTTGCTTTTTGGGTTCGCTCTTCGATGGGTAGTCGCGAGAGCATACACGTTGCGTTGCAACAATAGCTGTACGCTATTGCGAACAATAATAAATAGGGTTTCATGTTCTGTCAATTATGTTTCTAAAATAGGGTAATTCAAATGTAATAATAGATTTTGGATTTGTCAAGTATATTTCAATATATAACAAAACATTTTGATGTGTATCAACCCAAAATCGCTTATTTTTGCAGTATGTTAGGTTTAAAATTAGCTACAGATCCTCGTTGGGTAGATTTGGCTTCGATGTCTATTGAGGATATTTTAACAGATCATGCATTCTGCGAGCAAAAAGCAACGACAAATTGTATTTCATTAATTCAACTCTATCCTGAAAAAACGTTTATGGTGGATAAATTAATTCCCATCGTTACAGAGGAATGGTCGCATTTTAAAATGGTGTTAGATGAATTAAAAAAAAGAAACCTTTCTTTAGGGCAACAACGACAAGATAAATATGTTATAGGATTATACGATTTCTTTAAAAAAGGTGGAAGTCCGGATGAACGATTTTTGGATAGATTGTTAATTGCAGCACTTATTGAGGCGAGAAGTTGTGAGCGATTTAGATTACTTTCATTAGATATTAGTGATGATAATTTGAAACATTTTTATCACAAATTAATGGTTTCCGAAGCAACACATTACCGTTTGTTTATTGATATTGCTGAATATTATTTTGATAAAGAAGTAGTACGAAACAGATGGAATGCATGGTTAGAACATGAAATAACCGTATTGTCAAAATTAGAGTTGAGAGGTGACCGTGTGCATTGATAATGATTAATTGAAGAGCAAATGGAAAAAATAACTTTAGAACATATCAAAACATATCTTACCGGTTTGCAACAGACTATTTGTACACAATTAGAACAAATAGATGGCAAGGCAAAATTTGTAGATGACACTTGGGAAAGGGTAGAAGGTGGTGGTGGCTTAAGTAAAGTAATTCAAAATGGAACTATTTTTGAAAAAGGAGGCGTGAATTTTTCGCACGTTCACGGTGCATTACCGGATGTGTTAAAGTCTGAATCAAGAGATGCACAGTATTTTCATGCCACCGGAGTTTCAATCGTGTTGCATCCAATACACCCATTTGTACCGATAATCCATATGAATGTTCGTTATTTTTGCATGAGTGATGAAGCAAACGGACAAATTAAAGACGAATGGTTCGGTGGAGGCATTGATTTGTCACCGGCTTATCCAAACGAAGTAGATACGTTACATTTACATCGCACTTTAAAAGATGTGTGTGATACATTTGATACTTCCTATTATCCAACATTTAAAAAATGGTGCGATGAATATTTTACCATAAAACATAGAAATGAAATGCGTGGTGTGGGCGGTATCTTTTATGATCACTTACGCCCCGAAAATGAAAAAGAAAAAGCAAAATTATTTTCATTTATGCAAGCCGTCGGAAATAGTTTTATTCCAATTTACCAAGAAATTGTACAAAAAAACAGAGCTAAATCGTATTCACAACAACATAAACAATGGCAATTTATTCGTCGTGGTCGATATGCAGAATTTAATTTAGTGTATGATAGAGGCACACATTTTGGTTTGCGTACCAATGGCAGAATTGAATCTATTTTAATGAGTTTGCCACCTCATGCCGAGTGGAAATATAATTTTACACCCGACGAAAACACAGAAGAATTTCAAACCTTGCCATTTTTTCAACCAAAACATTGGGTTTGATATTAATCATTTAATTTCTATATAACAGAATATTGTAATAATTGCCGTATATTTACGATGTATGAAACCGACAGTTGATCATGTAGAATGTAAAAATTGCAGTACTCGTTTCCAATCAGTGTTTTGTAAAACAGAAAACGACAGAATTACGGAGATAGATGCGGAGAAAATTTGTTCTTCATTCAAAAAAGGGGAAACCATTTTTAAAGAAGGTTCGTATGCTTCCGGTGTATATTGTATTAATGCCGGAAAAATAAAACTTTCCATGTTGGGTGATGAAGGGAAAGAACAAATTGTTCGATTAGCAAAACCCGGCGATATTATAGGTTACAAAGCATTACTTTCCGGTGATAGATACAGCGCAACAGCCACTACTTTAGATGATTGTAATGTGTGTTTTATTCCACGTGAAATCTTTATGCGTATTTTACAAAAAGACGCTGCCATCTCTTTTGAGATGATGAAAATTTTATCGAATGAATTACGCAATGCCGAAGAGAAAATAACCCATTTAGCACAAAAACCTGTTCGTGAACGCGTAGCAGAAACTATTTTGTTTTTAAAAGAAACGTATGGTTTAGATGCTGAGAAAAATATCAATATTGCACTTACACGTGAAGAAATAGCCAACTTGGTTGGCACTGCGACTGAAACTACCATCCGTTTACTTTCCGAATTTAATAAAGAGAAAATTATTGAATTAGCCGGAAAAAAAATCAAGATTATCAATCTACCTAAATTGATTAAAACAGCTAATATTTATGATTAGTCAAATATGACGAATATCATGTTTTAGGCTGATGTGCATCACGCAATTTTATTTAGAATCTATCTATTTTTGTTATAAATTATAGCTAGATGCAGCACTTGTATACATTAAATTTTGAAAATTTCACTTCTAAAGAATTATGTTCCTATTTAGAAGATAGAATGTATATTCAAGTGATATCCAATATCGAGAATTCTAAGAAATATGTGTTCGAGTTGATGAAAGAAGATGATTCTCAAAGCAATGATTTAATCAATAGTTTATTGGATATTTTGGAAAAAGAAATCAAACAATTATTTACGAAAGACAGAATGATACTTTTTCCCAATCTTATTTCCCAAAATCCTATTAAATTGAATATCGAACCAATAAATGAAATTCATAAAAGGATAAACCGATTATTGGAAAAAATAAGATATTTGATGAATAATTTCGTCGTGAAACCGGATTGGACCAGCACACATAAAATTTGCTGCAACGAATTGTATAATCTAGAACAATCCATTTTGTATGTTTTTTATGTGAAAGAAAATTTCTTGTGGACGAAAATAAATTTGACTAACACACATGCAGTCGTCGAATAAACTTTCTACGAATTGTTACCATTGTGGTGAAAATTGCAACAACAATAAAATACGATTAGAAGATAAAGTATTTTGTTGCGATGGTTGTAAATTAGTGTATGAAATATTGAATGAAAACAATTTATGCACGTACTACGATTTAAATGACAATCCAGGATTAACACAAAAAATAAAAGTAAGAGAAAATAAATTCTCTTTCTTGGATGATATTCAAATACAACAAAAGCTACTACAGTTCACAGACGGCAAACAAACACATCTTACATTCTATTTGCCGCAAATGCATTGCAGTTCGTGTTTATGGTTGATAGAGAACCTTCATAAAATAAACAAAGGTGTTGTTGCATCAACTGTAAATTTTACTAAGAAAGAAGTTTTCATTATTTATCAAAATGATTTAACAACACTACGTAAAGTAGTGGAATCTCTTACTGCAATTGGATATGAACCACATATTAGTTTGCAAGATGTAGAGGAACAGAAAATTCAATTTTCCGAAAAATCTAAACTATACAAATTAGGAGTAGCTGGTTTTTGCTTTGCAAATATTATGATGATGAGTGTGCCGGAATATTTGGTTTCGGACAGCATTTTAGAAAAAGATATCCGTAGTGTTTTAACAACACTTATTATTGTTTTTTCCTTGCCGGTATTTTTTTATTGTGCCTCCGAATTTTTTGTGGCGGCATGGAAAGGCATCAAAAATAAATATTTAAATATAGATGTGCCGGTTGCTTTGGCTATTTTAATCACGTTTTTGCGTAGTTTTTATGAAGTTTTTTATGGTAATGGAGCCGGCTATTTTGATAGCATGAGCGGAATTGTTTTCTTTATGTTGATTGGACGTTATCTACAAGATAAAACCTATCAATCTATTTCATTTGATAGAGATTATAAATCATTTTTTCCGGTTGCAGTAAATGTCATTAAAGAAAATAAAGCAGTACCAACACCAATCGAAAATGTAAAAGTTGGCGATACAATTCAAATATATAACAACGAATTAATTCCGGTAGATGCCATTTTATCCAAAGGGAAAGCCGCCATTAATTATAGTTTTGTGAGTGGCGAAAGTATGCCGGTGCATGTAAATATTGGAGAGATAATCTATGCAGGTGGCAAACAAATGGATGGTGCCATAGAATTATTAGTGGTGAAAGAAGTCTCTCAAAGCTACTTGACAAATCTATGGAATAAGGATATTTTTAAACATAAAGAAAAAAAGACAAATTCGTTCATTCACGTCTTGTCAAAATATTTTACATTGATAGTGTTAGGAATTGCCGCACTCGCAGCGTCGTATTGGTTTATTCAGAAAGAATATACTTTAATGTGGAATACCATTACTACCGTTTTGATTGTTGCTTGTCCTTGCACTTTGTTATTAGCGGCTACCTATACCAATGGTTTTGTAATGAATGTTTTTAATCAAAATAAATTCTATCTACGACATGCTGATGTAATCGAAAATATTTCGAAAATTAAGCATATTGTTTTTGATAAAACGGGTACGTTAACCCAAAACGATTCTATGATAGTCCAATATCACGGCAACGTACTTTCATTAGATGATAAACAAGCTATTGTTGCGATATTAAAACAATCTGCTCATCCATTGAGTAAAGCAATTATTGCTTTCTTGAAAATAGAAGACGAGTTTTCTATAGAAAATTTTAAAGAAACATTGGGTAAAGGAATGGAAGCTTGGATTCATGAAAAATATTATATAATTGGTTCAGAAGAATTTGTGTTAAATACAAAAACATCCGGCAAGGAAAATAGCAGCATAGTATTTTTAAAAGTAGATAATCAATTGCTCGGAAATTTTACCATTCAAAATCAATATCGCTTCGGTTTTAATGCATTAATCCAATCGCTTAAATCTAAATTTACGATGTCAGTTTTATCCGGTGATAACAGTGCTGAAAAAGAAAATCTACAACAATTATTAGGGCAAGAATCTGAAATATTATTTCATCAAAAACCGGAAGATAAATTAAAATATATACAACACTTGCAAGATACGAAGCACCTAAATGTAATGATGGTTGGTGATGGGCTAAATGATGCCGGTGCATTGAAACAAAGCAACGTTGGAATTACGATTACGGAAAATTCTAATAATTTTTCTCCTGCTTGTGATGCTATTTTAGATGCTACTCAATTTTCAAATATTGATAAGTTTATAGCATTATCTTGTAAAGCTCAAAAAGTAATAATTATAAGTTTTGTTGTTTCTTTTATTTATAATGTAATAGGATTATATTTTGCAGTTCAAGGAATTTTATCACCTTTCATTGCTGCTATCCTGATGCCTTGCAGTTCCGTTAGTATCATTTTATTAACCTTTAGTTTAATAAAACTTGAAACTGCACGATTAAAGCTGTCAAAACCTGATAAAAATCATATTATGTAGTGATATGTGTTGTTTCAATTCATGTTTGATATTTATAATTTTGCAAAAGTAAAGATGAGTGTAATCATAATAATGTTGGTTGGTAGTTTAATCATTTCACTTGGTTTCCTAATGGCATTTCTTTGGAATGTAAAAGATAACCAATATGAAGATGATTTTTCACCATCCAGAAGAATATTATTCGACAATACAACAACAGAAGATAAACCAACTCAGTAAATTTTGTAACATCATGGAATTAGAAAAGTTTTATTACGACAACAAACTGTCTAAGTACTTTGCAACTGCCACTTTATTTTGGGGTATTGTAGGTATGTTAGTAGGCGTTATTGCTGCCTTTCAATTAGCCTTTCCGGCTCTTAACTTAGATTTAGCCGCTACCACTTTTGGTAGAATTAGACCGGTACACACAAATGCCGTAATTTTTGCATTTGTAGGAAATGGTATTTTTACGGCAGTTTATTACTCAATGCCACGCTTACTTAAAACACCAATGTACAGTGAGCTTTTAGGTAAAATTCACTTTTGGGGTTGGCAGTTAATTATAGTAGCTGCTGCTGTTACATTAATGGCCGGTTACACTACTGCAAAAGAATATGCAGAATTAGAATGGCCTATTGATATTGCTATCACTATTATTTGGGTGATTTTTGGTATCAATATGTTTGTTACAATTTTAAGAAGACGAGAACGCCATTTGTATGTTGCTATCTGGTTCTTTTTAGCTTCATGGGTTACAGTTGCCATGTTGCATATTGTTAACTCAATGGAAGTTCCGGTTTCTTTGTTTAAAAGTTATTCCATGTATGCTGGTGTACAAGATGCATTGGTACAATGGTGGTACGGACACAATGCTGTTGCATTCTTTTTAACCACACCTTATTTAGGGTTGATGTATTATTTTGTACCGAAAGCTGCAAATAGACCGGTTTATTCCTACCGTTTAAGTATAATACACTTTTGGTCTATTATTTTCTTATACATTTGGGCAGGTCCACATCACTTATTATATACAGCATTGCCACAATGGGCACAATCATTAGGAACTGTGTTCTCTATAATGTTATTGTTGCCAAGTTGGGGTGGTATGTTAAACGGTTTATTTACACTTAGAGGTGCATGGGATAAAGTAAGAGAAGATCCTATATTAAAATTCTTCGTTGTTGGTGTTACTTGTTATGGTATGGCTACATTCGAAGGCCCAATGTTATCTTTGAAAAACGTTAATGCCATTTCTCACTATAGTGATTGGACAGTTGCACACGTACACATCGGTGCTTTAGGATGGAATGGTTTCTTAACCTTCGGTATGTTGTATTGGCTAATACCAAGATTATATAAAACAGAATTGTTCTCTAAAAAATTAGCAAGTACACACTTTTTAATCGGTACATTCGGTATTTTATTATATGCTATTCCGATGTATTGGGCTGCTTTCCGTTCTTACTTTATGTTTAAAGCATTCACACCGGAAGGTCAATTACAGTACCAATTTATAGATGTAGTTCAATCAGTTGTTCCGTTTTATATAATGCGTGCATTAGGTGGTACACTTTATTTAACTGGTGTTATTTTAATGGCATACAACTTAATTAAAACAGTTCGCAAAGGTTCTTTTGTAGAAAGAGAAGAAGCAGAAGCAGCACCATTAGCAAAAAAATATATACACACCGGAAAAACATTCTGGCATAGTGTTATCGAACGTAAACCAACCTTATTGTTAGTGTTGAGTTTGTTCGTAGTTTCATTAGGTGGTTTGTTTGAGATTATTCCAACATTCTTGGTGAAAACAAATATACCTTCTATTGCAAGCGTAAAACCATATACACCATTAGAGTTGCAAGGGCGTGATATTTATATTCGTGAAGGTTGCTACAATTGTCATTCACAAATGATTCGTCCATTCCGCCACGAAGTAATGCGTTACGGAGAATATTCTAAAGCTGGTGAGTTCGTGTATGATCATCCATACCAATGGGGAAGTAAACGAACCGGACCGGATTTAGCTCGTATCGGTGGAAAGTATCCGGATAGCTGGCACTTTAACCACATGTTAGAGCCGACATCTATGGCACCGGGTTCTATAATGCCAAGATATCCATGGTTGTTTGAGAATGATTTAGATATCACTTCTACCAATTCTAAAATACACGCCATGAGAAACTTAGGTGTGCCGTATGAAGAAGGATACGAAGCAAAAGCCAATCAGGATTTAGGCAGACAAGCTGATAAGATTGCAAGAAACTTGAAAAAAGATAAAATAGAAATCAGCAGTAAAAAAGAAATCGTAGCATTAATTGCTTATTTGCAACGTGTTGGTACGGATATTAAAGTTGATTCTAAAAAATAAAATTCAAAAAATGAAATTCATTAATTATTTAGAAAGTATTACAGGAATAAGCGTTTATCCTATGGCTTCACTATTAATCTTTGTATTGTTTTTTACAGCCGTAAGTATCTGGGTAACACGTGTAGATAATGGACTTATCTCACACATGGGAAATATTCCGTTGGATGATAATAATGAAAAATAAACTACTCCGTAACATGAAAAAGAATTTAATCAAATATTGCAGTCTTTTAATAATCTTATTATTAAATGCTAATTTCGTATTTGCAGAAACTGCTGCATCGCCGGCAGCAACTACAGCTTCCTCATCAGTATCTATCTCTGTGAATACTGTTTTATGCGTAATTGCATGTATTTTGCTTCTTATAATCATTGTATTAGCAACAACAGTTAATAATGCAATTGAATTTTTTAAGCATAATAAAAACAACATAAAAAATGTTTCTGTTTTTATTGGTTTACTATTATTATCTCAATTTGCACTGGCTCAAGATGCAACGGCTACAGCAACAGCTGCAAAAGAGGTAGCAGCAACTTCTTCGGCAATGACATCTAAAATTTATTTTTATGCATTTATCGTGGTGATTTTAATAGAAGTAATAATCATCTTATTCTTTATAAAAACACTTAGTTTCTTAACAGGTATTGATGCATTGAAAAAAGAACAAGGCGTTAAAAAACAAACACTTTGGGAAAAATTCAATAAGCTTAAATCTATCGAAGAAGAAGGAGAATTAGATTTAGGACACGATTATGATGGTATCCGTGAGTTGGATAATATAACGCCGCCATGGTTTACTATTGCATTTTTAGCATCAATTGTAGTCGCAATAATTTATTATTATAGATTTGAAATCGGTCACACCGCATTAACGCAAGAGCAAGAATTTGAAATAGAAATGCGTGCAGCCAAATCCATTCAAGATTCTTTACTGAAACTGGAAGGAAATTCCGTTGATGAAAATAACGTAAAAATGGCAGATGCAGCAGGTATCTCTTCCGGCAGTAAACTTTATTTAGCAAATTGTGGAGCATGTCATGGAGATAAAGGTCAAGGAGGCGTAGGTCCAAACTTAACAGATGCATATTGGTTGCACGGTGGTTCAATTAGTGATGTATTTAAAAGTATTAAATACGGTTGGGTAGATAAAGGTATGAAGCCATGGAAAGATGATTTTTCGCCTACTCAAATCGCGCAATTAGCAAGTTATATTGAATCATTAAAAGGTACAAATCCTCCGGGAGCTAAAGAAAAACAAGGCGAATTATTTGTAGAATCTGCTACAAGTGTAGCACCTGCAGTTGCTGATTCAACTAAAAATTAATTGCAATGGAATATGATGATTATAATGAAGAAGATTCCTTTAGAAATAGATTAAGTACCGTAACAGAAGACGGTAAACGGAATTGGGTGTATGCCCTTAAACCTAACGGAAAATTTTATAATTATAGAACAGTATTAGCAATATTTTACTTATTGGTCTTTTTCGGTATACCGTTTATAAAAGTAAACGGTATGCCGTTTGTACTCTTCAATGTATTAGAAGGTAAGTTTATATTGTTTAGTAAAATATTTTGGCCCAACGATTTTTATATCTTCGCTATTGCAATGATTACATTCATAATTTTCATTGCTTTATTTACAGTTGTATATGGTCGCTTATTTTGTGGTTGGGTTTGTCCACAAACTATTTTTATGGAATTTGTGTTCCGAAAAATTGAATGGTGGATAGAAGGTAATCCGGCAAGCCAACGTTTATTAGATAAAGGAGATTGGAATTTTACCAAAATTTGGAAAAAATCACTCAAACATCTTATTTTCCTTACGATCTCTTTTCTTATTGCCAATACATTCCTATCTTATATTTTAGGTATAGATAGATTAGTACGAATTATAACAGAACCTTTGAGCGAACATCTTAGTTTGTTTTTAGGATTAGTAGGTTTTACATTGACATTCTACGGCGTTTTTGCGTTCGTGCGTGAAATAGTTTGTACCACTATTTGTCCGTATGGTCGTTTGCAAGGTGTATTGTTTGACCAAGATACCATGCTGGTAGCCTACGATTATAAAAGAGGTGAGCCAAGAGGTCGATTTAAAAAGAATGTACAAAGAGATTTAGGCGATTGTATTGATTGCTACCAATGTGTAAATGTTTGTCCAACCGGAATTGATATCCGAAACGGGACACAGTTAGATTGTGTAGGTTGCACTGCTTGTATGGATGCCTGCGATTTTATGATGGAAAAAGTGGGATTGCCAACCGGCCTTATCAGATATGCATCCGAAAATGGAATTGCTAAAGGTGAAAAATTAAAATTTACGCCAAGAATAAAAGCGTATTCTTTCATCTTATTCGTATTGTCTATTGTATTATTCGCATTGTTATTGTCACGTAAATCAATAGATGTCAGTATTTCACGTGTTTCCGGTCAGCTATTCCAAGAATTACCGGATAACAAATTAAGTAATTTATTTAATGCCAAAATCATTAATAAATCAAAAGAAGAAATTCCTTTGCAATTCAAAGTAGAAAATTATAAAGGTGAAGTAAAATTAATTGGTACACACGCACTCACGCTTAAAAAAGAAGATATTTCTACCTTTACTTTTTTTGTAATTTTAGATAGAAAAGAAATTAAAAAACGAAGCAACGAATTAAAAATTGGAGTTTATCAAAATGGAAAGAAAATTCAAACTGTTGAAAGTAAATTCTTAGGACCATTTCAATAACCAAAAAATTCTCATGATATGAATTGGGGACACAAATTATTTATCGGTTTTTCAATGTTTGTGATTTTTGTTATAGGAATGGTTTACGTTGCTATGAAAGAAGATGTAGGCGTTTTAGATAAAGATTATTACGCGAGAGAATTAGCTTATCAATCCGTTATAGATGGCAAAAATAATTTGAATAAATTAAGTGAATCCGTTGTCATTGATGTCAACGATACGTTTATTACCATTCATATTCCGGATTCGGCATCCGTACAATTTACAGATGGTAAAGCACGCTTTATTCGTTCGGCTGATGCATCCAAAGATTTGGAATTACCGCTTATTTTAGATGCCAACCAAACGATGCAAATTCCGGCTAATAAATTTATAGATGGTGTTTACCGATTGCATCTAAGCTGGAAAAGCAACCAAGTAAACTATTATTACGAAAGAGATGTTTATATATAAAAATGTTGCTCTCTTCTATCATAGCCGGTTTTACGATTGGAATCTTAGGTAGCTTTCATTGTGTTGGTATGTGCGGACCAATTGCATTAGCATTGCCGGTAGGTAACGCAACGTCATGGAAAAGAACAGGCTTTATTTTCTTATACAATATTGGTCGTGCAAGTGCATATGCAATCATTGGCCTCTTATTTGCATTTGTAGGTAAACAATTATTTATTGCGCAATATCAACAAACACTATCTATTGTATTAGGAGTTTTTATTTTGTTGATGCTTATATATGCTTCCATTTCCACCCTACGAATTCCATTTTTTGATG
This sequence comes from Bacteroidota bacterium, assembly GCA_963169645.1. Taxonomy (GTDB): domain Bacteria; phylum Bacteroidota; class Bacteroidia; order Chitinophagales; family JADIYW01; genus JADJSS01. The sequence continues at coordinate 240,529 of CAUJCO010000006.1, forward strand.
CTTATACCAATCGATTAAAATCCTTTTTAATAAGATTGTTTAAAGGTGAAAAAAAATGGTACACTTTCTATTCTATCGGGTTTCTTAATGGCTTTTTACCGTGCGGTTTAGTGTATGTTGCATTAGCTGGCGCATTAGCAACGGCAGATGTTTTGCACAGTGTCTTGTTTATGACGGCCTTTGGTATAGGCACATTTCCAATTATGTTTTTAGTAATCGTAAGTGGAAAATATATTTCCTTGCAATGGCGAAATCGCATGCGAAAAGTAGTGCCTTTTTTTGTTGCAACGATGGCTGTCTTATTAATTCTTCGCGGATTAAATTTGGGTATTCCATATATAAGTCCGGAAATGAAAGCAACAGAACATGGAACAGAGCAAAACTGTTGCCATAAAGAATAATTTTATTGAGTTTGATTTATAAATCAAGAAATTCAAGATTGCGTTTCAGTCCGCTATATTTGGTGCGTTTCACCGCCGATTTTTTAAATATAGTTCCAAAAACATCTTCCGTAATATCTTTCCACTCTTTTCTATTCATTTGTAATAATGTTGGATGTGGCTCAAAACGTGGTTCATTATGTGGTTTAGAAAATCGATTCCACGGACAAACATCTTGACAAATATCACATCCAAACATCCAATCTTCGAGTTTGTTTTTAAACTCCGTTGGCAAAGCATCTTTAAGCTCAATCGTTAAATAAGAAATGCATTTGCTTCCATCAATAATTTTATTACCTACAATCGCATCTGTTGGGCAAGCATCTATACATGCCGTACACGTTCCACAGTGATTTGTTGCGATTTGTACATCGTACTCCATTTCTAAATCAACAATGATTTCTGCCAAAAAGAAAAACGAACCTTGTTTCTTATTAATTAAAAGAGAGTGTTTGCCTACCCAACCAATTCCACTTCGCTTCGCCCAAGCATGTTCTAAAATAGGAGCAGAGTCGGTGAAGCATCTTCCTTCGATATGACCAAAATGAGCTTGCATTTTTTGTAATAAAATTTGGAGTTTATCTTTTACTACAAAGTGATAGTCGGTTCCGTATGCATACTTTGAAATTTTGGGTGCAGCTTCAGGTTGTTTTTTTTCTGTATAATAATTGTAGGTTAAAGAAATGACTGTCTTTGCTCCCGGAACCAATAAACGCGGATCTAATCGCTTATCAAAATGGTTTTCCATATAGTGCATTTCGCCATGATATTTCTGTGATAGCCAATGCTCTAAATGTGTTGCTTCATCTTCTAAAAAATCGGCTTTTGCAATACCACAATTCAAAAATCCAAGCTCTTTAGCCCATTCTTTTATATTTAAAGAAATCGATTGCTTGGATTCCATTTTTGTATTTTATTCGTTAATGTTTTAGGATAGTTTACCACACAATTCCAATTTTTCCTATGGTTTTGCGCGCTAACATATCATCGTGAGCGGTTGCAATTTCTGAGGCTGCGTACATTTTTCCAACATGCGGATTTATTTTTTCTTCGTGCAATAATTGGATGACGCTTTCCATGCAATATTTTAAAGTATCCGGTTTGTAATCCGCAATGCGTAGCATGTTTACACCAATCATACTTCGGCTTTCCATAAGCAATTGTGCCGGATGATAAATGCCAAATGCAGCACCCATTTTTGCTTTCATAAATACATTTTTTGCTTCGGACATGGATGAGGCACCATAGCCCACAATGCGTCCACCACGATTTAATAGTTTATAACTCTTTCTGAAATTATCAGCACCTAAGCTGTCAAACGCAACATCTATCGGCTCTTTAATCACTTTGCTAAAATCTTCTTTTGTATAATTGATAGTGTAATCAGCACCTTGTTGTTTACAATAGGCTAATTTACTTTCACTTCCTGCTGTTGTGTAAATCTTGGCTTGTTTTAATTTACATAATTGAATTAAGGCTGTTCCAACACCACCGGCTCCTGCATGTATTAATACGGTTTCATTCGGTAGTACATTGGTAGCAACAGAACAAGCATAAAATGCGGTACTATATTGCGTTGCTAATGCCAATGCTTTTCCGGCATCCATTTCTTCACTTATTTTGGCAATGGCATTTTCTTTTTGTACTACATATTGGCTATAACCACCAAATCGGGTAAACACTAATACTCTGTCGCCTACTTGTACATTTTTTATTTTTTTTCCGATGCTTTCTACTCTGCCTACGGCCTCGTATCCAATAATAGTAGGCAATGGTGGACAGTCTTGATAATTGCCCAAACGTGCCATGACATCAGCGAAGTTAATGCCGGATGCTTCTACTTGAATACCCACTTCATCGTCTTGTAAAGTGGGTTTGTTTATCTCTCTAAATTCAAATGTATTTTTAGATGTTCCATTTTTTACAAGAAAAATTGCTTTCATATTTTTGATCTTTGATTAGATAATACTCGTTAGTTTATAGCTTATTTTATATCGTATTTTATTGCGTTCAAAAACAAGGTTTATTTTCTTGCCAATTCGTTTGTTGAGCAAAGATAAAGCATCTTCAATTTTTAATTCAGATGATTTGAAATTATCTATCTTCAATATTTCATCACCGGCTTGTAAACCGGCAATTTCCGGAGCCGATTGGCTTGCAATACTTTTCACAATAAATCCATTGTTTCTTGTTTTATTTTCTAATAATATGATGTTGGAAATATTAAATTCAAAGTCATCTCTATACATTTTGTTGGGTTTCCAATAAACCGCATTTTCCGGATAGGCAAAATAAGTATCAAATCTTGTCAGTATATCGTTCCCAATATTGCCATCTATTTCATTTTTATTCAATTCTTTTGGTGTAATAGGCGTTTCGCTAAACGCAGCAATTACTTTACTTAATTTAAAAGTATCTATAAACAGACAATCCATTCTGCCTATTTTTGAGTACATCGCACCGGATAAACCTTCGCCAATTTCTGCTTCAATATATTTATATATACCAACATCATTCGGGTTTATATTTTTTACAATAAGCGGTAAGTTGGCTCCGGTATCGAACAATAATTCGGATGCATACATATTGCCCACATTGTTCATGAAAATACAGTTGGTGTAACCTTTACTTTTTCGAATGGTAACGGGAATTTTTGTAAATGTTTTGTTTATTTTTTTAACTGGTTTTTTCTCATACAATTCTATATATTTTGTTTTGTAATTGATGTGTACATAAAAACGTTCAAATATTTCAGCTCCAAAAATGCCATCTACATTAATACCTAAATACTTTTCCAGATTGATGGAATCTTTACTGAAAATATACATCGGAATTTTGGAAGCTGTAAGTTGGCCAATTTTTAAAGTATTTTCATTTATTTTGATGGTTTCTACTGAATCTTTAATGCCTAATCCAATAAAATATACTTTCTGATATATTGGAATAGTAAACGAATCAACCCACATCGGATGTATGATGATGGTGCTTTTACAACCCGAATCGAAAATAAATTGCAGTGTTTTATCTTGATTCACTTCTACATCAATTACAATAATATTATTAAATACACGAAATGGAAATTGTGTTTTTCCTTTGTTGTTTTCTATGGTATAATCAGCAGCCTGAATCTGTTGGCAAAAAAGAAGTAAAATGATAATTGACAATATTCTCACACAATAAATTTAAAATAAATTTACTATAAGTGTATTTTTGCAGCATGAACTATCTTACAGTAAATCAACTGTCTAAATATTACGGCGATAAGCTTTTGTTTGAGAACATTACATTCTTTATAGATAAAGGGCAAAAAGTGGCATTGATTGCAAAGAATGGCACGGGAAAATCTTCTTTAATAAAAATTCTACAAGGTTTAGAACCACCGGAAAGCGGTGATTATAAATTTCATAAAGATATTAAAGTTGGTTTTTTGGTTCAAGAACCTAATTTTGACGATGCTAAGTCTGTTTATCAAACGATTATGCATGCTGATAATCCGATTTTGATGGCAAGTTTAAATTATGAAAAAGCCTTAGAAGGAAACGGCGATTTGCAAACCGCAATGAACAAAATGGATGAGTTGGAAGCTTGGGATTATGAGCAACAAATGAAACTCATTTTATCTAAATTTTTAATTCACGATTTAGATCAGAAAGTAGGCACCATGTCAGGCGGTCAAAAGAAACGATTGGCATTAGCGATTTTACTGCTGGAGCAGCCCGATATTTTTATTTTAGACGAACCAACCAACCATTTGGATATGGATATGATTGAGTGGCTAGAAGAATATTTAACCAAACAAAATATTACGTTGTTGATGATAACACACGATAGATATTTTTTGGAAAATATTTGTAATGAAATTTTGGAATTGGATAATGGAATTTTATACAAACACAAAGGCAATTATTCCAAATATTTAGAGAATAAAGAATTGCGAGAAGAAAATCAACGAGTAAATATTGAGAAAGCACAAAACACCTATCGCAAGGAATTGGAATGGATGCGCCGACAGCCGAAAGCACGCACCACCAAGGCACAATCACGGATAGATAATTTTGAAAATGTAAAAGCTGCTGCAACCGCAAAAGTGGAAGATAAGCGGGTGGAAATGGAAGTACGAATGCAGCGTTTGGGTGGAAAAATTGTGGAGCTTCACAATATCCAAAAACAATACGGAAATAAAATTTTGTTGGATAAGTTTTCGCATAAGTTTCAACGAGGTGAACGGGTTGGTATTGTGGGTAGAAACGGTTGCGGAAAATCAACCTTATTGAATATTTTATTGGGTGAAGAGCCATACGATGCCGGAAATATCGTGTTGGGTGAAACGGTTGTATTTGGTTATTATAATCAAAAAGGATTGCAACTAAAATCGGATAAGAAAGTAATAGATGTGGTGAAAGATATTGCTGAATATTTGCCGATTGGCAAAGGAACATTGTCGGCATCGCAAGTTTTAGAGCGATTTTTATTTACACCATCACAACAACATAATTTAGTTTCTACGTTAAGCGGTGGTGAGCGAAGATGCTTGTATTTGCTGACCATCTTGATGAAAAATCCGAATTTTTTAATCTTGGATGAGCCCACCAACGACTTGGATATTTTGACATTGCAAGTGCTGGAAGATTTTTTGATGGATTTTAAAGGTTGTTTGGTTATTGTAAGTCACGATAGATATTTCTTAGATAAACTGACCGATCATTTATTTGTATTTGAAGGAAATGGAAAAGTGCGCGATTTCTTAGGAAATTATAATGAATACAGACTACAATTAAAAGAAGAAACCAAACAAGCACTTCGCGAAGAAAAATTAGCCAACGAAAGAAATCAATCCAACACAAAAACAGCGATAGAAAAACGAAAATTGACGTTTAAAGAACAGACAGAATTTAAACAGTTAGAAAAAGAAATAGCACAATTATCACAATCCAAAATTTCATTAACAGCAAAATTAAATTCAGAAAGCAATCACATCGAATTGCAAAAATTAGCGGAGCAATTAGAAGAAATAATTCTATCTTTAGATGAGAAAGAATTGCGCTGGTTGGAATTGAGTGAATACATGTAAATAACCTTATTGCGAATGGCAGATAAAAAGTATTTTCATAATTTCAACGGTGTTCGGCTGTATTTGGCATGCTATGTTTTATTGTTTCACATCGAAGAAATAAAATATGTATTACATTATCCAAGTTTGTATCGGCAATATAAATTCTTCGAGCCTTTAGCAACGTCTTCCATTACCATGTTTTTCACCATGAGTGGTTTTTTAATTTCCTATTTTTTGTTTTCTGAAAAAATGAAAAGTGCGGAAAGTAAAATTAGTTTACCACGTTTTTACAGTTCAAGAGTTACGCGTATTTGGCCGTTGTATTTTTTATGTTTTATTATTTATTGGATAATTGCACCCAATTCTTTTTTGCATACAACTTACCACGAAATATATTTCACCAAATTTTTTCCAACGTTAAATGAAGTAGCGATACCTAAACTAGCATACGGTGGTTTGTTTGTACTATTGTTGCCACAATTAGCCGGTGCAATAGCCTATACTTTTCAAGGTATGGTTGTTTATGCCGGACATTTTTGGAGCATTGGTTCGGAAGAATTATTTTATTTGTTTTGGCCATTGTTTGTCAATAAATTCAAGAGTTATAGAAAGATGTTTAAATATGCATTCTTTGCCGTGTATATTTGGTATGTGTTGCTCATTGTGTTGCTTATCATCAATAAACTATTTATAAAAAGCTCATTTATGATGAGTATTCTTGCCGGAACACTTTCCTTCTTATATCTCACACGTTTGTATTGTATGCTCATTGGTTGTGCGTTTGCATATATGTACATCACGGACCATCGTTATCTACACTTTTTCAAAAAGAATAGCGTAGTAGCTATAAGTGTTATCACGATGGTAATTATGTTGGCATTTGGAATAGATGCTCCAATAGTTGTACATGAAATTTATTCGTTACAATGGGCTGTAATTATTTTATACCTAACGCGGGAAGATATCCGACACAAGTGGTTGGATAGTAAATGGATTTCCTATTTTGGTTCTATCACGTATGGTGTGTATTTGTATCATGTAATCATTATTATATTAATGATAGTGTTGGCACAATATTTACAAATAAAAAGCACATTATATTTTAATTTGTTTGTTTATTTCTTTTCGTTTGCGCTCACATTTATTGTTGCCCATTTTTCTTATACATACTTTGAATCAAAATTTTTACGGTTTAAATTAAAAAAATGAAAAAAGATACATACGTTACATATTTCCTGTTTGCCGGAATTTTGATGTCATTTTTATTAGGTTTTATCTTGTTTTTTCAAACAGTTATTGACGATGGATTTATTTTTTTTAAATACGGTTACAATTTAGTACACCACGGTGTTTGGAGTTGGAGTGCCAATGGAAAACCCATCGAAGCATATACCAGTTTTGTGTATGCCGTATTTTCCATCTTTCCGTATCTGCTAAATGTTCCACCACACATCTTTATTAAATTAGTTGGATTGGCAATTTTATGTTGGATGTTATTTAGGATTTACCAACAAGCAACGAATAAAAAAATAGCCTTGTTTGCACTCTTAATTGTGGTAACAAATTGGCAAGTTTATGTGCATACTTTTTCCGGGTTAGAGACCGTTTTGTGGTGTTATTTATTATTGGAATCGTTCTTTATCATTCATAAAGAATCCATAGGAAATAAAGAACAATGGTTGCTGTGGATTTTATGTTTTGTGTTGGCACTCACACGTCCGGAAGCCGTTATCTATTCGGCATTTTATTTAGTTTATTTGGTTTTTTATCGAAAAATAAAATTGAATTTTTTACCCATTCTTGTTGTCGGAATTTTTGGGTTGATATATTTCATTGCTCGATATAAATATTTTGGATTGTTGTTTCCATTGCCATTTTATCACAAAGTAATGGATAATCAATTCGGATTTTTGGCATTCTTTTTCAATCTCTATACATCATGGCATTATATAGTTTGTAGTTTTTTAATGTTGTTTTTATTTCGAAAATATAAACCTGTTTTTTATGTAGGATTGGTTTCTTTTTTAATCTTTTTTGGATTATACGGAAAATCATTTTTAGTAATGAATTTTGCCGATAGATTTCCGTTTCAATTGTATGTCCCGTTTGTGTTATTTGCATTACTTTCCGTGGAGCGTTTTCCTGCGATAGATAAATATAAAGTTATGTTGGTAGCTGGTTTTTTAAATTTAATTGTGTTTTCCAAAGGTATTTATAATGAAAATTTTATTGAATTAGCCTCTATCACCAACAATGCCGGTTCCGCATTTTTTGTTCCAAGATCGCATTATTTATTAGCCAAAAACATCAATAAAATTCCAAATGTGGAGCAAAAAAATATCCATGTTTTATTTGGTGATGCCGGTGTGTTTCCACATTATGTAAAGGCTACTTGTCATGATTATAACGGATTGACCGATCCTTATTTTGCAGAACATCCTTTGACAAAATCCTATTTTGATTCTGCTCATGCGGACATTGTTTTAATTGGTAGTGCCAAAGAAGACAAAGATTTATTGGCGAAAGATTTAAGTAATTGTAAGTTGGTGTATAATATGGTAGATAAAAATCCTGATTTTGAATATCTAGGTTTTACCACTTGCAGAGAAAATGGATACTATGTTCAAGTATATATACATAAAACATCTCCACATTACGAAGAACTCAAAATGGCTTTAAGTAATGGAATTAAAGAATCAGCGAATGCTGTTTTTAGCGTTAAACGTTTCTTGAAATTCAGATACTTAAATATGGATAATGTGTGATATGGGATTAGCAATCCATTATTTTTATCACACCGTTTCTGCTACTTCTTTTTCTTCTTCCGATAAAAATGTTTCGCTTCTATAGTATAAATACGCTAAGAAAATACTTGTAGTATTTAAAATATGCCACAAGGCATGTCCTTGAAAAACACTCGTTGGTGAGCAAAGTTTATTGGTAATATCTAATATCCAAATGCTTGCTGCAATTAATAAGGTAATGCCGGATGCCTTTAATAAACTAAATATAGAAACAGAATTACGGATACGTGCAATTAAAATAAAATTGGCAACAAAAAAGGAGATAGTCAACGTTGGAAATAAAATATTGATAGGTAATTTCCATAAGAAAAAGAAAAACAAGAGCTGAACTATCACGGCACTCCAAATGAAAAATTTATTGGATACATACACCTTGCCTCTGAATTTTATTTGTGGAAATAATTTAAATAACACATACGCTAAAAATGCTACCAACAAAAAGTACATGCCGGTTTGATCTAATTTTTGAAAGAAGAAAGTTAGCGTAGCATGATACATAAAACTGCCGATGCCTAAATATAAAGCCGAAAAGCCGATGAGATAGGAAAAGCCCGGAAATTTTGCTAAAAGGTTATTGACATCAGCACGATGCTCGTATTTTAAATCGTTTTTTGCAATGCTTACAAATATCAACCCAACAATAATATAACCTAAGTTAGACCAAGTATTGGATGGTTGCACAATTAATTGGTCAAATCGGTTCATTTCGCAGAAGTTAGTTGCATTACCAACCGCTTGTCGCCAGCTTGCCCATGGATCCACGTATTGATTTAATTTATACAATATAAACAAACCGGCAGCAATGATAATTGTGCCAAAAAATGGCCACGAAAACACGCGCGGTCGATGGTTATGTAAACTAAAATCTTCTTTGAATTTGTCGAAATCTAAAATAGGCATGTCTGTTAATTATTAATCGTTTTACGTACGAATATACCTATTTTACAAATACTTGCATTTGTAACGTTTGTTAAAGAGTTCCTAATTTTAAATAGATTGGCGTTTTCTCGTTCCTTTAAAAAATATTAAAGTCAAACCTAATAATACAATATCAAAATTGTAAATACGCATAATGAAATACGTTGATACGGCAAAACCAAAAAGCAATACAAATAATATTCTATCATAACGTTTGGTAAAGATGCCAATGACAAAAATTGCTTGCGTACAAAAAAGTAATACAAATAATCCATTTGCAATTGTTTTATGTTCAATAAGCCAATGTGAAATGCAATAGCTGATGTGCTGCGGATATAAAGTTGCTAAATCAAGATGTTGATGCAATAGCATATTGGGAAAATTATCCGTTTGCATTAAACCACCATTTACTACTTTGTGATATGCAGAAATTACCATAATATAGATTAGAAAATAACGCGCAAACTCAATTAAAAGCACAGTGTTTTTTTCTTCTTTACAAACAAATGGTAATAAAGCTATCATTAAACAAGCAATACTTTTAGTGTGTGTGCAGGAAAATATTTGCAGCGTACTAATTTGAATGAAAAATAAAAACAGTAAAATTCTTGCAAAAATATACCGTTTCTTTTTTGAGAATATACAAAACACGCATACTACAAAAACACCTGAATCTATTAGTGTACAGAGCCATTTTTGTTGGATAATATAGCTTGGAAATTGTAGCAATAAAAGCAACCAATACGTGTAATTGGTGTCCACGTTTTTTAAGGGCGAATTTGCCGTATAATATAAAATGGAAAAACTATGAATTCTATAAACATACAATATCAAAAATAAGCCAAACACCATAGGTGCATACCGTTGAATGGATAGCGATGTTTTAGTTGGCATGTTTGATAGTTAAAAGTAATTTTGAATTTCCTGCTTTGGTAAATTGCTTTTGTGTTTGCTTGTAATGCACTTCTTTATATTCTATTTGATGTATTTTTTTTTGCACTACATATTTTTCCATATAAGCAAGTATCCAATTTTTATATTTTTCTGCTTCTTCTTTTTGATTGCAGATTGTATTTTCAATATAATTTTTGGATACTATTTTTAATTCATTGCTTCTTTCATCTACCAATTGTTTGAATGATTCATGGTAGTTGGTTTGTTGCAGTTCGTAATATTTCTTAAACGTATTTACCAAAACTGCTTCTTGCCAAATTGGGATTTTAGCAAGATTTAAACGTTTATTATCTATATAAATTTCAAGTTGCGTGAGCGTGTCCGGTTCGTAATTAGGATACGAATACATTATCCAAACATACCAAGGAAAACTGCTATTCTTTTTTGAATAAAAATATTGTTGGAAGAAAATAAATGTAAGTATAAAACAAAAAATAAACTTGTTTTGCTTAAATGCCCGAAACAGAAAGGTATTTTGCAAATACTTCATATTGTTTACTTAAAATACAGCTTTGAAAAAATGGTAGCTCATCATCAAAACTAAAATAATTTTCAATCCGCTCGTCAACAAAAAACCGACAAATGAACCTATTCCGGATTTGATAGCAATAGTAAATGACTGTCCATCTATGAGTTCGCCAATCATTGCACCTAAAAATGGACAAATAATAATCGATATTCCTCCAAACGGTGCGAATAAAATGCCAACTAAAATCCCAATAAAACAACCTCTGATGCCGGCTTTTGTGCCACCAAATTTTTGTGTACTCCAAACCGGAATAAAATTATCGACAATTAAAATGATAATCGTTAATACGGCATAAATTATTAAAATCCATGCAGGTAAATCTTGTATTTTATCCAATCCATAATACGCAATTAGTAAAGCTGCGAAAGCAATAGGCGGGCCCGGCAATGGCGGCAACACACAGCTCACCAAGCCAACCACCAACAAAATAATTCCTATTGTAATGAGTATGCTTACATCCATTTTATTAGTCTTTTGTTGCAATATTCATTTCTTGTAATTCTTTGCCTTCAATTATAATCTTATAGCCATTTTGTTTAGCCATGTAAAACAATAAATCAAACATTTCACTGCGTTGCTCTTCGGCTTGTTTTATCAGTTCGGTATTTAAAGCTTTTTCGCGTATTTTTTCTTTTCCTAATTGATTGAGTTTGCTCAGCTCTGCTTCATTAAAACTGGTAAATAATCCGGTGCTTAAATTCTCAAATTTTATATCTGTATCTATCGATAAAATTTCCGGTTTTGGCATGTTTTGAATCAGGATGGTTTTATCTTTTTCGTTGGTTGCTATTTTTAAATTTTCCAAGTTATATCCAATAGAAACTTTCGCATTCACGCGTACAATGGCATCTTTTCGAAAGCCCGGAAAATCGATATAATCAAAATCTTTGTACGACATTAATTCAGAAAAATTTCCTTCGACAGTTACTAATTTCAATACTTTTTGAATGCGTTCTACCACAATGGTACTGTCCACTTGCGGTGCTTTATTTGTATTAAAAAAATCGCGCAGCAATAATTTAAACGATAAAAATCCGACTAAGACGACAAGAATTACTAAGATACTATTTTTAAAAGATGATTTCATATTCCCAAAACTAATCAATTTCTAGTATACTTACTAAACCCTACTTTTTTCCTATCTTTGCAATATGAAAAAGCCGGTAATTTTAGTTACAAATGATGATGGTATTATCTCGCCCGGAATACGTGCTTTGGTAGAAGTGATGACAAAATTTGGCGATGTAACAGTAGTTGCTCCGGATAGTCCGCAATCCGGAATGGGACACGCTATAACCATACACGAACCGTTGCGTTTGCAGAAAGTAGATGTTTTTGACGATTTAAATGTACCGTCGTATCAGTGTTCCGGAACTCCGGTAGATTGCGTAAAAATTGCGATAGATAAAATATTACATTCTAAACCGGATATTTGTGTTTCCGGAATTAATCACGGCTCTAATGCATCTATTAATGTTATTTATTCCGGTACTATGTCGGCAGCAATGGAAGCTGCACTAAGTGGCATTCCCGCAATCGGATTTTCTTTATTAGATTTTTCATTTGATGCCGATTTTACAGCAGCACAAGTATATGTTGAACGTATCGTTCGAAATATGTTGAATGCAGGTTTAACAGCAGATGCTTTATTGAATGTCAATTTTCCGAAATTACCATTGAAAGAAATTAAAGGCATGAAAATTTGCCGACAAGCCAATGCACGTTGGGTAGAAGAGTTTGATGAACGCCGAGATCCAAATGGAAAAAATTATTATTGGCTGACCGGAAAATTTGTAAATAAGGACCAAGGCGAAGACACGGATGTTTGGGCATTGGAAAATGGATATGTTTCTATCGTTCCGGTTCAATTTGATTTGACACATCACCACGCTATATCTTACATAAATCAAAATTGGAATCTCAATGAATAATCAAACAGAAAATAAATCAATCTTAGATAAAATAGACACGACATTAGTAGGTTTTATTGCCGGTTTAATCATTCCGATGGTAATGTTGGTGATGTTGTATCTATTTAAATTTAAACACTTAGGATACGATTGGAATGCATTTATATCTAATGTAAAACAACTATCAATTTTACCTACATTCATACGAAATTGTGTTTTCTTAAATCTTCCATTTTTCTTTTTATTTAATTTATTGAAGAAATTTAATTTCTGTAAAGGAATTTTTATTGCATCCGTATTATACATTATTGCAATGCTTATTGTTCGATATGCATTATAAAATCATACTACAAAGCAAGTTTATTTAGTATGAAATACTTTATCATTGCAGGCGAAACTTCCGGTGATTTACATGCCGGCAATTTAGTGCAGGAAATTTCTAAGCTAGACGAAAATGCTATTTTTAAAGGTGTTGGCGGTGATTGCATGCAACGAAATAATGTTGATTTATTGTTTGGTTTAGATAGATTGTCGTTTATGGGATTTGTAGAAGTGTTGTTGCATATCATTACCATATTCCGAAATTTTAGAGCTGTTAAAAAATCTATTTTGACATTCCAACCCGATGTGGTGATATTGGTAGATTATCCAGGATTTAATTTACGTATGGCAAAATGGTGTAAGCAAAAAGGATTTAAAGTAGCATATTATATATCACCAACCATTTGGGCTTGGCATGAATCGAGGGTGGAAACTATTAAAAAATATGTGGATTTAATGCTGTGTGTATTGCCTTTTGAACCTATATTTTATGAAAAACATCAATACTTAAAATCGCATTTTGTCGGGCATCCATTATTAGATGCTATTGATACGTATGATAGAAAAAATCAATCAAAAATTAATTTAGATAAAAAAAATAAATGCATTGCGTTGTTGCCCGGAAGTAGAAAACAAGAATTAGAACAATTGCTTCCTGTATTCACAGCCGTAGCACAGCATTTCCCGAACGAGCAATTTGTATTGTCCGGCATAACTCGATTAACAACTATGTACCCTGTTTCAATGCCTAAAAATATGTCTATTTTGTATGATGATATGTATGGCATTTTAGCCGATGCAAAAGCAGCTGTAGTGTGTAGTGGTACAGCCACTTTAGAAACAGCCTTGTTTAACATTCCACAAGTTGTGGTGTATAAAACAGCATGGCTTAATTATGTAATTGGAAGATGTATGGCAAAAGTGCAATTTATTTCTTTACCAAACTTAATTGTGCAACGTAAAATCGTGGAAGAGTTAATTCAATCTGATTGTACGACATCAAAATGCGTTGTCGAATTGCAGCAATTACTCCAACATTCCAACACCAAACAATATGATGTGATGATGGAAAAGATAGGTGAGAAGGGAGCTTCAAAAAATGCGGCAAATCTGATTTATTCTTTAGTTGCTTAGAAATATTTTTCTATCTTTGCAGCGTTCTTTTTTTTCTGGGGCATTAGCTCATTTGGCTAGAGCGCTACGCTGGCAGCGTAGAGGCGATCGGTTCGAATCCGATATGCTCCACACTTTATATGCTATGAATTTCTCCAACTTTTAGTATTTGTAATTTTCCATTTATTTTTTCTTCTTTTTCTAATTGATGCAACATTTTAACGGGTTCCGATGCCGGTTCATCGCTCAAATCAAATGTACCGTAATGCATCGGAATAAATGTTTTTCCATTTAATTCATTAAATGCATCTACCGCTTCATCCGGTGAGGTGTGTGCCCATTCCATGATGTATCTTGGCTTGTATGCACCAACGGGCATTAAGCAAGTATCAAAAGCAGCATAGTGTTTGTGGATTGCCTTAAAATGTGTTGAATAGCCGGTATCGCCGGCAAAATAGATAGATTTATTTTCTGTGTAAATGGCAAAACTGCCCCAAAGCGTGGTATTGTAATCGTTTACAAACCGACGATTCCAATGTTTGGCAGGCAAAAAATCTATCGTTATTTTCTTTGTTTGATATTGTTGCCACCATGCAGCTTCTTGTATGCGATTAAAACCTATTTTTTGTAGCATTTTTTTGAAGCCTAATGGACATAATATTTCAACATTCGGATTTCTTTTTAAAAGCATCCTTAAACTCGCGTTATCTAAATGATCTCTGTGCCCGTGAGATAATAATATATAGTCGATGTTTTGGATTACAGTTATGGAACATGGTCTTGCATGCCTTCTTTTGAGCATCGGTGTAATATTGTAAAAAATGGGATCCGTGAGTATTCTTATTCCGTTTAGTTGAATAAAAAAAGTAGAATGTCCAATCCATGCAATGACATCATTTTTCGTATTTAAAAATTCGGTTGAATGTATCACTTCCGGAATGAATGCGTCGTTCTTTTTCTCTTTTTTTTGAGGATTGCGTTGTGTTATCCACTTTATAAATTGTAGCATAGGAAGTTTATCCGATTTGTCGGCAAACACAAATTTTCCATCTAGTACTAAATTTCCTTTCGCTTCTTTGTTTATAAAAGCTAAGTTTTTGTTGTATAGTCTATTTTCTTTCATAAGGATAAAAAAAACCTGTTAGCGAACTAACAGGTTTTATGTTGAATAATGTTGAATATCTATTAATAAGCAGGTGAGAAGTCAACACGTCTGTTAGAGTGGTGCTGATTTTCATTTACCGCATTTTTAATTAATGGATCTGTTTTTCCAACCGGTAATTTGATGAATCTATCTTCAGAAATACCGTAATTATCTTTCAAGTATTTGATTGCTGCATTTACGCGGTTCTCAGATAATTTTTGGTTGTAATCAGATGGACCTCTAATATCTGTATTTCCTTTAACGTTTACTTTTAAATCAGGGTTGGAAGCCATGATATTACCTACTTTTTGTAATTCAAGCGTTGCTGCAGAATTAATGTTGTATTTATCTAAGCTGAAGTAGATAGAAGTTAATTTCCATACATTATTTTCCAATTGACGTATTCTGCTGTTGATAGCTGAATCATCGTAAGGTTTGTAAGCTGGATATTGTGGTACGGATACAGAGTCAATAATACGATCCGGCATTACGTTTTTGCAATCTACGATTGGCAATGCAGGAGAAGAGAATGGTTCCGGATCTTTAGTGTCTGGACAACCATCTTTATCGCTGTCTAACGTTACGCCGTGTACATCAACTGCATAACCTGCTGGTGTTGTCGGTTCTTTATCTAAAATATCTAATACACCATCACCATCCGTATCTTTTAAGTCAACTTCTTTTGGTTTAGGTTGGTTAGCCATAATAAACGCAATTGGATTAACCCATTCGATATGTTCTTTTTGAGAACCAATTCTTCCAAATTTATAAGAGAAGTTTAAGTTGATATAAGCGTAAGCATCTCTATTTATTTTAGATAATGAGTTAATCGTTTTTCCGTTATCTACTCTTGATTGGAATTGTAAAGCATCTAATTTATCAGAGTTGGTAAATGTAAATGAACCTTCTAAACCAATATCAAAAGATTTAGAAACTTTGAATTTCATACCAACTGCTAATGGGAAAACTACTTCTGTAAATTTATTCGTAAAACCTCTTAAATATGCATTATTTGCAATCGGTTTGTCATCTTTAGTATTATAAATTTGAGATGAGGTACGAATTAAACCCACACCAATTTTAGTATAAAATGCAAATTTTCTACTTTTAACCGGTTTGCCCGTAATTTGAGAGCGAATAAATTGATTATAGCCCATACCTAAGCCTAACCAATCGATATAGAAGTTAACAGAACCTTGGTGGAAAACGTTCGTTCTAAAATAAACAGGACCATCGTTTTCTGTTCTTTCCGGGAATAATTGTTTCCAATATTGTCTTTCCTCAGCAAAACCACCACGATCTACTGTTCTTCCAACTAAACGTCCTAAAGTATAATCGATGTTTATACCGAAAGCACTGTTAAACATTTTTGTTAAGCCAATACCGCAACCCCATTGTAATTCACTTGGTTTCTTTACTTGGCGTGTCCAGTCATAACTTCTAATATCTGTAAACGGAGTTGTTGTACCAAAGTGTAAAGTTAAGTTCCAATCTTTTAGATACTTTTTAGCTTCTAAGTTGTAATATTTTTTAGCCTCTTTAGATTCTTTAGACTCTTTAGCTCCACTGCCTGGATTTGCAGCTACATCAATACTGGAGTTCTTCTTGTTCTTCTGGGCTACAGTTGTTGTTGAAAATGCAATCAAGAATGCACATAACAACAGATAGTTCAATTTGGCTTTCATTTTTTGGTATATTTGAGATAAAAATAGTGAAAGTTTGTTAATTGTACAAAAATAAACAGATAATTAATAATTATTCAACATAATCTAAATCCTTCCCATATGTCTCATCTAATTTTGTCCAAGCATACAATGCAATACTTATACAAATTATCCCTACAATAATATTTGATAATTGTGTGGAAAGTTGAGCATTACTTTTGAAACTTACATAGAGCATGTTAATTGCTATGACGGAACCGCGCACAAAGTTTGGTGCAGTGTTGCTCACCGTTGAGCGGATATTGATTCCAAAAGACTCTGTAGCAATACTCATAAATACAGCCCAATATCCAATTGTTAATCCTAAAATAAAAATCATAAGATAAAACATAAATAAATTCAATCTGCCTAAAGTCCAAAATAATAGAATACTTACTATTAGCAACGATATATATAATAAGATAGCTTTTTTTCTGCTTTTAAAATAATTGGAAAGTAAACCACAGGTAACATCACCCACCGTTAAACCGGAGTAAACAGCTAATATTGCATACACAGCCACTTGTTTTTTATCCGGATATTTTAATCCCATTGCGTCGGCTAATTCCGGTGCGTATTTAGCATACAACTGTACAACATACCAAATTGGTATAGCTAAAACTATAATGGAAATATATTTTATCAATTTTTGTTTGTCTTTTAATAGTATGGAAAAATTACCTAAGTTGCTGGTTTTGTTTTTTACATTCAAATACATTCCGGATTCATAAATACTAATACGAAGTATTAACAGTGCAAAACCCATAATACCACCAATTAAATAACATAATCTCCAATCTTTTAACCACAATACAATTACGCATCCAAATACAGCACCAAATACACCAAAGCCGGCCACGAATGCTGTTGCAATTCCTCTTCGTTCTTTAGAAAGACTTTCATTTACGAGTGTAACACCTGCTCCCAATTCACCGGCTAAACCAAAACCGGCAATAAAACGCAA
Source organism: Bacteroidota bacterium (assembly GCA_963169645.1). GTDB lineage: Bacteria > Bacteroidota > Bacteroidia > Chitinophagales > JADIYW01 > JADJSS01. The sequence continues at coordinate 258,382 of CAUJCO010000006.1, forward strand.
TACTTCGTATTGCGGAATAGTGTGTATATATGAATTCAGTGTGTTTGCAATCGAATAAGTGAGAATAGAACCAAATAATACCGATAATCGTCCACGTTTGTCGCCTAAGATACCCCAAAATATACCACCTACTAACATACCGAACATTTGCCAATTATCTAAACGAAGTCCAATACTTTCTAATTGTGCATCACTTACACCTAAATCGCGTAAACTGCTCACACGAACCATCCCAAATAAGAGTAAATCAAAAATATCTACAAAATAACCTAAGGCTGCAACAAGCACAATTAAGTTAATTGTTTTTTGTTGTTTTAAATCAGTGCTTGGATTTTCTACTTGCATTGGAGAAATATATTTTTTGCAAAATACAAATAATGCTAAATAATGAAGTGGATTTATAAAAATAAACTATTGTTTGTCATTTATCGTTAAGAAATCTTGCATATAAGTAATGGTTTCTTCCGGATATAAACTTAAACAGAAATGTCCACCTTTTACGTAATGATAGGTTTCGTTCGGTGCTGCAATTACTTTATCGGCTTTGTCATGTATTCGTAATGGATTGGGTAATTTAGATGGAATTCCTTTTTCATATAACATTTGTGTCATCAAGGCTAACTGTATATTGCTAAAGGTCTTAAAATTCCGCATGGTATAGGCTTGTATCTTTTTGTAATCTTCGTTTTTTATTTTGTTCAATAAAAAATTTCTAACCAATTCAGATTTAGAGATTCCAAAAAGCGTACTGATTTGTGTAATACGCGGAAATTTTGGAAATAGATGTAATACTTTTTTAGTGTCATTAAAAGATGCTATCATGCAAATTTGGCAACCGACAATTTCGCGTATTTGGAATGCAAAATAACCACCCATGGAATGTCCTACTAATTTATCTTGTGGTGTGATTTTATATTGATGAATGAGTTCTCTGGAAAATTGATTGACGGTTATAAATGGAAATGTAAATTTATCCAAGGCATTTCGGTAATCTACATGAACAAATTGATATCCTTTTATATGCGGTACGATTTCGTTAAAACAATAGGTGTCTTCTCCAAATCCCGGCAATAATAGTAAACGTGGTTTCATCTAACAAACATACTTATTCTTGTACGGTTTTTTGATAAACAAATGAAAAAATTATATTGTATTTTTGTCGCATGAATGAGATTCGCTTACCTGCAGAATGGGAGCCACAAGATGCTATATTAATTGCATTTCCAAGTGTTCAATCCGATTGGTTGAATTATTGGGATAAGATAGTTCCTTGTTATCAGAATATTATACAGATTATCTCATCCTATCAACCATTACTAATTGTATGCGATGATGAGCAAGAGTTGCGTACACATTTACATGGTATAAATCTTGACAATATCAGCATTTATCAAACACCAATTAATGATACTTGGGCACGTGATTTTGGTGCAATTACGGTTGAGCATGACAAGTCATTTTTAATATACGATTTTATGTTTAATGGTTGGGGCTTGAAGTTTGCTGCGGATAAAGATAACTTGATAAATACACATCTTTGGGAAAAAGGCATTTTTTTAGCTTCTCAAAAAATTATTCCGGATTTAGTTTTAGAAGGTGGGAGTATTGAAAGTGATGGGAATGGTACCGTGTTAACAACAACGCATTGTATGCTTTCTCCAAATAGAAATCCGCATTTGTCAAAAGAAGAAATAGAGCAAAAGTTAATTCAACTTTTTGGATTGAAGCGTGTATTGTGGTTGCATAGCGGACATTTAATGGGTGATGATACCGATGCACATATTGATACCGTAGCACGGTTCTGTGATGAAAATACAATTGCGTATGTGCAATGCACCGATAGAAACGAAGTGCATTACGTCGATTTGAAAAAAATGGAAATGGAGTTGCAAGAAATGCGAACTATGGCTGGTCAACCTTATAACCTACTTCCTTTGCCTATGGCAGAGCCTGTTTTTGCACCGGATGATAACCGACGATTGCCGGCAACTTATGCTAATTTCTTAATCCTAAATGAAGTGGTATTAATGCCAACATATCAATCGGCATTGGATTCAGTAGCATTAGAACAATTACAAAAAGCATTTCCGAACAAAAAAGTAATCGGTGTTGATTGCAGTGCATTAATATTGCAACACGGTTCATTGCATTGTATCACTATGCAATTTCCAAAAGGCTCTATTAATCTCAATCAATCATCACATTCATAAAAAAAATAAAAAAGAAGCGTATGAAAGTTGGTATCGTACAACAAAGCAATACAAACGATATTCAAAAAAATATAGAAAAAAGTTTGCATGGAATTGCAGCGTGCAAACAACAAGGTGCGGAGTTAGTCGTTTTGCAAGAATTACATTGTGGCATTTATTTTTGTCAAGCAGAAGAAACAGACTTGTTTGATTTGGCACATCCGATTCCAAACGATACTACTCAAATTTTTGCAGATGCTGCTAAAAAGCATGGTGTTGTATTAGTTACTTCTTTGTTTGAAAAAAGAGCACCCGGTTTATATCACAATACATCGGTGGTTTTTGAAACAGATGGAAGTGTAGCCGGAAAATATAGAAAGATGCATATTCCCGACGATCCGGCTTATTACGAGAAATTTTATTTCACACCGGGAGATTTAGGTTTTAAACCTATTCAAACTTCTGTCGGGAAATTAGGTGTGTTGGTTTGTTGGGACCAATGGTATCCGGAAGCAGCACGTTTGATGGCATTAAATGGTGCAGAAATGTTGATTTATCCAACAGCCATCGGTTGGGAAAGCACCGATGTTCCGGAAGAAAAAAATAGACAATGGGAAGCTTGGCAAACAGTGCAACGCGGTCACGCTGTTGCGAATGGTTTGCCGGTAATCACAGTTAATAGAGTAGGGCATGAGCCCGATTGGACAAGCGTAACCAACGGCATTCAGTTTTGGGGACAAAGCTTTGTTGCCGGCCCACAAGGCGAGCTTTTGTTTAAAGCATCAAGTGAGGAAGAAGTAAATGCCGTGATAGAAATTGACAAACAACGAACAGAAGATGTGCGTCGTATTTGGCCTTTTTTAAGAGATAGACGAATAGATGCTTACCAAGATATTTTAAAAAGATATGTAGATTAGTCGCTTACCGCTTTTTAGTAGGTTTGTGCGGTTGCGTTCCTTTTACTTTTTTTTGTTTATTAGGATGATTTGTCGATTTGCAATGTTCACTATGTAATTTAGGTTGCATTCCGTGATGGTGGACATCTTTGTGCAAAGGACCTTCTAACGGTAGTTCAAAATCTTTAGGTTCCATAGTTTTTGTTATAGTACCTAAAAATATAATCTTTCTACATTCTTTAAATAAGTAATTGAGTATTCGGGCAGTTTGAATGAGTATTCGTTTTGTGAAAACTACACTCTTTTTAGCATGCTGTCGTGAATTTGTGACAAAGTTGTTTTTAAATCATACTTAAAATTCCAATCCGGAAAATGTTTTTTGAATTTTGATACATCGGAAATATACCAAATATGGTCACCAATGCGGTTCGTCTCTACGTATTGATAATTCATTTTGTTTCCGGAAATTTCTTCGCACAATGCGATGCCTTCTTGCATAGAGCAATTCGAAAATCTTGCACCACCTGCGTTGTAAGCTTCACCTTGTTTAGGATTTTGATAAAAATGCCAGAACATATTTACTAAATCATAGCTGTGAATATTATCGCGTACTTGCTTGCCTTTGTAACCAAATATATTGTATTGCGTTCCGGTAATTGCACATTTCATTAAATAAGATAAGAAACCGTGCAACATGGCACCACTGTGGTTGGGTCCGGTTAAGCAACCACCTCGGAATACACCTATATTCATTCCAAAATATTTTCCATACTCTTGACACATAATATCTGCAGCTACTTTGGATGCTCCGAAAATAGAATGTTTGGTGTGGTCTAAACTCATTTGCTCATCAATACCTTCTTTAAAGTAAGGATGTGTTTCATCTATTTCCCAACGGGTTTCTTTTTCTATTAAAGGTAAATAGTTCGGATTATCGCCGTAAACTTTATTAGTAGAAGTGAAAATGAAAACAGCGTTGGGTGCGTGCAATCTTGTATATTCCAACATGTTTAAAGTTCCATTTGCATTTACGGTAAAATCTGTAAATGGTTCTCTGGCAGCCCAATCATGTGAAGGTTGAGCAGCAGTATGTATTATTAATTTTATATCGTCTTTGTACTCTTTAAAAACATTTTCTAATGTAGCATTATCTCGAATATCTAAATTGTAATGTTTGTAGTTGGCATATTGTTCTTCTAATCTGTTTTTATTCCAACTTGTGGATGCATCTTGTCCAAAAAAATAGGCTCTTAAGTCATTATCAATTCCTACAATTAAATCAAATTTATCAGCAAAAAAAGCAACGGATTCACTACCAATTAAACCACCAGAGCCGGTAATAATACAAATATTCATTAATTAAGTTTTTAATTTTTTTTGCAATGTACATAATTCATCAGACTAAAATAATAGCATTCTTTTATATACGTTATATTTTCTTTATACTGTCTTCTAATGATGCTAATTTAGATTGTCCGTCTGCTAATTTTTTACGTTCGTTTTCTATAACTTCCGGTTTCGCATTCGCCACAAATTTTTCATTACTTAGTTTCTTTTCTACAGATGCAATAAATCCTTTGTAGTACTCAATTTCTTTTATCATTTTTTCTCTTTCTGCATCCGCATCTATTTCTATTCCTGTTTCAATAAATAGATGATCTGTTTGTATTAATTGAGATACTGTATTGGGAACTTCTTTATCTGTAAAGTGTAAAGTAATAGCTGCATTTTTTTCAATGTAGAACTTAAATTTATCATACACACTTTTGTCTTTAGCCAAAATAAATGCATTCAATTTTATTTTTGGAGAAATGCCATTTTTATTACGTGTATCACGGACAGCAGATATTACTTCTTTTATTTTTTCACCTTCCAAAATTCGTTCTGTTTGATACGTATTTATTTTCGGATAGGTTGCAATAATAATATCGGATGCATCATTTTGTAAATGATGATAAATTTCTTCTGTGATAAATGGCATAAATGGATGCAATAATTTCATTAATTCAGAAAAATAATCCACTGTTTTTTGATAAGAATGTGCATCTATTTTTTCTCCAAAAGGTGGTTTTATAAATTCTAAATACCAAGCACAAAAATCATCCCAAATAAATTTGTATAAATCTACCAATGCTTCTGATAGTCGATAGCTGGCATACGATTTTTCTAAATTTTCTTTTAATAATTCTAACTTATTTTCAAACCAAATAAAAATTGGGTTTGAAGGTAAATTATTTTCATTTCTATTTTCTTGTATCTCAATATCTATACTCCAACTTTTTACCAACCGTAATGCATTCCAGATTTTATTACTGAAATTTCTTCCTTGTTCGCATAATTTTTCATCAAATGGTAAATCGTTTCCGGCAGGCGAACAAAACAACATACCGGTACGAACACCATCGGCAGAATATTTTTCAATCAAATCCAATGGATCCGGTGAATTTCCTAATGATTTCGACATTTTACGACCTTGTTTGTCGCGTACGATTCCGGTTAAGTAAACATTGGTGAAAGGTTTTTCATTTCTGTATTCGTAGCCTGCCATTATCATACGTGCTACCCAGAAAAATAAAATTTCCGGTGCTGTAACTAAATCATTGGTCGGATAATAATATTGAATGTCTTTTCCGTTTGGATGTTTAAATCCATCAAACACAGAAATAGGCCATAACCAAGAAGAAAACCATGTATCTAAAACATCTTCATCTTGAGCTAATTTTAAGCTTTCAGCATTTAGCGATGGAAATTTTTCTTTGTAAATATTTAAAGCTTCCTCAGCAGTTTTTGCTACTACAAAATTTCCTTTTTCATCATACCAAGCCGGAATGCGATGTCCCCACCACAACTGACGGGAAATACACCAATCGTGTACATTTTCCATCCAATGTTTGTAGGTATTCTTAAATTTTTCCGGTATCAATTGGATGTTATTATTCAATACATTTTCTAATGCAGGTTTTGCCATTTCATCCATCTTTAAAAACCATTGCATTGATAGTTTAGGTTCTATTACAGCATCGGTTCTTTCAGAGTAACCTACTTTATTTTTGATTTCTTCAATCTTTACTAAATATCCTTGTTCGTCTAAATCTACGGCTATTTTTTTGCGTACAGCAAATCTATCTTCACCAATATACAATCCTGCTTTTTCACTCAATGTTCCATTTTCATTCAACACATCAATTACTTCAAGGTGATGTTTGATGCCTAAATTATAATCGTTGATATCGTGTGCCGGCGTTACCTTTAATGCTCCTGTTCCAAATTCTATGTCAATGTATTCATCAAAAATAATAGGAACTGTTCGATTGATTAGAGGTACAATAGCCATTTTTCCTTTTAAATGTTGATAGCGTTCATCGTTTGGATGTACGCATATTGCCGTGTCGCCTAAAATAGTTTCCGGTCGGGTAGTGGCGATGGTTATATAGTCATTATCACTGTCAACTATTTTATATCGAACATAATATAATTTGGAGTTAACTTCTTTATGGATAACTTCTTCATCAGAAACGGCTGTTAAACCTTTCGGATCCCAATTCACCATGCGAACACCGCGATAAATTTTTCCTTTGTTATATAAATCTACAAATACTTCAATCACGGCATCACTCAAGTCTTTTTCCATTGTGAATCGTGTTCTATCCCAATCACATGATGCGCCTAATTTTTCTAATTGTTTTAAGATGATGCCACCGTATTTTTCTTTCCATTGCCAAGCATGTTCTAAAAATTGATCGCGCGAAATATCTTTTTTATTGATGCCTTGTTCTTTTAATAAATTCACTACTTTGGCTTCTGTTGCAATAGAGGCGTGGTCGGTTCCGGGTACCCAACAAGCATTTTTTCCTTGCATACGTGCTTTGCGAATCAACACATCTTGAATTGTGTTATTAAGCATGTGTCCCATGTGTAACACACCGGTTACATTTGGTGGCGGGATAACAATAGTATAAGGTTCTCGTTCATCCGGAATAGATTGAAAATATTTTTTATCTAACCAATGTTTGTACCATTTAGATTCTACTTGTTGGTGTTCAAAATTCTTCGGTAGTTCTTGTATGCTCATAAAATAAATTAAAAAAAAGCTGTTTTATTTTATAAAACAGCAGGCTCAAAAGTACGAAATAGTATGGTGTTTTTTGTTAACAGTCAATTAATTAATTGAAATTGGCTCAACGATGTAGCCTTCTTTTTTCAATAATTCAATTAATCCGTTTTGACCACCTAAATGACCGGCACCAACAGCTATAAAACAAGCTTTTTGGTGCATGTTTAATTTTAATTTAGGAATCCAATTTTGATTTCGTTTTACTAATAAGTTGGTATTCCAAATACTATCTTGTTCAGTTTCTATAGATTTTAAAAGTGCGGTGATGTCTTGTGCTTTATAGTCGTTGACTAATTTGTCAAATGTTTCCGATTCGGTAGTATATTCTTTTATCGTTTTAAGAATGCTGTTAAATTGTGTATTTAACGGAATAGTCTCTAAAAATTGAAGTTGTTCTTCAAATGTTTCCAAGCCTAAGATGGGTATGTTCTTTTTGTTGGCTAATTTTTGTAAGTTGATTTCGTAGAGTTCTTTTTCTTGTCCTATTTTTTGAAGGTAGATGAGTTGTTCTAAATAAAAAGGTTTCAATTTAGCATAGAACATTTCGAAAGTAAATTTATTAATACCAATAGAATCTACCATAAATGTTCGAACTAATGCGTAATCACTATCGCTTAAATAATTTTTTATGGTTTTGCCACTATCTAACACACTTAAAGAGGTGAGTGCAGCCACGTTTATATTTTCCATGTCGAGGTCTAACTCTAAAATAAGGACATCGCTTTGAGCTAATTTTTTTTCTGTATTTTTTCCTAAGAAATAATCTTCTGCCGAAATTACATGCATGGTGCCAAATAGGTAAGATGCTTGTTTTAAACCGTTGCCGGAAATTTGCCAAAGAAGCGAATTATTGCCGGATAGAGGTTGGTCTAATTTAATTTTTTGTGTGGTAGAAGCTGCGTTTTTTTGTGGTGGTTTAAATCCAAATAAACATACGGATATAACTAAAAGTACGAGTTTGTATTTCATTTCGTGCTGCTATTGTTATTTATAAATTGTATATTTTAAAAGCTGCCATAAAGCAGCTTTTTATCCTTTTAAATTATTGTGGCGGCGACCAAGGTGTCTTGCGTGGACTCTTGTAATTTGCCTTGTATTCTTCCAAATTTTTCCCTTTAGATGGCATCCAAAAATCTTGTCCCAAGAAACTTATAACCGGTTCAAAATTTGGTACCGGAATATATCCTTTGAGTGGTGTAATTAATTTAAAATCGGATGTTAACACACAAAAAGTTGGATAGCTAAGTTGGTTTTCCATAAAATAGGCAGCTAACTCGTGATAGCCTTTTCTACCACTCGGAACAAATTTCCAATCTCTATCTAAAAATCGGATAGTATCCAAGCGTTCGGCGTCAAATTTTACACAATAAAAATCCTTCATCATTAAATCAGCTACGATAGAATCTTCAAAGGTGTTTTTATCCATTACTTTGCACCAACCACACCAACTGGTATAAAAATCAATGAAAATTTTTTTCGGATTTTTTTCATTTAATTTCACCATCTCATCCCAAGTGTACCAAGTGATTTTCCCTTTCTCTTGCACTTGTTTTTTTACAACTTTAGTGGTTGGTGTATTTTTTTGAACCGTATTGGATTTAGGTGGTGCTGCATTTAAATTTAAAGCACTTACAACAAATAAAATACTTAGGTAAATATTTTTTAGTGACATATTGTTTTCGATTATTGTCCTGATTGAAATTGTTGGAAATCCATTGATTTATAGCTTCCACTTTCGTAGTATTTTAAAATGGTTGCCATTGTTTCAGCATCTTTAAATCCGGGGAAAGCTTGTAACTTATTACCGTTTGCATCTAAAATAACGATAGTTGGATACCCTAATTTTCCACCCACGCTACCTAAATCCAACGCTAATTGGTTGGCACCTCTGGCTCCTGTTTTGGCAAAAGAATAGGATTTGCCATTAAACGAAATGGGTGATTGATTCTCTGCATTAAATTTTACAGAAGTAAAATTATTGTTCATTAACTCAATAATCGATTCATCTTCAAAAGTGCTTTCATCCATTTTTTTGCACCATCCGCACCAATCTGTGTAGAGTTCAACTAAAATGAATTTTTTATTGTTTGCTTTATTTTGAGCAATAGAATTATCTATGGTAGTCCAGCTTATATCACTGTTTGCTGCCGTTTCATTTGCTGTATTTGCAAACGCAAGAGAAGCAATAAACACCAGCATCGATAAATAAATAATGTTTAACTTTTTCATTTATATTTTGTTATTTTGATAGGGTATTGCAAATTTAATACCAATCTTTGTAAAACATAAATTTAAGCAAAAAAGTGAACAAAAAAATTATCGTTTCAGTTTCCGGAGCAAGTGGAGCTATTTATGCAAAAGTATTGTTCGATAAGTTGGCAAAATACTCCAAACAGATAGAAAAAGTAGCGGTTGTTTTATCGGATAATGCTAAAGATGTGTGGAAATATGAGTTGGATAATGAAGATTATGCAACCTATCCATTTGATTTTTACAAAAAAAACGATTTTTATGCACCTTTTGCGTCCGGTTCTGCAAAATACGACACGATGATAATTTGTCCTTGTTCCATGGGAACTTTGGGAAGAATAGCCGGTGGAATTTCCAACGATTTAACAACCCGAGCAGCCGATGTTGTTTTAAAAGAAAGACGAAAATTGATATTGGTTGTTCGCGAAACACCCTATAATATGATTCATATTAATAATATGAAAGCAGTTACAGATGCAGGCGGAATAATTTGTCCGGCATCGCCAAGTTTTTATAGTAAACCGCAAAATTTTGAACAATTAGCGGCAACTGTTATTGATAGAGTGATAGATTTGTGTGGATTGGAAAATGATACATACCGTTGGAACGATAAATAGAATTGAAGGTGTTTAAATCTGAATTTTATTTTTGTTTATTACCATAAATTTCAAAATAGTTTGTTTGTTGAAGTTTGGTAAAATGTGTTTTGATAAATCGCACAATTGGATATTTCATTCCTGCTTCTTCTTGTAAAATAAATCCATCTTTTAAAAGTGATGTTTCATAAATTGGTATAGCAAAACAATGTATGCTATCTGTCAAAAGAGGTGAAGTTACTTTGCGTAGTATTTTATTATTGGGAATTTCTGTTTTGTTTGGCCATTCCGTTAAGATAGGTGATTGATGTGTATGTAATATGGAACATGCCGTAAAATCAGGAAGTGCTATTAAATTGGGTATTTCCATTTTTAGTTTTTTGATTTCCATCAATACGGCATACGTGTTTTTGTTTGTATAAATTCCATTAGCACCCTCTACCACATTTTCTAAGTTATAGGATAAGTTAGCAGCTTTGTCATCTTTATAAATAATTTGTAATCGAACGAAATAAAAAATTATGACGAATAAAATTGTAATTACTGACAATAAAATAGTGTGCATGTGCTTCGTTTGGATTCCGAAATAAACAAGTATGCCGCCAATGAATAAAGCCGGTGTGTTATAGCCAACCGAAATAGAAACGCTCCAAGCCAAAATAAACGTGCAAACTTCAGTAATGATTGATTTTTTTTGATTGATTTTTTGTAGAATTTTACTAATCAATAATCCCATAAAAATAAAACCTACATTGCCGTGAAAATGATTGCTGATGAGCATAATGGAAGCAATGCAACACGCACTTATGAAAATAATTTCTTTTTTACAAGGAAGGAAATAAATCAGTAAATAAATGAATATTCCAACATACAAAAATGGATTTAAAATATAGCTTACTAAGCCCACTTTGATGATTTCATTGTGTGCTGTGAGTTGTGTTAATAAATCATTGAAACCTCCGTAAATACTAATGATAACAATATATATAACAATTGGAATGCTACATAAAATAAGATTGTATATCCAATCTTTTTTGCCGTATAAATAGAGTGCAAACGGCAGTAATATCAAATAATTTTGTTTGCATAAAGCTGCAAAACCAATAAACAAAAATCCTATTTTATTCCATTTTTTATCTGATAAAATGAAATTTAATCCTATCAAACAAAATAATAAACCATCTATGGAGTGTAAAACAGATGCCGGAAAATAATGCACATTAAAAATAAAACCAATCAGTATGAATGCATATTTTATAAGGTTGTTTAACGTTACATTTGTTATTTTGATTAAGAGTTGTATCCATAAAAATGAAATACTAATCTGTTCCAGCCAAAATACATATCTGGAAATTAAAAAGAAATATTTTTTAGAAATCAATAACTCGAAAATATGTAAATAGGCATATCCTAATGGACGGACTGACGAAAAATCGACATGCGGAATTTGTCCGTGTAGAACTCTATTGCTCGATGCTAATACAAAACCTTCGTCAGTTGGGTTGAAGCCATATTTAGAAAATAATAAATGACAAATAATTGTCAGAATTACAATAAATGAAATATCATAAGCGGTTTGTTTTGTCATTAAAACAAAGATATAACTTCTAACACAATCATAAACTCATGTGTTTTAAGAAGTTTTAAGTATTCTGTATTTTTGCATGAATTATTGTAATATGGAATATAATTTTTCGCAGATAGAACAAATTGCCCGTCAAAAATGGGAAAATGAAAATGTGTATAAGGTAAATACCAACAGCGATAAACCCAAATATTATGTCTTAGATATGTTTCCGTATCCAAGTGGTGCCGGCTTACACGTAGGCCATCCTCTTGGCTATATTTTTTCCGATATCTATGCACGCTACAAACGCATGAAAGGATTTAATGTGTTGCATCCAATGGGATTTGATGCATTTGGTTTGCCTGCGGAACAGTATGCTATACAAACAGGGCAACATCCGGAAATTACTACGCAAAAAAATATAGAAACCTATATTCAACAATTAAAAAAAATAGGATTTTCTTATGATTGGTCACGACAAGTAACTACTTGCGAGCCTGCTTATTATAAACACACACAATGGATTTTTTTACAGCTATTTCAATCGTGGTATAATAAAGAAACAGAAAAAGCAGCATCTATTGAGAGCTTAATAGCAACTTTTGAAACAAATGGAAATTTAGCCGTAAAAGCCGCTTGTGATGATGCTGTTATTTCATTTACTGCAGATGAATGGAAATCATTTTCTGCTAAAGAAAAACAAGCTATTTTAATGGAATATCGTTTGGCATTCCAAAAAGAATCGTTTGTAAATTGGTGTCCGGCATTAGGCACAGTTTTGGCTAATGATGAAGTGATTAATGGTGTTTCGGAGCGTGGTGGATATCCGGTAGAAAAGAAAAAAATGTCTCAATGGTTTTTGCGTATTACAGCGTATGCAGAGCGATTGTTACAAGGATTAGATACCTTGGATTGGAGCGAAAGTATGAAAGATATGCAACGCAATTGGATAGGGAAATCAATTGGTGCCATGGTTTCTTTTCAATTAAAAAATCACGATGAAAAAATAGAGGTGTTTACTACTCGTGTCGATACATTATTTGGTGTATCTTTTTTAGTGATAGCTCCCGAACACGATTTGGTTGCCAAAATTACTACATCCAATTATAAAGCTGATGTAGATGCGTATGTAAAATTATGTGCATCTAAATCAGATATAGAACGGCAAGCAGAAAAACAAGTTTCCGGACAATTTACCGGTGCGTATGTTTTACATCCATTTACACAACAAGAAGTACCGGTGTACATTGCCGATTACGTGTTGGCAGGTTACGGAACCGGCGCTGTAATGGCAGTACCTTCCGGCGACCAACGCGATTATTTATTTGCTAAAAAATTTGATTTGCCGATTATTCCAATATTAGATGCACAACAAAATTTAGAACAAGAAGCAGATGCCACTAAAGAAGGAACATATATTAATTCCGATTTTATTAATGGACTAAACTATAAAGCAGCAACAGCATTGTTAATTCAAAAATTAGAAGAACGAAAAATAGGCTATGGCAAAACAAATTTTAAAATGCGTGATGCCGGATATTCTCGTCAACGCTATTGGGGCGAGCCGTTTCCAATTTATTATGATGCAGATGGATTGATGCATGCTGTTCCGGAAGATAAATTGCCAATTACGTTACCCAAAGTTGAAAGTTATAAACCTACCGGAACTGGCGAAAGTCCGCTGGCTACAGCAATAGATTGGATTACTCAATTTGGAACTAATACACGTATGGAAACTGATACAATGCCGGGTTATGCAGGTAGCTCGTGGTATTTTTTACGATACATGGATCCTCAAAATGAAACAGCCATTGTAAGTCAAGAAGCACAAGTATATTGGAAAAATGTCGATTTTTATGTAGGCGGTTCCGAACATGCCGTAGGACATTTATTGTACAGTCGTTTTTGGCATAAATTTTTGAAAGATATTGGAAAGGTGAGCACCGAAGAACCATTCCAAAAAATGGTGAATCAAGGAATGATTGGCGGTAGAAGTTTGTTGACAAAAATCGGACAAATTAAAGGCGTTGATATTGCTTTACATATTCCGGTTTCATTGGCACAAAATGATAAGTTGTATAAAAATAAATTCAATGAACTCAAACAATCGGATAATCGTTTTGAGCATATCGTAGAAGATGATATTGCTTGGGAAACAGATAAAGATGGACAAGCTTTTATTGCTTTAGATGTGCAATTGGAAAAAATGTCTAAACGATATTTGAACGTGGTAAATCCGGATGATATGGTAGCACAGTATGGTGCTGATACATTCCGTATGTATGAAATGTTTTTAGGACCAATCGATACAGCAAAACCTTGGGATACCAATGGTATTTCCGGTGTGTCTAATTTTATTCGTAAGTTTTGGCGTTTATTTTATGATGATTTAGGTGTTGCAAAAAATATACAGGTAGAAGCCACGCCAGAAGAATTGAAAATTTTACACAAAACCATCAAAAAAATACAAGAAGATATTGAACGCTTAGCGTTTAATACATGTGTTTCTACTTTAATGATTGCTGTAAATGAATTATCAAAATTAAAAACTGTTTCTTCCACTACTTTAACTGCATTGGTGAAATTAATAGCTCCTTTTGCACCGCATACTGCTGAAGTTTTGTGGACAAATTTAGGTAATAATTCATCTGTTGTAAATGCCGATTTTCCGATGTATGATGCAACCTACTTAGTAGAATCTACATTTAATTATCCTATTCAAATTAACGGAAAACACCGTGCAAACATTGATATAGCATTAGACGAAACACAAGAAAATATTCAGAAAATTGTTTTGGGTGATGAACGAGTTTTGAAATTTACGGAAGGAAATCAACCCAAGAAATTTATTGTTGTTCCGGGTAGAATTATAAATGTAGTGGTATAATTACTTATTTCTATCTATTCTTTTTATAATAAAAGTTTAGAGTCTTACATTTAAATAAATATAATGATATAGTGATTTGGCTTAATATGTTAAAAATTAAGCCTTGCTGATTATCTTTTGTTAACTTTTGTTATTTTTTTTAGTTTTCAGTATATTTACATCTTAAAGCAATAAAAATGATTAAAAACATTACACTAACGGTACTGTTAGCTGTGCTATTTTTGGGAAATAGCGTTGCAGCAAGCCTAAAGAAATTTTCGATTGATTATCTGAAAAATAATCAACAAACATTAAGTTTATCAGAACAAGATATTCAGGATTTAAAATTAGTAGATGAACGTTTAGACGATTATTCTAATATCCATCGTTTGTGGTTTCAGCAGGCAGCAAATGGTATTGAACTAAGAAACGGGATGGTTTCAGTGCATATTAAAGATGGTAAAGTTGTAAATGCCAATAGTAGTGGTGTCTTAAATTTAAAACAAAAAACGGCAGCCATTAAGTCACCTACGGTTGATGTGAAAAATGCGATTCAAAAATCTTTATTATATAATGGTGAGCAAGCAGCTATCACATTGGTTCAAAAAGGAAAATTTAATAAAGAATATAATTCGTATGTATTTGAGCCCATTGCTGGTATTACAGAATACGATATTAATGCTCAATTATTTTATGTGTTAGATAATGTAGATAATGTACATTTAGCTTGGAGCATTCAATATCACTCCATAGATCGTCAACATTTTTGGGATATAACAGTAGATGCAATTTCAGGAACGGTATTAAGTAAAAAGGATTTTATTTTACACTGTAGTTTTGATAAAGGTTATTTAGCATCTCAACATACCCATGAACACAATGCTCGTTTGAATGAAACTCCTCAATTGCCACTCGGTGCTACTGAAAATACAGAAGAAACAACTGCGGGAAGTTATAGAGTGTATCCATATTATACAGAATCTCCTTTGTATGGTAGCCGTCAGTTAATTTCTAATCCGGAAGATGTAACAACATCACCTTATGGTTGGCACGATACAAATGGTGTGGCTGGTGCAGAATCTACGCTTACAAGAGGTAACAATGTAAATGTATATTCTGATAAAGATGATGATGACAGAGTGAATCCCACAACAGGAATAGATGCAAACTATGCAGACGGAGGTGCTTCCTTAAATTTTGATTTTCCATTAGATTTCTCTTCCCAATTAGATACGCTTACCAACTCAAAAGCAATTCAGGTTCAATTGTTTTACATGTGTAATATTATGCATGATATTATGGCTAAATATGGATTCTCGGAAACGAATCGAAATTTTCAGGTTAAAAATTATCTAGGAAACACTGCTACGGATAATGACCCAGTAAATGCTGAAGCACACGATGGTGCCGGTAGAGATAATGCGAACTTTTTCACAGCTCCTGATGGAGTAAATAGTAACCTGCTTCGTTCTCGAATGCAAATGTTTATGTGGAGTGGTACACCTGCATCTGAATTAACGTATAACACACCTGCTAGCATTGCTGGAAGCATTCCGCACGGAGACCAAAGTGATTGGGGACCTTGCTCTTATAACGTAACAGGTCCTGTTGCTGAAGCATTTTCTAGCACATCGCCTTTCTCTTATGTTTGTGGTCCGGTGAATAATCCATCAAATATTGCAGGAAAAATTGCATTAATAGATAGAGGTGATTGTCAATTTAGCGAAAAAGTATACAATGCTCAGCAAGCAGGTGCCATAGGTGTTATCATTATTAACAGACAAAGTGCAGGCGATTCTTTAATAGGTATGGCGGCTGGAAATAACGCAAACTTGGTTACTATTCCGGCGGTATCTGTTACTTGGGCAGATGGTCAAAAATTAAGAAATAATTTATCTACTGCTACGGTTACGCTTTACAGACAATCTACTACAAATTGTTTAGATTTAGATGGTGCTTTGGATAATGGAATTGTTGCACACGAATATGGTCATGGTATTTCCATTCGATTAACTGGTACAGGACCTACAGGTACAACTCCTAATAATTATACGCATTGTTTATCAAATGCGGAACAAGGTGGTGAAGGTTGGAGTGATTTCTTTGCCATGTATTTAACCAAAAAACCAGGTGATACCAAAAACACACCGAGAGGAATGGCTAATTATGTATGGACACAAGATCCCAATGGTGATGGTATGCGTTCGTATCCATATTGTTTTGATATGTCTGTTAATCCACTAACATATGCGGATTTAGCTGCTGACCCGGAAGTGCATGCTATTGGTGAAGTTTGGACATCTGCTTTATGGGATATGTATTGGTTGCTTATTGAAAAATATGGTTATGACAATGATTTGTATAATGGTAATGGTGGCAACAATAGAGCAATGAAATTAGTAGTAGAAGGATTAAAACAACAAATTTGTAATCCAGGATTTTTAGACTCAAGAAATGCCATATTAAAAGCAGATTCTATATTATATGGTTATGCTAATAGATGCGAAATATGGACGGCTTTCGCTCGTCGTGGAATGGGATTTTCTGCTGTTCAAGGCTCTAAAAATGACGCAACAGACCAAGTGGCTGCTTTTGATTTGCATCCTTTGTGTAACACTACACCAACTGCCACAGCAAGCTTCACGATGAGTGACACAACGGTATGTGCCGGAAGCAGTTTAACATTTACGAGTACATCGGTAGCGACCAATGGCGGCACATTAGATTCTATCCGATGGACAATTAATGGTGGCATTCCGAGTACGTCAACAAGTACAACGGTATCACCGAAGTTTAATACAGTCGGCACATATACAATTAGTTTAATAGCTTACACACACGACGGTTCAACTGTTATAGCAAGTACGGTAACAAGCAAAACAGTACGCGTA
>CAUJCO010000007.1 GCA_963169645.1 Bacteroidota bacterium
CTATACTCTATACTCTATACTCTATACTCTATACTCTATACTCTATACTCTATACTCTATACTCTATACTCTATACTCTATACTCTATACTCTATACTCTATACTCTATACTCTATACTCTATACTCTATACTAATACGAACGACCTTTGTGGATTCTAAACAAAACAACCGGAATACTGTTAATTAAATAAAAATATGACAACCAAAACAGTAGAAGCCGTTATAAGTCCGAGAGAACCACATTTTGTAGGTGATGGATTTCGTGTTCATAATTTCATACCGAGTTTACCGAATTTAAGCATGAAACGCATGTCTCCTTTTATACTTTTGGATTATAATTCCAAATATAATTTTGGTCCAAGAGAAACACCAAGAGGCGTAGGTGTGCATCCGCATCGTGGTTTTGAAACGGTAACCATAGCCTATAAAGGAAAGGTAGCACATCACGACAGCAGTGGCGGTGGTGGCATTATTGCTGAAGGTGACGTACAATGGATGACAGCCGCGAGTGGTGTGTTACATAAAGAATTTCACGAGAAAGAATGGAGTAAAAAAGGTGGCGATTTTCAAATGGTGCAACTTTGGGTAAATTTACCTGCAAAAGATAAAATGAGTGCACCAAAATATCAAGCATTGGAGCATGCCAAAATTCCTAAGGTTGAATTGGAAAACAATGGCGGTTTAATCGAAGTAATTGCAGGAAAATACCAAGCAACCAAGGGCGAAGCAACTACGTTTACACCATTACATTTATTCAATGCCAAGTTGAAAAAAAATGCGACGGCTACATTTGAATTTCCATCTAACTATAACACGGCATTATTGGTAATTGAAGGCGCCATAACGGTAAACAATAAAGAGGTTGCACCAACCAATCATTTTGTATTAATGAAAAATGATGGTGAAGCATTTTCAATAAATGCTACAGAAGACACCATCGTTTTAGTATTAAGTGGAGAACCAATTAATGAGCCGATTGCATCACACGGACCATTTGTAATGAATACTCCGAACGAATTAGTGCAAGCTTTTGAAGATTATAACAATGGAAAATTTGGCGTATTAGCAGATTGATACAATTACCAAACTGCATGATGATCTTCAGCAACACCAATTGCTGTAAATTTTTCTTCTTTTCCGTCAATGATAACAGTGCCATCTAACTTACCGAAAGGTTGAGTAAATTTACTTTTGGCAATCAATGCATTTAGGTCTTCTTTTCTGGCACCACACGGCGATAAATGGCATTTTAGAACACCGTCTTTTGTTTCAATAAGCCAATCTGTTTTATCGAAAGGTGGATGCATATTGAAAACAGCATCGGATAATCTTGTTTTTTGGCCATCAATCCACAATACATTTTCCATATTTTCATTAAATCTATCTACTAAATTGACAGAAATTGTTTTTTGTGTTTCGGTGATACCAATGAAAGACAACCAATTCCATATAGTTTCTCGTGGTGGAAATCCTTTTGTAAAATCAATAGAGCCATAATTTCCGCTGGTTGCATACGTGTTAGTTTTGCCCGTGTTTATTTGCACTTTCACCGGTAAACTCATATTTTTATACGTAAAATTAAAAGGTCTTTCTTTTTTAGATGGAGCAACCACACTCACCCCTTTTTCATTATTTTCTAGATCGATATACAATTTGAATTTACCATTATAATGTAACTTCATTTTTCCATTTTCTGTTTTAATGGAATAGTTTTTCAATTTCCACTCACTATCTAAATTTGGATTGAAATTATTCGAAAAGCCAAGTGGAACGGTAATTTTATCTTCTTCAAAAACCATATCTTTAAATGAATAAAAATAGGTAAACGCCGTCGCTACCATGCCGGCATCTACAATAGCAAATCCACAAATTAATTCCGGACTAAACACACCCACATAAATCCAAGTTTTGCGTTCTGTTCTTCTTTTTTTTGTTAAGCCACCTTTTTTATCAAAAATATGTGTGTCCACATTTTGAATCAAATCATCGTACACACCAAATGGAATATGTGTATTGTTTTGGATTAATTCGGATTGTTTAGATAAAATCATGTCGTGAATTTTGAATGCTATGTATATCTATAAAAATAAAAAAAAGACAGTATATCAAACAAGATAAGAATGATATACTGTCATATAAAATTAAGAAAATTATTTCACCAACTCACCATATAATTCGGCACGTTGTTCTTGTACTTTGGGATCTTCTAAATATTCGTCGTACGTCATCATTTTATCCAACATTCCATTTGGAGTAATTTCAATAATTCTGTTGGCAATAGTTTGGGTAAATGTGTGGTCATGTGATGTAAACACGATAGTTCCTTGATAATCTATCAAACCATTATTTAATGCTGTAATAGATTCCAAATCCAAGTGGTTGGTTGGTTCGTCTAAAATTAAAAAATTAGCTTCTTCCAACATTGTTTTACTCATCATACAACGTACTTTTTCACCTCCGGAAAGTACGGTACATTTTTTCAAGGATTCTTCTCCACTGAATAACATTCTACCCAAAAATCCACGCACGAACGTTTCATCTTTTTCTTCAGAGTATTGTCTTAACCAATCTACCAAATTTAAATCGGCATTTTGGAAGTAGGAAGAATTGTCATTGGGAACATACGATTTGGTAATCGTAACACCCCATTTAATTTCCCCTTTATTAGCTGCTTGTTCGCCTGCTAAAGCTTTAAAGAAATTAGAAACGGCTAGACCTTCTTTAGAAATGAAAGCTATTTTATCGCCTTTGTTTACAGTGAAAGTAACATTTTTAAACAGTTGTGTTCCATCCGGCATTGCGTAGCTGAGATTATGCACATCCAAAATCATATCACCTGCTTCTCTGTTTTGTTTAAAGAAAATGCCCGGATATTTTCTGCTCGATGGTTTAATTTGTTCAATATCGAGTTTTTCCAATGCTTTTTTACGTGATGTAGCTTGTTTAGATTTAGATGCATTGGCACTGAAACGCGCAATAAAGTCTAATAATTCTGCTTTTTTTGCTTCATTTTTCTTGTTTTTATCTGCACGTTGTTTCAATAACAATTGTGATGTTTCGTACCAGAAAGTATAGTTACCCGTAAACAAATTTATCTTACTGAAATCAATATCGACGATATGCGTACAAACCATATCCAGAAAGTGTCTATCGTGCGACACAACAATCACTGTATTTCTAAAATCTGCCAAGAAGTTTTCTAACCATGCAATAGTATGTACATCCAAATCATTGGTAGGCTCATCCAATATTAAAATATCCGGATTGCCAAATAATGCTTGTGCCAATAATACTTTAATCTTATCGGAAGAAGGTAACTCTTTCATTAATTTGTAATGCAATCCTTCTTTCACACCTAAGTTGCTCAATAGTTCAGCGGCATCACTCTCAGCATTCCAGCCATCCATCTCTGCAAATTCTGATTCTAAATCACCTACACGAATTCCATCTTCATCCGAGAAATCAGGCTTTGCGTACAATGCATCTTTTTCTTTCATTACGTCGTACAAACGCTTATTTCCCATCATCACTGTATCTAAAACTGTTTCTTCGTCAAACTCAAAGTGATTTTGTTTCAAAACCGACATACGCTCACCCGGAGAAAACTCAATATTTCCGGTGGTAGATTCAATATCACCCGATAAAATTTTTAAAAAGGTAGATTTCCCTGAGCCATTTGCACCAATTACACCATAGCAATTTCCGTGTGTAAATTTGATATTTACTTCATCAAACAACACTCTTTTTCCATATTGGAGCGATAAATTATTTACTGTAATCATACGATACCTAAAATTTGGTGCAAAGATACGGAATTTAAGTAGCAACAGCGAAGTATTCTATTTTATTCAATGGATTTAATGTTTATTTGATTTGGAATTTCTATTGCGATTGTTGTAATTTACATCAAAAATATACGGTATGCAACGCAATTGGTGGAAATGGGGCGACCCGAATGAAATAAAACACATAAACGATTATCCCAAGTTAAAAGATATGGTCGAAGAACGCTGGAAAATGCGTTTAAGAGAAGATTTTTTCCCGCCTAAAACGTTTGAGTTACCCACTATTTCCGAGAAAAAGAAAAATCTGATAAAAGATATTTTTGCTTCGCTACATCCTAAAAAAATTTCATTTAATGAAGACGATAGATTAGCAGTATCCTTAGGAAAAAGTTACTACGATGTCATCCGCATTTTCAATGGTGGTGGTTTTGTTTCACCGGATATGGTTATCACACCCAACACACATGAAGAAATACAATACGTTCTTTCGCAAGCAAGTGAAAATAATATCTATATCATTCCATTTGGTGGTGGCACCAACGTAGTAGGTGCTTTATCTTTGGATAATTTGGCTGGAAAAGGAGAAGCGATTTGCACCATCGATTTACGTAAATACAAGAAGCTAATACAATTAGATGAAGAACATTTAACTGCTACTTTTGAAACCGGCATACTCGGCCCCGAATTAGAAAAAATATTAAATGCCAAAGGATATACGTTAGGCCATTTTCCGCAATCTTTTGAATATTCTACATTAGGTGGTTGGATTGTAACACGTGGTGCCGGACAAGAATCAACATATTACGGAAAAATGGAAGATTTGATTGAGAGAATAAAAGTTGCAACACCTATTGGCACTTTAGAAAGCAACACTTTCTCTCACGATGCATCCGGAATAAATGTATTGCCTTTTTTTGTAGGCAGTGAAGGCACTTTGGGTATCGTTACGGAAGCTACTGTAAAAATTAAAAAACTTCCCAAAAACTATAGATGGATTGTGGCATTATTTCCCAACTTTCAGCAAGGTAGTAAATACTTAAAAGAGTTATCCCAATCCGGAGTAAAGCCGTCTGTTGTTCGCTTATCAGATGCCAATGAAACCAGCTTGTTTTCTAAAATGGCCACTTCGCACGATCAACCCGGCCTACTCTCCGATTTAAAAAAAGAAGCCCAAAAATTTATCTTACAATGGAAAAATCTAACGGAGCCTTGTGTTTGTATCATGCGGTTTCCACAAGGAGAATTTAGTGTTTCCTCACAGATTATTTTTGCCAAAGATTTAATAGGAAAATACGATGGCATGGTTGCTCCCAATACCATTGGTGACAAATGGGCAGAAAGCCGATTTAAACTACCATATTTGCGCGATACATTGGTGGAACACTCTATTTACATTGACACTATGGAAACATTGGTGCAATGGAAAGATGTACAAAAATTGCACCAAGCATTAACCAAAGAATTAAATAAATTTCCGGCATTTAATAAAAATAAAGGCATATTTATTGCTCATATTTCACATATTTATCCCAATGCAGCATGTATGTATTTCACCTTAATAACACCGATGTTAAAAGGTAGAGAAATAGAACAATGGCAAGAACTAAAAGAATTAGTAACCAATATTATTGTACAATACAACGGCTCTGTTTCGCATCATCATAGTGTTGGTGCTGATCATCAAAAATGGTATAAATTATTCACGGATGCATTAACATTAGATATTTTAAAATCCATCAAAAATAAACTGGATCCAAAAGGAATTATGAATCCGGGAAAATTATTTAGTTAAGATAAAAAAAATGGCACGCCAACACAACATACAAAGAGCAACATCAGAATACTTTGATGTGGTAATAATTGGTGGCGGCATTACCGGAGCCGGAATTGCATTAACTGCTGCAAAAAAAGGCTGGAAAACATTAATTATTGACAAATACGATTTTGCATTTGGCACAAGTTCTCGTTCGGCTAAAATGATACATGGTGGTTTACGCTACTTGGAACAAATGCAAATTAAATTGGTGAAAGAAGCATTACACGAACGCGAACATTTACTAAATGAATATCCGCATTTGGTAAAACCACAGCCTTTTTTTATGCCGATTTATAAATCAAGATTGAGCAAAATAAAATTAGGAATTGGACTTTCGGGTTATGACTATCTCTCTGGTGAAAGCAGTATGCCTAAACATGCTGATATTGATTTAGAAGAAATTAAACAACGTTTTCCGCAATTAAAAACAGATAACCTTATTGGTGGCTTTGTTTATTACGATGCCAAAACCAACGACGCAAGACTCACAAATGATATTATTCAAGAAGCAACCGATTTAGGTGCAGTGGCGGTGAACTATTTTGAATTGATAGAATTTAAAAAGAAAGACAATAAAATTTCCAGTATCATTTGCAGAGATAGAATTTCCAATTTTACACAACAAATCAAATCCAAGATTTTTATTTCAGCTACCGGTGTTTGGACGGATGAACTACTACAAACTTTCGACCAACAAAAAGAAGCAAAATACATGATGCCGAGCAAAGGCGTTCATTTGATTTTATCTGCAGAACATTTTCCAAAAGATTGCGTTCTCTTGCTTCCTACTTCTAATGGCGATGGTCGCATGATATGGTGTATGCCTTGGGATGACAACCTGAACATAGTTGGCACAACTGATACGGATTATTCCGATGGAAATGAGACAATTCCGATATTGGAAAATGAAGTAAGCTACATTCTCGACAGTGTTAATGCACAATTAAAAGAAAAAACTTTAACAGAACATGATATATTAAGTGTGTTTGCAGGATTGCGTCCTTTGCTTAACGATAAAGGCGATCATAAAAAAAGCAAAGATCGTTCGAGAGATTATCAAATTTGGTGGAACAACGATAATATGTTAACCATTTCGGGCGGCAAACTAACCTCTTTTTTGTCGATGGCTGAAAAAGTGGTGGATGCTATTACAGAAAAACATTCCATTTATACTATTGACAATGATGAAATTATCATACAATCTATCATAGATAACTTTAAACACAGATATGGAATAAAAAATGCAACCGCCATTGCAAATATAGCAAGAGACAACATCACCCTAACAGAACCTTTTGAAAATTATAATTATTGTTTGGCAGAAATCTATTTTTTCATCCGACATCAATATGCGCAGAAAATAGATGATATTCTAACGCGACGTACATTAATAACTTATCAAATGAAAACTTTTGATGAAACTTTTGTACTAACTATAGCAAAAATAATGGCAAAAGAGTTAAATTGGACGGAAGAACAAACCACAATCGAAATAAATACATATCATCAAGCATGGGTATTGATGCATACTTGGAAAAAATAGTGGCATTTGTTCTAAACTAAAACCAACAACATGAAAATTGCTTTTCTTTTAAATGGCTCATCTAAAGAATTAAAAAAAGTTGTCAAAAAAATCGAAACTACATTTAAAGAATATTCACCCAAATTATTTATTTCTGAAAAAGCCGGACAAATAACGGAGCTGGCACAAACAGCCATCTCAAGAAGTTATGATACAATCATCATTTGCGGTGGTGATGGCACTTTAAATGAAGGCATTAACGGAATTATAGAAGCACACAAAATTGGATTAGGCAACACAGCTGATGCTTATGATTGGGAAAAAATTGCTCAACTAAAAGTAGGCTTATTGCCTTCCGGAAGTGGCAATGATTTTGCTAAAACTATTTTAATTACCAAAGAAATAAACAACTTAAAAAACTTAATTGAACAACAACGAACTCAACGGATTGATGTTGGATGGGTTTCCTATTTTAGAACGAAACAAGAAGCCGCACATCGTTTTTTTATTAATATTACGGATGTAGGAATGGGCGGTGAAACGGTATTGAAATTACAAAATAGAATACCATTCGTAGGAACAGACATTAATTATTTCTGGGCGATAACTTCTACTTTGGCTACTTATGAAAAAGTAAAAATAAAAGCATTTGGAGATGATTTTAATTGGGAAGGTAAAGTAATTAATTTTGTGGTGGCCAATGGAAAATATTTCGGCAATGGATTAGGTGTGGCACCGGAAGCATCCGTTACAGATGGAAAATTTGAAATTGTTATCATAGGTGATGTATCACTGATGGATTATTTTAAAAATTTAAGTGCCGTAAAACAATGTAAAAAAATTGAACACCCGGAAGTACATTATTATAAATTAGACAAAGTGAGCATTGAGTCATTAGAAACACGTGACATCTCGATAGATATGGATGGTGAATTTATAGGCTACGCTCCTATGACATTAATAAATATACCACAGAAAATTAATTTTATTTGTTAGCAACATAGTTGACAAAAAAATAGAAAACGCTGAGCAATGCTCAGCGTTTTTGTTTATAATTTTTCTTACTATTACATTACCACTTAGGACAAGAGAATTTGTGTGTATAAGGATTTTTTCTTCCTGCACCACCTAAAGATCTGGTAGCTATAGCAAATGAGAAGGTTAATTGTACTTGGAAAAACTGGTCGTTATCTTTACTATCACCACGTTGATTTCCAGTTCCACCAACATTCAATGCACCTGTTTTGGTTAATTGTCCTTCCACAAAGTTATAATCGTTTTGCGGATAATTACCGGTATTTGCTCTATTTTGAAGTATTTGAGCAACAGGTGACATAGATGAAATTAAATCCGGATTAACATAATTTCCACTTACATCATCTAAATAATCTGTAAATGTTTGATGATAGATACCTTCCAATGCTATTGAAAAACGTTTGGTTACATTGTATTTAATACCTACTAATGCCATCAAGTCAAATTGGAAATTGCTGTACATTTTTTTCACGCCAATAGTTTGGCCTTCTGTGCCTAATGGTCTTAATTTTACTTTTTCTCCATTTAATTTTGTATATGGATTAAAATAGAAAAATCCTAAACCAGCACCTAAATAAGGAGCCCATCTATCTTTAGAACCTTTTGCTTGGTTGTGAATGTATTTCTTTAAATTCACTTCTGCTACAGCTTGGAACTCAAAGAAATGCGTAGAGAAATTTAAGTTACGGCGTGCACGATACCAACTATCTGATGGACCATCAGGATTTAAAGGTGGTGGTGGAACACCATCCGTATTTTTATCATCTGCCGATAACATACCATACATTAAATTGGCACGAACAGCAAAAAATCTATTGACATTATAACGATAGAAAGCAGACAAGCTAAATCTTGTTGCTTTAAAATCTACGTCTCTGATAAATGGAGAACCTATTTTTTTAGCACCACCTAAATCTGTCAATGCGAAGTTAGGTCCAACCGAAAAACCAACATCATGACCATCTCCTTCAGTATCTGCAGCATGTGTTATAACAGGAACAAAAACAAAAACAAATAAAAGTACAAAGCTTGAGATGATTTTTTTCATCGGGTTTAGTTTTAGTTATTAAAGGTTAAAGATAAGAAATTAATTTATTTCCGCTCTTATTTTCTATCAATTTTTGAACAAATTATACATTTATCAAGATTATGTGCTTTCGCCGGACAATACGCACGACCATAGTAAATTATCTGTAAATGCAATTTATTCCAAAGGTCTTCTGCAAATATTTTTTTTAAATCTTTTTCTGTTTGCTCTACACTTTTCCCACTGCTCAACTTCCACCTCGCTGCCAATCGATGAATATGCGTATCAACTGGAAAAGCCGGAAATCCAAACGCTTGACTCATAACTACACTGGCTGTTTTATGTCCAACTCCGGGCAATGCTTCTAAGTCTGTAAACGTATTAGGAACCATTCCATTGTGTTTTTCAATCAAAATTTTAGATAAATCGGAAATAGCTTGCGATTTTTTGGGCGACAAGCCACAAGGTTTAATTATTGCTCGAATGTCTTCCACCGGAATCGTTGCCATTGTATATGGGTTATCGGCCAACTTAAATAATGCCGGTGTAACTTGATTAACACGCACATCCGTGCATTGTGCAGACAACAAAACAGCTATCAATAAAGTATAAGCATCTTTATGATCCAACGGAATTGGCGGATTCGGATACAATGTTTCTAATGTATTTACAATAAATGTTGTACGTTCTTTCTTAGTCACCACACAAAAATAAATGGATTAAGCTTATCTTCGTTTGCAAAAATTCCACAATGGTTGAAATGTACACAGATGGTGCTGCACGAGGAAATCCGGGTCCGGGTGGATACGGTGTAGTATTGCTTTCACAAGGACATCGGAAAGAGTTATCCAAAGGATTTCGCATGACTACAAATAACAGAATGGAATTGTGGGCCGTTATAGCCGGATTAGAAGTATTAAAAAAACAAGATTTAGAAATTACCATTTATTCCGATTCAAAATATGTTGTTGAAGCTGTAGAGAAAGGTTGGGTTTTTCAATGGAATATGAAATCAGATTTTGCAAAGAAAAAAAACCGAGATTTATGGAAACGTTTTTTAAAGTTGTATGAATATCAAAACATCCAATTTGTATGGGTAAAAGGCCATTCAACCAACAAAGAAAATAACAGATGCGATGAATTAGCTACACAAGCTGCAGATGGATTTGATTTAGCTATAGATGAATTTTATGAAAGTGAACTAAAAAATAAAGATGGATTTTTCTAATCTTCCAATCGAATGTATCATTCCAATTATCATCTTCATGGGTTCCTTAATCTATGGTACATTTGGTTTTGGCGATGCCTTATTTTCAATGCCATTAATTTCTCTTTTTTTAGGCGTAAAAACAGCCACACCGCTAATGACACTTAATGGATTAACACTATCAGCCATGCTCTTTATTAAACATTATAAAGATATCGATTGGCAACAAATCAAAAAACTGCTATTGGCATCTTTCTTAGGAGTTCCTATTGGAATATATTTTTTAAAAAACGGAAATGAAAATTGGATAAAAATTATTTTAGGCACAATTATCATCTTAGTTTCTTTGTATAATTTGTATTTAAAAGATGAAATACACGCTAAAAAAATCCCCAATTACGCTATATTGTTTTTTGGATTTATTGCCGGTGTGTTAGGCGGTGCATTTAATTCCGGCGGTCCGGCAGTCGTTATTTACGGAACATTTAGTAATTGGACGCCGCATCAATTTATAAGTAATTTACAAGGTTATTTTTTGCCGAATGATATTTATATTTTAATTGGTCAAATTGCATCCGGCTTACTCAACAAAACCGTATTATACTATTATGTTATCAGTTTACCGTTTTTATTTTTAGCTCTATATTGCAGCACGTTCATTCGTAAACAAATAAAAGAACATCAATTTAAAGTGTATATACATTATTTGCTTTTACTCATTGGATGTATATTTTTAATTCGTTCTATTTTAGTTTTTCAATCCTAAAGCACCATACTTCATCGTACCATCTTCTCTAAATTCTATTTGGTTAAATTGTTGAAGCAAATCAAATGGTTTTAAGGAGAAACGCAAGGATTGTATTTGTGTCGATGTTTCAACTTTTACTCGTACATTTTTATCCAACAAAGTATAAACTAACCATCTGCATTTTTCATCTTTATCAATGTCATTTATTTCTATTGTTTTCAAACTGGTTTCTATTGTCATCTTAGAAATCACATTACCGGAATGATTAAAAAAAACAATGCTTTGCATCGTGTATAAATACAAAAACATTAAACACATTAACACTATAATAAATACAGTTGCTCGTTTTCTCATACATCAAATTTTAAAGTAAAGATATTGCAAAAGAATGAATGCAAAAAATCTACGTTATATAAACGGAATTATTGTAATTTAGTTTAATATATTATGCTAAAAAAAGATGATTTATATGAGTTGATACAATCGTTAGACAAATCGGAAAAACGATATTTTAAAGTAATCCATTCGGGTGAAAAGAAAAACAACAAATACGTTAAACTCTTCGATATTCTGGAGCAAACAAAGCAATATGATGAAAAAAAAATCAAGCTTCAACTACAAGATGCTTACCTGCAAAAGCACTTTGCTGAAACAAAATACTATCTATATCAACAAATTTTAAAAACACTAAAAGAATACAGAGCAGAAAACTCCGTTGACACCATATTATTAGATAGAATACAAAACATTGAAATTTTAATACAAAAAGCATTGTTTGAACAAGCCATTAATGAGCTCAATAAAGCAAAAAAAATGGCAATGGAATACGAACGATTTGATTTTTTACTTTTGATTTTATCCTATCAAAATAAAATAATCGTTTCCACAAGATTACAAGGTTACAATGCGATTGCATTAGAAAATTTTTGGCAAGAAAAAACGGTTGCATTTAAAAATTTTAACGACACACAACTTGCACGACAAACGGTAATGCAACTCATGGAATCTAAAAATAGAATTGGATATATAAAAACTACGGAAGAAAAAACATTTTACAACCACATCAAAAAAGAAATTGACCAACTGTTACAACAAGCTGATTGTACGATAGCAAAAATATATGCAAT
Source organism: Bacteroidota bacterium (assembly GCA_963169645.1). Classification (GTDB taxonomy): domain Bacteria; phylum Bacteroidota; class Bacteroidia; order Chitinophagales; family JADIYW01; genus JADJSS01. Next base: position 12,269 of record CAUJCO010000007.1, read on the forward strand.
TGAAAGTTTAATATTTTTCTACAACCATATAGGCGAAAAAAAATTACAAAATTATTATTGTAAAGAGTTGATAAAATTGCATACAGAAAATCCCAATATCAATGCCAGCAATCCATATCAATTGCCATCTGCCATACATAATTTATGCATGAGTGAAATTAATTTAATGCATTTTGATATTGTATCAAATTGGTTGAAAATTCAAAAAACGTATGCTCAAATTATACAAAATGACCCTGAAATTAAGTATAAAGTAGAATGGAGTTTGGCTTCGCTACAGTCTTTCTTTTACAATGTTTCCGGACGTTTTAGCGAAGGAACCAAAGTTGCAAAAGAGACGATTTATTGGGTAGAAAACACGGAAGAAATTGACCAACGCAGTAAGTGGATTTTTTATGGAAACTGTGCAGAAATATATTTAGGAGCAAAAGATTTTAAAAACTTCTTTTATTGCATGCTTAAAATCCAAGAATATTGGAACAAGATTGACAGCTACAACAAAATAAACTATACTTTATTGCAAATGTTAGCACATATTGATGAGAAAAATATTGAAACAGCATTGTATTCATTTTCATTTTTAGAGAAAGAAATCATCGAAATAAGAAAAGACCAACCTACTGCAATTGAAAAAACAATATGGCATTTTTTTGAACAACTCAGAGATAAAAAAAACAAAAAGAAATTCACCGATTTATTAAAAGAAACACATCAACAATTAAAAGAGCATGAACACGAAATACAAATTGGCGAATTTGAATATGCACTCTGGTTTGAACAAATGTTATCCAAAAATTCGTATGAAAATTTAGTACGTCAAAAACGAAAAATACAAGAAAATAATTTTAAAGCATATTGGAACGACGATGTGGAAATATCCATAGATATAGAAGCTTTCAGGAAATGTTTACCCAAAAGAATTCGATAAAATCAGCTTATACTTAGAAATATATTACGCTGGCATACGCCAAAAAACTACCAACAAGTTGCAACAATAAATTATCAAATCCGCTTGGCGAAAGTGCCTCTGTTATGGCACAAAGTAGCGCAAATACGATACTTATCATCCACACATTACAACTCAAATCAAATCCGGAAAGTGTACCTATAAAAACAAAAAAAGAAGCTACTAAAACGCCAACACTTCCTTCCCAACTTCTAATAGCTATTTTTTGTTTATCGAAACTAAAAACCGAATAAAAATGTTTTCCATATCTTGTACCAATTGGCTCTGCAACAGCATCAGCAATACCGGCAATGGCATAACCAACTACCGCAAACTTTCCAAATAATACATTCGACAATACGCCGCCAACAAAAGTTGCCAAGTATGAATACACAATATACTTCGTGCGATGTGGTGCATCTTTTTCTCTCGCCAATGCCTCGTAGAGCCTATTGCCGCTACCTTTAAAACAAGCGTAAACAAGCACGACAGTAACAGCCCAACCTAATACAAATACACCGGATAATCCGATATATTTTTGATAAAAATATGCACTGATAAAAATAAAAAAATGAAATAATTTACGCGTATAACCTGTTTTCCAATCCCATTTACTTTTGCAAAATCCGGCAATAAACAAAGCAAAAAAACTCCAAATTATCGAAACAGGAAACAACCAAATTATCGTAGAAATTGACGGAAAATTATCCATAAAAAACCGAATCAATTCCATAGAAGTAAGAAAAATAGTAACTAAAAATCAATCAAAATCAACTACGCCAAATTCTTTTATTCCGGTTAGTTGCAAGCTAATCTCCCAGAGTTTACGGGCATTTTCAGAGCTTATTGCTTCTAAAGATGGAATCGTTGGATTTTTTCTATACCAATATAATCCGGTTTTATGATGTACTAAAGGTGATGTTGCTAAATATATTGACGTCTCTGCTCCTTTTTCGGGTGAAGTAAGTACAAAACCAAAATTACTTGTCAAAAAACGCATCAATTTATTGCCATTACTGCCAATGTTGGTGTTTACATTTCCGGGATGCAAACAGTTAGCCGTAATATTGGTATTTTTCTTTAATTGATAGGCTAATTCTTTATTAAACAAAATGGTCATCAATTTGGTATGTCCGTATTGAATCCACATATTAAATCGTTTTTCTGCATGCAAATTATCCCAATTCATTCCGGTAAACCGATGTGCTACACTCGAAACATTAACGATGCGACCACTTTCGGATGCCTTCAACAAATCCAATAAATAATGCGTTACTAAAAAATAACCGAGATGATTAGTGGCAAACATTTTTTCAAAACCATCTTCTGTAAGTTCTCTTTTACCCAACACTACACCGGCATTATTTATCAATACATCGATGTGGTTATAACGTGTTCTAATTTCTTTGGCAAATTTTTTGATGGATTGATGTGAACTAAAATCGCATAAAAACAAATCGCAATTATTCAATCCGGTGAGTGCGTTTATATCATCTTGCACTGCTTTAGCTTTTTGTTCATTTCGGCACACCATCACCACTTGTGCACCCATTTTAGCAATTTCTGTTGCAGTTATTCTACCTATTCCTGAGTTACTTCCTGTTATGACAACAACCTTTTCTTTCATGTGTATTTTGCAATTATTTTTTTGATTTATGATTGGCTAAATATACCATTAAACAAAATGGCAACACCATTGCGATAAAAAAAATAAGTCGCCAAGTTGGCACTATTTCTGTGTTGAAAATTTTAGCAAGAATAGCAAGAACAACCGTACTTCCTGCGATATAAGCCATCCACTTTGCCCAACCTTGCTCGTACATACTTTTTTGCTGTATTCTATCTTGTGGTAAAAATATAGCCGAAGTATTGTACGCTTGAATATTTTTATCTAAAGCATCCCAAAATGCAGAAAACTGTTGATTTTCATCTATTGATTTGGGTTCTATCAAAATAGTTTTTGACGGATTTTTTGTTTTAATAGAAATCACTAATCTGCCATAACTATCGTTATCTTTCATGATATTTTGAATGTTCGAAAATGGGATGATGGTTTCCTTTTGCTTATAAATAAAGCTTGTTTTATCTAATATTATTTCGATGGTGTTTTTTGTAAACGAGGCTGTTCCTTTACTTTTAATCATCATTAAAATAGCAATTACTAATACCATACTAGCCAATATGGAAATGACAATGGCGATTGTTGTAAATTTCCCATCGGATATAGAAAGTAAATCAGCATTATTCACCAACACCATTATCATAAAAAACACGAACAACATCGCAACAACAATAGTCAATATAACACTTTTACTTTCGGAGTATTTAATCGGAATGGGCTGCATCATTCTTATTTTATTTCTAAATGTACTAAATGAAATTAAATAGATAAAATAATTATCTAAAAAAGAAAACAATGCATAGAAAAACGGGAATATCAAAAAAGACATTCCCGTTTTTAAAAAGGTATTTGGAAGATTATAAACCTACTACTTTCACATTATCTAATTCGTATATGGTGCGTTGATTTCCAGCTGTTTTCACGGCATCATATTTAAAGGCAACATACACATTACCGGAATATGCACTAATATCTAAAGCTCTGAAAGGTGCTAATGTACCATAACCGGATACAGGCGTGGTGCAAACTGTATCAACCAAAGTAGTCCAAGTAAATGATTGAGGTGATGTACTTGAACCATCGTAATCCGTTGAGATTAACACTTTAAAAGAAGATACACCATCTGCTTTTCCCGGAGCAAACGAGAATTTAATATTTTTTGTTGTGGTTGAACCTAAATTAATAGATGGTGTGATTAACCAAGAGGCAATTTGACCATCACCGGCATTATAGGAATCAATCTTAGCACATTTTACAGAACCAAAAATAGCATTTTGCCACAATGCGGTGTTCATTTCTGTTATATTTTTCCAACCGGATAAATTTAAAGTGGCATTGTTACCGCCAGAAATGGCATCAAAATTTTCTGAAAAAAGTGTCAATTCATTTGGGTTGGTACCATCACAACGATTATTGGTAAGTTGCAAATCCGTAACATCTCTCAACAACAATTGTTTTTCGCTGTTATACTGAGTATAAATTCCATAAGCAGTACCATTTCCTTTTGGTGTGTTGCTAAATGCAAATTTACTGTATGCACTATTTCGTACAGTAATTGTAGTTGACAAGGCACTGCACATTCTCAAGAAACGCTCACCAGTTCCCGGAGATGGTAAATTTACATCTGCAAATGGAACACCCGCAGAAGCATCATCAAACTCTACATTCATTAGTTTAATTAAACGACCATGATACGTGCTATTCAAATCGTTGATGTTCGTGATGGTTTGTGCCATTGAATCAGCATTGTAACCTGTTGGTCCTTTCACTATATATTTATTAATTAAGTTCGATGGAATTCCTTCTACACTCACGCCGTTTGCATAACCACCTAATTGTAGAAATCCACCGTACGTACCTAATACTAAGCCTTTACATTTTACATAAATTTTTCTTCCAACCGGGAAATCGCCATATAATGCATTTCTGTCAATTAAAATAGGCATACCTCTATCGCCATCGTCAATAAATAATTGTTCATAGATATTACCACTAATGTCATTACCTACAACTATACCGGCAATGGTTACGTCGTCCGTAATGGTGATAGGTGAACCACCTGTATAAAGTGCTTTTAATCTTGAAATACTAATTGTATCCAAGTTGGGATCTTCCGTGATTTGTTTTGGATCGTCGAATTTATCTTTTCGACAAGAGGTTACTGAAATGAATGCTGTGAAAACAAACATTAATAATAGTAGCTTATTGAATTTCGTCATCATATTATTTAAGTTAAATTTTGATATTATTTTTTACATTCTAAAAGTTAAGTTCAAATAGAAATTAGCACCGTATGCATACGAAAATTTTGTTGGAAATTTAAACGGATCTTTCTCTTCAAAATCAAAACGCAATTGTTCTCTTGCACCAACGATGATATTTCTATTATTCGTTACATTGCTTACTCCGGCATTTAATACGATGTAGTAATTTCCGGCATTTTTGCCTTTCATGTTTTTAAATGTAGATTTTAATCTCCAAGAATAACCACCGGATAAATCGAGTGTCCACTCTCCTTTTTTGCTCAATCTTTCTTGCGTTAAAATAGCTTTATATTGTTCTGAGTTTGGATCTAATGCATCAACTGCACGTTCTGTTCGGTGTGTTGGCGCAATATCTGTCCACATCCAATCAAAGAAGTTCACATTCGCACCGATATACCAGAATTTTTTAGAACGATAGTTTAATCCTAAACTATATGCCATTTGAGGTGTTCCACCAACATTCATACCTTTGGTATAAACAGTTTCCACCATTTTAAAATTCGGGTCTGCATCAATCGTTTCAATTACAACTTGTCTGTCATTATAAAAATATTTTCCGATTGCTGTTGCAAAAGAAGCCGACAATCCTTTATATAAAGAAGCTTCAACACCTAATTCTACACCAGCATGAATTTTATCAATTTGAGTTACAGTGTAGCTGGTTAAACTTTCATAATAATCATCATAGAAGAAAATAGAATTAGAACCATTTCTAAATTGAGTGAAATAACCCAATGCTTTTAATTTTACTTTTGGATGAACAAACAAATAACCTAACTCAACAGAGCCAACACTTTCGCTTTTTACATCAGAAGCAATTTCATTACTTGTTCTGCTGGAGATAAATAATTTATTCCAATACGGTGCACGTGTCATGTACAAACCATTGGCATATAGATAATTTCTGCCATTAATTTTATAAGTCAAACCGGCCTTTACAGCATAGTTAAACGAGTTCACACTTTTTGATTTTCCTTCTGAGTTATCTGCATTCATACCATTTCTAAAATGGCCAACTCTATGTTGTGATGTGTACGACAATTCCACACTTGTAAAGAAATCAACATGTTTGAAATTTGCTTTAAACTGTCCCCAAGCTGCAGCTTTATGAATAACTTGACTAAAGTTATAACCATACTTATCACCTACTTTTACAATACGATTCGGGTGATTCAAATCAGCTTGTGCATACGATGAATATTTTCCTGAATCACCTTCTATAAACTCATCTACATCTACATAAAATTCTGCACCTAATAAATCTTTTACTCTTTTAAATTGGTTTGTTTGATTGTATTGGTAAGATGCGCCTGCTGTAATATCAAAATTTTTAACGGATACATTATACACAGAATTTAAATTAAAGCGATTGTATTTTTGAACTACATCGTTTAATACATAGGATGCACGTTGTCCGGTTACGTTATTTCCGGCAATTCCATTTACATCTTCAATGGTTACATTATTGGAAGGGTTTTTATTCGTAGCATATAAATAATCCCAATCAACTTGTAATAATTCCGGATTTTCACGAATATAAGCTGCCATATCTGCTTGTACCGTTGAATCATCAATGTAACTTGGTAAATATTTATAGTAATCCGGACGAGGATCTTTTGCATTATATCTATCTAAACCCGATAAGGTACGTTCACCAAAACTATAACCAGCGGCTGTCATCAAATTCATATTATCTTTTGGTTTCCACTCATGTGTTAAAATAAAAACAGGTTGATGCCTGTATTCTACTCTTGAGTTTCTAACTTTTCCATTTTGGTAGCCCCAATTTGGATTATAATAATGAGAACCGGCTAAATCATACGCTTCTGCTGTTGTAGAGCTGGCCTTTCCTTGCTTCGTAGGCACACCAAATGCCGTTAATGCTAAAGATTGATTTTTAAACATTTTTTGAATAGATGCGAAGTAAGAAATACTCTGCATGCTGGTACCTTTTATATATCCTTGTTTCGCCCATCTACCGAATAATGAAACGGAAAAGCTCCAACCTTTTTTGGTAATTCCGGAACCCCACGTAACACCACCTCTTAAATCATACGTTCTATTAGATGTTCCAATCGTTACACTTAACTGTTTGCGTTGTTTGGCAGCACGCATATCTATAGAATACAATCCACCGGCAGAGCCAAATGCAAAAGTAGTTGGATTTAAGCCGATTGAATTTTCTCTATTTCGTGTTACATCATTTAAACCTGACCAAAGATTATAGGATGAAAATCCATTATCGATATAATCAGTCGGTACACCATTTACATACGTTTCAAAGAAATCATAGTCGTAACCTCTAATTTTAAAACGGGTAATACCCCAATTGAATGAAGCAGCCGAAACAAAAGGATCTCTTCCGGCAGATAATATCGGTGAGATTCCTTGGTCGGATCCACTTTCATCATTTGATTCTACATCTTCTAATGTAACAGTAGGAATATTATCTACAATTCTACTATTCAATAATGAGTCATCATCCGCATTTACAATAGTTGAATCTTGGTTTGCTGCTGCAGCAAACGAATGAATACTTACACATAAGCAAAGGGAAAAAAATACTACGTGTCTAAACATATATTTGGTATTGATTTTGCTATAAAATATAAAAACGACTAGCAAAGGTAACTATATTTCTATGAATATTTCTATTACCAATTTTCATATTTTCCACAAACTACTTCATTTAAATTTGTATTTTTGACCATGAAAAAATATTTAGCGCTTCTATTTTTCCCATTCTTATTGATGTACATCAACAATAGTTATGGACAACAAAAACAATATAAAATAATTGTTGGCGGATTTTACAATCTTGAAAACTTTTTTGATACCATCGACGATCCCAAAACATTTGACGATGATTTTACGCCTAATGGCTCCTTGCATTACTCTGCAGAAATTTATAAAGATAAAATCCAACATTTAGAGCAAGTAGTAGCACAAATTGGAACCGATTTATCACCGGATGGAATGGCATTTTGGGGAACAGCTGAAATTGAAAACAAAGAAGTTGTGATGGATTTAGTTAATCAACCCAGTTTAAAAAATAGAAACTATCAAGTAGTACATTACAATGGTGGCGACCCGCGTAGTATTGATTGTGGCTTTGTATATAATCCAAAATATTTTAAGCTTTTAGATAGTAAATCTATTCCGATAGATTTACGAAAAGCAGTGAAAGATGCCAAACCAACACGTGATGTGCTTTGGGTAAAAGGTATCTTAAATGGAACAGATACAATGTATGCCTATGTAGGGCACTGGCCATCCAGACGTGGTGGTGAAGAAGTTACTAAACCAATGCGCAATTACGTGGCTTCTGTCATCAAACAACATACTGATTCTATCTTGGCGATTCATCCTTCTGCAAAAATTATTGTCATGGGTGACTTAAACGACAACCCGACAGATGAAAGTTTAATCAAGATTTTAAAAGCAGCTGAAAAGCCTGAGAAGTGTACTGCAACCGGCTTTTATAGTCCTTGGATTGAGTACTTCAAAAAAGGAATTGGTACTTTAGCACATAACGATGCTTGGGGATTGTTTGACCAAATTTTACTTTCAAAAAATTGGTTGGATAAAAATCAAGCTGGTTTCTTTTATCACAAAGGTTATGTATTTAAAAAAGATTTTATGATACAAAAAACCGGAAAGTATAAAGGTTATCCTAAACGTACATGGGATTTTAATATCTATAATGCCGGATACAGCGACCATTTTCCGACATATATTGCATTTTTGAAAGAGATTAAATAATAAAAAAAAGACAAGATTTTTACATAAAATCTTGTCTTCCAAATTCTGTAGTTTCCATCACTTTTTACAGTTTTGTATATCTACTAAATTTTCGTTTATTTGATACCATTTCGTTACTGCAAAATAGCTTTTACACTACATTACAACTGAAAGTTTTTCACTCATTTTACCAAGCTTATTTCTTTCATTTTCCTTACTACTCTTTATTCAAATAACGTGCTTAAATTTGTGTTTAAAAATGAAATTTGTCAAGCAAAATTTCGTTAAAAATATCCACTTTAAAATAAACGTAGTTATGCACTATTTCCAAGATACATATTCAACATATTATTCACAAAAAGAACTTAATCCAGCTTAAATCCTCTCGAATAATTCTCCCATTTTTCAATTAATTTTTGAAAATTTTCCGGCAAGGGCATCTCAAAATACATTTCTTTATTTGTTCTTGGATGCACAAAACCCAAACTTTGCGCATGCAAGGTATGATGCGGCATTAAGGCAAAACAATTTTCGATAAAGGCCTTATATTTTCCATAAATAGTACCGGATAAAATTTGGTCGCCACCATAACTATAATCACCAAACAACGTATGTCCGATATATTTTAAATGCACTCGAATTTGATGCGTTCTGCCGGTTTCTAACTTGCATTTAACCAAAGTAGTATAACCGTATCTTTTTAGCACTTCATAGTTGGTAGCAGCAAACTTTCCAATATGTTCTTCTTGCACCGCCATGAAAGTTTTTCTATTATTAGGATTTCTGGTGATATTGCAAACAATTCGACCTTTTTGTTGCTCCATATCGCCCCAAACTAAGGCAATGTAATGTCGTTTGATGGTTCTATCAAAAAATTGTTTGGATAAATGAGTTAAAGCTTGTTCTGTTTTTCCGATGATAATTAGTCCGGAAGTATTTTTATCCAATCGGTGCACCAAACCCGGTCGAGTAGCACCGGAAATTTCCGGTAATTCTTTACAATGCCACAACAATGCATGCACTAAAGTTCCGTGAAAATTACCGTGTCCGGGATGACATACCATGCCGGCTTTTTTATTGACAATTAAAACATCCTCATCTTCATAAATTATATCTAACGGAATATTTTCCGGCTCAACGGTGTAATCCCAAACAGGATTAGGCAACACCACTTGAATTACGTCGTGTGGGCGAATTTTATAATTTGATTTTACCGGCTTTCCATTCACCAATATGCTACCAGCTTCGGCTGCATTTTGGATTTTATTGCGAGAAATAGATGGAATTATATCCGTTAAATATTTATCAATTCGGACAGGCTCTTTTCCTTTATCAATCACGAAGCGATGATGTTCGTATAGTTCATCATCTACTTCTTCTATTATATTTTCGTCCTTACTATTTTGCACGATGTTTAATGAAAATGGTTTTAAGAAATAAATTGCACATTAAATACGTTTGCAAAGTTATCTAAAACTATTTGTTTTACTTCATCAATTGAAATTTCTTCACGTTGAATTTTTAATTCGTGTGCAATTGAAGTAACACCTTTATCTGTAAAACCACAAGGATTAATGAAATTAAAATAATTCAAATCAACGTTAACATTTAATGCAAAACCATGCATGGTTATCCAACGAGAAGTTTTAACTCCAAAAGCTGCTATTTTCTTCGGTTTTCCGTCGGCGGAAGAATCAACCCAAACGCCGGTAGCCTCTTCTATTCGATAGCCTTCCATACCGTAATGTGCAATGGTTTTAATCATTACTTCTTCCAACAAACGCATGTATTTTTTCAAGTCGGATGTAAAAAAATCCAAATCTAAAATTGGATAACCTGTTATTTGCCCTGGACCATGAAAAGTAACATCACCGCCTCTATTGATATGGAACACGTCGATGCCTTTTTCCGATAAAAAAGATTCAGACAATAATACATTAGCTTCGTTTGCAGCCTTACCTAAAGTGATGACCGGAGCATGTTCGCATAAAAACAAAGTATGTGCATTGGAATTGGAACGTTCGTTGATTTTATTTTCAACTAATTCGTTAAATTTCTGAGTTTGCAAATCTAATGCGGTAGCATACGCAACAGAACCCAAATCAGTTAAAGTAATTTTTTGCATGATAAATAATTCGATTAAAGTTTGTTCGAATTATGAATAAATAAAAATGGATGAAATCACAACGGATTTTCTGCCAACTTACCTTTTAATCGGTTAATGACATTTATTTCGATTGCATCAACACCTTTTAATTCGGCTAAATAAAAAGAAACCCAATCTGTCAGATGAATTAAATAAATACTACGCACTAAATCGTGGTCACCTTTAGAGTAGATTTCAACAATATCATTCGTGTATTGGCTCACAACATCTTTGGTAAATTCCATCCGTTCTTGGTTGCGTTCAAAATCTTTATTATTTCGAATAAAAACAACAGCAATATGCTCATTTTTTTCACGCCAACCTACTAATTCATTGTGGTTCATTTCGGGCACAACGTGGTGCCAACACAGCATTTTTGAATTTTCATTTATCTGCTGACGAAAGCGAATAGAAACACCTTCAAACTTAGCATCCGAATAGATAACCGGAATTTTGCCGTTTAATTTTTCTGCAATTGATTTTGCTTGAGTTTTAATTTCTTCTTCTTCTGCATCCAATAAAGCAGTTGCTAATTTTAAATACGATTTAAATCCATTTTCCAATAAACCTAAATGAAATAAAATATATAGCAATTGAACAAAAGATTGACCGAATGCTGAACGTGGTGGTGCACCACCTTCTATCAATACATAATCAATATCATTGGTATCTGCATATTCTTGAATTAAACCTCCAGACGTAATACATACAATTTGTGCATTTTTCTTAAATGCCTGCATCAATGCAGATAAAGTTTCTTCCGTATTTCCGGAATACGATGAAATAATTACCAACGTATTTTCATTTACAAATGCCGGAATTTGATATTCTTTATTTACGATAATTGGAACAGCGATATCATCTCTTAAAACATTAGACAAAATTGTGCCCCCAATTCCTGAACCACCTAAACCCGAAATCAGAATGTTACGAATTGGAAATTTACTTTTACCTATTTTTGCATTCTCTCCTATCTCTATCGCTCGTTGAATTTGAGCAGAAAAACCTTGTATTAATTCATCCATTTTCATAAAAAAATTTATAATTAGATTGTAAAAAAACAAAAAAATTATCAGAACTCATAAATATCTATCTTTATCGACAAATAAATATGAAACAGACATCTAAATTAGGTGAATTTGGCGAAAAATTAGCACAAGAATATCTAAAACAGAAAGCTTATGTTATTTTACACCACAATTGGCGAAATAAGCACGCCGAAATTGATTTAATTGCTCAAGATGGCGAACAAATAGTTTTTATTGAAGTAAAATATAGAACGAAAACAAGCTTTGGAACACCGGAAACGTTTGTATCTGCCAATAAAATTCGGAAAATGCAAGAAGCTGCATCGACTTATATTGAACAGTTCAATTGGAAAGGCGAATTACGTTTTGATATCATTGCCATCAACAACAAAAATGAAATTGTACATTTTGAAGACGCTTTTTATTGACAAATATTATCCTTTCGATTTTTTTATTACTTTTGCAATCACATTTATTTTATGACTAACGAACAATATAAAACACTTCTGGAAAGAGTTGCCTCTTTCGGAAGATATCTTTGACGTCGCTAACAAAATAGAACAAATAAAAGACGACGAAGCCAAAACTTTAGCTCCTGACTTTTGGAACGACCAACTCAAAGCACAAGCTTTGATGAAGGAAATTAAGCAAAATAAACATTGGGTATCGCTATACAAAAGTGTAGAAACAAAACTCAATGATTTAAATGTATTGCGTGAATTCCAAGAATTAGGCGAGGTAAGTGAAGAAGAAATCGACGCACAATATCAACTTATTGTGGATGAGTTGGATGAGAACGAATTCAAATCAACGCTGCGAAAAGAAGAAGATAATTTAAGTGCCATTATCGAAATAAACGCCGGAGCCGGCGGCACAGAAGCGTGCGATTGGGCTTCGATGTTAATGCGTATGTACACGATGTGGGCAAATAAAAATGGCTACAAAATTACTGAGTTAGATTATCAAGCAGGTGATGTTGCCGGAATAAAATCCGTGGCTTTAGAAATTGATGGCGATTTTGCATTTGGCATGTTGAAAGGTGAAAATGGTGTGCATCGTTTGGTGCGGGTATCTCCTTTTAATGCACAAGGGAAACGCATGACGTCCTTTTGTTCGGTATTTGTGCATCCGGTGGTAGATGACACGATTGAAATAGAAATTAATCCGGCTGATTTAGAATGGGATGTTTTTAGAGCACAAGGTGCCGGCGGACAGCACGTAAATAAAACTGAATCTGCCGTGCGGGTGCGACATTTGCCAAGTGGAATTGTATGCGAGTGCCAAACACAACGCTCACAAATACAAAACCGAGAAACCGCATTAAAAATGCTGAAATCAAAATTGTATGAAGCTGAATTGCAGAAACAATTGGAAGCACGAGATGCCATTGAAGCACAAAAAATGAAAAACGAATGGGGTTCGCAAATACGCAGTTATGTATTAGATGACAGATGGGTGAAAGACTTGCGTACAAACTATAAAGTAACCAATCCGGATAATGTTTTGGATGGCGATTTAAACGGATTTTTTAAAGCCTATCTATTACACAAAAGCGAATAATTGAAGCAGTATTTTGGACGAAGAATACATTGAACATATTGATTATTACATCGACGAAAATGGCTATTGGGTTTTCACCAAAATCTATCATTTAAAGCTTGGATATTGCTGTGGCAATGGTTGCAAACATTGTCCTTGGAAAGAAGATGAAAATGAAAAATTAGTTTAAAAATCACTTCTCTTTTTGTGTTCCTAACAACCTTACGATAACTTCTGTTCCTTCTATTTGACTTAATATTACTTTGGTTAATACCATCAGCGGAACAGATAAAAACATGCCATAAATTCCCCAAAGATATCCCCAAAATAACAAACCGGTGATGATGGCAATGGTATTTAAGGAAGTTCTGTTTCCCATAAAAATAGGTTCTATCACAGATGCTAAAATAAAATGGTATGCATAAGAAATTACCAATAATGAAATGGTTGTATAAACAGAATCAAATTGGATTAAACTCATAATAAATACTGGCACTAAACCGACAATTGCACCAAATACCGGAAAGAAATTTAAAATGAAACCAACAAATCCCCAGAAAAAAGCAAACTGTAATCCAAATATCCAACATATCAGAGTAACACCTAAACCATACAGCAAGCTGATAATTAATTTCACTTTCATGTAAGAAACTATGGAACTTTTTACTTCTTCAAATGCTTGTATGTACTTATCACTTTTTCCTTCGCCACCTAAGTATGTCAGATAGGTTTCATATTTCATTATTCCGGATAAAATCAATACTAAATAAATTGCGGTCAATAAAAATTCTTCGAAGGTGGTGCCTAATTTTCCAAAAAAAGAAGTGGAATTATCCATAATAAATTCAGAAGATATGCTGGAAATTATCTTATCTGAAATGGCTTCTAAATTTAATTCTTTGCCTGTAAATTTATTGTATGCTTGTAACAATCCGGCTGATTTTTCTTGCACTTGTGCGATGATATATTCTTTCTCCGAAAAAATTTCACTACCTGTTTTATAGGTAAATGCCATAACTATGAAGAATAATAAAAACAAGAAAATCCAAATAATACTTACACTTAACCACAATGGAAACTTACGTTTTTCGAACCACACTAATGCCGGTTGCATCAACAACGCTATAAACATAGCTAAAATTAATGGCACTAATAATTCTTGTAATAAATGTAATAAAAACAACACCGTAATGCAGGTAAAGAAAATTAAGATGATGCGTATTGTGGCAATATCTTTATTCATTTTACAACCATCTTTTCTTTCTAAAATAAAAAACAAATGCAAACGAACACAGCACGCTCAAGGTAACCACTATGGTAAACGCATGTACGTGATGCTGGAAAGGCAAATCGATATTCATGCCATATATTCCGGCTATTAAAGTTGGCAACATCAATGCAATGGTAACAGCGGTAAGTCGATTTACGACATGCCCTAAGTTATTTGAAATGATAGATGCAAATGCACCCATCATATTTCCCAAAATGTTTGAGTACACGTTTGCCATTTCTAACGCTTGTGAATTATCAATTAAAATATCTTCAAACTTGTCTTTGGCAATTTTATCGTCTTTTATTTCTAAAAAATCATTCCGTTGAATTTTAAGCAACACCATTTCATCCGCTCTCAAATCGTTTACAAAATAAATTAAGGCTTTTTGCAAATGCAATAATTTATTTAATTCTTGATTGCGACTGGAATAATTTAATTCTTTTTCAATTTGTGAAATGCGTTTATTTATTTCTCTTAAATAATGTAAGAAATAATAAATATTGCGTTCAAAAATGCGAATTACAAAATCTGTTCTGTTTTGTAAATCTAAATTTTTATGAATATTACGCTCAAACCATTCTATCAACGGATTATTTACAGAGCAAACGGTAACAATCATATTCGGTATTAAAATAATACCAACCGGAATGGTAATATAAGTTGCTTCGTCTTCTAAGTCAAAACCTTCATTTAAAATGGGCGTATTGATTACGATTAATTTAGAATCATCTTGCTTTTCGTAGCGAGAACGCTCAAATTGGTCAATACAATCGACAATATATGAAAATGGGATTTGGTGTTCTTTAGCGAATTGCTCCAATTGTCCCATATTAAAAGGTGGTGCAATATTTATCCAACAATCATTTTCTGTTTGCTGAATGATTTGCAACTCATTTCCTACTTTCTTATAGATGTTTATCATCGATTAACCTAAATTAATGGAGCCCGAAAACACAAAAGTAGCCGGACCTATCAACCAAATATCGGAATAAGAATTGAGATTTTTTTGAAATGATACTGACAATTTTCCACCAGGTGTTTGGATGTCTATTTTTCCGGAATCTAAATTATTTTTTTGAGCTACACTCAATGCCACAGCAACGGTTCCTGTTCCGCAAGATAATGTTTCGTCTTCCACACCGCGTTCGTATGTACGCATCTTAATGGTATCATTGTGTTGTTCAACAAAATTCACGTTTATACCTTTTGCTGCATACGTAGTATTATAGCGTATTTTATGTGCTTCGTCTAGTAGGTTAATATTGTCGATATCCGTGCGAAAACTGACATAGTGCGGTGAGCCTGTAAACAATACACAATCTGAATTTTCAATAGTAATTTCTTGCACATCTATCATTTTAAGATGCACGATATTATCTTCAATTTTATATGCATGTTCACCATCTATTGCTATAAAAATACCTTGTTCTTTTACAATGCCTAATTTATGTGCAAAAGCGGTAATGCATCTTCCACCATTACCACACATGGTACTTTCGTTTCCATCAGCATTATAATACACCATTTTAAAATCGGCATTTTCAGCATTTTCTAACAACATCAAACCATCTGCACCAATCCCAAATTTTCTGTCACAAAGTTGGTTTATGAATGCCGTATTTTCTTTTGGGAAACGCAGTGTTCTGTTATCTATAATAACAAAATCATTTCCTGTGCCTTGGTATTTATAAAAATCAAATTGCATGCATCAAAAGTACATCATTACTTTAATATTAAATGGAAAATAGAGTTAACTTTTTTTAACCAGCTATGAAAAAACTTTGCTCCTTAATTTTGTTGAAAGGAATATATTTTGCTATAAACTTTAAAAATTCATCGTATGAAAAAAATCGTTTCTTACTTTATCATCGGCATTATTAGTACAATTTCCACCTTGGCTGTTGTTCATTATTTTAATAAAGATGACAGCAGTGTATTTACAAATAATAACGCATCCAATACACCTTTTAAATTAGCCAGCTATAATGGCAATTTACCAAATGATGCATTTATTGGTGCAGCGAAAATGAGTACACCGGCAGTAGTGCATATCAACACAAAAATTAAAATTAAAAAGCAAAAAAACGACCCGAGATATATGAATCCTTTCTATCAATTTTTTGGTGATCCGTTTGGAAATTCACCATACGATATGCCGCAACAAGATCAAGAAGCATCCGGTTCCGGTGTAATTATTAGTAATGATGGATATATAGTTACAAACAACCATGTAATTGATGGTGCAGATGAAATAAATGTAAGTTTGTACGACAACCATGAATACAAAGCAAAACTAATTGGTAGCGATCCTAATACGGATTTGGCAGTAATAAAAATTGACGCATCCAACTTAAACTATCTAACATTCGCTAATTCCGATGAAGTACAAATCGGGCAATGGGTGTTAGCAGTAGGAAATCCGTTTAACTTAGCATCAACAGTAACAGCAGGAATAGTATCCGCCAAAACACGTAATATTAATATATTAAGAGAAAAAGCCGGAAACACAGCTATAGAATCGTTTATACAAACAGATGCTGCCGTTAATCCGGGAAACAGTGGCGGTGCATTGGTGGATTTGAATGGTAATTTAATCGGCATTAACTCAGCAATAGCAACGCCAACAGGCTCATATGCAGGTTATTCGTTTGCCATACCATCTAATTTAGCACAAAAAGTGGTAAAAGATATTGTAGATTATGGCATTGTGCAACGCGGGTTTTTAGGAGTTAGTATTCGCGAAGTTGATGCAGAATTAGCAAAAGATTTAAAACTAAGCGAGATAAAAGGTGCTTATATTGCTGACGTAAATAAATATAGTGCTGCCGAAGAAAGTGGTGTAAAACGAGGTGATGTAATTTTGAAAATTGGAAATGCCGACATAAAAAACACAGCCGATTTACAAGAACACGTTGCGCGTTACAGACCCGGCGACAAAATAAAAGTAGAGTTATTTAGAGATGGCAATGTTATAACAAAAGATGTCATATTAAAATCAAAAGAAAATAAAACTGCTTTGTTAAATAAAGAAGATGTACCGAAAACTGGCGATGTATTGGAAAACTTAGGCATACAAGTAGCAGAACTCAGCAATTTGGAAGCTAAAAAAATGGGTATTTCGGGCGGATTAAGCGTAACTAAAATAAACGATGGAATCATAAAGCAAAACACCAACATGCAAGTAGGTTTTATTATTATCGGAGTAAATAATAGAGCCGTATCCAAAAAACAAGATTTAATAGATTTAATAAATGACAATAAAGGAAACGGCATTTTATTGCAAGGAAAATATCCGGATCAAAATGGATTGAAATATTATGCCTTCGGGTATTAATAATTCAAGAAAGATTCACAGAAACAACAATAAAGCCATAAGTAACATCTTATGGCTTTTTTCTATTTTTGCATGGAATAAAACTTCATGGCAAACCAATTCTTTCAATTCAAACAATTTAGAATAGACCAAGAAAAATGTGGCATGAAAGTATGTACTGATTCTTGTTTGTTCGGAGCTTGGATTTCGGTTCCAACAACTGCAAAATCCATATTAGATATTGGCACCGGAACAGGGTTGTTGAGTTTAATGTTGGCACAAAAAACAAACGCCAATATAACCGGAATTGAAATAGATAATGGAGCCTTTGAACAAACCTATGCGAATTTCAAAAACAGTAGTTGGAGCAAAAAATTAACGGTGGTTCAAGGCGATGTGCGAACATATCCATTTAATGAAAAATTTGATTTCATTGTATGCAATCCACCATTTTTTAAAGATAAAATTATTTCCTTTTCGCAAGCAGAAAAAATAGCCAAACATTCCACTCATTTAAATTTAGAAGAATTATTTGCTTCTATTGATAGATTGTTGAATGAAAATGGGAAATGTGCTTTATTATTTCCATTTTTTAGAAAACAAGAAATAGAACAACTTGCCATACATTATCATTTTGAAATAGCACAAACTTTTTATTTTAAACAAACACCTTCACACGATTATTTTAGATATGCTGTTTTACTTTCCAAAGAAAAAATAGCCGATATAAACCATTTAGCATGCTCCATAAAAAATGCCGACGATACCTATTCCGACACGGCGATTGCATTGCTTCAACCATATTATCTATATTTATAAGCAGCGAATTAAAATACTTTAAAAATCAAAAAAATCAAGTAACTTTATATAAACACCAACCTATGAAGCATTTTGTACTTTTATTTTTACTTTCTCTCTTACATTTCCAATCTACCTTTGCCGACGAACCAATTGACATTACAGAACGTTCCATGGTAGATACTTCTTTAGTTCCATTTTACCACGGTATTGCATCCGGCGACCCAACACCTAATTCTGTAATAATATGGACGCGCGTAACACCGGAAACACCCGGAACAATTAGCGGAACATGGCGTGTTGCATTAGATACAAACTTTACCAATATCGTACAATCGGGCATATTTACGGCTGACAGCACCAGAGATTATTGCGTAAAAATTGATGTAACCGGATTACAACCAAACACTTGGTATTTTTATGAATTTACAGCATTAGATAGAAATTCATTAACCGGAAGAACTAAAACTGCACCCGTTGGTGGCTCTGACCAATTGCGGTTTGCATTTGTTTCTTGTTCTAATTATCCAAATGGATATTTCAATGTATATAACAGAATTAGAGAACGGAATGACATCGATGCGGTATTACATTTAGGTGATTACATTTATGAATATGCCGGTGTGCCTGCAACACGAACCGGACAATTACCAACACATGAAATTATTAAATTAGCAGATTACAGACAGCGATATTCTTCGTACAGATTAGATCCTGCTTTGATGAAATTACATCAACAATTTCCATTTATTACAGTTTGGGACGACCACGAAACAGCCAATAACTCCTATACTAATGGAGCAGATAACCATACACCGGGAACAGAAGGTTTATGGTCTGCACGTAAAAGTGCAGGTCAACAAGCCAATGATGAATGGCTCTTAACAAGATTACCGGAAGCCGGAAATCCAAATAGAATTTGGCGAAAAATTAGTTACGGAAATTTAGCGGATCTTTTCATGTTAGACACACGTTTATATGATAGAAGTTTGCAAGGTGGCAACACAAACGACTCTACTAGACACATCATTGGAAATGAACAATTACAATGGCTGAAAACCGAAATGGCGAACTCAACAGCTAAATGGAAGATTCTTGGACAACAAGTTATGATGGGAAACTTAAACCCATTTGGACTAATGCTAAACGACGACCAATGGGATGGATACAGCGTAGAGAGAAAAAAATTATATGATTTTATCTTAAACAGCAATATCAAAAATGTTATTGTATTAACCGGTGATATACATACAGCATGGGCAATGGATTTACCCTATAATCAAGCTACCTACAATCCGTCCACAGGTGCTGGTTCTGTTGGTGTTGAGTTTGTATGCACGAGTGTTACTTCCAGCTCCTCTCCAATTCCTTTGGATCCATTGTATCCTATCGTTTCTGCAGTGTTACCACACATCAAATATGTAGATTTATATAAAAAAGGATATGGAATATTGGATTTAAAAGAAACAACAGCACAAGGAGATTTTTACTCTGTACCAACCATCACTCAATTAAATCCAAATCAAGCGTATGAAACGGGATATTACACCGTAGAAAATACAAGATGGTTGAAAAAAGCATCTGCCAAAACACAGCAATTAGCACCTTTATTTTATCAAGCTCCGGAAACACCAAGAGAAGAATTAACCACAGCTATCAAGAATAAAAAGACGGATATTATTTTATTAAGTGCCTATCCGAATCCATTTATTGACCAAATTACAGTTCAATTTAATTTAGCTACAACAGCCCCGTTTGAATTAAGTGTATATGACATGAGCGGAAAATTAGTAAAACAAGAAAACTTGGGGCAACTTGTAAAAGGATTGCATAATAAAACCATTAAATTAGATAACTTAGCAAATGGAATTTATAAATTAGTGCTAAGCAATGCACAAAGTTTAATTGAACGAACCATAGAAAAATTTTAACCATGGCAACGAGAAAAGCAACTCCAAAATCGGCTGTAAAAAATACAGGAACGCGTACAACAACTGCTAAAAAAGTAACGCCAACCAAAGCTGTTGTTACTAAAAAAGTTGTTCCTCAAACAAAAGTTGTACAAAAAAAGCCTATCGTAAAAAAAACAACTACAACAGTTGCTACTAAAAAAATTACACCATCCATTACAAGCAAAACATCCAATACAATTGTAAAAAAACAGGAACCACGATTAGTTACTCCAAAAAATGAAACGGTAAATAATGCCATTTTTCCTATTGGAAAATATAAGAAACCGGAAGATTTTTCGGATGAATCTATCCAACGTTTAATTAAAGAATTACACCAAATTCCCAAACAATTAAAAAAACTAAGCAAACAAATTAAGTATAAAGATCAGCTTCAACTTTCTTATCGCGATGGTGGTTGGTCAATAGAACAAATTATCCATCACTTGGCAGACAGCCACATGAATGCGTTCGTACGCACCAAATTAGCATTAACTGAAAACAATCCGACAATTAAGCCGTACAACCAAGATTTGTGGGCAGAAACAGCCGATATCCAATTACCAATTAAAACGTCCATTTATATGTTGAAAGCTATTCATAAAAAATGGAATACGCTTTGGAAGAATATGGATAAAAATGATTTTGAACGAACCAACACACATCCGGAATACAATACAACTACGCCATTAAAAGATGTATTAGCTCAATATACTTGGCATGGAAAACATCACTTAGCACAAATTGAAGTCGCCCTAAAATCCGATACAACCATACGCGAGGTTAAGAAAGAAAAAGTAAAAAAAGAGAAAATAAAAAAAAATGATGCTGAAAAAGAAAATTGATGCTTGATTCCTTTTTTACGGTACACGAACGTAGCTTCCGGTAATGCTACCATAGCCACCCCAAACTCCTTTGCCTCCTACGATATTGGATTTCACCAATACAAACGAACCAAACGGATTTCCTTGACTCGATCTGTTGGCTTCTAACGTACGCCAAAAATCATAATGCGGTTTATCAATTTGGCAAAGTTTAATAGTGCAAACGGAATCAGCAATATCCCAATATCCATCGGTATTAAAATCAAATTCCGAAGAATTAGAACCTATTGGTTTTCCTTTTGGAATAAATATTTGAAAGGCTTTTCCATTAAAAAAATTATCATCAAAAACAGATTGCGTACTCACTAAGAAGGGTTCATTATCTGCCTTCGTAAAATATCTGTAATAATTTCCCATTGTAGGCGGATCTTGTAACCAACCATATACTTGAAAAAAGGAATCGGCATAAGCTGCATTTGGATGTGGCAACAACCATAAAGAATCAAAAAAAACAGGTGCCGGAATCGTAGTACTCGAAGTCAATACTTGATTATTTACTTCAATTCGTAAATCATATTTTTTACCAATTACGCCTACATAATTTGTATTGGTAAGCGGTACCGTGTAAATACTTACGTCCGGAAATGCAGCTGCACTATCGATACTAATTCCAAATTGAGCAGCAATTGCGATAGCAATAGAATCAGGCAGCGATTGTAAAATACTGGAATTATATTCCACTAACTCTACAGAATCGGAATCAGTGGAAACCACAATTCTTGCATTGTGTACAAAGAAATTAGATAGATTATTGATGTTAATATTATCGTATAAAGAAATACTTTTGGTTAGTATCACATACGGTGGCAAGTCATTTTCGATATGACCTTCTACGATTATTTCATTCGGGTTCGATTTTACATTGAGTTTAATTTCTTTTTCACAAGCCGTAAAAAATAAAATGCAAAATAAAGTACCCAACAACAAAAACATACCGGAATAGAATGTTCGATTTCGTTTTATAATGGATAAGCTATTGGTTGATATGTAAGAATGTACGCTCAAAATAAATCAAATTTAAAATTTAAAATTCCATGTAAACGATGGTATTACCGGAAATAAAGAAACGTTTATGGGTGTTTGTTTTAAATCACCTGTCAACGTGCTACCTTCAATCTTATTATAAATAAAATAGGTGTTTTTGCGATTATAAACATTGTAAATGGCAATATTGTAACTGGATTTCCAACGACGATTTGGTCTGCGTTTAGGAATTGGTGTATAGGTTAATGCCAAATCCATTCGGTGATACGAAGGAACGCGATACGAGTTTCTTTCTGCATAGCCAATCATCGGATTAAATTCAATCATCGACAATGTATTTGCCGGTGTGATGGCATTTCCGGTTGCATAAACAAATGTAGCACCAACGCTCCATTCTTTATTAATATCATAGTTGATGTTGATGGATAAATCATGTGTTCTATCGTATTTTGCCGGAAATACTTTTCCTTCATTCAAATCCGGAAATTTGCGATCGCTCCGCGATAAAGTATACCCAATCCAACCATTTAATTTTCCGGTTCTTTTCTTAATAAAAAACTCAGCACCATAGGCTTTTCCTTTTCCAAAAACATAGCCTAATTCTTGGTCAACATTCAACTCATTTACATAACTTTCACCATACTCTATTTGATTCCATAAATGTTTAAAATACACTTCAATAGAAGCTTCAAACATATTGTCTTTAAAATTCCTAAAATAACCTACGGAATATTGCAATGCCATTTGTGGCTTAACGATAGCAGAACTTTGTACCCAAACATCTGTAGGTAAAGTGCTATTCGATGACGAAACCAAATGTATATATTGATAATTTAAAGCTACACCAGCTTTAATGGAATTGTTGTTTCCAAATGCATAACGCATTGCAAATCGTGGTTCCGGACCAACATACGTTTTAATCGGCTTACTGCGTTTATAATAAACGGTATCATATCCGATAATATTATCACCGGAAACTTGCTGAAATGGCCCGATATGTTGGAATAAACTCAATCTAAATCCAAAATCAAATTTTAATTTATCATTTACACTGTATTCATGTGCCGCATACCAAGCCAATTCATGCGAATAACGTTTATTAATTTTTGATTCAAAATCTGTATCACCGCTTTTGGCACTTGCTTGTGTTGGTGTCATTCGGTGATGTGTGTACATCATCCCAAATTTTAATTTGTGTTTGTTATT
The DNA here is from genome assembly GCA_963169645.1 of Bacteroidota bacterium. Taxonomy (GTDB): domain Bacteria; phylum Bacteroidota; class Bacteroidia; order Chitinophagales; family JADIYW01; genus JADJSS01. The sequence continues at coordinate 35,961 of CAUJCO010000007.1, forward strand.
TAGATAATAATCTAAATCTACTTTTACATTAAAATCTCGCACACCGGAAAATGCATTAAAAGAAAAATCGGTTTGTCTTCCACTAAAACTAAAATTGTAATCGTTGAAAACAAAAGACGTATTCATAAACAATTTATCGTTGAATAAATGATTATACCGAATTGTTGCGGTGGCATTGCCCCAAGGAATTTTCACATTCGTTTGGTTTTTGGTGGAATTATATACAAATACATCTCTACCAAAATATGCACTCACATACAACCTATCTTTATCGGAAAATTGATAGTTCGCTTTTAAATTGATGTCATAAAAAAAATAGTTCGTGCCGGCAAAATCTGTTTTTTTCAATAAGGGTTGAGCAATATCGAACAGATATGTTCTTCTTCCGGAAAATAAGAATGCACCTTTGGCTGTTTTGGTAGATTTTGGTTTTTTAAATGGAGCCATTATGGTTAATCTTGATGAGATAATGCCAATACCGCCTTCCATTTCAAAACGTTTATTATTACCTTCTTTCATTTGTATATCAATCACAGACGACAAACGACCACCGTAATTTGCCGGCATGGCACCTTTATATAAAGTCGTATTTTTTACCGCATCGGCATTAAAAACTGAAAAAAAACCAAATAGATGTCCGGTGTTATACACAATGGCATCATCTAATAAAACTAAATTTTGATCCGGTCCGCCACCACGAACATAAATGCCGGAATTTCCTTCGCCGGCTGCTTGCACACCCGGCATCAGTTGTATAGCTTTAATAATATCTACTTCACCCATAAATGCCGGAATCGATTTGATACGATCGGTAGATAATTCTTCTTTTCCCATTACGGTGTTTTTCACATTTTCATCTTTGCGTTCGCTGGTAATGACTACTTCTTCCAGAGCTTTGGAATCGTCTGATAATTCTAAATTGATACGAATATCTTTATCTAAGTTGATTTCTTTTGCCTGAGTATGATAACCAATATAGGAAAATTCTATCTGATGGATGCCTTTTGGTAACGACAAAGAATAAAATCCGTATAAATTGGTAGTAGCACCTAACGATGTATTGCCTTGTACATACACGTTAGCACCAATCAATGCTTCTCCATTTTTAGCATCTTTTAAAAACCCACTTATGGTAAATGTTTCTTGTTGTGCGAACACCTGAACAAACGAAATCATACTACAAAGCAGCATCCAAACACGCACATTATATAGAATTTTCATTGGTTTAAAAATACACATTGGAAGGCAGTCAACAAACTAATCTTTCATTATTTTTTTTACGACATTGCCGTTGTCTGTTTCCACTTTAATAAAATAAATTCCTGATGGAAGATGGCTTATATCCAATTCATTCGTCGAATGGGCATTAAACGACAAGAGCATTTTACCGGAATAATCATAAAATTGAATTTGATTAATGGTAGATAATCCCATATTTTTTATTGAAAACGAGTGTTGTATTGGATTGGGAAAAACAAGAAAATCATCTTCTAAAAAATTATTTTTTATAGCCGTTGTTGTTGCTAATAATTGATACGCTTTTTTGAAATCCGGAATACCATAACCGATACGTTTATCCGGTGAAAGATATTGAGATGCACTTTGCTCAATAGCTGTTTTTATTTCCCAATTGGTTTTAGATGGAAATGCTTGCCATAAGCAGGCCGCCAACCCGGCAATTTGTGGAGTTGCATACGAAGTACCGCCTCCGGTAGAAATTGTTCCGTTTGTTTTTATATATTTTGCATTAACGCCAACAGCCGCAATATTGGGTTTCACACGCGTATCGGTTGCCAAACCATAACCGCTGGACGCTGCGACATTTCCACTTAAATCTACTGAAGCGATACAAAATGCACTGTCTGCATCAGATGGTGTAGAAATATATTTCCACGGTTTTGCTCCTTCATTTCCTGCTGCTACACAAACCAACATTCCTTTGGAAGATGCAATATTTACCGCCTTTGCAGCTGGTGTAGAGTTGAGTTTCATATCTAACGTATCGTGACTTTCAGAAGCTACATCAAACTGTGTATAACCTAAAGAAATACTTACCACATCGACGCCAATTTGAACACATCGTTCCAAGGCTGTTGCCAAATTAAATTCTTCTTGTAAACGCTCGCTGCTATTATTTTCGGTATGAAATAAATAGAAATTAGATTTGGTGGCAGTGCCAATGTATTGGCTATCTATTTTTCCGGCAATGAATGACAAACAATTAGAACCATGACTCGTAAAATTGGGTGCACCGCCGGACTCGTCATACACTAAGGAATCGTTGTGAACATAATCAAACGTACCTAACATTCTATCTTCTTCAAAAATATGGTGAAATGCTGCATTGGAATCTACATTATAAAAACCATTATCACAAACGGCAATGGTCATATTTTCACCATTAAATCCTTGTTCGTGTAAATATTCTCCATTAAGCAAATGTGTTTGCGGAAAAGAAGAAAGAAAATGGTCTTCAAATGTTTGAGATTCCGTATTTTCTTTATTGGCTTCTGTGCCGTTGCGAACTATCTCATTTTTTTGTTTTATGTTTTCAACTTTTTGATAAGAAGCAATAAAATGGAATTGTTGTAATTGATGCTCATCTGCCCAAACCAAAGCCGCATTCAACCAATTAGATTGTTTAATAATTTGTATAGATGCTTGCTCTAATTGTTGTTTGTATGCTACGCTAATTGGATAATCGCGTTCATCGAACGGAATATTAAATTGAATTCTTTTTAAGATAGCTTTTTCTGAAAATGCCGGCTGAACTATTTCAGTGGTTGGTTTATCTTTAAAATAGACAATAAACTTTTGTTGTTTGCTTTTAGCAAACAGACAAGAAGAAAGTAGAAGAAATGATAAAAATGTAATACTATTCTTTACCATATTCAATTGCGTATTGTCTTAAAATAAATCCTTTTTCTGCACGGTCTTCCCAAGGTGAACCAATATTAATTTCTCCGGTTACAATCCAACATTCACTATAAATCAGCCCGACATTTCGTGCATACCGTTCCACAGAATATGTTTTAAAAATAGCAGTGGAATCTTGTATTTGCGAAATCAATAAAGTAGAGTCAAAAATATGATATCCGTTGTTATAATATTTATCTCTTTCTTTAATGGTATATTTCCAATCTGACAAATAGTAATTGGTAGAATCCAAGATATATGGTGGCGGAATCGTTATTAAGCGATTGCCCAACCATTTACTATTGATATCATTGGGAAATATCATTTTTACATATCTTAAATTATCATCTACACGTTCCACCATTGTTTTTGTTTTTACAATATAGGCTGCATTATACCAATCCCAATTGGTTGTTAATGTATCCGAATAATAACGATTTACACGCTTGGCTAACCTTCCTAAATTATCCAAAAACTGCTCTCCTATTTTCTCTTTCAAATAAACGGTAGAATATCTTCTGGAATAATCAAAATCGTTATAAATAATGGAATCTACTTTATAAATCACATAGGTTCCGGAATCATACGGCAAATAATCATATCCCATATCATATTTGTTTACATCTGTTTCTTTTTTACAGGCTGTTATAGTCGAAAAAATGATGAAAATAAATCCAGTAACAAAAGCACATCGACGTAAAACCAAAAACAATGTATTATTCTCTTCCAAAACGAATTGCTTTTTGATACACAATGAAACCAAATTTGGCGTTATTCTCATACGTTTGGTTATTTATTAACTGCGCATCTAATCGCCATAATTCTTTATACACCAATCCAATATTTCGAGCATAGCGTTCTACGCTATAAACTTTTTGTACATTAGAAGAATCGGCAACTTGTAATACGGTAATAGTCGAATCTGATAAAATACTTCCGTTGGAAAACGTGCCATTATTCTCTGTTAATTTATAATCCCAATTAAAGTTGGTAGTGGTGTATCGTAAATTTTGAAACGGAAATTGGTTGACTTCAAAATATTTATTTCCTTTCCATGCCACCTCAAACTGGAGTGGAAAAATCAACTTCACGTAGCGGATATTATCTTCCACTTGTTCTACATTGGTTTTATTTTTTACAAGATACCACACGTTCCAAAATTGCCAAGGTTGTGTTGTATCGGCTGATACATATCGTTCTAATTTTTTTGCGGTACGGCCTAAGTTATCAGTAAATTGTTCGGTAACAATTTCTTTTACAAATTGAGAGGATGTTCGTTTTAAATTGTTCGGATCAAAATCGTTATAAATTACAGAATCTACTTTATAAATAACATATTTTCCCGAATCATCCGGAAAATAATTATAGCCATAATCTGCCTGCACAATTTCAGTTTCTTTTTTACAGGCAAACAATGTTCCTATTAGAATTGAAAAAACAAAAAGTTGCTTAAATCCAGTCATCATTCCAAACATAAATATACAACAAAGATGTGTTTTTTGTACAATTAGTTGGTTTCAATGTAAACATTTATTGGGCTTTTAGATGTACATCAAAAATTACAACTGTTAAATCTAAATGTATTATCGTATATTAGATGCAAATTATAAACTATGCAAACCCAACAAACAGTAGGCAGTTATTTTAAAACGATGAACATATTGCATTATGTGATGTGTTTAGGATTTATTTTAATTGTTGCAGGTGCACGTGTGTATGTAAAACAGAATCCAGACACACAAGCCTTTCCTCAAAATTTTGTTTTTGAAATTATCGGAATTGCAATAGGTGCAATAGGTGTGATGGCCGCACGATTTTTATTTTTTCAAAAAGCAAAAGAAGCATTATCTGTCTTTACATTAGGAGAAAAACTAAATATTTTCAGGTTTGCCCATTTAATTCAAATTGCCATTTTAGAAGGTGTCGGTATGATAAATATTGTGTTCTATTTTTTAACGCATAAAGACCTTCATTTTTTTATTGCCGTTGGGATAGCAATTATGATGGTATTCCGAAGACCGCAACGCCCCATTGCTGCTATGGTTTTATTTTCCGGCATGGATGATAAACAAATCATCTATGATGATTCGATTCCTATTTAAAATAAAGGATTTTCGCTGATTAATATACCATCTTCATCACAATAAATATATTGTTCCGGATGGAAAAATACGTGTGCAAAATCTACTGTAATATTTTTCAATCCCGGATATTTTTTTACGGAACGGGTTGGGTTCGTATTTAACGCTTTGATACCGATTTCCATTGCATTAATGGCAGCACTATCACGAATACAACCATTTACAATTATGCCTTCCCATTCATTTTTGATAGCTGCAGCAGCCAATAAATCGCCGACCAATGCCACACGTAAGGAAGCTCCACCATCAATAACCAATACTTTACCTTTTCCATTTACATTGCGTAACGTATCGCCTACGGGTGTATTATCTTCAAAACATTTTATCGTATATATTTGTCCGTGGAATTGTTTTTTCATTCCATAATTTTGAAAAATAGGTAATGCAACGTGTACTTTTCCTTCGTTCGCATCAAATAAATCGGCTGTGGAGAATGACATAGTATATAATTTTAAAAAAATGAAAGATAAATTTTTGGTGTACAATTTTAGTTAAAAATTTGCGCACTTCATAAATCTAAATCTTAAATTTACAATATGCCACAACAATATACTGCTCATTTAATGATGATTCGTCCGGCTTGTTTTCAATTTAATATGGAAACTGCTGCTTCTAATGCATTTCAACATGCTATTGAAGGATTATCTAAAGAAGAAATAAAACAAAAAGCAATTGCAGAATTTGATAACTATGTGAATACGTTGCAAGAACATAAGATAAATGTTTTGGTGATACAGGATACGAAAGAACCAGCTAAACCGGATGCCATTTTTCCGAATAACTGGATTAGTATGCATGCAAATGGTCAAGTATGCTTGTATCCGATGTTTACGCCAAATCGACGAGCAGAAGTAAGAAAAGAAATTTTAGACACGCTTAAAAATAATTTTAACATAATCGAAATCAAAGATTATACTTCGTATGCACTGCAGCATCAATTTTTAGAAGGAACCGGAAGCATCATTTTTGATCATATACATAGGATTGCGTATGCTTGTTTATCACCAAGAACAGACCAAACGCTGTATATTCAATTTTGCAAAGAAATAGATTATGAAGCGGTTTATTTTTCTGCGGTAGATGCTCAAAAAAAAGCTATTTATCATACAAATGTGATGCTTACCATCGGCGATACATTTGCTGTAATATGTTTAGATAGTATAACAAATGAAGCAGAACAAAATATCGTTGTAGAAAAATTAGAGCAAACCGGGCACGAAATAATTGCTATTTCTTTAGAACAAATGAATGCATTTGCCGGAAATATGCTTCAAGTAATAAATGAAGACGGAAAAACGTATTTAATAATGTCGGAAACGGCGTATGATAGATTGGATGCACAACAAATAAAACAGCTAAAAAAACACACTTCTATTTTATCGGTAGAAATTCCAACTATTGAAACTATTGGTGGTGGAAGTGCGCGGTGTATGTTGGCGGAAATATTTTTAGAAAAAAAATAAAACTTACAGCAATATCATTTTCCATTTATCGGATTCTGCGTATTCTTTGATTACTTTGTTTCTAAGTTCCATCAAATTTTTCATATATTTTTCCAAGAAAAGTGCATCGGCAATTTTCCCTAAAATACCAAAAGGTGCTTCATAGTCTAACACATCAGTTAAAATAGTTACACCATCTTTTGTTTCTAAAAAATGGTCGTGTTCAAACCGATTAAAGATTCCTTTTGTTTGAGTATCTCTAAATGAAAATGGTTTATTGAAATTTGAAATTTTTGAAGTTAGGAACTGTGTAACGCCGAAATGATAGGCTTGCCATGTAACAGACTCACCGTCTTCAATTAAACCGGATGTTCGGCCGGCTACTGCTTCTTCTTTTGTGTGTGCCATAGATATTTTATGAATCTCTATGCTACGCGACAAATCAAAACAGCGTTCTATGGGTGCATTAACTATGGTTTGTATTTGAATATGAGGCATTCCATACTTTTACACATCCAATTTAGTATAAAAATTCGCCATATTTACTTTTTATGGTCACATTTTTTTGTGGCGCTGCTTCTACATACCCAATTATTTGTGCATCAATATTAAAGGATTTGGAGATGTCAATTACTTGTTGAGCAAATGCTGCATCCAAATACATTTCTAATCTATGGCCACAATTAAAAACTTGATACATTTCTTTCCAATCTGTTTTACTTTCAGCTTGTATCAATTTAAACAGCGGCGGAATTTCGAATAAATTATCTTTAATAATGTGTAGTTTATCTATATAATGAAGAATTTTAGTTTGAGCACCACCGCTGCAATGTATAATACCATTAATGTTTTTAGTACCGATTTCATCAATCACTTTTTTTACAATTGGTGCATAGGTACGAGTTGGTGAAAGCACCAATTTTCCGGCATCTAAAGGTGCATCTTCAACAATATCGGTCAACAATTTTGTACCGGAATAAATGAAATTAAAATCTGTATTTGGGTCGTATGCTTCCGGATATTTTTCTGTATAAATTTTGGAGAACACATCGTGCCGTGCAGAAGTTAATCCATTGCTGCCCATTCCGCCATTGTAAGCTTGTTCGTACGTTGCTTGGCCATACGATGCCAAGCCAACAATAACATTTCCGGGTTGTATTCTTGCATTGTCAATTACTTCATCGCGTTTAAAACGTGCTGTCATGACGGCATCAACGGATACAGTACGAATGACATCGCCCATATCAGCAGTTTCGCCACCCATAGCGTGAATTGTCACCCCATTTTGATGCATCATTTCTACTACTTCATTTGTTCCATCTATCAATGCTTTAATTACTTCACCAGAAATTAGATGTTTATTTCTATTGATGATACTTGACATTAGAAAATTAGAAGTAGCTCCAACACAAATTAAATCGTCGGTGTTCATTACAATGGCATCTTGTGCAATACCTTTCCAAACGGATAAATCGCCGGTTTCACGCCAATATAAATACGCTAATACACTTTTTGTTCCGGCACCATCAGCGTGAATGATAGAACAATAATTTTCATCATTCGTAAGATGGTCTGGATAAATTTTACAAAATGCGTTTGGATATAATCCTTTATCTACATTTTTTATGGCAGCGTGCACTTCATCTTTTGTGGCAGAAACACCGCGTTGGTCGTATCGATTTGTTGAGCTCATCTCGGATATTAAAATGCAAATATACTACATGTAAAAGGATAATTCTGAACTCGATTCGTTTAAGTGTAATTTATTAAAATAAAAAAAATGCTACCCAAACTGAGTAGCATTTAATGAAGGAGATAATAAATTGTTTATTTTAACAAGGTTACATGACCTGTATAGGTTTTCTTTCTTCCTGTAGTTAAAACAGGATTTACATCGTAAGTTGTATTTGCTGTAATGGTAATTAATTTGCTGGAATATACCCAATCTTCACCATCTGTAGAACAAAAGATTAAGTAGCACTCTAAACCAATCGGAATTTGACCATAATGTTCAGAGAATATTTTTGTTGTTGGGTCATACGTATCTAATCTTGCTAAACCACTTTCTTCACCTTTATATTTTAAATAGATGGCACAATTTGAATAATCGTAGCCTTCCGGTGCTTTCACTTGCATCGTAGTTTTGGGTCTTGGATCGGAATGGAAACGGTCGATATTCGTCCAACCTAATTCATTCACCAATGTATTGTAATAAATTTCGAATTCACCAGATAAGGAATCTTGTCTATCAATAAACTTTACATTATTATGTCCTGTACCATCCTCTACTAATTCCCAACCTTCTACTTTATCTAAACCATCGTCATCTGAATCACAATCACAATCTTTAAATAATTGCATTGGCAAACCACCATTGTCGCTTTTATCAACCGGTACACTTAAATCTAATGGAAGTACGAGTGTTAGCATTTTACCGTTTTTGCGAACGGCAATATTAAACTCGCCACCACTCACTAACATAGCTCGCTTGCCATCCGGCAAAATTCCCATCGTAGGTGCATCGCAAGCAGCCATATTTCCACTGTCATAAATTTCTACAAATTCTAAATCAACAGGACCTGTAACCGGTAAAGAATTATCCGTAAGTGCATTGGGTGGAATAACAAGTATGGCTCCACTATCTGATACAAAGGTAAGACCGGTTTCAGCATTAAAAGTAGCAGACTGAACTAAATCATCAAAAGCAGCTTTGTGTAGTGCTTTAAATTGTACAGCTGTTGGATACTTAGATACATTGTCTTTGTTACATGCAGACAATGACAACATAGAAATTATTGCAATCATTGCAATAGAGAACTGTGTTTTAAAATTTGTTTTCATAATACTTAATTTTAATAGTTTGTAATATTTTATTTTAATCCGCAATGTTTAATTGTTGATGTAAAATTGACGTATTACCGTAACTAAAAAAATTACATTATTTGTGCGCTATACTTGAAAAGTAGAGGATGAATTCGGATAAATTACAGATACAAACAAACACAACAAATTGATTTACAGCGAAGTAAATTAGTTACCAAAATCATTGGTTATGAAAAGAAAATGCAAAAAATAGATAGAAATTAAATGATTAATTCAAAATTTTAAAGGTAGTTCGTCTATTTTTTTGATGTTGTTCTTCGCTGCATTTTTCGCATACACAAGCTTCTATCGGCATGGATTCTCCGTATCCTTTGGCTGTTAATCGTTCCGGTTCTATGCCGTTTTTAATTAAATATTGCACTACACTTTCTGCTCTTTTTTGGGATAAAAGTTGATTGTATGCATCTTTACCACGACAGTCGGTATGTGATGATAATTGAATTTTGATAGATGGATTATGCTTTAAAATATAAACGAGTGTATCTAAACTTTTTTCAGCATCTGCACGAATATTCCATTTGTCGTAATCATAATAAATATTGTTTAATGTAATTTCTACATTTTTATAAATTTTTTGGAGCACCACATCTCGTTGTATGATAATTGTATCGCCATTTTTAGCCGGTAAATCTGCGGCTATTGTTTCTTCTGTTGAAAGATAATCTGTTTTAGAAATAGCAATTTTAAAATTTTTTCCTTGTGGAATGATGGATTGGACTAAACCGTTTTTGTCTGTATGTAATGATGTTGATGTTGATGTTGAATTATTATCCGTAAAATTAGGTAAAGTAACGGTTGCATTTTCCAAAGCTTCTAATCCTAAATAAGTAGAATTCGGGTTGTTATTATCTGCATATTTTTTAGCTTGAACATTTACTTTTAACACAAAAACAGCCGGTGGAAGTGGCTCGGCAGGTGCCATTCGTTTTTCAAAATAATAAATATCATCTAAGCCTTTTCCGCCCGGCCTGTTAGATGTCAGATAGCCACAAAGCAACACCGAATCATCGGTAGGCTTTTGCAAAGCAATACTAAAATCATCACCTCCACTATTAATACCATATCCTAAATTTTGGGCATTGGTAAAAATTTTTCCTTCTCTTTCTGCTACAAAAATGTCCAAACCTCCACAACCAATTTTCCCATTGGATGAAAAATATAATTTATTATTGGGTGAAATTACCGGAAACAACTCATCTCCTTGTGTATTAATTTTTGCTCCGGCATTCATTGGATACTCAAAATTTCCGGAAACATTTTTTTTCGCTAAGAAGATATCACGACCGCCGTATCCTTCTTTACTATCGGAAACAAAATACAATTCTGACTCATCTATTGATAAATAAGGTTGACCTTCATTAATCGTATCAGCCAATAATTTCAGGCGTTCCGGCTCACTCCAGGTGTCATCCATATTTTTGGTTGATTTATAGATGTGACAGTATGCATTTTTATCTTTAGCTTCCGGTAAACATCTTGTAAAATAGGCAGTTTTACCATCTTTTGAAATTACCAATTCTGCATCGTGGAAATTAGCATTAATGGGCGATGACAATGCAACTGGGTTGGTGAATTCCGTTTTTTTTAATTGTTGAGCTACATAAATGTCGATATAATTTAAACCGGTCCATTCATCTTTTGTATTTTCTTTATTTAATTTAGTCGATGAAAAATAAAGTGTTTCATTTTTAATAAATGGAGCAAATTCTAATTCGGATGAATTAAAATTCAGATTCGTTAATTGGGTTAATGCCGGTTTTTGCTGAATTTTTAAGATTGTATCTAAAAAATCAATTTCTTTTTGCAATCGAAATTTTTCACTTTTATTTGCTTTAAGATAGGTATCAATAACTTTATATGCATCTTGATATTTTTCGTTTCGTTTTAGTGCATTTACATACATCAACACTGCATCATTGACAACTCTTAAATCAGCAATTTTTTGATACCATTTTTCTGCTTCTTGATAGTTAAGTTGTTTATCATAACTATCTGCAATTTTCAACGCTATTTTAGATTGGTCAATGGGTGTTTTGGCTTTAGCGAAATCTTTCTGTAATAAATCAGCTGCTAAAGAAAATTTTTTATATGCGTAGGCCGTTTCACCATCTTGAATTTTTGTGCCGGATTTACATGAAATCACTAAAGAAAATAATGCAATTATATATAGAAAATGAGCAGACTTTACCATAGATTAAAAGTAATAAAATTAGTGAATAATGCAAAAACAAAAAAGATTTCTAAAGTAAGCGTTACTTTAGAAATCTTTATAACAAAACAAAATGCAAATTGCTTATTTAGCAAATAACATTTCTCTGTATTTTGGTAATGGCCATAATTCGTCATCTACCAAACCTTCAATTTTATCTACTATTTCACGAATTTCATCCATCAAAGGTTTTACTTTATCGCAATATAACAATGCTTGTTTTTTGGCATGTGTCATGTCATTGCCTTTCACACGTAAATCGAACATTTCTTTATCTAATTTTACTATTTTATCGATGCCTTCAGAAATTTGTTTTAATAAATCTAATTGAGCAGCGTATAATTTAGCATCTAAACCAACTTCCTTTAAACCTTTCACATTTGTGATTAATTTATTTTGATATTCGATACAAGCCGGAATAATTTGATTGATTACGATTTCGCCTAGTGCACGAGATTCGATTTGCATTGCTTTCACATAATTTTCTAATGCGATTTCATAACGAGCTTCCGCTTCGCGGTGTGTATAAATACCTTGGCTTTCAAATAATTTAATAGATTTTTCTGACACCAATACATCTAATGCTGTAGGCGTGTTTTTGTTGTTACTTAAACCACGTTTTTTAGCTTCTTTATGCCATTCGTCAGAATAATTATCACCTTCAAAGATGATTCTTTTCGCATCTTTAATTGTTTTACGTAATACTTTTAAGATAGCTACATCTTTGTAATCACCACCTTTAATATATCCATCTACTTCTGTCTTAAACAAAGTTAATTGTTCAGCAACAATAGTATTTAAAACAGTCATTGGTAATGCACAATTAGCAGATGAACCTACTGCACGGAATTCAAATTTATTTCCGGTAAATGCAAAAGGTGAAGTTCTGTTTCTATCGGTATTATCTAACATAATATCCGGAATACGGTTATGAATATCTAATCGTAAGGAGATATTGTCTTGCTCGTCAAATTTATCTTCATCCACACGGCTTTCAATCATATCTAAAACTTCTTTTAAATAAGAACCTGTAAAAACAGAAATAATAGCCGGTGGTGCTTCGTTCGCTCCTAAACGGTGATCATTACCATGTGAAGCAACCGATGCACGCAATAATTCTTCGTGTCTATTTACTGCAGCAATCGTATTAATGAAGAACGTCAAAAACTGTAAGTTTGTTCTTGGTGTTTTGCCTGGAGAAAGTAAATTTACACCGGTATCAGTACTCATACTCCAGTTATTATGTTTACCACTTCCATTTACACCGGCAAATGGTTTTTCATGGAATAATACTTTTAACTTATGTTTTGATGAAACTCTATCCATTACATCCATTAAAAGTGAGTTGTGGTCAACTGCTAAGTTAGCTTCTTCGAACATAGGTGCACACTCAAATTGAGATGGAGCAACTTCATTATGTCTTGTACGGATTGGAATACCTAATTTCAAGCATTCAATTTCAAAATCACGCATATAAGCATAAACGCGTTCCGGAATAGCACCAAAATAATGGTCTTCTAATTGTTGACCTTTCGGAGAGCGTTTTCCTAATAAAGTTCTACCGGTCATTACTAAATCCGGGCGAGCATAATACATGGCAGAATCCACTAAAAAATACTCTTGTTCCCAACCCAAGGTAGTTTGTACATGTTTTACATCTCTGTCAAAATAGTGAGCAACTTCTGTAGCTGCTACATCTAATGCTTGGATTGATTTTAATAAAGGTGCTTTAAAATCTAATGTTTCGCCTGTATATGAGATAAAAATAGTTGGCACGCAAAGTGTTTTACCATTACCTACAGTCATAATGAATGCCGGTGAAGTAACGTCCCATGCAGTATAACCACGTGCTTCAAATGTAACACGAATACCACCGGAAGGAAAAGAAGATGCATCCGGTTCTTGTTGTACTAAGGCATCTGCACTAAACTCTTCTATACCACTTCCATTTTTGGGCATAAAGAAAGAGTCGTGTTTTTCAGCAGTTGTACCTGTTAATGGTTGAAACCAATGTGTAAAATGGGTAGCACCTTGTTTCATTGCCCATGCTTTCATTGCAGAAGCAACTTGGTCTGCAATCTCGCGTTCTACTTTTTTACCTTCTTTTATAGAAGCAGATAATTTTTTATAAGCATCAGAAGGAAGAAACTCTTTCATTTCTTTTTCACCAAACACGGCTGAAGCAAAGAAATCAGAAATCTTTTCTGATGGTAATTCAATATTTAATTTTGGTCTTGAGGAAAATGCAGAAATTGCATTAAATCTTGTTTTTGACATAATAAATGTATTTTCATGCAAAATTGATGAAATTTTTCAAATAAATAAAATTAAAATAGTTTCTTATTGTTAATTTTTAGAAAAAAGAGAAGAAATTTTGGTTTCTTTTCCTTTTAAACAAAATCCAATCAATATAAAAGGAATAGCAATGGAGCGATAACGTACGATTGCACCGGAATTATTTACGATTAATCCTATTAAAAATAAAATACTCAACCCAAATAGAATTGAAAATACAGCATACGGATTATTATAGATTGATTTTTTATTAGCTGTTATAATTAAAATCATCAAAACAAATAATAATAAATAATTTTCAATAGAAGCTAAATAAGCCCAGAATACATTACAATCCGAAGGCAAAGGACGAATAAATGGATTAATAATTGCTTCCCAGAGTAACATCAAAACGCCTTGAATATTATGCGGTATTTCTGCCACTTGAAACGTCATGTTTCCGGGTGAGTTTAAAAAATAAGTTCTTCTTACCATAAACTCATACACCAAGCTATGTTTATCTGAAAAATAATCAAACAACACTGCGGAAAATGTTAATCCAAAAGCGACCAATACAAATAAACGTATAGATGCTTTTACCGAATTATATCGTTTATATATTATTATTGCGCCCATAAATGGCAAAAGGAAAGCCAAAACATAAATACGCGTATAACCCAACACGACTAATCCAAAAAACGAAAAAAACAAATGCCGTTTACTATAATCCATTTTTAGAATCTTATCTAAATTATAGAGTATAATTCCTAATGCAAATATCACAATTGCTTCTTTATGAACACCGGATGTCCAAAATACTATAGATGGGATACCAAAGAGAATAAATTGAAGCATTTTTTTGCTATACACTTTATCTACAAAAAACAAATACAATGTGTACGTTCCAATAAATGATAAAAATGCAAATACAATGGCATGAATATTATAAACACCCATCGAAAACAAACGAATTATAGCATTAATACGAACTAAAAAATAATTACTACTATCAAACCAAAAATGCATTGCATCAGTATATGGCAGTAAATAACTCGGAACCGGCGTGAAATCATTGATTCCGATTGTTAATTTTAAATAGATAAAAGGATCAATTTTCAATGTTTGATAAACAATGTCGGCATCGTCAAAATACATAAATGTATCTCCACCGGAAAGCGTTCTACTTTTATATAAATAACCAAATAAAATAGCACTAATAACTTTAATTGCAAAGCCAACCAATAGTACTTTTTTACTTATTGTTGTTGAATTAAAGAACCATTTACTATTGATAAGGAAGAATAACATTAACAATAGCAAAATAGGTGTTACTATTTCTTGAAAAATGTACATTATGTGGCAAAAATACGTTATTTAAAATTATTGATGAAAAAATAAAACCAACGGATGTTTTTTATTAACTATTTTTGCACATATTTTTAGCAAATGTCAATCAAAGTACACCAACCAGCAGTTAATGAAGAAACGGCAAAATCTCTCGGTTTATTGTCGGAAGAATACGAGAAAATTCAACAAATATTAGGCCGTATTCCAACTTTTACAGAACTCAGTGTCTATGCTGTGATGTGGAGCGAACATTGCAGTTATAAGAATTCCATAAAGTATTTAAAAAAATTACCACGCAAAGGCAAAGCCTTACTAGTGGAAGCCGGAGAAGAAAATGCCGGATTGGTTGATATTGGCGATGGTTGGGCTTGTGCTTTTAAAATTGAATCACACAACCATCCGAGTGCGGTAGAACCGTTTCAAGGAGCAGCAACCGGCGTAGGTGGTATCTCTCGCGATATTTTTACTATGGGTGCCCGACCGATTGCTTCGCTCAATTCCTTACGTTTTGGAAACTTAGACAATAAACGAACACAGCATTTGCTTAAAGGTGTAGTTAAAGGAATTTCACATTATGGTAACTGTTTTGGAGTTCCTACTGTTGCCGGCGAAGTTTATTTTGACGATTGCTACCAAGTAAACCCATTGGTGAATGCAATGAGTGTTGGCATTGTAAAAGTTGGTGAAACTATTTCGGCTACTTCCGAAGGTGTCGGAAATCCAATTTACATTGTTGGAGCATCTACCGGAAAAGATGGTATACATGGTGCAACATTTGCCTCAGAAGACTTAGGAGAAGATGCTGAAGACAAAATTCCTTCTGTGCAAGTTGGTGACCCATTTACAGAAAAACTTTTATTGGAAGCAACATTAGAAGTAATAAAAACAGGCGCTGTGGTGGGTATGCAAGATATGGGTGCAGCCGGTATTACCTGCTCCACCAATGAGATGAGTGCCAAAGGCGAACACGGCATGAAAATTTGGTTGGATAAAGTGCCTACTCGACAAAAAAATATGCAGCCTTTTGAAATTCTTTTATCTGAATCACAAGAGCGTATGTTAATTGTCGTACAAAAAGGAAAAGAGAAAGAAGTAGAAGCTGTATTTGAAAAATGGGATTTACATTGTGCAATTATTGGTGAAGTAACGGAAGGAAATTTGGTACAATATTACATGAACGACGAATTAGTTGCAGAAGTTCCTGCTGATACTTTAGTATTAGGAGGTGGCGCTCCGGTTTATGATCGTTCTTACAAACAACCTAGTTATCATTCAAAAAGAGATAATTTCAACATTAATACTATCTCATTACCAAATAATTATATTGAAATAACTAAACAATTAATTCAAAATCCAAACATTGCTTCCAAACGTTTTATTTATAAACAATACGATTCTATGGTAGGCATTAATAATGCCAGTACTAACAAACCGAGTGATGCAACAGTTATACGTTTAAAAGAAAGTAATAAAGGATTAGTCGTTACCGTAGATTGTAACTCGAGATACGTACATGCAGATGCCTACAAAGGTGGTGCAATTGCCGTTTCAGAAGCCGCAAGAAATATTGTATGTACCGGAGCAAAACCGGTTGCTATTACCAATTGCTTAAATTTTGGAAATCCATACGATGAAGAAGTATATTGGAATTTTGTGCATGCTCTAAAAGGAATGGGCGATGCTTGTTTGAAATTTGATACACCGGTAACCGGTGGAAATGTTTCTTTCTATAATCAATCACCGAATAGAGCCGTAAACCCAACACCAACTATTGGTATGTTAGGTTTAATTGACAATGTAGATGATGCCATGACGCTTCCTTTCAAAAAAGAAGGCGACATTATATATTTAATCGGAACATGTAGAAACGACATCTCCTCTTCGGAATATCTTGTGCACCATCATAAAGTAGAACTTTCACCGGCTCCACATTTCGATTTAGAAGAAGAAGCAACTATACAAAATGCCGTTACTAATTTGATACAAAATAAATTAATTGCATCTGCACACGACATAAGCGAAGGTGGTTTATTTATTGCCGTTTTGGAAAGTGCAATGGCTGGAAACCTAGGTTTTGAAATCAATACAAATCCGGAAATACGAAAAGATGCGTATTTATTCGGTGAAGGTCAAAGCAGAGTAATTGTTTCTGTTGATGCAAATAAACAAACTCATTTTGAACAATTTATTCTAAAAAATAATATACCGTATAGCCTGATTGGTATCGTGAAAGGCAACGATGTTGTAGTTGACAACGAACGCTACGATTCGCTCGTAAATTACAAAGAATTATACGACACAGCTATCGAAAAATATTTTGTGTAAAAAGCATTAAAATTTGCATTTTCAGTTATTTCAATTCAATTGAAATAAAGTTATGTTTTCTATTTTTTGCTTAAAGTCAAATTCTTAACATTTATAAGTTAAGTTACACACAAACAGGTATCTTGAAAGTAAAATGCCTGCTTACTGTTGTATATTTGCACCTCAAACATTTAATTAAATCCATCATGTATAACGAATTTCAAGCACGACACATCGGGCCAGGAAAAAATGATTTAGAAGCCATGCTTCAAACAATAGGCGTATCTTCATTGGAACAATTAATTGAAGAAACGATTCCGCAGAATATTAAAATTAAGCACACTTTATCAATAGGTGAACCGCAAACAGAATATCAATATATTCAGCTTTTGAAAGAGAAAGCTGCAAAAAATAATGTTTGCAAAAACTACATCGGATTAGGTTATTACAATACCATTGTTCCGGCGGTTATACAAAGAAATATATTTGAAAATCCGGGTTGGTACACTCAATATACACCTTACCAAGCCGAAATATCTCAAGGTCGATTAGAAGCATTACTGAATTATCAAACCATGATAAGCGACCTTACAGCGTTACCAATTGCCAATGCTTCATTGTTAGATGAAGGAACAGCTGTTGCTGAAGCGATGCACGTATTTTTTGAAATTAGAAATAAATCAAAAAACAAACCCGCAGCACATAAAATTTTCATCGATAAAAATACATTTCCTCAGACGATTGATGTTGTAAAAGGAAGAGCATTACCTTTAAATATTGAAGTGGTGGTGGATGATTATAAATCGTTTGAACCAACAGAAGAATTTTTCGCCGTAGTATTACAATATCCTAATGCGATTGGTGCTATCGAAGACTACAAAACATTTATTGAACAATGCAAAGCAAAAGAAATTTATAATGTTTTTGCATGTGATATTTTAAGTTTAGCCTTACTAACACCTCCGGGTGAATTAGGTGCTGACATTGCTGTTGGAAACTCGCAACGATTTGGTGTGCCTATGGGCTTTGGCGGTCCACACGCTGCATTTTTTGCTTGTAAAGAAGAGTTCGTACGTCTTATTCCGGGTCGATTAATTGGTGTGTCGGTTGACAAACACGGAAATCGTGCATTGCGAATGGCATTGCAAACAAGAGAGCAACATATAAAGAGAGAAAAAGCAACCTCTAATATTTGTACGGCACAAGCATTGTTAGCAATTATGGCAAGTATGTATGCTGTTTACCATGGAAAAGATGGTATCAAAAATATAGCATTAACAGTACACAATCGTGCCGTTGCATTAGCAAGTGAATTAAAAAAATTGGGTTTTGCTTGTCAAAATATTTATTTCTTTGACACACTTGTTATCGATGGTAAAGACAAAACTGCCAACATAAAATCTATTGCAGAGAAAAACAACATCAACTTTTGGTACAATGAAAACAATACGATACAAATAAGTATTGATGAAACCATATCTCAAAATGATATTGAAAAAATAGCACAGATTTTTGCTGAAGCAATTGGTGCAAATTATGTATCTAATTATTTAGAAAATCCAGCATTACAAATTCCGGAGCAATTACAACGTAGTTCTGAATTTTTAACGCATGATGTATTTAATACGTATCATTCAGAAACAGAGATGTTGCGTTATATAAAACGCTTAGAAGCAAAAGATTTATCGCTTTGCATTTCTATGATTCCATTAGGAAGTTGCACTATGAAATTAAATGCAACAACAGAATTAATTCCATTAAGTTGGCCGGAATTTGCACATATTCATCCATTCCAGCCTAAAGAACAAGTTCAAGGTTATTTAGAAATAATTAAAGAATTAGAAAATCAACTTTCTTCCATTACAGGATTTGCCGCTACATCCTTACAACCAAATTCCGGTGCACAAGGTGAATATGCCGGATTAATGTTGATACGCGCATTTCATGTTGCCAATGGCGAACCGCATAGAAATGTAGCATTAATTCCAACATCAGCACACGGCACCAATCCGGCAAGTGCTGCAATGGCGGGCATGCAAATTGTATTAGTAAAAACTACACCCGAAGGAAATATCGATGTACAAGATTTAAAAGATAAAGCAGCACAACACGCGAATGATTTATCTTGTTTGATGGTAACATATCCATCTACACACGGTGTGTTTGAAGAATCAATCATAGAAATTTGTAATACCATTCATCAATATGGTGGAAAAGTATATATGGATGGTGCTAACATGAATGCCCAAGTAGGTTTAACGTCTCCGGCGACCATTGGAGCAGACGTAAATCATATCAATTTACATAAAACCTTTGCTATTCCGCATGGCGGTGGTGGCCCCGGAATGGGACCTATTTGTTGCACGGCTGAATTAGCGCCATTCTTGCCGTCTAATCCAATTGTAGAAACAGGTGGAAACCAAGGTATTCCGGCTATTTCAGCCGCACCTTTTGGCAGTGCTGCCATTTTATTGATTTCGTATGCTTATAATAAAATGTTAGGAACAGATGGTGTAACCAATGCAACAAAATATGCTATTTTAAATGCTAATTACTTAAAAGCGAAATTGGAGAAACACTATCCAATTTTATATTCAGGAAGTAATAACCGTGTAGCACACGAGTTTATTATGGATATTCGTCCGTTTAAAAAAGAAACAGGTATAGATGCAGCAGATATCGCCAAACGTTTAATGGATTATGGTTACCACGCACCTACTGTTGCATTTCCGGTTCCGGGAACTTTGATGATTGAGCCAACTGAAAGCGAAAGCAAAGCAGAATTAGATAAATTTTGCGAGGCATTAATTGCCATCAAACAAGAGTTAGATGATATTATCAATGGAAAAACAACACAGCAAGATAATCCAATTATCAATGCTCCGCATACCGCTACCGAAGCATTAGCCAATGAATGGAATCACCTATACAGCAGAGAAACCGCAGTATTTCCATTAGAGTATGTTCGTCAAAATAAATTCTGGCCAAGTGTAGCTAAAATAGATAACACGTATGGCGACAGAAATTTAGTATGCACTTGCTTACCTATAGAGCATTACGCTAAATAGGCATAAAAAAAGATAAAAAATCACATTTAAATGTGACGTTTTAGGTGAAAAAACCACCATAAAACGTCACAATTTACATTAATAAAAACTGTTATTCGTATTGATTATCAAGTGATTGAGTATTTAATATTTTATTTATTATGTCACCTAAAAAATATTTCTGATAATTTACTTGACAAATAAATGCACATCTTTGTATTAGATAAGAAGTAAGAACACTTATCGGGGAACTAAACTAACAAAAATAAGATTTCATAAAAACCCAAATGTGAAACTAACTATTTCTTTGAAAGCGATTTCTTACAAAATTATTTAACAATGTATTGGCTGAAATGCTAATAGATATGATTTAGACAAAAAAAAATCGGGTCTTGCATTGCACAAAACCCGACAGACCTAAAGTCTAGAAACATAAAAACCCTATCACAAAGTTAAACAGATTTTTGTATTTTGCAACTATCTGTTTAACTTTTTTTTTGATTCACCTCAAATTTTTTAAGAAGTAAAAAATAGATATTTGATTATCAATTAATTACGTCATCCATTTATGAGAAAAAAAATTTCAATCTTTTTACTTTTTTTTACGATTCTATGCCTAATTGGGTTCATTTTATCTTACAGTTTACTTTTTAAAGACAATATTGTTGATGCAAAATCAAAAAAAGAACAAGTATTTTTCATCCATACAGGTGCTACTTTTACAGATGTGGTTTCGTCATTAAAAAAGCAACATATTTTAAAAAATATAGAAACATTTAAATGGGTTGCTAAAAGAATACATTACGATAAAAACATAAAACCAGGTAGATATACTTTTAGTAACAATTCCGGAAATTTATTTATAATACGAAAACTATATTCCGGCAGTCAAACTACGGTAAAAATTACGTTTAATAACATTCAAAATAAAGAGCAATTTGCCGAGAAAATTTCAAAACAAATTGAAGCAAGCAAAAGCGAACTATTGCAGGAATTTAATAATCCAAAACTATTGGATTCATTGCATTTGACAGAAGAAAATTTTCCTACTATCTTCTTATCCAATACCTACGAATTTTATTGGAATACAACTGCTGCAGCATTTATTGAACGTATGCTGAAAGAATATACCAAATTTTGGAACGAAGATAGAAGAGAAAAAGCCAATGAAATAGGCTTATCTCCGACTAATGTAACCATACTAGCATCTATCATACAAAAAGAAAGTTCAAAGTATGATGAGTACCCAACCATTGCCGGTGTTTATTTAAATAGGCTAAAAATAGATATGCCGTTACAAGCTGATCCAACGGTATTATTTGCTTTAAAAAAATTGGGCGTAAGTAGAAGAGTATTACATGGTGATTTAAAAATTAAATCACCTTACAACACGTATATAAATAAAGGCTTGCCACCCGGACCAATTTGTTTGCCGGAATTAAAGAGTATAGATGAAACATTAAATGCCGAAAAACATAATTATATTTATTTTTGTGCAAAAGAAGACTTTTCAGGATATCATAATTTTGCAGCTACTTGGGCAGAACATCAAGTGAATGCGCGTAAATACCAACAAGCATTGAATGAAAGCAATATAAATAGATAATAATTTTGGCGTCAATAAAACATACCTCAGAAAAATACAAACGCTTAATCCGCTCTGAACGTTTTCAAGAAAAAATGAAACGTATAACTATTCCAGGATTTGAAGGCGTTCCGGTATATGACGTAGTTCAATTATTTAGAGAAGAAGTCAAAAAAGATGATTTATCTATTCGTGCGTCTTCCATTTCTTTTTATTTTATTTTGGCATTATTACCGAGTATTATTTTCTTCTTTTCATTAATACCATACATTCCTATAGAAAATTTTAGTGATAAAATTATGATTGGATTACAAAGCATTTTACCTAAAGGTGCTTACCTCATTCTTGAATCAACAATACGCGATATGGTGAGCCGCCAACATGGCGGAATTTTATCGATCAACTTTTTTTTAGCCATGTTTGTTGCTTCGAATGGTGTTAATTCCATGATGAAAGCGTTTGACAAAATGAATCAAACATTTAAAGAAAGAAATTGGTGGCAAAAAAGAATAGCAGCTATTCGCATTTTGGTATTGGTCTGCTCACAAATTATTATTGCAGTTTTACTTATCATTAAAGGCAAAGAATTATTGGAATATATTTTGCATGTATTGCAAACTAAAAACACAGTAACCTACATTATTTTAAGTATTGTAAAAGGAATTCTTATCGTATTTAGTTTCTTTAATATTATTGCATTGATTTATTACTTCGGACCATCTGTAAAGAAAAAATACAGATACTTTTCAGCAGGTGCAACATTTGCTACATTGTTTTCAATTGTAATGACCTATGGATTTCAAATTTATGCATCTTATTTAAACAACTTCAACCGTTTGTTTGGTTCATTAGGTATTATGGTTGTAATTATGATGTTGATTTATTTGAATGCATTAGTATTATTATTTGGATTTGAATTAAACAACAGCATTGCCGTAAATAAAGCATTGCGCAATGAAAATTTAAATGTAGATAATACAATTAAAAACGAATCTGAAATTTAATCTTCAAACCTTAAATGTTTGATAGTGGTAGTTCTGTTCATTAATTGTTTTAAGGAATCAATTCCAATTTGCAAATGTAATTCAACATAGTTTTTAGTTACTTTATTATCACTTTCTTCTGTTTTCACGCCTTCCGGAATCATCGGTTGATCGGAAACCAAAAGTAATGCACCTACAGGAATTTCGTTGGCAAATGCAACCGAGAATATTGTTGCCGTTTCCATATCTATTGCCATTGCACGTAGTGTGCGTAAATATTCTTTAAACGTATCATCGTGTTCCCAAACACGTCTGTTCGTCGTATATACAGTGCCCGTCCAATAATCTTGTTGATGTTCGCGGATAGTAGTAGAAATGGCTTTTTGCAAGGCAAACGAAGGCAAGGCCGGAACTTCTGCCGGAAAATAATCATTAGATGTACCATCGCCACGTATGGCAGCTATAGGTAAAACAAAATCACCAATTTCATTCTTCTTTTTCAAGCCACCACACTTACCTAAAAACAATGCAGCATGTGGTTTTATAGCAGATAATAAATCCATCACCGTAGCTGCTAATGGACTACCCATACCGAAATTAATGATTGTAATATTATTGGCGGTGGCACTTGGCATCGGCTTATCCATACCTACCACTTCCACCTTATTCCATTCTGCAAAAAGCTGAATATATTTTGAAAAATTAGTAAGTATAATATACTCACCAAATTCGTGCAATTCTCTTCCGGTATATCTTGGCAACCAATTTTTTACAATCTCATCTTTACTTTTCATGCATGGATTTTATTAATACATAATATTTTTCTTGCTTAAATCAAAGTTGATAGGCAATATCACCATATCTTTTTTGTTAGCTCCATTTTGTGAAGCCGGTGTCCATTTGGGCATTGTTTTTACCAATCGTAAGGCTTCGTTATCTAATACTAATTTTGTTGACTTCACTACACGAATATTACTAATACTGCCATCTTCATTTACAGTAAAACCAATTAAAGTAGTGCCAGCCCATTTTTGTTTTTGAGCCTCTTCCGGATATTTTAAATTATTGTCTAAGAATTTTGCTAATGCAGTATTTCCTCCCGGAAATTGTGCTTTTACTTCATCTTCCGGATTACCAAATAATTGAATGCTTACAAAAAGTAAAAGCAATATCGACGTCCATTTTTTCATCTTATTAAATTTTAATGTTTCTTAAAATAGATAACAAGTAAAAATAAACGATACCAATAATTGCATCCTTCACAAGATATCCATAGATGTGCATAACCACTTGAATAATAAGATTTCAATACAATGAATTAAAAGTAAAAATGAAACAATGAATTAAGGAAAAACACCCATTTTTAAATAGGTGATTCCAATTTTTTCTAATGCATCCACATAAGCAGCCGTGCGTAAGCTGTTCATTTTTTTATGTTTCTTAAATATCTCGCGTACATTCTCGTATGAATTTACCATGGTATCTTCTAATCCGGAGCGAACAATATCCAATTCATCGGCACCTCGTAAGGTTTCGCGTTCTTGTTTAGAAATTCTTCGCCCTGTATTGGTTTCAATTAAATCTATGATTTTATTGTATGAATCATCTTGATGACGATGGTCTAAACGGCCAAAACTTACGTGAGATAAATTTTTTAGCCACTCAAAATAGGAAACGGTAACACCACCGGCATTTAGATACATATCCGGAATAATCATAATTCCTTTTTTTAGTAATATTTCTTCTGCATTTGGCGTTATCGGACCATTTGCACCTTCTCCAATTATTTTTGCTTTTATTTTAGGTGCATTATCTTTTGTAATTTGATTTTCTAATGCTGCCGGAATTAAAATATCGCAAGCATACTCCATCAACAAATTAGATTGTTTAATAAATTTTGCTTTCGGATAATTTCGAATGGTATTGTTTTCTATTTGATATTTTTTCAGGTCTTCTACATCAATACCTTTATCGTTGTATAAGCCGCCTTCAAACTCAGCTATTCCTACTATTTTGGCTCCATTTTCTTGCAACACACGAGCGGCATGATATCCAACATTTCCGAAACCTTGCACAATAACCGTTTTCCCTTCTATGCCGGGCTCCAACCCTATTTTTTTCATATCATCGCCAAAGGAACAAGCATATTTTAATCCGTAAAAAATACCGCGTCCGGTAGCTTCTGTTCTGCCATGCACACCACCTTGCCCAATCGGTTTTCCGGTAACACAAGCATGTGCATTTATTTCTTGTTGATTGAATTGCATATAAGTATCTACAATCCAGCTCATTTCACGTTCGCCGGTACCATAATCCGGAGCCGGTACATCTAACGAAGGACCGATAAATCCTTTTTTGATTAACTCAAACGTATATCGTCTGGTGATGCGTTCTAATTCATCAACCGTATATTCTTTCGGATTTATTTTAATACCACCTTTAGCACCGCCAAAGGGAACATTCACCACAGCACATTTATAAGTCATTAATGCTGCTAATGCCATTACTTCATCTTGGTCCACCATATCGCTGTATCGAATACCGCCTTTTGTGGGCATTCTGTGGTGCGAGTGTTGTACGCGATACGCTTCTATCACGCGAATTTCATCTTTAATTTTTACGGGAAAATTAATCCGATAAACAGCATTACATGCTTTAATTTGGTGTAATAAACCTTTAGAAAATTTAGTGTAAGCAGCTGCTTGATCTACGTAGGTTTGAACGTTTTGGAAAAATTTAATTTGCTCACTCATAACATACTTATTTTCGGTTAATGATGTGAGAAATGAGCAAAAAAGAAAGGAAAATTAAATCATCTGTTTTCTCATCGCACACATCTATAAATCTTGTTCGAGTTTCTTAATTTTTCTTTCTATATAGAAAAGAAAACCAAAAATGCCCAACAAAATAATCGATGCTACGACAATCACTGTGTTTATTTTACCATCGTTGTTCAAGTTATCTGCAAACGATGTTTGTTGTGCACTTAACGTTTCAGAAACACTTGCGAAAAGTAAAATTAAAATTCCATTTTTCATATACATTCCATTAAATAAATTTCTATAATACCAATTTCTGTGTAGAATTAATGTCTTTCCATTAAATCCAAACCATGTTTTTTTCTAAATATTTTTTCAATTCGAATGATTAAGGTAGCTATCCATACAGACAATAATATCCAACCAATTACAGCAGGATAAAATACCATTCTCAACGAGCTATCTAAATCATACGAGTTAAATCCGGGATTACCACCATTTCCTGGATGCAAAGAAGAATTGCTAATACGCGGAATGACATTAATTAAAACCATAAACATGGCAAATGCAAATACAGAATAAACTGCCGCAAAACGAGCTTTTTTCTCTTCATCATCAAACGAACCACGTAAAATAAAATATGCTGCATACACTAATAATGCCGCTGCGGCACCATTTAATTTTACTTCGGCAAAAACCCACCACGCACCCCAAGTTGCTCTTGCCCAAACAGAACCGGTTAAAATACCTAACATGCCAAATACAAAGCCTACTTTGGCAAATGCGTTGGCTTTAATATCATAATCTATTTTTGATATACTTAAATACAAAATACTAAACACCATGGAAGTACACATCATGGCCATCATGGAAAACCACATTGGAACATGGAAATATAAATTACGGATTGATTGTTCTAAAATATCTAATTTAGGAACATTGCCTTTGAAACCCATAAAAACGGTATATAACAACAATACAATGCAAAGATATTTCCACCAATTTTTCATACTCATCTAACAAAAAGAATTAATAATAAAGATGTAGGCAAATTTCGTCAACAAAATTAATCTTTCCAAATATACGGAAACAATACGACTGATAGAATGATAGTTATCATATCCAACAATGCAATTGCTCCTAAATGCATATAAATATCTTTTTGTTGAATTGCAAAATTTGAAAGTTCACTCATTTTAACGATGAGCAATAACAACGGTAAAATAATTGGAAAGCCCAAAATAGCTAACAAAACAAAGTTTTGAGTACGTGCCGTAATGGAAGACAACAGCGTAAATAAATTAGAAAAACCAATAGAACCTAATATAATGGTACACATAAACCAACCCGCATTTTCTACACGCTCATTAAAAAATAAAAATAAAAATGCATAAATCACTAAAACCAAAACGGTTATTAATACGGCATTGTACATAACTTTTGATAAAATAATTTCAGTGGGTGTTGCAATGGTTCGTAAATAATAAAATTGCTCATTGGCATCTTTCGTAAATGATTTAGAAACAGCATTTACGGTAGTAAACAACGCTATTATCCAAAAAAGTGCTATCCAAACCGGGATAGTAATATGTCCTTGAAATACTAAATAAATTAAAAACGTGGTGCCAATTACATAAATAAAAATGGTGCCCAATGCCGTTTTTTGTCGCCATTCCAGCTCCATTTCTTTCTTAATAAGTTGTAAAATATTTTTTAGCACGAAAATTGTATTACTACAAAAATACGTTATTTTGCTAAAGATATTTGCTACTATCTAAGTGATATTTGTATTATTATAATTAAAACGCATCATGAGATTTTATTTAACCATTCTACTTTTATTTTTAGCAAGTTATTCAACTTTTGCATCTTTAAAAAAGAAAAAAAAGAAAGAAGCAATTGTAACTATTCCATCAAAATTATATAAACAAGATTCAGTTCTCAGAAAAGTAATCCCATTTGATTTAGCGGATAAAATAAGTGTCAAAAAAAATAAAGCGGTGGATGGCATTCTTTGGTTTGCTAAAAAACAATTGGGAACACCCTATAAATATGCATCAGCCGACCCAAAAAATGGCGGATTGGATTGCTCTGGATTCTTATATTACGTTTTCGGGCATTTTGATATTAAAGTACCACGCTCTTCAAAAGATTATATGAATTATGGAAAACCTATAACACAAAACAATATTCAAAAAGGTGATGTTTTGGTATTTACCGGTTCAGATGCATCTAAAAAAATTGGAGGTCATGTAGGCATTGTATTGGAAAACGAAAATGGCAATATTTCCTTTATACATGGAGCGTCCGGTAAAGGAAAAGGCGTAACAATTTCTAATTTATCGGAATCTTACTATCAACAACGTTTCTTAAAAGCAGTACGAATCATAAAATAATTTTATTCATTCCTTAAACTGCTATATTACGTATGCATATTAGTGTATCATATTAAAATTGTATTTTTACACACTTATAAATAAAACTACATGAAAAAAATATTGGTTGCGAATCGAGGAGAAATAGCATTGCGCGTGATGCGAACGTGTAAGCAAATGGGCATTTCAACTGTTGCTATTTACTCGGAAGCAGATAGAAATTCGCCACATGTTCGTTTTGCTGATGAAGCTGTTTGTGTAGGACCGGCACCATCCAAAGAATCGTATTTAAAAATTGATACCATAATTGATATTTGTAAAAATTTACAAGTTGATGGTGTTCATCCGGGTTATGGTTTCTTGAGTGAAAATGCAGCGTTTGCCAAAGCTTGTCAAGAAAACGGAATCATTTTCATCGGACCAAGTGTAGAAGCAATTGAAGTGATGGGCAGCAAATTAGCAGCCAAACAAGCAGTTTCCAAGTTTGATGTTCCATTAGTTCCAGGAACCGACCAACCAATTTCAGATGTTGGTGAAGCAAAAAAATTAGCCGAAAAAATCGGATTTCCTATCTTAATAAAAGCAAGTGCAGGCGGTGGTGGAAAAGGAATGCGTATTGTAAATAATACGGAAGAGTTTGAAGAACAAATGAAACTTGCCGTTTCGGAAGCTACGTCAGCCTTTGGAGATGGAAGTGTTTTTATAGAAAAATTTGTTACCTCACCACGACATATCGAAATACAAGTATTAGGCGACAGCCACGGAAACATTGTATATTTATTTGAACGCGATTGCTCCGTACAACGCAGACATCAAAAAGTAGTAGAAGAAGCTCCAAGTGCCGTATTAACTCCGGAATTAAGAAAACAAATGGGTGAAGCTGCGGTGCAAGTGGCTAAATCAGTGAACTATCTTGGTGCAGGAACCGTAGAATTTATAGTAAACGCCAATTTAGATTTTTATTTCTTGGAGATGAATACACGTTTGCAAGTGGAACATCCGGTTACAGAAATGGTAACAGGCATCGACTTGGTGCAAGAGCAAATAAAAATTGCTCGCGGTGAAAAAATTTCCTTTAGTCAAGATGATTTGAAATTAAACGGGCACGCTATTGAACTGCGTGTATATGCAGAAGATCCGGAAAATAATTTCTTACCGGACATTGGGAAATTGGAAATCTATATTACACCAAAAGGTGATGGTATTCGCGTGGATGATGGTTTTGATGAAGGTATGGATATTCCGATTTATTACGACCCAATGATTGCCAAATTAATAGCACACGGAAACAACCGTCAAGATGCTATCCAAAAATTACTAAAAGCAATTCAAGATTATAAAATAGAAGGTGTGAAAACCACCTTGCCATTCGGCATGTTTGTGCTTAATCATGCGGCCTTTACCACCGGAAATTTTGATACTAAATTTGTTGAAAATTATTTCCATCCGGAAAAAATAAACCAAGATGAACTCACATTAGCGAGTGTGCTTGTTGCCCAATTAATGCATGAAAGTAAATCTTCTTTTCAAGTAGATGAAGTAGGAAATTTAGCACAAACATCCAAATGGAATTCCAGAAAATAACAAACTGATTGCTTTCCATTTTTTTCAAGTAAATTAGATGAAAAACCTACAATATCCATTACATTTTACATTTAGAATCAGCACATTTTCCAATGATTTTATTGCAAGAGATGCAAATGGAATTATTGTTGCTTATGTAAAACAAAAGATGTTTAAATTTATTGAAGACATTAATGTTTACAATGATGACATTGCAAAAAATGTAGCATACAATATAAAAGCAGATCGTTGGTTAGATTTTTCAGCAGCTTATAACTTCACGAATCATTTGGGAATGTATATCGGAAAAGTTGCCCGCAAAGGTTGGGCTTCTCTATGGAAAGCACGTTATGAAATTTATGATGAAAAAAACCAACCGGATTTACATATACAAGAAGAAAATGGATGGATCAAAGTATTGGATGCTTTATTGTGTGAAATTCCATTATTAGGTATTATTTCTGGCTATTTTTTTCATCCATCTTATTTGGTTACTCGTCCGGACGGAACGGCTGTAGCACGACTTCAAAAAGAAGCTTCATTTTGGGGTAGAAAATTTTCTGTAAATACCTTAAATAAATTTGAAGACGGCGAAGAAGAACGATTAATTCTTGGATTAATGATGATGATTTTATTAGAAAGACGAAGAGGTTAGTTACAAGATATCCAACACTTTTTGCATATCTAAATCCAGCATACATTTAAAATGTCCTTTGGGGCAACTTTCTAATCCATGTTTATGACAAGGACGGCAATTAAGCGATGTATTTTCTATCATCGTCCAATTGGAATTCGACATATACGGCGTAAAACCTAATCGCTTTTCTGTACCGCCAAAAATAGCAATTGTTCTTTTGTTAAACGCTGCTGCAATGTGCATCATTCCGGTATCCGGTGTTATCACAAACTTTGCTTTTCGCAATATAGAAGCAGATTGATTGATAGAAAAATTCCCACATGCATTAAATATTTTAAACGAATCTATCGTAGATAATTGTACACCTTTATAAGCATCTTCCAAACCACCTAATAATATAATTGGCATCGAAATTTGTCGACATAATATTTCTAATTTTTCCATTGGAATTTGTTTGGTATAATGCTTCGCTCCTATCACTATCACACAAAAACCGGCGATGTGCGTAAAGGGCAATTTTTCAATACCAACATCCTCTTTTTCCGGAATAAAATAATCCAATCCTTTACCATCGTTTATCACATTTATTTTTTTTACGGCGGAAAAATATCGATCAACAACATGATTTTTTAAAATATCTATTTTAAATTGGATATATAAGAAACGAGCCAATCGTTGTTTGTTGTATCGATATGTTTTTGTATTTAAAAAAGTACAAAGTTGACGAGAGCGAATATTATCGTGCAAATCAATAACCGCATCATATTGTTCCTTTTGCAACGCTGATTTTACTTCAGCAACTTCCTTTTCTATTGCATATACTTTCGCTACATTGGGATTGTATGTAACAATTTCTTGAAAAGATTTTTTAGTAATAAAATGAATTTCTGCATTGGGAATTTGTTGTTTCAAACAACGAATAATCGGGCTTGTCAGCACGATATCACCTATAGAAGAAAAGCGAATTATGAGTAGTTTCAAAATGAAATATTAAAAGAAAAATGAAATTTATTCAGTCAAATCCAAGAAATTATTTTTCTCGTGCACATATTCATCGATTCCAAATTGAACGCCATTTTTCACATATTCAAACGGTAGCGTTTTTACAATTTTCCCGGGAACACCGAGCACCATACTTCCATCCGGAACTACCATATTTTCAGTAACTAAAGCATTGGCGCCAATTACACAACCATTTCCAATTTTAGCTCCATTTAAAATGGTAGCACGCATACCAATTAAATTGAAATTACCAATGGTTGCACCGTGCACTATAGCTCCATGACCAATTATATTATCTTCACCGATGATTGTTGGTTTATTTATATCAACATGCACTATAACACCTTCTTGTAAGTTGGTGCGTTTGCCCACCACAATCTTGTCGAGGTCAGCACGTAAAGTAGCACCAAACCAAATAGAAACATCGTCGTGTAATTCAACTTTACCCAACACACGTGCCGTATCCGCAATAAACACATTTTGGTGTTTAATCACTTCTTTTTCTAATTTTTGTTGATATTTACTCATGCAATAAATATAAAAAATAAATCTTGATTTGTATTTTTAAGCATGAGAAATATAATTTTACTAAGTAGCTTAATTTTAAGCATTTTCAACATCAAAGCCCAAGAAACACCGGAAGCAGTAGCCACCACCACAACCAATGAAGTTTTCCATTTTGCAAGTACACGCCCAGCATTTTCAGAAGGTGCTTTGTTAGTTCCTGCCGGAAAAGCACAAATTGAAATTGGTGCCGATTACAGATATTTCAAAGGCAATGCACACGAGATTACACATCCTACTTTTCATTTAAAATATGGCATCAGTAAATATTTTGAATTTAGAATTAATGGCGATGCAACAACGTACACTTCAGCGGCTGGTACACAAACCGGATTACATCCCTTATTTATTGGAATGAAATTAAAAATGATTGATGCCAAACGCTATGCACCAGCCTCTTCATTTATTGGCGGTTTGAGTGTAAACTACGTATCTACTAAAAATTTTAGAACAAAATTTGTTGCTCCGTATTTCAAAATTACATTGGAACAATTTTTACCAAAAAATGTAGGATTGGTATATAACTATGGTTTGATTTGGAATGGTGAAGATGCTAAACCAACTTATCAAGTAGCATTGGCAACATCTTATACTACATTATTTAAGTCAACACCGGAGAAACAAAAACAGCTTAAATATTTCTTTGAATTATATGCTTTATATCCACATGGAGAAAAATTTGATTTAAGAATTAACAATGGACTTGCATTCTTATTCAATCGTTTTATACAATTTGATTTTTCAATTGGTGCCGGTGTATTAAAAAATTCACCTCGTGTAGTAAGTAGTTTAGGACTAACTGTTCGCTTTCCCAAAAAAGACAAGAAAAAAGAGTAACTTGTATTAGTAGGTTACACTAATAAATAATTTTGAGTAGTGTTACGTTATCATATACGATAATAGAAATGGATTATTGATTTATAAACTCAATAGCATGATAAAGATAAATTGGATTATAGGTATGATGTTGTGTCTATATTTTACAGCATGTACAGAACAAAAAAACGATACCGAATTTCAACAATTAGCGGATGCTTATTTAGAAGATTATCTTCAATTTAGGCCTCAATATGGCGTGTATTTGGGTTTGCATCAATATGATGGAAAGATTGTAGATTACAGTAAAGCAACAATAGAAGCAGAACTCAATCAACTTAAAGAATATGATAAAAAATTTGCTGCAATAGATGCCAAAAAGTTGAGTAAAACTGCTTATTACGATTGGAAGATGCTGGTTTCTTCTATCAAAAATGAGATTTTTCAAATAGAAGATATTGGTGTTTATACTAAAAATCCGATGACCTATTCCAATATTTTCGATTTGAATATTTATGTTAAAAGAAATTTTGCTCCTTTAGAACAACAAGTAAAATCAATCATCTCTATTGAAGAAAAATTACCGGAAATTTATAAAAATGCACAACTAAATTTACAAGATTCATTGGCATTACCACATATTCAATTAGCCATAGATATTGCAAAAGGAAATGCATCATTTTTAGAAAATGATTTAGTAGTTGCATTAAAAGAACTCAAAGACACTGCATTATTTAACCAGTTTGAAAGAACAAACAAAAATGCCATCCAAGCATTAAATAATTATGCTACTTTTTTAGAAAAAGAAAAATTACCCAAAGCCAATAATAAATATGCTATTGGTGCAGCAAATTATCAAAAGATGTTGTTGTATGGTGAAGAAATCAACTTATCTGCCGATGAAATATTAGCCATTGGATTACGTGAATTACAAAAAGAACAAGCTGCATTTGACGCAGCTGCAAAAATTATAGATGCTACTAAAAATCCGGTTGATGTTTATAACGAAGTGCAAAAAGAACACCCGACAGCAGCTAATTTAATTCCGGATGCTAAGAAAAATTTAGAAGCTATTCGACAATATGTTATCGATAGAAAATTAGTAACCATTCCATCAGAAGTACGCGTAAAAGTGGAAGAAACACCCATGTATGCGCGTGCCACCACCACCGCATCTATGGATACACCGGGACCGTTTGAAGAAAAAGCAACAGAGGCCTATTACTATATCACACCGGTTGATTTAAAATGGAATGCCCAACAACAAGAAGAATGGTTGGCATCTTTTAATTATTATACTACGGATGTGGTTTCTATTCACGAAGCTTATCCAGGACACTACACACAATTTTTACATTTGAACGCTTCTAAAGCATCTAAAGTACAAAAGATTTTAGGTAGTTACGCATTCATAGAAGGTTGGGCTCATTATACGGAAAAAATGGTGATTGACGATGGTTTTAGCAATGGCGGCGATGCCTTACAAGCTGCCAAATATCGCATTGCACAATCCGGTGATGCCTTGTTGCGTTTATGTCGTTTATGTGTTTCTATAAAAATGCATTGTCATGGTATGCAAGTAGATGAAGCAACAAAATTCTTCATGGATAATTGGCATCAAGGTGAAGTGCCATCCAAACAAGAAGCATTGCGTGGCACTTTTGATCCCGGATATTTATATTACACATTGGGAAAATTGCAAATCTTGAAATTGAAAGCAGATTATCAAAAACAAGAAGGCAAAAATTTCAATGTTCAAAAATTCCACGATGCTGTATTGGATAATGGCATGCCACCAATCCGATTACTGAGAGAAATGCTATTGAAAGATGAAAAAAGTTGGAATGAGATTTTATAGTGCATTATAAAATATCTAGTACTTTTTCCGGTGGACGAGCAATGACGGCTTTATCGCCATTGATAACAATAGGTCGTTCTATTAAAATTGGATGCTCGTGCATTGCTTGTATCCATTCCGCATCCGATAGATTTTTTCCTTTATACAATTCTATGTAAATAGGCTCTTTCGTTCGAATTAAATCGTGTGGTGCGATATTCAATTTTTTCAGAATCAATTTTATTTCTTCAACTGAAGGTGTTTGCTTTAAATATTCAATGGTTTTAAACGATTGTTGTTGTTCTTCCAAAATACAAACAGCACTTCTGCTTTTACCGCATCTATTGTTGTGATAAATAGTAATCATATTGCTAATTAAATTCCGGTGTAATTAAATGGTGTAATGTTTTTTAATTCTGTTTTGATAACATCACTTACTGCTAATGCATCAATAAAAGCGTGAATTTCTTGCTCTCCTATTTTTGCATTTGTTCGAGTTAAATTCTTCAATGCTTCATACGGTTTATCAAATCCTTCTCTACGCAATACGGTTTGTATAGCTTCCGCAACAACTATCCAATTATCTTCTAAATCTTGTTGAATTTTTACTTCATTTACTAAGAGTTTATTCAACCCTTTGATGATGGAATCAAAAGCAATCATCGTATGTGCCAATGGAACACCAATATTCCTCAATACGGTTGAATCCGTTAAGTCACGTTGCAACCTGCTAATAGGTAATTTTTCTGCTAAGTGTGTAAAAAGTGCATTGGCA
This sequence comes from Bacteroidota bacterium, assembly GCA_963169645.1. Classification (GTDB taxonomy): domain Bacteria; phylum Bacteroidota; class Bacteroidia; order Chitinophagales; family JADIYW01; genus JADJSS01. Next base: position 71,420 of record CAUJCO010000007.1, read on the forward strand.
ATTCCTAAATTTCCTTCTGCATTTTCAAAATCAATTGGGTTGACTTTATGTGGCATAGCACTGCTGCCAATTTCACCTTCTTTAATTTTTTGTTTGAAATAATCCATCGAAACATACGCCCAAATATCTCGGCATAAATCAATCAATATCGTATTAATACGACTATAATTATGAAATAAGGCTGCTAAATTATCATAATGTTCAATTTGTGTAGTTGTTTGTGAACGATGTAATCCCAACACATCATTTACAAAACGATTACCAAAAGTTCTCCAATCTTTTGACGGATATGCAACGTGATGTGCATTAAAATTTCCCGTAGCACCACCAAATTTAGAAGAATATGGAATATGATTAAAATAGGTAAATTGATATTCTAAGCGTTCCACAAAAACTTGAAATTCTTTTCCCAAACGTGTAGGTGAAGCCGGCTGACCATGTGTTTTTGCTAACATAGAAATATTTGCGTACGCATCAACTTTTTCTTGCAACAATTTAATCAAATCAAAAAAAGTAGATTCAAACACGTCGGTATAAAATTCTTTCAGTGACAATGGAATTGCTGTATTATTAATATCTTGAGAAGTCAACCCAAAATGGATAAATTCCGACTTTTCTTTTAATGCCACATCGTGAATATTTTCTTTAATAAAATATTCTACTGCTTTCACGTCGTGGTTGGTGGTTTTTTCAATTTCCTTCACTCTATTTGCATGGTGCTCATTAAAGTTTATATATAGATTACGCAATTCATCTATTTGACTATCAGTTAAATTACCAATTTCAACTAACGTGGTTGACAATTCAATAAAATATTCTATTTCAACTCGAATTCTATATTTTATTAATGCATATTCTGAAAAATAATCACCTAATTTCGCCACTTTTGAAGCATATCTTCCATCAATTGGTGACACCGAACGTAAACTACTCATTTTTTAATTTTTCCCAAAAATACAGATAATCCAATAAAAGAATTTGAATTTTATAGTGAACAAAATGGAAATTTTAGTTTTATTTGCGATTCCGTAAAGCTTGATATCCATTTCTTTAATTCAAAAGCAATATAATTTTTGGAGTGGATACGTGCAATATTTTTTATTGAATGCTATATATAAATAGAATAAAATGGCAAAAAATTTATTGATAGTGGAGTCTCCGGCGAAAGCAAAAACGATTGAGAAAATCTTAGGGAAAGATTTTATGGTCAAATCGTGTTATGGGCATATTCGGGATTTGGCGAAAAAAGAAATGGGCATCGACATACAAAATAATTTCGAACCTACTTACATCATATCAGAAGATAAAGAACAAGTTGTAAAAGAACTTCAAAAATTAGCTAAAAACAGCGAAGTTTGGTTGGCAACGGATGAGGACCGCGAAGGTGAAGCTATTTCTTGGCATTTGTGTGAAGTTTTAAATTTAGACAAAAAGAATACCAAACGTATTGTATTTAATGAGATTACGGCACCGGCAATTAAAAAAGCAGTTGCGCAACCTCGCACCTTGGATCACAATTTATTTTACGCACAGCAAGCCCGTCGTATTTTAGATAGAGTAGTAGGCTTTGAATTATCACCGGTGTTATGGAAAAAACTTGGCAGAAGAACGCTCTCTGCCGGTAGAGTACAATCCGTAGCCGTACGATTAGTAGTTGAACGAGAACGTGAAATCAATAATTTTAATACAGAAAGTTTCTACAAAGTAGTCGCTTATTTTATTTCTGAAAATAAGCTATTCAAAGCAGAATTATCCGAAAAATTAAAAGACGAAAAAGCAGCAGCCAAATTTTTAGAAGAGGTAAAAAAGGCAATTTTCAAAGTGGAAGATATACAAGTAAAACCCACACAAAAAAGTCCGGCAGCACCTTTTACAACATCTACTTTACAACAAGAAGCATCGAGAAAATTAGGCTTCTCTGTTTCTCGAACAATGACGGTAGCACAAAAATTATATGAGAGTGGAAAGATAACCTATATGCGTACCGACTCGCCAAACTTATCCGACTTGGCATTAAACTCAATTCAAGCTTATATAAATAAAGAGTTTGGAAAAGAATTTTCCAACAGAAAACAATACGCTTCAAAAAATTCCAATGCGCAAGAAGCACACGAAGCCATCCGACCAACCTATATTGAAAATACCAACGAAGGCAGCAACCGCGATGAAGAACGTTTGTATAATTTAATATGGAAACGCACCATTGCTTCTCAAATGAGTAATGCACGTTTGGAAAAAACAATAGCAAAAATTGATATTTCTACGCGCAAAGAAAAATTTATTGCTGAAGGTGAAGTTTTAAAATTTGAAGGATTTTTAAAAGTATATTTAGAAGGTACAGACGACGAAGAAACGGAAGAAAGCGGCATGTTACCGGCATTAAATATTGGACAAAATTTGGCTTTCAAAAGTATTGAAGCAAGACAACGTTTCACGCAAGCACCGGCACGCTATACAGAAGCAAGTCTAATTAAAAAATTAGAAGAATTAGGCATTGGCCGACCATCCACTTATGCACCCACTATTTCTACTATACAAAACAGAGAATATGTGGTAAAAGGCGAAGCTGAAGGAAAACCAAGAGCTTTCACCAAGTTAGAATTAAATCAGCAAAAAGAAATAAGTAAAGAAACGTTATCTGAAAATACAGGTTCTGTAAAAGGCAAATTAATACCAACTGATATTGGCAATTTAGTTACCGATTATTTGATGGATAATTTCACGCGTGTAATGGATTATTCTTTTACGGCAGAAATGGAAAAAGATTTTGATGAAATTGCCGAAGGCAATAAAAATTGGTCCAAGATTTTAAAACAATTTTATGGTCCGTTTCATCAAGAAATTGAAGCATCAGCAGAAACTGATTATGTTACCGGCGAACGCATTTTAGGTGTAGATGCTGAAACAGGAAAACAAGTAGTTGCAAAATTAGGCAGATATGGACCAATGATACAAATTGGCACCAATGAAGATGATGAAAAACCAAGATATGCAAAATTAAAAAGTACACAAAGCTTAGAAACGATTACGTTCGATGAAGCATTGGAATTATTTAAATTACCATTGATTTTAGGAACATATCAAGGCTTGGAAGTATCTGTAAACATTGGACGTTTCGGACCTTATGTAAAATTTGGCGAACAATTTATTTCACTTCCAAAAGGCGAAGAACCTACGGAAGTAAGCTTAGAACGTGCAATAGAAGTCATAAAACTGAAACAAGAAGACGATGCACCTATTGCTACCTATGAAGGCAAACCAATTACCAAAGGAAAAGGTCGTTTTGGACCATTTATAAAATGGGATGGTTTGTTTATCAATATTCCAAGAGCTTACAATTTTGACACTATTACTGCTAAAGAATGTGCAGAATTGATAGAAAAAAAATTAGAAAAAGAAGCGAATAGATACATCTTACAATTTCCGGAAGAAAAAATATCTGTCGAGAATGGTCGTTGGGGGCCGTACATCAAATTCAACAAAAAAATGTTGAAGTTAACCGGAAAAAAATACACTTCTGAAGAAGCTGCTCTATTGACTTTAGATGAAGTGAAAGCCATGATAGAATCGCAGGTACCGAATGCATTTGCCAAAAAAGAAAAGAAAGCGGCTGTACCTAAAAAAGCGGCTACTGCCACTAAGAAAAAAGTAACTACAAAAGCAACTACAAAAAAGAAAAAATAAATACAATTTCGTTTCGCCATGAATCAAGATATGATAAAATATTACGAGGAACGGGCAACGGAATATGATTTGGTGTATCAAATTCCGGAAGAGCAACCGGATTTACAAAAAGCAACTAACTTATTTCAAGAAATTGTAGCTGGGAAAAATGTTGTAGAAATTGCTTGCGGTACCGGATTTTGGACTGAAGCAATGGCACAAACAGCCCATAGTGTTTACGCAACAGATATCAATCAACGGGTAATCCATATTGCACAACAACGACAAGTGCATAAAAATATATCCTATCATGTTTTAGATATGCATCAAATCCAAACAGATAAAAAATGGGATATTTTATTTGGCGGATTTATTTGGAGTCACCTTCTACTACAAGAAATTCCCGGCTTTTTACAAAAACTACATTCCATTATAAACCGTGATGGTATGTTTATTTTTATAGACAGTAAACAAAAAGAAAATTCCGTTCATGATGCTAAAAATATACATCGCACAGATAAATTTGGAAATACATTTCAATGCAGAACATTATTGAACGGTACGCAACACGAAGTGGTAAAAAACTTTCCTTCATCGGCATTTCTTAAGGAGCAATTTTCAAAAATCGGATACGATATTCAATTCGTACAACTCGATTATTATTGGATTTTGTCGTGCAAAAATAAATAAGCTTTCTTTCCTATTTTTCACATAAAAAAGTTGTTTAAAATCAAAAAATAGTGGAATTAAAATCTATCCACATCTTGCTACTAAAAAAAATTGTCATTTTTAAAATTTCCTTTTATATTGCATCTAGCACGTATGAGTAACGTATCAGAAAAAGAGTTTAAAGCATTGATAACTTTGTTAGATGACAATGATGGCGAAGTATTCTCTCATGTTTCAGATAAGTTGATTTCATTAGGTATTGATGGCATTCCGATGTTGGAATCTGCTTGGGAAACTTCCGACAATCAAATTATCCAAACCCGCTTAGAAGATTTAATTAATAAGATACAATTTTCCAATGTAAAAGACCGACTCAACGCATGGATAAATAGTGGTGGTGTGGATTTATTGGAAGGTGCAATTTTGGTAGCAAAATTCCAATACCCGGAATTAGATGAATACAAAATAATTCAAAAAGTAAACAGTATTTCCAAAAATATTTGGATAGAACTCAATCCATCCTTAACACCTTTAGAAGAAGTCCATGTGTTGAATCACGTATTTTTTCAATTACATGGATTTTTTGGACAACAAACTCAGCAACTCGATGCGGATTTAGGTTATATCAATAATGTGTTAGAAACCAAAAAAGGAAATTCGCTTAGTTTAAGTATTTTATATCTCATCTTAGCACAAAAAAATGAGCTACCGATTTATGGTATCAATTTGCCTTTTCATTTTATTATGGCATTTAGTAAAAAAGAATTAAACAGCGAAGAATTAACGGAAAATAATCAAGAAAACAATGTGCTGTTTTATATTAATCCGCTCAACAAAGGTATTGCCTTTTCACGCAGTGAAATAACACACTATTTGGAGCAGATGAAACTAAAACCAACTACACGATTTTATTCGCCGTGTCATAATTTAGAAATCATCAAAATGTTGGTGTACAATCAACTTTCTTGTTACGACCAAAATGGCAACAAAGATAAAGCCAATCAACTCAAAGAATTATTTGATTTGTTTGTTTCGGATGAAGATAATCTGAATATAGATGATCTTTTCCAAGACGAATAATTAAACTAATTTTTGTGCTGCGTTATTGAGCTTTAGATTGTATAATTGCCCAAAGCCTGCTAAAATTCCGCCTATTCCACTGAGTAAATGATGTGAAGTATGATTAAGGTGAAAAACAATTTTCAATAATGATGCTGATACCAACAACATCAAACCTAAAAAGAAAACAAATGCAGGTATTTTATTTTGATGATGTTCTTTATAACCATGTAAAATGGAAGACGTTCCTAAAATAAAAACGCTAACAATAATAACGTATTCTACCCAATGATATTGCTCAAAAAAATAGCCGACACTTGGCAATAACACCAATAAAACAGGCGTTACTACACAATGAATAGTGCATAAAACCGATAAAAAAACGGTAATTTGCTCCGAATAATGTGTATGTTTGTGCGTATCTTTTTGTAATTTCATTTTTGCAATTGAGTTACAAATATACATAATTCTGCAACTAAATTGCATTAATTGTATTTTAATTATGAATCCGACGGAAATTATCTTAAAAAATCACCATTTACGCATAACGCAAATACGTTTAGATATTTTATGTTATTTTCAAAATGCACAAACGGCATTATCGCATGCAGATTTAGAACAATATTTTGAAAAAAAATTTGACCGTGTAACGATTTATAGAACCTTAACTTCTTTTGTTGAAAATGGTTTATTGCATAAAATTCCGGATGATTCCGGAATTGCCAAATATGCATTGTGCCAACACAAACACACCGCACACACGCACGACGACAATCATGTTCATTTTAAATGTAAGAAATGTGCCAAGATAGAATGTTTGCACAATTTAGAAATTCCTGCGTTGCAATTGCCGTCAAAATATAAAATGGAAAATGCCAATTTATTGATAGAAGGAATTTGTGCTACTTGTAATTAATTTTGTTCCAAATAAAAACAGCTATAATTAAATATTATGTTTGATTTTTTTAAAAAAAAAAAAGAAATAAAAACAACGGATTATATTTTCCGCTCTGAAGAAGCAAAATACCAAAAATTAGTTGCCAATATACTTGCTCAAAAAAAGGTACTCTTATTGTATTATTTTGAAGATACCAAACAACAACTCATTCACACTTTACAGGCAAACAATATTGCATTTTCCGAAATGGAAAGCACAACAACAGCGGTTTATTTACTACAAGCAGCTACATTATTAAACAAAATAAATATTTCTGATTATCACTTAATTTTTGCAGAACATCATCCATCTTTCCAAACAGAAAATAACATCAAACAACATTTAGTAGAAACTTTATTACAAAACGAAGTTATTTTTTATACTTCATTGGAAGATGTTTTATTACAAAAATTTGGTGCAGAAAGAATCATTGCAATTTTAGATAAAATGGGATTCAAAGAAGATGAAATTATAGAGCATAAAATGATTTCCGATTCTATAGTAAATGTGCAACAAAAAATTGACAAGCAATTACAATATGCATCAGACACACGTATGCGAAAAGATTGGTTTGAAATCAATAAAATAAATTTGAATTAAAAAGGCAATTGCGAAATAAAATTCGATAACGCATCACGCCACAAAACCACCATAAACAAGACGCCCCAAATTGCGCCAAAAAGATGGGCATCGTGGCCAATATTATCCATTCCTTTTTTACTCATGTAATACGAGTAAACTAAATACAACGGACCCAAAATATACGATGGAATGAAAAATGGAATTGGAAATATCATCAGCTTTTGTGCCGGATAAATAATGATGCTCGCAAACAAAATTGCCGACACGGCACCGGAAGCACCGAGTGCGTTATAGCTTGGATTTTCTTTATGTTTATTATACGAATACATAGCACTCATTATTAATGCCGAAACATACAAGAGTATATACAACCACATTCCTAAGCCCGGAAAAATAATATCCATCGAATTTTCAACCAAGCTACCAAACAAGTACAAAGCATACATATTAAAGAACAGATGAAAAAAATCTGCGTGTATCAATCCGGCTGTAATGAAGCGATAATACTGTTTTCGGTTATAAATCACAAAAGGATTGAAAAGTAAATTAGACATCAATGTGCGATTATTAAATGCTATAAAACTCACTATGCACGTAATGCCAATAATTATTAGTGTAATCATACTATTGTACTAGAATGTAAATATGAAAATATAAACAATGAATTGTATATCTTGTTTAAACGAAACAAAATCTAATTAAAACTAAACTTGTAATTATTTACTATCTTTCTTTTTTTTATTTGCAGATGGCAACATCTTTTTCAGCATAGAACCGGTTAAGTTTTTTGCACCATTTCTATTTAGAATTCTTGTATTGATAAATACTTGTGTTTTATTTATAAAACCCGGCACCACATACGCTTGTTTTCCTATATTGTCTAATGCTGCTTTCACCACAGGCGGAGCATCCATTAACATAGGACCATCTTTTAAACCTCTTGTCATTTCAGATTTTGTCATGCCCGGACACAACGCAAGCACATCTACGTTTTTATCTTTAAACTCGAAGTTCATACTTTCCGCCAATGATAAAATATATGCTTTCGTAGCTGCATAATGTGACAAATACGGATGTGCACTAAACGCACTTATACTCGATGTGAAAATAATACCACCTTTTCCTTTACTGATAAATTGTTTTCCAAACTCGTAAGCTAAAATAAAAGGTGCTCTGGTATTTAATTGCAACATCTGCACATTGCGTTCCAAGCTACCACGATAAAATTGACCTTCACAATTCATTCCGGCATTATTCACCAACAAACCAACATCAATATCTTTTATGGTATCTAATATATCGTGATGAAAACCATCTTTCGATAAATCCGATTCTATGATGCGTGTTTGTACTTTATATTTTGCTGCTATGGTGGTTGCAACACTTTCTAACAATTGTTTTCTTCGGGCAACTAACACTACATTTAAACCTTTTTCTGCAATTTGATGAGCAAACTCTACACCAATACCACTAGATGCTCCGGTAATGACTGCCCAAGGTCCATATTTTTCTAAAAAAGAGGAATGCATGATTGTATATTTAGATATGATAAATGAAATTATATGGATACTAAGTTACTCTTTTTATAGGCAAAAAATACTAAAACAAGAATATTTAGCGTTTGTAAAAGATATGCTCAAAAAATAGGAGAAATTGATTTTTGGCAATATATTTGTGCCACTTTTAAAAACAAAGAAAATGAAAAGAAACAAACTATTTTTAATAGGTGCTGTTGTTGCAGCACTTACTACTATTTTTTCAACAGGATGTACGCCCGAAGAAACTACCTATGATGAAACCGGTTATCCGGGAACCTATGTTGGTTATCATCGCTTAGTAGATAGCGCTTCTTTAAGTGCACTTTTAGGTGATATAGATTATTCTTTCTATGATACATTAGTAGTTACAAACGGAACATCTACTACAGATGGAAAAATATATGCAAAAAGTTCGTATTTAGGTGGTAACACGATTGAGATAGACGTTTCTACTTCTCCGGCTGCAATTACGCCTAAAGTAATAGGTACTATTCAGGTAGATGCCACAACCTTAACAGATACTAAAATTGGATCCGGCAGTACAGCTACTTGGGATGCATCTAAAAATAATGTTGCAGTAAAAATAACTGCCGGTGCTACCTATGGTGTAATCGTATTGCCACCAAGTATTAAATTATGGGGCGATTTCGTTAAACAATAAACAACATATTAAATATAAATAAAATATAGCCGCCAATTGGTGGCTATTTTTTTTGACATTTCACAATAAATTAAACAAAAACTAAAAAAACACACAATAATTTTAATTCTTAAACATTAAGCAATATATTTGAAAACATTTCGTAAACAACTAAAAAACAATTTAAAAATGAAAAAAACACTTTTAATGGTATTTGCCTTAGCAGCAGGTTTCGTTGCAACCTTTATGTCAGGATGTTCAAACAATGAAGAAGGACCAACTTGTTACACTTCTAATGGATTAGATACTGGCGCACATTTAGTTTATATTCAAGATTTTAATCCAGATTTATCTCCCATCAGAGATTCATTAACAGCAACTGTTTCCGGTAGTAATGTAACTATAAAATCTACTGCATTAGGAAGAACGCTAACAGGAACTATCAGTGCCTCTAATTGTAATTTAATTGAATTAGATTCTGTTATTTTTTCTGATGGTGACACTTTAAAACTACCAACTTCTTTACCGGTTCCTGGCGGAATTATTAAAATTTGGGGAATCCGTGGTGATGGTACAGGTACTATTACTTCTACAGGTTCTACAACAAGAATTGATATTGCAAAAGGTAAAACAAATATCACTTCACCAATCGATTTATCTAACTTAAACGGTTTAAAATTAAATATCAGAGGTACATTCTTAAATGTAAACTAAGATTATTCCTTTTTAAAAATTTTATTTTATATAAGATGCTCCTTTTTGGAGCATCTTTTTTTTTGACAAATGCCAAGAAAGTAAAACAACACTATTAACTTACATTTTTTTAACATATTTTAGCAAACAAATGATTATATAATGAACAAATTAATTTTATCCATTCTCACGCTGGTTGCATTACAAATGAGTGTATTGGCTCAAAATGCTACAGTAAAAGGAATATTGAGAGATGTAAACAACAAAGAAACACTGATAGGTGTAAATGTTTCCGTAGAAAACACTACGTTAGGCACTACGTCTGATATGGATGGCAGATACGAATTATCATTAGATGCTGGAACGTATAAATTAGTATTTAGTTATGTTGGATATGATAATATCGTAAAAACCATCACCTTAAAAGCAAACCAAACTCAAACTTTGGATGTGGATATGGGTGAAATGCAAAGTATGCTCGATGAATTAGTTATTACCAGTAGTAAATTCGAGCGTAAAATTGGGGAAGAATCTGTTTCTATTGACGTCATTAAACCGGCAACCTTAGAAAAACAAAATATTAACAACGTAAGTGAAGTACTTCAAAAAAGTTCCGGTGTAACGGTAGTGGACGGACAAGCAAATATTCGCGGTGGTTCCGGTTATTCTTACGGTGCCGGCTCAAGAGTTTTATTGTTATTAGATGATTTACCTATTTTACAAGCAGATGCCGGTTTTCCAAGCTGGACGAACTTACCAACAGAAAACATCGGTCAAATAGAAATTATTAAAGGTGCAGCATCCGCATTATATGGCTCATCGGCTATGAATGGTATTGTGAATGTTCGTACGGCATCACCAACATCTAAACCGTATGCAAAATTTTCTATTTTCGGTTCCGTAATAGATAATCCAAATAAAAAAGATTATATCTATGATCCGGCTACTGAAACTATTACAAAAACAAAAGTAAACAAACAATGGTGGAAATTAGATAGCATCACTTTGTTATCCGGTGGTAATGGTTTGTTTGGAAAAGATACGACCATCAAAAACAATTACATGACTAGACCTTATTCCACAGGCTTTTCATTTGCATATCGTGAGAAAATTAAAAAATTAGATTTAGTTGCTGGCGGTATGGTTTATAAAGAACAAAGCCACAAATGGGGTGCAAATGAAACAAGAGGTCGTTTTACACTTAGCACACGCTACAAAATTAACGACAAAATGAGCGTTGGTGTAAACTTAAATTTACAAATGTCTAGAAGTCAAACTTTCTTCTTATGGAGCGGTGATGGTGTAAGCAAATATTTACCAAGTGCCGTAACCGGAATTCCTACTGCATCTAAAACATTTAGAGGTAGCATTGATCCATTCTTCCGTTACTCAGACATGAAAGGAAATAGCCATAAAGTTTTAGGAAGATACGTAAGAACGGCTATTGACAATAGCAATAACCAAGATAACTCTAATGACTTCTATTATGGTGAATACCAATATCAACGTAGAATAGAAAAATGGAATTTTACGGTAACGGGCGGTTTAGTTGCTAACCACGTACGTTCTAAATCTGAATTATTTGGCGATACGACACATATTGGCACAAACATCGCCGGTTATTTCCAATTAGATAAACAATTCTTCAAACGATTAAATATTACCTACGGTTTCCGATTCGAATCCAATAAATTGGATAATCAAAAATGGGAAACAAAACCGGTATCTCGTGTTGGCGTAAGCGTTCAAGCTGCTAAATACACATTCATCCGTACTTCATTTGGTCAAGGATATCGTTTTCCAACCATCGCAGAGAAATTCATCACTACGGAGTTAAGTCCGGGCTTCGGAATTTATCCAAATGCAGATTTAATTTCTGAAACAGGATTAAGCGTGGAATTGGGTATCAAACAAGGTATTAAATTAGGCAAACACGTAAGAGCATTTGCTGATGTTGCGGCATTCTATACGCAATACAAAAACATGATGGAATTTAACTTCATCAGTAATCCAACATTTGGTTTCCAAGCAAGTAACGTAAAAAGCCAAACAATGATTTTTGGTGCAGAAGCTACAATTGGTGGTGAAGGAAAATTATTCGGTAAATTTCCAACTACGGTACAATTAGGTTATACGTATATCAAACCGCAATATAAAAACTACGACGAAAATAGTCCGGATTACAAAGACATCGCAAAATACAATATCTTAAAATACAGAATCCAACATCAATTCGTTGGTGTTTGGGATATTGATTTCAAAGGATTCACATTTGGTGTAACCGGCTCTTATTTCAGTTTCATGGAAAATATAGACAACGTGTTTGCTACTATTTTACCTAGTTTTTATTCGTATGCAGCAAATCACTTGAAAAAAGGTTCCTCACTAAACGATGTGAAACCTAAATTCAAAGGTGATTTCATCTTAGATATGCGTATCGGATACCACTTTACAAAAGAAAACAGAGATTTTAATTTCTCATTCAACGTTAAAAACATCACCAACAGAGAATATACGTTACGACCTGCATTATTAGAAGCTCCAAGAACGTATGGTTTCCGTATGGATATGACATTTAATTAATAGTTTTCTAACAGTAACCATATAAAAACTTTTGTGAACTCACTATAAACGTGTATGTTCACAAAAGTTTTTTTCGTTTTATATAATATGTAATACTTCTACTGTATTTTTGTATAAAAATAGCGCGAATGCATCCAAGATTTATCCTCTCTTTTTTACTTACAATAGCACCCTATTTTATTTTTGCACAAAATGCAATCATTAAAGGAAAAATAGCTGACAGTAAAACACACGAAGGTTTAGTAGGTGTCAATATTTTATCCGGTAATGATATTGCTTCTATTACTGATTTAGAAGGTAACTATGAAATAAAAACAACAGGTGGTACGCACACTTATACTTTTTCGTATGTTGGTTATAAAGAAATCACCCAAACAATTGAAGCAAAAGAAAATGAAAGAATTGAAATCAATATAGATTTAGAAGAAGAATTAAAAAATGTTTTAGGAGATGAATTGGTTATTACCGGTTCCTTGTTTCCTAAAAAAGCCAGCGAAGAAATTATTTCTATAGAAGTTATCAAACCTAAATTAATACAAAATACAAACGTTACCAGAATTGATGAAGCTTTCAGACGTGTTTCCGGTATCAACGTTGCAGATGGACAAGCCAATATTCGTGGTGGCAGTGGTTGGGCTTATGGCGTAGGTTCGCGCGTGGGCTTCGTTTTAGATGGACAAACTATTTTATCACCGGACAGAGGTGATATTAAATGGACCTTGTTGCCAATCGAAACTGTAGGACAAATAGAAGTATTAAAAGGTGCATCTTCTGTTCTTTATGGTTCATCAGCCATGAATGGAACCATACACTTACAAACAGTAGTGCCTACAAAAAAACCACAAACTCGCTTTACTAGTTTTTTATCTTTCTATGGATCACCCAAACGTAAAGAAACGAAATGGTGGGAAATTCCGCAACCAAGCACCGGCGTATCTTTTATGCGTGCACACAAAGTAAATAACCATTTTGAATATACCGTTGGTGGAAATGCGTATATCCAAAATCAACAATATGAAGATGGATTGGAATACTTAGCACGTGTTACCTACCGTACAAAATGGATTAGCAAAAAAAATGAAAAATTAAGTTGGGGCTTAGCCGGAAGTTTCTCGTACAATAGAGAAACAGAATTTTTCTATTGGCAAAATAGTACAGATGGTGCATACAAACCTTCTGCCAACAATGTATTTACCAACTTGCGTTTAACCGTTGATCCGTATGTTACTTTCTACGACAAGAAAAATAATAAACACGAAGTACTCACCAGAACCTATTTTAATAGACCTTCTTTTGATACAAAAACCTTATTGGAAAATATAGATTACCGATTTACTAAACAATATGCAGCTAAAGACTTAACAATTATTGCCGGAGCCAATAATCAGTTTTTATGGATTAATGTACCAGCGTTTGTAGGTTCACCAAATAAAGTAGCTAATTTATTTGCTGTGTTCACGCAAATCGATAAAAAATACAAAAAACTTACCTTATCGGGTGGTGTGCGTTTTGAGACGTTTGCATTTCAGAAAAAAGCAGGTGTAACCGGATCTGAATTCAGAGATAAAAATGGAAAATTAAAATTTTATTTACCGGGACAATGGCGAGCAGGTTTAAATTATCAAGTAACAGAAAAAGCAGCAATCCGTTTCAATATCGGTCAAGCTTACCGTTTCCCAAGCTTTGCAGAACGATTTGTGGATGAAGGTTTAGGCAGTTCAAATATTGTTTACCCTAAAGTACGCTATGAATACAGTCCAATGGGCGACACTGTATATGTATATAAATACGACTCTACTATTTATAGAAAAACCTTGGCGATTTTACCAAATGAAGATTTAGTTCCGGAATACGGTTGGACTTCTGAAATTGGCTATCAACAAAAAGTATTTTCAAAAAATAAAAAATATTCCGGTTTGTATGATTTTGCTTTCTTCTGGCAAGAATATAAAAACTTAGTAGATTTTAACGTGAATTTATCCGACACTACGGTGTTAGCATTAGTAAAATTAAAAGCAGAAAACATTACGAATGCACGTATAGCAGGATTAGATATTTCTTTCAAACATGCTATCACACATAAAAAACATAACATCAATATTTTAACCGGTTACACCTATACATTACCTGTACAATTAGATAAATACTTAGGATACGGATTAGATAGAGTTGGCCCATATTTAGGTGCATTCTTCAAACACATGTTTAAACCAGTAACCGGAGATACTGCAAGCTATGTTTTAAAATACAGAAACAGACATCTTATTACTTTAGATTTTGAATATGTGTTTGATAACAAATTAACCTTAGGAATTGATGCTCGTTACTATAGCAATCAAGAAAATTTTGATAAATTATTCTTAGCTATTCCGGGAGCAGGTATTGATACGTATTACAAAAACATGCCTAAAAATGGAAACTTTATCGTAAATGCTCGAGCTTTCTATACCTATAAAGACAGACATACATTTGGTTTTATAGTCAAGAATTTAACCAATCGAGAATATTGGCTACGGGTTGGAAGGCTAGAACCACCCATCAATTTCACGATGCAATATCGATTTGAATTTTAATATTAAATCAACAGCTAAAAATCCTTTCTTTATGAAAGGATTTTTTATTTTTAGGTATGTCAAACAAAACCTATTCCTATTACAACCAACTATTCAAAGACAAACAACTACCTTTAGCATTTTGTGATTTGGATTTATTAGATAAAAATTGTCACGATATAGCTAAACGTACCAAAGGAAAAAATAAAACCATACGTATCGCTTCTAAATCTATTCGTTGCATTGCAATGATAAAACGAATTTTAGATTCCGACCCAATTTATAAAGGTATAATGTGCTTTTCCGGAAACGAAGCACACTTTCTGATGGAACAAGGTTTAGATGATTTGTTATTAGGATATCCTATTGTCAACCAACATGAAATAGAACAAATTTGTATTGCCACCAAAAATGGGAAAAAGATTGTTTTAATGGTGGATAGTGAAGCACATTTACAATTGGTGAATGAAATAGCAAAAAAAGTTGGTGTTGTTCAGCCTTTGTGCATGGATATTGACATGTCCACAACATTTCCGGGCATACATTTCGGCGTAATGCGTTCACCATTAAATAGCATTGATAAGGCAGAAAAATTAGTGGACGCATTTTCAAAATTCCAACATATTAGGCTGAGTGGCATAATGGGATATGAAGCACAAATAGCCGGTTTAGGCGAAAAAAATCCGGCTAATGGAATTAAAAATTATATTATACCAACATTAAAGAAAATTTCGAATGTAGATTATACAAAAAGACGTAAAGCTATTTTTGAATACATCCAATCCAAAAATATAAAGTTGGATATTGTAAATGCCGGCGGAACAGGTAGTATTGAAAGTAGCAAACAAGAAGATTGGGTTACAGAAATTACCGTCGGTTCGGGCTTCTACTCACCTGCCCTTTTTGATTATTATTCCAATTTTAAACATGAGCCTGCGGTTGGTTTTGCAGTACAAATTGTTCGAAAACCAAAAGATAATATTTACACTTGCTTAGGTGGTGGTTATGTTGCCAGTGGTACTGCTGGCGTAGATAAAATTCCCAAACCTTATCTTCCTTCAGGCATACAACTTACCGAAAACGAAGCATGTGGTGAAGTACAAACACCTTGTATTTATAATGGTAAAGAACAAATTAGCATTGGAGATACTATTTTATTTAGACATGCTAAAGCCGGAGAAATCTGCGAACGCTTTACAGAATTACATCTTATTTCAAATGGTAAAATTGTAGCAGTAACACCTACATACAGAGGTCAGGGAAAATGCTTTTTATAAACTAATACTTCATGATAAAAACAATCAGAAAACAATTAGGCATGCGTAAAACTTCCGCTGCCTATTTAAAAACAAAGTACGGACAAGATTGTACATACAAAATAATTGACAATGTTGAAGTACGATTAAAAATAAGTGGTGAAGGCGATACCATTTTTTTAATTCATGGATTTTGTTCTATGTTAGAAACATGGAATGGTTGGCAAAAAGAACTATCTAAACATTTTAGAGTGATTAGTTTCGATATGCCACCTTTTGGAATTACAGGTCCTTTAGCTACACGGAAATTAACCGGCTATAACGATTATTTTTCGTTCATAGAAAAATTAATCGATACGTTTAATCTGACTTCCTTTTATATTGGAGGCAATTCATTAGGTGGTTTTATTTCTTGGAATTATGCTTTAAAATATCCGGAAAGAATTAAAAAAATGATCTTGGTAGATAGTGTAGGGTATAAATTTATTCCACCAACTACTATGATTTCGATGTTATATCCATTAGGCAGCATAACTAAATTAGCAACACCAAAGCCTATTTTAGACACCATTTACGCACAAGTATATGGCAACAGAAATAACATGTCTGATAAAACAAAAAAAATGTATTACGATTTCTTGCGAAGAAAAGGTACACGTGCTGCATTAAGTAAAATGGTCAACGATTTAGATTTAAGTGGTTCACGAATAAAAAATATCCAAGTACCTACATTAATACTTTGGGGTAAAAAAGATGCTTGGGTGCCACCAAAAACTGCATACTATTTTCATAATGATATTCAACAATCACAATTAATTATGTATCCACATTTGGGACATGTGCCACAAGAAGAAGCACCTGCCACAACTGTTCGGGATGCCTTACAATTTTTATTAGCAAAAAATTAATCCACTAGAAATCAATCCATTTTTAATTATCACCATTTATAGGTATATTGGCACTTAAATTATAGAAACAATATGGAAGTACTTGCGACGAACTCAATTAAAGTAAACAACCCGATTAACAGCAAAACACTTTATGAAATTGATGAAGTTTCTGCTGAACAAGCAAAAGAGATTTTTTCCAAAGCACACGCAGTTCAACATAAAATACAATCTATGAGCGTGGAACAACGCATTGCAGAAGTATTTAAAATTAGAGATTACGTTATTGAACACAGCGATTTTATTTTAGATTGCATCATTGCAGAAACCGGAAAGGCAAGAACCGATGCATTTGCAGCAGAAGTATTTGAAGTAACCGATGTAATTGATGTATATACTAAATTAGCACCTAAACAGTTAAAAGACCAGAAAATGAATTGGCCTATTTTCTTAATGGAAAAAAAATCTCGCCAATTTAGAGAACCATTAGGTACTGTTTTAGTAATTACACCTTGGAATTTCCCATTTTATCAAGTAATTGTACCGGGATTAATGTCCTTTTTAGCCGGCAATGCAACTATCGTAAAACCATCTGAAGTAACACCATTAAAACCACTTTGGGAACACTTTTTTGCAAATAGCGGATTTATGAAAGATGCTATTCAAGTAGTAATTGGTGGGAAAGAAACGGGTGCAAATTTATTAGCCCAAAAACCGGATAAAGTGCATTTTACAGGTAGTGTAAACACCGGAAAACGCTTAATGGAAGCATGTGCTAAACAACTTATTCCGATTGATTTAGAATTAGGCGGAAAAGATCCAAGCATCGTGTTTGATGATGTAGATATTGATAGAACCGTAAACGGAATTATGTGGGGTGCCTTTACAAATGCCGGACAAAACTGTACCGGAATAGAACGGTTATACGTGCAAGAAGGCATTTACGATAAATTGGTTCCTTACTTAGTGGAACGCACCAAACGCTTGAGAACATCACACCCGAACAGAGATACTACTTCTCCGGAAGATTGCGATGTTGGTGCAATCACAGCTTCTTTTCAAGTAAAAGTAATTGAAGACCATATCGAAGATGCCTTGGCAAAAGGGGCTAAATTATTGTGCGGTGGCATTCAAGAAAAAGGCTCACACCACATACCACCTACTATTTTAGAAAATTGCAACCATAGCATGAAAGTAGCATCCGAAGAAACATTTGGACCTACATTAGCCATTATGAAATTTAAAACAGAAGAAGAAGCCATTGCGTTAGCAAATGATTCTGCTTATGGTTTAAGTGCATCTGTTTGGACGAAAGATGACGAACGCGGAACTCGTGTTGCTCGTGCACTTAAGTGCGGAAATGTTTGTATCAATAATCACATGTTGAATGAAGCCAATCCATATTTACCATTTGGTGGTGTGAAAGATAGTGGAATAGGCCGATTTAAAGGTGAAGATGGCTTGCTGGTATTCTGCAATTTAAAATCAGTATTGATAGACAAACAAGGCAAATTAATTGAAGCACAATGGTATCCATATACCAACTCCAAATACAAATTGTTACATGCAGTAATGGTAAGTTGGTTTGGCAAATCCAGAAACTGGTTTAAATTTATCGCCAATGTATTGCCATTAGATAGCATAGGAAATAAAGAAAGATTTAAATAATTTTTTTATTCAGCATGCAATTCAATGTCAATAATTGAATGCATTCAAAGAAAACGTCGGACAACTTAATATGTCCGACATTTTTTTTACTGACAACTTACAATAAACGATGATGGAGCCTTACTCTTAGATTTTATGTATCTTTGCACGGTGCGTATTTTATTAGCTACTCTAAATTCTAAGTATATCCATACAAACCTCGCTATTCGTATTTTGTATCAATTAAACAAAAAATACGAAGGATTGAGGTGGAAAGAATTTACCATTCATGAAGCTACTGAGCTAATTGCTGAATATTGCTCCCAATTTGAAATTGTTTGTTTTAGTTGCTATATCTGGAACATTACACCGACGTTGAAAGTGGCAGCAAAAATCAAACAAATAAATCCATCTATAAAAATATTGTTAGGTGGCCCGGAAGTGAGTTATGAATACGATTCAGTGCTCAAAAATGATTATGTAGATTATATTATTTCGGGTGAAGGTGAGGTTGCCTTTCAACAATTTATTTCGCAATATCCAAACATCGAACAAGTGGAAGGTTTGGTTTATAAGAAAGAAGATAAAATCATTGAAAATAAAAACGTCACTGTTTTTGACTTGCAACAATACTTGCATTTTATGCCGTATGCTGATGATGAAATTTCGGAATTAACTTCTAAAATTTTATATATAGAAACATCGCGTGGCTGTCCGTACAAATGTGGTTTTTGCTTGGCAAGTTTAGATAACAAAGTAAGAAACTTGCCCAATATTGCAATCAAAAATATGTTGTTATTTATGATGCGACATGGCAAAACCATTAAATTTTTAGATAGAACATTCAACATCAAAAAAGATTTCACGATAGATATTTTTCAATTTATTTTAGATAATCATCGTCCCGGAAATATTTTCCAGTTTGAAATTACAGCAGACATTATTCATCCGGATATCATTCAATTTATTGAAGAAAAAGTACCACAAGGTTTATTTAGATTTGAAATTGGCATTCAAACAGTCAACCAAAAAGCCAACTTAGAAGTAAGCAGAAAACAAAACTTTGATAAAACAAAAAGTATCATCAAACAATTAGATCACAAAATAGAAATGCATTTAGATTTAATTGTAGGTTTAGCTTTAGATTATATCGATGATATTAAATATTCATTTGAAGAAGTTTTTAAATTATTTGCTCCGGAATTACAATTGGGTTTTCTCAAATTTTTAAAAGGCACTCCGGTTCGAAACACATTCCAACAACATGGTTTTGTTTTTGATGAAAATCCGCCATATCAAATTATTGAAAGTAACTATTTAAGCAAAGATGATTTGCAAAACATTTTGTTATTAGAACACGCTTTAGAAGTGTATTGGAATAAAAAACGAGCCATTTATACTCTAAAATACATCACACATTATTACAGTATTTTTGATTTTTTGATGGGACTTGGAAAATATTTTGCATCGCAAAGCGATTTACATCGTTATACATTAAAAGACATCTATGTATATTTATTCGATTATGCCAATGCTACCTTTCCAGAAGATAACATCTTAAAAGAAACCATTGCGGTAGATTATTTTTTACAATACAAAATAAAACCTCAACAATTATTTTTACAAGAAATAGACAAACACGATAAACAATATTTATTGCAACAACTTTTTGTAAACACGAAAGATTACAGATACAACGTACTTCCGTTGCAATTTAATTTCGAGAAATTTATGCACGAAAATTCTATCGAACTAAAACCAAGCAATTTAATCATCCGTTACAATGTAACAGAAAAAGCTACGGTAATTCCGAACCGATTAGAAAAAGAAATTACGATATAGAATTTACAAATTAAGCTTCGTCGTAACTAATTAAGCAACCTTCACTTTTGGGATGCGATTGACAAGTAAGTATAAAGCCTTCTTCTTTTTCTTCTTCTGTCAATGGTTCATCATCATCCATCACCACATCGCCTTCAATTAATTTAGCTTTACAACTACAACAAGCTGCTACTCGACAAGCATACGGCGGATCTATTCCTGCATCAATTGCTGCTTCTAAAATTGTTTCATCATCGCTAACTGACAATGAATGTTCAACGCCATCTAAAATTACTCTTACTTTGTATGCCATTTTAAAATATTACTGCTTCAAAATTAGTAAAATCGAAAAGATAAGCAAACAGAATTTACTTTTATCCATATTAATTAACTGTTGAATAGTCTATTTCATTTCAAGGATATAAATGGCAATAAGCGGTAGTTTAAACAATCTTATTATACTTGATTATTTTCAATAAGAATTTTCATCTAAAATCATTAATTTTAGGTACAATTTAAAATCTAAAAATCAAGCTATACATGCAAACCACCATTATTCGAAACGGACTTTATTTTGATGGATTAGGGAACAAAGGTATTCCTAAAGATGTAGTAATTAAAAACAATAAAATTGAGGCTGTTTTAGATAAAGCACCTGCAATTGAGAATGCAAAAGAAATAGACGCAACCGGAAAATGGGTAATGCCGGGTTTATTAGATATTCACGCACATTACGATGCTGAATTAGAAGTATTACCGGCGTTGGAAGAATCTGTTCGACATGGTGTTACTACAGTGGTTATTGGAAACTGCTCGCTTTCTGCAGCACTCGGTAAAGAAGAAGAAATAGTTGATTTATTTGCTCGAGTTGAAAATATTCCGGCGAAAGTATTGAGTAATTGGTTGATTGGAAATATAAAATGGAAGAATGTAAAAGAATATTATGACCATTTAGATACGGTTCCGGTGGGACCAAATATTGCATCTTTTTTAGGACATTCCAACTTACGTATGCATGTAATGGGTTTAGAGCGAAGTTTTACTGAAAAAAATGCCACAGAAGAAGAATTGAAAAAAATGGAATCCATTGTTTCGGATGCATTGGATGCCGGATTTTTAGGTGTATCGATTGATATGTTACCATTTCATCGTTGGGCCGGTGTGTATGCACCACAATTTACCGGATATTCTGTACCATCACAATTAGCACCTCGTTCCGAGTATAAACGAATTGCCAATGTATTACGCAACCGAAATCGCGTATTGCAAATTACACCCAACGCATTAGACAAAACATCATTTGCTACTATTACACGTTTAAGTCAAGGAGGATTTTTTAAGAAAACATTGAAAACAACTATCGTAGCAGCATTAGATTTAAAATCGAATGAACGCATTTATCATCTATTAAAATTATTAGGATTTTTAGGTAATAAAATTCTGCGTACCGATATGAAATTCCAAACATTGGCGGTTCCATTTATGAATTATGGCGATGGCCCTGTAACACCTTTATTTGAAGAGTTTCCATGTATGATAAAAGCCATTTCGGCAGATGAAGCTGGCAGAAGAGCAATGTTTACCAATCCGGAATTTAGAAAACAATTTGTAAAAGAATGGAATCACAAATCGGCTTCTGTATTTCCAAAAGCGTTGAAAGAAATGTGGGTCGTTAAATCTCCGGTTGAATCCCATGTTGGTAAAAACTTTGTACAAATTGCGGAAGAAGCCAAAGTGGAACCGGTGGAACATTTCATGAATTTATTGGCAGAATATGACACACAAATCCGATGGAAATGCGAAACATCCAACCATAGAGAAAGTGTACGCATGGAATTGTTAAGTAATGAAAATTGTTTTCCTGGTTTCAATGATTCCGGTGCACACAACTTAAATATGGCATTTCACGATGGTGCGTTGCACTTGCTAAAACAGGCGGTTCGCCATCCAAATATCATGAGCATTGAAAGAGCTGTTTATAGATTAACAAAAGAGCCGGCAGATTATTTAGGCATAGATGCAGGTGATATATCTGTAGGAAAACGTGCGGACTTAATTGTAATTGATCCAACTCGTTTTGAAAGCGACTTAAACACCGATCCGATTGAAGATTACCACGAACAATTTGAAGGCTCTTACCGTTTGGTAAAACGCAGCGGAAAGGTGGTGCAACACGTATTCATTAATGGAAATGAAGCCTACACCAATAATGGCGAAGTTAAATTCCACGAAGCCTTAGGTAAAGAGAAAATATTTGGACAATTATTGCGTAGTAAGTTGAATTAACGTTTTCTTTCTATATAATAAAAAAAAGTAAGAGCAAATTGCTCTTACTTTTTTTTTATAATCTATTTTAGGAGATGAATTATTTTTATTGCCGAACTAAATCTATTTGTCCTCCATCGTTATTATTTGGTGCATTACCCCATGTTCCTACTAATTTGGTAGAATTAACTCTTATTTTTAATCTATACATTTCCAACCAATCGGGTATCTCCACATTAATAATACTATCACTTTCTATTGTATAGGTACCGGAAGCCTTATTTAATCCATTTGTATCAGTTGGATCTACATACCATCTCAATGTACCGTCCGAACGGAATAAGGCAAAACTGAATTCAATAGTTGGTGGAGCAGCTGGAGCATTACTATATGTTCCTTTCCAATACCCAACAGCATTAAAATTCTCCTTTTCTTTTTTACATGCGTTTATCAAAATAAAACACAATAGTCCTATTAAGAATGCGTACTTTTTCATAATAATTGATTTTTGTAATCTTAATTTACAATAATTATTTAAATAAATCAATATGCAGATTAGCTAGAAGAATAAATTATCAATGAAAATAACACATTTGATTATATTCTTATATCAGCAGCGAAAGCTGAAGGAAATTCTGCCAAAAGGAAATATCCTATAAATACTTTAAGTCCGTTTCGTAAGACGCTATATACAATGCGATTGATTTCATTACCCAATTCATATAAAAAAATAAAGGTCAGCAATTGCTGACCTTTATTTTTAAATTCAATGTTGGATTAGAATCCTTGTTTTGCAACACCATCTTTGATAGCTTGTAACGCTTTCGCTTCGCCTAAGATTGCAGCCATTTTGTTTCCTTTTCCATCATTACCGGAAGCCATATAACCACCTCTTGAAGTTTTAGTGATTACGGCATCGTGCATCGGTACATCTTTTTCTTTTGTTTTGAGGCAATAAGCCTTAATCATTTTCGATTTGTCCATTTTACTTATTTTTTTAGTTATAAATACTATTATTCAAATTTAATAAACTCTACAAATAAGCAAAGACCTCTATTATTTTATAAAAAATCTACCAACATTTACAAAAATTAAGAAATCAACACAATACCATGAATATCAATTACTTAAGAGACAAAGCAATTATTCTGCTAAAATATTGTTCATAATTTTTGTTTGATGTCGGATAGATTCTTGGTGAATTGCCTCCATCATATCTTTAACAAAATCCTCTGTTAAGTCTTTTTTGGCTGCTTTTTTCACTCTATCTTGGATGATTTCGTCCCAACGATTGGTTTGTAAAATAGTAATTCCGTTATCTCGTTTGAACTCACCTATTTTACGTGCAATGTCCATACGTTCACCCATGATTTCCAACATATAGTTGTCTATTCTATCAATTTGAGCTCTTAGAGCGTCCAATTTATTTTCTGCATAATCATCTAATTTGCTGCTACGAACCACCAAAGAAGAAACGATTTCACCTAAACGCTCCGGTGTAACCTGTTGTGCGGCATCGCTCCAAGCATTATCCGGGTCGCGGTGAGATTCTATCATCAAACCATCAAAATCTAAGTCTAACGCTTTTTGTGATACAGAAGGAATCAATTCTCTAGAACCACAGATATGTGAAGGGTCAACGATGATAGGCATATTTGGATACAAACGACGCATTTCCACCGGCAATTCCCACATTGGTTTATTTCTATATTTTGATTTCTCGTATGCAGAGAATCCACGATGAATAGCACCTAATTTAGTGATGCCTACTGCATTTAAGCGTTCCATACTGCCTAACCACAATTGCAAATCCGGATTAATTGGGTTTTTCACCAATACCGGAATATCCACACCGCGCAATGCATCCGCAATTTCTTGTACAGAAAACGGATTCACAGTGGTGCGGGCACCAATCCAAAGAATATCTACACCGGCTTCTAATGATTCTTCCACGTGTTGTGCGGTAGCCACTTCTACGGTAGTTGGCTTGCCGATTTGTTTGCCGGCATTTACTAACCAAGTTAAGCCTTCTTTTCCGATACCTTCGAACATACCCGGACGTGTACGTGGTTTCCAAATTCCGGCTCTTAGCACATGAATTCCTTTGTCTGCTAAACGTTGGGCTGTTTCCAACATTTGTTCTTCTGTTTCGCAAGAACATGGACCTGAAATAATTATCGGTCTTTCAAAATTAAAACCCCAATCTTTCAGAGGTACAATGTTTAAGTTGCTCATTCTATAAAGTTATTTATTAATTATTAATTGAATTTATTCTATGTTTTAAATTTGGATAAACTTTACTGCTTAAATTATTTAGGATATACACAAACGAAGTGTTCCACATTAGGTTTCGGTTCAAAATACGGATGAATAATAGTTCTCCATTGCTCAAATAAATCGGCTGTTCTAAAATCTACCGTATGGTTTTCCAAGGTTTCCCATTGTACCATCAATATAAATTTATTTTCCTGTTCCAAGCATTTTTGTAATTCATGTGTAATATAGCCTTTGGCTTGTGCAATAAATTGGGATGCTTTTACAAAATCTGCTTCAAATGTTGGCATTAATTCCGGTTTTACATATAACGTTGCTACTTCAAGAATCATGTTAATTATTTTAAAATTTTACGTATTTCATTTGCTTCACGCATTAAATCTAACAACTCTTCATTTTTATTTTTATTGATTAAATTTCTAAAATGATAGATTTTTTCTATATATGTATCCATTACTTCTAATAAGTAATGTTTGTTTTGTTGGAAAATAGGTGCCCACATTTCAGGTGAACTTTTCGCCAAGCGAACAGTGCTTTCAAAACCACCGCCGGCCATTTCCAAAATAGCAGCTTCATCTTTTTCTTTTTCTAAAACAGTAGCTGCTAATACAAACGAGCTGATATGTGAAATATGTGAAATATATGCTGCGTGCATATCATGTTGATGTGCATCCATATATTTCATTTTCATGCCTAATGTTTGGTATAATTTTTCAACTAAAACTAAAGCATCAGCAGCACTCTTTTCTTTATCACAAATAATACAGATTTTATCTTTAAACAACCCTTGAATAGCGGCTTGTGGCCCGCTGTTTTCCGTTCCTGCCATAGGATGCGAAGCTACATATCTATTTCTGTTGGGATGGTCTTTAATGGCATCTATAATTATTCCTTTAGTAGAGCCCATATCCGTTACTACTTGATGTGGTTTTATTCTATCTAAAATAAATTTCAATTCCTCAATCAATACATTTACAGGCACTGTTAACACCAATAAATCTGCATGTTCTAAGGCTTCTTCTTTGGTAATAATTTTATCTACTAAGCCTAATGACAATGCGGTTTCATTCGTTTTTGCACTTCTACCTACACCATATATTTCTGTACAGAATTCTGATGCTCTCAAATCTTTTGCTACTGAGCCACCAATTAATCCAATACCGAAAATTGCTACTTTCATGTTTAATTTTTTGTATTTAATTTTTCTATACGTTGCAATGCTTCTTTTAAATCAGCTTCCGGACTACACAATGAAATGCGGATAAAACGCTCACCATTGCTTCCAAAAATAAAACCCGGTGTAATAAACACATCTGCTTTGTGTAATATTTTTTCTGTTAATTCTTCCACATTTTGGTATGTATCCGGAATTTTTGCCCACAAAAACATCCCGATTTGTGTGCTGTCGTACACACAGTGTAATGCATCCATAATAGCGTACGCAAACTTTCTGCGTTTTTTATATTCTTCGTTTCTTTGGGCATGCCAATTTGCATCATTGGAAAGTGCAGCTATTGCCGCTTCTTGCACCGGCAAATACATTCCGGAATCTACATTGCTTTTTACTTTTAATACCGTATCAATATATTCTTTTGCTCCGGCAATTAAACCAACACGAGCACCGGCTAAATTGTGAGATTTACTCAACGAGTTCAATTCCAAACACACCTCATTAGCACCTGCAATTTGTAAAATAGAAACCGGCTTTCCTTCGTTTAAAACCAAACTATACGGATTATCATTTACAACAAGAATTTGGTATTTACGAGCTATCTCAATAATCGTTTTAAAAATAGTTTCGTTGCCACTTGCTCCGGTTGGCATATTCGGATAATTAATCCAAATTAATTTTGCAGCTTCTAATGTTTGTTCATCAATCGATGAAAAATCGGGTGCCCAATTGTTTTTCTCATCTAATGCATAATGCACCGGTGTGGCACCTGCTAAGTAAGTTGCTGAAGTGTAGGTTGGATAGCCCGGATTGGGAACTAATACCACATCACCCGGATTTAAGAATGCATTAGATATATGTGATATACCTTCTTTAGAACCCAACAACGGCAAGATTTCTGTTTCCGGATTTAAAGTAACTCCATACGTAGTATTATACCAATCACTCATAGCTTTGCGCAATGCCGGAATACCGATATAACTTTGATATCCATGATTTTTTATATTGTCAGCAGCTGTTTTTAAGGCTTGTATGGTATTATCAGATGGAGCTTGGTCCGGATTTCCGATACCTAAATTAATAATCGGTTTCCCTGCTGCACGTAATTGTACAATTTGTTTCAACTTCATACTAAAATAGTATTCATTGATATGTTGTAATTTATTGGCTGCTTCAATTATCATTTTCATTTGTTCTTCTCTACTTAGTTTTAAATTAGGATAATTTTATTCCTTGTTTGTATTCTCCTAAAATTTTTAATTCGGTTGTAAATGGTTCAATCATTTGAATCATTTTTCGATATACTGCAACATCATCAAATTCTAAATCTGCATACATATAATATTGCCACTCTTGCCCTATCACAGGTAAGGATTGAATTTTTGTAAGATTGATATTATGCTCTCCGATAATGGTTAAAACTTTTGCCAAACTGCCCGGTGTATGGTGTGCTCTAAAAGAGATAGATGCTTTATTGATGATATCCGGTTGATATTCGGAATGTAATGATTTAGACAAAATTAAAAAGCGTGTAAAATTGCGTTTATTGTCGTGAATATCGGCAGCCAAAATATCTAAATTGTATAATTCTGCTGCACGTTTACTGGCAATTGCTGCTCTATTTTTTATGTTGTTTTGTCTTATTTCTTTTGCACTCAATGCTGTATCATGCGATTCAATTAATTGAATATTCGCATGTTTTTCAAAGAAAAGTTGGCATTGCAATAAAGCCATCGGATGTGTATGCACTTCAAAAATAGTATCTATAGTTTGATTCGGCAACGCCATTAAGTTCATTTCTATTCGCAAATACACTTCTCCGATAATGTGTAATTTAGAATTTCGGAGATGTGCGTAATTAGGTAATATAGAACCCGCTAATGTATTTTCAATTGCACAAACAGCATAGTCTGCACCATCTTTTTTCATTACATCAAATAACTTTGTAAATGAGGCACACTCCACAGTTTTTATATCTTTTCCAAAAAAATTAAGTGCAACAATCTCGTGGAAAGAAGCTTCAAATCCTTGTATAGCAATCTTTGGTTTCATATCTATTATATACATCTATTCAAAAAAAAAGTCTCGATACCAATCGAGACTTTATACTTTATATACATTACGGTAGTATTCGTCTCGTTTATGAACGAAAAAAATAATAACCGTAAAAATATCCTTTAATCATGTTACAAATTAAAAAAGAATTTGTTTAAAATACAACGATTTCAATATTAATTCATAGTTAAGGTAAAAAGTATCGCTCTTTTTTTTTGGAAATATGAATTCATCTTATAAAATTGCACTTCTTATTTTTTTTAGAAACGTATGATACAAAAAGAATCGAAATTATCTTATTGTGACACAAAATATCCGGTTATTTTGGTAAGTGGATTAGGTTTCCAAGATAGAAATCGATTGTTACATTATTGGGGAAATATTCCGGATTATTTAAAACAACACGGCTGCGATGTATATACAGCAAAACAAGATGCTTTCATGTCTATTCCGGACAATGCCATCAAATTAAAATATCGGATATTAGATATTTTAGAAAGCACTAAAAAGAAAAAAATAAATATTATTGGTCATTCCAAAGGCGGTTTAGAAGGTCGTTATTTAATCAGCCGACTAGGAATGGACGATCATGTTTCCAGCCTTACCACCTTAGGCACACCTCATCAAGGAACGCACTTAGCAGATATTGTAGTGGGAAAATTACCTTTGCCAAAATTTGCCACGGCACGTTTGGTGAATTTATATGCAACCCTAATTGGCGATAAACGGCCGGATAGTTTACGCTCCGTGGTGCAGATGACGATAGACGGCATGAAACAATTTAACGATGAAGTGCCGGATTCTTCCAAAGTATATTATCAAAGTTATGCAAGCCATGTCAACAAAGAATATCCGAATATAATTTGGAAAACAATGGCATATATTATCAAAGAATACGAAGGAAAAAATGATGGAATGGTCGGCGTTGAATCCAGTAAATGGGGCAATTATCGTGGCATCATGCTTTCGAGTGATGCACCTTCTGTCAGCCACGGCGACATGGTTGGATTGACGCAATTTTTTGGAAATACGAAATTTGATGCGAAAGCTTATATTGCTGATATTATCCACGATTTAAAAGAAATGAATCATTAAATTGACAATCTTCGGAAATTGGCATTTTAATTGATAATTTTAAGAAAAAACTAAGATGAAAAATTTATTATCTATACTATTGATATCTTTCGCTTCCGTTTCTATGGCACAAAACTACGATGTAAATGCATATCAATTTCATCAATCTATTTTAGAAGCACAAAAAAATATTGGCAAAGAAATGTTTGAGTTTAACGAACGTGCAACAGAACTCAATCTTAAAATATTAAAATTTGAAATAAAAAGAAGTATTCAATTTATAGATAGCTTAAAAATATACAACAACGAAACAACCTATTATAACGCTGCTAAAAATTTATTTGCTACGTACAATAATATTGCCAACAATGACCACACGAAACTATTAGAAATTATTGAAAACCCGGATTTAGAATTCAAAGATTTTAAAGCTCAGAAATTGGCTATATTTGAAACTATAAAAAAGAAAATGGCAAAAGTATATCCGGCATATAACGAAGCTCAATTGCAATTTTGCACCAAATATAAACTGAAAATAGAATGAAAAATAGCATCCTCGTTTTACTAATCCTTTTTTCAGCAACTTCACTTTTTGCCAATTCGGACGAAGCTGTTGCCTACAACGATAAAATCATTGCAGAGCAAACAAAAATTGGTGAGCAAATCATGGCATTTTCCGGCACAGTAAATGAATTTTCGTTGCAATCGTTGCGTGAGCAAATAGATAAAAGTATCGCCGTTTTAAATAAAATGAAGCCTTACAAAGGCAATAAAAGCTTATTAAACAATGTTAAAAAATTATTCAAATTCTATGCAAATATTACAGATGGTGAATACAAAGAAATGTTGAAACTTATTGAACATAGAAACAAATATACGGACGATGAATTGAAAACAAAGTTGGATAAATTAAGCGAAAAAATATCAAAACAAGAAAAACTCTTAGATGCTAATTTCCAACGAGCGCAAAAAGAATTTGCACTTGAATACGGTTTTACATTAACCACTAATCCATTGGAAGAAAAAATAAAAAAACAATAAAAAATATTCCATTTATTTCTCTATAAAATAACAAACTCTTCTCAATTTCCCTTCAAAATCGAAAGGTGTAGTTTGTTTGGTGATATCTTTAACGGAAGTAGCATTTATTTTTTCGGCATCCATTTTAAAACCTCTATAATTTGTACTAAAAATAAGTTGACCAGTATCGGTTAACGCATTCATGCATTTATTAATGATATCTATATAATCGCGTTGAATATCCAACTCCGATTCCATGCGTTTACTATTTGAGAATGTCGGTGGGTCGAGGATAATTAAATCATACGAATTGGGTTCCATTTTTTTCAAAAACTGCAATACATCTTCTTGTATAAATGTATGTTTTTTTTCATCGTATAGTTTATTGTATGAAAGGTTGCGTTTTGCCCAAGTTAAATACGTTCTAGACATGTCAACTGTAGTAATTGTTTGTGCATTTCCGGCAGCTGCATATACCGAAAAACTTCCGGTGTAAGCAAATAAATTCAAAACTTTTTTTCCGGTTGCAATTTCACGTACTTTTTGTCGTGTAAGGCGATGATCTAAAAACAATCCGGTATCTAAATAATCAGAAAGATTGACAATAAAACTTAAGCCATTTTCTGGCACAATCATTTCTGATTTTGTTTGTTCTATTTTTTCATATTGTTGTTTACCTTTTTGTCTTTCTCGTAATTTTAAATAAATTTTAGAGGTATCTACTTCCAATATTTCATGAATAATTTGGATAGAGGTATCAAGCCAATTTTTGTAATCTTCATCACTCAATTTATGTTTACTCTTATACTCTGACACATACACACAATCTTTGTAAACATCAATAATAAAAGGGAACTCAGGCAAATCTACATTATAGATACGATAGCAAACAACTTGTTGTTTGCGAGCAATTTTAGAAAGGTGTTTATACACTTTCCTCAATCTATTTTCAAATGCTGTGAATTTATCTTCCATAGAATAATGTAGTAATGAAAAAATATTGCATTAAAATAATTGTTTTAAAAATTCTATATAAAAGACAAATAAAATACTGAATTGAAGTACAAAGGAAAAAGAAAAAAAACTTTAAAATATTCAACTATATTTTGTTCAATATCACATTATTTATTCAACCTTTCTTCTTCAAATTCTCTACAAACTGCGTAACAATGGAACGAACCGGCTGGCTCCACCATTGTTGCAGCATTGTTTTCATTTCAAAATCAGAAATAGATGAAATAGATTGCAATTGCGCTCGCTTCATTTGTTTTTTTGTAATACGCCAACTGGTTTGCTCGTATTTTAAATATTGTTTCATTTTTTGTTCGGCTACTTCTAATACTTTATCTGCCGGAACAACTTCATCCACTAATCCAATTTCTTTTGCATGTTCAGGTGTATATAGTTTTCCTTCTAATAAATATTGAAAGGCTCTTTTTCTTCCAATCCAAAAACTATAAATATCAAATACACCTCTTGGCACTACAATACCAATTGGAATTTCATTTAACCCAATTTTATAATTCCCTTCGGCCATTACTCTGTAATCGCAACCGATAGCTATAATGCATCCACCCGCCGGTGCATGTCCATTAATTGAAGCAATCAATGGTTTATCAAACGAGACTAAATCGCAAACTAACTCCATAAAATTTCGCCAAAATTTTTCGAATTGTAATTCATCATACGAATACAATTCCGGCAAATCTAATCCGGCAGAAAAGAAATTCTCTTTTCCATTTATAATGGCACCTTGTATACTGTCATCTTCCAATAAATTTTTTAAGGCTATACGTAATTGTGCAACAAATTCATAATTCATCGGGTTGGCTTTCTCTCTATCCATCTGAATTATTCCGTAATTTTCTCTTTTTATTAAATGAATGTGCGACATAAAAAGTGTTTATTTTTATAATTGAAAGGCTGTAAATATAATAGAAATAACACTAGTGTAGAATAGATTTAATCTTAAATAAATATTTTTCGATTAATTTTACAAAAGTTCAGTATTCAAAAATAAATAAAACTAAAAATTTAAGCTTTGGATTTAAAAATACCTTCAACCGGACAAAAAAGAGTAGTAATTATTGGTGGCGGATTTGGTGGCATTGAGATTGCTAAAATTTTAAAAGATAAAGAAGTTCAAATTGTATTACTTGACAAAAACAATTACCATTGTTTTCAGCCTTTGCTATATCAAGTAGCAACCGGAGGTTTAGAGCCAGGTAGTATTGCATATCCATTGAGAAAATTTATGCAAGAAATTCCAAATGGAATTTTCAGAATGGCTGAAGTACGCAATATCGATGTTGCGAATCAAAAAGTGCACACTGACATTGGCGATTTGCAATACGATTTTTTAATTATCGCAACCGGAAGTACAACTAATTTTTTCCGTTTTCCAAAAGAGGTGTCATCCAAGATGATGCAAATGAAAGATATTCCGCAAGCACTGAATTTAAGAAGTTATATTTTAGAAAACTTTGAAGAAGCCTTGCTTACGTATGATGAATCTAAAAAAGAAAAACTCATCAATATCGCCATCGTTGGTGGCGGGCCAACCGGTGTGGAATTGGCTGGTGCATTAGGTGAAATGCGAAAAAATATTTTGCCAAAAGATTATCCTGAAATCGATTTCAGAAAAATGCAAATTCATCTTTTTGAATCTGCAGATAGATTACTCGGTGCTATGCATCCTGAAAATTCTGAAAAAGCATTGAAATATGTGAAAAATTTTGGTGTAAGCGTGTGGTTAAATACAATGGTTACGGATTACAACGGTGAAGAAATTACTACGGCCGATGGGAAAGTTATTAAAAGTGAAACCGTAATTTGGACTGCCGGTGTAAAAGGAAATCCGGTGCAAGGATTTAGTCCGGAAACGATTGTTGGTGGCAATCGAATTTTGGTGGATGAATATTGCCAAGTAAAAAATTATCCCAATATTTATGCTATTGGCGATGTGGCTGCAATGCTTAGTGAAGACTACCCAAGAGGGCATCCGATGGTAGCACCTGTTGCTATACAACAAGGTGAATTGGTTGCTAAAAATATAGTAGCACTTTTAAAAAACAAAACGACTAAACCATTTAAATACTACGATAAAGGTGCTATGGCAACCGTAGGTAGAAACAAAGCCGTGATGGAAAGCAAAGGCTTGAAAATGGGCGGTTTTATTGCATGGTTAGCTTGGTTATTTGTACATGTAACCACGTTAATTGGTTTTAGAAATAAATTAACTGTTACCATTGGTTGGTTATACAACTACATTACCTATGATAGAACGTTGCGCTTAATTATCCGACCGTTTAAAAACCTAGACGATGACGAAGCATAAAAAAACAGCTCAAGTTGTACAACTTGAGCCGTCAAACTAAAAACATAAAAACCCCTTTTATCTTATTTCATATTTCGGATTATTTAAAATTACTAATGCAGCAATAACGCCCGGCACCCAACCAATTAAGGTTAACAGCAAGGTGATGATGATGCTTCCACAACCTTTATCGTAAACGGCTAAAGGCGGGAAAAGGATACTTAAAATAACTCTCCAAATACTCATTCTTTTATTTTTTATTTTAATTAATACTTACAAAACACATACCAATCTTGTATAGTTCCATTAAAAATTAGTATTTATAATAAATTAACAAACAACAAAAGTGTTGTAATAGAATAATAGCTACGCAACTATTTAAAATAAGAAATAGATTAGAATATAAATGAGTAAAGAATTTATTTATGTCGATGTTTTAAAACATCTAAAATTTCATTGAATGAAATATTTTTTTCACGAAGCAAAACCATTAAATGAAACAACAAATCGGCGGTTTCATTTTTAAATAAATCATCATTGTTGTCTTTCGCTTCAATCACTACCTCTACTGCTTCTTCACCAACTTTTTGTGCAATTTTATTGATGCCTTTATTAAACAATATATTGGTGTAAGAACCTTCTTTTGGATGTAATTTTCTATCTGCAATTACGCTTTCCAAAGCGTGTAAAAATGAAAATACGGTTTCGTTTTTTTCATTCCAACATGTATCACTTCCGGTATGGCATACCGCACCTACCGGATTTACTTTTATTAAAAATGTATCGTTATCACAATCTAATTTTATATCCACAACATCTAAAAAATTACCACTTTCCTCTCCTTTTGTCCAAAGCCTATTTTTGCTTCTAGAAAAAAATGTAACTTTATTTGTTTCTTTCGTTTTAGCAAAACTTTCATTATTCATATAACCTAACATTAACACATTTCCGGTTTGTGCATCTTGGATGATGGCAGGCAATAATCCGTTTATATCTTTTGAAAAATCAGGTGTCATGGTTTATTATTTAAGTCAATATATTTAAAAAACGATTTACTTTTTTTGATAAAAATTACTTACAAGCGCACAGAAATTCCTTCTTTTTTTAAATATGATTTTAAATCCGGAATTGGAATTTCGCCAAAATGAAAAACACTTGCAGCTAAAGCAGCATCGGCATTGGCTATATTAAAAACATCTGCAAAATGCTGTTTTGTTCCTGCACCACCGCTGGCAATAACCGGAATATGCAAATGTGCGGAACACCAATGCGTGATGTCTAATGCAAACCCGTTTTTAGTACCATCGTTATTCATCGAAGTTAATAAAATTTCTCCGGCACCGCGTTCTTGAATTTCTTTTGCCCAATTTTTCGTGGAAAGCGGAGTTGCTTCTCTTCCACCTTTTACATATACTTTCCAATCATCTTCTAATTTAGTATCAATTGCAACTACAATGCATTGCGAACCAAATTGCTTGCTCAGCTCATCAATTAAATTAGGATTTTTTACGGCGGATGAATTGACAGAAATTTTATCGGCACCTGCATTTAGCAACACATCTACATCTTGAATTGTTGAGATGCCTCCACCAACTGTGAAAGGAATATTGATAGCTGCTGCTACATTTCTCACTAAATCTACTAATGTTTTACGCGCTTCCACTGTTGCAGTGATATCTAAAAAAACCAACTCATCTGCACCTTGGACAACGTATTGTTTTGCCAATTCAACCGGATCGCCCGCACTGCGTAAATCCACGAAGTTGATACCTTTTACGGTTTCTCCGTTTTTGATATCTAAGCATGGTATGATACGTTTGGTTAACAAGGATGATATATTGTAATGAATAAATTTTATGATAAAAAAGATTGTAAATCTTTCAACGAAAGCTTGTTTTCGTATAATGCTTTCCCAACAATAGCTGCATAACAACCCATTTGTTGTAACGCCGCTAAATCAGCTATAGAAGTAACACCACCTGATGCAATTAATTTTATTTCTTCGTATTCTTTGATAATTTTATCGTACAATTCAAACGAAGGACCTTGCAACATTCCATCTTTAGAAATATCGGTACATAGTACATAATCGATGCCTTCTTCGAAATAAAAATCTAAAAACGAAAAAATATCCTGTGTGCTATTTTCTTGCCAACCACTCACTGCAATTTTTTCGTTCATGACATCGGCACCTAAGATGAGTTTTTCTTCTCCAAATTCCCAAATCCAATCCACAAATTCTTTTTTGTTTTTAGCAGCTAAACTACCTACTGCAATTTGATTAGCACCGCAATTAAAAGCTTGTTTTGCTGCTTCTTTCGATTTTATTCCACCTGAGAAATCAACTTTCAAGTTGGTATTTTGGGTTATTGCCTCCAACACGTTCCAATTCACTACTTTTCCGGATTTAGCACCATCTAAATCCACTAAATGTAAATGTGTGATGCCATTTGCTTCAAATTCTTTAGCAACCTCCACCGGATTCTCGTTATATATTTTTTTGGTATCGTAATCACCTTTAGTGAGTCGCACACATTTTGCATCAATAATATCTATTGCCGGAATAATTAGCATAGTGTAAAAATAAAAAAGCTGCATCATAAAATGCAGCTTCTGTTGTTATATAAACATTTTTATTGTATCAAAATACTTTGTGTACTCACACCTTCATCGTCCGTAATGCTGAGGTAGTACATTCCTTTTTCGATATGCTCTAACGAGATATGTTTATTGTTTAAGCCAATTCGCAAATCTAAATTTTCTTCCAATAAAACTTGTCCATTTATGTTATACAATTTCAGTGTGTAATTTTTTGCTTGTTTGGATGTAATATTTAAATCAAAATTCCCATTGCTTGGATTAGGAATTATTGCATAAACTATATCCAATTGATGCTGCTTTAATCCGGTTACAACGCTATTATATACATTGATATTATCTACATAAACATTATTGCCATACGCACCATTATTTCTAAAAATAAGTTTAATTTTTTGGTTGATAAATGCCGGTGGAATATTGATAGAATCGGTTCTCCATTGTGCTGAAGTAGGCACAAAGTTGTTATTATAATTAGCAGCAGTTGCCAATGTACTACCACCTTTTTTGTAGATTGACTGAACGGTATTGGAACAAGCTAATGCTACTAAAACTTCTAGCGTATCTGTAGAAAGATTACTATATCTAGCATACGCAACATCAAATTTTATTTTCGGATTAGATGCACCCGTTAAATTGATATAAGGTGAATGAATTTCATCTTTTAGATACGAAGCATCGATGTCATAATTATTATAATACATACATGCATTGGAAGCACCATACGCACCTACACTGGTTTTTCGTTCCCAATTATGTGTAGAATTAGAAACTAAACTCCAACCTGTTGGTGGAAAAGTGGCATTTTGAAAACCTTCCGAAAATGGCAACGATTGCCCTGTTGGTGTTGATACTTTGATATAGTTTGTTTTGACTTCAGTATCGTTGCCAATACTATTCGTTGCTTTTAAAGTGATGGTATAATTTCCTGCTGTATTAAAAAGTATTTTAGGATTTTTAGAAGCAGATGTAGTACCATTGGTAAATGACCAACCGGAAGCCGGAGTAATTGTCCATAGCCAACTTGTTGGTGTATTAGAAGATAAATCAGAAAAAGTAATGGTGGTACTTGGACAAACATCTGTTTTATCTGCACTAAAATTAGCAACCGGAGCTGAAGGTGTAGAAGTACAAACAGTAGAAGTAACTAAAGCTGCTCGCATGGCATCGGACGTGATGGCATTGTGCATACGAGTTGATTGTCCGGCAGTGAACATATACATACAGGCATCATCTACATAATCCATAAAATTCATAAACATTTCACCATTTGGACTTGTTCCAGCACCACAGCTATTTGCTTGGAATGGGAATGTTGGACAGCCAAAATTTAATCCACCAGAACCACCATCGTTTCCACCGGCTTGCGGCGGTGTATCACCTACATAATCATTACCACAAGCTTCATCACCACTTATATGCGACAAACCTAACCAATGTCCAATTTCATGTGTTGCTGTTCTACCTTTATTGTAGGGAGCAACTGCTGTCCCTGAAGTGCCAAAACATTCATAATTTATTACAACACCATCTTCTTCTTCATAACCACCCGGAAACGTTGCATATCCTAAGGTTCCACCATCTATTTTCAATACCCAAATATTCAAATATTTAGTAGGATCCCAATACGTTTGCGGTTTAATAGTATTGTCGATATAGGTGTCTGACCAACCACTGCTTCCTGGATTAGTGAACCCGGCAGTTTGGGCATTTACTCTATGTATGCCGGTTTCTACTAAGGTATTACCATACGGATCTTTAGAAGCTAAACAAAATGAGATATTGGTATTGGCTTTATATGGCAAAAAAGCAGCCGGACAATTAGATGAATTAAAACCGGTTCCGGCAAAATCAGCATTTAAAACAGGTATCTGTGAATTGACTTGTGCTTGTGATATGTTTTCTACGGAATTCCAGTACACAACATGCACAATAACCGGAATAGTGTATGAGGCTTCAGTACGCTGTGTGGCACTTTGAAGTGCAGCCAATTGCAATTTTTGATTAAATTGTTGATACCAACTTGCAGTAGGTATTTTTGTTGCACATGTTCTATTTTTGGGCAGTTTATCATTAGAAAATACATTCCAATTTGATAAACATACCAAAATAATTACAAGATAAAAGTTCTTCATAGATACTTGTTAATGAAATAAGATATAAATATACTACATTTTAGCAACACAGCAAGGATTGAGCCAAGACTAACAATGTTTGATGAAATTCTCCAATATCAAATTTCCAACATCTGCACTCTTTTCCGGATGGAATTGAACTGCATAAAAATTATCTTTTTGTAAGGCCGCAGAAAATGGAATAATATAATCAGTAGTGGCAATTGTATAGTTACTTAATGCACAATAGTAACTATGCACAAAATAAACAAATGCATTTTCAGGAATAGCTTTAAATAAGGGCGATTTAAGTTGATGAATCTCATTCCATCCCATTTGTGGAATTTTTTCATTAGGATTGTTGGAGTTAAACTTTTTCACTTGTACAGGAAAAATACCTAAACAATCTACATTGCCTTCTTCACTGTGCGTACACATCAGTTGCTGCCCCAAGCAAATTCCTAAAACAGGTTGTTTTAAATTTTTAATTACAATATCTAAATTTCGCTCTTTTAAATATTGCATCGTAGGTGCAGCATGGCCTACACCCGGAAAAATAACCTTATCTGCTTGTTGAATCGTTAAAATATCATCTGAAATAATAGGTTGTATTCCTAAACGTAACAATGCATTTTCTACGCTTTTAGTATTTCCGGCATTATAGTTTATGATTACAATATTCATGTATTATAGATTTCAGATGTATGGAATGTGAATTCAGCTTTATACGGTTTTAATATTTCGAATAAATTGGCTAATATCTTTAGTTAGATTAGATGATTTATCTATTGCATTGATAAATGCTGTTCCAATAATTGCTCCATTGGCATATTTACATGCTGTTTCAAACGTTGATTTATCTTTTATTCCAAAACCAATTAATGTTGGATTTTTCAAGTTTAACGACTTTATATATTGAAAATATCGTTCTTGATTTTCTTGAATATTTGAAGTACCACCTGTAATTGCATTGGATGAAACGACATAAATAAAGGCATCTGTTAACGCATCTATTTTTCTAATTCTTGCTTCGGAAGTTTGCGGTGTTACCAAAAAAATATTTTGTAATTGGTGTGCTTCAAAAGTAGATTGATACATGGTTTCATATTCATACATGGGTAAATCCGGAATAATGATACCATCTATGCCACAAGCTTGTGCATCCTTTAAAAAATTGTCGATTCCATATTGATAAACCGGATTAAAATATCCCATCAACACCAATGGAATATTTATTTGTGAACGAATTGATTTTAGTTGTTCAAATAATGTTTTCAACATCATTCCATTATTAATAGCAATGGTATTGGAATATTGAATAACGGGCCCGTCGGCAGTTGGATCAGAAAAAGGCATTCCAATTTCAACCATATCTACACCATTATTTTGTAATTCAACTAAGATGGGTACGATACTATTTAACTCAGGAAATCCTGCGGTACAAAAAACACTTAAAATATTTTTCTCTTTCTTTTGAAATAGTTCTTTAATTCGATTCGTCATTTTATGTTATTTCAGTACAAGGAAATATTATTGTAATTCTCGGATATAGGTATCTAAATCTTTGTCACCACGACCGGATAGATTCACCACAACTACATCGGTTGGTTTTGCTCCTATCCTATCTAACACGGCTATTGCATGTGCACTTTCTAAAGCCGGAATAATACCTTCAGTTCGAGCCAACAATTGCACAGCCTGCAATGCTTCTGTATCTGTAGCACTCAAAAACGTTGCTCTTTGGGTGTCAAACAAATTAGCATGAATTGGACCAATTCCGGGATAATCTAAACCGGCAGAAATAGAATGCGGTTCAATTACTTGACCATCTTCTGTTTGCATAAACAAGGTTTTCGAACTGTGCAACACACCAATTCTTCCGAGTTGAGTGGTAGCAGCACTCATACCGGAATGCACACCATGACCTGCGGCTTCGACAGCAACTAACTGAACTGCTTCATTATCTAAAAAATGATAAAAAGCACCGGCGGCATTACTTCCACCACCAACACAAGCCACTACATAATTTGGATTTTCGTTGCCTGTTTTTTCTTTTAATTGTTGCTTCATTTCTTCCGAAATGACGCTCTGAAAACGAGCCACCATATCCGGGAAAGGATGTGGACCCACAACACTACCGATGATATAATGTGTATCTGTTGGGTTGGCAATCCAATCGCGCATAGCTTCGTTGGTAGCATCTTTTAAAGTTTTAGAACCCGAAGTAGCCGGACGCACCTCTGCTCCTAACATTTGCATTCGTTTCACGTTGGGTGCTTGTCGCTGAATATCTACTTCACCCATATACACTACACAAGGCAAATTCATTAACGCACATACTGTAGCGGTAGCAACGCCATGTTGTCCAGCTCCGGTTTCAGCAATAATACGTGTTTTCCCTAATCGTTTTGCCAATAAAATCTGACCTATTGTATTATTTACTTTATGCGCACCTGTATGGCATAAATCTTCTCGTTTAAGGTAAATTTGCGTATTGAATTTTTCACTCAATCGCTTGGCAAAATAAAGTGGTGTTGGTCTTCCAACATAATCTTTCAACAACGCATGAAATTCATGCTGAAAAGCTTCATCGTAAATGATTTCCAAATATTTTTGCTGTAATTCTTCAATATTCGGATGTAACATTTCCGGAATGTAAGCACCACCAAACTGGCCATAATAACCCTGTTCGTTTACTTGGTATTTAGATTTAAAATTTGTGGATTGAGCCATTATAATTTAATAAAGAAGCAATTTAGTCATTAAATAATTCAATTAAAATGGAAACTTATTATTTCATTGTTACATTTCTACACAACGATATTAATGCTGAGCATTTTTCAATGTCTTTTAATGCAGGTTCGATTTCTAATTTGCTATTAAAATCTAACGCATGGATTGGAATTACTTTTGCTAAATCTTGTATGATTGATATATCTTTTATCTCCAAACCGCCTGACAAAAATATAGGTTTTGACAATGTATATTGATTTAACAGCAACCAATCAAAATGTGTTCCGGTGCCACCATATTCTTTAGATTTGGTATCAAAAAGAAAAAAAGAACAAGCATCTTCATACGCATCTAAAATTGAAAAATCGAAATACGCATCAATGCCAAAAGCTTTTATTACTTGAAAACCGAGCAATTGTAAATCTTCACAAAACTCGGGCGATTCATCGCCGTGTAATTGAATAATTTGTATATCGTATTCCGTAGCAACACGAATGATGCTTTGAATGGTTTCATTTACAAAGACACCAACTTTTTGTACTCTTAAATCCGCATTAAAAATAAATTCCGAGAATTGTTGTTGATGTGCACCTAATACAAATCGTTTTGATTTCGGATAAAAAATAAAACCTAAATAATCCGGATACAAATCTGCAACAGCCTGAATATTTTCAGGATATTTCATGCCACAGATTTTAATTTTCATATCTATAATTTTATCTAAGAAATAAATATTAGATAAATAATGAAACACGTGTTTCACTATTTATCTAACAAAATTAAAAAATAGCACGAACTATTAATAACGTATACCGTCTTGTCCGGTTTTTAAATATTTTTTCTCTTCTTTCTTTTTCACGATATTAGAAAGTGCTCTTTTAAAACCGGGTACATCTTTCATCTTTGGATTTTCACCATTATTTTTAAATCTATCAAAAAAGAATTTAGTAGCCATTACAGCAAAAGGAGCACATGTATTGTGATCTAACTTATCGCTTAAGTTATTCAGTTTAATATTGGTTACACCTAAAGCACGCATGTTGTTGTATG
Source organism: Bacteroidota bacterium (assembly GCA_963169645.1). GTDB lineage: Bacteria > Bacteroidota > Bacteroidia > Chitinophagales > JADIYW01 > JADJSS01. The sequence goes on from CAUJCO010000007.1 coordinate 113,617, forward strand.
TAACTTCAGAGTTTTTATAGTTAACTTCTCTATCACCTTTGCAATAGCACAATTGAACCGGTGCTCTAGGCTTCCAATTAGTTAAATTATTTTCGCGCAATCGTTGTTTGAAAATAAAATTGGAATCGCGATTATACATTTGTACAAATGAATCAATTACTACATCTGCCGGAACTTTAGGCATTATTTTATCCAAATCATACAATGTTTTATTATCATTGTGCGAATAATATTGAGGTAGCAACGTATCAAAAGGTGGTTTGAAAACAGAATAAATATTATTTGTATTTATAACCTTATAGGCTGTTTGATAAGAGACTAATAAATACGGCAAATAGAATGGACGCGGATACTCTTGGAACATATATTTTTCTTGTTCGCCTGTCATATCATACGCACCACTCATAGGTGATGATGCGGTAACTTGGAAACGTGGGTCATTGAGTTCTTCTAAATATTTATGAGCAGCAAAAGAGGCATGTCCACCTTGCGAATAGCCGGTTAAGAATAATTGACCATTGGTTTGCACATTTAGTTTCTTGTTGAGTTCATCTACTGCATACAACATATAAATAAATGACATTGCTTCCGACCATGCATGTTGATAGATATGTTCTTTTTCGCCTTTTCCGATGCCGTAATAATCGGGATAGCAAGCAGCATATCCATCCGTGGCAAATCCTAAGCAGATACCTTGTTGTGCATCATCATCACTAATATCACGATGTTTATGAATTTGAGTACCATGACCAAACATCATAATAGGAACTGATTTCTTTACATTTTTCGGAGCATAATATATACCGGAACACGTTATCCAAGAACTATCCAACCATTTCGCTTTATAAATAATTTCATAAATATCGACGTCGTTTTTTACATGTAAGATAACTTTAGGAATATGGTGTTTTTTCCATAAATCGGAAATGGTTTTCGTCGTATGAGATTTTACTAAGGTATAGCTAACAAGATATTTATCTTCCGCTTTTAAAGTGGTAAAAAACAAAACGCAACAAGCAACAAACAGGATTTTTTTCATTATTTATAAAATTTCCTTTAAAATATAACTGTTTTTGGTGATATCCTATTTTATCATCTTATTTAAAAGAAATTTAACGGATAATCTAAAATCAGAAAATGTATGACCACATATTTGTATATTTAAAGTACAAAACCATAGAATGTCAATAAGCACATTAGAGCAAGCAGAAGCTTATGTATTACATTTAAAACGCTCCGATAATTGGGTGAGTGATGCTGCCATGTTACAGAATTTACAAGAAAGCCAAACTTTTATCGAAAATAATAAGAGAGCTGACTTACTTCCACATCTTGGTATTCATTTTGCTTTATATTATATAGATAATGGCGAATATCAACAATCTTGGAAATACACAGAAATCGCCAAGGAAAATGCCCTTTTGTATGCGAATAATGCCAAATTATTAGAAGCCATAAGTTTACAGATTCGAATACAACGTTATTTAGGAAATTTAGAAGCTGCACAGAAATTAGTGCATGAGCAAATAGAAATTGCGTATCGCATCAACGACTATTTGCAAATTGCAAGTGCCTACCAAAACCAAACATTATTACTACATAAACAACATTTAAAAGAAGATTGTATTGAAGCCGGTAGAAAAGCAATTGAATATATCCAAAAATCTAAAATGGACTATTATATCGCCAATTTCAAGATTGGTTTTTCCGGCATTTTATTAGATTTTAATGAAACTTCCATTGCATTTGAACAATTAAATCAAGGTTTTAACATTGCTAAAAAAAATAAATTCAAACTACCTTTAGCACTTGCCTATTCAAACTATGGAACGTATTATCAGCTTGTAGGCAATGAAAAAAAATGTATTGATGCGTATAAAAAATGTATCGCTTTATTTCATCAAATAAATAATACAACAGATGAGATGACAGCTAAAATAATGTTGGCAGATGCTTATGAATATTTTAATAAAATTAGTGAAGCCGAACAAACATTAAAAGAAACGATTGCTTTTTCGGAGCAAAATGGCATAAAATACAACTTGATTGGCATTTATGAAACACTGAGTAAATTACAAGAAAAGAAAGGAAACTACATAGATGCATTAGCAAATTATAAAAAATTAAATCAGATAAAAGAAGAATACCTCAATAATGAAACAAAAAACAAACTACAAAAATTGGAAACCAACATGAAGTTGGATGTCTTAAAAATAGAAAAAGAAAATGCAGAGAAAATGGCATCTGTAAAACATGATTTTTTAGCCAATATGAGTCATGAAATTAGGACACCAATTAATAGTATTTTAGGCATTTGTTATTTATTAGAGCAACAAACACTCAACGAAATTCAACATAACTATATACAAAGATTAAAACGATCCGGAGAAAATTTATTAGGAATTATTAATGATGTATTAGATATATCAAAGATTGAATCCGGAAAAATGGAACTTACCAATGACCTATTTTCTTTAGATGATTTGATAAATGACATTTTTAATGCACTCGAACCAAAAGCAAAAGACAAAGAAATTCAGTTTAAAATTATTAACAGATTTAAAAAGAAAAAGCAACTACTCGGTGATAAAATAAGATTATATCAAATATTACTCAACATCGTTTCTAATGCTATTAAATTTACAAATGAAGGCAGTGTTACACTACTTACGGATTGCAAGGAAACGGATGAACATCACAGTCAAATAACGTTTACCATAAAAGATACAGGAATTGGTATTACAAAAAATAAAATAGATAAAATTTTTGAGCGATACGAACAAGCAGATGCAACTATTAAAGATAAGTTTGGTGGAACCGGATTAGGTTTATCTATTTCAAAAAAAATAGTGCAATTAATGAATGGTACTATTGACATTAAAAGTAAATTAAATAAAGGAACTGAGTTTATTATAAGCATTCCAATGAAAAACGCTGTGCAAATGAATGAAGTTGCTACAGATGATATAATGATTACTCCTGAATTACTAAATAATAAGTTGATTTTAATTGCCGATGATAATTTAGAGAACAGATTAGTAGCTAAAGAAATTTTATTAAACTTCAACAAGACCATAAAAGTGATTGAAGCCAATGACGGCAACGAAGTAATCAATTTGCTTTTCAAAAAAATACCGGATATTATTTTTATGGACTTAGATATGCCGAATTTAAATGGCATTGAAACAACACAACAAATACGAAAAAATAAAAAATACCATACCATAAAAATAATTGGAAATACGGCTTCCTTATCGTCATTTACAAAAGAAGAATTTCACGAAATTGGATTTGATGCATTTATTTACAAACCATACAAACCCAAAGATTTGTATCGGTTATTAGTAACTTTGCTTACAAAGTAAATTACTTACAATTATCATTTTTACATTTTGGAATTGGAATATTCTTTTCAGAACCGGCTTTAAAAGTACTATCTCTGCAAGCTACATCTTTATGATAGCCTGCTTCTGTATAACCCTTTTCTTTGGAAATAAATTCGATGATTGCGGGCACTCCTTTTTGGATAATTTTTGCTGTTACATCTGTAGAAAAAACAGTAGGCAAAATCAATCGAGTTGCACTAAAATCTGCAACTTGCTCGTGATGAGAGCAAAAATCGGAAGCACATTTTATGCAAATGGTATTACAATTCACTATTCTTGGATTATTGCAAACCGAATCATAAACATGTCCAACTTCATGAGCGAGTATCAAAATAATACTTTCCGTATTTATATATTTACTATTAACCAAACCGGCAGAAATATAGATACACTCATTTGAAATAAAAGCTCGAATATTATCCTCATTTATAAAATAAAATGATAAATCAGGATATTTTGGTTTAAATAAATTGAAAATAGAATCAACCAATGCAATCTTTGACTGATTTATTTTCTTATTAATCCGAATATGTTTATACGAATATAAAGAAGCCGTACTGTATTTGGTAAAACAATGAATTGTGTCTATTTTATCTGCAGCGTTTATGGGCAAATACGATAAAAACAGCATTCCAATAAAACAAATAATCCATTTTAAATATTGCATACATCAGAAAGGATGATTCGCTTCTATAATAATTTTTCTTTGTGTTTTAGGAATACCACTTGCCGTTAATTTTGCCGGAATATCATCTACAATAACATGAATAATATTTTTTTGTCCTTTTCTTATTTTTTCTAAATAAACTTTTGTAATAATTGATACCGGATATACTGTATAAATTACATGTTCTATGCTTGATGTAATCCAAACTTCTACAGTAAAATTCTCTTTAGATAAATCTACTCTTCCGTCCAATTCTCTGGTGGGCAATGTACCATTATAAGCAATTCCGGTTTCATATTTACTGTTGCCTAAAATACCGGCGTTCACTACTAAATCATCTGATAATGTGCTACCTGCTTTTCCTATTAATTCAAATGCAAAATTTACTTTACTTTTCATAATCATAGTTTTTGTTGGTTTATAATTGATTTTTGATTCTATCAAGATAATACATATTTTGACGAAATGCAACAATCTATTGCAACATAAACAAAAAAACATCGGATATTTTAATTTACCCGATGTCTTTTATTCTATTAACTAAGGATTAAACCTACTCTTCGCTCATATATGGATAAGCATAGTATTTGGGTGAAATGTAGCTTTCTTTTACCGTTCTTGGAGACACCCATCGTAGTAAATTCCATTTGCTTCCAGCCTTATCGTTTGTTCCACTTTTTCTGGCACCACCAAATGGTTGCTGACCAACTACTGCTCCGGTGCATTTATCATTTATATAAAAATTTCCGGCACTATTGGTCAATGCTTTTTTCATTTTTTCTATTGCATAAATATCTTGAGCAATGATGGCTCCGGTAAGTGCATATTCTGATGTCGTATCTACTAAGTGAAGGGTGGCATCTAAATCTTCCTCATCATAAACATAAATCGTTAATACCGGACCGAAAATTTCTTCTCGCATGGTTAAGGATTTTGGATCTTTTGTAAGTATTACGGTTGGCTCAATGAAATACCCTTTTTTATTATCGTAGTTACCACCATACATGATGATATTATCCGGATTGGATTTAGCTTGTTCGATGTAATTGGTGATGCGTTTATAAGCATCTTCTGAAATAACAGCACCCATTAAAACGGTAAAGTTTTCTACATTTCCGATTTTAAATGTTTTTAATGCTTCATACATTTTTTCCCATGTGGCATCCCAAATAGAATTTGGAACATAGGCACGCGAACATGCCGAGCATTTTTGCCCTTGAAACTCGAATGCACCACGCAGTAAGGCGGTGGCTAACACATCAATATCCGCACTGCTGTGTGCAATAATAAAATCTTTACCGCCTGTTTCACCTACTAATCTTGGATAGTTTTTATATAGATGTAAATTTTTTCCTACGGTTTCCCAAATATGATTAAACACGCCGGTAGATCCGGTAAAATGTACACCTGCAAAATCAGGATGAGCTAAAATAAGATTGGTCGTTTCAACAGCATTGGCAAATACCATATTAATAACACCATCCGGCAAGCCGGCTTCTCTAAAAATTTCCATTACAGTCCAAGCCGAATAAATTTGAGTATTAGATGGTTTCCATACAATTACATTGCCCATTAATGCCGGAGCCGCTGATAAATTTCCGGAAATAGCCGTAAAATTAAATGGTGTAATGGCATAAATAAATCCTTCTAATGGTCGATACTCTAACGTATTACGCATTCCGGGCGAAGAAATCGGCTGTTCACTATAAATCTGTGCAGCAAAATAAACATTGAAACGTAAAAAATCTGCTAACTCACATGCAGCATCAATTTCTGCTTGAAATACATTTTTGGATTGTGCCAACATCGTAGCCGCATTAATGGATGCTCTGTACGGACCGGCAATTAAATCGGCCGCTTTAAGAAAAATGGAAGCTCGCTCTTCCCAATGCATATTTGCCCATTTCTCTCTGGCACTTAATGCTGCATCTATTGCTTGCTGAACATGTGTTGCATTGCCTTTGTGGTATTGTGCAATTTTATGGTCGAGTTCGTGAGGCGGAAATATATCGGCTGTTTCGTTGGTACGAACTTCTTTTCCATTAATAAACATTGGAATATCGTACACACAATTTTTGCGACGAGCAAGTTCAAGTTTTAATTGTTTGCGTTCGTTGCTATTAGGTAAGTACGATAAAATGGGTTCATTGTTTGGAATTGCAATGGAAGCGATTTTATTAGGCATAATTAAAATTATTTGATTTTAGATAATGATTTGAGAACTTATATCTAAGTATAAAACAAAATTACGCCTTTTTAGTTGAAAATGAAAATTAGTTGTTGTAACAAGTATTTTTATTATTTAAACTTGTTTAAAGGCAATAACTGCTTTATACTCTTTTTCAAAATCTTTCAAATTCTTAACTGCAATTTCAGCAGAATAATTTAATTGTGTATTAAAAAAGTGATCTAATTTATCCAAATTAGCATCAATATCCGGACGTTCAAAATATAATCTTCCGGTTCTACGGATAATAAAATCGGATGAATTATTTGTCATTTCATATTCTAAACAATATTCAGCTTCTGCCAATAATAAGTCATTATTAAAATTGGTTTGTGCAGATGCCAAAATATACTGTGTGTTACTTCCATATTTTAACACTAAATTCAACACATCATCTAAATAAAATTGTTTGAAATCATCTTGCAAATCTCGGGCGTAATCGTACGGATATTTATCTAAATGACCGCCACTTAATTTAATAAACTCTGTGTTACACTTTGGAAACTGTCTACCTTCTTCTATTTTTAATTGTTTACAAACTACGTTCACGCTACGTTCTGCCATTTTACGAAATCCGGTTAATTTTCCACCGGCGATGGAAATTAAGTTTGAATCAGAAATAAAAATTTCATCTTTCCGAGATAAATCAGAAGGTGATTTTCCATCTTCATGTATCAACGGTCGCAAGCCTGCCCAAGTAGATTCCACATCGTCCAAATTTAATTGTGCTGCCGGAAACATAAAATTGGCTGCATCCAATAAATATTGAACATCCTCTTTTTCAGCATGTGGGAAATTGGTATCTCCGGAATAGTTCGTATCGGTAGTGCCTAAATATACTTTTTTTCCTCTGGGAATGGCAAACATCATACGTCCATCTTTAATATCAAAATAAACGGCTTGTTTGATTGGTAATTTCTCTTTTCCAATAACGATATGAATACCTTTGGTAAGATGCAATCTTTTTTTATTGATAGATTTATCTATCTTTCTTAAATCATCTACCCAAGGACCGCAGGCATTGATGATTTTTTTTGCTTTAATTTTAATATTATTTCCTGAAATAACATCATTGCAAATCGCTCCTTTTATCTTGTTTTTATCATCCAATATAAAAGTATCGAATGCCATATAATTGATACACATCGCACCTTTTTCTACGGCTGTTTTTAATACTTCTATTGTTAAACGAGCATCATCACTTCTATACTCAACATACATACCGCCTCCTTTTAATATTTTTTCATTCAAGAGCGGCTCTTGTTGGATAGTTTCTTTTTCAGATAGCATGTTTCTGCGTTCATCGCTCTCTACGCCGGCTAATCGGTCGTACACATATAAGCCCAATGAAGTAGAATATTTACCGAGAGAACCACCTTCAACAATAGGCAACAACATGCGCTCCGGAATAACAATATGTGGTGCATTTTTATATAAAATAGCGCGCTCCTGCCCTACTTCTCGTACAATACCAAATTCCAATTGTTTTAAATAACGCAAGCCACCATGAATTAATTTGGTGGAGCGAGAACTTGTACCGGAAGCAAAATCGGATTTTTCAATTAGTGCAACACGCAAACCACGTGTGGCAGCATCTAATGCTATGCCGGCACCGGTGATGCCACCACCAATTACTAATAAGTCGTATTTTTCTGTTTGAAGTTGCTGAATGTATCGGGCTCTGTTGCGTGCTGAAAAGGACATGTTTAAAAAGATAAAAAATGGATAATAATTTAAAGATACGTGTTGTATTTATTTAGTTGGATATAGGAAATAGAAAATACAAATAAATAAGGATAAAATTTAGATTAAAAAAAACAGACTAATTGTTCAACCAAAATTTCATTTTTTTTCAAATACTTGAAGGTATGAATCCGGTAATGCGTTTATTTTTCGTTCTTTAAAGTTAAAATAAACACAACCGGTACGCAATACAGCCAAGCTACGTTCTTGATTTTTGATAAAATGAAAAATTAAATCAAAGCTACATTCCGTAATGGTATCTACGCCTACTTCACAAACGATTTCATCGCCTAAAAAACCTTCCGATTTATAATTGATGGTGTGGTTGGCAACTATTATTCCAACTTTATTTTCAACATCCACATAATTTAATTTAAAATAGGCAAAGAAATTTTCTCGCACGGTATTGGCAAAAACCAAGATACGTTCGTTGCCCATGTGTTCCGCAATATTGATATCGGCCTGTGTGATTGTAAACGGAAAGGAATATAAAATTCGTTGTGGTATTTCTATTTTTACACGTTGCATATTCTATCTATTAAAATTCTAATCTTGCTTTAATTGGAATATCTAATGTACAAAACTCATTTCTTAAGTATTTATAGTATGCACTTATAGCAATCATTCCTGCATTATCTGTACAATATTGAAATTGAGGAATATATACATTCCAATTATTTTTCTTTCCAAATTCACTTAACGTATTTCTCAAACCGGAATTAGCACTTACACCACCGGCAATAGCAATGTCATTTATTCCGGTTTCTTGAGATGCCTTCAATAATTTCTTCATTAATATAGATATAATTGTTTGCTGTACAGAGGCACATATATCATTTAAATTTTCTTGAATAAAGGAAGGGTTTAACTTCGATTCTTTTTGTAAAAAATATAAAACATTGGTTTTTAACCCACTAAAGGAAAAATCTAAACCATCTATTTGAGGTTCTGAAAAAGAAAACCGCTTCGGATTTCCTGTTTGCGCATATTTATCAATTAATGGACCACCCGGATACGGCAATTGTAACATCTTTGCTGTTTTATCAAAAGCTTCACCGGCAGCATCGTCAATCGTAGTTCCAATAACTTCCATTTCTAAATAATCTTTTACTAAAACTATTTGCGTATGACCACCTGATACAGTAAGACATAAAAAAGGAAAATTTGGTTTAGGTTCATCTATAAAATGAGCCAATACGTGTGCGTGCATGTGGTGCACGTCTATCAATGGAATATTCAAAGCTTGTGCATACGATTTTGCAAACATACCACCTACCAAAAGAGAACCCATCAAACCTGGACCTCTTGTAAATGCCACTGCTTTCAAATCTTTAGCCGTTACGTTTGCTTGCTTCATCGCTTCTACTACAACCGGAACTATATTTTTGGTATGCTCTCTGCTTGCCATTTCCGGCACTACACCACCATATTGCTCGTGCACTTTTTGATTTGCCGTCAAATTAGAAATTACTTTGCCATCCACACACACTGCAGCAGAAGTATCATCACAAGAAGATTCAATCGCTAAAAGGATAATTTCAGGCATAAAAATTGGTTATTTTTGGGTAATTTTGCACTTTTCAAAATCGTTGAGAAAATTTTTTAAATATACACTTAGAACTATATTAGCCATACTGCTAATTGTATTAGTGCTATTTACAGCAACATTTTTTCTCATACAACAACCTAAAGTGCAAACCTTTTTGGTGCACAAAGTAAGTGATTATTTATCAAAGCAACTAAATAGTACCGTAAAAATTGACTCCGTTAGTATTGATTTCATTCGAACAGTAGAAATTCATAACGTTTTTTTATCTGCGCAACACAAACACAACGACACTATATTGTTTGCTAAAAAATTGGATGTTGATTTAATGTTGGGACGAACCCTCTTAGACCAAATTCGAAGTATCCGCAATAAAAAAATTTACATTGATAATGTAGAACTTGATGGTGTTCAATTTAATGGCTATAGAGCAAAAGAGGACAGCCTATTTAATTTTCATTTTTTATTAGAGCAACTATCTTCCAACGATAAACCTAAAAAAGAAGAAAAGAAAAAACCGGGCAAACCAATAGAATTAAGATTAAATAAATTATTACTCACCAACTCCAATATAGTTCTTGATGATCCGCATACGGATAAACGCATGGACATTCGATTCTCAAAAGTTGGAGTTGATGTTCGCAAGTTAGATATCAACAACCTAAAAATTGACGCCAAAAAACTAGAATTAATTGACCCTTTTTTCAAACTGACAGACTATAACGAAATAGATAAACCAAAATCAAAAAAACCAAGTAAAGGTTTTGACGTTCAAGGCTTAGGTAAGAAACTAAATATTACCGTTGATAAACTCATTATGCGTAATGGAAATCACGCAATGGATTTTAAAAAGAAAAATCAAAAAGTTGGTTCTTTCTTAATTAGCCAAATGAATATTCATAAAATCAACATTGACGTTAGTGATTACAGATGGGATTCTACCGGTATGCATGTTGATATTGATAAACTAAATACGGTATGCGATAATGGAATTAATGTAAAACAATTACAAGCCAACGCATTATTAGATAACGATGGAATTTATTTAGATAATTTTCTGTTGCAATTTAATCAATCCGAATTGGAAGGAAATTATGCTTTAAAATTTAGCGACGAATGGCGTTCATTTGGTGATTTTGCCAACAAAGTAACGTTAAAAACAGAAACTAAAAAAGCAGTAGTTTATGCGAAAGATGTTGGATTATTTGCACCAAAAGTATTAAAATTTATTCCGGAATCCATAAACATGCATGGTAGTGTAAATGGAAAATTAGCCAATTTAAGAACGGAAGAATTGCATATTCATGCCGGAAAAAATACAGTAATTGATATAAGTGGCAATATCAAAGGATTGCCTAAAATTAAAAACACACTCTTTGATTTAAAAATTAACGAGCTCAAAACAAATGCAACAGAATTAAAAAAATATTTGGCATTTGTAAAACTTCCCAAACAAATAGACAATGCCGGAAACATCTCATTTAATGGAACGTATTTCGGATTCATCAATGATTTTGTAGCCAAAGGTAATTTAAAAACCAGCAACCTGGGCGAACTCACTACCGATTTAAGAATGTTGTTCCCAAGTGGAAAACCACCCAAATATTCCGGAAAAATTATTGCAAAAAATTTAAACCTTGCCGAGATAACCGGAAATAAAAAATTATTAGGAACGATAGATTTAGATGTGAATGCTGATGGAAATGGATTTGGCACTAAAGATTTGCATACCAAATTAAGTGGAACCGTACGTAATTTTTATTTAAACGGATACATATTTGATAAAATAAAAATTGATGGCATTATAGATAAAAAGAAATTTAAAGGAAAAGCATTTTTTGATGATGATTGCTTTTTAATTGATTTTAATGGAACAGCAGATTTTAACGAAAAAATACCAAAGTTTGATTTTATTACCAGCATCAAAAATGCCGATTTAAACAAACTGAATCTATCAAAAGATTCTTTGATGATTTCATTAGATGGCGAAATTCATGGCAGCGGAAACAAAATTGAAAATTTTACCGGAAATGGAAAATTTAGCAACATCATTATTCAAAACAATAAAGACATTCTTGCACTTTCTGATGTAGATATTAAACTTGAAAATGACGGAATTAATAAAAATTACACCATCACTTCTGACCAATTTAATGCTAATATGAATGGTAATTTCGATCCACTTACGATAGTACCTTCTATGAAAGTATATTTAAGTAAATATTCTAAATTAATAAAACCAACAGCCAAAGATTACAAATTGGCAAAAGCACAACAGTTAGATGCTAATATTAAACTTAAATCTGATTTTGGATTGATAAAAGTATTCGTGCCTCAAATCAAATATTTAAGTGAATTAGATTTGAATACGGCTATCAATACCAGTCAAAATATTTTTAATGTAAATGCCAAAATGGATTCAGCGAATTATAGTGGCTTAGCATTTAATCAGATTAATATAGATGGCAGCACCAACAATACTGAGTTATTACTCAATGGAAATATACAAAAATTACAAATCAGCAAAACAGATGTTAACGACATCAAAATTAGCTTAAACAGCTCGTTAGAGCAACTCTTAAGCAATATCAGTATTTCTAATGATACAGCGGCCAATGCCGTTCGTTTATTATCTATTTTAGATTTTAGATACGATAGTATAATTGCAAAAATTATTGATTCAAAATTAACGCTCAACAATAAAATTTGGGAAATAGAAAAAAGCAATCAACTCATTTTTGTAGACAGCTCCATTATTGCAAAAAATTTCTCTCTATTACAAGGCAAGCAACGTATCCATATTCAAAATGGAAGAAACACCTTATCCGATGCAAAAATTAATATCGAAAATATTGAGCTTTCAGATATTGGACAATTAATCAATTCAAGTGGTGCTATTAAAAGCGGAACCATTTCCGGTACAGTCAATCTGAAAAATATGCTTACAAAATTGCAAGCCAATGCCGATGTAACCATCCAAGATTTACAAGTATTGGATTATAAAGTAAAATACATTGGTTTAGATGCCGTGTATGGTAGAAATGGTTTAAAAATAGTGGAAGCCGGTGGAACTGTTGAGGACCCGAATTATCAATTTTCATTTGATGGAAAATATGATATGCAGTTAAAAGATAAAGAAAAATTAGATATAGATGCTGATATAGAACGTTTAAATCTTAACTTCTTAGAGGCATTGTTGAAAAAAGAATTGTTAGTTCCGCGTGCTTTCATAAAAGGTAGCATCAATGTTTCCGGCACTTTAAAAAAACCAATACTCACCGGAACAGCGCAAGTTATTGATACCGCCGAATTGAAAATGCGTTATTTAGGAACTACCTTTAAAATGGTTAATGAAGAAATTAAACTTACCAATAAAGGATTTGATTTTGGCAATATCACGCTGTACGATAACTATGGTAATACAGCCTTGTTATCCGGAAAATTAAACCACACCGGCTTTAAAGATTGGAAAGTAGATAATGCCAATTTAAGTGCACCAACCGGCTTTAATTTCATGAATACAACCTACGCAGATAATCAAGATTTTTATGGTGTTGTTTTTGCCAAAGGCGATGTAAATATCGATGGATATTTCAATAATTTAAATATCAATGTCATGCGATTGGAAACGATGAAAAATACAGTTTTCAACTTACCAGTTTCCGGAAAATCATCAGATAAAGGCTACACTTTTGTTCGTTTCATCGACCCCAAAAACACAGAAAAACCAAAGGAATATAAAACCAAATTAAGTGGTCTAAATATCAACATGAATATTGAAGCTACGCCAGATGCAGAAGCAAATATTATTTTAGATCCAAGTACAAATGATAAAATCGTGGCACGTGGTTTTAGTGATAATCTCAATCTATCAATGGATAAAAAAGGAGATTTATTAATTAATGGAACATACAATCTCACAGAGGGAAAATACGATTTTAGTTTTCAAGGTGTTTTAAATAAAACATTCACCATTAAGCAAGGTAGCAAAATAAACTTTGCCGGAAACCCGATGAAAGCAGAATTGGATATTACCGCTTTATACAATGTAAAATCAGCATCGGTACGCAACTTATTCGACAGTACGTATGCCATGCGTAACAGAACCTTCCCTATCGACTTAAACCTATTAATTAATGGTACGTTAGAAAAGCCTGAAATTGTATTTAAAATAGAACCTACATCCGGAACCATTTCGGCACAATCCGATGAATTAACCAGAAAATTAAGTGAGATAAACAGCAACGAAAACGAACGAAACAACCAAGCTGTTGCCTTGCTTTTATTCAATACATTTTTCCCTTCCGGTGCTTCTAGCGACCAGCGATTTACAGGTGCTTCCAATACCGTTACACAGTTAGTTTCCGCTCAACTTTCTAATATTTTATCTAAAGGATTGAGTAGCGTCATCAAAGGTGCTTCTATTGATTTATTATTATCTGATTTAGAATCTAAAGATTCAAGAAATTTTGGATTTAGTTACAAACAAGAATTATACGGCAATCGGATTATATTAACCATTGGTGGCAATGTAAACTTTGGTAGTTCTACTACAACCACAACTAATGGAAATATTACGGGACAACCTGCTAACAATGCAGCCATTGCCGGTGATTTTATGTTTGAATATTTAGTAACAGCGGATGGAAGAATCCGTCTAAAAACATACGCCAGAACAGCCAACTACGACATCATCAATCAAGATAGAATACGAACAGGTGGTGCTATTTCATTCCAAAAAGATTTTGACAATATCAAAGATTTATTTCAACTCAGAGATAAAAAAGAAAAGAAGAAAAAAGAAGAAAAGGATAAACCAACATCCAATACAGTAAAAGATTCTATTCCTTAATAGAATCTATTTTTAATAAAAATAGAAAAAAGAAAATGGAGATTATTTACCAAATAATCTACCGATATCAGCACCAACTTTCGAAAATATTTCTTGAGCCTTGCCTTGAAAATCAACTAAATTAACTTTGCTCATTATTTTAGCAAAATCCGGTTTTCCGTTCTCATCTAAAAGTTCTGTTTTAAAACGTTCAAAAATTTCCGTCATTGAAAAATCACGCACTTTTTGTGCAGTTTCTTCCGGCAAGCCTACTTTATTTACTAAATCGTTCAACACATTTTCACGCAATTGATGTAATAACGGATTGCTTTTAATGTCGTTAATGCCATTATTCATCAATTCTTTTAAGCCACTCATGCCGCCGGCCATTAAATCTTCTGAAAAGAATTTTCTGAAATTCTCCAACAATACATTGGTACTTTGAGTTGTTTGGTCGGCACTTAATCCAAATTTTTCTTGAATTTGTTGCTGTATTTTTGCTTGAATATCGTTATAAATATCTTGTAACATAAGTTGGTTTATTTCTTCAAATATAAGAAAGAAAAAAAAAGAAAAAAGTCAAAAAATGTCATTTTTTAAAACCACTAAAAATAGTTGTACATTCGTACTAGTATTTAATAAATTAAATAAAAGATGAAAATTCAATTTTGTGGAGCGGCACAAACTGTAACCGGAAGTTGCCATTTAATTACACTCGACAATGGTTTTAAGATAGTATTAGATTGCGGTTTGTATCAAGGCAGAGAAGAAGAATTTGAAAGTTTTAACAATCATTGGTATTTCCAACCATCTGACATTGATGTATTGATACTATCGCATGCACATATTGACCACAGTGGCCGAATTCCAAAATTTGTAAAAGATGGTTTCAATGGTACAATTTATTGCACTTCCGCAACCAGAGATTTATCTGCAATCATGTTGTTAGATAGTGCATTTATACAAGAGAGCGATGCAGCTTATGAAACAAAAAAAAGAAAAAAAGTGCAACTTCCACTTTACACGCAATACGATGCTAAACGAAGTTTAAAACAATTTAGAACCATTGAATATGATCATTGGTTTTCCATTCATGAAAATATAAAAGTTTTATTCTCAGATGCCGGACATATATTAGGCAGTGCCACTGTAACACTTAAAATAAATGAAACGGGAAAAGAAGATAAAGTTATTGGATTTTCCGGTGATATTGGACGCTACAACCGACCTATATTAAATGATCCAAAGCCAATGCCATTATTAGATGCGTTAATTTGCGAATCAACGTATGGCGGAAAAACACACGAAGAAACACCGGAAAGTGACGACACGTTTCTTAAAATAATTCGAGAAACTTGCATTCAAAACAGCGGCAAACTCTTAATTCCGGCATTTAGTGTCGGTAGAACACAAGAATTGGTATATCGTTTAGACAAATTGCACAACGCCGGAAAACTTGATAATATTCCTGTTTATATTGATAGTCCGTTGGCAATGAATGCAACTGAAGTATTCATCATGCATCCGGAATGTTACGATAAAGATATAGAAGCATATTTACAAAAAGACGATAATCCGTTTGGTTGGAATAACCTGATTTACGTACGCGATGCTGCACATTCCAAACGCTTAAATGAATCGGATGAACCTTGCATTATCATTGCTGCTTCCGGAATGGCAAACGCCGGACGAATTCGGCATCACATCTATCATCAAATAGAAAAAAAAGAAAATACCATTTTAATAGTAGGATATTGTGCAAATGGTACTTTAGGACAACAACTCACGCAAAAGCCGGATAAAATCAGGGTGTTTGGCGATGAAAAAAATGTAAAAGCACGCATAGAAATACTTGGAAGCATGAGTGCACACGCAGATGAACCGGAATTATTGCAATTTCTATCCAATCAAAATAAACAAAAATTACAAACTATTTTTTTAGTACATGGCGAACCCAAAAGACAAGAAGCATTTAAAAATACGTTATTAGCACATCAATATCAAAAGGTAGAAATTCCGGAATTAGGTGCAATTTTTGAGCTATAAGAAAACAATAATCTTATTCCTTTTTTATAATTTTATCGATAAATAATTTATATGGCAAATCAAGAACAATTTGTTCAAACAATACAACAAGGATATACGTTTAAAGGTGCTTCCATTACAATTGGTGGTGGCATGCTCGATGCGGCAGCAGTTCCCAACACTCACATCAAATTACCCTTAAAAACTTTAAATAGACATGGTTTAATTGCCGGAGCAACCGGAACCGGAAAAACAAAATCAATACAAGCAATTTCCGAACGTTTATCGGAAAATGGAATTTCTGTTTTGATGATGGATATCAAAGGTGATTTTTCCGGCGTAGCTGAACCCGGTGTTTCCAATCCAAAAATTGAAGAACGCGTAGCAGCCATAGGAAATACTTGGAATCCGAAAGCATATCCCGTTGAGTTGATGTCTATTTCTACGCAAGATGGTGTTCGTATGCGTGCTACGGTTTCTGAATTTGGTCCTGTTTTAATATCAAAAATATTAGACTTAAACGATACACAAGAAGGTGTAGTTGCTATGGTGTTTAAATTTTGTGATGATCAGAATTTGGCATTGGTAGATTTACCGGATTTTAAAAAAGTATTGCAATTTTTAACCAACGAGGGCAAAGATATTTTTGAGAAAGAATACGGTGCTATTAGTCCGGCTACGGTGGGTACTATTTTAAGAAAAGTAGTAGAATTAGAGCAACAAGGTGCTGCGTTATTTTTTGGAGAAACGTCGTTCAATGTAAATGATTTATTGCGTAAAGATGAAAATGGATATGGCTACATCAACATTGTTCGATTAACTGACATACAAGATAAGCCAAAATTATTCTCAACTTTTATGTTGAGTTTATTGGCTGAAGTATATTCCAAGTTTCCAGAGCGTGGCGATGTAGAACAACCGGAATTAATTATCTTTTTAGATGAAGCGCACCTCATATTTGACAATGCCAGCAAAGCATTAAAAGACCAATTAGAAGCTATCATAAAATTGATACGCTCCAAAGGTGTTGGAATTTTCTTTTGCACACAAAATCCAAATGATATTCCGGAAAGCATCTTAGCACAATTAGGTTTAAAAGTGCAACATGCCTTGCGTGCATTTACGGCAAAAGACAGACAAGCCATAAAATTAGTAGCGGATAATTATCCATTAACGGAATTCTATAAAGTAGAAGATTTAATTACGCAATTAGGTATCGGAGAAGCCTTTGTTACCGCATTAAATGAAAAAGGAATTCCGACACCATTAGTACATTGCATGATGAGTGCGCCACAATCTCGTATGGATATTTTGAATGAAGAAGAAATGAAATCCTTGCTTCAGAAATCCAACCTATATAAAAAATATAAAGATAGTTTAGATCCGGAAAGTGCTTTTGAAGTTTTGAGTGCTAAAATGGAACAACTGCAACAACAAGAACTAGCAGAAGAACAAGCGAAAGCAGAAGCGAAAGCTCAAAAAACAACATTGAGCGGAAGAGCACAAAAAACAACTTTAGAGAAAGTACTCAACAGCACCGTTACGAAACAAATTGCACGCACAGCAACCACTACGTTAACACGAGGTTTATTGGGTGCTTTAAAAGGAATGTTTAAATAGATGGTAGCATCTAAAAATTAAAACTATGCAAGAAATTAAATTAGCCAAGATAAACACGGTAGCACCCAAAACTTTTGATAAGGAATTAACTAAAATCAAAACAAAAGAGATGATTTTAAAAATTTCCGAATTGCAAGATGTGTTGATTGCATCCAAAAAAAATAGCTTATTAGTTATCTTGCAAGGAATGGACGCCAGCGGAAAAGATGGTGCTATTAAAAAAGTATTTAGTGGTTTAAATCCGGCAGGCTTGCGAGTGGAAACATTTAAACGACCAACACAAGAAGAATTAGAGCACGATTTTTTATGGCGATTGCATAAGGTTACGCCACAAAAAGGTGAAATTGTGATTTTTAATCGTTCACATTACGAAGATGTATTGATACAACGTGTGCACAAATGGATAGATGAAAAAACTGTGCAGCAACGTTTTGAGGCGATTAATAATTTTGAAAAATTATTAGAACAAAACGGAACAAAAATTATTAAATGCTACATGCATATTTCACCGGAAGCACAATTAGAACGATTGGAAGAACGAAAAACCAATCCGGCGAAGATGTGGAAACACCGCGACAGCGATTGGGAAGAACGTAAGTTATGGAAAGAGTACATGAGTGCATACGAAGATGCGTTTCAACATTGTTCTAAATCAGCAAAATGGAATATTGTTTCCGTAGATCAAAATTGGTATAAAGAATTTCAAATTGCATCCTTAGTATTAGATGCATTAAAATCCATGAAATTAAAATATCCTGCATTAATTATAGAAGAAAAAAAATAGCATGGCAAAGCTTTGGCAAAAAGGCTCGGCAAACGAAAGTGAGCTGGCAAAAAAAGTAGAAAAATTTACCGTTGGGAAAGACAAAGAGCTGGACACACTTTTAGCTAAGTATGATGTATTAGGCACATTAGCACACACCAAAATGTTACAAGCTGCGCATTTATTATCGGATGAAGATTATCAATCGGTGCAACAAGAATTAAAAGCTATTTACCACGAAATTGAAAAAGGAAATTTTGCTATCAATGCAACAAGTGAAGATATTCACTCCGATATTGAATTCCGATTGACGAAAGGAAAAGCAACACATACCGGACGAAGCAGAAACGATCAGGTTTTGGTTGACATCAAATTATTTACACGAGCAAAATTAGAAGCCATTGTTCAAAGAACAAAAACTGTTTTTGATTTGCTTATTCAATTATCCAATCAACATAAAGATAAATTATTGCCCGGCTACACACATTTGCAATTAGCAATGCCAAGTAGTTTTGGGTTATGGTTTGCCGCGTATGCAGAAAATTTAGTTGATGATATGGAATGCATGTTGGCAGCATTTAAAATGGCCAATAAAAATCCGTTGGGTTCCGGTGCCGGCTATGGTAGCTCTTTTCCATTAAATAGAACACTTACCACACAATTATTAGGTTTTGATGATTTAAACTACAACGTAGTATATGCACAAATGAATCGTGGAAAAATGGAACGTGTAGTTACACAAGCACTTTCCAATATTGCGGCAACGCTTTCAAAATTTTCGATGGATGCAACGTTGTATCTGAACCAGCATTTTTCTTTTATCTCATTTCCGGATGTATTGACGACAGGTTCATCCATCATGCCACATAAAAAAAATCCGGATGTTTTTGAGTTAATTCGAGCAAAATGCAATAAGCTACAAACACTTCCATTTCAAATACAAACTATTCAAAATAATTTGCCCTCCGGCTATCATCGCGATATGCAAATTATCAAAGAAGATTATTTAACCGCATTTGATGTGTTGTTAGATTGTTTAGAAATGATGCAACATTTATTAGAAAATATCACAGTTAAAGTTAATTTATTGGAAGATGCCAAATTTGATTATCTCTTTACCGTAGATAGTATCAACCAATTAATACACAATGAAAATAAATCTTTCCGAGATGCCTATGTAGAAATTGGAAAGCAAGTAGAAAGCAACCAATACAAAAGACCGACTGAATTAACACATACGTTGGAAGGTAGTTTGGGAAATTTATGTAATGAAAAAATCCAACAAAATATGGAAAAAGCCATAGCACAATTTCCATTTCATACTATAAAATTAGCCTTGGATAGTTTAATTCGGGAATAAGAATAAAAAATTGGCAAGTATTTTGTATAACTAATCCTAAAACAGTATTTTTAAAGATAAATTTTAATAAAAACATGAAAAAAGTAAACAGTTTTTTATTGCTTGCCGCATTATTCTTGGCAAGTACCTCTTTTGGACAAAATGTAACAGAGATGATACCCAAAGTAATGGCTGCAATGGGTAATGCTAAAACAATGAAGTATCATTTTTATGCACAAGAACGTATGCACGACGGTAAATACAGCAAAAGTGATGTGGAATTTACAGTAATAGCTAATCCATTAAAAATATATGCCAAAGCTAAATTACCACAATCAGCACAATTATTTTATAATGATGCTGTTTCAAAAGATGTGAAAGTAAAAAAAGGTTTCAAATTAAACTTAAGTCCAACAAACAGCTTATTAATGAAAGGTGTTCATAATCCGGTTACTAGAGCAGGATTTGGTCAAATCAAAAAAATATTGGAAACCAGCATGAACCAACGTAAAGGTGAAAACTTAGCAAATTATGTAAAAGTATTAGGTACTGTAAACTATGACGGAAATGCTTGCTGGAAAGTAGAAATTAATGACGATGATTATAAAATTACTACCTACAAAGTTGCTGCCGGTGAAACATCAGTTTGGCAAATTGGAAAAAAATTAGCAATCTCTGAATACAAAATCAAAGAATTGAATGATATCGGTGATGAAGTAAAACCAGGACAAGTAATTAAAGTTCCTTCTTCTTATGCTAAGAAAACGACGTTATATATTGACCAATCAAACTACTTACCTATCTACCATAAAATGGAAGACGAAAAAGGTGTGTATGAAATCTATGAATTTAAAGGATTACAATTAGGTGTAAACTTAACAGATGCTGATTTTGAATTCAAATAAATTCAACTTTAAAAACAAAATAAAGAAGGCGGAAAATAAATTTTCCGCCTTCTTTATTATTTCCATTTTAGCGCAACAAAATAACCTACAAATGCCATTGATATGGCTAATACATTCGTAAGTATAACATAAAAAAATGCTGTTATAATTTGTTGGTTTTGCATCAACTTAATATTTTCTAATGCAAAAGAAGAAAAAGTAGTAAAACCACCCAAAAACCCAATAAACACGAATAGTTTCAGGCGTTCATTTATTTCATTATTGACAGAAAAATAGCCAAATAGAAATCCAATCAATAATGAACCAATGATGTTTACACTCAACGTTCCTAATGGAAATGATGTTGTGTTTTTAGTTTGAATGAACTCCGAAAAATAATACCGGAACAAACTACCTAAAGCACCGCCTATTCCAATATATATCCATTTCGTTAGCATACAATTTATTTTAAACGTTTTGTTCTAATAAAGTTTTGAGTACAATTTGTGCTGCAATTTCTCTATTAGCAGCCTCTTTAATTACCAATGAATAATCGGAATCTAATACATCATCGGCAACTTCAACATTTCTTCGCGTTGGCAAGCAATGCATAAATTTAGCATTATTCGTTAATTGCATTTTTTTATCGGTAATCATCCAATCATCATGCGAACCTATAATTTTACCATACTCAGCATAAGCACTCCAATTTTTTGCGTAAATAAAATCAGCATCTTTAAATGCTTCCTCTTGATTATAAAGTATAGTGGCATTTCCGGAAAATCGTTCATCCAACTCATAACCTTCCGGATGTGTTATTACAAACTCAACATCTGCCCTATTCATCCACTCTGCAAACGAATTAGAAACACATTGTGGTAAGGAACGAATGTGCGGTGCCCAAGACAACACTACTTTCGGTTTTGATTTGGTAGTATGTTCTCGAATCGTGATTAAATCCGTAAGCGATTGCAACGGATGCACGGTTGCTGATTCCATATTTACCACCGGAACATTTACATTTTCTAAGAATTTATGTAATACAAATTCCGTATAGTCTTTTTCTTTATCCGTTAAAGTAGGAAACGCACGAATACCAATAATATCGGCATATTCGCTGATAACCGCCGCTCCTTCTTTGATGTGTTCTGCGGTTGTTCCGTTCATGATGGCACCGTCTTCAAATTCCATCTGCCAACTATCTTGTGTCAAATTCAACACGATGGTATTCATTCCCAAATTTTGTGCAGCTTTTTGGGTAGAAATACGCGTACGTAAACTCGAATTAAGAAACAACAAAACCATGGTTTTATTATTGCCGAGTTGCTTAAAATCAAATTTATGATTTTTTAGTGCAATTGCTTGTTGTGCTAATTCTTCGACATTGGCTACATCGTGAACATTTAAAAAGTTTTTCATTTTAGGCATGACTTTAAAGCATGAATAAAGATATCTACTTCAGGTTTGCCAATCGTCATACTCGGCAATAGTCGAAGTGTATTGGCATTGTTTGAGTTTCCTACAAACACGCGGTGTTCAAACAATAATTTATTTCTTAAATCTTTAATTGGAAAATCAAATTCCAAACCTATCATTAATCCTTTTCCACGAATTGATTTTATTTCCGGAATTTGTTGGCATTGTGCAATAATGTATTCGCCAATTTGGTGTGCGTTTTCAATTAAATTTTCTTTTTCGATAACTTCCAAAACTGCCAAACCTGCTGCACACGCTAACGGTGAGCCTCCAAAGGTTGTACCTAACATGCCATGTTTAGCCACAAATTTTGGATGCGTTAAAATTCCGGCAATCGGAAAACCATTGCCCATTCCTTTTGCCATAGTTATAATATCCGGTTGCACATTTGCATATTGATGTGCGAAAAATTTCCCACTTCGTCCGTAGCCGCTTTGAATTTCATCGGCAATAAAAACAGCATTTTGTGCTTTACACAATTTTTCTATCAATTGAAAAAAGGAAACAGTCGGTTCATAAATACCATTCAATCCTTGAATAGATTCTACTACTACAGCACAAATTTCATTTTCTTGAAATGCATTTATTAATGCAGCTTCATCATTTAACGGTACAAAAATTACATGTTCATCACTATTGATAGGTGCTTTAATTTTTGGATTATCCGTGATGGCAACCGCTGCTGATGTTCTACCATGAAATGAACCATTGAACGCAATTATTTTTTTTCTATTATTGTAAAATGATGCCACTTTCAACGCATTCTCGATAGCTTCTGCGCCACTGTTGATTAAAAATAAATTATAATCGATATATCCGGAAACGGTGCCTAATTTATCAGCTAATTGTTGCTGAATAGCCAACTGAACAGAATTAGAATAGAAAGATAATTGATCTAATTGTGCTGTGATGCGTTGTATATAATGTGGATGAGCATGGCCAATAGAAATTACAGCATGACCGCCATAAAAATCAAGATATTTTATGTCGTTTTGGTCGTACACATAACAACCTTTTCCGTTTTTAAGTTCGATATTAAATAGTGGATATACGTCGAAGAGATTCATGTTTACGTTGTTATTAGTGATTAGTTGTTATATATTTTTTTTAAAAAAAGCATAATCAATATGCAATTGATTTTAAATGTAGTCCGGCTGTTTCATCCAATCCAAACATCAAGTTCATATTTTGTACCGCTTGTCCGGATGCTCCTTTTATCAAATTATCGGTTGCTGCAATTATCATCAATTTATTTGCTACTTTTTCTATATAAAGCAAGCATTTATTGGTATTTACAACTTGTTTCAGGTTGATATTTTTTTCAGAAATAACAACAAAAGGTGCATCGGCATAATAACTTTTATAAAGAGAAATGGCATTTTCAATCGTGTCATTATATGGAATATATGCTGTAATTAAAATACCGCGTGTGTAGTTTCCTCTGTACGGAATAAAATTTATCTCTGCATTAAAAGTAGGTTGCAACTGTAAAATAGACGCTGATATTTCGTCTAAATGTTGATGTGTAAATGCTTTATAAACAGAGATATTGTTGTTACGCCAAGAAAAATGGGATGTTTCACTTAACCCAACGCCTGCTCCGGTACTTCCGGTAATGCCGGAAATATGTATATCATTTTGCAATAATTGTGCATTGGCAAGTGGTAATAATGCATATTGAATAGTCGTTGCAAAACATCCGGTATTCGCCACTTTTTGTGCATTTTTGATTGCCTCTTTATTCAATTCCGGTAAGCCATAAACAAAATCACCTGCATTTTTTTTCAACCTGAAATCATTGCTTAAATCGATGATTTTAGTGTTTGATGAAAACGGATTTTCTTTTAAAAATTGTTTCGATTCACCATGTGGCAAACACAAAAATACGACATCAATAGCTGCATTTATTTCTCCGGAAAATCGCAAATCTGTATCACCTAATAAATCGGAATGTACATCGCTGAGCAATTTACCTTGTTGACTTCTACTAAAACAAAAATCAATTTTTACGTTGGGATGCTGTAATAAAATACGAAGTAATTCTCCGCCGGTGTAACCGGCAGCACCAATAATACCTGCATAAATCATTTTTCTAAATTAATAGAAAAAGTTGGGTAAAAAGGAATTAAAAAATGATGTTTGTATTAAGTGTTATCTATTTGTAGAAAAAATATAATCGTTAAAGATTTTTATGCTTGCTAAGAAATCTTTGTTGGTTACTTTATCGTTGGTTGCTGTAAATCTAATTTTGATGGTATCTTTATTGAAATCGGGCATTATAAAATCATCTTCAATACTATTCAAATCTTTAATTTCTAAGAAATGAATTAAATGATTGATGATTTGTTTGGCTTCCAATACGGAATCAATTTTTACAGATTGCGTGATGTGGGTAGCTTTCTCAAAGGATGCTATTAATGCTTTTCTGTTGTAGGTTAATGTTTGTTCCATAGTTATATTTCTATACTACAACAATAAATCGGTATAAAAAATTCCAACATATAAAAGATTATCGTTTGCCCATGCCCATGCTTTGCATGCGTTTCATCATCACTTTCATTTGGTCGAATTGTTTTACAAAAGTATTGACTTCCTGTATCGTATTTCCGGAGCCTTTGGCAATGCGTTCTCTACGT
Source organism: Bacteroidota bacterium (assembly GCA_963169645.1). GTDB lineage: Bacteria > Bacteroidota > Bacteroidia > Chitinophagales > JADIYW01 > JADJSS01. The sequence continues at coordinate 138,760 of CAUJCO010000007.1, forward strand.
TTTCCATTTAAGATATCCGGATTGCGTCTTTCTTCAACAGTCATAGAAAAAATAATTGCTTCAATTTTTTTGAATGCACTATCGTCGATGTCAATATCTTTCACCGCTTTGCCTACACCCGGAATCATTCCTAACAAATCTTTGATATTTCCCATTTTTCGAATTTGATTGATTTGTTGTAAGAAATCTTCAAAATCGAATTGGTTTTTAGCAATTTTCTTTTGTAAACGTTGTGCTTCTTTCTCGTCGAATTGTTCTTGGGCTTTTTCTACGAATGAGACGATATCACCCATACCCAAAATACGTTGCGACATACGTTCCGGATAAAAGATATCCAAAGTATCAATCAACTTTTCACCGCGTGACACAAACTTAATGGGTTTGTTTACCGTGTATTTAATTGATAACGCAGCACCACCGCGCGTATCACCATCTAATTTAGTTAATACTACACCATCAAAATTAATTCTATCATTGAAAGCCTTTGCTGTGTTTACGGCATCTTGTCCCGTCATGGAATCTACGACAAACAAGGTTTCTTGAGGTTGAATGGCTTGTTTTACATTATAGATTTCGGCCATCATTTCCTCATCTACGGCTAAGCGTCCTGCGGTATCGACAATTACAACATTTTGCCCTTTTTGTTTTGCGTGTGCAATGGCATTTTGTGCAATGGTAACCGGATTTTTATTTTCTGTTTCTGTATAAACTTCTACACCTATTTGTTCACCCAATACTTTCAACTGATCGATAGCAGCCGGACGATACACGTCGCACGCTACTAACAACGGTATTTTGTTTAATTTTGTTTTAATGTGGTTGGCCAATTTTCCGGAAAAAGTAGTTTTACCGGAACCTTGCAAACCGGATATTAATATCACTGCCGGATTACCTTTGATGTTAATTTCTGAAGCTGTGCCACCCATTAATTGTGTCAACTCATCACTTACAATTTTCACCATCAATTGCCCCGGAGAAACGGCAGTTAATACGTTTTCGCCTAAAGCTTTATCTTTTATGGTGTCGGTAAATTCTTTTGCAATTTTGTAATTAACGTCTGCATCGACCAATGCACGTCGAATATCTTTTACTGTAGCAGCAATATTTAACTCGGTTAATTTCCCTTGACCTTTTAAATTCTTAAACGCACCTTCGAGTTTATCTTGTAAGTTTTCAAACATAGCTAATATTTATTGTCTGTAACGCTGTTTCAGCGGATTCAATGATTTTATTTATTTCGTTAAAATGTTATTGAATTATGAGTTAATAACTCGTTTAAATTCTAAACTAGAACTTCCAAAATTTATAAACAAACCAATTTCCACTAAAAAAGACCTACTCTTATTTTATCTACTATCTCACCTTTATAACAGAATCAAATAGATAAGTAGTAGAAACTAATAATACGTTAAACGTTGTACTTTACCTAAGTATTTTGCTAAACGAATTACTTGACGAGTATAGCCGTATTCATTATCGTACCAAACATATAATACAATTGATTTTTTATTTGGTGAAATTAAAGTGGCATGTGAATCTACAATAGATGCATGTGAGTTACCAACACAATCCGTAGAAACTAGTTCTTGCGAAGTAGAATATTCTATTTGTTCAACTAAATTTCCGTACGTAGATGCATCTTTAATTATCGCATTTACTTCATCAATTGAATCAACAGCACGAGATAAATTTAAATTTAAGATTGCCAACGACACATCCGGTGTCGGTACGCGCACTGCATTTCCGGTAAACTTACCGGACATTTCCGGCATTACCTTCGTAATAGCACTTGCCGCTCCTGTTTCTGTTATGACCATATTTAACGGTGCAGAACGACCTCTTCTATAGCTTTTGTGATAGTTATCCAATAAATTTTGGTCATTCGTATAAGAGTGTACCGTTTCTACGTGTCCGCTTTCAATACCTAATTTATCAGATATAACTTTAATAATCGGAGAAATGGCATTTGTAGTACAAGATGCAGCTGTAAATATTTTATTATCATCCGGATTATAATTTAAATGATTTACACCATAAACGATATTCGGTAAACTTCCTTTTCCAGGTGCCGTTAATAAAACTTTGGCTATTCCTTTTGCTTTTAAGTGTGTGCTTAATTTTTCTTCATCGCGGAAAATACCGGAATTATCAATTAATAATGCATCTTTAATGCCATATTGCGTATAATCTATTTCAGCAGGATTATCGGCTACAATTAAATGCACTTTATTACCATTGGCAATTAATGCTTTATTTTCAAAATCTTCTTTAATTACGCCACGGAATTTACCATGCACTGAATCTTTTCTTAATAAAGAAGAACGTTTTTTAATTTCTTCATCTGTATTTTTTCCTCTTGTAACAATTGCTCTTAAAACTAATTGTTCGCCTTTTCCATATTGTTGAATTAATTCGCGTGCTGCTAAACGACCAATACGTCCAAATCCGAATAATACAACGTCAATAGGTTGTATGCTTCTTTTCTCTTTGCCGTATTCTTTTAATTTGCCTGCAACAAATGCATCAACGTCTGTTACTTTTTCATTTAACCATTGGGTTGCTAATGTTGCTAAATCGATACGTGTTGGAGCTAAATCCAATTTAGAAATGGCAGTTGCCAAGCTTACAAATAATTCGATTGATACCGGTAAATTTAGATGCCCTTTTGCAAACTCTTTGTTATTTAAAACTTCGGTATAACGTGCGTCTGCGATGTTTCTTCTTAGAATTACTAATTCTATATTCTTATCTAACCAAAGTGAACCAGCGATGTTTATTAATTCTAATGCACTTTTTTCTTTAGAAGTCCAATTGCTCATTTTGTTTTTTGTTAATAGTGAAAGGTTATTAGTTGTTCGATATAAATATTAAATTTTTACTACTTGTAATTTGCTACATAATAGGTATTACTAAATGTTAGTTTCCTAAATAGTTTTTCAATAATTTGCTACGTGAAGTGGCTCTTAATTTATTGATGGCTTTATCTTTAATTTGACGAACACGCTCGCGAGTCAAACCAAATTTTTCACCAATATCTTCTAAGGACATTGGATGCTCTACACCAATTCCAAAGTAGTATTTGATAACATCTTTTTGTCTATCTGTTAAGGTAGATAAAGAGCGTTCAATTTCTTTTCGAAGTGATTCCAAATATTCCAATTGTAAATCGGTACGTGGAGCTGACGTATTTTCCAATACATCCAACAATGAGTTTTCTTCACCTTCTTGGAAAGGCGCATCTACAGAAACGTGTCGTGCTGCAACGCCTAAGGTTGTTTCTACTTCTTCGCGTGTAATTTCTAATATTTCTGCTAATTCATCAGCAGATGGTTCGCGCTCAAACTCTTGTTCTAAGTTAGAGAATGCTTTATTGATTTTATTTAAGGAACCTACTTTATTTAAAGGCAAACGAACGATACGAGATTGTTCTGCCAAAGCTTGTAAGATAGATTGACGAATCCACCAAACGGCATATGAAATAAATTTAAAACCTCTGGTTTCATCAAATCGTTGTGCTGCTTTTATCAAACCTAAATTACCTTCATTAATCAAGTCACTCAATGTCAACCCTTGGTTTTGATATTGCTTAGCTACGGATACTACGAAACGTAAATTTGCTTTTGTTAATCGCTCTAAAGCACGTTGGTCTCCGGCTCTAATGCGTTGTGCCAAATCTACTTCTTCTTCCGGTGTTAACAGGTCAACTTTTCCGATTTCTTGTAAGTATTTTTCTAAAGACTGACTTTCACGATTGGTAATGGATTTGGTAATCTTAAGCTGACGCATGTTTTTGTTTATTGGATTATTATAAAAAGAGTGCAAAATTAATGATTTTAAAGCTGAAAGTCAACATCTTAATATTAGATTAACATCATTCTTTCATAATTTAATCACTATTTTAGCACCGTAAACGAATTCATGTTAAAACGAGTTGACAAAGTTGTATTAGGAAGTTTCATTATACCCTTAATCATCACATTTGGGCTGACTTCTTTTATTTTCATGATGCAGTTTTTGTGGAAATACATCGACGATATTGTCGGAAAAGGCATTGAGCTTTCCTTAATCATCAAATTAGTAGGTTTGTTTACGCTCACCATTGCTCCAATGGCGTTGCCTTTGGCTATTCTTTTAGCATCTACTATGGTAATTGGCACTTTGGGCGAAAATAATGAGCTTACTGCCTACAAATCCGGTGGCTTATCCTTGGTTCGTATAATGGGTAGCTTGATTGTATTTTGCATTTTCCTCGCCGGTTTCGCATTTTATTTCTCGGATAATATTTTACCTAAAGTGCATCTTAAATTTTATTCTTTGTTGTTTGATATTCGGAAGCAAAAACCGGCTTTAGATATTTCGGAAGGTGTATTTTATAGAGGAATTTCAGGTTTCGCCATCAAGGTAAAAAAGAAAGATAAAGACAATCGAACGTTGCACGATATTATGGTGTACGACCACTCCAATGGACGAGGCAATGACAATGTTGTTTTAGCAGAAAAAGGAGACATTGGATTGAGTAATTCCGGCAAATATTTAGTGTTGACTTTGTACAACGGAAAGCAATATCAAGATATTCGAAAACGCACCAAAGAAAATGGAGAAGTACCTTCAGAACAAACTATCATGGAATTTAAACAATGGCGGAAAATTTTTGATTTATCAGAATTTAAAATGACTCGAACAGACCAATCTTTGTTTAAATCGCATTACATAATGTACAACACCAAACAATTAATGCATGAAGCCGACTCAACCGGCAAAGACATTGAAAACAAAGTGAAAGAAATACAACTCAACAATGCTAATTATTTTTCTGCATATAAAAAAATCATCGACACAATTCCGATACAAACTTTTAATACACCTGACAAAATAAAGGTAAATGATATATTTACCAGACATGTCACCAAAAGTGCCGTAAATGTAGCACGCAGTAATTTGCAAAGTGCCATTAGTTCTGCTCAAATGTCTGTATCTGATTTAGAATTTAAAGAATCCAACTACGTTGCTATGTACTGCGAATGGTATAAAAAATTCAGTTTATCATTTGCGTGCATTGTGTTGCTTTTTGTTGGTTGTTCTATGGGTGCCATTGTACGAAAAGGTGGCTTTGGAGTGCCTATTTTAATTGCTGTTTTATATTTTGTGGTCTTCCATGTATTAAATGTAATTGGAGAAAAATTAGCAAAAAACATGGTCATTCCGCCTTTCGCAGGCATGTGGATGGCATCATTAGTATTAATGCCCTTGGCATTGTTTTTAACGTATAAAGCCAACCGAGATTCGGTGTTATTTAGAAGTGAATGGTACGCCAATTTATTTTCAAATTTCAAGAAGCAATTTTTACAATTTTTTAGTTATAAAAAAAGTTGTTGTAAATAAGTGTATCTTTAGATAGATAAAAAAATAGGTGCTATTGGGTTATTTTTTACTCATACTTTGTTGTTTAATTTTGATGTATGCCTACATCTTATATCCTATTTTATTAAGAAAAAAAGCCGACAACCAAACACTTGAATTTGATGCATATTCTTTAAAAGATGAGTTACCAGATGTGCACATTGTAATGCCCATTTGCAACGAAGAAAAAGTGATTGAAAAAAAATTACACAGCATTTTCAACACAAGCTATCCATTGGATAAAATTCAACTTTTTATTGGATTAGACAACTGCACAGATAACACCAAAAATATTATACAAGCAAAGTTTAAACAAAGCAATATACAACTGATAGAATTCCATGAACGACAAGGAAAACCGGCTATTTTAAATCAAATTGTGGAGCAACATATTCCAACCTCCAACGCAATTTTAATTATTACAGATGCGGATGTTTTTTTCACAGAAAACACGCTTTTTGAATTGGTAAAATATTTTAAATATCCGGAAATAGGTTTAGTGGATTCCAATATTCAAGCATCAAAAATTGACAATACACATGAAAAAGATTATTGGAATTACGAAACAGCAATCAAAATAAATGAGAGTATTGTTTTTCATAAAATATTAGGTCCTTCAGGTGGTTGCTATGCCATAAGGAAAGAATTATTTACCGGAATTCCTGCCAATTTTATCGTCGATGATTTTTATATTGGATTTAATGTATTACTTAAAAAATATAAATCTATTTTAAACAAAAATGCGGTTTGTGTAGAAGACATTGTAACAAATTGGAAACAAGAGTTTGTAAGAAAAATAAGAATTTCAACCGGAAATTTTCAAAATCTATGGTATTTTAAAAAATATGCCTTTCAATTTCATTCTGAAGTAGGCTTTATGTTTATTTCGCACAAAATTATTAGATGGAAAACACCGTTTTTACTTTTGATAATTTATTATCTATTCTTATTAGAATACACATTGTTTATCTTAATCGTAACTTTATTTTTACCGATAATTGACTTGCTTTTGTTTACTTTTGGGGTGAAATTTAAACCTTTACGGCAGTTTCATTATTTTATATGCATGAATATTGCCGTTTTTATCGGATTTATTAAATTTTGTAAAGGAGTTAAAACAAATGTCTGGCAACCAACATCGAGGAACTAAGAGCCGATTAGACACCATAGAAAGTGCCATCGAAGCTGTAAAAAATGGGAAAATCGTCATTGTAGTAGATGATGAAGACCGCGAAAATGAAGGTGATTTTATAACAGCTGCAAGAAATGCAACACCGGAAATCATCAATTTTATGGCGACACATGGCCGAGGTCTTATTTGTGCTCCATTAATTGAAGACAGATGTGTGGAATTACAATTAGATTTGATGGTAAATTCCAACTCTTCTCACTACGAAACACCTTTTACCATTTCTGTTGATTTGATTGGAAATGGTTGCACTACCGGCATTTCTGCTTCAGACAGAGCCAAAACCGTATTAGCATTAGTAGATAAAAATACACGTCCGGATGAATTAGGAAAACCGGGACATATCTTTCCATTAAAAGCAAAAAAAGAAGGTGTATTACGCCGCACCGGACACACCGAAGCTGCGATCGATTTAGCACGATTAGCAGGTTTTGAACCGGCCGGATTATTAGTAGAAATTTTAAAAGAAGATGGTGAATGTGCCCGTTTAAACGACCTATATATTATTGCAGAAAAGTTTGACATGCCAATTATCTCTATCAAAGATTTGGTAGAATATAGATTGCAACACGACCGTATGATAGAGCGTGAAGTGGAAGTGAAAATGCCCACAAAATATGGCGATTTCAGATTGGTTGCTTATAAACAAACCGGCTCCAATGAAGAACATTTTGCTTTAGTAAAAGGTGAATGGAAAAAAGATGAGCCTGTGTTGGTTCGTGTGCACTCTTCTTGTATTACCGGAGACATCTTAGGTTCTATGCGATGTGATTGTGGCGACCAACTACACAATGCCATGAAAATGGTTGAAAAAGAAGGTAAAGGCGTTATTCTATACATGATGCAAGAAGGCAGAGGAATTGGCTTCATGAATAAACTAAAAGCGTATAAATTGCAAGAAGAAGGCATGGACACGGTAGATGCTAATTTAGCATTAGGTTTTAAAGCCGATCAGCGCGATTTCGGTATTGGTGCACAAATTTTAAGAGATTTGAACGTAACTAAAATGAAATTAATTACCAATAATCCGAAAAAACGTGCGGCATTAAACGGTTATGGTTTAGAAATCGTAGAAAATGTTCCGATTCAAATTAGCCCAAACGAGCACAATAAAAAATATTTAGCTACCAAACGAGATAAAATGGGACACGAACTCCATAATGAGTCGAAGTAATTTTATTTATGTCCGTTTCTGGTAACTTTATCAAAGAAGTCTTTTTTCTTTCTTCTGGATATTTCCACTTGGCTTCCGTCACTTAATTTAGTATAGTAACTGTTCGCATTGTTTTCAATATTCAATATTTTTGTCAAATTCACAACATACGAACGGTGAATACGCATAAAGTTTAAACCTTCTAAAATTTCTTCAAATACGGAAAGTGTTTTAGAAGCAATAATTTTCTTATTATTCTCTAAGTAGAATATAGTGTAGTTACTTTCTGATTCTAATTTGATAATGTCTTTTACTCGTATAAAAATAGCACCGTCATTCGTATTAATCATAATCTTTTGTTCTTGCATATTTTCCTTATCCAATTTATCGACATGATTGGACAGTTCATCTACTTTAGATAGTTTATTAAAATCTTCAATTCTTTTTTGCACTTTCTCTAAGGCAATATTTAGATCTTCTAATTTTATGGGTTTTAACAAATAATCTGTCGCATTTTTTTTGATGGCATCAATTGCATATTTATCATACGATGTGACAAAAATCGTTTCAAAATTTCCATTATCATCCAATTCATTCAATAAATCAATTCCTTTACCATCTGGTAAAACAACATCTAATAAAAGTAATTGTGGTTTGTGTGTGTGTAATGCTTCTTTTGCTTGACGTATCGTTGGGCAAACGGCCTTAATTTTAGTAGATATGGATGCTTTGGGCAACATATCTAAAAGCATGTCCCTAAAGATAGGGTCATCTTCTACAATTATTGTATTCATAATTTTAAGTTTTTGGTTTGTTAAATATAATAAAAATCAATTAATTAATCAATAAAAAACAGGCAAAGAATATTTGCCTGTTCACACTTTAAATAACATAAGTACCAATTATTTCGAATTAGAGGCAACTGCAGTTGGGCATTTGTACATATTCGAAATATGTTTTACATATTTTCTATCATTTACATTTTTCATATTGCTTTTGCAAATCCATGCACCACAGCCACTTGCGTTTTGTCGAGCACAAGAGCTAAAAAACAAGACAGTTATAATAAATAAAAAGAAGATGGCTTTTGATGTTCTGTTTGCTGCGCGACCAATTACGTCATTAGAAATTGCATTCGCTGTGTTGTTTATTTTTTTCATGTTTGTGATTTTTGTTGATGTAAAATTATAATCAACATCAATCACCACTTTGAAATATTGAGTGAATGGTCGGTTTAGTTATTAAATGGAAAAATTAAGTTAAAAAACAACAGAAATAAAAAGAATTAACCTTTAAAATTCTTAACGACGTTAATAAAATATTTCACTTTTTCAAAATCAACATCCGGATAAACACCATGTCCTAAATTGCATATATATCGATGATTTCCAAATTGTTGCAACATTTTTTCTGCTTCTTTTTTAATCGTATCTACATCGGCATACAAAACACAAGGATCTAAATTACCTTGTAAGGTTTTAGTAGGTGCTTCCAATCTTGCTTTCAATGGATCAATTGTCCAATCTAATCCAATAACAGAACAATTGGTTTGTCCAAATTCCGATAAAATATAATGTGCATCTTTGGCAAATAAAATAACCGGAACATCCGAAATGGCAGCCGAAATACGTTGCATATAAGGCAATGCAAACTCTACGTATTGAGCTTTGCTAAGCACGCCTGCCCAACTGTCAAAAACTTGAACTATATCTGCGCCGCACCGAATTTGTTCTTGCAAATAAGCAATGGTAGCAGTGGTAATTTTTTCTAATAATTGATGCGATAAAACAGGATTTGTGTATAACATTTTTTTAGCTTGTGAAAATGTTTTACTGCCTTTTCCTTCTATCATATACGAAAAGATTGTCCAAGGTGCTCCGGCAAATCCGATTAATGGAACACGATTATTTAGTGTTTTTTTTGTTAATTGTATCGACTCAAAAACATATTGTAAATTAGGAATGACATCTGTTGTTAATTGAGCTACATCTTGAGCTTGTGTTATTGTTTTGGGAAAAAATGGCCCTTTGCTTTCTATCATTTCATAGTTCAAGCCCATTGCTTCGGGAATCACTAAAATATCCGAAAAAATAATTGCCGCATCTACCTCTAAAATATCAACGGGTTGTATGGTTACTTCACATATTAATTCCGGATTTTTTACTAATTCTTTAAAACCGTTTACACTACTGCGAACTGCTCTGTATTCCGGTAAAATTCTTCCTGCCTGACGCATCAGCCAAATAGGAATCCGTTCGGTATTTTCTCCTTTTGCTGCTTTTAAAAGTAAATCGTTTTTCAACATAATGGGCAAAAATACAAAATCTTAAAGCTAAAATTTAGCTATTTTTAGACTGAATTATTGAAACAATAATATGCAAGCGCTGTTTTGCATGAAAGACAACTTATATCATGGCTGAAGCAATCGAAATTAATAATCCTACTGTAACGAGAATTATGCCACGCGTAGTGGACATAAAAAATGCAAAAATTTTACATCATAATCATTTAGTGTTAGACAATGTCAATTTTGAAGTTCGCAAAGGCGATTTTATTTATTTAATTGGAAGAACCGGAAGCGGTAAAAGTAGTTTATTAAAAACATTATATGGCGATTTAGAATTTACGAAAGGAGAAGCTGATGTGTGTGGTTATAATTTAAAGACTCTTAAAAAATCAGATGTTCCATATTTAAGAAGACGATTAGGCATAGTTTTCCAAGATTTTCAATTATTAGGCGACCGAAATATTTTCGATAATTTGTCGTTTGTTTTACAAGCTATTGGTTGGACAGATAAAAATAAAATAAAGAAAACCATTGAAGAATCTTTAGAGAAAGTAAAATTATCGGAGAAAATTTATAAGATGCCGAATCAACTTTCCGGTGGTGAACAACAGCGTGTTACCATTGCCCGAGCTTTATTAAATAATCCGGAATTAATTTTAGCGGATGAACCTACTGGGAATTTAGATCCGGAAACTACGAATGAGATAATGGATTTATTTTATTCCATTTTTAAAGAAACACAAACACCGATGGTATTTGCTACGCACAACTATCAATTAATAGAACAATATCCGGGAATTATTTACATGTGTGCTTATAATTCAATAAGCCGAGATGACTCTCATTTTACGCGTTAGCATTAACCATTACCTAACGCTTTTGCCAAATCATTTAATTGGCTATTCCATAATTCTTTGGAGCTGGCAACATCTTCTTTATATGCAAAATCTGTTACAGTTAAAATTGTTTCTTTAGTAATATCCGTTACTTTAATTTTATATTCAAAATAAGCTTTATCATCTTCTTCATCTTCCCAACGCAATCTGATGTATTCGTCTTCATCGTAGTTCAAAACTTCAGCAATTTGTTCATCACCATTCCATTCAAAAGTAAACACTTCACCATTCGGATCTAAGTCAACATAATCGGCAAACCACTGAACCAAACCAGATGGTGTAGTTAGGAAATTATACAATATAGCTGGTGATGATTTAAAAGTACGCTCTACTGTGAAAGGAATTTTTTTCGCCATGATTTTTGAATATTTTTCACAATTTAATCAAAAAAATGAATTTTACAATTATTCATTGTTTTTTTTTGAATTTTATAAAAAATTGAACCTCAATTAAATAATTTCTGAGATAACAAAAAAACTTCCACAAACCAATATTAAATCATCGGGTTGCACTTTAGTTTTCGCAAAAGCCAATGCAATTTTAGGATGTCTGAACGTATCGCCATATAAGTGATGAGCAGTTGCTTTTTCTTTTAAAATTGCAATATCTAACTTGCGAGGAATTGGAGGTTCGGTGAAATAATAGATTGCATTTTGCGGTAAAACCTTCAATACTTTATCAACGTCTTTATCTTTTACCATTCCAAAAACAATGTGTAATTGATTGAATTTTTCATGTTTCAATTGCTCTTTTATTTGCAATATACCATCTTCATTATGTCCAACATCTATAATAATTTTGGGTTGTTTGCTAATGGTTTGCCATCTACCTTGAAATTGTGCATTTTTTTTCACGTTAGAAAAACCCAACTGCAAGGCTTTTTCTTTTATGATAAATTCTTTTTGCTTATTAATAAGATGCACAGCCGCCAACACCGTTTTTATATTTTCTATTTGATACGATGAATTCAAATCACAACAAATATTTGTGGGTTGGTTCGCCACTTCGGCATCCATCATTAAGTATTTAGAGGTAAATGCTGTTTTTACGTGTTGTACTATTTCGTCTGCAAAAAAAATAGGTGCGTTTTCTTGTGTAGCTTTTTCATTAAAAACACGAACTGTTTCCGGTTGATTTTTCCCAATTAATATTGTCGTTTTGGGTTTAATAATACCAGCCTTTTCGGATGCAATTTCTGCTAATGTTTCACCTAATAAATGTTGATGATCATAACCAATATTTGTAATGATGGATAACATGGGTTGTATCACATTGGTAGAATCTAAACGACCACCTAACCCTGTTTCAATAATGGCTATATCTACCTTTTTTTTTGCAAAATAATCGAATGCCATTGCCACTGTAATTTCAAAAAATGAAGGTAAAATTTCCTCTATTTTAGGTTTGATTTTTTCGGTAAATTGGATAACATATTTCTCCGTACACGGTTTTCCGTTTATCTTAATGCGTTCTCTAAAATCTTTTAAATGAGGCGACGTATATAATCCGGTTTTATAACCGGCTTCTTGAAATAAGGAAGATAAAATATGCGCTACTGAACCTTTGCCATTTGTTCCGGCAATATGTATTGTTTTTATTTTTTGATGAGGATTGCCTAAACTTTCACATAATGCGATTGTGTTAGTTAAATCTTTCTTGATAGCAACATCACCTATGCGAGAAAACATGGGCAATTTATGATATAAATAATCAAGCGTTTCTTCGTAGCTCATCCTAGCACAAAGATTAAAAAATTAATGCGTATGATAAACTATTATTGTGTAGAAAAACCAAATTTGTAGGTTATTGTGCCCACTTGTTCTTCTACTGCTGTAGAATTGGCACTAAATTTTGTTTTCATAGCACCTTCTTCTGCTAATTGAATTAAATATGGATCGGTGGTAGTGCTTCCTTTCTGTTGGTATTTTGCATAAATAACATTTCCGCTCCTATCTACTTTTATCATCACAACTACTTTACCTGTTTTTTGGCTATCGTCTTTAATCATGTATGGTTTCCATGTTCTACCTGCCAAATTATAACCGGCACTGTTTCCGCTTCCATTCGTACTTCCACCCGGCGTTCCATTAGGTGAGCCTGAATTTCCACCCGGATTTCCATTTCCGGCACCATTGCCAGGACCGTTACCACTTGCTGTTCCGGTGCCATTTCCGGAGCCGGAGCCTTTCGTATTTTTACCTTTCGTCCAAGCAGACGCCATTTGATCTTTAATTTTCTTTTCTTCTGCTTCCCGTGCTAAGCGTTCTTGCTCCGCTTTTTTTACAGCTTCGGCAATGCGTTGTTGTTCCAATAACGCTTTTTGTTGTTTAATTTGTTCTTCTTTTTGCAATTTGGCAATCGCAACAGCTTGTGCATCTTCAGCTGAAAGCACACTATTTTGTGGTGCTTTTGTAGCCGATGGTGTTTTAGTTGGCGTAGGCGTTGGTGGTGTTGGCATTGGCTCCGGTGTAGAGGTAACTTGCTGAGCAGAAGAACCACCGGCTTCTCTTAAATTATCATCACCTAATCCATCATCGCTATCTCCAAAATCTATCATTACACCATCAATTTTATCTTCTACCGGCGGATGCGGCAGATATACAAAAAATAAAGTCAGCAATAATGCAGTTAAAGTAATTACCGTAATCACAAAGGATTGTTGGTTTGATTTACTTTGTTGTAATTGTATGACGTTCGACATCTTTGTTCTGCTTTAAACGGTGTATCAAGTTTAGAACGTAAATTTCTATATTTTATTCAAAATTACGTATTTAAAATACACACGTATGTTATTAAACTCAAAATATGTACCAAAAAAGAGACATGAGACATGAGACATGAGATGTGAGATGTGAGATGTGAGATGTGAGATATGAGATATGAGATATGAGTAGTAGGTCTCGTGTCATTCCAATGTAAATGGGAATCTCAATACTCATAAATGGGATTCCTTCTTCCGAGGGAATGACATTACTATATTATTTCATTACTACATTACTATATTGCTACATTGCTACATTACTACATTACTATATTACTACATTACTACATTATTCAATCAACCGAACCGGAAACTCAATTTCTATATCTGTTTCACCGAATGCATTTGTAATATCACCATTGTAAACTGCTAAACCATTTTTATCGGGTTGATGTCGTAAAATTATTTTTAACTTTCCAATGGTTGGTGTATTATCTGTATCAAAAGAAAAATGTAAACCTATCGGATTATCATTTATATCGTTTGGAGCTTGATATGCAAAATTTTTTATTGTTGTATTGGGTATAGATTGATAAAAGAATTGATGCATATCACCTTCTTCTAAGACCTCATTCGTGATAGTATCAATTGGAATTGCAGCCTTATTAAACAAAGAAATGGAAACTTGATATGTTGCATTTTTTTCTAACAATAAACTATCTATAGTTGCCGGCATTCCTCCAACACCATCAATATCTTCAAATGAAAATTGGGTAATGGTATTACTTCCATTTTTCTGTACACTTAATGTTAAAGTAGTAATCAATTCTTCTTCATTTATTGGAATGGGATTTTTTTGACATGCATTTGTCATTATCAAAAAACAACCCAAAATAAACATTCCATTTTTACTATTCATTTTATCTATTTTAAATTAATTAAACTCGTATTTCAATCTAAAAACTAAATTCCAACCCATTTCATCTGTAAAATATCTAAATCGATTTAGATAATCGCGATACGCAACATTTGTAATATTTTCACCAGAAACTGAAAAGGATATTTTATTTTTTTCGTTTATACTATATTGACAACCTGTCTGCATGTTTAATGTATAATATGCTTTCGGAGATGGTTTAAGATCAGTAATTGATGCAGGGATTTTACGTTGCTTAAAAACATAATGTACATTAATATTGAAAAATACATTTTTTATTTTTTTAAAATCATGATGTAATTCCATACTACTACTCAATCTATCTGCGGGCATAAAGATTAAATACTCGTTTGATTTTGTATTTTTTCCTCGAACGATAGATGATTTAAATTGTAAGGATAGAAATTTTAGTGGTGCTGAATTTACTTGCACATCCAACCCAATTAATCGTGCATTGGTTTGATAATACTTAAAAGCAGGAAATGCACCTCTAATTGTTAGAATAGGCTCCGGTAATGGTGCCACGTAAATATAATCGTACACTTTCGATGCATAAAATCCTGTTTCTATTTGTAAGTATTTTTTATAGTTAGTCGTAAGTGTCGTCATCCATTTTATGGCATTTTCTGGATGTAAATTTTCATTTCCAAACTCGATAGCAGCAACGCCATGATGCAAACCTTCACTAAATAATTCATTGGCATTTGGGTAACGAGCATTGAATGAAATAGTACTTTGGATTTTAAAAATCTCCTTTAAATCTATCCAATTAAATCCCAAAACAAACGCATAAGTATGAAAATTAAAAATTGGTTTTTGCAACACATTATTCTTGTCAAATTTTAATGCTTTAAATCGAGTATAATCGTAGCGAGCAGCAAGTTCTATTATTGCTCTTTTTATTGTAAAATATTCCAAATCATACACACCAAATGAATAGGAATAATAATCCGGAATTAGAGGCCGAATGCCGGTTTCTGCATTATTATAATTGTGTTGTGCCTGAAATGAAATTCCACTTGTGCCATTACTTGTTGATTTGTTAATCTTGTTTTGTCTTGCGTAAGAAGTTGCAATATTATTGGACATTAAATGCATGTCTAAAGAAGGAATAGTGGAACGGTTGCTGCGTCTAATATCGAACTCTTTTCTGTTGTTAAGTTGAAACGCATAAATAATTTCTAGCTTCTGCTCATTTTTAAAAAACTTTTTGATTTTAGCATTGGCAATATGATGTCCAATTTTTTGTTTTGGATTTTGAATACGATACGAAAATGGTGTAATATTGATTGGTGTATCGCTTGCAATCGCATTTTGTAAATCGGTCAAATTCCCAATATGTGCAGCTTTCAATATACCAATTTCTTGATGAAACACTGAATAAGAAAAATCAACATCCCATTTATTTTTAAAAAATCCGATAGAAGACAATATATTTCCTTCTTGTAATCCGGTATTATTTAATACGTACTGCGGTGCACTTACGTCGCCACTCCGCTTGTATGTTCCTTGCAACATATAAGCAATATGCTTTTTAAATCCTTGTTCGATTTTTGCTGAAGTAGCTATACTTTTTCCATTTGTTTGTGCAACCAAACTAACATTAGCCTGTATATTTTTATATTTTTTTAGAGATGGAGTTTCTAAGATTATCATTCCACCAATCGCATCACTCGAATAGACAAGACTTCCTACTCCTTTAATTACTTTTATATTGGAGGCACTAAAAGGGTCAATTTCCGGAGCATGTTCTGTTCCCCAATCTTGAGATTCTAATTTTATTCCATTATTTATTAGTACAATTCTACTACCCGACATTCCATGAATAATAGGTTTACTAATATTGGTTCCTGTTTTCAATTGGGTTATGCCATTTACATTTGATAAAATTTCGCCGATACTTTTGCCTTCTAAGCGTTTTAAACTTTCTTTAGAAATTACGTGATGTGTTTGTGTGCTTACATCTGAAACTTTAAAAGTGGTCAAAATAAACTCTTGCAATTCTGCTGCGTGATGCGCTAAATAAAAATTAGCAAAAGTGTGTTTATCGATAACGATTGGAATAGTATCGGGCAAGCAGCCAATATGTTCAATTATTAAAGTATAATTTCCCTTACAAAGATTTTCGATAGTATAATTTCCAATCGAATCTGCAATAACACCTTTCTTTAGTTCTTGAATATAAATAGATGCATAACTCAACGGTGATTTATCATGTTGATCTATAATTTTACCAGACACAAACAAACTACAATCTGTAGCGAAACTAAAGTTTGTGCCAATTATCAATAGAGTTAAAAGTATTTTTTGCAACACAATTGCAAATATACAAATTTGTTTTAAAAATGCAACTTTGTTGCGAAAGAGATGTGAGATATGAGATATGAGATGTGAGTAGTAAGATGTGAGTAGTAAGATTAATTTTGAATTTTAGGACTAGACACTACTCTCTACTCTCTACTCTCTACTCTCTACTCTCTACTCTCTACTCTCTACTCTCTACTCTCTACTCTCTACTCTCTACTCTCTACTCTCTACTCTCTACTCACTACTCTCTACTCTCTACTCTCTACTCTCTACTCTAAAAGAAATTAGTTACCAAAACCTTGTCGATTTTATCTACAAGTTCAATTGGCGTAAATGCTTCTTTTTCTAAAATAAATTTTGATATTAGTTGATTGGGCACTTCTTCGATATGATTAAAAATAACTTCAATATTTTGCGGTGCATTTTTCCAAATTGTATCTCCTGATTTTATTTCGCTACCTATCATTGTATCTATAACGGATTGAGGGAAAAATTTCTTGTTTAAAATTTTTCTACTATCAGCCAATACAAAAACCGGAATGCGATAATATTGTGCTGCTGCTGCAATTAAATGAGCACCGGATTTTGTTATAAAGGTTTCGTGCATAATGATATCACAACCTAATAATATGATATCAATTTTAGGTAAATATTTTCCCAAACTAGCATCGTCAATAACCGTTACGGGAACACCTTTCTGTGCGATTATTTTAGCTTGTTTTTTTCCAATTTTATCATCTAACGAAATCAACTGAATGATACTAAATTTCTTCTGTTGCACACTCCACAATTCAATTAAAGATTGTACATTCAAATCATTGCCATGTAATAAAATAGTTTTCTCCGAAAAATCAAATTGTTGATTTGCAATTTCTGCAGTTTTACGGTCAACATTTTTCCATCTTTCGTGAAAAACTTCCAACAATTCTTTAATTACAATCGGTTGATTTTCGGGATCTATCTTTAACAAAAAATGATTGATATAATGATTTACGGAAGTAATATTGGGTTTTTCAGCAATAACCGTTCGTAGGCCTTTAAGCATCTCACGAACGGAATTAGAAATCTTATTATCAGAAATTAAAGAAATTAGATTGTTAGCGGTTTTAATAGCATTTTGCAAAGCTTTAGCACTTTCAACAATTGGGTTATCTGTTATTTTTTTTAAGATGCTCATTGTTTATATAAAATATAGAAACAAAAAAAAATTATGATACACAAACTACAAAGCCGGTTTCCATTTAATATTGCAACCCAAGCTTGGAATTTGCACGTCGCTTACGGGCAAACCATTTAAAATATTATCTAAAGCAGCACGAATATCTTTTCCATCAGAAATGCTATCGTTTTTAGGTCTGGAATTATCTAATTGTCCGCGATACACACATTTTAAGTCAGCATCAAAAATACTAAAATCAGGTGTGCATGCCGCGTGATATGCTTTGGCTACGTCTTGAGTTTCATCGTACAAATAGGGAAAAGGATATTGTTCATTCTTGGCTGTTTCTTTCATAAAATGTGGTGCATCATCCGGGTAATTTTCTACATCATTAGAGCTTATAGCCACAAAGGCAATTCCTTTAGGAAAATAATCATTTGCCAATGAAACCAATTGTTTATTAACGTGCTTTACATACGGACAATGATTACATATAAACATAATAACGGTTGCTTTCTCACCTTTTATTTCTTGAAGTGATTTCATTGTATCAGAAACCGTATCTATTAAAGTAAAATTTGGTGCTATAAAGCCTAAAGGTATTCGTGTTGTTTCCGTTGCTGCCATAAATCTGAAAATGTAATTAATTTAAGTTTTTTTCAATTTTTCAAATATATACAATTGTACGTAAAAAGTGTATCAAGTATTCCACAATCTCGCTTATCCAATAAATACAACTAACAAATAGTGGAAATTTCTATTTTTGAAGATACAGTTACTTTTAGAACTTTGGATAAACAAAAGTTGAAAAAGTATTGTATTTTTCATCTTTATTTAAATACAATTACAAATAAAATAGATTAATGAAAAATTGGGTACAAAAAATATGGAAGTGGACGAAAAGATTGGTTGTAGCATTTTTTGTATTAAGCATACTATCCACATTACTCTTTCGTTTTATACCAATTCCTGTAACGCCATTGATGATAATTCGTTGTGTGGAACAGGTGGCATCCGGTGAAGCACCTAAAATCAAAAAGGATTGGGTTCCAATGAAAGAGATTTCATCGAATTTAGTATTAGCTGTAATCGCATCTGAAGATCAAAAATTTGCAGAACATTTTGGATTTGATTTTGAAGCTATTGAAAAAGTAGCCAAACAAAATATTAAACTTCAAAAAAGAGGCAAACCAATTAAGGGTGGTAGCACCATCAGCCAGCAATGTGCTAAAAATGTATATTTATTTCCTCAACGCAGTTGGATTCGAAAAGGATTTGAAGTGTATTTTACATTTTTAATCGAAGTTTTTTGGAGCAAAAAACGCATTATGGAAGTATATCTAAATGTAATTGAAATGGGAAATGGCATTTATGGTGCTCAGGCTGCAGCTGAAACATTTTTTAAAACAGATGCTAAAAATTTAAGCAAGGCTGAAGCGGCCACTTTAGCTGCCGTGTTACCTAATCCTAGAAAATGGAATGCCGGAAAACCGACATCTTATATTAACCGACGTAAAAATTGGATTTTAAGACAAATGGGCCATTTACGCGGTTCGGTAAACCTTTAGCTATCATAATCTTAACACAATTTGGCACATAATTTAGTGTGATTAATTGTATTTTTGCATCCGCAACAAAATAAATGACATTTATAGACTCTAAAATATATTACGTACGGATGCGTACGCATGCAAGGTTTGTTTATTTACATTGCATTAAACATTTCACAATTCGTCGTTTCTTCATCGGCATTTTATATTTTCTTGTTATTTTGCTTGTAAGCATTCTCAATATCACAACACGATTATTAGACGAGTTATTATTTCCAAACTATAAAGATATCACGATAAAACAACCGGTATTCATAATTAGTAATCCGAGAAGTGGTACTACTTTTTTGCATCGTTTACTTTGCTTAGATGAAGAAAAATTTGTGTATAATTTATTATATCACACCACGTTTCCATCTATAACACTCTATCGTATCATTCAGTTTTTTAGTGCTATTGATAATAAAATAGGTAAGCCATTACACCATCTTATTGATTGGATAAACACAAAAATGTTTGGAGGTTGGGATGATATTCATGCCACCGGATTTAATAAATCAGAAGAAGATGAAGGCTTACATTTTATTTCCGGTATTTCAGCAAGCGTTGGTTTGGTTACGCCATTTTTGAAAGAGTTTAAAGAATTATATATTCCGGATAAGTTGGATGATACAACTAAAAAATACATCAAAGCATATTATAAAAGCACTATTCAACGCTGGATGTATGCATTAGGTAGCGACAAA
Source organism: Bacteroidota bacterium (assembly GCA_963169645.1). Classification (GTDB taxonomy): domain Bacteria; phylum Bacteroidota; class Bacteroidia; order Chitinophagales; family JADIYW01; genus JADJSS01. Next base: position 159,085 of record CAUJCO010000007.1, read on the forward strand.
ATATTTTTAAGTAAAACAGTAATGAGCTCGGGACGATTAGAAATGCTACACGAGTTATTTCCTGATGTAAAAATCATCTTTTTAATCCGAAATCCTTACCAAGCCATTCCTTCATTTACTTCAATGTTTGCAGAGCCTTGGACTGCTTTACATCCATCTATTCCGGAAAACTCTGAAGCGTATAGAGAATGGGGCGAATTAGGTATATCTTACTACAAATATTTCAACGAACAAAAACAGAATTTTAAGCAAGAAAATTTCATAACTGTTGCCTATACAGATTTAGTTTCACATCCAAAACAAACAGTTTTAAAAATTTACGACCAATTACAATTAGAAATCACTCCTGAATTTTTAGATAAATTAGAAGTAGCCACTTCTACAGCGAAAAAATATAAAAGTACCCACAATTATTCTTTAGAAACGTATGGTTTCAACAAAGAACATATTTACACTGAATTGAAGTTTATTTTTGATGAATTTGGATTTGAGAAATAGTACTATTATTTCATTACTTTAAATACTAACTCTTTAAGCAAATCGGCATCTGTGTTATTTCCGGTTGCGTATAATCCTTTTGCTTTGGCATCGTATTCACATAGCAAATGAAGGATTTCCATCGTTTTGGATGGTGCATAAAATTTCACGCCATTGCTTACATCTTGCGGTATCCAACCAATAGCAGCCGTTGCCGCTTTCACATCTTTAAGTTGATGTAAAACAAATAGTTTACTAAAATGATTATACATGTAAGCTATAATGGGAATAAGTGGACCAGCTTTTGGATTCTTTTCAAAATAAAATACCATTTTCATCGCTTTCGAAAAATCTCTTTTTACAATTGCACTGTTAAATTCAGTGATATTATACTCTTTCGAAATACCGATATATTTTTCAATGATATCGTGCGAGATTTCTTCATTTTCTTGTAGCATCACACTCAACTTATCGATTTCGCGTGCAATGCGAGACAAATCATTTCCTAAATTTTCTGCCAGCATCTTGGCTGCATCCTCCTTAATTATAAACTTATTTTTCTGCACGTACTTACTAATCCAACTCGGCAATACGTCATCATTTATTTTCTTAGATTCAACAAATACTGTAGTTTTCTCTATGAGCTTGGCAATTTTAGTCCGTTTATCGAGTGCTTTATTTTTATGCGCAAAAACCAGTATAGTTGATTTTACGGGATTCTCAAAATATTTCTCAAAAACTTCCCAATCTTTCACTTTAATATCTTGTGCTTCGCGAACGATAACTACACGTCTTTCTGCAAAAGTTGGATATTGTGTAGCTTCATTTTTAATTGAAATAACATCGGCATCTTTTCCATAAAAAAGCGAGAAATTAAAATCTTTTTCGTGTGGTTGTAATGCGTGTTCGGAAATATAATTTTCAATCAAATCTATATAATATGCTTCTTCTCCAAAAAGAAAATAAACAGGCTCGAACTTGTTGGCGTGTAAATCTTTAAGAATAGAATCAATGGTAACGGCCAAAATTAGATATTATTTAGTTGTACAATTTACAATATAAAATTCGAATGCAAAAAATCATACAACATAAAAACATCCACAGAAATTGTGCAGTGTTAGCTTTTATAATTGAAGCAATGTAGTAATGAAATAATGTAGTAATGTAGTAATGTAGTAATGTAGTAATGAAATAATGAAATAATGAAATAATGAAATAATGAAATAATGAAATAATGTAATATTTAGTAATGTAGTAATGACATACTATATACTACTGATATCTCATGTCTCACTACTTACTACTCACTACTCAAAATATTAACCGCAAAGTGCTCAAAGTTATTTCAATATCATTCCCGTGATAATAGAAAAACTTTTTACTAAGTAACTGAACGAGTATCAAATACCTATTGACTAATGTCAAATAATATTTTCATTTTGATACATTCAATATATCCGAAACATTAATTAACACTATTAAAACGCAAAAAAAACACATTTTGATTTTTATCAAAGCGAGTAAACAAATTACATTCTAATTTTGAAAACGTAAACAACATAAAATCTATTATGAAAAAACTCTACAACTATATTTCTGCAATAGTTATACTAATTTCTATTTCATACCAGACTTTTGCACAGAATGAATTCTATAACAACGGTGCATTAGTTACTTTATTAAATGGAAGTGGTGATGCTACTCCAACCTTATTTGTAAGTGGTTCTGTTACAAACAACAATGGAATAATAAATAACAATGCAAGTTTCTTACAAATTGAATCCGGAAATTTCACGAATACGGTTAGCTCCTACTATTACCAATCTACCGGTAAAGAAATGTTTTCCGGTGCCGTAAATAACACGATCAGTGGTACATGGAATGGAACTTCCGCAAACCGTAATCAATTTTACAATTTAAAAATTAATAAAACAGGTGCCACTGGAGAGAATATTATTTTAAATTCTTCTGTTACGGGTAATACCGTAAATATTAATGCTGCCGGAACATTAGAATTTACAAGCACACATGGCATCATCCGTACTCAATCTTCCTCAGTAACATCTGCGCCCTACACCGGTGATTACACGAACACACTATATATACAAAACCCATCTGCTTCCGCAATAATAGGCCATAGTACAGCTATTGCATCTAAAACTAAATATATAGAAGGAAAGTTAAGAAGACAAGTAAATGCTGCAGCGGCTTATTTTTTCCCTATTGGTGTAGTGAATACCGGATTGGATGGAATGGAAGCATATAATCTTACTTTTAATTCGGCACCAACTTCTAAATCTATTTTAGGTTATATACGTCCTGCTTCAGTTGCTCCATCTTACAGAAATGTATTAAGTGATGTAGGTACCGACCCAGGACCGGGAAACGACCCTTTTCCTAATTGTATTGGTGGTCCGGATGGCATTTATGACTTATATTATTTAGATGCCACAAACGATTTATCACATGAATGGATGGCAACAGCCAGTGATGCTGTTGGAACCATCAACTATGATGCAACTTTCTATCCGGGAAGTAACTTAGATGCTCTAGGCAAATATTATGTAATTCCGGCAGCATGCGGCAGTCCATATTCAGGAAAACTTATTCGAGTGGTTGCCAAAGATGGTATAGTTGGTGGAACCAGACAAATTGGACCGGGAAATTGGGCTCCTTGGAAACATTTAACCACTTATATTTGGAGCGATTTTGCAACAGCCGGACAACAAGCTATTACCTTAGGTGGACAAACTTCCTTTTCTTCTTTTAGAATTCACGGAACCAATTTAAGTTCAAGCACTGCACTTCCGGTAGAGCTGATTAGTTTTACGATTACACCAGTAAACAATACCTATTTTGATTTGCATTGGCAAACAGCCTCTGAACTTAACAATGCCGGTTTTTATGTGCAACGCAGTGTAGATGGTGCTACATTTGAAAATATAGGTTGGGTTGCCGGAAATGGCAATAGCACAACTTTACAATCTTATACTTTTACCGATAGAGACGTACAAACAGACATTACCTATTATTACAGATTACAACAAGTTGACTACGACCAGAAAGTAAAAAACACGTATATTCTTTCCGGAAGATTGGATGGAAATTCATTTAATGTAATTAACATACAACCTAACCCTACTTTCCTAAATCCGCAAGCTATTGTACAAGCTCCTAAAGATGGTAATTTACAATTAGACATTTACGATGTAAGCGGACGTATTTTAAAAACAAGCTACCAACCCGTAACCAAAGGAAACAACCAATTTGAAATTGATATGGATGTACTTGCTAAAGCATCTTATTTGGTACGATTTATTTTTAACGACGAAGTAGTAACTAAAAAAATTATTAAATACTAACTCAATTTATACGAATGAAAAAATTTATACAATTATTGCTTATTTATTTTGCAATAAACATAGCACACGCACAAACAGGAAATGTAGGTGTTGGTACAGCTTTACCTGCTGAAAAATTACAAGTAGCCGGAAATGTATTGGTAGACCAAACTGTAATAGCTACCAAAGGATTAATTTCCGGAAAAATTCAGCGAAAGTATGGTCTGGCAACAACTGTAGATAATGCCTTCCATACGGTTGAATTAGATGCAGGTTACGGTGCTACAGCTATCTCTGTTTATTCAAACGCATCTTTTGATGGTGATATAAAAATAATAGGTACTGATATTTCACCACTCTTATCTACTACTTCTGCTTGGTATTATACGGATGCTGCAAACACTTGGACATCTAAAACTGCAGCTACTGTTAAAGGTCAGTCATTTCCAAATGAAGGACGAGATAATTGTTCGCAAAGAGTTTATTGCCCGGATGGATATATTGCAACCGGATGGGAAGCACATGTTAATGCCGCTGGTTATTTAGAAGATCGGTTACATATTAAATGTACTCAATTAGCCTCGGGATATACAACTGTAGAAACAAATGAAGGTGTGGAAAGTATCTTAAGCTTCCCCGGTGCAGATGTTGACAATATGACGCATGTGGGTTCTTGTCCTACGGGAACATTTATAAAAGGAATCTCTATTTATACAGGGACTTACTATGCAGGACCATTACAAGTAAACTGTACAGGCATTAAAAGATAGTAGTTTTATAAACCTAATCTAAAAATTCAAAAAATATTGACATGAAATACAAATTAACCATCATGCTATTTATTGTATTTTACACTCATTTATTTGCTCAAACAGGGAATGTGGGCATTGGTACTTCTGTTACCAGCCCTTCAGAAAAATTACAAGTGGGTGGCAATATGTTAATTGACAATAATATTATTGCCAATAAAGGATTAATTACAGGTAAAATAGAAACTGCCTCAGTAACCACCCGAACAAACGCAAATGGACATTATTGGACTTCTGTTGTTTTAAGCAATGGATATGGTGCAAACGCTGTAAGTGCATATAAACAAAGTGGAGGTGTTGGTGGTTTTGTTGGTTATGATGGAACACGTCCACCAATGAAAATTTCAGGAATTGATATTTCCAGTCTATTATCCACCACACATACTTGGTATAGAACTAGTAGTACAACAGCTTGGAATAGCACTTCATCTGCACAATATCAAGCATCTGGAACAAGAATCAGTAATTCATCTAATATGGTTTACTGTCCAGATGGATCTATCGTTACAGGTTGGGAAGCTACTGTGGGATCATCACCAAGTGCTACTTGGATTGATGGTTATTTACATGTTCGCTGTACACAATTAGCATCGGGATATACAACTGTAGAAGCAAATGAAGGTGTAGAGAGTATATTATCTGCTCCAGATAAGGCTACAGATAATCTCACGCACCTAGCCGCCTGTCCAAATGGTACATTTATTAAAGGAATATCTACTTATAGAAATGGTGCTTATATAAACAATAATTTAAGAGTAAATTGTACCGGTATCAAAAAACAATAACATTGTATCCATCGTATAAAAAAATGGCAGGTGTTTTCATCTGCCATTTTTTTTGTAAAAATCATACTATTATCTTATAATTTGAGTTAAGAAAATTGCTATTTAAATGGTAATCTCAATGCAGATTAATGGGATTCCCTTTTTCAAGGGAATGACAGTGTAGGTGTTGGTCAGATGACTTACAGTCATCCGACCAATCTTCAAAAAAACTTTGTAGGCTTTGTGTATGTCTTTGTGGGCTTTGCGGTTAAAAAAGGAGATTCCCTTTCTCAAGGGAATGACAGTGTAAGTGTTGGTCAGATGACTTACAGTCATCCGACCAATCTTCAAAAAAACTTTGTAGGCTTTGTGTATGTCTTTGTGCGCTTTGCGGTTAATATTTTGAGTAGTGAGTAGTGAGTAGTGAGTAGTGAGTAGCGTGTCATTCCCATGTAAATGGGAATCTCACGAACACAAATGGGATTCCCTCTTTCGAGGGAATGACATTAAAAAACATTGTGGGCTTTGTGTATGTCTTTGTGCACTTTGCGGTTAAAAAAGGAGATTCCCTTTTTCAAGGAAATGACAGTGTAGGTGTTGGTCAGATGACTTACAGTCATCCGACCAATCTTCAAAAAAACTTTGTGTGCTTTGTGTATGTCTTTGTGCACTTTGCGGTTAAAAAAGGAGATTCCATTTTTCAAGGGAATGACATTGCAACATTATTTCATTACTATATTACTTCATTATTTCATTACTTCATTACTTCATTATTTCATTATTTCATTACTTCATTATTTCATTACTTCATTATTTCATTATTTCATTATCTTACTTTTGAAGCCAAAAGTAACAAAAGCTTTTTTTGAACTACAAGGCAATTTGATGTTTCGTTCCTCACATCAACCGCTTCTAAAATCAACGCAAATGCGTATTGCCTTCCCTTCGTTGATTTTAAAGCTATTGCTGTGTATTTCAAAAAATCGAACTCTTCTGCGGCATTTTTTTTATATTTAAGTAGTGAGTAGTAGGTATTGAGAGATGATATTTTTTTGTAATAGATGAGATTTTCTACTTTTATGGAATGACAGCGTAGGTGTTGGTCAGATGACTTACAGTCATCCGACCAATTTTCAAAAAAACTTTGTAGGCTTTGTGTATGTCTTTGTGGGTTTTGCGAAAAAAAAGGAGATTCCATTTTTCAAGGGAATGACAGCGTAGGTGTTGGTCAGATGACTTACAGTCATCCGACCAATCTTCAAAAAAACTTTGTGCACTTTGCGTAAAGTCTTTGTGCACTTTGCGGTTAAAAAAGAAGATTCCCTTTTTCAAGGGAATGACAGTAATATATTATTTCATTACTACATTACTACATTATTTCATTATTTCATTATTTCATTATTTCATTACTTCATTACTTCATTATTTCATTATTTCATTACTTCATTATTTCATTACTTCATTACTTCATTATTTCATTACTACATTATTTCATTACTACATTATCTTCAAAGACTATTGTTTTATCATTTTACCAAAAGAGGTAAAGTCTTCATTGTAGATTTTAATAAAATAAACACCACTTGAAAATGTGCTTGAATTGATTTCAACTATTGAAGCTTGTTTGGTAATAGTTTGTTGTAAGATATTTTTTCCGTTTATATCATAAACACTCAGTTGTGCATCTTTAGCAAACGGTTGATTTATTTGTATCGCAAAATTGGCTTTAGTTGGATTAGGATATACTTGAATTCCTTTTTCATCTAAGGTTGAGTAGTGAATAAACGTTGTAGTATTTTCTTCTACTTCTCTTTTAGATACAATTCCGCTTCTTCTAGTCAGCAAATTATAACGCATTAAATTAACTTGTTGCTTAGTGAATAAATTATAACATTGATCGGTAGAGTAATCCATATAGTTTTCAAACATATCCGGCCAATCTCTACCTAAATAATTTTTGGTGCAGGTATTGATAGTCGTATCACAAGGATTGGTTGTACCTCTAACTAAGTTATTGGCAAAAGCTTGTTCTTCTTCCGGCGTATCATCAATAAAATCATCTATTTCACAACCATTGTCAAAACCTGGAATAGGTAATACATTTCCCCAAGCGTGTTGTAATCCTAAATAATGTCCCACTTCGTGTACAGTAGTTCTGCCTTTTGTATAAAAATCTCTGAACCGTTGTGAAGTAGAATCTTGTGCATACCAATTATTTTGGCCAAAGAATCTGAAATCGATTACAACACCATCATTTTTACCATGATCTAATGCAAGTGGTCCCCAATTTATTGCATTGGATGGTGGATAAGCGTAACCACCTAAAGCACCGCACGTATCGCATAAGGTTAAACAGCTATTGCATTTGCGATTACCATAATTCAAATCACACACGTAAATATTTAAATATTTACTGGCAGGCCAAGGCGATTTTCCTTTAGAGCCTGTTAATAAAAAGAAATCTTCTTTTAAAGGTTCCACACCCAAAGCCGTCCACAGTACATTGCTAATTGGATCCCAACCGCCAAGGCTACCTAAGCTTCCATTTGTTCTCGTAATTCCGGTAGTGGCAGCACCATTCGGTGCTTTTTTTGCCAACTCAAATCGGATTTTTGCATTACCTCTAAATGGAATAAAAAATGGTCTTATATTTATACTATCCGGATTTAATAAATTAAAATCTCGGTTTAGTGCATCTATCTGCGATTGTATCACATTATCCGGCACATTCTCGTATTTATTATTATTTAGATATACAACATGAACCACTACTTGTATAGTGTAAGTAGTGTCTGTATTAGCAAGTGTCGTGTCGTATGCAACATTATTTTCTATTCCATTTCCAATACCAATTCGATAAGCGTCAGAAATATGCGTATTGTTTTGGAATGCTTGTGCGTTGATGAGATCCATAGCGCAACGATTCACGAATTCTTGTGCGGTAACACGCAAAAATATCCAACTAAATAATAAAAATAAAATACGCTTTTTCATACAGTGCTTTTACCAAAAATAACCAATCTTTTTGGGAATATTATTTAGATGATAAAATTTGTTTATCTTGTTTACGATAATTTCATAATACATATGATTTCAACCATAATAAAAGATAAACCCACCAAGCTGTTCATTTTATTAGCCGGATTTTTTATAGCCAATGCATTTATTGCAGAAGTAATCGGCGTGAAAATTTTTTCGTTGGAAGATACCATCGGAATTACTCCATTTCAAATTCCATTATTCGGTACTATATTTTCGTTTAACTTAACTGCAGGTGTCTTGTTGTGGCCGGTCGTATTTATCATGACAGATACGATTAATGAATATTATGGAAAAAAAGGCGTTCAATTTTTATCTTATCTTACCGTCGGTTTGTTGGCGTATGCATTTTTCATGTATTATTTCGCCATTCAATTAGTTCCGGCAAGCTGGTGGTCTGGCTCAAAAGTGGAACAAGGTGTTCCAAACATGCAAACGGCTTACGAACAAATTTTTGGACAAGGTATTGCAATTATAGCCGGTTCGTTAATAGCCTTTTTGGTAGGTCAAATTGTGGATGTTTACATCTTCCAAAAAATAAAAAAATGGAGTGGTGAAAAGTACATTTGGTTGCGTGCAACAGGCTCCACCATCGTATCGCAATTCATAGATAGTTTTGTGGTGTTAATGATAGCTTTTTACATTTATCCAAAATACATCAGTGATGCTAATGGAAAAGCATGGCCATTTGCAATGGTAATGGCTATCTGCATAGGTAATTATATTTATAAATTTATTATTGCTGTTGTACTAACACCTATTATCTATCTTATTCACAATTGGATAGAACGATATTTAGGCCACGATTTAGCTGCACAAATGAAACAAGCTGCATTAGAAAAACATTAAAAACAACAACTTTAATTTCATATTGGAAATTACAAATTAGTTGTAATATTGTAGTGCAAATTGGTTTTCGGTTTCATATCCGAGATTAAAAGGGAAACAAGTGAAAGTCTTGTACAATCCCAGTTGCTGTAAGCACACCACCATAGTGGTACTGAAGGCTACAACCACTGATTTGATACATCAAATCGGGAAGGTTTCAGTTAAGTGTAAGTCAGAAGACCTGCCAATTTCATTGAACTAAAAAATGTTCTGAGGAAACATTGGAAGTATATGAGAAAAATTGGTCCACATATTTTGCTTTTTTTGCTGCTTGCTACTCTTGCAAGTAAAGGGTATAGTATTGCTTTAGATTCTTTACAGCAATTAGATACCGTTTGGATTGTTGCCGATAAACAATCTAATTCTTTATTGTTGGATAAATTATATAGTGTTCGCTCCAATGATGCAACGATTGGAATCTTACAACAAGACGCCGGAAAAATGTTGCAGTTTTTGTTTCCGATTCAAATCAATAGTTATGGCTTGGGAAATATTTCTACGATATCAGTACGCGGCACAAATGATGATCATAATTCGGTGTATTGGAATGGATTAAAAGTAAACTCTATGACATTAGGCAGTACGGATATCTCATTAATTCCGGCGATGTTAGATGGTAATGATGTCATTAATTTACAGAAAAATACCCATGCTATTGGTGGTGCTTTAAATTGGCAAAATATTCCGGATTGGAGGAATAACGTAAAATTCAAATGGCGAAGTGATTTTAATAGTTTTGCATCGTTTCAAAATTCCTTTCAATTGCGTGTAGGTAACCAACGTGTGCAATGGCATTCAGCAGCATATTATCAAACCGCAAAAAATAATTTTCCTTATGTAGATGTTTATCGATTTAATAATCCGATAGACACGATGGAACATAATCAATTAAAAGCTGGTGGTGTGTTGAATAGCTTGTTTTTTAAAATGAAAAAACAACAAACATTTTCTATTCACAATTGGTATAATGAAAAGCACAAAGAAGTACCATCTATCATGGGAACAAATGAAATTAGTGGAAGGAACCAAAAAGATAAATCCATTAAAACAGTTGCTAAATACACCAAAATTTTTTCGGATAACGAATTGCAAATTTCAGTTGCTCACACCTATGATTATTTGAAATATACGGATAAGCGTTTGCCAACAGATACCTTTTTATTTATCAATTCATCGTATAAAACACATCGACTCGTACATACTTTGTCTTATTCCGATTCTTTAAAACATCAGCTACATATACAAACAGGATATACCTATGAAATGGATTTAGCGAATGTAAAAGAATATACAAAAACAATTACGGAACACATAGGTGAAGTTTATGGTCAATTAAGTTGGCACTTAAATGATTTTAATGCAGCATTTAAGTTGTCGCAACCTTTTACTTCGTATCGGTACATTCGGCCGCAGTTTGTAATTGATTGGCAATATACACCAAAACAAAAATGGTACACTTTGGCATTGCATTATGCCGACAAATATCATTTTCCGGATATGAATGACCGTTATTGGAGTCCGGGTGGAAATCCGGATTTAATTCCTGAAACAGCATGGTCGTTGGCACTTGAAAACAAGATTAATGTATTAAAACATCGAGACAAATTTTTGCATAATTTGAATTGTAATGTAGATGTATATTATACCAAAATAAAAAACAACATTGTTTGGTCGCCAATTAACAGTGTGTTATGGTCACCCAAAAATATCAAAGTTACACAAACGTATGGCAGTGATTTGGTGTTGAATTATACACTTTCAGAGCAACGTAGATTTCAATTTAATTTGAAAACAATATACAGCTTTAATAAATCAACGATTGTTGAAGATGTGAATAACGAAGAATTGAAAGGGAAATATCTTCGATATAAACCAATGCATACATTTAAAAGTAATTTTTATATAGAGCAACAATATTTTGGGTTAGGATTGAATTATATGTTTCAGTCGTTGCGATTTACGGATGAAGAAAATTTTGATTTTTTTGCATTAAAACCTTATCATATTCTTGATGCCTTCATCACGTTTAAAGGCAATATAAAACAACAACACGATGTACAAATTATTTTTAAAATAAATAACATAACCAATGTTGCATATCAATCTATTCGTTCGTATGCACAACCACTACGCAATTATTCTATTTCCTTAATTTATAATTTTTCAAAATCTCAAAATTCAGTACAATGAACAAAAAACTTCTATTAATGGCACTATCTGTAAGTGTCTTATTTTCGTGTCAAAAAGAATCAACCGATAAAGTAGATAGCTATACTGCATCCGGCTCGGCATTGGTAGTAAATGAAGGTGGTTTTACTAAAAACAACGGTAGTATTTCTTACATATCAAGAGATAATCAAGTAACGAATAACATTTTTGAAATTTCGAACAACGGACAAATTATCGGCGATGTATTACAGTCATTTACACGTGTTGGAAATCTTGGAATTATTTGCGTTAACAACTCGCAAAAAGTAACAGTTGTGGATGTAAGAACATTTAAACAAGTAGCAGAAATTACCAATGGTACAGACTATCCAAGATATGCTGTTGGTATAAATAACGACAAAGCGTATATCACGAATGGAAGTGGTAGCGGAAAAGTATTGGTGTTAAACTTAAATACATTTAATATAGACAAAACTATTGCCGTTGGCAATGGACCGGAAGAAATGTTTGTATCTAATGGGAAAGCATTTGTTGCCAATAGTGGTGGTTTTGGAACGGCCAATACGATTAGTGTTATTAATACTTCAACGGATGCGGTAACTACTACGATTACCGTAGGCGATAACCCAACAGAATTTGTGAAAGATGCACAAGGTTATATTTGGGTTTTATGCAAAGGAAATGTAACGTATGCACCACCAACGTATGCACCGGAACGTCAATCGGCTGCAAAACTAGTTCGTATCAATCCATCTATGAATACAGTTGATAAAGAAATCGAGATAATTCCAACATCGGCTGATTTTAGTTCGGCAGATAATTTAGCAGCAAGTGGTGATGGTAGTAAATTGTATGTTTGTGTTGATGGAAGTGTATATCAAATTCCATATGCATCTACCACATTGCCTACAACTGCATTTATTTCCGGATATTTTTATGGCTTAGAAGTACATCCATATACGGGTGATATTTGGGCTTTAGATGCCGGAAACTTTAATGAATCCGGAAAAGTAATCCGTTATAATGCTACAGCAACAGTAATTGATACATTACGTGTTGGTATCATTCCAAATACTGTTTATTTTAATTTCTAATGCCTGAAACATTTAGCAAAAATTGCCTGCGTTGTCATACTACTTTTGTATGTAATGCAGGCAATATTTCTTTATGTCAATGTAATAACGTCCAAATTGATAAACGTGTTTTTCAGTATATCAATGCAAATTATAAAGATTGTTTATGTCAAAGATGTTTGCAAGAAATACAAGAAATTTTACGTATCTATTCCACTCAACAAGATAACCTCCTTTCCTATCGGAATAAATAAAGTTTAACATTAAAAAAATATTGCATACTTTTGTTTAAAATGAAAGTGTGTGAAAAAACGTTACATCCTTTTAGTTTTATTTTTTCTATTTGCACTTTACTTGGTATGGTGTAACATCAGTATTATCTACACTCGTAAACCATCTGCCAAAACAATTCCACTTATTGATAAAATCCAATATGATACGGATTCGTTTTTTATTAGTAATTCTACATTAATTTGGCAAGGATTTTATCACGATTGGACCTATAATCATCGCGTAAACAGATTAGGAGATTGGGTTCAAAATATTCCTTCAGAAAGCGAACAATTTAGAGGTTTATTTAACCATGCTGCGGCATCCGGTATTGGAGCAGATGTGTTATCATATAATACGTTTTTCACCTATCTGCATTCATCCAAAATAAAAGCATTTACATCAACGGTACATGCTGTTGTACGCGGTAGAGAAGCAACTTCTACTACTAAAATAATTTCTGTTAAAGGAAAAATTCCGGCACAAATGCGTGCATATAATCATGCAACAATTTTATTAAATGGATTTGATATTTTTTGTAGAAGTAAAGATGATGGAAAAATTATGGGAACCGGCAAAGCCGATAAATTATCCGACTTAATTATAGAAGTAAATCATTTAAAATGGAAAAATGATTCTTTTGAATTTGACTTAAAAATTAGCTTAGGTGCCGATTGCGATTCACCGGAATGTCTAAATTTTACGCCGGGCGATAATGAATGGTTTGATTATAACTTTACAGTTGCCTACCAAATAATAGCATACAACGAAGGTGTGCACGTAACAGATAAAAACATTCAACAATCGTATCGTTGGTTTAAGCCTTTTAAAACACGCCCAAGCATTGACCCAAATGAAATATACAGAACTCAAAAGGCAATGAATAACTTAAAGATAAAAGGCATTCCTGGATATCAAGTTGGCATTCCTGCAATTCATACATTAAAAATTAATTTACCTAAAGATGAAGGTGGTTTGTTGCGGAAGCGTTTAGAAACGCCGCACATGCTTTCGTTAGATGTTGCAATAAATAATTTTCGTTATGATGTCCATTCCGGAATTTGCACTTACAATGCTGATTTGTTTTTTAAAAATTGGAAACCCAATATGCCACTTTTATCTTATGGAAATAATGGAAAAGCATTTATTAATTTAGGTGTTCGATTAGTACAAATTCAAGATGCATCAGCCATTGTTGAAGATGAATCTGTAAAAGGCAAAATAGATTGGCAAACAACCGAAGTGGAAGAACGAAATGCCAACGACCCGAATTCTATTAAATCATTTGTATTTGTAAAATAATGATTATACCACGTCAAATATATTGTAGTAACTGCGGTGAACAAGTTGTATATAAAATTGCGGAAGGCAGAGAACGATCTGTTTGTGAACATTGCAATACCATTCATTATACCAATCCTAAAATAGTTGCCGGTGCATTGTGTGTTTGGGAAAATAAAGTATTGTTATGCCGCAGAGCTATTGAACCTCGAAAAGGTTATTGGAATTTGCCTGCCGGATATTTGGAAGATTTTGAAAAAGTAGAAGATGGAGCAATCCGAGAAACATGGGAAGAAGCAGGTGCCGAAATTTGCATCGATAAAGTTATTACGGTATATAACATTCCTCAAGCCAATCAAGTGTATGTTCATTTTTTAGCCAACTTGAAAGATGGAATTATTCGCAATGGCGAAGAAAGCATTGAATCTGCATTGTTTACCGAAGAAGAAATTCCTTGGAATGAAATGGCATTTACGTCTTCTTCATTTGCTTTGCGTCATTATTTTGAAGATAGAAAAAAGGGTGTTTATAATACACATTTAGGCACTTTTCCTGAAAAATAATCGTTTACTTTATCGCATTTTTAGTATATTTGCAGTATGAAAAATTCAACATCTACATCTAATTTTTGGTTAGCAACCGCATTAATAATTGCATCACTTATATTTCGCATAGTTTCCAATCAATTGGCATTCTTTAATTTCACTCCGGTGATTGCAGTTGCTTTGTTTGCAGGTGCAAAATTTAAAGACAATAAATGGGCATTTTTAATTCCAATCATTACGTTATTTATTTCAGATGCAGTGTTGGCGTACTTAAATAATTTCAGCTTATTACACGAAACAATTTTATTTACCTACGGTTCTTTAATGTTGATTATTGCTTTGGGAAAAGTATTACAAAAAGACAAATTAAATGTTCCTAAAATTGCCGGATTATCTATATTATCATCTGCCTTATTTTTCATTTTAACAAATTTTGGTGTATGGGCATTTGGTAACATGTACACGCATGATATAGATGGTTTAATAAAATGCTACGTTTTAGCAATTCCTTTTAATAAAGTTTCTTGGATGGGTGATATGGTATTTTCACTTGCATTGTTCGGCGCCTACGAGTGGATGCAAGCTCCATCGACCAACATAACTAAAGCGTTTGTGTCGCACAAAAACGACCAGCAATAATTATCCTTAGTACATTTCTTTCTTACGTAAATGTTATTTTAACAACTGTTACTATCTTTATTTATTTCAGTTAAATTATAAATGCATACATTTGCCACTCTAATATTTTTTTATCGTGTCATTAATTAAATCTATATCAGGCATACGTGGTACTATTGGCGGGAAATCAGGAAGTGGATTAACACCTGTAGATATTGCTAATTTCACCTTAGCATTTGGCTCTATCTTAAAGGCTAAAGATGGCAAGAAAATAGTTGTAGGTAGAGATGCACGTATTTCTGGCGAAATGGTACATCATATTGTGGTTGGCAACTTAATCAGCATTGGTATAGATGTAGTAGATATAGGTTTGGCAACTACACCAACGGTAGAAATGGCCGTTGTGGCAGAACAAGCAGATGGCGGTATCATTATCACTGCATCACATAATCCGAAACAATGGAATGCCTTGAAATTATTAAATAGCAAAGGTGAATTTATTTCGGATAAAGTTGGAAAAGAGGTACTGAAAAAAGCAACTTCCAAATTTGATTTTTCAGAAGTAGATAAATTAGGACAGGTTACTAAAAAAGACTATCTCGATTATCATATCGAACAGATTTTAAAAATTCCTTATGTAGATGTAGAAGCAATTCGCAATAAAAAATTGAAAGTTGTTGTAGATGCAGTAAATAGTGTTGGAGGAATTGCAGTTCCTAAATTATTGAATGCATTAGGTGTCGAAACCATATATGAAATTCATTGCGAACCGAATGGAAAATTTGCACATAATCCGGAGCCATTACCGGAGCATCTTTCTTCATTGGCTTCCGAAGTGAAACAACGTAAAGCAGATATTGGTATTGCAGTAGATCCGGATGTAGATAGATTGGCATTGATTGATGAAAAAGGAAATCCATTTGGCGAAGAATATACATTGGTTGCAGTAGCAGATTATGTATTACAACATAAAAAAGGAAATACCGTTTCTAATCTTTCTTCAACAAAAGCATTGAAAGACATTAGCTTAAAACACGGTGTAACCTACACAGCATCCGCTGTAGGTGAAGTAAATGTGGTAGAGAAAATGAAAGAAACCAATGCTATTATTGGTGGAGAAGGAAATGGTGGAATTATTTTACCGGAATTGCATTATGGCCGTGATGCATTAGTAGGTATTGCATTGATACTTTCGCAATTGGCAACTACTAAAAAGAGTGTTCATGCCTTGCGTGCACAATATCCGAATTACGTGATTTCAAAAAATAAAATTCAATTACAAGAGGATATGAATTTGGTTGAAATCATTGACAAAATTAAGGAGAAATACCAGCAATATCCACAAAACACCATTGATGGTTTACGCATCGATATTGATGAAGATTGGGTACACTTGCGTGGCTCCAACACAGAACCTATTATTCGCATTTATGCAGAAAGCTCCACAGAGCAAACAGCCAATGCCATTGCCCAAAAAATGATGAAAGATATTACGGCAATTATTAAACAAATTAATAATTGATAGAGTAGAGAGTAGAGAGATTTGAGATTTAACGCTTCATTATTTCATTGCTTCATTATTTCATTACTTCATTATTTCATTACTTCATTATTTCATTATTTCATTATTTCATTATTTCATTACTTCATTATTTCATTATTTCATTATTTCATTATTTCATTATCTTACTTTTGAAGACAAAAGTAACAAAAGCTATTTTTAGATGTAAGTAGTATGTAGTATGCAGCGTGTCATTCCCATGCAAATGGGAATCTCATCGTACTCATTGAGATTCCCGCTTTCGCAGGAATGACCGCGTAGGTGTTGGTCAGATGACTTACAGTCATCCGACCAAATATCAAAAATGCTTTGTGCACTTTGCGGTTTAAAATATAACCGTATGCAGCATGTCATTCCCATGCAAATGGGAATCTCATCGTACACAAATAAGATTCCCGCTTTTACGGGAATGACGGTAAATCAAAAAACATAGCATCTAACGTATCCAAGAGTAAAATCTATATACATTAAAATGTAATAAAATTTCTTTGATAAATATCAAATCAATTAACATAAAAAGGATATAACTTTAATTACTGAAACACCATTATTACATGAAAAACAAGCATCCAATTCCAAAATTGATTTGAAATCACACGAAGATTCCACACAGAAGAGTTAATATATACAATTAGTTTACAAATACGCATACATTATTTCAATAATATCAATAGAAAATAAACCAAATTAATAAAATAAAAAAACATGAATATGAAAAGAATTTACACATTTGTAGTACTATTTATACTACTTAAGAGTACATTAGCACAAACCGGAAATGTAGGTATTGGTACTAATGCGCCTAATTCATCTTCAAAGTTAGATATTACTGCAACAGATAAAGGTTTATTAATACCAAGAGTGGCATTAACAGGAACTACAGATGCAACTACAATAACTTCGCCTGCTACATCTTTAATGGTATATAATACTGCAACTGCAGGCACTGCACCCAATAATGTAACTCCAGGTTATTATTATAATGCTGGCACAACAAGTGCACCTAATTGGGTGCGATTGCAAACAAAAGCAGATAATGATTGGACTAAAACAACTACAACTTCTACACCTGCCATCAAAACAGACGATCAGTATATTACTGGAAAAGTAGGTATAGGGGATTTTTCTACAACAAATACTTTGAAAAACTTACACATTAAACATTCAAGTAATACTGATGGAATTTTATTGCAAAATACAACAGGAGGTGCTGGTAGTACCACAAATATATTCTTTTCCACTTATGCTGATTTAGTTGCCGGCACAAACAGACCAGGAGCATCTATAAAGGCAGTAGATGGTGGTGGATATAGTGCAGATTTAATTTTTAGTACAAAAGTTCCAGGTGCAGATGCGAATGCATTAACAGAAAGAGTATTATTTAAAGCAAACGGTCAAGTACAAGTGAATAATTTAGCAGGAACCGGCAATAGACCTGTTTCAGCAGATCCAAATGGTGTTTTAATTATTGGCAATAAGCTAAGAGAAACAACCGTACATGATTTATATATACCTTCCTATATATCTTGTAGTGGTTGTGATAAATTTCTTTGGTTTCCAAGACCAGGCGGAAGCAGTGGCGATGATGAAGATGATAATCCTTTATATGAAAGAAATATGTGGATTGCTCCGTATAATGGACGCATCGTTTCCATTACGTTAGCTGTTGATCCTACAAGCAGCAATAGCGGAGTAGAAATTAGTAATGGTCGTTTTGTTTTTGAACACGATAATGTACTTTCAGAGTCAGGTGTAAGTTACATTACTAATATGCTAAATGGTTCTTATACTAATGCTGCTAATTGGCAAGGTGGTGAATATACCACTGTTTATGGTTCGCCTACCTATTCAATAGGTTCTCCGAATAGAGGAAGATTTAGTGTAAATGAAACACAAAAAATTAGATGGGATAGTAAAGGATCTACACTCTTTTCTTTTACTAAAGGAGAAACATTAGCACTTGGGTTTTCAGCTAATTATATTGAAGATAATTCCTATCATATAACTGTTGTTTGGGAATATGATGTAGATGATTATTAATCATATCAGAAAAAAAATAGAAGATGGCAGATGAAAATATCTGCCATCTTTTTTTTATTGTGAAAAAATTGAGTATACTTCATATTTGTAATTACCAGCATTATTATCACCAATAAAGGAGATTTCCACTTTTGTGGAATGACAGCGTAGGTGTTGGTCAGATGACTTACTGTCATCCGACCAATTTTCAAAAATACTTTGTGCACTTTGCTGTTAAAAAAAAGAATCCCTGACTTTACATCTAATTTGAATAAAGAATTTAATCTTTCATTCTTATTATTTAACATCGAGAGGATTGTTTTTATTTGATTATTATAAAAAGTAGTACTAATTTTACTTGCAAAAGCATTTTAATAAATTTTACAACTATGTTACATGAATAGATTCTACAAGCTTTTTATTATTTTCTTTATTGTTAATTCAGTTAAATTCAGAGCGTTCAGTGCTAATGAGTTCTACAATTATGGTGCCTCTGTTACTCTAAACCAAGGCAGTGGTGATGCTAATCCGGTTTTATATATCAATGGTAGTCTTGTTAATAATGATGGCGTTTTAAATAATTCCAACAGTTTTCTGCAAATAAACAGTGGAAATTTTGCCAATAACGTTAGCACCTATTATTATCAATCTACAGGCAAAGAAGTATTTTCCGGCACAACAGATAATACGATTAGTGGCACATGGAATGGTACAACACTAAACCGCAATCAATTTTATAATTTAAAGGTTTACAAAACAAGTGCAACAGGAGAAACCGTTATTTTAGGTTCAGTTAATGGTAATTCCGTGAATGTCAATGCAGCAGGAACGTTAGAATTTACCGGCTCTAATGGCATTATCAGAACGCAAACTACATCTGCAGGTTCTCCATATAGTGGAAATTACACGAACGAACTTTATATTCAAAACCCATCGGCTTCCGCAATAACCGGGCATAGTACAGGCAGTGGTGCTACAACAAAATATATAGAAGGAAAACTAAGACGACAAGTAAACGGAACAGATACGTATTTCTTTCCGATTGGTGTATCAAAATCGGGCTTAGATGGTATGGAAGCAATTTCCATTAATATGAATGCACTTTCCATTGCCGATGGTTCTACCGGATTATTAGGCTATATACAACCGGCTGCTACGCCAAGCATAAATAGTGACTTAATTAGCAACGGTGGCATATTATTTTATGATATTGGTGGATTTATAGGAGCAAATAATAATTTCTCCCAATGTGTTGGCGGACCGGATGGACACGACGATGTTGCTGTCATCAATCAAGCAATTACACACGAATGGATAGTAACGCCTAATGTAGCTCCAACAAGTGTAAGTTATGACCTCACCGTTTTTCCGGGAAGTAATTTAGACAATATAACCTATGCTGCTATGGGCACACCTTGCGATGATATTTATACACAAGCAAAATACTTGGCAAGAGATGGAAGAATTGGAGGCAACACAGCAGTAGGACCAACCGTAAATTATTGGGTTCCGGGAGTCTATGGTTTATACCAATCTCCTACCGGAAACACAATTGCCGGACAAAATGGGTTTTCAAGATTTAGGCTATTTGGTGCAACCGACAACAATACATCACTTCCAGTTGAATTGGTCAGTTTTATATTAACACCTATCAAAAATGAATATTTTGAGCTCAATTGGCAAACAGCCTCTGAACTAAATAATGCCGGATTTTATTTACAACGAAGCACTGATGGTACCAATTTTGAAGATATAGGTTGGATTGCCGGAAATGGAACAAGTACTTCAATAAATAAATATAGTTTTAATGACAAGAATGTAGAAGTCAACGTTGGCTATTATTATCGTCTGAAACAAATTGATACAGACAATTCGTTTAATTATTCCAATGTGTTATTTGGTAAATTAATTGGCAATCATTTCGACGTCTTAAATATCTATCCAAATCCGGCTTCAATTAACCCGACAGTTACTGTATTTTCTCCCATAGAGGATCATGTTGAAACAACGATTATGGATGTTTTAGGTCGAAAAATCAAAGTTCAATCAACTAAAATAATAAAAGGTAATAATAGTTTTGATTTAACAATAGAAGATTTAGCTTCAGCTACCTATCTTATTAAATTCCAATCCAATAACACAACCATAACTAAGAAATTTGTAAAAAAATAAAAATTGTATGATAAAGAAATTTACATTATTAACAGCAACATTATTCGTATTAAGTTATGCCAATGCACAAACAGGAAATGTAGGAATTGGAACAGCAGCTCCGGATGCTTCCTCTGTATTGGATATAACTTCGACTGATAAAGGTTTATTGATTCCGAGAGTGGCATTAACCGCAACCAATGCAGCCGGACCAATTACGTTACCTGCCTCTTCTTTATTAGTGTATAATACTGCAACAGCAGGTACAGCACCGAATAATGTAACGCCGGGATATTACTATAATGCCGGTTCTACAGGTTCTCCTAATTGGAAACGTTTAACTGTAAAAGCGAACAATGGGTTATCCTTAAATTCTGACGATAATGTGCAATTAGGTGGTGCTTTAATCCAGCCTACTATCATTTCTGGGTTAACTGCTACTAACACCATAAGTTTTACAGGAACAGGACAAAATGCATTTAGTGTAGATGGTTCAACTTTTTCTGTTGACGTTTCCAACAATCGAGTTGGTATTGGAACTACTGCTCCTGATAATACATTAACAGTAAACAATGCAGGTACAACAGGAAGCAATACTTCTTCATATCCACTGGGAATTCAACGAGCAGGTTCTACAGATTTAACATTAGGCTCTGATGCAAATTATGCTTTTTTCCAGTCTTGGAATAGCAAACCACTTTTAATAAATGCACAAGGCAATAATGTAGGAATAGGTACTTCTTCTGCACCTAAAGAAAGATTACATATCGATGGCAATGTAT
Organism: Bacteroidota bacterium; assembly: GCA_963169645.1. Classification (GTDB taxonomy): domain Bacteria; phylum Bacteroidota; class Bacteroidia; order Chitinophagales; family JADIYW01; genus JADJSS01. Next base: position 180,872 of record CAUJCO010000007.1, read on the forward strand.
TGTCTAATAAAAATTATATTGCCACACAAGGCATCGTTACCGGTAAAATAGAACGAATAGTTGGCCCAGGCACTGGTGCAGATAACCAATGGCATACTGTAGAGCTTAGCAATGGATATGGTGGCACTACAATTTCCGCTTATGCTACCGGTTCTTACTTAGATGGCGAGATTAAAATACAAGGTGTAGATATATCCGATTTATTAGATAATTCAACAATAGGTTGGTACACAACTGATGCAGGAAATACATGGAAATCAGTTTCTACAACAAAAGATGCAAGTTCGGGACTTACTGGTGATTCTAGAGGTTATCAAGTTTATTGTCCAAATGATTATATTGCAACCGGCTGGCAGGTTTATGCAAACTCTCAATTAGACCATTATCTAAAACTTAGATGTACAAAACTTAAATCTGCTTATGGTACGGTTGAAATCACTGAAGGCATAGAATCTGTCTTGAGTAGTCCTCGAAATACAGGAGATAATATTACACATTTTAGTGCTTGTCCGGCAGGTACTTTTATCAAAGGACTAAGCATTTATGCTAATACTTATTTAGATGGAAACCTAACTGTAGGGTGCACCGGTATTAAACTTAAATAAATAAATATGTTATGAAAAAAATATTAATCATCATACTTTTCTTAGGAAAAATATATAGTTTCGCACAAACCGGAAATGTAGGAATTGGTACGGCTGCACCGGATGCTTCCTCTGTACTAGATATAACTTCAACTGATAAAGGCTTATTGATTCCAAGAGTAAGTATTGGAAATGTTTCTACTTTTGGACTTTCCGGTAGTACAAATACTGCAGGTATGATAGTTTATAATACCAATGCGAGTATTTCAGGTGGTTATGGTGTAGGTTTTTATTTTTGGAATGGTAGTAGTTGGCAGAAATTAAAACAAGGTGCCCCCATTAATGCCCAAAATGCTATAAATCTAAATACTACTACACCAAATGCATCTGCACAATATCCTTATGTAGAATTAGGCGGTGCGTTAGTTCGTCCTACAGTAATTAGTGGCTTAACATCAACTAACACTTTAAGTTTTACAGGAACAGGACAAAATGCATTTAGTGTAGATGGTTCTACTTTTTCAGTTGATGTTTCCAACAATAGAGTTGGTATTGGAACTACTATACCATCCAACACACTTAATGTTAATAATGCAGGTACTACAGGAAGCAATACAGATTCATATCCTTTAGGAATTCAACGTTCAGGTGCTACTGATCTAACTTTAGGTAGCGATGGTTCTTATGCACTTATGCAATCTTGGAACGGAAAACCATTGTTAATAAATACACAAGGTAATAATGTTGGAATTGGTACTACTTCTGCTCCGAGTAAATTAACTGTAAATGGCACTATTGAAGCATTAGACTTTACCGGAGCCAATGGAAGAAATATAATAGTTGGTGATGATGCTTTTCTTTCTGATGTAGATGCAGCAAATACCATTGGTTTAATTAGTATGACAAATGCAACTTTAGGTACATTAAGATTAGGAAATAACAGTGCTGCCAATATAAATGGAATGAATGGGAATTTAGGTCTTAAAACGACCACAAATGTACAAGAAGTCAATATTGGAGGTAGAATGTATATTACCAATGGTGTAATTCAGACTGGTGGAACAGCCGTTACAGGAACTTCCGATTTAGGTTTATATTCTAGAACATCCGGTAACTACATACGAATTGTAACGAATAATGCACCTGTAAACTTTTATTCTGATGACAATACAGGAACTAGCATAAATGTATCCATTACCAATACCGGCGTTTTAGAAGCACAAAAAGGATTTAGAACTGAAAGACATATCAGATTCTATAGAAGAAGTAGAGGTAACAATGGTGGTGGTGTAGATAATTTAGGAAATTATGATTTTTGCTATCTAGCCGGAGTTGCATTTAGAAACTCGGATAGTGTATCAGATGAAGATGATGATTACCAATGTAATGTGTATTCGCAGGATATTAATGGAAATGCTGATTATGATGAAGGAGAAAATACGGATTACTCAGCAAATTTTGGTTACACAAGCCGTCCTTATTGGAGAATGTACTCTGAATGTTATCAAGATTGCTCGAATTCAACTTGCACTGCCATCTGTATCAATTTTGATTACTAATTAGTTTCATTTTTACATTACCAATTCGATTGAAACGTTTTTATTTATTTATATTTCTTGTCTGTACACAAATTGTAAGTGTAAAAGCTCAAAAATTACATCTCGCTTTCAGTGACAGTATTATAGAAAAACCATTTAATATTTGGATTAAAACATATAACAATGGCGTTTTTTCAATTAAAGATTCCTTTCTTGTAACTAACGAGAACAAACAAAATATCTATTTTAATTTGCCCAATTATATTGGCTATGTCGAGGTTGTAAAAGACAATAAAAATGCTAATAACGGAATTGGTATTTTATTCAATCCGAATGAAAAAGAGGCTATTTTTTTGTTTAATCAAGAAGATATAAAAACGAATAATTTTCTGTTTAAAAACTCACTTGATAATATTCGATATAATTTAATGATCGAATATATGGATAAATTCTTTCAGAGATTTGGTGCCTTGCGTAAAGAAAGAAATACTTTAAATCCATTTGATTCTATATATCTCAATAAAGTATTGCAAAATGAATCCAATCAAGATGCACTTTATGCGGAAATGAATTTAATTGTCGATTCTATTTTAAAAGTCGATACTGCTTTATATACAACTAAATTAGCCAATTTATTAAAAACTCCTTGTAGCACTTCGCTCCCATCTTACAAAAAATACTTTGATAATTTTAATGCTTTATTGCATTATCACTTGTTTGATTATGTCGATTTCACTGATGAACATATCATCAATCATCCATTTTTTTACGATAAAATTGATCAATATTTCAATTTATATTGTAATGCAACTAATATCCAAAATGGCATCGATATACTTATGCAAAACGCTTCAAAAAATGAAAAAGTAAAAGAAGTTGTCATTAATTATTTAGTCAGTTATTTCTTATTAAATAAGAATGATGAATTGGTCGCTTATGTGTATGAAAAATACGGAGAATTGTGCAGTATAAATTTAGGCGCTAAACAAATGAAAGAATTTTCCAATATTGTGCACACACAAGTTGGTTCAACAATTCCGGATATTGTTTTATACGATTCAAAAAACAATATGCAATCTTTGCTTCAAACGGCATCAAAAAATAAATATACTATCGTATATGTTTGGTTGTCGTCTTGTAGTGCTTGTAATACCAAAACACCCAAATTATCGGAAGAAGCCAAACCATATTTAAATAAAGGATTGAGTGTATTTTCCATTTCGTTAGACGATAAAAAGGACACTTGGTTTGAGTCCATTTTAAAATATCAAACGGATAAATGGATAAATGTTGCTGAATTAGTTTCTTTACAAAACTCATCAATTTTACCTAAACTCAATATCAGAGCAACACCAAAATTATTTATTATAGACAACAAAGGAACGATAATAGCCAAAGACATATACCAAGATGAATTAAATTCCAAACTAAAATCTTTGTTCAAATGAAATTTTTATTATCTATACTAACCATTTGCTATCTTATACCATTTCAATTAAGCGCATCTGATAATTCAATTTCAACAATAACAAGCATTTCAAAAAACGAATTTGATAAAATAAAAAACCCGAATATTGGTCAAATCGTTTTAATAAAAGAAGAAGCAGCACTATATTATTTCAATGGAAAATATTGGATGAAACTTAAAGGCGAATGTTTTCCTGAGCCTATATCTCCAAATATTGATAGCATAGTTGTGTCGGATAAAAATGTACTCTTTTATTTCAATGATGAAAAGAAAGCAACACAACAATATCTCATAAAAAATATGGATTCCGACAATGAATATTTAGTAAAAGAAAGTCCAGCAAAAATCAACTTAAATCTTAAAAAAGGATTTTATAACTTCAGCATTTTAGGTAAAAATGAATGTGGAATTTCCGGTCCTCGTTCATCAAAAAGTATTGAAATTATTGAGGAACAAAAGTGATAACCTACGCTATAATTTTCAACAAGCTCAGCTAAGCAGATTTCTGAATGCACTATACATCAACACGGCGAAGCCGCCAACTTCTCCAATTATTAAAAGATACATTCCATACGTGGTAATTAAATTGCGGTGCTTAAATTGATTTTCCGTATGTTTTGTAATTCCTAAAATGATATACGTAACGATGGCACTTCCAAAAAATAAAATTGGAATTAGCACAGCAAGTATTTCTATGGTTTCTGACAAGGTGCTTAATCGTGCAAACTCTTTTAGTACTAAACAAGCAAAAGCGTACATCAATGCTGCACGATGTGCGATGTCAATATATATATGCGTTTGATGTGTCGGACTTTTCATGATACTGAAATATTTCCAAATTCCGGTTAATAAACCCATCATAAAATAAATTCCACAAGCTATTACAGCAACAATTTCAGCAGGTTGTAAGTTTGTTTGCATACATCAAAAATTTGTTCGTAAATGTAAGCTTTTAAAACTCATTATTACTTAATTTAAGATAATAGCTGTAGCAAAAACAATTTTAAATTTGAAGATAAAAATTTAAGTTATCCTATTTTACAAATAGATTTCGTACCTACAATTCAATATTACGTAGTGTATTTAAATCACATTAAAAATCTATTAACCAAATAGAATCTTTTATACCATAGCTACAATTTCTAATTCAGGCAATTTTATTCTAGTAATGTTTGTAATAATCGGCTTTCGCTTCATCATCATTTATGATGGCTTTATATATGCCGTAGATTTTTTTTGCAAGTAATCATTTCTATAAAAAACAACCATTCATAAATCCAAATAAACATTTCATAAATCCAAATAACCAAATAACAGTAGAAGTTAGACCTTTGTATCATATTTATTTATCAATAAAACAAAAGTCAAATGAAAAAACTAACAACAATTTTTATGTTATTCATGGCAGTTGCAATGATTACATCATGCGGAAAAGAAGAAAAAGAAACAGAAAAAGAAAGAGTTCTAAAACTACTTACAAGTGGTAATTGGTACTACGTAAATTTTGAAAATAATAAAACAGGTTATGAACAAGACTGTTTTGATAATACAGATTATTGGGAGTTTGAAGCTAATGGAAATTTAGAGGACAGCTGGGATTTTGGTAATGGAACTTATACCATTAGCGAAGATGGTAAAACAATAACAGCAACAATTGGCGATGGTACGTTTACAATTTCAAACATTACAATAACAGAAACTGATTTTTCATTTAATATGTCTAATTCAACGTATTATTTTGATTACACTTTGTCTAAAACAGCAGGTAGTTGCTCTTAATTGGCTATTTTCAACTTAAACACCTTGTATAATAAATAGTATGATGCCTAAAATTATTTAGGCATCATTTTTTTATATGAAGTAATAAATATAGAACCGTTATTTCGAAAAAGATTGGGAAAAAGATTCAAATAGTTTTTTTGTTACACGATGGTTGAATATTTTTTCATCTAAGCTGCTCACCCACCGAATTCCACGAACAGCATTGGTTACAAATAGCTCATCTGCTTGATATAATTCCGAAACGGTAATTGATTTTTCTTCAATTGCATATTCCGGAAACTTGGATAAAATATAGGCTCTGCATACGCCAGAAACCGGAGCATCTTGTAATGGTGGTGTAAATATTTTATCATCTTTCACCATAAAAATATTATAAATAGAAGTGTCAGCTACTACTTTATTTTCATTCAAAACAATGGCATCATCAAAGCGGTTACTGCGTGCATACGCGGCCGCTGCATCATAGATTGTTCTGTCGGTATGTTTTAAATTAGCAAAGGCATCTATCATTTTAAATTGCTTAGGCAAAAGCGTTAATTTCAATCCATCTTCCTTCCAAACAAAAGTAGTTTCTTCTAATGGTTTTAAAGTACAATTCCATTTTAATGTTGCAATATCGGGCATGTAATTGTGTGCTCTATTTTTTTGGATTTCCATTCGAAGTCTAAAATTCTTGAGTTGTTTCTCGATACATTCATATTTTAAAAGTCGAGCAATTCTATCTTCAATTTGGTATGGATTGGTTGGCACATTCAACAATTTTAAACTATTGCATAAACGTTGCACATGCCCTTCTTTCAGTACGAGTTTACCGTTTACAACTTTAATAGTTTCTATCAATCCGATGGGCTGCATAAGTGTACTAAATATAAAGAACTCCGTTGAAAAACGGAGTTCTTTATCAGTAATATTAAATGGAATTTAATATTGAGATGGAATTAGATATTATGATTAGTTTGTTTTTTTATAAACATTCCAACCATAATCTGCTGTGGCGTTATCAGCAGGTCGTTTAAAATTCTCTGCTTCCGTTTTTCCATTTACACACTCATGTTTGTAAATAGTAACAGATGAATCCGTCACATCTTTAAAAAACATTACAAAATAAACGTTACTTTTAGATATCGAGCCACCTTTTCCAATTGTAATAAGTTTTAAACTATCCGGTTCGTAACTGTGTAATATTTGTGTATAAGAAGTATTGTAAACAAATCCTTCCATTTTATACAAGATAGAATCCGGATAGAAAGTATGCGTAGAAGTTTGTGAACCGATTCCGGGAATAGTAAATTTCCAACTATACGCACCGGAGAATGGAATTTTATTCGTATTCTTTTCTTCTTCTATTATTTCTTCTTTCGTACAACTAAAAAACAGAAGCGTAAAACTCAATAACAATAATACAGATGTCGGTTTCATAAAAATAGCGTTTGAATGTTATTTAAGATTTGTTGAGCCATCCGGTTGGTAAACAAAACGTATAGTATAATATTTAGAAATATCTAATAAACCATCTGGTGTTGCCGGAGCATTTTTGTAATAACTAATGAATTCTAATTTTGCATATTTTCCGGTTGCCGTTTTAATCACGAATACTTTTCCGGCTAATGGTGTAATTGTATGATTTGGTGGACCGGCATAATTATACCAACCATTGTTGCTGCCGCCAGGAATGGCTGTTGTAGCTCCATCTTGTGTATATCCAATCGTAGGTGCTGTTGTTACTTCAGAGAATAACGTATCCATAATGATAACACCGGCAACACCAGGACCGCTTGTACCACCATTAAAACGTACAGTTGTTCCTTTAAATGCAATATCCCAATTGGTTGTAGTAGAATCGGAGAACGGAACCGTATCTGCATTCGCAAGACTGTAGTATTGGAAGTTGGAATACGATGCATTGATGTTCGTATCAATAATTGCTGTTAAAGGTGTTTCAATTTGTTCTTCTTTTGGGTCGCAACTGATAAGCCCAAAAAGTCCGGCGATAAAAGAAAATAAAAATAGTTTTTTCATGTTGTAATTATTTAGTTGAGTTTAAAAAATTTATTGTTAAACCAACCAACCCGGTGATGCCATTCATAGAAGGAATATTGGTTGGTCGTTTTGTATTTAGCATATTATCAATTCCTACCATTAAATGGTATTTATCTTTGAAGGATTTTGTGAACGAGAAATTCATTAATGCATATCCTTTTGCGTACTCAGAAGCCACATCTAAAATTTGATTTCCATTCAAATCTGTCCACCCATATTTACCTTTGTATATTACGCGTAAATAGGTATTAAATGCATGTTTTTTGTTTTCGTAGTAAATCTTTACATTGAAAGAATGTTTACTTCTATCAAATAAACCACCGTATTCTTTTTTAGTAACACGAACCGTTTCTAATGTTACCGGATCGCGGCGAAATACTTTTCCTTCTTCTAATTTTTTGAGTACATCCAAATTTTTTGCTTCCACAAAATTGTAACCTATACTAAGATTTAAGCCTTTGATAATGGTGTAGGTTAAATTAGCTTCTACACCTTGAGTATATACTTTATTCAGGTTAAAATAAGTGTATATTAAAGAGCCATTGGTTTTAATTGCAGTTGGTGTTGCTTCAATCAAATCTGTAATTTGGTTTCTGAAATAATTAGCTGTAATGGAAAGCTTGGACGGTATTGGATTAATAATAACTTCTGCATTGGCAGCCCAAGATTTTTCCGGCACTAAGTTTTGTATTTGCTCTTTGGGAATGCTATAACTTTGTATTTGACCTAACTGCTCTAATTCTTCTAATTTCGCTAATGCTACCTCAGCACCAAATACCGAGTAGTTTACTAAAGCATTGGTAAAATTCAAATATTGTTGTCTGATTTCGGGTGCTTTAAAACCGCGTCCGCCGGAAATTTTGATAGCAAAATAATCGTTGACATTAAAACGTGCAGAAATTTTTGGCGACAACCATTGTATTTTATAATCACTCGGAAAATCGGAACGATTACCAACGTTTACGATGATTCTATTTTTCCAATCATATTGATATTGAAAGAAAACATACTCTTGATGTTGTTGGATAAACTGTCCAACTCTGTTCGATTTAATTGTATTATAGAAACCACCGACACCTGCTGAAAAAAGATGCCCTTTTTTGGTATAATCCAATTGAGCTTCTAATTTGATTAATAGTTGTTTTAAATTATCAACGTACAAATCAGCATCTAAATTTTCTCCGTTGATATTACTATTATACGTGTAATACGAATTATAATTTTTTAGGTTAAATACAATATTTTTCTTTACAAATTTAAAATAAGGTGAGAAGGCAAATTCGTTAATAATATCACGTTGTGTAGCAATGATATTGACATTTGAATCATTGAGGTAATTATCTTTATTGTGTAAATTAGAATAATAATATTTCAAACCTATTCCTGTTTGAATATAATCGTTTACTCGAACACCAATTTTATTGTTAAAGGTAAAATCGTTATACGGTGCACCTTCTTTAAAAATTGTGGATTTATTGGTATGATATCCATTGGAAAAATTATGTACTAACATGCTTTCAAAGCTTACTTTCTTTTTAGAAAATGCACCAATGAAAGAAGTTGTCAAGATAGCCGGAGATTTGTATTGTATCGATAATTCGGCTTGTTTGTTTATGTTTCCAATATCTTCTGTAATAATATTGATAACACCGCCAATTGCATCACTTCCGTATAAACAAGAAACCGGACCTTTCACAATTTCTACACGTTTAATATTGCCCACAACAATTCTTGACAAATCAACTACGCCGGCATTTTTTCCAATAATTGGTTCGCCATTTATCAATATCAATGTATATTCTGCTGATAGACCTTGTAATTGTACGCCGGTTCCGAGGAAATGCGTTAATTGAATGCCTGTTTGTTCTTGTAATAAATCGCCTAATTTTACGGTTCCTGTGGCTTGTATGTATTTTTTAGCAATTACACTTAACGGTACGGTTGACGTTGAAATTTTTGACTCGGTTTTAGTGGCAGTCACTACAATTTCTTCTATTAATGATTCATCTGTTTCAATCTTATTTTCATGAGTAGAGTCTGCAGGAAGTGCAAATGAAATTGTAGCAACTGCACAAAAAAATAGTATTAAAATTAAGCGTAACATTTATTATAAAGGGTCGTTATATTTATTTTTTTAAATGCTCATTTATTATTGTTCGGATAGCAACCTTTGCTTTTTCAGCGTTGTATTTCTTTTCTTTCATCAACTCAATATTTAAGGCAAACAATTTTTCGTGTAAGGCTTTTCCATCCAAAACTCTGTTTACTTTTAATTCAGGTGTAACCGGAATAATTTCATCCCACACACTTCTTACATCGTACCAGAATACTTTATTTTTTTCCCACCAATCTATACCGGCTTTACATCTGCTTTCATCCACTTTTGCATACGTATTATGGCCAACTTCTTCAGCAATCAACGTATCTTGCACACCATCGTGACGCGCAATTTTTTTATTATCTTGTTCGTGTATAAAACCTGAATCGGAAATATGCAATCTGTTTAAACGGTTTAATACATTATAGTCAGAACGTTTAGAATATTCTCTTCGCGGAAGTGGTGCATCGGTATTAGATTCCCATAACGTTTTTCCATCATAGTACGCAAATGTTGCATAACCATCGTATTGAGGTCTATCATCTACTTCAAATACTTTTTGTGTCCACGTACCTTTTACTTTATTTTGAGGAAGAAGCACGTTACTCCATTCATAATCTTTATTGTATTTATAAATAGAATTGTTTTCATAACTCCAATCTTCTCTCCAATGTTTTACTATCATATCTTGATCTATAATTAAGATATGTTGCAATTTCACAGAACCATCTTTTTGTGGCTCGTAAGAAACCCACTCTAAGGCTTCTTCGCGATATTTATCTTTTAATTTGTAATCTTTTGGGTATCCAAATGTTTCTTTGTATTTAAAATCTACTTCAAAACAACCACATAAATTTTTTATGGCATTTTTGTCTTTCTCATAATTTGATTCGTGTGCATTGGCATTTACTGCAATAGAAAATAGGGCAAGTGTGAGTAGGTAAATTTTCTTCATTATTATAAACTTTTTTTAAACGTGCACAAAAATAATATGCACTATTTAAAATAAGTCTAAATAAAAATAAATACCTATAAAAATACCTAAGCTAACCAAATTTAGGTATCAACAAAAGCATAAAATAGAGTATCATACTGCCATCATACACAATTTTTATCCATAGTTTAGGCACTATATCGGATTTTAATTGTGTATAAACTTGCAATCCGGTTACTAAAAAGATGAGTGAAATTAAAGTAGCATCGTCTATATATTTATTGGGAAGATGCATCCAATTAATCAACATAAAAATAAATATGAGTGCAAATACATACATTATCGCCAATAGAAAAGCAATAAATTTTGATTTTTTTATGCCTAAAACTGAAGGAATGGTATGCATGTTGGTAGCTTTGTCTGTCTCTGCATCGTTAATATCAAAAGGAAGTGTAATAAAGAAGATATATACAAACTGTACTAAAAATAAAAGAATTACTAATTTAGATAAATCGGTAGGTTGCTGCACCACCAACGATTCCGTATAAGGTAAGATAACCGATGTGGCACTCCAAACAAAGGCTATCAAAAATATTTTCACAAATGGAAAATCGCGTAAACGCGTATCAATTCCAAAAATTTTAAAAATAGGTACCGGATACAAAATAGAAATTCCACCTATAAAAACAAGTACTAAGATTGTTTTAAGTTGAAGAAAAAATGTGAAAACAACTGCAAAAAATCCGGAAACATAAATTGTAATCTTATTAAAATTGGGATAGCGTTCAAACCATTGCACCACCAATTCATCTTTGTTAGAGTACGCTCCTTTTTTAAAATACACCCAACGACTGATTTGATACACAAACCATGTAGAGAAGAAAATTTGTGCAGATAAATACCAAAGAGATGCAATATGTAAATCCAACAAAATCACATTTGCCCATAAAAAACAGACAGCTGCTATGGCAATAAATAAGTTGGTTTCTATTAATAACTTAATAAATCGGAACATAAAAAAATCCGTCTAACACGCGTCAGACGGAATTCAATATACAATTTATTTTCTAAAAGGAGATGCTGTTGTTATTAACTCAAATATTTCAATCGCATTTTAGGTGTAATTTTTTTCAACGATTCGAAAATCAGTTTAATCACATCTTCCACATCTGATTTTGCTACCGTTTCTACTGTAGTATGCATGTATCGTAGTGGCAATGAAATTAACGCACTCGGAACACCACCACCTGTGTACGCAAATGCATCGGTATCGGTTCCGGTAACGCGGCTGGCAGCATCTCGTTGGAATTTAATTTTTTCTTTTTCTGCAGTATCAATAATCAACTCACGAACGATGTTGTGTACTGCAGGTGCATACGTAATTACAGGGCCTTCACCGCATTTAAAATCGCCATGAACTTTTTTATCTATCATAGGTGTAGTCGTATCATGGCAAACATCCGTTACGATTGCAATATTTGGTTTGATTCTATTTACAATCATCTCGGCACCTCTTAAACCAACTTCTTCTTGTACAGAATTACAGATATACAAACCAAAAGGTAATTTTGTTTTAGATTCTTTCACCAAACGTGCTACTTCTGCAATCATAAATCCGCCCATACGGTTATCCAATGCCCTTCCGGTATAGAATTTTTTATTCAATATCATCAACTCATCTTCAAAAGTGGCAACCGTGCCTACGTGTATGCCCATGCTTTCCACTTCTTTTTTATTTTTGGCACCTACATCAATCGTGATATTTTTTAAACTCGGTGCCGTATCTTTTGAAGTATCTCTTAAATGGATAGCCGGCCAACCGAAGATACCTTTTACAATACCTTTTTTAGTATGTAAGTTCACACGCATAGATGGAGCAATCATATGATCGGAGCCTCCGTTGCGAATAACATTGATAATACCATCTTCACCAATATAACTTACAAACCAAGAAATCTCATCTGCATGTGCTTCAATGACTACTTTGAATTCAGCTTCCGGATTGATTACGCCATATACTGTTCCATAATGGTCTACCTGATAATCATCAATATATGGTTTGATGTAATTCAACCAAATCTTTTGTCCTTCAGCCTCAAAGCCTGTTGGAGAAGCATTGTTTAAATATTTAAATAAAAAATCTTCTGCTTTTTTGTCAATAGAGTATTTCATAAGATTAAAAAATTAATTAAAATGGATAGGTTGATATTAAAGTTAAAAAATTACACTTTGAATAATATTATTGGAAGTAATCCAATAAAATGTATTGCAAATGTACAATTTTTCTAACACGTTACTGTATTATTTTAGGTATTTTAAGATTTTATGAGCCTATCTAAAATAAAAAAACCACGATTAAATCGTGGTTCAAAATCTTTAGAAATTACTTTAAAAAAAATGAATTTACAAATGTATTACATTTGCAATTCATCTAATGAAATAATTTGTTGTTTAGCTACATTTCCGGCATTATCGCAAATATCTAAACTAATTTGTATAGGAGAGGCATTCCAATCTATATTAATCATACCAAAGCTATAATTCCTATACACATCACCAATTCTGTATTGGCTCGGACGCTCATTATATTCATTATGTGTTAAGCCACTCGATGTAAAATCATAAATAGGATATTGACCGGCAATTGTACGCTTATTATATTCCGAAAAATGAACATCACCACTAACAACAAAAACACCATTGGCATTGGCATCTTTAATCGCCTTATAGAAATTTTGCATTTCATGCGGATAATTAGCCCAAGTTTCCCAGCCGTTTTGTTCTACGCCAAATTGCGTACTGGAAACAACAATTCGGATGGTTGCAGGTACCGTTAATTGTTGTCTGAACCAGTTCCATTGTGTAGCTCCTAAAATAGATTTAGTGGTATCGTTTGTTGGTGATAATGGTTCCATGCTCAAAACATCTAAGAAATTCCGGCAATCTAAAAGGATAATTTGTACTCTATGATTAGCATCACCATATAAATAGGAAGTATAAATTCCATCGTGTGTGCGGATATCGTGTGTAGATGGGATTTGCCAAAATTTCATAAATTTTTCTTTGGATTGTACTTTAAACGGAAATTCTTTTCCGGCATTATTCAAACCATAATCGTGATCGTCCCAAGTTGCAATACTTGGCACTGCAGCACGAAAATTTTTATAATCAAAATTATTTTTCAGCATATCGTATTGTGCTTGTATCCAATTTGGATAATCAGGATTGCTAATAATATTATCGGCATACACATTGTCGCCCATGGCAATATACAAATCCGGATTCTTAGCTTGTATTGCTCTGAAAATAGATAGATTTCCACTTTGATAACAACAAGAAGTAATTGCTATTTTAGATAGATTTAAACTTAAATCATTTTGTTTGATGGTTGGTTCGCTTCCACCTGTAGGAATACATGCAGAAATAGCAAATGTGGCTATTAATAAATAGAATATTTTTTTCATAAAAAGGATTTATCTGTGTTCAAGAAAGATACATCCAATTTACAAAATAAAAAATTACAAAGGTATATTTCCGTGTTTCTTTTTTGGTGTATGTACTACTTTGTTTTCCAACATCTGAAACGCTCTGATAAGTTTGATTCTTGTTTCTTGTGGGTCAATCACTTCATCAATAAAGCCGCGTGCTGCTGCTTTATACGGATTAGCAAAAGTGTCTGTATATTCATCTACTTTTTCTTGTAACTTTTGCTCCGGATTAGCTGCATTTTTTATTTCATTTTTAAAGATAATTTCGGCAGCTCCTTTTGGTCCCATTACAGCGATTTCAGCACTCGGCCAAGCAAAATTCATATCAGCACCAATATGTTTAGAATTCATCACATCATACGCACCGCCGTATGCTTTACGCGTAATTACAGTAACTTTAGGTACGGTTGCTTCGCTCAATGCATACAGTAATTTAGCACCATTGGTAATAATACCATGCCACTCTTGGTCCGTTCCGGGCAAAAATCCGGGTACATCGACCAATACTAATAATGGAATATTAAAGGCATCGCAGAAACGAGTAAAACGAGCACCTTTCCTACTGCTATTGATATCCAAAACTCCGGCTAAATATGCAGGTTGATTGGCTACGATTCCAATACTTCTTCCGGCAATTCGGGCAAATCCAACAACTAAATTCTCTGCAAAATCTTTGTGCACTTCCATAAAGGAGTTTTCATCACAAGTGTGCGCAATTACTTCGCGAATATCATACGGTTGATTGGGATTTTGTGGAAGTATATTTTTCAATTCATCTCTCCATTCAGATTGTGCAGATTGATATGGATAGTTGGGTGCAGCTTCTTCGCAATTTTGTGGAAGAAAACTCAATAAAGTTTTTATTTGTGAAATACATTCTACTTCATTTTTTGCAGTAAAATGCGTAACACCACTTTTGGTAGCATGTGTAATGGCACCGCCTAATTCTTCTGAGGTTACTTCTTCGTGCGTTACCGTTTTAACAACATTCGGGCCAGTAACAAACATATACGAAGTATTTTCCACCATCATTGTAAAATCGGTCATTGCCGGTGAGTACACAGCACCACCTGCACAAGGCCCCATGATAGCCGAAATTTGTGGTACTACACCGGAAAATTGTACATTGCGATGAAAGATATCTGCATAACCACCTAAGGACACTACACCTTCTTGAATACGTGCTCCACCCGAATCATTTAAGCCAATGACAGGTGCCCCTGTTTTAGCAGCTAAATCCATTATTTTGCAGATTTTTTCGGCATGTGTTTCAGACAGTGAACCACCAAATACGGTAAAATCTTGAGAGAAAATATATACCAATCGTCCGTTTACTTTTCCGTAACCGGTAACCACACCATCTCCTAAATATTGTTCTTTATCTATTCCAAAATCCGTAGCACGATGTGTTACCAACATACCTAATTCTTCAAAAGTTCCTGCATCTACTAACAATTCAATGCGTTCACGGGCTGTTAATTTTCCTTTTTTATGTTGGTCGTCAATTCTTTTTTGTCCGCCACCGAGTAATGCATCTTGTTTTTTCTGTTGAAGAGATGCTAACTTTTGTTCATGTGTCATATTTACAAAAATAAGGTTTAATAATGAATGATGAGTGAGCTAAGGAAAATTAATTGTTCCTTAAAAGTCGATTTTAAATTTATTCTCTAATTGATAGATTAATTTAACGTCCGAACCTTGTGGCGGTCTGGTGTCAAACGTCAATTTATAATTTAAGCCAAATGATAAAATTTTATGAAATCTAAAAAACAACGCGTTATCTGTTGAAATCCTATAATCCTTTATATCGTCAAATCTGGGTTGATAATAAGTAGTGCTTATCAACTCTATTGTTTTTATTGGTCTGAAACTAAAACTCAAATAACCACTAAATCTTCCTTGTACGAGCTTTTGTGTTTTGTCGTTATTAATTTCATATTCCAGCATATACAATGTACCTAAATAGCTTTTTATTTTTTCTACTTCAACCAACTTAAATCGCGGTCCGGTGCCGAGCAAAAAACGCATACGCAAGCCGGTTAATTTATTGTATTGCACTTGCGAAAAGGCTTCCCATCTCAACCATTTTCTAATTTTATAATTATATCTGAAATGAAAAAAACCGGAATTAGCAATTTTATTATTCCCGGATTTTAAAATATCCAAACTTCCTAAAATTAAATATAAACTCTTTTTGGATTTATATTGCACATGTGCTGCATTAGAAAAGGCAAAATACTTCTCTTTTTGTTTTCCAAAAGTGAAACCCAAATTGTAATTACCTTCCCATCCAATTGTGTCAGTCTTATAGCGTTGACTTTCAATATTTACTATTTGTGAAAAAAGAGGAAATGCAAAAAAACAGAAGATGAGTAACGTTAGTGTTTTTGTCATTATGGTTTATCAAAATATAGTGTGTACAAAACTAAATTATCTAAATAAATAACACATCAATTAACCAAAAATAAAAAGTAAGATTCTTAACATAAAAACAATGCTTTTATTTAGATTTATTCTAAATAACAATTGTTTTATTGTACTAATTATCGTAATTTTGCACTTACTAAATTTTAGGTACAAACTAACTTGTTTTAAGTATGACAGAGCAAGATGCGATAATTGATGAAGTAGTAAACTCCGAATATAAATATGGTTTTGTAACCAATATTGAACAAGAATCCGCACCCAAAGGATTAAATGAAGATATTATCCGATTTATTTCCGCTAAAAAAGAAGAACCGGAATGGATGTTGGAATGGAGATTAAAAGCCTATAAAGAATGGCAAAAAATGACAGAACCGGCTTGGGCAAATGTTCATTATCCAAAAGTCGATTTCCAAGATGTCGTTTATTATACTGCACCAAAACCTAAAAAAAATCTAAATTCTTTAGATGAGGTTGATCCGGAATTATTAAAAACATTTGAAAAATTAGGTATCTCATTAGATGAACAAAAACGTTTATCGGGTGTGGCTGTAGATGTCGTGTTTGATAGTGTATCTGTTAAAACAACTTTTCAAGAAACATTAAAAGAAAAAGGAATTATATTTTGCTCCATGAGTGAAGCCGTTCGCAACCACGGCGATTTAGTAAAAAAATACATAGGTACGGTTGTTCCTCAAAAAGATAATTTTTATGCAGCATTAAACAGTGCTGTATTTAGTGATGGCTCTTTTTGTTACATTCCAAAAGGGGTGCGCTGCCCAATGGAACTCAGCACATATTTCAGGATAAACGCTGCCGGTTCCGGTCAGTTTGAACGTACTTTATTAATTGCAGACGAAGGTGCGTATGTTTCCTATTTAGAAGGATGTACTGCTCCACAACGCGATGAAAACCAACTACACGCTGCGGTGGTTGAGCTTATTGCACTCGATAATGCCGAAATAAAATATTCTACCGTACAAAATTGGTATCCGGGCGACAAAGATGGGAAAGGTGGTATTTTCAACTTCGTAACCAAACGCGGAATGTGCAAAGGTAGTAACTCTAAAATATCTTGGACACAAGTGGAAACCGGTTCAGCAGTAACGTGGAAATATCCAAGTTGTATTTTAGCCGGTGATAATTCTATCGGTGAGTTTTATTCCGTTGCATTAACCAACCATTTCCAACAGGCAGATACCGGAACCAAAATGATTCATATCGGAAAAAATACTAAAAGTAGAATTGTTTCGAAAGGTATCAGTGCCGGAAAATCTCAAAACTCATATCGCGGATTGGTGAAAGTACATAAGAAAGCCGAAAACGCTCGAAACTTCTCTCAATGTGATTCCTTATTGATGGGCAATCTTTGTGGTGCACACACCTTTCCTTATATTGAAGTCAGCAACAACACTTCTAAAGTAGAGCACGAAGCAACAACATCAAAAATTGGTGAAGATATGTTGTTTTATTTCCAGCAACGCGGCATCGACGAAGAAACAGCAGTTGCCATGATAGTAAATGGTTTTTGTAAAGAAGTAATGGACCACTTACCAATGGAATTTGCCGTTGAAGCCAGAAAATTATTAGAAATCAGTTTAGAAGGAAGTGTAGGATAAAATAATTAGTAATTAGTAGTAAGTAAAGAGTAGTAAGTATAAAAATCAATCAAAAATAACAATAATTAAAAAGTATGTTGTCGATTAATAATTTACATGTATCTATAGAAAACAAAGAAATCCTAAAAGGTTTGTCACTACAAGTAAATGCTGGTGAAGTACATGCTATCATGGGCCCTAACGGAACAGGAAAATCTACCTTAGGAAATGTATTAGCGGGAAAAGAAGGTTACGAAATTACAGACGGTTCTGTATTGTTTGATGGTATCGATTTAATGGAATTAGAGGCACACGAACGAGCACAAAAAGGTGTGTTTTTAGCTTTCCAATATCCGGTAGAAATTCCGGGTGTAAGCAATGCCAATTTCCTTAAAGCAGCTGTAAACGAACAACGCAAAGCCAATGGTGAAGAACCAATGCCACCTAATGAATTTTTAAAAATGATGCGCGAAAAAATGGAATTGGTAGAGATGAAAAAAGATTTTATTTCGCGTTCTGTCAACCAAGGATTTTCCGGTGGTGAAAAAAAACGTAACGAAATATTCCAAATGGCAATGTTGCAACCTAAATTGGCTATTTTAGATGAAACTGATTCCGGTTTAGATATCGATGCATTAAGAATTGTAGCAAATGGCGTGAATAAATTACGCAGTAAAGACAATGCATTTATCGTTATCACACATTACCAACGCTTATTAGATTACATAGTACCTGATTTTGTACATGTAATGTATAATGGAAAAATTGTAAAATCAGGCGATAAAAATTTAGCATTGGAATTAGAAGAAAAAGGTTACGAAGAATTTGAACACGCTACTTTATAATCAACTAAATAAAGTACACTATCATTTCGTATAAATAGTAATTTTTTCTTTCGTTCGAAAAATAAATTTAATGACACAGCAATTAGAAAATATACTTCCGATTTTGCAAGACGAACATCAAAAACAAGCTTTGCAAAACGCAATGAATATAGGTGTTCCATCTATGAAAAATGAAGAATGGAAATACACTTATTTTCAAAAAATTTGGCAACAAGATTTCAACCCTATTCTATCGTCTGCAACTTTCGATTTCAATGACATAAAAACTTTCATTGATAACAATGCAACCTCATCTAATCGACTGGTATTTGTCAATGGACAATTTCAACATGAATTATCTAACTTACAAAATCATCCTGCAATAAATTTTTGGAATGCTAAAAACACAGCATCCACTAATAGCAATGATTTCCTTTTAGAATTAAACAATGCACTTTCAACAGATGGAATATTTTTAGAAATAGGAAACAACGTTGTAGTAGATGATTTAATTGAGATATTTTATTTACATAGCATTGCAGCGCCTTTTATCAATATTAAAAATAAGATAAAAATTGGGAAAAATGCCGTTGTGAAATTTGCCGAACAATTTATCAATTACGACGAACAAACTGCATACTACAATACAGTAACAACATTAGAAGTTGCAGAAAGTGCCAACATAGAATGGAATAAAATACAAGATGGTGGCAATAACTTTTACATAACCGATAATATGCACATCGAACAAGCTACTAAATCAATTTGTGCCGTAAATACTTTTTCATTTTCTGGCGGCATTACACGCAATGTTTTAACGTACGATGTAAATGGTGAGCGATCAGAATCACACATGAATGGACTGTCATTGCTTTTAAATAATGAACACGTAGACAACCGTACATTGGTGAATCATAATGTTGCTAATTGCGAAAGTTATGAACTTTATAAAAACATTTTAGGCGGCACTTCAACCGGCGTGTTTAATGGAAAAATTATCGTAGCTCAAGCAGCACAAAAAACCAACGCTTTTCAAAGCAATCGCACTATTTTAGTAAGTAATGATGCAACTATTAATACCAAACCACAATTAGAAATATTTGCTGATGATGTAAAATGTTCACACGGTGCAACATCGTCTCAAATAGAAGACAGCGAATTATTTTATTTACAAGCACGTGGTATCGGAAAAGAAACAGCACGTGGCTTATTAGTATTTGCTTTTGGTGAAGAGGTAGTAGAAAAAATAAACCATCAACCGCTCAAAGAAAAAGTAGAGAAAAGAGTGGCTGAAATATTGAAGATTGAATTATAATAAGACAATGTAGGAATGCAATTATAGTATTGTATAAATAGTAAAACAAAATGTTAGACATACAAAAAATACGAGCTGATTTTCCCATTTTAAACGAAAAAATTCGAGGAAAACAATTAGTGTATTTAGACAATGGTGCATCTACACAAAAACCAAAAGCAGTTATTGATGCCGAAACATTTTATTACGAACATCAATATGCTAATATTCATCGTGGTGTTCATTATTTATCACAAATTGGCACCGATTTATATGAGCAAGTGCGTCGTCAAATCCAAGCTTTTATAAATGCAAAACACGAACACGAAATAATTTACACCAAAGGCACTACTAATTCCACCAATTTGGTTGCCTACACTTTTGGAAGAAAATTTATTCAAGAAGGCGATGAAATAGTGGTAACAGAAATGGAACATCATTCCAACATCGTTCCATGGCAAATTTTATGCGAAGAAAAAAAATGTATTCTAAAAGTAATACCATTACAACAAGATGGTACAATTCGTATTGATGATGCTGAAAAAATTATCACACCGAAAACAAAATTAGTTTCTTTCACGTACGTTTCGAACGCGTTAGGAACTGTCAATCCGATAAAAGAGCTAATTACAATTGCACATAAAAATGGTGCAAAAGTTTTGGTAGATGCCGCTCAGGCCATTCAACATTTTACTATAGATGTGCAAGCTTTAGATGTTGATTTTTTAGTATTCTCCGGACATAAATTATACGGCCCAACCGGCACCGGTATATTATATGGAAAAGAGGACATCTTAAACGAAATGCCACCCTTTGAAGGTGGTGGCGACATGATAAAAACGGTTTCTTTTAAAGGAACTGAATTCAATGATTTACCATTTAAGTTTGAAGCAGGAACACCACATATCGCAGGCTGTATCGCATTAGGAACTGCGATTGAATATATTCAAAATATTGGTTTAGAAAACATCTATCAATACGAAACCGAATTGTTAGCGTATGCAACACAAAAATTATCTGCTATTGATGGATTAACGATTTACGGAAATGCCCAACAAAAATCATCAGTTATTTCGTTTTTGTTAGATGGCATACATCCGTATGATGTGGGTGTTTTGTTAGATAATCAAGGTATTGCTATTCGCACCGGACATCATTGTGCACAACCCGTAATGGATTTTTATGGAATTGTTGGAACATGCCGTGCAACATTGGCTTTCTACAATACAAAAGAAGAAATTGATATGTTAGCAGATGGAATCGTAAGAGCAAAAAAAATGTTACAGTAATTGACACATTGTATGAAATTGGAAAGTATAAACGAGCTACAAGAAAACATCATAGAGGATTTTTCTATGTATGAAGATTGGAATGAGAAATACGAATATTTAATCGAATTTGGAAAATCATTACTTCCATTAGATGAAAAATATAAAATAGAAGAAAATAGAATACACGGCTGTCAATCCAGAGTATGGTTGCATGCAGAAATGCAAAACGATATCTTACTTTTTTTTGCTGATAGCGATGCTATTATTACAAAAGGAATTGTGGGTTTATTAGTAAAAGTATTGAGTAACCATACGCCAAAAGAAATTGCAGAAACAGATTTATATTTTATTGAAAAAATAGGATTAAAAGAACACTTATCACCTACGAGAGCCAATGGTTTAGTAAGCATGATAAAAAAGATGAAATCATACGCTGCCGTTTATAGCAACTTATAATTAATATACACAATACATAAAATGGAAATGATAATGCAAAAAACATTTATAGAAATAAAAGACGAAGTAGTAGCACAAATTCATACCATCTATGATCCGGAAATTCCTGTAAATATTTATGATTTAGGTTTGATTTACGAAGTAAATGTAGATGTAGATTGCAATGTGCATGTATTGATGACTTTAACAGCACCTAACTGTCCGGCAGCGGAAAGTTTACCACAAGAAGTAGATGAAAAGATTAAAGCAATTGAAGGTGTAAAAAGTTGCAAAGTAGAACTCACTTTTGAACCAACTTGGGATCAAGAAATGATGAGTGAATCCGCCAAATTAGAATTGGGCTTTTTATAAATCAATATTTCAAAATATCATTAATTAAAAGAATTAAATTATTATCATGTATCCAGAACAAATGACAAGACCGATGGCTGCAGAATTAGAAAATGCAGGATTTACATCGCTTAAAACTCCAGATGAAGTGAGTGCCATCTTAGACCAAAAAGAAGGAACCGTGTTTTTGGTAATTAACTCAGTTTGTGGTTGTGCAGCAGCAAATGCCCGACCAGCAGCTATTACCGCCGTAAACCAAGGAAAAAAACCGGGAAAATTAGTTACCGTATTTGCCGGTGTGGACACAACAGCTGTTGCAAAAGCAAGAGAATATACTTTTCCTTTTCCACCAAGCTCGCCAAGTATGGCTTTATTTAAAGATGGCAAATTAGTACACATGGTGGAAAGACACATGATTGAAGGAAGACCAACACAAATGGTATCCAACAATCTGATCGCAGCTTTTGAAGAATACTGCTAAACCTAAAAAAAACAAATGAGCAACTTACGCATTGTATTTATGGGAACACCGGATTTTGCGGTACCTTCATTGGATATTCTTATCCAACATAAATACAATGTAGTTGCCGTTGTTACGGCTCCCGACAAACCTTCCGGCCGCGGACAACAACTCAACCAATCGGCCGTAAAAAAATATGCAGTTGAAAAAAACATACAAATTCTGCAACCGGAAAAGCTCAAAAACCCTGATTTTATAGAGGCTTTACAGCAATTAGAAGCCGACTTATTTATTGTTGTTGCATTTAGAATGTTGCCCGAAGTAATATGGAAAATGCCACCATTAGGAACGTTTAACTTACATGCATCTTTATTGCCACAATATCGCGGTGCAGCACCGATTAATTGGGCTGTTATCAATGGCGAAAAAGAAACCGGCGTATCCACCTTTTTTCTGCAACACGAAATAGATACCGGAAATATTTTGCTTCAAGAAAAAATAAAAATAGAGGAAGAAGATAATGTCGGTATCGTTCACGATAAACTAATGCAACTCGGTTCAAAAATGGTACTGAAAACCGTTGAAAAAATTGAACAAAATTCAATACAGGCAATTCCACAACATATATTTGAAAACAACGCTTCCAATCTAAAACATGCTCCCAAAATTTTTAAAGAAACATGTTGCATTGATTGGAATAAATCCGCTGTCGAAATACAGCATCTTATTCGTGGTTTATCGCCGTATCCTGCAGCATTTACTTATATAAACAATAAGGTATTAAAAATTTTTACTTCAAAAATCGATACCAATTCTTATTCAACAACTTTAAAAGTTGATAGCAGCAACAACAAAACACTTGAAATTTGCACCGATCAAAAATCCTATTTAGCTATTAAATGCAAAGATGTTTTTTTATCAATTTTAGAAGTGCAATTAGAAGGTAAAAAACGCATGAAAATAGAAGAATTTCTGCGCGGTTTTCGATTCTAACATGTACTGTAATTGACATTAAAAATTTCTAATCTTTTGTATAAAAATGCATCAATAGCATTAGCCTCTTGCTACTCAACTACTTATACACACACACGAATAACTCGATTCTCTAAATTATCTATTGTTTAGTTGCTTGTCTGATATTGTTATTAATTTCGAATTGAATTAGAAGAATGACAAACACCACCCATAAACCGCAAGCAAAGATTCGGAAAGTAAATTTCAAATTTGAAAAACCATTTCCGAAACATTGGTTCAACAATAATCCGATTGCCACGCATTTTATGAATGCTCAACATTTGGTTTTTCCGGATGGAGAGAAATTTTTCATTCGAAGTGTAAAAGCATTTGCGGAAGTATATAAAAATGATCCGGAATTAAAAAAACGAGTAGACAATTTCATCGGACAAGAAGGAACACATTTTGCAGAACATCAAAAATTTTGGGATATTATGATTGACCAAGATTTAAAGCCAATGGGTTTTGTCGATTTCTATAGAAACTCTGCTTGGAATGGTTTAGAAAGTTGGTTTAGAAATAAATTAGTTAAAAATAGATTGGGCGATAAATTGGCATTAAGTATTACCGTTGCATTAGAACATTACACGGCAATGCTAGCAGAATCGGGCATTTTAAACAAAGAAATGACAGAAAAAATGCCTAAAGAAATGCAAGATTTATTTATGTGGCATGCTGCAGAAGAAATTGAACATAAATCAATTCCCTTCGATGTATTAAAAAAAGTAGATGATAATTATCCATTGAGAATTAGTGGTATGCTTTTAGCTTCTATTGGTTTATGGTATTACCTTACCAAAGGAACCATTTATTTGACACAACAAGATGAAGATGTAAACAGAAAAGACATTCCAAAATATGCGTTCGATTTCTTGAACAACTTCAGAAAAAATTTCGGTGGTACTTTATCAAAACAATATTATCAATATTTCAAACGAGATTTCCATCCGGATCAAATCGACAATTATCATTTAGCAGTTGAATTATTAAAAAACAAAAACTACGCATAAAAAATACAAACAAACATACTTCTTTTAATCAAACATTAAACAACATTAAAATGGCAGCAACAACTAAGAAAAAGGAAGCAACTCCTGAAAAAAAGGCGTACGATCCTTCAGAAATTAAAGTTCGTCGTGTAAATTTTCAATTTAAAACGAACAACAATCGTTTTTACTATAAAAATAATCCATTTAGCACACATTTTATTAATGTGCTACACGTGTTATTTCCTACAGGTGAGCGTTTCTTCGTAAACTCTGTATTAAAACATCAAAAATCCATTTCGGATGATAAATTAAAAAAACAAATCAGAAATTTCTGCGGACAAGAAGGAATACACAGCAGTATGCATGAGCGTTTTTGGAACATCTTAAAAGCACACGATTACAAATTTGAAGGCTATGAAAGTCATATCGATACGTTGTTACATAAATTGGTTGCAAAAATTGAAGTGGAAGGCACCAAAATCAACAACATAGATTTAGTAGCAACCGCCTGCTTAGAACATTTTACAGCACTATTTGGTCATGCCATGTTTATGCGTGTGGACACCGATCCAAAAACTGTTCCGGCAGATATGGTAGAGTTATTTAAATGGCATGCGTGCGAAGAAATTGAACATAAAAATGTTGCATTTGACGTAATGAAAGTAGTAGATAAAGATGAGTTTGCAAAACGTGTAGCACTTATGCCCATTGCAACAGCTGTATTATATTTCTACTTAGCAGTTGGAACACTTATGTTCTTATATCAAGATAGAAAACATCTAAAAGTTAGCCAATTGCCCAAACAATTCTATGAGTTTGCAACCGGATTATTTGTGGAGTTACACGGCGATTTAGTAAAAGAATATTTCAGTTTCTTTAAGAAAGATTTCCATCCTTCCGATTTAAATGATTATCATTTAGCAGAAGAATTTTTAAAAGATAAAGCGTATGCATAACATTCATTCTATTGGATAACAAAAAACAGCACACATTTTAGTGTGCTGTTTTTATTATATTTTGCAAGATAAGCTACGCTCCATTTTGAAAAAAATGCACCACTCTTTTTTCCAACCAATTATGTTCTTCTTTCAAGTTTTCGCAAAAACCAACATGACCACCACCAATCGGAATTTCTAAACTAAAAAAGTTGGATTTTTTGGCCAACTGAATTGGATAACATTCTTTGGTAAGCAACGGATCATTATCAGCATTTATGAGTAAAGTTGGTGTTTTTATGTGTTTTAAATAGGCAGATGCTTGTACTTTTAAAATGTAATCTTCTAAATTTTTAAAATGATGCAATGGAACGGTACAACGGTCCGTAAATTCCCATAAATTCTTTGCTTCCATAATCCGTTGATAATTCATTGCATTGGGAAAACGAGCTTGTTTTTTCAATACTTTTTCTTTCACTTGTTTAGTGAAACGACGTTCATAAATTTTATTCCAACCTTTAATTAAGTGCGGAAAAGATGTTTCATAATGTATCGGAACAGAAACGGTAAGTGCCGCAATGATGGATTTTGCAGAATGCCATTTTTCTTCGCCTAAATATTTCAATGTCATGTTTCCGCCCATTGAAACACCAATCAAATAATGTGCATCGTAAGATTGTGTGTTTAAAATATGGCTAACTACGTAATCCAAATCATCCGTTTTTCCGGAATGATAACCAAAATACTGTCGGTTATCTTCACCGCTGCAACCTCTAAAATTCCAAACACAAACATCGAACCCATTGTTGTTTAAAATTTTTGTCAAGCCACGTGCATACACTCTATCCGAGCTTCCTTCAAAACCATGCGAAATAAGAATCAATTTTTTGCTTCCTACTTTGCTCCAATCTAAATCCAAGAAATCATCATCCCAAGTTTCGATGCGTTCTCGCACGTATTGCACACCTTCTACTTTTCTGTACAAGTTTGGCACTATCGTTTGCAAATGCTTCGTGTAAAGCCACTTTGGAGTTTGTATAATCGGTGATGTATAGAGCATTTATGTTGATGCAATTTTAATTTAATTAATCCAAAAAGTCAAGTAGATACTGATTCACCGCTTCCGGACAATCATTCTGTACCCAATGTGAACAATTAGATATGTATTTAACATCAAAGGTTGCATCAATATATTTTTCGGTACCGTAGGTTAATTCTTTTCCGAGTGCTTTATCATCTTCACCCCAAATTAAAAGTGTAGGAGCTTGAATTTTTTGTTTTAAAATTTGCGTATTGGGTTTGGTTTGTAGCATCGCACGATAATAATTGATAGACGACGTTAACGCACCTTCTTGTTTATAAGCTGCTACAAAAGCATTCAAATCTTCTTCTGTAAAATTTTGTTTATTAAACATCCAACCTTTAACGAATGTTTTATAAAATAATGGCAACGTGTATTTATACATCAACTCCGGAACAACAGGCACTTGATGTACGAAAATATACCAACTTCTCAAGATTTGCATCGGATTAGATTTTACATTGTCCAACATAATTTTAGGATGTGGACAATTACAAACAGCCAATTTATCCGTCAACTCCGGATACATGGTAGCAAACACCCAAGCAATAGCTCCGCCCCAATCATGCCCAACTATATGTGCTTTTTTAAATCCGGATTTTTTGATTAAATCAGCAATATCGCTTGCAACAACATCGGCTTTGTAATTAGCAATTCCTTTTGGTTTATCACTTAAATTAAAACCGCGCATATCCGGAGCCCACACTGTATATTCTTCGGCTAATACCGGAATTTGTAAACGCCATGTGTACCAAAATTCAGGCCATCCGTGTAATAGAATTACTAACTTTTTTCCTTTACCTTGTTTTGCAACATGCAATTTAATTCCATTTACTTCTACAAAGTCATGTTGAATAGTTGACATAAGCATATTATTTTTTATTACAATAAAAATACGAAAAGTATTTATTTTATTGATATTTTGGACTAATCGAATAAAAACAAATCACAACTTTTGTTTAATTTTTAACGCTTGTTTAGCAGCACGAATTTTATCTCCTAAAGAAATAACTCGATTTTTTTTAGCAACGTATTTCTCCGGAATAAAACCATCTTTTACTTCATATTGGCAAATAGTATTGCCGTATTTATCTATACAAGAAAGCTTAACGGATACATTGCCATTTACTTCCACTTTGCCAAATGCATCTTTATAATTGGCATTTCCAATTCCTTGTCCGCCTTTATTCCAAAGATTTAATTGCAATTTATTTTGGATGATAGAAACTAACTTTGAATTTTTTTGTGCCAAGCCACCTGCCATCACTTCCGGAAATCCGGCATTTGTGCCATCATCAATGGCAGCTGTATGGGCATCACCACTTAATACAATCACATTTTTTATTTTATTATCATGACAAAAATTAAGCACCTGAGCTTGAGTTTCCGGAAACGCAAACCACATAGATGACAAAGCAGCAGCAATGTAAGCACCTGTCATGTTATCATATAATTTTCGTTGTTGCACGCGTTTCAACAGCATTAAATCCAGGATTTTTTTGTATGATTTATTAAACGTAACGCCGCTAACTATAAATTTCCATTGTGCCGATGATTGTTGCAATCCGCGTAACAACCAGTTTAGTTGTGCCGTATCTAAAATAGCATGATGTTGTGGAACACGGTATGCATAGAAATCACCTTTTGAAACAAACGATGAAGTATTGGGTGACCGTGTGGAACGCGTATCTAAAAAGAAAAATTCAGCATTTCCACATACAAAAGAGTGATAAACTTGTTGTTTTATTTCATGATAAGATGGAAAGAAAGTGTGCAAGCCATTTATAGCCATTAGACGCAAACTATCCGGATAGGAAATTTCTTGAATCGTTGTTGTATTTCCATTTAATTTCAATTTTGTATAACTCATTTTAGAAAAATCATCAAACACGCCATCTTCATCATCAAAAACAAAATCTATAGGTGTAGTTTGTAATAACGATTTCAAAAAGGGCATCTCATATCTTTTTTGATACAATTCTTTTTGATGTTCGAGACTTTGTGTATAGTAAAATTTTTCTTCTTTAAAATTATGGGTGTACAACCAATCGCCTAAATGTAAAAAGAAATTGGGTTGATGTATTTTCATTTCTAAAAAGATAGAATCATCATAGTGTTGCTCTGTACAAGAACCAAAGACAAAAGAGAATGGAATAGTCGTATCATTTTTTGCCGGATATGTTTTAAAAGAGCCACTATACGCATCTCGAAAATCATCTTGATTGGTTTGCGTTTGTATCGTGTAATGATACATTGTATTGGATGATAAATTTTCCAGTCTAATTTTTCCTACACCATTTGTTATATCAATCGGGAAAAATTTAGTATTGGATGACTCGTTTTTGACTAGTATAAAATAACGGATGGAGGACGTATCGGCCAAAAATAAAACAGTTGCAGAACTTGGTGTTACCGCTCCAACAACCGGAACACCAATAATATTATGTTGTGCATTGGAATTAGTAGAAAAACAAAATATGCAACATATCAAATAGACAATATTAAGATAACTCCTTAACGACAAAAGAAACTTAACAGGTCTAATTTTTGATTTATCTGTCATAAAAAACTATCTATAAAAAGTGAATAACATATAACTATTAACTGATACTTTCCTACTTTTGTATAAAGCTATAAAAATTTGGCATTTCAAGATAGAATAATTTTCATTGTCGGCAATTCGCGCAGTGGCACTACTATGATGCTACGCATTTTTAATAAGCATCCGGAATTGATGGTGTTAAATGAATTGCATTTTTTTGAACAACTTTGGTCGCCACAAGATAAAGGCAAACCGATTTCAAAAGAAGAAGCTGTTACTTTAGCATCTAAATTATTGCTTACACAACGTGTTGGTTATATGACGCACGATCAAGACTATCTACAATATACCGATGAAGCAACAAAATTAGTAGATGCGTTGGATGAAAAAAAAATAGTGGCAGAAGCTATTTTTAATCATTTCACCAAACGAGAAGTAATGCTCAATCACAAAACAATTGTGTGCGAAAAAACACCACAAAATGTTTTTTATTTAAAAGAGATTTTTGAACTCTATCCGAATGCAAAAATCATCAATATGGTGCGCGATCCAAGAGCAATTTTGCTATCTCAAAAAAACAAATGGAACAGACGAAATTTAGGTGGTAATTATATGACCGCAAAAGAAGCATTGCGTTTACGAATCAATTATCATCCAATTACATTAAGTAAACTATGGAATGCTGCAATTAACGCGGCACAATTATTTAGCAATGACAAACGCATTTTGACGGTACGTTTTGAGGATTTATTGGAACAACCGGAGCACACAATACAAACCATCTGTCATCATATTGATGTTATTTTCAACAAGAATATGCTAAACATTACTCAGGAAAGTTCATCTATCGAAAAAGATAGTAAAGAAATAGGATTTAAAAAGGAACGTGCCAGCAACTGGAAAAAAGGTGGATTAAACACCACCGAACGCTGGATTTGCCAACAACAATGTGGCCACAACTTGGCTATTTACAACTATCCGATAGAAAATTTACAACCTAATTTTGCTTATTTACTTTATTATTATATCAGCTTTCCAATTAAACTTGGAATGGCATTTTTGATGAATTTAAATAGAATGAAAAATATTGTAGAAACGCTGAAGAGAAGATTGATGTGAGACATGAGATATGAGATTTTAGATTTATGATTTATGATTTTAGATTTTAGATTTATGATTTATGATTTATGATTTTAAATTTTAGATTTATATTTTTAAATTTTTTCAGATGCTTTCAATTGTTGATTTAAAAGAGAAACATAATTAAAAAAATAAAAGTGAGATTGAAAAAAGTATGCTTCAAAAACAACACCTATTTAATTTAGATTTTGTAGCAGCAGATAATTTTGATGCTATTATTCAATCGTTATTAACCGAAAAAAATGACACGCATTTTCCTGCTGTAATTACACCAAATGTTGACCTAACTGTTCATCTAAATAAAAACAAAAAGCTATTAGCTATCTTTCGAAATTCAAGATTTATTTTGCCGGATGGTGCACCCATTATTTGGTTTTCTAAACTCTTAGGCCGGCCTTTAAAAAAGCGATTAGCCGGCAGCGATTTATTTCCGATAATTTGGAAATCCGGCATACAACATCAAAAAAAAATGGTATTAATATTACCCAACGAAGCGGTAAAAAATAAATTACAAGCAGAATATCCAAATACAATTTGTTACATACCACCATTTTTTGATGCAACAGAAAAAGATGTGGATCTTGAAGCACAAACCATTTTTCCTATCATAGATAAACATCAACCAGATTTTGTTTTCTTAGGATTACGCTATCCAAAACAAGAAATGTTGATTATACAATTGCATGAAAAAATAAAAAATAGTTCAATCAAAATGCCTGTATTTTTTAACCTCGGTGCATCGTATGAATTTTATACCGGCTTAAAAAACAGAGCACCAAAATGGATGCAAAAAATCGGATTGGAGTGGTTACATCGTTTCTTATCAGAACCCAAACGTACCTTTAAACGGTATTTTTATGATGATTTGTATATTTTTGTATTATTCATCCGAGAAATACGCAAAAAATAAAACAGCTTAAAATTCCATTCTATGCAACACCCATTAGATGATATTGATTTTAAGATTTTATCTATCTTGATGAAAGATGCTAAAACACCTTATACAGACATTGCCAAAGAATTGTTTGTATCCAGTGGAACGGTGCATGTACGCATGAAAAAGATGGAAGAAATGGGCATTATTAAGAGTTTTAATTTGCAATTAAATTACCATAAACTCGGCTATGATATCACCGCATTTTTGGGCATTTATCTCAGCAAAAGTTCTAAATATGATGAAGTTGCAAAAGCATTAGAAGATATTCCCGAAATTGTGGACTTACATTACACAACCGGAAATTATTCGATGTTTTTGAAATTGGTTTGCAAAGACACAGAACATCTACGTAAAATTTTGATGGAAAAAATTCAAAGTATTCCGGAAATTACACGCACCGAGACTATGATTTCTTTACAAGAAAACTTAAATCGTCCGTTAAAATTTGAAGAATAATTTTTTAGTATTCAAATTTATATTTTAACGGCAATAAAGAATAATCAGCTAAATAAATCAGTTTAGCACTTTCTGCAGTAATTAATAATTCACTGACATCTTTATTAGAATTAAATGTATAATTGAAGAAAAATGCATCACCATCTTTATTGGTAATTTTTTTCACTAAAGGCATATTTTTTGTCTGAAATGGGATAAATTCAACAATGCCATCAAAAAAATATCCAAAAAACATAGAACTATATGCAAGAGGAAAAGATGCTCGATTTCTAAAATTGTAAAACAATGGAATAGTAGAAACATGTTGATTATCTGTAAAATAATGAACTGTATCAATCATTAATGGTTCAACACCATAACCTTGTCCACTATGTACTATTGCTTTATCATCAAAATAACTAAACCTTGCAGAATCTTCCCACCCACCACATCTATCTGAAAATGGGTGACGTTTATAATGAGACATTGCACCATCTAGATTATAGAAAATATAATATTCATCCGATGCATATAATCCATCACATCCGTAAGGTCTAAATTCTAAATATTCTAGATTTCCTAGTGAATTATACCAAAAACCGAAATTATAAAAGGCGAAAGTTGAGTTATCTTTAATACCGTAAAATGATGTGCTATCATCATAGTATAAATTAGTATAGCTATCAATTCCAGGATTTGCGTATATACTATCAAAATAATTTTCACTTGAATTTTTATAAAATTGATACGTCTGAATTAAACTATCCCAACCTGTTTTCAAACTATAAATACTCACCTTCTTTGGAAATGCATTTACATGTGGAGCCGTTTTAAAATTTTTATCATTTTCACAAGAAAACGACAACAAAAGGAGTATAAAAGCGAATAAATATGTTTTCATATAATACAAATATATAGAAAGTTTACAAATTAATTAATATCCACAAATAAATATTCAAAAAATTAAAAATATCCTGGAAATTACACGCACCGAAACGATGATTTCTTTACAAGAAAACTTAAATCGTCCGTTAAAATTTGAAGAATAATTTTTTAGTATTCAACGCTACTTTACGCATTTATTAAGCATTATTCACTGAATTGTACTTACACTATTTTTATTATCTTTGTTTCGATGCAAATTTTTGACAACATATTACAAACAATTGGAAACACACCTATTGTTCGCTTAAATAAAATTACGGCTCATATTCCGGCAACTATCGCTGTTAAGATTGAATCCTTTAATCCGGGAAACTCTATTAAAGATAGAATGGCAGTAAAAATGATAGAAGATGCGGAAAAAGATGGCCGATTAAAACCGGGTGGAACAATTATAGAATGTACTTCCGGAAATACCGGAATGGGATTGGCGATGGCAGCTTGTATCAAAGGTTATAAATGTATTTTTACTTCTACCGACAAGCAATCAAAAGAAAAATTTGATATGTTGCGTGCATTAGGTGCTGAAGTAATTGTTTGCCCAACGAATGTAGATGCAGATGATGAACGCTCCTATTATTCCGTTGCCAAAAAATTAGCACAAGAAATTCCAAATTCTGTTTGGATGAACCAATACGATAATTTATCTAACAGACAAGCACACTATGAAAGTACCGGACCGGAAATTTGGAAACAAACAGATGGGAAAATTACACACTTTGTAGTTGGCATAGGCACAGGTGGCACCGTAACCGGAACATCCAAATATTTGAAAGAACAAAATCCGGCTATAAAAACGTATGGAATAGATACCTATGGTTCTATATTAAAACAATTTCATGAAACGGGAACTTTTGACCCGAAAGAAATTCATAGCTACATCACCGAAGGAATTGGCGAAGATATCATTCCTCAAAATTATGATTTTAGTTTAATTGATTATATTGAAAAAGTAACAGACAAAGATGCTGCTTTAATGCAACGTAGATTGGCAAAAGAAGAAGGTATTTTTGCCGGAAACTCTGCCGGTTCAGCAGTACAAGGTGTGTTACAAATTCACGAAAAATTTCCATTTACCAAAGATGATTTAGTGGTAATTATTTTACATGATCATGGTTCACGCTATGTTGCCAAATTCTTCAATGACGATTGGATGTGTGAAAAAGGATTTCTATAAAACAAAGAGTGTTGCCACTAAGCAACACTCTTAAATTAACAAACATAGGAATACAACTGGAACTATTTTGGAATTCCATATTTTTCGCAAATTTCATCATACGTCATTTGAGCTAAAGGTTTGCTTAATCGCACGTGTCTTACAGATGGAATTATTACGTATCTAAATTTATGTTTACTGCTAATAGCCGGAATACCTGCCGGATTTCCGGATGTTTGAATGAATTGTATTTTTCCTTTAGAAAGTGAAAAATCCCAAATACTTAAGAAGCCATTCACTACTGTAGTTGTTGCCAATGCACGTGTTTGGTTGTTATCATTATCCAATCTACAATACGCCATTACAACACCTTTATCTAAAATTTCTTGAGTAATTTTAGGTGCATTTACAGTAAAGTAACGAACATTTGTTGGTGTAGCCGGAGTTCCTGTACCGTTTACGCCGCCGCTATTACCACCACCGCCGCCGTTATTTCCGGTTGTTTCTGCTTGTGGAGATAACCAATCAGAATAAATAACATCTGTACCTTGTAAAACAACAGAATCTATTTTTACAATAGTGTCTCTTACATACTCTTTTTGTGGAATAAAGATGGTACTCTCTTTTTTGCATGCAACTGTAGTTAATAGTAGTGCAGTTGCAAATAGGTTGATTAAGTTTTTCATAGTTTTAAAATTTAAAATGTGATTTGATGATATAAAACTGCATCAACTAAATTAAATACGACCGAATGACTGCGTAAATGGAAATATGAATGCGTAAACGGTAAGAAATAAAAAAACGCCATTCAATTTGAATGGCGTTTACAATGTTACTATGCTGTCAACATACAATTACTCTTTGATATTGTAAGCATGACAGAATTCTTCGTAAGACATAGTTCTAGGATCTTTTGTTCTTCCATTGATGACAGTTGACGCCGGAATGACAAAAATCTTAGCACTTGTAAAATGTCTATCCGATCCGGAGTAAGAAGTTCCATCTATATCACGAAGTTGAATATAAAAGGAGCTTGGTAAAGCAAGATAACTTCTCGATTGATAGGAACCGGCACATCCTAAACCCTCCATGTTATACCAAAAGTTATCACACAATGCATCGCTGAGTAAATAGAAACCAACAATAAGACTGCTGTTGGCATCTGTAGTCGTTAAACCGGTTAGTGCAAAAGATTTAGAGGAAGTAGAGGTTGACAATGTGAAATCTGTTTCAAATTTATACATTTTCACATTTGCATTACCAGGTACTCCTTGTGGTCCTGCTGGACCTGCTGGTCCTGTCGGTCCTTGTGGTCCTTGTGGTCCTGTTGCGCCTTCTTTCGTACATGCGATTGCGAATATTACTGCAAATACGCATAAAATTTTAATCATACTTTTCATAATTTTTGTTTTTATTAATCCAAATTTGGCACGTATTTGAAAATCTGTCAATACATAATTAGTATTCGGGAAGTTTGATTGAGAATTTGGGAAAGAAACGCTATTAATAAACTATTTTTACAGCCAAAATATAGTAGTACATACTGCTACAAATTGATTATAGAATTGAAAAATGGATTTAAAAATTGTTTCTTTAGTTCCTTCTATTACTTTATTGCTCTGCGATTTAGGTTTAGAACATGCACTTGTGGGCAGAACAAAATTTTGCACCGAACCGAAGGAGAAACTAAGCGGAATTCCAATTATTGGTGGAACCAAAAATATTGATTTTCAAAAAATACAGGATGCGCAGCCAACACTCCTATTTGCAACAAAAGAAGAAAATGTAAAAGAACAAATACAAGCACTAAAAAAACACTTTAAAACCATTGTATTTGAAGTAAATAATTTGGAAGATAATTACAAGATGATTGAAAAAATTGGGAAGTTAACGCAAACATCTGAAAGAGCAGCACAAATAATCCAACAAACCATTCAAAATTTCCAATTATTAGACACTAAAAAAATAAACCCACCTATTCCAACGCTCTATCTCATTTGGAAAAAACCATATATGACTATCGGAAAAGACACGTTTATTCATGCCATGATGGAACGTATAGGCTTGTGTAATCTATTCAGTCATCAAACCAGATATCCGATTATTCAAAACATGCAAACTTCATTTTTTGAAAAATGTAAATTAGTTATCTTATCCAGTGAACCATATCCATTTACAGAAGCACATATTCGAGCAATTCGTGAACAATTGCCCAATGCTCAAATTTTATTGGCTGATGGTGCGTATTTTTCTTGGTATGGTAGCAAAATAACGGAAGCACCTGCATATTTTCAACAATTAATCGAAAAAATCAACAAATCATAAAAAAACAAGCCAATTCGAGTGGCTACTTATGAGTATTGATTATCTTTGCACTCGAAAAAAATTGAAATATGAGCAAATATATAGAGCTTTTAGGCGAAGAAAGAGCCAAATATTTATTGGAACATCAATCTAAAACCATTGATAAATCGTTATTACATTTGCCAAGTGGCGATTTTGTCGATAAAATTTGGATTCAAAGCAACCGCAGTCCGCAAGTATTGCGTAGCTTACAACAAATATACGGCAATGGCCGGTTAGCCAATACCGGTTATGTTTCAATTTTGCCGGTAGATCAAGGTATTGAGCACAGTGCAGGTGCCAGCTTTGCTCCTAATCCTATTTATTTTGACTCAGAAAATATTGTAAAATTAGCCGTAGAAGGTGGTTGTAATGCAGTTGCTTCTACGTATGGCGTTTTAGGTTCTGTAGCACGCAAGTATGCTCATAAAATTCCATTTATTGTAAAAATAAACCATAACGAATTTTTGTCTTATCCGAATTCTTTTGACCAAATTATGTTTGGAACAATCAAAGATGCTTGGAACATGGGTGCAGTTGCTGTAGGTGCTACAATTTATTTTGGATCTGCTGAATCGAAAAGACAAATTGTAGAAGTTGCCAAAGCATTTGAGTATGCACATGAATTGGGTATGGCTACTATTTTATGGTGCTATACACGTAACAACGATTTTAAAAAAGATGGTGTTGACTATCATACGGCAACCGACTTATCCTCACAAGCCAACCATATTGGTGTAACGATACAAGCGGATATCATCAAACAAAAATTACCGACTTTAAATGGTGGTTATAACGCATTGAAATTTGGTAAAACACACCCAAAAGTGTATTCCGATTTAACGACAGATCATCCAATTGATTTAACACGTTATCAAGTAGCCAATTGCTATATGGGTCGTGCGGGTTTAATTAATTCCGGTGGTGAAAGTAAAGGACAAACCGATTTAGCAGAAGCGGTGGAAACAGCAATTATCAATAAAAGAGCTGGCGGTATGGGATTAATTTCAGGACGAAAAGCATTCCAAAAAGATGTAAAAACCGGTGTTGCATTATTAAATGCTATTCAAGATGTGTATTTAGATGACACGGTAAGCATTGCCTAAAAATGTACAACAATTAACTAAAAATGCCTCCACGAATTGGAGGCATTTTTTTGTATATAAAAGATGATTTTTAAAAAAGAAGGCAAGTTACTTACAGCGCACCGCTCAACCAACTACCTTTGCTGCCTTCCGACCCTGGAGGATTCGCCAGGAGCTGGTCGTATAAGACTTGCCCGACACAAATATACAACATAATTCTTGCTTCTAAATTAAAAATAAGGTTAATTATAGGAAATAACATTTTATTTATTGGCATATAGATATGTATGTTGTTGCACATTAGAAATATTAGTAAATCATTACGTTTTTTAAATAATTTTTATGCTTACTATATTAGATATTTTACATTAAAATGTGTTGTATTTTTGGTATATGGAAGCAACTACAAAAACTACATTTAGCAAAGAGCAATTATTGGAAGATTTAAAGAATTGGAATTCGATGATAAAAAAATATCAAGTTCCTAGCACAAAAGAAGCCATGATACAAATTGCGAATAGTTTTTCATTTTATGTTCTCTTATTAGGATTGCAATTTTATTTGTACGACAAATCATTTTTTTGGTCTGCATTGGTAGCTTTGTTAAATGGATTTATGTTATCTCGTATTTTCATTATCCAACACGATTGTGGCCATAGCTCCTTTACAAAATATAAAACTTTGAATGAAGTAATTGGTACGGTTTGCAGTGTTTGCACTTTAATTCCATATCGTTATTGGGCAAAAAACCACAGTTTTCACCATGCACACAACGGGCAATTAGAAGTAAGTGATGTAGGCGATATTGAAGTATTTACAACCGAGCAATATGCGAATGCAAATTGGAGACAAAAATTATATTATCGCATTTACAGAAATCCATTTTATTTATTTACCATTGGTGGTTTTATTTATGTGGTTATTTACAATCGTTTTGCATTTGTAAATTCTGATTATTTTAAAAAAGTAAAAAAGAGTGTTAATATCAGTAATGCTTTATTTATTGCTGTTTATGCATTATGTGCATACTTATTTGGTGTAGAGCGTTTCTTGGTAGTACAGTTTACCAACTTATTTTTCTTTGGTGTATATGCACTTTGGTTCTTCTATATCCAACATCAATACGAACATATTTTTAAAGCAAAAAAAGCAGAATGGAATTATGTCGTTGCGGCAGTGAAAGGTAGCACATATTATAAGTTACCACGTATATTTCATTGGTTATCAGGCAACATCGGCTATCATCATATTCATCATTTAAGTCCGGCTATTCCAAATTATAATTTAAGAAAATGCCATTTGGAAAATCCGGTTTTCTTAAAACACACAAATACAATTACTTTTTGGCAAAGTTTAAAAACATTGCGTTCTAATCTTTGGGATGAGAAAAACCAAAAAATGATTTCATTTGGTGAGTTTAAAAGAATGCGTAAAGCACTAAAGAATTCAGTTCAAAAATAATTAGCGTTATCGTTAACTATAATTTTTTTCTTATCAATTGGATTAACTTGAACCATTAATAAGAAATCAAATTGCTTTGCAACAATACCTCGAAAGAGGTAACTCACAAAATAATTATTTTTTTGATACTTGAATTGTTGCTAAAAAATCAGAACTATTCTTCTTTATCTTCTTTTTTAGCTTCGGATTTTTTTAATGCTTCCTTATCTACTTTTTTAATTGACACACCGTCTTTTAAATCTTTACTAATGGTATTATATGGACCAACAATTACCTCATCTTTAGCCTGTAAGCCTTCCATAATTTCGATATAGGTATCATCTTGTATGCCCAATTTTACGTGTTTTAATTGTGCTTTACCATTTTTGCTTGTAAATACAATTTCATCGGTGTGGTTGGCGCCATTATATATAGAATCTTTAGTGGTAACCGCTTGGATAGGAATTGCCAAAACGCTTTCTTTCTTTTTTGTTCTAATCTCTACGGTTGCTGACATACCGGGCAAAAATGGCTTCGGTGTTTCTGCTAATAAATCAGCGTACGAACTTTCTAATAAGCGAACTTTTACTACAAAATTCGTCGATTGATCAGCAGTAGTTAATGCGCTAGAAGCACCTTTAGATGTATTGGCAACTTCAGTAACTATGCCCACAAATTTTCTATCTAAATAAGCATCTACTTCTACCATTGTTGTATCATTAACTTTCACTTTGGTAATTTCACTTTCACTTACATCCACACGCACTTCCATATTATCAAAGTTGGCTATTCGCATCATTTCGGTTCCGGTCATTTGCAAGGTTCCTACTACCTTCTCTCCTTTCTTTACATTAAGCAAAGAAATAATGCCATCCATTGGTGCATAAATCGTCGTTTTATTCAAATTTAATTTGGCTTCTTTAATTGTTGCTTCCATCGATTTTATAGTATAGTTTGCTGCATCTGCGTTGTGTTTAGCCGTTTCAATATCGGCTTTTGCTGCATCTACATTTGCTTTCGTTGTTTTAAAGGCGGTTTCAGCCGTTTCTAAATCAGCTTTTGAAATTAATTTTTTGGCGAACAATTCTTTCGCTCTTGTGAATGCTATTTCATTGGCGTTATATTGCGCATTTGCTTGTGCCAACATGGCGTTGGATTGCGAAATGCGAGCTTTAGCCGTTGCTAATTGAGCTTTGGTATTGTCGAGTTGTGCATTGTATTGTTCCACCACCGCTTGGTAACTTTCCGGTTTAATGCGCGCCAATAGTTGACCTCGCTGTACTTTATCGCCTTCTTTTACGGTTAATTCAATAATTTCTCCACTCACATCCGAACTAATTTTTACTTCTTCTTCCGGATATATTTTTCCGCTAGCCGTTACAGATTGAATGATTGTACGATGGGTTGCAAGTTGGGTTTCTACTTCAAATGATTTATTGGCGTTTCTTGTTTTGGAAACATAAACAGCAATGCAGATTGCTACCAATGTGATGCCTCCTAATATATACAGTAATTTGTTGTTTTTCATGTCGTTGATTTTGCTTGATTTTTTTCAGATAATCGTGTTTGCTTATACTTTAAAATGAAATAGATTTTCCTTGATAAAAATCTAATAATTTGGAATAGAAAAGATATTCATATTTAGATTGAGTCAACTTGGAAATTGCTACATCAAAGTTTGATTTTGCCATGTTTAATTGTAATTGGTTTATACTTCCTAAATTAAAGCGTTCGTTGGCAAAGTCATACGATTTTTTGGCCGTTGTAAAATTTACATTAGCGGCTGTATAATTATCCATTGCGGCTGTGGCATTCAAATACGCTTTTTGAATTTTATTAAATAAATCTATTGATGCTTGATTTTCTGATAACAAAGCAAGTTGATATTGTAACTTAGATTGTTTTACAGCAGTTTGAGTTTGGTATTTATTAAAAATTGGCACTGTTAATGATAAACCGAAAGCATAACTTAAATTTTGATTCAACTGATTTTTATACGGATTTTTCTTTATTTCAGTTTTTGTTTCCGGCATTAATACTTGCTGAAACGTACCTTCTACAAATGCACCGGACGGAACAAAATTTCCTGTTGAAATAATATTATTTAGTTTGCTTTGTGTAGTAAAAAACGTATTGATATTCCCTACAAAATTCAATGTTGGAATATAGCCTGTTTTTGCCACTTTAATTTGTCGCTGTGCACTCAATGATTTATAGTTGGCACTTTTAATTTCCGGACGCAATGCCAATGCAGCCGCATAAACAGTTTGCACATCAGTTAAATTGGTAATTGAAAAATCCGCAGGTAATTGTGGTATCTCCACTTTAAAATCTGTTTTAGCATCTAATTGTAAAATAGTTTTCAAATCTAAATTAGCAAGTTCCAATTGGTTTTTAATTTGTGCTATTGTCAAATTCTCCGAACTCAACTGTGCCTCCACATCTACGATAGAAGATTCTGCTGCAGCACCAGCTTTTATTAATTCGGTGGTACGTTCAAATTGTTCTGTTGTGATGGTATGTTGTTTTTGAGCTTGTTCGTATTGCTCATTCGCATTCATAATATTTAAAAAAGCAGATAGTATTTGTAATTGAATATTACTTTCAACTACTTCTTTATCGAAACGAAGTGCTTGTAAATCTAATTGAGATTTTTTGACATTGCGGACAGTTTGCAAACCGTCAAAAATTGGTTGCGATATATTTAAACTATAATCTTGATAATGGACAGATTGTTTTTCATACGTATTCGAAAAATAGTTGTAATTATTTCCGATACCTAAATTATAATTTGAGCCTGCATGGATGTTCGGAGTGTAAATGGTTTTGGCTGCTTTCACATTTGATTCACTCAATTGTACATTCAAATTTGCCTGTTGAATTTGTATATTATTTTTCAATGCGTAATCTATACATTTTTGCCAATCCCAAACTTCTTGTGAAAATGATTGCACATAAGAAAATAAAATTAAAAAAAGTAAAACAGTACACTTCAAGCTATACTTCATAAATTGAATTCATTTTTGTTATTAGTATAATTTTAACTATAAATATTACAGTAAAAACTGACATAAAAGTACATCTAAAAGTTTTATCTTCAACCAGAAAAAATGGAATAATGTTGGATTTTGATACGATTTGTATGAAAGAAGCTTTAAAACTTGCGAAACAAGCTTTTGATGAAGATGAAGTTCCAGTTGGTGCGGTTGTTGCGTACGGCGATAGAATTATAGGGAAAGCATACAATCAAGTAGAAAAATTAAATGACCCAACGGCACATGCTGAAATATTAGCCATTACGGCAGCATGTAATTTTTTAGGAAGCAAGTATTTAGATAAATGTACGTTATACGTTACATTGGAACCTTGTATGATGTGTACCGGCGCCATCCGTGAAGCACAAATTGCAACAGTTGTGTATGCTGCACCTGACACAACACATAAGAAACTACAAGCGAATTTATTTGAAACAAAAAGTGGAATATTGGAAGCAGAAGCTACAGCTTTGATAAAGTCTTTCTTTAAAAGAAAACGTTTATAAAATTCATCCAAATCTACTATTTACAAATAGATATAAATAAAAAAGGTTGCATTACTGCAACCTCTGCTCATAATTGTATGGTTTAGTTTTTCTTATCCAATAATAGAAAATCCGATGCTACAATTTCTGTAATGTATCGCTTCACACCGTCTTTATCTTCATATTGGCGATAGGTAATTTTTCCGGACACTGCGACTTGCATTCCTTTATCTAAAAATTTTTCGACTAAATCCGCTTGTTTACCCCAAACCAACACATTGTGCCATTGCGTATTTTCTACGCGTTCACCTTTGTTGTCGTAGTAATAGTCGGATGTGGCTACGCTAAATTTAGCGTACTTTTTGTCGTCTCCAAATGTTTTGATTTCGGGTTTTTGTCCTAAGTTTCCGATTAACTGTACTTGATTTCTGATTGCTGACATGTTTTTACTTTTTAATACGTTAAAAAATCAATTTCGTAGAATGCTCTTTCATTTTCGCGATTAAGTACATGAAGTTGCTTTCTTCTCACATAAAGAGTCGATTAGCATAAAAATTCCATAAAAAAATGAGAAAAAATTTAGATAAAAATCACAACCTACTGATTTTAAACAACTTAAAATAAAATAAAAAACTAAGAAAACACCTAAAGGATTACTTTAAATACAAAACTATGGATACATTTGATACAATATTCGACTTAACTCCGATTGGTACAATTCATGTTCGTGCACATTAAAATGATTCGCATTTTCAACCTCAAAAAAATGGTGCGTAGATTTTAAATAAGGAATTAATTTTTTGGACAGCTGTATCGGAATTAACTTATCGGCATTGCCGTGAAAAATAAACGTATCGCATTGTACTTGAGGTAAATAAGTATGATTTTCCAACTTAAACTTCAACTTTCTAAATGGAAATAACTTTACTTTTTGATGAAATAAATCCGGCATATCAAAATACGGTGAAACCAATACAAGAGCACTTGCCTTAATTTTTGTAGCTAAATTACTTGCTAATGCTGTGCCTAAAGAGCGTCCGTATAAAATGACGTGATGCGTATGATGTATAGTTTGTATTGCTTTGTGATAAACTGTTTCAACTACTTTGTGCAATAAATCTTCCGTGAGTTTTCCTTTACTTTTACCATACGTTGGATAATCCATTAACAACACATCGTAGTTATTTTCAATAAAAAATTCGGTTTTAGGTAAATGGTATTGAATGTGTTTTAATGTACCATGTAAGAAAAAAACTATCCCTTTGCTGTTGGGTGCCTTTAAATGAAGTAAATTGATTAAAAAAGGTTCGCCATCAATTGTAAACTCAAAATTATGTTCTATATATGGATATTTACTCTGGAAAACATGCGATTTTCTCAAACGCTTCGACCGGAATATGATAGCACGCTGTAATAACATACCTTAAATATAAATAGTAAAGTTTTTGTTTCAATACGCAACTATTTTTTTAGGATATATATAACAATTAAGGCTCGGAAAAATCCGAGCCCCAAGGTTTAAAATGCTAGACGTGTCAACTATTTGATCAAGTCATCTATATATTGCATAAACTCTACATCGTTAACAGAAGTTCGTGGATTTACCGAAGCCACCACTTTGCCGTTTTTATCTATAATAAATTTTTGATAGTTCCATTTAACCGGAGCATCTACAACACCGTTTTCATCTTTAGAAGTCAAATATTTATACAATGGGTC
This sequence comes from Bacteroidota bacterium, assembly GCA_963169645.1. GTDB lineage: Bacteria > Bacteroidota > Bacteroidia > Chitinophagales > JADIYW01 > JADJSS01. The sequence goes on from CAUJCO010000007.1 coordinate 224,739, forward strand.
GATATCATTTCCTTTAACTGAAATTTTAGAAAACATTGGAAAACTTACGCCATAATTTTTAGTGCAGAACGTTTTTATTTCGGCATTACTCAATGGTTCTTGACCTAAAAAATTATTTGCCGGAAATCCCAAAACAACGACACCTTTATCTTTGTATTTTTTATAAAAGGCTTCAATTTCTTCTAATTGACCAACCAACCCACATTGGCTTGCTGTATTTACAATAACGATTGTTTTTCCTTTATAGGTTGCTAAAGAAATGGATTTACCATCGATGTCTTTCATCGTAAAATCATAGATAGATTGCGTAGGCAAAGCATTACCAATACTTGCCGAAGATTTAGCGGTGGAATTCGTATTGCATCCGGATGCCATAAATACAATGGATAACAACGCTAAAAAAAGTTTATTGTACATACGTTTCATATTTCATTAACAATATTACCGAATATTCGGTTCAAAGTCAATATTTGAACTTTTTATTCTATAACATTACAATCAAATACAAAAATCATTCCAAATGCAAACAAATGTTATATCTAATTTCGCTTCACAGAATTTGTACATATTCTTTGAAATATTTTCACATAAAGTACAAGAAATGAAGACATAAGAATAATCGGATAAAACCTGCAACTAACTAATAATGTAGTATTTTTGTAACATCATAATTATATATATGGATTTAATTAGCAATGACAAGCAACTACAAGATGCCACTTTACCGGAAACAAAACGCTATCACATTTTGATAGCAGACAAAGATAAAGCTTGCATCGAGGAAACTATAAAAACATTTAAATCGGATAATTACAAATTCACCGAAATAACCAAGAACAAAGATTTATTAGCAGTTATAAAAAAAGAGAAACCGGAACTCATTATACTTGAAGTAGATTTAGACGGAACAGATGGAATTGAAACTTGTTGGGATATCCGTGCAGATGAGCAACTCTCAAAATTACCGATTGCTTTTTATTCAACTCGTTCCGATGATTTTACGCAAATAGCAGCCTTTGAAGCCGGTGCCGATGAATTTGTATGCAAAAGCACGCGTTCTCGTTTATTCAGAAATAGAATTAAAGCTTTACTTCGCAGAAGTTATGAAAAACAAGAAGCAACAAAAGCCGTTAAAAAATTTGGCAACTTAGAAATAGATGTCGAGCAAGTTGTAATCTTCAAAAAAGGAGAACCGCTTAAATTGTCCAAAAAAGAATTCCAGTTAGTCGATTTATTAAGTTCCAGACCGGGAAAGGTTTTTAAACGCAATTATATCTTATTAAAAGTTTGGGGCGATGATATTATTGTCGGAGACAGAAACATTGATACACATATCAAAAAAATAAGAAAAAAAATAGGCAAGCAACGTATTGAAACAGTACGCGGAATTGGTTATAAATTTATTGCTTAGTTTAACATTTCCTCCATCTTTTCTTATAATCGCAGATAAAACAAATTGCTATTTATAAAAGAAAAGTTTAATTTGAATTCATAAAATTAAAATTATGAATACAAGAATCTTTGTTGCAGCTTTAGTAGGTGCAATTTTATCTTTTCTTTTAGGATGGCTTATATACGCTTTCTTGGTTACTGATTTCTATTCAACGCATTCACTTATGAAATATTATGTAGGTTTGGAAAAATCACCTCCAAATTTAATTGGCATCTTTCTTTCTTGCTTTTCCTACACATTACTATTGGCGGTTATCTTCGGTAGTCTTGCAAATATCACAACAATAAAAAATGGTGCATTAGCAGGAATAGCTATTTCGTTGCTAATGTATTTAAGTTTTAATTTAGGTATGTGGTCGATGATGAATTTAATAGGAAAAAGCATCGTTCTTGTAGATACACTTATAAATGCCATTACAGGTGGAATTATTGGTGCTGTTATTGCATGGATTCTTGGTTATAAAAAAAGTGAGTAAAGATTCTATTGGATATTAAAGTGTAAATAATAAAAATTACATTAGCTTAGCTATACAATAACTACACGTATGAAATTCAAATACATTTTACCATTGCTTATTTGGTTAATTCCAACCATTATTATCTCTTTAATAATGTTTAAATACGATGCACCGCTTACCAATGCTCAATATATTGGTTTTGCAGCCTTACTTATTTCTGCGTGTTTAACATATATCACCGGAATTCGTTTAGTCGAAAAAGATAAGTAAACTTATACGGATTATATTTACTATCAAGTAAACACTTATTTTTCAAGAATTCTTTGTACGTTTTTCGATATAATAAACTCACTCGCGCGAGACTCCAGTCTCGTGTGTATTTAATAAACCAGTCTCTGACTGGATGCTAAATTAATTTACAAATTTTATGGAATCCACCTATTTTTTGCCTCTCTATAGATAGATAAAAGAAAATTATGTCAAGTAAGTATAAAGTTGGAGATGATGCCATACCTCACTTTGTAACATTCACTGTTGTTGGTTGGATAGATATATTTTCGAGAGAAGTTTACAAGGAAAAGATATTGGAAAGCCTAAATTATTGCATTCAGCATAAAGGATTAACAGTACATGCATGGATAATTATGACCAATCATATACACTTAATTATCAGTAGCAGTAAAAATAAAATTGCAGAAATTGTTAGAGATATAAAAAAATATACAAGCAGGCAAATAATTGAATTGATTATCCAAAATCCGCAAGAAAGTAGAAAAGAATGGATATTGAATATATTTTCATTTGTTGGAAAAGGCAATAAAAGCAATAAAGATTATCAATTTTGGCAGCAAGATTATCATCCTATAGAATTAAACACGAATGAAAAATTAATACAACGACTAGTATATTTACATGAAAATCCTGTGCGCTCGGGTTTGGTTTGGGAAGCATGGCATTATAAATATAGCAGTGCTATAGATTATTATTCTAACGAAAAAGGATTATTGAAAATTGAACCTATATAATTTAATTTTGCATATAAGTGGAATGCGGTCAGAGACCGCCAGAATCAATAGTCACGAGTCATCCTGCGGAAGGCTCGCGCCAGATTGAGCAGTGCTATAGATTATTATTCTAACGAAAAAGGATTATTGGAAATTAAACCTATATAATTTAATTTTGTACAAATGTGGAATGCGGTCTGAGACCGCCAGAATCTGTAGTCACGAGTCATCCTGCGGAAAGACTCGCGCCAGATTGAGCAAAATTTTCTATGTTTCTATGTAGAAAAATAAAATTATTCGGATGTGTCTTTTGAACTCATACTACTTCAATCACACTCGAATTAGACGAACTTTCTTAAAATTTTATTTAACTAATAATTGAAAACGACAGATTTCAATTTTCAAGTAGTAAATCGTATTTTTGCACAAATTATGAGTATTAAAATCACCTTTCCGGACGGAGCAGTAAAAGAATTTAACAAAGGAATTACTGCCTTAGAAATTGCTGGGCAATTAAGTAACAGCCTTCCTAAAAAAGTATTGGCTGCTGAAATTAATGGCGAAGTACAAGATGCTACTCGACCAATTGAAACGGATGTTACCTTGAAATTATTAACCTGGACAGACGAAGGTGGAAAATCTACTTTTTGGCATTCTTCAGCACATTTATTTGCAGAAGCAATAGAGGCTTTATATTCCGGCGTAAAATTCGGAATTGGACCACCAATTGACAATGGTTTTTATTATGACATTGATACTGGTGGAACACCCATCACGTTGGCTGATTTACCAAAAATAGAAAAGAAAATGGCAGAGTTGGCTGCCCAAAAAAGTGAATACAAACGTCAAGATATTTCTAAAGCAGATGCCATCAATTATTTTGAAAAGAAAGGCGACGAATATAAATTAGAATTATTGGAAGGTTTGGAAGATGGTCAAATAACTTTTTATACTCAAGGTAATTTCACTGATTTATGTCGCGGACCACATATTCCAAATACCGGACACATCAAAGCTATTAAGTTAATGAAAGTTGCCGGTGCTTATTGGCGTGGCGATGAAAAACGTAAACAACTAACACGAGTATATGGCGTTACGTTCCCGAACCAACAAGAATTGGATGATTATTTGCACTTATTAGAAGAAGCAGAAAAACGCGACCATAGAAAATTAGGCCAACAATTAGAAATTTATACTTTTGATGACGAAGTTGGTCCGGGTTTACCTTTGTGGTTACCCAATGGCGGATTTTTAATTGAAAAGATAGAAGAATTAGCTAAAAAAACGGAAGAAGAAGCCGGCTACTCAAGAGTGAGAACACCACATATTGCAAAAGAATCCTTGTATTTACGCAGTGGTCATCTTCCTTATTATTCCGAAAGCATGTTTCCGCCGATGGAATTAGATAATGTAAAATATTATCTAAAAGCAATGAACTGCCCGCATCATCATAAAATTTTTGGTGCTATTCCAAAATCATATAAAGATTTACCGATACGATTGGCTGAATACGGAACTTGCTATCGATACGAAGATTCCGGAAGTTTATTTGGATTAATGCGCGTTCGTTCATTACAGATGAATGACGCTCATATCTATTGTACTAAAGAGCAATTTGAAGCAGAGTTCAGAGCTGTAAATGCAATGTATTTAAAATATTTCAAAATTTTTGGAATCGAAAAATACAAAATGCGTTTAAGCAAACACGAACCATCTAAGCTAGGTCAGAAATACATCAATGAACCGGAACTTTGGATAGAAACAGAAAAAATGGTACGTGATGTATTAATTAGTTCCGGAATACCGTTTGATGAAGTACCCGACGAAGCAGCATTCTATGGGCCAAAAATTGATATTCAAATTTATTCTGTAATTGGCAGAGAATTTACATTAGCTACCAATCAAGTAGATTTTGCACAAGGCAAACGATTCAATTTAAAATACACCAATAAAGACAATCAGGAAGAATATCCAATTATCATTCATCGTGCACCACTAAGTACACACGAACGCTTTATTGGATTCTTGTTGGAGCATTATGCCGGAAATTTCCCATTGTGGTTATCACCAAAACAAATTGCAATTTTACCAATAAGCGATAAGTTTTTACCCTATGCAGAAAAAATAGCAGGCGATTTAAAAGCCAAAGGTTTCCGAGTAAAAGTAGATGAACGTGCCGAAAAAATTGGTAAAAAAATCCGAGATGCCGAAATGATGAAAATACCATACATGACAGTAATTGGTGAAAAGGAAGTCGAAAATCAACAAATTTCTGTAAGAAAACACGGAAAAGGTGACATCGGAACTTTTACAATTGAAGACTTTACTGTACTTTTGCAGGAAGAATTAAATAATTAAACAATGCAGTAATTACACCAAAGAATTACAAAATAACATTGCTACATTATTTCATTTTTATATTATTACTTTAAAAAAAATAATTTGATACCTAGAAGAAAAGTTTTTGTTCCGAAGAAAAAAGAAACGGAACACCGATTAAACAGAGACATCCGAGTGCCTGAAGTACGTTTGGTAGGCGAAGAAATAGAGCCGGGCGTATACACTATCGAAGAGGCACTTCGATTAGCGAAAGAACAAGAAGTCGATTTAGTAGAAATTTCACCAAAAGCGGTACCACCTGTTTGCCGTTTGGTAGATTATAATAAATTCTTGTACGACAAGAAAAAGAAAGAAAAAGAAATTAAAGCGAAACAGAAAAAAACAGAAGTAAAAGAAATTCGCTTTACGCCGAATACAGACGACCACGATTTGGATTTCAAACAAAAACACGCTCAAAAGTTTTTGCAAGAAGGCTCCAAAGTAAAAATTTATGTGCAGTTTAAAGGTCGAGCTATCCAATTTAAAGATAGAGGTGAGTTAGTATTATTACAATTTGCAGATTCATTAAAAGAATTCGGTGCTTTAGAAGCAATGCCCAATTTAGAAGGCAAAAAAATGATTGCTTATATTGCTCCTAAGAAAAAAGGATAGAGACAATGAAAGGTTTTCATGTTTTTTTTACATTCATTCTATTCTTTTTGATTTCATTCGGTGCAAAAGCACAGTTTGTTCCTGGAATTCCAACTTTTATTTCTACGCCTTACGGCAATATTCCTATTGCAACTTAGTACCATATGCCTATTGCATATTGGAATCTTGGCGACAAGTCTTATTCTAGTGGTATCAATACAAAGGACTACTACATGATTAAGCTAAAAAACGACAGTACTATAAAAGTATATGCTGAGATTGATTTAGCAGATAGTATCCATTCTCTTTTGATAAAAGAAAAAAAGAAAATAGTTAGAAGAATTTATCCGACTGAAACAAAATACATTGTTGCTTTAGGAGAAAAAAATTTACGTGTTGCAGGAAATCCAAATGATTCTTGCTGGATTTTTAAACAATTGGATGATAGTATTTCTTTGTACAGTGTAGTTCCAAACAATGGCACAGAGTATTCTATTTTCTTTACTAAAAAAGGTAGTGATCTATTGTATGCGTTAAATGAAAAGAATCTATTGGAAACTCTCGGAAAAGAGAATGAAAAAATCTTCAAGCTTATTAAAAGTAATGACTATGTTAAAGCAGTAAAAGCGTTTAACAAAACACACTCTACTAACTAATTTTTAGATATTTTACCATGATTTTACATTACAAAAGGTAAAATCTATCGAAAAATTCGTATCTTTGCACCCTATTATAAAGTTTTATAACCACTAAATTGCATTTTTATGCCTAAAATGAAAACAAATTCGAGCGCGAAAAAACGTTTCAAAGTTACAGGAAGCGGTAAAATACAAAGCGGACAAGCTTACAAACGTCATATTTTAACGAAGAAAACAACGAAACAAAAACGTAATTTGACAGGTTCTACCATCGTTCGTAAATGTGACGAAGGAAACATCAAAAGTTTATTATGCATGAACTAATCTTACTTAATCCGTAAGATTTACAATAAATGACATAAGGCAAGGCATCGCCGATGGTCGTATTATTAATCCTTAAAATAACAAAGATATGCCACGTTCAGTCAATTCAGTAGCAGCCAAAGACCGCAAAAAAAAGGTCTACAAACTCGCCAAAGGTTATTACGGTCGTCGTAAAAACGTTTGGACAGTAACCAAAAATGCCGTAGAGAAAGGTTTAACATACGCTTTCGTAGGTAGAAAATTAAAGAAAAGAGATTTCAGAAGTTTATGGATCGTGCGTATCAACGCAGCCGTTCGTCCTTATGGCTTATCGTATTCTGTTTTCATGAACAAATTAGCTAATGCCGGTATCGAACTTAACCGTAAAGCTTTAGCTGATTTAGCATTAAACGACCCAAAAGCGTTTGAAGCTATCGTGAATCAAGTGAAATAAATAAACATTCACAAGTATATCAATCCCGACTCAACAGTCGGGATTTTTTTTTGTATTTACTATAATTTAATGAAACAAATGAACAAAATCGCTTCCATTTTGTACATTCAATTTTTATATTATAAAACAAATTTATACCTTAGTTTTCAGAAAACGATATGCTAAAATCCGTCATACCTCGCATAAAAGATTGGCCTATCAATTTGATAGACAAAAAAAAAGATAAAATTCTTCAAGAAACGATATCCGAATCTATTTTAGAATTCAACAAATCGTATCCAACCCTATCACAATTAAGAGAACAATTACAAAAAACGTTATATCTTGAAAATATCCGTATTCGCAACGAATCGTGGGAAGTGGATCCGGAAGATGAAAGTGATTTTTGGAAAAAAATTAAAAAACGATTACTCGAAGCCGATCCCAATAAAATAGATGAAGACAAATCTAAAAAGTTGCATCAAGAATTATTACAAGATATTATGTCGCGCTATGCCAATGAAATTATTGGGCATTTTAATCCAAATATGTTTTGGTTTGCACGTCAACTTTTGGTTCGCTTTTTTGCTCGTTTATTCAATTCGTATTTTGGTGGTTTTACCGGAATTTTTAAACCACATGATGAATTAAAAGATAAATTAGTAGTGGCAGGTCCGGTAGAGAAATTGAGAAATCTATCGCTAAAAGGAACCGTAATTTTAGTTCCAACGCATTTTAGCAATTTAGATTCAGCCATTATTGGTTTTGGGATGGATTATATCGGAATGCCGGCTTTTCAATACGGTGCAGGCTTGAACTTATTTAATTCTAAAATTTTCAGCTTTTTTGCCGGAAAATTAGGTGCTTATAAATTAGATAGACGAAAGAAAAATCCTATCTATTTAGAAACACTTAAAACCTATTCCAAAACAAATGTATTAGCCGGTGCGCATACTATCTTTTATCCGGGCGGAACACGCTCCAGAGCCGGAAATATTGAAACAGAATTAAAATTAGGTTTATTGGGCACTGTAATGGAAGCACAACGCATCCATTTTGAAAAAAACCCAACCAACTTAGCTCCTAAAATATTTGTAGTTCCACTTACCATTAGTTATAATTTCGTATTAGAGGCTTCATCTTTGATTGTTGATCAATTAAAACGAACCGGAAAAGAACAATATTTAGTACACGAAACACCGCAAGTTGCCGGAAAAGGAATTTGGAAATTCTTTTGGGAAACATTTTCTAAATCGACTGACTTAACACTCTCACTTAGTGACCCGATGGACGTTTTTGGCAATGCATTAGACGATGATGGAAATAGCTTAGATAAATTTGGCAATAAAATAAACATCCGCAGTTATTTTGTAAATAAAGGTCAACTAAAAGCAGATGATCAACGAGAGATGATTTATACGCAGATGCTGGGTGATAAAATTATTGAAGGATTTTTTAAAAACAATGTTGTTTACCCATCACATGTAGTCACGTTTGTTGCGTTTGAATTATTAAAAAGAAAACTAAACAATCCGGATTTATTTACACTCTTGAGAACATCAGAAGAAGATAGAGAAATAAATTGGGAAGACTTTAAAGCATCTGTAAAAAAAGTGATAGATGAATTGTATATGATGAACAACAGAGGTCAAATCAAACTATCACCTAATATTACCACCAAAGAATTACACGAAATTATTGAATTAGGTATTTATAATGTATGTATTTATCATACTAACTTACCGATTATGCGCAATAAAGAAGGAAATATTACCAGCGAAGATTTAAAATTATTGTATTACTACCACAATAGATTATTAGGATATGGCTTACACAAATTCATCTGATAAATTTCCTGTTGCCGTTATTGGTGCTGGTAGTTTTGGTACTGCCGTTGCTAATCTATTGGCTGAAAATGGTGAAGTATTATTCTATTCCAGACGAGCAGATGCTGTAGAGATTATAAATACAGAACGCAAGAACAACGGACAAGACATTCATCCCAATATACGTGCAACCAATAACATGCAAGAAATTGCAGATAACTGTTATTTACTTTTTCCGTCAGTTTCTTCTGATGCATTTAGAGATACGATGAAATTTATGGCACCGTTTCTTCGTCCCGATCACATGATGATACATTGCACCAAAGGTTTTGATATCAAATTAGAACCGGGAAAAACCATCTTAGATAAAGATGTTACACTGCAAGTAGCCGACATCTACACGATGAGTAAAGTGATATTAGAAGAAACTTGCGTAAAACGAGTAGGTTGCATGAGCGGCCCCAACTTAGCACGTGAAATTGCAGATAAGCAACCGGCAGCAACAGTGCTTGCCAGCAAATTTGATGAAGTAATACGCGAAGGTGATACTGCATTAAGAAGTAACCGATTGCAAGTATATAGCAACCACGACATATTTGCAGTGGAATTAGCCGGTGTTCTTAAAAACTCTATGGCATTAGCGGCTGGAGCTTTAGGTGGTTTAGGTTATGGACAAAATGCTATGGCATTTTTAATTACGCGTGGTATGGGCGAAATCATTCGATTGGCAACAGCTATGGGTGCCAGCCGACAAGCCTTTTTAGGATTAGCCGGTATCGGTGATTTAGTGGCTACTTGTACATCGCCATTAAGTAGAAACTACACTGTAGGAACTCGCTTAGCAAAAGGCGAAACATTAGAACAAATTATAGCCACTTCGACCGAAGTAGCAGAAGGTATAAAAACAGTGAGTATCTCCAAAAAATTAGCTGATACCACCGGCGTAAAAACACCCATTATTCAAACCATTTACAAAGTATTATTTGAAGGATTAGCCGTGCGAGAAGCCGTTGGTTTTTTAATGGAATACCGATGGGGGCAAGATGCCGATTATTTGTTATGATATAATGATGTATTCTATTATTATAATGCACCAACAATTATTACGATAACCACCTTATCCTTCTTCGTAAAACTCTTGCAATGCACCAAAGTATTCGTTGTTCCAGCCTTCCACTATATCATCGTATGCTTCATCCGGAATATTAGTATGTCTTAACTCTACCGATGTGCCTTTGGTATGTTCATGCAATAAAATTGTAACGATAGATGGCATTTCTTGATCACCGAAATACCATTCTTGCACGATTTTCTTATTTTCAATAAATTCTAAATTCTTACCGCAAATTCCACCAGACCACAGTGAAAATTCACTGTTGATTTCTGTTGACATTTCTGCATCATCTCCCGACCAAAGTTTGATAATAGTTGGGTTGGTTAATGCCAAGAATAATAAATCCGGTGTTGCGTTTAGAATGTAATATTTTTTGTAATCTTTCAATGGGCTATTTTACGAACAAAATAAACAGGATTTCAGTATTATTCAAATTATCTATTGAAATTATCTTTGAATAAGAAAAATTATCCAATCCCAATATTGCAGATAGGACAATAACTAACATCGAATTCTTTAGTAACTTGCGATTAATTATCTATGAAAACAGAAGCACATACAATACAAACACAAAAAACTGCCCGAGTATTTACGTACGGAACACTATCTGAAAAAACAGAAATTATTTGGCTCGTTACACATGGATATGGTTTTTTAGCCGAATACTTTATTAAAAAATTTGAGGTATTGCCATCGGATAAACATTTTGTCATTGTTCCGGAAGCACTAAATCGGTTTTATTTAAAAGATATGAAAGGTCGTGTGGGTGCATGTTGGATGACCTCTGAAGATAGAGAAAATGAAATCAAAGACTACATTCAATACTTAGATAATATTTACGAAACATTTATTTTACAAACGAATGCAAAAATCGTTGGTTTGGGCTTTTCTCAAGGTGTGGCCACTATGGCACGATGGGCAATGCATGCACCAAACAAGCTGAATCGCATTGTATTTTGGGGCGGAAGCATTCCCAACGAATGTTTGACCGATGTCAAATGGCTTAATGAACTTTCTCCCTATTTATTGGTAGGCGACGAAGATGAGTTCATCAATGCAGAAATGTACGAAACAGTAAAGAAAAACTTAGATAACATTGGCTTAATATTTTCACATTTTTTTTACAAAGGTGGACATGCTATTTTAACTGAACCTTTAATGCAACTCTGTGACGAGTTAACAAATCCGTAAAAAAGCGGCAGTATCTTTGCATCATCTTTTTAGGCAAACTAATTTCTAATCAAAACCAAATTTGCCATGAAAAATGTTCTAACAACTATTTTATTTATTGTTTCATTTTCACTCGCTAATGCTGCACAAACAGAATATGGCGTTGCCTCTTACTATGGTACTTATTTCCATGGGAGATCAACCGCCAGTGGTGAAAAATACAATCAATATGCTTTAACAGCAGCACACAAAACATTGCCATTAGGTACTATTGTAAAAGTAACCAATGAGCAAAATAAAAAATCTGTTTTTGTAAAAATCAATGATAGAGGTCCATACGTTAAAGGTAGAATTATCGACCTTTCAACAAAAGCAGCTGATTTATTGGGTTACAAAAACAAAGGTACTACCAAAGTAAAAGTAGAAATAGTAGAAAAGGATAAAGCTCCGGATGATTTATTAGATGCTAGCTTAGATATCGCGAATCAACATGGTATCAAGGAAACAGATACTACTACTACAGCCTCTGTAATGAAAACAGGAAAAGAGACCGCGAACACGGAAAATGTGGACGAACACAAAGAAGATATTGCTAACAACAGCAATGCTCCCATTCCGATGCCAATTACCGAAGTAAAAGATGCCAACTCCAATGCCACCACTAATCGTTCATCCTATTATATCATCAGCAAATTAGATACTACCAAAAAAGGTTTCTACGGGCTTCAATTAGGTGTATTTTCCGACATGAATGTATTATTAGCAATCATTGCAGATTTAGAAGCGCAATACAAACAAAATATGTTGGTGCATCAAGAAGATTTGAATGGAAAAACCGTGTATAAATTATATATGGGAAAATTCCAAAACAGAGCCTATGCTGATGCATTAAAATCTGTATTATCTAATAAATATAGTGATGCATTTGTAGTGAAATACGAATAATTTCACTTTAGGGAACTTCCCGAAATATTTTATTGTTTAGTTTAGGTATAAAAATTAAACCAAACCAACCAACCACTATTCGGATACATTGCAAGGGTTCGCTGTTGTACTGTATCCGAATTTATTTTTCCTTCTAATTTATTTTCTTTGCATTGGTTTGTGTCTCACAAACCAAAATTGAAATATTTCGTGCGGACACGAACCATGGCTTGTGAAATGTGCCCTTCCTTGTTTGTGCCTTCACAAACCAAAATTGAAATGTTTCGTGCGACACGAACCATGACTTGAGAAATATTTCGTGCGGACACGAACTATGGCTTGAATTAATTTTGATGATAATCCGGATTAGCTGATTTCATAGGTATTTTGCTCATAGCACGTTCAGTAATTGCTGTGATACTCAAGCTCGGATTTACGCCCGGATTAGCAGAAATAGCACTTCCGTCGCACACCATCATATTTTTGTAATTAAATACAAAATTATCTTTATCGATAACGCCACTTTGTGCATCTTTTCCCATACAAGCACCGCCAAGAATATGTGCCGTAGTTGGAATTCCAAACAATGTCTCACTATTGATGACCATTGCTTTTCCATCAACAATTTTTTCTACTTCGTGTGCAATTTCTTGTGCCTTCGGATTAAATGCTGTTGGTGCAGGACCAGAATCTAAGGTGGTTTTCATGCCACCAATACTATTCCTTTTAAAACTCAAACTGGAATCAATACTTTCCATATACAATAAAATTTGTGTGCGTTTACTCCAATCATCTACAAAAAATATTTTTAAGTTGGCAATTGGATGCACTACAAAATCTTTTATCATTCTATATAATCGAGAAAGGAATGTTTTACCATGTACCATTGGTGCCATGAAAATGCGCCAAAATCCTGCACCTTCAGAGTATTTTACCGGTTCAATATGTCGACTTTCATCTATATTAATAATAGAACCAATTGCAATTCCTTCAGAAAACGAAATATCTTTTCGGAAGGTAGTTACACCAATCAAACTTTCAGAATTGGTACGTACGCCGGAACCTAATGTGTTCGATAAATTTGGCAAAGAAGATTCTTTTAATTTCAATAATAAATCAACCGTGCCTAATACACCACCGGAAAAAATTACCGACTTTGCCGTAACACTTCCTTTTTTAGGAAAATAAGAAAGTGCATCTTTATATTTTATTTCATAACCGTTACTTCCATCTGGTTTTCCACTTAATGACATCACATCGTACACCAATTTTTTAGCAATAATTTCAGCTCCTAATTGCTGTGCTAAATGCAGATAGTTTTTATCCAACGTATTTTTTGCATTATACCGACAACCCAACATACAACCACCACATAAATTACATCCGGTTCTATCCGGTCCTTTTCCATCGAAATATGGATCGGGAACCGTCTCTCCTATTTTGCCAAAATATACGGCAACATCTGTTTTTTCAAACGCTTCCGGTCTGCCCATTTTTTCAGCTAACTCTTGCATCACCTTATCGCTTTTGCTCATATACGGATGTTTAGCTGCACCCAACATTTTTAAAGCTGTTGCATAAAAAGGTTTTAATACTTCTTCCCAATTATCTAACCCTTTCCAATGTCCGGAATTATAAAATTCTGTTTTGGGAACCGGCAATGTATTCGCATAAACTAAGGAACCACCGCCCACGCCCACGCCACTCACAATAGCAACATGTCGATAAAAGGTTAATTTAAATAAACCTTGCATTCCTAATTTAGGCATCCACATCCACTTGCGTAAATTCCAATTGGTAGTTGGAAAATCTTCTTGATTTTTAAACCATTTTCCTTTTTCAATTACCAATACTTTATAGCCTTTTTCAGAAAGACGCAATGCTGATACAGAGCCACCAAAGCCACTGCCTATAATGACATAATCGTAGTCGAATTGTTGGTTTGCCATATATAAAATTATATGAACAATATACCACTAAGGTTTGATATTTGAAATAAAATAGAGATAAGAAATACGCTATTGGTTTTTCGATGAAACTATTACCAAGCTAAAACATCTTGATTATTGTATTGCTTAGAAATGAGAATCTCAACTTAAACAAAATGGTAACAACAATATTGGAAATGACAGTTTATTAAAAAAATCTTACCAGAATTTACAATAAAAACAGTAAGCATTTGACCACGAATACATCTACTTTTTAGTAAATTTTTCCCAGGCATTTTTGCAGAGTTGGTACGTAAGATACTCTATATAATACGCACCTTTTGCCGCATCTTTTAATACATCAAAATAAGATTCATGTTTTAGAATATGTTGAATATTTAGTGCTATGCGTTTGCCGAAATCTGTAGATGTATGTTGAATATCATGACTATTTATTAATAAACTATCACAACCACCAATTAGGGCACTCATCGCTGCTGTTGTGTTGCGTAAGATGTTATAATTTTCATCGTTTGCATCAAAACGCACTATACTTGTTTCGGCGTGCAACCTTAATAAATATGGTTGTTTGCGCAAATCAACTACTTGTTTCCACAACCATCTAAATGCTCGTAATTTGGCAATTTCAAAAAAATAATTTTGTTTGATATAAAAGTGAAATTCTGTTGCGTTCGTAGCAATACCTTGTTGTAATGCCATTACTAACTCATCCGTAATTGTTGCTTGTTCTGGAATTGTACATACAACATTACAGCTATTCGGCAATATCGATTCAATTGTTGATTTATTATCCGGAATAAAATTCTCCAATGTAACGGGTGCAATTTCGGTTAATATATCTTGGATTAAATGAGTTATTTTTTCTGCTGTGTATGCCGTATGTTTTAAGTTGAACACAATAGCCGTTGCTCCATTTTGCAAAGCAGATAGTGCCATTTTATTGGCATTTTGGACATCATCATCCACATCAATACGTGCAACAATATGCCAATTCTCAGTTTGTTTTTCCGGTATAGCTAATTGGTATTTTGCATTATCTTCTTTTGTATAAAATGGCAACACTTCTATATTTTCTTGTGTATGCCAAATTAATTTATCAAAAGATTCACCTTTTAAATCTTTAATGATTTTATTTTTCCATGTCTCTACAGAAACGGGTTGAAATTGCGCTACTACGGCTTCATACGATTCCTTCATCATACCACAAAGATACTAAAGGATTTGTGATTGGATATTAACTTATTTTACGCTCATAATTTTTATTTCCACACGTTGATTAAGCGGTGAGCCCGGCGATGCAATTAGATGTTGTTTTCCATAACCTTTAAACGATAATCTATTTTTATCAATGCCTTTTTTTATGAGATAATCGACGCAGGTTTTAGCTCTATCATTGGATAATTTATTACAATAAACATCATCACACAAACCGTTCGTGTGGCCACCAATTTCAACTTTTAGCGTATTATTTTTCTTTAAAAAATCAACCACTTTATCCATTTCCGGATAAGAAGGAATTGTAAGAAAAGCTGCATCTGCCACGAAGAAAATTCTATCTGCAATTGCAACTGCACCCACTTCTATTGGCACATTAAACAAATCATATTTTTGTTGTAGTTCTGCATTCTTTGCCACATTTTGCTGCACTTTAGAAAGTGAATCAATTGAATTTTTCATGGTAAAAAATTCTTTTTCTTGTTGTTTGCGTAGCAATTCTAATTTAATTTTATCTTGCTCCATTTTTTGTTTTTCCGCAGCCAACTTGTCGCGTTCCTCTTGCATTTTTGCCAACAAATCATCCATTTGTTTCTTTTCTAATGCTAATTTTTCTTTTTCATTTTCAAGTTGAGAATTTTGTGCTAATAACTTTTCATTTTCAGCATTAAACGATTTACGTTGTGCTTCTAAATCAGAAATATCATTTTCCAACGTTTGCTTGCTCGCATCCATTTTTTGTATAGCTGCTTGCATTTCTTGTTCTATTTTTTTTCGAGCTTGTTCTATCGAATCAAAATTAATACGTGGCTGTGATGGTGTTTGTACTGTCGTGTTTTCATGAATTAATGTTGATTTTTCTTCTTGCACAACAGGAATACTATCATTTTGAATAGATGGTTGTGTCATATCTGAAACAAGCGTTGGTTTTACATCTGCTACTTTAGGTATATCTGTAACCGTAGTTATTGCAGGAAGTACTTTATCATCAACAGCAGGTTTATTTAAATTGGCTAATTCTTCTTGTAATTTCTTGAGTTTATCTTCATATTTATTGATAACCGCTTCTCGTTTTTGTGTTTGTTTTTCGTCCGGAACATACGCTACCGTTGGTTTTTCTTCTACAACGGGAGTTGTCTTTACATTTTCCGTTTTAAGTGGTGTTGCTGAAGCGGTGACAACTGTTGGATTTTTCTGTTGTTTTTTTAAATCGTCTAATTTTTTTTGATAGTCATCATACTCTTGAGAAAATTTATCATCCACTTTTTCTTTTACCGGTTGTGGGTCATATGGTTTCGATTCGTAATAATACGGTGATGGAATAGTGGTGCTTTGTACAACTTGTTTTTGTTGTTGTTTCAATGCTTCTAACTTTTGTTCCATTTGGTCCGTATGTGCATTGTAAGTAGTAGTAACAGGTTGTGGATTCGGATATTGTTCCGCAATTGTTTTTGGTATAGATGAATTTGTATTTATTGTTGTATTCGGTTGTGAATTTGCTTGTTGTTGTTGCTGTTTTAATGCTGCTAATTTTTGCTGAAAATCATCTTCAGGAATGTTGGCTGTGCGTAATGTATTTGGTGAAGAGATAGTCGGCTCCGATGCAGAAGTTGGTGCATTCACTTCATTTATTTGATACGGTGATGTTGGTGCACTTATTTTTTCGGTTGGTGCAACTACTGTCGTCTTAACGTTTTCACGCATCGGACTCTTAGTGATGCTGTTAATATTATCATCTGCCGGATTGATAGTTGGATTATTTTTTTGAGCTTCCCGTGCAGCTAATTCTTCTTTTGTTAATACGTGTGGAGCCGGTTTTACTGGTTTTGGTGGCTCAATATAATTTACTACTTCTCTTTTATTAATAACAGTTGGTGTAGTGGCACTTGTAGGTGTTGGTGTGGTTGTTTTATTCGGTTGAACAGCAGCTTGTTGTTGCTTCAGGGCCTCTAATTTTTTTTGCAATTCATCTGTAGATGTTGGTGTAGAAATGGCAGGTTTTGTTGGCGTTGTCGAAATAGTAGGTTTAGGTGCAACAAGTGTAGAATTTGTTGAAATATTATCTGATTTAGTTGTATTATTGGCTACTAATTTTTTCATATCAACAAATTCCGGTCTTATTTCTTTTGGCAATCGTATGCGATATAAATCATTCATACCAAACATCGTTTTTCCACTTGAAAAATAGGCATAATCACCGGCAGCAGGAATGGTATAATAAATATCCATTTCATCGCTGTTTATTTTATCGCCTAAGTTCAATGGTTTTGACCAATTCGTCCAAGTGTCATCCAACCGTTTACTCATATACATATCGTAGCTTCCAAAGCCCGGATGACCAGTAGAAGAGAAATACAACGTTTTTCCATCGGCAGCCAGAAACACGCTTCCTTCTGCACCAACCGTATTAATGGTTGGTCCTAAATTTTTAGGTTTTGTCCAGGTACCATCGCTGTATTTTTGAGCAACATACAAATCTAAATCACCATAAGAATCATTACCCTGAACTGACATTAACACAACATTTTCGGTGATATTTAAATAGTAGTGTGCAAATTCATTTTTATTGATTAAATCCGGAATCGGTAATGGCTTGGGTTTGCTCCAAGTGTTATCTTTTTGTTTGGTAGAAACGGATAATCCAGAAAAATTATACGTGTTTTTGATGTATTTATTCGCAACATACAATCTGTTATTATCTGCACTGATATAACAAGCAAAATTGTGTTCAGCCGTATTTAGTGGCGGCCCGATATTAACGGCTTTAGTAAATGCACCTGTTGGTAAAATTTCTGCATAATAAATATCATCGTTGAAAGCTGAAAGATTGTTATCATCCGAAAGTTTACGCGTAAAATATAATTTACTACCATCCGGCGAAATTAATGGAAGATGGTCGTAATAAGATGAATTTACATTTGGCCCTAAGTTCTCCGGCTGCCCAACAGTTTCGTTATAACGCAACACGTTAATTTGTTGTACATAAGGTGTTGTATTGGATGAAATTCCGATACAGTCAATTTCTTCTCTTCCGATAGTGGTATTCGTGTTTATAACCAATTTTAATTTAGTTACATTATAGGTTGGTTTAATTTTAAAATAGGTCAACACATCACCCATTTTATAAGTAGGTTGTGGATTTGGATTTTCATAAACCGTATATTTTTTCCCTTTTGTATCGTACAAGATTATTTCTGCAACCGCACCGGAGTTATAATTCTCACCTACTATAACTTGTTGAACCAATTGTGGCGTAGCAAAACCGACGGTAACAAATTCTTTTGAATTATTTTGGCTTTGAGGCGTCCAAGCATGTTGGGAAGACGCATATTTAGTTGAATTGGGATAACCCAAAACTTGCACTGCACTCCAACGGGTAGAGTTATCTCTAATTAAATCATCTTTATATTCCGAAGAAAAATCAACTACTATTGTTGCCCATTGCATTTGTGCATGCACATTGCCAAAAACTATAAATTGTAAGCAAAAAAATGCAACTTTCGTAAAAACAGAAATGGATGTATTTTTCATAATTCGTTAAAATAAATCAATATAAAAATAGGATAAAATCAAATACAAATGTTGTTTCTAACATTCTATCAATAGCATAACGAAAAAACAAGGCATTTTGTATGCCTGTTTGCTAATTTCTATTGTATTATTTTATCTTATTAATTATATCTAAAGTAAGATAACAAATAATGCTCCAATAATTATACCATAAATTATTAAAAGAAATTTCCAAAATGGATTTGCTGATTTTAATTCCATAAACTCGAAGCCTACAATACAAAATTTTAGCACAGAAAGCAGCGTAACGATTGCAACAACGGCGGTTGACAAAAATGTATTGGCTATCCACGACGTTGCAATAGTAATAAAAATTAAAAACAGATAGGCGTATAAAGAAGTAGTTGATTTCATCTAAAATAGTAAGTAAAAAATGGGAAATAATAACAACCAAATCAAGTCGCACATGTGCCAAAATGCGGCACCGGCTTCTATATCTTCCAAACTTGCATCGGCTTGTTGTTTAATAATTGTTCGTCGCAAAAAGAAAAGAATAACAACGCCAACGAACACATGAATCCAATGAAATCCGGTCATTAACCAATAAAACATAAAAAAGGTGCTGTATTCCATGTCGAAACCTACTTGCAATTTTCCGTAATATTCAACCAGCTTCAATAGCATAAATCCGATTCCTGAAAAGATTGCCCAGAGAAAATAATTACCTGCTTTTTGAATTTCAAGCATTCTAAATAAATGCACACCTTTTGCCACCAAATAACCACCGGTTAGCAATAAAATGGTATTAATAGTTGCTATTAAGGTATTGAGTTGTTGGCTATCGCGATGAAATTGCACCCGTTCTTGTGCACCGTAATAAGTGAGAGCGGCTATTGCCATTCCAAATGTAAAAAGTTCAACATAAATGATAATCCACATTAAAATTCCACCTGGTGGATAGAGTACTAATTTTTTATTATTTTCCATTACTACTGATGTTTAATTTTTTCGAAAAGTTTTGCCATTGATTTAATTAATTCTTCCGGATTGGTTAGAATTTGATAGTGATT
This sequence comes from Bacteroidota bacterium, assembly GCA_963169645.1. Lineage (GTDB taxonomy): Bacteria > Bacteroidota > Bacteroidia > Chitinophagales > JADIYW01 > JADJSS01. The sequence continues at coordinate 244,775 of CAUJCO010000007.1, forward strand.
TTGTCCAAACATCTGTGGTAAATAAAATTTTGCTTGTGCTTCGATGGCAACAGCATACGAATTGATTTGAAGTTCATTGAGTTCACGTAAAGCTTGTTTTACATCTTGAATACCATGCTTACCTTCGTATCTATCATAATCGTTTGGTTTGCCATCCGACAATAAAATAATCCATTTATTTTTTGCTGCTGATTTGGCAATTCTTGCACCCGCATGGCGCAATGCAGGTCCAATTCGAGTGTAACCACTTGGCTCTGCACTACCTATTTTATATTTAGCTGTATTCCAATTTTCATTAAATTCTTTGAGCGTAATGTATGTGCTAAAATTTCGTGTTTTGGAATAAAAACCATCGATAGCAAATTCTATATTAAACTCGTTTAATATTTCTCCGAATAAAATAGAAACTTCTTTTTCTACATCTAACACTCGATTGCCGGCAGCATACGCATCACTTGACAAACTCAAATCCAATAAGAGTAAAATAGATAAGTCTTTATCTTTTTTTCTGTTTGATAAATACAAGCGTTCGTCCGGAGAAATTTTAGAATGGATGTCTGTATATAAATCTGTGAGTGCATCTAAATCAAAAGCATCACCCTGTATTTGTCTTTTTTGTTGTTGCAATTTATTGTTTACGCTCGTCAACATTTTGCGTAAACCGGTTAAAATAGTTTGATATTTTTGCAGTGTTTTGGTGTAATACGTTGCATTGGTTTTAACTTGTAATTTGGGATATACTTTGCAATAATCAACAAGATATTGACGCTTTTTATAATCCCATTCATCATACGTAAGATGAAATCCTTTTTCATCAATCGCTGCACTTTCAGCAACCGTAGTATTTTCTACAAAATCTGCTTGATACACAGAATGCACGGTATCATCTACACGAACGGTGAAGCGCATGTTCATTTCTTCTAATGCATCTTGATGGTCGTTCAATTCATCTCTTCCATCAAAATCACGCCAATTGCCGTTAAACTCTTCCGCGGATTCTATCTTTTCAAAATTATGCAACATCACATAATCTTCTTGTTGTTTTTTATCAATCGTCAACGATTCAATTTCTTCAACAGAATGGGCATGCAAGGTGGTTTTGGCATCTATTTTATGTTCCAAAATTTTCTTTGTGGCATCATCAAAATTTTGTAATTTATCTGTTGCATTTTCTTCTGGTGTGTTCGTCATCCATTTACCATACAACCATGAAAAATCTTTAGTTGTTGTTTTTTTGATATTCGGTAATTGCAGTATTGCTTGATAAAACCAATCTTGTAAATTTGGAAACTCTGCTAATAATTTTTCAATTACTTGTGGTGCTGTTTCAATTGCTTTTGCTGATGAAATTTCTTCGGGATGAGTTTCGTTTTGCCAATTAAGATTTAATTGTTTTTGAATACTCATATATACCACTCTAAAAATATAGAATTGCAGATTTTCTTCTTTCGTGGCAAACAAGGAACAACTTGCCGGAAGAAAGAAATTATCATTTTTATAACCACCTTCTCTTTCTGCCGGAAATATTTCGATAGATGTACCGCACAATGCTTTTGACAGCAAAGTCAAGCGAGGCAAAACATCTGCCAACACAACTTGTTTATTTAGAATTTCTGTATTATTAAGTCGTCTTTTCTTTAAATATTTTACAAACTTTGAATACAGAATCTCATCTAATTCGAATCCCATAAACGCTCGTTTATATCATTAAATCACACAAATCTTTCAATGCATTTAATGTTTCCTGTTCATCAGAAAGAGGTTCAACGATGGCTACATGAACTGCTAATCTTTTTGACAATCCATTTTTAATTAATTTAGCAGCATCTACTAACAAACGAGTGGAAACAGTTTCCGTTAATCCTAATTCTGTAAGATTTCGAATTTTACCGGCAATAGCAACTAATTTTTGAGCTATATCTTTGGATATATCAGTTTCTTCTACTAATATTTCTACTTCAGCTTTAGCAGCCGGATAATCAAATGATAAAGCTACAAAGCGTTGTCTGGTAGATGGTTTCAACTCTTTAAATCCTTTTTGATAACCCGGATTGAACGATGCGACCAAAAGAAAATCAGGGTGTGCTTTGATTGTTTCACCTAATTTATCAATAAATAATTCACGTCGATGATCTGTTAACGAATGGATGGCTACAATCACATCCGGGCGTGCTTCGGCAATCTCATCTAAATATAAAATATATCCATTTTTTACAGCCAAAGAAAGTGGTCCGTCTATCCAAACTGTTTCAGCTCCTTTGATGATATATCTTCCAATTAAATCTGTTGAAGAAGTTTCTTCGTGGCAACTTACAGTAATCAATTTTTTATCGAGTTCACTTGCCATAAACTCCACAAATCTAGACTTTCCGGTTCCTGTTGGTCCTTTTAACAACAACGGCAATTTTAATTGATATACTTGATTGAACACATCTATCTCGGAACCAATTGCTTTATAATAAATATTTTTCTCTACTACCATTTTGAATACGTTTTAGAAGTATTTCGAGGCTAATAAATGCACTGACATTCTTAGCCTCGAAACCTTTCTCACAATAAAAAAAATCAGACAATCTATGCTTCTGCTACGACTAACGCTTCGTCTGTGGGTTTACCATATTTAAAGAACTCAACTATATATAGAATAATTCCTGTTGCAAATAATGAAGCACACAACAATAAGACAACAAAGTGAATCATTATCTCATTTTGTACATCCATAAATTCCATTTTCAACTTACGTTCTAAGTAAACTTGTACTACACCGGCTACGCCGAAGGCAACAGTCATACCTAACATACCTACGTTAGCAAACCAAAATGCAGCATGGCCGAATTTGTTGTTATAACGTTTTCTTCCGGTCATATTTGGTAAGGCATAACTAATGATAGCTAATACAATCATCGCATAAGCGCCCCAAAATGCGTAGTGGCCGTGCATTGCTGTAACTAAAGTACCGTGTGTATATACGTTTGTTTGTGGTAATGTATGTGCAAATCCTAACAATCCGGCACCAACAAATGATACGATGGAAGCACCAATAGTCCAGTATAATGCAATTTTATTTGGATGGGATTTTTCACCTTTGTGGTACATATACACTGCAAATAATGCCATACCTAAGAAAGCTAATGGTTCCAATGCAGAAAAAATACCGCCCACTACTAACCAAATTTTATTTACACCGATATAGTAATAATGATGACCTGTTCCTAAAATACCGGATAAAAAAGTAAGACCAACAATCACATATAACCATTTCTCAATTACCTCACGGTCAACACCGGTTAATTTTATTAACAAGTACGATAAGATACCACCCATAATCAACTCCCAAACACCTTCTACCCATAAGTGTACAACCCACCAACGGAAAAAGGAATCGGTTACTTGGCTATCAAACCAAATCATTCCTGGCAAATAAAGTAAAGCAGCGAATAATAAACCCATTGTTAAAACTAAGGCTGTAGTCGTTTTTCTTTTTCCTTTGTACAATGTTGCTAAAATTAAACCCAAAAACAACAGTACGTTGACGACAACTAAATAATCTAGCTCTCTTGGTATTTCTAAAAATTTACGACCTTCCCAAATATTAAAGTGGTAGCCAACGATTGCAAGTACACCGACTACAGCCAAAGATATTAATTGAACATACGCTAATTTGACATTTACTAATTCCGTTTGTGCTTCTTCCGGAATAATGTAATAAGCAGCGCCCATAAATCCGGTTAATAGCCAAACTACCAATAAATTGGTGTGTACTGCGCGTGCCGTGTTAAAAGGAATAAAATCATGTAGACCATCCATGCCTATACGAGCAAATCCCATAATAAAACCGTAAACTATTTGCAAAGCAAATAACAGCATACATAGTCCGAAGAACCAGTATGCAACTTTCTGTGATTTATATTTCATAATGATTGGATTTAAAGATTATTTTTTGTCTTTTGCTAAAGGTGATACAACTCGGTCGAAGCCGTTGAGATCAATTTTACCTATCCATTTTAGATAAGCGATAAGTGCCTCTGTGTCTTCGTTATTCATTTGGTATTTCACCATTTTTCGGCCACGCGGCCCCCATGGAACGGGAGATTGTAATACGGCTTTTACATAGCCTTCTCCTCTTCTGTCGATTACTTTGGTAAGTTCCGGTGCATAATAACCTCCTTCACCTAAAATCGTATGACAACCCATACAATTGTTCGACTCCCAGAGCTCTTTACCACGAACTACCTTTTTGTCAATTTGGCTGTGATTACTTTGGTCATTCGATGGCTTAAACGAATAAACGGTTAACCCAATAAAAGCCAAAAATGTCACAACAGTTCCGCCTAAAAAAAAACTTCTTGCTTGTGATTTTGACAACATGATTTTCTGATTTTAATGAAAGAATTTAATTACAGACAAAATTATCCGAAATAAAAATACTTGGCTATGATTTATGTCACGGTGAAAGCATGACATATATCATACTATTTTTATAGTATATAATGTATCTTTTAAGTAATTCGTAGTTGAAATAAAGTCAAGTAACTTGTAATACTAAAAGCATTGATTTAGATATACTTTTAATTTGCTTTAATTTATTTCCATAAGATTAACACAAATTATCAATCAAAAAATGGCATTCAAATTTAGAATCAGCATATTTGCATGTATTTTTGGAATAAATTTTGAATAACATCGGCATGAAACCATTTCTTTTTTTATTTTTTATTGCAACTTCGTTCATATCAAAAGCACAACTCACTGCTGATGAATTGCAACAAATGAAATTATATGAAGATACCATTCGGCAATATGGTGATACGTTAATCAATAGTTATACACAAGAAAACCGAACTATTGCGAGTTATAGAATTATAAAAACATTGACTAAAGCATTAAGAACTCCGCATTCATTTTATTATAAATGGGATGAATCACTTCCATGGAAAATTTTAATGCCGGAAGATGGAAGTTTTAAAATATTTACTTGGTACGACAGAAATGATGAAGATTTATACCGATTTTTTGGAACCATACAACTAAAAAGCGATACCTTAAAAATGTTTCCTTTGATTGATTATTCTGATTTTACCGATCATCAAGAAGATATTAATGTGGACAACACCAATTGGTTAGGTGCCATGTACTATGGAATCAAAACAGTAAAAGATAAAAAGAAAACGTATTATACACTGTTTGGTTGGGATGGCAACAATAGTACCAGCAACCGAAAAATATTGGAAATTCTATCATTCAATAAAAAAGGACTACCACGCTTTGGTGCACCAATAATTGATATGGGAAATGGGAAAATTCTAAATCGTTTTATTTTAGATTATGCGGAAGATGCCGGCATTACTCTAAACTTCAACGGTGTGGAACAAAAAATAATGTACGATCATATTAAACCGAATGGTGAAGATATGGAAGGATTTTTTGGTAATTATATTCCGGATGGAACCTATGAAGGTTTCGAATGGAAAAAAGGAAAATGGAGACATGTGGACAATATCGAATATGAAAAAAGAAAAGAAGGTGATGTTCCAAATGTAGGTAAAAAAGAATCGTTCGATTTATACAAACCAAAATCTAAATAAATCTAATGCAACTTATCTAAAATTAATGCAGTTGCAATGGCGGCATTTAAGGATTCCGCACTTCCAATTTTGGGTATAGTGATTGGAAATGTAATTTTTTGTTGCAACAATGTATTTATTCCATGTCCTTCATTACCAATTAATATATATCCTTTTTTATCAAATAGTTGCTCTCGGTAATTTTTCCCATTGAGTACCGCACCATAAATAGGCTTCGGATACGCTTGTATCCAATTTATTAAATCGGCTTCTACCACTTGCACTCTACCTACAGATGCCATACTGGCTTGCACCACTTTAGGATTCCAAGCATCTACACAACCATCCGAACAGACAATCTTTTTTATACCAAACCAATCACAAGTGCGAATTATAGTACCCATATTTCCGGGATCTTGGATATCGTCCAACATCAGCACCCATTCATCTTGCAGTTGCATTTCTACAAATGGAATTTTTAAAACTGCCAAGCTATTATGATGTTTTTGTAATGACGTGATTTTATTTAATTGATGCTCTTGAACCTGTACAAGTTTATTATGTTGGATAGTTGGATGAATACTATATATGTGTACAACTTCCAAACCTTCATCTATTAATTCTTTTATAATTTTATCACCTTCAGCAATAAATTCGGAATATTTCTTGCGGTATTTCTTAATTTTGAGCGAATTAATATATTTTATATCGGATTGACTAAGCATGGGTAACAAGTCTTTTCAAAAATGGAAATTATTTGGGTATGTAATTGGCATACTACTTTTGTATTCGTGCAGTGCCACTAAACATTTAATCAAAGATAATCAAAGCTTATTAGTTAGTAATAATATTGATGTAAAATTCACCGGAAAAATAAGTGGTGATAAAACCAGCCTCAAATCGGAATTGGGCAACCAAGTAGTTTATGACCAACATCCGAACAAAAAATTCATGAGTTTATTTCGTTTGAAATTAGGCATGTACACAAAATCTGTTTTAAAAAATGAGAAACGAGTAAAACGAAAGTTGGAATTAGATTCTTTATACGCAATAAATCAACTATCAAAAAGAGAAAAAAGAGCCTATAAAAAATTACAAAAAAACAAGAAATTAGAAAGTTTCCTGAGTGAAAACAATAGCGGCGAGCGACCTGTTTTATTTGATTCTACTACAATTGAAACATCCATAAACAGAATGAAAAATTTCTTATTTTATCATGGATACTTTTACAACAACGTAACCGCATCATATAAAACAAAGAAAAAGAAAACAGCTGTAACCTACCACGTACAAACCGGAACTCAATTTACATACAATGAAATTTTTTATAGTGCAGAAGATAGTATAATTACAGCTATCATCGAAAAAAATAAAAAAGACAGATTATTAAAACATGGCGACCCTTTCGATATTGATATTGTCAAAAAAGAAAGACAACGACTTGCCGATATTGTACAAAACAAAGGCTATTTTACCTTTAGTCCGGAATATATTTATTTAGATATCGATAGTACAATCGGTAACCAAAAAATTGATATTTACTTAAAAATTAAAAATGATGACATTACGTTGATTCATCAAAAATACTCCTACTTACAAGTAGATTTCGAGATATTAGATTTCGACAAAAAGAAAGAAAATCTAAAATTAAAAAAGAACGATTTCATTACCGACACGATTTGCGACGTCAACTATCGCGTATTAAAAACATCCGTATTACCGCGTGCGCTCACGAAATCAATCTATTTAAAGCCGGGTGACATTTTCAATAAAGATCAATTAATAAATACGCGAAATTCATTGAATACATTGGGTGTTTTCCGTTTTGTAAATATTGAACATGTACCAATTTCCATCTCGCCGGAAGAAAGTGGATTATATACAAAAATAAAATGCGCACCAGCAAAAAGACATTCATTTAATACCGATATTGAATTAAACACGAATGCACAAAGCACACTCGGTTTTAATATTGTAGGTGGATACAAAAACAATAATTTATTTAAAACAGCTGCTAAGTTTGAATTTAATATCAGCGCGGGTGTTGACTTCCAATTATTAAAAGAAAAAAGATTGGAAAACAGTCCGGTGAATGCCGTAAATATCAATACCGAAGCAAAAATAAATTTAGCGCGCACTTTCCCTTCTTTCAATAAAAAGAAAAAATGTATTACCTATCAGAAGTACAAACCACGTACATTTATCAGCTTTAATTATAATTTCCAAAAACGAATTGGACTTTATAATATACAAGCCATTGGAGCCAACTATGGTTATGAATGGTACAATGATAAATTCAGACACATCTTCATTCCATTAAGTTTTACGTATGTTTTGCCATCAAAAATTAGTGATTCGTTCCAAACACAATTAGACAATAATACGCGACTTAAACAAAGTTTTAATCAACAATTTATTTTAGGCCAAGAATATTCATTTTCCTATAACAACCAGAATTTAAACGTAGGAAAATACAAGAACTTTTTTTATTTCAGAGGAAATGTTTTCATATCCGGAACCTTGCTGAATGCATTTGCATCCATCACACAAAAAGACAATGGAAAGCCGTTTAAATTAGGTGGTGTTAGTTTTTCGCAATTCACGCGCATCGAAATAGAACCTCGATATTTCTTTAACTTCAAAAACGGACAGGCACTGAGTTTGCGTATGTTTATTGGTGCCGGCATTCCATACGGTAACTCAAAATACATTGCAGAACAAACCAAATACGAAGGCAGAGACACCTCATTTTATCGCGAAGTAGCATCCATACCATATATTAAACAATTCTTCGTTGGAGGTCCAAATTCCTTGCGTGGTTGGGGCTTCCGTCGTTTAGGTCCGGGTGGTTTTAATACCTACAATGAAAACAGAAATAACTTAGACCAAACCGGCGATTTAAAGTTTGAATTCAATGCAGAATATCGTTTCAATATTTATAAATCATTCAAAGGTGCTTTATTTACAGACATAGGAAATATTTGGTTGATAGAAGAAGACCCAAACAAACCAAATGCAAATTTTAAACCCAAACGATTTATGAAAGAATTAGCTTGGGATGTAGGAATTGGATTGCGCATGGATTTAAACTTTTTTGTTTTGCGTTTTGACGTAGGTTATGCTCTTTATGATCCGGCATTTCCGGCAGGAAATCGTTGGACGTTTAACAAAATAAACAACGAAGATTTTAAACTTTACAAAGACCCTCGAAGCAAAGATTTACCATTAGGTAAATATAAATTCAGCGTTAAAGATTTCCTCGGTTTAAACTTTGCCATTGGTTATCCGTTTTAATATACTAAATTTCAATGCATGAAAAATAGCATACAAAACACAACGCATACACTCTTGTTGGTCGCGTTATTTTTCTTATATAAATTTAATAATGCACAAACATTTTTGCCGTACGATAATCTTTCAGTTTTTGCAAACGGAAATGAGCTACAATTCCCATGGACTGGCGGTTTTGACAACATACAAGTTGGAAAAGTAGATTTAAATAATGACACTAAAATAGATGTAGTTATTTACAATAAAACCAATAATACAATTCTTACATTTTTATTTGATGCCAATTCCGGACAATATCATTTTGTTCGACAATATGCTTATAAATTTCCTGAAATATCAAAATGGATGGTATTAAAAGATTACAACTGTGATGGCATTGAAGATATTTTTACGTACAATAATTTAGCAAGTGCCAAAATATATAAAGGTTATTACGCAAATGAAACACTCCAATTTTCCTTACAATACAATGGCGTTTTTTATCAAGGAATTAGCTCACATATTAATGTGTATTGTTCATCAGATATTCGTCCAATCATTGCAGATATTAATCAAGATGGCGACATAGATATCATCTCCTTTAATGTATCAGAAAACAGGCTGATTTTATACGAGAATAACCAGCAAGAACAAACTCTTTCATGTGATAGTTTATTCTTTACAAAAGCGGATAATTGTTGGGGAAATTTCGAAGATTCTCACCACGATGGATATATTATTTTAGACACTTGTACATCTAAATTTAATCGATTAAACGGAACTGAACAAATTCAACATTCCGGTGCAGCGTTAGATGCATTTGATATTGATAACAATGGTGCACTCGACTTAGCGATAGGCAGTATCGGATTAAATAATCTTTCATTTTTTTATAATGATGGCACTCCGAATTATGCGAGTTTTTTACGCATGGAAGATTCATTTCCCGTCAATAATATTCCCGTAGATTTATTCTCATTTGTTGTTCCTAATTTTGTAGATATAAACAACGACAACCACACCGATTTAATTGTATCAACCTTTGATGAAGGCGTTGCCAATAAGGATAATATATGGTATTATAAAAATGATGGAAACAATGGACTCCAATTACAACAAAAAAATTTCTTATTAAACCAAACTATTGATGTAGGTGAAAATTCGTATCCATGTTTTGCAGATATAGATGGTGATACTTTAATTGATATTTTAGTGGGCAGCACCGGATTTAGAGACAACCAAAATATACTTAGTACTTCGTTATTTTTTTATAAAAATATTGGCACAATAACCCAACCAAAATATATTTTACAGGATAGCAATTTTTTAAATGTTTCAACATTACAATTCAGCGATTTAGCACCGGCAATAGGCGATTTAGATAACGATGGCGACAATGATTTATTAATTGGATTATATAATGGAAAAATGGTGTATTGGGAAAATGTTGCATCTACAAATGCCGCACCACTTTACAGTTATTCCGGTTTTTTAAAGGATGAAAGTAACACTGAAATAGTTGTAGGAAATAACGCAACACCTTTTATTATCGACATCAACAGAGACGGAAAAAATGATTTAATAATAGGTGAAAAAGCCGGGAATCTCAATTTATGGAAAGGAAATGCAAACAATCAATTCGTATTTGAAACAGATTCATTAGGCAAAATTGCGATCAAGACGAACAGCCTTTCAATTGGGTATACACATCCTAGTTGTTTGGATTTGAATGGCGATAATAAATACGATTTATTACTTGGCACCAATGCAAATGGAATTCTATTTTATGATAATATAGAAGATAAATTGCATACTACTTTTATTCCATCAGCAGTAAATCTGCCATATGCATTAGGCTTCCGCGCTACTGCTTCCATTGCTGATATTACAAATGATGCAAAATACGAGCTATTACTTGGTAATAAATCCGGTGGCTTGCAAATGCTTAGTCAAGCACCACCACCAATAATTCCAAGTCTTATTCATTTAAATAAAAACATTCTATTTAACGCATATCCAAATCCAACAAATCAATTTATACATATTGAACTTCCATCAAGTAAGGAAACATATCAGTTACAACTTATCAATGGGTTAGGTCAAGTAGTAATGAATTCCACTATTCAAGAAAGTAATAAAACAGAACTAAACGTATCAGCAATTCCGAATGGCATGTATGTATTGCGAATTCTTAATAATCATAATTCGGATTATCAAAAAATATACATCCAACATTAACTGAATAGAATAAAGAAAGAAAGTTGCCTTTGTGAGGCAACTTTCTTTGTGAGGTCGATGGCGGATTCGAACCGCCGTACGAGCTTTTGCAGAGCTCTGCCTAGCCTCTCGGCCAACCGACCATTTTTTGGAATTGCAAATCTACATTTTTTTTGGACAAAATAAAATTAAAATCAAAAATCAATGCAAATAAAATATTAAGTATGATAAACTTTAGCGCTTAATCTTCTATTTCTATCACACTTGCCTCCACTTTTGCACCTAAAGGTGGATGTATCTTTTTTAATTTTATTTTAATTACATCTTCTTTTGCAATAAAAGTGCGGAGTGTATTCAAAATTTTTTGAGCTAAATGTTCAATCAATAAAACAGGTACTTGCATATTTTGTTTCACTGCATCGTAAATAAGTTCATAATTCACTGTACCGTTTAAATCATCATTTTGCTGTGCTAAAGAAGCATCCGTTTGCACCCAAACATCTACAATATATTTACTGCCAATTACTTGTTCCTCTTTATAAACGCCGTGGTAAGCATAAAATTCCATTCCTTCCAACCCTATCCAAACTTTTTTTTGCATACTTTTGTTTTGTACAAAAATAAAATATTATGTCTAATAGATATGCATCCAATTTTAGAGGGTTTGATTATTTACAATTAGATGAACAATTAACCACCGAACAAAAATTAATTAGAGATAGTATTCGCAATTGGGTAACACAATCGGTTGTGCCCATCATTGAAGATTGTGCTGAACGCAACGAATTTCCCAAACAACTTATAAAAGAATTAGGAAAAATTGGTGCATTCGGACCACACATACCAACAGAATATGGCGGGGGCGGATTAGATGCGATTTCCTACGGATTAATAATGCAAGAATTAGAACGCGGAGATTCCGGCATTCGTAGTTGTGCGAGCGTACAGAGTTCTTTGGTTATGTATCCGATATGGAAATTTGGCAGTGAAGAACAGAAAAAAAATTATTTACCCAAATTGGCAAGCGGTGAATATTTAGGTAGTTTCGGGCTTACCGAACCCAATCACGGAAGTGATCCTGCATCCATGGAAACCAAATTAATTCAACGAAATGGAAAATACTATTTAAGCGGTGCAAAAATGTGGATAACCAACGCTCCGATGTGCGATATTGCAGTGGTTTGGGCAAAAAATGAAGTCGGGCACGTCGTTGGATGCATTGTGGAGCGCGGTATGCCAGGATTTACAACACCTAGCATTCAAGGAAAATGGAGTTTGAGAGCATCCATCACCGGCGAGTTAATTTTTGATGCTGTAGAAATTCCGGAAAGCCATATTTTACCACATGCGAAAGGATTAAAAGCACCCCTTTCCTGTTTATCTTCCGCACGATTTGGCATCGCTTGCGGTGCCTTAGGTGCTGCAATGGATTGTTTGCACCACGCCATTGAATACAGCAAAGAACGTACACAATTTGGAAAACCTTTGGCTGCTTTTCAATTAACGCAAAAAAAATTAGCAGAAATGCTGACAGATCTAACAAAGGCTCAATTGCTTTCATTACAATTGGGTAAGTTGCATATTGAAGGAAAAATTACACCGGCACAAATATCTATGGGAAAAAGAAACAACGTAGAAATGGCATTGCGTATTGCGCGAGAATGTCGTCAAATATGCGGTGCAATGGGCATTTCGCAAGATTTTCCATTCATGCGACATGCGATGAATTTAGAAAGTGTTATCACCTACGAAGGCACGCATGAAGTACATTTATTAATCACCGGAATGGACATCACCGGAATCAATGCATTTGAATAACACTATTTGTGATGTAGAATAGAGAATAGAGTATTGAGTATTGAGTATTGAGTATTGAGTATTGAGTATTGAGTATTGAGATTTGGGTTTTGGGTTGATGAGTTATCCTTATTTTACAAGCTGGACATATTAGAATACAATTTTTTTATTACAAATGATATATTAAACTAATTATACGATTTATTATAAAATTGAATTATTCTAAATTAAATGCTTTTAAAAAGATTGTCCACTAATTTAAAAAAATAAAAAAATAATATAAAAAATAACAATTTTTACCCAACCTACTCACTTTCAGTTAGTAAGAAATATGTTTCACAAGAAATGAAGTTATAAACATATAATTCACATCGGTTATTAACAAAATAGTTGACTATTCCACCAATTTACTCCAAATTATAATTGTATTTTAGTCGCCCCGATGGAAGAAGAAATAAAAAATACGAGCAAACGAACGCCGAGATATTCTAGAAATAAATCAGAAGATATCATTCATAATTTATACGGAAAATTACCACCTCAAGCACGTGAGTTAGAAGAAGCCGTATTGGGTGCCATCTTAATTGAAAAAGATGCCATATCCTATGTTTCGGATATATTAAAAACAGAAAGTTTTTATGTAGATGCACACGCAACCATCTACAGAGCTATCCAAAATTTATTTGGCAACTCACAACCTATTGATCTATTAACAGTAGTTGAAGAACTAAGAAAAACGGGGAAATTAGAAGAAGTAGGTGGTGCTTACTACATAAGTGAACTCACCCATAAAGTTGCCTCATCTGCCAACGTAGAATATCATGCACGTATCGTTATTCAAAAATTTATTCAACGCGAGTTAATTCGAATTTCGAATGATATTATTAGAGATGCGTATGAAGATACAACAGACGTATTTGATTTATTGGATACGGCTGAAAAAAGAATTTATGAAATAACCGATAAAAATTTACGAAACTCTGTACAAGGTATTGGCCAATTGGTTTCTAAATCAATTTTGCAAATAGATGGTTTAATTAATAGAGAAGATGGTTTATTAGATGACTCCGTTCCGTCCGGTTATTTGGAGTTAGATAAAATGACATCCGGATGGAAAGCAACCGATTTAGTTATTATTGCAGCTCGTCCATCTATGGGTAAAACAGCTTTCGTATTAAATTTAGCACGCAATGCTGCTGTAGATTATAATATGCCGGTGGCAATTTTCTCTTTAGAAATGGGTGCTGTTCAATTAGCGAAACGTTTGATTTCATTAGAGTGTGAAATAGACGCACAAAAAGTAGCGAATGGAAAAATGAGCGATAATGAATATGCTATTTTACGCGATAAAGTAGAACGATTATCGTCTTCACCCATTTATATCAATGATCAACCGGCCATTAATATTTATGAATTAAGAGCACAATGCAGACGTCTGCAAAATGCACACGGCATTAAAATGGTCATCATCGATTATTTACAATTAATGAGTGGCGGTGGCGACAAAGGCATGAACCGCGAACAAGAAATTTCGTCTATTTCACGGTCCTTAAAAGGTTTAGCAAAAGAATTAAATATTCCTGTAATTGCATTATCGCAATTAAATCGTAGTGTGGAAACGCGTGGTGGTGATAAAAAACCACAACTCTCCGACTTACGGGAATCGGGTTCTATTGAGCAAGATGCTGATATGGTTATGTTCTTATACCGTCCGGAATATTATAATTTAAATGAAGGACAAGATGGACAGCAACTTAAAGGAACGGCTGAAGTAATTATTGCAAAACATAGAAATGGTCCAACAGGAAACGTGCCTTTGCGTTTCAATAAAAACTTCGGTCGTTTCTATGATGCAACCGGCTTATACGAAGAAATGCAAGAATTCAGCAATTTTAAAACTGTACCATCTAAAGGAAACTTTATGCAAGATGAAGAATCCAAAGGACCGGACAATTTTGATGTTTGGTAAGCGCAAAAAACGTCAATTTCTTGACAAATATTAAGAAAATAAGCAATATATATAAAGTATTTTTTATTTGACCAAAGTCAAAGATAAATAATGATGTATATCATAACTTTGTGTTAACAAATCCAAAGTTGTAGAAACATAAAAATCCTAAAGGAAGCTGTCGGTCTCGACAGCTTTTTTTATTTTTTAGAAGGTAATTTTAATAAGGTAATTGGATTGTTTTTTACATCTTGCACATACTCTTCTACTTCATCTTTTAGAGTGCGAATATCTTTGATGCCCATTTTATTTAATACATCTTCCAACTTAACTTGAATGCTTCCTTGCAAAGCATCTAACTGTGAACGCAAATCAAATAAAAACGTATCCATAATACGCTTTCCTTCATCTTCAGTATAATGTTGGTTTTGAATTAAGTCTTCTACTAATTCTTTGAATTTTTCATTCGTTATAGAAGCCACTCCAATAGACGTATAAATAGCTCTTCTTATTAATTCTGACATGCCACAAATTTAATATTAATCCATTAAAAAAATTGAGCTTACTTATGCACACAACATAAATTTCACAAATAATATAAAACAGGAATACATATATATATCATACACTTTATTGCAACATTTTAAGTATAAAATTATAGAATACGACAACAATTCAATACATTTGAGATATTATGCTTACAGAAAAAAGATGGACAAATTTAGAAGCAGATGAAAGCGAAGTATTGGAATTGCAAAAGCAATTAAATATACATCCAATATTGTGTAAGTTATTAGTATTACGCAACATAAAAACATTCGAACAAGCTAAAGCATTTTTTAGACCTTCTTTAGAACAATTGCACGATCCATTTTTAATGAAAGATATGGATAAAGCCATTGACCGAATAGAAAAAGCCATTACACAACAAGAAAAAATTTTAATTTATGGTGATTATGATGTAGACGGCACAACAGCTGTTTCTGTCGTGTATTCCTTTTTCAGAAATGTTTATGGATCTATTCAATATTACATTCCGGACAGATATACAGAAGGATATGGAATTTCCTTTCAAGGAATTGATTATGCATCCGAAGAAAATGTAACTTTAATTATAGCATTGGATTGTGGAATTAAAGCACACGATAAAATCAATTATGCAAAACAAAAAGGTATCGATTTTATTATTTGCGACCACCATCTTCCGGATGAAACCATACCAAATGCTGCCGCCGTACTGGATCCTAAAAGAAAAGATTGCACTTATCCGTTTGATGAATTAAGTGGTTGTGGCATCGGTTTTAAATTAATACAAGCGTATGCCATCAAAAATGGAATTGCTTTAGAAAACGTGTATAAACACTTAGATTTAGTAGCCACCAGCATTGCTTCCGATTTAGTACCTATCAACGGAGAAAATAGAATACTTGCTAAATTTGGAGTGGACATTGTAAACAAACAACCACGTGCCGGATTCAAAGCATTGATGAGTGAATTAAAACTGACACGTGTTTTAGATATCAATGACTTAGTGTTTATCATCGGTCCTCGTATCAACGCTGCTGGAAGAATTGCACACGGTAGCGAAGCCGTTACGCTTTTAGTAGAAGAGGATTACGACATCGCCTTAGAAAAAACCAAAAAAGTACAGCAAAACAATACCGACCGAAAAAGTTTAGATAAAGACATCACAGAAGAAGCATTTGCATTAATTAATGAGAATGAAAAACTTCAACAAAAAAAATCAACCGTATTATATCAAGAACATTGGCACAAAGGTGTAATTGGTATTGTGGCTTCCAGATTAATAGAAAAATATCATCGACCAACCATCATCCTCACTGAATCAAATGGAAAAGCAGTAGGTTCCGGTCGTTCTGTTCCGGGTTTTGATTTGCACGATGCCATTGATGCTTGCAGCAACCTTTTAGTGCAATTTGGCGGGCATAAATATGCTGCAGGAATGACCATAGAATTGGATAAAATTGAGGAATTTACAGCAGCTTTTGATAAAATTGTGAGCGAACGTATTTTAGATGAACAACTGATACCTCAAATAGAAATTGATGCCGAAATAGAACTCACCGATATCAACGAAAAATTCTTTAATATCGTAGAACAAATGGCACCTTTTGGTCCGGGAAATATGCGGCCATCGTTTGTTACTAAAGATGTATATGACACCGGCTATAGTAAAGTTTTAAACGGCAATCATCTTAAATTAAATATTTTAAAAGATGGTCAAAATCCTAAAAATGGAATAGGCTTTGGAATGGGTGATTACATGCAGCTAATGGAACAAAAAGATACGTTTAACATTTGCTACCAACTATACGCCAATGTTTGGAACGGGCAAACAAAAATTGAATTTAGATTAAAAGACTTGAAATAATATGATTCTTAGAGCAGAGCACTTAGTGAAATCATACAGTAAACGCAAAGTGGTGAACAATGTTTCTATAGAAGTGAACCAAGGTGAGTGCGTAGGCTTACTCGGGCCAAATGGTGCCGGAAAGACAACAACATTTTATATGACCGTAGGTTTGGTAACACCTGATGAAGGCAAAGTATATTTAGATAATTCCGATATTTCATCCGTTGCGATGTATAAACGAGCGAAATTAGGAATTGGTTATTTACCACAAGAAAATTCCGTTTTTAGAACATTAAGTGTTGAAGATAATATCAAAGCAATTTTAGAATTTACACCATTAAACAAACAAGAACAGAAAGATAAATTAGAATCTTTATTAGAAGAATTTGGATTAAAACATGTACGCAAAACACAAGGGAAATTACTTTCCGGAGGTGAGCGTAGACGAACGGAAATCGCCCGTGCATTAGCATCTGATCCTAAATTTATTTTGTTGGATGAACCATTTGCCGGTATCGACCCGATTGCTGTTGAAGATATTCAACATATCGTAGAAAAATTAAAATACAAAAATATCGGCATTTTAATTACCGACCACAATGTGCACGAAACACTCTCTATAACAGACAGAGCTTATATGTTGTTTGAAGGAAAAATTATAAAACAAGGCACTGCCGAAGAATTAGCGGCAGACGAACAAGTACGACGGGTTTATTTAGGACAAAATTTTGAACTAAGAAAAACAACTAAATAAATTATTACGCTAAATTATGGAAAACGGTTTGCACATCGTCATCTTGCTCCAACTTATCAATTAATTCTAATACCTCGTCAGTTTGCTCTTCGTTTAATTCTTTGCCAATACTCGGAATGCGCTGTAATTCTGCACTAATCACTTCAATATTTTTATCTTCTAATGCTTTTTGCAACGATCCAAAATCAGCAAACTTAGTGTATAAAATAAGCTGTGCTTCTTCATCTTTTTCCATATTATCCAATCCGGCATCAATCAAATCTAATTCTAATTCATCCATATCGTGATTGGCCGCTGCAATTTTAAAAACACCTTTGCGTTCAAAAATAAAATCGTGCATACCTTGTGTACCCATAGAACCGCCATTTTTATTTAAAATAGCACGAAGGTTAGCAACTGTACGCGTAGGATTATCTGTAGCTGTTTCTATCACAATAGCTGTGCCGTGCGGTCCCATTGCTTCATATACTACTTCGCTAAATCCTTTGGTATCTGTAGAGGAAGCTCTTTTAATAGCAGCTTCGATTCTATCTTTTGGCATTTGAGCCGCCTTAGCATTTTGTATTGCTCTACGTAAATTGGCATTGGTATCCGGACTTGGACCACCTGCTTTCACCGCCATAGCAATCTCTCTACCGGCTCGTGTAAATGCCTTTGCCATTTTATCCCATCTTGCAAACTTCGCTGCTTTTCTATATTCAAACGCTCTTCCCATTTTAATATGTATATTGATATTTTTAAGAAAATAATGTGCTACAAAAATAAAAAATTAAGTATGGAAAGAAAAATATAGTATTGATTTTTTAAACTTCTAAAAAACGATTTCGAATCTCGGGTGATGGCAACATACAAGATTCTTTTTTGCCAAACCACTTGTATCTATTTTTGGCAATAATGTCATATCCAAAATCAGTGATGAATGATGGCAGTATTTGAAACAAGGCTAACAATTTCCATACACCACTAAAATATTTTACAATTTGAAAGGCTGCTTTCGATTTAAAAAAAGCTTGTTTATTTTCAATAAAAACAACACCTTCTAACGAAGTTGGCATGTTGTAATGTTGTAATAATTGTTGTCCAATGGAAGATTGTAAACTTGCAAATTGCAACGACTGACTGCTATCGTGTTGAATAATAAATTGAACGCTCGATGCACAAAAATTGCATACACCATCAAACAAAACCACTTTATCTAAGCTTGAAATATCTAGTTTATTGACAGTCGTTTCCATTTATTCACTTTTTATAAATTTGGCTGTACCTGTTTGGTTGGTTTGTGTATTGGTAATTTTAATAAAATAAGGTGCAGCTGGCAATTCCTGAATGAAAATAAAACCGGCATTTTGTAATACGTTAGATTGCACTAATCGGCCATCTAAAGCAAAAATTTCAATTTTATTTTCATCTTTAATTCCTTCAATGAACAAAGTTGTATTAGCTGGATTTGGATATAGTTTTATATCGTACGCTTTTACTACTTGTTGTTTTATTGGAGTTAAATAATATGGCAGAGGCTTACCTACAACCGGATTAATTATCATCGTTCCTTCCAATCCGGATTCTCTCCATTTTTCTACACCATCAACATAAAAATTAAAAGCAGAACGATTATTATTTCTATCAAATCCGATAGTCAACGATTGTTTATTATCCACGATTAATCCGATAGCAAACGTATCGGATAGTACTAATGGATAGGTGGCACCATTCAACACAAAATCCGGTTTTATCGGCACATAGTAAAAATTATTAATAGTATCTACACTAAATTCTTTATTCAAGTTCGATAGTTTTAAATTGGTTTGTTTGTACAACAAATCACTTTCTGCGTACACACTGTTTCTGTTGAAATTTTTCCAAACACATACACTAAAAGTCGCCAAATTATTATCTACTTGTGTAGGCAACACTTGAAATTTAATGGCTTGTATTGTATCCGGATTTCTAAAATGATATTTCACAGCCATCTTGTAGTAATCCAAGCTTTCCACCCAATAACCACGCTCTGCCGAACCATCATCATACGAAAAAAAATTGCTAAATACTTGTTGGTGCGACATGGAATTGTTGGACAAAACCGGAGCCGATTCACCGGCTTCTGCAGAGACATCAAAATGATAATCTACTTTGATGACAACCGTATCACCAACAATATTAGTTGGTATTAAAAATTTAGGATACTTAATTTCATTTTCGGAAAGTGGACCAAAATCTCGTGAAGGCCCGTTGAAACTGGCAATGTTGGTACCTGTATTTACAACCGTAGCATCGTAATAATCTACAATATCAGTTGTTGGATTTACGAAATTATTTTTTACAAAAATGCTCACCGTATCGGCTAAATCTAAGGTATCAAATTGATGATACGGCATGGCATAATAGTGTTTCAACAAACTCTTTGGCGCAAATTCATACGCCATTTCTTTAATAGTATTTTCTGTTGATGTATCTCTGTTTCTATCCAGCTTTACGTAATCAATATGCCATGTGTCATTGGCTCCATTTAAATTTCCATACGATTCAAAACGAAATTGAAACGCAGCGTTTAAATAAATAGAATCTACTTTCACAAAAACTTGACGCATTTTAGCTACACTTAATGCTGAAGTTTGCCACATTAAATTCCAATTTCCGGCAGTATCTAAAAATTGCAACGTCAACAAATCATTAGGTGCGGTAGGTGTTTCGCCAAAATCGCCTTGTAAATAATAGAAACTCAAAAACACATTACTATCAGCTGTCATTCCGGATAAATCAATCGCATTGGACGTTAGTTTATCTGCTGCACCGGAAACCAAAGTAGCAGCATTGCTATATGGTTTTCCATTTGCATCTGTACCATCAAACGTAGCCACACCTAAGGTGATGGTTTCTTTGGGAAAGGTATTATTTATGTACACAAAATTATCTTGCCATAAACTTACATTTGGATAAATGGCATTTTGGTTAAAATCGTCAAAAAAAGGCAAACTTAAGGCACTTATTCTTTGCTTCGATTTTTGCAATTTAAATTGTTGATTATTGTATTCATTTTTTTTAGGATGAAAAATCAACGGAACAATTGCTTCCTGCTGTGCAAATGCAGTAACAAAAATAAAAAGTGCGACTATTTGTGTAAATATTTTTTGCATCAGAGTTTATAATAATTAATTGTTTTTTGGAATTAATTTATTCATTCCGGGTGTTTTCACTTCTTCAGTCATAGCTTTATTTTGTCGGATAAACAATTGCACGGTATTGCCTTCACCCAATTTTCCGGGTTGTCCAAATTTCGGTTCTTGATCATATACGTACGCACTCATTGTATCTTCTATCATACCATCTGCAATTAGCAAACCGGCATTTAAATGCACTGCTTCCAAAACGGCTTTGGCTTCTAAAACTGTTAAATCGGTTAAAGGTGGCACATCGGTTACTTGACTGCCAAACCCATCTCCTAACACCAAATCAATGGTTGTACCTTTTCGCACTACGGTTTCCGGTTTCACAATTTTTCCATCCATTTGAATATTTAATACGGCATCTTTTGCCATATCCGGAATATAAATATATCGCCCAATTTTTAAGCCCCAATTATGCAGTATAATTTCTGCTTGACGCCGGGAATTATCAATAATATTAGGAATTTTAACACTTGGTGGTGTTGATGCATTTAATGTTAAATAAATTTTTCTATTCTCTTTTACTTTTGCACCTTTCAATGGTTGTTGCTCTAAAACAGACAATGGTGGTTTACTTTCATCAAAGGTAGAATCGACAACCATATAATCTAAATCGTAATCACTGAGTGTATTTTTTGCCTCAAACAATGATTTTCCTTTTACATTCGGCACTAACACAAATTCTCCATGATGTGTGTACCATCCTAAACTCCAAAATAATAGTAGAATCAAACCTATTCCGGTAATAATAATAGCAAGGATGTTGGTTGAAATTTTATTCATGTATCTTGTTTTGACAAAACGTAAAAAACGTAATCTTATTTCTTTCAAACAAAAATACATAAATTACTTAGATATCATTGCCCTTTGATTGCGCACATTGTGCATAATCTTAACAAATAAAAAATAATGCAGGTTTTATATTTACAGCACAATATTGGACATGAAAAAACAAAAAATCGGATTGGTATTTGGTGGAAAATCACCGGAACACGAGGTTTCTATCATATCAGCAAGAAACATTTATGCTGCAATCAATCGAGAAAAATTTGAAGTAACCTTAATCGGAATTGCGCAAGATGGTAAATGGTATTTAGAATCTGAAGAAAACTTATTAGATAAGCATTGTGTAATTGGTACAAATGCGGTACAAATTGCTGTTGTTTTTGGAAATGAACATCAAAAATTTATACGTTTAGACAATGCTACTTATTTAGAAAATATGGATGTTATATTTCCTATTACACACGGACCTAATGGTGAAGATGGCACGTTGCAAGGTATCTTTTTACAATTAGATATACCATTTGTTGGACCAAGTGTATTAGGCTCTGCGGTGGCCATGGATAAAGATTTCACAAAACGTATTTTACGAGATGCCGGTATTGGCCATGCAGAAGGTATTACGTTTCATAAACACCAATTGCCAAGCATTTCATATGATGCAGTTGTGCGCCAATTAGGTGATATTTTATTTATAAAACCTTGCAATATGGGTTCGAGCGTGGGTGTATCAAGAGCTACCAACGAAACAGAATTCCATACTGCACTTCAAGAGGCATTTAAATTTGACACAAAAATTCTAATAGAAAAAGCTGTTATTGGTAGAGAATTAGAGTGTGCTGTTTTGGGAAATGAAAGGATAGAAGCAAGTACTGTTGGTGAAATTGTAATGGAGAAAGGATTCTACGATTTTGAAAACAAATACGTAAACGACAATGCCAAAATCACCATTCCGGCAACCAATATTACCGACAACCAATTGGCAAAAATCCAAGATACGGCTCGAAAAGCCTATTTTGCATTAGGGTTGGAAGGCCTATCTCGTATAGATGTATTTTTAACCGAAGCGGATGAAGTAATCATTAATGAACCGAATACATTACCCGGGTTTACATCTATTTCCATGTATCCTAAATTATGGGAAGCATCAGGATTAAACTATTCTGATTTAATTAGTAAATTAATACAATTAGCTATTGAAAGACATCAACGCGATTCACAATTACAACGCGTAAGAATAAGCTAAAAATAGGAGCTTTCACTTAATTTATTTCAATACAATCTTAGTATGCATTTCGTATGCATAGCATAATTCTTTTAGTAGTTTACTATTACACTATGCAACAAAATACGAGAAAACGATAAAAACAATTCTTATTTATTTATACTAAAAATGCTCCAAAATCCCAAATTTGGCATCCATTTTTGTGCATTTATTTGATATATCTCAATAAAAACTAGCCAAAAATTGACCGTTTACTAACTGAAACCTACCATTCACACACTGAAATGGAAGGTATTGAAATATTCACTTCATCTTTGTAGTACAAAACCAAAAAGACTATGAAAAACTTATTTTTTATGCTACTAGCGATGTTACTCAGTATTTCCGCTTTAGCGCAGCGAAAAAACGAAACACAAAAGCCATTCATCGGAAATTGGAAATTCAGTAACAAAAGCAAAAACAACGAATTCCAAAAAGTATTTGATGGTTCAACTATCATTAACTATAAAAGCGAAGTTTTTAAATTTGCTACAAATGGAACTTTTAAACATGATTTCATCGATACCAAAGGAAACACAGTGCGTACTTTAGAAGGTAAATGGAAATCAACCGGTGATAAAATCAACATTAAATACACAGAAATTGACTATGAATTGAGCTTGAGTTATTTCTTTATTGATCAAGATTTAGTTCTAGGTCAAAACTTCAACCATGTCATATTTACAAAAGAGATCAATTTTGAGAATCCTATTACGATGAAGTAAATTGGTTAAATTTTTGGTTTGTATTAAATGGGTGGAATTTGCTTTGTGCAAATTCCACTTTATTATTTAACACGGTTAAACTAACTATTTAACTAAAAACAAATTGACAAATATCAATAAATATAACAACTTTATTATACCATAAAACTTAAATACCAAATGTATGAAAACGGCATTTTTTCTACTGTGTTTGGTAGCCATGTTTGGCACCACATTAGCACAGCGTAAAAATGAAACAGAAAACCCAATTATCGGTACTTGGAAATTTTCCAGACAGTCCATAAACAATGATTTCCAAAAGAAATTTGAAGGAATGCGGAATTTCCCGAATGAGTACATAACTTTTTACCAAAATCACACTTTCCGTCATGAATTTATGGACACCAAAGGAAATGTGGGCAAAGAATTAACAGGTGAATGGAAATTAAAAAATGATGCTATATCCATTCTGTATGATGAAATTGATTTTAACCTAAAAACTAATTATTTCTTTATTGACACGGATTTAGTACTTGGACAGAATTTCAATCACGTGGTATTTACAAAACAAAGCATAAACGATCCGATTGTAATGAAATAGGATAAAAATATAAATTAAAAAAACTGTATCACGTCAAACTATTAATAAAGACTAATAGTTTGACGTGATACTTATTATTAAAATGCTGTTTATTTCATTTATAATTCACCAATAAACAGGCACATAAATGCAGCCATTTCACCAAAAGATAAAATAAACTTTCATTAATTACTGAAAGTTTAAAATAATTCAAAACCTATAAATTAACATGGATAATATGAAATCATCCTGAATTTTACAATTAATTTACAATTACAGTTGTAATGTTTATTTCATTTAAATATTCATATTCTATTAACTTGACTTTCACATCTACTACATTTTAAAATCAAACTTTAATAATTGATATTTTTTGACACATGTCAAATAATGCTATAATTTTGTACTATCAATTTTGATAAATAAAATAAAATTTTTAAAAATGGAATTCACACAAAAAGTTAGAGAAGCTGTAAACAGTTTCACAACAGAAACAAAAGCAAACGTAACAGAATTACGTTACAATGTAGAAAACACTGTAAAAAATGCAGTAAGCGAAGCAAAAGATGAAGTAGAATTACAAAAAAATCACTTCAAAGCAACTGCAGAAAGAATCCAAGCTAAATTAAAAGGACCTTTCACGGTAGAAAAAATCCAAGCAGATGTAAAAGAAGAAGCTACTATTTTAGTTGCTGATTTAAAAACATCTTTCAACAGGAATGCTGGAAGAGTAAAAGGTTTGTTTAATGAAGCATCTTCTAAAGTGGAAAAACAAGTAGAAGAAGTTAAAGCTGAAGTAAAAAAAGCAGCTTCTACTGCAAAAGCTAAAGCTACTAAAGCTACAAAAGCTAAAGCATAAGCTTTACTAACTCCAATTCATTTTTAAAAAGAGTCGCTCCTATATGCGGCTCTTTTTTTATTTGCTTAATGTAGGATATTGTACCTTTACACAATAAAAGGTAATAGTAAAATGAGAATAGTAGGCCAAATAGAACATCCATTTATCAAAATAACGATATTGCAAATGAATGAACGTTTTGCCATAAAATTAGAAGATAATTTATTGGAGCAAACGTATAAATTTAATGAAGATGACAAACTAAGAACCTTTCAACACATGGAAAAAATGGTTGACCAAACATTTTTAGATGAATGTATTAAACGATTTTTGGAGATGAATCGTTCACGTGGTGAAACATATCAACGCAATATCTTATAAAGCAATTAACTGAATATACAACATAAAAAAGCACAACCGAAGTTGTGCTTTTCTTTTATAATTACTATTGAGATAGTAGTTAAAATTAATGGAATTGTTCTGCTTCTGTAGAACCAGCCAATGCAGTTGTAGAAGATTGACCTTGTTGGCAAACTTGTTGAATAGCATCGAAATATCCTGTACCAACAAATGATTGGTGTTTGATAGCTTGGAAACCGGCAGACTCTAATGCAAATTCTCTTTGTTGTAACTCAGAGTAACCAGCCATACCTCTTTCCATATATGCTTTGCTTAATTCAAACATAACAGTGTTGTTAGCGTGGAAACCAGCTAATGTAATGAATTGGAATTTGTAACCCATTGCAGCTAAATCTTCACGGAAAGTAGTCATTGCTTTAACATCCATGTATTTTGCCCAGTTGAATGAAGGAGAACAGTTGTAAGCCAACATTTTTCCAGGATATTTTGCGTGGATACCTTGAGCAAACTCTCTAGCCATACCTAAATCCGGATTACCTGTTTCCATCCAAATTAAGTCTGCGTATGGAGCATAAGATAAACCTCTATCGATACCTTGCTCAACACCGTTTCTTACATAGTAGAAACCTTCTGGAGCACGTTTGCCATCGATGATGAATTTTTGGTCACGCTCATCGATATCAGAAGTGATTAAATTTGCAGCTTCAGCATCTGTACGAGCAATTACTAATGTAGAAGTTCCACAAACGTCAGCCGCCAAACGAGCAGCTTGTAATTTATTGATAGCCTCTTGTGTAGGCACCAAAACTTTACCACCTAAGTGACCACATTTTTTAGCAGAAGCTAATTGGTCTTCCCAGTGAACACCAGCAGCACCTGCTTCAATCATTTGCTTCATTAATTCAAATGCATTTAAGTTACCACCGAAACCAGCTTCCGCATCTGCAACGATAGGAACCATCCAGTCACGTGTTGGCTCACCTGACATGTATTCGATTTGGTCACGACGCATCAAAGAGTTGTTAATACGTTTTACCACCATTGGAACAGAGTTCGCAGGATACAATGATTGATCCGGATACATTTCTGCAGATAAGTTAGCATCTGCAGCTACTTGCCAACCTGAAAGATAGATAGCTTTCATGCCTGCCGTAACTTCTTGGATAGCTTGGTTACCATTGAACGCACCTAAACCAGCAACCCAGTCTTCTGTGTGTAATTTGTTCCATAATTTTTCAGCACCATTTTTTGCCAACGTGTATTCAACTGGAACAGAACCACTGATGTTGATTACTTCTTCAGCAGTATAGTTTCTTTTTACGTCTTTCCAACGTGGATTGGTTGCCCATTCTTTTTTTAGAGCTTCTGCTCTTTCTTGTTTTGTTGCCATTTTTTAAAAATTGAAATTTGAAAATTTATAATTATTAAAATATTTAATTTATTGTTCTAATATAAACATCTCCAAATAATGTAGAAGTGAATTCGCTGGTTTGAACAAATGCTTTCATTTCCGAAACAGATTTCCATTTAGGTAAAACATATTCCATTTTTTCACCAACACAAAAATTACATTCTATATTATTATTGATGTGTTCTAGCTGTTCAATACACTGTATTACTTTATTGGTAAATTCAGGTACTGTATATTCAAATGATATTAATTTTATAGGTGTAGATAAACCTTCTAAAACCTCCTTTTCAAAACCTTCTACATCAATTTTTACATAATCCGGAACACCAAATTGTTTGATTAAATTATCTAAGGTAGTGATAGAAATAATTTCTTTTTCATTCCAAGAGTAATTAGAGAATTTTGAGTTTTTCAACACATCTACTTGTTCTTTAGAAAAAGTAGAAAGTGTTGTTGCATCTGAAATAAAAAATTCTAATTCACCTTCTGCTGCACCTAAACCTTTGGGAACGATCGTAATTTGATTACCAAATTTTTTTTCCAATATTTGTATGCATTTTTTCTGAGGTTCAACGGCAATAACTTTTGCACCAAGCTTTAAAATAGGTTCTATCCTATTTCCAATATTTGCACCTACATCAAAATATAAACTTTTATTATCTAAAAATCTGGAGTAAAAAGTATATCGTTCTTTTTTCAAAAAGAACTCTTCATACTTATAAAAAATATCATTTTTTACTTTTACTAAAAATAGATACAATGCATCACCCAAAAGTGTATTTGCAATTGATCTATTTTTAGTTGCTATGGTCATAACTAGTCGATATAATTATATGCTTCTAATGTCAAGAATTCTTCTAATTGATCTTGCAATGACATTTTTGTAAATAATTCTATTGCCAAATCAAATTTAGACGCTGCATATTTATCACCTAATGCTGTTTGGTAAGCCGATTTTTGTTCATCAATTAATTGTTGAACTAATTCAGCGGTTACTTTAGTTCCGTCATCTAATTTAGCATCTTCGTGGTGAACCCATTGCCATACTTGTGTACGAGAAATTTCAGCTGTTGCTGCATCTTCCATTAAGTTATGAATAGGAACACAACCATTGCCACGCAACCAAGCTTCTAAATATTGAATACCTACATCAATGTTGTTTTTCAAACCACCTAACGTGATAGTACCTTTTGGCACTTCTAATAAATCTGCTGCCGTTACACTTACATCTTCTCGTTTTACATGAATTTGATTCGGTGTTGGCATGTATTTATTAAATTCATCCATTGCAATTTGCACTAATCCCGGATGCGCTACCCAAGTACCGTCGTGTCCGGCTTTCGCTTCACGTTCTTTATCTGCACGTACTTTATTTAATGCAATGTTATTTGCTTCTTCGTCGTTTTTAATTGGAATTTGTGCAGCCATACCGCCCATCGCAAAAGCACCGCGTTTGTGGCAAGTTTGGATAACTAAATCTGAATAAGATTTTAAGAAATGAACGGTCATCGTTACTTGCATTCTATCCGGCACCAAAAATTGTTTATTTTTTACGGTACGTTTTATGAAAGAGAAAATATAATCCCATCTTCCACAATTTAATCCGGCACTATGTTCTTTTAATTCGAATAAAATTTCATTTAACTCAAACGTAGCCACAATTGTTTCAATCAACACAGTTGCTTTAATGGAACCTTGAGGTACGCCTAATTCATTTTGTGCATCCACAAAAATATCATTCCATAAACGAGCTTCTAAATGCGATTCCATTTTGGGTAAATAGAAATACACACCGCTTCCGTTGGCAATACGTTGTTTTGCATTGTGATAGAAGTATAAAGCAAAATCCCAAATAGAACCGCTGGCAACTTCACCATCTACCAATACATGTTTTTCTAATAAATGCCATCCGCGTGGACGAACAAACAATACAGCTGTTTGGTCATTTAATTTATAAGATTTTCCGTTAGACTCTAATGCGATTGTTTTATTGTTTGCATCGCGTAAGTTGATTTGTCCTGAAATGTTATTTTCCCAAGTTGGTGCATTGGAATCTTCAAAATCTGCCATAAATACTTTGGCACCTGAATTCAATGCATTGATAATCATTTTACGATCCACCGGGCCTGTAATTTCTACTCTTCTATCTTGGATGTCAGCCGGACAAGGTGCTACTGTCCAAGCGCTATCACGAATTTCTTTTGTTTCCGGTAAAAAATCAGGCAATTCACCTGCATCTAAACGCACTTGACGTTCTACTCTTTTTTGTAATAATTCTTTTCTGCGGGCATTGTGTTTGCGTTGTAATTTTGCAAAAAACGCCAATGCTTCCGGTGTTAAAATTTCGGCATATTCCGGTGAGAATTTACCTTTAATTTCGATTCCTTCTGGTGTTTGATAGGTTGACATATTGTAAAAAATAATTTTGCGTGCTAAAGATACAAAATCAAAAAAACACGACCGAATATACTATATTACCTAAAGTTTACTATATCTATGCAAAATTAAAAAGTTGCAAATGAAACTAATTAGCACAAATCGAATACATCTATCAACATAACTTGTTTAAAATGAATAAACAGTTTGAGATTACTCCAATATCCTATCCGAATATTGCATTTCTACTACGTCCATCATACTAATAAACCACACACATCGACCAATGGTTCAATTCAACGCGTACAATTTTTTTCATTTATAAAGCAAAATCATCATACAAATTACAATAAAAAATATCTTTACTATTTTGTTAAAGTGTATTATAAAATAGTAGATTAAAATGAAATTTCTAAATAATATTCATATAATGCATACTGTAACCTTAAATTTATACAGAATGCTGCTAGATAAATATCAAACACGAACAAACTTCTGGGATGAAATGGCACTTCCAAATGGTGAAAAACGTTCCCATTATCAAGCTATTTTTAACAAACTAAACTCCATCGATTTAGATGTTATAAATAGAAAAGAAGAAATTGCCAGAAAGATGTTTATGAATCAAGGTATTACATTTACCATCTACTCCGGCGATGAAGGCATTGAACGCATTTTTCCGTTCGATATTATTCCGCGTATTATAACCGGTGCCGAATGGCAAATTATTGAACGCGGCACTGCACAACGCTTAAAAGCACTCAACTTATTTTTACAGGATGTATATCACAACCAAAACATTATAAAAGATGGCATTATTCCATTAAATATCGTCGCTACTTGTCCACATTACAATAGAGAAGTATTTGGCATTAATGTTCCGTTTAATATTTATGTGCATATTGCCGGTATAGACATCGTACGCGATTCGGACGGCGAATATTATGTACTAGAAGACAACCTCCGCACTCCTTCCGGTGTATCATATATGATGGAAAACCGAGATGTTACAAAATCTATTTTTCCGGAACTAATGAGTGAATATAATGTGCGTAGAGTGAGCGATTATCCTTTGGAATTAAAAAAGATACTTGTTTCATTAGCTCCAAAACAAAATCAAAATCCGTGTATTGTTATTTTAACGCCGGGCATTTTTAATTCTGCCTATTACGAACATACATTCCTTGCTCGATACATGGGTGTTGAATTAGTGGAAGGCAGAGATTTAGTTGTAGATAATCATACCGTATATATGAAAACAACCAACGGATTAAAAAGAGTAGATGTTATTTACAGAAGAGTAGATGATGAATATTTAGATCCGTTAGTTTTTAATCCCAATAGTTTATTAGGTGTTCCCGGATTACTTGCTGCATATAGAAAAGGAAATGTTGCTATTGTTAATGCGTTAGGAAACGGTGTGGCTGATGATAAAGCCATCTATTCGTATGTGCCGGATATGATACGGTATTATTTAAACGAATCACCTATTTTAAAAAATGTACCAACTTATAAAATGGAAAACTTGGAAGAAAGACAATATGTTTTTGATAATATGCATAAAATGGTTGTCAAAAAAACAAATGAAAGTGGCGGATATGGTATGTTGATGGGTGAAAGTGCCACTTCAGAAGAAATAGAACAATTTAAAAATGCTATTCTTAAAGAACCACGTTCCTATATAGCACAGCCTACCATAAAAATATCGACCGTACCGTGTTATATGAATGGGAAATTAGTGCCGCGTCATGTCGATTTAAGACCATACGCATTATTTGGTCCGGATGGTTTCAAGCTTGTATCCGGCGGTTTAACACGCGTTGCACTAAAAGAAAACTCATTAGTAGTCAACTCATCACAAGGTGGTGGAAGTAAAGACACATGGATCATTGATTAATTTTTCGATAGAGAACAAGATTACAAAAAAAATTACAACCTATTACACAACCATATGTTAAGTAGAATAGCAGACTCATTATTTTGGATGAATCGGTATGTGGAACGTGCCGAAGGCATGTTGCGTATGTTGAAAATAAATTATGAAACATCCTTAGATAAAAGTGATAATGAAAATTACGATTGGATTGCCGTTTTAAATATTTTCACCTATCTAGATGAAGCAGAAAAAAATAAAATAAAAGATGATACACAAGCTGTATTAAAATATATTATTACCGACAAATACAACGAAAACTCTATCCGAAATATCATTACCAAAGCACGAGAAAATGCGCGTGGATTGCAAGACCATATCACACGTGAAGTTTGGGAAAGTATCAATGAATACTATTTGCGATTAAACAATAATCGCATTGATGAACTTTTGGATTCCAATCAACAAGCCTATGCTATTTCATCTTTAATAGAACAAAGTTTATATTATTATGGCGTATTAGAAGTAACCATGCCACGCGGTGAAGGCTGGAATTTTATGGGTTTAGGAAAAAACATTGAACGTGCTTTACAAACAGCGGACATTGTAGATACAAAATTTCACGACATAAATTATGATTTAAACAATCCGATGGATATTCCGTATTGGAAAAATTTATTACTCTCTATTTCCGGTTATGAGTTTTATCTTAAAACCTATCCAACCGGATTACAAACACAAAATGTGTTGGACATGATACTTATGAATACCAATTTTCCACGTTCCATTTTATATTCTATCAGAAAAATAAGTTACATCATTAACAAAATTGCTATCGATAACACTGAAGGCGAAAAAACACTGCTACGAATTATAGGCAAATTAAAAAGTAAAATTGAATATTCCGATTTAGAAACAATTTCCCATATTGGTTTACATCAATTTTTAGAAGAAGTACGCGATGAATTATATAAATTCAACAACGAATTAAGTAAAATATATTTTGCCTATCACTAACAAAATCTTATAAGAAATACAAACTAAAATGTCTATTTATAAAATACATCATATAACAAAATACCGTTACGACCGAATTGTAAAAGAGAATACGAATCAAATAAAAATATTTCCATTTCCCAATAAGGAACAAGAAATTTTAAGTCATGAATTACACATCACCGATGAACCGATAATTCAAAAATTTTATGATTATTGGGGCAATGCAACTGCCTATTTTACAGTCAATCAACCACATCAAGAATTAATTATTGACAGTCGATTAATCGTAAAATCACAACAAAAAGAAATTAACGAAAGCCTATCAACTATTGCTGATTGGAATCAGCTGAATTCCTATATCCATAATGATATTATCTTGTTTGATTACGCACAAAAAGAAATAATTAAGCAACAGGCTGTTATTGAAAATATTATTCAAATGATAGATTTCAAGAGCAAATCGCCGCTGCAAGCCGTAAAAGAAGCCACACAATATATTTTTGAAAACTATAAATATGTAAAAGGCATTACAACCGTTGAAACTACTGTTGATGAAATCATTGAATTAAAATCCGGTGTGTGTCAAGATTTTGCACATTTACTTTTACAAATACTGCGAAACCAACACATTCCGGCTCGATATGTCAGTGGTTATATTTGCCCAAATAAAAATGGAATGAGAGGCGAAGGTGCAACACATGCTTGGGTAGATGTTTATCTTCCGAATGTAGGCTGGATTGGAATAGACCCAACCAACAATTGTTATGCTAATCAAAATCATATTCAATTAGCTGTAGGCAGAGACTTTAATGATTGCACACCAATAAAAGGCACTTTTAAAGGACCGGCAAATCAAGAGTTATTAGTGTACGTTTCTGTAGGTTACGAAGATGGCAGTGTGTTTGAAGATGAAAACACGGTTCAATTATACAAAGAAACACCTGCTTCTGCACCAATTCTTCCAATTCAAAATCAACAGCAATAAGAATAAACTATACGAAATATTTTAAAGGAAATCTAAATTTTGATTAGAATAAAAATTCTATCAATATAAAATCAAGTATTTATTTTTCTGTCCATTTTCCAACCAACGTAGCCGATTGCAAAGCGACATTTAGCCTTTGCATAAATTCAGTTCTAGGTATTTCTTTAGCACCCAAACTTTCTACGTGTTCGGTATAAACTTGTGCATCTAAAAAATGAAAATGATGTTGTTTAAGAAACTGCACTAATCGAATAAATGCAATTTTTGATGCATTGGTTTGCAAGTGAAACATAGACTCCGCAAAAAAAACCTTACCCAAACTTACACCATAAATTCCGCCAACCAATTTCTTTTCATACCATACTTCTACGGAATGTGCATATCCTAAATGATGCAAATCTAAATATGCCGTTTGCATTTCCGGTGTAATCCAAGTTCCATTTTGATACTTCCTTTTCATATTGGCGCAATACTGAATCACTTGTTTAAATTGCGTATCAAAGGTTGTTGTAAATTTGGGATTGTTTAACGTACGACGCATACTTTTAGAAATATGCAACTCATCAAAATCTAATATAAATCGAACTTCCGGTGCGTGCCACACTATAGGTTCGCCCTCACTATACCACGGAAAAATTCCTAATCGATAAGCCAGCAATAAGCGTTCTACAGATAAATCACCACCAACGGCTACAATACCATCTTCTGAGCCATCTACAGGCGGAAAAACAAGTTGATCGATTAACTGATATATGGGCAATTCTATTAATTACATGATTCGACGGATGCAGAAATTCCTCTATCTAATAACGCATCTTTCATTGGTATTAATTTTAATTCATCGCCATGTTTTACAGCACATTGTCCTTTGTAATGGATAAATAGAGAACATTGTGTTGCTTGTTCATACGTATGCTCACAAATTTTCATCAATGACTCTATAACCCAATCAAACGTATTAACATCGTCATTATATACGATTAATTGGCAACTAAATTCCAATGCAACATCATCCAAAACGTCTACTTCTTCTGAAGTCTTAGTACTTGAATGAAAAGAAACGCTACTCATAAACGAACTTGAGATTTATTTTACACTACAATTTTACAAAAAAATAAGATTTTTCGAAAGGTACTTTCTATAATTAATTTAAAATTTTGTACATTTGCACCTCGAAAAGAATCGGCGAGGTAGCTCAGGTGGTTAGAGCGCAGGATTCATAACCCTGAGGTCACGGGTTCAATTCCCGTCTTCGCTACAAGTAAGCTGTCTATTTAAAGGCAGCTTTTTTTTATTTATCTAATTAAATGTTAAAATCTCTTTTACCCGAACTAAATCCGGATGTTTGGAGTTAATACTATTTTAACCCAAAAAATTAAAGCATGAAAAAACAAGACATCAGTGTAATTGCCTTAGCCGGTATAGCACTTATTTATTTAATTAATCCTACAGCAGGAATTGTTGAGTTTATTCCGGATAATATCCCGATAATCGGAAATTTAGATGAAGCCGGTGCCGTGCTGATAATTATTTCGGCACTAAAATATTTTGGATTCAATGTTCCAAATATCTTTCATAAAAAAGAAGAAAAGAAAAATTCGGATTCCAATAAACCAACAATTATTATTCCGAATAAGCAACCTTAGTTGATGGATAAAAATAAAAAAAATCCTTGATGTACTATCAAGGATTTTTTTTGTAGCCCGTAGGGGAATCGAACCCCTGTTTGAAGAATGAAAATCTCCTGTCCTAACCCCTAGACGAACGGGCCGTTCTAAAAGCGAGTGCAAATATACATCTTTTTTTTGCTTTGCAATATTTTTGCCTAAAAAAAAATATTATCATAGCGTTATGCTTCCTTTCAAATTTATAAATACTGCTAAATGCCTCAAATATTCCATTAACTTTAAGGTGCTTTACTATATTAATTAAATTTACGCGTATGTCAAAACCAAGAATTGCTATTAACGGACTCGGTCGAATTGGTCGCCTTGTCTTTCAAATTTTGTTAAATAGAAAAAAAGTAGACCTTGTTGTAGTTAATGATCTTGCACCAAATGATGCATTGGTATATTTATTAAAACACGATACGGCCCAAGGAAAATGGGATAAACAAATTATATCCAAAGAAAATCATCTTTTTATTGATGAGGAAGAAATCCTCAGCACATCTATTGCAGATGCATCCAATTTGCCTTGGAAAGAGCATAAAGTAGATATTGTAGTAGAATGCACCGGACGATTTCGTACACGTGAAAAACTCAACGAACATATTACTGCCGGTGCCAAAAAAGTTATCATCTCCTCACCGGCTGACGAATCGGTAAAGACGATAGTACTCGGAATTAATGAACACGAAATTACGAAGGATGATAGCATCTTATCCAATGCATCGTGTACCACTAATTGTTTAGCTCCGATGGTTAAAATCTTACAAGAAAATTTTGGCATACAACAAGGAATTATGAACACCGTGCATGCATACACCGGCGATCAAAAATTACACGATAGCATTCATGCTACAGATTATAGACGTGCAAGAGCTGCTGCACAAAATTTAGTTCCAACATCATCCAATGCCAATAAAGCATTGGAATGGGTCATGCCGGAAATTAAAGGCAAAATGAAAGGTGGTGCCGTACGGGTACCGGTGATTGTGGGTTCGTTAACAGAATTATATTGCAATTTAGAAAAAGAAACTTCTGTTGATGAAATCAATGCCGTTTTCAAAAAAGCTGCTGCACAAAAATGGAAAAACATCTTGGAATACACAGAAGAACCTATTGTTTCCAGCGACATTATTCACAATCCGCATTCTTGTATTTTTGATGCAGGCTTAACACAAAAAATGGATAAACTCTATAAAATTGTAGGTTGGTACGACAATGAATATGGCTATGCCAATCGATTAGCAGAACTTGTAGAAAAAGTAGCTTACTTGTAAAAAGTATATAGCCTTTATATCATAGTCAATAGTTTATTTTTTATTTTTACAAAAAATTATTCCTTTTTAATTACTCAATATAACTCATACATGCAAACCGTAGATTCTATCAATTTTAAAAACAAACGTGCCTTAATTAGAGTAGATTTTAATGTACCTTTTGATAAATCATTTCAAATCACAGACGACACACGCATACGTGCTGCCTTACCAACCATACAAAAAGTTTTAAAAGATGGCGGTAGTGTCGTATTGATGTCGCACTTAGGACGTCCACTAAAAAAACTAAAAGAAGACGGCACTATTGACACCGAAAAATTCACGTTAAAACATGTTGTAAAACATCTTTCCATATTAATGAAGAAAGATATTTTATTTGCAGATGATTGCATCAATACAAATAGCCAAAGTTTATCTAATAATTTAAAACCGGGACAAATTTTATTATTAGAAAATACACGTTTTCACAAAGGTGAAGAAAAAGGAGATGAAACTTTTGCTGCACAATTAGCACATCATGGCGATGTGTATGTGAATGATGCTTTTGGCTCTGCACATAGAGCACATGCCAGCACAACTATTGTTGCTAAACATTTCTCCAAAGAAAATAAATGTTTCGGTTACTTAATGGCATCCGAAGTAGAAAATGCGTATAAAGTATTACATAATTGCGAGAAACCATTTACAGCCATTTTAGGCGGTGCAAAAGTTTCTGATAAAATTTTAATAATTGAAAACCTTTTAAACATAGCTGATAATATTATTATTGGTGGTGGTATGGCTTATACTTTTATCAAAGCTATCAACTTTAATGTAGGAAATTCATTAGTGGAAGAAGACATGATAGATGTTGCCATTGCTGTAATGCAAAAAGCAAAAGAAAAAGGTATCAGTATTCTATTGCCGGATGATTCCATTATTGCAGATAAATTTGATAATGATGCCAACGTGAAAATATCTTCCAACGCTACAATACCAAGTGGTTGGATGGGCTTAGATATTGGACATGAAGCAATACAAGATTTTACTAAAGTTATCCAATCTTCTAAAACAATTTTATGGAATGGACCAATGGGTGTTTTTGAAATGGAAAATTTCCAAAATGGAACTAAGAGCATTGCGGTTGCAGTAGCACACGCTACGCAAGATGGTGCATTTAGTTTAGTTGGCGGTGGTGATAGCGTGGCTGCTGTGAATAAATTTGGACTAAACGATAAAGTAAGTTATGTAAGCACAGGTGGTGGTGCTTTATTGGAATTTTTTGAAGGCAAAACATTGCCCGGTGTTGCAGCGTTAATGTAATTTATTATTTCAAAACGTATAAAAATAAAGCGAGGCGTTCCTTAAGGAACGCCTCGCTCATTTTCACTTTTTTACTTCTTCACTTCTTTTGCTGTTGTAGTCGTTTCCACTTCGGCTGTTGCTGTGCTGTCCACTTTATGTGTAGCCGTGTCAACGCTGGTAATTTCGGTCGTATCGGCTGTTACATTGGTAACATCTACTACCTCGGTTTTTGACTTGAAAAAGTCGCATGCAGTTGCTAACAAGCCAACCGTCATGCATACAAAAAATACTTTTTTCATTTTAAGTTGGTTTTGGTTATAAACATATACGCTGATAACTAAAAAAAAGTTCGTATAGCATATCTATTTAAGAAAACTTTGCAGAAACAAGAGATGAATTAACAAATTTTTGGTCAATCGGCAATGACTATTCGTCAATTGTCGTCATTAAAAAAAATGGAGCATCCAAACGTTATATACATATCGCTAATCACTAAAAAACCGGATATTCTACGATGTTATTTTCCGTTTCCCAGAGCTTGATGAATAAATCGTATTTCGAATCTAATTTAGATCGTATTAAATTATAAATAACCACTGCAATATTTTCAGCAGTCGGATTTAAGGAAGCAAATTCATGTGTATCTAAATTCAAGTTTTTATGGTCGAAACGAGCATCAATCTCCTTATTAATGATATCTTTTAAAATTTTTAAATCAATAACATATCCTGTTTCAGCATCTATTTCGCCAATTACTTTTACTTCCAAAGTGTAATTATGTCCATGATAATGTTCATTAGCACAAAGTCCAAAAACTTCTTTATTTTTTTCTTTTGTCCAATGTGCATTCCATAATTTATGGGCGGCATTAAAATGGGCTCTTCTAATTACAGCTACTTTGTTCATGTGGTAAAGTTAATGTTTCTATCTAATTATCACTTAACAGCGTTATATAATTCATTGTTTAAAATCAGTTGCATGTGTATAAAATATGGGATTGTTTCACTTATTACATCGAACTTACTATTATATTCGCACATGCTTTTTAATGATGTAATAGGACAAGAAGAGGTTAAAAAACATTTGATAGAAATTGCTCAATCCGGAACCGTTCCGCATGCACAATTATTTCTATCCTATCCGGGTTCAGGCGGATTGGCGTTAGCATTGGCATTTGCTCAATATCTAAATTGTGAAAATAAAACACATCACGACAGTTGCGGTACATGTAGTGCCTGTGTAAAGGCACAAAAAATGATTCATCCGGATATTCATTACACCTATCCTATTATTGCCAAAAAACCATCACCGCACCCAAGCTTAAGCACCGATTATATTCAGGAATGGAGAAATGAAATTATCAAAAATCCGTACATCAATGAATTAGAATGGTTACAAGCCATTGGTGCTGAAAATAAACAAGGTAATATCACCGCTGATGAAGCACGTGCTATTATAAAAGGATTGAATTTAACTGCATTTGAATCTACCTATAAAATCCATATCATTTGGATGGCTGAAGCATTAGCAAAAGAAGGCAATATATTATTAAAATTATTAGAAGAGCCACCCAATAATACGGTGTTAATTTTAATTGCAGAAAATCAAGAGGAAATACTACCTACGATTATTTCTCGTTGCCAGTTGGTAAAGATAAATAAACTGCAAGATGATGAATTGGCACAAGGATTATTAAAAAAAGGAGTACCTCAATCCAATACCCAACATATCGCTTATTTATCGGATGGCAACTACAACGAGGCCCTAAAGCTTATTGATAGCGAAACCGATGTGGACACACGCCGATTGACGCAATGGCTGGATTTTTCAATTAATATGAAATCCGGAGAATTGCTAAAATGGTCAGAAGAAAACGGTAAAATCGGTAGAGAAAATTTAAAAGTATTTCTTGAATACACCACACATATTTTTAGAGAAGCCTTATTGATATTGCATATAAAACAATATGCTGCTCGTTTATCAAAGGAAGAATTGAATTTAGCACATCGAATAAATAAGTTTCTTACACATCAAAAATTAGAATCTTTATTAGAACTCATCAATAAAAAACATTACGAGATAGAACGAAATGTAAGTCCTAAAATGGTATTAATGGATATGTCGCTGCTATTACATAAAATAATACGAGGAAAATAAAAGCATTATCGATTGTACTGATCTAATATTTCAACTATTGCACCGTTTATATCGCTTGTAATCAAAATTTGGCAAGACAATCGAATAGCATCTTCTTCTATTCCATATTTTTGTAGTGTAATCGGTTCGTTTCGTTCTTTTTGAGTAGCCGCTCCTTTCAATCCGGTTACACGCACCAAACACGTGGCACATCTACCCAAACCGCCACATTCTCCAAACTCATCAATAAAAACTTTATCCCGCAACAAAATCATCAAATTACGATATTCATTGGTGTATGAATTTACTAAAATTGATTTACCATACTCAATCACCGTAAACTGTATTTTATCTTCATTGATTCTATTCATTATTGAAAAAAAATAAAGATGAAATTATGACTTTGATGTTTAATAAAAAAAATGCCTCCGAAAAATCGGAGGCATTATCATTTTAAAATTTGATATTATTCACCGCTTAAGTAGATATCTACACGACGGTTCATTGCTCTATCAGATTCTTTGCTTTGTTTTTCAGTTACAGAAGAGTTTTCACCATAAGGTAACAACAATACTCTTTCAGAGATACCGATACCTTCTAAGTAACGTTTTACTGCATCACAACGTTTTGCAGACAATACTTGGTTATAGCTATTTGCACCTTCAGCAGAAGCATTACCAGCTAAATAGATGAAATAGTTTCCTTTCATATCAGTTAACTTAGTTTTAAATGCATCTAAACTAGCTTTAGCTTCATCTGTTAATTCTGCTTTATCTACTTCAAAGTAAACAGAACCGAATTTTTTGTACACGATGTTATCTAAACGAGCAGTAACTTTTTCAATATCAGAAGTATTTTTCTCAGATGTTGATTTCGCTTCATTAGCTGTTTTTTCAACATTTGCTAATGCAGTTCCTAAAGAGTCTGTTTTAGCATCTACTTCTTCAATTTTCTTCGTATTATCATCTGCTTTTTGATTTACTTTCGCAATTTCGTCATCAGTACGTTTTTTGTTTTTGTCAAATTCGTCTTTGTCTGTTTTGCGTTTCAATCTAAATGATATTAATACTTCATGTGTAGAACCTAAGTTTTGGAAAGAAAGATTGTAGCTTTTTTTACCAACCGGTGCCTTAAATGTATAACTTAAGTTCACCAATTCTTTGATACCTACACCTGCAGTTGCATGAATACCGGCGGCATTAGAATAAATCCAACCTTTGTTGCTATCGCCTTTAGGTTTCATACCACCACCATTGTTGTAACCAACTGCAAACCAAACCAATTCTTTATATTTAGTCATAAAAGTTAAGTCTAAATAAACAGGAAGTGATTTGTTTATGAAGTTAATTTGAGCAAATGGAGCAACTGTCCAATCTTTTTTCTTACCAACTTTAGCTTCATAGCTCAACATGAACATGTATTGACGTGCGATACGAGTTGCTTCGCTAAACTGAGGATCTGTTGCTTTAAATCTCACTTTGTTGCCCAACACTTGTGGTACAGAGAAACCAACATTTAATCCTTTCCAGTGATAGTTGATACCAAGAGCTAAGTCGAAGTTGACACTTCTACCATTAATAACAGAAGGGTCTGCATCATCTTTAGCATCAAAATTATGTAATCCTAAAGAGTTAACACCTGCTTGCAAACCAAATGACAAGAAATGAGTTTTATCTTTCTTGAATGGTAAATGGTATGCGTAAGCAATACTTCCACCTGTATTTTGCCATTGTGGTGTAGTTCTATCGTGGAAGATAGTAACACCTAATGCCATATTGGAAGCTTTGATTCTGCCATCCCAAGAACCGTAAGTAGTAATTGGTCCGTCAGGTTGTCTATCGTGTTGTTTTTGGAAACCCAAATTAATACGTCCGCCATCAATGAAGTCTGAGCCTGCACGAGCCGGATTGTAGAAAAATGGATTTAAATAATAATTATTAAAAACCGGTAGTTGTTGTGCGTTGGATAATTGGAATCCTGCGACTAACAAGGCTACTAAGCTGATGATTTTTTGTATTTTCATTGTTATGATTTTACTTAGATTATTAATTCGCTTCATTCCTAATTATCTTTTAATATGTAATGCACCTTTGTACGTTTTATCAGGTGTCGTGATGACAAACCAATAAGCACCATCCGGTAATTTATTTCCTTTATACGTACCATCGAAACCATTACTATTATCGTATGCACTAGAGCTGTACAACAAGGCACCACCTCTTGCATAAATTTGAACTAAGTATGGTATTTGAGCATTGTTCAAATTCTCGATATGATCAATGAACCATGTATCGTTCAAACCATCACCGTTAGGAGTAATGATATCAGGAATAATTAAATCCAATGAAGGTATTACAGTAACTACAACAGTATCATTATCTGTACAACCATTTTTATCCCAAATTGTAAATACAAAAGAGTAAGGATTTGGTGTTGGTAACTCGGTAAAGTCAGCTAATGGATTTGGAATATTGTTGTGGTTCAACAATTCATCCGGAGTCCAGTTAAATGTGATACCCGGTAAAATTGGAGCCGGTCCGCTTGCTGAAGTACCAATTAATTGTAAGATTGTTCCTTCAATGATTGTTGTATCAACACCTGCATTTGCGATTGGGTTAGCCCAAACAATTACATCTGTTGAAGCTGAATCTACGCAACCACCTGGAAGTGTAACAGTAACAGTATACGTACCAGTTTGGCTTGGGTCAGCAGGATCTAACGTAGGATTTTTACCTGTTGCAGTCCAGCCATTAGGACCAGTCCAAGTGTAAGTAGCACCAAATACGTTGGTTGCATTCAAGGTAATCACACCTCCTTCGCAAATAGGACCATCATTATCAGCAATCACTTTATCAGGGAATG
Source organism: Bacteroidota bacterium (assembly GCA_963169645.1). Taxonomy (GTDB): domain Bacteria; phylum Bacteroidota; class Bacteroidia; order Chitinophagales; family JADIYW01; genus JADJSS01. Next base: position 287,262 of record CAUJCO010000007.1, read on the forward strand.
TATAGATGCTCACTAAGATAGATTGTGGAACAGAAGTACAACCTGTAAGTGTATCTGTAATAGTAACAGAATAGAAACCTTGGTGATCAACTTCTGTAACATCTGCTATACTTGGATTTTGTTCTGTAGATGTAAATCCGTTAGGACCAGTCCAAGCAAATGCGAAATTGTTACCATCTGGTACATGAGCAAACAAGTTTAATGTTTCGTGTTCACACAACGGAGCGTTACTTGTTACGCTATCAGCTTGAGGTGCTGGGTTAACAACCACTTGAACTGAATCTAAAGCAGAGTTACATTCAGTAGTTAATACATATGCATAGTACCAACCTGCTTGAGCTGCTGATACATTGGTTAAGGTAATACAGTTTGCATTAGAAGTGAATCCGTTAGGACCAGTCCACACAAATACAGCATCCGGAATAGATGAGGTAGCACAAGCTGTTACCGTTCCTCTTTCGCAAACCGTAATCACATCTGCATTAATTGTAGGTGCAGCAGGTCTTACTTTTACTACAACAGTAGTAGAAGAAGTACCGGAAACACATCTTCCGATAGAAGCTGAAACACTATACACACCGCTTTGAGCTAAAGTAACATTATTTATTACATATCTAGGATCTGTAGTTGTTGCTAACAAGCTTCCATCTATACCATACCAATTGTATTGAACACCTACACCGGAAACCGTTGTTGCAGTTAACACGATGCTATCACCTTCACAAACCGGCGTATTGCTATTGATAGTTGGTGTTGTAGGTTGATCTACTACAGTAACAACAACTTCAGTTGCTTCACTTTCACAACCAGCTACTGTTTGAGTAACCCAATAAGAAGTGGTAGCCGTAAGTACCGGAGTGTTATATTGTGCACCCACTTGAATAGCATGTGATAATGCGGCATCATCATACCATGTAAAAGTTGCTGCAGTTTCACCTTCAGCTACTAATATTGCAGTAGAACCAGAGCATATTGTTACAGGTTCTGCTGTTGGAGCAGCAGGAGTAGGAACAACTGTTAACGAAGCTGTACCATAATCTGAGCTACATTCAAATAAGTCAAATGTGTTATCATTAATCCAGATATTTCTTGTTCTAGCACCGATATCATATGTACCAGGAGCTGAGAAATCCCAATCTATATCTGTTTTAGCAATTGTTAAAGAAGCAACTCCTTCCCAAATATCATTATAAGGATCTAATGGAACTAATGCATCACCTATTGGATACAATGGAATACCTAAAGTACCCGTATTATCTATGAAACGTACTTCAGAGTATAAGAAAGTATAATAATCATAAAAGTCTGTAGCTAAATCTCTTGGGTAAGAGATGTGTGCTGTTAATGTAATTGAATCAGCTGATTCACACACTGTAACATCATCCACTCTTGGAGTTTCAAATTTAGGTGTAGGATAGATATCAACGTAATTCATATCACTATGACAACCAGTAACAGGATCAACTGCATCAAAGTAGAATCTTGTCCATGCAGAGATTTCCATTGTTTGGATATAATCACCATTATCAACAACTACTAATTCATCTAATCCTGCTTTATCAGTATACCAATGAATTTCATCATTTGAGCTACTATTAAACGCACCGATTATTGCCATTTCATCAAAACATACTACGTAGTAAGGTTCTTCTGTAATTGGCATTTCCGGTTTAGGATTCACATTTACTGAAACCTCTAATGGTTCACTTAAGCAAGTACCATTATTATTTACAACATAATAAGTAGTAGGTGCTGTAAGTGGTGGTGTTGTATAACTAGTTCCTACAGATAATAAAATCGTTAAAGCGGCATCGCTATACCATTCTACTTGACCAATTGGGTTCAAAATAGTTAATGTAGCCTTTGAAGCCTCACAAACCGTAGTGTTAGAAGCAGATACATTTAAGATAGGAGTAGCAATTGCTGGTAATACTGTAAGTGTTACCGGAACTCTAGAACAATCTAATAATGAATCGCATGTTGCATAGTAAGTATATGTACCAGGTGTCAATGTTTCATATCCGGCCGGAACAAATACGCTACCTAAACCAATAGAAGTACCACCACTGGATGCTGCCCACCAAGATGTGGTAGAACCGCTTGAACCAGGAATTGTATAAGAAATATTTAACGTAGCATTATCTAAACCACCGTCATCTCCTCCTGCCATATCAGTCAAATTCAACGTCCAAATTCCTATTGGAGATTGACCATTTAATGTAGCAAAAGGCGTAATCGGTTGATAAGAGCCTTCTGGAATATCTGCTCCTGAAGTAGTGGAAGTATTCATAACAGCTGCTGCTGCATCATCAAACACATACGAACCTGCTGTATTACCACCTGAACCTGCTGTTCCTAAATTACTTGATGAACCAAAACCTGCACCCGGTGAATCAATTATTGTAACAGTTGAAGAAGATGGCGCAACTAATTGAGCCAATATATCACCTGACCATGAATGGTACATATTTGTACTTAATGTTACATTGGTGATAACAGCACCAGCCGGAATTGCTGAAGCATCAAAAGTAACAGAAGCAGGAGAACCAGCATCATAAACAACAGGTGCACCAATTACTGGTAATGCAACAGAACCATTTACAGGCGGCGTCGAAACACCGTTACAAACTGCTTGTAAACCTTCACCAGCCGGAATTGTTTGGTTTTCACAAATTGTGTAACCTTCTGTATAACTTGGTAATGTTGCTAATGGATTTACCGTAACATCTACTTGTGTAGCGGCACTTTCGCAACCACCCAACGTAGCAGTTACCCAATAGGATGTATTAGCTGTCAAAGTTGGCGTTGTGTATTCAGCACCTACTTGTACTGCATGTGTTAATGCGGCATCATCATACCAAGTGTATGTTGCACCTGCACCACTACCATCAGCAGATAAACTTGCTGTATTTCCTGAACAGATTGTTACACCACTTGCTGTCGGTGCAACACCTGATGAACTAATTGTAACATCTACTTGTGTAGCAAAACCTGCACAACCACTTGCTTGGTTAATTTCTGCTACCCAATAAGTAGTATTTGCATTTAAATTAGGCGTATTATAAATTTGACCATACGCAATAGGTGTTTGAACTGCTGCGTCGTCGTACCAAGCAAACATGTTACCCGGAACGCTTGGAGCAGATGTTACTTCCAATAATGCAGAAGAATTTGGACAAGCACTAACAGTAGAACTTGCCACAACCGGAGCTGCTGGTCCACTTAATACAACATCAATAGTACCAAAAATAGAATAGCCATTAGCCATATTAAAATTCCATATTTGAGTACCTGCACCCGGAATAGGAATATTAAAATAATTATAGTTTGACCAATTATCATCCGGTGCTACACCACAATTATTATATTCATCGTCACTACCGCAACCTGAGTTATCTTCTTCCCAACTTTCTGAGCGAATATTTACAAATCTCGAAGCACAACTTGCATCGGATAACACCACTTGGTTCGTAAATTTAAGACCAGTACGGGTATTATCATATTTCATAAAGAAATCTGGCGGATACGTACCATTAATATCCAACTTTGCCGTTAAACGCCAACGTGGATCCGGATTACCGCCGGAAAATGTAGAACATGCACCGACACCCTGGTCGTTACAATCTTGAAAATTGTCAGTTCCACCTAACCAAGTAACAGTTATGGTTTTAAACTGCTGAGCATGGAGTGGATTTTGTAGCCCAAAAATGAAAAGAAGCAGCAATAGACTGCAATAATTTTTCCATTTGAGCGTTTTTGTGAGAAATCGTTTTTTCATAGGTTAATTATTACGTGGTTTACTAATCATTAAATAAAGTGTTTAGTTTTTAAAGAAATTTGTTTTAGGTCAAAATATTTGGCTCTAAATTAACATTTTTTTATAATCTTGTATAAATTTTATTTAATTTTTATTGAGCTCCATTAGAATTATCCACAATGCAGCAGTCATACTTGATTCAAATGCCACCTTTCCACCAATAGAATTCATTAGAAACATATCGTTTCTATCTGCTTCAGTGAGCATAAGCGGTTGGTCTGAATTAAGGTAGGATGTTAATAACTTTAAATCTTCATTTTGTGCCGGCGCATATTTATTTAATTTCAAAACTTTTAATGACATCAACTTATAGTAGTTCCAATTGTCATTATTTTTAACATAGTTCGTATATAACGTATCGCAAAGAGAACTTTCTAATTTCTCTAATTTTATTTTTTGAGCACTGTTTAATTTGTCATAACTGTATTCCTTCAAAAAATAGATTGTATATAGAGCATAATACGGACTAAAAAATTCATACTCATTCGAAATTGTTTCTATTTGTTCAATATAATTATTCGGCAGTTTGAATGTATTCGGATATAAAGAATAAAAAAGGATTTTTATGAAAGGTTGAAAATCTGTATTCTTATTTGGGTTATCTAAGCAATCCTCCGTTACATAAGCATTCTCATCTATTAATTTGCTATACAAAAAAAATTGTTTGTAATAATAATCATTTAATGATTTCACATAACGTGCAACACGAACATCGCAAGAGTCTAATTTATAAATACGTTTTATATAGGCTAATTCAGCAAAAGTTTGTTGCTTGATATCTTCTTGATCGTAGTATGTAATTCCTTTTGATAAGCGTGTTACAGAAGCTTGTAATTCTTCTTTAGTTTGTGCTAATATATTTGTAGTGAAACATGAAAAGAAAAGAAAAGAAAAAATTACGAGTAGTTTTTGTGCAGATGGTTTCATACACAAATATGTGTTTTATTTTTTTAAAAATAAAACGATGGGTGAAAAAAATATTTACCGATTAAGCGTAATCTTTTTCGAGCAATGTTTTTAGTTCTTTACGGGCAAAGAAAATTCTGCTTTTAACCGTACCTAATGGCAAGTTTAATTGCTCGGCTATTTCATGATATTTATACCCTTTATAATGCATTAAAAAAGGCACGCGTAATTCATGCGAAATTTTCATCAATGCATCTTTAATATCATTCATTACAAAAGTACGCTCACCGGCATTACTAACCGTTGAGTTCGTATTGATAAAAAATAAATTATCGGTTGTATCAATAATGGTGTTGCGTTTAATTTTCTTGCGATAATCATTAATGAAAATATTTTTCATGATGGTAAATAACCATGCTCGAATATTAGTACCTTCTTGGAATTTATCTTCGTTACTTAATGCTCTATATATTGTTTCTTGTATCAAGTCTTCCGCATCATTCATGTCACGTGTCAATTTTATTGCATGCGGCTTTAATACTACGGTTGCTGATTTCACTTCGGAATTAAAATTTAATGCTTTCATACGATTAATTATTTCATTTAATTAACAGCATAAAGTTAGCCAATATATAACTGCTGTGTGTGTTAACAATGCTTAAAGAATATTTATAAGTTCATAGATTTTATCAATCAGTATAATAAAATCTTTCATTTAGAACAATTCCTATATAGAACTAACATTGGATAATTAATTTTTGCATACGGTTAATGTAATTGATTTTTATTTACATTAGTTCAACCAAATTTATAATCCAAATATGAAATCACTTTATTTTACAGAAGAACATGAATTATTTCGTCAAAGCGTGCGACAATTTGTAGAGAAAGAAATAAAGCCGTATGGCAACCAATGGGAAGAAGATAAAAAGATTCCAAGAGAGTTGTTTTTAAAATTAGGCGAACAAGGTTTTTTAGGTATTAATCACGAAGAAGCATTTGGTGGCTCAAAAGCTGATATTTTTTATACTTGTGCTTATTTAGAAGAATTAGCAAAATGCGATTTTGCCGGTGTGTGTGCTGCAATAAGCGTACATCAATACATGGCAACCAACCATCTTGCCGAAGCAGGAAGCATTGAACTTAAAGAGCGTTTTTTGCGACCTGCAATTGAAGGGAAAAAAGTAGGTGCAATTGCCGTAACCGAACCATTTGGTGGCTCAGATGTACAAAGCATGCGTACAACAGCAAAACGAGAAGGTGACCACTATATCATTAATGGTTCCAAAACTTTTATTACCAATGGTCATTACTGCGATTTTGTCGTAGTTGCGTGTAAAACAGATGACAAAGCCGGTATCAATGGAATTAGTTTGATAGTGGTTGAACGCGGAACAGAAGGCTTTTCCTCTACAGCACTAAAAAAAATGGGTTGGCATTCTTCTGATACCGGTGAATTAGCATTTGACAATGTAAAAGTGCCTGTTTCTAATTTAATTGGTAAAGAAGGAATGGGATTTTTCTATATTATGGAAAGTTTCCAATTAGAAAGATTAGTTGCCGGAATTATTGGCATTGGTGGCGGTGAACACTGCTTAGAAGAAACTTTAAAATATATGAATGAACGCGAAGCATTTGGAAGACCTATCAAAAAATTCCAAGTATTACGACATGAAATGGTACAACTCTTTACCGAATTAGAAGCCGGAAAACAAATGACCTATCATACATGTTGGCAATTGCAAAACGGTGAAGTTCCGGTAAAAGAAGCTTCTATGGTGAAACTATATATGACGGAACTCGGCAATAAAATTGTAGATAAATGTTTGCAAATGTTTGGCGGATATGGTTATATGGAAGATTTCCCAATTGCCCGTGCATATCGAGATGCTCGTGTCGGCACTATTGTAGGTGGCACTACACAAATTATGCGAGAAATTTTATCTAAAATATTGATAGATGATATTCGATATAAGAAAGTATATTCTGCTACGGAAGAAATAAAATCTACGTCAAGCAACGGCAATTCAACAGAAAAAAATTGGGGCAACCCAACTACAGCTAAAGCAATTATAGAATCTATTCCGCTTAGAATAAAAAAAGATAAAGCTGCCGATTATAGCACCTCTTTCCAATTTGATATTAGTGGAGAAACCGGTGGACAATTTACACTCACCATTGACAAAGGAAATGCTAAATTAGAATCGGGTTTGGTGGGTAATGCAGATTGTATCGTAACTGCTGATGCAAAAGTGTACGAAGATATTGAATTAGGAAGAATGGACCCGACAATGGCCTTTATGGGCGGACAAATAAAAGTGACCAATATTGCTGCAATGATGCAATTTGCAAAATATTTTCATCGAATCAGCTAACCAACAAATTAAATCATATTTCACAAAAAAATCCTCGACCAAATGTCGAGGATTTTTTATATAAGTATCTTGTTTTTTTTATTTCAGTTAGACAATTATTGCTTCACTACTTTGTGATAATAATGTTCCTCTCCTACTTTTAACTTCAACACATAAACTCCTTTCGCATATTCTTGCATATTTAATTCTTCTTGAATATTGCGGGTTCGAGGATAAATATTGTTGTAGA
>CAUJCO010000008.1 GCA_963169645.1 Bacteroidota bacterium
GAGTATAGAGTATAGAGTATAGAGTATAGAGTATAGAGTATAGAGTATAGAGTATAGAGTATAGAGTATAGAGTATAGAGTATAGAGTATAGAGTATAGAGTATAGAGTATAGAGTATAGAGTATAGAGTATAGAGATAAAACTTAATAACCAAGTCTCCAATCTTAGATCTCCAATCTTAAGTCTTAAGTCTTAAGTCTTAAGTCTCAAGTCTCAAGTCTCAAGTCTCAAGTCTCCAATCTCCAATCTTAAGTCTCCAATCGCTTCACGATTTGAGTGCTAAAATAAATCCTAAAGCTAATAGAGGTGTAAATACAAACCATTGCAATCCAGCAGCGGCTAATATAGAGCCACCCACAATGCAACAGCCACCAAAAATGGTATTTTGCAAGCCGGTTCCAATAGGTTTTTTCTTCTCTACTAATTCTGTTTCAAAGCGTTTAAAAGCCTCTGATAATACTAATGGTGATCGGGTAACGATATCTAATATTTCCGGTGCATTTTGTAATTGTGTTTTTACCAAATCCAGCGGATTTACTTCGCCCAATACCATTTTGCGAATATGTTTTTTGGTTACTTTTTGGATGTCAAAGCCAGGAAGAATTACGTTTCCGACACCTTCATACGTTATAATTGCTTTTACCATTAAAACTAATTCTAATGGATAATACATGCGATATTTGGATCCTAATGCAACGGATTCCAAGATTAATTTGGCAAGTGAAAATTCTTTAAAATTAGGTGCTTTCAACCATTTATTCCCGATGGCAATAAATTCTTTTCTAAAGCCTTCTATGTCACTATCTTTTCCTTTTCTTGCTAATAAAGTTAAGTAACGTGCTGCTCCTTGTGGATCGCCCATTACTAAACTGTTGAAATAATATAGCATGGTTTTTCGGGTACTGTCTTCAAATCGTCCAACCATTCCTAAATCTATAAATCCTACTTGTGGTCCGTTTGGTCCATCCATAATCATTAAATTTCCAGGATGTAGATCAGCATGGAAAAATCCATCTTGATACAACATCTGAATAATAGCATACGCACCATAATCTACAATTTTAGCACGTTCTGCTTCGTTATATCTTTCATATGCTCTGTGGTCGGGTTTGATACCTCTGATGAACTGCATACATACCACATCGCTAGTAGAATATTCTCTGTAAATTTTTGGGAAATGTATTTCCGGATGTTTGGAGAAATTAACCGCAAATTCTTCTGCATTATCAGCTTCTAAACGAAAATCAACTTCGCGATTGGTATAATCGCAAAATTCCGTAAACATATTCTTAGGTTGTAACTGTGGCACAAATAATTCCAATACAGTTCCCATTCCTTTGATGATTTTACTGTCTGTTTGAATTAATTCGCGCGTGCCCGGTTTTAATAATTTTAGTACGACTTCTTCACCGGTTCTCAGCGTTGCTCGATGTGTTTGTGCAATTGATGCAGAGCCTAATGGGTTTTGCTTAATTTCGGTAAATACGCGATGTACAGGTTGTTTAATTTGCTCTTCCACTAATTCAATAAATCGCTCGTATTTTACAGCAGGTAATGCATCTAACAATTTTTTTAATTCATCGGTAATGTCTTTGGGCAACATATCTTCTCGCAAACTCATAATTTGTCCGAGCTTGATATAGGTTGCACCTAACATCTCTAATCTTCTTCTTAATTGTACTGAAAAAGGTTGTTTGATTAATTTCTTTTTTAATAAAGGCCAATGTAACCAAAGGAACAAACGCAATAAGATATCTTGTACAAAACTGAACTTTGCTTTTGTTTCTCTTCTATGTCTTAAATAGGCATAGCCACCACCTAAAAGTAATCCGATGAGATGGCGATTTGTAATTAGAAAGCGAACAAAAAGTGAACTTGGTTTTTTCTCTATGTATTCTTCGAATACGCGGTTGGCATCCTGATCTTGTGGATGAATATCTACATTTTCTTCTATTTCTGTGGCTTCCATAGGGTAATTAAAAAATATTCTTGTAAGATACAATTTCGAGTTTAATCTTCCAATTTTTTTTCACAAAAAAATAGCCTTGCATTTAAGCAAGGCTATTCTATTGTTTTTTATTCTTTATATATTATTTCTTTTCTATTCTAACGCCTACAATTTCTACTTTGCGTTGTTTAGAAGCGGCAATGCTATAGATAGATTTAGCAATATCTTTTTTGCTGTCGCTGATTTCTTTTGGAGACATGCTTTCTCCGAAAGGAATGGTAGTAGCCGTTTTTGCTAATACTTTAACATTGTCTCCTAAGTTGTTTTCAATAAAGTTCACAATACTATTAATACGACGCTCAGATAGTTTTTTATTGTATTCTTCAGATGCTAAAGGTGATGCATAACCTCTAAATTCTAACGTAACTATATATCCGCCATCTACTAATTTAGATAGTTCTTTTAATACCCTATCTACACGGTTAAAGTTGTCATCAATTTGACTAAAGAATGCAGATACGTTCTGGCTGCTATCAGCGGATGCTTTGGTAAACGTATTTGCTTTTGATTTATATTGTTGATATAATGTTTGATAATCTGCTGTGTTATTTTGTTTTGGAATATCATTATCAAAATATAATTCAATTGGTAATAACGTTAATACTTTTTCTGATGTATTATCTATATTGATAACTTCCGGTTTTTCCGCTTTTAATACAATTGCCGGAACAATCACTTCAATAGAATCTATATATTCACCTTTAATCGTGTTTGGTTCAATAGTTCTGTTTATAATAGTATCTACGAAGTTGTTTGAAGAATCTTCATATTTAACACGTACTTTCGTAATTACCTCAGCCGGAACATAAACCGGACAAGGTTTTGCTTTTTTCGTTTCACCGAATTCATAGTTCAATACTAATTCAAAAGCTCCTTGTGCTTTTGTAGCTTTTCGCAAACCGGAAACATTAAAGTCGTATGCTGCTCCTACGCGTAAGGTTTTGTATAAAAAGGATAAATAGGTAATGGCAGCATCGTTGTCCATTGCTCTATATCCTAAACCAAATCCTAAACCAAAATCATTTTTCTCTTTAAATCGAACTTCTGCGATGGCATTAACCAATATTTCGTTTGCTTTACGTTGATTTTGAAAATAAAATCCGGGTTGTACATTCCAATTATCTTTGATGGCCACTTTTGCTTTGGCATAAGCGGAATGTCTTGATGGTAACTCAGAAGAAGTGAGATACAAGAAGTTTTGATTTGGAGTGTGTAAATTGGATGTTGTCGCACCAATATCTAAAATTGATTTCTCTTTTATTTTTGTTCTGAAGTTTAATCCTAAAGTGAAATTTGGATAGGAAATATTGTTGTTGGAAAACGATTCGCCATTTGGAATATTAGGATCAAAAGTGGAACCATTGTATTGGTTGTCGAAGGTTAATCCTTGTTGATCCAATGATTTAATGGTGATGCCTGCTGTAATACCGATAGTCAATAATTGTTTTTCCTTATTAAAATATTTCCCAAAGTTCATTGTCAAATTGGGATTGAAAATACTTAAGTTTCCATCTCCGGCTTTATCGTATAAAAAACTAACGCCACCACCGATTAGCCAACCTTTGTTGAATTTTTTAAGCAAACGATCATAAGATGCCGTCGTTGTTGAATAAGGAACCGGCAATGTTCTCCATTGATCTCTATATAATCCGGCAATACGATTGAGTTTTCCATACTCAGTAACACCAGCAAACGCCGGATTTAAATATAAAGGATTGTATTGGATTTGACTAAAATGTGGATCTTGTGCAACAGCAACTTTACATAAAAATGCAAACAATAATCCCAAAATTAAACTTCTTTTCATCTATTCTCATTTATTTTTTCTCCATAAAATAGCTTGTTTCTTGTAATAAGCTAGTTGCTATTTTATTCGTGCTAATATAGTTTATTTATTTTATAAATTCTTATTCCGTTCCAATATGACTATGCTAAAAATGAAAGGAATTGTATTTGTATTTATCTTAATAAAGTAATATTACCTTTTAGAACAATGTTTTTTCCTTCTAAGCAAGTGCCTTTAAAATAATAACCGTACACTTCGGCCGGCAATGCACTTCCTTTATAGGTGCCATCCCAGCCATCATTAATAGAATTTGATTCGAATACTTTCAAACCCCAACGATCAAAAATTTCTATATGCATTTCTTTTAAATTTTCAGAACGAACATATAATACATCATTATTGCCATCATTGTTAGGTGTGAATGCATTGGGAATATAGATGTACATATTCGTGCATGGTAAATATTGAATATTTACTAAAACAGAATCACTGTTACTACAATTGGTGCGTTGATTGGTTGCAACAACAGTAAATAATGTAGTGGCCTGAATTTGTGCTATTGGATTTTGGATGTGTGCATTGTTTAATAAATCAGATGGCGACCAATGATAAGATAATGTTTCGTTGCTTATTACATTTAGTTGTATGTCTTCATTCGGTAAAGCTTGACTTTTATCTGCAGTTGCATCTATGATAGGAAGCGGATTGACGGTCAAATTAAGATGCACAATACTGTCGCAGTTTTCGGCTGAAGTTAATTTTATTTCGTACGAACCTGCTTGTGAAAATGTTTGATTTCCAATTTGAATAGTTTCACCTTGGCAAATAGTACGTGACAAGGTTTCTTCCTTAATCGGAATGGTTCGCAATGTAATATTTATAAGACTATCGCAACCGATAGATGTTTTTAGATGTATAGTGTAATTTCCTGTTTCTTTTAATATTTGATTACCAATAACCAAACTGTCTCCGGAGCAGATAGCAGCATTCATTTGTACTTTAACCGTATCTATCACTTGCAATATTAATTGTATCATACTATCGCAACCACCACTTGCCGGAATGTGAACGGTATAAATCCCATTTTCTGTAAATGATTGATTACCGATGTTTACAAAATCACCTTTGCAAATAGTTTGTTGAATAATTGATTGGAGCGTATCTGTTACTGTTAATTGTAATGTAATAATTGAATCGCAACCGGAATTGGATTGCACAGTGTCTGTGTAAATTCCCGATTGTGTGTAGGTGTGATTCCCAAAGGTATAAGATTGTCCGCTACAAATTGCTTTTTGAATGGATGTATGTTTTAATGGAATAGTAGTAAGATGAAGTGTAATAATGGAATCGCAACCGGCAACAGACATTAATGTAATTTGATAGGTTCCATTGGTGTAAAATGTTTCATGTCCAATTGTGATAGAATCACCTTCGCAAATTTGTTCTTGTATTGATGCTGTTTTTGGAAGCCCAACTTCAACGGTAATGGTTGATGAGTCTATCGGATTGCAATTTGTGGAATCTTTTAAATAAAAATGAACTGTGTACGTTCCGGTATTGCTATAAATATGAGTTGGATATTGTGCGGTTGATGTGCTTCCGTCGCCAAAATCCCAATGCCATTCATTGCCCGGTTGCGTGGAAGTATAACTGAATTGTGTTGTGAGTGGCTGACATCCTTTAGATGGTGTAGCCGTTGTTGTAATAATTTGTAATCCGGTTAGTTTAAAGTCGAATTTAAAACCAGCCATATTGCAATTGTCTGCATTGTTATTTGGTCCAATTACGCCGGCAGTGGTCGGGAATTCGTTGGTGCCGGCACAGCTGGCACATACTGCTTGATAAACAATTCCATTTTTATCGAATCTGCTCGTACCACCATCAACGTGATCGCCAATGCCTCCGGTTTCACCAAAATAGGTAGCATACACTAAATTAGCAGCATTTGTATTGAGGTTGATTAAATAGAAATCACTACCATCTGTAGAATCCATTGCAGCATCTGGTGTAACCGGCATATCAAAAGTGTTTCCATAATTATTAATAAATCCACCCCAACCTACGGCGTAAATATTATTACAAACATCCACTAATAAAGCAGTTGGCGTGATATTGATTTGCTGTGCATTTTCTGTTCCGAATACGGTAGAAAAAACAGTTGTATTAAGTGTATTATTTAATTTATGAATAAATTGTGGTGCACCTACATTATTGTAAACACCATTGCTCACCGGATAAGCACCTAAGGTTTGTCCGAATAAAAATATATTATCATCTAAATCTAAATCCAAAATAAATGCTTGGTCATAACCATCCGTTCCTATGTAAGAGGCTGCTTGTACGGCATTTCCATCGTTATCAAAAGATGCAACAAATCCATCCGCATCACCTCCGCGATAGCTTGTATTTAATCCATTGTTGGTGTGCGGTAAATCAGTACTGGTGGTGCCACCGCAAATGAAGATATTTTTTTGTTTATCCATGCCAATACTATAAGATGCATCATCTCCAGAGCCACCATAATAGGTAGCCCATTTTAAAGACGATAGGTCGGCATTAAATTTTGCTAAAACACCATCGAAACCACCGCCATTGTTAGCTTGTGCTTTTCCGGCAGTACCCAAAATATCAGAAGAGTTGGTGGTTGAGGTAATATAAATATCACCCAATTCATCAACAGCTATATCACTTCTAGAATCATCGCCATAATTATAATTGGTGCTGACACTTGCGTTTAGGCCATCATTACCCGTGCCACCAAAAAAAGTAGAGCCAACCAATGCTGAGCCTGCTGCATTTAATTTTGTAATGGCAATATCAGAACCATTCGGGTAAAGAATGGAGTTAGACATCGCAAAGGTAAAGTTGCCACCATTGTATGTTTTATTATATGCATTTGCAGTTGTTGGAAAATCCATAGAGCTGGTTGCCAATACTGCAATTAAATCATTATTGGACGTGCAATATAAACTGGCTAATAATTCATTGGAGCTACCGCCTAAATAAGTAGAATAAATTTTTGCTGTACCGGTTGCATTGAATTTTGTAATGGCAATATCTGTTGGCTCAGCACCATCGCCACCGTTAAAACTTGTTTGAAATGCACCTAACGAAGTTGGGTATGCTGCACCCAAGGCAATACCACCTAAAAACATATTTCCTGTGTTATCGTGTGTTGCCGATGAACCCCAATTATCTGAAAAACTGCCGGAATACGTAGAAAATACTAAAGTAGGGTCGATGATTAAATCTTCATTTTTGTTATACGCATTTGGCAGTGAAAACGAGAGTACGTTTTCATTTAAAACATATTTACAAGGCACTTCATATTGTTTCCCATTTATATTTTGATATGCATACGGTTTAAGTTCATATATCGTGTTGATTGATGTTTTTATCATTAATCTACCATCCGTTGTAATAGAGAGTGCATCTACTCCATTATATTGAAATTGTAAATTTTGTACATTTCCATTTTTATGAACAATATAATCTGTTTTTAAAGCATTTGCATCTCCATATACCTTAAAATCGATATTTGGATATATATCTTGATATAAAACAGACCCAAATATACTAACATTTGATTTCCATTTTTTTGAATCTTTTCCGATGAAATAATTGTTGTAATAATTTCGATTATCGGAACTGCTGATAATAACATTGGTATTTGCATTCAACCATTTTACTTCGTAAGCATGTCCTTTTATTTTTTCTTCTTTTGAGTGTTGTTGTTTTCCTGAATGATGTAAATGTGCTGCATCGATAAATTTATAGGTTAATTTATTTTTTTCTAAAAACACCCAACCACCGGATAAATCCGCTTTATAGAGAATAGGAGCTTCCCATTGTCCTTCATTTTTTACATAGTCAATCTTATTTTGTACAATGGATTTTGCACCTACATGAGAAAATGCCATCAAAATAAATAGAGATAAGATAAATGTTCTCATAGTTGAATCTTGTTTGAAACTATTATTATGGGTTTTGTCTGTCTCCGCTCTTAGGCGTCTTAATAAATACTTTCATTACTAAGATACGATTATATCTTTCAAAAATCTATTCCTGTTTTAGAGAACCAACTAATTTCCTATTTTCGGTTTGTGCGTTCAAAGATAGAATATTTCATAATTCCCTAATTTGATATTCCGTAATTTTGCCTATTAAATCTTTAAAATGTCGATAACGGAAGAAATAAAGAGAAGAAAGACCTTTGCTATTATATCGCATCCGGATGCCGGAAAAACCACGCTAACGGAAAAATTTTTATTGTATGGTGGTGCTATCCAAACGGCTGGTGCGGTAAAATCTAATAAAATAAAAAAATCGGCTACTTCCGACTTTATGGAAATTGAAAAACAAAGAGGTATTTCGGTGGCAACATCGGTGATGTCATTTGAATATCAAAATACCTTAATCAATTTGTTAGATACGCCCGGTCATAAGGATTTTGCAGAAGATACGTACCGCACACTCACAGCAGTTGACAGCGTAATATTAGTAGTAGATTGTGTAAAAGGCGTGGAAATGCAAACAGAAAAATTGATGGAAGTTTGCCGTATGCGTAATATGCCTGTGATTGTTTTTATTAATAAAATGGATAGAGATGGTAAAGATCCATTTGATTTGTTAGATGAGCTGGAACAAAAATTATTTATAAAAGTTCGTCCACTTTCTTGGCCAATCGGAGGTGGAAAATTATTTAAAGGTGTATATAATTTATTTGAAAAAAGACTGAATTTATTCAGGGCATCCTCAACCAAAGTGGAAGAAGAATATGTACAAATAAACGACATCGAAGATGCAGAATTAGATAAACAAATAGGTGAGCGAGACGCGGCAAAGTTGAGAGAAGATATTGAATTATTAGACGGTGTGTATGAACCATTTGACGAAGAAAATTATAAGTCGGGCGAAATAGCTCCGGTGTTTTTTGGTTCCGGTGTCAATAATTTTGGCGTAAGAGAGTTGTTGGAAACATTTATTCAAATTGCACCATCGCCACGAGGCAGAAATACCGACAAGCGAGTTGTAATGCCGACAGAGGAAAAACTTTCCGGGTTTGTTTTTAAAATACATGCCAATATTGACCCAAATCATCGCAGTAGAATTGCCTTTTTACGTGTTTGTTCCGGAAAATTTGAACGCAATAAATTTTATTATCACACCCGATTAAAGAAAGAATTGCGATTTAGCAATCCGGTTACCTTTATGGCATCAGATAAAAATATTGTTGAAGATGCCTATCCGGGCGATGTAATAGGCATGAACGATACCGGTAATTTTAAGATAGGTGATACGCTTACGGAAGGTGAAAATATGTTTTTTAAAGGAATTCCAAGTTTCTCACCGGAAATTTTTAAAGAAATGGTAAATACCAATCCAATGAAAACAAAACAATTGGAAAAAGGTATCCAACAATTAACGGAAGAAGGTGTGGCACAGTTGTTTACAGTGCATACCACACAAGCTAAAATTGTAGGAACGGTGGGCGATTTGCAATTTGAAGTTATCCAATACAGGTTATTACATGAATATGGTGCATCTTGCCAATTTAAACCGTTGCAATATTATAAAGCATGCTGGGTTACATCGGAGAATGTGGCTAAATTGAATGAATTTATCAGAACAAAATCCAATTATATTGCGTTTGATAAAGAGCAACAACCGGTATTTTTAGCAAGCTCAGAATGGATTTTGCGATTAACACAACAAGATTATCCGGAAATACAATTTCATCTTACTTCAGAGTTTACAAAAGATGAAGTAATAGCATAGATATAAAAATTTAATGAGTATGAATAAGCGCGTCGAATTTTTTAAAAGTCAAATTGGTCAAGAGAAATGGCAATATGAATATCCGTTGATGGATTGGTTGAAAACCAAAGTAGTGGCTGCGGAAGAAGGAAATGTGAAAATGCAATTTGTAGTAGAAAAATATATGCTAAATCCGATTGGGATAATGCATGGCGGAATTATGGCTACAATATTAGATGAAGTGATGGGAGCAGCCAGTTTTACATTGGGACGGCCACATGGGTTTGCTACCGTAAATATGAATATAGACTTTCTTAATCCGGCAAAAGCAGGTGCGGTAATTTATGGAGAAGGTACCGTTTTAAGAGCAGGGAAGACGATATTACATATAAAAGCGGAACTCTACGATGAAAACAATACGTTATTTGCTAAGGCTACTTCTAATATGATCCGCACAGCGGTGGAACTTCCCATATAGAAAAATTGATAAATGATAATTTATTTTAATTTGTTTTGCTAAAAAGTAGCGGAATTGCCTATTTTTTTGTTTCTTAGAATTGGAGAAAAAAAGTACGGAGTGGCGAAACCACTCCGTGTAAGAACTAAACTACTAACTATTTATTATAGTGGGGGAGAAAAAACAAATTAATTACCACCGGTTGGGTCAACGATTCTATTGCCACCAGTTGGGTCAACAATGTTACCGCCAGTCGGATCAACGATTCTATTACCACCAGTTGGATCAACAATGTTACCACCAGTTGGATCTACTATCATTTTATTACCACCAGTTGGGTCAACGATGTTTCCGCCTGTTGGATCTACGATTCTTAATAATGCGATTAAAAGTGCTACTATGATTCCCATGTTTGTTGTTTTTATTAACACAAAGATGAGAAGTTAATATTAAGAATTATTTACAGATTTAACAATAAAGTGACATATCATAATTTATTTGTATATGAGCTTATGAATGTCAAATAGATTGATTATCACACAGTTATATGTAATTTTGTTGGGCTTTTATTTCATTTTTGTGACAAAGGTTTTAATGTTGGGTTCTTAAAATAAAATAAATATGAATTGATTTTCTGAATAATTGATACCAAATACCATTGTTTTCTTCTGAAAACACATGAGTTCTCAATTCTTCCATCTATTCAAGTGCAAAGTTGAACGAAATACTAGTTACGTTCATAGTCGATTTATTTTTTAGTTGTGACTTTAATAATTATGCATTATATTGCCAATTACAAGCATAAAATATTTATTATTAGATATTTGTATTAAAATAATTATAAAACTTGTGACATTATGGATACGTTGAAAGAGTTACTAAAAATTGTTAATCGGAAGCGATTATCCAAAGTAGATGTTTTTGACAAGACTTTTTTTAATCAAAATCATACGAACTTATATTTAAAACTTTACGAAGGATTGGAAAAAGGTATTATTACGAATGATGAGACGGCAGCAGATTATATTTATGGAAATGCAGATAAAGATGCCAAATTTCGAAAGCTCAAATCTCGATTTAAAGTAAAAATGCAAAAGACCGTTCTGTTGTTAGACACAGACGAAGTATTTATAAATCCGCAGAGTAGAGCCTTTTATGAATGTACATTAAATAACCAAATCATTGAAATTATTATTAAAATTTCCGGTACAACGAAATTAGTGTATGAGTTGGTAAAAGAAAATTATGCCAAGGCGGAGCAATTCAAATTCTATGATATCTTAAAAAATTATTCCTATTATTTATTAAGTTATTATGCACTTAGTGGAAATATAAAAGAATTCTCGAAAGAACAAGAATTGTATTTAAAATATATTGAATTGGCACAAAAAGAACAATATGCTAAATTTTTATATTTTAAAGCGTCAATACAATTTGAAAACCAAGCACCCATTACAGATGCATTGTTGGATGATGTGTTTAAGATTTTAAACGAGTTTAAATTATTAAAAACGGAATTAAGGAATACAGAAATTGAGTTCTTTTATTACTACCTATCTTTAGAGTATTTGCAAAAAAGTAACAAGATTAATGAATTAATTGATATTTGTAATGATGCGGATAATTATATGATTATGAATCCGGCTTCGTTTACAAATACTCGTAAGGTTATTATACTTATTTATAAGCTTTCAGCCTTACTTTCCGCAAAAAAATATGAGGATGGCATTCAGCTTATCCAAAATGAGGCACATTTAGATTTACCCGAAAATAATTTTAACTGGTTTTTATTAAAAGAAATTCAATTTAAATTGTACCTACAACACCACGATATTGAACAGGCTACAAATGTGTATGATGAAGTGTTACAAAATAAATCGTTTAAAAGACAATCGGAACGCTTAATAGAAAGATGGAAAATATTATACGCATATTTAGTGTTTATGGATTATTATTTAAACAAAGGTGCGTATAAATTTAGTTTGGCAAAATTCTTGAACGAAGTTCCGGTGAATTCAAAAGATAAATCCGGTTTTAATTTCGCCATTCGTATGTTGGAAGTGTTATTTCATGCCGCTAAAAATGACTTTAATCTTATTTTTGCTAAAATGGATGCATTGCGTTCCTACCGATCACGCTATTTGAACGATAACACCTATAAGCGAAATCACCTCTTACTCAGTTTGATGCTAAAAGCAGAAAAATCCGGATTTAATTATAAAGATTTAAAAAATGCAGACTGGTACGAAATAGCAGAACTTCGAAAACCCAATCAATATATCATTGCTGAATGGGAAATAATTCCGTACGAAGTTTTATGGGATATTTTTGTATCGTTTGCACAAGAAAAACGCACGGAGTAGTATTTTTTTATATTAGTTTTAATTTAGCCAGCTAGATGAGTATAAATAAAATTGGACAAAACATTGTAATTCTATTAGAAAAATTTCTGTTCTTATTAGATGAAGACAAACCGATACACGCTTTGTCTGAGTATAGCTTTTTAAGCACGATAGAATCGAATTACCTGGATATTAAAACGGAAATTGAAAACTTCAATCAAGTGTCTTTCAGAAATATGGAAGATTTATCTGCTGAACAACAACGAATTGTAGAACGAAATAAATGGAAAACATTTTTCTTGCGAGTAGCCGGAAAAGATATTGAAAGGAATGCTGCGTATTTTCCATTAACCATGAAATTATTAAATGAAAAATCGATTAAAACCGTATTTTTTTCCATCATGGAACCAAACACACACATTACACCACATCGTGGTGTATATAAAGGTTTTTTGCGATATCATTTGGGTTTGATAATGCCCAATGAAAAAAATAAAACAGCCATAAAGATTGGCGATGCCATTTATTATTGGGAAGAAGGAAAAGCATTTTTATTTGATGATACGTTTGAACACGAAGCGTGGAATAAAACCAACGAGCAACGCATTATCCTATTAATTGATATAGAAAGAAAATTTACATTTCCATTCAATTTGTTGAATAAATTGATTTTATCGTTGATTAGTATATCACCTTTGGCAAGAGGTGTTTATAAAAAAGCATAAGCTTTAAACAAGTGCAAGAAAGTTATAATTTATAGAAGTTACTTTGCAGCCTAATCTGTTGTATTTATTGATGAGTGCTATGTTATCTGCTCTAGTACCAAATGTAATTGCATTTATTTGATGTGTATAGTTGTAATGTATCATTGCATAAATTAACTTTTCATATACTTTTACATTTCTTTTATTGAAAATTATTCCGGTGTAGGGTCTGTATATTTGGTTGTTGCTATTGATAGTATAAGAAGAGAAACCAACTATTTCATTTTCTTGTTGATTTTTATATAATTGAATGCCACTATTGGGTTGATTAAATAAGTCGAGTATATAACTTTGTAAGGCTTGCAATTCCATTTTTGATGAAATCTTATCTTTTAGAAATGGAATAGTAGCGTACCCAAAAGTAGCATTTTCAAAAACATCTTTTATTAATTGAGCTATCATTTCTTTATCATCGAGTGTAGCTTCCTTTAATTCGTAATCTAAATCGAGCGGAAAATCTTCCACTTGTGAAGTGTCTTTTTCGTAATTAAAAATGGCATTTATAAAAGTATATTTTTTAAATGCACGAAACTCATTTGATAAGTCAAAATTGGTAGATGGTAAAGCAAAACGTACTAAGTCAACTTGGTTGTCAGATAAAAATTGTTGTTGTTGCTCAAGCGTATTTTGAAGGAGAAAATCTGCGGTAGCTCTGTAAAAATTTAATTGATATACGTTGGATTCTATTTCGGATTTAATCATAATGTTTATAGTTTATCGAATTTGTATCACCCCTAATTACCTACCGGTTTTTAATGGAATGATTGCTAAGAAAAACTAAAATAACTATTTTTTTTTCATGTAATATATTTCATATCGCACAAACCGTAAAGTTTTTCAAATTTCTTCATTACGTATGATTAAAAAGCGAAATTTCCTTTCTTCCATATTGTTAAATGAAAAAAGAACCGAATGCTCTCTTTTTTTAGTTCAATTCTATATGAAATTTATTATTGATTTATTTTTGAATTGTATTTCTGGTCTGATTATTGAAGAATTGTATGTTGTATTTATTTTCTTTACATTTGAATAAAAAAATCAGTATGAAACATTTTCTATTCAGCTTGGTCGTATTTTTTATTTTCTTTTTTCAACCTTCAATACACGCATCCGATTTTTCGAGTCATAGCTACGAAGCAATGCTTGGAGATTCGTTGTTGAAAAAAATACCATCAGATACACTGTTTAGGTTTGTAAAAAAATATGGAAAAGATTCGTTGATTCATCAACTTGATGAAAGAATTAAGGCTGCTACTCATTTCATGGGAAATACAATTTTTGATATAGAAAGCGAATCTCATTTTAGAAAATTAAGTATGATAAACCAAAAATTTAATTTAGGTTTGGATTCTCAGATTGTTGCACGTGAACGATTAAATAGCGAATATCTCTTTAGCTTATATGGTAAATATTTTAAGGATATTTCAAGATTGGATGAAATAGATAAAGTTGTTAAAGAAACTTCAAATCTTGATTCTTTATTGGAAGCATCATCCTACAAATCAGTGGAACGAAATTTTATGATTACATTTTGTCATCAATTACCATGGCACAAAAAATTAATAGATAAAATGTATGACTTTTCACAATTAACCATTCAACTAAGAAATGAATTTTATTGGCAGTTTTATGAATTGGCTTCTAAAAATTGTGTTGTAGATAGTGTAGCTCATTTTGAGTATCTAAGAAGTCAATTAAAAATAGATGCATTAAATATCGCTTCGTATAAAGATACGTTATTGTTAACAGACCATACCAATTATATAGAACCGATAAAATCACTTGCATATGCATTATATTCGAATGATTTTACAATAAAAGATGGTGCTCCAATTGGATTGTTGTTATCTACACAAAGAGTTGATGGCGGATTCCCAAAAAATCTACTGGAAGAGAACGGGCAAATAATATCTACTTTATTTGGATTGTGGGCTCTTTGTGAAATTAGAGATGAATGCATCGCAACAAAATTTCCCAAAAAATAAATTTCATTTCCTTTTTAGTAATTATTATTTGTGTTTTGTAGATATGGTTCAAATTGCTGATACATCGTTGTATCGCGTTTGGATTTATAGAAATTAAAATAAAGATTTGCATAAGCAGTGGATTGCATTCCTAATTGGAAGGCACGCAACATATATTTACCGGAAGCAGCTGTGTCGCCTAAATGTAAATAATTATATCCTTTAGTTTCATACGAGATACTTAATGAAGGTCGTCTTTGAATAATGCTATCACAAAATCGAAATGAGCCGTCTATTCTACTTAAATTGTGTAAGGTAGAAATTAATTTGTAGTAACCTATATCAGTAATGGTATCAATGGTTAGCAGTTTATGATAAAAATAAGTCGCAGTATCGTACGATTTTCTTTTGTAAAATAAATCGCCCAACATATTTGATGTAAGTGCACTTGAGTCTGTAATAGAATTAATATATGCAAAAGTAGTATAGGCAGAATCTTTATTTCCTAACCCGAGGTAACTCAATGCCTTTGATTCTAAAATAAAAATATCGTCTTTATAAACAGCGTCCGCATTTAAAGCACAATTGAGCGCTTTGGAGTATAATGTTTGTGCTATTTCTGCTTGTTGTTCATTTCGTGCGGCATTTAAGTAGTGTGTAGCACCTATTCTATTGCCTTGAAATGAGTTAGTTAATTGAGGAATGTCTTTATCCATTAAACTAATAATATCTTTCCACGCTACATTTCTACTCCAAGTAAATGGTAAATAAATAAATGATATCAATAATGCAATTAAAATAGATAGTTGATGGATAGATAATCCCTTTTGCTGTTTTTTATTTTTAGACTTATTCTTGGTATACTGTATATATTTATCAGTACACCAAATTATAAACCATGCGACAAATAAACAGAATCCTAACGAAGCAATGAATGCATATCTGTCTGCAACAATACCGGCAACAAGTACATACATGTTACTACAATAGTATAGGGTTGCATAAAAAAATAAAATAGCATAAGCTCCCATTTTTTCTTCTTTCTTATATAAGATAAAAGCTCCTAAAAGAATACTGCAATGTAATAACAAGTATAAAATTTGTTGTATATTATTGATAGGCAACAATGGAATCATATCGTATCCAAAATAGAAATAATAACCTTGCGGAATTATCATAAATTTTAGATAAGTTGTATATGTACTTATAGCTTGACTTAGTTGATAAAAGAACGTGGTTTTTTCTACGATAGGATTTTCAGTATAAATGATGCTATTTCCTATAGAGTATTCATGGGGCAAATAAAAATTTAGTATTATACTTAAAATTAAAACAAGTATAATAATTGGAGTTAAGCCCTTTAAAATTTGCTTTATCGAAGCTAAATTGTAGATTATTAACGTCAAAGGAACAATTAAGAGCACATTGTAATTATCTCTCTTGGTGCTAACGGCTAATAAAAACAATAGGATTCCAAAACAATAGCCTTTAAGTTTCTTTTTTGTTTGTTGACTTGTTGCATAATACGTAAAATAATAAATACTCCAAATACTAAGTAACATACCTAAAATAGTATCTCTGCTTTTTAAATTACATACTGCATTTGCATGTATCGGATGTGCTAAAAAAAGAATCGAACAAATGAGTGCAATAGCAGTTGCATGTTTTTCCGGTAATTGTTTAATAAATATATAAATTGAAAAACATAAACTTACAAATAGGATTAAATTTATCAAATGAGAAATAGTCGGATGAATTTCACCTAGAAACCATTGTTCAAGTGCAAAAGTAAACATGGCAACAGGCCTATAATCTACAAAGTCATAACGTTGCTTAAAAACTTTAAAACAACTCATAAAATTACTTCCTACTTCCGGAATCTGCTGAAAAATATAACTATCATCAAGTGCAAATCCGTTTTTTATAGAATTACCATAAAATAGAATAGACAACACACATAAAAGAAGGAAAACAGCCGTATTTGATATGTTTTTTTCAGTCATAGAAATGACAAGGTAAGATTTTTCTTTTCAGTATCAAAAAAGTTTTAGTAGTTTTATATTATGGCTTTTCAGCAGCTATTTAGTTTAATCTTGAGTCTATTATTTATAAGTAGTACGTTGCCATCATTTGCACAAGTTATGGATATAAGTGATTATAATACATATACAGATTTAGAAACTGCCTCCAAACAACCGAAGAAAGTTTATGCACTTTCATTAGAAAGTCAACAATTAAAATCAGTTCCTGATGCTATACGAAAATTTTCTAATCTTCGTTTTCTGTCTTTAGATAATAATCAAATTGAACAATTGCCGGGTTGGTTTGCAGAATTAAGTAATTTAAAGGAATTAAGATTGAATTATAATTGCTTCAAAGTATTTCCCTCTCAATTGTTTAGTTTGGAAGAACTTACTAATCTACAAATGCAATATAATCAATTGGAGCGAATTCCAATGGGTATCATAACACTCAGTAAATTAGAAAAACTAGATGTTTCTGATAATAATATTTCTGTAATAGAAAATGGATTTTACGCTTTAAATAACTTAAAATTAGCTCGATTTAGAAATAATAAATTAGTTTCGATAGACCCTCAAATTCAGAACTTAAACCAATTAGAAGTTTTATGTTTCGCTCGTAATGATATCCATTCAATTCCTATTCAATTGTTCAATCTTACTAACCTTAATTATTTGTCGTTATGGGATAATGAAATTACTCAGTTGCCCGATCAGGTATGTAAACTTAATAAATTAGAATGGATTGGATTGTTTTCGAATAAATTAACTGAATTTCCGCTCTGCGTATTAAGCCTGCCATCCATAATAACTATTAATATGGGTGATAATTTGTATGATAGTACATTTATCTCTAATGTTAAATCTGCACTATATCAGTACCCCAAACTGAATATTTTTTTTGATAAAAAGCAAAATATGGATTTTTTCCATTAAATTTACCTTAGCATAAGATTATTAATACTATTTCTAAGGGTTTAGCAATAGCACGTTTTATTAATTTGTAAATTATTTATATGTATAAATTTATACACTCTATTCTCATTTTTATTGGTTTAAGTTTAGTATCATTAGATGCTAATGCCCAAACAGTATCAATTAACATAAATAACGTTTCAGTTGGTATGTATAGTGGCTCCGGCTCCGATTGTGGGGACTGTATAAGCTCACCCGATGTTTACATCGATGTCCGTTTTAAACACAGCGGTACAGGTACATGGGGCGGTGGTGGCTCCTCTCGTCGTGATAACGTAGGTTGTGATAATTATGGCGGTGTCGGTGGGTATTCTACAAGTGGCATTGCTTGGTCTAGTGCTACAATTCAAATTCAAATTGATTCATGGGAAGATGATGGCGGTGTTTGCGGTGGTGCAGATGGAGATTGTGCCGGTGGGTATGGTGATCCTAATAATGGAACAAACAATTTGACAATTGTGGCACAGCCTTCTTGTGGAACAAATAATGGAGTTTATTATTCTGAACGAATTAATTGTTCTTCGGATGGTTCTACCAATGATTACAGAGCAAGATGGTATTATCAATGGTGGTGGGATGCAGGAAGTATAAGTGCTTCAACTACAGCAGGTGTAATTGGTGGCAGTGCAACTGTTTGTAGCGGTGCAAATATTACAGTTACTAATACTACAAATGGAAGTCTATATCCTCGTGGTACGGTAGTTTTTCAGCAAAGATTTAATGGTGGTGCTTGGACTGATGTTGGTTCTGCAACGACAAATACCGCAAGTTCTGCATCAACTGTAAGTCAAACATATAGCGCAACTTTATCAACTGCCGGAACGTATGAATATAGAAGAGTAGTTAGATATTGTACAAATAGCAGCGGAGGAACAACACAATATGAAAGTAATATTGTCACTATTGTCGTGGTGCCGGATCCATCCTTTACAACCAGTCCGACTAGCTCTACCCCTGTTTGTACGGGTGGTACAATTCCTAATTTAACAGTTAGTTCGGCTAATGGAACTCCATCCAGAACACACCAATGGTATAGTAATACCTCCAATAGTTACACAGGAGCAACATCAATTTCAGGGGAAACAGGTACAAGTTATGCACCACCAACAGGGACTGCGGGTAATATGTATTATTTTTGCACAGTTTCGTCTGCTGGTTCTGGGTGTACTTCTACAAATAGCTCTATAGCACAGGTACAAGTTGTTTCACAACCTTCGGCATCAGCACCTGCATCACCAACAATATGTTTGGGTGGTTCTGCAAACATAACATCTAATCGCTCAGGAGGCACCGGTTTGTTTGATATAAATTGGCAATACTCTGCAGATGGAAGTACAGGTTGGGCAAATGTCGTAAACGGTACACCTGCCGGCATCTCATATAGCAATGCCAACACAAGTACAATGACAGTTATTGGTGATGGTTCAGAGGCATTAGGTGCAAAATATTATCGAATGGTGGCAACTTCTGTTGACCCAAATATTAATTGTGCAGCAATATCTACTAATTCTGTTGTTACCACTATTGCAGATCCAACTTTATCAATTCCATCAAGTCCTACAGTTTGTGTAGGTGGCTCGGCAAATATTACATCAACTGTATCTGGTGGAACAGGCCCAATGTCTCGTCAATGGCAATATTCTTCAGACGGTATGTCGTGGGCTTCAGTAACGAATGGTACTCCGTCCGGAATTTCATACGCAGGTGGTACAGGAGGTACCTTAACGGTAACCGGAGACGGTTCTGAAACTTCAGGTACATGGTACTATAGATTAAGATATTATCCTACGAGTGGTACTTCCGGCTGTGAAACATATTCTTCTGCATCTACGTATACAGTTGTTCTGGAGCCAACTTTGAGTGCTCCTGCTGCCTTAACAACTGTATGTAGTGGTGGAAGTGCTTCATTAACGTCAACTGCTTCCGGTGGAACAGGTGCCTTTACTTATAGATGGCAATATTCTGCTGATGGTAGTACCGGTTGGGCAAATGTTGTAAATGGTACGCCAGCAGGTATTACCTATGTAGGTGGTACAGGAACAACGTTGACAGTTTCAGGTAATGGTACAGAAGCAAATATTTCAAAATATTATCGTTTAGTGCTTTCGTCTACTACTATATCAGTAGGTTGTGATGCTATTTCATCAACTGCCGAAATTAGTACTGTAGCAGATCCAATTATTAATTTACCAACACCGACATCACAAACCGTTTGCCAAAATGGTGCACCAACTGATTTGTCTACTTCAGCTAGTGGTGGTACTGCAAGTGCTTATACTTATAATTGGTATAGAAATGGAAGTAATTCAACTTCAGGTGGAACTTTAGTTGGTTCCGGAATAAATTATACTGCCGTTACAAGTGCAATCGGTACTTTATATTATTATTCGATAGTTACTCAACCCGAGTCAGGTTGTGCGGCAACGACAGCATCTACTGCTTCTGTAACTATTGTGTCCTTACCAAGTTCCGGTACTTTATCGAAAACACCGAATGTAACAACAGTATGTGAAGGACAGACAGTATCTGCAACTGCAACTGCCGGATCTGGTGGAACTGGTACCATTACGGATTATCTAGAATATCGAACAGATGCTGGTTCCGGATATAGTGCGTGGGCTTCTTATACTGCTGGAACTCCAATTGCTACAACAGGCTTAGTGTCGGTAGAAATTCAAACATACCGAACAGCAACAGGATCTGGTTGTACCTCAAGTACGCCAACAGTCGCATCTTGGACAGTAGTTCCTCAACCTCAACCAGGTACACTTGCAAAAACACCAAATGTCACAGATGTGTGTGATGGGGATAATGTATCAGCCGTTTTCACTGCAGGAACAGGTGGAACTGGAGTTGTTACAGATATATTGCAATATAGATATAATGGAACAGGTGGATGGTCGAACTATACATCCGGTACTAATTTGTCAACTACAGGAAGAACAATGGTGGAAATTAGAACGTATAGAACATCTACAGGAACAGGATGTAATACAAGTTCGATTAATACAGTTACATGGAATGTTAGTACATTACCAAGTGCGACACCTATTATTGATTATATCAGTACATGCGATCAAACAGCAAGTATTTCCGCAACAGCTATTTCATCCGGTGCAAGTGTTTCTTGGTCTAGAGTATCCGGAAGTGGTACGCCTACATCTTCTACAGATAATCCTTTAGCAGTAAGTTCACTCACTCAAGGTGCTACGTCAGTTTATGAATTATTTGTATCTAATGCAGGTTGTTCTAATATTAGTGCAGGAACGCTGAGTTTAGTATTGCCGGTAAATAACGCTTCAAATATAGCATCTTCAAATTCATGTGCTTATTGTGTTATAACAGATGGAAATACAAGAAATTATTTTAATAGTTCAGGTGAGATTATTGCTACAATTCATGATGATGGATTAACTACGCCAGCTCAACTCAGCTTTACAGAAGTATGTGTTGGTATCGATGGTAGTGTACAAACAGTTACGGATAACATAGGTGAACAACAACCTTATTTGCAACGAAAATGGACTATTAGTCCTGCAAGTAATACAAATGCATTTATTACACTTTATTTTACAGCATCAGAATTAGCAGCACTTACATCGGCGGCAACATCAACTAGATATCAATTCTCCGGTTTGGATTTATGGATGACTAAATTCTCCGGTGGAGGAAATGGTTCGTTTACACCACCATGTACTGGTGGTACAGGAGGATGCATGCCAACAACCGGTGTAAATGTACCGGCTACATTTAGTAGCTATGGATCTAATTACAAAGTAGATATAGAAGTAAACTCATTCTCTACTTTCTATATTCATCCTGCTATATATGCATTTTCACCATTACCGGTTGAGTTAACCTCATTTACCGGTTGGAATCAAGGAAGTGTAAATAGATTACAATGGGTAACTGCATCTGAATTAAATACTAAAGTATTTGAAATTCAAAAAAGCACAGACGGACGCAATTGGATTACAATTGGTGAGAAAATAGCAGCCGGTAATTCTACACAGCCAATTACATATGATTTTGTAGACAACCAACCTGTAATCGGTGATAATTATTATAGATTGAAAATTATAGATCTTGATAATTCATTTAGCTTTAGTAACTTCATAAATATTATTTTGTCAGATGCCGTACAAAATAGCTTTACAGGTATTTATCCTAATCCGACAAGTAATATTTTGAATATCGAAATACAATCTATTAGCAATATAAATACATCGTTAATCGTGTATGATGTATTAGGAAAATCTATTGTAACTCAACCTACCACATTGGTGAAAGGGTTGAATAAGCTTAAAATGGATTTTTCTACTTTAGCGAATGGTGCTTATATTCTACAGTTTGTTGATGCTGAAGGAAAAACGCATAGTACTAAATTTGTAAAAGATTAAATCTATTATTTTTTAAAGAAAGAGCTATGATAACTTTTTTGTCATAGCTCTTTTTTTTGTATTTTCAAATTCTATAGTTTGATAACATTAAGTTGAATATTCTACTTTTAAATTATGAATATCCGCCATTAGGCGGAGGTGCCGGAATTGTTACACAACATTTGGCATCTTGCTTTATTAATACACATCACGAAGTAACAGTTGTAACCACTTGGTTCTCCGGCGAATCTGAATTCTTTTCAGAAAATAGGTTGACGATTATCCGATTAAAAGCAAAAAGAAAAGTTTCTTTTCAATCTAATCCGTATGAAATGTATGATTGGATGATGAAAGCAAAAGAATACTGTTTGTCACATTTTTCTTCGACTGATTTTCAAATTTGCTTAGCCAATTTTTCATTGCCGGGTGGTTACGTAGCGAATGCATTAAATCAAAAATGGAAACTGCCGTATGTGATTTTATCACACGGACATGATATTCCATGGTTTAGTCCGAAACAAATGTTTTTCTGGCATTTACTCTTATATTTTCCAATAAAAAAACTACTGAAGCATGCTGCAAAAATTGTTGTATTAACCAATCAATTAAAACCGGCAGCATCAAAAATTATAGGAAGCCAACACGAAAATAAAATAGAAGTAATTCCGAATGGCATATTGCCACTGCAAACCAGAAAATCGTTTAACAAAGAAGATGCTATTTTAAAAAGTGTTTTTGTCGGCAGATTAGTGCAACAAAAAGATCCATTAACAGTATTAAAAGCACATGCAGTCTTATTGCAGCAACAGATTCCGGTACATTTAACTTTTATTGGTGATGGTGAATTAAAATCAAATTTAGAAGCGTATATAAAGAAACATAAAATTACAAATGTAGAATTTGTAGGAAAGGTTAGCCAAAGTCAGGTGTTGGAAATTTTATCAAATTCACATGTACTCATCGCTCCGAGCAAAGAGGAAGCAATGTCTATGGCAGTATTAGAAGCGATTTCGTCCGGATTATATGTATTTGCAACACCAATAAGTGGAAACAAAGAGCTGATTGATGATGGTGTAAATGGGAATTTCGTCGAATATGGAAATGTTAACCAAATTGCACATAAAATATCAGATTTCTATTTTCAGAAATTTCTACAAAATTATTCGTACCCTACAGCTCAATTGGGGCATACTTTTCAAGAAAATACATGGGAACACATCGCACAAAGATATATCCAATTATTTACTGAAATTTTAAAAGATAATTAGTTCCGTTCTATTCATTTTTTGCTAAGATGAATTGGTATATCAAACAACAAAAAAAGATAGAAAATATAAACGCCGAAGTAAGAGTGATAATGATAAAATCAATGGCAAAATTTGCCTCTCGTTGTGTAAGTAGATATTTGGCTAATGTAAATAGACACATTGTTATTACAACGAAAAACCAAAATTGAAATTGTTTTTTCGTGAGTACGTAGTTGGACATAATTTTATATTCCGGAGCAGCATATTTATAGAGCAAATAGAATCCCAAAATACTTAATATTATTGGAACAAAATAGATTGCCATATAATAGAAAATCTGTGCGACAAATATAGAATTAGTTAGGGCGAATATCATTAAATAAACCGTGTGTGCATCTAATACATGACAGATAAAATCGAGTATAAGATGTAAGTAAATGGCAAAAATTATGGAGTAAATAATTTTAATGAAATTATTTTTTAAATATGATGTAACGTCGATGGTTAGAAATGATTTCCAATATACACGCAAGTTATTGGGTATCATCTGTAGGATAATACGTTGACAAATAAGATGAAATCCAACCAAGCTGAAAAATGCGAGTGGTAGCACAATAAAAAACACACACGCAAAATCATAATCAAAAATATGTTGTCTATTATTCGTGAATCGAAACAAGATGTCGTAATCGGGTGCTATGCTTCCAAATAACAAACCGGAAAAACTAAATTTTTCAGTCCATCTTCTTTTAATGGGCACCACGTAACCAATATGTGCAAAAGTGAACGGCAACTTTAATTAGATTGAATTCTGTAAAATAGTATTATTTTAGTATAACACAAATTAAACGAGTAATTTATTATTTTTTGTATTTACTGAAATGATAAGTTCATTTTTTATGATTTGTAATACTAAACCATAGAGCTATTAATATGAAACCAAAAGTAAAATTTACACCTAAAAATAAATCATCTAATTCAATATCAATCGTAGATAAACATCCTATGTTTTTTACCTCTACGCTTTTGGGAATCTTAGTATTTGCTTTGTATGGTTGGACTTCTACTTTTGGTTGGGGCTTAGATGATATTACGTTTGTTTATTCAACGATAAAAAAGATAGACTCCAATTGGGACGGGCTCAGCACACTCTTTTTACAAAAGTATGGCCAATATGACTATCGCCCTGTTACGATGACAACCTTCTGGTTGGAATATAAATATTTTGGAGATATTATTCCTGGAAAAAGCCACCTGATAAATGCAGGTTTATATGCAATTTTAGTGATACAGCTTTTTCGGTTTGTTGTTATGGCAGACTTCTTAAAAACTACAGAAAAGAATTATGCATTAGCAATTTTAGCCGTATTCTTTTTTATAATTCATCCCATACATGTTGGAGTGGTTGCAAATATAAAAAGTAGAGATAATTTACTGAGTATGTTATTGGGTGTTACAGCGCTTATTCAGTTTGTTCTTTTTTTTAAAGATAGAAAATGGTATCGTGTTTTTTTAGTAGTACTCTTTTTACTATTGGCCTTATTTTCGAAAGCTGATGCATATGCATTTTGGGCAATTATGCTCTTGTATTTTTTTGTGTATAAGGCAGACTATAGAAATTTTTTTACGAAATCCAATCTGTTAATAGTACTGTTAAACCTACTATTAGTGGTATTTATTTTAATACTGGATTCAATGATTCGGAACTCTGTAACCGCTTCTGATCCAATTCAAAGAATATACAATGATTCTCCTTTATTTGAGAATGATTCATTTGTCAATCATTTGTCATTTTCATTTACCACCATGCTACTTTATCTAAAATTCTTATTAATACCACACGGTTATTATTTTTATTTTGGATATAATCAAATTCCATTAGTATCCTTATTTAGTTTGCAGAATATTATTTCGTTTCTGGTGTATGTGTCAATATTTATCTATAGTGTCAAACAATTTAAAACCAACAAAATCTATCTTTTTTCCTTTTTCTTTTTTTTGCTTTCTATTGCATACGCAGCAAATTTATTGGTGATTGTATCCGGAATAATGATGGATAGATATTGTTTTATCGCTTCGTTTGGTTTCTTTTTAGGTATAGCAGCCTTTCTAATGGAGAAGCTTCAAATATCCAATTGGAAAATTATGCTTGATAAAAGGCTCTGGATTGTATTTGCCGTATGGATAGTTGCTACCTATTACAGAACTTCGGCTTGGAAAGATGTAGATACACTCTTTAATAGAGATATTGCATCGTTGCAACAGTCCGCACAAGCCAACGCCATGTTTGCAGGTTATCAAATTAATACAGCACTATTTAATAACTTATCCAATTCGGATAAAAGTAAGAAAATGGAATTAGCAGAGACGTATGTAGATAAAGCACTACAAATAAACAATAAAAATAAATTTGCATTAGAGTCAAAGGGTATCTGTCGGACCTTTTTCAATGACGATATTCATGCTATTCCGTTTCTTTTAAAGGCAATCAACGTAGATTCAAACTATACAGGACCTTATAATAATTTAGGAATTGCATATCGAAATATTTCTAAGATAGATTCAGCATTGTACTTTTTTGGAATCGCAATGAATAAGGAAGATGCTTTCTCATATCCTGCAAATAATTACGTAAAAATGCTTTCAATTAAACAAGAATATACTTCTATTGATAGTGTTTTTAGTGTTCTGTTAAAACGGTTTCCTAATGATGAACGTCTAAAAATAAAAATAGATAAGTGGGATTCCTATAAAATTTGGGAGTACGATTGATGGATAATTTTAAATAATATTACAAATCATTTTCTTTTATATTTTATAAAAAAATCAAGATTTAACATTTTTATAGTTGCGGTTTTAATACATATATGTTAACTTGTATCAAAACTATAAATTATGAATATACTCTACTCCCAAGTAAAGAGAATATTATTTCTATTACTTACCTTACTTTTCACTTCTCACGCAGTTTTTTCGCAAGTAAACGTCAATATTTCTACCCAAATTAACGGCTTTAGGCATAATTGGGATTGTAATAATGATGGTATAAATAACAATGAGCCGGATATCCGCTATAAAGTATGGATGGGATGGAATGGTGGTAATTTTGCTCAAAGCACCAATGGACCGGGTTTATTTTGTGGAGCGGCAAATTACACCTACGGTATAGATAGCAAAGTATGTAGTGAATGGAATCCGGGGTTAATAACCGGACCCTCATTTTCAAACGTTGCAGCTACAACGCTTAATGTAGATATGCAAAGCTGGGAAGAAGATGAAAGTGGTACGCCTAATGTTTGGCCCTTTGACCAATGTCCACACGATAATTGTAATCCTAATAATAACACATGGTGTGCCAATAATGATGACACGCGTTGTGGACGATTACGTATTGGAGATATCGGGTTTTCAACGTATGAACCTTGTTCTACAGTCGTATATACCGGACAATTTACAAGTGGTAGTTTCTTATCTATGACCGGCCGATGTGGTGACAATAATGGCGGAGGATTTGGATTAGATAAATTAAATGTCAATTGGAATTTTGCATCAGCTCCCACTATTGTAACACAACCCAATGACGCATCTTATGGAGGAAGTATCAGAGATGTTTGTACCGGTTTACCGGTTACATTAACCGTTGTATGTAATGCATTTGGTGCCGGAAATTGGACTTTAGGTCGTTGGGTAAAATGGCAATCCTCAACGGATAACTCTAATTGGACAGATATATCAGGAACATTGAATGGTACTGCTTATTTAAACCAAACTACTTTTACCTATAATTTTACGCCAGGTACACCTGGTACAATGTATTATAGAGCAGTATTAAGTTCCTTATGTACTTCAGGTTTTGGCTCTCAAACCACCAATTCAGCATCCGTTCAATTTGTAATACATGATGCATCAAGTGATCCATTTTGTACCGCACCAACTTGTAATGTAGCCTATGTAGATCCAACAATTGCTTCAGAAGTAGGTGCTACAGGTTCACCATCGAATCCATATAAAAATATTTCAACGGCAGCTGCTACAGCACCAACTTATATACGTGTAGCCAAATGTGCAAGTGGATGTACAGACCCTGTTATGGTGTCAATTCCCAATAATTGCGTGATAGAAGGAGGGTATGTACGTAGTGGTTCTTCCGGAGAATTATGGAGAAAATCATCTGCATCTGCAGATCAAACAATAATTACATTTTCAGGAGATTATGCTCCGAATGGTACCAATCGGCAAATTGTTGCCTTTCATTCAGCTTCAAGATCTGGTTGGACTGTCAAAGATTTGACTATCTATACTGCTAATACACCTTCCGGACAATATGCTACAACAGGCAGAGGTATGAGTAATTATGGCTTTTTAATATCAAGTAGTTCCGGATATAAAATTATTAGATGTAATATCTACGTAGGAAATGCAGGTGCTGGAAGAGATGGTACAGCAAATACCAACCCAGGTGGTGGAGTAAATGGAAGTGCAGGCAGCACCGGAAGTGCAGGCAATTCAGGGCAATGTAATACTTCAAATGGTGTAGCAAACGGAAATGGTGGAAGCGGTGGAAATGGTGGAAATGGTACAGCAAATACTTCAAATCCAGGCTCAAATGGAGCTCAAGGCACAGGTGGTGCAGGATATGGAACAGATAATGGTAATTGTATAACTTATTGTGCTAATACGAATGGTAATGCGGGTGGTAAAGGTGGAAATGGAGGAAATGGTGGTTCATGGACTGCCGGAAATAGACCGTCTGCACCTATTACTAATGCTGCCTATTATGCAGTAGCAGGAGCAGCAGAGAATGGTGGTCATGGCGGTGGCGGCGGTGGCGGTGGCGGCGGTAGTGGATCAAGAGGTGGGGAAGTGGCATGTATTGATTGCGACGGTTTTGCTGGTGCAACCGGAAGAGCAGGTGGACAAGGAGGTGCCGGAGGTGCCGGAGGCTTTGGTGCCGGAGGTTCATTTGGTATTTGGCGATACAACTCGAATGGAGGTACACCACTAATAGAAGAAGTAGATGTAACGGTAGGCAGTGCAGGTACGGGTGGAAGTGGACAAAATGGAAGGCCGGGAGTTACTGGAGGTGGTGCAACCAGTGGCCAATGTAACAATTGTGTAAGACAACGATGTTCTGGAAATGGAGGTGCCGCCGGAAATGGAGGTGCCGGCGGAAGAGGAAGAGATGGTGCGAACGGTATCTCAGCAGAATATGTAGTGGATGGTAGTAGTTCCAACTTAAATTTTACAATACAATACCCTTCTACTATTACCTTAGACAACTATAGTCAACGCAGTAATATCAGTGGTAAAATGTGCAACAATTCAGAAATTGATATGTCAAAAACAAGTGGTACTTGGTCGTTATCATCCGGTTTGTCTTATGTAAATAATTTAACATCATCTACTTCATCTTATAACAATAGTACTAATACTGTAAAAGTAACAACGAATAATTATAATACGTTCTTTGATATAAGCAACGGCACAAATCTAAATAGATTTTTATACACTGCTAATGAAAATCGTAGCTTACCAACTGTTGTAAAAGGAAGTACCTACATCTGTAATGGAAGCACAATGGCACTTTCTACCAATAATAATTACGATGTAGGAAACATTCAAGAATATGAATACGTTGTGTTTGCAGATGGAAGTAATGCGAACTCGCCATTTAGTGGCGGTACTTATAACTCAAGTGCAGCGAATTATACTACACCGTCGTTTACCACCAATGGAAGATATTGGGTACGTTATAGAGAACGTCATAATTGTTGTGGATGGTCACGTCCGGTATTCGATTATTTTGATGTAATAGACATACCAAACACACCTGCATCAATTAATATAGTCGGCGGACCATATTGTTACAATGGTAGCGGACATTCATTTACTATAACAATACCTGGAAGTTCGTTTGCGTTTCCTACGTATGATACTTGGAAATTATATGACGTAGATCCAACATTTGGAACACCAACGCCAATACAAAGTAGTAACAGTCCAACGCCAAGTTTTGGTGTTACACCATCACAAACGACTACTTATTATGTTAGAGGTGAAAATGCATGTGGCGTTTCAACGGCATTAAGCGTTACAGCTTATATTTCAGGCGATGCCAATCCATTTGGTGTAATTTCTACTGCTACAAGTTCAAAAACGTGTGTTGTAAATGATAATAATTGGCATTATTTCAGAAATACATCAAATGAGATTATTGCAGCTATCAATAGTAATGGACAAAACTTAGGAAATGTAACTATGACAGTAACTGTTGAAACAGTACCGCACGATGGAAGTTATCTATCGCCAAAACACGGAAATGGTGGTATTGGAAACGCAAAAGTTTGTTTAGGTCAACCGGAATTATCGATGCGTAGATGGTACACAATTACACCTCAATTCCAACCGACAGCAGGTAATCCAAGTACTATTCGTTTGTTCTTTACAGCAGCAGATTACTTAAACTATAGTACAGAAGTAGTTAGTTGGACTTCTTATATTGCAAGTAATTATCCAAATTGCTATGGTTATACCAATAGCGCCATTGATTTAGCGGTTTCTAAAGATGAACTTGCCGATATTACTCCAAATAGTGTTGGTTTAACTGCAGGACCAAATAGCACGACTCAATATGAGTTATCCGTTCCATCTTTCTCTACTTTCCGTTTCCATACAAGTGGCGGATATGGAGAAGCGCTTCCGGTGGAATTGACTTCATTTACTGGTTGGAATGAAGGTGCAGTAAATAAATTGAGATGGGTTAC
This sequence comes from Bacteroidota bacterium, assembly GCA_963169645.1. GTDB lineage: Bacteria > Bacteroidota > Bacteroidia > Chitinophagales > JADIYW01 > JADJSS01. The sequence continues at coordinate 30,465 of CAUJCO010000008.1, forward strand.
AGCTTCTGAACAAAATTCAGATAAATATGATATTGAGAAAAGTACCGATAATGGTCAATGGTCAAAAATTGGAGAGTTGCCGGCAGCCGGAAATTCTACTTTACCAATAACATACGACTTTACCGATAATAACCCAATAGTTGGTGATAATTATTATAGATTGAAAATGTGGGATAAAGATGCAACGTTTGAATATAGTAACGTAATTAATATTCCATTAGCAGAAGCAATTACAAATGGTTTCACTAATATTTATCCAAATCCAACGAGTGGCGATTTAAATGTGGAGTTGCAATCAACACAAGCATACGATACTCGAATTATGGTATATGATGTATTGGGTAAGGAAATTTACAATCAAGCATCTACCTTAATAAAAGGCATCAATAGATTTACATTTGATTTTGCACACTTACCTAAAGGAGTTTATTTAATTCAATTCTCCGATAAAGAAGGAAAAACTCATATTGCGAAATTTGTAAAAGATTAAAGATTAATTTTAAAAAAAAAAGAAGAGCCACTAAAAGGTGGCTCTTCTTTTTGTTATCAATTAGACAAAGTGTAAAATATAGTGGTTTTAAACAAACCTATTTTTTCTTATAAAAAAACTTATTGCTAAGGCTTTGCCATTTCATTTGGATAACGCCAATCATTGCTTCTTTTATTATTCCACCATGCATTTTGGAAACGCCAACTTCGCGATCTTTAAATAAAATGGGAATTTCGATAATAGATAAACCACTTAACCAAACCGCAAATTTCATCTCTATTTGAAATGCATATCCAATGAATTTTATTTTATCAAAATCTATTTGTTGTAGTATAGCATTTTTATAACAAACAAATCCTGCTGTGGTATCTTTTATTTTCATTCCTGTGATAATGCGTACATATATGGAAGCAAACCATGAAAGAAATAATCTGTCAAACGGCCAATTAACAACACCACCACCTTTTACGTAACGAGAACCAATAGATAAGACCGCATTTTTTTGTTCGCACGCGGCTAATAATTCGATTAGTTTTTCCGGTGGGTGCGAAAAATCTGCATCCATCTCAAAAATATATTGATAGCCTTGCTCTAATGCCCATTTAAAACCGGTGATGTAGGCAGTACCTAATCCTAGTTTTCCACTTCGTTTTATTAAATGTACTTTGTTAGGAAATTGGATAGCTAAATTTTGAACTACATCCGCAGTGCCGTCCGGAGAACCGTCATCAATAACTAAAATCTCAAATCTATTTGAAAGTTGCAACGTGTAAGGAATTATTTGAGCAATATTTTCCTTTTCGTTATAAGTTGGTATAATGATTATGCAATCTTTCATCAATATACAAAAGTACGTATAATCATAGTTAATATGTTCATGTATTAACGGTTTTTAATAATTTATTGACTATATAAATAAAAAGCTAACGAATGTAAACTATACAGGTATAAGTGAAATACCGCCTAAGTTGCCGGAGCTCATCCACAATACCACACAATTTTCAGTTATTTCTTCATTTACTTTTTGTTGTAGCCAATTTGCTTGTTTTAATACTATAATTGCTTCGTCTGCAAATTGAGTTTTTAACCAACTTTCATCTAAATCTTGTTTGTTTTTTATTTTCAGTGCTTCTTCGTCTAAAAATAAAATTTTTATATCCGCTTTGTCTAAACTATGTGCATATTGTTCGATGAAATTTTCTTGTAATGAACTATACGTGTGCAATTCAAAAACTGCTATAATTTTTCTGTCAACGTAACGTTCTCGTACAGCATTTACGGTTGCTTTTACTTTGCTAGGTGCATGTGCAAAATCTCTAAAAATAGTTCTTTTACTTTTGGTATCGTCGTAAATTTTTTCTAATCGCTTGGCGGCTCCTTTAAATGATTGAAAACTTTGCAATATATTTTGTTCCGGAATTTCTATGATTTTTCCAACTTCAAAAGCTGATTTTAAATTGGCAAAATTATGTGTTCCAAAAATCGGAATCGGATATGCAGTTCCATTATACAATAAAATACTTTCATCATTTTCTGTCTTAAAATCAAATGCACGATACGGTATTAAATGAATATCTGTATTTAAAGAATCAACCATTTTTACTAATGCTTCGTCTGCTGCATTGTAAATTAAATAACCACCTTTTTGTATGCTTAAAATAAATTTTCTGAAAGTTTCTAAATACGATTCATAAGTTGGAAATACATTGATATGATCCCAAGCGATGCCGGTAATAATGGCAATATGCGGATGATAATGCAAAAACTTACTGCGTAAATCTAAAGGTGATGTTAAATATTCATCGGCTTCAAGTACGATAACAGGTGCATCTTCGGACGTTTTTACCATAAAATCAAAGCCCTCTAATTTGGCCCCAACTAAGTAATCAAATGTTTTTTTATTGTATTGCAATAAATGCATTATCATAGCGGTGATAGTGGTTTTGCCGTGGCTTCCGGCAACGGCTATTCGCGTTTTATTTTTGCATTGTTCATATACAAATTCCGGAAATGAATACACTTTAATGCCCAAAGATTGTGCTTTCAATAACTCTGGATTATCTTGCTTTGCATGCATTCCCAAAATAATGGCGTCTATATCGGTGGTTATTTTTTCCGGAAACCATCCAATCTTTTCCGGCATCAATTCTAATTTTTCTAAATTAGATTTTGCAGGCTCAAAAATGGCATCATCCGAACCCGTTACTTTGTTTCCTTGGTTTTTTAAATGTGCTGCTAATTGATGCATGACGGCACCTCCAATAGCGATAAAATGAAAATGTTGCATATCCAAAAATAGAGAACTATTTAGTTCATCTTTCTTGATTTTATTAACACAACGTCAAATTATTTGTATATTGAGTATGAAAATAGATTAGTTAAATTGTTAAAAATAGTAAATGTAGCCCTGACACTACAATAAAATATGTAATATTGCATTCTATTAACAAACGTAAACAACAATGAAATTTATTAAAAAATCTGTATTAGCATCTATGTGCTTATTCTTAGCAGTTGCAACTACATCATGTGCAAGAAAAAATTCTACAGGATGTCCGGGTTGGTCTAAAATTAAATACGAACAAACTATCAAAAAACACGCATAGTTTTTATGAAATGGGAAAACCTTACATCTGAACAACAATTTTCAGATTTAGTACAACAAGAAAACCCGTTTGCCGTATTTAAACATAGCACTCGTTGCTCTATCAGTTCTATGGCTAAAAATAGAGTTGAACGCGAGTGGAATTTAGCTATCCCAATTTATTATTTAGATTTATTGAACTTTCGTTCCGTATCAAATTTAATTGCACAATTATCCGGAGTGGAACATGCATCACCACAACTAATTGTTTTCCAAAATGGGAAACCTATTTATGATGCTAGCCACAATGCCATTGCACCTTCCGAAATTAAAATAGGATAGTTACGCTTATTTAAATACGATTTCTATTTCTTGTTTTATAGCTGCATCTAAACTTTTTGCAACCGGACAAGTGTGTGCAGCATTTATCAAAAGTTGTTTTTCTTTATCTGTTAATGCTGCATCCGGCACTTCGATGTGTACAATAATTCCACCAATGCGTCTTGGCTCGCTGTACATTACTTTAGTAATCTCTACTGTTGTGCCTTTGATGTTTTTTTGCATCGCTTCTGCTTTAATGCCCATAATGGTGAGCATGCAAGAGCCTAAAGCAGTAGCCACTAAATCAGTTGGAGAAAATGCTTCTCCTTTTCCTTGGTTATCAGTAGGTGCATCCATAATAATCATGTTGCCACTATTTAAATGCGTAGCTTCTGTACGCAATTCACCTAAATATGTTATTTTTGACGTAGGCATAAAAAATATGTTTAACTTTTAAACTAAATTAATCAATTTAGCGTCTTAATAGAAAGTGAATAATTTGTACAAGATAATAGGATTTTTTTGTTGCACATTTATCTTTTTGTGCACACATGCACAACGTAGAGAAGATTCTAATCTAAATAGAGATTCTGTTCTGTATAAAAAAAGCTGGGCAGCCGGTGCAAGACTTAAAAGTGACGGTTTCTCATTAGCGGCAGAATTTACCAAATCAAAACGATATAAAAGAAGCATATTAATTCAAACACAATTTTCCTATTTCTTACATCCAAAACAAACCAAACAACCTTCTCGCTATGGTGGAAGCGGACTTTTTGGAGATGGTTTTAAACCTTTTGTGTACGGCAAACAAAATACCTTATTCACGCTGTATCTAGGAGCTGGTCAAAAATTTTTAGTAGCAGAAAAAGGAAAACGACACGGCGTGCAAATCTTTTTACAATATGCAGGTGGCATTACACTTGGATTATTAAAACCTTATTATGTAAAAGTAATTCCCAAACCACTTACCACAGCAGATATTGAAGATTTGGTGGATGTAACATACGAAGAAGGTGTAGATAATAGTTTCTTAGATTACGACCGAATTGTAGGAGGCTCAGGCTTTGGAAAAGGATGGAAATTAAAAGCACAACCGGGCTTGCATTTGGAAGTAGGAATGCAATTTGATTTTGGTAAAAATGATAGTTTTCTCAAAGCGTTAGAAGTTGGTATCGCATCTGATTTTTATTATAAAAAAGTTCCGGTGATGGTAGATAAAAATAAGATAATTTATCCGAGTGTTTATGCCGGATTTATGTTGGGAAAACGAAAAGAAAAATAATTAATAGTTGTGTGATGGATGCAGTAGAAATAAAACAACCCAAAGTAAGAAAACCGGAATGGTTAAAAGTACGAATTCCGATAGGAGAGAATTATAAAAAAGTTAGAAATTTAGTAGATACCTATAAATTACATACTATTTGTGAAAGTGGTAACTGCCCGAATATGGGTGAATGTTGGGGTGCCGGAACAGCTACTTTCATGATTTTAGGGAATGTGTGCACACGTTCGTGTTCGTTTTGTGCAGTTGCCACCGGAAGACCAATGCACGTAGATTATGATGAACCTAATCGCGTTGCAGAAGCCATTGCATTAATGCAAGTAAAACATGCCGTAATTACTTCTGTAAATAGAGATGAATTACCAGACAAAGGAGCCGCTATATGGCATGCAACAGTACGTGCAGTGAAAGAACGAACACCTGATACAACCATAGAAACATTAATTCCGGATACTAAATCAGATTGGAATGCATTGGAAACAATGATTAGTGCCGGACAAGAAGTGGTTTCGCATAATATGGAAACAGTAAAAAGTTTATACCGCAAAGTCCGACCTCAAGCTAAATATGAACGGAGTTTAGAACAAATTCTTCGAACAAAACAATATGGAAAACGCACTAAAAGTGGCATCATGTTGGGTTTAGGTGAAACGGAAGAAGAAGTATTTGAAATATTACACGATTTAAAAAATCATGGATGTGATGTAGTAACGTTAGGACAATATTTACAACCCACCAAAATGCATATTGAAGTTGCCGAGTTTGTGCATCCTGCTCAATTCGCAAAATACAAAGAATACGGATTGTCAATTGGAATTCCGTATGTAGAAAGCGGACCAATGGTACGTTCCTCTTATCACGCAGAAAGACATATTTAAGGTTGATATTGAAAGGTGATTCATAGCACTTAATAAAAAGACAAATGGAGTTGTAAGTAGAAAGTCGTAAGTAGTAGGATGAAATCTACTTTTCAATTATTAACATTCACATTTATTCACAACGATATTATCTTTAAAAACTGCTTATTTTTTCTATTTTTGCACAAAATCGATTGAATGAGTAAACAATATAAACTGATAAATACCATCATCGGATTTATCGTTTTTGGAATTTCAACTTGGCAGTATGCATCTACAATGGAGTCGGCAGGCAGTTTATGGGATTGCGGCGAGTTCGTCTCTTGTGTCTATAAATTACAAGTAGCACATCCACCGGGAGCACCATTCTTTATGATTTTAGGCCGTTTGTTCACCTTACTCAATCCGAGTAATCCGGTAATAATGGTGAATTTGATGTCGGCTCTAATGTCTTCATTTTCGGTATTGTTTTTATATTTCACCATTGTGATGGTCGCCAAAAGATTAATCATGAAAGAAGGGGAAGCATTATCTTTAGGTGCATTTATAGCGATAGTTGGTTCCGGTGCTGTTGGAGCATTAGCTTGTTCCTTCAGTGATACCATGTGGTTTTCGGCAGTAGAAGGTGAGGTATATGCTTCTTCTACCTTCTTTATTTCTATCGTAATTTGGGCTGTTGTGAAATGGAACGATGAAGCAGATAAACCACATGCCAATAGATGGTTAGTGTTTGCAGCTTTTATGATAGGTATTTCATTGGGTGTTCACTTATTGTCGTTATTAGTAATACCAATTGCTGTTATCGTTTATTATTTTAGAAAATTCCAGCCTACTGTTTTAGGATTCTGTGTTGCATTCTTAGTCGGTTTTATATTTTTAGGAATTGTGCAAGTCGGTGTGGTGCAAATGGCCGTTAAAATTGCAGGTAACATTGAATTGTTTGCAGTAAATACGCTAGGTTTACCGTTTAATGTAGGTTTTATTTTAGCTTGGATAATTTTATTTGCCAGCTTAATTTATATCATTTATTATGCACACAAAAAAAATCATGCTGATTTACAATTGCTGACTATTTGTTTATTGGTGATTTTTATCGGTTTCTCATCGTATGCTATGGTGCCGATTCGCTCTTCAGCTAATCCACCTATTAATATGAATGCACCCAAAGACCCATTTAGTTTATTGTCCTATCTAAACAGGGAACAATATGGTTCACGTGCTTTAGTCAAAGGCCCTCTTTTTGATGCTCAGCCTATTGATTATATTGTTACAGGAAAAGATTATTATAAAAATCTAACTACCAAAAAATACGAAGTAAAAGGAGAGAAAATAACCTATAAATATAATCCGGAAGAAGAAATGCTGTTCCCAAGAATGGGACCAACCAATGATGGAGAAAGTGCTGCTGCCTTTTATCAATATTGGACAGGATTTCAAGGTAAGCCAACATTTGGTGACAACTTAAAATATTTCTTCCATTACCAATTGCGTTATATGTATTGGCGTTATTTTATGTGGAATTTTGCCGGAAGACAAGACGATTTACAAGGAACGCCGGCGAATGAACGTATGAATGGTGATTGGTTGAGTGGAATTTCGGTAGTAGATAATATGCATTTAGGAGGCACGCAGGAAGGCTTACCGGAAGTATTATTGAAAGAAAAAGCAAGAAATAAATTTTATTTATTACCACTTTTATTAGGTTTAATTGGCTTGATATATATGTATAATAAAGATAAACAACAAACCATTGTATTTGGTCTTTTATTTTTTGTTACCGGTATTGCATTAATCATCTATACCAATCAACCACCACGCGAACCACGTGAACGAGATTATGTATTAGTAGGTTCGTTCTTTACCTATTGCTTGTGGATAGGTTTAGGTGTATTAGCAATTTTTGATTTCTTACGTAAAAAACTTCCGGCCATCCCAATAGCAGCAGCCGTTACAATTTTATGTTTGTTTGTTCCATTTATAATGGCAAAAGCCGGTTGGGATGATCACAATAGACACGGACGATTTATGGCACGCGATTTTGCAGCGAATTATTTAGAAAGTTGTCCGCCAAATGCTATCTTATTCACACAAGGCGATAACGACACATATCCATTGTGGTATGCACAAGAAGTAGAAGGAATTCGTCCGGATGTACGTATTGCCAACCTAAGTTTATTAGGTGTAGATTGGTACATTGATTATTTACAACGTGCAGCCAATAAATCGGCTCCGGTTCCATTCTTTAAAGATTTTACACCGGATAAATACAGAGGAAATACACGTGATGTAATAAATTATAATAATCAGTCAAACTTTGCAAACTCAGTTGATTACTACGATATACAAGGAATTATGAGTTTTATTTTGAGTGATAACAGAGAATATAAAGCTCAAACTTCTAGAGGTGAAGAAGTCAATTATTTGCCAACTACCAAATTAAGATTAAAAGTAGATAAAGCAGCAATTGAAAAATATCAAGTTGTTCCAGAGCAATATAAAGATAGAATCGTAGATGAAATTGTTTGGGATTTAGGTAAATCCAGAATTATTAAGTACGACTTAGCCATGCTTGCCATGGTAGCTGCCGCAGATTGGAGCAGACCAATTTGTTTCTCTAATACAGTAGATGCATCTTACTACAATGGCTTAGATAAATACTTAGTACAAGAAGGTCAAATATTACGATTCGTTCCATGTAAATTTGAAGAAAATCAACGTGGTTATACTGCCTTCAATACACAAAAAAGCTATGATATTTTGATGAATAAATTCAAATATGGTGGTTTGGGTGAGCGTGAAATGTTTGTAGATGAAAATTCAAGCAGAATAATGAATACATTAAAAAGTGTACATTTTGGTATTGCAGATGATTTAATCAGACATAATAAAAATGCAGAAGCGATAAACGTTTTAGAGCGAGCAAGAAAAGAATTCCAAAATGTAAACGCACCCTATTATTCACCAAATAATCAGTATTTCAATATCTTAAATGTTCAGTGGATAGATTTGTATTATAAGGCCGGCGCACCGGATAAAGCGAAGCCTATAAAAGATGCTTTATTAAAAGACTTAAAAGATTGTATTCGTTTCTATAATTTACCAAACGATTTTGCAGCCTTATATAGCAGAGAAAAGAAATCATCAGAAGAGTTAGTGAAAAGAATGGAATATATGGCAATAATGTATAAAGATGAAACATTCCGTAAACAATTAATAGATGCGTTTCCAACTTTAGTTCAAACGTCATCTGTTGATTCAAATAGTTTGCTGCCGGCACAAATTTTTAAATAAAAATTGATGTAAGTCAATAATAATTACTATTTTTATAAAGCTTTTTAAATGCGTAATATGGGAATGCTGAAAGAATTTAAAGAATTTGCAATCAAAGGAAACTTAATTGATATGGCAGTCGGTGTCGTAATGGGCGGTGCTTTTGGTAAAGTAGTTTCATCTTTTATAGATGGGATGGTGATGCCTGCCGTTGGAATGATTTCCGGTGGTGTAGATTTTACTCAAAAGAAAATTATTTTAAAAGATGCCGTTGCCGCATCTGCAGATGGTGCTACACCTGCGGTTGCAGAAGTAGCTATAAAATACGGCGATTTTATTTCACAATGTATTACTTTCTTTGTTGTGGCTTTAGTTGTTTTTATCGTAATTAAAGCTATCAATAAAATGAAAAAAGAAGAAGCCGCAGCCGCACCACCTGCTCCTTCTGCTCAAGAAGTATTATTAACAGAAATCAGAGATTTATTAAAGAAATAATGCCAAAACCCCATTGGTCTAGAACTATCTCGCTGTCCCGTTTTTACGGGACAGTTTTTGTTTTAATTTAATCGTATCTTGCAACATAATTACATGGAAAAACAACAACTTATAGTAGGCCGAAATCCGGTTTTAGAACTGTTGCAATCAACTCAAGAAGTAGAAAAGGTATTAATTGCTCGCAATGCAAGTGGTGAGGTGGTAAAACAAATTATACAATTATGTAGAGATAAAAATATTTATTATCAATTAGTTCCTGAAATAAAAATCAATTCTTTATCCAAAGCAAATCACCAAGGAATATTAGCATTTTCATCATTAATAGAGTATCAAGATATCCAAAAAATTATTGATTATACATTTGAAAAAGGCGAAGAACCACTCTTGCTTATTTTAGAAAATATTACGGATGTTAGAAACTTAGGTGCCTTAGCACGTACGGCATTAGGTTTGGGCGTGCACGCCATTGTTTTTCCCAAAAAAGAGAGTGCTGCCGTAAATGATGTGGCTGTGAAAATTTCTGCAGGTGCATTGCTCAAAATTCCGGTTTGTAGAGTAGATAATTTAATTGCTACATTGAAAGATATAAAAAATAATGGCATTCAACTCATAGGATTGGATGGAACTGCTGAAACATATATGCATGAAGTGGATACAAAAATGCCGTTAGCATTAGTGGCCGGTTCAGAAGATGATGGAATATCGCTTCAAGTAGTACGTTTGTTAGATAGGATAGCTAAATTGCCTATGCAAGCAAGCTTAGAATCTTATAATGTTTCGGTTGCTACCGCGATGGCATTGTACGAAATTAATAGACAAAAAGTTAAAGGTGCTTAAATTAATTTTTAAGGCTTCTTAAAAATTGCTCAAAAAACCAGATAGAACGATGGTAACTATCCATACTTACGCGTTCATCAATTCCGTGAAATCCGATTGGATCTACCATAGGACTAAACTTAATAATATTGTCTGAAACCTCTGTGAAATGGCGTGAATCTGTTGCTCCAATTAATAAAAACGGTGCAGACACAACACTGTCATAACTACTTTTTACAATACTATCTATGCGCAAAAACGCCACGCTTTTGGTTGGTGTCGTTGCGGATGCTTCTGAAATATTTTTGTCGTAATGCTTAATGCGTACACGTTTGTCATTAATAATTTCTTGCACTTTATTAAATACAAATGAAGCAGAATCTCCGGGCAATAATCTAAAGTTGACAACTGCTGTTGCCAGCGTTGGAATGACATTATCTTTGATGCCGGCTTGTATAATTGTGGGCACTGCTGTCGTACGTATCATAGCATTTCCGGCACCTTGTTTTTCATAGCTATTTACAATTAAACGTTTAAATAAAGTTGGATTTGCAAATGCCATATTGTTTGGAAATTGCATACTGGGTCCAAGGTATTGCATAAATCCTTGCATCGGTTCTGTAAATCTTGCTTCAAAAGGTTGTTTGCGTAATTTCACCAATGCTTTATTTAAAATATCGATGGCTGTTTCTTTGTCGGGTTGTGAGGAATGTCCACCTTTTTTATTGACCGATAATTCCAATGACATATATCCTTTTTCTGCAGTGCCAATCAGTGCTACGGGTTTGTGTATTCCCGGCACTTTTTCACGTGTAATGATGCCACCTTCATCCATTATTAAATCAGCTTTTATGTTGCGTGCTTTAAATAATTCAGCAACTTTTACGGCTCCTTGTTTGCCTCCAATTTCTTCATCGTGACCAAATACAAAATATACGGTTCGTTTTGGTTGGTAATTTTCTCGCAAAAGTTTTTCTGCACTTTCAAAAATGGAAATCAAGTTTATTTTATCATCTGTTGTGCCTCTGCCCCAAATATATCCATCTTTTATAGTGCCGGAAAATGGCTTAAAAGTCCATTGCTTGCGTGTGCTTTCTTCAATCGGTACCACGTCTTGGTGTGCCATTAAAATAAATGGAGCTAAGTTTAAATTAGTACCTTGCCATTTATATACTAACGTATATTGACTAATAATTTCTCGTTCTAATTTTTGATGAACAAAAGGATAGGTTGTTTCTAAAAAATGCCTGAATTGAATAAATGGAACAGAATCCCATTTTTTTGCATCATCATACGATATTGTTTGGAAGGAGATAGCTTGTTGAAAATGTAGTATAGCACTATCGCTTAAGTTAGGTGGTAACTTGGCTTTTATATTGCGTTGTAAATTGGGTGCTGTAATGGTAGTATATGCTAAATAACCAACTAATATTACCAATACCATCAATATAATAATTCCGATTTTTTTCACTAGCTTATTTTATATCAATTGAAATTAAAATCCTTTTAAAAGTGCCGTTTTCATTTTAGCATCTTTTGGTTTTTTGCCTACATACATTCCAAAAATTGCTTGAGCAAAAAGTTTTCCATCTTTATTGTGATAAATTTCTTCTTCGTTTTTATATAACTTGAGTTCTCCTTTTTTGGTATAATAAATGTCTACAGAATCTTGATATTGAACACCTGAGTTTTCGACCACATTTTTAATGTCATCTACTAAATCTTTTTGTGCTTTATACAAACTACCAAGTCCATCTCGCATACCACTTTGGATACTTTCACTTACGGCTTTTCCGGTAGCCAAAGGTGTAATAATAAACATTCTCAAGCAACGTTCTATGTCGCTATCAATCGCTTCATTTTCATCCGTGATGGCTTTCTCTGCGTATAGACCGATGATATAAGTTTGTACAAAAAATTTTGAGCGTACAGCAGCTCCGTTTAAGAATAAATCTACTTTATTCAATTTTATTTTAGGTGTGAGTTCATATCCTGCAAGTTTCATAGTATAGTTTATCTTTAAAGTTATATTTTTTATTCCATATTTTGAATGCCTTTTACAAAACAGGCTCTGCATCTGGGTTCGTAGCTTTCTTTTTCACCTAAAAGCACCTTGTTTTCATTTTCGATTAAACGAAATGAGTGATTGGCTAATGCTCCGCAACGTACACAAATAGCATGTACTTTGGTTATATATTCGGCTTTTGCCAACAATGCTGGTATCGGACCAAATGGCCTTCCTAAAAAATCCATGTCTAATCCGGCAATAATTACGCGTATTCCACGAGCTGCTAACTGTTCACATACTTCCGGAAGTTCGTCATCAAAAAATTGTGCTTCATCAATACCTACAACTTCTACATCGTTAGATAGTAATAAAATGGCTTGTGAACTGGCAACCGGTGTACTTAAAATAGAGTTGGAATCGTGCGAAACAACAGCTGTTTCGTGATATCTGGTGTCAATTTGAGGTTTAAATATTTCCACCTTTAAATTGGCAAATTTTGCTCTTTTTAAACGTCGAATCAGTTCTTCTGTCTTACCGGAAAACATGGAGCCACAGACAACTTCAATCCAGCCTGTTTTAGACTTATTAACATTTGGTTCTAAAAACATGTATGAAATTTGTTTTTTACAGTATAAATTCGACATCAAATTACAAAAACAGATGGAAATAAGAAATGCTTTGCAAAAAATAGAGAACTACCTTACCGTAGTTTCTAATCTAAATAGAACTATTTTGTCGGAAGGTACGATGTCAAGAGATGAATTACTCTTGATGAAAAAATACTTGTACACAAGTATTGATAGAATTGAAGATATTGAACGTCTGTTGATGATAGACCAAAATGACAATAAATCTTTTGTTCCTACTGCATCAAAAGTAGAAAATACCGTTACAACTCCAAAAGAGAAAGAAATTGTAGCAGTGCAAGAAACCGAACACATTGCTGATGTAGAGTCGAGTTTAAGTGTAGAGCAACAAGTTGAAATGGATGATTTAGTAGAAGAAATTCATGCGGAAATTGCAGAAGAGAAAATTGAAGTAATTGGTGAAATTAAATCCGTAAAGGAAGAAACGGTTGTTGTAGAAAAAATAGAAGCACCAGCTTTAGTAGCTCCGATAGAAAATACGATTATTACGGAAGATTATGCCATTAATAAATTAGATGATGTGCAACAATTAGTACAACAAGAAAAAGTGGAACAAAAGGTAAATGAAACGTCCAGCTTTGTTGATAGTATCATCACGGAAGATTATTCGTTGAATAATTTATTTGCAACTCCAAATGAAGAAAAAACAGTATCATTTGAAGCAGTGAAATTGGAAGAGAATACCGTATCGGATGAAACAGCTTCGGCAATTTTGGATAACAAAACAGTAGTAGAAGAAGAAGTGTTTGTTATGAAATTAGTAGAAGAAACACCTTCTTTTGCAGATAATTTAGTAGCAAAAACGAATGTGTTGGTAGATACTTTAGAGGATGAAAACTCGAATACTTTAACTGGATTATTTCAACAAAATAAAAAGGAAGAGGATTCTATTTTAAATCAATTCAATCTGAAAAATAACGACGTTCAAGCAACTACTTTATTTGAAAATAAAAATGATGAACCCGTTAATAACTTATTTGATACAGCTGTAAACACAGAGGTTTTAAACACGAAATCAGAAAATCAGTTGGGTTCTTATACCGCTTCGTACGAAAAGAATGACTTAGTGTTGGTAGATGAAACAGAAGAAGTAGAAACAATAATCGATGTTATAAAACCTTCTTCTTTAAACGATTTCCTAAAACCTAAAACGGTTTCGGAGGTTTTAAATAATAAATCGTATAAAACATTTGGTGAGTCTATTACTTTAAATGATAAATTTATTTTTGTGCGTGAATTATTCAGTAATCAATTTTCTGAATACGATGCCGCATTAAAACATATTGATACCTTAGAAAATTTACAAGTTGCAGAACACTATTGTAATCATACACTCTGGAATAAATTTAATTGGACTGAAAAAGGTTCAGCAGCAGCTCGTTTCTTAGATTTATTGAAAGCAAAATTTGATAAATAATCTCACTGTATGTAAATATAAAAGAGGCTTACGGCCTCTTTTTTTATTTAAATGGTATCGAATTTAAAATACGTTCTGAAGTTTGGTCATGATTGGTAAAATAAGTAGCTATTTTTAACTTATTACTATTTTGTTTTCTATACGTATTATGATGTAGAAGTGTAGTTTCTAGTGCCGAATATTCTTGTATTGAAGTGGCACTTTTTATTTTTATCAATTCGTTTGCTTCTTCAAATGCTTTGTATTCCGGACCAAAGAGAATGGGAATTTCATAAACAGCAGCTTCTAATGTGTTGTGCAACTTACCGGAAAAACCACCACCAATAAATGCAATATCTGCATATTGGTAAATATATTTTAAAATACCTTTTTGATTGACAAACAAAATATCCGATGCTACGGGATTGTTGATTTGTAAATCAGTGTACAAAAGAATTTTTGTATCAAAAGCTTGTTCAAGCTCAGCTTGCTTTTTTTCGTCATACTCGTGCGGAGCAAGTATAATTTTTAAATCCGGTATGTGCTGTTTGTTATTTTTATAAAATTTAGCCAACAATGTATCTTCCTTTAGCCAACTGCTTCCGGCTACCAACACAAAGCTGCCTTTGCAAAATGCTTCGACAAATTCGTCCTTTTTTGATGATTCCTTTTTATTCCATAAAGCTTGTTCCACTTTTGTATTACCTATCTCATGTGTGTAAAAAATCTTTGTAAATAATGGATAGTTTTGTTTTATATACCAATCATAAATGAAAGAACGTTTTTGAAAAGCATTCGCATTAACGAGAAAAGTTGGGATATTATTTTGATTTAATTGATGTAATAAATTCCACCATATTTCATATCGAATAAAAAAAACATAGGTTGGTTGTAAAATCTCAATCAAACACTGTGCATTTTTGGGTGTATCTAAAGGCAAATAAAATAGTAAATCTATTTCAGTAGAATCGACGTACAAATCAAATCCAGAAGATGAAAAAAAACTTACTGCAATTGCATATTTATGATTGTATGCTTGTTTTATTTTTCTGATTAATGGTCGTGCTTGTTCAAATTCGCCGGCAGAGGCACAGTGGAACCAAATATATTTTTGTTGAGGTAATGTTTTGTTTTTTAGTTCAATATCCCAATTTTGTCGCACACTATCCCATTTTTTTATCTTCTTATTTAAGATGGAAATAAATGGTAATAGTGTTCCAAATAAGCGAATAAGTACCGAATAAAGGTGCCGCATAGATTGGAAATTTACATTTTGATTGTGAGATATCAAAAAAAATTGGAAACTTATTATTAGATAACGGTTTATACAGAAAAATTAACGTATTTTTTTTGTAGATTTGGCATTTCGTAAATGAACATGACAGACTCGCAACAATTTATCTCTGCTTTCACTCGAAAAGAAAAGTTATTAGGCGTTATAGGACTTGGATATGTAGGTTTGCCTATCGCTTTAGAATTAGCTAAGAAATTTAAAGTTATTGGTTTTGATATCAACCAAAAACGTGTGGAATTAATGCAGCAACACATCGACCCAAGTAATGAGTTGCCAACTTCAGCTTTCGAGCATTGTGATATCGAATTTACTGCCGATACCGAAGTGCTTAAAAAAGCTAGTTTTTATATTGTAGCCGTGCCAACTCCGGTAGATGAACACAATGTTCCGGATTTAAAACCACTTTTAGGTGCATCAACCACAGTTTCTAAAGTAATTAAAAAAGGCGATTATGTCGTTTTTGAGTCAACCGTTTATCCGGGCTGTACAGAAGAAGATTGTGTTCCGATTATTGAAGAAAAATCCGGATTGAAATTTATAGAAGATTTTAAAGTAGGATACTCACCGGAACGTATCAACCCGGGAGATACCTTACATACCTTAACTAAAATTACTAAAATTGTAGCCGGTTGCGACGAAGAAGCATTAGAGCATATTGCAGCAATATATGGTTCTATTATTGAGCCGGGTGTGTACAAAGCAAGCTCTATCAAAGTAGCAGAAGCCGCAAAAGTAATTGAAAATACACAACGCGATTTAAATATCGCATTGATGAATGAGTTGTCTCAGATTTTTAGTTTAATGGATATCAACACGTATGATGTGTTAGAGGCTGCCGGAACAAAATGGAATTTCTTAAAATTTCAACCCGGTTTAGTAGGCGGCCATTGCATCGGTGTCGATCCGTATTATCTTACCTATAAATCCAATGAGTTAGGATATAAACCTCAAATTATTTTAAGCGGCAGAAGTATCAACGATGGTATGCCAAACTACATTGCTAAAAAAGTCGTTCAACATTTATTAAAAATTGGAAAAAATCCGGCACAATGCAGAGCACTCATCATGGGTGCTACCTTTAAAGAAAATGTTACAGATATCCGAAATTCAAAAGTATTTAACTTACATAAAGAATTAAGAGATTTTCATTTAGATGTAGAAATGGTAGATGTATATGCTGATGCACACGAAGTGTTGGAAGAATATAACGTTGCGTTACATCAACAGGCTACCGGAAAATATGATGTGATAGTTGTGGCAGTGGCACATGATGCGTATAAAAAATTAGAAGAATCGTATTTCCAAAATATCGCAACAGATAACGTGATTTTGGTTGATATAAAGAATTTATATAAATCAAAAATTTCCAATCTGACACATTGGACATTATAATTTATAGAGCAAGAATATGAAAACAATTTTAATTACAGGCGGAGCAGGTTTTATTGGTTCACATGTAGTTCGATTATTTGTTACTAAATATCCGGATTACAAAATCGTGAACTTAGATAAATTAACCTATGCCGGTAATTTAGAGAATTTAAAAGATATCGAAAATCAACCTAATTATACGTTTGAGAAAGTGGATATCGTAAATGAAGATGCTGTAAATGCACTTTTCGCAAAATATCAGTTTGATGGCGTTATTCACTTAGCGGCAGAATCACACGTAGATCGTTCCATCCTAAATCCATTAGAATTCATTATGACGAATGTACTCGGCACAGTGAATTTATTAAATGCAGCTAAAAATAATTGGAAAGATAATTACAACGGAAAATTGTTTTATCATGTTTCTACGGATGAAGTATATGGAAGTTTAGGCGAAACCGGATTTTTTACTGAGACTACGGCATACGATCCACGTTCGCCGTATTCTGCATCTAAAGCAAGTTCCGATCATTTTGTACGCGCCTATGAAAATACCTATCATTTACCAATAGTGATTTCTAATTGTTCTAACAATTATGGTTCCTACCAATTTCCGGAAAAATTAATTCCATTATTTATCAATAATATCCGAAATAATAAGCCACTTCCCGTTTATGGAAAAGGTGATTATACAAGAGATTGGTTGTATGTAGAAGATCATGCAACAGCCATCGATACAATTTTTCACAATGGAAAATTAGGGGAGACGTATAATATCGGCGGATTTAATGAATGGCAAAATATAGACTTAATTCGATTGTTATGTACCATAATGGACAAAAAATTGAATCGAAATACCGGTGAATCAGAAAAATTAATTACCTATGTAACCGATAGACCGGGACACGATAAACGATATGCTATAGATGCCACAAAATTAAATACTGAATTAGGATGGAAACCATCTTTGCAATTTGAAGAAGGATTAGAGAAAACAGTAGATTGGTATTTGGAAAATGAAGCATGGTTGAATAATGTTACATCAGGCGAGTACTTACAATATTATATAAAACAATATCAGGTTGGATAATGAATAGATGCGGTAAAACAAATTCAATATTCAATAAAAAAAATAAAAATAAAAAATGAAAAATTTGATGAAGTTTCTTGTGTTGTGTATGTTGGCAACTTTTTCTAAAGTTTCCATAGCACAATTTATCATTCCACCTATTATTCCACCTGCCAATGCCGATCCTACAATTAATGAAATCTTCAAAAAAATTGAAGACACATTACGCATAAAACAAGGTGAAATTAAAGTAGAAGAAGTAAAAAAATCGCAAGATTTAGCAAAAGGTTTTACACCAAGACAAAAAGATGCGGATGAAGAAGCTGGAGCGATAGGAAATGCCACAAATGCAACAGAGGTTAAAGGAAATAAAAACGAACCGGATAAGTTATTAAAAGAAGCACAAAAAGCGTCCGAAACCGTAGAGAAATTAACCGCTACAGCTACACGTGAATTGCGCGAAAGATTGGATTCAGTAGATATTTACGGATTCAATTATTTTCGACAAAAAAATGTAAAAATTTTTAACAATGCCGTAGATATTAAACCACCCGGAAACTACGTGTTAGGTGTGGGCGACCAAATAGTAGTTTCTATTTGGGGTTACGCCGATTATAACCGATTATTTTATATTGATAAAGATGGGTATATACAACAAGAAAATATCGGTCGTATTTATTTAAAAGGATTGACACTCGACCAAGCAAAAAATTTGTTACGTACACGTTTCGCAAATGCTTATATGATTGATAAATCTGATTTTGATGTGTCGATTAACTATTCACGTGTCATCACGATTAATGTGGTTGGTGATGTTGAAAATCCGGGTTCATATACGTTTCCGGCCATCAATACAGCATACAATATTTTAGCGTATGTAGGCGGACCAACCAAGTCAGGATCTATCCGTAATATCCAAATTAAAAGAGACGGTAAAATAATTCGTCAATTTGACTTGTATAAATTCTTATTTACACCCGAAAAACAAGATGATATTTTCTTAGATAATAACGATTATATCTACGTGCCGGCACAAAAAAATATTGTTCGAATAGAAGGCGCTGTAAATAGAGAAGGAAAATACGAAATGCTACCTGGAGAAACATTCGATGATTTATTAAAATATTGTGGTAATTACAAACCCGATGCCTTTACGAAAGTAATTCAAATTAGACGCTTTGAGCAAAATAAACAAATCTTAATTGATTTTGATTTAGACAGCATTAAAAAAGCCGGCGGTAAAATTGATTTAAGAAATGGTGATGTCGTAGGTGTGCGTTCTATACCGGAAAAAGTGAAGAACTATAACGAAGTATTTGGTTCTGTATTATTACCGGGAAAATATCAATGGATAGAAGGTGATCGCGTGTTAGATTTAATTAAAAAAGCTCAAGGTTTAAAAGAAGATGCCTACTTAGATGAAGCTTATTTAATACGCACCAATTACGATGATTTTAGAAAACACTCTTTTCGTATCAACTTGCAAAAAATAATAGAAGATCCGAATTCGGAAGAGAATATGTTGTTGACTTTTAGAGATGTATTGGAAGTATATTCCAAAACAGACTTCTTTGATCGTTTTGATATAGAAGTGAAAGGTGAAGTACGCAATCCGCGTAAATTTGAATCAGAAAAAGGAATGTCACTTCGAGATGCGTTAATTATGTGTAATGGCCTAAAAGAAGAAGCGCTCTTAGATAAAATTATCATCTATCGTGTCAATGACGATTTAACTGAGAAGTTGATTTCTTTTAGAATCGATACCACAAATAACTTTGCCGCATTAGATACATTTAAATTGAAAAAACGTGATAAGATTTATGTGTTAAAAGATTTGCGAAGAATTGATAAATACTATGTTGAGGTAAATGGTATGGTGCGTAAAAATGATACGTTTCCATATATGGAAAATATGACCTTGGCTGATGCCTTAATCTTAGCACAAGGTTTTAAAATGGAAGCAGCTTCTAACAGAATTGAAATTGCGCGTATTGCTAATTACGATAAAGCTATTTCACAATCTGTGCCTACTCAAGTTACCATCTTAAACTTTAGTATCAGTAAAAATATAGGGAAAGATCCGGTTGCCAATTCCATTAAATTGCAACCGTACGACCAAATCTATGTTCGACCAACACCAGAGTTTGAATACCAAATGAAAGTAACGTTGAAAGGTGAGGTGCTCTATCCGGGACAATACGTATTGACGACTAAAGATGAACGCTTGTCATCATTAATTGAAAGAGCCGGCGGATTAACTCGTTTTGCGTATGCAGAAGGTGCAAAATTAACCCGCGAAAAAGATGGTGTTGGTAGCATCTTAACCGATTTAGATAAAGCAATAAAAAACAAAAATTCTAAATTTAATTACATCTTAAAAGCAGGCGATGTGATTGAAATTCCTGCTGTAAAAGATTTGGTTGCTATTCGTGGTGCATTCAATTATCCAAATGCCGATAAGCCGGAAAATTTATATGTTCCATACACAGAAGGAAAAGATGCCAAGTTTTATATCAATAAATATGCAGCCGGATTTAGTGATACCGCTTTCAGAAGAAAAACATACGTGATTCGCCCGAATGGTCAAATATTAAGTACACATCGTTCTATGTTTGGTAAAAATTATCCGAAAGTAGAAAAAGGTTCCATTATTGTAATTCCTGCAAAAAATGAGAAAACGAAAAAGAAAAGAACCGGTGTTTCCGGAGATACAGGACAAAAATTACATAAAGTAATATCCGGTACGATTGGAACTATTTCGTCTATCCTAACGCTGTATTTACTTTATTTAACCGTAAAAAATACGTCTAAATAATATGCCTGAAAACGAACATATAGATTCCACAGAAGTTGCAACAGACCAAGAAGTTGTTGTCAACGAAGAAGAGGATACTACCGATCAAGGACTCGTACAAGTTTTACGTGTAGGTAAGGAATTGTGGGGCATTGTAAAAAAATACGCACTGTTTTTTGTTATTCCTATCATACTTACTGGATTATATGGTTATTATGAGGGTAAAAAAGAGAAACCTACTTACACAGCACAAATCACTTTTTTCTTATCCGAAGAAAGACCTCAAATTCCGGGATTCGGAGGTGGGAATTTCTCTAATTTATTACAATCTACAAATGCAAGTTTTGGTAATCCCAAAAAATTAAAAGAATACTCTTTTACCGAGCGTGTTTGTGCTAAATTAATTTTTAGAAAAGCAGTTTTTAGAGGTAGAGAAGATTATATTGCCAATCATTATTTGCGTTTAAATTCCGGTTATAAAAGCAGTTATTTTTCTGATTTTACCTCTGTGAGAGATATGAGTATTCCGGATTATTTAGTATTTAAACAAATATTGACGAACCTTAAGAAAATTGTTGCTATTGATTATAACGAAGCAGAGATTTACTCTATCACCATCACAACCGGAGATGAAGAATTTTCTAAATTATTGTGCGAAGCTTTCTATGATAACCTTACGGATTATTATGTAGAACGTGCCACTAAAAAAGCAAAAATCACCGTTGATTTCTTGGAAGAAAAATTAGCAATGGTAAAAGCTCAATTAGAAAACTCTGAATTTAACTTAGCCGACTATAAAGATAGAGCTAACAACTTAGTTACCTTCAAAGCAGATTTGAATGAAACTCGTTACATGCGTAATAAAGGATTGTTAGAAGCATTGTATGCAGAAACCGCTAGAGGTTTAGAAACTTCTAAAACAAATTATGCCTCCATTATGCCATTATTTCAAACTATTGATGAGCCTCATTTACCGCTGAAGAAAAATGTAGTTTCTACCCGTAAACAATTTATTATGTTTATGTTTTTAGGTGTATTTATTGATATTATTGCAATTGCAGTAATTTATATTAGAAGACATTTTTGGTCAGGAATTAAACAGACAATTAAAAGCGCATAATAAGTTTATAAATGGAAATTTTAACTACGCCGCTTCAAGATGTATATATTTTAAAACCTACTGTTTTTGCGGATAACAGAGGTTTCTTCTTTGAAAGTTTTAATGATGGTAAATTAAAAGAAGCCAATCTGCATTATAACTTTATTCAGGATAATCATTCTAAATCATCTTATGGTGTGTTACGTGGTTTGCATTATCAAAACAACCCATTCGCACAATCAAAATTAGTGCGCGTGGTGCAAGGTAAAGTTTTAGATGTGGTAGTGGATATCCGCAAAGGTTCGCCAACTTATTTACAACATTACGCTATAGAATTATCGGCAGAAAATAAATTACAACTTTTAATTCCTCGCGGTTTTGCACATGGCTTTGTGGTGCTTTCTGAAACATGTGAGTTTTTGTATAAATGCGATAATTATTATAATAAAGCATCGGAAGGCGGTATTGCATACAACGATCCAATGTTAAAAATTGATTGGACAATTCCGGAAACAGCTATCATTTTAAGTGATAAAGACCGAGAAAATCCAACCGTAGAACAAGCAAATTTTAATTTTATCTATTCCTAAATGATTCAACAAATAATCGAGATAGCTGTAGCTGCCGGAAATGCTATTTTAGAAATTTATAGCCAAGATTTTAATGTAGAAATTAAAAGCGATAATTCTCCACTTACAGTTGCCGATAAAAAGGCAAATGAAATTATTGTAGTCGGTTTAAAAAAGATAGATAGCACCATACCTATTATTTCTGAAGAAAATAAACTCACCGATTTTTCAGAACGCAAAAATTGGACACGTTGTTGGATGGTTGACCCATTAGACGGCACTAAAGAATTTATCAAGAAAAATGGCGAATTTACCGTAAATATTGCATTGGTCGAAAATGGAATTCCTATTTTAGGCGTAGTACACGTGCCGGCTCAAAATATAACGTATTATGCAGAAGCAGGAAAAGGTAGTTTTAAAATTGTTGACCAACAAACCAAACAATTGCATATACGAAAATTGGCTGAGGATAACGTTTTAAAAATTGTCGGCTCTCGCTCTCATCAAACACCGGAATTATTAGAATATGTAGAACAACAAAAAAAATCTTTTTCAGCAGTAGATTTCGTAGCAGCAGGCAGCTCACTCAAATTTTGCTTGTTAGCTGATGGAAAAGCGGATGTTTATCCACGCTTAGGGCCAACAATGGAATGGGATACTTGTGCCGGACAAATTGTTGCTACAGAGGCCGGTGCAACTGTCTTGCGGTTCGATAATCAGCAACCGTTATTGTACAATAAAGAGAATTTGCTGAATCCGTATTTTATCGTAAAAAATCCTGAATTGCAATAAATATTTTACAAGTCGCCTACATCAAACGACATATTTTTTGAGTAAAATTCTTCTTTAGCGGCACTTAATGTGTTTTGCAATAATGAAGCAACCGTCATTAAACCAACGCCACCCGGAACAGGTGAAATATAGGAACATTTTTTACTTACATTGTCAAAATCTACATCGCCAAACAAGCGGTATCCGGATTTTCTGCCGGCATCTTCCACCCGTGTGATACCTACGTCAATCACCACGGCACCCGGCTTCACCATGTCGGCTGTTAAAAATTGAGGTTTCCCTAATGCAGCAATTATAATATCAGCCTCTAAGGTATATTTCGCTAAATCATTGGTTTTGCTATGGCAAATTGTAACCGTACAATTTCCGGGTTTACTTCTGCGCTGCATCAATAAACTCATCGGCAAGCCTACAATATTACTTCGTCCAATTACCACGCAGTGTTTGCCTTCCGTTTCGATATGATATCGATTTAACATTTCCAAAATTCCTTTCGGCGTTGCAGAAATATAACTCGGTAAGTTTAATGTCATTCGTCCAACATTCATCGGATGAAAGCCATCCACATCTTTTTCAGGAGCAATTGCTAAAATTATTTTTTCTTCGTCAATGTGTTTGGGCAAAGGCAACTGCACAATAAATCCATCTACCGAATCATCATTATTTAAGGTGTTGATTTGTGCCAATAATTCATGTTCCGTGATATCTTTTTCTAATCTAATTAATGTCGATTTATATCCAACTTCTTCACAAGATTTTACCTTACTGCTTACATACGTTTGGCTGGCACCATCATTACCTACTAAAATGGCGGCTAAATGCGGTGCTCTTTTACCGCTAAGTACCATTTTTTTTACTTCTTCCGAAATCTCATTTTTTATTTCTGCGGATAATTTTTTGCCATCTAATAATTGCATGTCGAAAATTTGTATCAAAAATAGGTAAGATAAATTCGTTTCATTAGTTTTGAGGAATATTTTTTTAAACAACATGACAAATAGACCATTTATTATTGGAATATCCGGTGGAAGCGGAAGCGGTAAAACAACCTTTGTGAAAGAATTATCAAGTACTTTTTCACCCGAACAAGTTTGCATTTTAAGTCAAGATAATTATTACAAACCACGAACAGAGCAACAAATTGATGCTAATGGTGAAATTAATTTTGATTTGCCCGAATCGTTTCAAGAAGAAGCTTATTTAAACGATGTACTAAAGTTAATAAATGGAGAAGATGTTGTTTTAAAAGAATATACCTACAACAATCCATTGGCAGAACCTAAAATAATTACCTATAAATCGGCTCCGATTATAATTATTGAAGGTATTTTTATTTTCCATTTTAAACAAGTTTCCGATTTAATGGATTTTAAAATTTATATTGATGCAGACGAACACATCAAATTAATTCGTAGAATTCAACGCGACAGAATAGAACGGAATTACCCGATTGAAGATGTTTTGTATCGCTACCAACATCACGTTTTTCCATCTTATCAAAAATTTATTTTACCCTATAAACCACATTGCGATATTGTCGTTAACAACAATAGCAGCTTTGAAAACGCATTGAATACGGTCAATTTATTTATCAAAGAGAAATTAGACGCAAATAAAGCTAACGCTTAATGCATCTAACGCAAAAAAGGATTGTGTTTGCGTTCATCACCAATGGTGGTGCTTGGTCCATGCCCGTTGTGAATCGTTGTCGCATCATCCAAAACCAATAATTTCGTTTTGATAGATTGAATAAGTGTGTCATAATCGCCACCGGGTAAATCTGTTCGTCCAATGCTACCGTTAAATAAAACATCACCTACAATTGCATATTGTTCTACATCATTATAAAAACAAATGCTTCCGGGTGAATGTCCGGGTGTAAACAAAATTTGAAAAGAGGCATCTTCCAATTGTAAAATATCACCTTCGTTAATAAAGTAAGCCGGCTCACATTTTTCCGGAATTTTTACACCAAATAGTCGAGCACCCATTTCGGCACGTTGCAATACGGGTAATTCTTTCTCATGAATGCCAAGCTCTAATTGATACTCATTGGCAATAAACTTATTTCCATAAATATGGTCTAAATGGCAATGTGTATTTAATAGCTTTTTCGGTATTAATTCATTTTTTTCGATGTATTGTGTGATTTGTTTTTGTTCTTGTAATGTATAACAACCCGGATCTATTATCCAACACGCTTTGTTAGGATGAGCTATAATATAGGTGTTTTCTTGAAAAGGATTAAAACAAAATACCGCAATATTTGTCTTTATCTTTGCGTTATCCATAAGATTTATTTACTTTGTAAAAGTAGTAAATCATCGGTATTTAAAAGAATTCGATTCGAGAATAAAATATGAATAAAATCTACTATCAACATACTATCCATTTATTTAAAACGTCATCCGGATTTTTGAATACGTTGCTGTTTTTTTTATTTGGATTTTTGTTGCATTCAAACATTCGAGCACAAACGACACAAGTGCAATTTGGACAAAATAGAGTACAATATCATTCGTTTGATTGGTTGTATTATAATTCAGCTAATTTTACAATTTACTATTATCCGGGCGGTCAGGAAATAGGAAAGTTTGTTTGGACAACAGCCGAAAAAAAATTAAGCGAGCTAAATAAACAAATGGACTTCAATTATCGTTCTCAAATAGATATTTTAGTGTATAACGATATTAGTGATTTAGCACAAACCAACATCGGTTTAGGCCAAGAAGATTACAATATTGGTGGCACAACTGTGTTTAGAGATAATAAGCTTTTTCTGCATTACAACGGCAACCATCGAGATTTACAACGCGATTTGATGAAAGGATTAGCAGAACTGTATATCCGACAAATGATGTCGGGTAATAGCTTCGGGCAAAAAATTCAAAATGCCATTTTTATTGTGATGCCGGATTGGTATCGCAGTGGCTTGTCTTCTTATATCGGCGAATCGTGGAATACACAATTAGATGCTACGCTAAAAAAATATTTTGAAACAAATAAAAAAAATGATTTCAATCGCTTGGTAAGTCAAAATCCAACATTAGCCGGTCAGTCGTTTTGGTATATGATTTCGGAAGTGTATGGCAAAGATGCTATACCCAATATTTTATATTTAACACGTGTAAACCATAATATCAATAAAGGTTTTGTATATGGTGTAAATGCCGGCATTGAAATTTTAATGAAAGATTGGGAAACATTTTATAAACAACGTTTTGAAGCCGATAAAGCAAACAGAGATGCTATAAATGATTTAACAGCTATCAAAATTAAAAAACGAAATAATACCGAAGTTAATCAGTTGCAACTTTCTCCTGATGGAAAATATGCAGCGTACGCCGCTTTTGATGGTGGATTTTACAAAGTATTTGTGCAAGATATCCATGCTAAAAAAAGTAAGAAAGTATTGAAAGGTGGTTTTCGTTCCGATCAATATCCGTTCGATCAATCTTATCCCATTTTAAGTTGGGCAAAAACAGGTCATAAATTAGCCATTATCTCTGAAAAAAAAGATGTAATCCGTTTAACTCAAGTTGATATGGATAACCATAAAACGACCAAAGCGAAAGTATTAAAATTCCAAAAAATTCATGGTGCAGATTTTACAAATGACCCGAATATGCTGCTTGTTTCCGGACAAAATAAAGGACAAACAGATTTGTATCTATACAATACATTAAACAGCACAACAACGCAATTAAATAACGATACGTACGACGATTTATTTCCAAAATATATTTCAACTAACGGCAACGAAGGTGTGTTGTTTTCGTCTAATAGAACTGTTCCGGAATTCTTTCTATCACCAAACGATTCGGTTTTGCCTACCAATACTTTAGATTTGTTTTTTTATGATTTGAATAAAAAAGGAACCACATTGGCAACCATTACCGAAACACCGTTTGCCAATGAAAAAGCAATCGGAAATTATAGCCAACCTTACTATTCATTTCTTAGCGATGAAAATGGAATTTACAATCAATATGTTGGAACGTTGGATAGTTTTTACATAGGGAAAGATACCGTACTTACTGAAATCAACGAGTGGACAGACTCTGCACGAACAGTTAAAACAATCGTAGATGCGTATAAATTAAAAGGAAACACATTCCCGAATACTAATTTTTCCAATAGCATTTTGCAAGCTGCATCAACAGCACAACAATCGTATTTTTATTTTGGAAAAAATAAACGTAAATCCTACTATTATGCAAAACCAAATTTATCGGAAGAACAATTAATTGCCCAAAAATCGTTTGGATTAAACAATACTTCGTATAGAAATCATTATAAAGATTGGAATTTCTATACGGAATCAGCATCCAAAAAATCTGAAATCATTTCGGTGAATGTAAACAAGGAAGCCGCCTCAATCGGTAAAGAATTCACGATTGATAGCTTGTTAACGCAACCATCCAAATACACATTTGAGTCCGATTTTAATACCACCATTCAACCGACATTTGTAGCTAATCAACCGACATCTAAAACAGATACGAGCACCCTTATTGCAAATAGTGATTCCTTACCTGCACCTAACAACGCTAAAGTGGATGATGTAGATGCTCCACCATTTTTGCAAAACACACCGGTTCCATCCAACATAAATGTAGAAAGCACAACCGGACAAAAAATACGCATTTTGCCGTATCGTGCTCGCTTCACATCTGATTATGTTGTTACACAATTAGATAATAGTATTCTTACTCAAAGCTATCAAAGTTATAATCAAAATTTAGGTAGTTATAATTTTCCGAATTTGGGTGGAATGATCAATTTTGGCATTAGTGATTTAATGGAAGATCATAAAATAATTGGTGGGTTTCGCGTGCCTTTTAATTTTAAAGGATTTGAAACATATATCAAATACATCAACCTAAAAAAGAGAATAGATAAAAGTATTTTATATTACAGACGTTCCGATAAAACAGAGTTTAATGTGCAAGATGCCAACGGCAATATTTTACCGTATACGTATGTTGGCAAAACAAGAAGCAATTTCTTTGAAACTCAATTTAGTTATCCATTTGATGTAACCAAGAGTTTGCGCTGGTCTATTTCGTACAGAAACGAACGCTTAGATGTTTCTTATACAGATGACATCAGCATGTTATTAGAAGATGTGAAAGAAAATTGGATTTCCGGTCGACTAGAATTTGTGCATGATAACTCCAAAGAAATACAATACAATATTTACAACGGGTTTCGTTACAAACTATACGCAGAATATTTTTACAATGCCAACGAGAAAAACTCACATTTAGCCAATGTTGGTTTCGATATTCGACATTATCAAAAAGTTTATAGAAATATCATTTGGGCAAATCGTTTTGCCGGAGCATCTTCTTTCGGTCCTAAAAAAATATTATATTTTTTGGGTGGTGTAGATACTTGGCTTAATCCGAAATATGCGAATGATATTCCGGTTGCTACCGACCAAAATTATGGTTTGCAAACTTCTGTTACAAACATGCGTGGCTTGCAACAAAATATTAGAAACGGAAATAACTTTTTATTGTGGAACTCCGAATTGCGTATTCCAATTTTCTCATTGATTGCCAAAAAACCGTTGAAATCTTCTTTCTTAAAAGATTTTCAATTGGTAGGTTTCTTTGACGCAGGTATTGCCTATAATTTCGCCAACCCATTTGATCAACGCAATTCACTTAGCACAGAAGTGGTTACACCAAATCCAAATTCTAATCCGGTAGTGGTTACGGTTAATTACTATCGTAATCCGTTTGTATTTGGCACAGGTGCCGGATTTAGAACCAATATTTTAGGCTATTTCTTGCGTTTAGATACCGGATTTGGTTATGATGGATTAGAATTCAGCAAAAAACCAATTTGGCATTTTTCTTTAAGTAAAGATTTTTAGAAAATGCTTTCGTAGCGTTTTTTGTTTCTTGAAATCATAAAAAAATAAATCATATTCAACATGCTCTATTCAATGACAGGTTACGGAAAATCGACTTTTACTTTAGGTGGTCGAAATTATGTCGTAGAAATAAAAACACTCAACAGTAAATCCTGTGATTTGAATTTTAAAGCAGCGGCTGATTTACGCGGAAAAGAAATTGAAATTCGCAAACATATTGCTTCCCAATTAATTCGCGGAAAAATAGATGTATTTTTTCAAGAAGATAAAAATTCGGGCGTTACTTCCGGTTTAAACTTGACATTGCTTGAGAATTATTATAAGCAATTGCAACAGTTTTCGCAAGAAAAAAATATTCCATTAGGCGATATAGTGCCCGCCATATTGCGCTTTCAAGATATTGCCAAAGCAGAATTTTCCGAGTTAAGTGATGCCGATTTTTTAGCACTTCAAGATGCAATAAATAAAGCTTCCATAAAGGTTATTCAATTTAGAAAAGATGAAGGCATACAATTGGAAACTGATATTTTAAATCGGATTGTATTGATTCAGCAATATAAAAATGCGTTAATTCCGCACGAGCAACAACGCATAGAACGCATTAAAGAAAAATTACATCAAGATTTAATTGTCTTATCGGAAAAAGTTACCTTAGATAAGAATCGGTTTGAAGAAGAATTGATTTATTATTTGGAAAAAATTGATATCAATGAAGAAAAAGTGCGTTTAGAGTCGCATTGTTCCTATTTTTTAGAGATTGTTCAAGAAAATGGTATTGAAAAAGGTAAAAAATTAGGTTTTGTAGCTCAAGAAATTGGACGTGAAATTAATACCATTGGTTCAAAAGCCAACGACGCTGCTATGCAAAAAATTGTCGTGCAAATGAAAGATGAGCTGGAAAAAATAAAAGAACAATTGATGAATATCTTGTAAATAGCATTTTCTTTACAAAAAAATTGCATTTGTACTACGCACTACTCACGTTGAAAAGTTATCTTTGCACATGCAAAAAGTCATTATACTTTCAGGACCTTCCGGCGTAGGAAAAAATACATTAGGTGATTTTTTGTTGCAACAATTTCCCGAACTTTCTTATTCTGTTTCTGCAACTTCACGTCCAATACGTAAAGGTGAGCAAGATGGCGTGGATTACCACTTTATGAATAATGAAGAATTTGAATTGAAAATTAAAGAAGATGAATTGCTCGAATGGCAAGAAGTATACGATGGTACGTATTACGGAACACTAAAAGAAGAATTAGATCGCATTAATAAATTAAATAAATTTCCACTTTTAGTAATTGATGTGTTTGGTGCAATAAATATTATGAAGAATTTAAAATTCAAACCATTGTCTATTTTTATACAAGCACCAGGTTTGGATATTTTGGAAAAAAGATTGCGTGACCGCGCTACAGATTCAGAAGATAAAATTCAAAAACGTTTAGAAAAAGCATCCGTTGAAATGCACGAATCGGCACAATTTGATTTAACTATTATCAACGACGATTTAAAACAAGCACAATTGCAATTGCAAACGGTTGTAGATTATTTTTTAAAACATCCGTTGTAAGTTTTTTATACTTTTAGAAACCTTTTTTGCTGATTTTTCGTTATATTTACTATTGTAGCAAATATGTTTACAGCAGTAACACAT
Organism: Bacteroidota bacterium; assembly: GCA_963169645.1. Lineage (GTDB taxonomy): Bacteria > Bacteroidota > Bacteroidia > Chitinophagales > JADIYW01 > JADJSS01. The sequence goes on from CAUJCO010000008.1 coordinate 61,160, forward strand.
AATATAAAAGTAAGCGTAGAAACGTTTTTCCAACCGGATTATTCTTATCCGATGAGTCAGCATTTTATGTTTGCCTATCGCATTACAATTGAAAATAACAGCACCGATTCTATCCAGCTTTTGCGTCGGCATTGGTATATTGTAGATGCTTTTGGAAGTAGGCGAGAAGTAGAAGGCGAAGGCGTTGTTGGCGAGCAACCTATTATTAAACGCAATGAACGTTATCGCTATGTTTCGGGTTGTGATTTAAAATCGGATATCGGAAAAATGCACGGCACTTACTTGATGGAAAACCTACATAACGGAAAATTATTTCATGTTATCATTCCGGAATTTATCATGACAGCACCACTTCGTTTAAATTAAAAAGTTCGTTTTAAACAAGCCATAAAAAATCCATCACCATCATAGGTAGTGGGTAAAAGTTGTTGTGTTTTTTCTATACTGAAAGTTGTATTTTGTTCCAGGAAAAATTGAATTGCTTGTTCGTTTTCTTGTGGTAAAATACTACAGGTTGCATAAATTATTTTCCCATTTTTATGCAAGCAATTTTTATATTCTTGTAATAAACTACGTTGGATAGCACTGTATTCATTTACTTTTTCCGAATTTATTTTGTATTTCAAATCAGCTTGCCGTTTAAATGTTCCTGTGCCACTGCATGGTGCATCTATCAAAATGCAATCTATATTTTTTAGTTTTTTAGCTTCTTTAAAATCAATGATTTCTATGTTTTTACAGCCGGCTTGTTGAGCACGCAAAGCTAAATTTTTCACTCTTGATGCTTGGTAGTCGGTTGCATAAATTTTCCCATTATTTTTCAGTAACGCCGATATCTGCAACGTTTTTCCGCCGGCTCCGGCACATAAATCTAAAATAGTAATCGGGTGTATTTGTTTTATGTTCTGAATTGTATTCATCAAAAAAAGCCCGATAGTTTGTGAACCGATATCTTGAAATTCAAATAAACCTTGCTTGTAATAAATGCTATTTTTTAAATTATTTTTAGATAGAATTTTTATGCAATTTTCAAGCTGTGTTGGTTCGTAATCTATAGCTTCTTTTTTTAGTAAATCAATGAAATCTGCAGATGTTGTTTTAAGCGTGTTGACACGAATATAGATAGTTGGTTTGTTATTTAAAGCAACTGCTATTGCGTGCCATTGCTCTCCAATGTGTTCTAAACAAAAATTATAAAATGCTTCCGGATAGGATTGTGTGATATGATTTTCCGAAATAGGTAATGTAATTACATTTTCTAATTCTTGAATTTCTTTTTCTGTTACTTCAAATATTTCCGGATTTTTTATTTTATATTTTCTATTTAATAAACTCATTAAAACTAAATGTGCATACTTCGTATATGCTGGATGGTAAACACCTAATTGATGACTGTATTTTAATTTCCATCGCACAATGTCGTACACGCTTTCTGCAATCATACTTCTATCTCGTGCACCAAAATTTTTATTTTGTTTCAGTATAAAACCTACTTCTTTATCGGCAACTTTTTGTTCTTCAAAAATCGACTTTAAACAAGCAATAATTGTTTGCAGAATGGATGCGTGTATTTTTATCTCTTGCATGTTATCGAGTCAGTTTTTGTATGATTTCGGTATGTTGAGGAAATTGTTCCGATAATTGTTGTCGGTTGGCTAATTCAAAAAAATCAAATTGAAATTCCGGAACAACAGTGCAACCACACAATGCAAAACCGTGTTCGCCCATGCATTCAGCAGCAAACCAATTTCCGGCACTAACTACATGTTGGAACTGCATATTGTTATTGGAAAGTATTGTTTTTTTATAGCTTCCTCTTGCATCTATTTCATGAATAGATATAGCATCACCGAGATACCAATTCCATTGTTCATCCGCATTTATTTTATGAAAGGCAGAAAAATTATCTTGCAACATCAAATATAATATTGCCGAAAAAGCCTGATTGTTGGCGGTATAAGTACGTTTGTAGTAGCCACCTTCCGGATGTGGTATTAATTGTAGCTGTTCAATAATGGAATCTGCTGTCATGTGATAAAAATAAGACTCTTAATGGATTTAAGTTGAATGCAATAAATCATTCAACTAAATTTAAACTTAAATTTTTAAACAACTCCAAAATTAGTATTACTTTGGATAAATTAATTTTTTATATGCAAAAACCTATTTTGGTTTTCAAAATCGGAACAGCTTCCATTACGGATGATAAAGGTAATTTAGATGAATTGGTCGTGAAAAACATTGCCAAACAATTAGCTGTTTTAAATAAAGAATATTGTGTGCTGATAGTATCATCCGGTGCGGTGGGAAGTGGCAAAAAATACATCAAAAATTATAGCGGAAAAATAGAAGAACGCAAAGCGGCGGCAGCTATCGGAAACCCGTTGTTAATACAAAAATATTCCGAAGCGTTTGCAAAATATAAAATTCCAATTGCGCAGAGTTTATGTGAACGCGGTCATTTTTCAGATAGAGAAAAATTTTTACAATTACGTGCTACATATAATGAACTTTGGAAAAATGGTATTATTCCGATTGCCAATGAAAACGATGTTGTTAGCTCGCGCGAATTAAAATTTTCGGATAACGATGAATTGGCTACTTTATTAGCATTGGGATTTGGTGCTAAATTATTGCTCATTGCTACATCGGTTCAAGGTGTGTTAGATAAAGAAGGAAAAGTAATTCCAAAAATCGAAAAATTTAATGAGCAAGTACTGTCATTAGCTACTAAAGAAAAATCTAAAACCGGATTAGGTGGTATGATTAGTAAGTTGACTTTTGCTCATTTGGCTACCAATTTAGGCATCAAAGTAATCATCTTTTCCGCCAAAGGAACGAAAGCATTGCTGCACGCAGTGGAAGAAAAGACAGGCACTGTTTGCGTACCTAAAAATGTGTCCAAAAATGCCCGTCAAAAATGGTTGGCAAGCGGCAGTTTGGTGATGGGCACAGTTACAGTTGATGAAGGTGCACATAAAGCACTATTAAAACGAAAAAGTTTGTTGGCAGTTGGCGTTAAAAATGTAAATACCATTTTTGAAGTAGGCGAAGCTTTTGAAATTGCGGATGAGCAAGGAAATACCTTTGCGATTGCAAGAGCCAAAATTTCATCGGCAGAATTATCTAAAAATACGAAACAGCAAAATGTATTGTTGGCACACGCCGATGATATCGTATTGTTGTAAAAAGTTTATAACGTTACAGAAGTAAACGGAAACATGATTTGAATTGGTAGGTGCTCTTTTTTAAATTCTACTAATTCTTTTTCTAATTTAGAAGAACGCAATTGTTGTAAAGATTTTTTATTGCTGCGAAAAAAATTATTCCAATGATTTAGTAAGATGATATCCGCCTGCGTGCTTGCTAATGATTGACGTAAGGAAGATTCGTTTATTTTCTTTTTCCAAAATGTTGACGACAACACATCGCATTTTCGAGTACTGCAAATTGTTTGTATTTTTTGGTACTCACGCTCGGAAATATTTCCACTCAATAATGCCATTCTAAACACAACCGAATCGGCTTGCAACGCATCTATGATAAAAGAATAATTACTTTCGCCTAATTTCCATTGCCATAATTTTGTTGGTACAGATGCTAATGCTTCGCTGTAATGTCCGCTGAATAAAACGGTTTTTCCAAAATGTGGATTGTGTTTGCATAAAATTGGAAATACTCGGAATGCACTATCTTTAGAATATACCCAATCTTTAAAAGGTTTTGCTGTTAATGCAATTTGATTTGGATTGCTATGTAGCTCGTTATTTAACTGCAAAAGTGTACTCTTATCTGCAACTAAAGTGGTATTAGGTTGCACGATTTGTGCTACATCAAAACAGTGATCGTAATGACCGTGCGAAATGGTGGTCATGGAAATATTTGCATAATCTGCTGTCGGAATATAATCTGCAATCGACTCTTGCTTCATAGTTCCTATAAAGGTTGAAATTAAAGATGGGTTGCTGAAAAAAGGATCACTCATGAATTTTTTTCCATGATTGTCAATAATAAAACAAGATGTACCTAAATAAGTGAGTTTTATATTTTTTTGATTGGTAGATTGCAGTAAAAACGGCTTGCATTTTTCTATGTCAATATCTTTACCGATAAACGAAAATTTTATCACAATAAATACACTGAAAATTCCAAGGATTCCAAGTGTAACTAATAGGCTTTTGCGTATTCTATTTTTCATTAGACTAAAATTACATATTCTTAATTTAATATGAAAGAATTCCATTTTTTCATTTTTCTAAATACATTTAAGTTCAATATTTTCCCAATGGAATCCATAGAAGAACAATTAAAAAGCGTACAAAAAGCAAGTGTTTCTGTTAAAAATACATCGAAAGAAACTCGTCAACATATTTTATTAAAATTATCCGATTTATTAATAGAAAATACTGCGGAAATTATTGCATCCAATAAAAAGGATTTAGATAGAATGGAAGATAGTAATCCGAAAAAAGACAGATTACTATTGAATGAAAACAGAATAAAAGATTTAGCGAACAGCTTAAAAGATGTTGTTGCTTTAGATATTCCGACAGGAAAAATTTTGTCAACTACAAAAACTGACAATAATTTAAACATCCAAAAAGTAACCGTTCCAATTGGTGTGGTAGGTGTTATTTATGAAGCAAGACCAAACGTTACGATAGACGTGGCTGCGTTGTGTTTGTTTTCCGGGAATGCGGTAGTGTTGCGTGGTGGCAGTGATGCTGAATGCACAAACGAGATTTTAGTTTCACTCATCCATCAAGCATTAAAAGCAAATGCTGTTTCTGAAGATGCGGTACAATTGTTGCCTGTAGACAGAAAATATGTGAAAGAATTGTTGGAAGCCGTAAAATATGTAGATATTATTATTCCACGCGGATCACAGCAATTAATAGATTTTGTAAGAGACCATTCCAAAGTGCCTACTATTGAAACCGGTGCCGGTGTGTGTCATACATATGTTGAGCGTTCAGCTGATTTGAATATGGCGGCAAAAATTGTAGTAAACGCTAAAACGCATCGTCCATCGGTTTGTAATGCTTTAGATACAATTATCGTTGACAAACAAATTGCAGCCGATTTTTTACCCAAATTAATAAAAGGATTTTTAGAGTTTGACGTGGAAGTTTATGCAGATTATGATTCGTATAAAATTTTAGAAGCACATCAATATTCTAATTTACGCAGAGCCATTGATGATAATTTTGGTACAGAATATTTAAGTCAAACGTGCTCTATAAAAACAGTCGATAATTTCGACGAAGCAGTGGAGCATATCCAGAAATATTCTTCTAAACACAGCGAAGCTATAGTTACTAAAAATGAAGAAGTAGCAGAGCGTTTTTTAAATGAAGTAGATGCTGCCGCCGTATATGTAAATGCCAGCACTCGATTTACGGATGGCGGTTGTTTTGGATTAGGTGCAGAAATCGGAATTTCTACGCAAAAATTACATGCTCGCGGGCCTTTTGCATTGGAAAAATTAACCACTGAAAAATGGCTGGTTAGAGGAAATGGACAAATACGATAAGCATTTCTTCCCGACTACATTCTTAAATCTTCAATATGTACTTCCGGATGTTTGCCTTTGTCAAATTTGAAAAAAGTGTCTTCTAAATTTGCTTTAGAATTAAAGGTAGTTACCGTATAAGTGTAGGTGTTTCCATTTTTGTCAAACACTTTCATTTGCTTAATAAATTTGGCGTTTTTATTTACCCAAATACGCACTTTAAAGAAAGGTTTGTTTTTATCTTTTGGCATTAAATCCACGATAGCGCAAGTTGCTTTATCTACCACTTCATCGCCATTCATCATGTAATTAAAATCATTTTGATAGATGGTAAACATGTTGGATGGTGTGATGTCTTCTTTGCTTGGTTCGTAGTCGTTTATCTGTACTTCTTTAATATCTTTTAAATACGTCCAAACACTTTTGTTATCACAAATAATTTCTTGCTTACCCATTAATAATTTGTATTTTTCTCCTTTTAAATAAACCGTTCCTTTTTGATTGGTTGTTTTATTTTGTTGCGGATTAAAACTTAATAAAGTAAATGTAGCTTCTATTGATTCGTAACTTTTGTACGTTTTGCTGACAGCATCTAAAAGTGTTTTTGCTTTTGGATCATTTAATTGTTTATCCGGATTAAATCCAAAAAGTGAAAGTAGAATAGAAAAAATTGAAAAAAGTGTCAGCATTTTTATGAAAAAATTTCGTGGTTAAAAGTAATAAATTTAAAGTAAATAAGCACGTACTGTGATTACTCGCCAAACTCCTGCAAAATCCGTTCCAATTCTTCTTCCGTTTTTACATACACTTCACGGGCTTTGCTTCCTAAGTTGGGCCCAACGATGCCAACGGCTTCTAATTGATCCATTAAACGGCCTGAACGTGCATAGCCTAAAGCTAATTTTCGCTGTATTAAAGAGGTGGAACCAATTTGGTTACGGACAATTAAGCGAGCTGCTTCCGTGAATAATTCATCGCGATCGTTATAATTAAATTCTCGTTGTCCGCCTTTTTCTGCTTCTTTCGGGTCGATGTATTCCGGCAATTCATACGGAGTGGAATACCCTTTTTGGCTTCCGATAAATTTAGCGATATGTTCCACTTCCGGCGTATCTACAAACGGACATTGCAAACGGGTAATTTCGCCACTTTGCGATAATAACATATCACCTCGACCAATTAATTGGTCGGCACCACCGGCATCTAAAATAGTACGAGAATCCACTTTTGCGGTTACTTTAAAGGCAATTCGTCCCGGAAAGTTTGCTTTGATGATACCTGTAATAATATTTACTGATGGACGTTGCGTGGCAATTACTAAATGAATTCCAATGGCACGTGCTAATTGCGCTAAACGTGCAATAGGTGCTTCCACTTCTTTTCCGGCAGTCATCATTAAGTCGGCAAACTCATCCACCACTAACACGATATATGGTAAATAACGATGTCCATTATTTGGATTTAATTGTCGGTTGATGAATTTTTGGTTATACTCTTTTATTTGACGTACTTGTGCTGCTTTGAGTAATTCATAACGAGCATCCATCTCAATACACAATGCATTTAAAGTATAAATTACTTTTTTATTATCGGTGATGATTGCATCTTCTTCATCCGGCAATTTGGCTAAGTAATGATTCTCAATCAGTTTATAAAGATTTAATTCTACTTTTTTCGGGTCTACCAAAACAAATTTTAATTCAGCCGGATGTTTTTTGTATAATAAAGAAACTAAAATGGCATTTAAGCCAACAGATTTTCCTTGACCTGTTGCACCGGCCATTAATAAGTGTGGCATTTTGGCTAAATCCACTACAAAATCTTCATTTGAAATAGATTTTCCTAATGCGATTGGTAAATCCATATCGGCATTTCTGAATTTGTCACCTGCTAATAGCGAACGCATGGAAACGATACTCTTTTTAACGTTTGGCACTTCAATACCAATCGTTCCTCTTCCCGGAATGGGTGCAATTATACGAATACCTAAAGCGGATAAACTCAATGCGATATCGTCTTCTAAATTTTTTATTTTAGAAATTCGGATGCCCTTTTCAGGAACAATTTCGTACAAAGTTACGGTTGGCCCTACGGTAGCTTTTATTTTTTCAATACCGATGCTGTAATGCGATAATGTTTGAACAATTTGATTTTTATTGGCTTCTAATTCTTCTTTGTTGATTTCTATCTGTCCATTTCCGTGTTCTTCCAACAAATCTAAAGTAGGAAATTTGTATTTAGATAATTCTAATTTGGGATCAAATTGTGTATCTAAGCCCAAATGTTCTTTTTCATCTGTTGCATCAATCGTTTCTGTTGTGTCTATTTGTGTGTCATCAACAGAACCAAATGCTTGCAATTCTTCTATCTCAAAATCCGGATCTAAGGAAAATTTTTCTTTCTTAGGTTTTTCTTCAAGAATTGGTTGCACCACTTCTAACTCGTTCTCTTCTCTTTCAATTAATTCCATTTTTATTCCGGAATTATCTTCGTTATTATCTATTTGATTTTCTATTTCGGTTTCTAAATTATTTTCATTTTCATTCAGTATCTCAAAGGTTTCATCTTGGTGATGCGGAACAGGTGTGGCAATCTCTTCCGGTAAAATGCTTTCCATTTCATAACCTTCATCTTGTTTTAATTCTTCTTCTTTATAAAAGTCATCCACAATGCCTTGTTCTTTTTGAAGTACTTTTTCTGCTTCGTATTTTTTGCGTTTTTCAGCCCAAGCATGTTTCCAAGTTACCAGTTTTTCATACGTATCTTTTATATTAAAACCTAAGAAAGTAAATCCGATGATGGCTAATAAAATTCCTAATCCGACAGTACCAATTAATGTAGATAGCCATTCGTAATTATTTTTTCCTAATCCACCGCCAAATGGGAAAATAGAAGTTGGAAAGATAAAAGTAGCAACGGTAGCAATAAATACAATCCACAACATAGCATTGATACCAACTTTGGTTAGATTGAATATCTTTTCATTAAAAACAAGATTAATACCAATCGTAAAAAATACATAGGATACAATAAAGGAAGCAATACCAAAGAAATTGTAAAAGAATAAATGCGAAAAATAAGCACCCATTCTGCCCATTTTATTTAATACAATCGCCTCTTTACTGAAAATTATTTTCCAAGAGAAATTTAGTATTTTATCTTGATCTTCTTTCCAAGTAAATAGATAAGATACAAACGCAATAAATAAAAATAAGGATATAAAAAGTAATGCTAACCCAATTCCTTTTTTTATATTGTGTTCATCTACAAAAGGTTGAGAAAAGTTTTCTTCCACAGGCTCTTCTGCCAATTGTTTTCTCACTTTTTTTGTTTTTTCTTTTACTACTTCTTCCGCCATAACTTTCAAAGATAAGAGATATGTTTAATTGTGTAAAAAAGTAAAATGCACAAGTGGTGATAACTTCCAGCATTACAATTTTGGAGAAAAAGGTGTTAATCTACTTTTAAATTCTAACTTAAAATAAGCAGTATTCCTTTCAATTGTGTGTCAATTTTCGTATAATTGAGCCATTAAAAATATTTAACATGAAAGAAGTATTTATTGTTTCAATGGCACGTACACCAATCGGATCGTTGAGTGGCGTTTTAGCAGGTGTAAATGTATTGGAATTAGGAAAAACCGCTGTGAAAGCAGCGATGGAAAGAGCCGGAATAAACGGAGATCAAGTTGATGAAGTATATATTGGTAATGTGTTGCAAGCAAATGTAGGACAAGCACCGGCCCAACAAGTATCAATTGCTGCCGGTATTAATACCAAAACACCTTGCACTACTATTAATAAAGTTTGTGCTTCCGGGATGAAAGCAATTATGTTAGGTGCACAATCTATATTATTAGGAGATAATGATGTCGTAGTGGTTGGCGGAATGGAAAGCATGACGAATGCACCGCATTATTTGCCAAGCGGAAGAACAGGCATAAGATATGGTAATGGTGAAATTTTAGATGCCATTTCTAGAGATGGATTACAAGATCCTTATAAAAAATATATGATGGGAAATGCGGGTGAAGTGTGTGCTAAACATTATTTGTTTTCCAGAGAAGACCAAGATGCGTATGCGATAGCATCTTATAAAAGAGCACAAGATGCGTATGCGAATGGATATTTTAAAGACGAAATAGTTCCGGTTGTAATCGCATCTAGAAAAGGAGATGTTTCTATCTCAGAAGATGAAGAATATAAAAAATTTGATGAAGCTAAAGTGAGTGCATTAAAACCGGCTTTTGAAAAAGAAGGTACTATTACTGCTATCAATGCTTCAAAAATTAATGATGGTGCTAGTGCAATGGTGTTAATGAGTGGTGAAAAAGTAAAAGAGTTGGGCGTACAACCTTTGGCTAAAATAGTTTCGTTTGCAGATGCATCTCAAGATCCGGAATGGTTTACAACGACACCATCTAAAGCTATACCAAGAGCTTTGGCAAAAGCTAATTTATCTCTTAATGATGTAGATTATTTTGAAATCAACGAAGCATTCTCTGTTGTTGCATTAGCTAATATGAAAGAAATGAATATCGCTCACGATAAAATTAACGTGTTTGGCGGAGCAGTAGCACTTGGTCATCCAATTGGAAGTTCAGGATGTAGAATTGTAGGTACGTTAATTTCTGTATTAAAATATAAAAATGGGAAAATTGGTGCTGCCGGAATATGCAATGGCGGTGGTGGAGCGAGTGCTATTGTTATAGAAAAATGTGCATAAATGAGAATTCGTGCGTTTTTACTTAGTATTCGGTATATTTTATAATCTATTTAATTATAAATTTGTCTCATCAAATAAATTTAAAGTATGAAAAATCTAGTAAAATTAAGTTTAGTATTAGCAATTGTATTTTTTACAGCTAATATTTTCGCAAGTGAAATTGGCATGTCAACTTCTAATATGAAGTTATACAGCCCAATGGCAAAAAGTAAAAGCAGTTCAAGTGGTGGCATCCAGAAAGGAGACATGCAGTTGGATGTAAGTTTTAACTTAGGTTCACATTCAGGTTTCGGGAAAAAGAGTGCATTTGGTTTTGGTGGTGTAGGTGTTGGTTTTTCACCGGGCGTTACTATTAATTTTGATTATGCTGTACATCCTTATGCAAGTGTAGGCGGATATATAGGATTTGGTGGAGGCGGGAAATTTGCTGGTACCAAAATCAAGGCTGCTTATGTAGGAGTAGGTGCTAGAGGTGTTTTTCATATTTATCAGTTAATAGCAGATAAGGCAAACACAAAAGTAGATCCGGGAAAATTGGATTTCTATTTTCCATTCCATGTTGGTGCAACTATTATTATTCCTGGTAAAAAATCAGGTGGTAAAGCTACTGCAGGAGCAACAGTTGGTGGTGGCTTAGGTGTTCGTTATTACTTTACAAATAATGTTGGTATAATGAGCGAAGTAGGTTGGTTAGAGTTGGCTTTATTTAAAGTTGGAGCTGCATTTAAATTCTAATTTTTAAATTGAAATAAACTAAAAAGGTTGCCAACTTGGCAACCTTTTTTATTACTACTTATAAGAAAAAATTAAGCAATATCTTTGTCTAAAATATCTACCATGGAGCGTTCAGCAATGCCTGCAATTGTTAATGCAGGATTGGCACAACAAGAAAATCCCGGCATCATAGAACCATCTAAACAATATAGATTGTTATATCCTTTTAATCTTCCATAATTATCGCTGGCTAAGCCTAAAACTGCTCCACCTAAAGGATGATAACAAAAATCATCACCAAGTGCTTTTCCTCCAAAATACATTGTCGATTCTAAAATGCCACCATTTGCAGCATTAAGTTGATTGACGAAATGCAACATTGCTTTTCTGGAAATGTCCATTTGTGCATGATCAAAATGCAAATCAACATTATCTGTAGTTGGATTGTAAGTAAAATGTCCTCTTTCCGGATTTTTGGTAATGGCAAGTGCCAACAATTGTCGCAATTCCATGCCAATAGGGAATGGTGCTTGCTCTGCTAAAAGCGGTGTAATTGGATTGTCTAAGTTGCCATAAGCCGTTACAGGAACTGTACATTGTTGAGCCCCTGTATCTTGAAGCAACCAAGTACGCATTGCCATAATATTTCCATTATTTCCCCAATGTTTTCCTACTTCATCATTCAAATTAGGCAAACCACCGTTGAATTTTGATTTTAATAAAATTTGCATAGTGCCTACTACACCTGCATTAATAAATAAATGCGTACAAGTATATTTTTTCTCGTATTCCAAATCACCTTGTTCGGTAATTTTATGTACGGTTACTTCATATCTGTTGTCTGGTAATTGTTTAACGCTATCTACTTTGTGTAATGTATGGATGGTAACATTTCCGGTTGATTTGGCAGCAGGTATATAATTTCTATCTAAACTATTTTTGAAACCATTATTACCGCCGTAAAGTAATTCACCATTGGTTGCTGATTTTCTTTCAGTACCGTTTATTTCACCTTCTACTACATCAAAGTCAACGCCAACATTCAACATGATTTTTTCCATGCCGGCTTTTTCGCAATGTTGTAAACCTACTCTTGCAAATCGATAATATTCTGAATTGGTTACTGCATCCGGAGCAGTACTAAAATTAAGAACACTTTTTACTTTCGGATACCATTTGTTCTCCATTTCACTGTAATCTATAAAAGGGAAAAACTCATTCCAAAGGGATGGTTGAGCGTACGGTAACATAGCACCATATACAACGGAGCCACCACCTAAGCAAGTTCCTCTGTAAATTCTCATATAAGATGTTGGAAACTCCACTCTATCTAATACGCCTACGTATTGTGGTATATCAAATTGTATGGTAGTTACCGGTAGAACTGTTTTCTTTTTCAACCAAGTAGAACGACCATCCGGTTTTAACATGTTACAGAAAGTATCACCGCTTTCGCTCACTTTATATTCTTTTCCCATTTCGAAAAGTGTTGTTTTAATTCCGGCTTGTCCTAAACGTAAGGCAGCAACAGAACCACCAAAGCCGGAACCAATAACTATTGCTTCCGCATCAGAATCGGATGGGATAATAGGCTCTTTTTTACAACTTGTGAGAGGTAAGCTACTGGCAACACCAGCTAATGCTGAAAGTTTGACAAACTTTCTTCTAGAAAGTGATTTCTTCATGCTCTTTTATTTGGTTAATAATTGTTTACGTCTAACCAAAAATAAGGAGAAATGCAATTTTTTCTGATGATTTAAATCATGAAATATTTTTTTTGACAAAAGTCAAAACTTGGAAATGTGTTCCAAAATTTTCTGAATTTCTGCATCCTTATCTTTCCACCAATGAAGTGCCCAAATGTGATACGTGTGTATGTTATACTGTTGTAAGATATCCTGTTGATGTAGTTTCTTGCGATAGGCTACTTCGGAATGATACATTTCAGAATTTTCAAAATCGAAAACGAATGCAATTTTCTCATTTTGTATCCAAGCTAAATCGAAATGAAAGCCTCCAAATGTTTGATTTTGTTGTAAGGAATCTCCCAAATGTTTTTTTAATTGTTCATAAATATATTGTCGAAATATATCATCTGGATTGCTTTTTAGATGTTGTATGTTGGATGTTTTTTGCTTCGTTACTAATGAAGCAAATAAAGCTTGGATTTGTAGTTTATTATTTTCTGCACACGATTTTACAAAAGCCAAATACGCATAAAAGATTCCTTTTCCGGTGTTGCCTTTTTCTTGCAAATCGGTTTCATATTTCATGAAAATAGTTTCCGGAATCGAAGTGTATACATGTAGTGCTTGTTTGGCTCGCGTAATTATTACATTTAAAAGTTGATATCCTTTCTCTTGATTAATTGGACCAAATGCTTGTCTAAATTTTCCATTTTCATCTGCACCAAAGGTTGTAGAAAGCAACATGATATCTCGTTCATCACCTTGAATGTTTTCTAAATTTTTCACAAATAACCCTTTGGATAAAAGAGCCTGAAGATGTTCATTTTTATACTTGTCAGCGTATGCTGCTTCATATAATTTATCCAATATTAAATCGCGTTGATAAATATTAAATGTAGCAATGCCAATGCTTGGTAATTCATTATTTTCTGGTTGTAGCGTATAAATATATTGTACGATTTCTTCTGCTTCTTTTACATTTGTTCCATTGGTATAAATACCATTTACGGCATTGTAATAAATAGCTTGGTAAGCTTGTTTTTGTGGCATAGGTATCAATCGAGATTGATAGAATGCATGGTTGGAAAAGCCAATTAAATCGGGATGTTTGGAGCGGTAGTGAAAATCTAAATACGTACTTTTAAATTGAGTATCATCCGCATATTCTAATAAAGATTTACTTTCCGCTAAGAAATCATCATTGTTGTTTTCTGCTTCTTCATCGCTATAAAAAATTACTTCATTTCCAAAAAAATTGCTTGGTGGCATTTGATGTCTGTCGCCGGAAATTACTTTTATTTTTCCTCGTATTAATGACGAATAGGTGTCTTCTAATCTCAATTGACTTGCTTCATCTAAAATAATAAAATCAAAAATATCTTTTTGTAATGGTAAAATGGAAGAACTGACACTTGGGTTCACCATTACCACCGGAAACATATTTGTAAAGAATTCAAAATCTTGATGGATTATTTTTCGAAGTGAATTTTTGGAAGCAAATTGTTTGTTTTTTCGTTGATTATATAAATACTTTAAAGCTGTTATGTCGCTTGATTTTACGGCAGTTTTAGCCGCGTCCTGCCAGATAAAGCGTATTCTTTCACTTAGTTTTTGTTTCAATGCAATATCAGTATTTTTTAGATCTTCATACAGCTGAATCGTATCTTCTTTCAGTCCATTTTGTAAACAAATTTTTAATATAACTTGATTGATATAGTACGTTTCTACAATTTTGGCTGCGTTTAAATTATCGGTATCAAGAACAGCTTGCAGTAAAATTTTTGTTTTTTCATCTTGCTGTAAAACAAATTTTTGATACATGAAAAAAGCTTCAAAATGCTGCGCATTTTCTTTTATTGGAAGTGTGTTGTTTTGTATTTTTTGCAATGCAATTTTAAGTTCACTTATGTCGTTGATGCTTAAAGTATCCGTAAATTCTATTGTTTCCGTGAATATCTTATCTTGTAAAAGGTTGTTTTTTATTTGTATATAAGATAGTAAAGTTGCTTTTTGTTGTTCAATAATTTGTTTGTAATAAGCTGAGAAGAATGCCATTATTCGCACCAAATATTTTCGCCAAGTGCGAAGTTGCGTGTAGTTTTTTTGAAATGTAGAAGTGTTTTGTTCAATTTTTTGAAGCAATGATGCACTCGCATTGTGATGTGTGATAACGGTATGGAATAACGCATCACTATCGGTAGTTTCCTGAATTTTATTTGTTTGTATTTTTTCAAAAAGTTGCTTGTTGTCAGGCATATTTTGATGTAATGGAATAGCAGTTTGTATTGCTTTTTGCAATCCAACAAATTCATTAAAATCAAACTGAAAAAGATGGTTTCGAATAATTTTATTCAGCTCGTTAGCCTTCGCTAAGGTAATTGAATCTTCGTTTAAAATTAAGCTTCTGTGTAGTAACTCAGTCCACGTATTATCGCCAAAAACAAGTTGTGTACTTAAATTTATCCGGTGATTGATTTCTTCTTGTAAGGTTAAGAATTTGGCACGCAAAGTTTCGTATTCATTCTCTTTAAAACGAAAATTTAATTGCTCTATATTTTCAATGATATCCCGAACATTTTCTACAATGCTCTTTCTATCTGTATAAACGTCTTCAATTAAAACACAAAGATGATGTAGATTTTCTTTCTTTAAATTATTATACAACACTTCCATTGCCGTTCGCTTTTCGCATACTACCAATACTTTTTGTTTGTTGAGTAATGCTTGCGTGATAACTGCCGTCAGTGATTGGCTTTTTCCGGTTCCCGGCGGACCTTGAATGATGATGTTGTTGGAATTTTTTAATTGAAATAAAACATTTTCCTGACTTGGATCTAAAGTAATAGGTGTTAATATTTCACCATCAAAAGTAGAAAATTCTGTTTCATTTGAAGATGTTGTTAGGTTGTTTTTCTCTAACAATTCCATGTCTTTAATGATTGATTGTTTTTGTACTTTGTACAATCCAAAAACTCCACTCCAACGAACCCAAGGTGTTTCTTTAGTGATGGATTCAATTGTTTCTTTATTGGTGCAAGGTAAAATAGTAGCAATGTTTTCTTCTATAGAAAATGGCGTATTGAGTTTGTCCATCAATGTTTTACAAAACGCTTTTAATTGCAGCTCATTTACAAATTCCTCCTCTAATAAAACATCCAAATCTTGTGTAGTAATTTTTTCATTGCTTTCAACGTGTGCTTGCAAAAGTTCGTTAAAAATCAATGGATGTTCATCGTCTCTGCTGATGGTCCAAGTGTTATTCTTTTGTGCATCTTTTTCAATTTTTAAATACCAAATTAATAAAGGTGCTTTTAGAATTCTATCCCGATTTATTGGGTCTCTTTTTATCAGTAGTGGATAGCCGAAACCGAATGCATGATAGCCATGCTCTGCATAGCCTTCTTTATCTTGATAATCTAAATGATTGAGTTTTTTGATTAACTTCTGTATGATTTTTTTCTCTTCCGCATTTTTATGTTGCAAGATAGTAGGTGGGATGGTAATAGAAAATTTGAAATTTCGTTTCGTTAATAAATTTTCTAAAAATTGATGATGCAAACTTTGTTCAATATTTATTAAATCATAAATATCTAAACGAGCAAAATTTCCGGGTATGGCATTAAGATGTATGCTTCGGGCATCGCCTTGTTTTAGCCGAATTAAAATTTTTTCTAAAAAAGTGGATGTTGTCATCAAATTTTTTTCTGTTACAATGTACGATGTTGGTTTTGTTTTTATCTCGTTACATGCTGTATTTTCTCCTAAAAATAAAAATAAAAAAAAACCTTCGAGTAATCGAAGGTTTAAGATATATTGTTTCTTTTTGTATTAATATCTTTTTTTGTAAGAGTTGTCTCTGTTGAAACCGCCTTTGTTGTAGCCACCGCCACCGCCACCTCTGTTGAAAGATGGTTTTTTGTATTCTTCTTTTGGACGAGCTTCATTTACAGCTAATGCTCTGCCTAAAAGTTCAACTTGGTTTAATCCATTGATAGCGTTTTGAGCTTCATCATCATTTGGCATTTCTATAAATGCAAAACCTTTGCTTACGCCGGTGTCACGATCTTTAATTAATTTCAATGAAGAGATTTCTCCATACTGAGAAAACAATTCTTGTAATTGTTCTTCAGTTACTTTTCTTTCAATGTTTGCAACGAAAATGTTCATTTTTTACTTTTTATTTTAATAATTAATATACTACAAAAACTTTTTAATATCAAATCAAATGAACATTTAACTACATCAGACAAGAGAGATAAAAAGAACTATAGTAACACAAATGTAATATTTAAAATGGTACGTTGTATATTATCCAATTATTTTGTTGCACCAATTTAATATATTTTTCAATACTTCAGCTTTTTCCGGTTCATTGTGGCACTCGTGGTAAAATCCATCGTATTGGATAAAGGTTACATTTTTGCCTGCATTCGTTGCAAATTTCTTACTATCGTTGAAAGAGGTTAATTTATCGGCTGTGCCGTGAAATAATAAGGTTGGGTATTTTAATTGACTGGCATTTTGTACTGCTTCTGCCCCAAATTCAATTAATTCAATGCCCATTTTAGATGAAATACTATCAAAAACCAATGGATCACTGCTGTATTTTTTCACTACTTCTTTGTCTCTGGAAATGGCATTGACATCTAATCCGGATGGTAAGGAAAAGGATGGAATTAGATTACGCATCAAACGGCCGGCAGCCAACTTGATAGCCGGCGGCGCAAATCCGGGTTGGAAGAAAGGCGATGATAATACAACACCCACTACATCAGGATTTCGCTTTAAGGCATAGTTTGCAACAATTTGTCCGCCCATACTATGTCCGTATAATATTTTTGGCAATCCGGGATAATGTGTGTTTGCTTGTTTTAATAAATTACCAACGTCATTTAAAAACTCATCGTAGCTTGGAAAATGCCCACGCTTGCCTTCTGATTTTCCATGTCCGCGTGCATCATACGTAATAAGTGCATATTGATTGTCGGTAAAAAATTGTGCTACATGTTCATAGCGGCTACTGTGCTCGCCAAAACCATGTACTAAACATATAACTGCTTTGGGTGCTATTGTTTCGGAATCCCATTTTTGACCAAAAATAGATAAACCGTCGTTCGATTTCCATTGGAGTGTAGTATTTCTCATTCGTTCTGTATTTATTTAAAAATATGCTTAAATTTAATTAAAAATCATGGATAATTCTAAAAATCGTATTTTCGAAACGAAACTTTCGATTTGCTGAAAACGCCGGAACTTCCATCAAATGTATAAATTATTAAAATTACATGAAAGCAAAAATGATATTAGTATTTAAGATTTTATTGGGCGTTGTACTGCTCTTTGGTTTGTATGTGTTATCCGCTATTTTATATGCACAATTTACCGACTATAAACCTAAAGCAGAAGAAGATGCAATTTCGTTAATTCCGAAAGAAAAATTATCCAACTTAGAGAAAGATACATTGGTGTTTTATAATTGGAATATTGGCTATGCCGGATTGGGAAAAGAGTCGGATTTTTTTTACGATGGTGGAAAGATGGTTCGCTCTTCTAAAGAAGTAACTGCCAAAAATTTATCCGGTATTTTAGCTACGTTACAGTCGTGGAAAAATGATGCAGATTTTATTCATATTCAAGAGATAGATAGAGGTTCAAAGAGAAGTTATTATCACGACCAATTTCAAGAAGCATTTGTAACACTTGGAAATTTTAAGGCCGTTTTTGGAAAAAATTATGATGTGAATTATGTGCCAATTCCGATTTTGCATCCAATGGGAAAAGTACTTGGTGGAATTGCTACTTTTTATAAATATCAAGATGTTGGAACACCTGTAAAATATGCCTTTCCAAGTAATTTTTCATGGCCAAAAGGTTTGTTTTTTTTAGATAGATGTTTTGTGAAACATCGCTTCAATTTAAAAAATGGAAAACAGTTGGTCGTTATTAATACACACAATTCGGCGTATGACGGTGGCACACTCAAAAAACAAGAAATGGCATATTTTAAAAAGTTTATTGTGGATGAGTACAAAAACGGAAATTATGTAATTGTTGGTGGTGATTGGAATCAAATTCCACCGGGTTACTCGCCACTTAATGCGAATAGTGATTATGAAGAAATGCCAATACCATCGGATTTTATAGAGAAAAATTGGATATTTGCATTTGATGGAAAAACACCAAGTAATAGAAAAGTGGATAGGCCTTATGTGAAATCAGAAACATATACAACCGTAATTGATTTCTATTTGTTATCACCTAATATCGAATTACTCGAAGTAAATGGTTTGCAAAATGATTTTGAATTTTCAGACCATCAACCGGTGAAAATGGTTTGTAAATTGAAATATTAAATTGAAATTTTTAGATGTTTAAGCATAAAGGTAAAACACGTACTTTTAGTCATAATTTACAAATTGCTTCTTTGTTATCTTTAGTTGCCGGCATTGTAAATGTTGTTGGCTTTTTCTCAGTGCAACGTTTAACAACAAACGTTACGGGTCATTTTGCATTTTTTGTAGAAGAGATTTTACAAACCAACTATCTCGAAAGTTTTGTTTATTTTTTATTTATCTTCTTTTTCTTTTTAGGTTCTTTCGTATCAAGTTTTATTATTGAAATAGTATCTAAAATTAATGAACGATATATTTATATCGTTCCGGCATTTATAGAGATAATTATCTTACTACTATTAGGAATTTTTGGTGCTTTTTTTCAATCTATTCATCCCAATATTATTGCATTTAGTTTGCTGTTTTCAATGGGTTTACAAAATTCATTTGTTACAACTATATCAAATTCTGTTGTACGCACTACACATTTAACCGGCTTATTTACGGATTTAGGTATCGAAATTTCTCAATTGTTTTTTTACAAAGAAGTGGAACAAAATAGAAAACTAAAATCATCTATTAAATTGCGTTTGGTAATTATTTTTAGCTTTTTCATAGGTGGAATTTTAGGTGGTGTACTCTATGTTCGCTTCGCCATGCATACACTTTTGTTAGCAGCATTTATTTTGTTAATAGGCATGATATACGATTCAATAAAGTTCCAACTTATTTTATTACGACGTAAGATTCGAAATGTATAATTCTATCCGGTTTCCATTCTTTTTCTTTGTATCTTTAAGTATAATTTTACGGAAAGAAAGAATACGAATATGCAGATAAACTCAGAAATACAAACGCTCGATAAGGTGATAGTTCACGAACCAAATGTTGGTATTGAGCATATCTCGCCGGAAATTGCCGAACAATTACTGTATGATGATATTGTTTTTTTACCACGCATGATTGAAGAACATTATCAGTTTACGCAAACATTAAAACAATTAATAGGAAAAGAGAATGTATATGAGTTTACCGATTTATTGCAAGAAACCTTAACGCAAGATGCTGTTCGAGAAGAATTGATAGAGTATTTATTTGAGAAGGAAGATTTTGGTTTAGGAAAATATGAATTACTAAAACAATTATCACCCGAACAACTCTCAACAGTGTTAATTTCAGGCGTTCATCCTGAAACGAAGCAATCTATCTTAGCACCTTTACCCAATTTGGTTTTTACACGCGATTTAGGATGTGTAATCAATGATTATATTTTGGTGTGCAAAGCCAATAAAAATGCCCGTTTGCGCGAAAATTATTTGACAAAATTTATAGTTCGAAACCACAATCTATTTCAACCATTTAAAAATAAAATTATTGATTTTGTTACCGATGAAAATCTGGAAAAAGATTCCGGAATTTCTATTGAAGGCGGCGATGTGATGTTGGTGAATAATCGGCATATTTTGATAGGCGAAAGTGAACGAACTACACTAGATGCTATTTTTGAACTAAAAGCCATTTTGTTCGAAAAAGATATTGTAGATTATGTAACCGTTGTAGAGATTCCAAATGAACGATATTGCATGCACCTCGATACGATTTTTACGTTGTTAAGTGCAGAAACATGTGTAGGTTTTTCTCCACTTTTATATGAGAAAAACGATAAAGTAGATATTGTTACGTATTCCAAAAATAATGCACGCGCTGTACTGCATCCAACGTTGAAAGATTTAATAAAAGAGTTGTATCCGACTATGAATTTTATTGCTTGTGGTGGTGGAATTTCTCCGTTTGCACAACGCGAACAATGGACAGATGGTTGCAATTTTGTAGCCGCAAAATCGAATGTGGCCTATTCATACGAACGCAATATTAAAACCTTACAGTCGTTAAGAGATAACGGATTTACAATTATGAATTCCAAACATCTGCTCAGCGAAGAATTATCCTTAGACCAACTCCAAAATACGATTATAACATTGGCTTCTGCCGAATTATCGCGTGCACGTGGTGGTCCGCATTGTATGACATTTCCTATATCAAGAAAATAACTATTTGTACACATTTGCTTTAGTTGCAGTCTATTAACTTTGAAGTATGGATTTTCAATATTTTTTTATAAAATATACAGATGCCAATGGACAGCATCACGAATTCACTTCATCCGATTTTTCCTTGTTTGAAAATCAACATTTTCAATTAGAATTTTTATTAGAAGAAATGAATCATGATAGACGATATAAAGTAGCTATCCAACCTAAAACATCACTTACTTTACTCGACTTTTTTATAGAAACTAAGCTGGATTATGCTGCATCTAAACAGGTTCTATGCAACGGTTTTCAATCGTGGACAGAAACAAAATTATATACTAAAGAGGATAAATTACAAGCACAACGTTGGGGAATACGTGCCATTGGTGAAGCGTACGGAGATGGGTTAATTTATACGTATAAAAATAAAAAAGGTGTAGTACACAGCTGGACATATACATCCATTAAATTGGCTAAAAAACGAGCTGTTTTTTTAGGCTCTTTAGATGAAAAAAAAGGATACACCATCTTTGAACATCATCAAATAGAAAATAAATTAAAAATAAAAAAAGATGTATTTGGAAGCAAAATAGAACAAGCCACCATTTTATTAGATATCTTTCATTCAGAAAACTATGAACAATTTTGTTATCAAAATTATTTTGAAGCGCAAGCACTACAACCAATACATGCCAAGCCGGCAATTGGCTGGACGAGTTGGTATTATTACTATACCGGCATTACAGAAAAAATTATAGAAGATAATTTACATGCTTTTAAACAACAACAAATTCCAATCGAAATTTTTCAAATAGATGATGGTTGGCAACAAGCTGTCGGCGATTGGCTGCATGTAAACAAGAAATTCCCAAATGGACTAAAAGCAATTTCCGATAAAATTCATGCTCAAAATATTAAAGCCGGTTTATGGTTGGCACCATTGGCTTGTGAGCAAAATTCCTTTATCGTAAAAGAAAAACCACATTGGATTTTAAAAAATGAAAAGGGCAAATTTCTAAAAATTGGATTTAATCCATTGTGGAGCTATTGGTTTTATGCATTAGATATTTACAACGAAGAAGTGCGTTCGTATCTGAAATCGGTCTTTCTTACTATATTACACGAATGGAATTTTGATTTAGTAAAATTAGATTTTTTATACGGTACAGCATTGCTGCCCAGAAATGGGAAATCACGTGGAGAAATTATGATAGATACGATGCAATTTTTGCGTACTTGTGTTGGCGATAAAATGATATTAGGTTGCGGTGTTCCTTTGTCTGCTGCTATAGGTACAACCGAGTATTGCCGCATTGGTCCGGATATTCATTTAAGCTGGGATTTTTCTATATTAAAATGGGCTCGTGCAAGAGAACGACCTTCGGTTTTAAATGCCATTCATAATACCATTTCGCGTCGTCAACTTTCCGGAAAATGGTTTTGGAATGATCCGGATGTTTTGCTGTTGCGAAAAAATAAGAACACACTTTCTAAAGCAGAAAAATATGCACTTTTATTATCTAATGTATTGTTTGGGCATTTAATTTTTACTTCGGATAATATAGCAGAATATGATGCCGAAACACTTCGTTTGTTTCAATCAATTTTTCCGTTGATGACAATTGAAAACCCACAAGTATCAGAACATCATGGTTTCTACACCATCCACTTTCATATAAAAGAACGCTATTACACAGCTTTTATCAATACAGATAATAAAACACGGATGTATAAATTGCCGAATAGCTTATTTTTTGACAATGTAACACAGGAATTAGTAAATGGCAATAAACGCATTGAAGTTCCGAAGCATTCTGCAAGGTGTTTGTTGAATGTAGGCCATACTCCATTTGGGATTGCCGGAAGCAATGGTCATTTTTTTTCTGGCACAGAAATTGAAAATATTTACATAAGTGGTAATACTATCGAATTGGAGTGGACAAAAGGCATGCTGTCAGATGCAGTTGTGTACATTAAAGTTCCACTTGATTACGATGTGGTTACTATAAACAATAGTGGAAATTTCAAACGAATTAATAAATCGGATTTTTCTATTATTGAGGTCAGATCAGGAAACAACCAGAACATAGAATTGGAAAATGCGTAAGCATATTTATAAGATAAGTAAATCAATAGTTGGAAATAAAAGACTACGCTCTTTTCTTTTTATTTTCAATTTATATCTGTCTGCATGGGCAGTATCAAGTCCTCAATTGGATTTTGCCAAGCAACTAATCAATCAAAAACAATACAAAGCAGCTATATCTACATTGAATAGTATTTTATCTAATAATAAGAATGATGTTGATGCATTGTATTGGAAAGGATATTGTTATCAAAAATTAGAAAATTTTACAGCTGCAACATTAAATTTTGATGCAGTATTACAAAAAGATCCACGCTACGTACCTGCCTTATTAGAAAAGGCGAATGTTTTAAAAGAACAACAACAATACGAAGAAGCAATTCGGTATTATACGGCTGTTATAAAACAAGTTGATACCAGCATAAATGTACGAAACAGCAGAGGAATGAGTTATTATTACTTAGGACTTTTTGAGCAAGCAATTAAGGATTTTAACCAAGTTATTAAAATGGAGCCTCTAAATTATTTAGCGTATAATAATAAAGGTGCAGCCATTTTTAGAAATCAAAATATTGCTGCACCCAGTAGAGTGGATTTAATGTTGGCATTGTCGGATTTTAATAGTTCCCTAAGTATTAAACCTGATTTTGAATTGGCTTTGCGGAATAGAGGAATTATTCGGTATTATTTGGATAGTACTGATTTAGCATATACTGATTTATTACGAGCCACACAATTAGAACCCAAAGATGAAGATGCACATCATTATTTAGGAAAGGTGTTGTTTAAACAAGAGAATTATCCTATCGCTATTCAATTTTTTGATAATGCCATAAAGCTGGTTAACTATGATGCCGATATGTATATTGATAGAGGTAATTGTAAAATTGAATTAGGTAATTTTGAGTCGGCTCGTACCGACTTCTATAAGGCATTACAAGTTAAAGGAGATAGAGCTGTTATATATTACAATTTTGCTCGTTGTTCTGCTGCGGAAGGTGATAAGGATAAAACATTTTATTATTTGCGTGAAGCAAAAAGTGCAGGTTTGTTTAAAAATGCAATTTATTATAGTTACATCAAAAAAGACCGCTACTTCGCAAGTTGGCAAAAAGACAAAGATTTTATCGATTTAATAAATTGGATTAAATTTGGGAAATAAATTATCCGCCGCCACCGCCTTCAATTCCATTTTCATTATCAATAAAATTTGATTTATTATTGGTTTTATTTGCAGCTTTTTTGCTTTCAGATTTCCCGAAACGATACGTAAATACAATATTTCCAACGGTAGATTCCCAATTTCTTTTGTATGTGCTTTTATAATTTGCACCGCTTGTTGCAATACCAAAATATTGCGTATTGAAAATGTCGCTCACGTTAATGGCAATACTTGCTCTGTTTTCTTTTAAGAAATCATACTTAAATCCAATATTAGCAAATACCATAGGCCTAATTTCTCCTTGTAAGAATTTTATTTTACTACGATACATTACCATAAATTGTAAAGATGCACGTGAACTAATATTGAAATTACTGTTTAAGCGAAGATTGTAACCAAAACTATTTGATGCAGCATCTACTTCACCATTCGGAATATCACCTTTTAATTTGCTTTGGAATAAATTGGCAGATAATAAGAAATTCCACCATTTAAAAAATGCAAAACGACCGGAAAATTCAACACCTATATTTTGCCCAACATTTAAATTATCAAAACTAACAATAGAACGTCCAAGGCTGTCAACATTGTTAAAACGAGTAAAAACATTATAAGCATAACGATAGTACAAAGTTGTGCTTAAGAAGATGGAACGCTGAAAAGTAGAATCGCGTTTGCCCGTTTTCAAATCAAAATTTTTAAAGTGATTTAACTCTACGGAATGCGTATAAGATGGTTTTAAATTTGGATTTCCGGTTAAAATATTATACGGATCATCGTAGCTTCCAAACGGATTTAATTGATGTGCGTGCGGTCGATTAATTCGCTTACTGTATGCCAGACTCAATGAATGTGATTTCGGTAAATTAAAAGATAAAGATGCAGATGGGAAATAATCAAAATAATTTTGTTTATACGTTTGATTACCTACATTTTGATGAATATTGATTTGTGTATTTTCTACACGTAAACCAAATTTGTAATTCATTACTTTTTTTACAGCACCACTAAAAATAGCATATGCAGCATGTATCTTTTCTTTATATGAATAGGCATTACTAATGCTACTATCTGTTACAAATTGTTGTGTGGCAGTATTTAATGAATCGGCATACAGCTCATTTTCTAAACCACGTATATAAAAACGATAACCCAATTCTAATTTTGTTTTGGATTTCTCAAAAGGCTGTGTGTAATCTGCTTGTACAAAACCGGAGTGCGAATTGGAAGTACTGATATTGCGTTGAAATAATTCAATATTGTCTATTTCATTTCCATTGATGTCAATTGATTTTTGTGTGTAGTTTGGTTTGGACTCTCCATTTGAATAAGCATAATTTCCGGACAACACTAAATCATGCGATTTGTTTTTAAAGGTTCTTCTATAAGATGTGTTTACTTGTGCATCCCAATTAATGCCTTTATCATCCGTGTACCGATTGTACGCATCTATATATTCTACTAAAGAATCTAAGAAATTAGACTCCAATGTGTTTTTGTCTTTACTATTTGATTCACTAAAAAGAGTGCTGAATGAAATTGTATTTTTTTCTTTAAAATCATAATCCAAACTGGTATTAAGCGTATTAGAAAAATTATGTCTTTTCCCTTTATCATACGTTGTTAAATAAAATGGGCTTCTTCCCGGATTCGTGTTGTAACGTTGCCCAAATCCTTTGCTCGTATTTTCTCTAAATCGAAAATTATACGATGTTGTAAAACTAAGATTGTTTTTCCTAAAACTTAAAGTAACACCTGTGTTGGCATCGTATTTTGTACCGTAACCAATAGAGAAATTTCCATTTAATCCCGTATTGATATTCTTTTTAAGGTTGATGTTTAAAATACCGGCGTCACCGGATGCTTCATATTTAGCTGATGGATTGTTGATGATTTCTATATTGTCTATTTGAGAAGCGGGAATTGCATCTAATATTGCTTTAATATTGTTTGATGTAATTCCGGATGGTCTTCCATTAATAAAAACTTGAATATTTTCTGAGCCTCGCATAGATACTTTTCCGTCTTGATCCACTTCAACAGTTGGTACTTGCTTTAAAGCATCAATAGCGGAACCGCCGGTTGCCATGGCGTTTTTATCCATGTTGAAAATCTTCTTTTCAGCATTTAATTGCATAAACGTACGCTCGGCGGTAATCTCAACATTTTGCAATACTTTAGAATCTTCTTCTATTTTGATAGTACCTATATTAATATCCATTTTATCCGGTGGCACTATCAAGAGTGGTTTTTGTATATAATCTTTATAACCAACAAATGAAATACTTACACTATATGCACCAAATGGAATATTGCTTACTTCAAAAAATCCTTTTTCATCTACCAAAGCACCTAATAGAATAGATGAATCTTTTAAATTTTGAAGTGTTACGGACGAATAACCCAATGCTGCGTTGGTTGTAGCATCGACCACTTTACCACTTAAACGACCACCACCTGTATTACCGGAAAATTGTGATGTCTGCTGGGCATTTACAAAAGGAAAAATTGAGATTAAAAGAAAGAAAAATATGGAGTTTCTCATAAAAGATGAAAATATTTGAAATAAACAATGTAAGTCGTGTTTTTGTTTGGTTTCTTACAGCTTTCTAAAAGAAAGCAATAATAATATCCAACCAATAATAAAACACAAACCACCTAAGGGTGTGATGGGCCCAAGTATGGGTGTCATTGAATCTAAGCCTAATAAATGTCGCGTTGCCAATAGATATAATGAGCCGGAAAAAAATAAGATACCAATAGTGAAACTCCAACCGGCAAACACGAGTGTTTGTGAACTTAATCGTTGTGCAAAGAATGCAACTGCCAATAATGCGAATACATGGTAAAATTGGTATTGCACACCTTTGTTAAAGATTTCTAACTGATACGTATCTAATTTTGATTTTAGACCATGTGCACCGAAGGCACCTAATATTACTGCTGTTGCACCGTAAAAAGCAGCAATTATTCCAAATGTTTTCTGCATGGCGCAAAATTACGGATAAGAATACGTTTCACTCGCTATTAATATGTAAAAATTTCCTAAATATTGTTATAAGAGCCATGGTTCGTGTCCACACGAACCATTTTATATTGGTTTGTGCAGACACAAACCAAGGCAAAGTGGAAACCTCATGTAAAAGCAATGGTTCGTGTCCACACGAACCATTTTATGTTGGTTTGTGAAGACACAAACCAAGGTGAATATGTTGGTTTGTGCAGACACAAACCAAGGCAACTGTGGAAACCTCATGCAAAAGCCATGGTTCGTGTCCACACGAACCATTTTATGTTGGTTTGTGAAGACACAAACCAAGGCAAGGAGGTTTGTGCAGACACAAACCAAAGTAGGAACCTCATGCAAAAGCAATGGTTCGTGTCCACACGAACCATTTTAATTTTATTTTTTGCAGAGATAAACCAAGGTAAGAGTATTATTCGTTTCTAAAAATGATTTCGTCGTTGAAGCTATCGGCAATTACTTTTTTGTTTTTGTCGATTTTATCTGCCAATATCATTTTTGATAATTGATTGATTAATTCCTTATTGATTAATCGTTTCAATGGTCGAGCACCAAATTGTGGTTCGTAACCTTCTTTTGCAAAATAATCTACCAACTCGTCTGTAAATTCCAATTCAATTTCCATGTCTTTTAATTGCTTTTTCAAGCTGTTTAATTGAATTTTTACTACTTCTTTGATATCATCTTGCAACAAAGGTTTAAACATAATTACTTCATCGATTCTATTGAAAAATTCCGGACGCAACACTCGTTTTAATGCATCAAATACTTGTGCTTTGGAAGTTTCTGTTGCCGTAAAAATATCATTGTCGTTTTCTACATTTTCAAAATTTTGTTGAATCAAATGTGAGCCAATGTTAGATGTCATAATGATGATGGTATTTTTGAAATCTACAACTCTACCTTTGTTATCAGTTAATCGTCCATCTTCCAACACTTGTAACAATATATTAAAAACATCCGGATGTGCTTTTTCAATTTCATCTAATAATACTACTGAGTACGGATGATTGCGTACGGCTTCGGTAAGCTGACCGCCTTCATCGTAACCAACATATCCCGGAGGCGAACCGATTAAACGTGATACAGCATGTTTTTCCATGTATTCGCTCATGTCGATACGCACCATTGCTTTTTCATCATCAAATAGTAACTCGGCAAGTGCTTTGGCTAATTCAGTTTTTCCAACACCGGTTGTTCCAATGAATAGGAAAGAACCTAAAGGACGTTTTGGGTCTTGCAAGCCTGCTCTGCTTCTACGAATGGCATCGGCAACGGCAACGATAGCTTCATCTTGACCAACTACTCTAGCGTGCAAATAGCTTTCTAAATTCAATAGTTTATCTTTTTCTGTTTGCAACATCTTAGCTAATGGAATACCGGTCCATTTGGCAACTACTTCTGCAATATCTTCGGCTGTTACTTCTTCTTTCATTAATCGACTGCCTTTTTTCAACGCATCTAATTCTTTTTCAAAGTCAATTAATTTTTGTTCTGCTTCTTTTATTTTACCATAGCGTATTTCAGCAACCTTTGCATAGTCACCATTGCGTTCTGCTTTTTCTGCATCAACTTTTAAATTTTCGATAGATTCTTTTACATTCGATATTCTATCTACGATTGTTTTTTCACTTTGCCATTTGGCTTTCATGGCATTTCGTTTTTCAGAAAGTTCGGCAATGGTTTCAGACAAGTCGTTTACTTTTATGGTATCATTTTCTCTCTTTAATGCTTCTCGTTCAATTTCCAATTGACGAATTTTTCTATCTAATTCATCCAATTCTTCCGGAACAGAATCCATTTCTAAACGTAGTTTTGCGGCCGCTTCATCTATTAAGTCGATGGCTTTATCCGGTAAAAATCGGTTGGTTATATATCTGCTGGAAAGCTCCGTAGCTGCAATGATAGCTTCATCTTTGATAGTTACTTTATGATGTGTTTCATAACGTTCTTTCAGACCTCTTAAAATGGAAACGGTATCTTCTAAGCTGGGTTCTTGCACCATTACTTTTTGGAAACGACGCTCTAAGGCTTTGTCTTTTTCAAAATATTTTTGATATTCGTTGAGTGTAGTGGCACCAATAGCACGCAACTCACCACGAGCCAATGCCGGTTTTAAAATATTGGCTGCATCCATTGCACCTTCGCCACCACCGCCGGCACCTACTAAAGTATGTATCTCATCTATAAACAAAATAATTTGTCCGTCGGAGCTGATTACTTCTTTAATTACTGCTTTTAATCGTTCTTCAAACTCACCTTTGTATTTTGCACCTGCAATTAATGCACCCATATCTAAAGAATAGATGGTTTTGGATTTTAAGTTTTCCGGTACATCGCCGGAAATGATGCGATGTGCAATGCCTTCTGCGATGGCCGTTTTTCCAACGCCGGGTTCGCCGACTAAAATCGGATTGTTTTTAGTTCTACGTGATAAGATATGCAATACACGTCGTATTTCTTCATCGCGACCAATCACAGGGTCGAGTTTATTGGATTGTGCTAATTCGTTTAAATTTTTTGCGTATTTATCTAACGAATTATACGTGGTGTCGGCACTTGGATTGTTGACAGTTTGTCCTTTTCTCAATTCTTTTATAGCTTGTTTTAGGCTTGATTCTGTAATGTTATTGGCTTTTAATAATTTTGATGTTTCATCGTTCGCACTAAGCAATGCTAAAAGTAAATGTTCAATAGACACGTATTCATCATTTAATTCTTTTAAATACGAATTGGCTTTTAATAAAGTTTGTGCTAATGCCTGTGATGGATATTTCATCGCATCGCCTGAAACGGTTGCTTGTTTTTTTAATAAAACAGATAAATCATTTTTGATTTTAGCAATATCGGCATGCACTTTTTTAAATAAGAAAGGTGTTACATCTGCATCGGTTTCAATGATGGCTTGTAATAAATGAAACGTATCTAAAGATGCATGTTTTGCATCGAAAGCAATTTGTTGTGCTTGAGCAATGGCTTCTTGTGATTTAATGGTATAATTATTTGGATTCATATCTTGTATTTTTTTCTGTTAGTATATAAATGAAATCTAAACTTGTTTGTAGAATCGAATTTCAATTTATACTAAAACATCAAAAATTATGCAAGATGACAAAAGGATATTTTTATTTCTATAAATAAGAAATATTGTCAGAATGAATACGAGAAATCAGTAATATTTTCCGATTATTTATCGTCCACGATGAACTTTTCGACAGTAGCTGATATAAAAGAGAAAGCTAAACTGAAAATAAGTGCTGCTACCCAACCACCAACTTGGAATCCATCTAATAAATTATCGGCTAAAACTACCATGGCAGCACTGATAACTAAAGAGAATAAACCCAACGTAAGGCAAGTAATTGGTAAGGAGAAAAAGCTTAAAATGGGTTTCAAGAAAGTATTTAAGATTGATAATACTAAGGCTACTTTTACGGCATCTAAAGGTGTGTTTACAATAGGATTGCTAAAGCCATTCCAAATGGTTGGCAAGATGTATGATAGTGCAATTACAGTTGCAACTTTTATAAGGAAACGAATGATTATTTTCATTGTAGATAGTTTTGTAACGTGAAAGTAATAATAATATGTCAGTTTAAAAAATGAATATATTAACGGATGAAAAACTAAAAAATAGCAAGTTATAATTTCTATCTGATTTTTACCTTTATTTTTCGAGCAGATACACCCAATCGTGTCGTATACATTTGTATTGATTTTTTTCAAAGGCTCTTGCTGAAAATAAATTTAATAATCTTGTAGAGCAATATAATCTTTCTATTCCTTTGTTTTGTATGAATGATTTTAAAGATTGGACAATCTTAAATTGATTACCTTTATTTCTCTCATCTTTTGATACACCAATATAATATATATATGCGGCTGTACTTTTTTCTCCTTCATGTTTTAAATCAAGGATTGAACAACCGATTAACTTTTTATTTGTATTATAGAAATAAATGGCACATTTATCATCTGATTGCCCAGTATAGAAATCATTAAAATAGGCAGCTAATGCTTTGAGTTGTTTTTCTTTTGGGATGATATTTAATATAGTAGATGATGTGTAATTTCCAAATGGTATATCTTCATACGTATCTAACACGAATTGCCCTAAGTTGCTATTGTTTTTATTGTCTGCTATCTCAATAATTAAATCTTCTTGTGTTTTTGATAATGATGATAAATGCTCACTACTATATACTCGTAGAATTTCTAATAGATGCGCATTGGTAGTTAAACTTATTAATTTATCCAATTGAATTCCATTAGGATTTTTAATTTTTACTCGAATAAATTTATAAGGTGATGTATTTATTTCTTGTTTTAACTCTTCCCAATCGTTAAAATTTTCGTCTAAATTTAGTCGCCCAAATGGAACGTTGAAAATATTACTTTCTTGTTTCGAATATTCTATCATATATTTATGCCATTAAAAATTTATGGATTTTTCGGTTGTAATTCCACTCTATTATTATGCAAACAATACGGCAACGCATTTGGCTGATATCAGCAAAGCCTTGGCGAGCAAATATAAAGATTTTGAAATTATTTTTGTTATTGATAATAGTCAAATCAGTAAAGAGATTGCACATTTAATAGACATTCAAAAGCAATTGAACGAAGTTAAAATTGTTCAGTTAAATAAGAATTATGGTCAACATTTTGCAACACTCTGTGGCTTTTATCTGGCAAAAGGAAAATATATTTTATCGGTAGATGAAGATATGTCGCACTATATTGTTGATGTTTGTAAGAATTCAAATTTCGAACAGGCTGATATTTATTTTTATTTCTATGATAAAGATAAAATGTATCAATCTACCATTCGAAAAACATTAAGTAATGTATATAAGAATATGCTTAATTACACAATGTCACTGAAGCCAAGCTCTACTTTTCGCATTATTAAAGCTGATTTAAGAGATAAGATTTTAAATAGCAAGCATATTTTTTGGAATATTGATATTATGTTATTTAAGCACACCGAAAATATTAATGGTGAATTGATAGAAGGATTTAATGTTACGGATCAACATTCATCTTACAATTACAAGAAGTTATTTCAAATGGCTTTTGAAATTATCTATGAACATAATACCGTATTGATGAACCTTCTATTGGCATTTTTTCCTACCATACTATATTATTGGTTATTTCAAGATACACTGCGTAACATCGGTGTGTATGTTATCTTTACACTAGCGATTACGGCCTTTTTTAATTTATTAAAGTTTTTTACGCCAAGCACCGCTTCTAAAATAGAAGCAGCATTGAAAAAATAAAACTACCATTTCTGCTTATGGAATTATTTAATAAGTACGCTATAATACTTAGCTTTTTCTGCATTACCTTTCTGTTTGTAAAAGTCACTTATTTGAGCAATTAAGCCAGATTCTTTATATCCTAATTGTACCGCTTTTTCAAGATATACAATCGCACTATCATCTTTTAAATTAGTAGAATAATAGATTCCCATATTGAGGTATGGATACGGTAAATTGGGATATAATTGAATAAACTCGTTGTTTATCTTAAAGGCTGTGTCCATTTCATTTACATAGGTTGCGCATTGCCCGTAATAAAATAAAGTTAATGAATCAGTAGGTGTAAGTTGATGTGTGCGTTGAAAATATTTATAGCTATTCTTGAAATCTCTTGTGTCAAAAAGTAATTTAGCTAATTCAAAATTAGCATGTCTATATAAAGAATCAATAGTGACGGCATACCTGAAATATAATTTTGCACTATCCATATTTTGTAAATTATATCTGTAAGTACTGCCTATTTTAAAATATATTTCAGGATATTCTGGTGCCAATTCCATGCATCTGTTATAATAAATAAGGGCTTCGTTTCCATACATTTCTGCCTCTTCTTTACTCGATGCTTTTTTACTATAATCTTTTAAGATATTGGCATAAATATAATTTCCAATTACAGAATTTTCCATAGTTGTTATGTCGTGTGACAATAAACTCAATTCATCTTTCCAATAAAAATTACGTTGTATTGTTGAATAAGAGAATATCAGCATGATGCCTGAAAATAAAATAGCCGATTTTTTATTTAGGATAAGATTGTTACGTTTTATATTTCGATGTAATATTTTGGGTTGCATTAGTATGCTTAATAGAATTACAATAAACCATAAACTACTTAAAAATAATGCTCTTTCAGAAAATAATCCGGTATATAGTATTGGGTAATTCACATACAATGCAATTGAAATAAAATAACAAACTATAAATAATCCTATTATTTCTTTTTTGAAAAATTTATACAATCCATAAGCCAATAACCCAACATGAAAAAGGAAGGATAATAATGGAATAATTGCATTTATCCCAATTACCGGAAACATATTATAGCCATAATAAAATCGAAGCGGATAAGGAATCAATAGCATCTTAATGTGGTACGCAAGTACATTGAAAATTGTTCCGATAAATAAGTTAATATCTTTTGTTAATACAAGAGGATTTTCATAAACACTTATTTGCCGATTATAGTCAGCATAAATGTCAAAAAATGCAATAAACGTAATGCTTAAAGCGAGCAGAATAAATACATAATTGAGGTAATTTTTTTTGTTGTTATTGCTAAAAATAAAAAGCGCAATTAATAGGAAAACATAAACCAATTCATTTATTTTACTCAATAAACCAATAGTTAGAAACACTAAACTTAGAATTAGATTTCTAAATTTATTGGGCGATTCTTCAAACACTTTTGTTCCGTGTTTTAAAAAAAGTAATCCAAATAGCATCACTAAAAGTTCATCTCTGTTTTTTAAGGAGGCCACTACCTCTGTGTGTATCGGATGAACTGCATATAATATGGTTACTAAAAATGGAAGTAAATAATGTAGGGTGTCTAATTTAAAAACACGCTTTAATGTTTGGAATAATACTATTAAAAGTAGAGCATATAGCAATACATTGATAAAGTGACTAACGTGTGGATTCGCACCAAAAAATTGATATTCGATGGCGAACGTACTTACGGATACCGGACGTTTGTCTAAAGTAACGTCTTTAGATTGAAAGTAGTTGCTCTTAAAAATATCATCAATTCCGGCTAATCCATTTTGCACATATGAGTTTTCTGTTACAATTAATCTGTCATCCAAACTATATTCATTAAAAATGGTGTTTCCATATAAAACGAATGCAAGCAATATCAGGATAAAATAAAACCACTTTTCAAAATTTGGACGTTGAGTAATTGACATAGTTTTCTTGATTTAAAACAAATATACATTTTTAAGGGAAATGATTATAACGAATATCTAACTACTATTTTCTATATTGTGTTAGTTTAATTCGATATTATGGACGTTAAAAACAGAGAAGATTATAAGAAAATGGCACTTTCACCATTTTTCAAAGCAGGCATGTTAACGGTGATGCCAATGGGCACCATTGCAGGTCTTAAAATTATAGAACTCAATGATCAACAATGCAAAGTAACCGTGCCTTATAAATATGTCAATAAAAATCCGTTTAACACTACCTACTGGGCTGTGTTAGGCATGGCGGCTGAAATGGCAAGTGGTGCAATGGTGCAAATGTACACGCATAAAACCAAACCTTCTGTTTCTATGTTTGTTACCGGTTGCAAAGCCAAGTTTATAAAAAGAGCCGTTGGTTTAACTACTTTCATTTGTGATGAAGGACATATTATTGCGGATAAAGTTCAAAAAGCAATACAAACCAAAGAACCGCAAACAATCATTAACAACATAAAAGGGTTTGATGAACAAAATAACCTACTTGTAGAGTTTGAATTTGAGTGGAGTATCAAAGCAAGAAGTAAATAAAAAAAGCCACCTAAACGGTGGCTCTGTGATCGCGGCACGAATCGAACGTGCGACCGACTGCTTAGAAGGCAGTTGCTCTATCCCCTGAGCTACGCGACCATCCTAATCACAAAATAATGTGACGGTTATTTTGCAATGGAGTGCAAAGATAGCTTCTTATTGATTAATTTTCAAAAAAAAATTCTTTAAATAATTATGTTGAATTTCCGATATTCTTTTTTTGTAAGTCAATGATATTCCATATAAAGAATAAACGGTATCTTTTCAACCTCATTTATAAACATATATAGCTATTTTTTATGTATACGGATAACATCCAAATGGAAGAAAGTTGGAAACAAGTTCTGCAAGCCGAGTTTGAAAAACCTTATTTTGATGACTTGCGTACATTTTTGTATAATGAGAAAAAACAAGGTAAAACAATCTATCCGCCGGGTTCGCAGATATTTAATGCTTTCAATTCCACAGCTTTCGCCGATGTGCGCATTGTAATTCTTGGGCAAGACCCATATCATGTAGCAGGTCAAGCTCATGGCTTGTGCTTTTCTGTCCAACAGGGAATTAAACCACCACCCAGCTTGGTAAATATTTTTAAAGAGCTAAAAAATTCCATCCCAAATTTCCAAATTCCGACACATGGATGTTTACAAAATTGGACAACACAAGGTGTATTCTTGTTGAATGCTATTCTTACGGTGGAAGCTAACCAACCGGCATCTCATCAAAAAAAAGGTTGGGAAATTTTTACAAATGCCGTAATACAAACCATATCTAAAGAAAAAACAGGTGTCATCTTTTTACTTTGGGGAAATTTTGCTCAGCAAAAAGCCGCATTAATTGATACAGAGAAACATATCATCCTTAAAGCTCCACATCCTTCTCCATTTTCGGCACATTCCGGTTTCTTTGGTTGCAACCATTTTTTTCAAGTAAATGAAATTCTTAAGGCAAGAGGTGAGGAGCCAATACAGTGGCAAGTGTAAGATTTTATTTTTATGTAGATAAAATCAGATTAATTTAAACATCTGATTGCATATTTTTTTGTATTTTTGTGCCAATGTCAGATGCTATCATTTTAAATGGCAAACAAATTCAACTGACCATAGAGCGGTTAAGCAGAGAAGTTATAGAATCCATTAATTTTGAAAATACTGTTTTAATTGGTGTGCAACCAAGAGGTGTATTATTGGCAGAACGTATCCATCAACGCATTAAAGAACTAACCCAAATTAACATTCCTTTCGGTAAAATTGATACCACCTTTCATAGAGATGATTTCCGAAGAGGAAAATCACTGAATGCAAAAGTAACAGAAATCGATTTTCACATAGAGGAAAAAAATGTGATTTTGGTAGATGATGTTTTATTTACCGGCAGAACAATCCGAGCAGCCATGGATGCATTGCTTTCTTTTGGTCGCCCTTTAAAAATAGAATTATTAGTATTGATAGATAGACGATTTAATAGAGAATTACCTATTCAACCAGATTTTGTGGGAAGAGTAGTAGATACGATAGAAAAAGTAGATGTGGAAGTGCATTGGGCTATCAATACTACGGATGCAGATGAAGTAGTGTTTGTGAAAAGTAATAATGGCTAAAAATGTTACACTAAAAAATAGATACATTAATAGAAGTTAAAGATATGAGTCAACTTAGTTCAAAACATGTCATTGGAATAGAACATCTAACGGTGGATGATATTCAATTGATTTTGAAAACGGCGACTCAGTTCAAAGAAATTATCAATCGACCTATTAAAAAAGTACCTACCTTACGCGACATCACCATTGCCAATTTGTTTTTTGAAAATTCTACCAGAACACGCATCTCGTTCGAATTGGCACAAAAAAGATTGTCGGCTGACGTCATCAATTTTACTTCGTCTTCTTCGTCTGTAAAAAAAGGAGAAACTTTATTAGATACCGTGAATAATATTTTGTCTATGAAAGTAGATATGATAGTGATGCGGCATGAAAGTCCGGGTGCTGCACATTACCTGGCAGAACGCGTAGATGCACAAATAGTAAATGCAGGTGACGGTACACACGAACATCCGACACAAGCTTTATTGGATACCTATTCAATGCAAGAAAAAATTGGTGATGTAAAAAATAAAAAAATTGCCATCATCGGTGATATCATGCATTCCAGAGTGGCATTATCCAATATTTTTTGCTTGAAAAAATTAGGAGCAGAAATTTTGTTGTGTGGTCCTTCAACTTTGATACCAAAACATATTGGTGCATTAGGTGTACACGTTTCGCATAATGTAGATGAAGCCTTGCAATGGTGCGATGTGGCAAACGTGTTACGTATTCAATTAGAAAGACAAAATACTAAATATTTCCCGTCGTTGCGAGAATATGCTTTATATTTTGGCGTTAATAAACAACGATTAGATAAACTCCAAAAAGAAATCGTTATCATGCATCCGGGTCCGATAAATCGCGGTGTGGAGTTGACATCAGATGTGGCAGATAGCGAACATTCTATTATTTTAGAGCAAGTAGAAAATGGGGTTGCCATCCGTATGGCAGTAATGTATTTACTTGCCAATAAACAAGCTTAAATTTTTTTATGAATCCAAACTTAAAAGCACGCTGCGAAAATTTGTGCGAATTATGTAGTAATCAAGATGCAACTTATGCATATACAGTAACACCTAAAGACGATACTTCAATAGCCAACCAAGTGGCAGTTTGCGATACTTGTTTAGAAAACATGGAAGCACCCAATACAGGAAATTATTGGACTTTTTTAGAAGGTAGTATTTGGAATCCGGAGCCAAGTGTACAAGCCCTTAGCTATCGAATTATATTTAAACATAAAGAGGAAAGCTGGGCAAATGAATTATTGAGCGGTGTAGAAATAGACGATAATATTGTGCAATGGGCATTAAGTGCTTTCGAGCAAGCCGATGTGCACAAAGATGCTTACGGAAATGTATTAGAAAATGGCGATACCGTCGTGCTTACACAAGCCCTTAATGTAAAAGGCACCAGCTTTTCAGCTGCAAAAGGCACCATAGTAAAACGCATCAAATTGGTGCACGATAATACCGAGCAAATTGAAGGAAAAATCAACGACCAAACGATCGTTATTTTAACGAAGTATGTGAAGAAATCCTAGTTTTCTTAGTCGTTCGTAGCAAGATATTAGTAGTAGGTAAGATGGTGGATGGAGTAAAAAATAATTGAGTATATAAATAGTAAGCTATATATCTCAATTCTGAACTCCTAATTTTTTAGTTGCCAACACGCTTAAACGATTTCTTGCGGAACGTAGTTTGGTTGCATTGAGTCATCGTAATAAAATTGTTGTGCCCACATTCTATATTGTGCTACCGGACCATCTCCTTTTGCTAATATAGGCGGATCGATGTAAATCTTATTTTTCCAAATATCAAAATCCATACTTACATCATGGCAATATCCTTTATATGCACCTTTTAATATGAGTTTATGGGCTAATTTATTTGGTAAAATATTTAGTAAAGGTGATATTTTACTAAAGCTTTTCATTTTTTTGATACTTACACCAATACGTAATTTCAACTTCCCGATGTCTGTTGGAGTAGGTAATACAAAATGTCTGGTTTCTAATCCTAATTCCGGAATATCAGTTTTTACAAACGAATAACCTAAACCATGTACATTCACATGAAATTCGGTACGAATTAATCTCTTTTTGCCTACAAAATCCGCTAAGCGATGCATAGCGTATTTAGCATATAAATAATGTTCGTGTGCTTCCATTTCATGTAACGTTTCTACACCGGAATAGCCATGTACAATACCGAAATGTCCAACATCTACACTGTTTTCAGAGGTTTCCTGCGGATGCGAGTTAAAATTATATTCTGCAAATTTTACTTCTGTCCATTCACTCCAATCTTCTTGCGGTACAAACCAAGAAGGTGCAGTATTTTTCTCATCAAACCAAACTAAAATTAAATCATTTTTTTCATCAAAATGAAAGGTTGGAATTTTTAAACGAGAAGATGGTTTGGTGCCATACCCTGTTGCTGTACAATCACCTTTAGAATCAAAACAAAAATGATGAAAAGGACATTTAATGTTTTCACCTTCTATTATTCCGCCATGACCGAGATGTGCACCCATGTGTGGGCAATAAGGCTCTGTTACATTTAATTTCCCGCTTTCTGTTCTATATAAAAGTATATCTTTCCCAACTAATCTTTTTGTTACAACAGCTCCATTTGGAACCTCGTGTGCATGTGCTACTACATACCAACCATTTGGAAATGGTTTTAAAGGAATCTTTTTATAGCTTGCCATCGTTTTATGTGTTATGCATCAAAAAAAGGGCAAAATTATTGATTCTATGCTGAATTTCTCTATAACATTTGATAACAAATAATTAACTTTTATTGTTGACCAAACGTTTGGTATTTCAATGCATGCATTGTATTTTAGTATTGTATTTAGCTGATAAATAAAAGCAAAAAAATAATTAATAATATTAAAATTAAAAGGATGAGTGAAACACTAACCGAAACTAAAAATTTACTTAAAGGTGGTGAATTTTTAGTGAAAGAATCAAATTACAATGACGTCTTTACACCGGAAGACATCAATGAAGAGCAACAAATGATTATCGATACGGTTGTATCATTTGTGAACACAGAAATTATTCCTGTTTATGATAGAATTGAACACCAAGAACCCGGATTAACGGAATCTTTGTTAGTTAAAGCAGGTGAATTAGGATTATTAGGATTAGCCATTCCGGAAGAATATGGCGGAATGGGAAAAGATTTTAATACCAATTCATTGTTAGTTGAGTATATGGCAAAAGCGCGTTCTTTTTCTTTGTCATTAGGTGCACATATTGGTATTGGAACTTTGCCTATAGTATATTTTGGTAACGAACAACAAAAATCTTACTATTTACCCAAATTGGCGAGCGGTGAATTAAAAGCGGCTTATTGCTTAACGGAACCAAGCTCTGGCTCTGATGCATTAGGTGCAAAAACCATTGCTACATTAAATGCAGAAGGCACACATTATATTGTAAACGGACAGAAAATGTGGATTACCAATTCCGGTTTTGCGGATGTTTTTATTGTGTTTTGCCAAATTGATGGCGATAAATTTTCTTGTCTTATTATCGAAAAAGGCATGGAAGGTTTGACTTTAGGAGCAGAAGAGAAAAAAATGGGAATTAAAGGTTCATCCACTCGTCAAGTATTTTTAGAGAATGTAAAAGTTCCGAAAGAAAATTTATTAGGTGAAATTGGGAAAGGACATTTAATTGCATTCAATATTTTAAATATTGGTCGTTACAAATTAGCTGCAGGTGTGTTAGGTGGTTCAAAAGGTGCATTGGAGCAATCTGTTTCGTACGCTGTGGAACGCCAACAATTCAAAACTCCAATTGCTAGTTTTGGTGCTATACAATACAAATTGGCTGAAATGGCAACGCGTATTTATGCATTACAAAGTGCATGCTATCGTGCAGCAGATATGATAGATAACAAAGAAAAAGAATTGGTAGCAGAAGGAAAAAAATATCAAGAAGCAATTATGTTGGCTGCGGAAGAATACGCAATTGAATGTTCTTTGTTGAAATTTATTGGATCAGAAGTGTTGGATTATTGCGTAGATGAAAACGTACAAATACATGGTGGAATGGGCTATTCCGAAGAATTGTCGGCAGCAGGCACTTACCGCGATGCACGTATCAATCGTATTTTTGAAGGCACCAACGAAATTAATCGATTACTTTCTGTAGATATGTTGTTTAAACGTGCTATGAGCCAAAAAATAGACATCATGTCGCCGGCAATGGCAGTACAAAAAGAGCTAATGAGCGTACCTGATTTTAGTAGTGATGCAGATGAAACACCATTAGCTGCTGAGGTGAAGGCAATTCGCCATGCTAAAAAAGCGATATTAATGACAGCAGGTGCAGCCGCTCAAAAGTTAATGACAAAACTAAAAACAGAGCAAGAAATTTTGATGAATGTGGCTGATATGTTGGCAGAATTATATCCTATGGAATCCACCGTGTTGCGTACGCAAAAATGGATTGAAAAATCCGGTGAAGTAGCTTGTCAGACACAAATTGATATGACAAAAGTATTCATTTCGGATGCTATGGAACGTTTAAATTTACACGGTAAACATGCACTACAATCCTTTGCAGAAGGAGATGAATTAAGAATTATGTTGATGGGTTTAAAACGCTTTACAAAATATGATACATTTAATACGAAAGAAGCGAGAAGACGCATTGCTGCAAAAGTAATTGAAGTCGGAAAATATCCTTTCTAAATTTTTTTTTCAATTTTTATAAAACGGAGTCAATTTGTTTTGACTCCGTTTTTTTTTCATATTATAATTATCTCATAAGCAAATATTAAACTAAAATGCAAGCACGCTGCAAATGCCTTTTTCCAGCGTTTCTGCTAAAAAATCAAATCAATTGCCATTTTTTCACACTATATTTTATTGTTTAAAACTTAAAAATATCCAATTCCAAAATCCACTTCGATTTTCGTATTTTTGTATCGCATGGAAAATTTCATTGTTTCGGCTCGTAAGTATCGTCCTTCCAAATTCTTAGATGTGGTTGGGCAAGAGCAAGTATCCGAAACCTTGAAAAAAGCCTTGTCTTCCGGAAAATTAGCCCAATCTTTCTTGTTTTGCGGTCCGCGTGGTGTTGGAAAAACAACATGTGCCCGAATTTTAGCTAAAGCAATCAACTGTGAAAATGCCGGTGCTGATTTTGAACCATGCAATGAATGCAATTCTTGTAAGTCGTTTGCACAAAATGCATCGTTTAATATTTTTGAATTAGATGCTGCTTCAAATAATAGCGTGGACGATATTCGAACTTTAGTAGATCAAGTTCGTTTTGCACCACAATCCGGAAAATATAAAGTGTATATTATAGACGAGGTACACATGCTGTCGTCCGGTGCGTTTAACGCATTTTTGAAAACCTTGGAAGAGCCACCAAGCTATGCCATTTTTATTTTGGCTACTACCGAAAAACATAAAATTATTCCAACGATATTATCTCGTTGTCAAATCTTTGATTTTAAACGTATTTCTGATAAAGATATAGTTCGACAATTACAGAAAATTGCCCACAGTGAAGGAATTACGGCAGAGCCATCTGCATTGCATGTAATTGCACAAAAGGCGGATGGTGGTTTGCGTGATGCATTATCGCTGTTCGATAAAATTGTCAGTTTTGCCGGAAAAAATATAAGCTATCAAGATGTAATTAATAACCTGAATATTCTGGATCACGATTATTATTTTAAAATCACAGAATATTTTATGATAGAAGATTCGTCAGCTGTATTGAATGCATTTAATGAAATTATTCATAATGGTTTTGATGCTGAAATGTTTTTGTTAGGAATGGCCGAACATTTTAGAAATTTATTAATCAGTAAAGACGATAAAACTGTTTTATTATTAGAAGCGGCAGATGACGTAAAAGATAAATATTACAAACAAGCCAACTTAGTAAACGAAACATTTTTATTAAATGCTTTGAATACGATTAATCAATGTGATATTGATTATAAAACATCCAAAAACAAACGCTTACACGTTGAGTTGGCTTTGTTGAAAATTTGTTTCTTAAATACACAAATAGAAAATACACTTTCTGTGATTTTAGGTGAAAAAAAAAACTAAAATCCATCCTTCAATTTTATAAATCGAAACGAAATAAACCACCTGATGTTGTTCAGTTAGAAGATGAATCTTTGTATTTTTCATCGTTAGATAATCCAAATTCAAATGCTGTTTCTATAGAAGAAGTTTTGCAAACACCATTAGCAGAAATCAAAACACAGATTGAAGCAGAAAAAGTTATGAATCCTTCTGTAAATAAAGAGCAACTAACCACCCAAGGATCGAAACGAGAACTGCCAAAAAGTTCCGGTTTAGGCTCAATGTTTAAGGATATCAATAAGCATATTGTGGTCGTAGAAAAAAAACAGAAAGTGGAATTGACAGCAGATAATGTGGAGGAACTTTGGAAAAATTTTTTAGCGGAAGGAAAACAACATTTGCAACCCGCTTTTTTAAATGTAGCGCAAACACAAAAGCCGGTTTTGGTAAACGACAAAATTCAATTTACACTTACGAATAATATCTCACTCGAGATTTTGCAATTGCATAAATTAGATATTACATCGTATTATAGAAACCATACATCCAATAATACAGTGGTACCGGAATTTATTTTGCTTCGCGATCCCAATGCAACTAAACAATACAAAACCAATAAAGATAGGTTGAAAGATATGATAGATAAAAATCCGGTTGTGTTGAAACTGTTAGAAAAGTTTGATTTGAACGAATATTAATATTTTTGTTTATTAGTTATAGCATGAATAAGAAAACAGTCGTTTTAGGTGCAAGTCCAAAAGTAGATAGATACAGCAATAAAGCGGTGCGTATGTTGCGTTCTAATCAGCATGCTGTAATTGCATTAGGTTTTGAAGAGGCATTTATCGGTGATACACAAATTGAGACAGATTGGAAATTGCACAAAGACGTAGATACAGTTACTTTGTATCTTAATCCACAACGTCAACAAGCCTATTACGATTATATTTTAAGCTTAAATCCAAAACGCATTATCTTTAATCCCGGAACAGAGAATATTGAATTAGCATCTTTGGCACACCAAAAAAATATAACTACACTGGAGGCTTGTACATTAGTACTTCTGTCAACCGGACAATATTAATTGCATTATTGTAAGATGCTACTATGAGAATATTTGGGTTGTTTATTTGTTTTTCTTGTATGATAGCTTGTAATCATTCTGCTAAACTAAACCCGGAAAATGATTTTGTAGAATATATTATTCAGGCAGGTGAACAATATTCCTCCAATAATACTATCCGAATAGTAGATAGCATTT
Source organism: Bacteroidota bacterium (assembly GCA_963169645.1). Taxonomy (GTDB): domain Bacteria; phylum Bacteroidota; class Bacteroidia; order Chitinophagales; family JADIYW01; genus JADJSS01. Next base: position 105,177 of record CAUJCO010000008.1, read on the forward strand.
CTGAGATGAAATTTATAGCAAGATTTGACAGCACAGCAATTTATACTTCACTTGATTCTATTAATCAATACGACATTTATAAACTATATGGTTTCTCGGATAATAACACCATGCATCATGCAAATAGTGCACGCATTGGATGGTGTTGGCTGCATCAGAAGTTACAATTATTTGGTTATATTTATAATGATTCTGTTCGTTCAAGTCAATATATAAAATCTGTTGCATTGAATACAAACATAGATTGTTCCATTAAAGTAGCAACCAATAAGTACATCTTTACTATAGATGGCACAACCATTACAATGCCACGAACCGCTACAATTGCAAAAGGATATCAATTGTTTCCATATTTTGGTGGTGATGAAGTAGCACCACATCTAATTAGAATTTGGATAAAAGATAATTCTGTTTATAAATAATACGTTGCATTAAACCTTTCCAACTTTTTGTAGTCTATCATCTAAAAAAATAGAATAGATGAAAACAAAGACATTCTTATTTAGCCTTTTTCTGTTGATTGGATTATGTAGTGCGTATGCTAATCCAACACAAAAAAACAAACATTCCAAAATTTCTGTGGAGCAACAAGCTGTCAATAAAACGGATACAATGAAAGTAATTGTGGGTTTGACAGATGAACAATATCAAAAATTATATGCTATTAATTTGGATTATTTTATGAATAGAAAAGCATTGAAAATGCAATCAAAATCGGACACCATTCAATCTGATAAAGCAGAAAATAAATCAGCATTTATACAATTATCTAAAAAATATAAAGCGACTATTCATCAAGTGATGACTGATGAGCAAAGACAACGTTGGCAAGCATACAAACAACAAAATGAACCAATACAGAAACAACATTTATCAAAGAAAGATTCCTTAAAAAAAGAGATAGGTGGTATGCCGAAAGAGCCATAATTCAAATATGCAATAAATGGGATAAAATTTATTTTTTATGTTGACAGAGCAAGAAAAAATTAAACATTTATATTATAGAGCAGCGTTTGGATGTTCTATTCATAAAATGCCATATAGTGTGTCATTGCAAGCAAACATTGATGCTTTGCTGGCACCTCAGCAATTTCAATCGTTGCATATCATTTCACAAAGTGAAGTAGATGCTGTAAAAGCAGCAGCCAAATCAAAAGGAAAAGAAGCAAAGGTAGAAGTGAAGAAAATGTTGAAAGAAAATATCGTGGAGTTGAATGAAATGTGGTTGAATGAAATGATACATACATCAGCACAATTACAAGAAAAGTTAGCACTGTTTTGGCATGGTCATTTTGCTTGTCGCACTCCGAATCCTTATTTTAATCAGCAATATTTAGATATAATTCGAAAAAACGCATTGGGAAATTTTAAAACATTGTTGATTGAAATATCGAAAACGCCGGCGATGTTACAGTTTCTCAATAATCAGCAAAATAAAAAAGATCATCCGAATGAGAATTTTGCACGCGAGGTAATGGAATTATTTACATTAGGCAGAGGTAATTATACGGAACAAGATATCAAAGAAGCTGCAAGAGCTTTTACAGGGTATGGTTTTGATGCACTTGGTGAATTTAAATTTAGAAAAGCACAACACGATTTTGGAAATAAAACATGCTTCGGGAAAACCGGGAATTTTGATGGCGATGATATTTTAGAAATAATTATGCAAAAGCCGGAATGTGCTTATTTTATTACCAAAAAACTGTATCAATTTTTTGTGCATGATGAAAGTGTAGATGAAAATTTGGTACAAGATTTGGCACAGAAATTTTATCAGTCAAATTATAATATAAAACAACTGATGAGCCTTATTTTAAAGGCAGATTGGTTTTATGATGTTAAAAATGTAGGAAATAAAATCAAATCTCCAACAGAATTAATAGCCAATACATTTCGGTTAATACCAACAACTTTTGATAAACCAAACAGCATTTTATTTATGCAACGAACACTTGGGCAAGTGCTCTTAAATCCGCCAAATGTTGCCGGATGGAAAGGCGGAAAATCTTGGATTGATAGTTCCTCTCTTTTATTTAGAATGCGATTGCCGCAAATCATTTTCTACGATGAAGAATTGGATTTTTCACCTAAAGCATATCAGCCGGAAATGGGCGATATAAAAATGAAAATGATGGATGAGTATGTGAAAAAGTTAGCATCTAAAAAATTATCAGCAAAAGTAGATTGGTCCAAAACATTCGTTTATTTTTCAAATAAAAAGGATAGTTGGAATGAAATTGTTACGGCTGTTTTGCCTTGTAAAATAGATGGTGCAATTGCCAAAATTGTAACACAAAATGCTGATATATCTACTAAAGAAAATGAGATAAAAAGTAAGCTCATACACGCAATGTCATTACCGGAATTTCAACTGTGCTAACCATTGATAAATAAACTAGTAACCATGAAAAGAAGAGCATTTATACAAACTTCCGCCTTAGCATCTGCAGCAATGCTATTGCCAAAATTTTTAAAAGGACATGAGCAAAACGCCGACATAAAATCCAATAAAATTTTAGTTGTGATACAGCTTACCGGCGGAAATGATGGATTAAACACAGTAGTTCCGTACGAAAATAGTTTGTATTACAACGCACGACCTACGATTGCCATACCCAAAAATCAAGTTCATAAATTAAACGATGAATTGGGATTACATCCGGATATGAAAGGCATTAAAAATTTATTCGATAACGGTCAAGTTTGTGTGATAAACAATGTTGGATATCCGGAACCCGACCGATCACATTTTCGTTCTATGGATATTTGGCATACAGCCAGCAATAGTAATGAATACAAGCATTCCGGCTGGTTAGGAAGGTATTTAGACGATAAATGTAAGAGTTGCGATTTGCCTACACAATTATTGGAAATTGACGATACTTTAAGCTTAGCGTTAAAAGGAGAAAAATTAAATGGATTGGCTTTAAAAGATGTGAAACGTTTATACAATACTACAACATCGCCTTTTATTCATCAACTTTCTACACAGTATTTGGCAGCCAACCACGAACATGAGAATGCCACTTATCTATACAAAACATTAGCAGAAACAGTATCTTCCGCAGATTATCTTTATAAAACATCTAAAATTTTTCATAATGCCACTACGTATCCCAATCATGAATTTGGCAAAAGCATGAAAACGATTTCTGAGTTTATTATTTCCGGCATTAATACAAGTGTATATTATGTTTCGTTGGGTAGTTTTGATACACATTTTAATCAACCGAAACGACAATCCGATTTATTAAAACAACTCTCTGAAACGGTAGAAATCTTTATGAAAGATATGCAACAATATGGGAAATTAAACGATGTACTGTTAATGACTTTTTCAGAGTTTGGTAGAAGGGTGCAAGAGAATGCAAGTAGCGGAACCGATCACGGTACGGCAAATCAGCTCTTTCTATTTGGGAATAATTTTAAGAAAAACGGCATTTATAATGCAGCACCTAATTTATCCGATTTAGATGATGGTGATTTAAAATTTACAGTAGATTTTAAAAATGTATATGCAACAATTTTGAAAAAATGGTTACAAGTTGATGAACAAAAAATATTAGGGAAGTCGTATGCGTATTTAGATTTTATTGGATAAGCAACATCTCCACAGGTGTTAGTTATATCTTGTTTTATTTGAGCAGTTGCTTCGTATTTTTGTTTATTAACGTCTTGTCATGAAACAAATTAGCCTATTCTTTTTCTTTTATTATATATTGATGTCAAGCATTCGTGCTCAAAGTATTATTGATATTGTGGATCCTTACGAAATGAAAGTAGCACGTTCTGCAAGTGCCGATACGTTTTATATTACACCTTCCAATAAACAAGTGATATCTAATCTTAAACAAGACACATTGCGTACATACGATGTGTTTTTAGAAGAAAGGCCAACACCTTTTGGTATTGCCTATATCTGCAATGGAAACGAAGTAACCAAGCAAAAATATTTGGAGTATAAAAAATTCTGGAATGCAATGGATGCATGTACACCGTGCTTGCTATATACGTATGATGATAAAAGTCAATTGAAATATACGGCATATCAATATAAAAATTGTATGTGTGGTGAGTATAAAGAATATTATCCGGAAAAAGTGCTAAAAGTAGAAGGACAATTTAAACAAAACACCATCGGAAATTGGGACGTTTTTAAAAAGAATAATTTCTGTAATATAAGAAATGGTGTTTGGACGTATTACTACGAAGATGGTACTGTAGAGAAAACAGAAGTTTATGTGGATGGAAAATTAAAAGAATCTAAATTACTCAATAATTCTACAAACCCTTCTTCATCAAATCAAGAAACAGAAGATAAACCTACCAAGTCAAAATTCAATATCTTCAAACGTAAATAGATATTTTAGTACAAAGCATTGTTTTCGTTGACTTTTTAATTACCAAAATAACCTTCTATTATTTACTTCTATTTATTGCAGATAAGCATACTCAGCGTATGATTTCATTAATATATTGTTGAAGTAAAAAGAAATAAAAATCGAACTCTTCTGCGGAATACACTTTCTGAGTAGTAAGTAGTGCGTAGCATGTCATTCTCATGTAAATGGAAATCTCAACACACATAAATAAGATTTCCTTATTCGATGGAATGACATTACTTCATTACTTCATTACTTCATTACTTCATTACTTCATTATCTCATTACTTCATTATTTCATTACTTCATTACTTCATTATTTCATTACTTCATTATTTCATTACTTCATTATTTCATTATCACCATTATTGAGTATATTTTCACGAATACAAACAAATGTTAAGAAATAATATGCCTATTGTTAATTTTTATTATTATTTTGGTTGAAAATAAACCTTTATGAAGAACTTAAAATTATTGTCTACGCTATGTCTGCTCCTGTTATGCAGTGTAACGATGATAGCACAAACAAAACTCAAGGGAAAAGTAACCGATGGGAAAGAACCTATCATTGGAGCCAACATCACGGTGAAAGGTACTACAGAAGGCACGGTTACCGACCTAGATGGAGTTTTCGAATTTACCACTAATCAGCCTACACCTTTAACCTTGGTAATTTCTATGGTAGGTATGGCTACTACCGAATTAAAAATTGAAGGCAGTAAAGAAGATATCAATGTTGCCTTATCGGAAGAAACAAGTTTGCTAAATGATGTGGTGGTGGCCGCATCTCGTGTAGAAGAAAAAATCTTAGAATCTCCGGTTACCATTGAGAAAATGGATGCTAAAATGGTAAAAACAGCCGCAGCTGCTGATTATTATGACGATTTAGCTAAATTAAAAGGTGTACAAACCATCAATGGTTCTATGACATTAACTTCTGTAAATACGCGTGGTTTCGGTGGTATTTCCAATACGCGTTTTGTACAGTTGATGGATGGAATGGATAATGCCGCTCCATTACTAAATTTTCCTACCGGAAACGTAGTCGGTATTGGTGAGTTAGATATTAATAATGTTGAGTTAGTACCGGGTGCAGCATCTGCATTATATGGTCCAAACGCATTCAACGGTATCTTATTAATGAACTCTAAAAATCCTTTTGAACAACCCGGTTTCAGTATGCAAGTAAAAGGTGGATTTGCACAAGCCAATAATGGATATGGTGTAAAACCATTAGGAAGTGCAGCAATGCGAATCGGCCATATATTTAAATCCAAAAAAACAGGACAAGATTTTGCAGCAATAAAAGCCAATTTTAGTATTTTCCAAGGTACAGATTGGTATGCAAATGATTATACTACAGATAGAAACTTAGGTACTGCTGATAATGTAGGAAATCCAAATTTTGATGGATTAAATTTATATGGTGATGAAACAAGAATCTTTGTTCCTTACGGTGCAGTAAGAGGATTGTTAGTAGGTAGCGCATCTCAAAGTTTACAAAATTCACCTATATTCCAAGCAGGTGTTACAGCAGCAGTAACGGCACAAGTAAACGCACAATTACCGGCTATTACAGCAGGTGTTACAGCAGCAGTGCGTCAAAATGCATATAACCAAGCTGTTTTAGGTGGTTCACCTGATCCGGATGCTGATGCAGATGCATTTGTAGCGTCTCCAGCAGGTCAGGCAATTATTGCGGCACAAGTGCAAGCACAAGTACAATCTTTAATTGCATCGAATGTAGCTACGCAGCTACCTATACAAGCAGCTGCTCGTGCAGCTTCAAAAGTGGACTCTATTAGTTCACTCTTAAATTTAGATATACGTAGAACTGGTTTGTCTGAAGGAAGATTGTTAGATAATAATAAAGCACAATCCGTAAAAGGGGATTTTGGTGTTTACTTCCGACCATTCAAAGATAAATCGTATGAGTTCTCTTATAATTATAGAATTGGTCATGGTAATAGCGTATATCAAGGTAGCGAACGTTATGCTTTGAGAAATTTTATTCAACAATTCCACAAAGCAGAAATTAAAGGAAAAGATTTCTTTGTACGTTCTTATATGTCACAAACAAAAGATGGTGATTCATACAATTTATCTGCATTAGGTGCTTATACTAATGAAGGAGTTTCGCCATCTTCCGCACAATGGGTGCCAACGTATTTAAAAACATATGCAGGTCCATTAATTCAAACAGCCTTAATGCAATCTGCGGCTGAAGTATTGGCAAATGCAAATGCTTTAACAAGTGTAGCACATGATTCAGCCCGTTCTTTAGCAGATAGACCATGGAATAGCATGTCTCCTGAACAACAACAAGCTTTGATTGAATCTGTACGTACCGGTTTATTCCAAAGAGGTGGTGCCGGCTTCATTGATAATTCAAGATTATTCCACACGGAAGCTATGATTGATTTATCTCGTTGGACTGGAAAATGGATTGATATTCAAGTTGGTGGTAACCACAGAATGTATAGTTTGTCAACACAAGGTACGGTATTCAATGAAGATCCGGATGGAACAGGAAAATACAAACGTATTAAAATAAATGAATATGGTGCTTTTGTTCAATTGCAACGCAAATTCTATAAAGATATGTTCAAAATCCAAGCTTCTGTTCGTATTGATAAAAATGAAAACTTTAAAGTGATTGTTTCACCTCGTGCAGCGTTTGTAGCTACCTTAGGAAAAGATAGAAATCACAATATTCGTTTATCTTACCAAACAGGTTTCAGAAATCCGGATTCACAAGCACAATACATTTTCTTCTCAACAACAAATATCTTGTTAGGTGGTACCAAGAAAAATGCAGAACGTTATGGCATCTATAATGGCGGTGCTTATACAATGGATTCATATAATGCCTTTGTAGCATCTGCATTGGCAGGTTCACCAGATCCTACTTTATTAGAAGAATCTAATTTTGATTACGTAAAACCGGAACAATTACAAGTAGTAGAGTTAGGTTATAAAACAGTTTTATTCAAAAAATTAATGATTGATGTAAACGGATATTTCAATATCTATAAAGATTTCATTACTCAAATTACGGTTGTTAGCAAAGACAGTACTCGTCATAAAGGTGTATTGTTGCCGGGTGTTTCTCAAGTGATTCAAGGGTTGACAAACTCAGCTACTACTTGGAGACCGTATGTAAACATACCAGGTAAAACATTCTCGTACGGTGCCGGTTTAGGTTTAGCTTATTCATTACCTAAAAATATGACGGTAAAAGCAAATTATAGCTATATGGATTATAAAGTAAAAGGTGGTAAACCTGCAATTGGAACTGAAAAAGATCTAGGATTTAATGCTTCTAATCATCAAGTATATTTAGGTATTTCCGGCGATCGAGTTTGGAAAGGATTAGGATTTGCTATTGATTACAGATGGCAGTCTGCTATTGATTGGAGTTCAGATTTTGCAGATGGTACGGTGAAAGCACGCGGTGTTTTAGATGCAAATATTGGATACTTTGTTGAAAAAGCAATGACTACTTTCAAAATTGGTGCAACAAATATTGCTGGTCCTACTTATAGAACAAACGTAGGTGGTCCATTTATTGGAAGAACATTCTATGCTTCTATAACATTTGACCAGTCTAAATTGTGGAAAGAACACCACAATGAAGTTACAGCTGGCAAAGAATTTTAATTCATAAAATTTATTTTTTAAAACCCTCGATTTTTCGAGGGTTTTTTTATGAATTTAATATAGCAGCCCAAATATTTTTAATAATTTTAGTAAACTATAAAATCATACTATGAAAAATATACGTAAAGTATTCCTGATAATTTTAGGATTATTTATTGTCTTCGTCCTTGTTGCATTAACTTATATAAAAACCATGCTTCCAAATGTTGGTGATGCACCCAATATGAAAGTGGAAACGAGTGCAGCACAAATTGAACGAGGTAAATATTTAGCAAATCATGTTACCGTGTGTATAGATTGCCATTCCAATAGAGATTGGACGCTATATTCCGGTCCCATCATTTCCGGTACAGAAGGAAAAGGTGGAGAAATTTTTGATCAGAAATATGGTTTTCCCGGAAAATTTATTGCACCCAACATCACACCATTTAGCTTAAAAAATTGGACAGATGGTGAAATCTTTAGAGCCGTTACTACAGGTGTTTCTAAAGATGGTCGTGCTTTGTTTTCCTTGATGCCTGCTCATAATTATGGTAAATTAGATGAAAATGATATTAAAGCAATTATTGCATACTTACGATCATTGACTCCAATTGAACATAAAACAGAAACTTCAAAACCGGATTTTCCATTTAATTTTATTATTAATACCATTCCTAAACCTGCTCAGTTTTCTAAAATTCCGGATAAATTAAATAAGGTAGAATACGGCAAATATTTAGTTACAGCAGCCGGTTGCTATGATTGCCATACCAAACAAGAAAAAGGAAAATTTATTGGAGAACCTTTTGCCGGTGGAATGGAATTCAAATTAAGCGAGCATTTACTAGTTCGTTCTCCAAATATAACACCGGACAAAGAAACCGGTATTGGATTTTGGGACCAAACAACATTTATTTCAAAGTTTAAAGCATATAACGATAGTACCATAAAACAAATGAAGGTTGCACCGGACGGATTGCAAACACCTATGCCATGGACGATGTATGCCGGAATGACGGATGAAGATTTGGCTGATATTTATGCCTATTTACAACAAGTAAAATCAGTTAAAAATCAGGTTGTCCGTTTTGAGAATTGATACTATAAAAATACAAAAGTCCTGAATTAATCAGGACTTTGTTGACCGACAAGGATTCGAACCTCAACTAAAGGCACCAAAAACCTCTGTGCTACCGTTACACCATCGGTCATTTTCGGAGTGCAAATTTATAGTTTCTTTTTACAATTTGAAAATTTTTTGGCAAAATTTTTATTAATAAAACTTTATTTGTGTTGCGCACCACCTATTATGCTAGAATTATTTCTTTTTCTTCTTTTTTAGTTTTTGTTCCAATGCTTCTGCTTCTTTTAAAAGCGATTGTAAATCTTCTTTCAGTATTGTGTCATTTGCAAATTCAACGGTTTCTAAATAATCTTCTTTTTCAATGTCAATAACATGAATCGGTTTTGTTAAAAATGTTTCTATCGTTTTTAAAGTTGGTTTTTCTTCTGTACTACAAAATGAAATAGCTTGTCCTTTTTGGTCACCACGTCCGGTTCTGCCTACGCGGTGTACATAATTTTCTGCCACATCCGGTAAATCATAATTCACTACAAAATCTACATTTGGAATGTCGATACCACGCGCATTGATGTCGGTGGCAATTAATACTTTTGTTTTCCCTTTTTTAAATGCTTCTAAAACCTGCAAACGTTCTTTATGTTCTTTGTCGCTGTGCATGGTAAGTGTTTTGATTTCTGCACGACTCATGGCATTGGCAACTCGCTCTGCACGTACTTTGGTCCGCACAAAAACTAATACTTTTTTATCAGCATGTTCTTTCAATATTCGTTCTAAAAAAAAGCGTTTGTCATCCATTTCTATAAATGCAACGGCATGTTGCACATTTTTAGAAACCGGATCTTTAGGTGAAATTTGAATGCGAATGGCATTGTTCACTAATGAATATGCCAACTTCTTGATATGCTCATTAATTGTTGCTGAGAAAAACAAAGTTTGTCTGTTTTTAGGCAAAAATCGTTGCATATCTCGGATGTCTTTGATGAAACCAAGGTCGAGCATGTGGTCGGCTTCATCGAGTACTAAAATTTCTATTTTGCTTAAATCTAAAGCACCTTGATGTTGCAAATCAAACATGCGGCCTGGTGTTGCAATTACGATATCGATTCCTTTATAAAGCGATTTTATTTGAGCATCTTGTTCCACACCACCAAAAATACAAAGTGTTTTTACGCGTGTTTTTTCAGCTATTTTTTCAAAAACTTCGTTTACTTGCAGTGCCAATTCATGAGTAGGTACCATCACAATGCATTTGATAAAGTCGGTGCGTTTGGAACTTTTGTCGGAATGTATTTTATGAATAATCGGAATTGCGAAAGCAGCAGTTTTTCCGGTACCTGTTTGTGCAATTGCCAATACGTCTTCGCCTCGTAAAATAGCCGGTATAGATTTGTATTGGATGTCTGTAGGTTTTTTAAAACCCAGTTGTTCCAAGTTGAATTTTATATCTTCATTGATGCGATAATCGGAAAACTTCATACCACAAAGATAGATAAACCTACGGGTAATTAGAAATGTAGAAATTAATGTAGAATTTTTGATTATTCCAGTTTATTAATTATATAATATTATTTATATTTATAATAATCAATTTTAAAATCGCATTCTAACCAAATTTTTTATTGTAAATTTGAAACATCTAATTGATAATAGTCGATATGAATATTGATAAAAATGCAAAACCATTTTTAAAGTGGGCAGGTGGTAAAACACAGCTCCTTAACAACATTGAAATGGCTTTGCCAAAAGATATTTTAAAGGGAAAATTCACTTACATTGAGCCATTTGTTGGAAGCGGTGCAGTTCTATTTTGGATGTTGAATAATTTCCCAAACATGGATAAAGCTATAGTTAATGATGTTAATGAAGATCTCATCAATACCTACAAAACGATAGCTGAAAAACCTAAAGAACTGATTTCGATACTTCAAATCTTACAAAACGAGTTTCACGGACTTGAAGGACAAGACGATGCAAAAAAAGAATATTACTACTCTAAAAGAGAGCTTTATAACAAAAGAAATAAAGAACAAAGCGTACAAGCTGCCTTATTTATTTTTCTCAATCGAACTTGTTTCAACGGACTTTACCGCGTAAACCGTAAGAACGAATTTAATGTTCCAATGGGTAGTTACAAACGACCAACCATTTGCGATAAGGAAAATATTTTGGCAGTTAGTCAAGCGTTGCAAAATGTGGCAATACTTTGTGGTGATTATGAAGAAACACTGAGTTATGCAGATAATAACACCTTATTTTATTTCGACCCACCCTACAAACCATTGAGCGAAACATCAAGTTTCAATTCGTATGCAAAAGACGAGTTTAATGATGAAGAACAAATAAGATTAAGAGATTTTTGCTACAAATTGGACACTTTGGGGCACTCTTGGATTTTAAGTAATTCAGATGTAAAGGGAAAGAATGAAAACGACAATTTCTTTGATGATTTATATGCTGACTTTAACATACAAAGAATAAATGCGAGACGTAATATCAATGCCAATCCAGAAAAAAGGGGCGTATTGAAAGAGTTATTAATTACAAACCATGTATCAAGTCAAGAATATGTCAGAGCAATTTAAAATCTTCTTATCGCAATTATCAGAAACAAATGCTACTCTTGACTATTTCACCGACTTCAAGAAAATTAAAGGCAACGTAAACAAAATTGCAATAAAGCTAAATCAACTCAATTATTTAATTGGCAAAACAGACATAAAAGTAGCAGTAAACGAACTTTACGAAGAAAATCCAAAAGTGTTTGAAGTATTAGATATGCTTGTAGCAATTCGTAAAAACAAAAATGCTAAGACCTTTAATAACAAAGGTAAAATAGTTATGCTTGATTCTTATTTCACCTCACCTGAAAACATTTGCGAATACATAGAAGAAACAGGCTTAGGTGAAATTTTTAGGAACAAAGACGTTAAAAATTTAGTGGATTATGTATTTGGGATTGAAGTTGGTTTAGACACTAACGCAAGAAAAAACAGAGGTGGCGAAAATATGTCAAAAGCTGTTTCTCTTTTTTTTGACAAATCCAACGTTTTTTACAAAAAAGAAGTTAATAATACAGCATTTCCAGAAATACTGAGTTTAGGTGCTGACGTGAAACGGTTTGATTTTGTTATTAAAACAAAAAGGAAAACGTATTTAATTGAAACTAATTTTTATAACGGTGGTGGTTCTAAATTAAATGAAACCGCAAGATCTTATTCCGATGTTGCACCAAAAATAAATAAATATCCAAACTATGAATTTGTTTGGATTACAGACGGTCAAGGTTGGCTTTCAGCAAAGAACAAATTAGAAGAAGCATACAGCATTATTCCAAGCATGTATAACCTCTCAACACTTAATCTGTTTATCAAAAAAATACTGAACGAGAAAGTTATCACATTCTAAAACTCACTTATGGAAGTAGAAGCATTTAGCCAGAAAATATCTAATGTATTAAGTAAAGGCAAATTTATTATACCTGATTATCAAAGAGAATATGATTGGGATGAGAGTGAAATAAATGAACTTTTAGAGGATCTCGAAGATGTAAAACCAGATGAAAGTTACTTTATTGGACACATGGTTTTTGAAGGTAAGTTCACAGGAAATGAGTTTAAAGTAATTGATGGACAACAGAGAATTACAACGCTTACAATAATGCTAAGTGTAATTAGAGATTTGTTTTACACAAAACAATTAAATAATTTAGGAGATGGGATAAATGATAAATACATTTTTGCAAAAGATGTAGATAATAACCCGTTCGTCATTCTTGAAAATAAAATGCCTTATCCTATTCTACAATCTTATGTTCAAAGTGTTCCTGATAAAAAGGACTTGACAGCCCAACCTATTAAAAGCGGGGAGAAAAAAATCATAAAAGCATATGATCACTTTAACGCATTGTTTAAAAATAAATCAGAACAAGAGCTTAAAGATTTAAGAGATAGGATATTAAATTTAGAGGTCATATTTGTTGCTGCTAGCGATAAAGTTGATGCACATTCAATTTTTATGACACTTAACGCAACAGGTAAAGATCTTACTCCAATTGATTTAATAAAGAATCAAATTTTTAGTTTATACCCAAAGCAACCACATATCGATGAACCAAATGATACTTGGAATAAAATCATTGACAACATAGACGAGAAAGGTGTTAAATTTTTTAATAACTATTGGTCTTCTCGATACAAAAAGATATCCGACTCAAGATTATTTAAGGAATTTTATAAAAACATTATTAAAGCAAAGGTTCCTGTTAAAGATTTCTTGAAACAAATATTAAAGGACTCTGAAGTATATCGTAAAATTACAAATCCAAGCGAAGATGATTGGTCAGGACAAAACGAATATCAAATTTATCTTTCAATAAATGCAATAACAAATGTGTTTGGTATTGAAGTATCAAATGCAATGTTAATTTCATTAATTAGAGAGTACGAAAACAGAGGTGTTTCACTAGCTTATTTAGTTAAGGCATTAAATACCATTGAGAAGTTTCACTTTACAAATAATGCAATTTGCTCAAACAGATCATCTGGCTTGGATCAATTCTACTCCAAATATTCTCGAGAACTTTTAAATGAAGTAGACAAAAATAGCAAGCATATTGTTATTGATTCCTTTATCAAAAGTTTAGAAGAAAAACTTCCCAAAAAAGAACAATTTGAAGTAAACTTTGATTCCAAACTATACTTTTCATCTAAATCTACAAAGCAAAGAAAATTAGTTTACTATGTTTTAAATAAAATTGAGTTCAAAAAGCAAAATGGTAATATGACGTTACATAATATGAGTATTGAACATATTTATCCAGAAGCTCCAAAATCGAATGTGTGGAAGCCTTTGGATGAAAAGCATATTATTAACATTGGCAACTTAGTGTTGCTTGACGCAGGATTAAATTCAAAAATTGGCAATATTGATTACCAAAAGAAGAAAGAAATAATTCTCAAAGAATCTAATTTAATTTCAACTAAAGAAGTGCTTAATAACAATATTGACTGGTCTGAAAAAGAGATAGCTGAAAGAAGGAAAGATTTAGTAGAATATTGTTTTGAAGATATTTGGAAATAAATGCTTAAACCATATTTCAAATCCTCGGACAAAAACTTCTATCTTCTTCACGGAGATACAATGGAGCTTTTGCCTCAATTTGGGCACAAGTTTGATATGGTGTTTGCAGATCCTCCCTATTTTCTTTCTAACAACGGTTTGTCAATTCAAAGCGGAAAAATCGTAAGTGTCAACAAAGGAAAATGGGATAAGTCCGAAGGATTTCAGTTTATTAACGATTTCAATAGAAAATGGCTTTCGTTGGTTCGTGATAAAATGAAAGATAATGGTACGATTTGGATAAGTGGTACCATGCATAATATTTTTTCTGTAGGACAAATCTTGACGGAATTAGGCTTTAAAATTTTAAACATCATCACTTGGGAAAAGACTAATCCACCACCCAATTTTTCGTGTCGTTATTTCACTTATTCAACAGAACAGATTATATGGGCAAGAAAATGTGAAAAAGTTCCTCATTACTTCAATTATGAACTGATGAAGCAACTCAATGGAGATAAACAAATGAAAGATGTTTGGAAATTTCCTGCAATCGCTCCTTGGGAAAAATCATGTGGTAAACACCCAACACAAAAACCACTTTCCGTATTAACAAGACTTATTTTGGCTTCAACAAAACCTAATGCTTGGATTTTAGACCCATTTACAGGTAGCTCAACAACAGGAATTGCTGCTAATTTGGCTAACAGACGGTTTCTTGGAATTGATCAAGAAGAAAATTTTTTAGCATTAAGTAAGAATAGGAAAATTGAAATAGAAAACACTAGAATAGCTGAAAATTATAGACAAATGATTTGTGGTTTCAAAGATAAATCTGAGCTTGAATTATTCTTAGTAAATGAACCAACTATTGAATATACGACAGAAATCAATTTTTAAATACACACACAACTAATTTATATAGGATATTTATTAATTGAAATTAGTAAGTTAATATAGTATCCTATTTTTATAAATTCGTGTTATACCTAATCCTTAGATGCCATTTTTCCATCAAATTTTTCTACTAATTCTTTGGCTTTTGGTTGATAATAATTAGGAGATTCAGCGAGTGCATGCAATAATGGAATAGCTGCTGTTACATTTTTATTTTTGATGTATGCCAATGCTAAATACCACTGGATATCTTGTTGGTATTCGGTAGCCTGTTGTATGCCGGATAACACCACAATAGCTTTTTCTGTTTGGTTGCTACTTAGATAGGAAATACCCAAAAAAAGCCTATTTTTTATATTTTCCGGATTGTTGTTTACTAGTTTCTGATAAAGGTTAGCTGCTTCAAAATAATCTTCTTTTTCGTATAGTGCTATTGCATCTTTTTCACTGTGCTTGTTGTCCTCACCTCGTACCGTACCGTCAGGGTGGGTGAGTGGCTGGTAGTAAGCTGCAAAAAGTTGATCTGTGTTAGGTGTGTTTCCTTGTAAAATAAAATGCCAGCTAACCGTTACAATTAATCCAATAAAACATGCGGCAAACGCCCAAAGTAAAAATGGATTTATTTTTTTAATGGATGCTTTTTTTGTTGTCGTTTTTTGGTTGATGGAAGTAAATAAGTCGTGTTGTACTTGTTGCAATTGTGAAATGGTATGCGTTGCTGCAAATTGTTGCAATCCTTCCACACTTTCCATTAAGAACGGATCGTTTTCCATTTCCAATTCGAAAGCATATCGTTCTTCCGGTGACAGCTCGTTGTGTACATATTTCAATACTAAATCATCCTTCATGTTGGGTGCTATTTTCTTCCATAAATAATTTTAAATTTCTTTTTCCATTCTGAATAGCACTTTTTACTTTATTCAGATCGTAACCGGATATGGAAGCAACTTCTTGGTAGGATTTCTGCTGGTAATAAAACAATTCAATGCACGTACGTTGCTCTTCGCTTAAGTTGCTTATCGCTTTCGTGAGTAATTCACTTTGTTCTTCTTTCTCATAAAGAGTCAAATCCACTTCATTTTCCATAAATTTTTCTGAAATATTTTTTAATTCAGTGGTTTCCAATGGATTAATTTTCTTTGTTTTCTTGTAAAGATGATTTTTACTCACGCTATATATCCAAGCTCTGAAGTACACAATTGGTTGTTTGGAAGCATTTTCTAATACCAATTCAAAAATATCATTTACACTGTCTTTGGCATCTTCTTCATTTTTTAAATATTTAAAACAAAGCCCGTACACTAACATCGCATACCGTTTAAACAATTCACCAATAAGTTGCTTGTTTCCGGTTTGTTGGAATTGCTCTATTAACAACTGATCAGAAAATTCGGAATACTGTTCGGGCATAAAGTAAATATACTTAAATATACATTAAAAACAAATGCTATTTAATATAGATAATAAATTTATTTACTTTATAAAAGTTGTCCACTTTGTTTAGTTTGTTTTCGTTTTGCTATTAAAAATGAAAGCTATATTCAAATAAAAATTTCTTCCTTTTTGCGGTATTTTATTCCAATCAGAGAAGGTTGCATAATACGTGTCTGCAATATTCTCTACACCTAATTTAAAAAATATACTGTGTTGTTGAACAGGTAATACATAGCCGGCTGCACAATTAACAATTGCATACGCTTTAGTTGGATTTTCGCCATATACTTTTCCAATTGCATATTGTTTTGTTGAACTCTCCAAATCTACTTCCATTTCTAATCCTTTAATATGATACGATATACCACCTCTAAATGTAAAAGGTCGAATAAGCGGAAGTGCTTGTTTTAGATAATCTCTTCCAAAATTATAACTCAATGCCATATTTATTTTTAAAGATGTAATAGGTTGATATTGTACACTACATTCTGTATTAATGATATTAACTGATTTCAAGGATTGATATACTTTGATGCCTTTTGCACCAATTGTCATTGCAATATATTCCGGCATTGGAACACCTACCATGTAATCAAGTATATGGAAATAATTGAATTTTAAATTCCATTTTACTTTGGTTGTTTTATAAGATATTGCTGTATTTACTTCTAATGATTTTTCATTTTTTAAAGTTGGATTTCCTATGTAATCATATCCATCAGAACTATTAAATAAATAAAAACCATAACCTTCGGAAATACTGGGTGCACGTTCACCATAGCCAATTGTAGGTTTAAATTCCCAATTATTTTTTGTAAACGTATAACCAACTTGTGTACTAATAATGCTTCTGTTTTTATTTGCATTCAAATTGGGATATAGAATTTGCAAACTTTGCAATCCAATTTGGTTGCCGATATGATTTCTGTGTATGCCAACGGATGCTGCAATATTTACACTGTGGTGTACGTTTATTGCATATTTTTCAGCAACATTTAGTCCAACATAAAGTGCTTGCACATTTGGCCACGTGTACATAAACATACTTTTTTCAGTAGTATCTTTTGGATACATCGTCATTTCTGCAATGGCTTTGTTTAAATATGCATTTACATTAAAAGACAATGTATGTTTTTTGCGAGATGCTTTAATCTTAGAGTAAAAACCATACGTAGAGCTCCAGCCCGGCATGTCCATGTGTATGGGCACTTCCGGTCGTTTGGTATCATCCATTTGATGTTGTATGGTGTTGAAATATACACGCGAAACCCATTCTTCAATAAATGGATTTACATTTTCTACACTATGTTCTAACGATGCGATATATGCACGCGCAAACGCAACATCCATAGGCAATGCCGGATAACCAACATGCTCTGCATCATCAAAAATAAACGAACCACGTAGTTCATTTTTTGCATTAAGTTTTACACCTAAAGTTGCCGATGCATTGTATTTAGTGTATTGTGAATAGGGAACAAGTGTGCGCTTTCCGGCTTTATAATTTCCTGCATCACGATACGTAAAATCTATGTCAGCGAAAAATTTTGAATGTGCATATTTCAATCTTCCGGCCGTGGTGAATAAATTTCCATTGCTTTCATAACCTAAATTTACGGAGCCACTCCAACCAGGAAAACAGAAATCGTGTTTCTTTCTAACCATATCTATTGAACCACCAATTGTTGGACCATAGGTTGTGCCATCTTGTCCGGAATGTACTTGTATATCGGATATGTTGGATACATCTACATACGAAGTTATGGGATCCATTTTATCCGTACACGCACCAAAAATATGCATGCCGTCTATGGTAACTTGCAAGCGTTCGTTGGTCATGTTGTTCAACATTGGCTCCCAAGCATAATTTCCTCTTCGTATCAACGTGAGATTTAATTGCTTATTTAAATATTCATCAATCGTTGAAAGTGGTTTGCTTTGTTTGGTATGATTGATTAAAGGTCGACTACTTATCACAAGTTCATCTAAATGCACGGAACTTAACGAATCAAGATTGGTATCTTGTGTAAAAGAATTCTTTATAAATAAGATTAATGTAAGACCTACTAATAAAAGATGTTTCGGTTGCATACGCTTCTTTTTATTTTTTATAAATAGATTGAATGTAGTATAATAAAAGTGGAGGCAATACGGCGATTGCCTCCTTCGTTTCATCTATTAAAATTCAACCTCTAAAAACAAACTGCTGCTTTCTGTAGTATCCGAAATGGCTTCTCCTTTTATAACCGTATCCGTTGCATCTTTTACAATAAAATTTAGTTTCCAATAACCGGACATTGATAAAGAAAGTTGACCGTGATATAAATTATCAATTGCACTAAATGTAGGCTGTACATTGTTTGGGCTGGAGTGGTTGTCCATGCTTGGCATGCGCGGGTCGAACAAGATAGTAGCATCTGTTACTGCTGGGAAAGATAGCATGCTTTCTCGTTTAAATAAGGCTACTGAAAAATCATTTATTCCAATAAATGGAACTTGTGGGTTGGCTAATGCCAAAATATATTTTTTGCCATCATTTCCTGTAAACGATACTACTTTTTTTCGGGTATCTGTCGCTGATTTTACTGCAATAGTATCAGTTAATACAGCTGTATCTCCGTTGCGCATTACATTAACTGTTAATGTCCATTTTTCTACATCGTTTTCCGGCATTTGAAATACGATATAGCCTTTATACAGTGTATTTTTTCCGCTTACTTTTGATATATTAGATTTGGGTCCGGAATGCGACATTGAAATCATGTGCATCATTGGCATCCATGTTAAATTGGCATCTGTTATATAATTTCCGGTAGATTTATTTTTAATTCGTAAATAAATATCATTATATCCAACTGTTAGGTTTCCGGTTTGAGTTGTATATAGTTCAATACTTGAGCTATCATTACTCATTTCTTGTAATAAAGTAAGTCCTTCTGTTTCATCAATGGGTTTTATGGTTTCGTTTTTGCAAGCGATAGTAAATATGGATAGTATAGCAATAGCTATTAGAAAAAATTGTTTCATTTCATTTAATTTTTAAGTAAAAAATAGATAAGGATGCATCGTATTCTTTGAGAATACAAGCAGTAGAATGTATTATATTAAATTAGTGAAACAAGGCGGATGGAATGTTACCATGGAGAATTGAAAAAGGTAATGATGTTTATAGTTGGCATATTTCTTATCGGAAGAAACGTTTGCCATTGCTGTGAAATTAAATGGAGAAATTTCTTGTGAAAATAGAATAGAAACTTCTTCTGTTGTTGTTGTTTTTAAGGGTGATTTTTCGTTGTTTTCTTTTGCAACATCCGATAATTGTTTTTGTAAATGACATTTACCATTACAATCTTTTTCCGGATTGTCTTTGTTGATACACAATACATTTTTGATATAATCATAATTAATGAAATATTCTATAATAGGTACTATTGGCCTTGCTAATAGTATCGTAGAGAATATGACAATTATGAAAAATTTCATGCATCAAAATTAAATTCTAAAATAACTTTTTGCTATGACAAATGTCATAATTTATGGCAGACTGCAAGTAATTAACAACTTAATAATACTGCGTTAGTTTTTTGTGAAGTTGTATTAAAATAGAGAATGAAGGCAATTAAATGCAAAAATTCTAAATTTTCTCAGATACATATTCAAATAAAAAGGAGGCTGTTTCATGTTTCGAGACAGCCTCCTTGATTGGTATTTTTAAAAATTAAAGTTGTTTCTATCTACAATGTTTTTAATTGATGTTCTTTCTTATTTCTGAATGTATAGTATATTGCTATTCCGGTAAAAATGAGTCCTCCTATTATGTTTCCTACTGTTACAATTAGTTGGTTGTACAACCACCAGTCCGTAATAGATACTTGTGCTCCAAAAAGTATTCCTGCCGGAATAACAAACATGTTTACTACGGCGTGCTCATATCCTAATGCAAAAAATATAAAAATGGGAATACCGGATGCAAGTATTTTGCCAACTGTAGAATTTGATGTCATTGCCATTACTACACCCATACAAACCATCCAGTTACAAAGAATTGCTTTTACAAATGCGATAAGCATACCAAGCGTCCCATGTTGTGCATAGCCTATTGTTTTCTTTTCTGCTACTGCAATAATCATTTGGTCTATGGCACTGGTTGTTGTAATGGTGCCGGCTTCAGATGCGGCTACCCAATACAAAATAGCATATAACAAACTACCGATAAGATTACCTAAGAAAACTAAAGACAGGTTTTTCATCATTGTCGTGATGTTTATTTTCTTCTCAAAATAAGCCAATGGAACCAATGCAAAATTTCCTGTTACCAGTTCTAGCCCTAAAAGCACTATAATAACAAATCCAACAGGGAAAACGATTGCTCCGGTTAACGGAATTTTTGTTTGTGTGGTAGCAGCATACGCAAGTGTTACAGAAATGGCAAGTAGTGCTCCAGAGAGCATTCCGCGAATAAGGAGGTCTTTTGCTCCTAATGATGCCTTTGTTACGGCGGTATTTAGCATGTTGACAGCTACATCTTTTGAAGTTACGTAATCCATGTTTTTTTGATTTTAATTGTTAGTTATGATTGATAAATTTTATAATAATTAATATATTTTTAGGTTAATGGTAATGAGTCAACGCATATATATACATTTCCATTCTCTTCTTTAATAGGATATGTATTAATACTACATTCATCACCACTGAGACATTTGCCAGTGGCTAATGAGAATGTTTTTTTATGAAATGGACATGCAACTTTTGGTTCATCATTTTTTGTACCTATCATACCTCTGCTTAATGCCATCTGTTTTTTATGTGGGCATTCATTTTGTGTTGCATACCATTCATTGCGTCGAGTAAAATAAAATATGGCAATTTGATGTTCTCCATATTTTACACATACTCCACCGTTTTCAACAACATCCTCAGCCTTGCAGGCCAAAATCCAGTGGGCATTTTGTTCGAAAATTTTAGGTTCTTTTAGCATATATTTAGTGTTTTTAATGGTGATTTATTAGATTATATTAACTCAACTATTTCCAATTAGCCGCTTTTTTCTGTTCTCTTAATGCATCGAATTTTACAGTAGGATCTTTTTCTTCAGGTGCATTAATAAAGTGATTAAATCTTTTTCTTATTTCTGGCGTTTCTATTGCCACTTTCCATTCACATTGGTATGCATTTACTAATGCTTGCATTTCCTGCTCCCATTGTTCCGCCATGCCAAGACTATCATTTACCACTACATTACGCAGGTAATTTATACCACCTTCCATTTTGTTTAGCCAGGTAGCTGTGCGGGTAAGCGTATCTGCTGTGCGTATATAAAACATGAGGAAGCGATCGATATATTTAATACAAGTATCACTATCAATATCTGTTGCAAGTAAATGAGCGTGTTGTGGTTTGCTTCCACCGTTGCCACATACATATAAATTCCAGCCTTTTTCAGTTGCAATAATACCAAAGTCTTTGCTCTGTGCTTCGGCACATTCTCGTATGCAACCAGACACAGCAGACTTGAATTTATGTGGTGCTCTTAATCCACGATATCGCTCTTCAATTTGTATAGCAAAGCTTACACTATCTTGTAATCCAAATCTACACCAAGTGCTTCCAACGCAACTCTTTACGGTACGCAATGCTTTTCCGTATGCATGTCCACTTTCAAAACCAGCAGCAATGAGTTCACTCCATATAGAAGGTAAATCACTTACATGTGCACCAAACAAATCAATACGCTGGCCGCCCGTTATTTTAGTATATAATCCGTATTTCTGAGCCACTTGTCCTATTACAATAAGTTTTTCAGGTGTGATTTCGCCACCCGGAATGCGTGGAACAACAGAATAGGTGCCACCTTTTTGAATATTTGCAAGAAAACGGTCGTTGCTGTCCTGTGAAGTGTCGTTACCTTTTACAAGCACCATTTCGTTCCAAAGGCTTGCTAATATTGATGATATAGCTGGTTTACAAATTTCACAACCATCACCCTTGCCTAAATTATCCAAAACTTGGTTGTATGTTCTTAAGTCATGGAGTTTTACTAAATCGAACAGTTCCTGTCTGCTATAATTAAAATGTTCACACAATACATTTCTTACGTATTTTCCTTGTTGCTTCATGGTATATACCATCAAGTCTTTTACCATTGGCAAGCAACCGCCGCAACCGGTTCCGGCCTTTGTGCATTTTTTAATGTCGTCTATGGTTTCACAACCTTGATTGATAACTGCACTACAAATAGCAGCTTTATCTACGCTTTCGCAACTGCATATTAAAGCATCATCCGGTAAAGCAACAATTCCTGCACCTTCCTCTTTTTTTACATCTCTTGCCGGCAGTATTAAATCTTCGGGGTGTGGTGGAAGAATAAGTTTGTTTTTACACGTTTGTAATAAAATATTATACTGTGTGGTATCGCCTATTAATACACCACCCAATAAATGCTTTCCGTCGGCAGTAACATTAATTCGCTTATATATACCTTTTGAAGTATCTTTCAACACAATGTTGCGTACGGTATCACCTTGTGCAAAAGGATCGCCGAAACTTGCCACATCCGTTCCTACAAGCTTCAATTTTGTACTCATATCAAAACCTGTAAATTCTTTTGTTCTTATATTTGATTTTGCATGTATGCGACAAATTTCGTTTACAGTCACATCAGCCATTTCATATCCTGGCGCAATTAAGCCGTATGTCATTTCATTATACAAAGCACATTCTCCAATGGCATAAATATTTTCATCGCTTGTTTGCATAAAATTATTTACCACAATTCCACCGTTTATACCTGTTTCTAATCCGCACTCAACAGCTAATTCACCACGTGGTTTAATGCCTGCAGAAATTACAATCATATCTGTTGACAGAGAAGTACCATCCGTAAATTGCATTCCGGTTACATTTTCTTTTCCACTTATTTTAGCAGTGTTTTTGTTGGTGTGAATATTTAGACCTATGTTGGTTAATGTGTTGGATAGTATTTTAGATCCGGATTCGTCTAGCTGCCGCGGCATTAGTCTCGGTGCAAACTCAATTACATCCGGATTTTTAATTCCAAGATCAAGCAATGCTTTTGCAGCCTCGAGCCCAAGTAATCCACCACCGATTACTGCTCCACGTTTTACCTTTTTTGCATACGATTGAATAAGATGTAAATCTTCAATTGTACGATATAGAAAAACACCTCTTTTATCTATACCATCTATGTTAGGAACAAAAGCGGCAGAACCGGTAGCCATAACCAGTATATCATAATGCATTACATAGCCTTTGTACGTTTGCAATAGTTTGATAGAATTTCTGATATACAGAACAGGGTCGCATAAATGAAGCTTAATGTTATTTTCAGCATACCATGATGCAGGAGCAAGCGTTAAGTCGTCAACACCTTTTCCGTTGAAGAAATCACTTAGGTGAACCCGGTCGTAAGCGGGGTACTGCTCTTCTCCGAAAACAATAAGTTCCAAGTCAGGGAGTTTTTTGGCAATAAGTTTTTCGCAGAATTTATATCCAACCATGCCATTTCCAATTACTACTACTTTCATAAACTGATTTTAAGTGTTACAAACGATAAACAATAAATTTTAATGAATATTTCAGAAATTTTGTTCTTATTGGCATGAAAATATAAATTCAGTTCAATATTTTCAATAAATATGCTACTGATTTTATGATAATTTAATAAATTGTGCAAAATAAATCACATAGAAATATTTATTACATAATATTGCTGGTATTCTATTTATAATTATGATAGGAGAGACGTTGATATATCAACGTTATAAGAATATACAAGGTGGTATTAGCAGATTTTTATTTTATATATACTTAGCAGTTGATTTGTAATTGAATTATACACGCAATGTATGTGCTTACTTATTTTAAATCGATACGGCTACCACACCTTATGATAATTAGAAAATTTATCATCTATTTTTTGAAAGGTGTAAAATATAAAAATATCACATGCATTAAGCAGGTCTTCTATTTTGTAAATGTAACGTTTATGAGAAATTATTGTAACAACAAGAGAAAGGTAATAGCAGTTGTGAGCGGTATTTAGATAGCATTTGCGGAACCTGTAGCTGTAAATATTTTCCTCCTATATAATCACCTAATACATTTAATAATTATCAGCAATAGCATGTGTTCTTAATAACCCGGTTTAAAAAGTGTAATTAAATTTTGTAGTTTCTGAGTAGGGCTTCTTCAATCATTTTTAGTTCTATGCATTTTTCTATTTCGTACACTTCTTGTGTTTTGTCAACACGCGCTGCTAAGTCCGTTACGGTATCGCTTTCGCTCTTGTTTTTCCATTGGAAGAGTGCTGTATAAATATCGCTAAATTGTTCTATTGGGTTGATTTCTATATCCTCTATTTTTCTTCTAAGTAGTGCAAATAAAACATCTATACAATACGCCAACTTATCTTTATCGGAAATTGTTTTTATTTCCAAATAAAGTTCTTTAAACGTGATGTCTAGTTTTTTTAATCCTTCATACGCAAAATAAACGGTGCCTGTTCCTGTAGAACTTGTTTCCCAATTTCTATCAAATAAAACTTTTCTAAAATAGTGTTTACCTTCTTCTCCGCAAAGTGAAAACCCCAATATAATTCCGGCATTACAATCTGTTGAGGCGTGCTCGCATCCTAATTCATATAACTTTTCGAGCACTGTTTTTTTGTTTTTTACTTTACAAACCAATGCCGGAATAAATTCCGGAAATAAATTTTTTCCATAACAATTTTCAATTGCCTTTTCAATCTTATCTTGGTACGCTTCACAGTCGAAATGTAATAATCCTAATACGGCATATTTTGATATATAATAATCGGTATCTGTATGCTCAAAAATATAAGTAGCCAATATTTGCTTTATTGGTTCGTATTTTAAACAGCCTAAGACTTCCAATATTTCAGCATCTGTATTTTCATTTAATTTACCTTGATGAAATGATACGTTAAAAATTTGTTCTGCCATAGAATGGTTGCCAAATGCTTTAAAAATTAGCAATAAATAACTGTAATGGAAATCAGTTGGATGGGAAAGGTACTGCGTTAAAATTGCATCGGCATCTGTGTTGTCACCACATTTTACTATGGAATAAATGAGTGGACGCAACATTGCTACCTCTCTTTTTGATTTATCTCTCTTTAAATATTCTAATAACTCACTTGTGTTTTTTTGCATGGATTATTTTTTTATAAAAAAACTATTCTAAATAAAATTGCATTTATCAGTTGAATTCAACAAACGCTACTACGAATCATGTACCTGTTTTTATAGTTTAATTATATACTTCAAGTCTTCTAAGTACATATTTTTTTAAAAAAAATAGATACCAATCAGCATATTTTCCCATTTTAATTTTGATGTATCAAACTGCCTGTATTTACAGGTGTTTTCATAATCAAAAAAATCCCATTTTGCAAAAATGATCATTTTTCTAATTAATAGCTGCATTTATTTTTTGCCATAATTCATTGTCAAATCCTGAAGTAGCGAAGCTAGGATTTGCCGGATCGGATGCATCACCCATGCGAACAATGACCATATTTTTACTTGGAATGATGTATAATTTTTGATCGGATGCACCTAAAGCTGCAAACATATCCGGTGGTGCATTTGGAATTAAATGGCCTGTAAAAACTGTTTGCATGCCAGGAACCATAAATTTCGATTTACCATTTAACCATGTTAAATAGCCATACGCCGGATTGATATCTTGTGAAGCATTGCTACTCTCTGTAAAATAGGATTCATTCAATATTTGCTCGTCCTTCCATTTACCTTTATTAAGTTCTAACAATCCAAAACGTGCCATACTACGTGCCGTGCTGTGATAAATAGTATAAATGGCACCCTTGTTCCAATAACCATCCATACCAATTTTATTTTTTAGATGTTCTGTATAATATGTTGTGAAATCGGTATCACTTACAGCAGCTACTACATCAAATAATTTTTGGAATACATTGCTATACGACCATCTTGTTCCTGCATCCGCTAAATAGGTGAGATTAGGTTTGATGACGAGTTGACTTTCGTCGTTTAATCCGGAAGTCATTGTAAGCAAATGTTTGCATGTAATTAGGTCTTCCTTATCGCTTGTTTCACTCGTCCATCCGGCACCTAAATAATCCGATACTTTATGATTGATATCTAATAAACCTTCTTGTTGTGCAATGCCGACAGTGGCACTTAATAATGTTTTCCCGGCACTATTCCATTCCCAAATGGTGGTCGATTTTTGTCCGTCAAAATAAATTTCTACGGCAATTCTTCCATTTACTAAAATTATAAATGATTTGGTATGTTTGAGGGCAAGGTATGTTTTTAATTCTGTTAAAGCATTCGTGTTCCAGCCTAATTGTTCCGGTGCAACAGTTTCCCAAGTAGTAGCCGTATTTGGTGGAAAATACATGGTGGTTAAATCGGAATCCTCTTTTTGGCAACTCATGAGTATTAGTAAAATGGCAATGCAAAACACCTTATGTATTCGTTTTTTCATGTAGAACATTTAGTCGAAGTTAGACTTTTATTTTTTAAATTGGTTTAATGGAATTGTAATGTTTTTAACGATATTTTTGGATGTGCTATTAGACGTGTTGATTTGTTTCTGTACCTGTATGAAAGAAAAATATATTTTGGTCTATTCTGCGTTGTGTATTCATTCATCTTTAAGTTTAGCATAGATGTCCAGACTAATAAATTTTCCGTTCTTTATTTCGCAATCTCTCATGGTACCTTCGTAATGGAAGTCGAGTTTTTTCATTGCATTTATGCAATTTAAATTATCCGATTCGACAAGTCCTTCTATTCTATGTAGTCCTAATTTTTCAAAACCGTAATTACAAATTATCGGCATTACCTCAGTCATAATACCTTGTCCCCAAAACTCTTTCAAAAGCCAAAATCCTATTTCTGCTTTTTTGTGTTCTTTGCTTAAGCTGTTTAATCCGCCTGCACCATAAAATATTTTATTATCTATTGAACAAACTGCCCACCAAATTCCTGTTTCATTTCTTTCCAAGTCAGCGTAAAAAGTCATTTGTTCTTTTGTCGCTTCCAATGTCTGAAAATTAACACCGTAATATTTTATGATGTCCGGGTGAGAAAGCCCTTTGAATATATTATCAATGTCGCTATCAACTATTTGTCGAAGTAACAATTTTTCTGTTTTTATTGTTGGGAAAACGAATGTTGTCATATTCTATCTGTCGTTTATAGTAGTGTTTGTCTTTGTATTAACTGCAAAGAGTTTTAGTTTGTCGTTTGTGCGGATTTCGATGTACAAATGTTTATGCGAAGTACGCAGTTCAAAATTAGCACAAATTTCCATGCGAAGTACGTCACTTGATATTTTACCAAACTGCCTATTATTTGCAGAAAAAATCAATAATATTTTGCATTCAGAATTTTTGTAAAAAAAATCGCATTTCTTGTTTTGTTTTTTCATTTCAATTTTTGCATACCAAACTATCCGTATTTATTGTTTGTTTCGAACAACGAAAAATCGCATTTTGATTTTATAAATCTCATTTTCAGATTTGTTGTCAAACCAGTCCATTAATTTCGCACTACTTTCTACTTATTCGGATAAATTATTTCTTACCGAAAATGAAAAATATTTGTCAAACAAAAGTCGACCGGAAAGGAGCGAAGTTGCTTTTTAGAATAATACTATGCAGACTGCTTCAAATCAAAAAAATGTACTATAAAAATTCTGAACAATATTGTTTGAAGGTACGGGAAATTATTTAAAGCAATTTTTCTTGTGTTGGCTTTGCAAGCTTTGGTATGTGTTTGGGCTTGTGTGGATTGGTAATGTGTGTCTGCTTCACGGGTTATTTGATTACTCTGTCAAAAATTCCAACAACTTTAAAATTCAATAAGTCATCTTCAGACAATTCAATATTCTCGTATTCTTCAAGTGTCGAAAGTGGCTTTAGTATTATAGCTTCATGTCTCCATCCTTCATCAGAAATCTTCTTTTCACTATGATACTCTTTAACAGTATAGCCTGAACCAAACTCTGAATCATTTATTGAAGTTGATTCAACTAATACAATTTTTACATTTCTTGTTCCACCTTCATCTTGCTTAAATAAACAATATGAGCCATTCGGGATTTTTTTATTCATTGATTCGCCAACCACTTTACAAACAAAATAACCTTTTTTTGCTGAGATATTGAAAGGTGGCTCGATCCAAGTTAATTCAGAATGTGATTGCAATTCGCTGAAATTACCTGCAGCAGCAGAAATGTCTACTAATGGAATACTATTAACGTATGGCTTAATCTCTTCATTACGGAGAATTCTGAATGGTATTTGCTTTTTGTAAGTTTCAATATGATCCTTTAAATATTCTCGCAAACCCGGATTACATGCATATATGAATGTTCCTTTTATGCCGCGGTACATAATGGTTTTATAAATATTTATTATGTATGACTTCAAAATATTAATATCAGAAACGCCCTTCTTACCATTTATGTCAAAATATTTATCTGGGTAAATTATTAAAGAATTCGTCTTTTTATCAAAATCAATCTCTTTTCCGAAAATCACAGCTGCATAATTTAAATCATATCCTTGTGTGGTATGAATACATCCTATTTCATTAAATGCATTTGATGAATTAATCCAATCTTTATCTGTGGTATTCCATTTAAAATCTAGACCATCTAACTCAATATCAGTTGTGTTAGGGGGTGGTGGTGGGTTTAGTTTTGGATTTGATTTCCATGGCCATGAATAACCCGCAATCATCCTACAGAGTCCGAACACATTCTCTTTCTTGCTCAACTCTATAAATAAGTCATTGAAATTATCGAAAATGAGTAATTCGTAATTCTCTTCTTGATATTTCGTCTTACCAAGTCTTTTGATATTTAGTAAGTCATCAACAAATTGAATGTAATTGTTGCCACCCTTGACACGCATTTGGGATTTTAATTCAAGAAGTAATGAATTTTTATCAATTAAGAGTTTATTGAACTTTTCCGAATCAACATCTGAAGGTTTTACTGACTGAGCAGAATCGTAAAAGAACAACTGATTTTTACTGTTTGCGATTATCCAGTCTAATTCTGTACCACTATCATCTAAGCCAAGCTTTTTGTTGTTTTTTTTGAAAGCACCCATCCAACTGATATTCTTATACTTCCTCAGTCTATGTGCTTCATCAACTATTAACAAGTCATATTTTTCATTTAACTTGAAAGTGTCTGAAGGATTAATAACCATTGACGATTTTAAGCCAGGAATTTTTCTAAAAACATTTTCAAGAGATTCACGAAGGGATGTCATTGCTACCACTAAGCCAATTTTAGCATTTGGATATTTCGTTTTAAATTCTCTTACGAGCTTAATTTCTTTTAATTCATCCTCATTGTATTCATCTGATTGCATTTCATCAATGTCTGATGTCATGAGCTTGATTAAGTATGTAGCAAGAATTGTTTTCCCAGTACCTGCACTTCCGCTTACAAATATTCTGTTCGAATTTTTAGTTGTTAGTCCATCTAATATTTCTAGAACAGAGTTGTATTGGTCTTCATTTAGTGCTTTATATGGGGAATATTTAAATAGTTCGGAATTTTCAATTTCAGTTAACGATTTTTTTACAATTTTCCGCTCAGTGAGTTTATTCCAAACCTCTTTAAACAGATTTTTGTAAAGATCTTGTTGGTAATAATTATGGTTTATTAATCCATAGTTGCCATTTTGAAGATTGTAAGTTCCTTCAGCTGTTATGTATTGAATCAGATTAGATTCTATATCAAGTGTGGCAGATTTGTTGAATTTGTCAGAGCCAATAATTGAAATTGTATCGAGTTTACAGCGTTCAGGATTACCTAGATGGTTTTTTATACGACTTAGTGCATTAGTGGATTCACCCACATATGCAACCTTTATATTTTCATTTTGAATGAAATAAACCAAAGGCCATTGATTTTTCACCCAAGGATTCTGTTCAATTTTATTGAGTGAGTCCTTGTGAAAAGGATATTGTTCTGAAACTTCTATTGATAATTCAAAAGACAAACTCATAATTCATTATACTTTTTAGCATTTCCTTTTGATTTATTAACTGGATATTTCTCGCCATTTTTCTTTATTTTTTCTAATACAATGTCTCTTATATTAAGTTGATATTTATCTGCAAGAAGAAATGCATACGCAAAAATGTCGGCTAACTCTTCTTTTACCTTTTCCTTGTTAGCTTCATCAGGGTTTTTCCATAAAAATAGTTCAAGCAATTCGCCCGCTTCTACATTAATTGCAAGTGCTAAATCTTTGGGATTGTGGAACTGCTCCCAATCTCTTTCATTTCTGAATTTTAAAAGTGCTTCAATTATTTCTTCGTTTTCCTTCATTACTTGTTAGGTTTATGCATGGTTAAAGCCAATTTGTATTCATCATTACAAGACAATTGTAATTGAGAAAGCATTTGAGACCCGTCCAAAATAAGTTTACCAATTTAATATATAAATCCTAATACAAGTTTACAAATAAATCTTAATCCTGAATAGTGTTTACAGGAATAGTTTTTAAATAAATTTTCCATAATCTTATTATTGGAGTTTGTAATATTGTTTGATTTTTTTAGTATTGATAATTGGCTTGCCTGCTGACACCAAATAAACGACAAATAGTCTGTAAATTATACTCTTGATATTTGTCTTTGATTTCACGGATTATTTGGTGTCGTACTTTTTTCTGATAGGTAGATTGAGGTCGTTTTCAGCAATTTCAATAACGCGTGCAAACATTTCAGATTTTAGTTTTTCTTCGTCTAAAAGTTTTTCCAGTTCTTTTACTTTTTTGGCAAGTGCGAGATGCTGCAATTCAATTTCAGTCGGTGTAGTTTTTTTTCAATCTGTTGAAGTTAGTAACACCAATATAATCTTTTTTAGCATATGTGCCGATAATGCCGAGTTTACGCATCCATTTTTGAATAGGAGAGTTGGAACGAATGCCATATTTGTCTAAGATTTCACGCTTAGTTAAATCCGTTTCAAGATACTCTCTGTGATGATTTTGATTTTAAACTCATCGCTGAAAACTGTAGGTGGATGAGGTCGTTTTTTGTTGTCTGTCTTTTTCATTTTACACTATTTTTAGTGTAAACCTATTTCAGGATGAGACAACCGGATAATGCCATTTTAAGTGCTTGAATACTGTGAGCAGTTTCTAATGTTTCGCCAACATGATAACCTACTATTTTATGTGATTAGGCATCGGTTATAAAACTGATATATACAAACCCTTCTTGTGTTTTCCAATAAGTAATATCACTTACCCAAAGCTGATTAATAGCAGTTGGTATAAATCCTTTTATTAAGTTTGGATATTTAAAAAATCGATGAAACGATTGTGTGGTATATATTCTTCGTTTCTTTCTGCGAACCAATAAATTATGACGTTGTAGCACATCAAACAAAGCGTCTCTTCCCATTTTTATTTGATGTTCCAACATAAAATATTGTAGTTTTTCATACAACTTTCTGGTTCCCATACTTCGATGATAACTTCGTATCTTTAGTACTTCTTGTATGATTAATTCTTCTTCTATACAGATAGTTTCCTGATGCCAACCTTGTTGATAATACGCTTGACGTGTAACACCAAATAATCGACAAATACGCATCAAGGCAATGCTATTATATTTGTCTTTTAATTCTTGGATTATTTGGTATTTTGCTTTTTTCGAATTGGAATTTTATATTCCTTTTCCGCTAAATCTATCATCATCGAGTATCCTTCTGATAGCAATTGTGCATCTTGCAACTTATGTTCCAATTCTTTTATCTTCTTTAAAAGTGCTGCTTCATCTAAAGTCGATGATACTTCTTTATTTTTTTCCAAAATAGTAGTGGTTGGATGTCCAAATTTACGATTTTTATGCTTCCAGATGTCTGTATAGCCATATAATGGAATCCAGCGTTGAAGTGCACCTTTAAATTTAATGTCATATTTCTTCAATATACTGAGCTTGCTAGTACCGGTAGATAAATATTCGTCGATAACTTTTCTGCGAAATAATTCGCTGTAATGATTTTGATTCTTTTTCTTTTGCATCTTTTTGTCCTTTTTTTAGTTTACAAGCTGTAAACCTATTTCAGGACTAGACATTTTTATATCGTCCTGCCGAAACTTGACTACTCACAAACTGGTCAAAATAGCTTCCGAGTGATATTGATGTATTTTTCATTTTTATAAACTTTCTTCAAACTTACCAAAAATTGGTAAATAAGCAAATTTTTAAGATTAAATTTTTATGTTTTGTCGTTGATTTTTTGTCAGAAGTTCGGGTCTCAAAAATTGCCACCAACGGTTTACGGCTTGGCGATGTGGCGGATTTTTAGCACAAATGTTCAATAGAATTACTGCTGTTGAACCTTGCACAAATGTTTCATAGAAGCACTTCAGCCGCCATATTGCCAAACCGATGTTAGCGGGTCGGCCTTTTGTTCTTATGTCATATTGCTTCAGCATAGTTCGTCAAATGTTTCACCACCTGTCCATTCAAGTCCTTGTACAAGAGTAAACTGTTTTTCTGCACCGTCTATTTGGAAAAAGGTACCAAGACTATTGTGAACAAAAACGTCATCCTGATAAGTTACTTCTGCCAAAGAGTAAGGTTTAATAGGGTTTTTATCCCCACTTTTACACATAATCCATAATGTCTTTTCGTCTTTAGAAATAGCAAAACGTTCAACAAGAGAAGTTGTAAATTGATTTCGAGAAAAAATATCACCTACAATTAGGTTTTTGGAATAGGTAGTTATTGGATTTTCGTGTTTTTCTTTTGGACAACAAGGAAACTCAGATGGTGTTCTCCAATTCTGTGCTTTTTGAACCGCACTTGGAGTTAGTGAATTAATAATCTCTAAATTAGTTTCTTTTTTTTCTTTTGGTAAACTTCTATTGTAAATCCATTCACCTAAAGTACCACCCTTCAATGGTGTGTCGCTTTTTGCCCAAGCCAATAGTCTTGTTTTGCTTGCTTGTGCTTCTTGAATATTAACGGTACACATCCATTCATAATTTGGTTCTTGAAATTTGTCACGGAATTTTGAAGGGTCTGCAAGAAATTCTTCTACACTTCCGCAAACAAGTTCTATACGTCTTGCTGTGATTGGGTTAAGTAATATATTTTCTAATCTCGTTACCCATCGTAGATTTTCTGGCCGATTATTTTGTTTATTGGTGTCTATATGGTCAACAACATGTTCTATTGTTGGGGGTTCACCATGAAAGGCTGTTGCAACTATTCTATGAATTCGAACGGATGCTATTTCTAAGTAACCTGTCTTGGAGTTTAGTTTGCCAAAAGTCCAATTGTTATCAGTTGGTCTTGGTCTTTTCCCTTCAAGTGGATAACGTAATACTGAACCATTGTCACGAACTGAGTATCGCTCACCTTTGTAAACGCAAATATTTTCAGATTTATGTTCTGTCAAGGTATTCATTTTATTCTATTACAACTGCTGGAACAGTTTTTTCTATGCCGATCTTTGCATTGTATTGATATGTCCCTATTTGTCTTACACATTTATTAGTTACGTCTATTTTTTGGTCGTCATAATATGTTTTACCATCATAGTTGATAAGCAAGACAACAACATCGTTTCCGATGTCATAGTCACGGTAGTTGTCTCCACCATACATTTTTTTGTCGGTATAGTTTTTAATATTCCCCAATGCCATATTGGGCTCTACAACCTGAAAAATATCTATCTCACTTGATTTACTTTTTGAGGTAGTTTTAACGCACTCACCTTTTTCAGGAAAAACAGTAAGTCCAATTAAACCGTCATCAATAGGCTTGTTTGCTATCACAAGAAGATAACCAACTAAAATTGTCGCCAAAACACCGGCTACAAAACCACCGATAAAAATTAAAAATCGTTTCATATTAATTCTGCCATTTATTCTGTGTGTCGTCTTTTAGGCTGACCGCTAACGGTTTGCAGCTTTGCGAAGTGGCGGGTTTCGGAGCACATAACTGTCAGTACACCACAAAAGTTGATGCGAGGTAGAATGTTCAATTAACCACATCACCCGCCATTGAGCCAAACGCCTGTTGTGCGTTCGTTGTTTACATACTCTAATTTTGATTCTTCATTTTCAATGTTATGTCACCAATATTATAACTATATATTGAAGCTGGTAAAAATGAAAACAATAAACCTTCTATTTGCTTTATTCCTAGTTGGTCTATTGATGTTACTAAAGCATTTTTAAAATTGTTGCTTTT
Organism: Bacteroidota bacterium; assembly: GCA_963169645.1. Taxonomy (GTDB): domain Bacteria; phylum Bacteroidota; class Bacteroidia; order Chitinophagales; family JADIYW01; genus JADJSS01. The sequence continues at coordinate 139,955 of CAUJCO010000008.1, forward strand.
ACAAAAATGTATTAAACTTTTTAATTCGTTTGGTTTTTCAAAATATCGATTACTCCATTTTATCTCAACACCCCATTGAGGCTTATATTTTTTATCATCAACTAATACTAAGTCTACTTCACCTTCATTTCTTCCTTCTTTCCATCGGGCATAGGTTAGATCTAATTTTTCACTATGCATCCATTGCGATAACACTGCCGTTTCCACCATATTTCCCATTTCACTGTCCGTTTCACTAATGGGTGAAAATAAGGCTGTCCGCAATGATGGATTTGTCAAATATACCTTGAAGCTGGTTATTCGTTTTAGTCGTTTTGCTGTTACGTCAACTTTGTTTAATACTTTGATTAAGAATGCAGCTTCTAAATATTCTAGGTATTTTTTCAAAGTGTCTTTTTGTATACCACTTTCTTTACTCATTGTTTCATAAGAAAATTCATTCCCAGTATTGTAGGCAATGTATGTAAAAAATCGGTTTAACTCTTGTACGTCTTTTATTCCGTATAAGCTTGGTAAATCTCTAAGTAATACTTTATCTACAATATCGTTTTTTACGTACCTTCCCATATCACTTTGTATCTTTTCACTTAAAACAACTTCAGGGTAGCCACCGAAGTTTAAGTAATGCACAAACTCTTTATTTAAAGCCTTTATATCGTGTGAAAGACAATACGGTATTTGATTTTCTCCATAGCTAATTTCTCCATTGTACATTAAGTGGTTCATTTCCTTGAGATGAATGTATTCCTGAAATGTAAGTGGAGGTAACATAAAATCTGTAAATCTACCCGCTCCGCTTTCCGTGCTATGCCATTTTAATGCTGCTGCTGCTGAACCTGAAACAATAAATTTCGTTTCAGGAAATGAATCAACTAACACCTTAAGGTGGCGTTCCCAATCTTTCAGGTATTGTATTTCGTCAAATAAAACGTAGCAATCTTTTAGATTGTCTTGATTGAGTGATTGCTTACATAAATTTAAAATGTCTTCTAAACTTAAGTGCACATAAATAGGGTTGTCTATGCCTATAAAAAATATTTTTTGCGGATTTACATTTTCAGTCAATAATTGTTGAATGCTGTGAAATAACATCACAGTTTTCCCAACACGTCTTGGCCCCATAAGAACCAATGCTCTTTTTACATTTTTTTCTATTACAAATGGATAAAACAAGCTAAAATATAGTCGCTTGGCCATTGCGCTATACACTTCAGGTATTTGTTTGTTAACCCACCAAGGATTTTCATACCGTAAGCGTTCTATTATTTTTTCTGTTGGAATAAGACTTAAACTACTCATAAAATCACTTGTTTTTGCAAATATAGTAAAAACAGATAGATTTAAATCTGTTTATTTTTTAATTTTTGTAATTATAAGAAATTTATTCTCTTATAACTTATCTATTTTATCGATTTCAAGTAAGTCAGTATTCGGACGGTTCGTTTTACAATGACACACAACGGTTTGCAGCTTTGCGAAGGTGGCGATTTTTACTACAAATGTTCATACGAAGCACACACTTCAAATTTACGAAAAACTGTCATACGAAGCACTGAACCGCCACTTTTGCCAAACCGCTGTTGGCAGTAGGCAGAACTTCGGTCTATCGTTACACTTCAAGTATTTTCTGTCCTTTTTCGTCAATTATTAGTTTTTCGTTGTCAAGGTTGGTCGCCAAAGCAAAGCCGTTGTAAAATGGTTCAACTGTCAAATAGCGTTCATTGTAAAGTTCATTTCCTAGTCTGTCAATGTGAAACCAACCGTTTTTGTCTTTCGCTGTCGCAAAGTTTTTATGGAAAATTCCTAAGTCAAGAAATGATTTGTTATTGATGAACTCTCCTTTGTTGTCAATGTGTCTGTAAAAGCCGTCTTGCGATTTTACACAAGCAATTCCGTCTTTGTAGTCGCCTGCGTAAACGTAACTGTCTGCGTAAATGCGGTTTCCGTTTAAGTCAATATGAAAATATTGATTGCTGTCGTTACGCACGGTGCAAAGATTTTCTTGATAGTTTCCTGTCCATAAAAACGAAGCGGAATAAACTTTGTCTCCTTTTTCATTGATGTGAAACCACCGATTATTTTCAACAACAGAAGCACGATTACAATAAAAACCAAATGTCCGTGAATAGCGATTTTTGTAAAGTTCGTTTCCATTTATGTCAATGTGATAAGCTCCCGAATTGTCTAAAACTGGTGCAAGTCCAGGCGAATGAAATTTTAAAACTTCCACAAACTGCTTATCGAAAATTTGTTTCCCTTCAAAAAGAAAATGCATATTGTCTGATGATACCGTTATGTCTTGCCAATTCATTTTCTAAACGTTAAAATGGTTTGTAATTCGTTTAATTGGGTTTCGCTATAAAATTGAAAACCTACATTTACACAAAGCGAGATGTATTGAAATGATGTTCTCTCGTAACTTTCACACATTGCCGTCATATTGAGTGAAAGTAAAGACAAATCAATTTTGATTTTATCCTTGCAATTTTCAATAACGTATAATGTTCCGTAACTCGGTAATGCTTCAAAGCAATTTCTCAGAACTATACTTGCTTTTTCATTGTTCCAATCGTGTAAAACTCTTGAAAGTATTATTGCTTCTGATTGAATTTGAATTTTGTTAAAAAAACTTCCGCTTGTTTTCTTGATGTTTGGAATTGTTACTTTCTCAACAACTTTTTCCAAGTCAAACAAAATACATTCAACCGTTGGATTTTTTGCTTTGATAATTTCTAAAACTGCACCGTAACTACCGCCAATGTCTATTACAGATTTGTATTTGCTAAAATCAATCAAGTCGGGCAAAGTTTTGTAATCGTCTTTTGCATACGCAAACATTGCCTTGTGGTAAGCGTGTAGTTTTTCTGGATTTTCATTTAAGTAATCAAAGAACGGTAAGCCGTAAATTTCTTCAAACGAACTTTTGCCTGTCTTAATTGAAAAATCCAAATTCTGCCAAGCGTTTAAATGTTCTGAACTCCAATTCAGACAAGCGTATTTTAAACTTTCGGGGTTATTTTCTGTAAGAAATTCCGACAAAGAATTAATCTTGAAGAAATCGGCATTTTTGTCCAAAAAATCAACATTGTGTAAAGCGTTTAGCAACAACAATAATTTTTCTTCATTCAACGAAAGTTTTGTTGCTAATTGCTTTGCCGTTTTTTCCTCCTGTAAGTTGTCAAACAAATTGAGTTTACATGCTGTGCTAACAGCCATATATTTCCATTGTTCGGTAAAGAATGATTTGAGTTTATTTTTCATCAATTATTCCATTCTTAAAAGTTAAACCGGTCATATAATTTACCCAATTATCTTTTGTATAAACTTTTTTGTTTATGCTGTAATTGTAAAACACAATCAACATATCGTGAGTAATAAATAGCGTTTTACCGTTTTGAGTTGTGTTTTCCTTTAAGAAATTAGTTATTCTATGATTTAATTCATTTACGCTCGGAATACCCGGAATTTCTTTGCCTTGCATAAATCGGTTATACATTTCGTCAAATCCATATTCAAGAAAAAATTCTCCTGCAATTTTTTCATCAGAAATATGCAAGCCGGGTGCACCCAATGCGGCTGTTTCAATAATTTCTACTGAATTACCATAACCTTTGGTTATGTATTCTGCTGTTTGAACACAACGTCCAACAGGGCTTGTGAAAATTCTATTGATTTTTTTCTCTGCCAAATTCTCTCCAAAACTTATAGCGTTTTGTATGCCTTTTTCATTCAATAAAATTTCGTTTCCAAATGAACCTTTGGGAATATCTTCTCTGTCAGCGTGTCGAAGCAAAAGCGATATTTTTTCGTTTACATTCATTTAGTTCGGTTTACGCATATTGCAGGTTTTACACAAATCAATTTTCTTGTAATTATTTACAAGGTTTTGGTAGTTGTCGCTTTGCAACACTTCTTCAATACTTGTCTTTTCAATATTTCCAAAGTGTCCTAATGTTCTACGCATTTCATCAGGGGCACAACAAGGCGAAATGTTTCCTGTTGCTGAAACCCACAATTCTTTTTCTAAAAACGGACACTCGTAGCTTTCGGGTACTTCGGTAAGTTCAGTCCCCACTTGCTTTATTTGTAGCGGAATAATGTTTTCCAACAAAACTTTTTCGCCATTAGGTTTTCGAGATTTTTCTTGTGCTTCGTAGGCTTGTTTTACATACTCGTTCCATTTTGCAATGCTTTCAGGCGTTGCTTTCATTGATAAATGTTTAATTTCATCAAAATGTGCCCAAAGCTGATGTCCTTTTACTCTGTCCACGCCCAATTCAGAAGCCAATTTTACAATGTCTGCCAGCTCGTGCATATTGTTTTGCATAAACGTAAGTTGAAACGATACACGACAGTAATAACCTGTGTTTGCAAAGTGTTCATCACGTATGCGAACAAATTCTTTCACGTTTGCAACGGCTTCTTCAAAGTTTATTTTCAACATTACTTTTTCCGAAGTTTCGGCAGTCGCACCGTTCCAACTTATTTTTACATCAGTTGTAATTGGCACAATCAATTTTGCCCATTCTGTAACGGTTTTCTCTGTTGTTCTCGGAAACGTGCCGTTAGTAGTCAAATTCATCTTGATGTCGTATTTGTAACACAGATTAACAAAATGCGCAAAATGCTTGTAAATTAATGGTTCGCCCATTGTGGACGGAATCATTTCTGTAACTCCTATTTTTTTCGCTTGCTCAAAAATGGGTTCTAACCATTCTTTGGGCATTCTGCGATGTTTTCCGCCCAATTTTTCTTTGATGTAAGTTGAAAACGGACTGTGTTCTTCGCACATTGTGCAACTCAAATTACAATCTTCGGGATTTGTGTCAAGTGTTACACGCCAAAGTTTATAGCCATTTTTCGGAATGAATTTTTGATAAATTATTTTCAACTCTTTGCAATGGTCTTGAATGTTTGGAACACTTCCGTCTGCCGAATACAAATAACCTTTTTCGCCTAATTGCTTCATCGTTTCGGCATTTGAAACAGCGAATTTTAGTTGCTCTACTAATGAATTTACGTTTCGATGTCCAAATAAAAGCCCGTTTACATTATGCTGAACATATTCTTTCATTCCACCAAAGTCGGCTGTAATTACAGGTACTTTGCACGATTGTGCTTCGTGAATTACAAGCGGTGAATTTTCGCCCCAAATACTCGGAACTACAATACAATCAATAGTTGAGAAAACATCATTCGCTAAATTATGATTGATGTATTCGCCCGAAAATTCAATTTTGTTTTTTGAAGTTGCGGCTAATTCTTTCAAAGCATTTGTGCTTTGTCCGTTTGCTCTGCCGAAAATTTTTAGCGTTGCATTTTGTTCAACTTGTTTAAACGCTTCAATCAAAAGATTTACGCCTTTTGCGGGAATGTGAGTTCCGATGTAGCCAAAAGTGTAATTCGTTTTCTCTTTTGATTTTTCAGTTTGCGTTAAGTATTCCGTAGGAAAACCGTAATCTAAATAAATGATTTTGTTTTCACGAACGCCAAAGTCATTGATAAATCTATCACGCAAATAATTTGAAGGCGCAATAAACAAATCAACTTTATTGATGATTGCTTTTGTTTCAATCATTCGTTGGTGTGTCCAACTGCTCCAACTTTCAATGTCGGCTTGTTTGTTTTCTTCTCGTCCGCTGAAATAAACTTTGTAGCAATCTGTCGCACATTTTTTTTCGTCTTGTTTTTCGCACAACTGAAAGTTGTTTGCGTTACCAATGCTTCGTGTCAAGAATTGTCCGCGTGGACACATTAACCAAAAGTCATGAAGCGTGTAAACAATCGGAATTTTGAGTTTGTTCAATTCGTCAATCAAACCTGTTGAAAGATGATTAACGTGCCCGATGTGTGCAATATCGGGATTTAGTTTTTTCACTAATTCCGCAAAGCTGTCGTCCATTTGTTTGTGGCGATAACCGTCTTTGCCTTGCGGATTGTTTACGAAGTAAAGCGTTAAGTTGTCGTTTATTTTTTGCTCACGAACACTGAAACAACTTGCATAAGGATTTTCTTCCCGTGTAAAAACGGAAACTTTATTTTGCTTTGAAAGTTCGTTACAAATTGATTGGCTGTAAACTTCTGAACCTGCGTTATAGTTGGGCGGATAGCCGTGTATTATTTTTAGAATGTGCATTTTTAGTCGGATTAAAAATATAAAAGCAAGCGGGCAAAGCCCGCTTGCTTAATGCACAACTTATCTTTTACCTTTTTGTTGGTTCGGATTAAGCTGTTTTCCACGATTACCTTGATTTTTGTCAAAGGTCGTGTTGCTTCCATTAGTTCCCTTGTTTGGGTTCTTAATGTCTGCCTGATGATTAGATGATTTGTTTTTCATAAATCACAACAGTTTAGAAGTTATGCCTACTCTTAACTTGCTTTTCGGCATCCGCACCTTTCGTTTTGAATGGACGTTAGAATAACCATTTGTCAAATATACAAATTTTAAAGTTTGTTTTTGTCGTGTTGGTCTGCCAGTGACTTGTGGGTCGTCCCACTGCTTACTGCTAACGGTTTGCAGCTTTGCGAAGTGAGCTAACACCATAAAAAACTATTTTTTTTAGCTCATTTTGCAAAACTGCTGTTGTACGAATGTTTTAGTTTATGCAATTTACTAAAACAGATTCAGTTTTAAGCTACTCGCA
>CAUJCO010000009.1 GCA_963169645.1 Bacteroidota bacterium
TGTCGCTTTCTTTCTTTTTCGGCGCAACACTTTTTCTTTCTTTTTTTTGAGTCGCTTTTGAGGCATAGATTTGTTGTTCGATGTTTTCAATTTCATCGTGGTCGAGGAGAGGGGTCGAACTTGTTTCGACAATCTCTTCTGTTGTATTCTCTGTAGTAATCTCCTGTGTATTCTCTGTACCTATAATAGTTCGTAGGTTAACGCCGCGCTGGCTAGTAGATAACCTACTACCTGGTTCGTAGGTAAACGACGAACTGAATTGTTGAAGAACTACTAACAGATTGGTATGATTTACACTATACCATGTGCGACATGGAACCCCTTTTCGCTGGATTGTGATGAAGGGTAAATCGCCTATAATCTTCTTTGCTGTCTTAAATTCGGATTGAGTTAGGCGGGTTTCTTGCATAAACTCAGCATCGTTTTTGTAAAACTCGTTGCCTTTCATTTTGCTGTCCCAATACATTACCTGCGAAAGTAAAACCCCCGCTGTCATGCTTCCGGTAATGTCAATGTAGATTGGATAAACAGCAATAGGTTGCTGGTTCAGTGCTATAAGTACTTCTTTCATATCGAAAAGTTTAAAGTTTGCTAAAATAGAAAATGCCGGGGTATTGTGGAAAGCCCGGCATTGATTCTACAAAAAGTAAACATTTTCGATATGTGCTATGCTTTCCACGTCACGGCAAATATCCTGTATTGCAAAAGTACTAAATAATTCTCAAAGTTCAAAATAAGGGTAGTCTTTTGGTATTTACGGCAGCCCCTACCGAATGGGGTTCACTGTTTTCTGAATCGCAAAACTACCCGGGCGACTCCGCAGAATCTAAAAATCTAAAAAACCGCCAACCCGTGAAAGGAACCAGGCCTTGGGCAGTTCCAGGTCGGCGGTGTTGCAAGGCAGCGAAAAGGATGGTACGGGCTTCGATGAATCGACTAATGTACCACACTGCAATGCAGCCTATTTGTTGCGAAGGTGGGACTCGAACCCACGACCTACGGGTTATGAGCCCGACGAGCTACCAACTGCTCCATCTCGCGGTGTGGTGCAAAGATACAACTTTATTTATCTTTTTTCAGATTAAGTTTGAGTAAATATTTTTTAAAAATCATTTCAAAGAAAAAAATAGCTGGAACTACAAAAGCAAAAAATATGTTATCTTTATTTCAATCAAAAAAAATAAACACATGAAAAAAGTTTTTTATTCTTTAGCTATTTTAATGAGTACTTTATTTTTACAAAGTTGCTCATATAATACACTTGTTTCCGGTGATGAAGGTGTAAAAAAAGCGTGGGCAGATGTGGAAGCATCTTACCAACGAAGAGCTGATTTAATTGGTAATTTAGTTGAAACCGTTAAAGGTGAAGCAAAATTTGAGAAAGAAACTTTAACCGCTGTTATCGAAGCAAGAGCCAAAGCAACATCTATCCAATTAAAAACAGACGATTTGACACCGGAAAATATTGCTAAATTCCAACAAGCTCAAAGTCAACTTAGTGGTGCATTATCTCGTTTGTTAGTGGTAGCTGAACAATATCCAAATTTAAAAGCAACTCAGGCATTTGAAAATTTAATGAATGAATTAGAACGTACTGAAAACAGAATAAACATAGCACGTAGAGATTACAATGCTGCCGTGCAAGATTACAACACACATGTACGTTCATTTCCATCTAATTTAATTGCTAAAATGTTTGGTTTTAAAACACATGAGCCTTTTAAAGCAGATCCGGGTTCTGAAAAAGCACCTAAAGTAAATTTTGACTAATGGTATCGGCACGAAATTTTCTGACAGATGAAGAAAAAGATTTACTCGTACAAACTATTCGAAAAGTAGAAGCACATACGAGTAGTGAAATTCGCATCCATTTTGACGACCATTGCGAGCAAGATGTAATGGATAGAGCCATTTCAGTTTTCTATCAACTAAATATGGAAAAAACCATTTTCAGAAATGGCGTGCTGATATACTTTGCTATTAAAGACAAACAGTTTGCCGTTATTGGCGACGAAGCGATACATCAAAAAGTAGATGCCGATTATTGGAAAACAATTAGCAATGAACTACATCAAAATTTAAGAGACGGAAGCCCTTTTCAAGCAATAGTGAAAGCTGTTCAACATATAGGTCAAACATTAGCTATCTATTTTCCGGATATCGATAAACTAAATAAAAACGAACTTTCGGATGAAATTTCATTTTAAAAAAATAGGATTTTTATTTTTCTTCATTATCTCTTGTTTTGTTACAGCACAAACAGTGGATAAAGAAGGAATTCCTATTCCACCTCAACCACCTAAATTGGTGAACGATTATGCCGAATTAATGACGATTTCTAATCGTGAAAATTTGGAAAATAAATTACTGGCTTACAACGATTCAACATCCACACAAATTTGTGTAGTAACCGTCAATACAATTGGCGACTATGAAATCAGCGATTATGCCGTCCGGTTAGGAAGAAGTTGGGGCATCGGACAAAAAGATAAAAACAATGGCATTTTAATTTTAGTAGCAAAGAACGAACGAAAAGTAGATATTGAAATTGGCTATGGTTTAGAAAGTTATATTACCGATTACGATTCAAAAGAAATAATTGATGCCATTCTTGTTCCTGCATTTAAACAAAATCATTATTACCAAGGTATTGACGAAGCCACCTCAAGAATTATAGCACAATTACAAGGCACGTATTCTGCACCGGCCAAATCAAAATCAGCCGTTGATGCATTACCGGATTGGGCTTTTATTCTAATAATGACGGTTATTTTTATCATCATTATTTCAATTATATCATCCGGAAAATCTACCGTGTCTATTGGCGGTGGCGGTTGGACATGGACAAGTGGTGGCGGCGGTGGAAGCTCATGGAGTGGCGGCGGAAGCAGTAGCAGTTTTGGTGGTTTTGGCGGTGGCAGTTTCGGTGGCGGTGGTAGCTCCGGAAGCTGGTAAAAAATCAAATTACTTCGTATTAATTGCGGTTCTATTTTATTAAAAATAGATTGGTAAGCTTTTTGATACTACTAATTTGTGAAGAATACTTAAAACGATAAAAAATTAAATGGGTTTAAATATTTTTGCGTGATAAAATTTCCGACATGAAAAAATTGCTCTACTTAGCACTTACCTTGCTTTTATTTTCTGCTTGTAATAAGGATAAAAAGTCTATTGAATTTAAGAAAATAGTCAACTTAGATTTGGGGAATTTAGCCAAAGAGAATGCCACCATACGAGCAACAGCCGTATTTATGAATATCACGGATGAAGAATATCATTTAAAAGATTTGGTTTTAGATTTTACGATTGATGGCAAAAATGTTGGAACGATTGTATCTAAGACAGATAAGGTAATTCAACCGAATTCCGAGTTTTCCATTCCAATAAGATATTCATACGAAACCAATGCATTTAAATTAGAAAATCATGAACCTGCAAGCACGTATGCCATTCAACTTTTAGGTGATTTAAATGTGAAAGATAAAAACGGACAAGATATCAGTACAAAAGTAAAATTCGCAGAAACGTACGAATATTTATCCAATAAAGAAGAACGCATCGAGAAAAGAGAAAACAGACGTGAAGAACGTAAAAGAAAACGTGAAGAGCGTAAAAAAGAAAAACAAGACTAAACTATATTGAACAACTACTATGAAACCACTACAACTATTTGTTATTTTATTTCTTTCCATTTCTACTTTAATTGCTAAAGATGATAAAGAGCCATATTTGGTAAAAACAAAAGATTTTAAAGTAGAAAATTTTTCATTGAAACAAATAGGATTTGGAATTACTGCTGTTATCTACAATCCATACAAAGTAAAAGTAACAGTAGATGAAATATTAATAGATGTATTTATTGGTGATAAAAAATTAGGCACTATCACGGAAGCTGAAGATGTAAAAATAAAAAAAGAAAGTGCTTTTGATTTACCTTTAAAAATAGATGTAAAAACAGCCAATACGGCAGCAAAGTTTTTTACGGAAGGTACCAAAATGGTATTGTTAGGTAAAAAAATTCGCGTTGATTACAAAGGTTATGTAAAAGTAAAAGCATTAGGTTTTATTCCGGTAAAAGTAAAAATAGATCAATTTGAATACTTTACGTTGAAAGACATTATGAGCACTCCGGAAAAACCAACGGAAACAAAAAATGAAACAGCACCGGCTGCAAAACCATAATGCTTGTAAATAAATTGTAACTTAGCATGGATGAATGCAACATCCGAATCCAATTTTATTTTTTCCAATTTTGCTAAACTATTTTCCGGATTAGCATTGGTGCAAGTCATCAATTTTATTTTTTCTCTCATCTTACCAAAATATATTTCAGCCACTTCGTTTGCTGAATTTGGTATTTTTATTTCCATAATATATATTTTTATTGAAATCATCAATGCAAAATTAGACATTGCTGTCATGCTGGGAAATAGCAAAGCACAGGCAGAGAACATTGTAAACACAGCCATTGGTATAGCCATTATTCTTTCTGGCTTATTATTGTTGATAGCATTGTTATTTTTCTTTTTTGTTCCAAAAATATTTTTAATAATTCCGTTCATTACATTGCTGTATGGCATTCATCAACCTATAATTACATTATTAAACAAGCAAGAGCAATATCAACAAATCAATTTATTTCGAGCTATACAAGTAAGTACCACTGCATTTGCAACCTTAGCTTTGGCATACTTAAAAATTCCACATGCACTCATTATAGGTTTTAGCATTGGTTTATTTATAAGCACTTGGTACACGCTACGATTTATTAAATTTGACATCCATTTTGAACAAATAAAAGCAACATTAAAACAGTTTGACCAATTTCCAAAATATGGAACGTGGTCATCTTTATTAAATAATGTTTCCAGAAATAGTGTGCCTTTAATTATGTCACCATTTTTTGCACCGCAACTCATCGGTTATTATACGTATGCTACACGCTTATTAAATGCACCAACCGGAATGTATAGCAATGCATTGGGTCAAGTATATTTTAAAATTGCAACACACACAGACACCAAAATAGTAAAATCAACCACCATAAAAATTTGTATTACCACATTTTTTATAGGATTTGTACCAACCATCTTATTTTTATTATTTGGTCAAGATATATTTCTACATTTATTTGGCACTGAATGGCAAACAGCAGGAAAAGTGGCTCAACACCTTATTTTATGGTACTTTGCAGGCGTCATCGTCTCTCCTATTTCCAGCATATTAGATATAAAATACAAACTAAAATTTGAATTCATTTATAATCTAATAGTTTGTATTGCGAGAATTTTAGCCATTGTTATCGGTGGAATTTTACAACAATTTTATTTGTCCATTTTTTTATTTTCCATAGTCGGAATTATGTCTAACGTATATCTGTTGTTCTATATTCATACGCAATTATTAAAAGATGATTCAAATTAAGTTAGCATATCATGCGGTGCATCATTGGCATCAATCTGCTTCTATTGCGGTAATTGGAAATCCATTTTATGAAGATGAAATATGTAATGAAGTTAAATTAGCTTCGCTCTTTTCAATTGATGATGCAATAGAATCACATCTACAAAAAATAAAAAAACTAAATGGACATTTTTCCGTCGTTATTGAGTCAAACGATTATATTTTATTGGCAGTTGACAAGATGAGGACATTTCCTATCTTCATAAAAAAAACAACAAATTCTATTTGTATCAGTGATAAAATTTATGTTGATGAATGTCATTATAACGATGAACAGGCCGAAGTTTTCAAAAAAATATATTGCACGGAAGGAAATCATACCTTACTTAAAGAATGGAAACAATTACAAGCAGGACAATACGCTATCATAAATAAAAAAGATTCTACAATATTTATTGCAGATTATTATCAGCATAAAAAAAATAAAAACTACGAAAGAAAAACAGAATATGAATCTAAAATTGAGTTACAACAATTAGAAGTACAACTCATTGATAAAATTAAAAAACAAACACGCGGAAAAAACATACTCTTGCCACTTTCCGGTGGTTACGATTCGCGTTATTTATTATTACTTCTTTTATCCAACAAAATAGAAAACATTACATGTTTCACCTATGGCCGTAGTGAAAGTTACGAAGTAAAAACAGCTGAGAAAATATGCAGAAAGTTAAACGTAAAATGGCATTTCATTGAATATACCGATGCATTATTAAGTCGATTTTTCACCGATGAATGGCAACAATATACACAACAAAATCATGCATTTTCTTCATTACCTCATGAACAAGATTTTTTTGCACTATCTTATTTAAAATCTAAAAATTTACTACCTAAAAATGCCATTTTAATAAATGGTTTTTGTCAAGATGGAATTGCCGGAAGCATTTTTGAACCGATAATACAAACGGATGTAGTAAAATATATCAACAATAAATATGGCGTAAACATTGACACTTCCGAAATAGAAAACTCTTGGGATGGTTATCAGCATTGGTTTATACAAAATAGAGTTTCAAAATTTATTATTAATTCTGTTCGTGTATATACTTATTTTGGGATTGATTTTTATTTGCCATTTTGGGAAAACAATTGGATTCAATTTTGGTATAATTTACCCATGTCATTCAAAATTCAACAAGCATTTTACAATGATTATATCTTCAAAAATTGGTTTGAAAAATATGCGATTAGCTATCGTAAACCAAACTATGATACCACGTTAAAATATTATGCGATAAAAAAAATTGCAAAAAAATATCTACCTAAAAAAATAACAAAATTTATACAAAACAAAAACAGCCAAAACATAAACAAAGATGCCAATAATACGTTATTCCTATACGATGCCATTTATAATAAATTGAATGATACATCTATCTCAAAAAATTATAAAATAAATGACATTCATGCTTTATATTTATTACAGCAATTAAAACAACTTTTTCAACTTAAATAAAATTATCATGACAAAATATTTTATCGGTATTACAACTTTGATTATCTCCGTTTTAGTTTTCAATCAATGCAATCGGAAAGCCAATGCAACCAACTCAGGCGTAGAAAATCACAAAACGGCAAAATTAATTAGCATGGAAAAAAATGGAATTACCTTAACAGAGTTCTATGCTCCGGAAACATTTGAAAACGCAAGCATCCTACAATCTATGAATGCGAGTATGGAAGAGTTGGACAATAATATTATCAGCCTTAATTTTTCCACTACCAATTATAAATTGGGCGAACAAACCAATAGAACTTCTATAAAAAATTGTGCCAATGCTGTGGATGGTCAACATATTCATTGTATTGTTGACAATCAACCGTATAATGCATTATATAAAGATAGTGCTAAAGTAAAAACCCTGAGCGACGGACAGCACATTGTATTGTCGTTTTTGTCGCGTTCATATCATGAAAGTATAAAAAATAAAAATGCGTACACATTAACCTCTGTCATTACAGGAAAATCAAGATATACCGCTCGGTACGCTGCTCCGGATTTAACCAGCCCAATGTTATTTTACAGTCGCCCGAAAGGTGAATACAAAGGCGATGACACTAAGGCTGTTTTATTAGATTTTTATTTAGTAAATGTTGATTTATCAAAAGATGGGTACAAAGTAAAAGCCGAAATAAATGGCAATGTATTTATGTTAGATAAATGGTGTGGTTATTTTATAGAAGGTTTGCCATTAGGTGAAAACACCATCAAATTAACTTTAGTAGATGCTAAAGGTAAAAAGGTAGAAGGTGCATTTAATGAAACAGAACGAAAAATAAAATTAAGCAACTAAATTAATCAAAATATTGGAGAGCCAACTCGTAGCTTTTTAATCCAAAACCAACAATAACACCTTTAGATACAGGCGAAATGAAAGAATGATGTCTGAATTCTTCGCGTGAAAAAGTATTGCTGATATGCACTTCAATTACCGGTGTTTTTATAGCACGGATGGCATCGGCAATGGCAATAGATGTGTGTGTATAGCCGGCAGCATTTAAAATAATTCCATCATACGAAAAACCAACTTCATGTAATTTTGAAATCAACTCACCTTCTATATTACTTTGAAAATAACTTACTTCAATATTCGCATATTTCTTTTTCACAACAGCTAAAAAATCTTCGAACGTTTCTGAACCGTACACATGTGGTTCACGCTTTCCTAATAAATTTAAATTGGGTCCGTTGATGATGATAATCTTTTTCATAAACCAAATATAAAAATTATACGCTAAAAGCAATGAAAAAAATAACATGTGTGCATGTTTTTTACACGAATGTTTTAAAACACTTTCCGACATTTACAACATACTATGAGCAATTGGAATGTATATATTAAAAATTTTGAGGCCTATTTAAAAATAGAAAAATCCTTGTCGCCCAATTCTGTAGATGCGTATTTGCACGATGTTGCCTTGTTGGTGCAATATTATTCTGTAGATGGAAATATAAAACAAGCAGACGAACTGCAACTGAAAGATTTGGAAAATTTTATTGCACACTTACACGATTTGGGTTTAAGTGACAGAAGTCAGGCACGAATTATTTCCGGTTTAAAAGCGTTTTATAAATTTTTAATTTTAGAAGCATTCGTAAAAGAAGATCCAACCGTTTTATTAGAAGGTCCAAAGTTGAGCAAAAAATTACCTGACACCTTATCGTTTGACGAAATTGAAATGCTCATAGGTGCATTAGATTTAAGTAAAGATGAAAACGTACGCAATAAAGCTATGCTGGAAACACTATACAGCAGTGGTTTGCGGGTTACAGAATTAATCAACTTGCAAATATCGCATATCTATCGCGAAGTAGAATTTATTCGCGTAATTGGAAAAGGCAATAAAGAACGTTTAGTTCCAATTGGTAGCGAAGCATTGAAACATATTGATATTTACTTAGAACATGTACGCAATAAATTGCCACAATATCCCAAATATTCAAACGTATTATTTTTAAATAGAAATGGAAAACCAATTTCGCGCGTGATGGTATTTTTAGTGATAAAAAATTTAGCAGAGAAAATTAATTTAAATAAAAATATATCACCGCATACATTCCGACATTCGTTTGCAACACATTTAATTGAAGGTGGTGCCGATTTACGTGCAGTGCAACAAATGCTCGGACACGCGTCCATCACCACTACAGAGATATATACACACTTAGACCAACAGTATTTAAAAGAATCTTTAGCATTACATCATCCAAGATTTAAAAATTGAAATACGCTTCAATCGGACTTTATTTTTTGCAAAAAAAAACGTATTTTAAAAAACATTTAAAAAATTAAAATAAAGTCCGTTTATGTTCGATGCTATTAAAAATATTGTAAGTCTGCAATTTCTATCTTCCAAGAATCCGGAAACAAAAGAAAAAGGAATTAAAAAATTAATTACGCTAAAGCGATATGTAAAAGATTATTTCTTTATCGTTGCCGGTATTTTTTCTGCCGGTTTTGGATTGCGTGGTTTTTTAATGCCCAATGATTTTATTGATGGCGGTGCTGTTGGTATTTCTTTATTAACAAATGAAATAACGAGCCTTCCGGTTCCGTTGCTCATCGTATTAATAAATATTCCTTTTATTATTTTAGGAATACGTGTTATCAACCTAACATTTTCTATTAAAACAGCGTTAGCTATTTTGGCTCTTTCCATTTTAGTTGCGTACTTTCCGTTTCCACATATTACAGAAGATAAATTGTTAGTTGCCATTTTTGGTGGATTCTTTTTGGGTGCCGGTATTGGTTTGGCAATTCGTGGTGGTTCGGTAATTGATGGCACAGAAATTTTAGCCATATTTTTAAGTAGAAAATATAGTGTTGGAATTGGCGATATTATTATTGTTATAAACGTAATTATTTTCTCATTTGCAGCTTATCTCCTTTCTATTGAAACTGCGATGTATGCTATGCTAACGTATATTTCGGCATCTAAAACTGTTGATTTCTTAGTGGATGGTATTGAAGAATATTTTGGTGTTACTATTATTTCAGAAAATTCTACAGAAATACAAGAAATGATTAAAGAAGTAATGCAGCGTGGTTTCACGGTGTATATACAAAAAAAAGGAATTGGTAAAAAAGGCGAACGCCTTATTGATGCAGAAGTTACTTACACGGTAATTACACGTTTAGAATTAGGCAAACTACAATCTGAAATTGAAAAGATTGATACGGATGCATTTGTTGTAATACAAAGTGTAAAAGATATTAAAGGCGGAATGGTTAAAAAACGTCCATTAGATCATCATGCATAATTATATTAAACCAACACTCAAATTATGGTCGAGTCATTTTGGCATGCGAATAATTATAAAGTTGATAGCCGATTAATTGAATACCGGATTTGCCCGCATACGTTGCCGCATTATTGGCATTATTAATAAAATTATAAGCATCCACAAATTCATGTGTAGTAAAATAAGCTCCGGAAAAAGTAGGATTTTCTGCACTAAAAATTATGGCCACTTTTAGCACTTTTCCTTGTGCAATTGCTTTTTGACCTAAAATATCCAATCTGGGTTGCACATAACTAAACGATAAATTTTGTTGGTAATCGTGTAGTAATAATCTATCAACTACCAACACAATACTATCCGCAATTTGTGCTTCACGTATTGGATTAGATGGTGCACCCGAAGAATCTTGCAACCAACCTATATATTGCTCTGTTGGTACAATAGGTGTTTGCGTGTTGCCCCAATTTTTCATGAGTTGTAACTGCGTAAATGAATACGTAAACGTATGATCGCCGTTCCAAAATTCTCGTTCTAAATTTGACCAATTAAATCGTTCTAAGGTATCGCTTCTTGAATTGTTATAATTGTGTACATACGTTGTAAAATCTACTGCTTTGCCGCGAGTTGCGTTCACTTCTTTTATGCCATATCCTGTTTTTGCTCTTAAAATAAAAGCTGCTAAAACCGGATAATTAGAAGTTTTGGGAAGAATATTTCCTAAACCATACAATGTAAGTGCATTGATTTGTTGCTTTTTTGACCATCGTAAAAGTGTATTTTCTTTTGCTGTATCACCTAAAATAGTATCAAATTTATTGACATACAAACCACGATAAGCCGGATATCTTTTTATTGGATTGGTTCCAATTGGAATACAAGCAACTGCGAATAAAGAAATAAATACAATAGAAATTAAAGCACGCATAAATTGGTTTTTATGCATTAAAATTATACAAAATAAAAAACAAATGGAATATATTTTAATCGAGCAAAATTTGTTTCAACTTTTCTGTAAATTCTAACGGATTATCGGCGTGCACCCAATGTCCTGCATTTTTAATTTCAATTAATTTATTTTTTGGAAAATATTTATCGCATGCATCAAAATTATCTGGATTGATATAGTTGGAGTTTTCTCCTTTTATAAAATATGTGTTACCTAAAAATGCCATTTCTATTTTTGGAAAATCCATCAACAACCGATAATTATTTATCAATGAAATGAAATTACATTTCCAAATAAATTGCCCATTTTCATCTCTGCTCAAATTTTTTAAAATAAATTGACGTACACCAAAATCTCGGATTCTATTTTGCAAATACAAATCTATTTCATCGCGTTTGGTTGCTATTTTTAATGGAGCTTCAGCCATTGCAAATAAAATATCTTCATGTCCGCCATCGTAAAATGTGGGTGCAATATCTACCACAATCAACTTTTCTATTAATTCCGGTTGGGTTAATGCTAACACCATTGCAACTTTTCCTCCCATAGAATGGCCGATGATATGGCATTTTGAAATATGTTGTTGAGCACAAAATTCAATCATATCATTTGCCAATAAACCATAATTAATTTCATCGGTGTGCGGCGAACGACCGTGATTGCGTTGGTCAACAATGTACACTTGATGATTTTCTGCAAGTTGTTTGGCAATAGTATGCCAATTATCCAAAGAACCTAACAAGCCATGTAAGATAATAAGATGGTTTCCGGAGTCGCCTAATTTTTTATAGTTTAATTGCATGATGAATACGGCAAAGGTCTATTTATCATTAATATGTTTTTCCAAATAAGAAGTATCCATTCTTGAGAAAGCATTTAAACAATCTAACGCATCTTGTAAAGATTGTTCATCTTTAAAAAATATAGCATTTTGAATTTTTTCTTTTTCTCCAAACAAGCCAAAGAAAAATTTCTCAATCACTCGTTCTTGATAAGAATACGACAATGAAAAAATCATTTCTTTCGGAAACTGACCTTCATTGTCTTCAACAAAATAAAACTCAACACTATAATTGTATTCTAAGTTGGCTTCATCAAAATAAGTAACCAAAAAATAAGGACCGAAATAATCTTCATTTGTAAGGCACAATTGGTATTGTGCTTTCCAATCAATGGTATTAAAAACATCATGAATTTGCGAAGCATTCAAATTTTTATGCACTTTTTCTTGTCCATCAATTTCCAATGTAACATCCATTTTTCGAATCATATCAAATCATTTTATTTCGTTTCACTAAATACGCTGATAAAATGGGATAATATCCATCTTGAATAGCTGCTTCAACAAAATCAATTTTATATTGTGCACATTTCAATTTAAGTTTCATTTTTCGCTCATTCATTTTTTGTATATACACATCTTTCACTTGATTCGGTTGCAACTTCAAGGCTTCTCCGGTTTCTAAATCTATAAATTGATATGGTCTGTTTTCAAATTCAAAATCCAATTCCAACGATTTATCAAGAACATGAAATAAAACCACTTCATGTTTATTGTGTTTTAGATGTTGTAGTGCTAAAAAAAGTTCATTTTCATTAGCGCCATCCAACATATCACTAAAAATGATAACCATAGATCGTTTATGAATCGAATCTGCAATTTGATGTAAACATTTTACGGCATTGGTATTTTTCTGCGTTGATGTTTGTTGCCAAGTTTTATAAAGCTCATTCATCAATAATTGATGGTGTAATGCAGTAGTTTTGGCAGTGGTTTGTGTGCGAATTTCGCTGTCAAAAATAGTTAATCCAACGGCGTCGCGTTGTTTTTTTAGCAAATACATCAATGCCGCTGCGGACACGCAAGAGAATTCTATCTTATTTAAAGTGGATTGTTTTTTTTCTTCAGGGAAATACATCGAAGAAGATGCGTCAATCACAATTTGACAACGCAAGTTGGTTTCTTCTTCAAATTTTTTGGTGTATAATTTTTCGGTTCGGGCAAATACTTTCCAATCAATATCTTTAATGGAATCGCCGGTATTGTGCAAGCGATGCTCGGCAAACTCTACCGAAAAGCCGTGATACGGACTTTTATGCAATCCAATAATAAAACCTTCCACTACTTGTCGTGCCAATATTTCTAATTGGTCGAGTTGAAAAAAATCTTGATGTTGAATTTGCATGCTTAAAATTAAAAATGGTTGACCGAAATTGTATTCGCTCAACCATTAAAAATAGTGAATAAATTGTATTATGCTAAATGAGCATCTAATTTCTTTTTCAAATCAGCTTTGGAAGCTACACCGACATGTTTATCAACGATTTCTCCATTTTTGAAAAACAATAAAGTGGGAATGCTCATGATTCCGTATTGTGCTGCAATTTCTCTATTGTCGTCAACATTTAATTTACCGATGGTAGCTTTTCCTTCGTAGTCTTTCGATAAATCTTCCACGACCGGTCCGATTAATCGGCAAGGTCCACACCATTCTGCCCAAAAATCAACTAAGGCAACGCCTTGATTATTTATCACTTTTTCTTGAAAGTTGTCGTTTGTGAATTCTAATGCCATAACTTAGTATTTTTATTTTTTATAACAATATTTTATCTATTGAGTTCAAAAATAGAAAAAACTGTGTACATTTTTTATAAGATTTATTGATGTGTTCATAAGTAATGTTTATAGTTACCTATATGCTTATCTAAAAATAATTTCTTGGATGAGTTGTTCTTGTAATCGCTCGTTTAAATTAGATTTTATTTTCTCTCTTGCCATGAATAATTCTTGTTTTAATACGGAAGAAGGTATGTACACAAATAATTTGCCTTGCTTGTAAAATATTTTAGAAGTTTGGTTAGCAATATAGGTTCCCATAAGTTCATGCCAATATTTTCGAACTTTCATTTCGTCCATTTTTCCGCCGATACGCATTTCTTTTATCATATCGTCGAGTACCTCTTTTAAAGGAATAAATCTACTATTACGCTGATTCGCCAAGTTGTATAATATTATATTGTGTGATAGAATGTGTATTTATAATATCTTGTATTCTTTTGATGTCTGTATCTGAAATAAAAACCTGCCCAATGCTATTTTCATGTATTAATTGAAAAATTTTGGCAATTCGTTCCGTATCTAATTTATCAAAAATATCATCCAAAAGCAACAAAGGTTGAATTTGTTTTTCAGATTGAATGATTTGATATTGTGCCAATTTCAACGATAATAAAAATGTTTTTTGTTGACCTTGAGAGCCTGTTTTGCGAATTGGAAACTGATTTAACTCAAACACTAAATCATCGGTATGAATGCCTTTTGTCGTTCGTTGTGCTTGTCTATCTTGATTTTCATTATTTCGTAATAAAATTTCAAAATCATTGTCGTTTAAATCTGATTCGTATCGTATTTGCACTTGTTCATTACCATTAAAAATTCGATGATACACTTCATGAAAAATAGGAATAAAACGATGTATAAATTGTTTACGAGCATTAAAAACAAAATTTCCGGCTTGCACCAACTGTTGATTATAAATTTCCAACAATGATGAATCATAATTTCGGTGTTCAAAACAAGATTTTAAATAGGCATTTCGTTGCGTAATAATTTTGTTGTACAACATCAACTGTTGCAAATATGGTGCTGAGAACTGAGAAATTGTTGCATCCAAAAATTTCCTTCTAAGCTCACTTGTCCCGATAATGAATTGGTTGTCATCCGGTGTGATGATAACACAAGGAAATTGACCTACAAAATCAGTCAACCTTTCAATTTTTGCATTATTTAATAAAATTTCTTTCTTTTCTTGCTTTAAGTATTTCACTTCAACCAATTGATTATCTGATTGTAAAGTGAGATTTGTTTCAATTCTAAAAAAAACACTATCAAAATTCGTAGCTAAAATATCGGAAGAAGTGAGATAACTTTTTGTAAAACAAGTATAGTAAATAGCATCCAAAAGGGTGGTTTTGCCAATGCCATTTTTCCCAACAATAAAATTCAACTTATCACCAAAAACAAAATGTTGGAAAGTATAATTCTTATAATTTGTCAGCTTTAATTGTTGAACTTGTAAAGTTTGTATCGGCATACCAGGTCAAATATACATCCAATCATAAAAAGTAACCGTTTCGTGGATAAATATTTTTAAAAATTGGTATAAAATCGTACCTTTGCAAACTATTTTAAATAAAATTATGGCAAAGAACAAGAATAAATCAGTAGAACCGGATATTTTAGAAGAAGGTAATGCAAAATTATCGGATGTTTTTAACAACGCAGAATATTATTTTGAACAATATAAAAATATCATACTTGGCGTAGTTGCTGCAATCGTGTTAGTAATAGGCGGAATTTGGGGTTATAAAAATTTAGTAAAAGGCCCTAAAGAAAGTAAAGCTCAAGATGCAATTGTGTATGCACAAAAATATTTTGAAATAGACTCTATGGCTTTAGCTCTTAACGGAGATGGGCAACATTTAGGTTTTGAAGCAATTGCTAAACAATACGATGGAACTCCGGCAGGAAACAGAGCTAATTTCGGTGCCGGCGTTGCTAGTTTAAAATTAGGCAAATATGCAGAAGCTGTTAAGTTCTTAGATAAATTTTCAACAGAAGATCCCATTTTAGAAGCACGTAAATATGGTTGCTTAGGTGATGCGTATGCAGAACAAAACCAAATGGACAAAGCAATTGAAAACTACAAAAAAGCAGCTGAAAAAGCAGATAATGAACTTACAGCACCAACTTATCTTTTCAGAGCAGCATTAGCATTAGCACAAAAAGGTAAAAACGATGATGCTTTGAAATTATTCAAACAAGTAAATGACAACTATCCTGCTACGCAAGAAGGTGCAGCAGCTGAAATGTATATAGCTAAAATGGAAGCAAAACCATTGTAATAATATCGTTATAAAATGGCAACCGCATTACATAATTTATCAGAATACGACACCGACAAAGTGCCAAGTGGCGAAGGGAAAGCGTATGGTATTGTTGTTGCAGAATGGAATAAACATATTACTTTTGAACTATTAAATGGATGTATTGAAACGCTACATAAACATGGTGTTTTAAAAGAAGATATTCATATTTCTATCGTTCCCGGAACATTTGAATTGCCATTTGCAGCAAAAATGTTGGCAAAACAACACCATTTATCATCCGTTATTTGTTTAGGGTGCGTAATTAAAGGCGAAACAGACCACGATATTTATATCAATACTTCGGTTGCAAACGCTTTGCAAAACTTAAATATTGAATTTGATATTCCATTTATATTCGGCGTGTTGACACCGAACAATGAACAACAAGCACTCGATCGTGCCGGCGGAAAACATGGAAATAAAGGCGTTGAAGCTGCAGTTACTGCACTCAAAATGTGCACCATATAAAACATTTATATTTTTATTATATTTTAATAAATATAACGCATAACATCTAATTCATATATTTATTATTGTTTCGTATTTATCCATCTCTTTTCGTAACTTAGCATATATAAACACGCAACTACAAACAAATAAAACGATTTGTTTGTAATTATTATATACTAACATGAAACTGTACACCATTGATACCGGATTTTTTAAATTGGATGGCGGAGCTATGTTTGGCGTCGTACCTAAAACAATGTGGCAAAAATTAAATCCACCGGATGAAAACAACATGTGCACATGGGCAATGCGTTGCTTACTCATAGAAGATAAAAATAGGTTGATGTTAGTAGATACCGGAATGGGCGATTTTATCGATGATACCTATAAAAAAAGATATGAACCATTTGGCGAAGATACCTTAGAATCATCATTGGCAAAACATGGTTTCTCTCCGTCTGATATCACGGATGTATTTCTCACACATCTTCATTTCGACCATTGCATTGGAGCATTAAAAGATGATGGAAAAGGCTTGCCTACGTTGCGATTTCACAATGCTACGCATTGGACTTCGGCAACACAATGGCAATCGGCGATGCAACCCAATGCACGCGAAAAAGCATCTTACTTAAAAAATTATTTAGAAGCAATTCAATATTCCGGCAAATTAAAATTTGTTGAAAAAGAAGATATGAATATGCCCAATATTGAAATTGAATTTATGTACGGACATACAGAATCTATGATGATTTTACATCTTTACAACAATGATCAAACATTTACGTATTGTGCAGATTTGATTCCATCGCATCACCATATTCGTTTGCCCTACATCATGGCGTATGATATTCGTCCTTTAGATTCATTGAAAGAAAAAACGATTCTATTAGAAAAAGCATTGGAAAACAATCATATTTTATTTTTTGAACACGATAAAGAGGTGGAATGTTGCACCTTAAAACGTTCTGAAAAAGGAATAGAATTTGACCGATTAATGAAATTAGCAGAAATAATTTAAACCCAAATAAATGCACACACTAAAAGTTAGTATTTTATTTATTGGATTATTGGTTTCTTTATCTTGTTTTGCACAAATGGATAAAGCGGATAAACTCTTTGATGTTTACAAATATGCACAAGCTATTGAATTATATAAACCCATAGCAGAAAAAGGAAACATAAGAGCTGTTCGAAAAATTGCTGAATGCTATCGTAAAATAAATGACTATGTGAATGCAGAGAAATATTTTGCCATTGTCGTAGCAGATAAAAATGCTGTACCTAAATCTAATCTATATTATGCGCAAATGTTGATGGCTAATGAGAAATATGACGAAGCAAAAAAATGGTTTCAAAAATATTTAGATTTAAAACCGGATGCTGATACCATTGTTGCACGCACTCAACTAACTGCTTGTGAAAAATCGCCACAAGAAAACAATACAAATAGAAAAGTAATAATCCAAAATTTAAAAGCAATTAACTCGGATGCAGCTGACTTTTGTGCTACACCTTATGAAGATGGCATTATCTTCACCTCATCCAGACATGGAAAACTGAACGGAGCATCGGGAAGTGCGTATCAGCAAGTCTATTTCGCACATTATGGCAAAGATTCTAGTTATCAGATTGAAGCATTAAAAGGAGTTGTTAACTCCAGAAATTATAATAGCGGACCAGCTTGTATAGATACCACTAAAGACATTATCTATTTTACTAAAAATAATTTTCAATTTGGCGATGCGATTACAAATAAAAAAGGTGATGTAACGCTTAAAATTTTTTCAGCTAAAAAAGGAATGGTTGATGGTTGGAAAGATATCAAAGAATTAGAATTTAATGATAAAGAATATTCTTGTGCATTTCCGAGTATTAATGCACAAGGTAATATTATCTTTTTTACTTCTGACAGAGCCGGTGGATACGGTGGAAAAGATATCTATTTCTCAACTAATACAAATGGTATTTGGAGTAAACCAAAAAATGCCGGACCAAAAATAAACACCAAAGGTGATGAACGATATCCATTTATTCATCCGGATGGCACTTTGTATTTTTCTTCTACCGGTTGGCCGGGTTTTGGCGGAATGGATATTTTTAAATCTACACCAAATAAAATGGGTGAATTTGGAAATCCGGAAAACTTAGGAAAACCAATTAATAGCCCGACAGATGATTTTGGATTTTATATCGACCAAGAACATACAAAAGGATATTTTTCTTCTGACAGAAATGGTGGATTAGGAAGTGATGATATTTATGAATTTGAATATTTAGATATTCCGCTTACGTTGAATTTATATTGTGATGGCAAACCGGCAGATGATATTAAAATCAATATAAGAAAAAATGGAATTCCCATTTCAGAAACATGGCAAAATAAAAAAGTTAATATCTTGCTTGAGCCATCCTCAACGTATATTATAGAATGCTCAAAAGTTGGTTTTCAAACTGAAAATATTGAAATCAAAACCCCAAAAAAAAATAAGCCAATTATAAAATCAATTAGTTTAATAATGAACTAAGTATTTAATCCACGTTTACATTTTCTACAAAACTTCTATCGATATTTACGGTTGCATTTAAGTTGTACAAGATAGAATATAAACCGAAAAATGCCCGATGTAAATAAATAGAATGCCGCGAACCACGCATAGCATTGGAATTTCGGAACGCTTTATTATCAAATATTTCTTTTCCATGTTCGTGTAATTGTTCATAGAAATCAACATCGCCAAAATAAAAAACATCACTTTTCATTGGTTTAGAGATGTCGTGTATTGCTTTGAGAGCCGTATTGAAAAATAAACTATCTAATTCTTGTGTATCACTTTCACGCAACAAATCCAATCCGTTGAGGCATTTACGCAATTTTCGTTCATCATGCACAACATCATCACGTACTAATGAAAAATAATAATTATAAAAATCATGCGGAATGGTTTTCACACAACCAAAATCCAACACTACTAATTTCAAATCATCAGTAACCATAAAATTTCCGGGATGCAAATCGGCATGAAAACTTTTTTGTTCATGTATGCAGGTATGAAGAAAATCCAACAAAGCCTGCCCTATCTTATTTTTATTCTCTTGTTTGGTTTCTGTTTGAATGAATGTTTGCAACGTCATCGCATCTATCCATTGCATTGTTAGTATTTTTTTGGCTGATAAATCGTTATAATATTTTGGAATAATCAAATTGGGAATATCTTTACAAGCAGCACCAAATTTTTGTCCGTGAAATAATTCTAAATCGTAATTACATTCTTCATTTAAACGCTCTTCAAATTCTTCTAAATATTCATGCACATCTTTTTCTTGCACACCAATAAAGCGCAATAACAAAGGTTTCACCAAATTGATATCTGAATGGATGCTTTCAGCCACGCCCGGATATTGCAATTTTACAGCAAGAAGATTTCCATCTTTAGTTGCTTTATGTACTTGTCCGATAGAGGCTGCGTGTGCGGCTTTCATATCAAACGTATCAAAAACTTCAGTAGGTGTTTTGCCAATATATTTCACAAACGTATTCATCACCAATGGCGAACTTAATGCCATTGCACTATTTTGTGCCAATGCAAATTTCTCAGCATACGATTTAGGCAAAATCCCGGTATCCATGCTCAACATTTGAGCAATTTTCAACGCACTTCCTTTTAATTGACTCATCAATTGGAAAAGTTCCTCTGCATTTTTATTATTCAACTCTTCTTCGCTCACATTTGAGCCCACCATTCGTTGAGCACTATGTTTAATATAGTTTGCACCCACACGCATACTCGTGCGAAACACACTGGAAGCACGAGCCACTTTTGAAGTAGGAATCTTATTTTGTTCTTCAATCATTGGTTTAAAAATCAACAAATAGTTAGTAAAAAAACGAACAGGTTTTTATAAAATTCTCGCTTCAAAATCTCTTTCTAATTTTAATAAAATATTGCAATAAGTCAATACCGGAATCTATGGGATTGGGTGCAAATAAATCAAACGTGAAATGGATGGTTTTTTCGACCATAACATCCGTATTTTCTTTCATTTCACTCGTATCGGATGCCCAAAAATGTAAGATACCCACTAAAGCATTCCATAGAATAGGTTTATAAAAAGAAGCAATAAAAGGCCTTGCTTGTATTTCTCCGGAATTGGTAGCATCTAAAATAAGTTCATCCGCAAACGAATCAAATTCTCTGCGGAGTGCTTTCAAAAATCCGGAGTTTAAAAATGGGATTTTTTGTTTTCGTATGAGCTGGGAAAAATCAGTATCATGAGATTGTAAAGATTGCAAAAAAGTAAACGTAAATGCCAACATTTTTTCTCTGGCTGAATAGCTTGCATAAAATTCATCTGCAGTACAAATTGCTATCGTTTTATGAAAAACGGACGACCATTCATCTTTTAATTGTATATCCATGTAATTTAATAATGTATTCTTCAAAATTAGTTGTATTAAAACATTTATTTTTGTTAGAAATTGTTAATCAATGCATTCTATTGAAGAAATACGCGAACTTTTTACGGCATACCTAAATCAAGAATCGTTCCAAAGTGAACCACAAAATTTATACGAACCCAATAATTATTTTCTACAAATTGGCGGCAAACGATTGCGTCCATGTTTATTGATTTTGGCAACTGAAATTTTTTGTGGCAAAACGGAAGACGCCTTATCCGCTGCATTAGCAATAGAATATTTTCACAATTTCACGCTTATTCACGATGATGTAATGGATAAAGCACCGATGCGTAGAGGTTTTACAACAATTCATGAAAAATATAATTTAAATACTGCCATTTTAAGTGGCGATGTGTTGATGATTAAAGCTTGTGAATACTTGGCAAAAGTTAATCCGATTTATTTTAAAACCATTTTTGATATTTATACCAAAACAGCAATCGAAGTATGCGAAGGACAACAATATGATATGGATTTTGAAACGCAACAAATTGTTTCGCATTCCGACTATATAGAAATGATTCGACTGAAAACTGCTGTATTGCTAGCTGCTGCCATGAAAATTGGTGCAATTTTGGGTCATGCCAAACAGGAAGATGCCGAATTACTTTATAGTTATGCAGAAAATTTAGGAATTGCCTTTCAAATTCAAGATGATATTTTAGATTGCTATGGAGACGAAAATTTAGTGGGCAAACAAGTAGGCGGTGATATAATTCAAAATAAAAAAACATTGTTACTAATTCATGCTTTAGAAGCCGAAAAAGTAATTGAAAGCAATGTTTTAGAAAACGTATTAAAAACAACGCACACTCATAACAGAGAAAAAGTAGAAGCCGTTTTAGCTGTATTCACACAACATCAAACGAAAGAATTTGCCATACAAAAACGCGATTATTATGTGCAGCAATCTATCTTGGCATTAGAGAAAATAAACTTACAAGAATCTGAAAAACAGGTATTGTTTAAATTAGTAGATTATCTGGTGATGCGTACATATTAAAATACAAAGCTTATTTCATAGCACTCTTAGCCCAATCTATTACTAATTTCTTTTGGGCATCGGATAACTTTGCATCACGATGTATAATTACATAACTAAATAAAGGCATTTCATCTTTTTCCAATGTTTCAATTACTTCGTCTAATTTATGATTCGCTTTTTTGGTATCATAATTACCAAATTCTGAGAAATTGAGATGGCGTTTTCCATTATTAATATGCTTATTCATCCACCAAGCAACCGGCTGGATAGTATTATACCATGGATACACCGTATTATTGCTATGACAATCATAACAAGCGGTTTGTAGAATTTGTAACACATCATTCGGAACTGTTCTTACGTTAGTAATATCTGATGCGGATATTTCTTGACTGATATTTTTCTTTGGATGAATAAACTGAATTGCAACCAAAAGTACAAGAACTGTTAAACCAATTTTTTTCTTCATGGTAAATAATTTTAGTATAAATGTATAAAAATAAAAGTAACTTCAAACTTCGATAAATCAAACGAAATTAATCGCTATTTGTTCAATAAATCTATTGATTTATGCTAATAAATTTAATAAAACATTCCATAACAAGTTTGCTTCTTTTCGCTACATCTATTGCCTATGCAAATAGCTATTTAAAAGTACTATACATTGCAGATTCCACAGCAACATTAAATGGTAAACCCTACTTTTTTACAAAAAACACACCAACTGATTCATTGGTGTTATTTCCTTACAACATTGAAGGTTTTAATTATGAAACCGGCTTTGAATACTGCATTTTGGTAGATGTTATAACTACTCAACAAAACAACGACTCTTCCCTTACAAAATACATTTTAAATGATATAAAATACAAAAAGAAAACAACGCAAAACCTAACGGCTAAAAGTGCATTTCAAGATAGTAGCAAATGGATGTTATACAAATTAAAGATGAAAGATGGCACAAAAACATTTTCCATATCAAAAGCGTATATACAATTTGATATTGTCAACAACACCATCAACGGAAATACGGATTGCAACACGTTTCACGCCGATTTTACAGAAGATTCGGCTACATTACAATTCAAAAATATGATTACAACTAAAATGGCTTGCTCTAAAAGAGCCATAGAACCGGCATTTATAAATATGTTGCACAACACGACACATTTTGCCATCAAATCAAAATTATTATACGTATATCAACACAAAAAATTGTTGGCTATTTTTATCCGAAAGAAATAAAAAATGGCTATTTCCACTTTCGAAAATAGCCACTCATTTTCCATAAATTCTTCTACTTTTTAGTCACTTTTACATTGTAAAAACCAGAATTTCCTTTATCATAAACTGTTTCGTAAATAGAAACATAGATAGTACCTTCTTCTTCTGCCGTTCCATCAAATTTAGAACCGGCTTGTATAGCAGTGCCATATTTACCAATGCGATACACAACTGAACCATATTTAGGATTCATATCATCAGTGTAAGCACCATCTTTGGTGCCACTTACATAACCATCCGGATTGTAGGTTCCGCCGGACAAGCTTTTTAAAACAACTTTTCCGGATGCCGTAATCGAAAATTTATCACCCGGTTTTACAGAAACGCCTGTATTCACCCATCCTTTGTCGTTATCATTTCCGGAAATGCTAAAGTTTCCTTTAAGTTTAAAACTTCCATCCGGATTTGCTACATCCGCACCAACGATTGGTGAAATATCTAAACTTTCAATTTTTTCGCGTTTGAAAAGCAAATTTCCGTATTCCGACTGGATATTTATATCTCCAAAAGCTATTGTACCTTCAACATAATTACTTCCATCGTATGTAACTGCATCATTTACATTCGTACCATTTGATAAACCTGCTTTAGCATATAATTCATCTATTAATTGTTCTATCGTATAATTTTCATTATCCGAAATTTTATAAAAAGGATTTTGTGTAAATGTGATTACAGTAGATAAAATTGGTGTTCCATAACCTAATAATCGATCATAAATAATTTTTGCATCCGCTTCTTTGGCTGTTTGCAATTTGTTCAAATCCGGTAAAACGGCACCATCTTTCGTATGGTCAGAAATGATACCTAATTTCAAGTTAGAAATTTTTTCTACCGGAATAGATAACGTGCCATACGCAGTTACCACTGTTATTTTAGGTAAATTGGCTTTTCCAGAAACAATGTCACCATTTTTTAATTTCACGGATAACTCTACATTATTAGCACCACCGGCCGCAAAAGTAAATAGTGTGCTAAAGCAAAAAACAAATAATAATTGGATTGATTTCATAATTTAGTATTTATTGATGCTAAAATTAAACTATTCTAAGTAGAATTGCAAAGCAAAAAAAATGCATTAACACAAAATAAGAAAATGGATTAAGATGCTATAGATGAGCATTTATCGCAAGAAGAAAGTGCTACATAAGGCGGCACATCGGCAACGGTATGATGAATATATTGTTTGATGATTTTTCCTTTATGCATTAAAAAAATTCCGGGCATTTGAAAAATATCGGCATCTTCAATATTCGTAAATTGAATTCCTTTTCGCAACCATAAATATATACCGCGTACAAGCACTTTCAATCCAAATAATTGGAATAAAGTACCTCGTTTTAAATCAAATGCTTTATATAAAATTGATTCCGGATCAGAAATAGAATCAACTGTATTGAATTGATACTTTTTCAATTCTTCGAGTGCAACATTTTTAGAATGCATGTGCACCAAAATAATTTTAGTACCATTCGCTTCTATTTCTTTTTGATATTTTTTTATGTGGCTTAAAGTTTCTTTGCAAAAAGTACATCCAAAGTGGCGTAAAAAAACCAATAAAGCAGGTTGGCTATTTATGATAGATTGCACACACTCGCCTTTGTCTGTTTCATACAAACCTAATAAATCCACTACTTCAGATTTATTGAGATGAATCATTTCATTATCCAAAATATATTGATGATGATAGGCATTATATAAAATAATAGCAAAAGGAATTAACCAAAATAAATGATTGGTCAAAATCATATTAAATACAACAAATGGCTCTTCACAGATTGAATAAAAATATACAAAGCCAATGACAACGGAAATTTTAGCAATAAAACTCAATAACAACAAACGCCAATGCCGTAGCGGATTAGCTGCAATCATTAAAAAGCCAACGCCAAAAATAGTTTCATACCAACCAATTAATTGCCAAATATGAATATAGTTTGGATGCGACATAGAACCCAAATCGAACCAAAAACAAGGAAAAAACACGACAGACAAACCCCAAAAAATATGATAAACACCGGCAACGTAAAGTACCGCTTTAAACCATGTTGTATTTTTGGAAGAAATTAAGCTCATGTAACTATTTTGCAATGTACTATGTAAACGAATGCAGTATAAAAAAGTTTAATTTTATTTAAAATAGATTTAAGACAATGGTTTAAATTGCAAAGCAACATCCGGTTGATAAATTGCAAAAGCTGTAAACCCATCTGCTTTTAAATCATCCAATTGTTTTTTCGTATTTTTTTTATGATGTAATTCAATGGAAACACTGTTCCCATTTTGGCGATGTTCAGCCGCCATTTTAAGTACATTGCACAATGTTTCCGGTGCATCATCACTAAACAAAATAACAAGTTTTTGTTGTGTAGTCGGCACTACAAAATTTTGTTCTGTTAGAATGGAAATAACACGTTCAAAACCGATTGAAAATCCACAAGCCGGAATATCTGTTTTTTCGTTTAATATTTTTGCAATCATTTTATTGTAACGGCCGCCGCCTGCAATAGAGCTGCCATAACCATCGATACCGATTTCAAAAATTTGTCCGGTGTAATAACCCATTCCACGTACAAGAGACAAATCAAATTTGATATTTATTTTTCCATTTGATACAGAAGAAATTGTTTCTATCACTTGGTTTAATGCCGCAACAACTTGCTCCGAAACGGTTGGCAACATCGAAGCAATTTCATGAACAGAAATAGTTGATTGTAATGCAACTTGTACTATCTGTATAAATTTTTGAATCGTTTCTGTTGGATATTCGGCTTTTTCCAACTCTTGTTGCACGCCATTAATTCCAATTTTATCTAATTTATCTAAAGTGATAAATACTTTCTCAAACGAAGTAGCATCAAAACCACAATGTGTCGCCAATGCTTCCAACATTCTTCTGTCGTTAATCCGAATTGTAAAGTTGGAAAAACCTATTGTCTGCAAAGCTTCCGAAGTAGCTAATATTAATTGCGTTTCTGCCAATACGGAATGAACGCCAATGATATCAATATCACATTGTGTAAACTGTCGAAAACGGCCTTTTTGCGGACGCTCGGCACGCCAAACATTTCCAATTTGAATGGTCTTAAAATGTGTTGGTAATTTTGTTCTGTTGTTGGCGTAAAAACGGCAAAGCGGCACCGTCAAATCGTACCGCAAACCCATATCTACTAAATCGTGCACACCGGAAGCAGTTTCTAAATCTAGCTTCTCACCTCTTTTTAAAATTTTAAACAACATTTTTTCGTTGTCGCCACCGTCACCACTTGTCAAAAATTGAATGCGTTCCACACAAGGTGTTTCTATTTGTACAAACCCAAATTTTTTATATACATCTACTATTTTTGAAGCAACATACGTTCTTAATTCAATTTCTTTTGGCATAATATCGCGCATGCCTTCTGCCGGATTGGTATTTGTTTTCATTTCTTAGGTTAATATTTTATTTCAATTTCTGCATTAAAATCACGCATAAACAACAATTTTTGCTGTGTATTTATTTTAAAAGATTGAAATGGATAATAGATAATATGTTGTTTATTAGAAAACAGCAAAGTTGATGTTTCTTTATCTACTTCAACATACTTTATTTTTTGTGTGCTATCTGAAAAATAAATACTCATTTTTTTAATTGGTATTTTAGATGAGATAGTTGAATAAACTATTTTGTTATCTGCTGGAATTGATTGTGTCGTAAATTTATCTTTCCAATCCGTTTTATTGATGTCGCAATTCAACAATAATTCCATTTCTTTTTGCCAATCTACATTTTCCAATTGTTGGATTTCTTGTTTGCCATTCATCGTGATTGTTTTAGTTTCCTTTTTTTGATTTTTACTATTCGAATCAATATCCGATTGAACGATACTTTTCAAATCAAAATAAACCAACTTAGTTGAAGATGTTGGATGTTCCTTTTTACATGCAATTAGCATGCAAAAACACAGTATTAAAATAGCAGTAATGAATCTCATATTTATAAAAGTACACTAAAACAATGGTGTTCCGTCCATTTCTTTTGGAATTTCTAATTGCATCATTTTTAAAATTGATGGTGCAATATCTGCTAAACGGCCAGGTTGTAATGTATCTTGAAATGTATTACTAATTAAAAAAAGCGGTACAATATTTTTGGTGTGTGCCGTATTTGGTGAACCATCTGTATTTACGATATAATCGGCATTGCCGTGGTCTGCTGTTAAAAATATAGCATAATTGTGTTCCAATGCTTTCGTTACCACATCTTGCACACAACTATCCACTGTTTCTGCGGCTTTCATTGCAGCACTAAATACACCGGTATGACCAACCATATCTGTATTCGCAAAATTTAAACAAATAAAATGTGGTTTATCTTTTTCGATATAATCTATGACGGCATCTTTAATTTCAAATGCACTCATTTCGGGCTGTAAATCGTATGTAGCTACTTTCGGTGATGGAATCATGATACGTTCTTCGCCTTCAAATTTTTCTTCTCTTCCACCGGAAAAGAAAAAAGTAACATGCGGATATTTTTCTGTTTCTGCAATACGCAATTGCGTTAATCCATTTTTAGCTATCACCTCACCTATTGAATTGGAGATATTATCTTTTCCAAAGATGGTATGCACTCGTTGGAACGATGCATCGTATATTGTCATCGTAACATAATACAACGGTATTTTTTGCATATTAAAATCCGGCATATCTTGTTGCGTTAAAACTGTTGTAATTTCTCGACATCTATCTGTTCTAAAATTAAAACAGATTACCACCTCATCCTTTTGAATTGTTGCAATGGGTTGGTTTTGCTCATCCACCAATACAATTGGTTCAATAAATTCATCTGTACAATTGGCATCATAAGATGCTTGAATAGCTGCTGTTGCAGTGGTAAATGTACTTCCTTTTCCATCTAACAATAAGTCGTATGCTTTTTTAATACGCTCCCAACGTTTATCTCTATCCATAGCAAAATAACGACCACAAATAGATGCAATTTTAGTTGGTGTTGTTACACAAAATTGTTGTAAATCTTGAATAAAACCTAAGCCACTTTTGGGGTCAGTGTCTCTTCCATCCGTAAAAGCATGCACAAAACTTTTTTGTACACCATTTTCTTTTGCACTTTTTATCAATGCTTTTAAATGATTGATGTGTGAATGAATTCCGCCATCTGAAACTAAGCCAATAAAATGTACCGCTTTGTTGTTTGATTTGGCATATTCAAAAGCGTTCAACAAAACTTCATTTTGTCCTAACTCACCACTTTGTACTTTCTTATTTATCAACATCAAATCCTGATAAACAACTCTTCCGGCACCTAAATTCATGTGTCCTACTTCAGAATTTCCCATTTGATCTTCGGGCAAGCCCACAAATTCACCATGCGTCAATAATCCGGTGTTTGGGTATTTTAAGTATAAACTATCTGTAAATGGTGTATGGGCTGCTTCAATTGCACTCGTTTCCGGATTGCGATTAATGCCCCAACCATCCATAATTATCAACATTGCTTTTTGTTGTTCGCTCACTTTTGTTAATTTTTATTAAAAAAAAACTATTTTTAGCATCTGTTTGGCACAGAATATGTGTTATAATTTACGAAAATACAATTTATGAAGGTTTTAAAGCCAATATTGATATTTATATTTTGTTTACTTTTTTCTAAAAGTGTACAATGCCAAGAGATATTAAATACACTTCCGGCATCTATTAAAAATGGAAATGCCAATGCGATTGCCAAAAATTTTGATAAACGAGTGGACATCACCATTGATGAAAATTCCGATAATTACAGCAGTGCACAAGCTGAAGTAATTTTAAAAGGTTTTTTAGGTAAATTTTCTAATCGTGATTTCACTATTGTTCACAAAGGTGCATCTACGGATGCAGCACAATATGCAATTGGAAATATGAAAACAAATTCCGGTTCGTATCGAACGTATATCTTCATAAAAAAATCGAACAATATTAATCTTATTCAAGAAATACGCTTCGAAAAAGAATAAACATTAAAACTCCATTTCCTCTATTTATCAACAAGAAAAGAAGATTTCCGTTGATGTACGTATCTTTGTATTTTATTGAATACCATTTTTTATGATACATCCACATGAACTCGATCAATTTATAACAAATGCGTTACAGGAAGATGTACGTGAAGGCGACCATTCCTCTTTAGCATCAATTGACAAAAACACACAAGGCAAAGCTCGACTATTAGTAAAAGATGATGGTATTCTATGTGGTTTAGATGTTGCCAAAGCCATCTTTGCCAAAGTAGATGCCAATTTAAAAATGGAAGTGCATATAAACGAAGGTGCTCCTATAAAATATGGCGATATAGCTTTTCATGTGTACGGCTCAGCCATTTCCATTTTAACTGCTGAAAGATTGGTGTTAAATTGCATGCAACGCATGAGTGGTATAGCAACCAAAACTAAAGCGTATGCACAAATAATTGAAGGCACCAAAGCATCCGTAATTGACACGCGAAAAACAACACCGAATATTCGATTTTTAGAAAAATATGCCGTTACTGTTGGCGGTGGCTCTAATCATCGTTTTGGATTGTACGATATGATAATGTTAAAAGACAATCATATTGATTTTTGCGGTGGTATTACCAAAGCAGTACAAAAAGTACACAATTATTTAAAAGCAAACAATTTGTCTTTACGCATCGAAGTGGAAACGCGTAATTTAGCTGATGTACAAGAAATTTTGAATTGTGGTGGTGTAGATAGAATTATGTTGGATAATTATAAACCGGAAGATGTAAGAACCGCGGTAGAAATGATAAATGGAAAATATGAAACGGAAGCGAGTGGTGGCATTACATTAGAAACTATTCGTTCGTATGCGGAAACCGGTGTTGATTTCATTTCGGTTGGAGCCTTAACGCATTCTGTTCGCAGCCTGGATTTAAGTTTAAAAGCAGAAATTGGCGTTTAATTTATTTTAATTTTTAAGAAGATTTCGTATTAGCAAGAAAATATATCTTCAAAAAATAAAACATCTATTTAAAAGATGAAAAAGAAAGTACGTTTTATTGTAAATCCAAAATCCGGAAGTGGAATTGGAAAAAAATTCTCCGAAAAATTGGTTAAACAAAATCTTGATTTAACAAAGTTTGATTACGATATTTTTGTTACAAAATATGCCGGACATGCCATAAAAATTGCCCAACAATCGCTCATAGAAAATGTAGATATTATCGCAGTTGCAGGTGGCGATGGCACACAAAATGAAGTAGGGCAAATGCTACTAAACAAACCCATTATTATGGCAAGCATTCCTACAGGTTCTGGAAATGCCAATGCACGAAAAATGAAAATTCCGATAGATGTAGCAAAATCTATTCAACTCATCAACACCGGAAAACCACTCAAAATTGATGCCTTAATTTTGAACGGTCAACCATTTTTTATGACAGCCGGCATTGGTTATGATGCGAAAGTTATAGAACAGTTCAATAAGCTGCCATTTCGTGGTGTAAACGCCTATTTGACCGGAATTTTAACCACTGTATTTTCATACAAGCTGCCGACATTTACCATCGAAATAGACAATGAGAAAACCATAGAAACAGAAGCATTTACGGTTTTAGCAACGTCAACCGGACAATTGGGTTACAATGTAGAGTTCACTAAAAACAGTGTATTGAATGATGGTAAATTTGAAGTATGTATTGTACGAGATTTTAATAAAACAAGATTACCTAATTTAATTTATGAAAGTTTTTTTGGTGATATTGCTTCGCAAGATATTATAGAAACTCATCGTGTAAATAAAATATTGAAAGTTAGAGCCAACAATATTGAAAGCATACAAATGGATGGCGATTACAAAGGAAAAACGAATTACATTGAAGTTACTTGTCAAAAACAAGCATTAAATTTCTTAGTAGATAAAGATTATGAAATTTAGAATCGTAAACAACGTCAAAATATAGTACAGATGATAGAAGACTGGAAAAAGAAATTAGGAAATGCGACTGTGTATTCTACCAATCCGGATTTCAAATATGAAACGGATGAAGAAGAAATAGAAACGTTGCCCAATCATCAACAATCATTGGTTATTTCAATAGATAAAAAACAACGAAAAGGAAAAACAGTAACATTGGTGGAAGGCTTCGTTGGCAAACAAGACGACTTAGAAAACTTAGCTAAAATATTAAAAACAAAATGTGGTGTTGGTGGCTCTGCTAAAGATGGAATTATTGTAATTCAAGGTGATTTTAAACAAAAAATCAAAGAGATTTTAGAAAAAGAAAATTTCAAAGTAAAATTGCGATAAATCTCATTTCGTTTCATATAGAATATTTATTATCCAAGCTGATTAACAAGATATATGAATTTTCAAGATGAAATAAAGCAACTTAAAAATCAATCTGCTCTACAAAAAAAGACATATCAAAAAACTATCCAGTATTTAAAAAATTTGAAGCCGTTGGATGCGGATGAACTCATTCATTCGCAACACGACTTAGTATTTGAAGAAATAGATTGTTTGCAATGTGCCAACTGTTGCAAAACTACACCGGCCTTAATTTCTAATGAAGACATTAATAGAATCTCGAAACATCTACAAATTTCCACGAAAGAATTTATCGTAAAATATACACGAAAAGATGATGATGGCGACGTAGTTTTAAACCAAACACCATGTACATTTCTAAATGCAGATAATACTTGTGCTATATATGCAGTTCGGCCATTTGCCTGCAAAGATTATCCGCACACACATCGCAAAAAAATGCACCAAATATTAGATTTAACCTTGAAAAACACGGAAATTTGTCCTGCAGTAGCACGTATTCTACAAAATATTGAACAAAATTATTAAAGTTTAATGTTTTGCAAAAAGTTTTAATACTTTGTCCCAAAACCAATTTTGTTCTGCTTTAAAAATTCCTTCTATTAATCTATCTACATTAGTGGCTAATTTATGTACATCGTCCACCATTTTTTGAAAATGTTTCACTTCTTCAGATTTCGAACTGTCATCTAAATTTTTGATAGAATTTAGCAAGTTTAAAATCGGGTCTAACTCTCTCGTCTTTCTGATTTTCGCCACTTGTTTAGCAATTTTCCAAACATCCTTCTCTCCTACAAAATAATCTCGACGTTCTCCGGCTTTAAAAACTTTGGAAACTAAGCCCCAATCTGTCAATTCACGAATATTCATATTCGCATTTCCGCGTGAAATCGAAAGTTGCTCCATAATATCTTCCGTGCTTAATGGCTCATTCGACAACATCATGAGTGCATGAATTTGTGCCATCGTTTTATTTATTCCCCACTGTGATCCTAAAGCTCCCCAAGCTTGAACAAATTGCTTTTTCGCATCTATAAGTTGCATATTCAAATATAGTAAAAAATATTAAAGTTTCAATTAATTATGAAAATTATCAAATTCTAAGCGATTTTGACCGAATACTCACTGAAAACGACCGTTTACTCATTATTTTTGATTTACATCAAATAAACACATAATATTGTAGTACAAAAACAAACCATAAAACAAAAATTTAACCATAAAACTATGACTACCCTTTTATGAGTTCCTCATAATGTTAATAATTCTTAGTTGCGTGTAGCTCAGGTGCAATGCCTGAGCTTTTCTTTTGCTATGTTGATAAATTTTAGCCCCAAAAACAGGAGAATTAATTTTCAAGCAATCAATTTCTAAAAATTTCAACCTAATTTCATTGCATCAATTTTTAGTTTCATTTTCTCAAAATAACCTATTACTATGTGTGATTTTGCTCCACTTCATTGCCATACTCAATACTCTTTATTAGACGGTGCTGCCGATATTGAATTAATGATAAAAAAGGCAAAAGAAGATAATATGCCGGCTGTAGCGATTACAGACCACGGAAATATGTTCGGTGCTTTTAAGTTTTTTAGCGCTTGTAAAAAACACGATGTAAAACCCATTTTAGGCTGTGAAGTGTATGTAGTGGAAGACCGTTTTAATAAAAAATTTTCCAGAGAAAATAAGGACAAACGATACCATCAACTTTTATTGGCAAAAAATGAAATTGGATACAAAAACTTGATGAAAATTGTTTCACTTGGTTTTATAGATGGAATTTATATGGATTTCCCTCGAGTGGACAGAGCATTGATTAAAGAATACAGTGAAGGTATAATTGCCACTTCGTGCTGTGTTGGAGCCGAAGTACCTCAAACCATAATATATAAAGGTGTTGAAGCCGGCGAAAAAGTATTGTTAGAGTGGTTAGATATTTTTGGAGAAGATTATTATATCGAATTACAACGACACGATATTAAGGATTTAGATGGAAGTGGATGGAGCCAAGAAGCGGTAAACCAAGTTCTACTAAAATTGGCTCAAAAACACCAAATAAAAGTAATTGCTACCAATGATTCGCATTATGTGAACCAAAAAGATAGTGAGGCACATGATATTTTATTGTGTTTACAAACCGGTAAAGATTTTATAGATACGAATAGATTTAAATTTCCAAATGATAATTTTTTCTTCAAGACGCAATATGAAATGAAAGAATTATTTAAAGATGTACCATTTGCAATTGAAAACACGTTAGATATTGTTCAAAAAGTACAACCATTAGATTTAAAAAGAGATATTTTATTACCTGCTTATAAATTACCGGTCGGTTTTAAAACTCAAGATGAATACTTGCATTTTCTAACCTTTGAAGGTGCTAAAAAAAGATGGGGCGACATCTTGCCTCTAGATGTTATTGAGCGTTTAGATTTTGAACTAAACACAATTAAGAATATGGGATTTCCGGGTTATTTCTTAATCGTGCAAGATTTTATAAATGAAGGAAGAAAGTTAGGCGTTTCTGTTGGTCCGGGACGTGGTTCAGCGGCCGGTTCAGCGGTTGCTTATGCTATCGGCATTACCAATGTTGACCCGATAAAATACAATTTACTTTTTGAGCGTTTCTTAAATCCGGATCGTATTTCCATGCCGGATATCGATATTGATTTTGATGATGAAGGAAGAGAACGAGTCATAAATTATGTGATTGATAAATACGGAAAAAATCAAGTAGCACAAATTATCACGTATGGAACAATGGCTGCCAAATCATCTATTAAAGATGTAGGTCGTGTATTAAAAGTTCCATTATCCGATACCGATAAAATGTCGAAGTTAGTGCCGGAAAAACCAAAAATTACATTGCAAAAAGCGTATGAAGAAGTAGAAGAATTGCGAACACTACGCGAAGATCCGATGTTTAAACAAACGTTGCAATTAGCGGAAGAATTAGAAGGCTCCATTCGAAGTAGAGGTATTCACGCATCGGCAGTAATTATTGCACCGGACGATATTGTAAAGTATGTTCCGGTTTGTACAGCAAAAGATGCCAACCTATTAGTAACACAATTCGACGGAAGCATCATTGAAAGTGCAGGCATGCTTAAAATGGACTTTTTAGGTTTAAAAACCTTAACTATTTTACGAGATGCGACTAGTTTAATCAAAAAAAATCACAACATTGAAATTGATTTAAATGCGGTACCATTAGATGATAAAAAAACATTTGAGCTCTATCAACAAGGCGATACAATTGGTACTTTCC
Organism: Bacteroidota bacterium; assembly: GCA_963169645.1. Lineage (GTDB taxonomy): Bacteria > Bacteroidota > Bacteroidia > Chitinophagales > JADIYW01 > JADJSS01. Next base: position 34,842 of record CAUJCO010000009.1, read on the forward strand.
AATTTGAAAGTGCCGGCATGCAAAAATATTTACGCGAATTAAAACCCGATAAATTTGATGACTTAATTGCGATGAATGCCTTGTACCGTCCGGGACCGATGGATTATATTCCGAACTTTGCAGCCCGTAAAAATGGCTATGAAGAAGTGGAATACGATTTACCCGAAATGGAAGAATATTTAAAAGAAACATACGGTATTACCGTTTATCAAGAACAAGTAATGTTGTTGTCGCAAAAATTAGCCGGCTTCACGAAAGGAAAAGCAGATGAGTTGCGAAAAGCAATGGGTAAAAAAGATAGAGCAAAATTAGATTCTTTAAAACCTCAATACATTGAAGGTTGTAAAAAGAATAATTTAGACGAAGAAAAATGCGAGAAAATTTGGTTGGATTGGGAAAAATTTGCTTCGTATGCATTTAATAAATCACACTCTACTTGCTATGCATTTTTAGCTTTTCAAACTGCATATTTAAAAGCTCATTTTCCGGCAGAATATATGGCGGCTGTTTTATCACACAACATGAGTGATATTAAACAAATTAATTTCTTTTTAAGTGAATGTAGAAGAATGAATATTCCGACATTAGGTCCGGATATCAATGAAAGTGAATTAAAATTTTCAGTAAATAAAGCAGGAGAAATCCGATTCGCTTTATCTGCAATTAAAGGTGTAGGTGAAGCAGCTGTAACGGATATTCTTCTAGATAGAAATTCCAATGGAATTTATAAAAATATTTTCGATTTCACAAAACGTATCAACTCCAGAACTGTAAACAAAAAAAATATTGAATCGTTAGCACAATCCGGTGCTTTTGATAGCTTTCCAAATGTGCATCGTGCTCAATATTTTCATATTTATAAAGATGAATCAAGTTTTATTGAATTAGCCATAAAATACGGTAATAACGTAAAAGAACAAAAAGCATCTAATGCACTTTCATTATTTGGCGGAACCAGCGATGCCGAGATTCCAGAACCGGAAATTCCGCATACACATCCATGGCCATCTTTTGAAAAATTACAAAAAGAAAAAGAAGTAATTGGCATTTATATTTCCGGACATCCTTTAGATGATTTTGAACTAGAAACACAGTTATATGCTAACACTACAATTGAAAACATAGAACGATATAAAGATGCTGAGGTATCAATTGTATGCATGGTAACTAGTGTTTCGAAGAAAATAGCTAAAAATGGGAGACCATGGGCTAGTGCAATTTTTGAAGATTTAGAAAGTAACCTTGAAGTTGCATTCTTTGGAGATCAATACAATACTTTTTTACCTTTCTTAGAGCAAGGAAATAGATTATTAATTAAAGGTACCTACAAACAAAGTTTTCGTGATAAAAATGCATATGAACTAAGAATTACTCAAATAGATTTCTTACAAGATGTGCTTGAAAAACAAAGTAAAGAATTGCGTTTAATGATGCGCTATGAAAGACTGTCAGATACAAAAGTTGAGGTTATTTATAAAATAATATCAAAATATCCGGGAAAGAAAAAATTCACCGTATATCTATATGATGACAACGATCAACCACTTACCTTCCAGTCTGCTAAATCAGGCGTTAGGGTATGTAACGAACTAACGACAGAATTGGATAGAATACAAGATGTAGTGGTAAAAGTGTTATAAATAGCTTGTTCTTTCTATTGAATTATTGTGTGATAACGTATCTTATACCTCATCAACAAAAGTTGGCACAGCGATTGTAATACGATTTTTAATTAAAATAAATCGTATGAAAAAAATAGCTACACTCGCAGTTTTCATTTTCCTTTTAGGAAACATATTTGCCTCCGGCGAATTCTTTCTAAAAATTAATGGATATGGAAAATATAAAGTATCATTAAACAATCAAACTATTATTTCATCCTCTAATATTTTTCGCTTTTTTGATTTAGATAATGGAAGCTATTATTTAAAAGTTGAGGAAAATAGTTTTTATGGAAGAACTATCTACAACAAGAAAATAAACATCACAAATAACTACAGAACAGTAGCTGAATTGGATAAATTTTCCGACTTAAATATTATTGCAAAAATACCATTTACACAAAGCTCTTGGTACGTCGATCATCTGCAAGGTTATTATCCAAATAATCAGCCTAACTGTAATAATAATAACACGTTTCCTAATGGAAATTGCAATCACAACAACCCTAATTGCAATCATAATTGGAATGGTAACTGGAACAACGATTGGAATAATAACAACCATAATAATTCCGGCTGGAACAATAACAATGATTGGAACAATTACCCGTATAACAACGGAAATTTCGGCTATGGAAATTTAATGAATGACAACGATATTCAAACGTTATTACAAGCAATGAAAAATGCTACTTTTGATGAAAAAATGGTATCTACTGCAAAAACAGCATTGAAAAATAGAACCATAAAAACTGCTCATGTGCACCAACTTTTAGAACAAATAACATTTGAGCAACAAAAGTTAGATTTAGCTAAATACTGTTATGATAAAACTATTGATAAAAACAACTATTTTACACTTTATAACGATTTTAAATTTAGTAATTACAGCGACCAATTAGACAAATATATCAACAGTAAATAAACATGGAAAAATTTGAGATTTCAGGCGAATACATACAACTCAACCAATTATTAAAAGCATTGAATTGGTGCGAAAGTGGTGCACACGCCAACACAGTTATAGATGAAGGTTTAGTAACGGTAAATGGAAAAACAGAGCTCCGCAAACGTAATAAAATCTATAAAAACTCGATTATCTCATTTGAAAACTACAAAGTAAAAGTTGTATAAGAAGCTAAAAATTGTCATTGTAATAACAATTTTTATAATTTTCACGACAAATACATTGATATCAATATCAAATAAATCAATGAATATTACTATTGTACGGTATCTGCACCGACCAAAATTTCAACTGTCATTTCCTTGAAAAATGAAATCTCAAACATACTCTCAAATAGCCATGGTTTGTGTCTTCACAAACCAAAATAATAATGGTTCGTGTGGACACGAACCATGGCTTGAGTTGTTCGTGTGGACACGAACCAGGGCTTGAGAACCATGTAATGAGAATCCACTACGTGAGGCTCTTATTGCAAAGAAAAACTTATTGTGCATTTTTCACAATCTCATCTACAATAGAAGGATCTAACAAGGTTGTTGTATCACCTAAATTACTTATATCATTTTCAGCCACTTTACGCAAAATACGACGCATAATTTTTCCACTTCTCGTTTTGGGTAATCCGGAAACAATTTGAATTTTATCAGGCTTGGCAATAGGTGAAATTATCTTACTTACAATATCTCTAATTTCATTTTTGAAGGCAGTAATATTAAGCAGTCGCAAGCTATCTGCTTCCGCATCACCTGTGTCTGGATCGGTGTCAACTATGCCTTTTTCAATGCTTTGTTTATCTACAATTACAAAAGCATAAATACCTTGTCCTTTTATATCATGCGGATAAGCAACCACCGCACTTTCCACCACATTAGGATGTTCGTTTATGGCATTTTCTACTTCTGCTGTTCCTAAACGATGTCCACTAATATTCATTACATCATCTACCCTACCAATAATTCGATAATAACCATCTTCATCTCTTCGGCAACCATCACCCGTAAAATATAAATTCTCGTACGTAGAGAAATAGGTTAACCGACAACGCTCGTGGTCGCCATAAGTTGTTCTTAAAATACTTGGCCAAGGAAACTTCATACATAAAAAGCCTTCCACATTATTGCCGCTTACTTCGTAACCACCGCTATCTACCAAAATAGGTTGCACGCCGGGCAATGGCAAAGTAGCAAATGTTGGTTTGGTTGGTGTTACACCCGCAATTGGTGAAATCAAAATTCCACCTGTTTCTGTTTGCCACCAAGTGTCTACAATCGGGCATTTTTGTTTTCCGATATGTTCATGATACCAATACCAAGCTTCTTCATTAATAGGTTCTCCCACGGAGCCAATTACTTTTAACGTATCCAATTTGTATGGATACACAAATTCCAATCCACTTGCCATTAACGAACGAATTGCGGTAGGTGCAGTATAAAATTTGGAAACGCTTAACTTGTCTATTACAGCCCAAAAACGACCGGCATCCGGAAATGTTGGAATACCTTCAAACATTACACTTGTTGCACCATTTAACAATGGACCATAAATAATGTAAGAATGGCCTGTTATCCAACCAACATCAGCAGTGCACCAAAAAACATCATCCGATTCGTATTGGAATACATTTAAGAACGTGTAATACGTAAACACCATATAGCCGGCTGTTGTGTGCACCACACCTTTTGGTTTTCCGGTACTTCCGGAAGTATATAAAATAAACAATGCATCTTCACTATCTACTTCTACAGCATCAAAATGTGGTGTAGCTTTTTGCATTTCGCTGTGCCACCATACATCTCTACCTATTTGCATGTTAATTGCTTCATTCGTTCTTTTATAAACAATTACTTTTTCTATGCTTGAGGTGGTTTGTAAAGCTTCGTCGCAAATTTCTTTTAGGGCTACGGTTTTATTTCCTCTATATAAACCATCTGCTGTAACTAATAATTTGCAGGTTGCATCATTAATTCTATCAGATAAAGATTTTGATGAAAATCCGGCAAATACTACCGAATGGATAGCACCCACTCTGGCACAAGCCAAAACAGCTATGGTAAGCTCCGGAATCATGGGCATGTAAATACAAACTCTATCACCTTTCTCTATCCCATTATTTTGCAAAACATTCGAGAAACGACAAACTTCATCGTGTAATTCTTGATAAGTTAATATTCGATTTGGTTCGTTAATATCATTGCTTTCCCAAATAATTGCCGGCTTTTGTGCATTCTTTTCTAAATGTCTATCTAAACAATTCTCTGTAATATTTAATTTTCCATTGATAAACCATTTTACGGATGGCTCTTTAAAATTCCAATCTAAAGTAGTATCCCATTTTTTTTTCCACGAAAAAGTATGGGCAATTTCATCCCAAAACTGCTCCGGATGTTCAACGCTTTTTTTATAGGTTTCTTGATATTGTTCAAAAGAAGTTATTTTATGTTGCATACTGAAATTATTAATAATGATATCCAATTTATAAATAAAAAAACAATCCGGCAATTTAAAGTGTTTAATATTTCTAAAAAATGGACGCCATATCTATAATGAATCACCTATACATCGTTGTGATTCTTAGTTATTAGTATAATTGTGTAATTTTGTTTAAAATATTGATAGATGAAAAAAGTATTTCTATTAAGCTTTATTTTTTTAATAGGTTTTAATGGTTTTTCTAAAAAATCAAAAAAAATGAATGCTACAATTCCGTATCCGGTTTCTCAAAAAATAAATCATACAGACACTTATTTTGGAACGACTGTAGAAGACCCATATCAATGGTTAGAAAATGATACTTCTGCACAAACCGAAGCTTGGGTAAATGCTGAAAATAAAATAACCTTTGATTATTTATCGACAATTCCATATCGCCAACAATTAAAAGAACGATATAAAGAATTGTATGATTATGCAAAAGTGGGCAATCCTATTGTTGCGGGAAATTATATTTTATATTCCAAATTAGAAGGATTACAAAACCAATCAGTTCTATATATTCAAAATGGAATAAAAGGAACGCCGGAAGTTTTTTTAAATCCAAATGAAATAGACCCAAGTGGTTTATCTGCTGTGTCTATTTCAGGAATTTCTAACGATAATAAATATGTTGCTATCTCCATTAATAAAGCAGGTAGTGATTGGGCTGAAATGTTTGTATATGAATTGGCCACCAAAAAGAAATTAGCCGATAAATTAAATTGGGTTAAATTTAGCAATGCCAGTTGGCAAAACGATGGTTTTTATTATTCCAGATATCCTGCACCGGAAACAGGTACAGAATTATCTGCAAAAAATGAATATCACTCTGTGTATTATCATAAGCTTGGTGATGCACAAGAAAACGATAAATTAATTTATAAAGATGAGACCAATCCACTTACATACAACTCTGTAGGAATAACGGAAGATGAGCAATACCTTATTTTGTATAAATCTGCCGGAACGTACGGCAACGAAATTTATTACAAGAAAACAAATGTTCAAGGCAATTTTATTCCATTATTTACAGGTTTTAAAAACGAATATTCGGTTATTGATGTAATTAATAATCAATTTTTAGTATTGACGGATGATGGTGCAGCACAAAAACATTTAGTGTTGGTAGATCCGAGTAAACCGGAAATGAATCATTGGAAAAAAATTCTTCCGGAAGAAAAAAATGCCTTGTTGGAATCTGCTACTATTTTAAATGGAAAATTGGTGGCTAATTACTTACAAAATGCCACGAACAAATTATTTGTATTTGATTTAAATGGAAAAAATAAAAAAGAAGTAGCCTTGCCCGGCTTAGGAACAATGTCGATTTATGGTGGTAAAAAAACCGATCAAATTTTACTGTACACTTTTACTTCTTTTAATTATCCAACTTCCATTTTTTATTACAATACACAATCCAATTATTCTGAATTATTTTATAAACCAACATTAAAATTTAATCCGGAAGATTATGTATCAGAGCAAGTATGGTATAAAAGCAAAGATGGAACAAAAGTATCTATGTTTATTGTGTATAAAAAAGGCATACAACTAAACGGACAAAATCCAACTTATTTATATGGTTATGGTGGATTTAGTGTAAATATGACACCAACATTCTCTGCTTCCAGAATTTTATTATTGGAAAATGGTGGCATTTTTGCAATGCCCAATTTACGCGGTGGTGCTGAGTATGGCGAAGAATGGCACAAAGGCGGCATGTTATTTAATAAACAAAATGTATTTGATGATTTTATTGCTGCAGCACAATATCTAATTAAGAAAAAATATACTTCTAAAGAAAAATTAGGCATTGCCGGTGGCTCCAATGGCGGTTTATTAGTAGGTGCTTGCATGACACAAAAACCGGAATTATTTAAAGTTGCCTTTCCGGCTGTGGGCGTTATGGATATGTTGAAATACCATCAATTCACTATTGGTTGGGGCTGGGTTGTTGAATATGGCAGCAGCGAACAAAGCAAAGAAATGTTTAACTATTTATATAAATATTCACCGTATCACAATATCAAAAAAGGAATTAAATATCCGGCAACTATGGTTACTACTGCCGACCACGATGATCGTGTAGTGCCGGCACATAGTTTTAAATTTGCCGCAAGATTACAAGAATACGGCGATAAATCAACACCTTTATTAATTCGTATTGAGAAAAATGCCGGGCACGGAGCCGGAAAACCAACCTCTAAAATCATTGAAGAAATAGCGGATATTTGGAGTTTCTTTTTTTGGAATACCGGAAACAAAACGTTACCTATCAAAAAATAAGAAAGAAGCATGTTGCATAAAAAACGGTACATTTTATTTTGTAAAAACAGAACAGATGTTCCGATTTTTATGCAGCCATTTTGGTTAGATGCCGTTGCAGAAAATTGGGATGTTTGTTTAATGGAATCAGCATCCGTCCACTCCGCTTCACCAGATATTATTGCAGCATTTCCATTTTGTTGGAAAGGTAATTTTTTGACAAAAAGAATTTATTTACCTTTTTTAAGTTTCTATCAATCGCCAATTTTTTTTCATTCTTTCGATGTAAAAGAACAACAAAAAATACTCGATACTTTATCGAAACAATTACCTAAAACAATCAAATCGTATTTTAAATTTTTACCTGAATACAATGCTATTCAACTAAAAAAATCAACGTATAAAAAATACGAAACATATATGCTGCATCCGAACGATGCAATTACGCTAACGAATAACCACAAACGCAATGTGCAAAAAGGAATTAAATCCGGTTATCACATAGAAATCAGTAAAGATATTGATGCATCTTTTGAATTAATCAATGCTACTTTCATTCGAAAAAAAATGACCACCAAAATAGATTTGGATACATTTCGCACCATAAATAAAGTGGTAAAGAAACAGCATGCCGGCAACACCTATAATTGTTACGACAACAACCATCATTTATTAGCTACTGCTTTTGTTGTTCACGATACAACATGTGCTTATTATTTATTAAGTGGGTATGATACAAAAAAAAGTAATTCAGGAGCAATGACTTATTTACTGCATGAACTCATCCAACTACATCAAAAAGAAAGTAGAACATTTAATTTTTGCGGAAGTACTCAAAAAACAATTGCACATTTTTTTGAAGGATTTGGAGCTAAAAAACAAGCAATTTCTATTTGGGAAAATTCCATTTTTTAATACCACAAACGAGCTTTCACTTGCTTTAGATATTGCATTCCATTTTCGTTCATCACTATTCGTCTGGCGCGTTGCATACGTTTAAGCATGCTTAAAATTGTTTTAAAATATACTACAACAGAAAATTTAGATTTGTATAAAAAAAATCCGCTCCAAAGTATAAAATGAGTAAGCACATACAACCAAGGTAAATGTTTATATACAACAATCATTTTATTTTCAAACATGCGTGCTTGCGTAACAACACTCGGTTCTCTTCCGTTCGGATTTTGTTTGTGAATAACTAAAATATCTTTGGTAAATAAAATAGAATAACCGGCTTTTACGGTGGCATAACTTAAATCATATTCTTCCATTCCATAAAAAAAATCTGTTTGATAAAATCCGGTTTCTACAATTAAATCGCGTGGAAAAACATGGCCATAACCGAAAAACAAATTGTAAAATATTTCTTGTTTCCCTTCTATTAATGTTGGATTTTTTAAAGGCATATCGAATTTTCCGGTAAATGGATTTTGACCTAAAAAACCAATTATAGCTAACTTTTCTTTTTCATATTTTAGATACAAATCCAATACTTTTTGAATAACATCTTTATTGGCTATTTCAGCATCATCATCCATAAACAATACGTATTTTCCGGTAGCTTTTTGAATGCATAAATTTCGTCCACCTGAAACACCTAAGTTTTTGGCACTGTTTATATAATTAATACAACTTCTATCTACTTCATTGAGTTGATTAATATAATTTGGAATGATGGAATAATCTGTTGTGGAACCATTGTTTAAAACAATAATTTCTTTTTTCCATCCATCAACATTATCTAACTGCAATACATTTTTAATGGCATCAACGGTATCTTCTGCCCTATTAAAACTGATTATTAAAAATGAAAAGACATCCAACTTCATTACGCAATAGTTTGTTCATCTGTCGGTGAAACAGCTTGTTTTCTTTTTCTAAAAAACAATACTAATGCACCAACTATTATCAAGTTAAATAAAACATTGCCTGCTAACAAAACATTTTCAGTAGATGCATATAATTTTGGTTTAAACTCAAAAGTAATTTTATGGTTACCGGCCGGAACCTTCATACCGCGTAAAATATAATTCACACGAATATGGTCTGCTTGTTTGCCGTCGATGTACGAAATCCAATCTTCATTTGGACGATAAATAACTTCGGAGAAAACAACAAACTCATCTTTTGGCGATTGAAACTGATATTCAAATTTCATCGGATTTTTAGCATCAACCAATCGGATATTTCTTATTTCATTTTGCGAAGAAGAATCAGCATTCGGCGTAAAACCATTTATATATGCATTAAACTCCGTATTTACGATTGCAGTTTGTGCAGGATTAATGTCGCGTACTTTCAAAATCTCATCTTCCGGAGTGCTAATCGTTTGAAAATTATTGACAAACCAAGCATTACCTAAAGCAAAATTGTTTATAGCAACACCATTAGCTTCCGGTGATTGCTTAATATATTTTGTATTGAGCATATTTAAAAAATTGGCTTTCGAAAAACCAACTTTATTAATTAATTGAAAATCGTAGCTTAATCCATATTGAATTACATCTTGATAACGACGTAATTTTGCCGGATTGTAACCACCAATTGTGCGGTGATAATAAGCCGGATTGGCACTGTTAAACAAATCAACCGTAAAATCTACCATTCTGGCACCATCTTTATTTTGTGCTAAGATAGCAGCATCTGCGGGTGTTTCCGGAAATGTATTTACTTCAACCGTTGATTTATCTTCAAAATCTGTATCATTTAAATAGCGTTTGTTTATCATCCAAAAATCTATCAATATCAATATTGTAATGATGGATAAAACAACATTTTTTTGTTTCCATTTTCCGGAAGCAAATACCAATAATAATCCGGCAACAAGTGCTACAAACAATAAAGAACGCATCGCATCGGAACGCATCATGCTTGCTCTATCTTGTTTTAATGCAGTATAAATTTCAGTTGCAAACTGCTCACCTGCCATTTGCACTATTTGTGCTTTAAATTGATCATCTGTTGATTGACCATTTTCGATTGCTTTGGATTGGAAAGAAAAAACACTGCCTAACACAATAAAAAAAACCAATAATCCGCCAACTATTCCGCCGGACATTTTCAACGATTTTAATCTATCTTTTTGGGTCGAAACCGTATCATCCATAAAATCTTTAATACCTAACACACCCAATGTTACCATGAGAATTTGCGTGAGTGATAAAATCATCGTTGGAGCTCTGAATTTGTTGAACATTGGTACCATGTTATACAATAAGCGATAGAAGAATTCCAAGTTTTTACCAAATGCAATTAAAATAGTAAATACAATGCTTCCAATTATCCAAGGTTTTAAATTTCCTTTATAGGCAAAACATCCAAAGAAAAATAAAAATAAAACAATCGCACCTAAATACATTGGTCCTTGCACAAAAGGTTCAGAACCCCAATACAACGGCATTCGTTGCACAAACTGACTTGCCTGTTGTGCAGGAACTCCTTTATTGGCAAGTGTTTTATAAACATTGGAATTTTCATCTAATGCACCACCGGATGAACCACCCACAAAATTGGGTACTAAAAATGAACCTAATTCTTCTACTCCAAAACTCCATTGTGTCGCATAATCAAAGCCTACACCTTTTTCTTTTTCTGTTGTTGTTGTTGTTGTTGTTGTTGCGGATGGATTCATTTTTGCTTCGTGCAATATATCTCCACCGCGTGTAGTATCTTTAGAAAAATCATTAATAAAATAATTATTGAAATTCATCATGCCTGCCACCACAAAACAAACTCCAATAATAGATGAACTAATGAACGCATGCTTTATATCTTTTTGTAAGATGGAACGAACAAACTCTATCAATATAAAAATAGCTATGAGCATAAAACTATAATAGGCAATTTGTACGTGTGCACCTGTTATAATTTCATACGCAAAAACAAGGCAAAGAATTGTTCCAAGAATATATTTTTTTTGAAATATTAGCCAAACACTTGTAAACAAAGGTAAGAACATAGCAATGGTTATCACTTTTGTGATATGTCCGGCATCTAAATTGACAAAATTCACCGTACAAAATCCGATGGCAATTGCACCAATGGATGCAAACGACACACTACGAAGTAATACATAAAATGCTAAAAACGAACAAAGCAATAAAAAAACAATTTCCATTGCCGGATCGGGAATAACACGAAATAGTTTATGTATATACAAAACTGCCGGTTGTATAATTGGTTCAAATTGCAAACCGCCAATCATATACGACGGCATACCACTAAACATTCGAGACGACCACAACGAAGTATGTCCGTTAGCTGCTTTAAAATCAGCGGTTTCTTTGTTCATTGCTATATATTGATTGGAGTCATGTGTTGACAATTGCATACCATCCATCAAAGGTTTACAATAGAAGTATGCCAATGCAATAAAAATCAATAAAACAATTGGAATTACGATTTTATTGGATATTTGAAATGAACTATCTGAATTATTTTTTGATGTAGTTACCGTTGATTTTTTAGGAATAGAAGTTAATGGCTTCTGTGGTTGTTTTTTGGACATGAAAATGATTTTGTGCTAATTTACAATTTTATCCATTGCTGTGGAATAATATCTGCTGAATTTATGTGGTTATCTGCAAACCAATTTTTGGGTGCAATTACTATTTTATGTGGGTTATTATTCAACCAAGCTGCCCACCAACTGAAAGTACTATTACAGATAATTTGATGCTGACACATCGACATTAATTGCATATCAATATAGCTGGATTTGGCAGTATGATTATTGGAAACAAAAACAAGTGGAAAATCCACTTTTAAATGCGTTTTCACCCAATTTATATCATCTGAAAAAACATAAAAAACAGGATTTTCTATTTTATCAGAAATTGTGTGAATGGCTTGATGATAAAACGACAATGGAATTTGAGCAAATTTTTGAACATTTTGTTTTAAGGCAATATAATCACCTCGACGAATATGTAAAGCCACTGCATTCGAAGTATTGATTTGTGCAGCTAATTCTTTATTTAAACCTGTTAAAGGATTTTTGAAAGTAAAATCAGAACGAATAATATTTTCATACGCTTTAAAATATAACTCGGATTGGAAATTTCCTTTTAGATAGGAATTATCTTCCACTTCTAAAAAAGTGGGTTGAAAATGATGTGCTGTTTCTGCAACATATTGGAATTTAGCTTGATTATACTGATGACGCAATAAATATTCTGTTTTGGCAAAAGGATATAATCGGCTCGTTCGTATAATATTCCGCTCAACAGTTGCTTTAATATCAAAAATATCTAACTCATACCGCATAGGTGTACTGATAGATTTTATGGGCAATTTGCTATCTACATACGATGTATTTAAAACTAAATCGGTATGGTTTTTTAAAGACAATGCTCTTCCCAATGCATATTGAAACATTTGATTTCCTAATCCGCCGGTGAGTAATATTTTTATCAACTTGAGAATTTATTAAATAAAAGAATATCCAAAAATTTTATACAAACCGGCACGCACCACTAATTTAAGGTAAAACATTTTTGATTTGATAAATTGAAAATTGCTTTGCTTATTTTCACCGCGTAAAAATGCATGACCGCCTAATTTATTTTTATCTAGCAACCATGTTTTCTGTTCAAATGGTAAATACCAACCTTGCGGATAACAATAACCCGGATGTAATTTTTTGGGTTCTAACTGGGAAAAATATTGATTGATATGCGATTCATCGTGCCATTGTGCCAGTAAGTTATTCGATGTATCTATATCAATTTGTTGTTTAAGTGTTCGGCACATCTTTAAAAATTCCGAAGTTCTGCCACCAATCAAACCACCGGCAAAATAATAGTTACCTGCTGAAGCCGGAATGTATGCTGTTGATGCAGGATTCTTTTCGTAATCAAATTGCGAACGTTGCTTGTGATACGCCACCGGATGAATTTGACCAACTAAAAAATTATCGGTTGCTGTTGGCAATAATTCGTTGGCATATATTGGTTGAATAAACGTATAATTGGCATTAAAAAAAAATAGATAATCCATTTCATTTAAAGCGGTTTCAATATTTAAAAACAAATGAAAACGCATCAATGTATCATTTGGCCATCCTAATCTTTCTTGATAGATAGTATGTACAAATGTTGACTTTTCGATGTTTTTACTTTCTGTAAAAACAAAATAATGTTTCTCAACATTGGGCAACAAATATTGTTCGGCACTTTCGTAAAAGCCATTCCAAAATACATCGTATTTTCCGGTACAGATATATAGAATGCCTATTTTCATTTCAACTTATTTCTAAATTGTTGTAAAATATTTCGCCAAAGATAACTTATCACTATTAAATAAATAACCGCTTTGATGGTTATTTGAAGATAGATATTAGCTACTAGAATGGTAATAAAATAATTGAGTATCAAAACAATGGCTATGATGATAAAATAATCAACAAAACGAATGGCTGCCGGAACACGCATCGTAACTATCTTTTTACATATTAAATAGGTGCAAATCATCATAAAACCATAAGAAGCTAATGTGGTATATGCTGCGGCTACATAGCCATATTTTGGAATAAAAATAAGATTCAAAACAAAATTTACGATGGCAGAAACCGCAAAACTGTAATAGAAATACTTTACTTTTTTTTCGTAATGAAAATAGAAGCTATAAATCTCATTTATGTCCGAAAAAATATAAGATAAAATTAAAATCGGCATTAGATGCAAACCATCGTAAAAGGCTTTATTGAGTGCTAAAATTTTTCCACCATCTGCTGCAAAGAATATAAATAATGCAGATAGTGCCACCACCATTTTAAACATACTTCGCATTTGCGCTATAACTGCTACTTCGTTATGTTGATTGAGTAACTCAAATAATTTAGGACGATTTGCCGTGATGAAAGATGTGGTAACGCCGGAATAGATTACTGCAAACTTATACGCATAACTATACAAACCGGCATCATGACTGCCTTCAAAATTATTAATCATAATGGTGTCCAAATATCCAAGTGCGAACCCACTTAACCCAATTGGTATAAAACTAACTGAATACGAAAGGATTTCTTTTTTATGTGTTTTTGAAATGTGGTCGTTGATGCCAATGTAATTTCTAAAATAAACGATTATAATTAGAATAGACAGAATAAACAAAATCAAATTCTCACCTACTATTCTGCCCTCATAGTTTTTTTGCCAATAGATAACAAATAATACGGCTGTTACTACTCGAAATAATTGAGAAATTATTTGCCAAATTCCGGATTGTGTACTAAAGCGTTGTGCAGTGTTATATGTATTAAAAAAATTAAAAATGATATTTGCAAATACGGCAAGTAAAATCCAAGCTAATAAATTGGTAGGCAAACTCACTAATTCCATAAATGGACGTTGAAACAGCCATAAAACCAGCACACTTATGAAGAAAGATAGTAAGGAAGTGCGTAACACATATCGCATTAAATCTTGCTTATCCAAATTTTCATCAAAATAAAAACGATAAAAACCATTGAATAAATTTAAAGAAACTAAAATTCCTAACACACGAACGGTGTTATTAAATACTTCATAAATTCCAAAATCGGCAGGCTGTAATAACTTTGTAAAAATAGGTAACGAAACAACGCTAATAAATTGAGTTACTACAAATGCAATCGTATAAACAGAGCCATGTTTGAGTGTCTCGTAGAATGCAAGCGATTGAATATATGTAATTAATTTCTTCAATTGGATAAAGATATAATCTGCTTATGTAAAAATGAAAATACAAATATGGCGATTTCTTTTTTTCTCAGTTCCATTGAAATTGTTGGCTGTAATTGTTTCTTAAACTGTCGAAGCGTTTTATAAACGGAGAAATTATATTGTTTTAAACGCAATAATTTTTTCAAAATACGTTCATACAAAACTTGTTTTAAAATGGCGTCATCAAAATGTTGGAAGGTTGCATTGAGTGCTAATAATTTAGTTATCCATTTTTGCAATTCCGGCAAATCATCGATATTATTTTTTAGAGAAAACTCTACAAGGCTGAGGTGCACTTGTTCTTCTTCTTTTGAAAATTGATTAGGAAAATAATATTCTAATTGATTGACGATAATCTTGTTTCTATTCTCGCGAGCTTCTTTCTCTTTTCGATGCGATACGCTTGTATTGTAAGACCTATAAATTGCTAAATAGGTAGGCAATATTTTTCCTTTTTTTTTCAATAACATTCGAACCCACAAATCGTAATCTTCACAAGGTGGATAATCTTCTCTGAATATTTCGGTTGGCAAAATAGCTTTCTTAAACATTACAGTTGATGTGACAATCGGATTGAAAAACAATAAGTTTATTTTTAATTCTGAAGAGTTACAATCAAACTTTAGTGCATCTAAATTCTGCTTACCGTCATCTGTTTGAACAACAACACTACTAGAAATAAAATCTAAATCATCCTGATTTTTCAAAAAATTATATTCTACTTCTAAACGATTCGGTTCAGCTATATCATCACTATCTAAAAAAGCAACAAAAGGACAATTTGCCAATTGAATCAATCTATTACGTACAAATGCCAATCCTTTATTGCCCTCATTTTGGTAATATTTAATTCTCGTATCAATAAAAGAAGAAATTAGTTGATGTGTTTTATCAGTAGAGCCATCATTCACAATAATTAATTCAAAATCTTTAAAAGTTTGATTTAAAATACTGTTGATTGCTTGTTCTATATATTTTTCGGCATTATATGCCGGCATTAATACACTTATTTGAGGCATAGATTATATTCGATTATAAAAATACAAAACCTTTATTACATTAGAATTATCTATACAAAGATATAGTGCTCATTTTATTCCTGTTAATTTTTTGATTGTATTAAATAGTACAAGAATAAAAGAATAAATAGAACTTGATATAACTTATTTCAATATTGTTCTTCTAAATTTTTTATATGATTTTTTAAATGAAATAAAGGCTTGTTGCTTCGCCAAATACCATTTCGATTTCTTATTTATAATAAAATCGCGTTGCACCCAAAACTGATCACCGGCAGTGGTATATACCGTATCTTCAATTTTTACAAAGTGATGTTGCAACATAAAATTGGCAATATCTTTTTCTAAAGGTTGTCCTTTATACAATTCTTCGGCTTCTACTTCAAGCCAAATCATTTTTATTTGATTGATAAAATCGCCAGCACCTTGCAACACCATTAATTCAGCACCTTGCACATCCATGTGTATATAATCAACAGTACTTATGGCATGTTGCTTACAAAAATCAATCAGTGTAGTCGTTGGCACTTTAATGGTTTTTTCAAATTTTAGCCAAGGATGTACTTCTAAGGTTTTTTCCGGTGGCAATATGGAACTACTTTTGTTTCCAAAATTCCAATCTTTCATTTCTTTATCATCTGGATTTCCGGATGAAAGATGAAAGGTTGTCTCTCCAATTGTATTAGATAAACAAGACGAAATTGGATGCATATTTTCCACTCGATATTTTTCTTTATTTTGAATTACTAAATCAAAATTAGAAGGCAATGGCTCAAAGGTATAAATGGTTGCTTTGGGAAAAAGTCGTGCATAACGGATAGAATTTTCACCTTCACAGGCACCAATATCAAAGATGCAAATCGACTCATCCTTCGAAATTATAGAGGTTAATATCTTTTCTTGTAATTGTAAAGTCGGGTTGTGGATATACTTTTCTCGCTCACTCATTATTTTAAAATCCAATTTTTAGGTGCTAAATCTACGGATTCAGTCAAAATATTATTCATCCAATGTTTAGGCAATATTACTTTTTTAGATTCATACTTATTTAACCAAGCAGCCCACCAACTAAAGGTGCTGTTCGCTATTATGTTATGCTTGCACAGGCTCATTAAATAAAAATCTTCAATAGTTGATTTTTTTTCAATCAACGTACAATTGATAGCCCAATCCATTTCTTTTTGCACCCAAGCCGCATCATCCGTAAATAAAAAGAATTGCAAATCCGAGCCAAGCTCCTTTTTAATCCATTCAATCGATTTAAAATAATAATCTTTAGAGCATAATCCATGCACTTCCATAGCCGATAAATTTCGAATATAATCGCCTCTACGAAAATGAATAGATACGGAGGTTGTATCTTGAATTTTTTGAATTAATTCTATGTCCTTTGATAAATAATCCGCTTTTATCGTAAAATCTGATTTAATGGTGTCTGCAATCTCTTTAAAATATTTCTCAGACTGAAAAAATCCACGAATGTAATAGTTGCCTCTTAATTTCAAGAAATCTTCATCGAAACCATGTTCATTAAATTTGTATTTATTTCTATTGCCAAACGATTTGATTTTAGTTATCAAACAATCACTTGTAGAAAAATCTGGTCCATGAAAGGATTTCAGTAAAGCATCATCTGCAATGTTGAAAGATGCATTAAATGCATTTAATTCAAAAGGACGTTTAGTGGTATTTGGAACATCTAACTCTAAGAATGTCGTATCCACAAACACCTCCGCATTGTTTAGTAAGGCCAAATGCTTGGCTGCCGCATATTGAAAAAGTTGGTTGCCTAAGCCACCCATTAATCGTACAACTATCATTTTTTATTTGAATACAAATTTTGTATTTTGCCGTAAAATTACAAAATGTTATTCATAGGTTTAGGAAAAGGTGATATTACTGCGTTTTTTAAAGGAATTGGAATGTTGGGTTACGGATTACCACAACATTATATGTTATCCATAGAGACACCACTCTATGCACGTGCTTTTATTTTTGAACAATTAAACCAAAGTAAGAAAGTGTGTTTGGTGAATTGCGAATTAGGGTTTATCACACCAGCCTTAAAACAAGGCGTTCTTGGAATATTACAAGAAAAACATCCTGAACTAAAATATACTGCAAGTAATTTATTACTAAGTGCCCAACATACACATTGTGGTCCAAGTGGCTATTCGCATCATGTACTTTATAATATGTCCACACCGGGTTTTCATAAAGGTGTGTATGAAAAAATTGTCAATGGCATCGTTGAAGCCATCTTGCATGCTGAAAAAAACAAACAAAAAGCTACGATTCAGTTAGGAAAAAGCTCATTTGCACCAGATATTCCGGTAAGTTTTAACAGAACGATTGATGCGTATAATACCAATCCGGAAGTTCGAAAATTATCACACGAAAACCGACATTTAGGTGTTGATAGAGAAATGACCTTATTGCATTTCATTTCAGAAACGGGACAAGCATTAGGTAGTATCAATTGGTTTGCGGTACATACATCTAATCTACCCAATAATTTTTTCCGACTTTGCTCTGATAATAAAGGTTTTGCAGCTTCTTATTTAGAAGAAAGTATGCAAACCGAAAACCAACATTATATTGCAGCGTTTGCCCAAGGCGCTTGTGGTGATGTATCTGCACGCGTAAAATACAATCCAAAACTACCGACACAACGTGGTAAATGGGAAGGTTATTTTCCGGATGATTTAAAAAGTTCCAAATTCAACGGAAATCTTCAGTTTGAAAAAGCAAAAGAAATTATCCATAATTCAACAACCGAAATAAAAGATGAAACAATTGATAGCATTTCCGTATTTGTTGATTTTAGTAAAATAGACATTCATCCAACTTTCACGAATGGCGTAGAAGGCTGTGTAACAAGTCCATCTTGTATGGGTGTTGCATTTTTAGAAGGCTCTATCATGGATGGACCGGGATTGCCTTTATTTTTAGGAAAAATTGCACGTGCCGTAGCACGTAGGGCACGCAAAAAAGAACTAAAAGTTGCTGTACGCGATGGTGGAGAATATGAACAATTCATATATAGAAAAAATAAAGCACAAGCAGTAAAAGATATTGGTGTTGCAAGTGGTGAACGAAAATTTTTAGGAAATTTTGCTGCCGATAAAATTCCATTGCCCGGTTTTAGTGATGAGATGATTTTAAACATCAAAAAAGTAGCAAAACAAGGTGGATTTGACTCTCCAAATCCATGGGCACCGCAAATTCTTACCTTACAAATTTTAAAAATTGGCAATATCGGTATTTGTGCTTTCCCTTTTGAAATAACAACTGTGGCTTCATGGAGATTAAAGAAAACCTTAGAAGATGCTCTACAAGCAAAAGGAATTGATTGTGTTATACTTTGTCCATATTCAAACGAATACAATGGATACATCACTACAAATGAAGAATATCAATTGCAGCTATACGAAGGTGGTCATAATGTTTTTGGACAATGGAGTTTAAATGCATTACAACAAAAATTCACAGAATTAGCTATTAATTTTTGCAAACAAGAATCGGAAAGAATACCGACCGATGTGCAACAAGAAATATTTACAGAAGAAGAATTACAAAAGCAAGTATTTTTCCAAAGTAAACGCATTAAAAAATTAAACAAAACCAACAACTGATATAATCATAAATTTGTTATAAACTAAAGACGATGAAAAAAGTATATCAAAACGCAGAGGAAGCTACACATGACATTACAGATAACATGACCATTATTTTAGGTGGCTTTGGGTTGTGCGGATTACCGGAAAACAGCATTGCTGCTTTAGTAAATAAAGGAGTAAAAGGTTTGACATGTATTTCCAATAATGCCGGTGTGGATGATTTTGGGTTAGGATTATTACTAAAAAATCATCAAATAAAAAAAATGATAGCTTCCTATGTGGGCGAAAATGCAGAATTTGAACGGCAATTATTAAATGGAGAATTGGATGTTGAGTTAATACCACAAGGTACTTTAGCTGAACGTTGCAGAGCCAGTGCAGCCGGCATTCCGGCTTTTTTCACTCCGGCCGGTTTTGGAACAGAAGTGGCAATTGGAAAAGAAACGAGAGAATTTGATGGAAAAATGTATATCATGGAACGTCGTTTTCATGCTGACTTTGCCATTGTAAAAGCTTGGAAAGGTGACACCAATGGAAATTTAATTTATAGAGCAGCTACTCGAAATTTTAATTTACCGATGGCTGGTGCAGGTAAAATAACCATTGCTGAAGTAGAAGAATTAGTACCGGCAGGTGAACTCGATCCGGATCAAATACATACACCCGGAATTTTTGTAAAACGAATTTTCCAAGGTGCTAAATATGAAAAACGAATTGAGAAAATAACAGTACGGAAACGAGAGATTTGAAAAAAAAAGAATTGGAGATTAAGTATTAAGTAGAAAGAAATTTGTTTTTAAATTTTATCTTAATACGTACGACTTATATCTTAATACTCATAATAATAGGATTTTTTAAAAAAATAAAACGATACATCATGTTAGATAAAGATGGTATTGCAAAAAGAATCGCCAAAGAATTACAAGATGGTTTTTATGTAAACTTAGGTATTGGAATCCCAACATTGGTAGCTAATTATGTGCCCGAAGGCATGAATGTTACTTTCCAATCAGAAAATGGAATGCTTGGCATGGGACCATTTCCTTACGAAGGTGAGCAAGATGCTGACGTAATTAATGCCGGAAAACAAACTGTAACCATGTTGCCCGGTGGCGTTTATTTCGATTCTGCGACCAGCTTTGCCATGATACGTGGTGAACATGTAGATTTGACCGTTTTGGGTGCCATGGAAGTATCCGAAAAAGGCGATATTGCTAATTGGAAAATTCCCGGAAAAATGGTAAAAGGTATGGGCGGTGCAATGGACTTAGTAGCATCTGCCAAAAACATTATTGTTGCCATGCAACACGAAAATAAAGCCGGAGAAAGTAAATTATTACCACAATGCACACTTCCGTTAACAGGAATTGGTTGTGTCAAAAAAATAGTAACCGAATTAGCTTTTTTAGAAGTAACAGAAGATGGTTTCAAACTATTAGAACGTGCACCGGGCGTTAGCGTAGATGACATCAAAAAAGCAACATTAGGTAAACTAATAATTGAAGGTGAAATACCTGAAATGGTTATCTAACCAGCTTACAATAACGGAACATCTATAAACAACTTCACGTTTCCATCGTTTCCTTTGGAGCGTTCTTTCATTGCATTTAATTTATCTACATCATTACAGATAATTAAAAACAAATATTCGTCATTTAATGCACTTTTCTTAATTTGATGATACGGATCACCCGCATACGAATTTAAGTTGGTTACTTTACATTTATATGTTTTATTATAGTGCGAAGCAATCCCTTTTAAAAGTATTTCCACATTAGCTGGTGTACCGGTAATCATAATTGGATATAAGATATTATCCGTTAATTTCATTTTTGCCAATGCTTTAAATAATCCTTGAGGATTTTCTAATTGGAAGGCAAAATATTCGCCCCAATTAATAGCAAAACAGGCTGCATCCATATTTCCATTTGCATCCGGAACCATATATACTCTAGATGATTTAGAGTACGCAAATATTCTATCTAACGTGTCTAAAAAATCCTCTTCCGTTTTTAAATGATAGAAAGTATAATGTTCTTTTTGTGCTTTTAATTTTCTATAAAATTCTAAAAGCAATTCTTTATTATCAGAAATGTCTATGCAATTTTTAAATGCATCTTTGCTGCCAAAAAATTTATTGATTTTAGTATTATTGGTAAAAGCCCATTTCTCGTAATGTTTTTCGTATAATTTAGTATTGAGTTCCAAAGCTTCATTAATAGCTTGGTTTTCTTTTCCCATTGCACCATACGTAAAAGCAATATTCTCTTCTACACCAACAATACTATGCATGATGCTAAACATGAGTGTAAATATTTTTTTACGTCGATAAATTTTTTTGTTATTTTCTACTCGTTCACTTACACGCAACATATTATAATAATACGCATCGTAACGTTCGCCATCTAAATGAACATCCATTAAGTTGACATGTATATAGCCAACTACATTAAACTCGCGTTGTCCTTGTGCATTCAATTGTTGCGGATGCAAAACAATTACCACTAATGCATCTTTATTTATAGACAATACAGAATTTGGAAAATTATGAAAATACGCTTGGAAAGCAAATTTTCCTTGACCTTTATTATTTATATGCTTTTCCGGAACAGAAATTATATCTCTACATTGATGAAAAAAATAGGATGTATCCGGAACATATCCTAAGTTATTTAAGATATCACCCATTTGTGGCAGATAATTGATATTCGTTACAATAATTTCTAATGGTTCTTCAAAAATATCATACGAATCGATATCGATGGTTTTATAAGTAAAACTACCATCCGGATTTTTATCTACGCGTTTATAATTTCTTTTTTGCATAATATGAATTAATATGCAAAAGTAATTTTGAATATTGAGCTAACACATAGCAAAAGATAAATTTAGCACTGCATTAACGCAGAAAGTATTGAAAATCATAAAAATACCAACTAATTGGTACTTAGTATCTATGAGTAATTTTTTGTTTTTTTATGAAACTAACTTATAAAATTTCCCGGGCAAAGCAGTTACCATTCCTTTTAACTCTAATTGCAATAAATGAGTGGCTACTAAACTTTGTGGCAAATTGGTTTGCAAATACAATTCATCTATCGACTTTTTATCCGCTGTTTTTAAACAATCTACAATTTGATTTTCTTCTCTCGTTAACTCAATAAATAGTTGTGTTTGGACATCAATTTTTGGAATTATTTTTTCATCTTGTTGCCAATTCATGCAAGCAATAATATCCGAAGCACTTGTAACCAACATGGCTTTATTTTGTTGGATTAATTGAAGACATCCTCTTGAATATTCATCCGTTATTTTTCCGGGAAATGCAAACACATCGCGATGATAAGAGTTGGCAATCTCTGCTGTTATAAGTGCTCCTCCGGAAACCGCCGATTCAACTACAATTGTAGCATCTGTCATACCGGCAACTATCCTATTTCTACTCGGAAAATTTTGTTTATCCGGAATGGTATTGCTCAAAAAATCCGAAACAATGGCTCCGTTATGTTGCATTTTTTCTGCAAATCTTGCATGTTGAGCCGGATAAATTCTATCCAAACCATGAGCTAAAACTGCAATATTTTGCATATCGTATTTCAAGGCTGCTTTGTGTGCACAAATATCAATTCCATACGCTAAACCACTCACTAAATGGACATTGTGTGCCGCTAATTCTGCAACCAATTTTTCTGTAATTTCTTGTCCGTACGAAGTACTGTTTCTTGTACCAATAATATTGACAAACCGTTCTTTATTAAAATCAACTTTTCCTTTACTGAAAATATACAACGGTGCATCTGCACAATTCAACAACCTTTTTGGATATCTACTATCGAAATAAAATAGTACATCTATCTTATTTTTTTCGATAAATTTTATTTCTTGTTCTGCTCGCAGCAAAGCCTCTTTTGTATCTTTAAATACCGCGGCTGTTTTAGGTCCAATGCCATTAATTTTTTGAAGTTTTGATACAGCTAACTTAAATACATTGGAAGCACTTCCGGCATGACTAATTAAAACCTTCGCACTGTTGTCTCCTATTCCTTTTAATAAACGCAAAGCAATTCCGTAGTGTATCTCTTCTATCATATTATATAAAGAGTAACATTTTTTCAAAATTCCATAAAAAAAATGGAATTATTTACGAAGGTCTTGCTGGCATTGATGTATAAATGCATCAATATAATTATTCCAAGTAAAATTTTGAACGGCTTGATGTGCTTCTAAACATAGTTGACCATACGACATTGATTGAAAAATATCCAAAATTTCTTGAGCTAAATGGGATGTTTCGTGATACGTTCCCATCGTTAATTTGTCGCCGAATGTTTCTACAAATTCATCATATTTAGTGATGATGATTGGATTATAAAAATACATGGCTTCTACCGTAGCAGAAAATGCACTCCACAAGGGTGTGGTATTGACAAATACTTTGGCATCTTGCATTAAATCGTAATATAGTTTCCGGTCTGCGTCTTTGCCTTTATCTAAATAACCATGGCATTTTACAAAAGGTGGTAATATATCAAAATCCGATGCATTCATTCCAATTATATCTAAATGTATTGTTGGTATAATTTGTTGTAATTGTTCGATGGATTGTATCAAAGCATCGGCGCCTTGTTTATATTTAATTCCACCGATAAACAATACGTTGGTTGATGCTGTTTTTCGTTGAATGATTTCATCTGCAGAAATTTGTACTTCTGCATTTATCACATTTCCAATATAATGTATTTTCTTGTTCGCATAGCGTTGTTGCATATAATTTGCCACTTTAGGAAATAATACAAAAACGCTGTCTGCATTTTCTATATACGAATTTTCTCGCTCTAAGAATTCATGTTCTAAATAACCGGCATTTCTTTTTTTAAAATAATCAAAGAAGTATTCATACGTCCAATCGCCAAATAAAATTGTTGGTTTTAAGCTATATTGCTTCGCAGAAAAACTAAACGACAAAAACAAATTCCAATCGGCATTTGGATATTTTTTGATGGCACGTCGAATAGAAAATTGTGTTAGATAATGATGGATGCTACTTCTATAATAATCATACGTATCGTGCTTTTTTAATCGTTTAAAAATTTGCCAAATCGTAAAGCGATACAAGGTTTTTACAATGCGGTTCGTGCCAATATTAATCCGGTTTACTTTTATTCCTTTACGCATCAACGTTTCGGTAAAAAAGTACGGCACATTCGACCAAGTACTCGGTTTAGCAGCATCACCGTTGGTGAAAACATTTATTTCTTTTGGGAAAGATGTATGGACATTATTTTCTATCATCCACCATTTTATTATAAAACGTCTTAGAAATCGGTATAGCGATTGGTAATATTGGTACGCAAACTAATACCAAAATAAGCACGATTTGATTTCAAATTAGCTGTTTTTTGAAATCTATAATTGATAAAAGCTTCTGCTGATAAATTAATTTTTGGGTTGATTAAATAACCACCACGTGCTTCCACATTTACAATTTGAGTGCGTTTGCCCTGTAAAAAATAATTACTATAAGCTGTCCCTAAATTTGGTGCTATCAAATAATCCGAAACAAAGATATTACTTCCTTGATGTTGATATGGATTATCCAATCCTTGAGCTACGTATTGCACTTTTGCAGAAGCCGTCCAGTGTTTATGCCAGAAATTTAAGAATGTAATAGACTCTAGAAAATTAGCTCCTAACGGATGAGCTAATGCTTGATTGAAATTGGTATAACTTTGTTCCGGTGCTTTGTGTGCATACACAAACGGACGAACAACATTAAATTCGGTTTGAAAATCGAGGTGTTTTACTTTAAATATATCATACGATTTAAAGCCAAATTGAGCCGCTACCTTGGTTCTATAAAATCCTTTTCCTTTGCGTGCTGCTGCAACATCCATATCATCTAACATCACTTGTGTGTAAAAGATATTTTTAGGCGATGCTTTAAATTTCATTCCAATACCAAGAACCACGTTATCCGGCGAACCTAATGCAAACTCAACCGGACGAATAAATGCCATTGGAATCATATAGCTGAATTCGATGCCTCGTGTGCGAGTAGAGTCGCCTTTGTACCATGTAACACCTTCAAAGAAGGTAAACTGCATCCACTTTGCAACATCAACAGAAATTAAATGAAAAGTGGCATATTTCGTTCTAAATTTTGAAACATCGTTTCCAACATTAAAACCATCTATCGGTGCATAACGCATTAAATTATACAAACAAGTGTATTTAATACGCCAAAAATTTGCTGTTAATTTTATGAAAGGTGTATTCGATGCATTATCACTCAAAAACAAAGAACGATAACCTTCTCCAAAAAATTGTTTATCGTTTCCAATTTGAAAATTAAAATATTTATTAGGCGAAACGGATAAATAGCCGGAAAACAATTGGGAATTGATTCGATTACCTTTAAACGTTGCTTTTCTATAACCCGGAAGCACGCCGTATTGTGTAGCATAGTCATCTACTTGTTGTAAATAATCTTCTGTAACACCTTGATACGTAAAAGATAAAGATAGTTTTTTAGTAATATTTGCATCAAAACGAGCTCCATAACCAACGGAATATCTCATTTTTTTACTATTAATATCATATCCAAACTGAACATCTAAAACCGGATTGATAGCGAAATAAAATTTCTTTTGCTTCGCAGAAGCTGCCAACATATCTCCTTTTAAAAATCCAAATTTAAAACCATCTTTTGAGGAATCCGTATCAAAACCTAATTCTTGTAAAGCCGAATCACCAATTGCAGTTGTAACTTCTGCCATATTATACGGTTTGGCTCCGGTAATAAATTTTGAAGAGGTAGCAATATATCGTTCCAATCGGTTTTGCATTTCATAATTCAACGGAAAATTAAGTTGCTGTGCAAATGCTGAAATAAATAGGCTACAAATAATAAATGTAAGGAGTTTTCTCATACGTTATCGTTTGCTAAAATAATTGTTTAATTTTTAATAAAATAGATAAAGCCTAAAAACTTCACCTCAAAAGTTAATTTAGCCTTGAAATTTATTGAAATGCGTATAAGAACGATAGCCAAACTGATAAAATTTTACCCGGCTTTTATGGGTGCAGGAATTACTGTAAAATCCATTAACAATGATTTTACGCAAGTTGTATCGCAAATGAAAATGCATTGGTACAATAGAAATGCCGTTGGCACACATTATGGCGGCTCGTTATATAGTATGTGCGATCCGTTCTATATGTTTATATTAATGGAACATTTGGGTTTAGATTATATTGTTTGGGATAAATCAGCTTCTATAGATTTTATTAAAGCAGAAAAGAAAACGGTTTCAGCTACTTTTGAAATACCCAAAGAGAAAATAGCAGAAATAAAGAAATATGTAGATGAAAATGGAAAAGGTTTATTTACTTTCCATACAAATGTTGTGAATGAACAAGGCGAAACCGTTGCTGCGGTAGAAAAAGTGCTTTATGTAAAAAGTAAACAATTTTATAAAAACAAGGAGAAATCAACCAAAGCAACAAAAAAAAGTACTAAGTAGTTTTACGTTTTCCGTGCAACATAGCATGCATAAAAACAGCCAACAGAATAATAAGTGTTCCAAGATAAAATTGCCAAGTCAACTCTTTGTTTTCACCTAATATAATTGCCGCCAAGATAATGCCATAAACCGGCTCTAAATTATTGATGAGTGATGTCGTAAATGCATCGCTGGCTTTAAGTGCATATAAAAACAAATTCTGAGGAATAGCGGTACAAAAAACTGCCAAAATCAGTAAATAAAAAAAGTCTGTCCAGCTTGGCAAATAAAATGCTCCGGGATTCCATTGCATATAAAATGGTAAACAAATAGTCATAAATACCCAAGCACTCACCATTTGTATAAATGTGATGGTATTAGGTGCAATATCTTGTGTATATTTCTTATTCAAGATATTGTAAATAGCAGCCAAAAATGCAGCTAAAATGCCTAATAAAAATCCTTTTTTATACTGTATATCTAAGGAATGATTGATTAACAAAATAGCCGGAATCACTATAAAACCTAACAACAAATTTGAAGTATCAAATTTTGTTTTATTGATAAATGGCTCTAAGATTGCCACAAATAAGCTAACACCGGCAATACAACTCACAGCAACACTTGCATTCGAATGTTTAATGGAACCGTACCAAGCTATCCAATGTAAACACAACACTACACCGATTCCACTTACTTTCCATATTGATGCTTTTCTCAATCGTTTTACTTGCGGAAGCAATTTAGGTAAAAACAACATGCTTAGGCTAACCAACAAAACACGATACCAAACCAATGGAAATTCCTGAATGGAAATCACCTTTCCTAATACGGCAGTCAAGCCCCAAAGAAAGGTAGCTATGTTCATTTGTAAATAAGCTTTACTGCGTATTTCCATTGTACAAAATTACAGAATAGAATATCGAAACAAAAATGTATGTGCCATTATATCTTATTTATATGTATCTTTAATCTACACAAATGAAAAAAATGGAAAAGAAATACAAAACATTTTGGAGCTTTTATCCATATTATCTTACCGAGCATAGCAATCCTATTTGTAGATTAACACACTATATTGGCACAAGTGGATTATTATTGGTAATTGCTGCAGCAATTTATTATAGCAATGCTAAAATCTTATTTTTATTACCTGTTGTAGGCTATGGTTTTGCTTGGGTTGGCCATTTTGTATTTGAGAAAAATAAACCGGCTACATTTCAATATCCATTATATAGCTTAGGTTCTGATTTTGTGATGTATTTCCATTTTTTAACAGGACAAATCGATAAAAAAGTGGAAGAAGCACATAAAATCATCCAAAATCAGGCTTAAAACTCTTATCTTATATTAAAAAATTAACTATTTAGGCAATCTTAACACTTTGCAATACGAACTCATTGTAATTTTAGATTGTGAATAAGAATATTATCCTATTTACTTCTGTATTATTAATTCTCGGACTCTTCGGAATCGGGATGGTACAAATATTTTGGCTTAAAGGTGCCATTAAATCCAGAGAACAGGATTTTGACAAGGCGGTTTTCGAGAGTATGCATGAGATTTCTAAAAAAATTGAAGATTTATCATACAAGCCAATTCTTTCTAAATTAATACAAACACAAAAAATTCATGTTGATGAAAATGGTGAAATTGTCATCGAAATGTCGAATATGGATGAAGATGATAATGCTACTTTTTACAGAAATAGAGAAGAACCGCCTATGCAGCACCGCGTGTTTCCGCATGTAGAAGGCAATTCTTTTTACCATCATCCGGACGAAGAAACTTTCCCAACGGAAGTAGATAATTTGCAAGAATTTATGGTGCAACAGATGACGAGCTTGCAACCCATTTCCGAATTATTGGATACATCAAAATTAAATCAAATTATTAGTGAGTCATTGCAATCACATGGCATACAAACCAAATTCAAATACGGTATAACAGAATATACCAACAATAATTTTGTATTACTCTCCAAAAATGCACCATTAACGGAATTGTACAAAACACCTTATTGTGTAAAATTATTTAAACGAAATATGTTTGATGACCACAAATCATTAAAATTATATTTACCGGAAAAAAAGAAATTTCTATACTCGTCTATATCACCAATGATAATATCCTCAACGATATTTTTTTTAATGGTGATAGGTGCATTTTATATGGCATTTAAAATCATCTTCCGACAAAAAAAATTATCGGATATGAAAACGGATTTCATCAATAACATGACGCATGAATTGAAAACCCCGATTGCTACCATTTCTATTGCCAGTGAAATGCTTAAAGATAATTCCATTTCTGAATCAAAAGAAAACAGGGCAAAATATGCCGGAATAATATTTGATGAAAATAAAAGATTGTATAACCACGTTGAACAAGTATTGCAAATTGCACGCTTAGAGAAAGGTGAATTACAACTCAACATAGAAGATCGGGATATCCACGAAATCATTCAGGCATCAGCCAAACGCTTCCATTTGATATTAGAAGAACTAAATGGAAAAATAGAGTTGCATTTAAACGCAGAAAATCATATATTTAAATTGGATGAGATGCACTTTACGGCAGCAATCAATAATTTGATAGACAATGCCATTAAATACAATGATAAAGTGCCATTAATAAAAATTAACACTTTTAATATTCCATCAGGCATACAAATTGAAGTAGTAGATAATGGCGTAGGTTTGTCAAAAGTGGAACAACAAAAGATATTCGAAAAGTTTTATCGGGTAACCAAAGGTAACGTACATGATACAAAAGGATTTGGTTTAGGACTCAGTTATGTTCAATCCATTATCGACAAGCATGCCGGAAAAATTTGGGTGGAAAGTAAACCTAAAGAAGGCTCAAAATTTATTATTCAATTACCGGAAAATAACAATTAATATTAATCACAAACTAAACGCATAAACATGAACACAGAAATTAAAAAACGCGTATTATTGGTAGAAGATGATCCGAATTTAGGCATGCTTTTACAAGAATATTTAAAACATAAAAACTTTGAGGTAGAACTAAAACGAGATGGCGTAGAAGGTTTATTTGCCTTTCGCAAAAACAACTATGATATCCTTTTATTAGATGTTATGATGCCTAAAAAAGATGGTTTTACTGTTGCAGAAGAAATCCGAAAAGAAGACAAAGAAATTCCGATTATTTTTCTCACGGCAAAATCATTAAAAGAAGATAAAATTAAAGGTTTAACCATTGGTGCTGATGACTATATTACTAAACCATTTAGCATGGAAATTTTAGAGCTAAAAATGCATGCTATTTTGCGTCGAACGGAGAAGCACGAAGTGCAAGTAGCCATGGATGAGTATCGTGCCGGCGATTGTGTATTAGATTACAAAAACCACAAGCTTAGTGTAAAAGGCAACGAAATCAAATTGACAACTAAAGAAAATGAACTTTTGAGATTGTTTTTCGAAAAGAAAAATCAAATATTAGAACGCGAATTAGCACTCAAACATGTATGGCAAGATGACAGCTATTTTACGGCAAGAAGTATGGATGTGTTTATTTCTAAAATTAGAAAATATATTAAGGAAGATGAACATCTTCAAATCCTCAATATTCATGGACAAGGTTATAAACTAGTCGAAAATGAAATGGTAAGCTAGTAATGTAATAATGTAATAATGTAGTAATGTAGTAATGTAGTAATGTAGTAATGTAACAATGTCATTCCCTTGAAAAAGGGAATCCCATTTATTTTAATGAAACCATTATTCTCTCTACTCGAAATATTAACCGCAAAGTGCACAAAGTATTTACACAAAGAGCACAAAGTTTTTTCAACTGTCATTCCCTCGAAAGATGGAATCCCATTTTATTTCCAGTGAGATTCCCATTTTCATGGGAATGACACGCTACAAACAACTCACTACTCAAAAAAGTGCTGACCGCAGAAGAGTTCGATTTTTTGAAATACACAGCAATAGCTTTAAAATCAACGAAGGGAAGGCAATAAGCATTTGCGTTGATTTTAGAAGCGGTTGATGTGAGGAACGAAACATCAAATTGCCTTGTAGTTCAAAAAAAGCTTTTGTTACTTTTGGCTTCAAAAGTAAGATAATGAAATAATGGAATAATGGAATAATAAAGTAATGTAGTAATGTAGTAATGTAGCAATGTAGTAATGTAGCAATGTAGCAATGTAGCAATGTCATTCCCTTGAAAAAGGAAATCCCATTTATTTTAATGAAACCATTATTCTCTCTACTCGAAATATTAACCGCAAAGTGCACAAAGTATTTACACAAAGAGCACAAAGTTTTTTCAACTGTCATTCCCTCGAAAGATGGAATCCCATTTATTACAATGAAATCATCATTCTCACTACTCACTACTCGCTACTCTCTACTCATTATGCGCATCTTGATATGCAACACAAATGTTAGCTATTAAAAAATCTAAAATGCTTTAGTATCTTTGCGGCATGATTTTATCAGACAAACAGATTTTACAAGAGATAGACAAAGGCACTATTTTAATTGAGCCTTACGAAAGAACCTATTTAGGTACTAACTCCTACGATGTACATCTAAGTAAATACTTAGCAACATATACACAACCTGTATTAGATGCTAAAATGCATAATACCATTCATCATTTCGAAATCCCGGAAGAAGGTTTTGTGTTGGAACCGGGTGTTTTATATTTGGGTTCTACATTAGAATATACCGAAACCCATGCTCATGTTCCATTTTTGGAAGGTAAGTCCTCAATGGGACGCTTAGGAATTGATATTCATGCAACGGCAGGCAAAGGTGATGTTGGTTTTTGCAATCACTGGACTTTAGAAATTTCATGTATTCAGCCAGTCCGTATCTATGCCGGCATGCCCGTTGGTCAGTTAATTTATTTTATGGTGGAAGGTGATATAGAAAATGCGTATAACAAAAAAGCTTCTGCCAAATACAACGAACGCACACCCAAGCCTATGGAAAGCATGATGTGGAAGAATTTCAAGTAGAATTTAGGTAAAATTAATTTTTCGGCTTAAAAGGCTCTACCATTAATTTATAATACTTTGTATAGTATTTTAATTGCTCATCATTCATATAATTTGAAAAAGCCCCCACCTCTCCTTTTCGTATAAAATTATCAAATACCTGAGGTGATTTTAAATTAGGTGGAATTTCTCCAAATTTACTTTCATTTTTCTTCATAAAATCAAAGGAAGAATGTTGTTTTACTCTGCTTAATATAGGTTCTGTTAAATCAACATTAAAAAAAACAGCAATTTTCTGAACAGTAGAATCAAAATTAGATTTTAAATCTTCATAAGATATATACAGAATGTTTAATTTGTTTTTATTTAGAAACCATGTGTTCATAAATTTGAAATAATTAATTCCTTTTTTATCAATCATAAAATAAGATTCAAAATTACTATCAAACGTTAAATTGGAATCTAAATAATCTTTATTATGATGATATAAAGAAACAGCTACATCTTTACCATCTCTATAAACAAATATAATTTTATTTCTAGCTTTCTCATCAAATCTATCATAACTATCATGTGATTTTAAAATACGAGGTGATGGCATTTGATTAATTTTTTCTGGACTTTCGCCATTAAATGCTTGATTACTTGGCCATGGTGACACATCATAAATGTGATTAAAATCCATATTACCTTCAGTCAATAAATTATATAGAATTACTTGCACCCAAGTTGTACCCGATTTTGGAAAAGAAACAATATATATATCATCTTTTCTAACTTCAAAATCATAAAAATAAAGATGTCGCCTTAATTCTCTTAAAGCGACACCTAAATTCTTTTGGATTTTAGAAACCCATTCAATAATAAATACTAAAATTGATTTCTGCATTAAGCTTTTTCTTTATTTACACTCTGAAGTATAAGTAACTTTTACACCATCTATACTTTTTAAATATGTAACATAAGCATCAAAAGCTTCTCTATTCGGAAAATCACTTACACAAACACATCCTGTATCTCCATCATAAGTATACGATATACAATCTTTGTTCTTTTTACAAGAGCTAATTCCGGTAGCAACTAAAACTGCTGTAAATAATACGGCTACAATGTTTCTTTTTTTCATAGTTTAATATTTTTAATAGTTAAAAAATAATTATCTAAACAAAGATATAATTGAATTTTAAAAAAACAAATAAAAAATATCCACAACAAAAAATATTTTTCTTCTTACATTTACACTATGACAGATTTTGACTTTAATAAAAATGAAGACGCTATGCGTCTATCAATCGATGAATTAAAACTTAAATTGCAAAAAATATATCTCGGCGGTGGACAAAAAAAGATAGACTCCGAACATAAAAAAGGAAAATTAACCGCACGGGAACGCATCGAATATTTATTAGATAAAAACACGGAACATATAGAAATAGCAGCACTTGCCGGCGATGATATGTATGCCGAACAAGGTGGTTGTCCTAGTGGTGGCGTGGTAGTAGTGATTGGTTATATTTCGGGCAGACAATGTATGGTGGTTGCCAATGATGCCACCGTTAAAGCCGGTGCTTGGTTTCCTATTACCGGAAAAAAGAATTTGCGGGCACAAGAAATTGCTTTAGAAAATAAATTACCAATTATCTACTTAGTAGATAGTGCCGGAGTTTTCCTTCCAATGCAAGATGAAATTTTTCCAGACAAAGAAAACTTCGGACGCATTTTTAGAAACAATGCAAAAATGTCATCAATGGGCATTCCGCAAATAGCTGCAATTATGGGCAGTTGTGTTGCCGGTGGAGCCTACTTACCTATTATGAGTGATGAGAGTTTAATTGTAGATGGCACCGGAAGCATTTTTTTAGCAGGACCTTACTTGGTAAAGGCGGCAATAGGCGAAACCGTAGATAGCGAAACATTAGGAGGTGCCACTGCACAAACTGCTATCAGTGGTGTTTGTGATTATAAAATGAAAGACGACAAAGAATGCCTTGATACTATAAAAAAATTAGTACAAAAATTTGGGAAATTTGAGTGTGCCGGGTTTGACAGGATAAAGGCGAAAAAACCGAAAGAAAATGAAAAAGAAATTTATGGTATCTTTTCCACTTTCAAACCGTACGATGTTAAAGAAGTTATAAAACGCATCGTAGATAATTCCGAAATAACAGAATACAAAGAAGATTACGGCAAAACTATTGTTTGTGCCTATGCACGCATCGATGGTTGGAGTGTTGGAATAGTTGCCAATCAACGCTCTATTGTAAAGAGTGCCAAAGGCGAAGTACAAGTAGGTGGTGTCATCTATTCTGATTCGGCAGATAAAGCTGCACGTTTTATCATGTTGTGCAATCAAAAGAAAATTCCTTTAGTTTTCTTACAAGATGTAACCGGATTTATGGTAGGAAGTCGTAGTGAAAATGGTGGTATTATAAAAGATGGGGCTAAATTAGTAAATGCCGTATCCAATTCCACTGTTCCAAAATTTACCATCGTAACAGGAAACTCATACGGAGCCGGCAATTACGCCATGTGTGGTAAGGCATACGATCCAAGATTTATGTTGGCTTGGCCAAGTGCTAAAATTGCAGTAATGGGCGGTGAGCAAGCATCAAAAGTAATTTTACAAATACAAGAAGCTGCGCT
Source organism: Bacteroidota bacterium (assembly GCA_963169645.1). Lineage (GTDB taxonomy): Bacteria > Bacteroidota > Bacteroidia > Chitinophagales > JADIYW01 > JADJSS01. The sequence continues at coordinate 69,666 of CAUJCO010000009.1, forward strand.
TCAAGCCAAAGGTGCAAGTCATACAGATGAAGAGAAAGAAGCAATACTAAAGGAAATAAAAGACAAATACGACAAAACAACATCAGCCTATTATGCCGCTTCCAGAATTTGGGTAGATGCCATTATTGACCCATTAGAAACACGTAAATGGATTTCATTTGGAATTGAAGCAGCCAACAACGCTCCTGTTGAGAAATTCAACGTTGGCGTTATTCAAGTTTAAAAAGATACTTTTGAAACATAGATTATTTTTATACTCTATTGTATGTCAATTTCCAATAATTAGTTACCAATGAAATTAAAATAGTGATTATAAAAACTAATTAGTGTTTAATTAACAAAATAAGTTGTGTTACAAAACAAAAGTCAATTAATTTCGTTTCGTAAATAAGAAATAAAAACAATGAATAAAATGAGATACCTATTATGGATGGCACTTCCAATTTTAGTATTTGCGTGCAAGAAATCTGATGATAAAACGAACCAAGCAGCTATTGATAAAGCAATTTTATTACAATACATTGCTATTGATAGCACTATAACTTATGACTCTACAAGTACCGGATTATATTACAGCATTGCTGATACCGGAACAGGCACTATTACGCCACATTTAAATTCCTATATAACCGTACATTATAAAGGCTCTTATAAAGATGGGGTTGTATTTGAACAAACAAGCGGCTCACCAATTAAAGGGTTTTTAAAACAATTTATTGCAGGTTGGCAAGAAGGTGTTCCTTTTATTCGAAAAGGTGGAAAAATAAAATTATTAATACCATCTGCGTTAGCTTATGGTACAACAGGCTCCGGTTCTATTCCGGCAAATACCGTTCTTATTTTTGAAATAGAATTAGTAAATGTAGAATAATTTGCACAACATGTATTACACTTTATACATTGCTTTCTGCTCTTGAGTTTGGAAAAAGTGGGCATACTTTTGATGCAATAATCGCACAAACATATCGTGAGGCACATCGTGGAAGCTACCGTAATCATTGAGGTATTCCATAAATTGTCCGCCATTGTGGTCGTATTGCTGAAAAATAGAATCATTCTCACCGTCAAACTCTAATGTATCTACGTTTAAATGTTCACATAGTTCTTTATTAAATGCCGGTGTCGCTTTCACCCATTTTTCATTGAGATATATTTCTGTACAAGCATGAAAAACCAATACGTCTGTTTTCAATATTTCTATTAATTTCTCCACGCCAATATGATTGCGAACGTCAAAGAAACAAAGGCGTGCCGGAATGTTTACTGCACGCAAACATGCTGCTAACAAACACGCTTTTTCTATACAATAACCTTGTTTATTTTCTCTATTAAAAATAGAGCTTGCTTTCATTGCTTTATGCGACAAATCGATATTGTATGGATTGTATCTCCAACCATCGCGAATTGCATAATATAATTTAATGGCAATTTTAGTTTTATCAATTTCACCATTGATGATATTCTTTACATATCGTTGAATATCCGGTTGCTCACTATCAATAAAGTAAGTTGGATGTAAATACAATTCAATACCCAATTCTGCGTTCTTCATGCATCAAAAATACGCATTCACACAAGTTGTTAATAACGAATAAACATTAAGTAATTAAAAAATCAGTATTTTCGCCCTTATGTCAGATGAATTAGAACAAAAAGCACCTGTAAAACGCAAACCTAATTTCGTTTTTGCCATTATCAGTATCGCGATGATACTATTTACCATCGGGTTGTTTTCGTTTGGAGTTTTCACGCTCCAAAAACAAATCAAAGAAATAAAAGAGAGTGTACAAATCGATTTGAATTTAAAATCAGATGTAACGGAAAGTCAGAAAACTGCTTTAGCTAACTATCTGAAAAAACAAAATTATATTACCAAAATTACGTATAAAAGTAAGGAAGTTGCAGCACAACAATTTGAAAAAGAATTAGGACAAAACTTCACAGAAATTTTAGGTAGCAATCCGTTGTATGATGCCTATATCATTAATTTAAAATCAGAATTTTCTAATCCGGATTTTATTAAAGATGTAAAATCAGATTTTTTAGCTCAGGCCGGAGTGCAAGAAGTACAATATTCAGATTTAGCTGTGCAATCGACCGGAACCACCTTAAAACCAATTACGATAGGTATTATTATTTTATCTACTATTATGTTGGTGGTTGCATTTTTAATTATTGATAACACCATCCGATTGATGATGTATTCTCAACGTTTTTTAATTAGAAGCATGCAATTAATTGGTGCCAATGAATGGTTTATCATTAAGCCTTTTATTATTAAATCTATAATCTCCGGACTTATCAGTGCCGCAATTGCATTACTGTTTTTATCCGGCATTATCTATTTAACAATTAATAAATTCTCTCTTCAATTTGTTTCACAAGATTTTGTAATTTTGCTTTTCATAGCAATTGGATTAACTTTATTTGGAATTTTAATTTCCATTTCAAGTACCTACTTTGCAGTGAATAAATATTTAAAAGTAAAACTAGACGAACTCTATTAAACATTCTTATGGCAAAAAATCAACCAAAACAAAATACGGCACAACCTAAAGCTGCCAAACCCAATGTAAAAAGTGTAGCAACTGCCAAAAAACCAGCTTCTTCCGGTTCCTTTTTTAAATTACCGACCAGCAAAAACGATACACTCTTATTTGATAAAACCAATTACATTATTATGGGTGTGGGTGCATTATTAATCATCTTAGGTTTCATTTTAATGAGTGGTGGTGGCAGTAGTGACCCTAAAGTATTCAATGAAGCTGAAATTTATTCTTTTAGAAGAATTACCTTAGCTCCTATTGTGGTTATTTCCGGATTTGTTACAATTATCATTGCCATCTTAAAGAAACCGGCAAATCAAAATAATGTTGCTGTATAATAATTGGTTACAGGTACATTTCATCTCACAAAACAAATAATTTATGAGTATTATTCATGCCATTCTTCTAGCAATCATTGAAGGATTGACAGAATTTTTACCTATCTCATCTACGGCACACATGATTTTTACCAGTTCCATTTTAGGAATTGAAAAGGAAAAATTTGTAGAGATGTTTCAAGTATCCATACAATTTGGTGCTATATTGGCAGTAGTGGTTTTGTATTGGAAAAAATTTTTTGATTTTAAAAACATACAATTCTATATAAAATTAGCTTCGGCAGTCGTACCGGCATTGGTACTCGGTAAATTATTTGATGATAAAATTGAAGCTGTTTTAGGTAATCCCATTCCTATCGCAATTATGCTTATTATCGGTGGAATAATTTTATTGTTCATAGATAAATTATTTACGCAATCTACTATCCACAATGAGAAAGATATTTCCTTTAAAACAGCTGTAATTATAGGGTTTTGGCAATGTCTTGCTATGATGCCCGGAACAAGCCGGAGTGCTGCTTCAATCATCGGTGGTATGCAACAAAAATTATCTAGAAAAGCAGCCGCAGAATTCTCCTTTTTCTTAGCAGTGCCAACCATGTTGGCCGTTACTATGTACTCCATATTTTTAAAAGATTGGAATCAAAACGGCATAGAGATTAAAGGATATGAATTATTATTACAAGGCAACAATCTATATCTATTTTTAGTAGGAAATTGCATCGCATTTACGGTTGCAATCATCGCCATAAAATTTTTCATTGGTGTACTAACAAAATATGGATTCAAACCTTGGGGTTGGTATAGAATTATTGTCGGTATTATTTTATTGATTTATTTTTCATTCTTGAAATAACAACTAACCAACTTAACACATAAATTATACATGAACTTTTTAGAAGGTGAAATTATTTTAATAGATAAACCGTTAGATTGGACTAGCTTTGACGTAGTAAACAAAATAAAATTTGCACTCAAAAAAAAATATGGCAAAATAAAAATTGGACACGCAGGCACCTTAGATCCTAAAGCAACCGGATTATTAATACTTTGCACCGGAAAAAAAACGAAAGAAATTGAAAGCATACAAAATGCAGAAAAGGAATATACCGGAACATTCTTTTTGGGTGCCACAACAGAATGCTATGATACCGAGCGTCCTGTAAACCAAACATTCGATATTTCGCATATTTCCAACGATGTTATTGTTGAAACAGCTAAGCTGTTTATAGGCGAACAAGAACAGTTTCCACCGGCACACTCTGCCGTAAAAATAGACGGAAAACGAGCATACGAATTAGCACGAGCCGGAAAAGAAGTACCGATAAAATCAAAAGTAATCACCATTCATACCTTTGAGTTAACTAATATTGAACTACCTTTATTTGATTTTAGAGTTCAATGCACTAAAGGCACGTATATCCGAAGTTTAGCACATGATTTTGGAAAAAAACTCAATAACGGTGCATATTTACACAGTTTAAGACGAACTAAAATTGGCAATTATTCAGTAGATAATGCACTCACAGTAGAACAATTTCTGCAAAAAATTTAATCAAAATCTTCTAATTAATAAGCTATTATTGGTTATCAATAATCATAGTTTATATAACAATAACTAACTAAATTTTAGTATCTATTAAGAAAATTTTAGGTAATTTTTATTTAGACTAATTATAAATAAAATTGTTTACTACTATTGTCGGCAATTAAAAAAAATGAAAGCCAAAAATATCAAAAGTATAAATAGTACACTTCAAAAAAACTTATTTATAATTCTAATTTTAATAGTTTCGTCTATCCAAGCACAAACTACAATTTATGGATTTGTAAAAGATATAAATGGTAATCCACTTGACTATGCTTCAGTATCAGTTGACTCATTAGCTATTGGAACAACAACCGATGCAAATGGAAATTATACATTAAAAGACTTACCATTTGGAATACACAAAATAAGTACATCTATACTTGGTTATGAAACAAAATTTGAATTCATACACATTGATTCAAATACATCAAAAATAAATTTAAATTTCAATTTAAATACTTTAGCAAAAGGATTGAACGAAGTTATCATATCTGAAACGAGAAAGAATGAAGTTGAAAAAGCAAGAGAACAAGCTTATACCGTTAGTTCAATAGATGTAAAACCACTTCAAAATTTAAACTTAGACATTAATAAAATTCTAAATAAAAGTACCGGAATACGAATTCGCCAACAAGGAGGTTTAGGTTCCGATTTTAATTTCTCATTAAACGGATTTTCAGGTAAACAAATTCGATTTTTTATTGATGGAATATCAACCGAATATTTGGGTTCTGCTATGCAATTCAACAATATACCGGTAAATATCATTGACAGAATTGAAGTGTACAAAGGGGTGGTTCCGGTAAATTTAGGTGCCGATGCATTAGGTGGTGCTGTTAATGTAATTACCAATGACAATGGGAAAAACTTCTTAGATGCAAGCTACAGTTTTAGTTCATTTAACACGCATCAGATTGCAATTGCAAGCAGAGCAACCATAAAAAAACACTACGTGATAAATACGAGTGGATTTTTTAATTATTCAGACAATAACTATCCAATAGATGTACAATTAGTTGATCCTATAACTGGAAAAATTAGTAACCCACAACCTATGAAATTATTTAATGAAAAATATATTTCAGGTTCTGCCTTGATTGAAGGTGGCGTTGTAAATACGAAATGGGCAGATCGTTTTCTAATTGGAATTATTGGTTCCGGAAATAAAAAAGGAATACAAAGAGGAAGAGCAATGGTGCTTAATCCGGCCGGATTAGTATATAGATCAGATGTTGGTGTTACACCTACATTAAAATATCAAAAGAAAAACTTATTTACAAAAAACTTAAACTTAAACCTTTCTGCAATTTATTCTTATACTAAATCAACTGCAGTTGATACAAGTTCTAGAATATATAGCTGGGACGGAACTTATACCACAAAAGATGTATCAGCTTATTCCGGAGAAATAAGCTGGTATAAAACAAACTTTAGATTTAATGACCATGCTGCGCTCGTTACAACTACATTGGATTATTTATTAGGTAAACATCATACATTTACGTTTAATAACACTTATTCTTATTTCTATAGAAAAGGAACAGATCCAATCGGCTCTCAATATCAATCCAATCTAGCATTCTCCGACCCGAATACAATCAGTAAAAATATTACCGGCTTATCCTATAAATTTAGTTGGTGGGATAATAGATGGAATACAACTGTATTTGCAAAACTATATCACATGAATGCACGTGTATATAGCGAATCTTTCTCTAATGGAATCGAATATAAGCAAAATAAAATGTTGAAACACGGAGAAGGAATTGCTACTTCCATCTTTGCTACCCACGATTTGCAGTTAAAATTATCCTATGAATATACTTCAAGATTACCGGAAAGCTATGAATTATTTGGGGATGGATTATTATTACTATCTAATGTAAATCTAAATCCGGAGCAGAGCCATAATTTCAATTTTGGGATATTATATGGAAAACGATTTGAAAAAGGACATTCCGTAAATACAGAATTTGGTTTTGTATTTAGATTACCAGAAAATATGATACGATTGGTATCTATGGGTGTAATGGCAATGTACCAAAATTTAAGCAAGGCTCGAGTTTTTGGTGCAGAAGCATCCATTCGATATAGTTACAAACATTGGGTAAATGTTGAAGTGAATGCAACTTACCAAGACATGCGAAATAATGAAAAAAAATATGACACTGATCCACTTTACTTAGACCGTGTTCCTAATATTCCGTATGTTTTTGGAAACGTATCTATAGGAACCAACTCACCGGAATTAAGCAAACATAAATTCCAAGTAGGTTGTAATTGGTCAACAATGTACGTAGAAAAATTTTATCTAAATTGGCCTAGTCAAGGTTCGCAGAATACGAAATTCATTATACCTAGACAAATTGCACACGATTTATCTTTCTCATTCAGTGTATTATCCGGAAAATATAATATTAGTATAGCATGTTTGAATTTATTAAACAGCAAGCTTTATGATGACTATAAAATACAAAAGCCAGGAAGAACATTTGATATCAAATTTAGAGTGTATTTAGACAAATTTAGTAAATAATTTTTTTAATCCTTAATATAAATAAATGAGAACTTTAACAAATTTAAAAACAATCGCAATTGGTATGTTGTATATTTTCGTATGCAGTTGTGAGAAAGAAAAAACAGAGGTTGTAGACAGCAATTATATTACCTTATTTAGAACAGCAACAGACCCAACTGCAGATTATTTATTATCTGTAGAAGATTTAATGACAGGTACTATTTCAGCAACAGGTACTGGTATTGAAGTGGGTGGCTGGAGCTATTTTGCTACAGCAGGCAACACGCTTTTTGCAATCGATTATGATAATAGTATTGCAAAAGGTTATTTATTAGATAGTGGCCAATTAGTAGAAAATGGTCAATTTGCATTTGAAAGATTAGATTGTTTTGGAGAAGGAACGAATGGAACTGCTGTAGGTATTGGAGCCCCTTGGGGTGGTGGTTCATTTAATTGTAAAATCAATATCATTGATGGAGCATCTACTTCTATCATTAAAAGTGTAAACACTCCTATTTATGAACCGTACCACGAAGGAAATCAATTAAACGCATGGCCTACTGCAAATTGGATTCAAAACAATAAATTATTTGTTTCTTTTTATCCATTAGTAGGTACATCTTGGAAAACACCAATGACAGATACAGCTTATGTAAGTGTCTATTCATATCCGGGTTTAGTTTACCAATATACTTTTAAAGATACTCGAACCGGACCTATTGGATACTATGCAAGCCAACCATGTGTTGTAGAAGATGAATCAGGAAATCATTATACTTTCTCAAGTGCATCTATAAGTACTGGCTATACACAATCAACAAAACCTGCCGGTATCTTAAAAATAAATAATGGTGAAACAACCTTTGATGAAGACTATTTCTTTAATACAGAAGAACTTGGTTATAAAGTATTAGGCGGTGTTTATGTTGGAAATGGAAAAGTGGTTGCCCGTGTATTATCAACTACTGTAGAAGCAAATCCTGCAGTTGTATCTTGGGCTACCTTTGCAGTAACAGAAGGTCTAATACACAATATGGCAGTTATCGATTTGTTTAATAAAACAATTCAAGTAGTAAATGATATTCCATTACACGGCGGACAATACAAAACTCCGTTCTTAGTAGAAGACGGTAAAGTATATGCATCAATTACAACAAGTAGTTCTGATGCATATATATACAAAATTGATCCTGAAACAGTAACAGCTACTAAAGGTGCAAAAATCCAAGGTGCTGAAATTCAAGCTTTTTATAAATATTAATTAATTTATTTTCGCAAGGCAAGCTCTTATTGAAATAATAAGAGCTTGTTTTTTAATTTTTTTTCAATGGCAATAGCAAAAACAAACGGAAAGGGAAAAAGAATATTACATTTTTTACATCTTTGGATAGGATTAATAACCGGAATTATTGTATTTATTATAAGTATCACAGGTAGTATCTATGTCTTCCGAGATGAAATATTTGATTGGGCTCATAAAGATGTATTATACAACAATGTAACCGAAAAGAAACCAACATTACCATTAAGTGTACTCTGGAATGCAGCTCAAAAAAGTGTAGGTGACAGTGTTAAAATCGGTGGTGCCATTTCCTACTCTGAACCGAATAGAAATTGGGAATTTTCTGCGGATAAATACAATGAAGATGCATTCACACATTTTGGAATTACGGAATACCATTATGCAATTTATGTAAATCCATACACAGCCGAAGTTGTCGCAATTGAAAATCATAAGTACGAATTCTTCCATATCATATTTGCTATACATTGGAGTTTACTGATAAATGATAAATATGGACAACCCATTGTAGGTGTTTCTATATTACTCTTTGTCGTTTCCTTGATTACAGGATTTATTCTATGGTTTCCAAAAAAATTAAAATTATTAAAAGAGCGGTTAACTGTAAAATGGAAAGCTCGTTGGCGAAGAGTCAACTATGATTTACACCGTTCGCTAGGATTTTATGTATTTCCATTCGCCCTCATCATTGCCATAACAGGATTAGTTTGGTCATTCGAATTTGTAAAAATTATCGTGTACGTTTTGGCATCACAAAGTATAACACCACCCAATCATCCGGAACCAAAATCTACCTATCCGATAAATTTAAGTCACAATTATCAAGACACTGTAAGAGATAATATCCAAAATAATGTAGTAAAAAACTACGCTTATGCACATTCTTTTGGTATTTTTTTACCGGAAAAAGAAGATACATTGGGTACAATATTAGCCTATATCAGGCCCAACAATATGGTATATCACAATTCCATTCGTCAAAAGTATGATCAATATTCTGGGAAATTATTATACACACAAACACCTAAAGATTTAAATAACGGCGAGAAATTAATTTATATGAATTATGATATTCATGTTGGGCAAATTCTTGGTTTTGGTGGAAAAATACTTGCATTTATTGCAAGTTTAATTTGCGCGTCCTTACCTATAACAGGAATTCTGCTTTGGTATGGTCGTAAATACAAAGAAACTTAATAAAGAAAATAGTATATATGGTAAATATTCCTATTTTTGAATATGCTTATTCATAATAGCCTGAATCATCTACCTACATTTAAAAATGCTGTATTAACGATTGGTACATATGATGGTGTACATTTCGGTCATCAGCAAATTATCAAACGTATCAATGATATTGCAAAAGAAATTGAGGGCGAAAGTGTGATGCTTACTTTTGATCCACATCCTCGATTAATTCTAAATCCGAACGATAATAAATTAAAACTTATTTCAACAATTGATGAAAAAGAAGAATTATTAGAAGAATTTGGATTAAACCATTTAGTCATTGTAGAATTTTCCAAAGAATTTGCCTCAACGGATGCCGAAGAATATGTAGAAAAAATCCTTGTTCAAAATTTCCATCCTAAACGCATCGTTATCGGTTACGATCATCGGTTTGGAAAAGGAAGACAAGGCAATATAGATTTATTGCGACAATTAGCACCTAAATATGGCTACGAAGTAGAAGAAATTCCGGCACAAACATTAGATGAAATTTCAATAAGCTCAACCAAAGTTCGAAATGCTTTATTAGATGGTGATATACAGCAAGCCAACGAATTTTTAGCACATCCATTTACCATAAAAGGAAAAGTAGTACATGGCGATAAAATTGGACGAATATTAGGATTTCCTACGGCAAATATTGAGATTTCCAATCCACATAAACTGATTCCGGCATCCGGTGTGTATGCCGTAAAATTAAAAATAGAAGATACATTTTACAAAGGTGCGTTGAGTATTGGTTATCGAGAAACAGTATTTGATAACAGCTCACTCACCATCGAAGTTTTTATTTTGGATTTTGAGGGCGACTTATACAACAAAGAAGTAGATATGATTTTTGTGCAATACTTGCGTCCACAAATAAAATATGAAAATTGGGATTTACTAAAAGAACAAATTGAGAAAGATGTTATAGCCGTTCGTAATGCCGTACGCTAATTATTTTTAATCATTGCAATGTGCGGCAATTTATCTTCGATATACCACTCGCCTGCTACTACAAAACCATAGCTTTCATAAAATTTTTGCAGATACAATTGCGCTGAAATTTTGATAGGTGCATTCGGAAAAAGTTGTTGCATTTGTAGCATGGCTTCATCCAATAATTTTCTGCCTAATCCGGTTTTTCTTTTTTCTGTTTTGCTCACCACTCGCCCGATAGACACGTATGCATCGTACGAAATATTTTTGGGTACTAAACGACAATATGCGAGCAGCTCCGCATCATCATACAAAAATAAATGCCAGCAAAATTTATCTTTATCATCTATATCTTTGTAAATACAATCTTGTTCAATTTGAAAAACCGCCTCGCGCAACTGTAAAGCATCGTATAATTCCTGAACTGTTAATTCATTAAAATGTTTTAAAATAAAATGTTGCATCTTCAAAACATGGATAAGTAAAAAATTATTCACCAAAATACTCAGCAAAAATATTTTCTGTTTCTTGTAATTTAATGCTATGTAACTGACAACCTGAAATATGCGGTTCTAATTGTTCCCAAATGATTTTTACCAAATTTTCTGTAGTTGGATGAATTTCTTTAGGAATAAAATCCACATCTAAATTCAAATTAGAATGGTCTAATTTATCTACAATAACTTCTTTTATCAACCTACTCAAATCTTTCACATTCATAATAAATCCGGTGTCCGGATCCGGAATGCCTTTTACAGTAACAAACAACACATAATTATGTCCGTGCCAATTGGTATTCGCACATTTTCCAAAAACTGCATTGTTTTGCTCTTCCGACCAATAGTCGTTATACAGCTTATGTGCTGCATTAAAAGTTTCTCTACGCGTTAAATAAATCACGCTACAAAGGTAGATAATTCAGCAGTAGAATTCAGCAATATTTTTAATTAAACCTTATATTTGACGACAATCCAACAAGGTATGTCGAAAAAAATTACGATTGTAGCTGCAACAAAATTAGAATTACAACCACTTTTTAATCAATGGCAACCGAAAGCCGCTGATTTTATTGGATTGTATATCGCAAATGAATCTTTACACTTTTTAATAACCGGCATGGGTATGCTGAATACGGCTGCTCACCTTGCTTTGTATTCGCAACAATTTGAACGCGATTTTTATATCGATGCCGGAATTTGTGGTGCGTTTAATCGTTCAATTCAAATTGGCGATGTGGTGCAAATTAGTTCTGAAACGTATGGCGATTTTGGAGTGGAAAATGATGAAGCTTTTCAAGATTTCTTTGATTTAGGATTTATTGATAAAAAGGAAGATGCATTTCAATACGGTTTATGCACGCCTATAGAATCAGCCACACATTCCAAAATTACATTGCCAAAAGCTACATCCATAACAGTAAATAAAGTGCATGGCAACGAAAAATCTATCAAAATTATACAAGAAAAATACCAAGCAGATACTGAAAATATGGAAGGTTTGGCGTTTTATTATGTGATGAAATTAATTCAAAAACCCAGCATCGAAATTCGATCTATATCAAATTATGTAGAAAAAAGAAATAAAGAAAATTGGGATATAAAAAGTGCAGTAAATAATTTAAATACCAAACTTATGCAACTTATTCCGTTGATTTAAGATTGCTTTCTTTAATAATATACAATGGACGTTGCTTAACATTATCCATAATTCTACCTAAGTATTCACCAATAATACCTAAGCAAATTAATTGAACACCACCAATAAATAAAATACTAATCATTAAAGATGACCAACCTTGTACTACTTTATAACCAAAATATTTTTGGTACAAGGTATAAAGAATAACACCGAATGAAATAGTGGAAACCAAGAATCCTAAATACGTAGCTAATCGCAATGGAATATTGGAAAAAGAAGTAATGCCATCAAAAGCAAAAGCAAACATTTTAGAATACGAATAGTTGGTTGTTCCCGCATAACGTTCATCGCGTTTATACAACACGCTTGTTTGATTGAAACCTGTCCACGCAATTTGTCCACGCAAAAATTTATTGCGTTCCGGTAACGCCACAATGATGTCTTTTATTTTTTTGGTGATAATTCTATAATCTCCGGTATCTAATGGAATTGGCACTTCCGACAATCTATTCATAAAACGATAGAATAATTTTGCCGTCATAATTTTATGCCATGATTCGCCGGCCCGCTGTTCGCGTTGTGCGTACACGACATCATAACCTTGTTGTAATTTTTGATATAATTGGGTAATTAATTCCGGTGGATCTTGTAAATCGGAATCAATGATAACGATGGTAGCACCTTTTGCATTTTCTAATCCGGCAAAAACGGCAGGCTGATGTCCGAAATTTTTACTAAAATCAATGTATTTTACTTGTGGATTATGAGCAGCAAATTCTTTTATTTTATTTAAAGAAGAATCATTACTACCATCATTAATAAAAATAAATTCGTAGTCGTTACTAATGGTAGTTACCGTATTCAAAAGTCGTTCATACAAAACCGTAAGATTTTTTTCTTCGTTAAAAACCGGAATGATGACTGAAATTTCCACCATACGAAAGTACAAATTTATCTGTTGGTATTATTAAAATTTAGATTCTTATATAAAGTTACATAAGTAACACCACATTTCCATTGCCGCACGATATACCATTTTTTTAGTTCACGAATTTGTCTTGTAGAAAAATCATTTCCAACATTCGAATACAATACATACTCCAACTTTCGTATCGGTTTGTTGTGTGTATTAATCATCTTTGTTGTATCTGAAGTTAAATACATTTGCTGATTGCTGACTGCCATTGGAAACACCGAACCTATCCGAGTTTTTTCAATTCTATTTTCTTTCTCAAAAGCGTTCATACATCGCTGATAGGATAGATAATTTATAGTGCAATCCCAACCATTCGAAATTGGAACCGGATAAATCAACCAATTACTCGCTATCAATAAAATAGAAATAAAACAAGCTAATATAAAATTTGATTTTTTTAGAAGATGCAATAAAGGCAATAACATCAACACATACACGATTAAAAAATAACGATGATTAATTGGATTGGTGAATAGTAAAAAAGAAAAAGAAAATACAATAAATGGCATGATTGAAACTACCAAAATTGTATCGATACGTTTTCTTTTAAATAAATACCACAACAACGCAACCGATAAAATACCAATTCCAAAATCAAAAAAACAGCGGGCAATTGAAAATATATTTTTAGCTAATTGAAATCCATCAGCCCAACCTCTTTGTGTTGCCCACGCAGTAGATGGTGTTGAAATAAACCAACCGGTTTTTAGATAATGAAAACTATACCAAAAAATTACAAAAAGTGCAGCCGGAATCGCGTATATATTCCATCGAAACCAATTTTTAAACTGTTGTTGCTGCAAAAAGAAAATGGTGAGTGATAATGCACCAATAGCAAATACACCACGCAAACTCAACATCACCATAAATAACAAACAGAAAGTAAAGTGTATTTTTTGATTTTTTAGATAGGAAAACAATGCCCATAAATAAAAACTTAGCAATGCAACATCATAACTTACTAATGTATGCTGAGTAAGTACTGCAGGAATGGAAAAATAAAAAAGTATTCCTAAAAATTGTTGTTTTATATCGAATTGAAAATAGTGTAAAAGCCCTACAAAAGATAAAATACCTATAATAGAAAAAGGTAACATTGCCAGATGTGCAGAAAAAAGCGAACATCCAAACAAGTGATAAAACAGAGTGATATATGCGTAAAAAAATGGTGGATGACCGGCATCTATGTTAGTTGGAAGTATCAACTGATTCCATCCATTGGAAAAATAATATTTAGTGATGGTTGAAGTTAAAAGTGTATCCCAGAAAAAAGGCAAATTCCAAGATAAAATATTTACCAGTGTAGCTATTGCAACTGCAAATACAATTGTATTTTTAGAATTAAACACAGGATAAATTAATGTAAAGTACGCAAAGAAGTATAGATTGCAAAGATTTTTTTATAAATATATATCTTACATTTACACTATGCAACCTTTAACACTCGCCATATCGCCTTGTCCCAATGATACATTTATTTTTGATGCGATGTTGCACAAAAAAGTGGACACAGAAGGCTTGGAATTTAAGTTAATATTTGCCGATGTAGAGCAATTAAATCAAGCGGCATTTCAACAAAAATATGACATTAGCAAGTTAAGTTATCATGCGTATGCCTATGCTTCGGATAACTATAATTTATTGCGTTCCGGAAGTGCTTTGGGCAACAATTGTGGCCCGCTTCTAATCAGCAAAAATGAACTAACCGAAACAGAAATTAACGCAGCAACTATTTGCTTACCCGGAAAATATACCACTGCAAATTTGTTGTTTTCATTGCGTTACCCAAATGCAAAAAATAAAAAATATATCTTGTTTTCAGAAATCGAAAATGAAGTATTAAACCAACATGTTGATGCCGGTGTGATTATCCATGAAAACAGATTTACCTATCAACAAAAAGGATTAAAAAAAATAATTGATTTAGGCGAATATTGGGAAGCAACTTATCAATCACCGATTCCGTTAGGTGGCATTATTATTCGCAGAAATATAGATACAGAAATACAATTAGCCGTTGAGCGTGTTATCAAAAGAAGTGTGGAATTTGCCTTTACATTTCCTGATTCATCAAAAGAATTTGTGGCACAACATGCACAAGAAATGAGTGCCGATGTGTGTCAGCAACACATTCAATTATATGTCAACAAATACAGTGTAGAATTAGGTTTTGAAGGAGAATTAGCTGTTAATACATTATATAAAATTGCCTACGAAAAACAAATTATTCCGGAACTCAATCAACCAATTTTTATTGATTAATATTATTTGGTAGCATAATCGGAAAGCAAATTGAGTTGTTGTTCTACATACAAAATCCATTTTTGTTGTTGCACCTCATTCGTTCCATGATTGGTTTCGCGGTCATATCGTTCTTGTTCCTCGTCCCATTCTTTCATTATTTTATCAAAAATAGAAGACGCTAAATTATGGTCTTTCGGTGATTTTACTTTATTGCTAAACGCTTGACGCATTTTACGTGCATATAATTCTGTAATATCAAAATGTAATTGCTCATGCGCCAATACATCGTCAAATTGAGTATTCTTTTTGCTCCAAGAAATAGCCGGATAAAAATAAGGTGTGATGGTATATTTGAATTGATTGTTGCTAATCTCTGTATAGTATTGAATAGAAGTTGCAGCCATCGCCACTTCAGATGCAAATCCGTCGGGTTTACCTTTAAAATCAGCCCATTTCAATTTATAATTACTATTCCACAAAATTTTATTTTCATATTTTTTAGATGCTGATGGCGAAGCAGCAATTACAATATGCAACGATGAGAATAGAAATAAAGATAGAAATAAGTATCTCATAATGTACTAAACGCAAAAAACGTACCGTTATTATTTTGGAAGTGTTATCAAAAGAAATTGCTTATGGTACACATCAAATACATTTACTAAATCCGTAATAAATGCTTGACCATACATGGCATAATAAACAGAAAAATTTTCAACACGTTCTTGTAACGAATGATTGGGAAACAAGGTTGATTTTATCTTTTCAATTCGATTGAGTTCTGTTTCATTTTTTTGTTTCAACGATTTTACAAAACGTTTTTGCAATGCATCTACACTTTGTAAGGATTTCTGCAGCTCGGCACCAACGGTGTTTACTAAACTTGCATCTGTGTTTTGTGCAATAGTTTGTAGTTTTTCAAAGGCTGTTTGTATCGCAGATTTTATATCAGAAACATCTAAATTATCAGATGCTTGATGTGTGGCAAATTTATTTTTTAATATATCAACATCTGCAAAAAAATCTAAAATAGTCAAATTTAATTTCTCAATTTTTTGAACTGTATCAATCGTGTATAACAAAGCAGAATTTCGCAAAAGTAATTGTGGAAATTGTACCTTATAAAAATCAAATACTAATTTTAATTGCAGCCAATACGCCAACTCACCGGCGCCACCAATATATGCGATAGATGGCAACACTTTTTGTTGATACAAAGGCCGCAATATAACATTAGGTGAAAAGCGTTCCGGAAAATTTTTAAGCTCGTCTAAGATTTCTTTTTGGGTAAACGAAAACGTTGTATTCAATACATGATATGTATTCGTTGTAGCATTCCACTCTATTCGCTCTCTAAGATTTTGGCTGATATAAAACAGATTAATGTTACGTGGAAAAGCCTGTTGCTTATAGCCTTTTGACTCTAAAGCGTGTATTTGTTTTGTTACAAGTTGTATGCTATTTTGATGCAATAATTCATCTTCCATAACCTTGGAAAATTGAGCTTTTAATGCTGTATCATTTCCATTAACAATTACCAAACCGGCATCACCAAACAACGTGTGCACTACATAACGAGTTGCCAATGCTAAAGTGGGTTGTGCATATGCTTGGCGTAAAATAGGCACTAATTCTGATGTATATGGTTTTGCACCTAAGATAGTTTCTAATTCATCTATACACGCAGCAATACTCGAAGGTTGGTAAGCACCAGTAATGCCACCTTGTTTATCCGTCCACTCAATTTTATTATTAAAGAGTTGGATATGATTGATTTCATCAAAATCGTGGTCTTCGCTGCCCATCCAATAAATGGGAACAAAATGATATTGTGGAAATTTAATTTTTAATTGATTGCAAGTCGAAATGGTTTGTGCAATTTTATAAATAAAATAAAGCGGGCCGCCGAAAATATTTAATTGATGTGCGGTTACTATGCAAAATGTTTGCTCATCTTGTAAAGCTTGTATTTGTTGTCTGTTTGCATCAGATAAATGTAAGTTAGCACACGCAGCGTATTGTTTTTTCAGGATACTTACTAATGCATTTCTATCTATATTTTCTTTTTTCTTATCTTCTATTAAACGTGGTATCTCATCCAAAGATGGACGATAAGAATAAAAATCAACCACATCATTTTTTCCTTCTATATAATCAATAATAAGCTTAGAAAAAAAGTGGGTTTGTGAAAATGGAATTTGCATATTGCGTAGCAATTAAAACAACGGAAATTAAAGATTGTTTACCAATTCGCCATATAAATCAAAATCGGTAGCATCGGTAATTTTCACCTGGCAAAAATCGCCGATACGACAAAAATATTTTTTAGCATCTATTAATACTTCGTTGTCCACTTCCGGCGAATCGTATTCTGTTCTACCAACGAAATATTGTCCTTCTTTTCTATCAATTAAAACTTTAAATATTTTACCGATTTTAGCTTCATTTTTTTGGAAAGAAATTTCTTGTTGAATTTGCATTAAAATACCGGCACGTTCTTCTTTGGTTGCTGCATCAACATCGTCTTCTAACTCAAAAGCTGCAGTATCATCTTCGTGCGAATATTGAAATACACCTAAACGTTCAAACTGCATTTCTTGCACGAAATCGCAAAGATCGTTAAAGTCTGCTTCTGTTTCGCCCGGAAATCCAACTAACATCGTAGTTCGAATGGCAATTTCCGGTAATTTTGCGCGAATATCTTGGATTAACTGACGTGTTTCTTCTTGCGTTATTTGGCGTTTCATTTTATCCAAAACCGCATTATTTGCGTGTTGTAACGGCAAGTCGATATAATTGCATACTTTATCACAATCACGCAATGCATCTATAATATCCATCGGAAATTTAGAAGGATATGCATAATGCAAACGAATCCACTCTATACCATCAATCTCGTTGAGTGCGTACAACAATTTAGACAATGCACGTTCTTTGTAAATATCCAATCCATAATACGTCAACTCTTGTGCTATCAGCATAATTTCTTTCACACCTTGCTTTGCTAAATTTTTAGCTTCGGTAACAACTTCTTCAATCGTTTTGGAAATATGTTTGCCACGCATTATCGGAATGGCACAGAACGAACAAGTGCGGTTACAACCTTCAGATACTTTCAAATAAGCATAATGTTGAGGCGTTGTAAGTACGCGTTCGCCTACTAATTCGTGTTTGTAATCGGCTTCTAATTTTTGCAATAATTGAGGTAACTCTAATGTACCAAAATAGGCATCTACTTGTGGAATTTCTGTTTCTAAATCGTCTTTATAGCGTTGCGATAAACATCCGGTTACGTACAATTTATCAATTCTGCCTTTTTCTTTTTGAGCAGCATACGATAAAATAGTTTGGATAGATTCTTCTTTTGCTCTATCTATAAAACCGCATGTATTAATAATGATGATATTGGCATCTTTCTTTTCAGATTGATGTTCTACGTCAAAATCGTTGTGTTTTAATTGCGATACCAACACTTCAGAATCGACTAAATTTTTAGAACATCCTAATGTTATGACATTGTATTTATCTTGTGTGTGTTTTTTTGTTTTCATTATTACTATAAATATTTTTATGGATGACCTTTATATCTCGGGTCATAATCAACCATCCATTCAATTCCAAATTTATCTCTAAACATTCCAAAGTAAGAACCCCAAGGACTATCTGCAATGGGCATTTCAACATGTCCGCCTAAAGAAAGTCCATTAAATATTGTATCTGCTTCTTCTTTGCTTTCTGCACTTATAGATATTTTAGTACGTGTTTCTAATTCAGTGTGTTTTCCCATTCGTTCGGGTGTATCGCTTCCCATCAACACGTTATGTTTTCCAATTGGCAGTGCGATATGCATTATTTTTTCAGCCTCTGCTTCCGAAACGTCAAAGCCATCGAAGTTCATATCTTTAAATCGGACAATATTTGCAAAATCATTTCCGAATACGGATTGATAAAACAAAAATGCTTCTTCAGCATTTCCATTAAAATGAATGTACGGATTAATAGATGCCATCTTATAACATTTTATTTCTTTTCAAAAATCACAGAAAATATTTACCATTTCTATTTCACTATATAATTGAAAGTTAAACGGTTAAAATAGTTGATTTATCAATAAAAAAAAGTAAAAAAATATTTGACAAAATTAATGAAAATAAAGTGAGTAATCAATACTTCAACAACCAATTCACAACTTCGTGTGCATCTGCAATAGACCAAGAGTGCGGAAATTTGATATTAAACAACCTTCGTTGTCCTTTGTTTTCGGTTAGATGTATTTGAGCTAAATTATTGCCTTGTTGATTTAAATCATTAACAAAACTTACATTGTCTATTACATTTAAATCGTAGGCATTCCATCTCTTTTCATTCATTGCCCATAAAAAATCCGGTTCACAATAAATTGAAAGCGGCAACATGCCAAACAAACGAGCACCGAATTTATTTTTATCATCATAACAGTAAGGCGAAAACTGCACATAGTTCATATAAGCCGTATTCAAATCACCGTTAAACACTGTTTGCATTTTTTGTAGAAACGATTTATATAATGGTTTGTTGGTGTTATATAGTTTAGAAGTATCCGTTAACCATCCGTCATACACTTTATATAAACGCAAAAAATCTAATGGTGGATCGATGGCAAAAACGGCTTTAGGTTTTAGCTGAATGTCGTATATTGAACAATGTTGGACATATTTAATTACACCCGAGCCACCCAACGAAAATCCACCTAAATAATATGCTTCTTTGGGTATGTTATATTTCAACATTAAAATAGGGATAAGACTATCTAAATAAAATTGCGTATTGTAATCAATATAAAAAGAATTGGTGCCTTCATTATTGGATAAAATAAGGGTAAGAATGCCGTTTGATGCTGCAACTTGCGGAATTTTTGTTTCACGCTCTGCCAGAAATGGCGACTCGCCAAATCCGGGAAAAAGAATTAATAATTTTTTAGGTGGTGCATTTGGCCTGTAAACTATGGCATAGTTTTTCGAACTATCTTGATGATCGAAATAATCGACAGTGCGGAAATATGCCACATTTTTTTGTGCAAATACTACTCCGATGAAAAGAAAAAATATAGACAGTAAACAAATTTTTTTCATCAATCGTATTTGATTTTTTTAGTAATAGCTGATATTACTCAAATAGTGTTTCTATAAAAGCTTGTCGATTGAAAACCTGTAACTGATCCATTTTTTCGCCCAAACCTATATATTTTATGGGTATTTTGAACTCATCTGCAATGCTTAGAATTACACCACCTTTTGCGGTGCCATCTAATTTAGTAAGTGCTAAAGCTGTTACCTGCGTAGCAGCCGAAAATTGTTTGGCTTGTTCTAACGCATTTTGTCCGGTAGATGCATCTAAAACCAACAAAACTTCGTGTGGTGCATCCGGAATAACTTTAGACATTACTTTTTTAATTTTGGATAATTCATCCATTAAACCTTGTTTATTGTGTAAACGGCCTGCGGTGTCTAATAAGATAATATCTACACCTTTTGCAACGCCACTTTGAACTGTATCGAAAGCTACTGCTGCCGGATCGGAGCCCATGGATTGTTTTACAATTTGCACACCAACACGTTCCGACCAAATGGTGAGTTGGTCAACAGCTGCTGCACGAAATGTATCGCCGGCACCTAATAATACTTCTTTTCCGGCTTTTTTAAATTGATAAGCTAATTTCCCGATGGTTGTTGTTTTACCAACACCATTCACGCCCACCACCATAATTACGTATGGTTTTTTATCGGTATTTGGAAGAAAAGATGGTAAATCTTTGGTATTATTTTCGGCTAAAATGTTTCCAATTTCATCTTTAAGAATATTGTTTAACTCGTTTGCATTCAAATATTTATCACGAGCAACACGCACTTCTAAACGGTCAATAATTTTGATGGTGGTTGGCAAACCAACATCGGAAGAAATCAGAATTTCTTCTAATTCATCTAAAAATTCAATATCAACGGTAGATTTTCCGGCAACTGCTTTAGATATTTTAGAGAAGAAGCCTTGTTTTGTTTTCTCTAAACCATCGTGAAGTTGCTTTTCCTCGACAATAATTTCTTCGGAAGACTTAGTTTTACCAAAAATTTTATCAAAAATGCCCAAAATATCAGTTTAAAAGGTATAAAAATAAAAACAAATATAAACAAAAAAGCCTCTCTTTTAGAGAAGCTATTATTATTATAGTTTAAAACAAATTACATGTTTTTAACGGTATCTTGCAATAAGTCTTTGTGTACGATTTTTTCACGTGTAGCGTATGCACCTGATTTTTCAGAGCGTACAAATTTGATGATTTTCACCATATTTTTAGACTCTACTGCGTTTTTACCTCTATCTACTTTTGAGTTTTTGGATACTTTAGCCATGACTTATTATTTTATTTCTTTATGAACAGTTACTTTTTTCATAATCGGGTTGTATTTTTTCAACTCGATTCTTTCAGGTGTATTTTTTCTGTTTTTGGTTGTAATATAACGAGATATACCACCTAAACCAGAAGTTTTGTGCTCTGTGCACTCTAAAATAACCTGAATTCTATTTCCTTTCTTCTTTGCCATTGTTATTAAAATTTAGAAACCTAATTGAACTTCTCCTTTTTTCTCAAGTTCTTTCAAGTAAGAATAAATACCTTTTTTGTTGATAGTTCTGATTGCTGAAGTAGAAACTTTCAAATCAATCCATCTGTTTAATTCAGGGATAAAGAATGATTTCTTTTGCAAATTAGGATAGAATCTTCTCTTTGTTTTGATGTTAGAGTGAGAAACGCTATTTCCTGTCATTGGTCCTTTTCCTGATAAGTCGCAAAATCTTGCCATAATGTTAGTTTTAAGAGGTGCAAATATCGTAAAAATTTTCAAGATATCCTAACACCTTATTCACAAATGTTAACTTTCAAATTTTGTGAACCTGAAGGGAGTCTCTGCCTGTCGGCAGACAGGGAACCCCAATCCTTCTCATCCACATTTTTTTTTATAATTTCAAAATTTCTTTCAGAAATTGCCTGCCAATTCCTGATTTAAAATACTTTTCTCTACTTACCGCACTTTCTTTATCCGGAAAAGTTTCTGAATAAACTATTTCCCATGGAATGAATGCCTTAGTAGATTTCACCTTTCCGTTATTATGCTCCTTTAATCGTATTTCTAAATTAGAAGTCTGACCTTTATATAAAGATGTTGTTTTCGAACTCTTTAATACATAAACATAAAACATAAAGAACTTTTTTGTGAACCTGAAGGGAGTCGAACCCCTAACCTTCTCATCCGTAGTGAGATGCTCTATCCAGTTAAGCTACAGGTCCATTTGTATTTTCTACTTATAAATAGTAAACACAAAATTCGGAGTGCAAAGATAGTTATTATTTGAGAAAATGAAAATATTCATTTCCCAAAATGATGTTATGTATTGATTAATTAATACGTAACAAACTAAATTTTAAATTAGGAATTAGGAATTTTGTTTTACTACTTCGTTTACCTTATCGGCTACTTTTTGCGTATTGATGGATGTTCCTTCTTCTTGAATTACTAATTTACCATCCGGGCTGAAAATACTGATAATATTAGAATGCGAAAAATCAACCGGAGAAATCTTTTTATATTTCATAGAAAGCACATTGGCAAATTCTTGTGTTGATTCGGTATTTCCTCTTAAAAATATCCAACATGGGTCGGTCATATTACTCTTCTTTGCAAATTCTGCTAATCTTTCGGGTGTGTCTGTTTCCGGATCAATGCTTACTAATACCAACGAAACCGCATCTAAATTATCGGGATTAATCTTGGATTTAATCATTTTCATATCTGCCACTAAAATTGGGCAAGCTGATTTGCACGTAGTATAAATCATAACTACTACCAAGGTTTTTCCTTTTAAATCTTTCAATTTCAACTTCTCTCCTTTTTGGTTTTGCCATTCAGAAGGTAAATGAAAAATGGAATCGGAAGGTAAATCTCCGCTATGATTGGATTTATTTAAGTTACAAGCACTTAAAAATAATACACTAAAAAAAATTGCAAAAAATGTTTTCATAAGTTAATCGTATTTACAAAGTTGATTTATTTATAGATAGAAGTAAAACTTACTCCAAATCTTTGGCACAGCGGAAACCTAAATTGGCTACTGTGTAATTTGCTTTCAAACTCGTTCTAATGCCAAAACGCATAAACGCAGCATAATTTAGAACATCAGTAGCATTGGTAGCACCTGCTGCACAAACTAAATTTTTATCGTCAAATTTTCCGGTACGTGAATCACCGGTAACGAGCACTGAATTAAAATCTTCGGTCCATTCCCAAACTAAATCAAATACATTATACACGCCCCAATAATTCGGTGGAGATTGTTTAACTGAATTATATTGTCTATCGCGAACTAAGTATAAATCAACAATTGCATTTGAATAAGCTTTTTTGCTTCTCGCATTGGGCGTTTCTTCATCTGCCATTGCAAGGTATTCCCATTCATCTAAAGTAGGCAAACGTTTATTTACGGCTGTAGCGTATGCTTTTGCTGCAAACCACGAAACATTACAAACAGGTGCATCTAATTTAGCATCTTTTGGCAAGATAGTATCGGAAACCCAATTTTTAAGATAAGAACTATCTACATAAATAGCCTTCACATTTGATCGGCGCCATTGCGGATTTTTTTTGACAAACTCCAGAAAATCGGCATTGGTTACTTGATGTTCATCTATCATAAAAGATGGAACAAAAATTAAGGAATCATTGGTACCATAAAAAGGTTGATATTTCCCACCTTCAATTTTAACCATTTTCACATTGGTAGTGATTGGTTTTATTGTCATATCTTGTGCATCCTCTTTAAAAGGTTTTGGCTCTATGCTATTGCAAGAGCCAAAACCAAATAGTAAGGATAAGATTATAAATAGATTTCTAGATCTTAATCTCATTATTGTTTTTTAGAATTAATGTGTTCCTTTTTTGAAAACTTTAGCATTTTCTTCGCCTACTACTTTTAATTGTCCTAATGAACCTTTGTTGAAAGTTCTAGACAAAGAGTGATCAACGATGTTATAAACTCCCGGAACTTCTACTTTAAATTCTACGATAGCAGATCCACCGGCAGGAATGATAGTAGTTTGTACATTATGTGTTACAGTAGAACCACCTTCCAAATGTACGTTGTCAAAGATTTCACCAATTACATGGAAAGAAGAAACTAAGTTTGGACCACCGTTACCAACGAATAAACGTACTGTTTCGCCTACTTTAGCTTCTAAAACATTAGCACCTAACATGGAACCTTTTTTACCATTGAATAATACATAGTCAGGATTTTCTGCAACAGCTTTATCGTTATCAAACTCTAAAGTACCATTTTTTCCTGCTTTAGTATAGAACTCACCTTGCATGATGTAGTACTCACGATCTACTTTTTTCAAGCCACCAGCGGGTTCCACTAAAATTAGACCGTACATACCGTTACCAATGTGCATAGGAACCGGCGGCGCAGCACAGTGATAAACATATAATCCAGGATTCAATGCTTTGAAAGTAAATACTGCATCTTTACCCGGTGCAGCAAAAGTAGCTTCCGCACCACCACCAGGACCGTTTACAGCGTGTAAGTCGATGTTGTGTGGCATTACACTGTTTGCTGCATTTTTCAAATGCAACTCTACTTCATCTCCTTCGCGAACGCGAATAAAGCTTCCAGGAACTGTATTGTTAAATGTCCAAAAAGTATATTTTTGACCATCTGCAATTTCTGATTCGATTTCTGTAGTTTCTAATTTAACGATTACTTTTTTAGGTGCTCTATCACCAATTGGAGCCGGAACTTTTGGTGCTCCTGTAACTTCAATTTCAGTTGGTGCTCCTTCTGCTACCATATCGATAGCTGCTCCACCAGAGCCGGCACCTCCGGCGTCTGAGTTGGTTTTACATGCACTTACTGCAAGTGCTAGAAAAACTCCGAATGCGATTTGTTTTGTTGACATTTTTGGATGATTTAATAGTGAATAATTGAATTTAAAATTTAAAATTGAATATATCAAGGTTTACGTCTAATAAAAGCCATAACCAATGTTGAACTTTTGCGGATTTTTTTACATCTTTTAAGAATAATATAGATGGTGACGTAACATATAAAGAATAACCACCATATAATTTTGCAAATTTAAAAATGAAATAATTAAATCCTAAATCTATTTCTTGACCTAAGTTACAGTTATAGGATTTACTAGTTGAATCTTGCATTTTATTAGGTGATAAAAACTGATGTACGGACAAGGAAAGTGCTGATTTAGCGGTTGGTTTGAAGCCAACATTCAAATATATATCAGCCAATCCGGTGCTTTTATGTGCATTTCCTGCAAAGAAATAATCCATAGAGCCATAAAATTTATGATTTGTTCCGTAAGCAGAGAATGCTTGGTTGTATTTTTTAGGAGCAACACCTACCGGATTTCCGCTCACAAAATCAGTACCCAAACCTACATTCCATTTTTTACCTATATTTCTATTTAATAAGAAGGCTAATAAGTAAGCATTTGTTTTTAATCCGGCTGCATTTTTTCCTGTTTGATAATAAGCCGATAAATTTAATTTCCAGTTGGCATCATTATAGAAATAGTTAGCACCTAATGATTGAGAAAAATACGTTTTAGCAGAATCCTTAGAAGATTTAGCATCTTGATATCCGAAATTCGCGAATAAAAAACTCATTTTGTTTTTATCGTTGATTTTTACACCAGCCCAAGCTGCCTGCATCCATTTATAGGGTGTTGCATTTTTGGGTGTATATAGTGAACCGGAATGATTGTCTATCGTATTATTGTATAATTCTCTATAATTTTGGTTGTATGCAAAATATGTTCTGAGATCTAGTTTTTTCTGTGCAAACTGAAATGAGAGTGCATCATGAGAACGACCACCTTGTGCCCAATCGGATTCACCGAAGAAACGTTCATCATCTAATGAAATTACTTGACGACCAATTTGGATTGCAATGGCTTTTGTTGGCTGTAGTTTTATCCAAACATCATATAAAGAAAGACTATTTTTGACAGATGCTCCTTGAGTAAGTCCATCTTGTCCCCAAATAAAAACATGCTGTGGAGTTAATTGAACAGAAAATAAATTTTTGTATTTATAGTTTAATCGAATTCTGTTGCGCTGGCTAATATCTGCTGCCGGTTTTTCTCCTTTTTCAAATGGTTTATGATAACCATTTCTAAATTCAAATTTTGGTCTTATTTGAGTAGAAATCGTAAATGAATGATGTTTTACGATGGTATCTTCTGCCAATGAAATTTTACAAGCTATTAGTAAAAAAAACAAGCAAGATGAAATGTTTCGGATGGTTGGTAGGGATTGCATATAAAATAATGTTTTAGTTTTCTTTTAGTCTTTTTTACAATTCAAAATTAGATTGAATATATAGCATAGTACATGACAGTCGTCAAACAGCTATATGATAGTAGTCAACGAAAAACATGACAGAAGTCATACAAAAGCGACTAATTTCTCTGAAATAAGAATTGTGCTGAAAAAATAATTAATAAATTTTGCTTGTTTTAGGCAACAAACAACAAATAATGCAAAAAAAATGATAAAATAACATCAATTCACAATGAATCCATCCTTCATTAGCAATTTTTTATCAGCTTTTTCAGCTAATTGGTCATTGTGGGTAACGATAATAAACGTTTGATTGAATTCTTTTTTTAAATCAAAGAAAAGTTGGTGTAATTCTTCACTTCGTTCGGTGTCTAAGTTTCCGGTTGGCTCGTCTGCTAATATTACAAGTGGATGATTCATTAATGCTCTCGCAACCGAAACGCGTTGTTGTTCGCCACCGGAGAGTTGATTCGGTTTGTGTTGCATTCTATCTTTTAATCCCAAAAAATCTAACAATTCGGATGCACGTTTTTTCGCTTGAGCTTCTTTTTTTTTTGCGATGAATGCCGGAATACAAACATTTTCTAAAGCAGTAAATTCGGGTAACAGATGATGAAACTGAAATACAAATCCTAAGTTTTCGTTTCTAAATTTAGAGAGTTCTGCATCTTTAAGCTGTGCAATATCTTGATTATTGAACAAAACAATTCCGGAATCGGCTTTATCCAATGTACCAATGATATGCAATAAAGTAGATTTTCCGGCACCGGAAGGCCCTACAATACATACTAATTCGCCTTGATTGATTTGAAGTGACACGTCTTTTAAGACGTGCAGATTATCATACGATTTTTTGATGTTGGAACAAACTATCATTGAAATTTATAAATTGCATTGTACACAATAAATCCATGCACGTTGATTTAATTCAGTTTTGATTGTGTTTAATTGTGTCGCAACATCTGAGGTTTTAACTTGAACGGTGGTTCTAAAAAGTCCGTTTTGATTATCTTTATAAATAAAAACAGCATATCCCTTTTTCTCTGTTTCTGTTTTTAATTTATTGGCTAATGTAGAATCAAAGAAAGTGCCGATAACTATCAATGAAGAAGATTCCGAAACTGTAATCTTTGGAACAGTTGCATTAGCAACAAATGTATCTTTTGTTTGATTGATTGTAGAATTTGGATTTATAACTTCTATTTTATTTTGAACAGTTACACTTTTAGGTGCACTATCAAAAACAGGGATGAGCGAAGATTCTGATTGGAACGGTTTTATGGAATATTGATTTAGAAAGAAGGTGGTTCCTATCAACAATAAAATAGTTGCTGCAATGGTTGTCGCAACTATAAATGTTTTTTTATTGCTTTTTGATGAAGTAGTATTTTCGCCTAAATTACTCAATGTTCGTTGATACGATTGCTGAATAATCGAAGTATCTGTTTTTAATCGTTGAATGGGTGCGATAGAAAGTGTAGGTAAGCCATAACTATCCATCAAGAAATTTTTTGAATAATATGGTTGAAAACGAATTTGTTCTTTTTCATCTAAAAACAAACGACCAATCTCTTTAAAAACGAAACTTTTATTTTGTTGTAGTGAAGTATTTACCTGATGAACAAAAGCATGAATTAATTCTTCCGCTTGATTTAGCGAAACGTGTTGTTGCACCGCTACTTCATTCATCAATAATCCATCGTTGTTTTGCAAACTTCTATTAAATGCAATATTTTTAGATGGTGGTACAATTTGATGCTGTTGCAATTGTATCTCAGCGTGGTTATAATTTCCTACAAACGCACCTAATCCGGGCAAAATAACACAATTGTTGGAAAGTAATAAATGTTGGATTATTTCAATCATAGTTACAAATATAGTTTTTAATGTGTAATAATTTATGGAGTGATAGATTATTACACTATGAAGATAGCTAAATTTGATATAAAAATCAGGAAGAAAAGAAATCTTATCTAATGTAAAAAGTAGAAAATTTTATATAATTTTCTTCGAGTGATACTTATCGTATTTTGCACGAACACGGCTGATGGTTTCCGGTGTCATATCTAAATAGTTGGCTACATCTTTTAAACTTACCCGGTTGATGAGTTCTCCGTTAAGTTCAATAAATTCGCTGTAACGTTCTTCTGCTGTAAGCGATTTAAATGAAGTTAAGCGTTTTAGATACACAGAAATAAAGGATTCCATCATAGAGCGATAGGCACTTTCTATCTCATGATGTTGTTTACATAATTTAAGTAAATCCGTATAATTTATTTTTAAAACGATACAATCTTCTACAGCTTCATACAAATAATGTTCATCGTGTTTGAACAAAGTTGTAAAATTGCCTCCGAACAAACCATTTTCTTTTTCAAATCGTTCAACTATTAATCGATCATTTTTGTAATAGTAAATTTTTACTACACCACTAAAGACAAAATAATAAGAATCGGCTTCATCCGTTTCTCCTTTTATCTTCTGATTTTTTTTATACGATACTAATTGTGATATATTTAATATTCGTTGAATTCCATCTTTACTTAATGGATAAAAATGCAATAAACAAGTTTCAAAATGTTGTTTAGCTTGCACCTCAATGGATTGTAACTTGCGGCTTTTCATTGTAACAATGCTGTTGCAATATAAACATTAAAAAAAAAGTACAATGAATTTATTTATTAAATAAAAATAAAATGCAGTATCACTTCTTTTTATTTAATTTATCATACTTAGCACGAATACGGCTGAGTGTTTCCGGCGTCATTTCTAAATAATTGGCAATATCTTTTAATGAAACACGATTTGCTATATCACCAAATTGATTAATAAACTCTCTGTAGCGTTCTTCGGAGTTGAGCGACTTATAAATTGCCACATTTTGCACGTAACTCACATGAAATTTTTCCAGATACATTCTATACAATCTTTCAATTTGATGTGAATCTTTTAAAACTTCTTCTAAATCTGCATATTTCATACGAAGCATACACATATCTTCTACGGATTCGTATATACTAATTGGTTCTTGATTTAGTAAGTGTGAAAAATTACCGCCAAAAAATCCATTTTCTTTTTCAAATCGCTCAAGTACCATTTTATCATTCAAGTAATAGTAAACACGAATTATTCCTTTGTAGATATAATAAAAACTGTCCGGTGCTTCACCTTTATTAATGATAATTTGATTTTTTTTAACGCAAACTAATTCATACAAATTCATTAGTTTATCGAGTTCAATTTCGTCTATCTGAGCGACTGATTGTAAATTAATGCGTAAAGATGCTTTTGCTTGTTGTTCTAACGAATTTTTTGCTTTTTGGGTCATTACGAAGGGTTTATCAAACATACGAAAAAAAGAGAAAATTAAAAAGCAAGCATCCAATATTTATAATTAATTAAAATTCAAATAAAAATGAATATTAGAACATAATAACTAAAATTATTTAATGGATTTAGAGCGCAGCCTGCTCAAAGTTTCTTGCGTAATGCCTAAGTAAGATGCAATATATCTCAACGGAACACGATTGAGTAAATCTTCATTATCTCTTAAAAATAATGTATATCGTTCTTCTGCAGATAAGAATAACACATCGTATGTTTTTTTCATAAAAGAACCATAATATAATTCTATAATTCGTCTTCCGAGATGCTCTAACGAATGATATTTGGCATAATATTTTTCAAGTATGTTATAATCTAATTGTAAAACATGCGTATCTTCTAATGCTTCGTAATTGCTATAATTATTCTGCCCTGTCAAAATAGAATACGTGGCAGCAAACATCATATTTTCCTTAATAAACCAATTGGTAATTTCTTTTTCTTCTTTTGTATAATAAATACGCACTAATCCTTTACAAACAAAATACACGGTATTGGAAAATTCACCGGCATTTAAAATAATATCTCTTTTATCAAACTCATGAAATTCGAATTGTGCACATAATTCGGATAGTTGATTTTGATTAACCGAAGGAAATATTCTTAACAAATTATTTTTTAATTGTTCTCTATAGGTTTCAATATCAATTCTTTTCTTACTCATAAAGCGTTAATTCTTTTTGCCCTTAGTCTGCTTAATGTTTCTTGTTTAATTCCTAAATAGGAAGCTATATATTTTAAAGGCAATCTGTGTAATAAATGTTCTTTTTCTCTCATAAATACAGCATACTTTTCTTCTGCTGATAAAAACAAGTTATTAAAATTTGTAATTAAATAGGAGGCATAATATGCTTCAACAATTTTTCTATTTAAATGTTCAATGGAATGATATTTATTGGAAAGCATTTCCAACGTATTATAATCTGCACTCAAACAAACGGTGTCTTCAATGGCAACGTAATAATCGATATTTGGACGACGTGTAAACAATGTGTATCCGTTTACAAATAAAGTTTCTTCTTCTTTAAAATCAAGTGTAATTTCTTTATCCACCACGTGATAAAAGCAACGAACTAAACCTTTCACCATATAATGCACTTTTATGTTTGTGGTGTTATTAGGTGCAATTATAACAGAACGTTTTTTATATTCTTCTAACGAGAATGCGTTTACTAATTCTTCCAATTCGTTCATTGGAATATCAGCAAATAGTAGAAATTTATCACTTAAACGTTTCCGAAGTAAATCTATATTATAAGTGTTAGTACGCACGGCTCTCGTAGTTT
This sequence comes from Bacteroidota bacterium, assembly GCA_963169645.1. Classification (GTDB taxonomy): domain Bacteria; phylum Bacteroidota; class Bacteroidia; order Chitinophagales; family JADIYW01; genus JADJSS01. The sequence continues at coordinate 101,028 of CAUJCO010000009.1, forward strand.
TACGACTACAAGATATTAAATTTCTTGATTCAAGTCAAATTTTTCTAAATAAGTTGACACTTTCTTAACAAACAGGCCACCAAGTTGTCCATCTACTACTCTGTGGTCGTAGGTATGAGATAAGTACATCATGTGTCGTATGGCAATTACATCTTGGCCATCCACTTCAATAACGACCGGCTTTTTCGTGATAGAACCAATTGCCATAATGGCTACTTGCGGTTGGTTAATAATGGGTGTTCCGATAATGTTTCCAAACGTTCCGATATTTGAAATCGTGTATGTGCCATCCATTACATCATCCGGCTGTAAGCTATTAGTACGTGCTTTTATTACGATATCATTCATGGATTTTGCGATACCTAACAAGCTTTTTTGGTCGGCGTTTTTCACCACCGGAACTATTAAATTTCCATTCGGCAATGCCGTTGCAATTCCAATATTAATATCTTTTTTTCGAATAATTTTGTCGCCATCTACGCTCACATTAATCATTGGAAAATCTTTAATGGCTTTTGCTATGGCTTCAACAAAAATGGGCATAAACGACAGGCTGAATCCTTCTCGTTTTTGAAAAGCATTTTTATGTTGCTCTCTCCAACGAACTATATTCGTTACATCGCATTCTACAAACGAAGACACATGTGCCGCTGTTTTTCGAGAATTTGTCATGTGTTGCGCTATTAATTTTCGCATTCTATCCATTTCAATAATCTCGATATTGGAATCCGTTGTTTTAGCAGATGGCTGTGCCACTTTTGCCGTCGATATTTCTTGTTTAATTTCAGTATTTGTTGTTGCTTTTGCGGTAACAACTTCCACTTTAGGCATTGGTGAAATTAATCCTTTTTTCTTTTGCTCAATGTATGCTAAAATATCTTCTTTAGTTACACGATTTTCTACACCAGTTCCGGCAATGCTTTCTAATTCTTGCATTGAAATTTGTTCTACTTGAGCAATGTTCATTACCAAAGGTGAATAATATTTATTACTGTTGGTATTGGTTTGTTGAGGTGTTTGTTGTATTGTTGAAGTAACTGTCGTAATTGGGTTTTCGATTATCGGTTCGATAGCGTTGGATTGTACATTTTCGACAACTTTTTCAATAGGTTGATGGAATGTTTCCGCTTGTTGAATAGTTGAGCTTTCTTCTACTACTTGTGTTGTTTCTTGTTTCTTTTCTGGAAAATATTGTGCGGGTGCATCGCCTTCAACTTCAATAATTGCTAACGGCTCACCTACTGCTACAGCTACATTTACATCGTGTAAAATTTGTTTCAAAACACCATTTACCGGACTTGGTACTTCTGAATCGACTTTATCAGTAGCTACTTCTAAAATGACATCGTGTTCATGTATGGTATCACCTACATTTTTATGCCATGTTAAAATGGTGGCTTCTATAACACTTTCGCCCATTTTAGGCATTAATAATCTGTATTCTGCCATCTTATTTTTTTTATGTAAAATAAATTATAATCGGATAATTTGGATTTAAAGTTAATTCTTTTTATCCAACTTGATTCAATAGAAATTTTCGAAGAAGTACCAATGCCACTGTAGTGGATAATTCAATATTTCTTGTTCTATTATTTGTAAATTTCAATCGTTTTATATAGTTTCTATCTTTTGTTCCTACACCAATAAATACCGTGCCAACCGGCTTCTCTTCACTCCCACCGCTGGGTCCGGCAACTCCGGAAATCGCAATTGCAACATCTACATTTAATTTTTGTAATGCACCACTTATCATCTCCGAGACCGTTTGTTCACTCACAGCACCAAATTCATTTAATGTGCTTTCTTGAACACCCAACAACTCCATTTTTATTTCATTGGCATACGAAATAATACTTCCTTTAAAATAAGCAGAGCTTCCGGAAACTGATGTAATTATATGTGCAAGATAACCACCTGTGCAACTTTCAGCTGTTCCTAATTGCATATTTTTATCCAATAATAATGTACCAATAGTTGCTTCTAAAGTATCATCATCAAATCCATAAATATGCTCGGAGACGGCATTAATTACTTCTTGTTTAGCATTTTCAATTACACTTTCTAATTCATGTTTATTTTCGCCTTTAATGGTTAATCTCAATCGTACTTTTCCAACACTTGGCAAATAAGCCAATTTTATTCTTGTATCTTTCTTTTTTTCAAAATAGACTAATTTTTCTGCCAACACAGTTTCCCCAACACCGGCAGTAAGTATGGATCGATGAAAAATATACGGAAGTTCATATTTATTGCTTAAATATGGAATTACAGAATCAGTAACCATGGCTTTCATCTCATACGGAACACCGGGCATGGAAATAATTGTTTTATTATCTTTTGTAAAAATCATACCGGCTGCTGTTCCATTTTTATTTTGAATTATAGCACATACATCCGGCAAATAAGCTACTCTTTTAGTTGATTCATCTATTATAAAATTTCTTCCTAAAAAAATACGTTCTATATTTTTATATGCTTCCTCATTATACACTAATTTTCCATTAAAATAAGTACATAACACTTCTTTGGTTATATCATCGGAAGTGGGCCCGAGTCCACCGGTAATTAAGACAATAGTAGATGTTTCTAATGCAGCTTCCAAACATTTAATAATATCATCGGCTTCATCACTTAACGATATATGATGAATAACATCTATACCTATCTCATTCATCTTTTGCGATATAAATTGTGCATTTGTGTTTAGTGTTTGTCCTATTAACAATTCATCACCAATGTTTAAAATAGTGCATTTCATTTTTAACTTATTTTTGAAAATTTATTACTATTATTGGAATCATATATTACACAAATAAACAAATTAAAATGAAAAAGTTTTTCGGTATTTTTTTAATTTCTATTCTTCTATTTGGTTGCACAGCTCAACAAATACAAGATACTGTAAGTGCTGTATTAGGTAGCAGCACAGGAAATCCAACTGAACAAGAAGCAGGACAAGGCTTAAAAGATGCACTCGGAATTGGCATCACAAAAGGAATGGGATTGCTTTCACAACAAGATGGTTTTTCAGGAAATGACTTAGTAAAAATTCCTTGGCCCAATGAAGCAGAAAAAGTGAAAGAGGTAATGTTGAATTTAGGAATGCAAAAGCAAGTAGATAATGTAACTACTTCACTCAATAGAGCAGCAGAAAAGGCTTCCGGAGTTGCTATTGATGTGTTTGTACAAGTGCTGAAACAAATGACTGTTACAGATGCCATCAATATTATTACAGGTGGAAATGGTGCAGGAACAGCCTATTTAAAAAAGACAGCAACACCTATTTTAACGGAAAAATTTAGACCTATCGTTGATCAATCTTTAGGACAAGTAAATGCGACTAAATATTGGAGTGAAGCAACATCCATATACAATAAAGTTCCATTCGTAAAGCCTGTAAATACTGATTTAACAGGCTTTGTAACAGAAAAAGCATTAGATGGTGTTTTTAAAATGATAGAAAAAGAAGAAAACAACATTAGGGCAAATCCATTAGCAAGAACATCCGATTTATTGAAAAAAGTATTTGGGTTTGCTGATAAAAACAAGTAATTTTCATTTTTTAAACCCTATCTATCTAAACGAGAAAACATGGCAAGAAAACCACAACAAGGTCCACTACAAGGAATCCGTATATTGGATTTAAGCAGGTTATTACCGGGACCATTGGCTACACAAATGATGGCGGATTTAGGTGCTGAAGTAATAAAAATAGAAGACACAAAGGCACCGGATTATACTCGATTTTTTCCGCCGCTAAAAGGCTCTCAGTCCTTGAATTATATCAGCATCAACAGAAGCAAATTATCCATCACCTTAGATTTAAAATCAGATGAAGGTAAAAGAAAATTCTTTGAATTGGTAAAAACGGCAGACATTGTTGTGGATTCATTCCGTCCGGGTGTGTTACAAAAAATGGGCATTGATTACGATGCAGCAAAACAACATAATGAAAAAATTATTTATGTTGCTGTAACCGGATATGGTTATACCGGAACATACAAAGATAAAGCAGGACATGACATGAATTATCTTGGTTACTCCGGTATTTTAGGATTGACCGGAGACACCGAAAAACCTATCATTCCGGCTTGTCAAGTTGCAGATGTTGCAGGTGGAAGCTATCCGGCAGTAGTTGCTTGTTTATCGGCATTATGGGCAAGAGAACGAACAGGAAAAGGGCAATTTGTAGATGTTGCAATGACAGATTGTGTAATGCCTTTACTATCGATGCAATACGGTGAAACACTCAATACGGAAACCACTTTTAAGCGTGGAGAGCCAATGTTGAGCGGTGGTATGGCAAATTATAATTTATATAAATGTAAAGATGAAAAATGGATTGCATTGGGTTCTTTAGAACCTAAATTTTGGCAAGGTGTATGTATGTTATTAGGCAAACCGGATTGGATGCCTCGCATGATGCCGGTGCCGGAAGAAGTTGAAAAATTAAAACAAGATTTACAAGCAATTTTTAGCACCAAAACTAGAGATGAATGGGTAGCACTTGCCGATCCATTAGATGTTTGCCTCACTCCTATTTTAGATATGGATGAAGTGGAAAAAGATACACATTTAAATGAACGAGAAATGTTTTTTGAAGTCGAGCACAGCGACTACGGTAAAGTAAAAGGCATTAATCAACCATTTAAGTTTTCTGAAACACCTGCCAAACCAAGTTGGGCTGCACCATTAATGGGTGAAGACAATGCACTTTTAGAAAATTTATAATCATCTAAAAAATAATAAAATACAGAGATGCTAAAAAGGAAATTAGTGAGTGGGAAAAAGATGGGACATCGATGGGGTTCGAACCCACGACCCTCGGAACCACAATCCGATGCTCTAACCTACTGAGCTACGATGTCCGTGTATTTTTAAGAACTGGATTGCAAAGATAGAATTTTATTTTAATTACAAAAGATTTATCATTTCAACTTAAACTATTTTTAATGTACAAAAAAATCCCGAAGCATTGCCTCGGGATTTTTTATTGAATTTTATTCTACGTTTCAAAAAACAAAATAAAATTTAGTATCTGTAATATTCCGGTTTGTAAGGTCCTTCAGCAGGAATATTCAAATATGCACTTTGCTCAGATGTTAACACATCTAATTCAACACCAATTTTTTTCAAGTGTAAACGGGCTACTTTCTCGTCTAAATGTTTGGGCAACATGTACACTTTTTTGTCGTATTTGTCGCTGTATTGCCATAATTCTAATTGGGCAATTACTTGGTTAGAGAATGAATTTGACATTACGAAAGATGGATGTCCAGTTGCACAACCTAAGTTCACTAAGCGACCTTCAGCCAATAAGATGATATCTTTACCGTCAATCGTATATAAATCTACTTGTGGTTTAATCGTATTTTTAGTGTGTCCGTAGTTTTTGTTTAGCCAAGCTACGTCAATTTCAATATCAAAGTGACCAATATTGCAAACAATAGCTTTGTCTTTCATTGCTTTAAAATGTTCACCTGTAATAATATCTCTACAACCGGTTGTTGTAACAATGATGTCTGCTTCTTTCACCGCATCCGCCATTTTTTTCACTTCATAACCTTCCATTGCAGCTTGCAAAGCACATATTGGGTCTATTTCCGTAACGATAACACGTGCACCTGCACCACGTAAAGATTCTGCTGAACCTTTACCAACGTCGCCATAACCTGCTACAACAGCAACTTTACCCGCAATCATTACGTCTGTTGCACGTCTGATAGCATCTACGCAACTTTCGCGGCAACCGTATTTATTATCAAATTTAGATTTTGTAACGGAGTCGTTAATGTTAATAGCCGGAATTAACAAGGTGCCATTTTCCATTCTTTCGTATAATCTATGCACACCGGTTGTCGTTTCTTCTGATAATCCTTTGATGCCTTTTGCTAATTCAGGATAGCTATCAAAAACCATATTGGTTAAATCACCACCATCATCTAATATCATATTTAATGGTCTATCTTCTGAACCAAAGAATAAAGTTTGTTCTATACACCAATTAAATTCTTCTTCGTTCATTCCTTTCCAAGCAAACACCGGAATACCTGCTGCTGCAATTGCTGCTGCTGCATGATCTTGTGTAGAGAAAATATTACAAGAAGACCAAGTAACTTCGGCTCCTAATGCTACTAATGTTTCAATTAAAACGGCTGTTTGGATAGTCATGTGTAAACAACCTGCAATACGCGCACCTTTTAATGGTTGAGATGGACCAAATTCTTCTCTCAATGCCATTAAACCCGGCATTTCTGCTTCTGCTAAGGTAATTTCTTTTCTGCCCCATTCTGCTAAGGACATATCTTTAACTTTATATTTCAAGCTAAAGTCGATTGATGATGATGTAGTTGACATATTTTATTTTTTTATAGTGCAAAAATATTTCAGAAAATTGGATTAAAAGTTGTCTTATGGCAATAAATGACATTTATAAATCTTTCAAAGTAAAAAAAACGTACTTATTTTTATAAAATTTATGCGACATTTGCCTACTTCGAAATTTAAAAATTTATGAATGAAATATTACAACGTGAAGCAGCTATAACTTTAGTAAAAGATACGTTTTCTCGTTTTTTATGCGATTATTTACATCTTACTAGAATTTCATCTACATTAATTGTATTAGATGGCACCGGTTTAAACGATGATTTGAACGGCATTGAGCGACCGGTATCTTTTCCTATCAAATCCTTGAATGAACAAAAAGCTGTAGTGGTACATTCTTTAGCAAAATGGAAACGTGTACGGTTAAAAGAATTGGAAGTAGAAGAAAACAGAGGTATTTTAACAGACATGCGTGCGCTTCGTCCGGATGAAGACTATAGTCCGATACATTCTATTTATGTTGACCAATGGGATTGGGAAAAACACATCTCGAAGGAAAATAGAAAATTAAGCTATTTAAAAGACACAGTGCAAAGCATCTATAATGCATTAAAAGAAACAGAACAAATTGTAGAACAACATTATCCCAATTTAGTACCTATTTTACCCGATGCGATTCATTTTATTCATTCAGAAGAATTGCTTCAAAAATATCCTTCATTCACTGCCAAAGAACGAGAAAATGCCATTGCGAAAGAGTTTGGTGCCGTATTTATTATAGGAATTGGTGGAAAATTATCTAACCATGAAGCACACGACGGAAGAGCAGCCGACTATGATGATTGGAGCTCAAAAAATGAAGATGGTTACTTTGGTTTAAATGGTGATTTAATTTTATGGCATCCTATATTGGAAACTGCTTTTGAAGTTTCATCGATGGGAATTCGTGTCGATAAAATGGCATTGGAACATCAATTGGCTGAAAAAAATTGCGTTGAAAAAAAGAAATTATCTTTCCATACTAAACTATTAAATGGTGAATTAACAGAAAGCATTGGCGGTGGAATCGGTCAATCCAGACTATGTATGTTTATGCTCAAAAAATCGCATGTAGGTGAAGTACAAGTAAGCGTTTGGTCGGATACAATACGCTCAGAAATGAAAGAGAAAGGAATTAATTTATTATAAACAGATGAGATAAAAAAGAGTGAACCAATATTAATGGATTCACTCTTTTTTTATTTTTTAAAATTATTTCTGAATAATAATTCTGGTTGGCGTTGGGCCTTCTATTTTATTGGCATCAAATGCTTTTTTCACTAATTCTTGCGTTCCAAAATAAACATCCCAATAATCCGCTTGTAACGTGTACGGACGTACAGCCAAAGTACACATTCCATCTCCTATTTTTAGTACACTCACTTCCGGTGCAGGTGTTTTTAATACCTTTGGATGATTTAACATGGCTTCAATAGCAACCGTGCGTGCTTTATCAATATCTTGATCCAGTGCGATTGCCATTGTCAAATCAACGCGTAAATTGCCATGTGAAGTATAGTTTGTTATAACTCCGGTAGATAATGGACCATTAGGAATAATAGTCGTTTTATTATCCGGTGTTAAAACGGTAGTAGCAAAAACGCCTTGTTCTATAACTGTTCCAATCGTGCCTTGAGCTTCAATTAAATCACCTACTTTAAAAGGCTTAAAAACCAACATCATTACACCACCTGCTAAATTTCCTAAAGAACCATTTAAGGCAGCACCTATTGCCAAACCTGCACCGGCAAGAATAGCAGCAAATGATGTTATATCAATCCCAATCATTCCGGCTATGGTTAACACCAAAAGTATTGTAAGAGTTACTTTTATTAGTGAAACTAAAAAGGTTTGCAACGATTTATCGTAATTTTTTTTATGTAAGATTGAACCTACAATTTTGGATAATTTTTTAATTAAAAAAACACCTACAATATATACAACAATAGCACCTACTAATTTAGGTGCAAATGCGAACGCTAATTCTTGTAACTTTGTCAATAAATCAAAGCCTGTTTTTGTTTGAATTTGTAAAATCATTTTTATTTGTTTAATGTTATAAATAAATTACGATTAATAGAGTATTTATTTCTTTATATTCTTTTTAATCCTACTTAAAGATGTTGGTGTTACACCGATAAAAGATGCCAAATATTTCTGTGGAATAGATTGTAATAATTCCGGTTTATTTAATAAATCTAAATATCGCTTATCAGCAGAATCACGTTGTAACGCAGTGAAACGCTCTAATAAATGTAAGATTACATCTTCCCAAAATTTACGCATCATTTCTTGGATTTTTGGGTGCGTTTCATATAGATTATTCAAGATTGATTTAGGCAAATATAATATTTCTGTATCTTCAATAGCTTGTAAATAATAGTTAGAAGGTTGCTCACTAATAAAGCTATAAATCTCAATGGCGGATGAATGATTTAAAGCGAACCAAACAGAAACTTCAACGTCATCTAAAATATAATACAAACGAATGCAGCCTTCTTTTACAAAAATTAAATCTTTGCAAACCTCACCTTGCTGTAAAACAAATTCGTTGCGTTTTACTTTTTTATGGTTAAATTTAGAAACGATAAAATCCATTTCTTCATCCGGAAGTTGGATATATTGACTTAAAAAAATCTTGAGTTCGTTATTCATTTTATATTACAAAGGTAAAATAAACCAATACTTTTAATAATAAAAGCTATATAAATTGATGATGCAATATACATAATCCAATTTTGGAATACAATTTGATATAAAAAGAAATAACACGAAAAAATATCGGACAATTGTATAAAAATAACTCAGCAAATTTTACATTTGCGATTATAGAATACACTTTTTTAAAACTATAAAACTAACTTATCATGAAAAATTTAATGCTTATTTTGGCTCTTTTTTTTCTTACAAAATCAAACTTTGCCGAAGATAAAGTGAGTGCCGCACACGATGCAATAAAAGCGGGAACAACCTTACACTATATTGTAAATGCAGGTAATTCAACGTATCCATTTATTGTGAAAATTGTATCGTTAGATGCGTCAAAAGGTATTGTTTTTGACTATGACTTACAAAGTGCATCTCCCAAAAAAGCTCGTGTAACTATGACAAAAGATGCCGTTGAAAATGCCGCTACGATGTATAATTTTTTTTCCGGAAATGATGTTACATTAACCAATAGAGTGAGCGTTTTTATGAGCCAAAAAATGATTCATGAAGCTGTAGGCAACGGCAATGAGAACTTACCATCAAAAACTGCTGAAATTAAATTAAATGAAAGTGATGAAAATTACTTACAATTTAACAATACCAACAATATCGCACAATTAAACACTGATAAAGGTAGTTTTGCTACTCAAGAAATATTTAATGAAGATATGGGTTACAGCATTCGATACATCGACGACGCAAAATGTCCTTTAATTATTTCTATGGATTTAGGTTGGACAGTAAAACTTTCAAAAGTAGAATTCTAATCCAAAAATCAATCGAGTGATTTAATGGTGTATAAATATCCAAAGGAAATACTCACATTGGAATGATACATTTTTGGTACTAAAGTAGATTTTTTATTACTACTAACGAAACCTGCGTTGTAGCGAAGTGCAAGTTCTATCCAGCCTTTACCAACTTTAATATCTGTTCCGGCACCAACAACAAGTCCTGCATCCACTCTTTTATCATTGGAATTAAAAATATACTTGTACGTACTAGCATTTTTAGATTGTTTGTCAATACTAACAGAATTTTGAGTATAGCCGCCAGTCCAATACGAAATATATGGACCTAATTGCACTACTCCTTTTACTTTATCATTACCAAAACGTCCAACTACTAAAATGGGAAATTGAACATAATTCATGACCAATTTTCCGGAGTACTTAGCGGAATCGATATTTTTTTTCCAACCTTGTCCTTTTTGTGCAAATTCGATTTCAGTTTGTAAGCTGATATATTTATTAAAATCCAAGCGCAATACGCCAGATAAATCAGAACCAAGTGTCACCCGTTTTTTATAATCCGTAATAGGTTCAAATTTTCGAAGAGATGAAATATTAAGTCCGGCTCTTGCTCCGGCTATAACACCAATCTCGGCTTGAGCATGTAAACTAAATACTATAAATACAATAAAAAATAAAAATCGTTGCTGCATGATTGAATTTGTTACAAATATACCTTAGTTTTTTAAAGATTAGCTCAATTTTGTTAAACTATACTTAAAATTTATACCAACTCCAATTGGATATAATAAAAGGCATTACATTTGTTATATCAATAAAAAAAACAAACATGAAAAAATTATTTTTAGCACTAACAATGATGGCAGGTACATTTGGTGTATTTGCACAAACAACACCTACCGTTCCTTCCGCAGTTGAAGCAGACCCGAATGCACCTACTATGACTTTTGAAAAGGATGCAATTGATTATGGCACTATTAAACAAGATGCTGATGGTAACAGAACATTTACATTCACGAACACAGGTAAAACACCAATTATTATTAGTGAAGCACACGGCTCTTGTGGTTGTACTGTTCCTACTTACCCAAAGGAACCTATTATGCCTGGTCAAAAAGCAGATATAAAAGTACACTATGACACACACAGAGTTGGACCATTTTCTAAAAGTGTAACGGTAAATTCAAATGCAAAAAACTCTCCGGTAGTTTTAAGAATTAGCGGAACAGTAGAAGCACCTGCTAGCGAAAATACAGCAACTAACCCAACTACTATTATTCCAACAACGCCTGTAACACCGGCACCGGCTGCTACTACAAAAGCTACTACAAAAGCTCCAGTAAAAACAACAACAAAAGCACCTACGAAAGTTACAAAGGCTCCAACAAAAACAACTAAAAGTACAACTAAATAAACAATTGTACTTATCAATAAAAAAGCTCTGAATTTTTCAGAGCTTTTTTTTTATCTGGTTAAGATGACATATTCACTAATAACTTCTTTTAAGAAATCAGCATCCGGCATTTTTAAATTGGTTAAATCCATTTGTTCTTTCAAATGAGAAACTGTCTCCGCTAACAATTTCGTATATGTTGGATTTCTGTATTGCTGATAACGAACTAATAAATTTTTAAGTGCCAGCATTTCTACATCATTATAACGAGTAACCAAAGGAAATTTTGGAACGTACTCATCTTTATCCGGTAAATTCCTCAAATCATCCAATGTAACGATGCGTTCCGGTTTCAACTTAATCACGGTTGTTCCGGCTATCATATCACCTAATCGTTGATTTTTACTGCTCATAAAAATAGATATTGGTCCAATCGTATATCCTGAAAGTCCAAAATCTAAAGCTCTGTATGCCCATCGTATCAGATAATCACTTATTTCTAAAGCGTTTCCATTGAGTTTGATGACACAAATTCCTACTATCTTTTTTCCGATACTTTGTCCATTGGTAAAAATTTCAATAAATAAAGAATACAATACCCTAAATAAAAAAATGAGCGTGAAGACGATATAAAAATTCGTATCAGAAAATTTAACGGCAAGTATTGTGAGTAAAAAATAAAGTAAGATGAAATATAGCACAAATACAATCGTCGTATCAATCAACCATGCAATAAAACGCCAAAAAAATCCGGCTGTATCGTATTGAATGACGACATTTTGTGTGGTACTAACTTCAATTTTTGCCATAATTAAAAATACTAAAAAAGTAGAAACACACGCTAACTTGTCAAAAAAAATATACTATATATTTTGTTTCATTAAGATTTATAGTATTTTAGATAGAGCATGAAGGAAACAAAATTCATAAAACAAAACCAGCAAAAATGGGAAGAATTCGAGCGTTTATCACAAAATAAACAAAAGGATTCTAAACAGTATAGCAAGTTGTTTATTCAAATTACAGATGATTTATCCTATGCTCGCACTTTTTATTCCAATCGTTCTGTAAGAGTGTATTTAAATAATTTAGCTCAAAACATCTTTCACAAAGTATTTAATCATAAAAAAAAGAAGAAGTCCATTTTTAGAAATTTTTGGTTAGAAGAATTGCCTTCTATCATGTTTCATCATAGAATAGAATTACTGGTTTCGTTTTTAGTAGTGATTGTTGCAATTGCTATTGGCATCCTAACTTATGTACACGATCCTTCCTTTGCTAAAAAAATATTAGGTGCCGATTATTTGGCGATGACTGCAGAAAATATTGCCAAAAAAGATCCGATGGCGGTGTACAAAAAAAATGGACCTATTGAAATGTTTATCATGATTGTAAGCAACAATTTAATGGTAGATGTTTTGATATTTTTTTCCGGCATTTTTTTATCGATTGGAACTATTTTTATCTTAATTCGGAACGGATTAATGTTAGCAGCTTTCCAATATTATTTCATCCAAAGAGATTTATTTCGAGAATCATTTTTAGCTGTTTGGCTACACGGTACATTAGAAATTTCTGCTATGGTAATTTGTGGTGCAGCCGGAATAGTTTTGGGCAAAGGCTTAGTGTTTCCGGGCACTTACAGCCGAACGCAAGCTTTTTTCTCATCGGCACAACGAGCAACAAAAATATTTTTTTCCGTTTTACCCATCACTTTTGTTGCCGGAATTATTGAATCATTTTTAACACGATATACCAATGCACCGGATATTTTACGTTTGGGTTTAATTGTGTGTTCCTTATTTTTTATTTTGAGTTATTATGTATATCTACCTTGGTTGAAAAATAAAAATGGCACACTTAAAGCAATAGAAGCTGAAAAAGTATTACCGGAAAATTTTGAGCCATTCGAGTTTTTTAGAATCAAAAAAGTATCCGAAATTATCATCGAAACGTACCGATTTTTCAGAAAATACACCGGCATTTTCTTCGAAATTATCGCCATTGGAAGTAGCACATTTATTGGAATCGGCATCTTTTTAAATAAAAAATATTTATTAGACAATATCGACCTTACGTATAATTCTTTCGCCAATTTAGAACGAGTGTTTGCCATACAAGCAAACAATATCTTTACCTATTTTTTCCCTATCCTATTCAGCTATCTCTCAATTCGGATATTATATTTATTTCAATTAGAATGGAATCAACAACAAAATGAAATCAAACTATCTTTTACAGATTGGTGCAAAATAAATTGGATAAAAATTATTTTGAACATCATACTGCAAGCTATTAACTTCAGCATCTTGGCTAATACAGAATTGAGTATGTATGCTTTATTTTTCTTTTTGCCAATTCAATTTATCGGTGCATTTGTGCTGTTCTTTCCATTTAAAGAAAAAAGAAATATACTTTCCAGTTTTCTAAATATTTTAAAATCTGGTTTTATGAATTTATTTGCCATTCATCTCGCATTCTTATTATTTGCGATGGCAATATATTTTCTCATTTACGACACACATCTCATATATTTTATTTACGAAGCTATCAACATGAATTTTGATGATGCTTTTATAGATAGTGATGTCATTTATTTAATCCTATTTTTAATTACAAATTCTATCCTAATTCTTATATCGAGCATTTTATTTTGTATTTATCAAGGCATATTTTTCTTTTCGCAAAGAGAATTACAAAGTGCGGAAGGTTTAATGCAGCAACTTAACCAAATCGGACAAAAAAGAAATCATGTATTACAGAAATAAGCACATTTTATGTTTTATTTGGTTGACTTTGCTCGTATCTATCGGCATCGCACAAGATACAACTGCTGATTATTTAAAAGGAAAATCATTTCAAGAAGCCCAATTAAATAAACCTATCCAAACAGATTCTTTTAATAAAGCTACATGGATAGAATTAAAAAAACAACTTAATATAAAAGATTATCAACCGGAAGCAAAAGATGAACAAACATTAAATACCGAAAATACCGATGAACAAAAAGATTGGTCGAAAAGTTTATCGCCCAAAACTGTTAAAATTATTCAGTGGACTGCCTTCGCGATGTTGTTATTGGCATTAATTTATTTGGTTTTGCGCGTGTTAGGAATAAATCCATTTATAAAAAACAAACAAAATTCCATTCCAATTTCGTTAGAAGATATTGAAGAAAACTTAGATACTGCCGACATTGATCCACACCTGTACAAGGCTATTAAATCCAAAGACTACAAATTAGCTATTCGCTTGTATTATTTAATGATTGTACAAAAATTGGCATTAAAAGAAAAAATAAACTGGAAGAAACACAAAACCAATCGACATTATTTGAATGAATTAAAACAAGAAACAGATAAGCAATCATTTTCACATGTTACTACACTATACGAAAGATATTGGTTTGGTGATAACGAGATAAATGAATCAATATATAATGAAATTAATCCTTTGTTTGTAAACTATTTGCAACAGATAAAATAAATGAAGCAAAATCGGAATTGGATAAAATTAGTTGCGTTGTTAGCCATTTTGCTAACTGCTGCTTATTTTTTGTTCAAAGATGATTTATCGGAATGGGATTACAACCTCAATAAAACAAAGAAAAATGCATATGGTACTTTTCTATTTTATGAATTACTAAAAGCAAAATACCAACCCAATAATTTTTATGAAATAGAAGAATCGGTTGTTGAAAGTTTAAGAGCATTGCCAACCAATAAAAAATACAACTATGTTTTTATTAACTATGCACCGTATTATGATTCCGCAACGATAGACACACTCTGTAAATTTGCACATAGCGGAAATACTGTTTTTATTAGTGCAGAGAGCATTTGGGGAACTTTAAGAGATTCTATATTAAACCAATTATATCACATTGATATTAAAAGTTCTTTTGATAAATTTTATGAACGAAATAGAGATAGTATTCCGGAAGATGTATTTGTTTCCAACTTTAATTTTATTCATCCGACATTAAAACATAAAACAGGCTATACTTATTATAGAAAATACAAAGCAGATACTATTTATACGTATTTCAATCAATTTGTACCTGTAGTGGATTCACTCATTAAACAACCGATTGCATCCGATAACGCACTTCATTTTATTGGATATGAAAACTCGTATGACATTGGCTTAAACATAGTAGAATTACAACATGGAAACGGAAAATTCGTTATCATGTTGTCAACAATATCATTTACTAATTACTTTATGCGTAATAAAAATGGCTTGGAATATGTTGAAAAAGTGCTGTCGTACTTACCTAATTCAGCTACAATTTGGGATAATAAATCGCATATTTTAGATTATAAAGACACCTACAAACCACCAAAAGGTAAAAGTAGTTTTGGCGAATCACCTCTTTATTTCATCTTGCAAAATAAAGCATTGCGCTGGGCTTGGTATTTACTTATTATCGGTATCCTTATTTATGCCATTTTTCATGCAAAACGCAGACAACGCATTATTCCAATCATTGAACCTAAACAAAATAATTCATTAAAATACGTAGAAACGATAGGACAATTGTATTTACACGAAAACGAACATATCGAAATTGCTACAGAAATGCGTAACTTATTTTTAAATTTTATCCGACAAAAATATTATTTAAAAACCAATGAAATAGACGATGTGTTTTTCCATACATTAGCACAAAAATCTACCATTGAAATGGAAAAAATAACATCCATTTTTGATGATTTTAGAAGAATCCAAAAAGTACAATCTATAAATCAATCATTTTTACAAACACTCAATCATAAATTAGAATACTTTTACTCAAATTGTAAATAAATACTATGGAAACTATACAAAACGAAAACGCTTCAACAGAATTTCAATTGGTTGCAACAACAGCCGGCAAAATAAAACAAGAAATGGCAAAGGTGATTGTAGGCCAAGAAAATGCGATAGATTTAATGTTATCTGCCTTGTTCATTGGCGGACATATTTTATTGGAAGGCGTGCCCGGAATTGCTAAAACGCTTACAGCAAAAATGTTATCCAAAACTATCTCTGTTGGATTTTCTCGTATCCAATTCACACCTGATTTAATGCCAACAGATATTATAGGAACATCTGTATTTAACCTTAAAGAATCAGAATTTTCATTTCGTTCGGGTCCTGTTTTTTCTAATATTATTTTAATTGATGAAATCAATCGTTCGCCTGCAAAAACACAAGCAGCATTGTTTGAATTAATGGAAGAAAAACAAGTTTCGGTAGATGGAACAACGTATCCAATGGCGTATCCATTTATGGTTTTAGCAACACAAAACCCGATTGAACAAGAAGGAACCTATCGCCTACCCGAAGCTCAATTAGACCGATTTATTTTTCGCATCGAAATGGATTATCCAAATTTAGAAGAAGAAAAAAGGATTCTTCATCGCTTTAACAACGACTTCCATTCCAGGATTAATGAAACCGTGAATGCCGTAGTAAATGCTGATGAAATAAAGCGATGCAGCGAATTAGTAGAAAAAGTTTTCATCAAAGATGAGATAATAGATTACATCGCAAACATCGTACACGAAACTCGAAACCATGGCGATTTATTTTTAGGTGCATCACCACGTGCATCTTTATCTTTATTAAAAGCAAGCAAAGCAATGGCGGCAATTTCCGGAAGAGATTTTGTCATTCCGGATGATGTAAGAGCCGTTTCATCTGCTGTATTAAATCATCGAATTATACCATCACCGGAAAAAGAAATGGAAGGCATCACCGCACATGATATTACACAACAAATCATACAAAAAATTGAAGTTCCACGATAACAAAACAAGATAGATTTGCATGTTACGCATTAAAGCAACATATCAACGATTTATTTCCAACACATTTTTGGCAAGACGTTTTTTTTACGTTTGGTCGTTGGCAATATTGCTTTTTATCTTGAGTTTTAGTTTTTCCTTTTTATTTCCAGTTGCAATCAGTACACTTATTTTATTAGGTATTTTCACTTTGATTGATTTTATTTTAGTTCAAACTTTTCACGATAAAATAGTTTGTATTAGAACCACACCACAAGTATTGCCTTTAGGCGATGAGCAAACAATCTCTATTTTTATAAAAAATGCACATGGAATATTAGCTAACATAGAAGTAATAGATGAATTACCAATTGAATTTCAAAAACGAGATTTTTCATTTCAATTTTATCTTTCATCCAATGAAGAAAAAAAAGTGCAATACAATGTACGCGCCATTACACGCGGTGCATACCAATTTGGAAATTGCAATTTATTTATATCTACTTTAATAGGATTGATACAACACAAAATGATTGTTCCGGCTGAAAAAACAACGCCGGTTTATCCATCTTCTATTCAAGTAAAAAAACACGAATTACTTTTGTTTAATCGCTTACACACATTTCAAGGTGTGAAAAAAATGCGAAAAATTGGGCATAGTTATGAGTTTGAACAAATAAAAAATTATACTTCCGGCGATGATATACGCAGTATAAATTGGAAAGCAACCGGAAGACGGAATCAATTGATGATAAATCAATATGGCGACGAAAAATCGCAACAAATTTATTCTATTTTAGATAAAAGCAGGGCCATGAATATGCCGTTTAACGGCTTGAGTTTATTGGATTATGCCATCAATACAACATTGGTAATTTCCAACACAGCATTACATAAAGATGATAAAGCAGGCTTGCTGACTTTTAACGAAAAAATGGGCAACTTTATAAAAGCCAATAAAAAATCAGGGCAATTAAAATTAATTTCTGAAACATTACACAAAGAAACAGAAAGCAATTTTGAAGCAAATTTTGAGTTATTATATCATGCAGTGAGTAGGCTCATCAAGCAACGTAGTTTATTAATTTTATATACCAATTTTGAGAGTTATTTCACGTTAGAACGCTATTTGCCGGTGTTGCGAAAGTTGAATCAATCGCATTTATTGTTGGTCGTTGTTTTTAAAAATACAGAAATAGAAAAATATAGTTACGAAAACGCTGACGACACCTTAGCCATCTATCATAAAACCATAGGTAAAAAATTTTTATTTGAAAAAGAAATGATGGTGAAAGAATTAGCAAAATATGGCATACAATCTATCCTCACTGCACCCGAAGATTTATCTACCCAAACAATCAATAAATACTTAGAGTTTAAAGCAAAAGGTTGGATTTAAGATGAATTAATAAGCTTATTCATCCGCATTTTAACCGGACAAATTCATGTGCTTGGTAGTCGAACAGGCACAAGACCGTCGAGGGCGGATACTTTTTTATGCTTTTTACTTAAACTAAAAAGTGCCATAAACATATTGTTTACAGCACTTTAGTTCAATTTGAATGAAAATCAGCAGAGAGAGAGGGATTCGAACCCCCGGACCTGTTACAGTCAACGGTTTTCAAGACCGCCGCATTCGACCGCTCTGCCATCTCTCTATTCCAATATTTTTCAATTGGACTGCAAATATACAATACATTTTTTGATTAAAAAATATGTACGTTGCTTAAATAAAAAAAAATCACGCAATTTTGCGTGATTTTTATATTAAGATGAGAAAAGTTATTTTAGATTAAATGCTTTTTTCACTTTATCGACATAATCCAATTTCTCCCAAGTAAACAATTCTACTTGTACTTTTTTCTCGTTTTCTTTTCCTTTATTAAATACCTTCGTAACTACTTCATTTTTTCTACCCATATGACCATATGCTGCTGTTTCACTGTAAATCGGATTTCTTAATTTAAAGCGTTGCTCAATTGCATACGGACGCATATCAAATATTTTTTCAGCAATTCTGGCAATTTCACCATCTGATAAATTTACTTTAGATGTTCCGTAGGTATCTACAAAAAGTCCACATGGTTTTGCCACACCAATTGCATACGAAACTTGTACCAATACTTCATCTGCCACACCAGCTGCTACTAAGTTTTTAGCGATATGACGTGTAGCATACGCTGCACTTCTATCTACTTTACTCGGATCTTTTCCGGAGAATGCACCACCGCCGTGTGCGCCTTTTCCACCATACGTATCTACGATAATTTTACGACCTGTTAATCCGGTATCGCCGTGTGGACCACCTATAACAAATTTACCTGTTGGGTTGATGTGGTAAATAATTTTATCGTTGAATAATTTTTGGATAGCTGGTTTCAATTGTTTTTTAACGCGTGGAATAATAACTTCAATAATGTCTTTTTTAATCTTTGCTAACATCTTCGCATCGGCATCAAAATCATCGTGCTGAGTAGAAACAACAATCGTATCAATACGAATTGGTTTATTGTTATCATCGTACTCGATGGTAACTTGACTTTTTGCATCCGGACGTAAATATTTCAACTCCTTTCCTGCTCTACGTGTTTTCGATAATTCTTGTAAAATTTTATGGGCAATATCTAATGCTAAAGGCATGTAATTTTCGGTTTCTTTGGTTGCATAACCAAACATCATACCTTGGTCGCCGGCACCTTGTGCATTCGCTTTTGTTTCGAAATCAGATTTTTTTGATTTTCTATCTACACCTTGATTAATGTCGGAAGATTGCTCGTGAATAGCTGAAAAAATACCGCACGAATTGGCTTCAAACATATACTCTGATTTGGTGTATCCAATTTTACGTATAACTTCGCGGGCAATATCTTGAACATCCAAATAAGCTTTTGATTTCACCTCACCTGCTAAAACTACTTGTCCGGTGGTAACCAATGTTTCACACGCTACTTTTGATTGTGGGTCGTATGCTAAGAAATTATCTATGAGTGCATCTGAAATTTGATCGGCTACTTTATCCGGATGACCTTCTGAAACAGATTCAGATGTAAATAAATATGGCATTTTATTTTAGTGTTTAAATGATGAATAAATTCAGGCTTAAAATTAATCATTCTTTGAATGAAAACAAAACAATAAATTGATTGAAAAAAATGATTGATTAAAAAAATAAGCTTATTTTTTTGTTTTCTCATAGATGTACTTATAGTAATCTATTGTCTCATCCATATATTTTTCAAATGTAAAATGTTGTTGAATGTCAATAGTTGCCTGATTTCCAATTAATCGTACTTCTATTAAATTATTGGCACACCAATTTAATAGTTGAGCTAATTGATTTTCGTCATTCTGATCAATCAACAATCCTGTTTTTTGATGTATGATTTGTTCTTCAACTGCAGTACAATTGGTACCTATTACACATACGCCCGATGCTTTAGCTTCAGCAACCATCATTCCAAATGTTTCTGCAATACTTGGATAAACCAAAACATCTACTTCATTATAAATATCGGACAAACGTTCCGGCTCATAAATATATGGTGCAATAAAATGAATTGTAACAAAAGGATAAATTTGTTCAACCGGTTGACCGATAACGTATAAATCTATCGGCTGATTTATTTTAGAAAGTGCGTTTAAAATCAATTCTTGGTTTTTGAATTTATTTTTCGAATTAAAAAATAAAACGCGTAATTTATTCCATTTTCTATTTGCATTATTTTTATATATGGTGGTATTTACACCGGGGCGAATAGTTCTGAAATCAGGACCAA
The DNA here is from genome assembly GCA_963169645.1 of Bacteroidota bacterium. Classification (GTDB taxonomy): domain Bacteria; phylum Bacteroidota; class Bacteroidia; order Chitinophagales; family JADIYW01; genus JADJSS01. Next base: position 121,795 of record CAUJCO010000009.1, read on the forward strand.
AACGCATTATCCAGGATGCAAGAAATTGTTGTTCTGTCCACTTAGAATTAGTCATAAAAAACAAGCTATCTTTTAGCTGACTAAAGATTTGATGTTTTTTATTCATCATGTGTTGTCTTCTGTCAATCCAAGGATTATTTAATGGATATAATGTTTTATCATTGGTAGTAGCAATTCCATTTTTAAATCCATCATCATTGGGTGAATGCGATTCGCCGCCTGTGAGCATCCACAAATCGCTTACATTCAAAACAACCGGTTTATATTTGGTAATTTCTTTTAATGCTGATAAATCAAAATAATTAGTGTGTAGATTGGAAATATGAACAATGTCACACGCCCAAAATTCCGGCAATTTCTTTAAATGGCTCCATGTTTGATTGAAGTTTTCCGTAATCGATAATCGTGATTTAATGTTTACTCTTTCCGTCGCATATTTATAATATTGCTTATTGATAGCACCAAAAATTTTATCAAAAAATACAATTGGAAATGATTTAACTTTTTCCCAAGAATGTTGATTAAATTTTACATAAAAAGCCAATGTATTCTCATAATGTCTGGCTGTTAAAGACAATCTTTGTTCTGCGCCTCCACCCATATCAGAACGAGCAATATATAGTACCTTAGGCAATGGCATTATTGGATAATTTTCTTTACGAAAGATTTTATTTTGGGAATAATTCTTTTAGAAAAAGGTGGTTGAGGCGGAAAAAATTCCAATTTTAAAACCTCTTCAAAAGCAGCATTTCTAATCATGTAGGTTGGATGTTTCCATTTTATTTCAGAATCGAAAACATGTGTTTTGGTAACAACAAATTGTTCATCAAACTTATGGCTGGCATCCGGATGGTTACATCCAATATTATTAATAAAATTGTATTTAGGAATGATAGATAAACCATTTTGAAGTAGCAATGTATAAGACCAAATATAATCCCATGCTGTTATTTCTTCCTTAAGTACTTTATCTACCAAAAATTTATACTTATTACCAAACCAACTATTATCTGTTTGTTGTAACAATGAATTATTAGATATTACTTCCTTATATAAGGTTTCAGAATCATTATAAAACTGCCATCTATTTGCCCAAGTAGCCCAGCCCCAACATATTGCAGTCGGATAAAACCAATAATCATAAGCATAATTATCAAAGTTAATTGTATTCACAGGGTTATAACCTGCAATGGAAAAAACTCTTTTATCCTCTTTGTACTGCTCCAGCATTTCACGACAATAATCAAAGAAATGGACATTTGGAATACAATCATCTTCTAAAATAATTCCAAACGTTTCTTGTTTAAAAAACCAAGAAATAGCATCCGTAATACCATGCCTGCAACCCATATTTACTTCTCGGAAAAGTGTTTTGATTTCGCAAGGCCAATCAATAGTATGAATAATGTTATGAACTGCTTTTACTTTTTCAAAATCATCTGGTTTATCTTGTCTTGGACCATCAACTGCAATGTAAATTTTTTGTGGTTTTACGAACCTTAAACTATCCAATAATTCCTGAAATACATCAGGCCTATTAAATGCTAAAAGTAGAATTGGAATATCCATAAAAGTTGGTAAATGTAAAGCATTTATTATAAAAATAAAAGCTGAATAAAACATATACAATTACACCATAAGCATGTATTCGTATTTCTTATTTCACTTCACAACGTACGAGTAATTGCTCCTCCACAAATCCTTCTAAGGTATCTCCAATTTTCACCGGACCAACACCTTGTGGCGTTCCGGTATAAATTAAATCGCCTTGTTGTAAGGTGAAATATTGTGAAATATAACTTACAATTTCATCAAACGAAAAAATAAGCATAGATGTATCTCCTTGTTGCACAAGTACGCCATTTTTTTTGATGGAAAAAGCTATTATTTGTTCTTTATTTATTGGGATAAAATCACCAATAAATGCGGAACCATCAAACCCTTTTGCTATTTCCCAAGGCCATCCTTTCTTTTTTTGTTCCGTTTGTATATCTCTTGCTGTAAAATCAAAACCTAAAGTAAAAGCATCGTAGTATTTATGGGCAAATTTTTTATCTATTTTTTTACCGTTTTTACAAACACGCAATACAATTTCTCCTTCGTAATGTACATCATCAGAAAATTCTGGATGATAGAAAGGCTGTCCATTTTTTAATAATGCCGTTGGTGGTTTCATAAAAATAACCGGACTTTCAGGATAAGCAAAGTGCTTCATCTCCACGATGTGTTCTTTATAATTCAATCCAACACAAAATATTTTCATAAGATAGATTTATAGTAGTGAGATATGAGATTTAGAATATTCATTTGTTGTTATAGATATTCATTGTATTGGATAAACCTGCTATGCAAAAACTTTTAATAATTTCTACAGATGTTTGTATTCTTTCTTGCAAAACAATTTGTTGTTCCGATTTCCATTTTCCCAAAACAAAATCTACTTGTTTACCTTTTGAGAAGTCGTTTCCAATTCCAAAACGTAAGCGTGGATAAGCATTGGTTTGTAACTCTTCTTGAATAGATTTTAATCCGTTATGACCGGCATCACTCCCTTTTCCGCGAACGCGCAATGTACCAAAAGGCAAGGCTAATTCATCTACTACAACAAAAATATTTTCGATCGGAATTTTTAATTCATTCATCCAATATTTAATTGCCTTTCCGCTTAAATTCATGTAAGTTGTAGGCTTAATTAGGTGCAAATGCTTTCCTTTATACGTAGTTTTAGCATAGGCAGCTAACCTATTTAATTCAAAACTAAGTTCCAATTGTTTTGCTAAATTATCTACCACATCAAAACCGATATTATGGCGTGTATGTTCGTACTCTTTACCAATATTACCCAACCCAACAATAAGAAATTTCGACATAAATTTTAATTAATTAAAAAGCATGCAATATACAAAACTGCGATAAATTGAATGCTCTATTCAGCCAACTTATTGAATAATCAACTGTTGCGTTGTGCTTCCATCTTCATTTTCTATCGTCATATAATACATTCCTTTTTCTATATTTAGATAAAATGATTTTGTGTTATTTCCAGCATGTATTGACACAACATCTCTATTAATTTCTTGCCCTGTAATACTATACAAAACGATATTATATTTTGCTGATTTAAGTGCTGAAATTTTCAAGTCAAACAATCCGTTGGATGGATTGGGTACAATAGAACATTGAATATCTATTTTATTATTTTTTATGGCTGTTGGTAAAGAAGCATTTATGGAAGTTGATATATCTGAAGAACAATCTAAATTCACAATTTTCAATGTGTAAATACCATTGCTCGTAAATTCATAATACGGTGTAGCAGTTGTCGCAATCAAATTACTTTCTTTATACCACTTATAGACTGCACCCGCAATAATTACATTACTAAACAAAGTGTCATTGCTTTGAGTGATACTTGGCGTTGTAGGTTTAAGATTTACTGTTAATGCTAAATTTACTGTGCTATCGCATCCTAAGGTTGTTTGCAATACGACTGTGTGATTGCCACTTGTCGTGAATGTTTGGGTGCCGATGGTTACACTTTCTCCTTCGCATATCGTTTGACTTACATTCGTCGCTTTTATCGGATTTACTGTCAATGCTAAATTCACCGTACTATCGCATCCTAAGGACGTTTGCAATACGACTGTGTGATTGCCACTTGTCGTGAATGTTTGGGTGCCGATGGTTACACTTTCTCCTTCGCATATCGTTTGACTTACATTCGTCGTTTGTATCGGATTTACTGTCAATGCTAAATTCACCGTACTATCGCATCCTAAGGATGTTTGCAATACGACTGTGTGATTGCCACTTGTCGTGAATGTTTGAGTGCCGATGGTTACACTTTCTCCTTCGCATATCGTTTGACTTACATTCGTCGTTTGTATCGGATTTACTGTCAATGCTAAATTCACCGTACTATCGCATCCTAAGGATGTTTGCAATACGACTGTGTGATTGCCACTTGT
>CAUJCO010000010.1 GCA_963169645.1 Bacteroidota bacterium
CTTATTTCTCACTACTCAAAAAGTGCCGACCGCAGAAGAGTTCGTCTTTTTGAAATACACAGCAATAGCTTTAAGATCAACGAAGTAAAGCCATCAGCATTTGCGTTGATTTTAGAAGCGGTTGATGTTGAGGAACGAAACATCAAATTGCCTTGTAGTTCAAAAAAAGCTTTTGTTACTTTTGGCTTCAAAAGTAAGATAATGAAATAATGTAGTAATGAAATAATGTAGTAATGTCATTCCCTTGAAAAAGGGAATCTTATCTTTTAAACCGCAAAGCGCACAAAGTTTTTACTCAAAGTACACAAAGATTTTTTGATTAAATGTCATTTCCTTGAAAAAGTGAAGCTCATTTTTGTATTATGAGATTCCCACTTTCGTGGGAATGACTATCTACTCAATACTTATTTCTCACTACTCAAAAAGTGCCGACCGCAGAAGAGTTCGTCTTTTTGAAATACACAGCAATAGCTTTAAGATCAACGAAGTAAAGCCATCAGCATTTGCGTTGATTTTAGAAGCGGTTGATGTGAGGAACGAAACATCAAATTGCCTTGTAGTTCAAAAAAAGCTTTTGTTACTTTTGGCTTCAAAAGTAAGATAATGAAATAATGAAGTAATGAAATAATGAAGTAATGAAATAATGAAATAATGAAATAATGAAATAATGTAGTAATGTAGTAATGTCATTCCCTTGAAAAAGGGAATCTTATCTTTTATACCGCAAAGCGCACAAAGTATTACACAAAGTGCTCAAAGATTTTTTGATTAATTGTCATTCACTTGAAGAAGGGAAGCTCATTTTTGTATTATGAGATTCCCACTTTCGTGGGAATGACATGCTACTCAATACTTATTTCTTATTACTAATAAAAGTTATACTAATAAAAGTTATAGTTTTTGCACTTTTACATTGAAGAAATACGCTTCTTTTCCATCTTCAAATTTGATATTTCCAGAAAAATATTCTCCGGTTTGCAATGTTAATCCATCCGTTACAACACCTGTTTTTCGCACATATTTATTGCTATCGCTAAAATAGCTATCATCTTCACCGATACTGAGCACTTTTACTTTGGTGCCTTTCGGTATGTTTTGGGAATTATCAGTATGATTTGTTACGTCACGAGGCTCATCCAAAAAATCACCTAAGTTAAATTCCTCCTCCTCCTCATTTTTTATTGGGTCATCCGAAAAATCTATATTATTAACATCGATTGGCTCTTTGGAAAGTTTCACCTTAAAGAAGTAATTTTTCTCGCCATTTTCAAATTCCAGTTCCGTAGTATAAAAACCGGCATCGTCAGGGATAGCATCCTCTTCACTTATAGTACATTTCTTTCCAAGTAAAATTCTTCTATCGCTATAGAATGCATCTTCTTGGCTTATTTCCACAATATAGACTTTAGTTCCAACGGAGAATACCAAATTATCAGAATTTTTACTAATTCTAGTCGAACCTCCGGCTACTGTTGATTGTGCTTGAATCAAACTAACACTACAACCAATAAACAGAATTAAACTCAAAAATTTTTTCATCTTTTATATTTTGTAACATAAAGATGCAAATTTTAAGCCAAATAATGATTTGATTAAAACATTTTATTTAAAAAAGAGTGCATTATAACAAACCTCGTCCAACTTTCTGTATCTGGTCGTTTTTCTTTAAATCTTTCATGATAGCATCTAAAACGCCGTTAATGAAATCTTTACTTTTTGCGGTGCTATATTCTTTTGCAATATCCAAATATTCGTTGATGGTAACTTTTACCGGAATGCTTGGGAAATGAAGAAATTCAGCCACAGCCATACGAATTAATATTACATCAATAACGGCTAATCGGTCGGCTTCCCAGTTTTTTAGTTTGGGTGTAATAATGCTTGCATGTGCTTCTTTTTGTTGCGATACTTCAGAAAATAAATCAATACCAAACTGTGTAAGCTCTTTAAATTTATCCCGGATACTGCCTTTTTCTAAGTGTAATTTAAGCTCATTTTTACTTTTATTGATTACTTCTTGTACCGCTTCTACAACATATTCGGCATCATCAATCCAATTGGTGAAATTTTCTTCCATTAAGGAATTAAATATTTCATCTTCTAATAAAATAGAATTTAAAAGATAACAGAGTATTTTTTTGTCGGCTTCTACATTAAATTCCAAACCGTTGTTTAAATATTCTATATACGGTTCCGAGGTAAACAATATTTTATAAAATCTGCGAATAGCATCTTCATCTATCAATGAATGCATGTTTGCTTTTTTTATTTCTTGGTCAAATTCCTTGTCGTTATTCAGGTATTGAATAATAACATTACTAAGTAATTTGGTATTGAAATTTTTATCTTTTTCTGATTTTATATGTTTAGATGCTTTTACTTTAGCATCTTGTTCTACAAAATTGGCAATTTCTCGAATGATAAGAAGTACATTTAAATACTGTTCTTTAACAGACAGGATAGATTTTTCTAAATGAGTTATAAAATGGGAAGCCGGTAATTGTTGGGTAGTTTCGTAGGCATACAAATATTGCATGGTTTTAATACGGACGCTTCTTCTGGTAATCATATAGTGAGAATGAACTTTTTTTGCTTTACAAAGATAATTGATATTTGCGGAATGATAAATTAGAAATTCTTAAAATGACATTAATTAATTAATAAGGTATGTGGAACTATTTTTTTGCATACGAAACAAATAGTACGAACCTTGTGTTTAGCATATTATTTAATACAATTTTCCTAATTTCGCATAGATGAAAGAGTTAAAAGCTGTCAATAAATATTTTATAAAATATAAACATTTATTGATTTTAGGCGTGTTTTTTGTAATTACTTCCAATATATTTGGTTTGTATACACCCGAATATATTCGCTATTCCATTGATATTTTAGTGGAAAATCTTTCTATCTATCATTTAACGGATGGTTTTAACCAACAAGCTTTTTTAAAACACAATATTGCCTTACTAATTCTTTTTTTTGCAAGTGTAATTTTATTAACTTCTTTAATAAAAGGTTTGTTGATGTTTTTTATGCGACAAACATTAATTGTGATGTCAAGAAAAGTAGAATACGATCAGAAAAATGAAATGTATCTGCAATATCAAAAATTAAATACTACGTTTTATAAGAGAAACAATACGGGCGACTTAATGAGCAGAATCAGTGAAGATGTTTCCAGAGTTCGTATGTATGTTGGGCCGGCAGTCATGTATCTTATAAATACAGCAGCCTTATTTGCGATGGTTATTTATGTCATGTTTGACATCAACTTTTATTTGAGTATTTTGGTGCTATTACCTTTGCCTATTTTAGTATATGCCATTTATAAGGTAAGTAGTATCATCAATATAAAAAGTGAAAATATTTCCATTGCATTGTCGGCATTAACCACCAGAGCACAAGAAGTTTTTTCCGGTATTCGAGTAGTACAATCTTTTGCTATTGATAAGTTGGTTCAAGATGAATTTTATGAAGCAAGTAACCATTATAAAAATCAAAATATTTCATTAGCCAAAGTAGATTCCTTTTTTATGCCGTTAATGGTGTTACTCATCGGATTAAGTATGTTGTTGGTGGTGTATGTTGGTGGCATCGAAATAACGAAAGGAAGTTTTACTGCCGGAAATATTGCTGAATTTGTTTTTTATATTAATATGCTCACTTGGCCGGTCGCTTCGTTAGGTTGGTGTGTTTCATTAATACAACGTGCTGAAGCATCGCAAAAACGTATCAATCATTTCTTAGAAGATAAAAATGAAATCAGAAATGATGCAACAACATCCATAGATGAAATTAAAGCAATTGCATTTAAAGATGTAACATTCACTTATCCGGATACCGGTATTCAAGCACTAACCAATATCAATCTGGAAATAAAAAAAGGCGAGAAAGTAGCCATAATTGGTAAAACCGGAAGCGGAAAATCTACCATTGCTGAATTAATTTTACGGACGTATGATATCCAACAAGGTGCTATCAATATCAATCAATTTAATATACAAGACATAGATTTAGTTGGTTACAGAGATAAGATAGGCTATACACCTCAAGATATTTTTTTATTTTCAGACACCATTAAAAATAATATCATCTTTGGGCAAGATGTTTTATCGGATGAAACAATAGAACAATACGCCAAAGTTGCCCATGTTCATAACGATATCCATCAATTACCAAAGCAATACGACACCATTGTTGGCGAACGCGGTGTCATGCTTTCCGGCGGACAAAAACAACGAATTTCCATTGCGCGTTCTTTGGTGAAAAATCCTGAATTAATTTTATTAGATGATTGCTTATCTGCTGTTGATGCTCATACCGAAAAAACAATCTTGAATAATTTACAAGAAACGTTACGAAATAAAACAGTGGTATTTATTACGCATCGTATTTTTGCTATTATGAATTTTAATAAGATTTTAGTGTTGGAAGATGGCAAAATCATCGAACAGGGAAACCATGCTCAATTAATGGATTTAAAAGGAACGTATTACGATTATTATCAGTTGCAACAAGCAGAAGTTGCCGAGGTTTAGTAGCTATTTTATAGGTTATTAACATCCTTTTTTTATTGTTGACTACTTCTTTACAAAAGAAAAAAAAATTAAAATATTTTGTGTCCAATAAAATTAGAAAAAAGTGGAGAACGAAAAAAACTTTGACAAGAATGGCGTGTACTCAAAACGCGTAAGAGCCGGAAAAAGAAGAACCTATTTTTTTGATGTACGTACAACGCGTGGAAACGATTATTACTTAACCATTACTGAAAGTAAAAAACGAGCAGAAGATGACAATTACGAACGTCATAAAATTTTTATTTACAAAGAAGATTTTGTGAAATTTGTAAATGCTATGCAAGAAACTGTTGATTACATAAAAACAGAATTATTGCCGGATTACGATTTCGAAGCACACAACCACGATAATTACGACGATAATTATAGAAACGAAGAAACAAACCAAACAGAAGTGGAAACTAAAACTTCTACTTCATCCATTGCACCATCTACTTCCGAAGATGCTGAAAAATGGGATTAACGCAACCTATAATATAAATTAATAAGTCCACTTTTTAGTGGACTTTATTATTTAATAACAGATTTAAGTTTAACGAAATCATTTCTGTATATATTTTGTCTATTTTCACTACTTTTGTTTTTATATGGAAATAGCTAAAAACGAATTAATTTCTGATGTTTTAAAACATGAAAATCCGGATTTTCATGATTTTAGCACTACGGAATTAGTCGAATTTTTAGATGAATTTCCCGAATATGCACAGAAAATCATCTTGCATTTGGAACCACATCGAGCGGTTAAAACATTAAAATTCCTTGATTTAAAACTTCAAAAAAAACTAATTCACACGTTGCCATCTAACAATGTAGCAATTTTAATTCAAAACATGCATTTTGATGATAGAACTGCATTGTTGAGTGAGTTAACGAGTGAATCGGTGAAAAAATTAGTCTTATTTTTACCACACGAAGATAGAATAGAAACGTTAGCATTGTTAGGCTATGCTGAAGATAGTGTTGGACGATTAATGAATCCGGATTATATTGAAGTAAAAAGCCATTACACCGTACAAAATGCATTGGATAAAATCCGAAGATTAGGCAGAAATATTGAAAATATCAACTTCATTTATATCATTGATGAACATGAAAAACTCATTGATGATGTCAACTTGAAAGAACTACTCATCGCTTCGCCCGAAACTAAAATCAGTGAGTTGATGGATACTAAATATTTAGCATTGCATGTAAATGACGACCAAGAAACGGCAACTTCAGTTTTTAGAAAAAGTAACAGAGCTGTTTTACCGGTAATAGATGATAACAACATATTATTAGGTATCGTTACAATTGACGATATTTTACGTGTCGAAAGTGAAGAAGCAACCGAAGATATTCATAAAATTGGTGGAACGGAAGCATTGGATGAACCTTACATGAATACTCCTTTTTTTGAATTGATAAAAAAACGTGCCGGTTGGTTGGTGATTTTATTTTTAGGTGAAATGCTCACAGCATCGGCAATGGCATTTTTTGAAGATGAAATTGCAAAAGCAGTTGTGTTAGTGTTATTTATTCCATTAATAATTTCCAGCGGTGGAAACTCAGGTTCGCAAGCATCCACTTTAATCATTCGAGCAATGGCATTAGGTGAAATTAGTTTTGAAGATTGGTGGCGAGTAATGAAACGAGAAATATTAAGCGGATTAGCATTAGGCAGTTTATTAGGTTTTATTGGTTTTATGCGTATTCTTATTTGGAATTCCGTAAGTCCAATTTATGGAGAACACTATGTTTTAATCGGTATTACAGTTTGGTTAACACTATTGTTAATCGTGCTTTGGGGCACATTGTGTGGTTCCATGTTGCCAATCGTACTGAAACGGTTGGGCTTCGACCCGGCAACTTCATCAGCGCCATTTGTTGCTACTTTAGTAGATGTAACCGGACTCGTTATTTATTTTGTGGTAGCTTCCTTAATTTTAAGTGGAACATTGTTGTAAACCAATTCCATTTATTGGCAAATAATTTATAAACTGCATTTATGGCACACGAACATCACCAGCATCAACCTATAGAATTGACTCATGTAAGTAAAGCATTCATAATTGGAATTGTGCTTAATATGTTGTTTGTTGTGGTGCAAGCCGGTGTAGGTTTTTCTATTAATTCACTTTCATTATTATCGGATGCCGGTCATAATTTCGCCGATGTAGCAAGTTTAATTTTATCGTTAATTGCATTCAAAATGCAAAAAATAAAAGCCACTCGAAAATACACCTATGGTTATCGAAAAACATCTATTTTAGTAGCTTTAACAAATGGAGTAATCTTATTATTTTCCATTGGAATTATATGTTATGAAGCTATTTTTAGATTATTTACGCCGGTTGCTTTGCCCGGAAAAACAATTGCCATCGTTGCTTTAGTTGGAACATTGATAAATGGCATATCTGCATTTTTCTTTTTTAGAGATAAAGAAAAAGATTTAAATATAAAAAGTGCTTTTTTACACTTAGCTGCCGATGCTTTAATATCATTAGGCATTGTGATAGGTGGAATACTTATTTATTACACACAACTTTATTGGATAGATCCTGTTTTAAGTATTTTAATTTCTATCGTTATTTTAATTGGAACATGGAATTTATTAAAAGATAGCTTGACTTTATCTTTAGATGGTGTTCCTAAAAATGTAGATATTGATAAAATAAATGCAATTATTTCCACCAATAAAGAAATTAAAAATGTGCACCATGTACATATTTGGGCAATCAGCACTACTGAAAATGCAATGACGGCTCATTTAATATTACAAAATGACATATCTTCAGAACAAGCTCATCATATTAAACAACATCTAAAAGCAACTCTTTTGCAACACAATATTCATCATATCACTTTAGAAACGGAAACAGATAGTTATGGTTGCGAAGAAGAAAATTGCAAATAATACGTTCAACACAAAATCTATATGATATTGTGGTTAATATTCGATAGCGACCACCTAAGCAATAGGTAATCAAGTACAATTTTGTATCTTTGCACTTCAAATTTTATTCAAAATATTTATTTTTTTTATTTAATATCTTTATAAAAATGGGATTACAATGTGGCATCGTTGGTTTACCAAATGTTGGAAAATCTACTTTATTTAACGCAGTTTCAAACAATGCAAAAGCACAAGCCAGTAATTATAGATTTTGTACCATCGAACCGAATGTGGGTTTGGTTGATGTGCCGGATGAACGCTTAAAAGCATTAGCAGAAATCGTTATTCCAAACAGAACTGTACCTACAACTATTGAGTTTGTGGACATTGCCGGATTAGTTAAAGGAGCATCCAAAGGAGAAGGATTAGGCAATAAATTCTTGGCAAATATTAGAGAAGTTGATGCCATTATACATGTGATTCGCTGCTTTGAAGATGATAATATTTTAAGAGAAGAAGGTGCCATCAATCCGATTGGTGATAAGAATATTATTGATACAGAATTACAGTTAAAAGACTTAGAAAGTGTCGAGAAGAAAATAGCTAAAATACAAAAACAGGCTAAAGTTGGCGGCGATCCAAAAGCCAAACACGAATACGACGTATTGATGCAATGCCAACAATGCTTGAGCGATGGAAAAAATATACGTTCCTTAAATTTTTCTAAAGAAGATAAATTATTGTTTGCCGATTTATGTTTCTTAACAGATAAACCTGTTTTATATGTAGCAAATGTCGATGAAGCATCTATTTTAACAGGAAATACTTACTCTGAAGCTTTAATAAAAATGGCAGCGGAAGAAAACGCACAAGTTATCGTATTAAACAATTCTGTTGAAGCTCAAATTTCAGAAATGGAAGAAGAAGACAAAGCCTTATTTCAATCAGAATATGGATTAACAGAACCGGGTTTAAATCGACTAATTCGGTCAGCATATAAATTATTGAATTTAATTACCTATTTCACAGCAGGTGTACAAGAAGTTCGTGCATGGACAATTCACGAAGGTTGGAAAGCACCACAAGCCGCCAGTGTTATTCATACCGATTTTGAAAAAGGATTTATCAAAGCGGAAGTAATTGCGTATGATGATTTTATTCAATTCAAATCGGAAGCAGCCTGCCGCGATAACGGAAAATTGAGAATAGAAGGTAAAGAATATCTTGTAAAAGATGGTGATATCATGCATTTCCGATTCAATGTTTAACAGCTAAACATTGCAACTATAAAATAAAATAGTATCTTTGTAAATCAATAATTTAATCATTTAAAACGCATTAATTTTAAAACACATGGGACGCGGTGATAAAAAAACTAGAAAAGGAAAAATTTTCGCAGGCTCTTTCGGAAAATCAAGACCTCACAAAGTAGCAGCAAAAGCAACACCTAAAAAAGAAAAAGTAGAAGTAAAACCTAAAAAAGGACCTGCTAAAAAAGCAAAAGCAGCTGCAGCAGAATAATTTATACCAATGTTATTTGGACTAGAAGCCTCCTTGTGAGGCTTCTTTTTTTTATCTCAATTTCATTTTATAGGCAAAATCCCAAATAACTATGCCCGCGGAAACCGATACATTTAGCGAGTGTTTCATGCCAAACTGAGGTATCTCAATACATGCATTGCAATATTGTATAGCAAAGTCAGACACACCATCTACTTCATTACCAAATATAAAGGCATATTTTGTAGATTTATCGGGCAAAAACTCATGTAATAACACCGATTTATTTGATTGCTCAATTGTCATTATTTCGCATTGTTGTGTACGCAATTCAGCAATGCAATCTTTTATTGTTTCAAAATATTTCCAATCAACCGTTTCCGTAGCACCTAATGCTGATTTATGAATCTCACGATTCGGTGGTGTTGCACAAATACCAACTAAATAAATAGCTTCAATCAAAAAAGCATCACAGGTTCTAAAAACAGAACCAATATTAGCCGCACTCCGCACATTGTCTAATACTATGATGAGTGGTAGTTTTTCCGCTTGTTTAAATTCTTCTGTGGATAATCTATTGAGTTCGTCTAATTTAAGTTTACGCATAAATTGTATTTTTGTATGGAACAGCAAAGAGCAAAGATAACATGCAAAGAACGCTCTATATATTTTTCTTTGCAAATTTTGCGTAAAACTTCGTTTGCTTTGCAGTTAATAAAAAAAATGATGCAATCGTGGCAAAAGAAAAAGAAGTGAAAGAAACGCCTTTAATGGCACAATACAACAAGATAAAACAAAAATATCCGGATGCTATATTGTTGTTTCGTGTAGGCGATTTTTATGAAACATTTGGTGCGGATGCCATAAAAGCTTCTCAAATTTTGGGTATTGTATTAACCAAACGTGCCAATGGTAGTCAAACCGATTTAGAATTAGCCGGATTTCCACATCATTCCGTTGAAACCTATCTTCCTAAATTGGTAAAAGCTGGTTATCGTGTAGCCATTTGTGAGCAATTGGAAGATCCTAAAATGGTGAAAGGCATAGTAAAACGAGGCGTTACAGAGTTAATTACGCCGGGTGTTGCCATTAATGATAAAATATTAGATCATACTTCCAATAATTTTTTAGCATCTGTATTTTTTTCAGATACGACTATTGGAATTGCATTTATTGATATCTCAACCGGTGAATTTATATTGGCTGAAGGCGATGAAGCATATCTGGATAAACTATTACAAAGCTTCGCTCCTGCTGAAATTATTTTTCCAAAATATCAACAGAAAAAATTCACCCAACTTTATGGAAATAAATACTACACCTTTGCTATTGATGACTGGGTATATCAAGATGATTTTTTAAAAAATAAAATTCATCAACATTTCCAAGTACAAACGTTAAAAGGTTTTGGTATTGATGCGTTAGAAATAGGTGTTAAAGCAGCAGGTGCCTGTTTACATTATTTATCGGAAACCGAACACAACCAACTACAACACATCACTACTTTATCTCGTATTGAACATGATAAATTTGTTTGGATAGATAGATTTACTGCACGTAATTTAGAGTTGGTGCAAAGCACACATGAAAAAGGCGTTCCGTTAATACAAGTGTTAGACAAAACTATTTCGCCCATGGGCAGTCGTTTGTTGAAACGGTGGATGGTATTGCCTTTAAAAGATATACATCAAATAAACGAACGATTAGATGCTGTTGAGTTTATAATAAAAGAATCCGATATTCATACAACTATTATACAACACATCAAACAAATTGGAGATTTAGAACGATTGATATCTAAAGTACCTTTAGGTAAAATAAATCCAAGAGAAGTTATCCAATTAAAAAGAGCGTTGCAAGCCATCCAACCAATAAAAGAAATTTGCCAAACCTCACAAAATAATGGATTACAAAAAATTGGAGAGCAATTGCAATTGTGCCAATTAATAAAAGATAAGATAGAACGCACACTTAATGAAGATGCACCTGTTGCCGTACAAAAAGGAAATACAATAAAACAAGGTGTTTCTACAGCGTTAGATGAATTAAGAAATTTATCATCATCCGGAAAAAATTATTTATTAGAAATTCAAAATCGTGAAAGTGAACGTACACAAATTCCAAGCTTAAAAATTGGATTTAATAACGTATTTGGATATTTTTTAGAAGTACGCAATACGCATAAAGATAAAGTACCAAACGATTGGATTCGAAAGCAAACACTCACCGGAGCAGAACGATACATCACACCTGAACTGAAAGAATACGAAGAAAAAATTTTGGGTGCTGACGAAAAAATCTTGGCGTTAGAAATAAAATTATTTGAAGCGCTTATTAGCGAATTGCTTGATTTTATTCAGCCAATTCAAGTCAACGCACATTTAATAGCTCGATTAGATATTTTACAATCGTTTGCAACAATAGCACTCAAACAGCATTATCGTCGTCCAACTTTATCAGAAGATACTATTTTGAAAATAAAAGATGGCCGACATCCTGTTATTGAAATGCAACTACCATTGGGTGAGCAATACATTCCAAACGATGTGTATTTGCATCCAAATGAACAACAAATAATAATTATCACCGGACCGAATATGTCCGGTAAATCGGCCATTTTAAGACAAACTGCCTTAATTGTTTTGATGGCGCAAATGGGCTGTTTTGTTCCGGCACAAGAGGCACAAATTGGTATTGTCGATAAAATTTTTACACGTGTTGGTGCCAGCGATAATTTAAGTTTAGGCGAATCTACTTTTATGGTGGAAATGATAGAAACAGCAAGTATTGTAAACAATATATCAGAAAAAAGCTTGGTGTTGTTAGATGAAATTGGACGTGGCACTAGCACGTATGATGGTATTTCAATAGCTTGGAGTTTGGTGGAATTTTTGCATAATAATAAAGACGCCAAACCCAAAACGATGTTTGCAACACACTATCACGAATTGAATGAATTGGCTGATAAATTTCCACGAATAAAAAACTACAATGTAGCTGTAAAAGAAAGTGGCAATAAAGTATTGTTTATGCGTAAATTGGTAGAAGGTGGTTCGCAACATAGTTTTGGTATTCATGTTGCAAAAATGGCGGGTATGCCAAATGAAATTATTAAACGTGCCAATGAAATTTTACAAGAGTTAGAATCACAACGAAAGTTAGCTACTGACATCTCTTCTACCCTAAAAAACTTACCTGCAAAAACTGAAGATATACAATTAAATATGTTTGCAATGGACGATCCTCGTCTATTAAAATTAAAAGATGTATTAGAGAAAGTAAACATCAACACCATGACACCTGTAGAAGCTATGATGAAACTAGATGAGTTGAGAAAATTATTATAATTGATGAAAGCTTTTTCACTTAATGAATTAAAATGTATTACCATCTTTCTACTACATCAAAAAAATGTTACATAGTGTTGTTTAAGGAAATTGTTATCAATGAAAAAAAAATTAGTTAGGTATTGACAAAAATAAAAAGATTACTATCTTTGCAATCCGTTAACGAAAGGTAACAACGTTCTTTAAAATATGCGAAAGTAGCTCAGTTGGTAGAGCATCACCTTGCCAAGGTGAGGGTCGCGGGTTCGAGCCTCGTCTTTCGCTCCATGAGGAGTTTTTATAAAGCTCCTTTTTTCATTTAAAGTTGCGCCCGGGTGGTGGAATGGTAGACACGCAGGACTTAAAATCCTGTGGCCATCGCGGCTGTGCGGGTTCGAGTCCCGCCCCGGGTACACTTTTATTTTTTCTCTCTAAATCTATTTTTTTCTCCCTATTTATTGGTATTTATTGTTTTTATCCTTGATGAATGTCAAGAAGTTAAATTTTTAATGATTAAACACTTGATAAGTTGGAAATATTTCCTTAATATTAACATATAATTAATTAAGGACATTAAAAAAGCAACAATTTGAAGAATTATTACCCGATGACTCATCAAGGATAGTAAATCATAAAAACCCTCATCAGAAACATTTGAAACCCCTTTATTAAGGGGTTTTTTTTATACACAATTAATTTCTTCAATTACTTTATAAATAACGAAAATACACATGAAAAATTGTGTATCATGCATTTGATTTCATTAAAATAAGTTAGAGAAAGTTAGCTTGTAGAAATAACTATTTTACTTATTAATTCTCACATGGATTAAATGTCTTTACGGCAAAACCATCTACCGCTTTTCCATATATTGCCATGTTGTTGATTTCTGCATTATAAAAGGATAATCGTGTATTATTATTGATATTACACTCGTCAGTTGGAGCCACGGGTTTTGTATCACCAAATGCCACCGGAACCAATCTATCACAAGTAATGCCTCTTTCTGTAAGGTAATAGCTAATCATTGCTGCTCGTTGTAGGCTCAGTTTCATATTTTCTTCAGGAGTTTTCTCCGTATATACGTGTCCTTCAATTCTAAACTTAGTAATATATTTTCTGTCGTTCAGATAATCAGCAATTAAATCTAACATCGGATCATTTTCATCTTTTACATCATAATCGTGTAAATCATATTGAATAGAGTTAGGTAATATCAATGCATCATTTTGAATGTTGAAAGCACTTTCTGCCCATACATTCATCGAAAAAATACTAAAAGTGGCAAGTAGGATGTTTCTTAAGGTCATATTTGCTTCATTTTTAGTAAATATCGGTACTTATATTAGATTAGAAAAGGTAAAAATTGTTAGAAATATGTGAAAAAATAGTGAAAGTATGCCACCGGAATAGAATGTAAGTCTAAAACTTGCTTTTTAATGCTATTCTCAGTCGAACATAAGTAAATTTAATTTTGTTTGATTTAAATTTATTGCTGGTTCAATTTACTTTTCTTTATTCCATAAACGAAATAAATAATCAGACCTAAAACCATCCAAGCTAAAAAACGTAACCAATTGGTATATCCTAATGTAGAAACTAAATAGCTACAACTAAGAAATCCTAAAACAGGAATTAATGACCAATTTTTTGTAAACGATTTATATGCCATAAAAACAGCAATGATTAAAAAAATCCAAAAAGGAATTTGATGTTTCCATGCATCGTATCCTTTATCAAAAGGAAATGTTTCTTCTACATTTATCGGATTTTTAAAATAAATAACGGCAACAGTTATACATAAAATTGGCACAATCCATTTTCCATTGATATATGGCGTTTTAAATTTTGAAGTAACACTAGTATCTGCTTGTTGTTTATCTTTTTGCTGTAAAATAAGTACACCACCACAAACTAAAATAAATGCAAATAAAGTACCAATACTACACATATCTGTTACCAAAGCTGCGTCTAAAAATAATGCCGGAACGCCTACTATTATTCCGGTTACAATAGTCGCAAACGAAGGTGTTTTATACTTTGGATGCACCTTTGCAAATTTTTCCGGTAACAAACCATCTCTACTCATACTCATCCAAATACGTGGTTGTCCAATTTGAAAAACCAACATGACGCTGGCGGTTGCTATTAATGCACTAAAGGCAATTAATCCACCTATCCAATTCAACCCAATTTTTTTAAAAGCCTCTGCTAAAAATGCTTCTGTATTTAATTGCGTATAATGCACCATGCCTGTCAATATTAAGGCTGTTGCGATGTATAATAATGTAGATATTACCAACGAATAAATCATGCCGCGCGGCAAATCTCTTTGTGGATTTTTACATTCTTCTGCCGTAGTAGAAATGGCATCAAATCCGATATACGCAAAAAAGACAGCTGACACACCTTTGAGCACGCCACTAATGCCATTAGGTGCAAATGGCGACCAATTTCCGGGCACTACATAAAATGCACCAATAGCAATAATAATAAGAATAACCGCAACTTTAAAAACCACCATTCCATTGGCAAATCGTTTGGATTCTTTGATACCGATATAAACTAATAATGTAATAAATAAATTGATGAAAAAAGCCGGAAGATTAATAATGAATGGCACTCCCATTATTTTAGGTGCTGAATGCCACAACTCGGGAATATTATGTTTGGCTTCCAGAAAGCTGGTCGTTAAATACTTTGGTAATGCAATACCAAAACCTTGCAAAAAGCTGGTAAAATTGCCACTCCATGAAATAGCAACCGTGATGTTTCCGATGGCATACTCCAACAATAAATCCCATCCAATTATCCAGGCTATTAACTCTCCAAAAACAGCGTAAGAATAGGTATATGCACTACCTGCTACCGGAATCCGAGAAGCAAATTCTGCATAGCACAATGCCGAAAATCCACATGCAATGGAAATGCCTACAAACAATAAAGAAACAGCCGGACCGCCATCAAAACAAGCTCTTCCAATGGTAGAAAAAATACCGGCTCCAATTAATGCTGCAATACCTAATGCGGTTAAATCTCTTACGGATAAATCTCGTTTTAAACTATCTGAATGTTTGTTTGTGTTTTCGGATGTAGTTTGTTCTACTTCTTTTAAAATGACATCAATCGATTTTGTTCTAAATAGATTTTTCCAGTTCATCAGCAATTGTTATAGATGATAAAGGTAAAAAAATATTTATGGAATAATCTATTAAAAATCCGGCTTCAATTTATAGATACCACTTGTATCGGTTAATGATTTCATGAAAGAAACTAAATCGGATTTCTCTTGTTTGGTAAGATGCAAACGTTTGTCTTGCAATGTTTGATTTGGTATGTCTAATTTCATGCCGGCACCACCGCCTTGTTCATAAAATTCTACTACTTCTTCCAACGTTTTAAAACCACCGTGATGCATGTAAGGTGCTGTTATTGCAGCATTTCGTACGGTAGATGTTTTGATGGAAAATTTAAAATCCGGAATTTCAAAAATAGAAAATCTACCGATGTCATCATCCAGAATGGGATGAATAGTATCAAACGTTTTGGTAAGTCCTAACACTTCTGATTCTGTAACGCCATAAAATGGTGGAACAGTACCAAAAAATGTAGGTGCAAAATGACATGAACCACATTGCGCTTTTCCCATAAATAAATTAAACCCACGTTTCACAGCTGCATCTATTTTGTTGGTTTGTCCACGCATATATTTATCAAATGGTGCATTTAAGAAAATAAACTTGCGTTCAAAATCTGCTATACAAGTATTGATAGTGGTAATGGAAATTGCTTCTTCTTTATACGTTGGGAAAGCTTCATTAAACAAGCGAACATACATCGTATCTTTTTTTAGATGTTGTATGATGTTGGTATAATCGTGGTTAAACTCTTCTTTATTAGTGATTACTTGGTCTACTTGTGTTTCCAACGTTACTGCGCGTAAATCATAAAAATAAGCTGCTTGAAAAGCCACATTTAATAAAGTGGGTGTATTTCTTTTTTGGAAAATATCCGGTTTATTGGTGATAGAAGTAGGCAAACCATCAGTGAATGCTTTATCCGGTTGATGGCAAGTGGCACAGCTCATCTTGTTATCAGCAGAAAAACGTTTGTCGTAAAATAATTTTTTTCCAATTTCTGATAACAATGGGTTGTTCGAATAATATCTATCTGCAGCAAAAAATTTAGTATTAATAAAATCGGCATTATAAATATTGTTTGCTTGGATATTTACAGCACGAAATACATTGCCGGTATTTTCTAAGTTTTTTACTTGGAGTAATTGTTGAAAATGGATTGTTTTTTGAGTAATCGGTTGTAGGTAATTTTTTATAAAATACAATCTATCTAAAGTTAGGAACGTCTTATTTTTCAGGTATTGCTGGCTGGAATTAAATAATTGATTAATAGAATTAAACGCAACATTGTTAGAGGAATTTTTATAATAAGATAAGATTGTTTGTAACGCAGAGAGGCTGGTTTTTATTTCATTTATATTTAAACGTAAATCCGGCGAATCAAACGAAACTAAACTCAATGTTTCAATGCGAATTAAGTGAAAACGGATGGCTTCAAAAATATAGGTGTCGTGTAATTCGGCACGTTGTAGTATTAAATAAAATGCTAACGTTCTATATTTTAATTGTCGGGTAAGTTGCGTTAAACGGGCAAAATCCAAATTGTCATTCATTAGCTCACTTTCTATCACTTGCAAGCCTTCTGGTTTTATATTTGGGTCATAGCCATATTCCATTTCTACGGCATTTGCACCATTAAAAAACGGATAGCGATTATTATCCAAATACTCTAAAATAAATTCAAACTTTTTAAAAATAATTCTGGATTGTATAAAACGATTTAAGAGCTGTTGTTGAGTGGCAGCACTATCTATTAAAAATTGAAAAGTATCTAATTGAGCAGAGAATGCTTTTACATTTTCTAAGCAATAATATTTGGCTTGCTCAACAGGTTTTGTTTTTTCTGTAAAGGCTACAGAACAAACAATTCCGCTTAATAACACCAAACTTATAAGCAATGCTTTAAGCCTGAATTTTGTATGCGTTATCTTCATTTCTTAGTGTGTGTACTAAGTTAGAAATATTAACAAGATTTACTGCTAAAAACATGTTAATTACACGAAATAAACAAGATTTTGAAACAAAGTTGGTTTAGATTTGTTGGATAAACATTAAACGATTGGATAGACTTTTTTTTAACAGAAGAACCTATCAACTACACCAACTACAAAACAAACATGAGAAATAAATTTGGAACATTTTGGATGCTTTTGCCTGCTATTGTACTCATCCTTATTGATATCTATGTTTTCCAAGCCATCAAAAGCATTTATTCTGATTCTAAAACAAGCACTCAACGCATTGCTTATATTATATATTGGTCCTTATCCTCTATTACCTATTTGGCTTTAATTCTTATTTTAATAAAAGGAAACAGCAATTGGCACGGATGGAGCAAAATATTAATTGTTGGAACCGCACAAACCATTTTCTTTGCAAAAGTATTAATACTTCCATTTGTTTTGATAGATGATATTATCCGATTATTTAGATGGATTTTTAGTTTTTTTCAAACTACAGAAGATGTGTTGCAGCCTGCCGGAATTTCACGTTTGCAATTTTTAAGTAAACTTGGTTTAGCATTGGGTTCAATGATGTCGATCGGATTAGTTTATGGTATTTTCAGAGGTGCGTATAATTATCAAGTTAGAAAAGTAAATTTAAAAATTGCCAATTTACCTGAAGTATGGAAAGGCTTGAAAATAGTACAGTTTTCGGATATGCATTTAGGTAGCTTTGCCGATGCAAAACCCGTGCAAACCATAGTCGATTTAATCAATGAACAAGAGGCGGATATTGTATTTTTTACAGGCGATTTAGTGAATTATGCTTCCGAAGAAGTAGAGCCATATATTCCAATTTTACAGCAAATCAAAGCAAAAACAAAAGTGTATTCAATTTTAGGAAATCACGATTATGGTTTGTATAAAGCTTGGAATTCGGATGAAGCAATGCATCAAAATTTGAATCGATTAAAAGAAATTCAAAGAAATGAATTAGGTTGGGATTTATTGTTAGATGAACATCGCATTATAGAACGAAACGGAAGTACTTTAGCACTAATTGGTGTGCAATACATCGGACATTCCATGCGTTTCGGAAAGTTTGGTGATTTGAAGAAAGCTTATTCGGGTGCAGAAAATGCCGATGTGCAATTATTACTTTCACACGATCCATCACATTGGGATCACGAAGTATCCGTTGTTGAAAATTATCGTGGCATACATGCTACATTTGCCGGGCATACACATGGCTTTCAATTTGGCATTGAAATTCCGGGCATAAAATGGAGTCCATCTAAGTATGTATATCCACACTGGGCCGGCTTGTATGCCAATGTAAATCAAAAATTATATGTCAACCGAGGCATTGGATTTTTAGGATATCCGGGCAGATTGGGCATTTCTCCGGAAGTTACCGTATTTCAATTAACATAAAAAAAAGCCAACTATACAAAATAGCTGGCTTTTAAATCGAACATTAGGTTTTTACGTTTCTAACTGCAAATGTGTGGGTTTTTATGCTTTTAGAACGTGTCAGTCGGGTTTTTACGTTTCTAAATTTGGGTCTGCGGGTTTTTACGTTCGAGAATTTTTATGTTTCTACTTTTAGGGTTGGGTTTTTATGTTTCTGAACTTAGATATTTCGTCCAATTCCATCTTCTGTAATTATCAGTTGTTGGTAGGTAAATTTTCGAATGTAATTTTTGTTCGATTTATTTTTTGACTTGTTGACAAATTCAATTTGTTGTCGCACAATGTCTTTAATAATTCTTTTCATTTTATTCATTGGTTGGGATTTTTGAATTAATGAATTTTTTAATGTTGCGTTTATTTTAAATTTCAATTTGATAATGTAAAGTTAGAGCCACTTTTCTGACTTGTAAAGGATACGTAATATAAAATTGTGACATCCTTATTTAAACAATTGTGGATATGTAGATTGCTGTTTTATTGGTGTTTTTATATTAATATTATAATACATACAAATACAAAAAGAGATGGAGCAACTAAAAGAATTAGTTAGTATAGTAAATAAACGCAAGCTAAGTCAGGTAGAAATTCTCGATAAATCACTAATAAGTAGAAAAGATACTTTGTTTTCCAAGCTATATAATGGAATTGCAGATGGCATTGTACATACTGATGATGATGCCATAGATTATTTATACAACCAAACTGAACAGGCACAAAAAGAACGCGTTAATTATAGAAAATTAAAATCTAGATTTAAAACGCGGTTACTCAATACCTTATATTTTATTGATATCAACAATCAATCAGAAGCAGATGCAAGTAAGCGTGCTTATTTTGAATGTGTAAACCGATTGTATTTAAGTAATATTTTATTGCGATATACCGATAATAGAAATGCATCAATACAATTAATAATGGAAGTGTACACAACAGCTAAAAAATATAATTTCTTCGATTTATTAAAAGAATATGCTTATAAACTGCTAGTGCATTACGGCATGACCGGCAATGAAAAGAAATACAATGAAGAATATCAGGCTTATCAAATCTATGCCAATGAATATGAATGGGAACAGCAAGCACAGATTGTTTACACCAAAGTGATGATGACCGTACACTATGTAAAAAAATCACATGCAGAAAAAATTAAAACTATTGAAGTTTGCTCTAAAGAATTAGATTCGATTACTACAAAATCAAAATCGTTAGTAGTCTATTTTATTTCTATACGCACACAATTATTCTATAACGAAATCATTGGCGATCATTTAGCAATTAATAAAACCTGTGATGCATATCTAAAAAATCATAAAAAGTACTACACTTCTATCCTATCGGAAACCTACTTAAATACCATTTATATTTACAAACTTAAATCGCTTTTCGATTTACGAAAAATGGAAGATGCTTTAAATATCATCCAAGAATATGAACCAACAGCAAAGGGTGCTAGTTATTTGGCCATCAAAGAATTTGAAATAAAAATTTTACTTTCTGACAAACAATATGCTACTGCAAAAAATTTAATACAGCAACTGCAACAGTCTAGCTATTTTAAAAATGCCAAC
The DNA here is from genome assembly GCA_963169645.1 of Bacteroidota bacterium. Taxonomy (GTDB): domain Bacteria; phylum Bacteroidota; class Bacteroidia; order Chitinophagales; family JADIYW01; genus JADJSS01. The sequence continues at coordinate 20,403 of CAUJCO010000010.1, forward strand.
CAATTATTAAAAGAAAGATGGTTTGTGTATAATGCATACGTTGAATTTTTAGAACATTTTATGAATGATAGTTCATTTAAATTCAGTTTGTCAAAATTTTCAAATGATATTCCAACGGTTTCACAAGATAAATCCGGATTTAATTTAGCGGCACGTATTGCACACATCTTATTTTATATTGGTAGAAATGACTTAGACAATGCGATGCAACAGATTGAATCATTACGTGTATATCAATCCAGACATTTAAAAGATGAAAATATAGATAGAGAAAATTTATTTGTGAAGTTATTATCCAATTTAGAGAAGAAAAGTTTTAACTATAAAAACATGCATCAAGCAGAAGAATATAGTACTTTGAAAAAGCATTATGAGCATCAAATCATTTCAGAAAGTGAAATTATTTTTTACGATATACTTTGGGAGATGATTTTGGAAATTCTTAAACGCAATGATGCTAAGATTATTCAAAACTTGAGATAAGACAAAAAAAAACGGGTAAGCTTTGCACTCACCCGTCAGACCCTAAAGTCTAGAAACATAAAAACCCTATTACAAAGGTAATAACCATTTTCCATTATCCAAACTTTTTCTTTTGTTTTTCAAAAACTTAACATTCGTTTTTTCTTAAGATATGTGGATAAATAGTTGTAATTACAACTATTTAAGTCACACTTTAATAGAAAATATCACAATATAATATTGAATTTCAGACTAATATATCTGAAATAACCTAAGAAATTACAAAAATAAAAATGCAGTAAATGGTGTAGAAGATATTTAATGAAATGCAAACTGATTCATCATTTGAAACAAATCTTCTTTGAAATTTGTGTCTTGTTTGGGTAAAAACTTGTAAATCTTACAATCTTCATCTACAGAAATATTTCTTAATTGTAAATGTTGATTGATAAATTGCATCTCTAATTCAGGAATTAAATCTTTAAACGTAAGGGCAATATCCATGATGGATTTATTAAAATCCGAAAGATTATATATTCCGGATGGCACCTGAAGAAATGGAATTTGAGTAATATATTGAGCTGCTTTATCTACATTAATGAAAGAACGAATTTGCTGTCCGTCTCCATGGATAGAAATCTTTTTCAAAAAATTAGCCTCAAAAGCAAATTGATTAATTACAGCATCAAAACGCATAGTTTGATTGAATCCATAAACGTTTCCCAAACGAATAATGTAGGTATCCAATTGCTCGTTTTTCATTAATCGTTCCACAAAACCTTCGCCACGCATTTTGGAAATACCATAATGTGTACGTGGATTTAATTTGGTGTGCTCTGTAATTTGTTTTCCTTTAGTAGATGCACCATACACGGATAAACTACTAATATGAATCAGTTTTTGTACATTGCTTTCTTCTATTGCATACGTAAGTTCTGCGGTTCCCCAATGGTTTACTTGTTCATATAAATGAGGATCGGCATCTGCATACGGCGATGTAATTTTTGCCGCTAAATTTATAACCACATCTACACCTTGTAACGACTTTTTTAATTTACGCGTATCTAAAATATCGCCATGAATAAAACGAATGTTATCACCTCCAATACAAGTACATAAAAAGAAGTTATAAGCACCTTTATTTAAATTATCGTACACGATAATTTCTTTAACTTTTGGAATTTTTACCAATTTTTTCACCAATTCTGTACCGATATAACCGGCTCCGCCTGTAATTAATACCTTCATTTTAATAAATTTCTATTGTCTATTGGAGCAATGAAATAAGCAATTGCTTTTATGTAATAAAAATACTGTATTTGTTACTTAATCAGTGTTACATCAAAAAGATTTAATTATTTGTTTTTGTTAGGAAAAAATGGTGCGTATCTGTTTAAAATAGGATAAAGTGAAATAATAATGTTGGAGATTTCTGCCGTGCAACCTACTATACATTCAATTTTCAGTGAAAAAAATAAAAAAAGGTAAGCTTATCACCTACCTTTTTTCAGGCAAAGCCTGGAAACATAAAAACCCTTTTATTTTTGAAACTAAATTGACTTCTACATATAAGACTTATCTAATTGATAAATGGTTGCATGGTATATAATTTTTTTCAAAAAAAAAATGGGGTAAGCATTGCACTTACCCACAGACCTGAAAGTCTAGAAACATAGAAACCCGAAGTATAGATTGTTGTAAAATTATTACAAACCATTAGAGACGCTGAACAACCAAAAGGTTACAAGATTTTATATTTTTTTTCAAAAAAATGCAACTTATTTATAATCAATAAGAAATAAAATAAACAAATTCTATTTTTTTTGATATTTAAATAATATTCCTACATTTAGAAAACCTAATTAAGATACAAATGGATAATCCTATTTATGATTTTTTCACAAAAGACCATCGTCGGTTAGAATCCATATTAGAAAATGCCATTGTTGATATAAATAACATCAACTTAGAATTATATCATGATTTCCGAGTTGGTATATTGACACATATTAAAATGGAAGAAAAAATTCTGTTTGTGGCAGCACAACGAGCTAACAACAATGTTCCTTTGCCAATGGCAGCACAATTACGTTTAGAACATGGTTGCATTACTTCCTTTATGGTATTAACGCCGAATGCATCTATCCTAAAAATATTAAAACATGTGTTGACTATACACGATGAAATGGAAGAAAAAAATGGTGGCATGTACGAAGCATGTGAAGCATTAACCAAAGAACAAACCGCCGAAATATTAACTCAATTGCAAAATACAACGCTCGTTCCGGTGCATCCATTTAACGATTCCGATTTTGCATTAGAAGTAGCCAAGCGCTCACTAACGAGAGCCGGCTACAACTATGATACAATTTTGGCAGGTTAAATTAGAAACTCAATTTTACACCGGCAATAACTTGAAAATTATAGGTTGGATATCGATAAAAACGATTCCACTTTTGGAAAGCAATATTATTGATATCGCAGAAAATACCAATGTTTTTATGCACGTAATACGTTGCTGATAAATTTACGTCCACCAAACCTTTAATTGGAATCAGTGTTTGCGTGCGTGCCAATGTATCATCATAGGTATTTTGAACTGCATTTACTTTTCCTTGTCCCGTTACATCTAAACTCACATACAATTTATCGTTCCAATTATAGAAGGCAGAAAATCCTACTTTGAATTTTGGCAGATACGATAATTCAGTAGCTAAGTTTTTGTTATAAATGAAATAATCAAACCACGTTTTTGCTCCAAATTGATTGCCTCTTGTATAAGATAAACCAACATGCGGATTCCAAGATTTAATAGTATTTACATTTTGTACATTAAAATAAACTTGCGGTAAAGTATCTGTGGCGGTTTGGAAAATTTCATTTACAAACTGTGCATTATTTTGAGATACCAATTGACTAAAACGCACATCGTAGCCAAAGCCTTTAATGCTACCACGCAAACCGGCAATAGTGCGAATTTCATCCACCGAATTATTATAATTATCGGTTACAACAAACGGATTTTCTTTTGATAAATTATTCAAACTATTAATCTTTACTTGTGTTTTCCACTCGTTATACAGCACTAAATAATCTTTGTATATCTGTAGTTGATTGATAATTTCCGGTCTTGGATAAAATTTTCGGTTGGTTACAATCAAATTTGCTCCAACACTCAACTGCCATATTTTATATTTAATTTTAAAATAAGGAATGGCTTGTACCGTAAGGTGATTTTGATTATTTAAGAAAGCGAAAAATGAGGTATCTTGATAGTTATCTTTATACGATACATTGGTAACATTTAGCTTCGCTCCTGCCCAATAATTCTTTTTAAAATTATAACCGGCCTCGCCTTGAACACCAACTGTTAACTCTTTTGGTTTGTGATATACATTTTTATTCAAAACAGAGGAAACATTTACCTCGCCATTAAAATAATAAGCTGCTTCTTCAATGCCACGCAATTTAATGGCACCACCTACTCGATTGAAATTTGTTTTCAATGAATCTTTATCAAAAATTACATCGTTCGCATATCCATAAAATTTATGTTGGTTTAGCTGATAAAAGATATCGCCACCCACAGCTACTTTCTTTTTCACATAGTATTCACCAAATCCGTTTATTTTAAAGTCGGTATAATTTTGATACGATTTTTTGTTTTTAAATGTCATAATAAAATCCACATCTAAACCGGCGCTGTATTTAGTTTTAATAGGATTGGTGATAACAATTTTTGCCAACGGTGTAATCGGAAAACCGGCACCCAACTTGGCATAAAAAAATTGATTTTTAACCGGCTTTTTTCCGGCAGCTTTTATTGGTTTAATATCTTCCGGATTGTAATTAATTTTTCCTTTTACATCAATATATGCATACGTTTGCGGGTCCGGCTTAGTTTTGGTAATATTAGGTAAATTAGGACTAAATGGCACTTTATTCGATGAAATTAAAACCGGCTCATATCCTTTTGTTACAATGATTTCATCCAATTGTGGCAAGGAATCAAAATCTTTTTGGGCACTCAAATTACTGCTCCAAAAAATGGCACTTAAAACAAAACTATATTTTATAAATTGATTTCTCATACTTTTCATTTTTCTTTTTTTTGCAAGATTATTTATCGCCATCAAACTGCATAATAGTAGAATTATCTTGCAACTTTAATTTAGAATTACTTAATTCGGATGCTACAATGGCATCTAATTTTTGTTGCGCTTCAGCACGTACTTCATCTTCTTGTGAATAGTTATCCAACAAACCTTGTAACGTAGCTTTTGCTTGTAGCATTTTGTTATCATCTTTATAAATATCACTCAACAAAATGTACGTTTTTGCCATATAATATTCATACGACGGAAATTTATCTAAATAATCATTGCATTCTTTTTCTGCTTGTTTTTTATTGCCTTTCAAATAATACATTTTTGCCAAAGTATATTTTGATTCAGCAGCTTGTTCGTTGTTGGCATTTTTGATTACGTAATCCAATTCTTTAATCGCCTTATCCAAATTATTTAATTTAAATTGACTCATACCTTTGTAATACGAAACTTCATTTTTATAAAAATCTGCCAACGATGGTAAGGCGGCAACTTTAACGGCATTATCGTATGATTCTTGATATTTATTCATAAAATAAGAAGTACGCATCAAACCAATTAAATACTCTCGTTTATTTTCATCTAAGGTTGCAATACTTTGTAATTTCGTATAGAGTTCATACGAGCGAACATAATTTTTTAAATCGTAATAATTAATATTCGCAGCACGTGCTACAGCTCTTTCGGTAAAGCGGTTTTGAGATTGGTTGATGATATAATTATATCCGGTTAAAGCAGCATTAAAGTCTTGTTTGGTAAATAAGCATTCTGCATAATAGAAGTTGGCTTGCAAAGCAAAATATCCATTTGGAAATTGTGATAAATAATTTTTAAAACCTTGTAATGCTTTATCTACGTTTCCGGCAAAAAATTGTTTTTCGGCTGCCAAATAAGTAATTGAATCTTGCTCGGAGAAAGAAACATTTTGTCCGGGATATTTATTGGCAAATGCAATATAACTATTCGGTTCACCTTTTGCAATATAGATTTCTTTTATAGCCAACATTGCTTCATTGGATTCCGGTGTAGATGGATAATTTTGAACTACTTTTTGATACCATTTTAAAGACTCATCAAAATTATCTTGATTGAAATAAATCAATCCTAATTTTAAATACGATTCCGGTACTAAATCCGAATTAGCATATTTAGATAAGATAGATTTATATGCATCAATAGCATTCACATCTTTTTCCAATGCCATATAAGTATTTCCCACTTGCATTAATGCATCATCCGCAAATGCTGAATTAGGGAAACGAGCTACTAAGGCATTCATACCAGAAATTTTCTCATTGTATTTTCCACCGATACCTTCAATTAAAGATTTCTGATATAAAGCGTAATCGGCACCTTGTGCATTTGATTTTATAACAATATCATACGATACCGCAGCTGATGGATATTGTTTTTGCATAAAATTACAATCTGCCAAACGCAATAAGGCATCCGGATAAATTTGTTGCTGATTGGAAGCATTTGCATCGGTTTTTAATGCGCTGACAGCTTTAGAAAAATAGTTAGAAGCACTATTATAATCTTTCTTTTTAAAATAATTGTAGCCCATTAAATAATTGGCTGTTCCAGCATTTACTTTATCAGAGTGTTCTGTACTTACAGCACTCGCAATGGGCAAAAATTTATTTAATAAGGCAATAGAATTCGTGAAATCCGATTTTTGATAAGCCATATCCGCTTTCCAATAATAGCACAACGCTTCAATACTTTTAGATTTTGGATAAGCCAATGATTTATTGAAGAATTGTTCTGCTGCATCAAACTTGTAATCGTTATAATTTTCTACCGCTCGATAGTATGCCATTTTTTGATATGCTTCTTTTAATTTTTCTGATTTTGTTGGCAATTTATCTATGATAGACATGGCTTCTTCGTAATTGCGTGTCATCAAAAATAAATCGGCTAAAAGTTCGTTGGCTTCTAAATTATATTTAGAATTTGGAAAAGTTTGTACAAAGTTTTTCAAGGCTACCAACGCATCATTTGTATAGGATAATTCGTACGATAATTTGGCATAACTAAACCACGCATCTTCTTGAATATTTTTGTCAAAATTCATTCGGGCGGCTTGCAAAAATGCGGTACGAGCATCGTTTTTTTTGCCGTTTTTTTCATAGCACTGTCCTAATAAATACATAGCATTTTGTCCTAATGCCGTTTCTAATGGTGATAAGTGTTCTAAGTTAGATATGGCTTTTTCACACTGGTTGTTTTGCACTTGTACATAACCTAAAATATAGTAATCTTCCGGTGTTACTTTTGCCGAATTTTGAGTGTATTGCTCTAAATAAAATAAGGCTTTCTCGTAGTTTTTTAATTCATAAAACGATGTTCCTAATAAATGTTTTATTTCATTTTGATAGCTTACATTTTCTTTCAATTTAGGTTCGGCATATTTTGTTACACCTTCATAATCTTTATTAATAAATTTAATAGAGGTTAGGTAATACGGTACAATTTTCCCATATTTTTTGGATGTTTCCAACGCTTGAAAACTCTTATATGCATTGTTGTAGTTTTTTAAATAATAACTACTCAAACCGGAATAATAAAAACCTTCTTCTTGATACGGATGTTTTTTATTGTTAGAAATTTCATTGAAATAAGTTCGTGCTTGTGCAAATTGTTTCAATGCGAAATAGGAAAATGCGCGTTTATATTGAAATTCATACAAATCTTTTCCGGTTAGTGTTTTTTCATCTACTTTATCAAAAAAAGCTAAAGCATCGTTGTAGTTCGCTTTTCCGAATGCAATATCACCTAAATGAAAATAGGCATTGTTGGTTTTGGGATGTCCTTTAAAATTATCCGCAAAATATTGTAAATCTTTTTCAGCCTCCGGTGATGCGGTTTCTTTTTTACACAAGGCATTCATATACAAGGCATCCGCATAGATATAATTAGATTTATCGAGCGTTTTGTTTTCGTAATTTTGAATAAAAGTTGTTAAGAAAGGCTGTGCAACGGCATACTTTCCAATATTTACTAACTCTTCTGCTTCTTTGTATGATTTTAAGATGTCTTTCTGTTTATACGTAGCTTGTGCTATGGAAATAAAAGAAGAAAGTAAAAACACGTAAAACAGTGTCACATTTTTCTGCATAAAATAAATTTTAGTTTTGAATAGTAACGTAAATAATCAAATATTATTCCAATGTAAAGTTGATTTATTTTTTTCGACCTCAAAAACAGACTTTATACACGTTTGTGAGGAAAAATCATACGCTTATCGTTAGATTTATCTTTTATAAACTTATTAACAAACATTTTCACCACATTTTATAGTTGAATCCTTAATTTCGGAACAAAATTTGCAACACCTCTATAAATTTTATATGAAATCATTTTTTACGGTATTCTTTCTATCCTTATTTTCCATTTCTGCATTTTCTTTAGAAAAAGATTATAACGTAACTATCAAAGTAAAAGGCATGGAAAACCAAATGGGAATTCTGGCTTATTATTATGGGGACAAACGATTTGTAAAAGATACCTTATATTTTAATGAAAAAGGAACCGCTTTAATTAAAGGCAAAAAAGATATTGCAAAAGGAGTTTATTTAATTGCATTTCCATCCATCGGATATAGAACTTTTGATTTGATAATAAATGAGACAAATTTTACTATTTCTACAGATACCATTGATTTTATTACAAACGGACTGGTAAAAAATTCCATTGAAAACGAACAGTTATTTAATGATATGAAATATATGCAACCATTAGGTGTTGAAAATGACAGGTTGCAAAAATTATTAAGAACATTGAAACCATCAGATAGTTTGTATGCTATAACTGAAAAAGCATTGGATAGTATCTCTAATAAAATAACGGTTCATCGCAAAGAAATGTTGAAAAAAAATCCGAATACATTTTATTCTAAATTAATTAAAATAATGATGGATACGGATATTCCGGAAGGCGAACGCAAATCGGATGGTAGTTTAGTTGATTCTTTTTATGCATTTCATTATTTACAACAACATTATTTTGATGGCATTGACTTCAGCGATTCCGGTTATATCCGAAGTCCGGTTTTTCAAGGCAAACTCTTGCGATATTTTGATGCGTATGTGCATCCGCAACCGGATTCTATCAATAAAGCAATAGATGCATTAATGAATAAAGCAGCAGCAAATAATGAGATGTATCAATATTGTTTAAATGAGCTATTTACAAAATATGCTAAAAGTGAAATAATGGGTTATGATGCAATCTATGTTCACATAGCCGATAATTATTACTTAAATGGCAAAGTTTGGTGGTCGTCCGAAAAAGGAATTACGGAACTTAAAGACCGTGTTGATGCCTTGCGTCCAACCTTAATCGGAAAAATTGCACCTAATTTTGTAGTACAAGATTCTACCGGGAAAAACCAATTTATACACGATTATATACCCAAACACGACTTCACCGTATTGGTATTTTGGAACTCCGATTGCAGCCATTGCCAACACGAAATTCCGGAACTAAAAAGAATTTACAACGATTCATTGAAGAATTTCAACGTGGGCGTAATGGCAGTTTCTACGGAGCAAACAGATAGTTCTTTCAGATCATTTGCCGCTAAAAACTGTGCAAATGATTGGTTGACTTGTGCCGATATGCGTGGCGTGAGTGCCTTTAGAAGAGGCTATGATGTAATAGCAACGCCCAAAGTGTTTTTAATTTCTAAAGATTATAAAATAGTGGCTAAAAATTTGCCGGTAAATAAAATTGTAGATGTTGTTCAATTTGAACGAAACAAACGAAAAGAAGAACATTAAAATCGTTATTCTTCTAACATATCTACTAATTTAGTAGAACCAATATACACCGTAGTTCGTTGATGTAATTCTGTTGGAATAATATCTAAAATACGCTCTTTACCATTCGTAGCTTTTCCGCCGGCTTGTTCTTGAATAAATGCCATCGGATTACATTCATACATCAACCTTAATTTTCCTTTTGGAGCATCTTTAGTAGATGGATAAATATAAATTCCACCTTTTAATAAATCTCTATGAAAATCTGCTACCATAGAACCGATATAGCGTAGCGAAAATGCCTTTTTATCGGTATTATCTTGGCAATAATCCACAAAATTTTTCACCTTATCCGAAAATGAATTATAATTTCCTTGATTCATGGAATAGGTTTTTGCCATTTCAGGTGTTTTAATAGCTGGATGAGACAAACAAAATTCTCCTATAGAAGGTTCTAACGTAAAACCGTTCACGCCGTCACCGGTGGTATATACTAACATTGTAGAGGAACCGTAAATAACATATCCGGCAGCCGCTTGCTTATAACCGGGTTGTAAGAAATCATCTATTGTGCATAATTCACCAATGGGTGAAACGCGTTTAAATACGGAAAAAATAGTACCAACCGGTGCAATGACATCAATATTACTAGAACCATCTAACGGGTCGAATAAAACAACATATTTGGCATTTTTTCTATTCTCAAAAGCAACAAAATCCGGTTCTTCTTCACTGGCAATACCACAACATTCACCACTATTTTGTAAGCATTTTTTTAAGACATTATTGGCAATGATATCTAATTTTTTCACATCCTCACCTTGTACATTTATTTCATTTGCTTCACCTAAAATAGCATCTACCAAACCGGCTTTACTTAAATCTCGATTTACAATTTTTGATGCCAAACCAATATCTCTCAACAAACCTGAAAGTTCGCCCGTAGCATCGGGTAAATCATGTTCAGTTCTAGCAATAAACTCGTCTAACGTAATCAGGTTCATATTTCAATATTTGAATGCAAAGATATAAATTGAAATGAGAAAAAATGGATTAAAATAGCTTAGAAATTTGGCGTATCATTAATCATTACTTAATAAATACAAACTATTGAATTAGCTATCTTAGCTGTTCGAAATTTAACAGTATTTACGCAATCAACTATTCAAAATTTAAATAAAAACATGCGAGTATTCAAATTTGGCGGTGCATCTGTAAAAGACGCTGCAGGAATAAAAAATGTTGCCTCAATCATTCAACAATACGGAGAAAAAAACTTAGTAGTAGTTGTATCTGCTACCGGAAAAACAACAAATGCATTAGAAGTAGTTATAAAGGATTATTTTGACAACAAAGATGCTAAAGCTGCTTTTGATGTAGTTAAACAAAATCACCATCAAATATGTGTCGATTTATTTGGAACAGACGCACATGCTGTTTTTGATAAATTGCAAAATATTTATGCTGAAGTAGATTGGCAATTGGAAGAAGATAGAAAAGAAAGTTACAATTATGTGTACGATCAAATCGTGTCTCAAGGCGAATTAATTTCATCTGTAATTTTAAGTGCATACTTGAACGAAGTTGGTGCAAGTAATTCATGGTTAGATGTTCGTGATGTAATGAAAACAGATGATACATATCGCGAAGCAGTGGTGGATTGGACCAAAACACAATCTTTGATGGATAGCATAGTGAAACCGATGGCTACCGACAGCATAGTAGTAACACAAGGATTTATTGGATGCACACCGGAAAACTGCACTACTACTTTAGGTAGAGAAGGCTCTGACTATACGGCGGCAATTTTTGCAAACATGTTAGATGCCGAAAATCAAACTATTTGGAAAGATGTTCCGGGCGTAATGAATGGCGATCCACGTGTATTTGAAGATGCTGTTTTTATTGATGAAATTTCATTTAACGAAGCGGTAGAAATGACATTTTATGGCGCAACGGTTATTCATCCTAAAACCATTAAACCATTACAAAACAAAAATATTCCATTATTAGTAAAATCATTTATTAATCCGGAAGGAAAAGGCACTAAAGTGGGCGGAAATGACAACAACTTGCCTCCTATCCGAATTGTAAAAAACAACCAAGCCCTGATTACTTTGCACACCAAAGATTTTTCATTTGTGGAAGATGAAGTAGTAGCAGAAATTTTTACGGCGTTTTCAGCAGCCAATCTCAAATTGAATATGATGCAACAAGGTGCAATTTCATTCGAAGCTGTAGTAGATAACATTCCAGAAAAAATCACTAAAGTAAAAGCAGCTTTAGAAAACAAATTCAATTTTGTAATTGAAGAGCATCTTACTATTCTTACCATTCGTCATTACACCAACTTGGATTACATTGAGAAATTCAAAGCCGGTAAAAAAACAATATTGGAACAAAGAAGACCAAGTACCTACCAAGGTTTATTGCAATAATTTAGGTTGCTTAAAATATAAAATGCAGGTTTTTACTAACCTGCATTTTTTGTTTTAGATAGAAAATTCTGTTTTATATTCATTAATTTAGATGCAATATGTTTACCACATCTGATGCAATTATAGAATGTGTTCCCAATTTTTCCGAAGGAAGAAATCAATCTATTATTGATGCTATTGCTAATGCTATTTCTTCTATTAAAGAAGTAAAATTATTACATATTGATATAGGCAAAGATGCGAACAGAACCGTTTATACTTTTGCCGGAAAACCCGAAGCCGTGATAGAAGCTGCATATCAAGCCATTAAAATAGCACAAGAAAAGATAGATATGCGTATGCACCAAGGTGCTCATCCACGCATGGGTGCCTGCGATGTGTGTCCATTAATACCATTACAAAATATTTCTATGCATGAAGTAAAAATGTATGCTACTAAATTAGGACAACGTTTGGGTGATTTAGGAATTCCTGTTTATTTATACGAACAATCTGCAACCATTCCATATAGAAAAAGATTAGAAAATATTCGGAAAGGAGAATATGAAGCGATTCCTGAAAAATTAAAAAATATAAATTGGAAACCGGATTTTGGAACCACAAATTTTAATGAAGAATTTGGTATGATGGCATTAGGTGCACGAAATTTTCTTATCGCTTATAACATCAACCTTAAAACAGAAAATTTAGAAATAACGAAACAAATTGCACACAACATTCGAGCTATCCGTAAGCAAAACGATAGCAGTTATTTAAGCAATTTATTTCAACATGTAAAAGCCATTGGTTGGTATATGCCGCAATATCATTGCACCCAAATTTCTACTAATATTGTTGATATAGATGCTAGTCCGATTATCGAAGTTTTTGATGCAATCAAACAAATTTCTGCTGATTTTGGAATTGAAACCAACGGCAGTGAGTTGATTGGATTAATTCCGGAACGTGCCTTTAAACATGCTTCTATGAATTTAGATGATGCGATAGAACATCTTGGATTAAACGTTGTAAAACCTTTTGATAAACATAAGAATATCATAGAGTATCGTTTATTTAGTTAATTTTGTTGGCTATTTTTTTGCAGCTGCAATTGTATTTCATGATGGAATTTATAAATCAACCTACTGTTTTGTTTATTTTATTTTTAGTAGGTATTATACTTAAATTTTTCCCGTTCACATCCAAAGATTTACACAGTAAAATCAATCATTTTATATTGTATGTTCCATTACCGGCAATTGTATTGGTAAAAATTCCTCAATTAAAAATCACCTACGAGGTGCTATTTCCAATCGCATCTGCATGGATTATTTTTTTCTTGAGTGCTGTATTCGCTTATTTATTTTGTAAGATATTTAAGTATGATAACCGTACAATGGCTTGTTTAATTTTGTGTTGCGGATTAGGCAATACCTCATTTGTTGGTTTTCCATTTATTAAACACTTTTATGGAGAACAAAATTTACAATTTGCTATTTTTGTCGATCAGCCCGGTAGTTTTCTTATATTATCAACGTTTGGAATTTTAATTGCCACTTCATTTGGTCATGGTTCTTTTCAAATATCTTCCGTTATAATGCGGTTGGTGAAATTTCCGCCATTTTTAATATTTATAATTGCATTGTTTTTACCGGAGAATTGGTTGCCTCAAAATGGGATTTCATTTTTAGATTTCTTGGGCAAATGGATGGTGCCATTAGCGATGCTATCCTTAGGTCTGCAATTTAATTTTTCTCTAAAAAATATAGATTGGAAAACGTTGAGTGCCGGATTGGTATATAAACTCATACTTGCACCTTTTATTATCTACATTATATTCTTTTTTATTTTGAAAAAAGAAGGTGTATTATACGACATTTCCGTTTTGGAATGTGCCATGCCACCAATGATTACTTCATCTATCTTGGCGATGAAATATAAATTGGACGAAGAATTAGCTACCTATTTACCTACTATTGGAATTATTGTTTCCGGAGTAACATTAATGGTTTGGAAGTGGATTTTATAATACCGCTTTCAGTACATCTATAATATTGGAATACATCGTATCAAAATAAGATGGAATAGCTGATTTGGCTACCCAAATAGCTTGTTCAATATCTTCTTCAGTTTGTGGAATTAAGTTGGCATTACTCTTTGTTTTCATCTCAAACCAGTATGAAATTTTTAAACATGGTTTCCCATTTATTTCATAAGAATGATAAGTGGCTTTATTGGAATAAGTAGAGAAAACTATTGGTTGCACTATTTCTACTTGTGACAAACCGGTCTCCTCTTCTACTTCTCGTATGGCTGCTTCTTCTATGCTTTCTTTTTTTTCAATTTTTCCTTTTGGTAAATCCCAAGAACCTCTTCTAAAAATTAATAATATTTCATTTTTATCATTTACAACAACGCCTCCTGCTGCTTCAATACATTTAAAAAAACTACAAAAATCAGTAAAAAGAGCATCTACATCTTTATGAAATAAAATAAGATTATTGGAGTTGGAATTACCCAATAAAATCTGAATAGTTGTTTCTAAATTCGCTCTATTGGTATATGGTTCAATGATAAAATCTCCATACATTATATTTTGAACATGAGCCGGATTTTGACACAGAAAAACTATCTTATTATTGATAAAAAGTTTATACATTTACGATATTGAATATTTATTAAAAAAGGAAGCAAAACATTGGCTGAAATTAGATAAAATTCATCACACTTAATACAATTAAAAAATGGAAAATAATACATACAAAGAAAAATTAGCCGAACAACTTTTACAAATTAAAGCTATTCAATTAAATACTACAGAGCCATTTACATGGGCAAGTGGCATCAAGTCGCCTGTATATTGCGATAACCGAAAATTATTATCCTATCCTGAAATACGAAATATGGTAAAAAATGGATTGGTGAGTTTATTGAATGAATATTTTCCTCAAACTGAATGTATTGCCGGTGTCGCAACTGCAGGCATTCCGCATGGTGCGCTAATTGCTGATGCACTCAACTTGCCGTTTGTTTATGTACGTTCAAAACCAAAAGAACACGGATTAACCAATATGATTGAAGGCGATTTAAAACATGGACAACGTGTATTAGTTGTAGAAGATACAATTTCTACCGGTGGAAGTTCCTTAAAAGCAGCCAACGATTTGCGTGCAGCCGGTGCTGAAGTAATCGGTATGATTGCCATTTATAAATATGGATTTGAAAGTGCAAAAAAACGTTTTGAAGATGAAGGCGTTATATTAAAAACATTGACAAATTACGATTTTCTTATTCGAGTGGCACAAGAAAAAAAATATATAAACGCAGAAGAAATCGCTACACTACAACAATGGCGACAAAATCCGACAACATGGAAACCATAATATTTTCATTGTAATCTATTTATCTCAGTAAAGTTACAGCTCCTTTTTTGGAAACTGATTTGCCATTACTGCAAATAAAACTAACTGCATAAATGTATGAATCAGCAGATACATCTGTGTTTTTAAAATGACCTTCCCAACATTCATTTTTGTCACTTGTTTCAAAAACACGTTCGCCCCAACGATTAAAAATCACCATTTTATAATTGCTTAAATCCGGCGGCGAAACAATTCCAAAACAATCATTCGTGCCATCGTTATTTGGTGAAAATGCGGATGGAAAAAAGATGTAATCTGCTGCACAAACATCAATCACATTTACAGATACTGTATCAATATTTTCACACGTATTTTTATCGGTTACCACAACAGAAAAAGTTGTTGGTTGTGTTACTACACTAGTTGGATTTTTAATCGTATTATCTAAAAACGCACTTGCCGGTTGCCAAATATAAGATAGTATATTATTTCCAACAACATCTAATTGAACCGTCGTATTTGGACGAACCAAGGTTCTATCTACTATTGCATCTATAATTGGTAATGGAAATACTTTTATGGGAACAATATCCGTGAAAGTACAAAATGTATTATACTTTACCGTAAATTGAATTGTACTATTTGCTGTATTGGATACAGTAAACGTATCCGTGTTATTTCTAGTAACTGTATCATTTACATTTTTCCAAAGGATGCTATACAATGGAATAGTCAAGCCTATATCTATCAACCCACTTTTACCATAACAATATTCTATTTTTGGGATGGTATATGATGGTTTCGTTACATGAATTATTATACTATTACTTGTATCTATATTTGATGATAAACACGTACTGTTTGTAATTGTAATAACGGCAGATACTTTATCGTTATCTTTTAATTGTGTCGAGGTGAATTGTGCAGAATTAGTACCAACTTGCTGACCATTCACAAACCATTTATATACAATTGTTCCATTGGTATTTTGTGTGCTGGCATTAAATTGTACCGGTTCACCAATGCAAATATTGTTTTTATCAGCAGTTATACTCACAGATGGTGTAATTATTGGAATAATAGATAAATCTAAAATAACAGTACTATCACAATTTTTGGATGATTGTAAAACAACGGTATGTGTTCCGCTGGTATTAAATGTTTGTGTTCCAACAGTAATACTTTGATTACTACAAATAGATTTTGAAATATTCGTTATTTTATTTGGATGCACTATGACAGTAGCTTGTTTAGAAGCTGAACATCCATTCATTGTTCCTGTTACAGTATAGGTTGTGTTATTTATCAGAACAGGTGTTATTGGATTCGGTACAGATGGTAATCCATCAGACCAAATATACGAGTTAGCACCACTTGCTATCAATGTTGCAGAATGCCCACTACACGTTTCAGGTGTGTTTACCGTTATAGTCGGTCTTGGTTTTACAGTAACGGTTGATGTTGCTGAGTTGGAGCATCCATTCGTAGTTCCTGTTACAGTATACGTTGTCGTAGTTGTTAATGCTGGAGTAGTTGGATTGGATATAGGTTGTAAGCCACCTGTCCAAGTATAGCTTGTTGCACCACTCGCTAATAAAGTAGCTTGTTCTCCACTGCATATTGAAGGATTTGTTGCCGTTACTGTTGGTTTGGGTTTTACGGTTACGGTAGCCAATACAATATCTGAATTACAACCATTCGTTGTTCCGGTTACGGTATATGTGGTGTTATTAGTTAAGATTGGCGTTGTCGGATTAGAGATAGATGGCAATCCTCCATTCCAAGAATACGTTGTTGCTCCACTCGCTTGTAATGTAGCTGTTTGTCCGGTACAAATAGAAGGAGCATTTACAGTTACTACTGGTTTAGGTTTTACTGTTACTGTTGAAGTTGCTGTGTTGGAACATCCATTCGTAGTTCCTGTTACGGTATACGTTGTAGTGGATGTTAAAATAGGTGTGGTTGGATTCGCTACAGAAGCTAAACCGCCACTCCAAGTGTAGGTTGATGCACCACTCGCCAACAAGGTTGCTTGTTCTCCATTACAAATTGCTACACTTGTTGTGGTAACATTTGGCTTAGGTTTTACAGTAACGGTTGATGTTGCTGTGTTGGAACATCCATTCGTAGTTCCTGTTACGGTATACGTTGTGTTAGTAGATAATGCAGGTGTGGTTGGATTGGATATAGGTTGTAAGCCGCCAGTCCAAGTATAGCTTGTTGCACCACTTGCTAATAAAGTAGCTTGGTCACCACTGCATATTGAAGGATTTGTTGCCGTTACTGTTGGTTTGGGTTTTACCATCATCGGAAAATTTGAACTCAATGTAGGATTATTGGTAATGCAAGATGCATTGCTTGTTAATCTAACTGTTACTATTTCTCCGGAAATGGTGGATGAATATAAATAATTATTGCCATTTGTTCCTACCGGATTTCCATTTACAAACCATTGATACACCGGATTCGCGCCTCCATTCGTAGGTGTTGCAGTTAAGGTGGTTGCCTCTCCACTACAAATTGAGGATTGACCGGAAATAGCCACTGCTACTATTTTAGGTGCATTAACCGTCATGGTAATTATGGAACTGGTTACTTGCAATCCAGCATTACACAATGCATTACTTGTTACTTGTACTTTTATCTGATCACCTTGTACTGAACTTGTGTTAGTATATGTATTACTATTAGTTCCAACCGGAATATTATTCAAATACCATTGATATGTTGGGTTCGCTCCTGCATTGTTTGGAGTTGCCGTAAACGTTACGCTTTCACCTTGGCAAATTGGATTTTTTGATGCACTAATATTTACAGTTGGTGGTGTGGAAGCAACTGTAATATTCTTGGTAATTGTATATAAACAACCTTGATTACTCTCCACCGTTAATGAAATAGTTTTAACACCATTTCCTATATAACTTACAGCAGGTGGTGTTGGTCCATTATGTATGGCAGGTGTTGCACCAACCCCAAAATTCCATTTCCACGAAATTAAAGAACCCGTAGGTGGTGGTGCAGAGGTTTGCGAAAATGTAATGGACTCTCCGGGACAAATTATATCATCAGCATCGCTATCATTGATTGTAGCAGTTGGACCTTGAAACATTGCTGTACCACCAAACGAAATACTAAATCCATTTCCCGTTGAGGTAAAGTTATTAATTGCCAACGCATAAGTTTGACCTGCAGTAACATTAACTTGACTTACATAATTATCACTAGGCCAACTACAGCCGGGTGGCTCACTTATATCTGAAGAGCTTGCTCTAATTCCTGTAGCTCCAAAACAAGAAGCTGCTTCACATCGTACTGTTTGTTTACCTGAACAGTTTCCAACTCCATTGGGCAATCTATATAAAGCAAAATCAATATCATCATTAATATTAGAAGGCACTATATTAAAATTAAAAGTACCTGAAGTAGCAAATGAGAAAACATACCAAGTTGAATTGGATTCAATATTGCCAGTACTCGGATCATAATCAAAACAAACGGCATCATTCATTTCTGTTGCTATGGAACCGACGCCGGAAACTGCCGGAACAGTGAAGCTACTGTTATCACACAAAACAACAGCCGATGGACAATCACCTTCCGGTGATGGAACTGGATTATAATTATTTATACAATATTGAAAAGTACCTTTAAATGCATTATAACCATCTACTCTAATTAAATAGGTTTGTCCAATCGTTAATCCCGCTTTATATATTTGAATAATATTTTGACCTGCAGGTGCCGAACCACATGCCATTTCAGAAATACTGGAACTGCAACTACCACCATACAGCGCTACTTGCGGTCTATTTAAAGTACCGCTAGCAGGAACGCCTTCATTTCCAATAATAGTAATGGAAACGTCGGATGCTATGGCTATAAATTTATACCAAACATCATTTATTGCACCACTTCCCCAACAAGAGGCTGCTCCATATCCGCCGCTAGTAGAAGCATCATCTGTTGCTGCTAATATTGAACCTGCATTATTGGAAGAACAAAAATTTGATACATTAGGTATTAATGTTGCATTTATACATGCATCATTTGCAGGTTGAGCCAACAGAAAATTCCCACAAAAAATAATTAATAGTAAAAATAAAAATCTCATCTGACTTACTAAAATAGATAAAAATCAAGAAATAAATCAGATTATTGTGATGAGATAACGAATTTAATGCAATAGTAAATAATTGTAAAAAATGAAATACAAGGGTAAAATGATAAAAATGCTTCTAAAATATTAAAGTTTATAACTCATCTAACATAGACCACCAAGTTGGTTCATAGGCAGTTTTGAATGATTGTATTCCTAATTCATTTAATTTATTGGCTGTTGAACTTCCAATTGCAATAACTCGTTGATTGATATCTAGGCTATGTATTTCAAAATATGCTGTTGCATTCAGCGGACTTGTGAAAATCAATACTTCTTCATTGCGTTTTTCAATAGGTGATTTGGGTTTGTTTTTATATGCAATCACCGTATCAAAGTCGGTATTTTTTTGCATATTTTTTTGAATACTACGCAATGATTGTTGTGCTTGAACGAATAATATTTTCTCGGATGCTATGGTATCAAATGCGATTGAAATTGCTTTTAAATCGTTGCCATTTCCAACAAAATCAACTTTAACACCTCGCTCTAACAATGCTTGTGCAGTTCCTTGATTTACTGCTGCAATTTTTATCTTATTTATACTTTTATAATCGACCTTTTCAAAAAAGAATTTCACACCATTTTTACTGCTAAAGAATATCCAATCTATTGCATCCGGTAGTTTAAAATCAACTGCGGAAAATTCGATGAAAGTATGATAACTGATGTTGGAATGATGTTCTTCTAAAGTACGAACTAATAAATTGGAAGCATCTATATCTGATGAAACAAACACACTTTTGATGGTATTCATTTTAAAAGATGACACCAAAGATGCACTTAAGTTTTTAATTGCTTCTTCATTTTGAATGGAAGTAGAATCCAAAACAATATGCTTCCGCCAAGGTAAGGTATTCCAAGCTTTTGCTTGAGCAATCCAGATATGAAAATCTTGATTAATTTTCTCCGCATACACACCCAATGGCATTTGGCAACCGCCATCAAAGTCGTGCAAAATTTGACGTTCGATAGTGGCAATTTCAGCACTATTTTTGTCGTTAAGTACAGCACAAATATCTTTCAAACGGGTATCATTTGCACGTATTTGAAATGCCAACACACCTTGTGCCGGAGCAGGAACAAACATGGGTGCTTGCAAGGGAACTTGAATAAAATCGTTCAAATCTATATTCAATCGTTCCACACCGGCAGAAGCCAACGTAATGGCATCGTATTGTTCTTCTTTCAATTTTTTAATACGAGAAGGAACATTGCCTCTTAAATCGTTTAATTGAATATCCGGACGAAGTGCCAACAATTGCGATTTTCGTCTTGCTGATGAAGTGCCCACTATTGCATTTTTTTTCAATTTTAAAAAGGCGGTTTCATCGGCACATTCTTTTCTGATTAATAAAATATCAAACGGGTTGGCTCTTTTAGAATAGGCTGTAATGGTTAATCCTTCGGGTGATGTTGTAGGTAAATCTTTACAAGAATGAACTGCTAAATCGATTTCATTATTCAGTAATGCTTCTTCTAATTCTTTCGTAAAAAAACCTTTTCCTTCTAATTTATCAAAACTTAAGTTCCATTGTTGTGTGGCATCACCTTTGGTTTTTATAATTTTTAATTCGGAATGTATGCCATGTTTTGCCAGTTCATTTTTGGTAAAATTGGCTTGCCAAAGTGCTAATTCGCTTCCACGAGTTCCAATAATTATAGGTGATTTCATTTTGTAGGATGTTAACTAAAACGATGCAAAGATATTCAAATCCATAGGAAAAAAGACAATAAATTATGGTCTGAATTTTTTATTAAGCAAGGATTTTTTAGATGCTTTAAAGGGCAATGCAATATATTTTTCTTCCATGTATTGGATTACTTTTTCCAATACTTCTTTGGAATTCTCATCTAATTTTTCAATATCTTTTTTAAAGGTTTGTGTTATGGCACGACGGCGAATATCTTTCACAGCAATTGGAATATCTGCCAATGCCAATTCCAATCGGCGTTCTTTATGCAATTCTGCATAAGCTTTGATAAATTCATCTAATAGGGCTTCTGCTTTATACAATTCACTTTTTCTGAATTGCATATTTTCATGTGCTTTTTTTTCTAAGGATGAAATGTCGATATAATCCACATTTTTCATAGCTATCACTTCATCATCAACATCTTGTGGAACCGCTAAATCGACTATCGTTACTTTTCTATTTTTCGGAACTAATTTATCGAAGATTGCTTTGGTTAAAACCGGAAAATTTGCTCCGGTACACGTTAAAATTACATCTACATCTTCTTTATGATGTGCTAATTTTTCTAATGAAAAAGCTTTTGCATTTTTAAAACGAGCCGCTAAATCCATCGCTTTTATTGAAGTTCTATTGTAGATAACTACATTTTTTGTTTCATGCTTCGTCAATAAATTAGCCATTAAATTATTGGTTTGTCCGGCACCAATTATTAATAAATTAGCATAATGAAAAAAGTTTCTTTCTGCCAAGGTTCGATATGCCAATGAAACCACTGAAACCGGCTTCTCGCCTATTCGTGTTTCGCAATGAATTTTTTTGGCAAAAACGATTGCTTGTTGATACGCTAAACGAATGTCATCGCCACAAAGATTGTATTTTTTAGAATTTAAGTAGGCAGTCTTTAATTGACCTAATATTTCGCGTTCGCCCAATACTAATGAATCCATGGAAGCAGCAACTCCGAATAAATGTTTAATAGCATCTGAGCCTTCGAAAACCAAAGCTTTGGAAATATGTAAATTAACGAGTTCTTTATTAAAATTCGGATTTACGAATTGAAATAAATCTTTCAAAAACTTTTGGTCGATGGATTTATTGTAAGTAAAAAAGAAAGTTACGCGATTGCATGTATTCAAATACAATAACTCATCCAATTTAAAAGCTTCTTTTAATGCATGCAATCGTAAGTGCGGATAATCTGAAGTATCTTCATCACTCACTAAGTAATCTTTCAGACTACTTACTTTTGCCGTTTTGTGAGTTATGGTTACTATTTTATAGCGTTGCACAATTTCAATTTTCTATACAAAGATGATAATATATCAATACAAAAAAAATGATTTTACTCATATTTTACCTCGACTAACAATAAGATAAACTATTGAGGATATTCGATTTGCAGATAACATTTTCCATTTTGCAGTTTCAATACTTTTTTGACGCCCAATGAATACCGAATAATTACATGTTGATTTTCGTCAATATCCGGCAATTTACCAATAATCTTTGCATATACAATTTTATTATTTACGGGATTTTTTACTTTCACTACAGTGCCAATTGGTAACGTTTTGTGCATAGCAAAATATACACTTTCCATTACACCTAAAGTAGTGGTCATGGGTGCTCCGGTGCCACGCACTGTACTTATTTTTTTGTTCTGTGTTTGAGTTTTAAAAAGCTTTATTAATTCTGATTGGGTTTCGTTTTCTATGGCTTGTACTTCTTCTTCTTTTTCAATGGTATCAACCATCGGTGACGTTTCCGTTTTAATAATTGGCTCTTCTTTAGATGTATTTTTAGGTGTTTCTTTTGGAGTGGTTGGAATTGTAATAGCATCTACTTTTACTGATTTCTCTACCGTTGTTGTATTTTTTTGTTCAATAGATTTCGAATTTAAAGATGGGTCCGAAAGTAGGATTTGTTGACCTAATTGAATATTATTGTCGCTTAGTTTATTCCATTTTTTTAAATCATCAACAGAAACATTATGTAGTTTAGAAATGGCATATAAGGATTGTCCCTTTTCTACTATGTGATATTTGTTGATGGATGTTTTCGAGCTATTTTTTTGAGGCTTATTTTGTAGTAAAGAATCAGATTTCATTAATAAAGCTTCTTTATCTTGAATTTTATTTTTCACTATTTTTTCATCACGTTCATCCACTGTTGGAATGGATTGGTAATCATTTTTATTCGGTTTAAATGCAGGGTTGGTAACCGCTATTTGTTGACCTAATTTTAGATTATTATCCGATAATTGATTCCATTTTTGAATATCTTCCACTTTTACATGATACATCTTGGCAATAGCATACATCGTTTGTCCTTTTTCAACTGTATGATACTTCACGCCTTTTAATGGCAAATTAGATGATGAATTGTTCTTTTCTTTCAGTGATGTATTTTCATTCTTTAAGGCAACAGCTGGTAATTTACCCGAAGTATTTGGAATACGAATTACTTGTTCCGGCATTAATTTATCTTCTACTAAAGACGGATTTATATTTAAAATGGACGCAACCGTAACGTCATATTTTTTGGCAATTTTACCCAATGTTTCACTTGCTTTCACAATATGCATAATGTACTTTGGAGCTTTATTGGAAGTTGAAGTTTTATTACTCGATTGAGCAAAACTCACAATAAAGTTCATCATACAAAATAATGCTACTAAAATCCTAACCTTCATACCTTAATTTTTCTACCAACAAAAATCGACACTAAAGAGTTTATAACTTTCTCTTTTTTTCAACATGCGTTTAAATTACATTTGCAAAACAAACATTTTTTAACATTGAAAATAATAGGCATTATACCTGCACGTTACGAATCTTCCCGTTTTCCGGGTAAACCATTGGCAAACATTCATGGAAAAACAATGATACAACGCGTGTACGAACAATGCCAAAAATCCGAATTATTAAGTGCTGTTTACGTTGCTACAGATTCTGAA
The DNA here is from genome assembly GCA_963169645.1 of Bacteroidota bacterium. GTDB lineage: Bacteria > Bacteroidota > Bacteroidia > Chitinophagales > JADIYW01 > JADJSS01. The sequence continues at coordinate 44,322 of CAUJCO010000010.1, forward strand.
CGAATTATGGAAAATATACAAGCATTCCAAGGAAATGTAATTTTAACATCCAAACATCATGAAAATGGAACAAGTAGATGCTCTGAAGCAATACATCAACTTAAATCAAATAACACATTTGATTATGAATATGTTATAAACATACAAGGTGATGAGCCATTTATTCAACCACAACAAATTGACGAATTATGCACATTACTATTATCGAATAAATGCGAAATAGCATCTCAAGTAAAAATAGCATATCAATTAGCATTATTAGCCAATCCAAATATTGTAAAAGCCATTTTAGACGATGAAAGTTTTGCTATTAATTTTAAAAGAGAAATAGATAATACAACCTATACTTTACCTTATTTCTACAAACATATCGGATTATATGGTTTTAGAACGGATATTTTGGAAAAGCTGGTTGCTTTAAAACCAACCGAAAATGAACAGAAATACAAGTTGGAGCAATTGCGATGGCTTGATCATCATTATAAAATAAAAATAGGAACTACAACACATGAAAGTATCAGTATTGATACCCAAGACGATTTGGAAAAAGCGCTTGAAAATTTTGTAGAATAAATCTTACTTGATTAATTCTGTGTGTAATCCACACTCCGTTTTATTTAATCCAAACCAACGAGCCATACGCTCATCTCCCATTTGAGAAGCATCAATTTTTCGTGTGCACGGTTCACAACCAATGCTGGTATATCCTTCTGCATCTAATGGATGATGTGGAATCGAATAGTGTTTAATATAAGCCCAAATCATTTGTTTAGTCCACTTTAACATTGGATGATAGCGCATTGCACCTTGCGGCGTTGCTTGTTCTTCTTTCATTTGTGCACGGTTCGCATTTTGGTCGGCACGTACACCGTTTATCCAAATATCATAACTATGCAAAATAGGTTCCATCGGTGCAACTTTATTTAAATGGCAGCAAAAATCAGGATCAGAAGTAAACAACAAACGGCCATTGCTGTCTTTTTGCATATTTCTGGGTGTGGAAGATTTTTGGTCTATCACATTTAAACCGTATAATTTGGCTAACTCGTCTTTATATTCGATGGTTTGTGGAAATAAATAGCCTGTATTTAAAAAATAAATAGGAATAGATGCATCTATCTGCGAAATAATATGCAACATCGGAATAGAATGCGTTTGAAAAGAAGAACTGGCAAACAACGATTTACCTTCTTTTTTGTATTGTTCAATTTTTAAACGTATTACTTCTATTTCATTTTCAAAAGTCATAGAATAAAATTAAAATCTATTCCAAGATTATTCAGAAGAAATACATTAAAAAATCATTAGGCTTCATAAAACCCGATAAAATAGAAAGAATGGAGAAAGAAACATTAAAAATATTCCAAGAAATTGGTGTCTTTTCCGGACACAATGCGTTTATATCGGTTGTGTAGCAAATGTCCGATTGTATCTTCCCAATGAAGCTTTAGTTTATGTCCATTAATGCTTTCAATTCCGGCAACTTCGGAAGCAGTTCCGGTAAAAAATGCACCATCTGCTTCAATAACTTCTTCTACGCCAAATTGTTTTTCTACTACATCGATGCCCATTTGAACAGCGATATCAATTAACACGGCACGTGTAATACTTGGGAAAATATTGGTGATAGGCGGAACGATTAATTTTCCATTTTTTTCCATAAAAAAAGAAGCACCTGGTCCGGTGGCAATATAACCTTCAACATCTAACAGCAAAGCATCGTCATAGCCTTGTTGATGTGCTTCGCGCGTTGCTAAAATGGAATTCATGTAATTACCGGTAACTTTCGTATCAACCGGCATAGTGCGAGGATGTGGTCGTCGCCAAGATGAAACCAAAATTTTCAAGTGGTTATTGGGATAATAGCGATTCCATTTCCAGCACGTCATTAAAATATTGGGTTTGTCCGCATCAGTCGCACGAAGTGTCATATTTTTATCCATGAATACCAGTGGTCGGATGTACGCCTCATTCATATGATTTTGCTCTAATAATTCATACGCAAAATTGATCATCTCTTGCACTGAATAAGGCATTTGAATATTTATTTTTTCAGCAGATTTTTGCAATCTATCAAAATGTCTTTTCACTTTAAATATTTGAGGTGCTTGATGCGCATTATAAGCTCGCAACCCATCAAATACGCCGTAACCGTAATGTAAAGTTTGGTTAAATGGGCTGATTCTAAAATCTTTTACATTTTTAAATTCGCCATTAAAAAACAAAATCGACTTATCGTTGTGATATAACATGCTGAAATTTAGAAAAATAAAATCAAAAATGAAAATATGAAATGAAAAAACATAAAATAACAAATAACAAAAAAATGATAAACCATTCTTACTTTAAAACGTTTTTGGAGCAGAACATTTAGTACATTTACCACATGCTTACACAAGGAATTTCTATTTTAACGATTGTCATAATTGCTTTTATTCTATTTGATTTTATCTTAGAATATATCTTGGATACTTGGAATGCTAAAAGTTGGGATTTACCCATTCCATTGGAATTATCCGGAATTTACGACGAAGAAAAATATGAAAAAGCAAGAAAATACCATCAAGCTAAAGAACGTTTATCCAACATAGCAACAATTTTCAGTACGTTACTAACTATTGTTTTTTTATGGTTTAAAGGATTTGCATTGGTACATTTATATGTTTCCACTCTCACCGATTCAGTTATTTTGCAAGCACTCATTTTTTTTGCTGCATTTGCCGTACTATCAGATATTATTGGGTTGCCATTTGAAATTTATGGCATATTTAAAATAGAAGAACAATTTGGTTTTAATAAAATGACATGGAAAACCTATCTATCTGACAAGATAAAAGGCTATATTTTAGGTGCCATAATTGGTGGCATTTTATTGAGTTTATTTGTTTGGTTTTATACCATTGCCGGTAAACTATTTTGGTTGTACGCTTGGATTTTATTTACAGCATTCACGCTGTTTTTTACGATGTTTTATACAACACTCATCGTCCCTATTTTTAATAAATTAGAACCATTGGAAGCCGGATCGCTACGTGATAAAATTGAAGCTTTTGCTAAGAATGTAAATTTTCCACTCACTAATATTTTTGTCATTGATGGCTCCAAAAGAAGCTCTAAAGCCAATGCGTATTTTAGCGGAATTGGCAGTAAAAAAACAATAGTATTATTTGATACATTAATTAAAGATCATACGGAAGAAGAGTTAGTAAGTGTATTAGCACATGAAGTAGGACATTATAAATTAAAGCACATTCAAAAAGGAATGATTATTGGCATTCTGCAAATGGGCATTTTATTGTACATCTTGCAAATTTTTATTAACAAACCTGAATTATCACAAGCATTAGGTTTTCAAAGTGATGTTCCGGTTTTTCATCTTGGATTAATTGCATTTAGTTTACTATACAGTCCAATATCAACCATTACGGGCATTTTCATGAATATGTTTTCAAGAAAAAATGAGTTTGAAGCGGATTCGTATGCCAAAGAAAATGTAGGTACCGGAACGTATCTTATTAGTGCATTAAAGAAATTATCATCCAGTAGTTTATCCAATTTAAACCCCAATAAATGGTACGTATTTTTTCATTATTCGCATCCACCTTTATTAGAAAGAATACAAAATTTGATGAATCAAAAATGAACATAATTTCCATTTTTAAAAATTTGATTTGGATGCTTTGCATGGCATTGACTTTTTCAGCACAGGCACAAAAGCTGGTTTCTAAGCCATTTGTCGGACATAAATCATCCAATGAAATTCATATTTGGGCGATGTTTCAAAAAGCAGATTCTGTTTTTATTCAAATTAATGACACATCGAAAACAACACACTTATTTACGAAGCATGTGAAAATTTTTAAGTCGTATTTTCCCATTCAAATTGCATATAGCAATTTAAAAGCAAATACAGAATATCAAATTCAATATTCGTTTGACGGCATTCAGTATTTTCCACTTATTCAAACATCAACTAACATCGATTCGAGCGTTTATGATGTGCAATTTTTAGCCGGTTCGTGTGCATTTATTCCAACCGGCATCAATTGGTTAGCAAAGCCATTTACATCACTAAAGATATTTAATAAAATGCAACAAGACTCATCCGATTTTATGCTTTGGTTGGGCGATAATTTGTATTATATTTTTAATGCACATTCTTACAAAGGACAATTAAAACAAAATATAAAAGCAAGAAATAAAAAGAAATTAAGTGTCTTTTTACACTCAACACAACAATATGCCATTTGGGACGACCATGATTATGGCAGCAACAACAGCGATGGAAATTTTCCGAATAAAACAGCTTCTTTGTCTGTTTTTAAGCAATTTTGGCCAAATCCAAAAAATGATTCTTTAAATTATTATGCATTTCATCGGTCCGACTGTAGTTTTTTCATGTTGGATGATAGATATAACAATTACCAACCAACCAGTATTGTAGGTACAACACAATTAAATTGGTTAAAACAGGAATTATTACAAACAAAAGCAACATTTAAATTTGTTGCTATGGGAATGCAAGCAATAAATCCCAAAAGCACTAAAGAATGTTTTTATAAGGCAACAGCAGAGTACGACAGCTTACTTTCTTTTATACGAAAAAATAAAATTAAGGGCGTTTTATTTTTAACGGGCGACAGACATCATGCCGAATTACTAAAAGTGGATAATGAAGATTTATATCCGTTGTATGATTTTACTACTTCGCCATTAACCATGTATCCTATTAAAATACGTAAGAAAAATAGCGAATACGATAATCCTTACAGAGTAGAAAACACCTATTTTGCATCGTACAATTATGCTAAAATATCTGTCATAGGAAATGAAGGAAATAGAAAATGTCGTTTAGAATTAAAAAATAAAGCCGGAAAAACTATTTGGAACTATGAAATTTCGGAACAAGAATTAAGATAAAACACACATTATCAAATGAATACAAAATAAAGAATTGCAAATGTGGATAAAATGTGGACTTAATAAAAAATCAACATACACTATAAAAAATACAGAAAAAAATAACTATCTTTGCAACTCCAAAAAATATCAACATGAATGCAATTGTAGAAATAGGCGGACACCAATATAACGTAAACGAAGCACAAGAATTGTTTGTTTTGAAATTAGAAGGCAATGCCGGCGATAAAGTAACTTTAGACAAAGTTTTATTGATTAACACCGATGCCGGAACAAAAGTAGGTACACCTACGGTAAGTGGTGCATCTGTTTCAGCTACAATTGTTGAACATTTAAAAGGTGATAAAGTAATCGTTTTCAAGAAAAAACGTAGAAAAGGTTATAAAGTAAAAAATGGCTTTAGACAATCTTACACAAAATTGAAAATTGATAAAATCGCTTAATTCATTTATAAACGCTTAAAATTAGAATAAAATGGCTCACAAGAAAGGTGTCGGTAGTTCCAAAAACGGTAGAGAATCGCACAGCAAACGATTAGGTGTTAAATTATATGGTGGTCAAGCTGCAATTGCAGGAAATATTATCATTCGTCAACGTGGTACTAAATTCCATCCGGGTGAAGGTGTTGGCTTAGGTAAAGACCATACTATTTTCGCTTTAACAGACGGAAAAATTAGTTTTACAAAAGGATACAAAGACAGAACTTTTGTACACGTTATTGCATAACGAACACAAATTTTACAGATAAAAACGGGAAAACTGCATCTTTCGATGCAGTTTTCCCGTTTTTTCATAGTGTGTTTATGGCTTTGTGTATAATGAAGTCTCTGACTATTTATTTTTTAGTAATCACATATATGGTTTTTCCCGTTTCAGCATCTACAATTTGTCGCACTTCTTTTACTTCATTATATGATTTATCTTCAGATGAAATAGTCTTTAATTCTTGACTATCTTCATTGCAAGCACTTACAATTAATATTAAAAATAGGATGATTATGTTTCCAAGAGTAAATATCTTTGCCATACCTCTTAGAATTATGATTTAAATTAAAACTATTTATAATATCTGTCAAGTGCAAGATTGTTAAAAAAAAGGAACATGAAAATAGAAATTTGGTGGATTGGAAAAACATTTCAAGATTTTACACAAAAAGGATATACTGAATTTTTAAAACGTATTCAAAAATTCAATTCTGTAGAAATTGTAGAAATTCCGGAAATTAAAGGACAACAAACTGCTGTAAATAGTAAAAAATTAGAAGCAGAAAAAATACTTGCCAAATTGAAACCAACAGATTATCTCATTTTATTAGATGAAAAGGGTAAGCAATTTTCATCTGTTGCTTTTGCAGATTATATTCAGCAAAAAGAGAATCAATCCATCAAAAAAATTATTTTTTTAATTGGCGGTGCGTATGGTTTTGATGAAAAAGTGTATGAAAGATGTAATGATAAAATTTCCCTATCTAAAATGACCTATTCGCACCAACTCATCCGTCTTATTTTTATGGAGCAATTGTATCGAGCCTATACCATAATCCATAATTTTCCTTACCACAACGAGTAGAAAAAATATATAGAACCTATTATTTATATTGCATAATATCTATGGAAGAAGCACAAAAATCGTATTCATACGATTGATTGGAACCAATAATAACAGTTTTATTATTCGTATAATTTTCTATCAAACCTAAATACCAATCTATTGCTTTTTTATCAAAATTAGAAGTCGGCTCATCCAACAATAACACATCACATTTTGTTATAAAAGCCAACGATAATTTTAATCGTTGTTTCATGCCGGATGAAAAATTTTTGATGTATTTATTTTTATGTGCACCTAATTGTGAAAGCTCAAAGAATGCCTCTACCGTTTCAGTATGAACCGGTTTAAAGGAGGCATGAAAGCTGTACATTTCCGTCAATGTATAATCTTCTAATAAAGAAATATATGGTGCTGCAAATGCGATATTTTTAGTGGAAACAAATTCATCCGCTATAATATTTCCATTTTTTTGATACTTAATTTTACCGGCTGTTGGCACTAAACCACCGGAAATTATCTTTAATAAAGTAGATTTTCCACTTCCATTTGGGCCAACAATAGCGTACTTATTTTGAAACAAAAAATCAGCTTGTATATTTTTGAAAATCCACTCAAAACCATAACGTTTACTGATATTTTGAAGATATATATCCATAATAATTGTACAAAATTGATTCTCTAATCTAAACCTTTGATAATGCCTCTTTCCGAACTTTTAATAAAATCAACAATGTAGCTTTTCAACGAAGAATCCGGAATTTCTTCTTCAATTTTTTTTAATGCTTGAGTTGTATTTAATCCATTATTTCCAAAAACAAAACGATAAATATCTTGAATTAGATGAATCTCCTCTTTTGAAAATGGATGTCGTTTTAAACCAACCGAATTTATACCGGCAAACTGTGCCGGATTTCGCATCACCAAACAGAATGGTGGCACATCTTTTCCTATCATCGAACCACCGGAAATAAAACTATGTTTACCGATTCGTGTAAACTGATGTGCACCGCTCATACCTCCAAAATAGGCGTAATCTTCAATGGTTACATGCCCAGCTAAATTGGTAGCGTTAGCCAAAATACAATGTTCTCCAATTACACAATCGTGTGCCACATGTACATACGCCATCAACAAAGAATTATTACCAATTCTTGTCGTTCCGGAAGCACTTGTGCCTCTGTTAATCGTAGAACATTCTCGAATAGACACTTTATCGCCTATTTCAACAGTGGAATATTCACCATCAAATTTTAAATCTTGTGGAATAGCACCAATTACTGCACCCGGAAAAATTTTGCAATCTTTTCCAATTTTGGTTCCCGGAAAAATAGTTACGTTAGGACCAATCCACGTGTTATCACCAATTTCAACATCTTCATATATCGCAGAAAAATGTTCAACTGTAACTTGATTGCCAATGCGTGCTTGTGGATGTATAAAATGATTCAACAACAAAATTTTTGTAAAGATATAAAAAGAGATACAAAGTATATCGAAGTGTAAGAACGAATACCTATAATTTGAAAATTAAAAAGAATGTTCTGTCGTTGCGTTTACAAAATTTTTCACTAAATATTGTGCAAACTTACAATTAGAAGTATGCCCCGGTTTATAGGTGATTAATTTACCTTGAAAATAGGTTTGTGTCAATGCCAAATCACCAATTACATCGAGAAGTTTGTGGCGAGCTGCTTCATTGTCATACGTTTGATACAATGGATTTAAAATACCCATTTCAGGAATGGAATTTGCCGACTGATGAAACGTAGTGGAAAGCCAAGTTATTTTTTCTTTACTCAATGCACTTTCTGAAAATACAAGTGCATTGTTTAAATTACCACCACGTATTAAGCCGTTCTCGTATAAATATTCTATTTCATGTAAAAAGCAGAATGTTTTGGCTGCTGCAATTTCTTTTGGATATTCCTTCCAATTATTCAAAACAGCATATTGATGTTTTATCATTTTAGAAGGAAAATCTATCAAACATGTAACAGAAAAATGGTCGTGTGGTAAAAAAATATATTCTGCATCTGTTTGTTCATCTTTCCATTCTATCACATCTCGAATAATAAATTGTTTTTTAGGTTGATGTAATTCTATCGTATTTTCATTCGAAATAGATTGGATATAAAACTTCGCACTGCCATCTAAAATCGGCACTTCCTTATTATCAATTTCAACTAATAAATTATCTATTCCACTCGCATAAAAAGCCGACAATAAATGCTCTACAGTAATGACTTCGACATCATTTTTTTGAAGGGTTGTACTTCGTATGGTTTTAGAAACATTTTCGCTGTTGGCAGCAATAAATAAAGTAGGTGCAATATCCGTTCGGCAAAATTGAATGCCAAAATTATCCGGTGCCGGTTTTAGTTGTACATTTGCATACAAGCCGGTATGCAAACCCACTCCGGAAAATTTGATAGGTCGTGTAATTGTTTTTTGCAAATGGATGTATTTATGAAAACAATAGTTCAAAAATAAGCTATAATATTCGGTTCTACAAGCAATTTATTTTGGATAAGCTATATAGTGTTTCACCACAGGATTCGATAATGAACGAATATTCCATTGTTCACTAATTTCTGTAATTTCTTTGATGCTGCCATCTTTAAATTTAATAAAGATATTGTCTTTATTAGCATTATATGCATTGTTTTGTGCTGTCCCAATTAATACAAAATAACGCATTTCATCTGCTGAATATTGCTTACTCAATTGTTCATATTTTTGGGCTGCTCGTTGTTCATCTACATATTCTATCTTAAATAAAGTTCGATGAATAATGGAAGATGATAATTTTCGAAGAATAGTATCTTCATGCATTGACCATTGTTTAAGTGCCTGCATGATATCATAATCATCTAAAAGTGCAAATTTTTGAATGTGCTGATAAAATGAACTTTCATCAACAGTATGATGTAAAAAATAAGCTAAGTTAGATGAAATTCCGATAGACAAATCTTGTTTTTTTGCTAATTCTTTAGCACGTAAAATGGCATTTTTCAACATCAAATCTGCTACTAAACTTGTTTTATGTAAATACACTTGCCAATACATTAAACGACGAGCAACAATAAATTTCTCTATAGAATAAACTGCTTTTTCTTCCACAACGATATGGTCGTTGTATAACTCCAACATATTAATAATTCTATCGTAGCCCACAACACCTTCACTCACACCACTGTAAAACGAATCTCTGTTAAGATAATCCAATCTATCCATATCTAATTGACCACTCACTAATTGATGTAAAAAATGCTTGTGATATTGATCTGTAAATATTTGAATGGCCAATTCAATATCAGCACCAAAAGTTGTAATCAAATCTTGCATCAACAACATTGAAATATGTTCGTGGTGCGTTTGTTCAATCAACACGCCTTCCAACGCATGTGAAAATGGACCATGTCCTAAATCGTGCATTAAAATAGCCAATACAGCTGCTTTACATTCCGCATCTGTAATCGTATGTCCTTTTGATTTTAAAACTTCTAAACTTTTATACATTAAGTGCATGGCTCCTAACGAGTGGTGAAATCGAGAATGCGTTGCACCGGGATACACCAACGAACTTAATCCTAATTGTTGAATTCTTCGCAAGCGTTGAAAATAAGGATGTTCAATTACATCAAACACTACATCATAAGGAATAGATATAAATCCGTACACCGGATCGTTAAATATTTTTCTTTTATTCATATCAAAATTGAGTCGTACGTATTTTCACATTTTTTAATACAATATAATTGTTTAATTTGTGGTAATTAAGTTTTTTACAAGACAAAAATAATAAACTTACTTCTTATTATAATTTCAACGATAAATAAATGGCAGCAATAAAGATACTATGGGCAGATGATGAAATTGATTTACTAAAACCACAAATTCTATTTTTGGAACAAAAAGGCTATGTAGTAGATCCGGTGAGCAATGGTTTTGATGCATTAGACAAATGCAAAACCGAACATTTTGATATCATATTTTTAGATGAACACATGCCCGGCATTTCCGGTTTAGAAACTTTGTCTAGAATTAAAACAGACAACAAAGATATTCCGGTAGTAATGATTACCAAAAATGAAGAGGAAAATATTATGGAAGAAGCAATTGGTGCTCAAATTGCTGACTATTTAATTAAGCCGGTAAAGCCCAATCAAATCTTACTATCCATCAAAAAATTAATTGATAATAAAAAATTAGTTTCCGAAAAAACCAGTACGTCTTACCGACAAGAATTCCAAAATATCATGATGGAATTAAACAACGTAAACACACATCAAGAATGGGCAGATTTATATCGAAAACTAATTTATTGGGAATTAGAATTAGAAAAGACAGACAGCATCGACATGAAGAATATTTTGGAGATGCAAAAAGCAGAAGCCAATAAAGAGTTTTTCAAATTTATTTCTAAAAATTATATCAAGTGGCTGAATAATGCCGGAAAAGAAAATACACCTACTTTGTCTTACACACTTTTTAAAGATAAAGTATTTCCTACATTAGCTGACTCTGTTCCAACATTCTTTTTATTAATTGATAACTTGCGTTACGACCATTATAAAATGATGGAAAGTTTAATAAAGGAAGACTTTAGGAAAATTAGTGAAGATTATTTTTACAGCATTTTACCAACCACAACGCAGTACTCACGCAATGCAATATTTTCCGGTTTAATGCCCAGCGAAATAGATAAAAAATATCCGGACAAATGGTTTTATGACGACGAAAATGCCGGAAAAAATTTACACGAAGGATTCTTTTTACAAGAACAATTTTCCCGAAATAAAATAAGCAAAAAAATAAGCTATACCAAAATCACCAACCACAAAAGCGGTAAAGATTTAGAGGATACTATCTTAAATTTGATGAACAATGATTTTAATGTCATCGTTTATAATTTTGTGGATATGCTTTCACATGCACGTACAGAAATGGAAGTATTAAAAGAATTAGCCAGTGACGAAGCGGCATATCGTTCTTTAACGATGTCGTGGTTTGACCATTCACCGCTTTTAAATGCTTTACAAAAATTAAAAGAAAAAAGAGTGCGTATTATCATCACATCCGACCATGGAACAGTGAGAGTCCAAAATCCATCTAAAATAATTGGAGACAAAGCAACAACTACTAATTTGAGATATAAAACCGGAAAAAATTTAAACTTTAACGAGAAAGAAGTTTTCTATATCAAAAATCCGGAAGAAGCTTTTTTGCCTAAATCCAATTTAAGTTCTTCGTATGTTTTTGCCAAAGAAGATTATTATTTCTGTTATCCTAACAACTACAATCACTTTGCTAATTACTATCGAAATACTTTCCAACACGGCGGTGTCTCGATTGAAGAAGTAATTGTTCCTATAGCTATCTTTGAAAACAAATAATCGTATTATATACATGTTGTTTCAAATTGCCAGATTGGATGATTTAAAAGTTGTTGTAGATGCTATATTAACAAACTATACCCAAGACAAAATCTTTTGCTTCTATGGAAATTTAGGTGCCGGTAAAACCACATTAATAAAAGAAATTTGCGAACGACTACAAGTAGTTGATGTAATAGCATCACCCACCTATCCTATCATCAACGAATACAAAACCAACGACAATAAAGTTGTATATCATATTGATTTGTATAGATTAAAAAGCTTGGATGAAGCGATAAACATTGGCATTGAAGACTATTTATATGCCGATAATTATTGTTTTATTGAATGGCCGGATAATTTTGAAAGTATCCTTCCGGATAAGCATATTAAAATAAAAATGACTAAATTAGAAGACGATATCAGAAACATCGAAATAATAAAGAATAACTAATTTAGTTCGTTCACCGTTACGAGCAACAGAACAGCAAGTATGGAATCCATTATCGGAAAATTAAAATCGGAATATGCCTTATATCCAAAAGAAGTTTTGGCAGAAATTGGCAACAGTAAAAAATCGTTATTTTTAGGCATTCCCAAAGAAACCGAATTCCAAGAAAAACGAATACCGCTCACTCCCAATTCGGTGGCGGCTTTGGTGAATTATGGATTTAAAATTTCGATAGAACAAGATGCCGGCATTAATGCCAATTTTAGTAATGAAGATTACTTAAAAGCCGGTGCCAACATCGCACTAAATAAAGAAGATATTTTTAAAGCAGATGTCATTTTAAAATCAGCACCTATAAGTGCACCGGAAATTAGTTTATTACAAAAAAATCAAATTGTAATTGCTCCTATCCTTTTGCCCACGCAAACAAAAACCATGATTAAAACCATGATGGAAAAAAGGATAACAGCTATTGCGTTTGAATATGTTCGCGGTGATTACAATACCTATCCGTTTATGCGTAGCATGAGCGAAATAGCCGGAAATTATGCCATTTTAACGGCATCAAAATATTTGAGCAACGAATATGGTTCCGGCATTTTATTGGGCGGAATTGCCGGACAGCCGCCTGCAAAAGTGTTGATATTAGGAGCAGGAACGGTTGGCGAAGCTGCTGCAAAAGCAGCCTTAGCATTAGGTGCTTCCGTACAAGTATTTGATGACAATATTTTTCGGTTATCGCGTTTACAAAGCGATTTAGGACATAAAATTTACACCTCTGTTATTGACCCAATAAATTTGGCGAAAAACATCGCACGAGCACATGTTGTAATTGGTGCATTGAAACCCAAAAATGGAAAAACACCCAAAGTAGTAACAGAAGATATGGTTTGTGCTATGAAGAAAAATGCCGTCATCATTGATGTTTCCATTGATCACGGTGGTTGCTTCGAAACGTCGATGGTAACTAATCATAACGAGCCAATTTACCGCAAACACGATGTATTACATTATTGCGTTCCAAATATTGCTTCAAATGTTTCTAAAACGGCAAGCTATGCTTTAAGCAATATCTTATCACCAATATTAAAAAACGCCGCAGATTCCGGCGGAATTGAGTGTTTACTAAAATACGATGCCAACTTGCGACAAGGTGCTTTCTTGTACAAAGGTGCGTTAACTAAAGAATTTATCGCAACTAAGTTTGATTTAAAATTTACCGACTTAGACTTGTTGATGAGTGCCGACTTTTAATTTATCCAAACAATCTTTTCTTAAAATCATTCTTAGTCGGTATTGGTAAAAATACCGATGTAAACAAAATAGAAATTAATAGTAATGGTATTACAGCAGCATGATAAGTTTGAGGATTTGCCCACCATCCTATCAATAATACAATTAATAAAATGCGGTATATTTTCAAGAAAATAGCTGCAAAATTTGGAATATTTTTTTTCATCAAAAAATAAATAATCGGGATGTTTAAAGGCATCGCCCATAAAATATTTAAATTCCATTTGGTGCATTCGTGTGCAGTGAAAAACCACATAAACAAAAACAAATAACCCAACAATCCTAAGATGGTGAAATATATTATCGGAATCCATTTGTATTTAGAAAACAAAGCAAACTTTACTTGCAATACCAAAATAAGCAACAATAAAAACCAAAATACAATTCCGGGTGTGAACCAATTGCTTTCTGTATGTTCTGGAATTGTGTCTAATATTAATTGATTACTACTTACTAATTTTTTGCCATCCACAACAGCACCGTCAAAAGCTTGCATTAATTCATCCGGTAAAAATGTTCTACCAAATCCGGATTCTTTATCTGTTGGAACACCAATTAATAAATCCATTCCTAAATCTAACCACTCGTCTTTTACATTTCTATCTATTAATTGTCTGTAAGATGATTTATCATCTACATCCGGTGCAAACGAGGTTTTTTTAAAAAGTGATAATATAATATCACGTGGTCGAGTAGAACAATTATCAAACAAAAAATCATAGATATAATATTTGTTTTCTTCACGTGCATTGATGGTTAATCGTTCAAATAATAATTGTTTTTGTTCGTGTGTAAGGTTCAGTGTTTGTTCGTAAATACTTCTATTTTCTTCACGATACATCTCCTCAAAAGAATTAAAATTATCTATGGATTCGTAATACAACAAACTGCGTTTAATAAATTTTTCAATAAAACCGGGTTCTGAAAAATCAAACGTACCATAGTTGTAAACTAAGTCCCAACCTAAGATGGAATCTTTAATGCGGATGGCAGTATGGCCAAAATTTTGCCAAATTTCGGCATCAGCACTTCCTACTGTAAGTAAACTAATTTTTGCATGCGTTGTAAGTTCCGGTACTTGCACCTCTTTGTTGTTAGAGTATGCTAATTGCACAAACAACATTGTAGCAATAAAAAATCTGAATTGGATTTTTGTAAACATTATAGCACAATATAGAAATAAAACTTTTTATTCTAAACAGCGTTAAATAAAGATAACATGTCAAAAAAAATTAGAACAATAGCAAATTAACATACAACAAATTGTAACTATGTTTTACTATAAAAAATATGTATTTTTAATTATTACATCGATGTTATTGAGTTGCAATACACCATCTTCTAACAAGATTTCAAATCAACAATTAATTAAAAATAAAACGATGACAACACCTAAAATACAAAAAACAGAGGCAGAATGGAAAGCTATTTTAAGTGATGAAGAATATCATGTGCTACGAGAAGCCGGAACCGAACGTGCATTTACGGGAAAATATACGGACTTGGATGCTGATGGAAATTATTATTGTAAAGCTTGTGGTCATTTATTATTCACTTCAACTACCAAATATCATAGTGGTTGCGGATGGCCGGCATTTTATGATATTGCCAATGATAGTGCTGTTATTACAAAAATGGATTATAAATTTGGAATGACAAGAATTGAGGTATTATGCAAAAACTGTCATTCTCATTTAGGCCATGTATTTGATGATGGACCACAAAATAAAACAGGATTGCGTTACTGCATTAATTCTATCAGTTTAGATTTTAAAGAGCAAGAAAAGTAATTAATTGGCAGTTTGCGTTTCTTTCTTATTTCGCATCGATAGATAATAAATAAAGAAAGAAATTGCAATAAACGGAAAACTTAACCATTGGCCATGTGTTAATGTAACACCTAACATCGTGAGCGGATTTTCATCTACTTTCCAATATTCCAAAAAGAATCTTCCGGCAAACATCATAAACAAGAAAATTGCCATTAAACTACCTTCTTGAGGTTTGTGTTTTTTATAAATGTAGATAGAAATTATTACGACAAAAATTGCCACATACAAGAAACCTTCAAATAATTGAATAGGAACACGTGGCATGGTTTCACCTAATCTTTCAAACACAACTCCCCAACTTCCATCGGTATAATCACCTACAATTTCCGAATTGAAGAAATTTCCAAAACGAATAAACGAACCACCAATCGCAGTTGGTATCGCTACTCTATCTATAATCCATAAAAATGTAAGTTCCGGATGTTTGCGTTTGTATAAAATTAAAGCGATTGTAATAGCGATTGCTGCTCCATGACTAGCTAAACCACCTTTCCAAATTTGGATAATTTCTAATAAATGTTGGCTGTAATAATCCCATTGATAAAAGAAAACATGTCCTAAACGAGCACCCAAAATTACAGCAATAAACATATACATCAATAATTGGTCGGCTCCTTCCGTATCTTTATTTTCACTTTTAAATTCCCAAAATAAAATTTGATATCCTAAAAAGAAAGCAGCACCATATAACAAGCTATACCATCTGATTCCATACGATTCCGTAATCATAAAAATTTCAGGCTGCACATTCCAATGAACAATAAATGAAAGCAAACTTTCCATACGTAGGTTAATTTTTAATGTGCCAAAGTTAGTATTTTATTTTATTTATATGGAAATGTATAAACATTTTGAATTGTAATCATCGTTAAATAAAAGCTAAAAACGATTTGTTTTGTTCGTATTGATAAACATACCTCCAATACGTTGCAAAAAATTTCATTTATTCTGATAAAAAATAACATTCAATTTACAATTTGCTCTATATTTTTGTTAGGATAGATTTTACGCTTTTTAATCATTTATGTACCTTGAAAAAAACATCCGAAAAGTTTACTATTCAGATCGCAAAAATTGATCATCTTTCATTTGCAGAGGAACTGTGTAAAATGTATGAAGAATCTGCAAAAAAACGAGGTACAGGGATAGCTAAACGCGATCCGGAATACATCAAAGAAAAAATAAAACAAGAAAAAGCTATTATAGCTCTAACGGCTACCAATCAGTTGGCAGGATTTTGTTATATAGAAACATGGGAAGGCAAAAACTACGTTGCAAATTCCGGTTTAATTGTGAAAGAAATATATCGACATCACGGATTGGCAAAAAGAATTAAAAAATTTGTTTTTGAACATACGCGTAAAAAATTTCCAAACGCAAAAATATTTGGTATAACAACCAGCTTAGCAGTGATGAAGCTCAATTCCGATTTAGGTTATAAGCCGGTTACATTTTCGGAGTTAACACAAGACGATGCATTTTGGAGTGGCTGTAAAAGTTGCATCAATTACGATGTGCTAACACGCACAGATAGAAAAAATTGTTTGTGTACGGCTATGCTTTTTAATCCAAAAGATGAAAAGAAAAAAGAATTTGCCAAGATTAAAAAAGTAGAAAAGAAAATTCCGGCTAAATTAAAAACGCCGAAATCGCAACGTATAAGAGTGGTTAAAACAGCCGGAAAAAGTAAAGAAAATAAAAAATCAGAATCAACATCCAAAAAAGAAAAATAAAAGACATGAATAATAAAGTAGTATTGGCGTATAGTGGTGGTTTAGATACTTCGTATTGTGTAAAATATCTAACGGAAGAAAAAGGATTAGATGTGTATGCAATAACCGTAAATACAGGTGGTTTCACCGATGCACAATTGAAAGATATAGAAACAAGAGCCAAACAACTCGGTGTTAAAGAATTTGTGGTGAAAGATGTGGTAAAAGATTACTACGACCAATGTATTCGTTACTTAATTTATGGTAATGTATTAAAAAATAACACGTATCCATTATCGGTATCTGCAGAACGTGTCTTTCAAGCTATTGCAGTTGCTGCGTATGCCAAAGAGATAAACGCATCGTACATTGCTCACGGCAGCACCGGTGCCGGCAACGACCAAGTTCGTTTTGATATGGTATTTAATATTGTGATGCCGCAAGCAACCATTATTACACCAATCCGAGATAATAAGCTTTCCAGAGAAGAAGAGATTGAGTATTTGAAAAAATATGGTGTAGAGATTGATGCTAAAAAAGCCGCTTATTCCATCAATCAAGGAATTTGGGGAACCAGTGTTGGCGGCAAAGAAACACTAACATCCAGACACACTTTACCGGAATCTGCTTATCCAACGCAGCTTAGCAATACGGAAAAAGAAACATCGGTAGAATTGGAATTTAAACAAGGAGAACTGATTGGTTTAAATGGAAAAAGATACCAACATCCAACAGAAATTATTACCGCATTAAATCAACTTGCAAGTGCTTATGCCATTGGCAGAGATATACATGTTGGTGATACAATTATTGGCATCAAAGGCAGAGTGGGTTTTGAAGCAGCAGCTCCATTAATTATTTTAAAAGCACATCACCTTTTAGAAAAACACACGCTGACAAAACAACAACTTTTTTGGAAAGATCAACTCAGCAATGTGTACGGTAGTAATTTACACGAAGGTTTATTTTATGAACCTTTGATGCGCGATTTAGAAGCCTTTTTAACAAGCACACAACAACAAGTAAGCGGTAAAGTATTTATTACCTTGAAACCATATCATTTTGAATTGGAAGGTATTGAATCGCCGTTTGATTTAATGAGTAGCAAATTTGGTAGCTATGGCGAAATGAACAATGCTTGGACCGGCGATGATGTAAAAGGATTTGCTAAAATTTTCTCGAATCAAATAATGATTTGGAATAAAGTAAAAGAAGAAAACGAAAAATAAATTTCAGTTTATTGGTTTTAACCAAAAGAATGGATTACCCAAAGTATGCGTATTTTTTAATACAAAAAAAGTGATAAATCCCAAATTGCAGATTATAACTCTTACTAATTACAAAAAGAAAAGCGGCGAAAATGGAACATTTTCGTCGCTTTTCTTTTTATCTGTTTTTGCTGTATCAACAATTATTTAGCTACTGCAACACTGCGTGTTTCTCGGATTACAGTAACTTTAATTTGTCCCGGATAGGTCATCTCATCTTGGATTTGTTGAGCAATTTTAAATGAGATTTCTTCTACTTGTTTATCATCTACTTTTTCTGCTTCGACTAAAACACGCAATTCTCTACCGGCTTGTATAGCATACGCTTTTTGTACACCTTGATATGAAACAGCTAATTTTTCTAACTCGTCTATACGTTTCATATAGCTTTCCATTATCTCGCGTCGAGCACCCGGACGAGCACCGGAAATGGCATCACATGCTTGGATAATTGGAGAAATTACAAATAACATTTCCATCTCATCGTGGTGCGCACCTACCGCATTCACAATAACAGGTGCTTCGCCATATTTTTCACACAACTTCGCTCCTAACAATGCGTGTGATAATTCCGGATCTTCATCCGAAACTTTTCCGATATCATGTAATAATCCGGCGCGTTTGGCTTGTTTAGAATTTAAACCCAATTCACTTGCCATGATAGCACATAAGTTGGCAACCTCACGAGAATGTTGTAACAAATTTTGGCCGTAAGATGAACGGAAACGCATTTTACCTACTAAGCGAATTAATTCCGGATGTAAGCCGTGAATCCCTAAATCAATAACGGTTCGCTCACCTATTTCCATAATTTGTTGTTCCAATTGTTTTTCGGTTTTAGCTACCACTTCTTCAATACGTGCCGGATGAATACGTCCATCTGTAACTAAACGTTGTAATGACAAGCGAGCAATCTCGCGCTTGTACGCATCATATCCCGAAATAACGATAGCTTCCGGTGTATCATCAACAATAATTTCCACGCCGGTTGCTGCTTCCAACGCACGGATATTTCTGCCTTCTCTTCCAATAATTTGTCCTTTTTGTTCATCACTGGTAAGGTTAAAAACAGAAACCGTATTTTCAATCGCTGTTTCAGCTGCTGTACGTTGTATGGTTTGGATAACAATTTTCTTCGCTTCTTTATTTGCTTTTAATTTAGCTTCATCCGCTACTTGTTTCACAAATGCCATCGCATCGGTTTGTGCTTTACTTTTCAATTGTTCTACCAATTGTTTGCGTGCTTCATCTGCCGATATTTTAGAAACTTCTTCTAATTTAGCAATATGTTCTTCATGTGCTTTTTCTAAATCTTGGCGTTTAATTACAGCTAATTCTAATTGTTCGTTGAGTTTATTTTTTATAACCTCGTTTTCTTTTTCTTGTTTGCCTGCATTGGCTAATTTATCTCTTAAAGATTGCTCCGTTTGTTTTGCTCTATTTTCCGATTCCTGAATTTTACGGTTGCGTTGTTCCAATTCTTTATTGTGTTCTTCTTTCAATTTTAAGAAATGTTCTTTCGCTTCCATCATTTTATCTTTTTTCAAAGATTCTGCGGTGTTGTATGCTTCTTTACGAATAAGCTCGGCTTCTGTCCTGGTTTTATCTTCTAATGCTTTTGCTTTTTCTTCTATTAATTTAGCATCGGCAATTTGTTTTGCCACATTTGCTTTAGACAACATTTTACCGATTACGATTCCTATGATGAGTGCTACTACACCAGAAATAATTGCTATGATACTTGGATCCACTGTGTTTAATTTTATATGGTTAAAAATGAGATAGTCATCTTAATTAACTATCTGAATTTAGTATTGATACATTTTTATACGGAATGCAACCCAACCGATTTATTTTATTGAAAAGTTATATTGTGAAATAATAACTTTCTAAAAAACAATTATTTGTGAAAGTACATAAAAAAGTATTCCTGCACTTATTGTGTTTTACACAGCATAGGAATAAGTCAGAAAATTAGAAAAGGGTAATACCGAGTTGCCTATCCAATATGGCTTCCAATTCGTCTAATTTTGCGTCGATATTGGCATTGGTTGCTTTATTTTTATTTTGCAATGCTTCAGCGGTGGATTGCAAGGCAATCATCGACAAGAAATCTTGACGGTCGCGCGTGAGCAAAGTTTTTTGGTATTCTGCAATTTTATCATTGATATTTTTGGCTGCCTGACGAACATAGCCTTCTTCTTCCGGCGATACTTTCAATTTATAAGGTCTTCCGGCTATTAATAGATTTATGTTAAGTTGTTCTGCCATTATTGTATCAATTTTGCCAAACAATCATCAATTTCTTCCATAAACTCTTTCAGTTGTTGTTTGGTAACTGCTCTTTCTTTTTCTGATAAATGCACTTCTTTTGCTGCTTTTATATATTGTATTTGTTCTTGTAAATTTTCTTTTTCTTTATTTAAGTCAATAATTTTATTTTCTAAATCACGAATTTGAAGTTGAAGTGATTGATTACTTTCTTCTAATTTCTGATTTTTTTCTAAAATTAATTGAATTTTTTTAAAAATCCTTGCCCATTTGTCATCAATCTTTGCCATCTTAACGAATTATAGCATTTAATTGTGAAGTATATTCTTTCATTAATTTATTCATAACTGCTTCAATATCTGCATCTTGAAGCGTCTTTATGTCATCTCTGAAGGTGAAACTTACTGCATACGATTTTTTATCTTTTCCAATTTTTTCATCTTCATAAATATCAAACAACTCAATATTACGCAAAATTTTCTTACCAAATTTAGTTGCAATGTTTTTTACTTCGATAAATTGAATATTTTTATCAATAAGCAATGCTAAATCTCGTTTTACTGTCGGAAACTTAGCAATCTCTGTATAATTTGTTTGAACATTTGCTGCTAATTTTAATATCTCATCCCAATTAAAATCAGCATAGAAAACATCTTGTTTAATATCTAATAGCTTTACCAATGTTGGTAGCACTTTTCCAAACGTTACAATAGGTTGTGATGAATGACCAACTTTGTATTGTAATGCGTATGAAAACATTTCATCTGTATCGATAGTATCCGCAACGTAATTTCCGATACCTATCTTATTCAAAATAAAATCAACCATCGATTTCAAATAATAAAAATCCGATTTTTTGCCGGATGTTTTCCAATTGGAAATAGAAGTATTACCTGATACAAACAATGCTAAATGGCTCTTTTCCAAATAACTATTTGCAGACAAATCGGCTGTACTATTTTGTGTTTGGTAGGTTTTTCCAAACTCAAATAATTTCACATTGTTATTTTTATGGTTGATATTATGTGCCACCGATTCCAACCCGGTGAACAACATATTATTTCGCAAAACGTCTAACTCCGAATTGATAGAACTCAACAAACGCACCCAATTTTCTTGTGGTAAATGAGATAATGCCGTTTGATATTTCGATTTGGTGATGCTATTATTCATCATCTCAAAAAATCCAACATTCACCAACGTATCAGCAATATGATTGTATAATTTATCGGCATCAAACGCATTGGAAAAATTGATGCTCGCATTTAATTTAGTAGGAATAACTACGTTATTAAACCCATAAATTCTTAAAATATCTTCAATCACATCGGCTTCTCTGAAAACATCTGTTCGGTATGGTGGCACCAACAACTGCCAAGTAGTTTCCGTTTCAGACTGAATATTGATTTCCAACAACTGAAGTATTTTACGAACGTCCTCTTTAGAGATATCAGCACCGGTTAACCTTTTTATGTTTGCAAAATCCAAGCTTACCGGAAAGAAATCGAATGTTTTATTTTCTATTTTAATGAGATTGGAAGCAACTTTGCCTCCGGCAATTTCAATTATCAACTGAACGGCACGCAATAAAGCGTTTTCAGTAATATTTGGGTCAATTCCTTTTTCGAAATGTGTAGCTGCATCCGTACGCAACCCATGTCTGGTGGATGTTCTACGAATTGTCTTTGCATCAAAATAAGCACTTTCTAAAAAGATGGCTGTTGTTGATGCTTTTACACCTGAATTTACACCACCATAAACACCGGCAATACACATTCCATTACTTGCTCCATCACAAATCAATAAATCTTCTTCGTGTAATTCAATAATTGAATTATCTAATGCTGTAAATTTTGTTTTAGCGGGCAAATTTTTTACTATGATTTTATTCCCTACAATTTCATTGAAATCAAATGCATGTAATGGTTGTCCAAATTCATGCAATACGAAATTGGTAATATCTACAATATTATTAATTGGTTTTTGTCCAATTGCTTTTAATCTGTTTTTCAACCAATCCGGTGAATCTTGAACGGTAATTCCTTCTATCTTAATACCAAAATATTTTGGACAAGCTGGATTATTTTCCACTTCTACCACAAAATCGGAAGAAATTGGCTCGTTGACTGTCGCAATTGTTGGTAATTGAAGTAAATAATCTTTTTTATTTCTGAACGATAATGCAGCTGCTAAATCACGTGCAACACCAATATGTGAAAAAGCATCGGTTCTGTTTGGTGTTAATCCGATTTCAATTACATAATCGTTCTCTACATCAAATAATGCCGCAACGGGTTTTCCTACTTCGGTATTAGCATCCAAGAACAGAATCCCATCGTGTGAAGCTCCTAATCCTATTTCATCTTCGGCACAAATCATCCCAAAAGATTCTACGCCACGAATTTTTGATTTTTTAATTTCGAATGCATCGCCAGAACTCGGATACAATTTTGCACCTACTACTGCCACGATTACATTTTTTCCGGCTGCAACATTGGGTGCACCACACACAATTTGTAAAATTTCGGTTCCAACATCTACTTTACAAACAGAAAGTTTATCGGCATCAGGATGTTTTTCTTTTTCTAAAACATGACCAACTACTAAACCTTTTAAACCACCTTTATGGCTTTCAAATGCATCTATGCTTTCTACTTCCAAGCCAATGTCTGTAAGTAAATGACACAATGCTTCATTTGATAAATCGAACGATAAATAAGACTTTAGCCAGTTGAGTGAGATTTTCATAATGGGCAAAAATACAAAAAATATAGCCCTTTAAATACCGGAATGTTGATTAAATGATTATGAATACAATGAAACATATTTAAAAATGAACCATCCATATTGAAACATTATTTGCTAAATTCGTGTATGAACTTTGATTATCATAGTTTTTTAGATATTACCTATAGAAGTGCTATTGTCTATTTATTTATGATATTGGCATTTCGCATATTTGGGAAGCGAGAATTATCACAATTATCAATAGGTGATTTAGTGTTGATTGTATTAATCAGCAATGCGGTTCAAAATGCGATGGTGGGTGAAAACACTACACTTAGCGGTGGTTTAACAGCTGCTGCTGTACTTTTTACTTTAAATAAATTGCTCAACTATTTGATGTTCCGATTTAAAGGTGTACGCAATTTAGTTCAACCGGAGCCTGTAATGCTGATATATAATGGGCAAATTCTATCAAAGAATTTAAAATCGGTGATGATAACAGAAGAAGAACTGATGCAAGCCATTCGTGAACACGGTATTGCCGATGTGCAACATGTCAATTTATCTATGTTGGAGCCGGATGGAAATATCAGTATTATTTCCGGTAATGAAACTAATTTAAAGAAAACGCAGTATCGACGAAAGAAAAGACAAAAGACTTTAATGGATGGTGCGTAGTTATTCGTTCTTATTTTTAGAAATTAAAAATGAAACAAATGAATAATGTCATCACTTTTGAAAAAGAAATCTATAAAATTAAATAACTACAATGAATGTGAAGTATCTTCACAAAGATTACAAAAGTAGAAATTCTTACTACTTAATAGTACCTACTAATTTTAGTAGTCTGCAAATACAAAAAATTATACTTCTTGATATTCTCTGCGAGATGCAGAAATAGTTTCTTTATCCAAGGTTGTTTCGGACATTTGATCGATACTTTCTGTAATGGGTGAAGTTTTGAAAACCCAATATTTCTGCAACATAAAGTTGAATCCAATCGATACAACTAAGTCTATAATAATACGTGTAATTTTATAATCCCAATGTAAGATATGCGTCAAGAAAACTGTACCATTGGATTTTAATAAAATACTTCCGGCAACTACAATATAGAATTTAATAAGCTGACTTGTTAATGATGGTTTTCGGGATTGGTACGTCCAATATTTATTAATAGAAAAGTTGATAACAGCTCCTAATAAACCACCTATTACAATGGAATTTTTAACAGAAAAGCCTAATAATTCCACACATAAAACCATTATTCCATAATCACACAAACCGCCTACAAATGCAGATATTTGTGCTTTCCCGAATACGAGTATGGATTTTTTCTTCAACATTATTTCTGAGCTGCTTCTGCTTTTAATCTTTTTTCTTCGGCGTCTCGTGCATTTCCTGCTTGCAGTAATTTATACGTATCTACTAAGTTTATCAAAAGGAATACCGCATTTCCGATGGTAGAGAAATAAATTAATACATTTCCAAAATACCATTCTGCTATGATTACCAAGCACAATAAAATACGAATTTCTGTTGGGCCAATTGGTCCCGGATCGATGGAATATTTATCCGTAATTTTATATCTTAATTGAGCAACTAAAACCACCCAACCATAATTACAGGCAAATAAGTAAACGTACAGTTTAAAAGTATCTTCTATATAAAAGAAGAAACC
The DNA here is from genome assembly GCA_963169645.1 of Bacteroidota bacterium. GTDB lineage: Bacteria > Bacteroidota > Bacteroidia > Chitinophagales > JADIYW01 > JADJSS01. The sequence continues at coordinate 69,407 of CAUJCO010000010.1, forward strand.
GGCACTCATAAACACCAACGACATCCAGTCCATCACACAATCCAGTGCAAAACCGTACCATTTTCTTGGAATATTTCTATAATAGGCAATTCTACCATCTAATGAGTCGCCAAACCAATTGATGGCAAAACCCAATACAGCCCATAAAATGTAAATTTTTTCATGCGTTACCGATGCAACATAAAATGCTCCAAAAATAATTAACGTTCCCAACATACCGATTGCGGTAAGTAAGTCTGGTGTTAAAAATTTTGGCGTAATGCGACAAAGGAAAAGCAATGTGGGTTGTTCTATGTCTCTTAAAAGGTTCGCTCTGTTTCTATCTATTGAACCTTTTTGTTTTTTGTCTTCACTAGAATTACTCATAGAATTTATATAGGCTACAAAAATAGTAGATTAATGTTAGAGAGAGATTAAACAGAAGCTAAATTAAATGCACATAATGTTCAAATGTTTGTTATATATCTAAAAATACCTATTAACAAGTAGTTGATTTAGGTTAATTCTACGGATAAATAATAAGAAAGCAGAAAGATTATTTCTTAACAATATGCATTTTAAGCACCATTTTGGTCGTATCCGTTACTTTAAATCGCTCATCGGTTCGATGACCAACCAACCAAAGTAATTTTTCATTGGAAAAAATTAGTGGTGTTGCTTCTTTTTCTAAAATAGATAGTTTTTCATCTTTAAAGTATTTAGAAATTTTCTTTTTCCCTACTTTAGCCGGGTTCTGTTGTTTTCCTAATCCAAGAGGATAAAAATAATCACCTTCTTTTGCGTATCGAATACAAAGTGGAAACTGCACTTTATCGGCATCGAAATAGGCATAGTTGTGTGATGATTTTAGATTTAGATATTGAATAGGAACTAAAGCACATTGAATAGTAAAATTATTAAATACAATTTGATTGGGTATTTTATCAAAAACGGCAATGTTAATTTTTTCTATGGATAAAGGTTGGATAAAAATTGATTTTCTATCTACAATTAAAAGATGTGTATTTGATAGAAACTGCTTTCCGGATTCTTTTACTTGTAAAATGTTCTGAACTTGCTCTGCATTAAAACCAAATTCTTGGATGAGATGAAATAAGATAGTTTTACTTGCAGAATGCGCATGAATAAAACCTAATTTAATTTCAACAATATCATTTTTTACTGCAAAACATTTTCGTTTTAATTGCTGCAAATATTCCGTCGAGAGCAAATTATAATCATTCATTTTGGATTTAAAATCCAACATAGTATTTGAAAAATCCGGGTTTATTTCTTTCAAAACCGGCACCACTTGATGTCGTAATTTATTGCGTTGGTAATTAGCTGTTGCATTACTGGAATCTTCTCGATATGCAATTTGTTGTTCGTTTGCATATAGTAAAATAGCTTGTTTAGAAATGGATAATAAAGGACGAACAATGTATTGATTTTTCGGTTGCATTCCGGTTAAACCGAGCAAACCGGTTCCTTTTGTGATGTTCAATATTATCGTTTCTATTTGATCATCTAAATGATGTGCAGTTACTATTTTATGATATCCATTTTCAATTCGTATTTCTTCAAACCAATTATATCGAAGTGTTCGAGCTGCCATTTGTGTGGAAACTGCATTTGATTTTTTATAATCAAGCGTATTAAAATTTTTAATAAAAAATGGAAGTTTATTTTTTTCAGCAAAAGATTGAACAAATTGAGCATCACCATCGCTTTCAGCATCTCTTAATTGAAAATTACAATGGGCAATACCAATTTTAAAATTTAATTTTAATAAAACATCACACAATACCATTGAATCCACGCCACCACTACAAGCAACCAAAATAGGCGTACCTGAATTAAATAAATTATGTTGTTGAATAAATTGTTGGATACTTGCTAACACGCGTCAAAAATACAATATTAAAATTGAACCTTAAATACACTATTTACCTAAACTACAAAATCTTATTGTGGCGGCTTGCCTTCGGCTCTATTTTGTTCTAAAGTAGTATATGTAACATCGTATTTTTGTTTCAGATAATCATCGTATTTATCGCCATAATTTCCAATACGTCTAATTTGTGCCACCACTTCATCCTCATCTAATCCATGTACTTCGCGAATTGTTTTTAACCATATAGCATTATCATACAACGTAAATGCTACGTTATATAATCCATCATTGATAGTTAATAATTCTTCAAAGAGTGCACTTTTATTTTGTACATTATTTACAGACATTATGAAACTCATTACTTGAAAATATGCTCTATTTTCACGGTCAATATTCCAAACATCAATCCAAATTGTAACAGAGCCTTGTACCATATTATATTGTCCAACTTTTTCGCCTCTACACAAAGCAGGATCAACATTCATTTTCTTAATAGCACCTTCCACTTTATTGATGCCAATTTCTAATTCAGTCATAATTTTATACGTTTTATTAATTAAATGTACTGAATTAATCTATGATTTGCATTATGGAACTAATCAATATCTAAAAACGAATATTAAAACTTAAATAAAAAAAGTAGAAAAGTTTCAAGGTTACATTTCTAATTCCAAATTCATTTTAGCATTCTTTAATTCGCTCAAACTATGTGTATCTTTCATTTTTTGAGCCAATAAAATGCCGGCTTCATAAATATTTAATGCTTTTTTAACCTCATCCAATTGTTCGTAATTTTTAGCTAAATGGAAATAAGCTCCTAAATAGTCTGCATCTATAAGTAGCAGTTTTTCAAATACTTGTACTGCATTATCACATTGATTATTTTTTTCATATTCCTTTGCTAATGCAAATAAAGCAAATGTATTATTCGGATTTTCTGTTAATATTTGTTCCAGTTGTGCAATTCGATTTGTATGCATGCATTGAATTAATTAAAATGAGTAAATTAGCATCACATTTTTTAATAAATAAAAACAAATTTATGAAATTTCTTGTATGTATAAGTTTAGTACCGGATACGACTACAAAAATTTCGTTTGTTGATAATGATACAAAATTCAACAACGATAAGGTACAATGGATTTTAAATCCGTACGACGAGTGGTATGCATTAGTACGAGCTTTAGAATTAAAAGAAGCCAATGGTGGCAACGTAACAGTAGTAAATGTTGGTCCGGCAGAAAACGACCAAGTAATCCGTAAAGCATTAGCAATTGGTGCAGACGATGCAATCCGTATTGATGTAACAGGTGATGCTGATTCATTTGCCATTGCATCTGAAATTGCTGCAGTAGCTAAAAGCGGCGGATATGATATGATATTATTAGGAAAAGAAACCATCAACTACAATGGTTCTAACTTAGGTGGTATGTTAGCTGAATTAATTGATTTACCATTTATTTCTTATGCTTCAAAATTAGATGTAGCTGGCAACACTGCAACAATTGAAAGAGATATTGAAGGTGGTAAAGAAGTTTTAACGGCAGATGTTCCATTTGTAATTTCTTGTGCTAAAGGTATGGCGGAAGCTCGTATCCCGAACATGAAAGGAATTATGAGTGCAAAAACAAAACCGTTAAATGTAGTTGCACCTCAAGGCGTAGGTTCTTTAACTTCAGTAGTGAAGTATGAATTGCCTCCGGCTAAATCTGCATGTAAAATGATTTCTGCAGATCATCCTGAAGAATTAATCCGATTATTACACGAAGAAGCTAAAATGATATAATTATGGCAGTTTTATTTTTTATAGAAATCGCGGATGGTAAAGTAAAAAAAGCAAGCTTTGAAGCTGCTTCTTACGCATCGGCTTACGCTAAACAAATTGGCAAAGAAGCGGTTGGTTTAGCATTAGGTACTATTGACCATGCAGAATTAGCTGCATTAGGTGTTTATGGTGCAACGAAAGTATTACACTCTGAAAACAAAGCATTTGATAGCTTTGATGCAAATGAATATACGAAAGCAGTAGCGGACGTTGCCGGAAAAGTAAATGCAGACACTATAGTGTTTTCTCAAACATTAACAGGTAAAGCAGTTGCTCCGGTGGTTTCCGCACGTTTGAAAGCAGGTATCGTATCTGGTGCTGTAGGTTTACCGGATGCTGATTTTGTTGTAAAGAAAACAGCATTTTCCGGAAAAGCATTTGCATTCGTAAAAGTTAATTCTCCGGTTAAAGTTGTAGCGGTTGTTCCCAACTCATTTGGTGCAACTAAAGGAGAAGGTACTGCAACTGTTGAAGATATTCAAGTAGAAGCAGCAGCAAGCCGTGTTACCGTGAAAGAAGTTTCTCGTCAACAAGGTGATGTAGCTCCACTTCCGGAAGCTGAAACTGTAGTATCTGCAGGTCGTGGTATGAAGGGTCCTGAAAACTGGGGAATTATTGAAGACTTAGCAGCTGCATTAGGTGCAACTACAGCATGTTCTCGTCCGGTTGCTGATGTACATTGGAGACCTCATCACGAACACGTAGGACAAACCGGTGTAGCAATTCGTCCGAATTTATACATTGCAATTGGTATATCAGGTGCTATCCAACATTTAGCAGGTGTAAACCAATCTAAATGCATTGTGGTTATCAATAAAGATCCGGAAGCTCCTTTCTTCAAAGCAGCAGATTATGGTATCGTAGGTGATTTATTTGAAATCGTACCAAAATTAACTGAAGCTGTTAAAGCATTGAAAGCAAGTCAACATTAATAAATGAACTGTAATTAGTAATAGTTATTTATTTATAAAAAGCCATCGAATAATTCGGTGGCTTTTTTCGCTTTACCATTATTGTTGAAAAGGTATCACTTGAATTTATTTTGAAAATTTGTAACTTTACTATGTGAAAAAAGTTGAATTAGAAGTCATAAATATTACGCAAGGTTTTACGCAACATCACTCTTACGCTGTAGTTTTGGGTGAAGTAAAAGGTAAACGCAGATTGCCTATTGTTATTGGTGCTGCAGAGGCACAAGCAATTGCAGTTTCATTAGAAAATATGACACCGGCACGACCGCTCACCCACGATTTACTCAAATCGATGATGGATACTTTTCACGTGCATTTAAGCGAAGTGGTTATCACGAACTTGATGGATGGTATTTTTTATTCCAAATTAGTTTGCATTTTTAATGGAGAAGAATACGAAATAGATTCGCGAACGTCAGATGCCATTGCATTAGCGGTTCGTTACGGATGTCCGCTCTATATTTATGGCGATATATTTGACACATCCGGAATTGTATTAATGGAAGAACCTGAGTCGAATGAATCAATTGATATTTATGCCACCATTCAACCAACTAAAGCTGAAATAGAAAAAACAGATTATTCCGTTTATACGAATAAAGAATTAGAAAAAATAATGCAAGAAGCATTAATGAATGAAGATTATGAGAAGGCAGCTACGATACGAGATGAATTAAATAAAAGAGAAAATAAATGAAAAATGGCTGCATTAAGTGCAGCCATCTTTTTTTCGGGTGTTTTTATGTTTCAATGTTAATTCAAAGTTAAAATAATATTTCTAAATTCACCTTGATAATAATCAATAAATAAAAAATAATGCAAAATTCTTTTCTAAATTGGGCAAAAATAATTGCTGTATTTATTTTAATAACGGCTTCCGTGTTGCTTTATATAAATCCAAAAACAGAAAATAATTTGCCTCCCGGTTTTAAAACGCCTATCATAGCTTTAGAATTTATACAAAACAAACAAGAAATTAAAGCATTTTTTCAGGTAGAAAATAAAGCAAAATACAAAGCTGATTTACTTTTAGGAAACAGCATTGATTATCTATTTATGACATTATATAGCATCTTTTTAGCTTGTATCGTTTTATCATTTAAACATCAACTTACCAAAATAAAAATGGTGTTGTTGCTTACTTTATGCGTAAGTATGTTATTAGGAGATGCCTTTGAAAATTATCAAATCTATCAACTCATTACCAAATTTGATGGACAATCCGAATTATTCAATGCCATAACAAGTTATAATTATTATGACATACATATCACTTGGCTAAAATTATTTACTTGGATAAAATGGTTTTCGATTGCTTTGGTATTTTTAATAATAGCACCACACTTTTTAAACATAAAAAATAATGTAGCAAAAGCTATTGGATTAATTGGCATTAGTTGTTTTCTACTCAGTATTGCCGCATTTTTATTTCACGGTGTAATGAATGAACTTTTTGCAATGACTGTATCCATTGAGTTTGTGTTGTTGATTATTTTTTGTTTTACCAACAAACCTACAGCATCTAAATAATAATAAAGAAAAAAACTAATCTTCTCTTTTAATTTCGATATGCGTTTTTCCGGCAATTCTGATAGGAACATTTTCTACACGACAGTTTGTTTTTTCTAAGCCAAAATCTTCTTGTGCCGATAAGCTAATCGTTTTAATCATATTATATGCTTTGATTACAAACTGATCAAATGGTCGTAATTTATTATCGATGGAAACCAACGGATTCATAATTACATATTTAAAATCTGCCGGATAGCCATGTTTACGCAAGGATGGATATTGACTTAATAAATCTACCTCGCCTCTTTTTTCCATATCTTCCACTATTTGTGTAAACATCACGTGTACTTTGTGTTCCACTTTAAATCCAAATTTCAAATTGATAAAGAAGCATTTTTGTGGAATAATCGTATCTACCGAATAGCTTGCACCGTATGGGTCATTGGTTATATCAACGTGTACAAACCAATATGTATCGGCACGTTTGGGCTTTTTTCTAAAGATAGAATAAATGATATTAGAATCTATATGTCGTTTGTCATCCGCATTACACATAAATACCAAGTTGGTCGCTTCTTTTGGAATACTGGTGTCATTCTGTAAATCTTTTAAATCATCTAGATAATCTTTTAACTCTACAAACTCAATATGTTTTTTGCGTAATTTTTTTCCTTGATAGAATAAATACATCATCACAAAAATCCAAGCTGCAATTAACACGGCAAACCATCCGCCATGTGGAAATTTATCTAAATTAGCTACTAAAAAAGTAAATTCTATCCACGAGAAAAATATTAAAAAAGCCCAAATAAAAAGTTTAGGTTTTCGTTTGATGTGCATATAATACACCAATAAACTAGTGGTCATTATCATATTAATAGATATGGCTAAACCGTATGCAGCTTCCATCCTACCCGATTCTCTAAATATTAATACTACTGTTAAACATCCAAAAAATAAAAACCAGTTGATAAATGGTATATAAATTTGACCTTGTAAGATAGTAGGATTAATAATTTTCTGATTCGGCCATAATTTTAATTTCATAGCTTCATTTACCATAGTAAAACAACCGGAAATTAATGCTTGCGATGCTATTATTGTTGCCATTGTTGCCACAACAATTCCTACTTTCAAAAACCAAGCCGGCATAACAGCATAAAATGGGGCAACCGTTTGAAAATCAAAATCTTTATTACCAATAATAAATGCTGCTTGTCCAAAGTAGCTCAACAATAAAGCAATTTTCACAAATGTCCAACTCACGCGTACATTTTGCTTACCACAATGTCCTAAATCCGAATATAAAGCTTCACCACCGGAACAACATAAAAATACAGCTCCCAAAAACCAAAAACCTCCGGGATAATTTAAGACCAAATTAAATGCATACATTGGATTGATTGCTTTAAATACGGATGGGTTTTGAGCAATTTGTACAGCTCCTAACACGCCAATCATCGTAAACCAAATAAACATAATGGGACCAAATAATCCACCTATTTTATTCGTTCCAAATTGTTGAACCAAAAAGATAACCAACAAAATTCCAATTACAATGGGAACAGTTTGAATTCCGGGATATAAAATGGTTAGACCTTCCACAGCGGATGAAATGGAAATAGGTGGCGTAATAAATCCATCTGCCATTAAGGACGCACAACCTAATAAAGCCGGAATAATTGTCCACTTTGCTTTATAACGTCTAACAATTGCATACAATGCAAAAATTCCACCTTCACCATTGTTATCAGCATTTAATGCGATAATGACGTATTTAATGGAAACAACAATCGTTAAGGTCCAAAACACACACGAAACACCACCTAAAATCAAATCATCCGTAATTGGATGGTTGCCGCTGGTAGCCATATTCATTATAGCCTTCAATACGTAGATTGGTGATGTTCCAATATCTCCAAAAATAATACCTAAAGAAATCAATACACCTGCCGCTGAGAGTTTGTGTAAGCCGTGGTTGTTTTTATCTGCCATTAGATTTGTTGTATAAAAAATGAGTAACCAAAAAAAGCTACAAATTTATACTAATTTGTTTGTTTATTATCTACCTTCAAAAAAATACTTTCCGGCATGTCTTAAGCGATTTATTTGTTATCTATAATTAGACAGAATTAAGATGAAACACACTAAAAACAATGCATTTATTCAAAACGGATGGCCTTGATAGGCGATATTTTACTGATAAGTCGTGTAGGCAACAACATAATGAATGTGCATATTAATAAAGTGCCTACATTAATAAGCAGGATACTCAACAAATTAAAATAAACCGGTGCTTCACTCAAGTAATAATTTTCTTGATTCATTTTAATAAAGCCAAAATGTTGCTGTAAAATGCAAATACCTAAACCCATTACATTGCCCCAAAACAACCCATTCAAGATAATATATGCAGCATTATACACAAATACTTTTGTAATACTTTTATTGCTTGCACCTATCGATTTTAAAATACCTATCATATTAGTTCTGTCTATAATTAAAATAATAAGAGCAGTAACCATATTTAATACAGCAATTAAAAAAGCAAATGCTAATATCATATAACCACTCACTCGTGTCAAATCGAGCCATTCAAAGATATTCCGATTAATATCACGCATCGTTTGTGCATTTACCTTTTGGTCGATGTATTTATAATAGATTGAATCCTTAAATGCGTCCATTTTTCTCATATCGTGTAAACGCACTTCATAACCGGCTACTTCATCTGTTTGCCATTGGTTTAATTGGCGTAACAACTGGATATCAACCAATGCATATTGTTGATCGTATTCTTCTAATCCAGTTTGAAATATTCCGGAAACCTTTAACTTCCTGCCTATCGGAGCTGATAACTCTTTTTGTATAAAATACACAATCACTTTATCACCTACTTTTAGATTTAATTTCTTTGCGGTGGATTGAGAAATCAAAATTTCTTTGCTGGATGTTGAATCTGATTTGTACTTAATTCCGTTTCCATCTTTAATAAAATCCTGAATTGTTTTCCAATCATAAGACACATCAACACCTTTTAGCACAATGCCATCCATCTCATTTTCTGTTTTTAAGATGCCGGCTTTAATAATAAATGGTGCAATATTTTTCACATCGTTTGATAGTTTAATTTTTTCTATTAAAACTTGTCCTTTTTTTATTGGTGTAGATTCAAACGATTCGCTATTTTCAAAATTAGTGATATGAATTTCGCCCCAAAAACCAAAAATACGTTCCTTAATTTCTTTTGAAAATCCGGATACCATGCAAGAAGAAATTATCATTACAGCTACACTGAGTGAAATAGCAACAATAGCAATGCGGATAATAAATCTGGAAAAAGATTTTTTATCGCCTAAAGCCAATCGTTTTGCAATGAATAATTCTAGATTCATACGTTATAAACATCAAAAGTATTTCTTTCCTTTTGTATTACCAAAATCTATTATCATCTTTAGCACAATATTTGTACATTCTATTTTATGATAAAAAAAATCACGCTTGTAGCTTGTTTATTTTTAATGCTACATACACTCCAAGCAAAAAACATGGTGGTTGGTGCCGCACGATTTGATCAATATATATCAACAATAAAAGATAAATCGGTTGGGCTGGTTGTTAACCAAACTTCTATGGTTGGAAACACGCATTTGTTAGATACGTTATTGAGTTTGGGCATAGATGTACACGTTGTATTTGCACCGGAACACGGATTTCGGGGTACAGCAGATGCCGGAGAACATGTTAAAAATGGCGTTGATCCTAATACCAATACTGTTATTGTTTCGTTGTACGGCGATAATAAAAAACCTAAACCCGGACAACTTAAAGATTTAGATGTATTGATTTTTGACATACAAGATGTAGGTGTTCGTTTTTACACGTATATCTCGACGTTGCAATATGTAATGGAAGCTTGTGCTGAAGGGAACAAACAATTAATTGTATTAGACAGACCAAACCCAAATGGACATTATGTAGATGGACCTGTTTTGGAGTCGAGTTTTAAAAGTTTTGTCGGAATGCAAACCATCCCTGTAATTCATGGCATGACAGTAGGTGAATATGCACTGATGTTAAATGGAGAAAAATGGTTAGAAAATAAAGTACAATGCCAGCTCACCGTAGTAAAATGCTTACATTATGACCACCAAACATATTATTCCTTACCGGTAAAGCCATCACCGAATTTGCCAAACATGAAATCTATCTATTTATATCCGAGTTTGTGCTTTTTTGAAGGAACAAAAGCCGTAAGCTTAGGTCGCGGTACGAGCAAACCGTTTCAAATATATGGAAGTAACCAATTTACAACAGCAACCTTTCCTTATTCATTTACACCAAAATCTGTAGCCGGTGCAAAAAATCCGCCATTATTAAACCAAAAATGCGTTGGCTATGATTTAAGCAAATTATCCATTGAAACCTTGCAACAACAAAAATTTACATTGAAATATGTATTAAATGCGTATAAATTATCCAAAAACAAATCGGATTTTTTCACTGATTTTTTCAACCAATTAAGTGGTTCATCACAATTAAAAAATCAAATTGAAAAAGGCATGGATGAAAAATCCATCCGTGCAACATGGCAAAAAGATTTAAAGGTATTTAAAGAAATACGTAAGAAATATTTACTCTATAAAGATTTTGAATAGAAAGTCAGAAATAATTAAAGATGTAAGCGATCTTTTTTAGCTAATAATTCGTCTTCTGTTTCAACATTATCTTCATCGGCAATACAACAATCAACCGGACAAACTGCTGCACATTGCGGTTCTTCATGGAAACCTTTGCATTCCGTACATTTATCTGTTACAATAAAATAAACATCATTTGAGTACGGTTTGTGTTTCGTGTTTGCATCTGTTACGGAACCATCTTTCAATACATAATCACCTTTCACATTTGTGCCATCAACCATGGCCCACTCAATGCCACCTTCGTAGATTGCATTATTAGGGCATTCCGGTTCGCAAGCACCGCAATTAATACATTCATCTGTTATTTTGATTGCCATCTTAATTTAAGTTTGATACAAAAATAAAAATAGATAATAGAATTAACCTCATATTATTGATAATTTTGTGTTAATGAACTTAAAACAACGCATTTCCGATTTTGCTGCTTTGGGCGATTATATACTTCAAAACGAAGCTGATTTAGAACACATTACGCATAAAGCCTTTGTGCATAACAATTGGTTTACGATAGAAAACACACAAAAAGCACTAAATAATATTGCTCAAGAATATTTAAATAAAGAGAAATTAGAACATTGGCTACAACGCTATAATGAAAAAATAGAAAGCAATACTATGCGCACTATTGCAATGGTGGCTGCCGGAAATATACCAATGGTTGCTTTTCACGATATTTTGTGCATTTTAATTTCCGGCAATAAACTACAACTAAAATTATCCGAAAAAGACAAATTTCTTTTACCATTTTTATTCGATAAATTAATAGCAATAAATCCTGTTTATCTCGATTATATTGAGATAAAAGAACGTTTGGAAAACTTTGATGCCATCATTGCAACCGGAAGTAATAACACCGCCAAATATTTTGAACATTACTTTGGAAAATATAAAAACATCATCCGAAAAAACAGAAACTCTATCGCCATTATAACCGGAAAGGAGAGCAAACAAGATGTAGAAAATTTAGGACATGATATTTTTGATTATTTTGGATTAGGATGTCGCAATGTATCTAAGCTATTTGTTCCCAAGAATTATGACGTAACAAAATTAAAAAATGGATTAGAGCCACATAAAACCGTGATGCAACATACTTCTTACATGAATAATTTAGATTATCAACGCACCATTTATTTAATGAATCAAATTCCGTTGGTAGACATCGACTTTATTAATATTGTAGAAAATAGAAGTTTACAATCACCTATATCTTGCCTTCATTTAGAGTATTATGAAACTATAGACGAGGTAAATAATTTTATTATTGATGAACAAAACAACATACAATGCATTATAGGTAAAGATTATATTCCATTTGGAAAAAGTCAACAACCTACCTTATCGGAATATGCGGATAATATAGACACCATGCAATTTATTTTGAATTGATTTAATTATGGCAACAACAACTTTTATTTGTAAAAACTGTGGCAGTGCATCTTATGAACAATTTACTCAAACACAAGTACGTTGTTTAAATTGCAAAAAAATAGATGAATTCGATACCGGATATCGAGTGATACCGGAATTTCAACTTACAAAAGGCAATGATATTTTAAATATCGAACCAATTGCAGCACATGTTCCGGCTCCGTTAGTAAAGCGTTTTCTCAATTACATTATTGATATTTTTATCATCAGTATGTTATATGTGCTGTATGCCAACGCTACAAATATGGAAATTATAGCCAACAACGCTACCAAACTAAACAATCAGGAAACCCTTATTTTATTAGTATTCTATGCGGTTTACTATATTTTCATGGAATATAAATTTGGCAAAACATTTGGCAAAATATTTACCAAAACAAAAGTTATCTCATTAAATCAAAATGAATTGAGTTTTCTGCAATGTGTTTTTAGATTTGCTTGTAGAATAATTCCATTTGAATTACTAAGCGGACTTTTTACAAAAGGTAAATTTTGGCATGACAGCTTACCCAATACAATGGTAGTAGATGAAAATTAATGCTTTAAATTTAAATTGCTCAATTATGCAAATCAGATTATTCATTACAGGTGGCACCTTCGACAAAGAATACAACGAACTCAACGGAAAATTATTTTTTGAAGATACACATGTACCAGAAATGTTGGATTTAGGTCGATGTAAATTAGATGTCAATATCAGAACATTAATGATGATTGATAGTTTGGAGATGAGCAATGAAGATCGTGCAATTATTGTACACAATTGCTTGCAATGCGTTGAAGATAAAATTGTGATTACACACGGCACTGATACCATGGTTGAAACAGCTCAATTATTAGCACAAAAAATAAACAACAAAACGATTATACTTACCGGCGCCATGATTCCATATAAATTTGGCAGTTCGGACGGATTATTCAATTTAGGTGCAGCCTTGGCTTATGTTCAGTCATTGCCAAATGGAATTTATATAGCCATGAATGGCAAATATTTTAATTGGGATAATGTCAGAAAAAATAAAGAATTAGGCTTATTTGAAACGCTGAAATAGTTAAAAATTAATTCAACACTTTTTTAATCTTTTCTATCGCAAAATCAACGTCTTCTTTTGTATTAAATTTTGAAAATGAAAACCGAATAGATACTCTATTCTCATCTTTATTCAATGCACGAATTACGTGTGAACCGGTAGAAGCACCGCTACCGCAAGCACTTCCGCCACTGCAACAAACACCTTCCATATCTAACATAAACAATAACAATGCTGATTTATCGTTTGGTGGAAAGGAAACATTTAGTACCGTAAACAAACTATTTTCATCTGTATCTCCGTTAAAGTCAACACCGGGACAATGTTGTAACAATTGTGTTTTAAAATAATTTTTAATAGATGAAATATAGGCTTTATCTGCTTCTAAATTTTGATATGCTTTCTTCGCTGCTGCTGCCATACCAACTATACCATACACATTCTCTGTTCCGGCACGCAAGCCACGCTCCTGTCCGCCACCGTGTATATGCGATTGTACTTTACTTTGCTTACGCATATACAAAAAACCAATTCCTTTGGGTCCGTGAAATTTATGTGCCGATGCAGAAATAAAATCCACATTTATTTCTTGTACGTTAATCGGATAATGAGCAAAAGTTTGTACCGTATCTGAATGAAACAATGCTTTATATTGTTGGCATAATTCGCCTACTTTTTTAATATCTAACACAGTACCAATTTCATTATTGGCATGCATTAACGTAACCAGTGTTTTTTTATCGGATGATTTTAATAAATTTTCTAAATCTTCTAAATCCATCTTACCATTTTGGTCCACTTTAACGTGTTGAGTTTCTACCTTCAAAATATCTCTACAAAAATCAACAGAATGCTCTACACAATGATGTTCGATAGGAGACGTAATAATACGTTGAACGCCTAAATAATGTACACATCCTTTAATAGCCATGTTGTTCGCTTCTGTTCCTCCGGATGTGAAAATTATTTCACTCGGTTGTGCATGTATAAGTTGTGCAATGGTTTTGCGTGCATCTTCCACCGCAGCACGTGTATCTCGACCAAAAGAATACTGTGTAGATGGGTTGCCAAAATGCTCTTGTAAATAAGGTAGCATTGCTTCTAATACATCTTTATCAATAGCTGTAGTGGCGGCATTATCAAAATAAACTTTCATGTGTACTTATATCAAAATAGGACACAAAGGTACAAAAATTAGCAGATGATTGCTTTGACAAGTATCAGAATTTGTGATAGATGGAGCAATACTTTTTATGCTGCTTTAAGCACAATGCGAAAAGTAGTGCCTTTGGGTGATGATTCTTTTACAAAAATTTTTCCATGATGATATTCTTCAATAATACGTCGAGCTAAGGTAAGTCCAAGTCCCCAACCGCGTTTTTTAGTACTAAAACCTGGATTAAAAATTTGTTCAAAATTATTTTTAGGAATGCCTTTGCCGGTATCCGAAATATCGACATAAATCATTCCTTCTTTTTCAAATGCTTGCACATGAATTTCACCTTTATCTTCCATTGCATCCAAGGCATTTTTCATAATATTTTCCAAAACCCACTCAAACAAAGGCGGATTTAACGAAGCAAATAAGTTAACATCGGTATCTTTTACCAAAAAAATATGGATATTTTTAGATGCACGTTTGGAAATATAATCAATGCCATTTTGTAACACATCTATTATTCTATGTTTTTCTAATTCGGGAACAGAACCAATTTTTGAAAAACGTTCAGCTATCAACACCAATCTATCTATATCTTTTTGCATTTCATCAAACATAAATGCGTCATCTTCTGAATTTAATTTTTCGCGTAAAATATCAATCCACGCTGTTAATGAAGACAATGGCGTACCTAATTGATGGGCTGTTTCTTTAGCCAATCCAACCCATACTTGGTTTTGCTCTGCTTTTCGGGCAGATGTAAATGCAGCGTAACTTATACCGAAAAATAATGCCACCAACATCAATACATAATATGGATATTTACGAATGCTTACTAATAAATTGGAGTCTTTATAATACAAATATTGTATTTCATTATCCGGCAATTCAATCTTAATAAATTGCTGTATTGTTTTTAATTTTTTTAATTCTTTTTGTATATATTTTGAATCATTTTTAATTCGCAAACTGTCAAAGTTTTTATAATCCAAGATTTCATCATTACTATTAGACCAAATAACCGGAATATTTTCATTCACTTTAATTTTATCCAAAGCCTTTGATAACTCCAACTCATTGGATTGATTATCATTTAAAACAAGATATGCATCGGCAATTTCTGTAGCTTTTTTTATTTCTTCTTTTGCAATATCAGATGCTAATCGCTGAGTGTACCATAAAGTAAAAAAAACAATACCAATTGCTAAGAGCAATAATAAAAGTTTCCATCTGTGTTGTTTTTGGATAAAATACATCCTAAAATAAAAGTGTTAATGTAAAGATTACACATTTTTTTTAAAAGTCTCTTGTTTACTAAAAACTATTTTATATCTTTGCACTCGCCTTTGATAAAAAGACGAAAACAAGTTCTTCAAACAAAAAGAATTAAACATTTCGGGCGCATAGCTCAGCTGGTTCAGAGCATCTGCCTTACAAGCAGAGGGTCCGCGGTTCGAATCCGTGTGCGCCCACAAAGTCCTAACATTATTGTTAGGGCTTTTTTTGTTATATACAATACACAAACTACATTTTCTACCAATTACATAACCGAAAGGCTACCTGTTTTTATGCATAGTTTATAATGTGCTTTCGTATCAAATACCAACTTCATAAGTAAAGAAATCATTTTCCATTTTGTAAGATTTCTTTCAATCTTTCTACTAATTTTGCATCTCAATTTATTCTTATGTATAAAAATTATCTTATTTATGCATGTTCCGCTTTATTATTGTTTAATGCGGTAGATGCACAAGCGTGTAAACGCAAAAAAAATAGCACGTCATCTGCTACAACAGATATCGCTATCCAAAAAACTGATTTTAGTAAAAACATTAAACCAACAGACGATTTTTACGACCATATCAATAAAAAATGGATGGATGCGAATCCCATTCCGGCAGATAAATCTGATTTTGGAATGTTTGATGTTTTAGATGAGGAAAGTAGAAATGTGGTAAAGAAAATTTTAGAGAATGCCGCTAATCTAAAAATTTATTCACCTAAAGGCTCTAACCAACAAATATTAGGTGACTTTTATAGAAGTGCGATGGACACCTCAAATATTAACCAAATAGGTGTTCAACCACTGCAAACATGGTTACAAGAAATTGAACATGCTAAAGATAAAACCACCCTTTCTAAACTATTGGCTCGTTTACAAATGAGAAATGTAAATACACCGGTTGGTTATTATGTAGATGTTGATGCAAAAAATACAACACGTTATATAATGTATATTGGTCAAGGTGGATTAGGCTTACCGGATAAAGATTTTTATTTCAGAACCGATGAGAAATCGAAAAAGATATTGGAAGCCTACAAAGCATATATTCAAAATATCGTGCATTTATCCGGCTTAGATAAAACAACGAACGCAGCTACATTATCTAACTACATTTTTGAAATTGAACAGCAATTAGCAGCTGCTTCTTTGTCAAGAGTAGAATTGCGTGATCCGGAAAAAAATTATAATCTATTTACTATAGAAAAATTAAAAGAGAACTATAAAAATATTGATTGGTCGATATTTTTTGGTGAGATGAAAGCTTATCCAAAAGAAATTGTGGTTGGACAACCAACATTTATCCAAAAATATGACAGTTTATTACAAGTAATTCCGCACGAAAAATGGGTTGCTTATTATCAATTTCAAATGGTGAACGGCTTAGCTCGCTATTTAAATAAAGAGTTGGCCGATGCTCGTTTTGATTTTTATGGAAAAACGTTGCGTGGTGCTCAAACGATGGAACCACGCTGGAAACAAGTAACACGTGTAGCTGAAGAAAATTTAAGAGATTTAATTGGACAAGAATACGTAAAAACAAAATTTTCACCGAATGCTAAAAAAAGAGCATTGGAAATGGTAGAAAATATTCGTACATCCTTAAAAGAACGCATTGAAGGTTTAACTTGGATGAGTGCTGAAACAAAAGTAAAAGCATTAGAAAAATTAAGCAAAATTGATGTTAAAATTGGATATACTGACAAATGGTGGACGTATGAAAACACAGATGTTAGCAACCAACCTTATGTGCTCAATGTATTGAATTGTATGTATGCTGAAAATTTGCGAATTTTAGAAAAATTGAACAAAGATAAAATTGACCGTACAGAGTGGCACATGGGACCGCAAACCGTAAATGCATACTACAATCCGTTGATTAATGAGATTGTTTTTCCGGCAGCTATTTTGCAACCACCTTTCTTTTATGAAAATGCCGATGATGCAGTAAACTATGGCGGAATTGGTATGGTAATCGGTCATGAAATAACACATGGTTTTGACGATCAAGGAAGCCAATTTGACGCAGAAGGAAATTTAAAAAATTGGTGGACTGAGGAAGACAAGAAAAACTACGAAGCCATGACTAAAAAATTCGTAGAAGAATACAATCAATTTAAACCATTTGAAGGCGATAGTTTGCATGTAAATGGTGAACTAACCTTAGGTGAAAACATTGCAGATTTAGGCGGAATGATTATTAGCTACAATGCATTACAAAAAGCATTGGAACACAATAATCCCGGTAAAATTGACGGTTTAACACCTGCTCAACGTTACTTTATCAACTATGCAATTATTTGGAGAAATAATTACAGACCGGAAGCATTGCGTATGCAAATCTTATCCAATGAACATTCGCCGGCAAAATATCGCGTGAATGGTGTGTTGAAAAACTTACCTATTTTTTACGATGCTTTTAATGTAAAACCAAGCGATAATATGTTTACAAAAGAGGCCGATAGAGCGGTGATGTGGTAATTTTATCTACTTAAATATTTCATTTATAATGTGTCACTTCGGTGGCACATTTTTATTTTAAGTAAACAGTCATGCTATCGAATTTAATCTTTGAATTTATTAAATACATTGGCATTCATAGTGCCGCCGGTGTGTACCATTACAATGGTGGATTTTTTTGAAAAATAACCTTGTTCTATTAATTCAAAAAGTCGAAGCATTACTTTTCCGGTGTAAACATAATCTAATAGAATTTGGTGCTCGTGATAGAATGCTTTTATGAATTGCACCAATTGTGGCGTCGTTTTGGCATAGCCACCTATAGATGCATCTATTAAAGAAAAATTGGATTTTAAGTCAGGAATTTTTTGTTCAATTTCTTGATGAAGGTTCGGGTGTTTTAACACTGGAAAGCCGATGGCCTGTTGCGTGTTTTTTAAATTCGTTGCGATACCTGCAATCGTAGTTCCGGTACCACATGCACAACAAATAAAATCAAAGTCTATATTTATTTCATCTACTATTTCGGCACACCCTTTTAATGCCCATTCTGATGCACCACCTTCCGGTAAAACAAAAATATCAGCTGCAACATAATTTGGAATTTGAGTTAGAACAGTGGAAATATTTTTTTGTTTATACGCTGTTCTATCTACATAAAATAATTCCATACCACATGATTCGGCAAATTGCAAAGACGTATTAAGCGGTGTATATTTTTCACCTCTAATTATTCCAATTGTTCTAAAATTCAAATATTTTCCGGCTGCGGCAGTAGCTGTGATATGATTAGAAAAAGCACCACCAAAAGTAAGTAATGTGTGTTTATTTTCTAATTGTGCTTGAGCTATATTATACTTTAGCTTACGCCATTTATTTCCGGAAATTTCAGGATGTATTAAATCATCTCTTTTTATAAATAATTGCACATCGAATTTTTGAGTTAATTCCGTTTCAATTTTTTGAATAGGTGATGGAAGTTGAAACATACATTAATAATCAAAAATACGATGCCAAATCAACAACAAATATGCTTTGATATCTCTCTTTTTAAAATTGGGTTCTACTTTAGAAAAATCATAGTCGCCTTTTTCATTTCTATATATTTTTACATAAAAACGAAATGCTTCGGCAGGTTTTGTTTGGGTATAATCGGTTCTGCCCCATTTAATATTATAAAAATCGAGTGTATCATTTATTCCTTTTTCAACAAAATATTTCCCTTGACTAAACCACAAAAGTGTTTTAACTGCTTCCGCATTTTTACATGCATCTAACAAATCAAGATTTCGATTATACGAGGTAATAGAAATATTTTTATTTTTTTGAAAGATGGAATATTCCGAAACATAAATGGTGCTGTCATTATACGCAATCATATTCCAAAGCCAAGATGTAAACAAGGTTGGTGATGTAGATAAAGTGTGATACGATATATTTTTTTCTTGCAATGCTTGTTTAAAAATGCGTTCTGATTGGAATTTGTTACATGTAGCATATCCAATATATGCCGTACTCAACAGTACCGAAAACAAGGCTATTCTAAATCTCACTTTGCTTTCTTTCTTAAAAAATAAAACAACCAATAACAAGATTAAAAATGGAATTGTGTACAAAGGATCTACCACCGAAATATTATTTAGACCTACTAAATATCTTGAAAATGGTAGGAAAAATTGAGTGCCATACGTGGTGCAACAATCCAACATGGCATGTGTTAAAAAACCGAGATACCACAACACATACCATCTAAAAAAAGAAATCTTTTTTTTAAAGATTTGATACGTTAAGTAAGTAAATGGAATAGCAATAAATAATTGTGGAAACGCTGCGTGACTGTAACTGCGATGTATTTGCAATGCTTCCGATTCACTTAAATTTGTGAAGAAATTAATGAACACATCTAAATCCGGAATAGTGCCTGCAATAGCACCCCACAACATAGCTTTGTTGCCAATTTTTTTTCCAAGTACCAACTCTCCTACACCGGCACCTAATGCTATCTGTGAAATTGAATCCATGATTTATCTATCTGAATAAATAAAAAAATTAATTAAAACAATTCACCTTGTTCCGGTTCTTTCTTATCGCCTAAATTGGTGATTTCAAAATCAACATCAAAATTGATTTTTTGTTCTTCTTCTTCATTTTCAGGTGCAGTTTCAATCAATTTAATATCTTTAATTGTGCCGCCGCTCAGTTTATTTCCAATTGCTTTCCAACCTTTAACTTCAATAAAATCAGCTAAATTTACCGTAGTTGGTTCACTCGTTTTTCCTTTTCCTAAATCCATCGTGTATTCGACTGTTGGATTTAAGAATAAAGTAGCAAATACTAATTTGGCATTATTTTCATCCGAAATAAAATTGTATTTAGTATCAATCGTGCTGGTTTCAATATTGAAACGTTTTACGTAATTTGCCTTTTTACTATCTGAATAATGAATAGCAGAAATAATGGTTGTTGGATATAATTTATCAATCGCAAAAATATCATTCATCATATAACGATTGGTTAAATCGAAATTGGTTAAATAATATTCGCCGGATTTAAGCACAACTAAGATTCTGTCTTCATTTTGGAACGAGCCTAAATACCGACCACGTTTATCAGTGTTTAATCTGCCAACTGTATCATCTAACCAAATATCAACTCCACCTAAGGTTGTTCTACCTTTACCTTTTTGTTCAATTTTTTTCACCGGATATTTGGTAACAATATTACCATTAGCACCTCTACCTTTAATGTCTAAATTAAAAAAATCAAACTCGAAGACTTTGTTTCTGGCACTGCAATTTGGTGATAATATTACACTGCAACTTTCGGCTTCACCATTTGGATTTACGGAAAAATATAATATTCTCGATTTAGGATTTCCTTGCGTAATAGGATACACTTTATCGCGTGTAATAGCCGTTACATTAAATCGTTTAGCGTAGCTAATACCTGTTTTTCCATCAACGTACACACAATTATATGTTGTTCTATCGTCGCTTTTACGCCATACTGCAACGTGTATGATATCTTTCCCGACAAAAACTTTATCGGCATTGCGTACTACTTTCATCGAGCCATCTTTCATAAATGCAATGATATCATCAATATCAGAACATTCAGAAACCAACTCTTCTTTTTTCATATCTTTTCCGTAGCCAATAAATCCTTCTGCTCTGTTTACAAATAATTTCTCATTATTAGCGGCAACCACTTTCACTTCTACGGTATCAAAAATGGCAATTTCTGTTTTGCGTTCTTTTCCTTTACCGTATTTCTTCAATAACTCTTCAAAATATTTAATCGCAAATTTGGTTAATGATTTCAGATTTTTTTGGGTTTCGTCCATTTCATTTTCCAACCCTTTGATGTATTCATCAGCTTTTTTCTTATCAAATTTGGAAATGCGTTTAATTTTAATTTCTGTTAAACGAACTATATCTTCTTGAGATACTTCACGCATCAATAATTTTTTAAACGGCGTTAATCCTTTATCAATAGCCGCAATTACACCTTCCCAAGTTTCTTCTTCTTCTATATCTCTATAAATTCTTTGTTCAATAAATATTTTCTCCAAAGATGAAAAATGCCATTTATCTTCTAACTCTTTTAGTTTTATTTCTAACTCGCGTTTCAACAACTGAACAGTGGTATCTGTTGATAATCGCAATGCATCTGACACACCAATAAAATGTGGTTTATCATTTATAATAACACATGTATTAGGAGAAATAGATTGTTCACAATCGGAAAAAGCATACAATGCATCCACTGTAACACTTGGTGAAACTTGTGGTTGTAATTCAATAAGAATTTCTACCTCTTTAGCGGTGTTGTCTATTACTTTTTTTATTTTAATTTTTCCTTTTTCGTTGGCTTTTAAAATTGAATCAATTAAATCAGAAGTGGTGGTACCAAAAGGAATTTCCGTTATTTTAAGTGTTTTCTTATCTACAATTTCAACTTTAGCACGAACACGAATTCTGCCACCTCGTTTTCCATCGTTGTATTCGCGTACATCTACCAAACCGCCCGTTAAGAAATCGGGATAGAGTTCAAATGGTTCTTTGCGTAAAATTTTTATGGAAGCGTCAATTAATTCACAAAAATTATGAGGCATTATTTTGGTTGATAAGCCGACGGCAATACCTTCTGCACCTTGTGCTAAAAGCAATGGAAATTTTACCGGAAGCTGTACCGGTTCACGTTTTCTTCCATCGTATGAAACTTGCCATTCGGTGGTATCTTCGTTAAATACTACATCTAATGCAAATTTAGATAAGCGTGCTTCTATATAACGTGCTGCTGCGGCACTGTCGCCCGTTCTGATGTCGCCCCAGTTTCCTTGACAATCAATTAATAAATCTTTCTGCCCGATGTTTACAATTGCATCATTGATACTAGCGTCTCCATGCGGATGAAATTGCATCGTAGAGCCGACAATATTAGCTACTTTATTGTATCGTCCATCATCTAATTCTTTCATGGCATGCATAATGCGGCGTTGAACAGGCTTAAAACCATCATACAAAGCCGGCACGGCACGTTCTAAAATTACATAGGATGCATAATCTATAAACCAATTTTCGTATAAACCATCAATTGTGGTGATGTGGTCGTTGTGTAATTCGTTGTACTCTTCAGTTGACATATTCTAATCGCTTCAAGATGCAAGTATATACTTAGATTTTTAAAATTACAAATTGAGTTTTAAACGTAGGTTAGTATTTATATTTTAATTAATAGATGTAATCTTTCATTTTTGTGAAAAATTAGGACGCAATATTTGTTTACATTAACTTAAAATGCTTAAAAATAAAACAGAAAACTTTTTAGGCAAATAGAATGTTTGTATCTTTAATGTATGGATGAAATAGAATTAAACGGAATAGTGAATACTACAGCTACGGCTGAAATGGAAGTGCATGTCAAAGAAATTTTAACACTATTAGGTGAAGATCCAAATCGAGAAGGATTGATAAAAACACCTAACCGAGTTGCTACTGCTTTGCAATTTACTACACATGGTTATCAAATTGACCCAATAGAAGTGGTTCGTTCTGCCATTTTTACGGAAGACCATAACCAAATGGTGATCGTAAAAGATATTGAATTGTATTCGATGTGCGAACACCACATGCTTCCATTTTTTGGCAAAGCGCATGTTGCGTATATTCCAAATGGAAAAATTACCGGATTGAGTAAGATTGCCCGTGTAGTGGATGCGTATTCCAGACGTTTGCAAGTTCAAGAACGATTAACCGTACAAATAAGAGATTGTTTACAAGAAGCATTAAATCCATTAGGTGTAGCCGTGGTAATTGAAGCCAAACATATGTGTATGATGATGCGCGGCATACAAAAACAAAATTCAGTTACTACAACTTCTGCTTTTACCGGTGAATTTGAAAAACAAGCCACTCGTTCAGAATTTGTAAAATTGATAAGTGCCAATTTATCGTAAAAATTTAAGTTATTTTTTAAAAATATCATCGTATAAATAGTTACAATACCCATAATTTTTGATCTTTTTTCTGACATAGCAACATTGAAATCACTGAATTATGTCAATGTAAAACTTTTATAATGATATGAATATTCCATTTGGTATTGAAAGCGATAATTTATGTGCATTGGTTTAAAATTAATTAATCTCTAAAACTCTTTATTTCGTAATAAGAGGCTTAATTTTGAGGGTATTTTATTAGATATTATTTTAATATTCTAACATGAAAAGAACACATATAATTGCATTAGTATTTGTTGCTATTTTAGTAGCCTCGCTTACTGTAATGCTTGGAAAAGGATTTAGCAGATACGAAAGTTTTGAATCAGCACATGCTAAACAAGGAAAAGAATTTACCGTGGTAGGTTATATGGATAAAGAAAAAGGTGTAACCTATAAACCGGAAATCAACCCGAACCAATTTTCTATTTACGTGAAAGACGAAAAAAATGTAGAAAGACTTGTTATCGTAAATAAAGCTGTACCAAGAGATATTGAAAAATCAGAAAAAGTGGTGGTAACCGGTAAAATGAATGGTGATACATTTGTAGCCAGTGACATCTTATTAAAATGCCCATCTAAATATAAAAACAGAGAATTAGAAGCCAATAATGGCAAAGACGTCTAATGCTGTTTTTATAACATTATATAAATCATCATGAATATACACGCAATCGGTGAAAACGTGCTGTTTGGTAAGCTCGGACATTTCTTAATCATTCTTACATTTGTTACTTCATTAACGGCCTTTGTTGCTTATTTTTTAGCAACTACCTTTAGAAAAGATCCACAAAAATCATCCGCATGGATTAGTTTTGGTCGTAAGACATTCATCTTACATGCTGTGTCTGTTATTGGTGTTTTAGCAACCTTATTACTCATCATACATCAACATTTTTTTGAATTCAAATATGTTTGGGAACATACGTCAAAAGATTTGCCAGCGTATTATCAATTTTCTGCTATGTGGAGTGGACAAGAAGGTAGTACATTGTTATGGATGTTTTGGCATAGCATTTTAGGATGCGTGCTTATTTTTAAAGCCAAAGATTGGGAAAGTCCGGTGTTATCTGTGGTGGCATTAGCACAATTTTTCTTATGTTCAATGTTATTAGGTATTTATGTATTTGGATACAAATTAGGTAGCAATCCTTTTGCATTGATACGCGACACAATGGATATTCCGGTTTTTAAAATGAATCCGGATTGGATACCGGAAGATGGCACCGGATTAAACCCATCATTACAAAATTATTGGATGATTATTCATCCGCCTGTATTATTCTTAGGATTTGCATCTTGCACTATAGTCGCTGCATTTGCTATTGCATCGCTTTGGGTAAAGAGTTTTACGGAATGGGTAAAACCGGTATTACCTTGGAGTTTATTTGCTTTAATGGTATTAGGCACCGGGATTTTACTTGGTGGTGCTTGGGCATACGAGGCTCTAAATTTTGGCGGTTTTTGGGCTTGGGATCCGGTAGAAAATGCCTCTTTAGTTCCTTGGTTGGTATTAGCTGCCGGTTTGCATACTTTAATGGCTTACAAACATACAGGCTATTCATTACATGCTACATATGTATTATTTATAGGCTCTTTCTTATTGGTTTTATATTCATCTTTCCTTACCAAAAGTGGTGTTTTAGGTGATGCATCTGTACACTCTTTTACAGATTTAGGCATGAGTGGACAATTAATTGTAATCATATTGGCATTTTTGATTCCATCTGTCTATTTATTTATTGACAGAACATTTATAAAAAAACAAATACCATCTAAAGAAAAAGAAGAAAATTTATCTTCTCGAGAATTTTGGTTATTTATTGGTTCCCTCATTTTTGTTTTTGCGGCTACACACATCATAATACTTACTTCGTTTCCGGTTATTAATAAAGTATTTGGTACTAACATAGCTCCACCTTCAGATATAAAAAGCCATTACAACAATGTGCAAGTATGGATGGCTGCTTTAGTTGCTTTTGGTTCCGCATTTACGCAATTTTTCAAATACAAAAATGATAATTGGAAAAAGGTAATCCGTCAATTACTAATCGTATTTATACTAAGTATAGTATTCACTGCTATTATTTCCATCTCATTTCAATTTCATCGCATTGATTTTATTATCATGATATTTTCTGCGTGGTTTGCTGTATTGGCTAACTTGCAATATATTTTACAAGTTATTAAAGGAAAATGGAAAATTTCCGGCGGCTCGGTAACCCATATTGGGTTTGCATTGGCAATGATTGGCATCATTATTTCGCAAGGAAAACAACAAGTAATTTCTATTAATAAATTTGGAATTGATTACGGCTCCGGATTTTCTCAAGATGAAATAGCAGAAAATGTTTTACTCTATCAAGATGAACCCAATGAAATGGGAAAATATAGAGTTACCTACACCGGAGATTCGGTTGCCGGAAAAAATATTTATTTCAATGTGCGGTACGAAGAAATGGACAAACAGAAAAATATTATTCGCACATTTACGTTGCATCCAAATATTTTGCTGAATGATAAAATGGGCAATAATCCGGTTCCATCCACCAGAAAAACACTAACATCCGATTTATATACTCATATTACATCCGCACCTTTAAAAGAAGATGGCACACCGGCTGATTCTATTGTTCAAGATACATATACAATTTCTGTTGGCGATACGATTCCGGCGTCCAGATGTATGGTTGTTTTAGAAGGCATTAATCCGGATGCACATATTCATGATTTTGAGAAAAAACCAAAAGATATTGCAATTGGTGCAAGATTAAAATTCATCTCTTTAGATACCTCATATTACATAGAACCTGTTTACTTAGTACGTGAAGTAGTGGCTACCAGCATTCCGGCTCGAGTGGAAAAAAATCAAGTTAGTTTCTCCTTAATAAAAATATTACCGGAAGAAAATAAATTGCAATTTTTGGTAGAACAAAAACTCAATAAATTTATCATTATGAAAGCAATTAAATTCCCATACATTAATGTATTGTGGTTAGGTTGTTTTGTAATGGTTTCAGGTATTTTCATGAGCATGCTTCGTCGTAAAAAAGAAAATAACAAAGCATAAGTTGTCATCTATTCGGAAAATATCGTTCATTGGCTCCGGAAATGTGGCAACACATTTAGCTAAAGCATTTTCTAAAAAAGACATTACAATTCAGCAAATTTATAGCCAAACTTGCGATAACTCCGAGACATTAGCTTGGCAAGCCAACTCAATTTATATTTGTGATTTAGATGAGCTGGATTTGAATGTCGATTTATTAATTTTTGCTGTAAAAGATGAAGTAATTAAAACATTATCCGAAAAAATATTAGCTATAAAACCGGATATAAAAATGGTACATACTTCCGGCTCTGTTGGTTTAGATGTTTTTGGTGATGCACCAAATGTTGGTATTTTTTATCCTTTACAATCTTTTTCCAAAACAAAAAAAATAGACATTTCTGAAGTTCCATTTTTAATTACATCCAAAAATGAAGCTTTTAAAAACGAACTGAAAACTATAGCTTCGTTGCTTAGTAATAAAGTATATGAATACAGCGATGAACAGCGTAAACACTTGCATATTGCGGCTGTTTTAGTTAATAATTTTTCCAATCATCTTTTTGCCTTAGCACAAGATTATTGTGAAAAACATAGCATCGATTATCAATTATTGATGCCATTGATTCATGAAACCATCACAAAGATTGATACAATATCACCGAAAGCAGCCCAAACCGGACCTGCAATTAGGAAAGATGAAGAAATAATAAAAAAACATCTGCAACTCTTAAAAAATGAAGATTTGGATTTGCACGATATTTACCAAAAATTGAGTGCATCAATTTTGAAAATGTATCAATAAATAAAATTTATTCTTTTTTCAATTTTTTAATTTCTTCTTCTAATAATCTTATTTTTCTTTCTAATTCAGGAAGATTTTTATACACTACGCTGGATTTGAAATGCTGTTTCATTTCAATTGCCGGAATACCGGATAATACTTGGTGTTCATTTTTAATATTGGAAGCAATGGCACTCTTCGCATTGATTTTAGTGTATGGTGCGATTTTGATATGACCAACAAAACCGACTTGTCCGCCCACCATGGAATGATGTCCGATTTTGGTAGATCCGGAAATGCCGGTTTGTGCCGCAATAACAGTATGTTCGCCAATTTCTACATTATGTGCCACTTGAATTAAATTATCCAACTTCACTCCTTTTCTGATAATGGTTGAACCCATTGTTGCCCTATCAATGCAGGTGTTCGCTCCTATCTCGCAATCATCTTCAATAATAACATTTCCCAACTGTGGAATTTTTTGGTAACTGCCATCTGGTTTCGGTGCAAATCCAAATCCATCACTACCAATAACTACACCGGAATGCAAAATGCAATTATTTCTAATAATACAATCATCATATATCGTTACATTCGGATAGATAATACAGTTATCACCTATTTGTACATTATTACCAATGTACACGTGCTCATATACTTTGGTATTTTTACCTATCGTAAAATGTCTTTCTAATGAATGTGTATTTTTCTGCTTGTGTTGTGCATAGATTTGAAGCAACGTTGCAAAAGATGAATACGCATCTTCCACAACTATAAAATTATGTTCCGTTTGCGGTTGAATAGATTGGAAAATATGAGCTGAAATTAGAATTGCACCGGCTTTCGTTGTTTTTAAAAATGGAATATATTTCTCATTGGCAAGAAATGCAATTTGATTCGTCTTTGCTTCTTCAATTTTTGCTGGATGTTCAATAATATGTTCAGGATTTCCTACTATTTTCCCATTTATACTATGCGCTATTTCTTGTATACTATACATATTCTAATTTGCATGTTTCAAAACCATCATGGTTAATCTGGAAATATTTAACAATTGTCCTTTTTCATTTTCAATTTTAATTTCCCAAACTTGTGTTTTACTACCTAAATGAATGGGTTTTGCTGTTCCGATAACATAACCACTGCTAATAGCTTTTAAGTGATTGGAATTAATATCTAATCCTAATGCGTACTCTTTGGTAGTTTCTAAACATAAATTAGCGGCTACGCTTCCCAACGTTTCTGCTAAAACAACATGTGCACCACCATGTAGCAAGCCCATTGGTTGGTGTGTGCGCTTATCCACCGGCATTTTTGCTTGCACATAATCCTCTCCAACAGCAATAAATTCGATTCCTAAATGCTCTACTATGGTATTTTTTGAATTACGTTGCAAATCCGATAGCGTTACTTCATGTATTTTCCAGATAGACATTTTTTTATTTTTTACTAAAATAATAAAATAAACGAAATCGTAAGCGGATTAATGATTAACTTGTAAATTTGTGTATGCATTCTAAAATTCTCATTTTTGACTTTGGTTCTCAATATACACAACTCATTGCCCGAAGAATCCGCGAACTAAATATATATTGCGAAATTCATCCTTACAATAAATTATCTGTTTTAGATAAAAAAGATTTTAATGGTATTGTACTTTCCGGGTCTCCATTTTCTGTATTACAGCCGGAAGCTTTGCAATTTCCAATCCAAGATGTATTAGAAAAACATCCAGTTCCAATTTTGGGTGTATGCTACGGTGCACAATATTTAGCACATGTATTTGGCGGAAAAGTAGAGCGTTCTGCCAAACGTGAATATGGTCGTGCTCATTTAGAATATATTGAACCGGAAAATAAGCTATTCAAAGGAATATCATCTAAATCTCAAGTTTGGATGAGCCACGGCGATTCTATCTTGGAATTACCGGAACATTTTGAGTTGCTTGCTACAACAGATTCGATTCCGGTTGCGGCCTATAAAGTAAAACAACAAGAAGTATATGCCATTCAATTTCATCCGGAAGTAACACACTCAACAGATGGTAAAACACTTTTAGAAAATTTTGCTGTTTCTATTTGTGGTTGCAGACAAGATTGGACACCATTGTCATTTATTGATGAAACCGTTCAAGAAATTAGAGCACAAATTGGAAACGACCACGTGGTTTTAGGCTTAAGTGGTGGCGTGGATTCCAGCGTAGCTGCTTTATTATTACACAGAGCCATTGGAACACAACTTACTTGTATTTTTGTAAACAACGGACTTTTACGTTACAATGAATTTGATTCTGTATTGGAATCATATAAAAATTTAGGATTGAATGTTATTGGTGTAGATTCGACTATTCCTTTTTATACGGCATTAAAAGGATTGACAGACCCGGAAGATAAGCGTAAAGCAATTGGTAAAGTATTTATTGATGTTTTCCAAGAAGAAGCACTGAAAATCAATAATGTAAAATGGCTGGGACAAGGTACTATCTATCCGGATGTAATAGAATCCGTTTCTGTACATGGACCATCAGCCAAAATAAAATCACATCATAATGTGGGTGGTTTACCGGAAAAAATGCACTTAAAAATCATTGAACCATTAAGCAGACTTTTTAAAGATGAAGTTCGTCGAGTAGGAAAAGCTTTAGATTTACCGGAGAATATCTTGCACAGACATCCGTTTCCGGGACCGGGTTTAGGAATTCGTATATTGGGTGATATTACAGCCGAAAAAGTTGAAATTTTACAAAAAGCGGATCATATCTTTATTGAAAACCTTAAAAAAGATGGATTGTACGAAAAAGTATGGCAAGCTGGTGTTATTTTCTTACCGATACAAAGTGTTGGCGTAATGGGTGACGAAAGAACATACGAACACGTGGTGGCTTTACGAGCAGTAAGCAGTGTAGATGGCATGACAGCAGACTGGTGTCATTTACCATATGAATTTTTGGCACGAGTTTCGAATGAGATTATCAATAACGTAAAAGGAATAAACAGAGTAGTATATGACATTAGCTCCAAACCACCTGCAACTATTGAATGGGAATAAATTACTGATATTCTTTATTTTAATATCAAGCATCTCATCTTGTGCTTCAAAAAAAATTAGTTCTTCAATACAAAAAGAAACCATTGAAGTTGGTGATAGAAAAAAAAACAGAGATAAAACAATAGATATTGTTGAAATCAATACCAAACCGTCTGTAAAAGAAGATTCTGTACTTGTTTCGCCTGAAACTTTTGATATCATCCAAGATAAAACTACTTCGAAAACAGTTGATAAAACTTCAACTAACACATTATCAAATACAACAAAAAATACTTATAATGTAGCAGTTATACTTCCATTTAACCTTAATCAAATTCCGCTCGGAAAATATGTGGATGACTCTACAAAACAATTGAGCATAGACTCCAAAAATGCCGTTGAGTTTTATTTAGGTTGCCAAATGGCAAAAGAGCAATTCGAAAGTAAAAAACTACAAGCTAATGTATATTTCTTAGATGATGATAACGACTCACTTACAGCAGCCATGCTCTTTAATGCAAAACCGTTTCCGGATATTGACTACATAATTGGACCGGCAAACTACAAAAACCTGACTTTAATAGCCAACAAAGCAAAATCGATGCAAATTCCGCTTATTTCTCCGTTTGCCAATTCCATGTATATCAAAGATAACCCTTTCTTATTCAATGCGAACGCATCTTTATGGAATCAATACAGTTGGTTAATATCACACACCCAAAAAGAATTTCAAGGTAAAACCATAGAAGTTTTGTACGACGGTAAAGATTTATCAACAGAAAACATTTCCATTTTTAAGGAAATCGTACAAAGTGTATCCACCAACAATCCTATAAAATACCATTCTATTTCAGCTACTGACGACGCACTTAAACAACTTACTCAAGCAGATACAATTTCTGAGCGAGTTTTTATAATTTACTCATCAAAAGAAAATTATATCAAATCAATTATTCCTAAACTTAAACTAATAAAAAATAAATTACAAGTATTCACTTCTAATGTGGCATTTAATCCAAAATTGTTTAATGGTTTAAAAATACCGCATTCCATGTGGTCTGTTTCGCCTTATAATAAGAGTAACTTAAATTATAATATTTTCAATCAACGATTTGAAGAGAAATATTTAAAGAAACCAACGGAAGTTGCACATCAAGCATTTGATATTTTAATGCACTTATTAAATACCATCGATAGCAACTTATCGCTATCTACAAATTCAAATTCCGGAAAATTAGACTTTGATAACACCCAAACCAAATTTCAATTTAAACCGGTAACCGACAATGCCGGAAATATCCACTACTACGATAATACGTATCTTAACTTATACGAACTGAAAAATGGGATTTTTACCCTAAGCGAAAAATAAACTATTCAGAAACAAACACTCAAACCACCTTTTTAAAAAGGTGGTTTTTTTAATCTTATTTATTAAAAAAAATAGCTTATTCCCATTTATTTTATAATTATAACATAATGTGCATTATTCGTTTTAGTATTTTACTCAAAAACAGTATATTTGCGACCTTATTTAATAAAACCAAACATGAGTAAAGGAACAAGAACGGCGCTGGTAATACTTACAGCACTCATCGTATTAATTTGCATTTATTGTCTATCATTTACATTTAAAGTAAATTCTATCGAGAAAAAAGCAGTGGAATTGGCAGAAAAGGCGATTCCGATGCAAAACTTAGAGCAACGTTATCCAAATAATCAATTAGCTCAATTTTTATACGAAGATTCTATTCATCAAGATAGAATTGCTCTTAAAAACAGGTATTTAGATTCTATTGCAAACGAAAAAGTGTATTTGTGGAATACGTATAGTGCTTCTAAAAAACAACAATTAAACTTAGGTTTAGACTTACAAGGTGGTATGAGTGTGGTGTTGCAAGTTTCTTTAAGAGAACTTATCCAAACTTTAGCAGACAATAGCCACGATCCTAAATTCGTAAAAGCATTGGATGTAGCAGAACAAAGAATGTCTTCCGGTAACAATGATTACGTGAGTTTATTCTTACAAGCATATAAAGAGCAAAATGCTCCAAATACATTGGCTCAATTGTTTTCTACCAGAAATAATAAAGATGATATTTCTTTAGAAAGTTCTGATGCACAAGTTGAAAAATTCTTACGAATTAAATCAAAAGAAGCATTTGATATTACTTTAAATAGATTAACGACACGTATCGACCAATTTGGTACAAAACAACCTACCATTACTGCAGAACCTGCTCGTGAACGTATTTCTGTAGAAATTGCAGGTGTAGATAATCCGGCTCGTGTGCGTAAATTATTACAAGCAACTGCCAACTTAGAATTTTGGGAAACGTATAAAGCTACAGAATTAGGAAAATCTATCAATGATGCGAATACCGCATTAAAAAATTATTTGGCAACTCAAACTGATAGCAACAAAGATTCTGCTGCGGTTGCTGATGTACAGCAAATTTTAACGAGCAGTGCTACAAGCGATTCTGGTGTAATAAATCCATTAACAGGCAAAAAAGAAAGTAAAAAAGATACTTCTCAAGCAGCAAAATTTGAAGAATTCAAAAATGAAAATCCATTTTTTGCTGTTTTACAACCGGCGGTTGATGAAAATAATCAATACCAACCATCTCCTATTATTGGTTATGTTAGTTCATTAGATACTGCTACGTTTACTAAATATATTAATTTACCGGAAGTTCGCAATGTTTTCCCTAAAGATGCGGCATTGGTTTACTCTGCAAAATCATTTGGCGACAAACAAAAATTCTTTACGGTTTATGCTATTAAAAGAAATACCAATAGCGGAAAAGCTCCATTAGATGGTAGTGTGGTAACACAAGCTCGTCAAGATTACGACCAAAATGGACAAGTAGTTGTAAGTATGCAAATGAACACATTGGGTGCCAAAACGTGGAGAGATTTAACCCGTAAAAATATTGGAAACTCCATTGCAATTGTATTAGACAACCAAGTATATTCTGCACCAAATGTAAACAGTGAAATTGATGGTGGAAGCTCTCAAATTAGTGGAGGTTTTGACGTTCAAGAAGCAACAGACTTAGCAAATGTATTGAAAACAGGTAAATTACCGGCATCTGCAAGAATTATAGAAGAAGAACAAATCGGTGCCTCTTTAGGTTCAAGTGCTATCAAAGCTGGTTTGTATTCTTTATTAGCATCGTTTATATTAATAATCGCGTTCATGGTATTCTTCTACTCATCAGCCGGTGTGTTAGCTATCATCGTATTATTATTAAACGTGTTCTTAATTATTGGATTAATGGCTGGTGTTGGTTCAACACTCACCTTGCCGGGAATTGCAGGTATCGTATTAACCTTAGGTATGGCAGTGGACGCCAATGTAATTATTTATGAACGTATAAAAGAAGAATTAAGAGCCGGAAAAGCAACTACGTATGCTGTTCAAGAAGGTTTTAAACATTCATTACCGGCCATTTTAGATGGTAATATCACGACACTCTTAACGGCCATCATCTTAGCTGTGATTGGCATCGGACCGGTAAAAGGCTTTGCAATTACATTGATAATAGGTATTGCAACCACTTTATTTACTGCCGTTTTATTGAGTAAAATGATTGTTGATTGGAGATTAGAAAAAGGACATGAATTAAAATACTTAACTCCATTCACAAAAAATTTCTTACAAGGATTAAATTTCGATTTCATTGGAGCAAGAAAAATCACTTATACGATTTCTGCAATTATCATTGTGGTAGGTGTAATATCATTCTTTACGAGAGGTTTTGAATTGGGTATCGACTTTAAAGGAGGTCGTGAATATAAGGTACGATTTGAAAATCCGGTAAAAACCGATCAAGTTCGCGATGATTTAAATAGTGTATTGGATAACAAAACCATCGTAAAACAATACGGTTCAGACAATCAAGTTAAAATTACAACCGCATATTTAATCAATGATACAGGCAAAGATGTAGATACAAAAGTAGAGCATGCCGTGTATGAAGGTTTGAAAAAATATATGCCGAATACTTCTTTCGAAAATTTCAAACGCATCAATTTGATGAGTGTAACGAAAGTGGATCCAACCATTACTGGTGATTTCAAACGAAGTTCGTTATGGGCAACCATCGCATCCATTGCTGTTATCTTTATTTATATCTTAATTCGGTTTAATAAAAAAGGATATTCTATCGGCTCAATCGCGGCTACAGCACACGATGCGTTCGTAGTTTTGGCATTGTTCTCCTTATTGCATGGAATTTTACCGTTCCCATTGGAAGTAGACCAAATTTTCGTTGCCGCAATTTTAACGATTATCGGCTACTCAATCAATGACACTGTAATTATCTTCGACCGTTTGAGAGAATATTTAAAAGAAAGACCAAATGCTAACATGAAAGACACCATGAATGCTGCGATAAATTCGACATTATCTAGAACATTCAATACAGCATTTACCGTGTTTATTGTTGTATTTATCTTGTTTGTTTTTGGTGGTCCAGTGTTGAGAGCCTTTTCTTTCGCTATGATTATAGGTGTGGTAGTAGGTTGCTACTCTTCTATTTTCATCGCTTCACCTATCATGTATGATTTAGATCCTAACCATGATAGCTACAAAGTAGATGCTACTACGAAGCCAACAGCTAAGAAAAAATAAACATAATATCATCTATATAAAGTCCTGATTCTGTCAGGACTTTTTTATTTTGCAATATGAATAAGCTTGATTTCTTAGACACGATTCAATTTCCATTTCCTATACAGCAGCCAGTTGCGTGGGGCGATATGGATGCTTTCCAACATATCAACAACGTACTTTATTTCAGATATTTTGAAACAGGACGAGTTGAATTCTTCAATAAAACCAATCTTTGGAAACTTTTCGATGAAGAGAAAATAAAAATTGTAGTCGGAAAGTTAGAATGTAATTATTTAAGAGAAGTCAAACATCCGGCTCAAATCGAAATTAGTGTTGGAATAAAAAACGTAGGAAATACAAGCTTAGTGGTGCATCAAGTTATCCGAAATGATGGAAATATAGTAGCGCATGGCGAAGGTATTATTGTTGCCACCAATCCGGAAACCGGAAAATCGACACCATGGACAGAAAAAATAAGAGCTGAATTTGCGAAGTGGTTATGACACCTGCGTTAATACAGAAAAATGTTTTCCTTGGTCTTCTAACTCACTCATTGCATTGGCAAAAATGTTATTAATTACATCCAAATTGTACTTCTCTTCATAAAGTAAATCATCGTAATTAAAAATAAGCAAACGTACTTCTTTCTCTTCAATCCAAGATAAATCGTTCATGCATTCATCCAATGCATCAAAATTAGGTTGAAAATAATCCGGAAAATTCAATGCTTTCGTAATTTCCTCATAAAAATGAGCCATAACTGTACAACGTTCTGCATCTATAAAAGCTAAGAATGTTCCGTTTACAATAATATTATTTTTAAAAGTTTGCATAGTAATATTGGATTTTTGAACTGGATGAATTGCTATTCTAAATTTATTTCTGAAAAAGAATTATAATGGTCGGCTGTGTACCACGCACGTTCATCACTGCCTGTAACCAAGCGTTGTGCACCTCTATTTTTTCCATCAACTTTTGGATGAATATCCCATTCTTGATATTTTATTTTCCGACCTTTATCATCCAATTTAGGCAAATGATTTTCATAATTTCCAAACGTTCTACCTCCAACATAACCTTCCGGAGCTTTGTGATGTTCGTGTATATATTTCAATACTAATATGGCTTTTTGTGGAATGTTTGGATTATTTTGAATAATCTTTTCTGTATCAAAATCTACCTCATCTACATCACTTGATTCATTTACTGTTATCTCATTTTGTGCAACAGTAGTTGGCTGTTTTTGCTGTGTTGCAGCAGTGTATCCGGCATGATAACCTTCTTTATATCCTGTATTATAAGCTTCACTTCCGGAAGAATTACAAGAAACAAGATTTAAACAAATAAAAAATAAGAGAACGCAAGTAATGATACTTGTGCTAATTCTGTTTATGGTTTTTATAAAAGATGCTTGCATTTATTTCTGATTTGCTTTCGCATGGTCAGCCAAAAACTGTGCCAAGCCTTTGTCTGTTAATGGATGCGTAAACAATCCCATAATTGAACTTAATGGACAGGTTACTACATCTGCACCTGCTTCTGCACATTTTACGATATGTAATGAACTGCGAACAGAAGCCGCCAAAATTTGTGTTTCAAATTGGTAGTTGTCATAAATATGTCTGATTTGATGAATCAACTCCATACCATCTAAATTTATATCATCCAATCTACCTACAAAAGGACTCAAATAAGTAGCTCCGGCTTTAGCCGCTAAAATGGCCTGTCCGGGCGAAAAAACCAACGTACAATTGGTTTTAATTCCATTATCCGTGAAATATTTTATGGCACGAATACCGTCTTTTATCATCGGTACTTTAACCACAATATTTTTATGTAATTTTGCCAATTTCTTTCCTTCTTCAATCATTCCTTTGTAGTCGGTAGAAATTACTTCTGCACTCACATCACCATCTACAATTTCGCATATCTTTTTATAATGATTCCATACATTTTTGTCGCCGGTGATGCCTTCTTTCGCCATCAAAGACGGATTCGTAGTACAACCATCTAAAATACCTAATTCTGCGGCTTCTTTAATTTGTGCTAAGTTTGCTGTATCTATAAAAAATTTCATATGGAGTTGTTTGTAATTTGAGTTACAATATTAATTAAAATCTATGTAATTCTACTACAATCGCATATTATCTCTGTTTGTTTTTACAGATAATAATAAATACTCAAAAATGCTATAATGATATTTAAGATTAATTTAGTAAAGAATAGTTTACCTTTGCATTCATGAACATGAATAAGGCATTTATCCCATTTATATTTTCTATTATTTTAGCATCCGGTATTTTTTTAGGTTATAAAATCCAAGAAAGAAATGCATCCAAATCCAATACTTTTAACAGAGCCAACAGTAGTTCTAAATTAGAGTATATTTTAGGATTGATAGATGCGAAATATGTTGATACCGTTGATTCTCAAAAATTATACGATGATGCCATTGCCAAAATGTTGGAAGATTTAGACCCACATAGTGTGTATTTACCACCATTGGAAATGAAACACGAAGCCGAAATAATGGAAGGGAATTTTGAAGGAATCGGAATTGAATTTTCTATTCAGAATGATACCATCCAAGTTGTAACACCAATAAGTGGCGGACCATCAGAAAGTGTTGGCATTTCTGCCGGAGATAAAATCATTAAAATAAATGATACAACTGTTGCCGGAATTGGCATTACCAATGAAATGGTAATGAAAAAATTAAAAGGACCAAAAGATACCAAAGTAAAAGTAACTATGCTTAAAAGTGGTTCTAAAAAATTAATTACTTATACCATAAAACGCGATAAAATTCCAATTTATAGTGTAGATGCCGGATTTATGCTTGATAAACAAACAGGCTATATTAAAGTCAACCGATTTTCACAAACTACGTATCAAGAATTTTATGATAAATTAGAAGCACTTAATAAACAAGGCATGCAGCGCTTAATCCTCGATTTAAGACAAAACCCAGGCGGATTTATGGATCAAGCAACTGCTATTGCAGATGAGTTTATTGATGGAAATAAAACCATTGTATATACGGAAGGAAGAACAATGCCCAAAACATTTGACAAAGCTCGAACAGCCGGATTGTTTGAAACCGGAAAATTAGCTATTTTAATAGATGAAGGTTCGGCTTCTGCCAGCGAAATTATCAGCGGTGCCGTTCAAGATTGGGATCGCGGTGTTATTATCGGACGACGCTCTTTTGGAAAAGGATT
This sequence comes from Bacteroidota bacterium, assembly GCA_963169645.1. GTDB lineage: Bacteria > Bacteroidota > Bacteroidia > Chitinophagales > JADIYW01 > JADJSS01. The sequence continues at coordinate 107,856 of CAUJCO010000010.1, forward strand.
AGTACAACAAGAATATGAAATTGGTGATGGCAGTTCTGTTCGTTTAACTATTGCAAAATATTTCACTCCAAGTGGCAGAAGCATACAACGTCCGTATGATGGCAACAATGCCAATTATTATAAAGACTTATTAAAACGATACGAAGATGGCGAAGTATTTAATAAAGACAGCATCAAACAAGATAAGAAATATGCGTTTAAAACATTGGTGAAAGGTAGAACCGTATATGGCGGTGGTGGCATTACACCGGATGTTTATGTACCAATGGATACAAGTATGTACAATCCGTTTGTAACTGAAGTATTTGCAAAAGGTTTGTTGCAAGAATTTACGTATAATTATTACGCTGAAAATAAAAATGCATTTGCAGTATATAAAAATATAGTATCTTATAAAAACACTTTCCAAGTAGATGCTGCATTGTATGCGCAATTTGTCAACTATTGTGTTACACACGGTATAAGTAAAGATGTGCTATCGTACAGCGAAAAATCTAAACCTTATTTAAGCTTACGCATTAAGGCATTTATTGCAAAGCAAATTTGGAAATCCGATGGTTTATATGAGATTATTACCTTGGACGACAAAATGGTACAACGGGCATTGTTAGAATTAAATAAATAAAATTTACGATTCTATTTTTTGTATTTCCAAGTTGATTTTTTCAACTCAAACCAATCTGTTGGGTCGCCATGGTAGTCAAAAGTTTCCATAAATTCGAATCCCAACTTCGTTAAAACTTTCTTTGAATTTATATTTTTCGGATCTGTAATTGCAAAAATTTTTTCTGTATTCAGCTTCTCGAAGCCATAGTTTAAAATCGCAATTGACGATTCTGTTGCGAAACCTTTTCCCCAATGTTTTCTTTTAAATCTATAACCAAGATCGTAAAAATTTGTATAATTATTTATCGTCTGATTGGAATACTTTAAACCTGACCATCCAACACATTCATTTGTTGTTTTATCTACTACAGCCCAACGAGCAATTCCATTTTTTATGTATTGTTCTTTTAGCTGTTTAATAACTTTTGTTATTTCGTCTATTGATTTTACCGGATTATTTTCAATATACAAATGAACTGCTGGGTCAGCATCCATTTCAAATAGGTCATTTTCATCTATGTATTCTACTTCTCGTAAAATGAGCCGTTCTGTTTCAATTAAAATATGCATCTATTATTACTTAAGCTGAAAAAAGCTTATTTTTTTCTAAAGAAAATATTGATTGGAACACCGGTTAATTTAAAATTTTCGCGCATTCTATTTTCTAAATAATTTCTATACGGATCTTTGATGTAATCCGGATGATTACAGAAGAATGCGAACGATGGTGTGGTACTTGGCAATTGTTGCACGTATTTAATTTTGATGTATTCACCACGATATGCCGGCGGACCGTATTTCTCAATTTCAGCCAGCATAATTTCATTGAGTTTATGCGTTGGAATTTTAATTTGTTTGTTGTTATATACTTCTAATACTTTATCTACTGCTTGGAAAATACGTTGTTTCTCCGTAGCTGAAATAAATACTATTGGAACATCCGTAAAGGGTGCTATTTTCTCTTTTATTTTTTTCTCAAATTCTAAAATAGTTTTTGAATCTTTTTCGATAGCATCCCATTTGTTTACCAATATTACAACACCTTTTTTGCGTTGTTCTATGATGCCAAATATCTTTAAATCCTGTAATTCTATGCCGGCTGTTGCATCTATCATCAATATGCATACATCGGATTCTTCAATTGCTTTTACGGCACGTATCACCGAATAAAATTCTAAATCTTCATGAACTTTATTTTTTTTACGAATGCCGGCGGTATCTATCAGCAAGAATTCTTTTCCATATAAATTGTAGTGCGTATGGATAGAATCACGTGTTGTTCCGGCAATATCTGTAACTATGTTACGCTCCTCACCTACTAATGCATTCAACAATGTTGATTTTCCGGCATTCGGTTGTCCTACAATGGCAATCTTTGGTAAGTCGGCATATTTATCAATTGCATTTTCAATTTCATCCGGAATTTGCTCTGTAATAAAATCTAAAATTTCTCCGGTGCCACTTCCACTAATAGAAGAAAGAGCAAACACATTTTCAAACCCTAATGAATAAAATTCATTCGCTGCGTAGGAACGTTCTGTGTTATCCACTTTGTTTACAGCCACCACAACGGGCTTTTTCGTTTTGCGTAGTTCTTTTGTCAACGATTCGTCTAAGTCCGTTATTCCAGTAGTTACATCCACCATCAATACCATTAAATCAGCTTCTTCTATTGCTAATCGAACTTGATTTCGGATTGCTTTTTCAAAAATATCTTCCGAATGCGATACAAAACCGCCGGTATCTATTACGTTAAATGTTTTCCCATTCCAAGTAGAAATTCCATATTGTCGGTCGCGCGTAACACCGCTAAAGTCATCGGTAATAGCTTTTCTTTCCTCTAAAAGACGATTAAAGAAAGTGGATTTTCCCACATTGGGACGACCTATAATAGCAACTGTATAACTCACGACTACTTATATTAATGATAAATAATAAAATAAAGAGGGCAAAGATACAATTAATTCAGCAATAGCGTTTTATTATACGTTTATTTCATTTCGATATAACACAATAAATCATTTCTTCAAAAAGGCATTTTCGTATGTTTCTATCCAATCTTGTACCGTCATTTTTTGCGATAAAAGAGCAATTAACTCCAATGGAATTTCATTGAGATGTTTAAATTCTTACAATTCATATTACTATTTTCAATAAAAATGTAAATGTTAATCTTCCGCTTCCTGTGGGATTGGTTCGTTATTCATAAAAGCCTCAAATGAACCAATCGGAGCAAAATCTATGTTTATTACAGAATAATCATTTTTATCTCTCCAAAGTCGAACGCTATCTGTTCCCTTTTTCTGCAACCATTCACGAGTTACCAATTTTCTGTCTCTCAGACCTAAAACATCAACTAAAAGCCATTGTCCGAGTGCTGATTGTCCGTAACGTTTTCCACTTTCATCTCGTTCGGTATTACTTCCTGACTGCAAACCTTTCATATTGCTTTGTGTTACCAAAGAAGGAATTTTCTTGCCGTTTGGAAGTTGTAAATAAAAACGAACTTCTGGTTTATTTTCCTTATCGCCTTGATAATTTTTTTGTTCATTTTCAAATTCAAAAATGTCTTTCGTGAAAAAATTTGGGTGCTTCTTGTGAAATTCTCTCGGAATTGGAATATAAACTTCATTTAATGGACGTAAAGTTTCACTTCCTTTGTTTTTTGGTGCTGCGTTCCAAGCATTTAACCCCGATTTTTCTTCAACTTCTTTTGATTGATAAGAATATAACGGAAGATAAACTTCAACGATATTTTTGACAGCAACTTTTGCTTTGTCAATAAAGTTAAAATATGCTTCTAATAAAAACGAAAATGGGTCTTCAATTATTTGAATATCAAATTGATGAAGTAAAAAAGTGTCTTTTTTTGATGAATCGAATTTTTGATGAATTTGCGAATCCCCAAACGTGTATTTATAGTCTTTGTGTCCGTCTGACCAAGAAAACGCAGTTGGTGTGAGGTTAAATTTTTCAAGTTTGTTTAAATCAATCAAAGGATAAGCACATTCGTTGATTACAAAACGTCCCTCATCACGAGTTACATAATGATAAATATTTTTGTCTTCCGATAATCCCAAACGTTCGTAGTCGCTTTTCATTCGTTCGTTTTTGATTTCGGAAATTTTGTAAGCTAAAGCTTCAACATCATTCTTTTTGAAAACACTATTTATCTCATTTTGATAGCGTTTAAGTTGCATAACTTTTTGAAAAGATGGTTTACTATTCATCCATGTTTTCAAACCTATTCCAATTCTGTTGTCTCCGAAAACAGAAACTACGTCGTGAGGTGTGTTTCCGATGTCTGCATTTTGGCTATCAAAAATTTTTGCAAAAATGGTTTCTTGAAATTTGGAATCAAGATATGGAATCATATCGCCTTGTTTTTGGCGAAATAGATTAGATAAAGCTCCGTAAACTTGTAGAAACTTTATGTATTCTTCTCTTTGTTCTTTTGAATATTGCTCCCAAATGCTCATAAATAAATTTAGAGATTACAAGCTCTTGAATAATGAAACAATTCTCCTTTATGATTTGTAACTATCTCAATTTGATTTGTATAAACTTTAGGTTTTCTTTTATTTATTGATTTAAAAAACTCATTGATAACAGAATTTTCAAGATTAGATAAATAGTCGTTGTAGTTAGATTGTTCTCTTTCAGATTTTATTTCTGGACAATAACCTTCGTGCGAAACTGATATGTCATAAATATTTCCACTTTCATCACTAATTCTAATTGCATAAATATTTTTAGGATAAGAACTATTTATTAATTCAAAACTAGTATTTAAAAATTCATTTATCATAAAACTATCATTATTTCATTACAAATTCTTTCAATCAAAGGTGTCGTTACTGAATTTCCTGCCTGCATATAGAGTTTACTATTTGCAATAGGTGGCAAAATATATTTATCCATTGGATAGCCTTGAAAAGCAAAACATTCTTTTGGTGTTAGTTTTCTAATACCAAAATCATCTTTTATCAATGGAACGTTGTGTCCACCTGCTCCCATATTTGCGGTCAAAGTCGGACAAACATTGCTTTTATTCTCTCTTACATAAACTCTTCTCCATTGATAAACTGTATCTTTTCTGGTCATAGTTTTTACAAGTTCAGGATAATAAGGGTGAGTTTCAGGATAATAATATTTTTTGTCTTGTTTACCTTGTTCCAAAATGTCGTGAATAGTTTTTGTCAATTTAATTTCTTCTGGAAATTGAAATTTCTTGTAATTTTTAACTTGTTTTGGGTCAAAAGCAACGATAAAAATCCGTTCTCTGTTTTGTGGAACATTTGCGTGTGTCATAGAGTTTAAAACTTTATGAAACACTTTGTAGCCTAATTTATCTTCTAAAATTTCGATGATAACTTTAAACGTTTTTCCATTGTCATGGGAAACTAAATTTTTGACATTTTCCAAAAACACAACCTTCGGTCGGTGTTTTTCTATGATTTGTTCTATGTCAAAAAAAAGTGTTCCTCTTGTATCAGAAAAACCTTTTTGATAACCTGCAATGGAAAATGCCTGACAAGGAAAACCTGCACAAAGAACATCAAATCCTGTTGGAATATAGTTTTTTACACGTTCTTTTGTAATATCGCCAAAAGGAAATTCGCCAAAATTTTCTCTATAAGTTTTTTGAGCGTCTTTGTTCCATTCGCTTGTATAAACGCATTTTCCTCCAACATTTTGCATTGCAATTCGGAAACCACCAATTCCTGCAAAAAGGTCAATAAATTTAAAAGTATAATTTTCGGGTGTTGGAAATGGGACGTTTTCAACTTCAAATAAAAATTGTTGTAATGCTTCTTCTGTTACAATAGAAACTTCGTTTTCAATTTTGTATTCAACGTAATTTTTTAAAACAGCTAATGCATCGTCTTTGTAATGTTTTGAAACTCCGTTGTGCATGTTATGAAGATAGTGAGTTAAAACAGCTTTTTCTTCTTCCAAAGGTTCAATAAGTCTAATTTGATAATTTTTGTCATCAAATTCTTCAATGCTAATTTTCTCATTTATCAACATACTTCTAACCTACTAATTTATATTCCAATTTACAAATTTAATTTAAGTTAAGTCGATTTTAGATTCTTTTAATCAAATTTTCATTGTAACAAGCATCAAAAAAAACACAATAACTCATTTCTTTAAAAAGGCATTTTCGTATGTTTCTATCCAATCTTGTACGGTCATTTTTTGCGATAAAAGAGCAATTAACTCCAAAGGGATTTCATTGAGATGTTTAAATCGGACACAACTCTTTCCCATATCCAATTTACGGGTACTGAATTTCGGATATGACTGAACAAACCAATCTAACAAATCCGGCTTAGCATAAATACCCATGTGGTATAATGCAATAAAATTTTTCTGTGATGCAATATGTATAAATGGCAATGGTTGTTTGGGTTTACAATGATAGCCATTCGGATAAATTGAATACGGTACAACAAAACCAAGCATTCCATTATTAATAGTAGCTTCAAAACCATTCGGTAAATTATTTTTTACCGTATTAAATAGATTTTGAACAATAATGCTCCTTTCTTTAGGTACTTGAAGCAAATATGCATCTACCGTCTGAATTGCTTGCATACAAAATGGAGATTTGATTAGTAAAATATCCGATTAATAATCTCTATAACCAAATTTACGCAACATGGAATCATTGTTACGCCAATTTTCAGATACACGTACATGTGTTTCTAAAAATATTTTCTTTCCAAAAAATTTCTCTAAATCTTTACGCGCTTCTGTACCTACTTTTTTAAGCATTTCACCACCTTTACCAATTAATATGGGCTTTTGGCTTTCCCGTTCTACATATATATCAGCTGATATTTTAATAATATCACCATCTTCCATAAAATAAGAACACACTACTTCACAACTATATGGAATTTCTTGTTTGTAATTCAATAAAATTTTTTCTCGGATTACTTCAGTAACAAAGAAACGTTCCGGTCTGTCTGTCCAATTTTCTTTATCAAAATAGGGTGCACTTTCCGGTAAATGGTTTACCATTGTGTTCATCAACGTTTCCAAATTCCAATTAAACTTAGCAGAAAATGGAATTATGGTAGCCTGCGGAAAATCTTGTTGCCAAAGTTGTCGTTCTTGTTCCACTTCATCGTGCTCAGCAATATCCATTTTGTTTAACAACAATACCACCGGAACTTGCATATTTTTAATTTTCGTATATTCTTCGGGTTGCTTATCCGGTTTGTCGCCAATTTGAACTAAATAAATAAAAATATCGGCATCTTCTAACGACGTTCTTACAAAATCCATCATAGATTCTTGCATTTTGTACGTAGGTTTAATGATACCGGGCAAATCAGAAAATACAATCTGAAAATCATCGCCATTTACAATTCCTAAAATTCGATGGCGCGTTGTTTGTGCTTTAGACGTAATTATGGAAACGCGTTCGCCAACTAATGCATTCATCAATGTAGATTTTCCTACATTGGGTTTTCCCAAAATATTGGCATATCCAGCTTTATGGCTCATATATAAAAAGGTGTTCTAAATTTTATAAAAATCCTATTTTGTAATTCTACTCTTAAAATTAATGAAAAAAATAAAAAAAGGCTCTTCTTTTTTGAAGAACCTTTAATTAGTAGCGAGAGCTGGACTCGAACCAACGACCTTCGGGTTATGAGCCCGACGAGGTTGTGTTGGGTAGTTATCTTTAATTTCGTAAGGCAGGTTTCACTTGTAGTTTTGAGTAATTACATCTTATTGAATACCCTCCAATCTATTAATTTTGGCAGAGTTCGTTTGACATAGGTTTGATGGCGTGGGTGAGATCATCAAAGTAAAACATCCAATAAAGTATTATTGTTCCAAAGAAGAGGGAAAAATGGCACATGTTTCACATAAATTGAGAAATCCTATACAAGGGGCATTAGCAGGTGGTGGAGATCCAGCTTCTTCTCCTCTTTATATTTTTGGCCCATTTCTCAAACTTTTAGCTGCTGCAGGTTTAACAAGTGTTGCTTTTGGAGCCAGTATTTGGCTCGCTATTTTTACAATTGCTTTTGTTTCTCTTATGTACCGTTCGGTAATGAAATGGATTACAGATGGTTCGGGTGGTAGTGGTCTTGCAGAGGAAGAGTATGGGAGCTGGGCTGTAAAGATTACGGCGAGTATAACCTTCATCGAATACACGCTCACTTTTTTGGTATCAATGGCAGCTCTCGTCACATTTGCTGCTGATCGATTTTCTTTTTTAAATGATGATTTCTTTATTTTTGATAATCGGACTTTATTAGCAATAGTTGTAAGTATTCTCACTGCATGGCTAGTGAATCGTGGCCCTATGGCAGCATCAAAAGTTTTTGGCCCAGCTACAGCTGGTGTATTGATCATGTTATGGGTATTAATAATTGTCGTCATTGCAAAGCGAGGAATAGAAATACCTGGTGTTAATTTTGAAGCATTTTCGAAAGACAATATTGGTACGACATTTGGAGCATATGCGCGAATATTAGCATTGATGACAGGTATAGAAGTTTTTGCAAACTTGGTAGGTGCTTTCGAAGGTAAGCCTAAAGAGAAAAGTAAGAAAGCTTTTCAATCACTGATGATCATTATGGTTACAGCAGCATTAACAATGCTTATTGTTGGTCCAGCAATCAGGGATCTATCTGACCCACACGATGAGCATGTTTCTGTTTTTACTCAAACGATGGATGCTTTATTACCAAGTTGGCTATCGGCAGTAGGTACTTTTATTGGAATAGCAGTTTTACTTTCTGCTAGTGCAGCTAGTGCATTGGGTACACAGAATCTATTTGTAGGTTTGAAACTCAGACACTATATACCCCCAAGACTAGGAATGATAAATAGATTTGGTGTTGCTTCTCGACCTATTTGGATCCAGACGGCAATAGCAACAATAGCATTTTTAATAGTAGGCACACATGAAGAAAAATATCTGGCATTGTATGCAGCTGGGGTGTTCGTTCTTCTTTCCATAACAGGATGGGCATCGACAAAAAGATTAATAAGATATTTCAAAGAATCGCGAACAACAAGGAATGTAATCGTATTATCAGGCACCATTGTTGCTTCAATTCTAACTACTACTGCAACAGTAATAATTTTTACTGAAAGATTTACAGAAGGTGCATGGGCATACTTGATATTAATGCCAGTACTCTTTTTAGTTTTTACAATGTATAGAAACATCCTTGGAAGCCCCAGCAACATTGAATTAAAAACTGCTACACAAATGCAGTCAAGCATTTCGTCTGCAGATGTTGTGCTTTGGGAAATAGAGTCACAAAATGTTGTAAATGAAATTGTTGTGCCAAGTGATGGCTCTGAATCCTCTGTGAAAGGAATAGAGATTGCAGAGCTGTTATCGGAAATTCTTATAGCTAATGTTCATAAAATTCATATAACAGATGATGACCAAAGCTCATCAGAGATCGAGAACATCCCATTGGAAGGTCGAAGTATCGCCGAGTCAATTAATGATTATGCTGATAGCAAAATGGCGAATCTGATCGTTTTAGGAACAAGAGAATCTACAGAAAGAAAGAAATTTGCACCACGAGCAATAACGACTGCCTTAACTGCAATATCTGATATCCCTGTTCTTATTATTCCTCAAGGCTGGAATGATATCACACGAATTACTCATCCTCAAAAACTTTTAGTTGCGCTAGATGGTTCTAAACCATCAGAAAGAGCATTGTCTTTTGCAGCAAATATTGCAAAAACATTCTCATCAACAATTACTTTACTTTACATCCCTAACGATGACAGCAAAATGTTAGAGATGAAAAAATATTTAGACTCGATTAAGTCTTTTTTAACAACCCAAAATATAGAGTCAAATATTCTCATCGAGGGCATAGAACCAATGACTTCCATACCTGAGATAGCAATAGACTCAAACAGCGATATGTTATTCATAACCACCAGAGGCCAATCTACATTTGAAAAGATAATGACAGGATCCATCACCAACAAAATTATCCAACAAATAGAAATACCAACCGTCGTAGTTCCATTGGTCGAAGACCTACTACAAAGAAAAAAGCTTATTGGAAGTTAATAGCCATGGTCAGAAGTTCTGTATTGATCAAAAGATTCTGCACACCTCAATTTCTGATTGAATAAATTTTGAATAGCAGGTGTACCCATCAAAGTTATTAG
>CAUJCO010000011.1 GCA_963169645.1 Bacteroidota bacterium
TACGCGTACTGTTTTGCTTGTTACCGTACTTGCTATAACAGTTGAACCGTCGTGTGTGTAAGCTATTAAACTAATTGTATATGTGCCGACTGTATTAAACTTCGGTGATACCGTTGTACTTGTTGACGTACTCGGAATGCCGCCATTAATTGTCCATCGGATAGAATCTAATGTGCCGCCATTGGTCGCTACCGATGTACTCGTAAATGTTAAACTGCTTCCGGCACATACCGTCGTGTCACTCATCGTGAAACTTGCTGTGGCAGTTGGTGTAGAAGATGTGGTAAATAAGTTAATATTATCTACATAAATAGTATGACCATAATCTCCATAATTTCTAAAAATTAATTGAACATTGGGTTTATTCAAATACGTTGCCGGAATTACAATAGTATCGCTTCTCCATTGCGAATCTGCCGGATAAAATTCTGCTCCCATTCCTGCAGGAAAAGTAGCTAAATCCGTTTCTCCTTTTCTATAAATACTTTGCGTGGTTAGCTGGCAATTATCCGTAATTAATACTTCCAATGTATCCCATAAAAATTCATCTGTACCACTTCCTAAATCTCCATAAAAAGGTGCATACGCAATGTCAAATTTTAATTTGGCATCTGTAACGCCGGTTAAATTAATTTTTGGAGTTTGGATATCATCTTTTTTATATTTCCCATCATTATTCGTATTATCGAATATCATTGAACGTGTACCAACACCATAAGCACTGTATCCATTTCTCACATCCCAATTAATCGCCGGATTCCCGTTTCGATTAATCGTTTCCCAACCTAATGGTGGAAAATAGGGTGATTCAAAATCTTCGAAGAAAGGGAAAGTAGCAGTACCAACAATTGGAACATTTATTTGATATGTAACAGAATCTGAACCTCTATCATTTGTAACAACTAATTTAATATTTTTAATACCACTTGAATTAAACGTAATATTTGTTGGATTTTGCGAAGTAGATGTTGCCGGTGAACCACCTTGGAAAGTCCATTTCCATGAAGTTGGCTTAAACAACGATTTATCTGTAAAATCAAAAGTTTGTGAAGTAGCACAGAGAGCCGCATTCTGTTTCAGATAGGTAAATTTAGCTGAAGGTTTTTGTTTTACCGTATCACAAACCGGTGAGTTTGCAAGATTTACTCTAAACTCTGCATTTGCCATTACTGCTTGAAAGCGATCGGATTGACCATTGGTAAACATAGCCATACAATTGTCTGTTGTATAATCCATGAAATTCATAAACATTTCACCGTCCGGACTGGAACCGGCTCCGCATGCATTTACGTTATATGGAAATGTAGGACAACCGCCATTGGATGTTACATGTGTAGGAGTATCATTCACATAATCTGTTCCACAATTGGTATCGCCCCAAATGTGTCTTAATCCTAACCAATGACCTACTTCATGTGTTGTTGTTCTACCTTTGCTTGTACCATTATTTCCAAAATAGCTGGCTCTAATTACAACACCATCATTCAACGGATTTCCTGCTCCATCCGGCAATCCATCTAATCCGGACAATGCAGGGAAAGTTGCATATCCTAATAGGGTGCCACTTGTACTTTTAATGGCCGGAACAACCCAAATATTTAAATAGTAATTAGGATCCCAAATTGTTGCTTTTTTTATCGTGTTATCCATAAAATCACGTTCCCAACCTTGTGTACCGGGATTTGGCCATCCTTTGGAAGAAGCACTTACTCTATCAATACCAGGCTCGGCCAATATGTTATTATTCATATCTAACTTTGCTAAGCAAAAAGAAATATTTGAATTTGCTTTTAGAGGTGCAAATGGTGGTGGAATACTTCCGCTATTTAATCCAATACCGGCAAAGTCATTATTTAAAATATCTAACTGCGATGCAACCCTAGCCGCCGGAATATTTTGTGAGTTATTATTTTGATAATAAACCACGTGCACAATTACGGGAATAGTATAGCTTGTTTGCTCTTCCCCTATTCTTCCGTTTTCCATTTTTTGCAGCTTTTGATGCTGTATAATGCGTTGAATTTGGTTTTCCCATTGTGTATTGGGTGCTGATGTAGCACACCATCCATTTTCTTTCTGTACTTCAGAAGAAATTGCATTCTGTTGGAGTAGCATCACCATAAATGACACTAATAAAAGTAGATTTTTAGACATAGATTCTTAATTACAATTCAAAAATAAAACAAAATCTATCAAAAAAAATAAAAAAATAATTGAATTAACATATTAGCAATCAAGCATTTCTATATATTTAAACATGAATCAGCTACAACACGAAACTTCACCTTATTTATTGCAACATAAAAACAATCCGGTGGATTGGTTTCCTTGGAGCAATAATGCATTAGAAAAAGCAAAAAATGAAAACAAATTACTTGTCATCTCCATTGGATACGCTGCTTGTCATTGGTGTCATGTAATGGAACACGAAAGTTTTGAAGATACAGAAGTAGCCAATGTAATGAACACCCACTTTGTTTCTATAAAAGTGGACAGAGAAGAGCGGCCCGACCTTGATCAAATTTATATGAATGTAGCCATGATTACGAGTGGACAAGGTGGTTGGCCTTTAAATGTTATTGCATTGCCGGATGGCAAACCCATTTTTGCAGGCACTTATTTTCCAAAAGCAAATTGGATAAATGCACTGCTTTATTTTCATAATTTATCTATCAATGAACCTAATAAATTAATTCAACAAGCAGAACGCATTACACAAGGATTACATCAACTAGAATATATGCCGCTTGAAGAAAAAAACAACAACATTCATGCAGCATTACAAGATATTATTTGGCAAAATTGGAAAGATAAACTCGACTATGATTGGGGTGGAAAAATAGGTGCACCCAAATTTATGATGCCCAATAATTATGAATATCTTTTGCGATACGCTAAACGTGCGAATAATGACAATACACATCAAATAATAAAAACAACATTAAAAAAAATGGCATTTGGTGGCTTACACGATGTAATTGGTGGCGGATTTGCCCGATACAGTGTGGATGCTCAATGGAAAGTACCACACTTTGAAAAAATGCTGTATGATAATGGGCAATTGCTCAGCTTATATGCACAAGTGTACCAACATACCAAACGTCCTATGTACAAGCAAATATGCAGTAAAATATTGGATTGGTTGGAAAGAGAAATGACGGACATGTATGGTGGTTTGTATGCTTCTTTAGATGCAGATAGCGAAGGAATAGAAGGAAAATTTTACTGTTGGACTTATACGGAATTGAAACAGGTTTGTGGCGAAGATTTCGAGTTGATTAAAGACGTGTACAACATTACAAAAGAAGGAAATTTTGAGCATGGATTAAATGTACTTTTCAGAACTAATGACCATGAGTATTACATGCACGAGTATCAACTTACAAATGCTGAATTTCAATCAAAATTAGATGCAATACATACGCTTTTATTAATAAAAAGAAACAAAAAAATACGACCTTCTACAGATGACAAAATACTAACAGAATGGAATGCAATAGCGATAAAAGGTCTGTGTGATGCATACAAAGCATTTGGAGATAATCAATATCTAAAAAAGGCGATTCGAACAATGGATTTCATCCTTACTTATTGCAAATGTGCAGACTTTAGATTATATCGAAATTTTAAAAATGGTAAATCAAGTATCAATGCATTTTTGCAAGATTATGCGTTTTTGATAGATGCTTTAATTGCATTACATCAAATTACATTAGAAGAAAAATATCTTCACGAAGCCAATCAATTTTTAGAATATACTATTCAACATTTTTACAATAACCAAAATGGAATGTTCTATATAACATCAGATTTGGATGAAGCACTTATTACGCGCTGTATGGATAGCAGTGACAATGTTATACCTTCCGGAAATGCTGCGATGGCTAAAAATTTATTACTCATCGGAAAATATTTTGCAAAAGAAGAATACATACAGATGAGTCAAACCATGTTGAATAACGTATTGGATGCATGTATAAAAAACCCAATGTATTATTCCAATTGGGCTATTGTTTTAGATATGCATTTACATTTAGATATTGAATTAGTCATTATAGGAAAAAATGCCTTCAATGATTTAAAAGATATACAAACCACTTACTTATCCGATGTACTTATAACAGGTGCAACAACAGAAAGTCAAATGCCTTTATTAAAAGACAGATACCAAAAAGACAAAACACTATTTTATGTATGTAAAAACAAGAGCTGTTCCCTTCCTATTGAAAATATAGAACAAATAAAAAAAATGCTTTCATCTAATTAGTTATAAAAATATCTTCTCCTAAAAAAATATCCAATTCTGTATCTTTATTAAAATTTAGACGATGAAAAAAGCGACAATATATTCCGATTTTATTCAACAAATTCCTGTATTGGAAAATGAATTTACGGATGACATTTTTATTCAAGATTATTTAAAAACATATTTTCCATCGGAACAATTAAATACCATTTTGCCCGACTTAGAAAATTTTGGAAAACGTGCTGCAAATGAATTTATTGAATGGGCAAATGATGCACAACTCAATGAACCAACACTCACTCAATACAATGCTTTTGGGCAACGTGTAGATGAGATAAAAATTGCTCAAGGCTGGAAAAATCTGAACGATGCCGCTGCTGAAGAAGGTTTAATTGCCATTGGTTATGAACGCCAATTTAGTGCGTATTCACGTTTATATCAATTTGTAAAATTATATTTATTTACACCGTCGTCTGCAATCTATACTTGTCCTTTAGCCATGACAGATGGAGCCGCCAGATTGATTGAACTATTTGGTGATGATGAATTGAAAACCACAGCATTGCAATCTATCATTTCCCGAAATCCATCTACGTTTAAAACCAGCGGACAGTGGATGACAGAACGTACCGGTGGCTCAGATGTATCGCGATCCATGACATTTGCGGAAGAAACTGCCAACGGATATATACTAAAAGGACACAAGTGGTTTACTTCAGCCATCACCGCCGACATGGCATTTACATTAGCATCTACAGAACCTGCAACCGAAAATAAACGAGCTCCATTATCCTTATTTTATTTACCCATACGACAAGAAGATGGAAAATTAAATGGCATTGAAGTAGAAGCATTAAAAGACAAATTAGGCACACGTGCTTTACCCACAGCACAATTGCAACTCACCGGAGCAAAAGCAAAATTAGTAGGTGAAAAAGAAAAAGGTGTACGCACTATTTCTACATTGTTTAATATCACCCGCATATACAACACCATAAGTGCCGTGTCATACATGCGAAGAGCTTATTCGCTTAGTGAAAAATATGGAAAACAACGCGAAGCATTTGGAAAAACTTTACAAGAACATGTGCTGCATAAAAAAACAATTAGAGAGTTAGAAATTGCGTATCAATCCGGCATGTTATTCGCATTATTTTTAGCACGATTATTAGGGAAAGAAGATTGCAACTTGGCAACAGAAAATGAGAAATCATTATTGCGAATTTTAACACCAATCGCAAAATTATATACAGCAAAACAATCTATAAAAAGTGCATCCGAACATATTGAAGTATTTGGTGGCATCGGGTATTTAGAAGACAGCGGTATTCCTGTTATGCTACGCGACACTCAAGTGCTTAGTATTTGGGAAGGTACAACAAACGTACTTTCTTTAGATATGTTGCGTGCAATTGAGAAAGAAAATGGATTGCAAGCTTGGCATGCATTTGCGACCGAAACGATAAGCCATTGTAATACAGAAAAATTAAAAATACATGCTGCAAAATTGCAGCAAAAAACCTTATTTATCCTTGATTTTATACAGCAAAAACAACATACTAAATTAGCAGCTTACGCTAAAGATATTGCCTTTTATATTGCAGAAACCAGCATCGCACTATTATGGCTCGATTTTTTATCTGACAATTTAGATAAAGAAAATTATCTGAATTCGTTTGAATATTGGATGCAATATAAAATGAATGAGATGAATTTAAACTCGATAGATATTTTAGATTTAATTTAATTATGAAGATACTCATCACCGGAATCACCGGCTTAATAGGCAAACACTTAATGCAGGTTTTATTAGAAAACAATTATACATCCGTAAAAGGAACGTATCATTCATCCAAAAATATAGATGAATTTTTACAAAAAAATATGGAGATGGTTCAGGCAGATATTACACAACCTAAAGACGTGGAAGGTATCTGTAAAGATTGTACGATTGTGGTGCATACTGCTGCACGTGTTATTGATTTTGGAACGAAAGCTCAATTTTATGAAGCCCATTACGATGCCACACATTCACTATTACAAGATGCAAAAAAACACAATGTGCAACACTTCATCTATATCAGCTCCGTTGGTGTAGCAAGTGGAATTGACAGAAACAAAACAATACCCAATGAAGCGACTCCATTAATAAAAACAGGTGTTCACTACGATGATGCAAAAATTGACACAGAAGAATTAGTGAAAAATTTCTGCACGGATAATTCTATATTTTATACCATCATTCGTCCGAGTGCCGTGATTGGTCCGGGTAGTGTTTGGGTGGTGGAACCGCTTAAAAGAATGGACACTGCATTTGGTTTAAAATTAATTGACAACGGAAAGCAACCTGCTTGTTTATTAGATGCCGAGAACTTAGCCAATGGCATTTTTCTTTGCATGACAAAAAAAATTGCACACAATCAAACGTATTTTTTTATGGATGATTGGGATGTTACATGGAAACAATATTTCAGCGATTTAGCAGCCATTAAAAACAAAACAGTTACTGCATCAATTCCGTATAAAGTAGCTTATTTTGCTGCGGTTGTGGCAGAATTTATTTTTCCATTGTTTGGGAAAAAACCACCAATTGCCAAAAAATCTGTACAAGCAACCGGCATCAACCGAACTATTTCTACACAAAAAGCGAGAACAGAATTAGGATGGAAATCGCAAATAAATTATGCAACTTCTATGCAAAAAATAAAAGAAAGTATCATATAGTTATTGACTTAGTTCTGTAATTAAATTCCGAATCTCAATAGTATTCCAATGTATGCCTTCAATTTTTGACTCCACAACTTCTCCATTTTTATCCAATAAATATGTTGTCGGAAAACGATGAATGCCTATTTGTTTCAATGGTTTTTGACTTTGAAAAAACGGTAAATCTATTTGCATAAAAGACTTCACTGCTTTTATTTTTTCAAATGATTCATCTGTAATAACAAGCACTGATAATTTATCTTTAAAATCGTGTTGTAATGCTTCTAATTGAGGTAATTCTTTTCTACAATCGCGACACCACGTTTGGAAATACGTAACAATTACAACTTTTCCTTTTTGTGCCACAATAGAAAATGTTTGTTGTTGTTCATCTAATAAGATGCTTTTATCGAACGGATTACGTGGTGCAATCCGACCGCGAAGAATACCAAAATAAATAACATTTGCAGTGATAACTAATAATAAAATGGTCAGGATTTTTTGTTTCATATAACTTATAAATCGAATGAGAAATCAACCTTTATTTACAGAAACAATAGCCTGTAAAATTTGTTGTGCATTTTTAATATTATTATACTTTTCTAACAAAACATTGCTTCTTTTATCAATATCTGTTGCTGTAAAAGTCTGTTGCATTAATGTATCAATTAATTCAGATAATGGCATGTCATCTTTTTTATAAACCAATGCATCCAAGCCGCTTCCCGTTAATGTATTCTCATCCGAAATAACAAAACGAGCCAGAAACAACGAGTTAATTAGTTTCAATTTCACACCACTTGGATTGGCAGCTAATGCCAAACAAATATGTGCCTCTTGCACCAATTGTTGCAATGCTTCATTCGTCGGATTTGCAAGCAACTTTATATTGGGTTTATATTTTAAAAATTGAATTAAAATATCTGGTGGATTTTTTCCGGCAATATAAATTGGATGCGTACAATGTTTCAATTCGTTACTCAATAAATCTATGAGTAAGCTATAATTATCCGACAGTGATAAATTGCCGTGATACAAGATATAATTACCTTTTCCAACTTTTGCTTGTACTTTTTCATGTTCGTGAAAGACAAAATCTAATTGCACTTTTTTGTCTGGAAATTTATCCGAATAATACTCAAAATCTGTTTGAGATAAACAAGATAAAACATCCGCATATTGCAATTGAGCATCATATTTTCTAAGCTTTTTATACTCTTGAAAAAAGAAGATTTTTTCTTTTAAGCTCACTGCATGTTCTACTAAAATACGATAATAAATCCATTCAATATTATGCAAACGAACTGCCATAATTCTGTTTTTAAAATTAGGATGATTTAAAAAACCGGATGAATGTGTTGCATCCATCAATATCGGAAAATTATCTTGTTGCAATTGGTTTAATAAATCCGGATGCATCCGAGATTGCACAATAAATGGAAACGAAGAAAAAAGAAATTTCCAACTCCGTTCACGACGATAATAATATACTTTTTCGCAATATTTCTGTAATTCCGGTTGCTGTTTCCTATCGCCATATTCAAAGCAATGCAAATGTATTTTCACACCCAATTGGTGCATTGCTTTAAGCTTATAAAACTCTTCGATGGCGCCGCCGTAATCTGCCGGAAATGGAATATCTAAACAGATAATATGTATTGAAAGATGTGCGTACATTTAGTTCAACGATTTATACAAAGCAATTAATTTCTGTTCTTCCAATTCCCAACACAATTCTTTTTTCGCACGCAAACAATTTTGCTGAATGTTTTTATACAACGTATCATCTTGTAATAATTGTTCAATAGCAAGTTGTATTTTTTCAATATTCAATTCATCTACTACCAAACCAATATGGTATTGATTATTTAGTTGAATATACTCCGGAAAGCCTATTAATACTTGTGGTTTGGCTGCATGTATATAATCAAATGTTTTATTTCCAAGAGAATAGTAATAGCTCAATCCACGATTTTCCAACAAATTAATTCCGATATAAGCATCTTGTGTAATACGTCTTAATTCTTCGGGTTTCTTTTTACCGAGCAATTTTACTTTATCACCTAATGCGAGTTCTTGAATAGATTGTTTGATATGCTGCATCTCATCACCATCACCAACAATCCAACATACAGCATCTTTAATTTTTAACATTGTAAGCAACAATTCATTTAAGCCTCTTCCGATGTTAACAGCACCTTGGTATAAAATAATTTTTTGGTGTTGGTTTTTTGATTTTTCTACTTTCGATTTTATAGGCACATTGCGAATTACATGTACTTCAATTTTATATTTTCTTTGAAAATATTGAGCAATAGATGCGGTAACTGTATAAACTAAATCAGCTTTTTTTATTAAGCTTTTTTCTATGAAATGCCAAACTGATTTCACCATCGGACGACCAATTAACTCAGGGCTTTCCGGAAAATACTCGTGTGCATCGTACACTACTTTTTTACGTTTAATTTTTGCCGCTAAAACTGCCGCCGGTAAAGTGTCCAAATCACAACCACATACAATATCAAAAGTGGTGAACATTAGAAAAATAAATAATCGGATATTATATTCAGCATAAAACAAAAAACCTTTATTAAAGAAACATCGCAAGCGTGTTTGAGCAAATAACCTATTTGATAACGGTATGGATGATGCAGTTGCACGACCAACTAATGTTACATCAAAAGTATGTTTTTGCAATGAAGAACAAATACGTTGCATCCGTTGGTCGTAAACCAACTCATTCGTAACGGTGCAAATTATTTTTTTCATTCTTAAAGAAACAATTTTAAAGATAAATAGGTTTAAGATGATTTTATATTATTTTACGCAATTCATTTTTTTCATTGATTTCTATTTGTATTTCATCTAATAAAAATCGGATTACTTGTTGATGTAATTGTTTATCGTAAGAGGCTTCTTGCTTTAGAATTATTTCCATTGCTATCCAATTTTGTGCGGATAATTTATCTAAGATACAGCGCTTTGCCAAAATAAAATCTTCATCTATTTCCAACTTTTTTTTATTCGTTATACAAACATCACATTGCATACATTGCATCTTGCTTGTTTCGCCAAAATAGCTGCAAATAAAGGCCTGTCGGCAAACTTTATCTTGTTCTACGTAAGCACACATCGACAAAATTTGGTCGGCAATTATTTTCTTTCTATGTTGAAAATAAGTTGCATCTATATACAAATTCGAATCGTGCAAACGCTCTGTTAATAGCATTATCGTAGGTTTATCATTTGCCGGAATGTAGGAAAGCACTTTGTTTTTATGCAGAAATTGCAATTGATTTTCAACTTCTTCTTGGCTTATTTTTAATTGTCTTGCCATTACAGCTTCACTTATCTTTGTATAATTATTAAAAATGCCACCATACGTACGCAATAACATTTTTATTAATGGCGATAATTTACTATGTGCAATTTCAAACTTGTAGACATCTAAATTACTGCAATAAATATAGGCTCTGGAAGGCAATAACACACTTTCATTAAGTTGGATATAACCTTGTTGTTCTAATATTTTTAGTGCGTAAGAAGTTTTGATTTTATCCAATTTAAAAAGATTGCAAAAATGCATGAAATCAAAATTATAGGTATGCATATAACCACTTTCTACCGGAATGGCAAAATGATTACACAATGCATTGTATATATGTTTGATAGTATCAATAGTTGGAAATTGTTGATTGATTTTTTCATTTAAATATTCTATTTCCTGCTCATTATACAACAAAACCGCATACGCTAATTTTCCATCACGTCCGGCTCGTCCTGCTTCTTGATAATAAGCTTCCAAACTATCCGGAACATCCAAATGAATTACAAAACGTACATCGGGTTTATCTATGCCCATTCCAAATGCATTGGTACAAACCATAACACTCGTTTTATTTTGAATCCAAGCATCTTGTTTGGCACTTCGTTCTTTTGTCGTTAAACCGGCATGGTAAAAATCTGCATTAATATGATGTTTAAATAAAAACTCCGCTACTTCTTTTGTTTGGATTCTACTCCGTGCATATACAATACCACTTCCTTTTAGCTTTTGAATTATCTCAACAATTTTAGGATATTTTGCCATCTCGTTGCGAACGACAAAACGTAAATTTTCTCTTAAAAATGATTTTTTAAAAACAGTATATGTCGACTTAAATTTTAATTTTTCGGCAATATCTTTTTGTACTTTTTCAGTAGCTGATGCCGTTAATGCTAATATGGGAACATGTGGATGAATACCTCTTAATGCTGCAATTTCTAAGTAAGACTTTCTAAAATCATAACCCCATTGTGAAATACAATGTGCTTCATCCACCGCAATTAAACTAACGTTCATCCTTTTAAAACGTTCTATAAAAATATCCGTTTTTAATCGCTCTGGTGAAACATATAAAAATTTATAATAGCCAAATTGAGCATTATCCAGTATTTTATCAATTTCGGAATACGATAATCCGGTGAAGATGGCTGCGGCTTTAATATCTCGTTTTTTTAATTGAAAAACCTGATCTTTCATCAAGGCAATTAAAGGAGAAACCACAATACAGATACCTTCTTTCATCAAAGCAGGAACTTGGAAACAAATCGACTTTCCGCCACCTGTTGGCAACAATGCCAAAGTATCATTTCCATCCAGCACAGATTGTATGATTTCGGATTGCGGTTCGCGAAACGACTCATATCCGTAGTAATGTTTTAATATATCTAAAGCAGTGGACATCTTTTGTAAAAATAAGAACTTAAAAATACATTTTTGCTTTATTCGTTTTTACCGCTAACTTTATAGTATGAGAATTGCAGAAAGTGAATTAATACTAAATAGTGATGGCAGTGTTTACCATCTTAATTTATTGCCCGGAGAAGTGGCAAACACCATTATTTTAGTAGGCGATCCGGAACGAGTGCCCAAAATATCGCGTTATTTTGACAAGATAGAAATACAAAAAACAAAACGCGAATTTGTAATACATACCGGATTTATCGGCACTAAAAGAATAACGGTTTTATCAACCGGAATGGGAACAGATAATATCGATATTACTTTAAATGAATTAGATGCATTATTTAATATTGATTTTGAAACACGCACTATTAAGGAGCAACTTACTTCATTGCAATTTATTCGCATTGGAACTTCCGGTGCCGTGTTGCCCGAAATAGACGTTGATACGTTTCTTGCTTCTGAAATGGCAATTGGTTTAGATGGCTTAATGGGATTTTATCAAACAAAAAAACAAGCGTTGGATGTATCCATTGAGGCAACTTTAGAACCGATAATTGCACCGCTTGGTGTTCGTACGGCGGTTACGTATGCATCTGAAAAATTACTACATCAGTTTGCATTTGATATGCGAAAAGGCGTAACCATTACCAATACCGGATTTTACGCTCCTCAAGGCAGAAGCTTACGACTAACGCCTACCAATAAACATTTCATAGATGAATTGATACAAGTTGCCTTACCGGGAAACAGAAAAATTACCAATATGGAAATGGAAACTTCCGGCATTTATGGATTGTGTACGTTAATGGGACACGAAGCTATTTCATTAAATGCGATTTTAGCCAATCGCGCAAATGGCATTTTCACAAAAGATGCATACAAAACGGTAGATAAATTAATTCAAATTACATTAGAACGAATTGCTCATCAATAACAATAAATATATTGCGTTTTCGGGTTTAATTTTTGAATAAACAATTCAAAAGCTTGTTTTTTGTCCGGAGTAATTTCGTATTGAATGTTTTTTGTCCAATATTCTTGAATAGAAAATGAATCAGAATTATAAGAAGTAAATTGGTCGGCTAATTGCAAACGGTGTTCTAATCCATTTTTAATTGCAGCATTAAATTCATCCAAAAAATCAGCATCAATTTCTTTATTGCTTACCCAAGCTGCAAACACGAATGGCAAGCCGGTATGCTGTTTCCATGCCAACGACAAATCATACACATACGGATATTTTTTTGCTGCCGTGATGGCTCTATCACCAATAATTACAGCAGCAATATCTTCTTTAATGACATTTTCAAATCCTTCTGTTGCAGGTAAAAAGTTGACTTCTTTTTTCCAATATTCTTTCATCAACAACTGCACCAATAAAACAGATGTACGCGATTGATAATCTAAATAAATCGTATTGATTTGCTCCATTGGAACGGCAGAAAATAAACATACTGTTTTTACTTCGCCATCTGCACCAATACAATAAGGTGATACAATTCTGGGTTGTTTTAATTGTGGAATAATTGCGATGGGAACTAAGCCAATATCTACTTCATCATTGAGTAATTTCTGTGCACAGAGCGATGGAATATCTTGCGTAATTTTTATTTTTTTATAGATAGGATTATTTTCCAAACCAAATAATAAAGGTTTGGTATTTAAATAAGAAACTGCTGAAATTCTATATAGATGAGGTAGTTGTGTTGCTTGTTCTGTTTCCATATACTACAAATCGGTTCTCGAGCTTTCGTTCGGACGGGAAATCGAAGTCGAAACGCTTAGCTAAAATACAAATTTTCTTAAAAGCACAAAGTTTCAAGTTTGTTCGTCACACTGTTTGACGTAAAACCTGTGTTTGCGGTTCGTTGTTATTTTTATTACACTATATTATCATCTAATTTGTAGTGTCCAAGTTGAATAAGTCCGTTTAAATTATCATATTCGACCCAACTTTCTTTAATTTTGCCTTCTGTCACACGAAAGAAACAATTAAATTCTGCTGTTAATTTTCTACCTGTCGGGGCAAAGTTTATAAGCTGCCCTAACTGTGTCCCAGAAAAATTTATTCTTGCTGCTACTAAGTCACCTTCTTCTATTGCGAAAATTATTGTCTCTTGTAAGTCAGGAAAGGTATCTAACTCTGTCTGATGAAATTTAACTAATTCAACATTTGTTTTTATTTCCTTTGGTTCTGATGAGCTATGTCTTATGAAGTCATTGTGAACTAAAGTTAATACTCTGTCCCAATCTTTTTGATTTGTTGCATTGATAAATTCTGTTACTATTTCTTTTTTACTTTTCATTTAGGTTGTAAACATTCAAATATTGTTGCTTTTTTTGTCAGGTATCAGTTTATTGTTTGTCGGATATTTTTTTTACAATGACTGCTAACTACTCCGACAAATGCGTGATATCATTTTCTTTTAATAATACAAAGATGCCGTCTTTATATTCTAAATGATACAAACACGTATTTTGATGTTCAAATTCATCCATTTCTGAAATCGGTTTATTTAAGAGTAAACAAATAAGCACACGCAATGTTCTGCCGTGAGTACAAACTAAAATAGTTTGCTCTTCTATATTGGTAATTTCATTTACAAAAGGTTGTAATCTATCAGCTAAATCTTGTGCACTTTCGCCACCTTCAATTTTAATTGATAAATTTCCTTTTTTCCACTCTTCGATAATATCGTAATATTCTTTTTGCAACGTAGGATGATGTTCAACTCCTTCAAAAATACCCCAATCAATTTCATCTAAATTTTTAGTTGCGATGTGTGGAATTTTTTTAGAAATAAAACCATCTACTGTTTGCCAAGTTCTCCGTAAAGAAGAAGTGTACACAATATCAAACTTAATTTCTTTATGCGATTCAAAAAATAATTTAGCTTGTTGTATGCCGGTATCGTTTAAATCCGAATTAATACCACGACCTTGAACTACTTGTTTTACATTGAAGTCGGTTTGTCCATGTCGGATAATATAGATATTTTTTGTCATGATGATAGCACTATAATGCTTCTGCAAAGATATTGTTTAAAAGTTCGATACGGAAATGAAAAAAGATAAATAATCTACTATAGAATAGATGGTATTGTAATATTCGATGCAGAGTTCCAATCAGGAGACTTTAGTACGAAAACAATAAAAAAAGCCTCACATTGCTGTGAGGCTTTTTACTTGGTTAGTCGGGATGGCTGGATTCGAACCAACGACCTCCTGGTCCCAAACCAGGCATTCTAACCGGACTGAACTACATCCCGTTACTGATTCTGTTTGCTGCGGTGAGGGAGGGATTCGAACCCTCGGTACAGTTTCCCGTACGTCAGTTTAGCAAACTGGTGGTTTAAGCCACTCACCCACCTCACCTCCTTATTGTTACAAGAACTTTGGGACGGCAAAGATAGGATTTTTAAAGAACTTTGCAAATATAAATCAAAATTTGTGAAGATTTTTTCGATTAATAAATTGATAACACATTTGCATAAAAAAATCTTGCTGAGTAGCAAGATTTTATATTTCTAAAACATCGTAAATTATAAACTTAATTCTATTCTTTTTTTCAATTCATCTACTGAATCTCTAAACTCGTCATCAGTATCAATTAAGTTGCGAACGGCTTGACAAGAGTGTATCACAGTGCTATGATCTCTTCCACCAAATTGTTGCCCAATAGATTTTAAAGATGCCTTTGTATATTCTTTAGCAAAGTACATAGATAATTGTCGAGCTTGAACGAACTGACGTTTTCTGGTTGGCTCTTTTAATTTTTCTACCGGCACTTCAAAATAATCACACACTGTTTTTTGAATCATGTCTAATGAAATTTCTTTTGTAGCATGTTTCACAAAATTTATTACTGTGCGTTTAGCTAACTCTAAGGTGATATCTTGTTTATTTAATGTTGCTTGTGCTAAAATAGAAGTCAACACGCCTTCTAATTCACGAACATTCGTTTTGATATTGGTAGCAATAAATCGTACCACATCATCATTCATAACAATACCATCGGCGTGTAATTTTTTCTCTAAGATGGTAACGCGTGTATCGTAATCCGGAGTTTGCAAATCGGTGGTTAAGCCCCATTTAAAACGAGATAACAATCGCTCTTCCATATTCTCTAAATCTTTGGGTGCTCTATCCGAAGTCAAGATTAATTGTTTCCCATTTTGATGTAGATGATTGAAGATATGAAAGAAGATATCTTGAGTTTTTTGTTTGTTGGCGAAAAATTGAATATCATCAATTATCAATACATCTATTTGTTGATAGAAATGTATAAAATCATTGGTGCTATTATCTTTTACTGCGGTTAAAAACTGGCTGGTAAATTTTTCAGAACCAACATACAACACTGTTTTATTGGATGCATTTACTTTTATAAAGTTTCCGATGGCTTGTGCCAAATGTGATTTACCTAAACCAACACCACCATAAATAACCAATGGATTGAAAGCTGTTCCACCGGGCGTTTTGGCTACTGCCATACCTGCACTTCGTGCAAATTTATTGCAATCGCCTTCTATAAAAGAATCAAAAGTATAATTTGGATTTAATTGAGAATCGACGTGTATTTTTTTCAATCCCGGAATAACAAATGGGTTTTTCACCATCGGGCTAGAAAACACGGCAGGCATAGAAATTTCATTGCTTCCATAAACACCTTCTCTATAATTGGGTATATCTACTGTTTTTGATTCTGCCTTCGCACCATTTGATGCATCTACTAAAATACGATATTCTAATTTGGCATCGTCACCCAATTCCCTTTTAATTGTCTTGCGTAATAATGTAACATAATGTTCTTCCAACCATTCATAAAAAAACTGACTGGGTACTTGTATCGTTAAAATTTTTCCATCTATCTTAACCGGTTTTACAGGTTCAAACCAAGTTTTATAGCTTTGTACATTAATGTTATCTTTGATTATTTTGAGACAATTTTCCCACACAAGTTCATGCTTGTTTTTCATACGCTCTTATTGGTTTTTATAAATTTAAAATGATAACCTATCGACGAAACTAAGATGAGGAAAAATTCCTTATAAAAAAAATTATTTTTCTATTGACTTTTTATCAACAATTACAGTTTGAGAGTTTGATAACTTTTTGCGAAAACTTTTTTCAAAAAGATAATTTAGCTTTCCTATCTGAATACCAGCCCAACCCACTTGGTTAATTAAGACATCTTTACCAATATTATTTTTTTCTGAAATCGGTGCATCTAAAAAGGTATGTGTGTGACCGCCAATAATCAAATCAATGCCGTTTGTTTGTTGTGCCAACACAATATCTGATATTTTCGCATCTGTGTATTTATATCCCAAATGCGATAAACAAATAATAAAATGACATTTCTTCTCTTTCAAAATATCCACTTGTTGCTGTACGCATTGAATTGGATCTAAATATTTCGTATTGCCATATAGTTTATCCGGAACCAATCCATTTAATTCCACACCACAACCGGTAATACCAATTTTTAATTTTCCTTTTTTTAGGATAAAATGTTTATGCACTTTTCCATTTACTATCGTATCGGAGAAATCGTAATTGCAATTAACAAATGGAAATTGTGCACGCGAAATTTGTTTGGATAAAGTTTCCAAACCGCCATCAAAATCATGATTACCGATAGTAGCTGCATCGTATTGCATCTTATTCATCAAATCGATTTCCAAATCGCCATGAAAGAAATTAAAGTAAGGTGTACCTTGGAAAATATCACCGGCATCTAACAGCAATACAACCTCTTCTTTTTGTCGAATACTATTAATTATTGTTGCACGTTGTGCCGCACCACCTAAGCCCGGATATTTTTTATCATCGTCGGCAAATGGTTCAATATGACTATGCACATCGTTGGTATGTAAAATAGTTAAGGTTGTTTTCACTTCGTTAGCCATTAACTGCAATGGTGAAGAAACCGTACCGGCAACAACACCGGCAACACTCATGGTTTTTAAAAATGTTCTTCTATTTTGCATAGCTTATTCTATTTTCTAACAAGGAAGAAATTTTATTTCCTTTAGCAGATTGTTCTTTCCAATATTCAATAATAGCATCTCTAAAAAGCTTACCGGTTTGTATGGTTGGAATTGTTTTTAAAAATGTCATTCCATCACCACCATTTGCAACATAATCATTCGTTGCCATTAAATACAATTTAGTGCTATTTAATGGTACGTTATTTACTTTTACATCGATAGCTTTTTTATCTTTAATTTGGAAAGATAAACCAGATACCGGCCAACCACCTTTTACTGCTATTGAATCACAAAAATCTTGTACTTGTTGTCCGGATAAAGTTTGTGCCGTTAAATAGTTATCAAAAGGCATTAATAAGTAAGCATGTTCTATATTCAATATTCCTTTGGTTAGAGATGCCATTCGGATACCGCCGTAATTCATCACTGAAAAATCGACATTTTTCCCAATGGCTTCTTGCGTTTTTATTTTAAGCATATCAGCCATCAAATTACCCAATGTGCTTTCCGGCATTTTTTTAGTGATATCATCCGTTAAATCTGCAATAGGAATTTTCATTATCTTATCTAATGAATCTTTATAAGGTTGATAGTATGATTTTATTGATTCATTTTCGGGTGTGAACTTAATAACCTTCTCTAAGCTATTGGTGTGTGCAATAGGCAAATACGTTTTGCAAGCCGATAGCATTACGATGATGCTACCAATAAAGAATATCTTAGAATAAACTTTTAACATCACTCTTAATAAAATTAATGGCAATTTGAACCGGCACTTCTTGTTGTGATTGCATATAATAATTTAAAATAGCTTTACTTAATTCCATTCCGTCGGCATCGTCCGGAAGTTTAGAGGCAAACGTATTGATGATTTTGATGGTTTCTTCTTTGGCCGTTGCCACCATTTGCCAAGCACCATCATTAATATACATTTGTTGCGACAAATTATATTCGTACTCTAATCGAATGGTTTTTATTAACTCTAATTGAAATTCCGGAACAAGCATATTGGTGGTGTACACACGTTGTAATAAACTTACCGGATGAATTCTTTCCAACAAAACAATAGCACGTTCGTATGCTTGCAAACGCAATGGCAACGATACTTTGCGTTGTTCAAACAAGAGTGCTTTATTTACCTCTTGATTTCTACGTTTATTTTCATCATCAATAAACATACGGATAACAAAGTAAACACCACCTAACATTACTAATGCCGGAACTGTGTATTTTAATAATTCAAGGATATCAGAGAAATTCATGTAATAATTTGAGTGTTTAATTTCAATGTATAAAATTAGATTATTTATCGAATTAATCATGCATACAATTGTATCTATTTTTAATCCTAATTTTATTTTCAACAACGATTTTTTAAACTAACTTTGTATTTGCTTGTTTAGCTATTTATGGAAACAACATCTACAGAAATAAAATTACCAATCACACTTACCAATAGTGCATTGCAAGAAATTAAAGCATTGTACGAAAAAGGGAATTACGATGCATCTTTTGGTTTGCGTTTAGGAGTGCGTGGTGGTGGTTGTGCCGGCTTTAGTTATATCTTGGATTTTGACAAAGCAACCGATAATGATTTAATTTTCATATTGGATGGTATTACTATTTTCATAGATAAAGTTCAAGAAATTTATTTGCACAATTGCGAAATTGATTTTAAAAGCGGACTCGATAACCGTGGTTTCATTTTTAATAACCCAAATGCATCGAGTACTTGCGGATGCGGCACTTCTTTTTCGGCCTAAGCATAATAAAAACAAGGGTTTCAGCTCCAAATTTTACACAGAAGCCCATTTTTACTAACATTTTCTTATTATTATTTGGAAAATTCAATAAAGAATATAACTTTGTGGCATAATGTTTTTTTAACTTTATAAACAAAATAAAATGAACAAAGGAGATTTAGTAAAAGTAATCGCAGACGCAGCAGGCGTAACGAATGCAGCTGCAAACGACACATTGAATGCTGTATTAGAAAGCATTCGTAAAACCTTGAAAAAAGGTGACAAAGTTACATTAATTGGTTTCGGTACTTTCAGCACAGCAAAAAGAGCTAAGAGAGAAGGAAGAAACCCATCTACTGGTGCAAAAATTAAAATTCCTGCTAAAACATTAGTGAAATTTAAAGCTGGAAAAGAATTATCCGAAGCTGTAAACAAAGGCAAATAAGATAATCGAAAAACCAAAAAAAATAAAGCCTCAACACTGTTGAGGCTTTAATATTTTAAGGCATTAATCGTTCCATTTCCCAAATGCCGTTTGCCTGTTTGGTATATTGTATTCTATCGTGCAAGCGGTTTTCTCTACCTTGCCAAAACTCAAACAAAGATGGTTTTATCAAAAATCCACCCCAATTTTCTCGTGCCGGAATTTCTTGATTTTGTAATTCTATTTCTTTTTGTTTAAATCGTTCATCCAATATTGCACGACTTTCCACTACACGGCTTTGTTCCGATATGAATGCTGCTAATTGGCTGTCTCGCGGACGCGAATGAAAATAAGAATCATTCTCTTCTTTTGGTGTTTTAGATGCAACACCTTCAATACGTATTTGACGTTGATGTGTGCGGTACCAAAACAATAAAGCAACATTGGCATTTTCGCTTATTTGTTTTCCTTTGGTACTGTCGTAATTGGTGAAAAAAATAAAACCGTTCTCATCAAAACTTTTTAGCAATACTGTTCGGATTGTTGGTTTCAAATCTTTTCCAACTGTTGCAATTTGCATTGCATTGGGTTCTAAATCATCGATTGCTACTGCTTGTTGAAACCATTTATCAAACTGTTTAAATGGATTAGAATCACAATCTTGTTCCAACAAAGAAAAAGCATCATAGCTTTCTCGCATGTTGTGTAAATCTCTGTTTGCCATATTTAAAATTAGTAATTAATTTGTGATTGGTTATATGACCAAAATCAGAAACAAAAAATATAACTATAAAATCATGACACCTCAAACTAAAAACTATACCATTCCGCTTATCATTTTTACGAATTTAATGCCAATTTATGGTGTACTAAACTTAGGCTGGACTTTATTTACGGTGATATATATTTATTGGGTTGAATTACTTATTATCAGTTTTTTTGAATTGCTACAAATACTAACTGCCAAAGATGGCAATTTTGCATTGTCGGCAAAACTGTTTATCGGATTTAAGTTTATGGCGATACGTTTGGGAATTTTCTTTTTTTATCTTTCTTTTCTCATTACGTTTACCGGATTTATGTTAAGCAACAAAGATGATGCTTCTTCCAGAGATTTAATTTCAATGGCAGAAGCATTAGCATTTAAAGGCACCTTTTATCGGATTACGTTATTGAGTATGTTTTTCAGCGGTGCATTGAATTTCTATTTCAATTTCATTGCGAATCAGAAATACAAACAAACTACACCATTAAATGCATTTTCTTATTTTGATGCACA
The DNA here is from genome assembly GCA_963169645.1 of Bacteroidota bacterium. GTDB lineage: Bacteria > Bacteroidota > Bacteroidia > Chitinophagales > JADIYW01 > JADJSS01. The sequence continues at coordinate 21,120 of CAUJCO010000011.1, forward strand.
TATCATCATCGTTCACATTGTGGTTGTATTGAGTACATTTTTATATAAAGGCATGACTGAAAAAATGCACCTAAACCACCTAACTGCAATCGTAGCTTGTGTTAGTTTGTTTGTTGTCATCAAAATTGTTGTCGATATTTTACGAGCATTAGGTAATGAAAGAACAGACAATACAACGCCTAAAGATATTTATATTTAAAGGTGTTTTACCAACTCGTCTTTTTCGATATATCCTTTGTGCGACCATTTTTCTGTTCCGTTTAAAAACGTTTTTAATACCGGAATTTCAACTACATTTAATTGCTTTGCCAATTCCATATTTTCATCAATATTTAAACGAACTACTTTCACTTTTCCGGCATATTCTTTTGCTACTTCTTCCAACATTGGTTTCATTTTAATACAAGGGCCACACCAAGGTGCATAAAAATCCACTAACACCAATGTATCCGAAGTAATCATGCTTTTGTACATGTCCATTGATAATGCATCTTGATTAGTGGATGCATTCGTTTGTGTCAATGGCAAATTGGCTGCTTGCCAAGCTAAAATACCGCCATCTAAATTAATGACATTTTTAAAACCATTTTGCATCATCACTTCTTTCGCAGATGCACTTCGTTTTCCGGAAAGACAATACACCAAATACGTTTTATTTTTGTCGAGTTTTAAAATTTCTGTCTCAAAATTGCTACTTCTAAAATCGATATTAGTAGCATTTGCAATATAGCCGCCTGCATATTCTTCCGGCGTTCGAACATCTAACACAACGGCATCATTTTGTTCACTTATCTTTTGGTTAAATGCATTCGCATTCAATGATTGTGAGTTGGTTTGTGAATTACAGGCTGATGCTAAAAACACCGTCGCGAATAAGATAAAAAGATATTTTACATTCATAAGATTCATTTTTTTGTTGTACTAATTTCTATTGTATTTTCTTTAAAATCAACAATAAAAGTACTAAATAATTATGCAATAGATTATGCATATTGATTAATAATTTGTGCCAATTGTTTGGATGGCACCACGCCGGATTGTCGCCATACCGGATTACCATTTTTAAATAAAATTAAAGTAGGCACACTTTGAATTTGATATTTTGCTGCCACTCTTGCATTTTTATCAATATTAATTTTCAAGATGGTTGCCGTATCATTCAACTGCTCTTTTAATTCTTTTAAAATTGGATGCATCACTTTGCAAGGTCCACACCAATCTGCATAAAAATCTACCAACACCGGCTTTGGATCATTAATATAATCGTGAAATGATTTCTTTTCCATTTATGATTTATTTTTTACTTCTTCAAATTCTATTTCTTTTTCATCGACAGCATTCGTGGTGGATGTTGTAGCACAATTATTCATAGCACAACAACCGGTATTGCTCAATGCTTGATATAAGAAGAAAAATCCGAATACACCAAATAAAGCATCGTGCAGTTGTATGGCCTGCACGATGATAATCACACTTAACGTCAACCGGATTATTCGGATTATAGTCCAATTATGGAATAAATTGTATTTGAATGTTTGTAACATTATGCCAATAATTTTTGATTTAAACCAGACCAGCCTCCACCATTATACACTTCTGTAAAACCATTTGCTTCTAAAATACTTTTTGCTTGCGAACTTCTAATGCCCGATGCACAACACGTAATTATTGGTTTCGTTTTATCCAGCTTTGAATAATGATTCGAAAGATTATTTAATGGAATATTTAATGAACCTTTTACGTGTCCACCTTGATATTCTGCTTTTGTGCGAACATCTACTACAATTGCACCATTTTTTATTAGTTGTTTAAAATCTACTTTAGGGCCAAAACCTAATAAACTTTTCATTTGAGCTAACATATTGTTTTGTTTTATTGAATTAAAAATTGAATATATTATAAGGATTGAATTACGAATTTATTTTTTCTTTTGTTGAGATATTAAATGGCAAATACAATGGACATGAACCCAGAGCACTCGTTACCACAAAGATGCCACCGAGCACCAATAACACAATGGCAAGCGTGCCGGAAATAACATGTGTTACATACAACACCAAAATCAATACGGCAACTGACATACGAATCAGTTTGTCTAATTTTCCCATATTCTGTTTCATATTGTTGAATTTTATACAACAAAATTAGAATAGAAAAAAGAAGATGTCAGTTACAAAAGTTACAATCCTTTGAGGAGTTTTATTTGATTTCTATATAAGAGAAGTTTCTTATCGTTTTCCAAATTCTTCAATAAACGAGAAACTACAACACGTGAAGTGGCCAATTCATCAGCAATTTGTTGATGCGATAAATTAATAAGAGAAGATTGTGTCGTTTTAGATTTTTCTTTTAAATAAGATATCAATCGCTCATCTAATTTTTGAAAAGCAATTTGGTCGATAGCGCGTAAAAGTTCATTGAAGCGATGGTGTATTGTACGCATCACAAAACTTTTCCAACTTGGATATTTCACCAACCATTGATCCATAACAGCAATTGGTACAGCTAACATTTCTACATCTTCTTCTGCAACAGCTTTTATTTCACTCGGATGTTGTTGCATACAACAAGTAAATGTCATAGCACAACTCTCTTTTGGATTTACATAATACAATAACAATTCGCGACCATCGTCGTCAGTTCTGGAAACTTTTACACTACCTTTTACAATGATTGGAATTTGGCGAACCGTTTCTCCATAATTTAAAATAATGTCACCTGCTTTCGCAGTTAAGAAAGTAGATTTGTTTTTTAATTCTTTTAACAAACCCGGTTCAAATAGTTCATTAAATTGATTGAGAATTTCCATATTGCAACATAACAAAAAACTATAAATAAAGTTTAGCGCATTGTCATTCTTCGTTCACTATCCAACTTCAATGCAGTTGCTATCATAAAGGTAAATGAAATTAAAGAGGAACCACCATAACTTAAAAACGGTAGTGGAATACCAATCACCGGAAGTAATCCAATCGTCATTCCGATATTAATAAACACATGCATAAAGATGATGGCAACAACTGAATAAATATAAACACGGCCATACGCACTCCGTTGCAGTTCTGCTAATAATAAAAGCCGCAATAACATGATCACATAGACAGAAATTAAAACAACAGAACCTAAGAAACCCCATTCTTCGCCAACAGCAGAAAAAATAAAATCGGTGCTGGTTTCCGGTACATAATTATAGCGTGTTTGTGTGCCTTGCAAATATCCTTTACCCAAGAAGCCACCGGAACCAATGGCAATTTTAGATTGATTTAAATTATATGCAATACCACGTTTTGCTTCTTTGGTTAATTCTTTTCCAAGAATAACATTGATACGGTCGCGTTGATGTTTTTCCAACACATTATTAAAAAGATAGCTAACAGAAAAAGTATAAAAACACGTTCCGATTAGTATAACGGATAATATTTTTACAAGTTGTTTATTCATCCAGTTCCAATAAATTAGGATACTAAACAACACCAACGTAATAGCAATAATAATGTATGGATTGATGATTAATGACAACACAGAAATAGCAACAACAAATAATCCGATATAAATAAATAAATCCGATAAACCTTCTCTATTTAAAACAAAAATAAAAGCAGCAAACACTAAACAAGAACCGGCATCGCCTTGTGCTGCCACCATCAAGAGTGGAAATCCAATGATTGCATACGCCGTTAAATGTTCTTTACGCGTAACAAAACGCATGCTCGGCGAATCAAAATATTTTGCCAATGCCATGGCCGTTGCAAACTTTGCAAATTCGGATGGTTGTAATTTAAAGAAACCTAAATTAATCCAGTTTTGGTCACCTTTTGTTCGTTCACCTAATACAAAAACGGACATCAACAGAATCATAAGCAATGCATACATTGGATATGAGATGAATTGCAATATTCTTCTATCAAATCCGATAATAGTAAAGAACATAATAGCAGAAACACCAGCAAATAATGTTTGACGCATATAACTATGACTCAAACTAAAAAATTCCGATGAAAATTTCCCATTGTATTCGGTTGCCAATATTGACATAATGCCCAATACTACCAAAAATATGTAGCAGACCAACACGGTGCTATCAATAGGATCATATGCTCTTTTATTAGACATTTAAGTTATGGTTGCTTATTTTTATTTTTTATTGAATCTGATTTTAAAATCGAATTATTCGGCTTGTTTTTTGCTTGTTTAATAGAATCTTCTTTTGCTTTCGCTTTTACAATAGAATCTTTTTTCGCTTTTACTTTTGCTAACGAATCTAATAGAATTTCTTTTTGTGTTTTCTCATATTCCAATTCCATAGCAGTTTTCATTAGATGCGTTTTAATCATACGTTCTTGTAATGGAATACGTTTTTTTGCGATGGTGTCATTCAAATATTTTTCAACCATTAAAGATGCAATTGGAGCAGCGTATGTAGCTCCAAATCCGGCATTTTCTACAAAAACGGCAATTGCAATTTTGGGATTTTCTTTTGGACCAAATCCGGCAAAAATAGAATGGTCTTTTCCGTGTGGATTTTGTGCAGTTCCTGTTTTACCACAAAAGGCAATTCCGGGAATTTGTGCTACTCTTGCTGTACCAGCTTGCACTACTTTTTCCAATCCATCAATTACATATCTATAATAAACTGTATCTATACCGGTTTCGTGTTTTTCTATTACCGGAATACGTTTCTGTTTATTTTTAATTACATACTTACACACTTTAGGTGTAAAATAAAAACCTTTATTGGCAATAATTGCCATGGCATTTGCCATTTGTAACGGAGTTGCCAAAACTTCACCTTGGCCTATAGAATTGGAAATTATAGTTGCAGCTCGCCATTTGCCTTCGCCAAAAACTTTATTGTAATATTTAACCGTTGGTAAGTTGGCTCGCTTCTCTCCTTTTATATCGATACCTAATTTTTTTCCATATCCAAATCTGCTCATTAAATCCCACCATTTTTGATATCCTATTGCAGGTTTTACAAATGTAGAATCCATAATAAAATCATTATACACTTTACAAAAATAGGAATTGCACGAATGTTGCAATGCTGTTTGTACATCCGGAATAGCGTGTGAGCCGTGGCAATTCACGGTGTGGCTTCCTACCCGATAACCACCCGGACAAAACCAATACCAATCATACGGATGTATTTTTTGTTGTAACACAACTAAAGCGGCAGCTGCTTTAAATGTAGAGCCCGGTGGATACATTGCTTGAATTGGTCGGTTTAATAAAGGTTTATAATAATCTCTGAACAACACATTAAAATTATGCCGACGATATCTGCCTGTCAACATATTTGGGTCATAACTTGGGCTGCTCACATAAGCTAATATTTCTCCGGTGGATGGTTCAATAGCAACGATACCTCCAACTTTTCCTTGCATTAATTGCTCACCGTATGCTTGCAATTCGGCATCTAATCCGGTAACCATATCCCAACCAGCAATTGGAGTAATATCTTCTTTCCCATCTTTATATTTACCTTTATACGTATTCTTCACATCTACAACTTGAAAAGTATATCCTTTTTCACCGCGCAACAAACTATCGTAATATTGTTCAATACCGGTAGTGCCAATGTAGTCGCCCAATTCATAGAATCCACCAGAATTGGCAATATTGTTTTCCGTTACCTCGCTTAAATAGCCAAATACGGCAGCACCGCTTTTAAAAGGATATCTTCGAACAGTTCTTGTTTGAAAAGTAAAGGAAGGAAACTCAAACAAATGTTCTTGAAAACGAGCAAAAGTTTGCGGGTCTAATAATTTAATAAACGGCGTTGGTTTATTAGGCGTCGTTCGTTTTATCTCATCTAATTTTTTACGTACAAAATCTATATCTGTATTTAATAAATTACAAAGTTTAAGTGTGTCTAAATTTTTGGTGATATTCCATTGTACTAAAATATCGTACACAGCACCATTATATACCATTACTTCTCCATGTCTATCAATAATTAAACCACGAGATGGATAATTTGTAACTTTTTTTATTACATTTTCACGAGCTTTTAATTTGTAACCCGGTGTAAGTACTTGAAGAAAAAATAATTTTAGGATGAGCACCACAGCGGCAATAATTATTGCCTTTTCCAATATTCCACTTTCATTTCCGCGTAGCATGTGATGGCATTAATTTCTTTTAGTTCTCATGATAAATAAGCTTAAAATCCAAACTAAGGTTAATGAACCCAATAAACTGAATATCAACTTAAATATAGTGGAGAAAAAATTAGCAAACGAGAAAACTTCTAAGAAAAAATAGATAAAATGATGAAATGAAAATAAGATGAGAGAATAATAAAAAAACCATGTATATCCTTGTTGATTTACATTCGGCACGTCGAGTTTGTCCCAACCTGAACGCGGCTGAAAAGTGTCAAGTATATAGCTACGTGCATAACCCATTGCGGTGAGCGATGCAGTATGTAAACCACCTCCGTTGCTAAACCAATCTAATAACAAGCCCATAAAAAATGACAATAGCAACACTGCAATTCGAGGTGTAAACACCGGAAGCAACAAAACAAACAATGGGCATATCATTATATACATACTTCCAAAAGGCAATTGATTTAATAGCAAAATTTGTAATGCTAAAAGCAATACAAAACGAATGGAATTGGATATAATGAATTTATTATTCATTCAACATTTGTATTTCTAAAGAATCAATTTCTTTCTTCTTCTCATTTTTCACAATATATACGTAGCTTAAGCTATTGATTTGATTCGTCAGTACAACATCTACATGAAAAAAGCTCGTACTTTCATCGGGTTCTAATTTTTTCACTTTTGCCACTATGATATCGGGCGGAAAAATAGATGAAAATCCGGCAGTTACTAACGTATCGTTTTTCTTAATTGGCAATGTTTTACTAAACCCATCAACCTGAAGCAGGTACGGATTATCACCATTCCAATATAAACTTCCTAACGCATTTGTTTTTTTATGTCGCACACTAATTTGCGATTTCACACTAATAACAGACATCGCCAATGAAAAATTTTCCGATACATTGGTGATAATACCAACAACACCATTGCTACTAATAACACCTAATCCTTTTTGTATGCCATCTTTACCACCTTTATCTAACGTAATATAGTTGATACTTTTATTTACTGTATTATTTACAATTTTAGCAGCAACATAGTTAAACTTATACGATAAAGAATTTTTTGGTAATCCGGAATCACTTGGATAATTATTTTGGTAGCGAAGTTGTTCTTTCAACAGTACATTTTCTTCCATTAAGGTTTTATTGTTTTGACCTAAATGGATAAATGTATTAATATTATTAAAATAGCCTAAAAAAGTACCGGAAATATTGCCGGAAGTATTTAAAAAAGATACTTCTTGGTATTTATGGGATTTATAAATTAAGGAAAGGGCAAAAAACTCTAAGAGTACAAACAAAATAAGTACATAAAATCGAGTTATTAAGTAATATATGCCACGCATTAATTTTAACTCATCAAGAAGGTATAACGATGTCTATTTTTTAGAGCGATGCCGGTACCTCTTACTACTGCACGAAGTGGATCATCTGCAACTTTAACCGGTAATTTTGTTTTCATTGCAATACGCTTATCCAAGCCTCTCAACAATGCACCACCACCTGTTAAGTAAATTCCTTTGCGATAAATATCAGATGCTAATTCCGGTGGAGTAGACTCCAATGCTTTCATGATAGCTTCTTCAATTTTAGAAATTGATTTATCCAAACAACCTGCAATTTCTGTATAAGCAACCGTTACTTGTTTTGGAATACCGGTTAATAAATCTCGTCCATGAACGGCATAATCTTCCGGTGGACTTTCTAAATCTTGCAAAGCGGAGCCTACATTTATTTTTACTAATTCAGCAGTTCTTTCTCCAATTAAAATATTGTGTTGTCTTCTAATATATTCTACAATATCCATCGTAAAATCATCACCTGCTACACGAATAGATTGATCTGTTACAATTCCGGAAAGTGCAATAATAGCAATATCTGTTGTACCACCGCCAATATCAATAATCATATTTCCTTCCGGCAACTCTACGTCTAAGCCAATTCCTAATGCACCGGCCATTGGTTCGTGAATTAAATAACGCTCTCGGGCATTGGCGTGTTCTGCACTTTCAATTACGGCACGTTTTTCCACCTCGGTAACACCGGATGGAATACAAATTACCATCGTAAGTGAAGGTTTAAACCAACGATTTCCTTCGTTTATCATATCAATAAAACCACGAATCATATATTCTGCAGCGGTAAAGTCGGCTATTACACCATCTTTTAGCGGTCGAATCGTTTCAATATTGGCATGCGTTTTTTCGTGCATTAACATCGCCTTTGTTCCAACCGCAATTACTTGGTTTGTTTTTTTATCGATGGCTACGATAGATGGTTCATCTACAACTACTTGATCTTTATATATGATGAGCGTATTGGCCGTTCCAAGGTCAATCGCAATTTCTTTATTTAGGAAGCTAAATAATCCCATATTTTTATTCCGTTTAACTATTGCTTAATATAGAAAGCAAAAGTAAGATTTATAAATGATATTCTTAAAAAGATACGAAAATTTAATTTTTATTAATGTTTTCGCCTTTTTTTGATATAAAATTAAATACAAAAAGTAAATATGATTATATATCAAAATCAACCTATTAAATTAAAAACTATTAGTGTTTAAAATGACGAATACCTGTCATAACCATTGCCATTTGGTGTGCATCGCAGTAATCAATTGAATCTTGATCTTTAATGCTTCCACCCGGATGAATAACGGCTGTAATGCCTGCTTTATCAGCAATTTCGACGCAATCCGGAAATGGAAAAAAAGCATCACTAGCCATAACTGCACCTTGTAAATCAAAACCAAAAACACTTGCTTTATGAATTGCTTGTTGTAATGCATCTACACGTGACGTTTGACCACAACCCATCGCTAATAATTGTTTATTTTTCACCAATGCTATCGTGTTAGATTTTAAGTGTTTCGCAACTTTATTTGCAAACAATAAATCTTGGATTTGAGCTTCTGTTGGAGCTACTTTAGTTACTGTTTTTAAGTCAGCATCTATTTCAATCTTTTTATCAAAATCTTGTGCAATAACACCATTCAACAAAGATTTGAATTGCTTTTTAGGAAAATCAAACATTTTTTGTTTCAATAAAATTCGATTCTTTTTCTTCGTTAACAATTGCAATGCATCCGCATCAAATGCCGGTGCTATTAACACCTCAAAAAACAACTTATCTATTGCTGTTGCTGTTGTAATATCAACTGTTGCATTGGTAATTAATACACCACCAAAAGCAGAAACAGTATCTGCGGCAAATGCAGCATTCCATGCCTCTACAACTGTTGCTCTGGATGCTACACCACAGGCGTTTGTGTGTTTTAAAACAGCAAAAGTAGGCTCTGTAAATTCAGCCATTAAATGTATCGCCGCATCAATATCCACCAAATTGTTGTAGGACAATTGTTTCCCATTTAAAATATCAAAAACCTGATTAATGTCGCCATAATAAACACCATTTTGATGTGGATTTTCACCATAACGCAGTACTTCACCATCCATATAACTTTCTTTAAAAGTTTGATAGGGTTGTTGCATTGAAAAATATCTATGAATCAATGTATCGTAATGTGAGCTCACACCAAAAGCTTGTTTGGCGTATTCTTTTCTAAATTCTAGATTAGTAGCACCGTCGTTTTCTTCTAAAAATGCGGCTAACTCAGCGTATTGCGATATTTGGGAAACAATAACCGTATCGTTGAAATTTTTGGCTGCTGCTCGAATGAGTGAAATACCGCCAATATCTATTTTTTCAATAATTTCTGATGTTAATTCGCCGGAAAACAATGTGTTTTGATTTTTTACTGTTTCTTCAAACGGATATAAATCTACCACCACTAAATCCAATTCCGGAATTTGGTATTGTATCAATTGAGCTATATCTTCTTCATTTTCTCTTCGAGCTAATATTCCACCAAACACTTTTGGATGCAATGTTTTAACTCGGCCACCTAAAATACTCGGATAAGAAGTTAAATCTTCTACAGGAACCACTGCATAGCCTAATTTTTCGATAAAAGCTTGCGTCCCGCCTGTAGAATAAAATGTTACTTGTTGCTTTGCTAATGTATGAATTAAAGTATCTAATCCATCTTTATAATACACAGAAATAAGGGCTGATTTTATTTTTTTCACCTGAGATAATTTTAGGATGCAAAATTACAATGTTGATGCATAAAACACATAAAATCAACATAAATGATATGTTAAGTAAAATTTTTATGTTAAAAATTTATGGAATTTTCTATTTTTTGTATCTCTATTAGATAAATGAAGATGCAAACATTCAGTTATACATTCGGGACACACAGAGGTCAAAAGGTCATTTTTATTCATTTTGACTATCAATATGACCTACAAAAGCAAGTAAAAGCAATTAATGGAGCGAAATGGAGCAATACCAATCGTTGTTGGTATGTTCCGGACTTGGATATATTTAGGAAGAAATTTGGGTTAGAAGAAAAAATAATTGGGAAAAACACTCTTACCAAAATTCATCCTATAAACCAAAATGCATTTGCAAAATATTTAGAAATATTGTATTTAAAAGGATACAGTAAAAATACTATAAAAACATACAGTGTAGAGTTTGCCCAATTCTTGTATCTATTAAAAGGACACGATGTAAACACCATCACCACCGAGCAACTACGCAGTTATTTACTTTATTGCTTACAAACGTTACAATTAAGCGAAAACCAAGTGCATAGTCGTATTAATGCTATTAAATTTTATTTTGAAAAAGTGTTGAATATGCCGAAAATAACGATGGAAATACCTCGACCAAAGAAACCGTACTTACTACCCAAAGTAATATCAACAGAAGATATATCTAAAATGATACAAGAAACAGAAAACATCAAACACAAAACATTATTGATGTTGGTATATGGAATGGGCTTGCGGGTGAGTGAGATCGTACAATTAGAAATAAAAGATATTGATAGTAAACGGATGCAAATACATATACGTGGTGCGAAAGGAAAAAAAGACCGTTATGTAAATATGCCCGAGATAGTGCTTCCGTACTTAAGAACCTATTACAAAACGTATCAACCCAAAAAATTCTTATACGAAGGACAATATGGAGAACAATATAGCATTCGAAGTGCACAACAAGTATTTAAACAAAGTTTAGAGCGAGCTAAAATAAATAAATGTATCGGCATACATGGCTTACGGCATAGTTATGCAACGCATTTACTGGAGCAAGGAACAGACATTAGTCATATACAAAAATTGTTAGGACACAATAATATTAAAACCACTTTAATATATACACATGTAAGCAAAAAAGAGCTGAGTGCTGTACGTAGTCCACTAGACCAAATAAAATGGGATACAAACAAAAAATAGTATACTTAAAATACGCAATGCGTATTTTCAATATACTTTTAACGTAAAAGAGATGAGAACCAATATAATATCGAAATATTAAAAAAATTTGGAAAATAATTTAATTGCGTGTATTTTTGAGTTAGGTGCAAGCGTAGCGGACGACACAACAGACATCGACAGGCAGACAATTTAACAGAAAAAGTAAACCATTTTGACGAGTGACCAAAGACATACAGACCATATTAAAATCGGACATCAAGTAAGCCGACACTCCTTGCCGACCCTTCTGTATTTTTTATTTTTTCCCACCGCACTTTTTTTTAATTCAATTTTAGCCAACCGCACAAATGGCACATTTGGTTTTGCCCGACACACAAGCCGACCCTTCGCAAAACCAAAAGAGCCATTTTTTGCCAACGCACCGAATGACATTAGGACTTTAAATAATTATCTTAGCAACTTGACAATTTAAGAATGGCATTAAGCTGGAACGAAATAAAAGATAGAGCATTAAAATTCTCAAAAGAATGGGCTGACACTTCAAATGAAGAAGCAGACGCAAAGCCATTTTTAGTTGAGTTTTTTAACGTGTTTGGTATTAGCAGTAAACGTGTTTCAACATTTGAACACAGAGTAAAAAAACTGGACGACAAAGACGGCTACATTGACTTACTTTGGAAAGGAACAATTTTGATTGAAATGAAAAGTCGAGGCAAAAACCTTGACAAAGCCTACCAACAAGCAAAAGAATATACTCACGGACTGAAACAACACGAATTACCGAAATACATTCTCATTTCCGACTTTGAAAACTTTAGACTTTACGACCTTGATGAAGATAAAACCGTAGAATTTAAACTCAACGACCTTGTAAATAATGTTCAGCATTTCGGTTACATTTTAGGTTATCAAAAAAAGGTTTACAAAGAACAAGACCCTGCAAATATCAAAGCAGCGGAGTTAATGGGTAAACTTCACGACAGACTTGAAGAAATCGGTTACACTGGACACCCATTAGAAGTTTACTTGGTTCGTATTTTGTTTTTATTGTTTGCAGAAGACACAACAATTTTCAATAAACAACAATTTCAAGAATATTTAGAACAACGGACAGCAGAAGACGGAAGCGACCTTGCAGCCAAATTGCAAGAGTTGTTTCAAGTATTAAACACACCAAAGGAAAACCGTTTTAAAAATCTTGACGAGCAACTTGCCGACTTTCCTTATGTAAACGGAAAACTTTTTGAAGAAAACTTGCCTACGGCAAGTTTCGACACAAAAATGCGTCAAGCCTTGCTTGACTGCTGTTACATTGATTGGAGCAAAATATCGCCAGCGATATTTGGTTCAATGTTTCAAAGTGTAATGAACCCAAAAGAACGCAGAAACTTAGGAGCACATTATACAAGTGAAACCAACATTTTAAAACTTATCAAACCGCTTTTCTTAGATGACCTTTGGAAAGAATTTGAAAGTATCAAAGACAACAAAAACAAACTTCCCGAATTTCATAAAAAACTTAGCACACTCAAATTCCTTGACCCTGCTTGTGGTTGCGGAAACTTCCTTGTAATTACATACAGAGAATTGCGTTTGCTTGAAATTGAAATTTTAAGAGCCTTAAATAAATCAGGACAAAGAGTAATTGATGTAAGAGATATTATTTGGCTTGACGTTGATATGATGTGCGGTATTGAATATGAAGAATTTCCTGCACGAATTGCAGAAGTTGCAATGTGGCTAATTGACCACCAAATGAATATGCAAATTAGCAATGAATTTGGGCAATACTTTGTTCGTTTACCGTTAAAGAAATCCGCAAAAATTATTCACGGAAACGCATTACAAACAAACTGGGAAAGCATAGTTTCCAAAAATGAACTTTCTTACATTCTCGGAAATCCGCCTTTTATTGGTAAACAAGTTCAAAAACCTGAACAAAAAGCGGATATGGAAAAAATATTTGCAGGCGTAACAGGTGGCGGAACTTTAGATTATGTAACAGCGTGGTATGTAAAAGCAGCTCAATATATTCAAGACACAAAAATTAAAGTTGCTTTTGTATCAACTAATTCAATTGCTCAAGGAGAGCAAGTCGGAATTATTTGGGGTTTGCTTTTTCATAAATATAAAATCAAAATTCACTTTGCTCATAGAACTTTTAAATGGGGGAACGAAGCAAAAGGAAATGCAGCCGTTCACGTAGTCATAATTGGCTTCGCCAATTATGATACTAATGATAAAAGTGTTTTTGAATATGAGGACATAAAAGGCGAAGCCCACGAAATTAAAGTGAAAAACATAAATCCTTATTTGGTTGAAGGAAAAGATATGTTTATCACAACAAGAACAAAGCCTTTATGTAATGTTCCTGAAATCATTAAAGGTAGCGAAACTACAGACGATGGACATTTTATGCTGACTTTAGAAGAAGTAAATGAACTGAAAACAAAGTATCCTGAAAGCTCAAAATTCATTCGTCCATTTGTCGGTGGTGGTGATTTTATTAACGGAAATGTGAGATATTGCCTTTGGTTAAAAGATGCTCCATTAAATGAAATCCGACATATTCCATTTATCCAAGAACGAATAGAAAGAGTTAAAAACTTTCGATTGGCAAGCACAAAAGCAAGAACGAGACATTGGGCAAACTTCCCAACTCTCTTTTCAGAAGATAGACAGCCAACAACAAGGTATTTGATGTTTCCAAAAGTTTCATCCGAAAGACGGGCTTATATTCCGTTTGCTTATGTTGAACCTGAATTTATAATTAATAATACAGCATCTTTTATTCCCGATGCAAGTCTATATCTATTCGGAATTTTAGAAAGCAAGATGCATATGGCTTGGATGAGTTATGTATGCGGAAGAATGAAAAGTGATTTTATCTACTCAAATAAAATCGTTTACAACAATTATCCTTGGCCAGAAAATGTAAATGAAAAACAAATAAAGGCAGTTGAAAAAGCCGTAGAAAGTGTTTTATCTGCAAGGAAGGAATTTCCAACTTATTCTCTTGCCGATTTATACGACCCTTTAACAATGCCTCCAGTTTTAGTAAAGGCACATCAAGAACTTGACAAAGCAGTTGATTTATGTTACAGACCACAACCGTTTATAAATGCAGCAAAAAGAATTGAGTTTTTATTTGAACTATACGAAAAATATACGGCAGACCTTTTTACAAAAGAGAAACCGAAAAAGATTAAAAAAATAAAATAATGATTAAAGGTTCAGAATGGCATAAATGGGATTTACACGTTCATACGTTGTACTCTCATACTAATAGCAGATACAACTGCACTATGAAAGAAATTGCTGCTAAAATATTAGCGGAAAAAATTAGTGTTGTTGGTGTAACGAATTATTTCATAGTTGAAGAAAAAGAAATCACAGAACTAAAAGCAGAATTAGGTGAATCAGTTTATTTAATACCAAATTTCGAGTTTAGAATTAACGAGAAAAACAAAGACGGAGAATACATCAATATACACGTTTTGTTTAATCCTGAAACCACGACAATAACTAAAATACAAGAATCACTTTCAAGAATAGAACTTACAAATATTGCCGGTGGCACAAAAACCTATTGCACTTTAGAAAATGTCAAAACCATAGGTAGTGATAAAATTACTATTTCATTAATTGAACTATGCGACCAACTAAACAAAGATTTCAAAGCAATTGAAGATTTTATAATTGTTGGTGTGAATAAAGGTTATGGAGGTTTTTGCCCAGGTGGTAAGCCAAGAGACCAAGAATTAGCATTGAAAATTGACAATTTAAGCGACTTCATTTTTAGTAAAAAAGAAGATGTTGAATTTTTTCTCAATAAAGTAGCAGGAAGAAAGGAATTAAATTTAATTGCAAAAGCAATAGTTGAATGCTCTGATGCACATAGCGTTTCTGAAATAGGCAATAAATATAGTTGGATAAAAGCCGAACCAACATTTGAAGGACTTAAGCAAATAATTTATGAGCCTTCGCACAGAATTATTATTAGCGACAATAAACCTCGTGAGCCAATTAGAAAAATTGAAAGTATAAAATTCGACTTTCCTGTAAACACAGTAATAAAGAAAACTGGTTCTAATGACCAACAAGAACTTTGTATTAAACATCTTAAAAACGAAATATTTTTTAGTCCTTACTTCACTTGTTTAATTGGAGGTAGAGGAACTGGTAAAAGCACTATAATTAATATTCTTGCAGAAAAATTAGGCGTGAGAACTGATTTTTTTAATCGTCAAAGTAACACTATTAATATTGATAATAAAGTTTTTGATTTTGAAAACGACACACGAAATATAATCGAAGTTGTTGGAACGGAAGAAATTGAATTTATTAGCCAAGGAAGAGTTGAAAAACTTGCAGAAGGTGACGAACTTACAAAATTAGTTTTTACTGAACGAATTAAAGAAATTGAAAATAGTTTCTATGACCTTGAAACTGATTTTAATTCCTATATTTTAAATCTCGACAACAACATAAAATTGTTGTTTGAGCTAAAAGGACTTAATGAAACATTAAAAGAAAAGGAAAAGGAAAAAAGTAATTCTCAAAAAATAGTTGACTCCGAGAAAGACCCAAGATACACAGAGATTACAGAAGAAATTAAAAAAATAAATACTGAAATCTCATTAATAGAAACAAGTAAAAAACAGTATTCCGCATTACTTACTTCTGTTAAAGACATCATTGCAAACACTTCATTAAATGATGATGAAAACGAGTATGAAAAAAGGATTAAAGAAATTATTACATCGTTAAAAGCCCTAGAAGAAATTAAAGAAGATGATAATAATGTGCTTTCAATTCAATTAAAGGAATTTAAAATTGCAGAATCCAAAATATTGGAATTGACAGAAAAACTACTTGTAGAAAATAAAAAACTTAAAGATTTTTTCACTGAGAAAGGAACGAGTGAAGAAAGCGTAAAAGATTCTCAAAAAGCTTCTGAAAATATTGCAAGACTTTCCCAAACAATTGAATCAACTGGACAAAGAATAACATTTATAAAAACTAAGCTAAGAGAAAACGCAGAAAACGCCTCAGCTATTGGAGATAATTACACACAAACCGAAAAATTAATTTCGACCAGTATTGATTCCATAAATGACCGTTTAAAATCTAAGAACGAAAATGTTCTTGAAATAAAGTTTACTTATGAGTTTAATTCAGACACTTTTAAAAAGGCTCTTTTTGAAGAATTCTATTCTACATTCAAATCATATCATTTAGCGAATACACAAATTGATAAAGTTGGAGAAGTTCTATTTTTGGTAGACCCCAATGAAGATTTAATTTCTCTTAACTATGACGGTTTTATTAAAATTCTTAATTCCGCAATTGATGACAACGGCTACAACAGGAATACAAATTATGTAACGATAATCAATAACATTTTTGCTTCAAAAACCAATTTCATTGCTTATAAAACACTAATACAAAAACACCTTTACAATTTATCAAAGTACATTAAGATTAAAGGGTTTTATGGCAATAGAGAATTAAATGCTTGTTCTTTCGGACAAAGGTGTACAGCCGTTATTGTTACACTTTTAATGACAGGAGTAAAACCGCTTGTAATTGACGAACCAGAAGCACATCTTGACAATAGACTAATTGCCGATTATTTAGTAGAATTGATAAAAACTAAAAAACTGGATAGACAAATTATTTTTGCGACACACAATTCAAACTTTGTAATTAATGGAGATGCTGAACTAATTCATATTTTAGAAATACCTGACAATAGCATTTACACAAATATCACTTCAACAACTATTGAAAACATTAGTAACCGAATGAAATTATTAAAACTTGAAGGCGGTAAAGAAGCATTTTTAAGTAGAGAAAATAAATATGGATTACATAGATAAGCCAACGCATTTTGCAAGCACATTTAAAAACCGCACAAGCAACCACACAGACCAAAGTTTATAAAAGAGCTTGCAAAGCCGACCCAAAAGAAAAATTGAATTAAAAAAATTTCCAACGCTTTAAAAAAAATAAAAAATACGCAACGCACAGCCGACACTCAATGACACGACAACTCAATAAAGACAATGGTTTACAAGCACGGTGGACAGAACGCCAGCACCTAACAGCGGTTTGGCGTAATGGCGGGTTCAGTGCTTCGTATGACAGTTTTGTGGGTAAACAAACATTAGTGCTTCGTATCAACATTTGTGGTGAAAATCCGCCACTACGCCAAGCCGCAAAACGTTACCTGCAAGCCTAAAAGACGACACAGCAAGAATGAACGACAGAAATAAACATAAAGTGACGGGACAAATGAACCAACAGAAAGCCGACCCAAAAGCCAACGCTTCTGTATTTTTATTTTTTCCCACCGCACATTTTTTAAAAACAATTTTAGGCAGCCGCACAAATGGCACATTTGGTTTTGCCCGACACACAAGCCGACCCTTCACAAAACCAAAAGAGCCATTTTTTGCCAACGCACCGAAAACCATAAATTCGATAATCTTAAACTGAGAGATAAATGCACATAATTCAAAACAATCCGTATCGGACAGTTGGTTTGCTCGTTGGTGCAACAGCAAGGGAACAAGAACGACAAGTAAAACGGTTGAAACAATTTATTGAAGCCGAGCAAGACCCACAGGACGACTTTAGTTTTCCGACACTTGGTAATTTGCACAGGACTTTAGACAAGATAAATGAAGCGGCTTCCAAACTCAATCTTGACAGCGACAAAATGAGTTCTGCACTATTTTGGTTTTACAAAGGAAACCCAATTACGGACGAACCAGCATTTGACGCAATTAAAGAAGCCGACTTAGACCAAGTAATCAATATCTGGACAAAACTCACATCAAACGGAGAAGTTTCACAGCGAAATGCTTCGGCTTACAGCAATTTGGGAACACTTTATTTAAGTGGCATTTTAGAAGGAACAAATACCAATGAAGCAATTTTGGAAAAAGGCATTTCACTAAAACTAAAATTTCTTGAAAGTGATTTTGTAAAAGACTTCAAAGCATTGGCAACAGATGAAACCTTTAAAACCACAAAAAAGGAACTTCAACTTTTGTTTCTTAATCAAGTGCAATCTGAAGTTGAAAAAAGCGGAATTGTTACTTCAAACAAATTCCTTGATATTATAACTAAACAGGAATTTTCTGCAAAAGAAGAATTTCTAAAAGGATTTGTTCAAAAACCAATTGAGCAAATAGAAAAGAAGGTTGAAGAAGCAAAAACAAAAAGAAAAGCGAACAAGGCTAATGCAGTAAATATTGGAAAAGCATTGTTTGAGCAAACTTCTGAAAATCTAAAGCAACTCAAATCTATTTTAGGAACTTCAAATTTGAAATTCTCTTCAATTTCAGATAAAGTTTCAGATGAAATTCTACAATGTGGCATTGACTATTTTTCACACTACAAAGATTCAGGCACAGACCCAGGCAGTGCTTCAATGGATTTATTCCGCAAAGCCAAAACTTTAGCAGTCGGTAATATTGCAAAACAAAGATGTCAAGAGAATACAGAAAACTTGCAAGAATGGATTGACGATAAACCCGAGAGAGATAAGCAAAAACTTATCGGTGATGACTTACAGTTTATTACATCTAAACTCGAAAGATTTCAGAGCCTTTCAGATACAGTTGCAAACGCAAAAGACCTTGTTGATTCTTGTAAACCAAGGCTTGTTAATATTAAAAACGCTTTAGGTCAATTTGACGATTTCTATTTAAAAATTAGCAGTGCAATTGTAAGTAATGCACAAGGAATGCTTGTTACTGCTGTAAATGAAGCCCAAGAAGGATTCAAAAAGTATCAGGAATTTGGAGGTGTTGATTTATCTATGCTAAGACATTCTCTTGATGATTCTACAAAAAGGCTTCTTGGCAATTTAAATATTGTTTCACTTGATGAACTTTCTCGTATCGTAAATTCCGCTTACGATGTAACAACTTCAATGCAGTCAATGGATATGGTTTCTAACCTAAAACAATCATTCCAAAAAAACAGAGAAGCATTAGGAAGCATAAGAAGCCAAATTAATACGGCTACAAGTAGAACAACATCCCGTTCTACTTCGAGCAGCTCAAGTGGAAGTAGCGGTTGTTACATTGCAACAATGGCTTACGGTGATTACGACCATCCCCAAGTAATGATTCTAAGACAATTCAGAGATGAAGTATTAGACAAATCAGCATTAGGTAAGTGGTTTATAAAAACATACTATCACTATTCTCCTAAACTTGTTGAAAGACTAAAAAACCAAAAGACTGTAAACATTATAATTCGCAAAGCACTGAACCAATTTATAAAACTCATTAAATAATGAAAAGACAAATAACATTCGCAATAATTCTATTTTCTTCACTTGGTGCTTTTGCACAGGTAACGCAAGAAGATTTAGAAAAGGAAATAAAGCCTTTGACACAAAAGGTTACTTCGCTTCAAGCGGAAAACAGCAAACTGAAATCTGAAATTGGAACTTTAAATTCTAAACTTTCAAATGCTTACAAAAGTATTGACAGTTTGAGAAGCCAAACGCAAGAAAATAGCAATGCTATTTCTCAAACTGCAAATGAACTGGGTATCAAAATCAAGGAAACTGGCGATAAGAACGAAGGAAAAATCACAGAGGTTCAAGATTCATTAAGCAAGAATTCGCTTTATGGAATTATCGGTGTGCTTTCAGCAATCTTGCTTTCAGGACTTTTGTATTGGTTATTGAGCAGAAGACAACAAACAGACAAGACTGATTTTATTGACCAGTTGAGTAAAACCAAATCATCTATTGAGGAAAGTTTGGTTAAAGAGTTTGGCAAGCAAACCGAATTGATGGATTCTCAATTACATTTAATTGAACAACAGAAAACAACTTTACAAGCCACGCCAAATGCAGAGCCTGACCATTCATTAGCGTTGAAAGTTGCAAGTGAAATCAATCTAATTGAAAGAAACATCAATCTGATGGATTCAAAAACAAAAGGCTTGAAACAGTTACAAGCATCAGTTGGCAAATTGAAAGACAATCTTTCTGCTAATGGTTATGAAATGCCGGAATTGTTAGGCAAACAGTTTCATCAAGGGATGAAAGTAATTGTAACCAGTTCAATTCCTGATGAAAATTTGGAAAAGGGTTCAGAGATAATCTCAAAAATTCTAATTCCACAAGTAAAT
This sequence comes from Bacteroidota bacterium, assembly GCA_963169645.1. Taxonomy (GTDB): domain Bacteria; phylum Bacteroidota; class Bacteroidia; order Chitinophagales; family JADIYW01; genus JADJSS01. The sequence continues at coordinate 41,694 of CAUJCO010000011.1, forward strand.
TATAACGACAAAATGATTCAAACAGCCCAAATAGAAGTTTCTGTTGGCTACTAAACAATAAAACAATTTCAAAGTATGAGAAATAAAATTGACTACGGCATTGACTTAGGAACAACCAATTCAGCAATAGCGAGAATGGAAAACGGAGTT
>CAUJCO010000012.1 GCA_963169645.1 Bacteroidota bacterium
CATCCTGGGGCTGAAGAAGGTCCCAAGGGTTGAGCTGTTCGCTCATTAAAGTGGCACGCGAGCTGGGTTCAGAACGTCGCAAGACAGTTCGGTCCCTATCTGTTATGGGCGTTTGAGAATTGAGAAGATCTGTCTCTAGTACGAGAGGACCGAGATGGACTGACCTCTAGTGTACCGGTTATGTCGCCAGATGTACCGCCGGGTAGCTACGTTGGGAATGGATAAGCGCTGAAAGCATCTAAGCACGAAACCAACTTCAAGATGAGTTCTCATAGGGTCGTCGAAGACTACGACGTTGATAGGTTACAGGTGTAAAGGTGGTAACATCAAAGCCGAGTAATACTAATAACCCATCAACTTTTTAAAATTTGTATAATGATTTCCCAATATGTTATAATTTACTGACAATAAAGTCATAAAAATTTATAGTCATTTTGACTAAAGATTTAATGGCGATTATAGCGTAGGTGTTCACCTCTTCCCATCCCGAACAGAGAAGTTAAGCCCTACAGCGCCGATGGTACTAGGTTAAACCTGGGAGAGTAGGTCGTCGCCAACCCATACAAACCGCAACAGAAATGTTGCGGTTTTTTTATTTCATTTAAATTACTTTTTAAATGTAATTATATACCAAACCCTCCTTTTTTTGTAAGCAGAGTCCTCTACGTTAGATTCTGCTGGAAAATCACCTTTTACCATTAGGTTTTTAAAAGTATCTTTTTCTAATTTTATCGCATGTTTTTATTTATCTCATTGCAGCAATTTTTATATATCTGGATTGCCTTAGCCATCGTTTTATTTCCATTGCAATTGTTTGTTTCTGCTCCGTACGGTAGACATACCAAAACAACTTGGGGGCCGATGCTCTCCAATCAGCTGGGATGGATCATTATGGAAGCGTGGGCATTGGTGACGTTTGTCATAGTGTATCTGCTGTTTTTCAATACGAATCAGTATGCGTTGTTCTTCGGCGCGTTGTATATTATACATTACATCAACCGCAGTTTTATTTTTCCACTTAGAACAAAAACAAAAGGTAAGCAAATGCCATTGCTCATAGCCTCGTTTGCTTTGATTTTTAATTCGATTAATGCAGCTTGCTTAGCATTTTTTTTGTCTGAAGTGAGTAATTATCCGGTTGGATATATTTTTAAATGGAATTTTTTGCTTGGATTTTTCTTATTTTTTGCCGGTGCTTTCATCAATATTAAATCAGATTCGATTTTGATTAACCTAAGAAAACCGGGAGAAACAGATTATAAAATTCCTCAAGGTTTTCTGTTTCGATATATTTCGTGTCCCAATCATTTTGGCGAAATAGTAGAATGGTTCGGATTTATGTTGATGGTTTGGAATTTAGCCGGCGTTGCATTTTTAGTTTGGACAGCAAGCAATTTATTACCACGTGCGTTGCATCATCACAAATGGTATCAACAACATTTTCCAAATTATCCAAAGGAAAGAAAAGCAGTTTTACCTTTCAGCTTGTAAAATATAAATTTGGAATCTTATTATGAATAAATGGCTTGTGTAATATAACAACACTAATCGTATTCAATCTTATCGTCAATTTTTTTCTTCTATCACAAAACTGGAAGGAAAATACGGTTTGATTTGTTTCATGAATTTGAATGCTTCGTCTTTACTTTCAAAATCACCTACCCGTAATTTAAAATTAGGGGATGCATATTTTATATATGTAGTGATTCCGGGATAGCGTGCTGAAAATTGTGCTTTTGCATCAAATATATCATCTCTGGAAGCTGCTTGTGCTACTTGTACTCTTATGTTTTTTTTATTTGGATCTACTGCTTTGCGGGAATATATTTTTTGTAAGATATCTACTCTTGGGTCTTTAAAAAACAAGATATTATTCTTTAAATCCGTGTCTGTTGAGTCGTTTGCAGCAATACACGGAATGAAAAGAATAAGCAATAATCCGAATGATAAAATATATTTCATCTACCTTCTTTTATTTTAATAAACGCCACAGATAAACAGTATGTGTTTTTACTATAGCAAGCATTATGCCATTTCTTTTCCGTGGCAATGTTTAAATTTCTTTCCGCTTCCGCAAGGGCATGCATCGTTTCTTCCTACTTTTACTTCTGCTCTAACCGGTTGTTGTTTTTCTCTGGTTTCACCGGTTTCTGCACCTTCGTATTCATTACCCATTGCTTCGTCTCCACGAGATTCTTTTGTTTTTTCTATTACTCGTTTCGCTTGTCTGTGTTGTTGGATGAGATTCGCATCTTGCACCGGCAAACTACCTTTCATCAAGAACGTTGTTACATCTTTATTTATAGATGACAACATTTGATTAAAGAGTTCGTATGCTTCGAATTTGAAAATCAACAGTGGATCTTTTTGTTCGTGTACTGCCATTTGAACAGAATGCTTTAACTCATCCATTTGCCGCAAATGGTCTTTCCAGTGATGGTCAATAAACGATAGAATGATATTTTGTTCAAATACTTTTATTAGTTCTTTTCCGTTGCTGTGGTACGCTTTTTCTAAGTTAACAACGATTTGAATATTTCTGCTTCCATCAGTAAAAGGAATGACGATATTTTGGAATTGGCTTCCTTGTTGCTCGTACACGTTTTTGATAATTGGGAATGCTTCTTTTACAATGGCTTCAGATTTTCGTTGGTATTTTTCAAATACTTCGTGATATAGAGTATAAGAAAGATCTTCTGCTTTTTTTGTTTTTAAATCGTTTTCACTGATTGCCGTATCGACTGAAAGGAAACGAATGGCATCTAATTTAAATGCTTCAATATCTTGTGCAATTTTCCCATCTCTACAAACTTCTTCGCTTAAATCATAAAACATATTTATCAAATCGAAGGTAATACGTTCACCAATCAGTGCGTGTTGTCTTCGTTTGTAAATTACTTCGCGTTGCGCATTCATTACATCATCGTATTCCAATAAACGTTTACGTGTACCGAAGTGATTTTCTTCTACTTTTTTCTGTGCTCGTTCGATGGATTTGGTAACCATAGAATGTTGGATGACATCACCATCTTTATAGCCCATTTTATCCATAAATCCTGCGATACGTTCAGAGCCAAACAAACGCATGAGGTTGTCTTCCAAAGACGAATAAAATTGAGATGAACCGGTATCACCTTGACGTCCGGCACGTCCGCGCAACTGTCTGTCCACTCGACGCGAATCGTGTCTTTCTGAACCAATGATTGCTAAACCTCCAATATCTTTAATGCCTTGTCCTAATTTAATGTCGGTACCACGACCTGCCATATTGGTAGCAATGGTTACTTGTCCGCTTAATCCGGCTTGTGCTACAATTTCAGCTTCGCGTTGATGCTGTTTCGCATTTAATACATTGTGTTCTATTTTTCGCATACTGAGCATTCTGCTCAATAATTCGGAAACTTCCACATTGGTAGTACCTACTAAAACCGGTCTGCCTTCTTCTTTTAATTTTATGATTTCTTCGATGATGGCATTGTATTTTTCTCGCTTTGTTTTATAAATTAGGTCTTCTTTGTCGTCGCGTTTAGTTGGTTTGTTGGTTGGTATTACGACTGTATCTAATTTGTATATTTCCCAAAATTCAGCTGCTTCTGTTTCTGCAGTACCGGTCATACCACACAATTTGTGGTACATACGGAAAAAGTTTTGCAAGGTAACAGTTGCAAATGTTTGTGTGGCAGCTTCTATTTTTACATTTTCTTTGGCTTCTATTGCTTGATGCAAACCATCACTGTAGCGACGACCTTCCATGATACGTCCGGTTTGTTCATCAACGATTTTTATTTTACCATCAATAATAACGTATTCTATATCTTTATCAAATAAACAATAAGCTTTTAAAAGTTGGTTTACGGTGTGTAAACGCTCTGATTTGATATTGAAATCTTGAAGAACTGCATCTTTCGCTTTTAATTTTTCTTCGTGCGAGATGGGTTGATTTTCTATATCTGCAATTAAACCACCAACATCCGGCATCACAAAGAAATCTTTTTCTTCACCGCTGGATGTAATTAAATCGATACCTTTTTCCGTTAAATCTATTTGGTTGTTTTTTTCATCGATGACAAAATATAATTCGGCATCACATTTTGGCATTTCTTTTTGTTGATCTTGCAAATAATAATTTTCTGTTTTCATTAATATTTGCTTGTTGCCCGGCTCACTTAAGAATTTTATTAATGCTGTATTTTTAGGCAAACCACGGTGTGCACGCAACAACGCCAAACCACCTTCTCCTTCGCGATGTCCGGTATTACCTTCGTTAATCAGCTTTTTAGCATCTATTAAAAATTGCTGTGTTACTTTTCGTTGGATGGCTACTAATTTCTCGATGCGTGGTTTAAGTTCTTGGAACATTTGTTCTTCTCCTTTTGGCACCGGACCGGAGATAATTAAAGGTGTACGAGCATCGTCAATTAAAACGGAATCGACCTCATCCACCATCGCAAAATGTAGTTTGCGCTGTACTTGTTCATCGGCGGAACGCACCATGTTATCCCGTAGATAATCGAAACCAAATTCGTTGTTTGTCCCGTAAGTTATATCTGCTAAATAGGCTTTTTTACGCTCTTCGGTGTGTGGTTCGTGTTTATCGATGCAATCAACCGTTAATCCTAAGAAATTGAATAACATGCCGTTCCATTCCGAGTCACGACGTGCTAAGTAATCATTCACCGTTACAATATGCACACCGCAACTTGCTAATGCATTTAAATAAGCCGGTAAGGTAGAAACGAGTGTTTTTCCTTCACCAGTAGCCATCTCAGAAATTTTTCCTTGATGTAATACGATACCACCAATTAACTGTACATCATAGTGTACCATATTCCAAACGATATCGCCGCCGGCAGCTTGCCATTTGTTTGGATATACTGCATCTTCGCCATCAATTTTAATGAATGGATTTTTTACAGCCAATTCTCTATCTAAGACAGTGGCTTTTACACGAATCAATTCGTTGGTAGAAAATCTGCGTGCGGCTTCTTTTACGACGGCAAAAGCTTCGGGTAAAATTTCATTTAGAATTTCTTCTATGGCTTCGTCTCTTTCTTTTTTGAGTTTATCTACTTGTGTAAAAATGACTTCTTTTTCTTCTAATTCTAATTCTTCGGTTTCGGCTTTAGTAGAAAGTTCTTTTATTTGTGCGTCGATTTCAGAAATATATTCTTGAATTCTAAATTTAAAATCTTGTGTTTTTTGGCGTAATTCATCGTGCGAAAAATTCTGATACGATGCAAAATGTTCATTAATTGCCGTTACAATAGGTTCTATAGATTTTATATCGCGATTGGATTTACTACCGAAAATTTTGGAAAGTCCTTTTTGAATAATATTTAGCATGTTCGTTTATTGAAGATAGGTTGCAAAGTTAATATTTTACGTTTATAATGACGTTAATAAATGTAATTAGTCAAATATCGTGCAAAATATTATTTGGACAAAATGACAGATTTTATCAAAAATTAAAATCCGTATTGAATAGGTAAAGTGATATAACAATTTACATTTTTACCATGTTGTGTTGCCGGTGTCCATTTCGGCATATTTTCTATGATGAGTAGCGTTTGTAAGTCAAACGAAGGATTATCTGTTTTTATAATTTTTGGATTTTTTGCATCACCAAACGTATTGACATAAAATTTCACTACGACGTTGGCTTTTTTATCAATCAAGGTGTCGGCAATAAAAGTGGTTGCAGTTTTTAGGTATTCAGTTAAACCGGCCTGTCCACCTTCAAATTGAGTCATTTTCTCAGCTTTATCGAGTATAACACTTTCGTCATCGATGCTAACGGTATCTTCGTCGATGTCTTCAAATGTTTGGTATAAAAATGGTCGATTAATAGAGTCTAATCTTCGTTCTCCTTTTAACATGGAATCTACATTTCCTCCATATTTTGAATACAAAATATCATCCTTAGGAGATTTGACATTTTTGGGTGGTTTAAAACCAAACAATATAACAGCAATGCCTATTATTCCGATTAATTGTGTGTACTTTGATTTCATGTATTCTACTAACTAAATTAAGCAGAAATCTACATTTGTCAAATTATTTTTTTGTTCGATTGATTGAGTTGAAAGGCATTCCAATAACTAATAAATGAATAAACCATATAACTAAGAAAGAAATAATAGTAATCTGTGTTGATTTTTGATTTTGTATAAATAAAATACGACACGACTACAACTGCTGAAAGCACAAATTTTACAATAATAGCGGCTAAATTTCCGACTACATTGTTCGTTTTATAATATCGACTCATGGAATAAAAAATAAATGCCACCAATGCCATTCCAATAGTCATCCAACGGAAGGCAAACTGATGATTTTGCGGCAGTACAAAACTAACAAGAATGAAAATGGACGTAACCAAAATGAGACTGTATAGCCATTTCATATTATTTGAATTTGTTTATTTGCTTAAAAATTAGATAGAACGATATGCATAAACCGAATAGTAAAAATACGAGCGTGAAAAGTGGTGAAAGTTGCCATTTTTTATCTATTAGAATGCCTAACCATGTAAACACACCAATGATGGCAAACATTTCGAGTGCCATTCCGGAATAAATGAGCCATTTGTTCATTGGGTTATCCAAGTTGATGTACCTTATTCGATGCTTCTTGTACGTTTAATACCGGTTTTTGTGTTGCTTGTTGTTGTGCCGGTTTTGTTGTGCTAACTAACGAACCGCTGATGTTTGCACCTTCTTCTACTATTAATTTTTTATAAGTAACATCCCCTTCAAATTGAGCATTTGCTCTGAAAAATAATGTTTCTGCTACATCAATAGTTCCTTTTAGTTTTCCTTCAATCGTTAAGTCGTTGCATTTGATATTTCCAAGAACAATGGCGGAACTTCCAATCACTACTCTTGAAGTAGATGTAATATTTCCGGTAATTTTTCCGTCGATACGAATATCGGTAGCAGCTTGGATATCTCCGTTGATGATGGTGCCTTCGTTTATTTTATTGGCAACCATTGTTTCTATATTGCTTTTAGCGGCTAGTTTTGCGAACATACTTTTTTATTTTATAAATTTAGCAGCATTGATAGCTTGGCCACGATACCAAAGTTCTAATGTTGTAGCGTAGTTATTATTAGTTGATTTTCCGGCTAAGGCTATTGTTTCTCCTTCTTCAACAAAGTTACCGATTTTTTTTAATACTTGAGTGTTATTCTTTAATATATAAACCAACTGATTTTCAGCTTGTATAGCAATAAACGCTTGATTTGGATGTTCGTTGTCAACCAATATGACATTACCGGAAAGAATGGCTTTCACCTCTTTGGTAGTTGTTGATTGTATTACAATAAATGGATTAGTTTCACTGAATTTAGTTGTTATGTTTCCGGATAAAGGTGCAATAATTTCTAAGTTTTGTAATACACTCGTTTTATGGTCGTACACATTCTCCATTAATTCGGCATTTTTCAATCCTTTTTCTACTTCTTTCACAAACTTAGATAAGTTGGGCGATTTGACACTTAAAATGCCGGTGTCCACTTTTGTTTTTTTAAGGTTGGATTTAACCGCATCTACCACAATTTTATTGTTTAAAATATTTTGGATATTGGTGATATATTTCTGTTGAGCATTTACTTTTTCTTCTAATTCTTCCGTGCGCATACTTACCTTTATTACATCTTTTCTGTCTGATGAACCATATCCCGGAATGTATTGTTTAAGCGGTGTAAATGCAATAAAAATGAAATTTAAAACGGTGAAAATAGCGAGTAGCAAGCCGGCTCCAATGAGTACATTTAAGCGATTTAATTCCCAAACTAACTTTACATCATAGCTTTTTTCATCTACAATCTGGAAGCGATAAACATTTTTTAGTTTAGCAACCCATTCCTTCCATTTAGATATTTTTAACGACATTTGTAGCAATTAAATAAATTTCACTCTAATAAGTAAAATAAATTTAAGAAATTGCGTTAAAATTAGGCAATTAAAACGAGTATGCACCTTTATACGGTTAAAAAACTATTTTTATTTTTGGGTTGTTTGTTTTTAATAACATCTTATTCTTTTGCAGATAAGAAGAAAAAAACAACTGCTCAATATCAACGCCCGAATATAATTAAGCGGGCTTGGGGTGATTTAACGACAAGGAATAATTACTATTTTAATGCAAATGAACTCTACAAAGAAATTGTAAAAACACATCTCTTTAAACGAGAATTAAATTACAACGAATTACTTCCATTTTATTATCACGATGGAGCCGATTTTTCCGGCAATACTTCGGAATTGGAATTGATAGCTAAAAAAACAGGCATTGTGTTGCAATTACACGATTATAGCCGCTGGCGTGATAATGCTTTTTTGTTGTTAGGGAAATCTCAATTTCTCAGAAAACAATACGATACATCTCTAATTACATTCCAATACATTGTAACAACTATGAAACCCGGGAAGATGAACCTGAAATTGGAGTATAGCAACAAAGATAGATTGAAGTATTTAAAACAACGCGAAAAAGAATTAGCCAAAAAAGCCGGCCAAAAAAAGAAGATTATCGAATTTCAATATAAACTACAACAAGAACAAGCAGAGCAAAAAGCAGAAGATACTCGTGAAAAACAGCAAGAAGCCATTGCTAAAAAGAAGAAAGAATTAGAAGAAATTATTAAAGCCAAAAAGAAAATTTTAGAACTACAAAAGAAAGGCAAAAAAATTCCGGCCGAGTTAATTGCAAAAGCAAAAGGAAAATCTACTAAAATAGATTCTGCCACGTTGAACGCCAATACGACGGCTAAGAAACAACAGAAACTCGATTTTAGCAAGGATAAACCATATATTTTATTAGGCGATCAATATATAGAGAATCCATATTATGTAGATACTACCGGCAATCGCAAAAATCAAAATCCATTAAAAGAATTAGATCCTAAAAAAGAAGCCAAGTTAGATAAACTCACTTTTTGGGAAAAAATAAAACACAAATTATCACGTCCGGAAGCAATTGTTTGGATGTCAAAATCATTAATTGAACTAGGTAATTATGGCGATGCAAAAAGTATGATTTCGTATGGAAAAGCATTGCGAAAATTGACCAAAAATCAACGAAGAGATTTTTATTTGATAGATGCCTATTACCACATGCGTCGAAATGATTATTCTCCGGCAATCGAAGAGTTGGAAAATGCCCTGTTGTATTTTAAAAAGAAAAAAGATAAAGCGTACTACGAATATTTATTGGCACAATTATATCAACGCAACAATCAACCAGCTGATGCGGTAGATTATTTTGTAAAGGCCGGAAAGCACACGAAAACAGAAGACATGCTCTTGTTTTCCAAAATACAATTAGCGAATATTTACAGTACAAATCCGGATTTAGCAGATGAAGATGTCGTGAAAATGCTTGCTAAACTTATTAAACTAGGAAAAAATAAAGAACATGCCGATGAAGTTTTATACACCATCGCAAATTATTATTATTTCCAAAAAGATACAGCACAAGCAATTGCGTATTTACAAAAATCTGTTTCAAAAGCACTTGCCGATAAAGAGCAAAAAGGAAAATCGTATTTGCGATTAGGTGAAATTTATTTTGAAAAAGAAGTGTATGCACAAGCTGCCGTTTTTTATGATAGCGCAATTGCTTATTTGCCAAACACCTTTAAAGATTACAATGAAATTGCAGCTCGAAAATCCATCTTAAATGAGTTAGCCGAAAACGCACAAACGATTCACGAGCAAGATAGTTTGCAAGTATTGGGCAAAATGAATCCGAAAGATTTAGAAAAATTCTTAGCAGACATACAAGCAGAAAAAGATAAAGCAGCAAAGAAAAAATCTCGTTTTAGTTCAGATTTAGGTGATGGTAATAACACCAATAACAATAATACGTTTACGCCAAGTACCGGTATTTCCAATGGTTTGTGGTATTTCTATAATCCGGAAACCAAAAGCAAAGGTTACAATGAATTTATCAGAGTTTGGGGCGATAGAAAATTAGAACCCAATTGGCGAAGAAGCAATAAATCAGCCTCATTCGACGATGTGTTTTCCAATACCAATAATGCTACAGCTTTAGATACATCTACATTAAACATTAAGAATAAAAATTCGAAAACCAATAAAGCAGACTCGATAAATGCCGCTTTGAAAATACCAAAAACACCCGAAGACTTTATGGCTTCCGATAAATTAATTGCAGATGCATTGTTTAGTTCCGGAGAAATTTTAAAAAATAAATTAAATAATTTACCAAAAGCCAAGCAAGCGTTTGATGAACTCATTCGTCGTTTTCCAAATAGTGATGAAGATGCCAAAGCACATTACTATCAATATTTGATGCACATCGAAAACAACTTAACAGGATTAGCAGAGAAAGAAAAAAATTACATTTTAGAAAATTATCCGATGAGTGATGTGGCTGCCGCATTAAACGCTATCGGTAAAGAAAAAACGGTTGATGAAAAAACAGCGTCAGCAGAAACACTTTATGCCAGTACGTATCAACTATTTTTAGATGGAGATTACCAACAGGTTATCAATAATAAATTTATTGCACAAACTAAATATCCAAATTCAAATAAGATACCACAGTTTGAATTTTTGGAGGCAGTATCTTTTGGCAAAACAAAACAATTCGAAAACTACAAACGCGCCTTGTCTGAGATAATAATGAAATACAAAGATGGCGAAGTGAAAGAAAAAGCGCAAGCTTATTTGATTTCCTATATACAATATGAAAACAAATTAATTGATACCGCAACTACTCAATTGAATACCAAAACGGATACGTTGCCAAAAGATACATTGAGTGCATTATTTGCTGTAGATACAAATACGCTTTGGGTGATGGTTCGTTTGAAAGATAAATACATGAAAGTGTTGGAAGTGAAAGACCAAATCCAAACATTCAACAACCAACATTTCAACGATTTTAAATTGAAAGTAAATCCGGTATTTATGGAATCATTTGCTATTATGCAAATAAAGAAATTTGAAGGATTTACAGAAGCATCTAATTATATAACTCAACTCAACAGTAAAACAGCTGCTGTGTTTGGGAAATATAATGTCGATAAAGTTCAATATTATATTATATCTCAAAAGAACTTTAAACAGCTGAAAAAATTAAGTGATTTTGATATTTACGAACGCTATTTTAATGCTAATTATCCGAAATAATGAATAGATTATTGGAATGGTTTAAGCAACCTAAAAACTTATGGAAATTATTTGGAGCATTGGTCTTCAGTATATTTGCTTTTTTCTTTTTTGTACGAATTGGTTTATTTGGCAAACTACCAAGTTTTGAAGAAATTGAAAATCCAAATTCTAATTTGGCAACAGAAATCTATTCAGCCGATACTGTTTTGATAGGTAAATATTTTGTAGATAACAGAAGCAATGTAGCATACGAAGATTTACCACCGTATTTGGTAAAAGCATTGGTAGCAAATGAAGATGAACGCTTTTATGAGCATTCCGGAATCGATTTGTTTGGAACTTTACGTGCCATCGTAAAATTAGGAAAAGGTGGTGGCGGTAGTACTATCACACAACAATTGGCAAAAAATATGTTTCACAATAGAGCAAAAAATATTGTGCAACGTATTATGCAAAAAGCCAAAGAATACGTGATATCTATCATGCTAGAACGTCGTTACACCAAAGAAGAAATTATTGCGATGTATTTTAATACCTTCGATTTTGTTAACAACGCAGTTGGTATTGAAAGTGCATCCAGAATCTATTTTAATAAAAAACCAAAAGAGTTAAGCATAGAAGAAGCCGCCATGTTTGTCGGTATGTTACAAAATCCATCGTACTATAATCCAAGACGATTTGAACAACGTACATTAGAAAGAAGAGCCACCGTGTTGCGTAAATTAATGGAACAAGGCGACATTACCACCGCACAATTTGATGCATTAAAAGATAAGCCAATCGAATTAAATTTTCATCCGGAAACTGCCAATGATGGTTTAGCTCCATATTTTAGAATGATTGTGGCTGAGCAATTGAAAAAATGGGCTAAAGAAAATAAAAAAGCAGATGGAACAGAATATAATATTTACACAGATGGATTGAAAATTTATACCACCATCAACACGCGTATGCAAAAATATGCTGAAGAAGCCGCCGTACAACATCTTACAAAATATCAAAAAAACATGGATGCCCAATTTAAAAGTGGTTGGAATCCTTGGGAAACAAAAGATGGAAAACACATTCTCGAAACGGCTTGCAAATACACCGATAGATGGTACGCTTTAAAAGATCAAGGATTGAGCAAAGATGCCATTTTGGAGAATTTTAAAACAGATAAACACCGTATGAAAGTGTTTACTTATTTCGGATTAAAAGATACTACGTTATCACCGTATGATTCTGTAAAATACTATAAATCGTTTTTACAAGTTGGTGTGATGGTGGTTGAGCCTTACACCGGATACGTGCGTGCTTGGGTTGGCGGCCCAAATTTTGAATACTTTAAATATGACCATTGCAATATAAACACCAAACGTCAAGTAGGTTCTACGTTTAAACCAATTGTGTATGCTTTGGCAGTTGACAATGGTTGGTCGCCTTGTATGGTGATTGCACCCGGACAAGTTCGCATCGGTAATTGGGCACCTCGTGGTGGAAGCGGTGGTCCACAAACTTTAGTACAAGCACTCAAAACTTCTAATAACCAAATGGCGGCTTATATCACCAAACAATTTGGTGTAAATCCAATTATTGATTTATCGAGAAGATTATTTATAACTTCTGATTTGCCACCGTATGCACCCATTTGCTTAGGTGCTTCTGATATTTCATTAGAAGAAATGATGGCAGCATATAGCGTATTTCCAAGTGCCGGTATTTGTACAAAGCCACAATATCTATTGCGAATAGAAGATAAAGATGGCAATGTAATCCAGAATTTTGCTACCAAAATGAAAGAAGTATTCAACGATAATATTGCCTATAAAATGTGTCAAGTAATGAAAGGACCTGTTGGACCGGGAGGCACAGCAGCAGGCTTACGCGGCTACTTCAGCTATCCGGTTGATGTTGCCGGAAAAACAGGCACTACCAATAAAAATACGGATGCTTGGTTTATTGGATATACACCGGAATTATTATGCGGCGTTTGGGTTGGTTGTGATGATCCATTAATTCGATTCTTATATACGGGAACCGGACAAGGTGGTAGAGCTGCTATGCCGATATTTGGTATGTTTATGCAAAAAGCTTACAGCGATCCGAAATTAGCATTAAATAAAAATGCCAAGTTTTTCCGCCCTTCCGATTCTACCTTGGTGAGCGATTTATGTGAGACGGAAAATGAGACGTTAATAAGTGGAGGTGACGTCGGAAATTGGGGGCAAATAGACGAAGAAAATTTGGATTCAGAATATTAGTTTTTTTTGTTTAATCATATATTGATTTTCCATTACAGTGAGAAATTGGATTCCATTTTTATTAAGTATTTCTATTGGATTCGTTTTCATAGTATCTGCAATAACAAAATTATTTCCTATTGAGCCATTTGAATATCAGTTTGTAGATATCGGATTGGCATCTTGGAATACGGCACCATATGTAGCTCGTTTTTTTATTTCGATAGAATTTTTAGTCGGCTTTCTTTTTGTTCTAAATCTCTCATTACGCAAATGGACAATTCGCTTGGCAGCCTTTATTTTATTGGTGTTTTCCACTTATCTTTTATATAAAATAATGAAAGAAGGCAATGTTGGCAATTGTGGTTGTTTTGGTGAAGTATATAAGATGACACCGTTACAAGGATTGCTGAAAAATATAGGATTATTCGTTGCCGTAATTGCATTATATTGGTCTGCCGAAAAAGATTATTGGTCGAGTAAATACAAAAAAATAGCCTTTCCTTTGTTGGTAGTAGGCAGTTTAGTATTGGGCTTTTTCATTAATCCACTTTATGCAAAATATCATCCTAATAGTGCAATGAATAGAGTAAATTATGCATTGCCTTTGTCGTATTTATATGAAGACTCATTGCAAGCTCCACCAACTGTGAATTTAAAACAAGGCAAGCATATTGTGGCGTTTCTAAGTTTAACGTGTTCGCACTGTAAAGTTGCAGCAAAAAAGTTACATCTCATCCAAAAAAGAAATCCGGCTTTGCCCATATATCTTGTTTTAAATGGCGATGCCGAATTGTTAGCTACTTTTTTAAAAGAAAATCAAGTAGAAAATATTCCGCATAGTTTATTTTTAGGACCTGATAAATGGACACAATTAGCCGGCTTTTTTCTGCCGGTTATAATGTATGTAGAGGAAGGCATTGTACAGAAAAAAGTAAACGGTATTTTAGTAGAACAAGATGATATGGAGAAATGGTACAATCCGTAATTATTGTATGATAAGTTGTTGTGCTTGTGTGTGCTGTTTGTCTGAAACAGTCAGCAAATAAACGCCTTTGGGTAAATATGAAAAATCGAGAAGTTGTTTTTGTGTTGTACTGTTTTTATTTTGGATAGTATTTTCATACAGCGTTGTGCCCATCATATCAATTATTTTAATTGTAGTTATATCGTTCCCGATTTCATTTTCTAACTCAAAAATTCCATTATTTGGATTTGGAAAAATGGAAAATGCTTTCGACGATTTGTTCGTGCTGATAGCTGTTGTTGTGGGTACATCATACACATGCACAATTTCAAAATGTGCAGAGTCATCATCTTTGTTGGCAGCCATTCCACGCACACGCATGATATTTTCCAGCAACCAATAATCGTAATCAATATGAATATGTCCTGCCATCCACAATGCTAAATTAGGTTTGAACGGACGTAGCATATTTATGAGTTTTCCATATTCATCAAAATCAAAAACAAAACCGGATAAAATAAAGAATAAGTTATCTGTAGCCGGATGATGTGATATAAAAAAGATGTTTTTGTTTCTTTTATTGGGTTGGTTAATTAATTCATACTTCAGCCATCTAAATGTGCCACCATTCCAATCCATCAATTGTGCTTCCGGCCCGATGCCCGGCTCTGCTTTATTTACATGGTATCTTGGATTAAAATCTAAACCATAAAAAATAAAATTATCGTATTCAAATGAGAAATTTTGGAAATAATGTTCAATGCCTGTTTCCGGATTATAAGTTCTGCTGAGTCGTGTACCATCATTCCAATTGGTAAAGAAATTTCTATTGGCATCAAAAGTAGATGAAAATACTTCATTCATTACAGAGTCGGCGTTGGCATACGGTGCTTCTTCTTGATAGCGCACATAAGGCCAAATATCGTGATTGCCGATAACCGGAACATACGGAACGGTTAGTCCATCCAAGATTTTCTTACACATCTGAAACTCCGATTTTTCGGCACTTCCGGTTAAATCACCCGATACGACGGCAAACTTTATGTTCTTTATTACTTTGTTCGCATTTATCCAATCTACGGCTCTTTGTAACCGCGTTGCCGGTTCACTGTTGTCCGTTGTTGGCATGGTGTCGTTATAAAATCCGGGTGTGCCGTAATCACTAATTCCTTCTCCAATATGTACATCCGAAATGTGTACAAATGAAAATTTATAAACTGCTCCGGCGTGTTCTTTATTTACATCAAATTCTTGGATGTTATATGTTTGAGCAAATAGTATTTGAGTAAATTGACACAAAAAAAAGAGCAGTAGTATCTTTTTGTATGGTTTCATGTTTTGGTGTTTTCTATCTATAAAGATAGGCAAATAACCTTAATAGAACTTCATACATGCAGATACTACTGTTATAGGTTCTATTAATGTCTTAATTCTGCAACGCTGAAAGTTGTGTTTTCTTCATCTTTTATATATTGTACATCTTGAAGAAATTCAACTTTTCCGGTTTCTACATTGTACATCGCACCTACAATTCCAATCTCACCATTCTCAACCATTTGTTCTAAAATATAACTTCGCTCTAAAAGTGCTTTAACACTACGTTTTACGTTGAGCACGGCAACATTTTCAACGAAAATAGAGTTGCTGGAATTTCTGTTTTCAATCGTCTCTTTTTCTTGATAAACTGCAGGTTGCAACTTAGATAATAACTCGGTTAAGTTGCCCATTTCTACATGGTCGCATGCACCTTTTACAGCTCCGCATTTTGTGTGTCCGAGAACTACAATTAATTTAGATTGTGCTATTTTACAAGCAAATTCCATACTTCCCAAAATATCTGTATTCACTATATTTCCGGCAATACGAACAGAAAAAATATCACCTAATCCTTGGTCGAAAATTAATTCTGCAGAAGTTCTGCTATCAATACAGCTTAAAATAGTAGCGAATGGCCATTGCCCATTTCTGGTGTCGTTTACTTGTTGTAATAAATTTCTATTTGCACTTAAATTAAATATAAATCGAGCATTGCCTTCTTTTAATAGGTTAAGTGCAATTCGAGGTGTGATGGATGCTTGTCTTTCTTTATTGAGTGTTTTCATACAGCTATTTTTTGATTAGATACTTTTGTTTTGCACATAGATTTTTTTAGATAATTTTAAATCTTGGATAAGTCTTTTTTGTGAACCATGTGTATGTTCTATTAATTCATCCATCGAAACAAAGTCAGCATTAATCATGCTGATGCGTTCCGTATTTTCAATATCATATGCTTCTTTGAAGTTGGTTAATATCACTTTTATATTCTTGTCAACAGATTTTATTTCTTTAAACTCTTTGATAACTTGAAGAACATCGTGGTCAATAAATTTTGATTTAGATGCATCAATAATCACCATGCTATTTTCAGGAATATGATCTAACGTCAATAAAATACTTGCTTTGTTTAAAAAGGATACTTCTTCCGATAATTCAATTTTTATTACATCACCATTTTTATAACTGGAACGATGGAAATAATAGGCATTTTTGATGTTTTGTCTTAATAAATATGCAATACTTACAACCATTCCGATTGCAACACCTTTTAATAAATCAGTTGCCACTACCGCTACAACCGTTACGGCAAATGGGATAAATTGCCATTTTCCTTCGTGCCACATTTTTCTAAATACGGCAGGATTGCATAATTTATAACCGGTAAGAATTAGTACGGCAGCTAAGGTTGCCAATGGAATTTTGTTTAATAAAAATGGAATACTAATACAAGCAATTAACAAGAAAAAACCATGAAATATTGCAGATAACTTTGTTTTTGCACCTGCACCTAAATTTGCAGATGAGCGTACAATTACCGATGTAATGGGCAATCCACCGATAAAACCACTTACGATGTTTCCGGTTCCTTGTGCTATTAGTTCTCTATTGGTTGGTGTGTTGCGTTTATGTGGATCTAATTTGTCTATTGCTTCAATACACAATAATGTTTCTATGGATGCTACAATGGCAATTGTAGCTCCAATCATCCAAATATCAGCATTTAAAAAACCACTAAAATTAGGCAAAGTGAAGCTACCTAGAAATTCACCAAAACTAGAAATGACCGGTATGTTTACCAACATTTTTTTATCAGTTATAGCAAAGCTATAATTATTGGCAATAAAAAATTCGTTGAGTAAAATGCTCGCAATTACGGCAATTAAAGCACTTGGAATAGCTTGCAGTTTTTTCATAAATGGTAGTTTCCATAACAACAATATTCCGATTGAACTAACCGTAATTATTAATGCTCCGACATGGAATAAATTATTTTTAAGTGCATTAAATAAGGTAACGATTTTTAATTCTTCTTCTTCTTTTTGGATGCCACCAATCCCGATGGCATGTTCTATTTGATTTAAGATGATGATAATGCCGATTGCTGCCAGCATCCCTTCAATAACATTTGATGGAAAATAATAGGAAATACTTCCGGCTTTTGCAATGCCTAATAAAACTTGAAAGATTCCGGCAACTATAACAGCACAAAGAAAGATTTCAAAAGAGCCAATGCTTGTAATAGCTGTTAAAATAATGGCTGTTAATCCGGCGGCCGGACCACTAACACTTAAAGCAGATTTACTGAGTGTGCCTATTACTAATCCACCTACAATGCCCGCGATTAATCCTGAAAATAAAGGTGCTCCGGAAGCCAATGCTATGCCTAAACATAAAGGCAACGCAATTAAGAATACAACTAAACCGGATGATAAATCATATTTGAAATTGGAGAAAGTATTTTTAGAGAAAGTCATAAACTTTATTATTTATTGTGAGAAATACATAGATGATTCTATCTGTAAATTGGATAGATAAAATGAAAATTAAATAAGTAGAAATTATGCTAATTCAGGTGGTGGCAAGAAAGTTTCTAACCAATCTACTGGAAAAATATGTAGTATAACGTGATTGAATTTATTTCTTTCACATAAGTAAAAATAAGCAGCGGCTAATTTTAAATATTTGAATTGATGTAATAGTTTTAGGCTTTTTTCATTTACGTCTATTCCTTTTGATGTGCCGTGTTCTTCTTCTGCCGGAATAGATGTTATATAACTTCTAGAACGATTTTGGAAATAGCCAATGCCTATCGTAAATGTTACGAAATTTATTAAGAGCAATATGGTGTATATCCTTTTCAAATAGCGTTAGTATCCTAACAACAAATATCATTCAATTTTGTTTGATAGTGTGCAACTTTATTATTTAATAACATATTTTACGTTTATTGCCCTATTCTATTGATATTGTTGTGTTTAGTTTTCTTTCTGTGAATTTTAAGTGAACTTTTTCTCCTATTTATGAAAAATAATAACAATGTGAACAGATTTGTTTTTATATTGTGTTGATATTTAAATAGTTAACAAAGTTAATAATAGCTTCATTCTTAAATGTGTGTAATTGTAAAACGGGATAAATAGTGCAACTTATCACTATTTTTATAGAACTTTGCATCGATGAATTTTGCCATCTATTCAACTTACATCGATTTTTGTTTTGGCTCGTTTGATGAACTAATTTCAAGTTTGAAGCTGATACAGAAACAAATGAGCTCGTTGATTCATCATTTTATTTTACCAATAATTAGTTTGTGTTTAAGTAAGCAATTTTTGTTTTTATGCATTGCTGTGTCCACTTCAAAAATAAACGTTGCAAAAAATGCCAATGTATCTTTTAAACTTGGAAACGGAATGACAGTAACGGATGCCGATTCATCTATGTCATTTAATTTAAGTTTGATAAATCAAGATAGAATAGATGTTGCTAAAGTATTTATTAAAAATTACAAACCGACCGTTTCAGCACAAATTCAACGCTTGCGACTGCGAACACGAGCCACCTTCTTTCATAATAAATTATTGTTTGCGTTGCAATTAGGATTTGAACCGCGCGAAGTAAAAAAAGGTCGAGTAATGATAGATGCATATCTGCGGTACACACCGATAAAATATGTGTCACTTCAAATTGGCCAAGCAAACTTGCCCGGAAATAGAGAATCAATGACATCGGCACATCTACAACAGTTTATTGATAGAAGTCCGACAAGTGCGTTGTTCCGTTCCGATAAAGATTTTAGTTTTCAAGTACATGGAAATTTTGGTAAAAAAATGTTGGTGAAACCGATTGTTTCCATCGCAACCGGAGAAGGTAGAAATTATACAGATGCATCGTTCCAACATTTTGATTATATGGCACGTGTAGAATGGTTGCCGTTGGGTAATTTTAATAGTTATTCGCAAGTAAATTTTTCCAGAGATATCAACCCTAAATTAGCACTTGGATTGGCTTATGATTTTAACCATAAAGCCATTTTCCAATACGGACAGATGGGCGGAAATACCATTGCAGATTCTGCTCAAAAAAGTATTCACACAGTTTATGCCGATTTGAATTTTCAATGGAGAGGACTTAATATCAATTCAGATTATGTGTACCGTGCCGTAAAAAAGGATAAGTCAAATTTGTACAAGAAAGGACATTCATTTTATGTGGCAGCAGGCTATACGTTTAAGAAACACTACGATGTAGCATTTAGGTATAATCATTCATTTGCCGGGAAACACGGAAACATCGAACAGATAAATGATTATACAATCGCTTTCACAAAATACTTTTTTGAACACAATTTAAAAATACAAACAGATTATACGATTTCAGACAATAAAACTAAAAAACAAAAAAGTGGAATTTGGAGAATGCAATTCCAAATTATCATCTAATTTTTAAACTATTAAATCAAACAATATGTCAATTCCATTATTAAAATTTTTCCAACCTAAAGACAAAATCTTTCACAATTTATTTGAAAGAGGAGCAGATGTTTCTGTGAAAATAAGTGAAGTTTTTTTGGAAGCAATGAAATGTACAGATGCTAAACGTATGGAAATTTTAGCACAAACCGGAAAGTTAGAACACGAAGCCGATGATATCGTTCATAATATTTATTTAGAACTCAATAAAAACTTTATCACACCTTTTGACAGAGAAGATATTTTAGCTTTAGCTGCAGCTATGGATGATGTAGTAGATTATATAGATGAAGTAGGTAACAAAATGAAAAACTACGAATTCAATGAGTTCAATGAATATATTCTGAAAATATCTGAATTAAATGATGAATCAGTAAAAGAGCTAAAAATAGCAATTTATGAATTGAGAAATATGAAAGATCTTCAGAAGGTAAACGATGCTTGCATTAAAGTACATGGTTACGAATCTAAAGTAGATATGATATACAACCAAGCTATGGGTGATTTAATTCGCCATAATAAAGATAATCCGGTTCGTATAATTGTATTAAAAGATTTATATGAAGAGTTGGAACTAATTTCTGATAAATGCCAAGATGTGTCGAATGTCATTGAATCTATCGTTATTAAATACTCATAGTGTTTATTATTATAAAACACAGTTATTACACTAAATACTCTTTATGGAATTTGTAATTATCATTATCCTACTAGCTTTATTATTCGATTATATAAATGGTTTTCACGATGCAGCTAACTCCATTGCAACCATCGTTTCTACTAAAGTATTAACGCCCTTTCAAGCGGTAGTTTGGGCAGCATTTTTTAATTTCATTGCGTTCTTAATTTTCAAAGATCACGCCGTTGCAAATACCATTGGTAAAACGGTTAATGAAAATTTCATTACGCTACCTGTTATTTTTTCCGGATTAATTGCCGCCATTATTTGGAACTTACTAACGTGGTGGTATGGCATTCCATCATCTTCGTCTCATACTTTAATCGGTGGATTTGCTGGTGCAGCTATTACACATGCATTTATGCAAAAAGGTTTCATTCCGTTGCATTTAATTATTGATAGCGCTAACGTATTAAAAATCATAATGTTCATTTTCTTGGCACCATTTATTGGTATGGGAATTTCCATGTTCTATACGCTCATTATGATGCAACGAACAACTTGGTTAAAATGTACCGTATTGTTATTTACATGTGTGTTGGTATGGTTTATGTTTATCCATTTCCAAGAAAAGAAAATTGATAAAAACTTAGAGAAATTTTTTAAAGTATCAACCTATCAAAAAGCTATCGAAGATATTGATAAAGCAGCGGATAAAGCATCCAACGAAAAGAAATACACCATAGCGTATGCCAATGCTCACAAAGCTTTTGAATATGTACGGTTTTATGAAGCAAAAGGAGCCGAGCAAGTAGCAACAGATATCGTTTCTAATATCGATATGGAAATGGTAACTGCATCAAGAATTGAAGATAATATCAAATTATTTTTTAAGGTAAAACAACTTGAAGTATTAGCTAAAAAGGATAAAAAACATGAGCAAGCATTTCAGTTTGCTAAAATAGCAATTGACTCGCTTAAGCCGATTACCAAACAGTTTAAAACCTTAGGTTATGATAGTATGGTGCAAGTGATGTTAACCAAAGTGCCGATACAACCTAATAAAATTGCAGAGTTTGACCAAATTGTTCGCGTTGACATCAAAAAAGATTTAATAAAAGAAATTGAAAAAGGCGACAACAAAGTAATTCGGTATAGTTTGATTGTGATGCTGTTGATTTTAATTGCATCGTTTATTTATACAGAAATTATCAGAGAACCAAGTGCACAACGAACTGCTAACAACTTTAAGAAAATGCAGTTGCTTTCTTCTGCAGCCTTTAGTATCGGACATGGTGGAAATGATGCTCAAAAAGTAATGGGTATTATTGCTGCGGCATTAATGGCAAATGGAAACATTGTAGATATTAAAGCTATGCCGGATTGGGTGCCGCTTTCTTGTTATGTTGCGATTAGTTTGGGTACATTGAGCGGTGGTTGGAAAATTGTAAAAACAATGGGAACTAAAATCACCAAAGTAACGCCGTTAGAAGGTGTTTGTGCAGAAACAGCCGGTGCTACCACCTTATTTTTAACAGAGCAAATGGGTATTCCGGTTTCTACCACACATACTATTACTGGAGCAATCATTGGTGTTGGTGCTACCAAACGTTTGAGTGCTGTGCGTTGGGGTGTTACGGTCAATTTATTGTGGGCTTGGATTTTAACCATTCCAATTAGTGCTATATTAGCAGCCATCACTTTTTATATCGTACAGTTTTTTGTTTAATAATTTTTTATAGATAGATAAACAGCAGGTCGCTCATTTGAGCGACCTGCTATTTTTTATAAAAATGGATAGATGTTTTTTTTGATAGAATCAGATGCGATTAATTACTTAAAATTTCAACCAATGCCAAGCAACTTTGCTTCCCGTTTTATTGTTATTAAATTCAATAGCCGGTGCCGGAAGTTTGATGATGTTTAATACTTTCATCAAACCTTTTGCCCAATGTTTTTTTACCGGCAATTTAGTCCAATCAATATCAAAAGAAAAATAAAAACGATGTAGTCGTTGAATGTCGGTACGGTCAACAATATCAGCCGGATTGACGTTTTCTAAATCATCGCTGCTTAAATTGTTCTTATCCCAAATATTTTTGTAACCACCTAACATGCCGGATGCTCCATATCCAAAAGAAACTTGTAAGCACTTCGGAAATTTTGACTTTGGATTTTTAATAAATGCACCCGGACTTACGCTCCACCAAAATGTAATTCCGTTATAGTCTTTCAATAAGGATTCTGTAAAGGATGTGCCATATAATTTATCGGCTCTGGCCTTTACCATTGGGTCGTTGTATTTGTTATAGTTTACCGGAAAAGCCGACATCTTCATCGTTATTTTTTGGTCGTGCCAAACATATTGTTGTATGCCAAATAATAAACTACCACTTACATTCATCACGATATCGCCCCAAGAAAATCCCCATTTTTTTTGAAAACCATCGTTTACTTCAATGGAAAGTTGCCACATATTTCCCATTAACATACCAATCCAAATGGCATTTTTTTCTTTAACGCCCGCCCATCTATATAAATCATAATGCCATTTCGATTCGAAATAACAAGAGTAGGCATGCCCTAACTTATCCATCTGATTCCACTCGCCCCAATCGTTAAAAAGATGGAATTTTTCTCGCTCGGATTGTGAATACCAAGCAGCACTCCACCATGCATTTGCAGTAGCATATAATCCGGCAATCATTCCGGAAACTAAGCCAACGCGTGGTTTATTTAATACTTCCGAATTTCTGAAAAAAGAATATGGTTTCCGCATTTTTATTTTTCCGGTATATGCATAAGCCGGATCGACCGGTGCATAATCGTAATGGAAAACAGTATCATAATTTATGATAAATACATTTGGATTTTGCCAAGTGGTATCCGGAATTAAATCATAGTTTGCAACTACTCTTTTTATAGCATATTTCGTATTAAAAATCGTATCGTCGTGCACCGCGAGTGAATCCGCAGTGTGCACCGTATCTTTTATAATGAGGTAAGGTGTATTAAAATCAGGAATTATTGTAGTTGTAGTAGGCTTTTTTTTATCTTTTTTTAGACTAAGAGCATACGAACCGGAATAATTAGAAAGTACAATTAGTAAAAAAAACAGTCTAATTATGCGGTAGGTCATCAATTTGGCATTTTATTTGAAAGCTAAAAATAGTTAAATACTTTGAATATAAGGTTATCCACAATACAATAGTATATTCAATTTGTACGTTTATCTTAAAATCTTAATTTTGTCCAAATAAATTATATACATGGGAATTTTTTTGCAAGCCGTTACAACAGCAGTCGTTGATTCTTCGAACATTATCGCTCCGGCAGCCGCAGCACCTATTGAAGAATTGTCGGTAATGAGTTTATTAATGAAAGGTGGTGTTATTATGATACCATTGATTGTTTTATTTGCAGTATCTATTTTCTTTATTGTAGAAAGATGGTTGTTTTTTAATCAACGTTCTAAAATCAATAACAACTTGGTAAGAGAAGTGTTGGATAAATTATATTCCGGTAATTTACAAGGAGCCGATGCACTTTGCACTTCCGATAAAACTGCATTGGGTAACGTATTGCAGGCAGGTATTTCTCAATTAGGAAAACCAATAGACCACATCGAAAAAGCATTGGAAATACAATCGAATATTGAAATCAATGAAATGGAAAAACGCACCAGCTGGATTAGTATTATTTCGGGTGTGGCACCACGTTTAGGATTTATCGGAACAATTTTAGGCGTAATTTTAATCTTCTTTAAAATATCACAAACTGCAGATATTTCCATTGGTACCATTTCGGCAGGTTTGTATCAAAAAATGATTACTTCTGCAGCCGGGTTAGTAGTAGGTGTCATCGCGTTTATGGGTTATCATTTCTTATTAACGTTGATAGATAATTATTCCATGAAATTACAAAAACAAATTTTTGAGTTTGTTCGTGGTATCCAAAAACCGGTTAATAAATAAGCGAATTTAATCTACTTTACAATAAGAAAAATAATAGTATGAATATCAAAAGAAGAAGACCGTTTCACGATGAAGATGCGATGGCATCCATGAACGATATTATGTTCTTTTTAATGTTGTTTTTCTTAATTATTTCTACCATAGCAAATCCAAATGTAATTAAGTTGATGTTGCCCAAAGCAAACACAACAGAACAATTGGCAAAACAACCGGTTACTTTATCAGTTACGGAAGATAAACGCTACTACATTAACACCACAGAAATCCCGTTAGAAGGTTTGGAAAATGCATTAACAACTGCAATGGGCAACAATCCGGACCAAACAGTGGTATTGCGTGTGGCAGATAATCTTACTGTGCAAGATTTAGTAGATGTGATGTCTTTAGGTGCTAAACTGAAATTAAAAATGGTATTGAGTACCGTGAAAAATTAATTTCATAATTATCTATACCGTTTTCTTTATAAAAGCTTGTATGTCATAATATGATTGCATACTTTCAGAAGCTAATTTAGGCAGGTTGAAAAAACCATGTATCAGTTTTTTATAATCTTTATACAATACTATATTGCCATTTTTCTTCAGCACTTCTGCATAGGCTGCACCATCATCTTTTAACGGATCATATTCGGCTGTGAGTATAAAAGTTGGTGCTAAGTTTTTGAAATCCTTTTGGTAAATAGGCGATACGAGCGGATTAAGTCTATCTTCTACTTTGGGCGTGTATTGCTCTTGAAACCAATGCATCGTTTCTTTTGTTAGTAAATATCCATTGCTATAATTTTCAATAGATTTAGATGTTAGTTTCCCATCTATCCAAGGATAAATTAATACTTGTGCCGCTAAACGTATAGTTGGATGTTTCTTGAAATGATGTGCTGCACATGCCGCAATATTTCCGCCGGCACTATCACCGGCAACAATTATTTTGGATGCATCGATATTGTAATCAGTCGCATTTTTAGCAACATGCTCAATCACTTTATATGCGTCTTCATGCGCTGCCGGAAACGCATGTTCCGGAGCTAAACGATAATCTACTGAAATGACGATACAATCATTCATGGCACACAAACGACGGCAAACATAATCGTGCGATTCGATATTGTATAGCACAAAACCACCACCATGGAAATATAGAACTACTTTCTGGTTTTTCTTGTCGGATTGTTTGTATAAGCGTACCGGAATATTTTCTATTTTAAAATCTTTGATAACGTGGATTGGAATCTTCCTGTCAAAAAGTATTTTGCCTAACTCAGATGCCCGCAAAACATTTTTACGTTCGACGTCTAATTTACTTACATCTATCTTTCGAATGGGTTGAACATTATTTACAAACCATAATAAAAATCGAAGTTTCCAATTCATATTTATCTCTTAACTTTGTACAAGATAAAAAGATTATGCTATGAGTTGGATTACAAAAGATAATAAACTTGTTAAAGAGTTTATATTTAAAGATTTTGTCCAAGCTTTTGCCTTTCTTACAAAAGTTGCTATTGAAGCGGAAAAGCAGCAGCATCATCCTGAAATTTTTAATGTTTATAACAGGGTAATTATTTCCTTACAAACGCATGATGCCGGAAATATGGTTACAGAAAAAGATTATAAATTGGCAGCTAAAATTGATGCATTAATATGACACACGATTTATTTTCTTCCATACATTCCGATAAAATTCAACTAACAGAAACTTTGCTTAATAAGTTGGATGATTTTATACCCGAAAATGAAATCGAACAATTTTGTGAAGATTTAAAATCAGTCATTCAGTTTCATGATGCACAATATTACGTACAATCAAATTCCATTATCACCGATTATGATTACGATAGATTATTTGCCAAATTAAAAGAAATTGAACAACAAAATCCAACGCTCATCACCGCCGATTCACCTACACAACGCGTTGCAAGTGGCTTAAATGCTGCCTTTACAAGTGTGCCGCATCTAGTGCCGATGATGTCGCTGAATAACTCGTATAATCTAACCGATTTAGAAGAATTTGATAAACAAGTGAGAAAAGCGTTGCCGTCCAATGCAACTATTACCTATGTGGTAGAACCTAAATTAGATGGAAGTAGTATCGCACTCGTGTATGAAAACGATAAATTAATTCGTGCCGCAACCCGCGGAAACGGGATAGAAGGCGATGAAATTACGCAAAATGCAAAAGCAATCAAGTCGATTCCATTACAAGCAGCTTTCTCTCAATTTGGAATTCAAAAAATTGAAGTACGAGGCGAAGTATTAATAGAATTAGCCATTTTAGAACAATTAAACGAAGAACGCAAAAAACAAAACATACAACTGCGAGCAGACAATAAAAAAGAATTAGAATTATATAAAAATGCCAGAAACACAGCTGCCGGAAGCTTGCGATTAAAAGATAGCGCCGAAGTTGCTGCCCGAAAACTAGACGCTATTATTTATCAAATTGGATATGCCGAAGATAAAAATGGAAATGATTGTACCGATATTTTTCAATCACATGTAAAGAATTTAGAAGTGCTTTCACAACTTGGTTTTAAAACGCCTTTTTCTGAAAAAGGAATTTTTAATGCGATTACCGATGTGGAAGCATTTTGTAAAGAATGGGAAAATAAACGCGATACGTATCCGGTAGATATTGATGGCATGGTAATAAAAGTGAACGATGTGCATCAGCAACAGTTGATAGGCAAAACCGCACATCATCCTAAATGGGCTGTTGCCTATAAATTTAAAGCCAAACAAGCAACTTCCAAACTATTGCAAGTAGATTTTCAAGTAGGCAGAACAGGAGCCATTACGCCGGTAGCTAAAATTGAACCGGTACAATTAATGGGTGTCGAAATTGCTTCCATTTCCTTGCATAATGAAGATTTTATTTTAGATAAAGATATTCGTTTAAACGACACGGTAATTGTAGAGCGTGCCGGTGATGTGATTCCGTATATTGTTGGAAGCATTTCGGAAAAGAGAGATGGCAGCGAACAAAAAATTCTATTTCCAACACAATGTCCTTCTTGTGCCCATCATTTAGTAAAGCCCATGGATGAAAGCGTTTGGCGTTGTATCAACCCAAATTGTGTAGCACAAACCGAAGAACATCTAATTCATTTTGTTTCCAAACAAGCAATGGATATCGTGGGTTTTGGCGAAGAAAATGTTCGAACGTTTTTACGTGAAGGCATTATCTCTAATATTATCTCTATTTATACCATTGATTACGATAAAGTGAGTTTGTTGGAAGGTTGGAAAACGAAATCCATACAGAATTTAAAAAATGGAATCGAAGCGTCTAAACAAAATGAACTTTACCGCTTAATTGTGGGCTTAGGCATCCGACACATCGGAACAACTACGGCCAAAATGTTGGCATCGAAAGTAACTAAATTAACCGATTTTCATTGTTGGAGTGAAGCACAATTTTCGGAATTGGAAGATGTAGGACCTAAAGTAGCTCAATCTTTATTTCAATTTTTTTCAGATAAAGATAATATCGCATTGATAAATGATTTAGCGTCCTTTGGTGTCAATATTAGTAAAACAGAGACCGTTTTAACTTCCAATAAATTAAGTGGTAAAACATTTTTATGTACCGGAACTTTTCCAAAAAATTCAAGAGATACGATTAAAGAAATGGTGGAGCAACATGGTGGTAAAAATTTAAGCGCCGTAAGTGCCAATTTAGATTATTTAATAGCCGGAGAAAAAGCCGGTGGAAAATTAGCCAAAGCACAGAAAATACCTTCAATACAAATTATAGATGAAGATGCGTTTCTGAATATGATTGCAGATTGATTATCTTTGCATTGAAATATAATTTTCTGTTCCATGAAAAATAGCTTGTTTTTTTGTTGTACTTTATTTCTTATAATCGCTTGTGAGCAAAAGCATTATTATAATCAATATAAATCAGTTGATATAAAAGCATGGAAATCGACAGATACTGTTTCATTCCCAATTGAAATAAAAGAAGAAAATAAAAAATACCAATATGCTATTAGCATCCGACATACCAAAGATTTTGAGTTTAGTAATCTTTGGTTGAAAGTATTGATTAAAGGAAATAAAATTGATACGAGCTTCCGATATGAAATTCCATTGTTTAAGATAGATGGAAAGCCGTATGGCGAGAGTTCCGGAAGTTTATGCACACAAACCATTCCATTAAAAACAGATTTGCCTTTGTATCAAAAAGGCAACTATCAAATTTCTATTATACAGTTAATGCGTAAAGATCCATTAGATGGAATTTCGGATGTAGGTGTATTGATTGACACAAAATAAACACATATAATTCTTTATTTTTTTGGGTTTATATGAATAGATAGTTTGTAATTTTATCTATCTTTATTTAAACCAACCATATGAAAAAGTTCCGCTTTTTAACGTTTATTATTTTATTATTTAGTGCTACTGCAAATGCTCAAACATTACAACGCGGTCCGTATTTGCAAAGCATGACCAATAAAAGTGTGAAAATAATGTGGCGTACCAGCGACTCAACGTATGGCGTGGTGCGTTACGGCATCGCACCCAATGCACTCAATAATACAATCATTGATACCGTACTTACAAAAAACCATATCGTTCAAATTTCCGGTTTGGCTGCTTATTCAACCTATTATTACAGTGTTGGATTTGATACGATTGTATTAGCGGGTGGTGATGCACATCATCATTTTAAAACCGCATTAAATCCGGGCGATACGACGCCTTTTAGATTTTGGGTTACCGGAGATTTTGGTAGCGGAAACACCAATCAGCGTAAAGTAAAGAACTGGTTCCAAGATTATTTATTGAATAATGAAGTAAACGGCTGGTTGTGGTTAGGCGATAATGCATATACCAATGGAACAGATGTCGAATATCAAACAAAAGTATTTGATAATTATTATGGCTACGATTCCATCTTTCGTTTTTTACCTTTTTATCCAATTCCCGGTAATCATGATTATAATAGTGTAAATGGAGCAGATGATCCACAAACACATCGCGGACCTTATTATGATATAGTAGAAGTTTTTAAAAATGCCGAAATGGGCGGAAAACCATCCGGCTTGGAAGCTTATTATTCGTATGATTATGGCAATACACATTTCTTAGCATTAAACTCTGAAATGTATCGGGTTTATGTGTTTTGGGATTTATTTGGAGGTACTTTTAAAAATTGGTTGATTGATGATTTGAAATCAACTAATAAACGATTTAAAGTAGCTTATTGGCATCAACCACCTTACACGAAGGGTACACACGACTCCGATGATTTTTGGGAAATTTTTATGGCAAGTATGCGCGAAAAAGTAATTCCTATTTTAGAAGAAAATGGCGTAGATTTAATTATTTGTGGACACAGTCATGTGTACGAACGTTCGTATTTAATTAATAAACATTACGGTCCATCTTATACCTTTAAACGAAACACAATGATGGTGGATAGCTCTTCGGGAAATCCGGATAGCAATCGCACTTATATCAAATATACATACGGACCCAACAAAGACAAAGGTACTGTGTATGGCGTAATTGGAAATAGCAGTAAATCAGATGATGAAAACGGAAAAATGCATCCGGTGATGTATAAAAAATATATGAGTGATGATGCTGTTGGTAGCATGATTTTAGAAGTAGAAAATAATCAATTAACCGGCATATTTTATAAAGAAACCGGCGAAGTATTTGATAAATTCAGGATTATAAAACAAGATTCAGCAGTCCTTTCAAGCATAAAACATCCAACCACGATAGAAGCGATGAAAGTGTACCCAAATCCGTTTAGCAACTCCGTAATGGTAGAGTTTAATGCTAAAGAGATGAAGCCAACCAGCATCACCATACAAAATTTAATTGGGCAATTAATCGTACAAACTGTTTGGAGTGGTAAAAGCAATATTGGGCACAACAAAATTGAGTTGAATGATTTGCAAGATTTACCTTCGGGAGAATATGTTCTCTCAGTGAAACAACAAGGCGAAGTGGTAAGTGAAAAACTAATAAAGTTGAAATAGAAATAATTAAGCGTAGTGCTTTAAAATTTCATCAACTCGATTTTCTACATCGATATTTTTCTCTAAAACCGGTGCATGATGCGGTTTAATGCGGGCATCTATAATCAGCCCATCACAACACCAATGCTTGTTTTCGAAGCGTTCATTTATTCCATAAATATCATGCGATGGATTGCATCTTGTAAACGTAACCCAAAGAAAATTATTAAACGTATCTGCTAAGAAATTAGCATCGTCACAAATTACGATTAAGGGTAGATTTGAGATTTGAGATTTGAGATTTGAGATTTCTTTTAATTCATTATCAAATTTGCCCATCATCAAATTATCAAATTCAATTGCTAATATTCCTTTCGTTACTAATCTCGGATTTTTGAAAGCATTTGGTAAAGTAAAATCACTCGGTAATTCAGATATTAATTCTCTTTTTTTATCACCACAAGCAGCAATAATTACTTTGCTTCCAGTATTCAATCCGTCGCCACTGTAATCCAATGTGTCAATAGACGTTTTTGTTTGGAAATGAATATCACGAGACAAATCAATACGTTCTAAAATATGATGGAAAAATTTTTCTTCTTGATGTGTGTTTAATGTTTCATCATCACTTTTGTTGGCTATAAATAAAAATTTTGCCAAGCTTAATTGTCCGGTTCCTAAAATGTGATTGGCAATCGTTAAGATTTCTTGCGGTCGTTTATTTTGATAATATGGTGTGTAGCGTTCACTGCCAATTGCTAGCAATAACGGATGCACGCCTGCTGCGTCTACGGCGTGTACTTCATGCAAACCCGGAATTTCTTTGCTTATTGCAGAGCCGGTCATGCCATGTATCATGTTTCCAAATGCCGTATCTTCTTGTGGAGGTCGACCAACTACTGTAAAACTCCATATTGCATTTTTTTTAGCATATACATTTTTTACACGCATCAATGGGAAATCGTGTTTCAATGAGTAATATCCCAAGTGGTCACCGAATGGTCCTTCCGGCTTATTTTCATTCGGATATACTTCGCCTGTAATAACAAAATCGGCATCTGTACTTAAGCAAAAACCATCTTCATCATACATATATCTAAACCGTCTTCCACCCAATACACCTGCAAAGGTTAATTCAGATAATCCTTCGGGCAACGGCATAACAGCCGCAAATGAATGAGCCGGTGGACCGCCAATAAATACGGATACTTTCATCGGTTTGCCTAATTTATTCCATTTTGTTTGATGTACACCGATACCGCGATGCAATTGATAATGTAACCCAATTTCTTTGTCTTGTTCATACTCATTGCCGGATAGTTGTATGCGATACATACCGAGGTTAGATTGCATGACGCCCGGCTGGTCAGCATCTTCCGTATATACGATGGGTAAAGTAACAAATGCACCACCATCTTTTTCCCAACAATGTATTTGAGGTAAATCCGATATTTTTATTTTTTCAAACGAATGCGATGCCACTTTTTTGGGTAATGCTTTTATGGCAGAAAATGCAACGCCGATATATTTCAAAGGATTTTTTAATGCTTGCATCGGATTGGTTTTTAATGCAATCATTGTTTTTACATTTTCAAGTGTATCTCTGAATAAAAATTCACTTCTTTCTGTTGTGCCAAATAAGTTAGAAACAGCTTGGTATTTGGACCCTTTTACGTTTTCAAATAATATAGCTTTTCCTTTTGCTTCATGGATGCGAAGATGTATCGCCGCCATTTCTAAATACGGATCTATTTCTTCTTTTATTCGGATGAGTTGCCCTGATTTATCTAAGTCATCAATGCAATCTTGTAAGGATGAATATGTCATATAAGTTACAAAAATACACTATAATTTAGTTTGTGTAATTGAAACTGTTATCTATTTCGATATTAAGTTAACAAAAAATAAATTAGTTACCGATAAAAATAAAACTGCCTTCTGAAAAACACAGAAGGCAGTTAATAGGGGTTGGTTTAAAATAGATCAATTAGAATGCATATACTGCAGCTAATGATAAGGTGTTTTGAATTTTAGAACCATTTCCTTTTCTGTTCAAGAAAACATTTGATGTTCCATAATCCAATCGGTATTCAGGTATAAGTTTTAGTCCTCCGATAACATTTACATGTGCTGTTAAAGTGAAATCTACAAAGTGTTTAGCAGGTCCGGCAACGTATGGAGCTGCTGCATCCGGATTGAAGAAATAACCTAAACGAGCGCCAATGCTAGCTGTTTCGTTGATATCGTATTGTCCGTATAAGTAAGTTGTAAAATATTTGCTACGTGTTGGTTTGTCAGATTTTAGTTCTTTATATCTGTATTGATGATAAGCAGCATTTACCCCTAATTTACCTTTTTTGTTTTTACCTAATTTGATAGAACCTGTTAGGTCATAAGAGTTTTTATAGTTTTTATAAACTGGAGCTTCCGTTGAATCGTTTACCATATAAGTTGTTGGTTCATTACCGCCAACAAAATTCAAATACACGCCACCATTGTCAGCTGTATAACCAACTTGAGCACCTACGTATTTATTTCTGTCATTATCTGATTTTGTATCTGTATCATTAAAAAATCCAGCTAAAATATTCCATTTTTTTACAGTAAAATTTGCTTTAAAACCTGTATGATAAAATGGACCATTTTGAAATGCAAGAGAAGTGGAATAGTTAAAATTAGCTTGTGGAATGATAAATTCGTAACCAAAAAATGTTTCAAAATTTCCTAATGTAAATTCTACCCAATTTGCAGGCGCATACGAAACATATAATTGTTTAATAGCAATGATAGAATTGGCATAAAGCGTATTGTTCGCAGTTTCTGCACGAGGACCAAATCCGAGGTCAGCTACAAAGCCTACTTTTTTTACTTTCTTTTTCATTAGGATGTTTACCATACCTAATTCAAACGAGTTGGCTTTAGGTGCAAAAGCTCTGTTTAAAACAGCATTTGTTTGTTTGCCATTAAAATTAGTTTGTACATATACATCTACGGAACCGCTCAAGTCAAATGGTATTTTTGCTTTCACTTTTTCAATTTTTGCATCGTATTTTTCTTTTAAGGTGAGTTTGGGTTCAGTTGCTTCTTCCGTTGAGTCCACAACATCTAAGCCCAATTGTTTGGTTAACATTTCAACTTTTTCTTCCAATGATTTAATTCTGTCATTGTCATCATGTGCCATTGTTGGGGAAACAATCGAAACGATACCGGCAAGGAGTAGTAAAAGGGATTTTTTCATAACTAAGAATTTATTTGTTAATAATTTTACAATTGCAAGAATAATTATTTAAAATTATAGTTTTTACAGAAAATAACATGATAATATTTTCATAAAACAAGAAAAAACACTCAACTAAGCAAAAATAGTTCAGATATTTATTTTTATAACATAAATTAGTTTTTGTACTTTTTTGTTTTATAACTAAAATGTTAAGTAGTTTTTTAATGTTTAAAATTTTCTTAAACGCTTAGATGGTCTTCGTGAACATCTTTTTAGCTAATATTATAAATTGGACTGAAAGCGTAATTTTCTTTCAACCATTTTATCTGTTTCAATTACTTATTATTTAGATTATATATGAGCGTTACAAACGAAAGTCAAGGGTTATATCTGCCGCAAACAGAGCATGATGCATGTGGTATTGGTTTTGTTGCACACCTAAAAGGCGAAAAATCGCATAGAATAGTGCAAGATGCACTGACTATGTTAGAAAACATGGAACACCGTGGAGCTTGCGGCTGTGAAGAAAATACAGGTGATGGTGCCGGTATTTTAATGCAAATTCCACATGAATATTATAAGGATGAAGCAGCTAAAATAAACATCCAACTTCCGGAAGCTGGTAAATATGGTACAGGTTTTATCTTTTTTCCTCAAGATGAAACGAGTAGAAATCAATGCAAAGATTTTATTGAATCAACAGCGCAAAAATTAAATTTTAAAGTATTAGGTTATAGAGCCATAACTACAAATAATGCACCTATCGGACCTACAGCACAATCTGCGGAGCCCGTGGTAGAGCAATTGTTTATCCAACCACTTTTTGATTTTAAAGAAGATATTGAATTAGAGCGTAAATTATATGTGTTGCGTGCACATACCGTTCGCGAGATCAATTATATTTTAGGCGGTAAAGATCATTTTTATTATACCAATTTATCTTGTCATACAGTAATTTATAAAGGTCAATTAACAACGTTCCAAGTACGTCAATATTATCCGGAATTGAGCGATGAGCGAATTCAATCTGCATTGGCTATTGTACATTCTCGCTTTTCTACGAATACATTTCCACGTTGGCGATTGGCACAACCATTTCGATACATTGCCCACAATGGTGAAATCAACACGTTGCAAGGTAACTTAAACTGGATGCGTACACGTGAACATTTATTAGAGTGTGATGTGTTTACTAAAGAAGAGATTGAAATGTTTATGCCAATCTGTTACCGTGATCAATCAGATTCTGCTTCTTTAGATAATGTAATTGAATTATTGTATTTAGCAGGACGCTCTTTGCCGCATGCAATTATGATGCTGATTCCCGAAGCATGGCAAGATAATGACCAAATGGAAGATTGGAAAAAAGCATTCTACGAATACCACGATTGCTTAATGGAACCTTGGGATGGTCCGGCTTCTATCTGTTTTACCGATGGTAAAATGATAGGTGCCACATTAGATAGAAATGGACTTCGTCCTTCTCGTTTTGTAGTGTATAATGATGGTCGCGTGGTGATGTCATCCGAAGCCGGAGCAGTACCAACAGAAGAAGAAAAAGTAGTTCAAAAAGGAAGGTTGCAACCGGGCAAAATGTTCATCATTAATATGGAAGAAGGCCGTATTATTTCGGATGATGAACTAAAGAAAAAAATATGTACCGAACATCCATACCGCGAATGGTTGAATAAACATAAAATTACATTTTCCGATTTGCCTAAATCTACAATTGCAGAAGAGAAATTAAGTAACGAAGAATTATTGCAACAACAATTAGCATTTGGGTATACATCGGAAGATATTAAAACTATTATTACACCAATGGCTGAAACAGCTAATGAACCGGTAGGTTCTATGGGAACTGATACACCATTGGCTGTTTTATCAGATCAATCTCAAAATTTATCTAATTATTTCAAACAATTATTTGCACAAGTAACCAACCCGCCAATTGACCCAATTCGTGAACGTATGGTGATGAGTACGTTTGCAACTTTAGGTGGTGCGAGCAGTATTCTTACAACAACAGAAAATCATTGTAAACAAATTTCTGTTCGTCAACCAATTCTATCCAACGATGATATTGCAAAATTACGATATATCAATCATCCTGATTTTAAAGTAATCACTATTCAAGCCTTGTTTAATGTAAATGGCAAAAAAGGTGCTTTAGAAAGAGGTATTGATCGAATTTGTAAAGAAGCAGAAGAAGCTGTTGCAAACGGAAATAACGTAATTATTATTTCTGATAAAGGAGTAAACAAAGATTTTGCACCTATTCCGTCTTTATTGGCAACCGGAGCTATTCATCATCATTTAGTGCGTACTAAAACACGTATCGATTGCTCTATTATTGTAGAAAGTGGCGATATTCGCGAAGTACACCAAATTGCAACACATATTGGATATGGTGCTACTGCCGTTAATCCATATTTAGCATATCAAACTATTTATCATCTTAATACAGATAAATTAAAACATTTAAATAAATCGGATGAGAAATTAGTAGAAAACTATACCAAAGCAGCCAGCAAAGGCTTGTTGAAAGTTTTCTCTAAAATGGGTATTTCAACCCATCAGTCCTATCATGGTTCTCAAATTTTTGAGATAGTTGGCTTAGGAAAAAATGTAGTAGAAAAATGCTTTGCCGGCACCATTTCCAGATTAAATGGGATTGGATTTGATGAAATAGCACGCGAAGTGTTAACACGTCATTTGTTAGCATTTCCGGATGCAGAAAATAACAGTCTTCGTTTAGAAGTAGGTGGCCAATATCAATGGAAGCGTAGAGGTGAAGTGCACATGTTCAATCCGGATACCATCCATTTATTGCAACATTCTACTCGTAAAAACGATTATGCATTATATAAACAATATGCAGAAAAAATAAACAATCAAGCATTAAAGGCAATCACATTAAGAGGTTTGTTAGATTTTGATTGGAGTAAAGTAACACCAATAGATATCAGTGAAGTCGAACCGGCAGAAAATATATTGAAACGTTTTGCAACCGGTGCAATGTCTTTTGGTTCTATTTCACACGAAGCGCATGCAACATTAGCTATCGCAATGAATCGTATTGGCGGAAAATCCAATTCCGGTGAAGGTGGTGAAGATGAAATTCGTTTTGATCGTAAAGAAAACGGTGATTGGGAGCGTTCCGCAATTAAACAAGTAGCTTCCGGTAGGTTTGGTGTAACTTCTTATTATTTGGCGAATGCAGAAGAACTGCAAATAAAATTAGCACAAGGTGCAAAACCGGGTGAAGGTGGTCAGCTTCCGGGACATAAAGTAGATGAATGGATTGGACGCGTTCGCCATTCAACACCGGGTGTTGGTTTAATTTCTCCACCACCACATCACGATATTTATTCTATCGAAGATTTAGCACAATTAATCTTTGATTTAAAAAATGCCAATCCAACAGCACGAATAAATACCAAATTAGTAGCAGAAGCCGGTGTTGGTACAATTGCAGCCGGTGTTGCAAAAGCAAAATCTGATGTTATTTTGATTTCCGGTTATGATGGTGGTACAGGTGCATCACCCATTTCTTCTATCAAACATGCCGGATTGCCGTGGGAATTAGGCTTGTCAGAAGCACATCAAACATTAGTGAAAAATAATTTACGCAGCCGCGTTGTATTACAAACAGATGGTATGTTGCGTACCGGAAAAGATATTGCCGTTGCTACTTTATTGGGTGCAGAAGAATGGGGAATTGCTACCGCCGCATTAGTAGTAGAAGGTTGTATCATGATGCGTAAATGTCATCTTAATACTTGTCCTGTTGGTATCGCAACACAAGACCCAATTTTAAGAGCACGTTTTACGGGTGATCCTCAACATATCATCAACTTCTTTAATTTTATTGTTCAGGATTTAAGAGAGATTATGGCTCAACTTGGATTTAGAACTGTTAATGAAATGGTAGGTCAAACTCAGATTCTAAAACGTAGAGATAATATCGATCATTGGAAATATAAACACCTTGACTTATCGCCTATAATATATAAAGAAAATGTAGGAGAAGACGTGGGATTGTTTAAGCAAATGCGACAAGCACACCCAACTGATGATGCTATATTGGATAAAAAATTAATTGAAGCTGCAAAACCATCTTTAGATAATAAAGCAACCTCGAAAGCTCAATTTAATATTATCAATACAGATAGAACAGTAGGTGCCTTATTGAGTTATGAAATCTCATCGAAATATAAAAAAGATGGATTGCCGGAAGATACTATTCAATTTAAATTTACAGGTAGTGCCGGACAAAGTTTTGGTGCATTTGCAGCCAACGGCGTTAAATTTGAGTTAGAAGGTGAAGCCAACGATTATTTTGGTAAAGGTTTGTCGGGCGGTAAATTAGTAGTTTATCCTTCTGATAAATCCAATTTTAATCCATCGGAAAATATTATTATTGGAAACGTAGCATTTTATGGAGCTACCAGCGGTGAATCCTATATTAATGGTATGGCTGGCGAACGTTTTTGCGTTCGTAATTCCGGAGCTAAAGCAGTTGTAGAAGGTGTGGGTGATCATGGTTGCGAATATATGACCGGAGGTTTAGCTATTATTTTAGGTAAAACAGGAAGAAATTTTGCCGCCGGAATGAGTGGTGGTATTGCGTATGTATATAATATTGATAATACATTTGAAAAAAATGTAAATAAAGAAATGATTGATTTAGAAGAATTAGATACAGAAGATTTTGAAACATTGAAATTCTATATCAATCGCCATCATGCATACACCAATAGTAGTATTGCTAATAATATTTTAGATAACTGGGATGTTACCTCCAAATATTTTGTGAAAGTAATGCCTACAGATTATAAAAATGTATTAATAGCAAGAAAAGCAAATGCCGAAAGCATCAACGCATAACATTCAATTTAAAATATAGAATAAAGAAAAAATAAATGGGAAAAATTACCGGTTTCTTAGAGTTCACGAGAGAATTACCAAAATATAGAAGTGTAGAAGAGCGTGTAAATGATTATAAAGAAATTCCATTAGAATTCTCTGACGAAAAAACAAATCATCAAGCAGCTCGATGCATGGATTGCGGTGTGCCTTTTTGCCACAATGGTTGTCCATTAGGAAATATTATTCCGGAATTTAATGATGCTGTTTACAACAACGATTGGGAATTAGCGGCTCAAATTTTATTGTCCACCAATAATTTTCCGGAATATACCGGAAGAATTTGTCCGGCACCATGCGAAACAGCTTGTGTATTAGGCATTAACCAACCGCCGGTGGCAATTGAACACATTGAAAAATCTATTATTGAAAAAGCGTATGCTTTAAATTTAATAAAGCCACAGATTCCAAAAGTAAGAACGGGTAAAGAAGTTGCCGTTGTTGGTTCCGGTCCAGCCGGTATGGCAGCTGCAGCCCAATTAAATAAGGCAGGCCACTTGGTAACAGTTTTTGAAAGAGCAGATAGAATTGGTGGTTTATTGCGTTATGGAATTCCGGATTTTAAATTGGAAAAAACGGTTATTGATAGAAGATTAAAAGTGATGGAAGAAGAAGGCATCATTTTTAAAACCAATACCAATGTTGGCGTAGATATTTCTATCGATGATTTAAATAAAAATTTTGATGCCGTTGTGTTGTCCGGTGGTTCCACTATACCGAGAGATTTACCAATAAAAGGTAGAGCTTTAAAAGGTATTTATCCGGCGATGGAATTTTTGTCGCAACAAAATAAACGAGTGTCTAACATCGCAACTGAAGTAGATCATCAAGGTCAACAATATGCAAATGGAGATCTTTTTGCTACGGATAAAAACGTAATCGTAATTGGTGGTGGCGATACCGGTTCCGATTGCGTTGGAACTTCCAATCGTCATAAAGCAGCGTCCATTACTCAAATCGAGTTGTTGACTAAACCACCGGTAGAAAGAGCGGAAAGCACACCATGGCCAAACTGGCCAATGATGTTGCGTACATCCAGTTCACACGAAGAAGGCTGCGAGCGACAATGGGCAATTTTGACCAAAGAATTCATAGGAAACGAGAAGGATGAATTAACTGGGTTGAAAATTGTTGATGTGGAGTGGAAATCGGTTGATGGAAAAGCACAATTAGTGGAAATAGAAGGTTCTGAACGTGTGTTGCCATGCGAATTGGCTTTATTGGCAATGGGTTTCGTTCATCCACAACACGAAGGATTATTAAATGATTTAGGTGTTCAATTAGACGAAAGAGGAAATATTTCGGCTAACAACTATAAAACCAACGTGGATAAATTTTTTACCGCTGGTGATATGAGAAGAGGACAAAGTTTAGTAGTTTGGGCAATATCTGAAGGACGTGAATGTGCACGTGAAGTAGATTTGTATTTAATGGGCGAAAGTGCGTTAGAGTCAAAAGATAAAGGTGTTTTACAAGTGAATTAACATGCATCTTTTCCACTTTTAAAAATATAAATCGTACTTTAGCTTACACAATTATAACTGCTATTTTTGCGCTTGCTGTTTTTGCATATAGTAGTGAAACCCGACCATTTGGTCGGGTTTTTTTATTTTTTTTTGATAGAAATCAAGAAAATCAAGTCTGCTATTTTTTTGGTTGACAATTTGGGAAAATATGCTTAATATTGAATTAACATAAATTACCCCTTTATGAAAACCCTATTCTGCACCGCAATGCTATTGCTGTATCTAAGTGTAAATACGTTTGCACAAAATTTAAGTATAAACGATTTTATACAATTAAGGTCAAATGACAATGGCGCCATTGAATCGAAATTGACGCAACAGAATTTTAATTTATATGATGAATATGAAGTTGGATACGGAAAATATCACCTCATATATCAAAACAATGAAACAGCAAATTCAACTGTGCAATGGATAGATATTGTATATGAAAATAATGGTCAATGGAATAATCGCTTATCACTTCAAACTCAAGATATAGGACAAGTAAAAAAATACCTTACTGAATTGAAAGGGTTAGGATTCTATTTTAAAAATAAAAAGATAATAGATAGACAAATTTATGAAGTATATACCAACGGAATAAATACGGTAGAGTTAATTACATCACAAAGTAAAAATGCCTATCATTACGACAATACAATGTATTTCAATTTTGCCATATATAGCGCAAGCGAATACGATTATTCCTTCGCAAATGAGAATAAAAAATACAACATTGCAGTTGTAGAACAAAACGATTTATATGCTAGCATGGTTGATTTACCGATGAATACAGCAAAATAATTTTTGGTTTTTTAATTTGTTATTGTATCATTTTTTTACAGTGTTATAAATTGTATTTATAATGCTGTTTTTTTATTTTTACATTTACTTTTAGCACTAAACATGCTACAGTTATGAAAAAGCAAATACAACTAGCGTTAGCTCCGGAGTTAGCTTTTGATGAAAAATCTTTTCATCGTCATATAAAGCAACTCTTACAAATAAAAAATGAGAATTCATTCACTGTTCGCATTACCAAACGTAGTTTAGATGCACGTTCGCGAAATATAAAAGTGAATATTCAAGCTGATGTTTTTATTGACGAATCACCAACATCCATTTTTGAAAATTCATTTAATTATAAAGATGTTACCAATAAATCCAAACGGGTTATTATTGTTGGTGCCGGTCCGGCAGGACTTTTCGCTGCTTTGCGTTTATTAGAATTAGGCATAAAACCTATTGTAATTGAAAGAGGAAAAGATGTACAAGAACGACGACGTGATTTAGCCAATATCAACAAACAACATATCGTCAATAAAAATTCAAATTACTGTTTTGGCGAAGGTGGAGCCGGCACATACAGTGATGGAAAACTATATACACGCTCTAAAAAACGCGGCGACATACATCGCATCTTGGAAATAATGGTGCAACATGGTGCCACTGAAAATATACTATTTGAAGCACATCCGCATATTGGAACTAATAAATTACCCAAATTAATTCAAGCAATCCGACAAACCATTTTAATGTACGGTGGCGAAATACATTTTAATACTAAAGTAGTTGATTTTCTTCTTCTCCAAAATGAAATAAAAGGGGTAATTACACAATCGATTTTAGAAACATCTACATCAAACCAAACATTTATTGGTGATGCGGTACTGTTGGCAACCGGACATTCTGCACGCGATATATTTGAGTTGCTACAACAAAAAAATATTTACATAGAAAATAAACCATTTGCTTTAGGTGTGCGTGTGGAACATGCACAAGCACGCATCAACCAAATACAATATCACGGAAATACTTGTGATTTGTTGCCTTCTGCATCCTATAGTTTAGTGGAGCAAGTAAAGATAAACACACTTCAAAAAGCGGCATTTTCCTTTTGTATGTGTCCGGGTGGATTTATAGTTCCGGCAGCCACCACGCAGCAAGAAATAGTTGTCAATGGAATGTCGCCTTCCAAACGTGATTCACCATTCGCTAATTCAGGTATTGTCGTTTCTGTTGATGAAAATGATTGGAAAAAATACACCCAAACACATCAAAACTTAGCAGCACTCGAATATCAAAAACAAATAGAACATACAGCATGGAAAATAGCAGGAAAAACACAAACAGCTCCATCACAACGTTTACTCGATTTTGTAACCAATAAAACATCGGATGCATTATTAGAAACATCCTATCAACCCGGATTAGTAGCAGTAGATATGCGCAGCATTTTACCGGAAAATATCGTACTTGCATTACAAGAAGGCTTTAAAGCGTTCGGAAGAAAAATGAAAGGATTTGTAAGTAATCAAGCACAGATTATTGGTGTAGAAAGTAGAACCTCTTCTCCGGTGAAAATACCAAGAGATAAAAACACTTTAGAACATATACACGTAAAAAGATTGTTTCCATGTGCCGAAGGTGCCGGATACGCCGGCGGAATTATGAGTGCTGCAATAGATGGAGAACGTTGTGCAGAAGCAATTGCTAAATTGTATGGTTAATGGAGTAAGAATATTCAATAGATAAAAATGTTTTTTACGCGAATATTTTGACTTTTAGCAAATACCGATTTTTGGTGATTCATTATATTAGCGTTTCAATATTATTCTATTTAAATTAAAGAATGGAAATAGAATAATTCGTAAATACTAACCAAAAAAGATTTGTAATGAAAAAACATGTAGTACTTATTTTATTATCAATTTTAGCTTTTTCTTGTAAAAAAGGAGAAGAAGATACTAAAATTACTTACGAAGAAGACCCAACTATCATCCAAGACCAATATGGAAGACAACTTATTCTACATGGTTTAAATACAGCAAATAATTCTAAAGCAGATACACTCAGATCTCCATGGATTACCGAAGCAGATGTGGATAGAGAAGATAAACAATTTGGTTTTAACTTTGTTCGATATCTAATTTTTTGGGATGCTA
This sequence comes from Bacteroidota bacterium, assembly GCA_963169645.1. Taxonomy (GTDB): domain Bacteria; phylum Bacteroidota; class Bacteroidia; order Chitinophagales; family JADIYW01; genus JADJSS01. The sequence goes on from CAUJCO010000012.1 coordinate 43,293, forward strand.
TCGAACCTCAAAAAGATGTTTTTGATCCTGTTTATTTAGATAGAGTAGAAGAGCGTGTAAACTGGTACACCTCTCGTGGAATGTATGTAATGTTGGATATGCATCAAGATTTATATTCCATCATTTTTGGTGGTGATGGTGCACCGGCTTGGGCTATTCGTTCTAATGGAGCTTCACCTATCAACTTGCCGGGCGGCACACCATGGTGGTTAAAAAATATCGATCCTGCGGTTGTAAATTGTTGGGTAAATTTTTGGGCATATACCAATCATAAAGATTTACAAGACCATTATATTTTAGCATGGAAATACGTAGCAGAACGTTTTAAAAATAATCCGTATGTAATCGGGTACGATTTAATGAACGAACCGTGGGGTGGCGATTTAATTAAATCATTTATTACCGGCGAATTCGAACGCGTACAATTAACAGCTTTCTATAAAAGATTAATTCCGGCATTGAGAGAAGTAGAACCTAATAAATACTTTTTCTTTGAACCAACTCCGGCTCCTGTAACATTTGGTGCTCCGTCGCATTTGTCTAAAATTACTGACTCTCGTAGCACTTCAAAATTAGTGTATGCACCACATTGTTATCCGTTTGATACACACGAAGGCGGTGGTTATACTTCTACCTCTAAACAACAATTAAAAGATTGGGAAAGAGAGCGTTTAAAAGATATTAAATTGCATAATAATACACCATTAGTAGTTGGCGAATATGGCTTATCATACGGACAAGCTGGTTTTGATCAATACTTGAAAGATTTCGGTGCTATGATTGATAGAAATCAATGGCATAGTACGTATTGGAGTAACGATTTAGGTGGTTGGAGCCCATTAGATGAAAATAGAATGGAAACACCAATCTTACCATTGATAATGAGAACATATCCGAAGGCAACTGCCGGAAAAATTAAATCTTTTGGATTCGACCCGGATACAAAAATCTTTAATATGACCTTTACTTCCAACGCGGATATCAATCAGCCAACTGAAATATTTGTGCCGAATCGACATTACCCTACAGGCTGGGATTTGACTGTCACCGGAACAACAAATTATACACAGAATTTTGACAATACAAAACAAGTATTGAAGTTTTCTACACCGGATGATGCGAAAGAAATCACGATATCTATAACTCCGAAGTAGATAGCGTGTTTTTTTTGTTAAAAATTAGTGAAAGGATACTTTATTTTTTGAAGATATATATTCAATAAAAGCTATAATGAGTATTTTAGCGGTTAAATTCTGTTAAAATACATGTTGTCTGCATACTTTAGAACTATTTTCCAAAATTGGTCGGCTTTTTTAAGTCAGAAAAACTTTAGATGGCATTTTATCTTCACCATGCTTTCTTATTTTTTCTTATTTAAATACAGTCGTATTGTAATGACAATTTTAGAAAATAGAAAAGGTACACAAATCTTTGATAAATTTTTAGCATTACTGCCGTCCGTAGATTCATCTACTACAATATTTATTTTAACATATTCTGTATTGTTTATTTTTATTCTAACATGTATTCCCAATCCGGAACGGTTTTTAAAAGCAATGCAAGCCTATTGTTTATTGATGGTGATGCGAACCATTACCATCTACTTAGTACCATTAGAACCACCTATTGGATTAATCGTATTAAAAGATCCGGTTTCTAATTACTTTATGAGTGGACATCATGGAAGCTATATTTTAAAAGATTTATTTTTCTCCGGACACGTATCTACTGCGATGTTGTTTTTTATTATCTCCGAAGATAAACGCGTGAAATATTTAATTCTAACACTTTCAATCGCCATTGCAAGCTTAATTTTATTACAACATGTACATTATTTAATGGATGTGGTAGCTGCACCTTTCTTTTCTTTATTAGCGTTTACAATTGTTCGTATGGTACACAATGATATTCAAGTACCGGTTTTCATAAAACGACGAAGCAATAGTAATCATTAAGGTTTACGATTTATACATACTGTATATAAGATGAAAATTGTATTTTTACGCTATGTCCGAGAGCGTATTCAATATTTCATTTGATGATTTAGTCAGCAAAAGTAAAGTTGACCCAGCACCTGAATTGGCACATCAAAATTTTGCAGCCGGAATTGTTCCTTTCCTGCGTGGTCCTTATTCTTCCATGTATGTAAATCAACCGTGGACTATCCGTCAATATGCAGGATTTTCAACAGCTGAAGCATCCAATGCATTTTACAAACGAAATTTAGCACAAGGTCAAAAAGGATTATCTGTCGCTTTTGATTTAGCTACGCACCGCGGTTATGATTCCGATCACGAACGTGTATTAGGTGATGTTGGAAAAGCCGGTGTTGCTATCGACTCAGTAGAAGATATGAAGGTTTTATTTAATGAAATTCCATTAGATAAAATTTCAGTTTCTATGACCATGAACGGAGCTGTATTACCCATTTTGGCATTCTATATTGTAGCAGCAGAAGAACAAGGTGTAGCACAAAAATTACTAAGCGGAACTATCCAAAATGATATTTTGAAAGAGTTTATGGTGCGTAATACCTACATCTATCCACCACAAACTTCCATGAAAATAATCTCGGATATTTTTGAATATACGAGCCAAAATATGCCAAAATTCAATTCCATTTCTATCAGCGGTTATCACATGCAAGAAGCCGGTGCAACACCCGAAATTGAATTAGCCTATACTTTGGCTGATGGATTAGAATATATCCGAACAGGCATTAATGCCGGTTTAAAAATAGATGATTTTGCACCTCGTTTGTCGTTCTTTTGGGCAATAGGTATGCAACATTTTCAAGAGATTGCCAAAATGCGTGCAGCACGTTTGTTGTGGGCAAAAATAGTTTCTCAGTTCAATCCAACATCCGATAAAAGTATGGCATTACGAACGCATTGTCAAACTTCCGGTTGGAGCTTGACAGAGCAAGATCCATTTAATAATGTAACGCGTACTTGTATCGAAGCGATGGCGGCAGCATTAGGTGGAACCCAATCATTACACACCAATGCACTCGATGAAGCAATTGCCCTGCCGACGGATTTTTCTGCAAAAATTGCACGCGACACACAAATTTATATACAAAAAGAAACAGAAATTTGTAGAACCGTAGATCCATGGGCTGGCTCTGAATACGTAGAGCATTTAACCGACGAAATAGCCCGAAAAGCTTGGGCTTTGATAGAAGAAGTAGAAAGCTATGGTGGCATGACAAAAGCCATAGAAGCGGGTATTCCCAAGATGCGGATTGAAGAAGCTGCAGCACAAAAACAAGCCAGAATTGATAGCGGTGCCGATGCCATAATTGGAGTGAACCTCTTTCAAACACAAGACGAAAAAGCAATCGAGATACTAGATATTGATAATGCAGAAGTGCGCGAAAAACAAATCAAACGGTTGCAAGAAATTAAGCAAAAAAGAGATAATAATGCCGTTGCCATTTGTTTACAGCAGATAACAGATGCCGCAAAAAATGCCGATAAAAATTTATTGGCATTAACCGTAGAAGCTGCGAGAAAACGAGCTACGCTGGGCGAAATTTCATTAGCTTTGGAAAAAGTGTACGGCAGATACAAAGCCACCATTCGCAGTATTGCAGGTGTGTATTCTGCAGCCATAAAAATGAATGAAGATTTTAATATAGCACGTAATTTATCGGATGCGTTTGCGGAAAAAGAAGGTAGACGTCCAAGAATTTTAGTGGCAAAAATTGGTCAAGATGGACACGACCGAGGTGCGAAAGTAATTGCCACAGCATTCGCAGATATAGGCTTCGACGTAGATATCGGACCTTTATTTCAAACACCAAAAGAAGCGGCCATGCAGGCAGCAGAAAACGATGTGCATGTAATTGGCGTTTCATCTTTAGCAGCCGGTCATAAAACGTTGATTCCTCAATTAATCGACGAATTAAAAAAGATAGATAGAAGTGATATTTTGGTGGTTTGTGGTGGTGTAATCCCCAAACAAGATTATGATTTTCTATACAATGCCGGTGTGGTTGGTGTCTTTGGTCCGGGAACAGTGATAGCAAAAGCTGCAATTGATATCTTACAACAACTAAATAAGTAGATAGCTTATTTACTTTTTTATACTACTTTCATTCGAGATAAAATCGTGTATGAAACGATCTGATATAAAACAGCTTCCTTCGTATTTTTCTGCTTATATAAACTTGGTGGAAGATATTGAATTAAAAAATGCTTTGGAAAAAAGCGTAGAACAAATCAATTCAATAGATATCACTTTATTGGAGAAAATTGGATTGAAAACATATGTAGAAGGGAAGTGGACAACACATAAAATTATACAACATATTATTGATTGGGAACGAATTTGGTGTTACCGTACATTGTTGTTTGTGCGTAATGAAGGTACTATTCCATCCGGGCACAACGAAAATTTGATGGCGGATAATTGCAATGCCGATGAACTTCCAATTTCACAGTTAATAGATGAATTACGAATTGTGCGCATGTCAACTTTAGCATTTTTTAATTCACTCAGTGAACAACACTATGCGATAAACTGCCAGTTTATAAATTATGAGATGTCCGTACTGGCAATGGGATTCAATATCATCGGACATCAGTTGCATCACTTTAATGTGATACAAGAACGTTATGTTCCATTAGCGTCGTGAGTTTATTCATCCTTAAAAGCCGGCTACATAATTATCGAGATAATTGGCACGTGCATCCATCCAATTTAATGCATTGTTCAAATCTAAATTGAAATTATTAGTCGAATTTCGTTTGCCCCAAATTGCATGATCAATCGTATATCCTAAAGCAATAATAGATGAATAATTACTTACATATTGTCGTAATTCGTTGTATTTATTGGCTCTAAACCATTGCCAACGTGCTTTGAATCGTTGCTGAACTTTCGGATCTTGCATAATTTTTGAAAAGAATACTTTGCCATTTAAAGTAGAATTTTCATCTAATAATGGTTTGTTGACTGCATTCATGTCAAAATGTTTTCCATTTTCAGTATAACCAAAGCCCCAATCAAAATCCCAAATAATTCCCATTTTGTATTTGCCTTTTCCTACTCGATGCATGTATGTACTTTTAGGATAATAAATTTCCTTGTTATACGTAAACGTATATACAATCATATAATCTACAAACGAGTTTAAGTCAAAATATTTGTCATAATCGTTATTCGGAAACTTGCTGTCTTTGAGTAAGGTTTCAAATTCTTCCAAACAAAGCTGTATATCGTACAGTTGTTTGATACTATCTATTTCCGGATAATGTATTACACACGGCAATTTATAATGTCGGGTTCTAAAAATCCAATCTTCACCGAGATACGTATCGAATTCCAATAATAATCCATCATCGCCCACATCAATCCGGTTTTCGCCCACTTCTTTATGTTCGGTAAAAACATAAATTCCCTTGTTTTGTCCGTTTATAATCAATTCTACCGGAATAATATGATTGGTAAATGGCATGCCAAGTAAATGTCCCATACTATACGGAATCGCATCAGAGAGCATAGAACCATCTAAATATTCCGCAAGTAAAATCCATTCTTTATATGCAGGTAACCCAAAAATTTCTGCCGCTTTATTTAGTTTTATTTTATATGGTTTTTTGGGAAAACTCCACGAATTATTACCTCTTCCTTTTATCTTCATTGCACCTTCATAATCCTGATATGCAGTTTTTCCATTTATGGAAATAGTTCCCTCTACATATTCCTCTTTGGATACAATTGGTGCATTGTTTTTAGTTGTAATTTTTATTTGTGGTAAAACAGGCTTTAATGGTGTTAGAATTCCTGTTTCTATGGGTGCTTGGGAGTCGTCAATAAAATCTTCTAATCTACTTTTAGTGTCAAAATAGTTGTTCTCATTTTTATTGCACGATACAATTGTAATTAAAAATGAAATAAGTGTAAATATGATTTTTGATAATTTCATTTAAGAATCTTTTATTGGTGAAATGGTTGCTTAAAGTTAAATCGAAAATAACTATTGCAGCTGCTTAAAATTATTGATGTGTAATTCTTTACAAAGAAATAAATCGAACTCAACAACTGCTTAACATCATTATTTAAATAATAAAATAGATGAGATATTTCATTTTTATTCCCTTATTTATTTATAATGATATTTCTTTAAATAGAAATTAACTGCATTTTTTTCATTATTTTGCATGCACATTTTTAGATAGAATGAAAAAACAATCGCTTTTATTTGTCGTATTTTTTGCCGTTTTGCATTTGCATTCTATCGCACAAGCAGATAAATACAAAGACATAATTCGTCCGGAAGGAGTGAAAAATAAAAAATATATAGCCACGCTATCCGGATTAGCTGATGTAGAATTGTTTAAGCCGGTTAATATCAACCTTGGAATGTCTGTAAGTGGAGGATTTCGCATTTTATATAAACCTAAATTCAATAAAAGTAAAAGTGTTTACAATCCGCAAGTGGTAGAACGAGAAATTTATATTAAACCGACAGTTGGTTTTATTTATCGCAAGCGCTACAATACGGCATTCTTTTTTATTCCGGAGTTAGCCTATAGACATACTTTTTACAAAGGTTTTTTTGCAGAGCTAAATTTTGATGCAGGTTATATGTATTCCAAACTCAATGCACCGGTGTATGAGCAGCAAGCTGATAGTACATTTAAAAAAGTAAACTTTGGCTATCATGAATTAATTTTAGGAGGTAAGTTTGTTGCCGGATATGATTTCTCCAAAAAATTAAAAACACCGATTGCCTTAAATTTTGGCACAGGTGTATTTTATAAATATCCAAGCAATGAAAAATGGATTCGACATATTTATGTAGAAGCCGGTATTTCGTATGTTTTCAGAAAAGAAAAAGAATAACATGAATTTTGTAAAATATAAAATACAAATTCTTTCTATCCTATTATGCTTGCTTGTGATGGGATGCAATAAAGATCCTAAGCCGGCAGATGATCAGTTGGATAATTATTATTTTGTAAAAGTAGGCAATGTAGCTTTGCCGGTTCGAGTGTGTGGTAATATCAATGCGGATATTGCGATAGTTTTTGTTCATGGTGGTCCGGGCGGTACTGCACAAGCAGAAAGAGCCAATATTTATTGGAAAGAAATGGAAAAATACTATAAGGTAATTTATTACGATCAACGTGGTTCCGGCATTACACAAGGTAATTCCAAAGAAGAAGACATGAGCATCGAACAATTTAGCAAAGATTTAGATGTCATTGTTGACTTTACGAAACAAATTGCTAAAGCTAGTAAAGTTTATATTCACGGAGCAAGTTGGGGCGGCGGTTTGGCTACTTATTATTTATTAGATACTACACATCAAAACAAACTCAACGGTGCCATTTTAGAGTGCCCGGCGTATGATATTGTCAACGGTACGCAATTATCTATCCAATGGATTTTGCAAAAAGCAGATTCCAATATCAATGCAGGGAAAAATGTAGCGTATTGGAATAATTGTAAACAATTTTATGCACTACATACTACGCCATCTGCCAATGAATTTAAACAACATCAATCGTATTTAAATCAAGTGAATGGCATTGTGTCCAATGTAACCAATGTACAAGTACAAAGTACAAGCGTACCAAAGTTTGAACTTTCGTTGCTGTATAATAATGCAGAATTTGCACCTAAAGCACTTACGTACCAAGGGCAATCTATTTTCTCACATCTAGATTTAACGGCTCAACTCCATCAAATTAAATTACCAATTTTATTGGTATGGGGCGAGCAAGATGGCTTACTTCCTAAAAATAATCTTGCACAAAAATTCATGAGTAATGTTGGTTCTTCAGTAAAAACGTATGATGCAATGAAATATCTACTTTCTGCACATTTACCTCATGCAGAAGAATGGCAACAATTTAATATCGATGCTAAAACTTTTATAGAGGCAAACAAGTAATAACTTCTAAAATGGTACAGTTCTTGTACTATTATAAATCATATTTTAATTGACAATTATGAAAATAAATGCATCTGTTTTGTTGTTCTTTTTTATTTCGATTTTCGGATTAATGTCGTGTTCCGTTAATCCGGTTACCGGGAAAAAACAACTTAATTTTATGCCGGAATCGCAAGAGCTGGCAATCGGTAAAGAAAGTGATCCTGCTGTTATTGCACAGTTTGGTTTGTATCCGAACGATACACTTCAGAAATTCATCAAAGAGAAAGGAAATTTAATGGCATCCAAATCGCATCGACCTAATTTGCCTTTTGAATTTCGCATTTTAGATTCGGATGTTATTAATGCCTTTGCCGTGCCCGGAGGCTATGTGTATTTCACGCGTGGCATTATGGCACACTTTAATAATGAAGCACAATTTGCCGGTGTTTTAGGACATGAAATAGGACATATTACTGCCCGCCATTCCTCTCAACAATATACCAAACAAATGTTGACTCAAATTGCATTTATGGGTGGTATGATTTTCTCTGAAAAATTTAGAAATATATCTGAACAAGCCATGCAAGGCATGCAATTATTGTTTTTAAAATTTTCCAGAGATGATGAATCCGAGTCGGATGTGTTGGGTGTGAAGTATTCTTCTGCAATTGGATACGATGCCAAAGAAATGGCAGATTTTTTCAAAACGTTAGAACGTGTTACCGAAAAAGAAGGTGCACGCGTGCCGGAGTTTATGTCAACCCATCCCGATCCGGGAAACCGGTATACAACCGTTACGCAATTAGCCAAAGACTATCAAACATCGAATAATTTAACCGATTTAAAAATTAATAGAGATAGTTATTTACGTATGATAGATGGTATTGTGTATGGACCGGATCCGCGTCAAGGTTATTTAGATAAAAGTAATTTTGTTTTCTACCATCCGGAAATGAAATTTGAATATCCAATTCCATCTAATTGGCAATTTCAAAACTCGCCACAAGCCGTGCAAGCTGCTAACCAAGATGGTACTGCTGCTATTATTCTTACAATGTCTCAAAAGAAAAGTTTTTCTGAAGCAGCGTCCGAATTGTTAGAAGCGTACCAGCTAAAAAATACATCGAATCCGTCAAACACGAAAATTAATGGATTGGATGCATATACCTTCGTAGCAGAACAAGTGTTAGATAATAGTACAATGCAACAAATGACAACAGAGCAAAAAACACAAGCCGATGCCGAGAAATTAATGGTGTTGTTTACTTTGTATCAATACAATGGTACTATTTATGTGTTGCAAGGAATGACAGCTAAAAAAGATTACAGTGCACAGAAAAATAATTTTCTATATTCAATGAATGGCTTTAAACCATTGTACGATTCAAAACGAATTAATGTGTTGCCGGAAAGAGTGAAAATAGTAACGGTAAATACAGATGCCTCTCTCAAAGATGTGATGACACAAAATAAAATTCCGGTAGATAGAATGGAAGAAGTGGCTATTTTAAATGGTATGCAACAAACAACCGTATTAAAAAAAGGAACTTTGGTGAAAATGATAGAAAAAAGATGGTAGTATAATTTTCTCATGAAAGTATAAAGGTTGCATTTTAATAGCAACCTTTTTTATTGATACGTTCTATTTGATTTTAATTTTCCTTGCTAACTTTGTAGAATCAAAACCGTAAAAATAAATTTATTCATTTATATTTGCGACTCGTTCTTTCTATTCATGCCCAAATGTTGAAATTGGTAGACAAGCTACTTTGAGGTGGTAGTGACCGTAAGGTTGTGCAGGTTCGAGTCCTGTTTTGGGCACTTTTTATTTTAAATGTTGGATAGCAATCCAAGCCATTAATCCCGCACCAATTTCCAAACATTTTTCATCTACATCAAACGTTGGCGTATGTATGGATGATGTAATGCCTTTATCTTTATTTCCGGTACCTAATCGATAAAAACAAGCCGGCACTACTTGCGAGTAATACGAGAAATCTTCTGCTGTCATACGAGTTGGCATTTCTTCCACATTTTCTGCACCTAAATATATTTGAGCTAATTCAAAAGCAGATTGTGTCATTACTTCATCGTTCTTTAAAAATGGATAGCCTTTGTCTATCAATACATCACAACTGCCACCAAAACCAGCCGCAATCGAATGACAAATAGATTCTATTTTTTGGTGTACTTCTTTCCGCCATTGCTCATCAAACGTTCTAAACGTTCCTTCCATCTTTACAACTTCCGGAATAATATTGGTGGCACCATTTCCAATAATCTTTCCAATGCTTAAAACATTTGGCATAAGCGGATTGGCGTTTCTACTAATTATGCTTTGTAGTGCTATTACAATATGCGATGCAATTAAAATCGGATCAATAGCTAAGTTAGGTTGTGCTCCGTGTCCACCATTTCCGTGTACTGTAATAAAAATCTCATCACAACTTGCCATAGCTATGCCGGATTTGAAGGCTACTTTTCCAGTCTCTAATTGAGGTAAAACATGTTGTCCAAATATTTGAGATACATCCGGATTTTTTAAAACACCTTCTTTAATTAAAATGGAGGCACCACCCGGTAATTTTTCTTCAGCAGGTTGGAAAATAAATTTTAAGGTGCCTTCAAAATTATTTTTAAGTTTGTCTAAAATTTTTATTGCTCCTAACAAACACGTTGTATGCACATCGTGTCCGCAAGCATGCATAACACCTACGTTCTGCGATACATACGAACAATCATTTTTTTCTTCTATTGGTAATGCATCAATATCAGCACGCAAGGCAATAGTTTTCTTTTCCGGATTATTTCCTTTAATGATGCCTACAATACCATGGCCACCAATATTGGTTTGATGTTCTATGCCGAATTCTGTCAATTTTTGAGCGATATATTTAGCTGTTTCCACTTCGTGGAAACTTAATTCCGGATGTGTATGTAAATGACGTCGGATAGCAACTAAATCATTGAAATCAGTAGCAGCTTGTAATTTAATTTTATCTTTTAATTCCATATTTCCTTAAATTCGTAATAGAAAATTTTGGTTACTAAAAATAATCATTTTCAAATTAATATATCTTCAAATTTCAATTCAATACTATGAATAACTATGATTTGATCGTTATAGGCTCTGGTCCCGGTGGGTACGTTGCTGCAATTAGAGCCGCACAATTAGGAATGAAAGTAGCCATCATTGAAAAAGAGCAATTAGGCGGTATTTGTTTAAATTGGGGTTGTATTCCGACCAAAGCACTACTTAAATCAGCACAAGTATTTGATTATATTCAGCATGCTGCTGATTTTGGAATTACTATTTCTAATTCTACACTACAATTTAATGAGGTAATACACAGAAGTAGAAATGTAGCAGAGAGTATGAGTAAAGGCGTGCAGTTCTTAATGAAGAAAAACAATATTGAAGTGATTTATGGTTATGGAAAATTATTACCCGGAAAAAGAGTCGAAGTAACATTAAATGATGGCGGCATAAAAATATTCAAATCGAATTTCGTTTTATTGGCTACAGGTGGAAGAGCAAAACAATTACAATCATTACCAATTGATGGAAAATATATTATCGACTACCGCAACGCATTAGGATTGCCATCGTTGCCGAAAAATATGGTGATTGTTGGTGCCGGTGCAATAGGTGTAGAGTTTGCTTATTTCTATCAAACAATGGGTTGTAACGTTACCTTAATCGAATTTTTTGATACTATATTGCCGATTGAAGATAAAGATGTAAGCAAAGCATTAGAGAAATCATTTACTAAAAAAGGTATTAACATCTTGACATCTACTCGTGTGTTGTCATCTAAAATAGAAAATGAAAAAATACAATTATTGATAAACGGAAAAGATGGTGAACATATTTTAGAAACAGACATTGTATTAAGTGCAGCCGGCGTGGTTGCCAATATTGAAAATATTGGATTAGAAATATGTGGTGTGCAAACAGAAAATGAAAAAGTAAAAGTAGATGCATATTATAGAACGAATGTAGAGAATGTGTATGCCATCGGTGATATTGTAAAAGGACAAGCATTGGCACACGTAGCAAGTGCAGAAGGTATCATTGCTGTAGAACACATGTGCGAACATCATCCACAACCTTTGGATTACAATAATATTCCGGGATGTACGTATTGCGCACCAGAAGTAGCCAGTGTAGGCATTACTGAGCAAAAAGCAAAAGAAAATGGATTCGATATTTTAGTCGGTAAATTTCCATTTACTGCAAGTGGCAAAGCAAAGGCATCCGGAAAATCTGATGGTTTTGTGAAGCTTATTTTTGATAAAAAATATGGCGAATTATTAGGTGCTCATTTAATAGGTGATAACGTTACCGAGATGATTGCCGAACTTGTAGTGGCAAGAAAATTAGAAACAACCGGAAAAGAAATTTTAAAATCAGTGCATCCACATCCAACTATGAGTGAAGCAATTATGGAAGCAACTGCCGCGGCTTATGGTGAAGTTATTCATCTATAAAAAAAATCGGAGCAAATTAATAGCTCCGATTTTTTTATAATTTTAGAATAGAATATTATCGGATGATGTATAGTTTTCCATATCCTTTTTTGAAATATTTATCAATCGAGCTTTCTTTTACTTCAGTGGTTGTTCCATCTATATTTTTTGTCATCACTCGATAAAAATAAACACCATTTGCTAAACGGTCGCCGTAGTTATCTGTTCCATCCCATTTGTAATCGGTTACGTTTACGCCAATATGTAAGTTGCCTAAATCGGAACGTGTAATTTCTTTTACTACTTTTCCACTCACGTTAAATATTTGAATAATCAATTGATCCGGAATGGTTGCGCCGGTTAATGTAAATACAAATTGTGTGGTGGATGAAAATGGATTTGGATAATTCAATACATTGCTAATAGATGGCTTAGAATCTACACTAAACTTAATTCTATAGTCGTATTTTCCGGCATCGTTTTTACTTCTGTCTATTCCTTGAGCTCTGATTTCATAAGTGCCATCGGCTAACGTTGGTTTAAATATTAAACGTGCTTCATTGTTTTTTCCTAAGTTGATGTTGTTGGCCGGCAAGAATGTAACATCCGGTCGGTTAGCCGAAATTTGTACCGGATCCGGGTTATTTGGATAATATAAATAAATTAAAAATCCGGATGTATCGTTTAATGCCAAGTATTTATTTTCATCTTTTAAACGGAATAATATTTCCGGATTGGCAGAAACATATTCACCATCGGTAATATGACGCCCATCAAAAGTTACATCTAATAAAGGATTAATCTTATCGCGTTCTACGAATACCGTAAATTCTGCAAAGTTATTAAAGTGAAATTGTTCTATTTGGTCTTCATCCGGATTGACTTCTACTGTTACATAATTTAATCCAAAGAAATTAAAACCGGAAAAAGTATAATTAAAGTCGATATTTATATGAGATTTTCCCGGAAGTGGTGCAAATCGTTGATAGAAGGACGAGATGTTTCCGGAAGCATCTTTAATAATAAATTTAACCAACAAACTATCCATATTTATTGGTGTTACATTTTCCACTGCAACAGACATGTTGAAGTTTTCTCCAGAAATAATACTATCTCTTGTTTTTGAAAAATGAATGGTTGGGTTTACCACAGCTTCCGGTGCTTTGGCATAATATAACCGCCAAAAATCCATTTGAGGAGGTGTGCCTAATGAGTCATCTTTCGTAATCCATTGCATCTGCAAAAATGGAAACTGCGTGGCGTCAATGCTAACCGGAGTAATCGCATTTTTCACTAAATCTGAACGCAATAATGTACGCGTTCCGGAAGTACTATATCCATATATGTTCACTGTACCTTCGTCGTATGTAGTAGTAGGTGCAGCCTCTTTTGGATGCCAGTCCATGTGGAAATCTGTCCAATCGCTGGCAGGTCCAATGATAGGCGTTTCCATATTTCCTTTGTTCCATGTACCGCTAAAGGTAAACATTGTATCAATAATATCCGGAATAAAACGTTGTATCTGAATTGGGGTAAATGATGGATTACAATTTTGTAAGAAGAAAACAAACGGTGCATTTTCTTGTTGTTGGCGAATTTTAGTAACACCTAAATTTTCAAATGCTTGATATAAATTGGCATCGCCAACAGATGTACTATCTGAAAGCCATTGTGTGTAACCAGCATTATAGAAACTATAGCCCATAACATACGCATTGCATGGAATAGAATTTAAGAAGTTGATAACATCCGTTCTGTATGCTTTTCCATTCGTATAATCATTGGTGATAAATTCAATGACGTTTGTTGGATAACGATTACAAGTAATATCATTAAATGGACCTCTGCAAGTATTACCGATTTGATAGGTTTGCCAGTTTTGGCCAGTATTGGCATCATACACGAAGAATATAAATCCTTTTCGTGCCCAAGCATTACGGGCTATTAAATAACCATCCCAATACGCTTCAATTAATTGGTCGTAAATAATACCATTTCGAATTTGCAATGTACGTGTGGTATTTGGATAATGGAAGTAACGATCATTTTTAAGGTTTAATGTACTGTATGTATTGCGTAAATATTGATAGTAATGGGATTGATTCCATCCGGTAGAAAGAGATGTATTGTATAAAAATGAACTCTTTTTCCAATTTGCCGGAACGTTTGGTAAGGTATCTAAAGTGCCACGCCAATAGTATACTTTGTTTTGTAAAAGTGGAATGGTTGGTTTCCATTTGATAGTTGCTCCGGGAGCAACCGTATTTAATTGGGTTAAAAGTGGACTATTAAATTGTTCTGTGGTGTCAATTTGAAAGATATATGATTTGGGTGTTGCAAATGGATTGGCGGTTGAGAATACTAATTCAAAATTTGGATCATTCACCATACAAAATTCGTATGGATAAATCGGAATAATATCATCTGCCAAAATTAATTTGGTGATAGTTATTTCATTGTTTTGTTCAGAATATTCCGCAATGGCATTAGTATAATCTACTTTAATTCTAAATGTGTTTAAACCGGGTCCATTTATTCTGTCTGATTTTATCCAAAGTAAAACGGTATCTTGGTTGCGTGCACTTGGAACAGTAATGCTGGTTACTTGTATTTGTCCATTTGGAAAAATTCTATCTACATTCACTACATACATATCCGGAACGGCAGCTCCTAAATTTCGTACGATTAATTTTATCAAAAATGAGTCTGCAGCCGCATTAATATTTTGAGGTTCAAAAGAGACACTATTTTCATCAATATAGTAATCCGGTTTATAATGCGTGTTGATGCGTAATCCCGGATCGCCGTGGAAAATCATTTGATGACCAATAGAAGGGTTAATTATAATTCCACTTTGAATTACATCCGATGCAGTAGATTTTAAAATAGTTCCTATTCTATCATTATACATCGTATTGGAAAAATAATTGTAAAATGCGGATGAATACGAATTAAGGTTAGATGCAACTGCATAGGTAACCGGTGCAATATATCCAATCGCAGCTTTATTGGCACTTAATACAAATCGTTCACTTAATAAATTCGAGGCATCTTCAAAAACACTTCCGATAAAACACCCGTTAGAAAGCATTAAATGGTATTTCTTATAATTATCCATTCGTTCCGGCTCTAAGTTAAAGTCGGTTGTTGTAGTAGCAGAGTGTCCAAAAAAGGTAATTAAAGAAACTCCGGAATTTACCAATGAGTCTAAGAAAATATTTTGTGCAATTTGAATTGGGTCGGTAGTATTTTTAAATAAACTACTTACTGTTCCACCAAATTTTGGAGCTTCAATAATATTTTTGTAATTGTCTAAAAAAGAACGAAAAACTTGTTGCTCAAAGTTGTTATTTCCGCCACCTAAGTGCAAAACATTTTTCATCCAAGATTTATTGTATGGCGTAAGCGAAGCATTTATGGTGTCATTTAAGATGGCTTCGTAGTCTTTTACTTTATCTAAATATACTTTTATTTCATCGCCCGTTTTTACAGACAATCGGCCGATACCAATTTGTGGATAGTTAAGTTGGCTGTTTCTTGCTGTTAATAAATTATCGGAAGCCGGCTCTCCAAATGTAGGCACTAAACTTTTATCTATCAATCCTTGATTGCGATACATCTTTATATAATCCAATCCTTTTCCAATGATGAAGACTAATTCCGGTTTAATAGAAAATTTATCTAAAGCGTAGTTAACAAAATTTCGAATAGCTAATGGGTTTTCCGGAATTCCAAATCCAAATTGATCGTACAATTCATCGATAAAATAGGTTCGTGCAGTAAAACTTCCACCGGCTGCTGAAGCGCGATATTTTCTGTATTCTTCTACATAATCAATCCCGGAAAGACTATTTTTTAATTTCTTATTTGAGATGATGATGTAATTTCCAGGACCGGGTGTTGCACCCAAAAAATTGGTAAAAGTAATTGGTGTAAACGCAGAAATAGTTGGGATAGCAGCTGACGATTGCGATGAAAGATACAGCTTATCTTTGTCTAATAAAGTCTGGAATAAATGGAATTTTAAAACGGTATCTGTGATGCCGGTATATCTTTGCTTATTTTTTAAATCGTATAAAATGGGTGTCGTAGATTGTGCATCAAAATTTTTTATTTCGAAATAAATATCATCTGATTTCTTAAATCCAAAATCGATAGTAGTTTGGTTGTTAAAGTTAAATAAACGAGGATATTGCAATTCGACACCTGCTAAGTTTGGAATTAAACGAGTAGCAGCACGAGGTGCATCAAAATTAAAACGAGCCCAACCACCTTCCGAGAAATTCATACTATTTACTTTGTACACCGATTTTTTTACCATTGGTCCAAAGTTGATGTCTGTAGAGTCAAATGAATTATAGGTTACGCGTATGTTTTGACTACCTTCCGGTAACACATAATTTGCATGATAGTATGCATATTCACTTGGGTCTCTATAAACAAAATACGTGTTAAAGCCTACAAAAGTTTGCACACCCGGAGCTATGGAGCCTAAAGTATGACCTTCACCTATGTCGAAATCAGAATTATATAATTGGCTATACACAGAGGAAATTGGTAATCCTCTAAATAAACCTGTTCCGGTAAAATAGATGGAGTAGTAACAAAATTTTTCAGGTGTTGGAATTACGCTTAAATCGTTTACTTGCTGTGTAATACGTGCATTGATGTTGAATGGGTCAATTGTAAGAAAACAAACTGCCGTATCAGAGAATAAATTTAGTTTATCATGCGGTTGGTCAGCGGGATTTTTATATAATAAGGAGTCGGGCTTGCCGTCATTTTTTTCTCCATAAAATTCGATAAAATCGGTAGCTCCAAATTGACCATTTGTACTTACGTACAATGGAATTTCATTTCCATTTCGTATTATCTTAAAATAGGTACCTCGCAACTGATTATTCGGAATGCCTAAGTTGGATAATTCCGCATAGGTAATTCTATATAAACTTGTTTTGGCAATTTTAAACTTATAGTAAGTCTTTGAATAATCTATCCATTCGTTGCCATAAGGTTGTGCCTGGCTAATGGTAAAAAATCCTAATAAACAGATAATATGTAAAATCTTTTTCATCTGCCGTTAGTTTTGAGTAGGTTCGTTAATAGGTGCTTGTGGTGCAACTTCAGTTGGTGCGGTATTTTGTTCTAAAGGTTGCTCAGTTGCATTGATTAATTGTGCACCTTCTTTTCTTTTTCGTTTGTTGATGCCAACTTTTAATGATACAACATGCGAGAATTGACTTTCAGAAGCTTTGCCTACATCAGTATAAGCATAATCAACAAAAACAAAATCACGGAAACGGAAACCGGCTCCCAAATTTGGTTGTACCGTAAATGTTTTTTTACCGTCTGTATTCAACATTTTTTGAAAATTACTTACACCGGCTCGGATGTAAAATATTTTCCATAATCCTAATTCCACACCGATTCGTGGGTCCATGCTTATTTTCTTTGTAGCTATGAGTGTGTTTCTTTTGCCATCAGTGGTAAGTTCCCAATCTAATTCTGCTTTTAATTCAATTTTATCTTTAAACGTTTTGGCATAGGCTACACCAAATTGAATTCTCGGTAAGGTAATTTCTGTAGAGTTTTTAGGAATGACATTATTGGTGTCTGCTAAAATTAATTTTTCCTTGTCTGTAAAACTATACGACCACGCATTAAATGTGGTGGTGATATCTTTTACGGTTAACCCAATTTGCCAATCTTTAATGCGATATTGTGCACCAATGTCGATACCAAAACCCCAAGACTTTGCAAAGCTTCCTGCTTTGTTGTGTACAATTTTGGTTGTAGCTCCAACAGATAAATTGGGCAAAATTTTATAAGCATACGAAAGTAAGATGCCATAATTACCAACAGAAAAATTTCGGACATTATCATAATTTACACTGCCATCCGGTTCAATTAAGTCTAATGTGTATGGAATATCATCTACACCAAATCGCATAAAATTTAATCCAATAGCGTGTTTGTTGCTATCTAATGGAAATGCAATACCGGCATAATCATATTTTGCCAATCCGGCAAAGTATTCGTTGTGCATAAAACTAAATTGCAAATTAGTAGGTATGCGCACCAATCCTGCCGGATTCCAATAGCCGGAAGTAATGTCATTGGTAGAAGCAACGACTGCATTGCCCATCCCGAAATTATGTGCACCAACACCAATATACATAAAATCATTGCTATATTTTGGTGGCTTTGCCATCGTAAAAATGGTAACGCAACATAGAAAAAGGAATAAACAGAATTTAGTTCTTAGTAAATTTATCATGCAATATAAACGATTCGTTTTTAATGGTATTGTAACGCGGATTAACCCAATGTAAATTTATCCAATTTATCTTAATAATTAGATAAATATTTCTGTTTTTTAGTTGCATTTCCAACATTTTTAAGTGTTTATATAAAAATCATATATCGTGTTTGAGTTATCCATTACACAATTTGTATTTTTGTACAAATATTTATTGAAATGATGAATTTTGTAGATGAACTTAGATGGAGAGGAATGTTGCATGATATCATGCCCGGAACAGAAGAACTATTAAACAAAGAAGTTGTAAAAGGATATATCGGATTTGACCCAACTGCCGACTCGTTAGGAATTGGGAATATGGTGCAAGTAATGACTTTGCTACATTTTCAACGTTGTGGTCATAAGCCAATTGCATTAGTAGGTGGTGCAACCGGTATTGTGGGCGACCCAAGTGGACGCAGCACAGAAAGAAATATGCTGTCAGAAGAGTTATTGCAACATAATCTATCTTCCCAAAAAAAACAATTAGAAAAATTTTTGGATTTTGATTGTGGAGCCAACTCAGCTGAAATAGTTAATAATTATGATTGGTTCAAAGAATTTTCATTTTTGGATTTTATTAGTGATGTTGGAAAACACATCACTGTAAATTACATGATGAGCAAAGATTCCGTAAAAAACAGATTAGAAAATGGCATGTCGTTTACGGAGTTTTGTTATCAACTTATTCAAGGATACGATTTCTATCATCTTTGGAAAACACAAGGTGTAAAATTACAATTAGGTGGAAGTGACCAATGGGGAAACATCGTTACAGGTACTGAAATTATTCGCAGAAAAACAAATGGGGAAGGCGATGCATACGCATTAACTACTCAGCTAATCAAAAAAGCGGATGGTACAAAATTTGGAAAAAGTGAAAGTGGAAATATTTGGTTAGATGCGCATAAAACATCGCCATATAAATTTTATCAATTTTGGTTAAATGCCGCAGATGAAGATGTGAAAAATTGGATTCGTGTTTTTTCTATGAAAGGAAAAGAAGAAATTGAAGCGTTAGAGCAACAACAAAATGAAGCACCACATTTGCGCATTTTACAAAAGGCCTTAGCAGAAGAAATTACAACACGCGTGCACAGTTCATCTGATTTAGTACAAGCACAGAAAGCCTCAGAAATTTTATTTGGTAAGGCAACAAAAGAAAATTTAGTACAACTATCGGATGCACAAATTCAAGATATTTTTGAGGGTGTTCCAATTTTTCACCTATCAAAAGATAAAATTTCAGGTGGTGTAAATATCTTGGATTTGTTAGCACAAGAAACACAAATATTACCTTCAAAAGGTGAGGCGCGCAAGTTGGTGTCAGCCAATGGAATTGCCCTAAACCTCGATAAATACACAGATGTTAATGGTGTTGTGAATGCCGATAATTTAATTAATGGAAAATATATCGTTGCCAAAAAAGGAAAGAAAGATTATTTCTTGATAACCGTTTCTTAATTATTTTTTTTGAGCAATGGTGATGTAGTAATTGAAAATAGCTTCTTGCTTGTACAAGATGTTTTGTAAAATAGATAATTTTCTTTCTATAATAAATTGATTGTATTCTTCAATATCTAATTGCACCGGATGTAAGATGTCACCCGGAATAAATTGAAAAATTTTTTTAAGTAAATAGTAACGATGTGCATCTGTTGAGATAATCAAAAAGCCATTCGGTTTTAAAGCTCGAACTAAATTGTCGTAACATCGCTCTATATTATTTACATGATTAATGGCATTCATGCAAAAAATATAATCATACTTTTCTGTTTCTTGAAGTGCCTCAATAGCGATTGTTTGAAATTGTGTCCACGCAAATGAATGTGGTTGAAAATGCGGGAATTTCTGATACTTGTCTAATAATGGATCTATTGCATCTACCTGATTTCCTTTAAGTGCCAAAAAAATGCCGGCAGGACCACAGCCAGCATCTAATACGATATTGTTTTCCGGAAGTTCAATGTATTTAGAGAGCGAAAAAAGTAATTCATCCCAATAGGCACATTTCCATTCTAAATAAGCGTCGGCGTCTTTATTTTTGAGATAATTTTCCCACCATTTTAATTCAATTGTTTGTGCTAATTTCCATTTGCGTGTCGGTTTGTCTTGCACTTTTTTCTCGTTTGTTGCTAATATACTTATAATTTATAACCGAGCGTTAAAAGTACCGCCGGTTTTTTCAAACTTAAAACAGCAGATGGAACATCGTTCGCATTGGTCGTGTAGGGTGTAAATATTTCTTTGCTGTTGGTTTGTATATAAGCAATGTCTGCAAAGAAACGTTTTCCTCTATAACCAAATCCGGCAGAGTAAGTAAGACTCGATGTTTTAATAGAAGTAGGTGCTGCATCGCTTTCAAAAGGCGATGTTCTGTATTGCACACCAACTCTTAAACGAATGGGATCATATTTGAATTCAACTCCGGCTTTGATAGCATGAAAAATACCATATTTTCCTTTGATGGTATTGTTTACGGAGCGTTCGTACGTTTTCACATTAACATCACTACCATTGAATTTAAATTTAGAATTGCCGGCATCACTTAATTCGTATTCAACCGCCACAAATCCATATTTATGTATATAACCGGCACCGCTAGTAATTTTCCAAGGTTGTACATATTTATATTTGGAAGCACCATCCGGTGAATCGCCCGTTAATATTTCATTTAAGCTAGCATAATCTACTTCCATACTTGTTGAGTATGCATCTTTCATAAATAATATACTGGGTGTTTGTAATGCAAGTGATAAGCGTAAATTTTTGATAGGCATTCCAATAACACCTAGCTTTAAGTTAACGCCAATACCGCGTGAACGCAAATAGTTTAAATTGGAAAAACTATTCAAATCATCTACGTTGCCTAATACGTCTGTTTCGGTTAATAGTATTCTTTCTGTGTACGTAATAAATGGAATTCCAATAGAAGCACCAATCATCAACTTGTCGTTGTACGTGCTCGCAGCACCAATGGCTAATTCGTTGATGCTTCCTTCACGACTTATTGTGAAATCTTGTTGTAGTGCAGAGCTGTCCGCTGCTGTATAAATATTTCCGATAGAATCCGATGTAATTAAACCCAATAAATACGCAATACTTGCACCAAACGGATATTTTGTTTTAGCATCATTTTCTGATTGTATGATGTTTCTATCTTTTAATAAATCGCCGTATGCTGTTAGTAAACTATTTTGAGTATTCAATCCATTGAAATAATATGCACTATTAAAATCCGCTAATTTATTAACGGCAATCCCAAATTTTAGTCCATTCCATTTTGTGTTGGTTGGGCTGTTATATCTACTAGAAACGACAACACCTAAATTGCTCAATTGAAATTTTATTTTAGAATCTTTATCTGTTGTATTTAAATACGTTGAAGTAGATTTATTGATAGAAAGTGCAGGTGTTAAAGTGAATTCAGTGGAGCTTATTTTCCCAATGGCTGCCGGATTAGTAGATAGCGCACTTGGGTCAGCACCAATAGTTCCCATGGTATTGGCAACGGCTGCATTGCGTGCAGTTCCTTGCACATTGGTTGTTGCATATCTCAATGCGTCAATATCTGTTTGTGCGTGCAAAGCAGATACAACGATGAAGAGCAAGCTGAAAAATAGAACTTGTTTTTGCATGTGTTATACTATGTATGACGTTATTTTGGACGAGAGCCTATCTTAATTCCGCTGTTATTATTTGAGTTAGAGTTGCTGTTGTTCCAATTGTTGTTGTTATTATAAGATGGTTTAGAATAATTGTCGTTGTCATTATTCTTATACGGATTACTCCAACTTCCTTTTGGTGTGCTGTTTGTATTATCGCTTCTGTCCGTCCATTTGTTTTGTTTCGGAGTAGAATAGTTGTTGGATGAATTCGAATTGTTGTTTACATTCCATCCACCATTGTTATTGTTTGGATTAGATGGTGTGTTATTATTTTTGCCACTGTTTGGATTATATGTATTGTTGTATGTTCCTGTTCTTGGCGTATAAATTACATTTTTCTTGTTGGATTCATAATTACCATAATAGTGGTTGTGGTGATTGTAATTGTAATTATTGTTAAATAGTAGATTGTTGCAATACGGAGAAAATCCATAGTTTGGATAATAACTATTCCAAGAATTCCAAGGCGAATAATAACCGGTATTATACCAACTGCTAAAACCCGGTTGGAAAATGATATACGTTGTGGAATTCCAAAATGGATTATAGAAACTGTGATAGCTATACATCCAACTTGGTGTGAAGGAATAATTGTTCCAATTATTCCAACCAAATACGTTGTCGTAGGGTGATGAATACCAAGGGTCGTAATAATTATTCCAATTGCTCCAACCTAAATTAAATTGGATAGACGGATTGTGAAATCTGCGGATACGTTCTGTATAGCCAAAACTACCACTATAATCATCACTGTAGTAATACTCATCATCATTTCCTCTTGTATCGTTATACGAAGATTGACGTTGAGATGAACGATTATCATCTTCAGTATATGGTACAGTTTTTTCTACGGTAGATGGTGTTTGATATAGAGGTGTAGTCGTTGTTTTTTCCACCTGCTTTGTTTTTTCTTTTTTAGGTGCAGGTGCATCATACACATCATCGGATGCCATAATATCTATACTTGAAAAAATACAAGTAAAGAAAAGACCTAAAAGTAACGTGTTTTTCATGGTAGAATTTTAATTTTATGGCAAAATTAAATGCCGTACATTTGATAAACTAAAATTATACATAAATAGTTTCAAAAAACATACCAAAAATAGTTAAAAATTACGCAAATTATAAGATTTTAAGATGAGCAAGGAAATTACAAGCAGAGCAGAAAATTACTCGGAATGGTACAATGATTTAGTATTAAAAGGTGGTTTGGCAGATTATTCAGCCGTACGTGGTTGTATGGTGATAAAGCCATACGGTTTCACCCTTTGGGAAAACATGCGAGATGTGTTGGATAAAAAGTTTAAAGAAACCGGCCATGTGAATGCTTATTTTCCTTTGTTTGTTCCTAAAAGTTTATTTGAGGCAGAAGAAAAAAATGCGGAAGGTTTTGCAAAAGAATGTGCAGTAGTAACACATTATCGTTTAAAAACCAATCCGGATGAAGCCGGCAAGTTAATGGTAGATCCGGAAGCTAAATTAGAGGAAGAATTAGTCGTTCGTCCCACATCGGAAGCCATTATCTGGAATACATATAAAAAATGGATTCAATCGTACAGAGATTTGCCAATATTGGTAAACCAATGGGCAAACGTAGTACGTTGGGAAATGAGAACACGTTTGTTTTTGAGAACTGCCGAGTTTTTATGGCAAGAAGGCCATACTGCACATGCCACCAAGCAAGAAGCCATTGCAGAAACAGTACAAATGATAAATGTATATGCTGATTTTGTAGAAAATTACATGGCATTGCCGGTAATTAAAGGTGTGAAGTCGGAGAGTGAACGATTTGCCGGTGCCGAAGATACCTATACTATCGAAGCGATGATGCAAGATGGCAAAGCATTACAATCCGGAACATCTCATTTCTTAGGTCAAAATTTTGCCAAAGCATTTGAGGTAACATATAAAAATAAAGAAAACGAAGAAGAATACGTTTGGGCAACTTCTTGGGGCGTTTCTACTCGATTAATCGGTGCGTTAATAATGGCACATTCCGATGACGACGGTTTGGTAATTCCACCACGAATTGCACCGTATCAAGTGGTGATTATTCCATTTTTATCTAAAAATGAAGCGGAAACCAATAGCATGATAGCAAAGGCGAATGAACTGAAAGCCGACTTAGCTAAAATAGGCATACGTTCATTAGTAGATAGCGATGAAACGAAACGGCCTGGTTTTAAATTTGCAGAATATGAATTAAAAGGAATTCCATTGCGCATTGTTATTGGCCCAAGAGATTTAGCAAATGGAGTGGTGGAAATAGCACGAAGAGACACCAAAGAAAAATCACAACTTTCTGTCACAAACATAGTTTCCGATATCGCAGCCTTATTAGAAAAAATTCAGCAAAATATGTACGACAAGGCAAAATCTTTCAGAGATGACAATATCACCAAAGTCGATGATTTTGAAACATTCCAAAAACTATTAGATGAAAAGCCGGGATTTATTTTGGCTCATTGGGATGGAACACCGGAAACGGAAGAAAAAATAAAAGAACTCACCAAAGCCACTATACGTTGTATCCCGTTGGATAATCCGCTGGAAGATGGAAAATGTATACTAACCGGAAATCCAAGTAAGCAAAGAGTATTATTTGCTCGCGCCTATTAATAAAAAAAATCCCGATGCTTTGTATCGGGATTTTTTTTGTACTATGCATCTATTTATTTTACAGAACAAGATACATCAGGATTACCTATTAATGATTCTGCTTCATCACAACTTTTTTTGGCATCACTTCTTTTTGTGTCCGGATAAATAGCTACTGTTGCAGAAGTTGTCCCATCTGTACATTCACACTTCCAATCTTTAACACAAGCAATTGAACTGAAGGAAATAATTGCAATAGCAATCCAAATCGTTTGTTTTTTCATAATCTTTGATTTTGGTTAATACTTTCAATGTACAGAATTATTAGAAATATGTCAATAGCGCTTTGGACATTAATTGAACTTTATACAAAATCCTATTGTTTTAATCTTATAAAAAAAATATGTAGGTTTGCACAAAATTTCTAAAATGTCAGTTATACAATTTAATTCTCTCAGTGAAGAACAAAAAGCAATATTGATTCAAGCTCCGGTATATATCGCATATTTAATTGGCGGTGCCGATAATAATTTTGATGAAAAAGAAGTAGAGATAGCAAAATATACCGTTAATTTACGTAAAAACGTAGGCGATCCTTTCTTGTTCGATTATTATGCATTAGCTGCAGAGAATTTCAATGAGCAATTAGATGTATTGGTAGCTAAATATGAAAATCTAGAAGCAGCCGCAAGAACATCTTTGTTAATTGAGGAATTGCAAAAAGTAAATGATATTTTTCCACAAGTAGATAGCTTGTATGCCAAAACTTTATTGAATTCTTGGAAAAGTTTTGCACGCGAAGTAGCTGCTGCTTCCGGTGGTTTCTTAGGGATGCTAAGTGTATCTTACGAAGAAGAACATTTCTTGGATTTAGGAATGATTAACCCAATTGATTAATGCCGGAAATCAGCGAGATAAAAGGTAAACCTATTCCACCACAGCTTCAAAAATTAGCTAAATTTACGAAGTTGATGGATAGCCAATTTAAAATTCCCGGAACATCTATCACTTTTGGAATCGACCCAATTATTGGCTTAGTTCCTTACTTAGGAGACTTGGTAGATTATTGTATATCAGCCTATTTGATGATTGCCATGGTTAAAAATGGTGCAAGTGGACGTGCCGTGGCGAAAATGATTATTAATATCACTATCGATGGTATAGTTGGTTTAATACCATTCTTAGGTCGTATTTTTGATGTATTTTACAAAGCCAACCGAAGAAATTTGATTCTGGCGGTAGAACACTTTGAAGAAGGAAAACACCAAGGTAGTGCATGGCCTATTGTAGTGCCTATTATAGGCATCTTACTTTTAATTTTTATTGCGATTAGTGTTATAGGTTATTATTTACTTAGTTATTTTTTCCAGTTACTTATTCCGGTTTAACTATTTTGTTGATATTAGTTTCTGCCGATAGTTTGCTGCAACTAAACAAATGAAATTGTAAAAATAGACAATCCTAACAATATTGTCTTTATTGATTGTATAACTTAAAAGAAGGCTGCCGTAGGCAGCCTTCTTTCGTTGTTTTATTATGAATTAATATCATTTGAGTTTTTATTCATCATCATCATCATCATCGCTATCTTCAATATCGTCGTCATCATCGTCGTCGTCATCAAAATCGTCATCGTCATCGTCATCATCAAATCCGTATTCTAAATCATCTGCACTCTTAACTTTTCCTTTTGCTTTTCGTTTAGGTGAATCATCATCGTCGCTTTTGTCAAAATCATCAAAGTCACCACCAGCACCTACTGAAATCTCTTTTTCAGAAGGACCAGCTACGTCTTGGAATAAATCGTCATCATCATAATCATCTACCATTTTTTGTAATTGTGTACTTACCTTTACTAAATAAGAGTATTCGCCTAATTCAATTGGAACTGCGGATACTAATTCTTTTTTAGCATTCGTAAATTGAATGATACCACGATTGTATCCATGAGGATACTTTTCAGATAAGGCTTTTAAAACTTCATCCGGTACATTTTTGTAATCTACAATTACTTTTTTAAATCCACCAGGTGGTGGTGTTGGCGGTGTTGGTTTAGTACCTGCTTTCGTTACAGATTTTGTAGTTTTGGATGTAACAGTTGTTTTCACTTCTTTCGGAACTGTTACAACTTTCTTTTCAGTAGCTTCTTTTGCTGTCTTTTCTTTTTCTACCATTTTTGGTTTACTTGCTTGTTCTTGCTTGGTCACAGGTTTCGATGTTTTCTTGTTGTCAATGATTGGTTTGGCTTTAATAGGCACTGCTTTTTCAGCAGGTTTATTTATCGTCTTTTTAGTTGCGTCTTTTTTAGTTGGCTCTACTTTCTTTGTAGTAGGTTTTGGTTTATCTACAACTTTTTTTGGAGTTGATTTTGTCGCACTCGTTTTTGTCGCCACTACAGCTTTTTTTACAGCCGGTTTTGCTTTGGGTGCCGATTTCTCTTGCTTTGCTACAGCAGCTTTCTTAGCGGTAGCATTTGTTGCCTTAGAGGGTGTACTTTTCACCGCTTTTTTAGGCTCTTCTATTTTAGCTTTTTTTCCCACAGAAAGTATATTTTTAATTAGTTTCGAAATCATGGGCTAATGTAAACTGAAATTGTCCAATTATGCAAGTTTTTTTTTAAAAATTATACTTTTTAAACCTTTTTTATTTTTTAGAGTCAAACTACAAAATAAGATTCCATGAAAAATTTAACGTTATTATTATTAAGTGCACTTGTCTTAAATGTAGCAAGTTTAAGCGCTCGTCCAAAGGTTTACGTTCATCACAAACACCACGTACATTATGTAAAAGTAAAACCAGCTAACCCAATAGTAGTGAATATAAAACCTGTATGTCCGAGCCCTAAACACGTATGGATTGAGGGTGATTGGATTTGGAGTTCTATACAAAATCAATATGTGTATTCAGAAGGACGTTGGGTTATTCCAGCCGGAAGTGCGTCATGGGTTCCCGGACACTGGAAACATACAAAATATGGATGGAATTGGATAGAAGGACATTGGAAAATTTGATTATATTTTACAAAGGATAATTAGGTTAATGCTAATCTTTTTATAGTGCCTTATTCACAAATCAATCAATTAATAACATTCCTTTAATTTGCATATTCTTATTTTTGGAGTTGAACAATAGTATTGTAAACTATTTTAAAACACACAAAATGATAGAAACAGATATATGCATTATTGGAGCCGGTCCTGTTGGATTGTTTGCCGTTTTTGAAGCTGGCTTATTGAAATTACGTTGCCACCTAGTAGATTATTTACCACAGCCGGGCGGACAACTTTCTGAGATTTATCCAAAGAAACCTATCTATGATATTCCGGGCTATCCAACGGTAGGTGCTCAAGAATTAGTAGATAATTTAATGGAGCAAGCAAAACCGTTTAGTCCAACTTTTACATTAGGAGAAAGAGTGGAAGCAATCGATAAATTGGAAGATGGCTCTTTTGAATTAACAACACACTTAGATACTAAAATTAAAGCTAAAATCATCTGTATCGCAGGTGGTTTAGGCGTTTTTGAGCCTCGTAAGCCGGCAATTGAAAACATCACCGCATTTGAAAAAAATGGGGTGGAATATATGGTGTTAGACCCGGAAAAATTCCGCAATAAGAAAATTATCATCGCCGGTGGTGGTGATAGTGCCTTGGATTGGACAATGTTCTTAGGAGATATAGCTGCTGAACTAACAATGGTACACCGAGGTGAGATGTTTAGAGGTGCTCCGGATAGCGTGGAGAAAGTGAAGAAAATGGCGGAAGAAGGTAAAATAAAAATGGCATTAAATTCCAATGTTACATACTTACATGGTGATGGAAAATTAGAGCGTGTAACAATTACCAATAACGAAGGAACAGTTCAAGAAGTGGAGGCAGATTATTTCTTAGCATTGTTTGGTTTAAGCCCAAAATTAGGACCTATTGCTAATTGGGGTTTAAATATTGAAAAAAATGCTATTAATGTAGATACCAGAGATTATTCTACTAATGTGAAAGGAATTTATGCTATTGGTGATATTAATAACTACGAAGGTAAATTGAAATTAATTTTATGCGGTTTCCACGAAGCAGCTATTATGTGTCATAGTGCAGCAGAATTGATTTCAGGAAAAAAACCTTCCTTAAAATATACAACAGTAAATGGCGTTAATGCCTTTTAATGTTATATCATACATTGATTATAATTTACTTGATTATTACTCAAATTTTTTAATTTGAACTCAATTACAATTCAAATACAACAAGATGACTTTTCGTTTACACCTTTGGAAATTCCCTTAGGTGTCGATTTATCTTTGATGGAAGTTCTAAAAGGAGAAGATCATCCAATTGACGCAGTTTGTGGCGGTATGGCTATTTGTGGAACTTGTCGCGTAGAAGTTTTAAATAAAGATGAAGTGGAACTGGATGGGATTGGTGATGCAGAAATGTGTATGCTTGATACATTACCATGTAATACCGGAAATTGTAGGTTGACTTGCCAAATTAGAATTTCAGAAAAAATTGATGGGTTGAAAATTTCTATTCCAAAAGAATTTTAGTTTTTCCAAATAAATCCTGCTGTCTTCTAACGGTTTTTGGTTACACTTATGTTTGTAAATTACAATTGTTAACAACATTGCAATCTAATTTAGTTTCTTATACAGATATTTGCATTTAGTTTTGCACCGAAAACGTTTACTTACCACCGTAAGAAGGTGTTTTTGTGCATTTAGATTAAATAAAATATTTATGAGGTTATTTTTTGTATTGGTATTTATTTGTAGTTCTTTTGTTTCATTTGGACAAATTCAACATAAAGAAAAAGAGCATAAAGAAAAAGACACAACTAAGTTTATTGATAAAATTAAAGAAATTCCAAGTGTCATAGTTCGAAAATCAAATAAAGAGTTTACGATTAAAGGCAAAGTAATAGACAAAACAACCAACGAGCCACTTATTGGTGTAAATATCTTCGTAGAAACAGATAAATTAAGAGGAACCGTTACCGATTTTGACGGTAATTATGAATTGAAAGCTAATGAAGGTGATGTCATTGTATTTACTTATATCGGATTAAAAGATTCCAAATTTACAGTTACAGGCGACCAAACGTATGATCTAAACATGGAAGAAGAAGGCAACGTGATGGATGAAGTGGTTGTTTCTGTAGGTCGTAAAAAAGAAAAAGCCTTAGATGCTCCGGCATCCATCGTTTCTGTAGATGCATCAGCGATTAAATCTAAAGCCGGATTAGGTATTACAGAATATATCCGAAATGCATCCGGTGTGCAGGTAATGAAAACCGGCGTTGGCGGTGGTCAACCTTCGGTTCGTGGTTTTGCCGGTTATTTTAGTAGCGATGTAATGTCATTAACCGATACACGTGTAGCTAAATTGCCGAATACCGGTTTGAATATGTATCAAATGATGACAACAACAGATGCAGATATTGAACGAATTGAAATTTTAAAAGGACCGGCAGCCGCACTATATGGTCCAAATGCGAATCAAGGTGTAATTCATATCATCACCAAATCACCTTTAAAATATCAAGAAGTAAAATTTTGGACATCTGTTGGTGCACGTGTTCGTATCAAAGATACGTTAGTTGATATTAATAGAGAAAATCCTCGTTTCGATTATAAAAAATTAAAAGATAGAGTATTGTTTACAGCCGGATTCTATGTATCAGATACGATTCATACTAAAAATCCAAATGTAAAAACGGGTATTAAATTTTCAGGTCAATTTTTTACCGGTCATGATTGGAGATACAGTAGTTTAGGCGATCCGTATTCTGTGAAAATGTTTAAAGCGTCAAAAGATTCGATTTATTTTGAACGTCCAGATGAAACCATAGATCCCAACGGTCAAGGAACATTCGTGAATAGACCCCGAGATGAAAAGATATTGAATGGACAAGTGGATGGTCGTTATGATATTCAAATAAAAGAAGATTTTAATATTGTGTTAGCAGGCGGTGTAAACGTAAGTAACGGCATAATTCCAAGCCCAATTGGTGCAATTCAAAATCAAGGTTGGACGTATTCATGGGCACAAATGCGTTTTACATGGAAAGATCTTTTCGTACAAGCATATATGAATAGCAATAACTCTAGAAAATCTTATTTTGTTCCCGTTGGCGGTCGCTATATCGATAAATCAAAAATGTATTCCGTACAAATTCAACATTCTTACTCTATCAAAAAACGCGTTGATTTAATTTATGGATTCGATGCTTTCTTTACAAGACCAAATACAGAAGGCTCACTCAATGGGCAATATGAAGATAAAGATGCAATTGATGAATATGGTGTTTACTTACAAGGTGAATATAAATTACATCCAAGATTTAGTACCATTGTTGCCACTCGATTAGATTATAATACAGCGGTTAAAAAATTATTGTTCTCTCCAAAAGTAGCCATAGTTTACAAACCGGGTACAGGTCATAATTTACGTTTTACATTTAATAGAGCATTTAAAAATCCTGCATCAGCAGCTTACTTTGTGGATGTAAAACAAGCAGATATTCCACTCGGAATAGAAGTAAGACAAGTTGGTACGCCGTACTCCGGATTTAATTACAGCTTCAATGCCAATCCAAATTATGGAGGCCAAGTATTGCCTCAGTTCTTATCGCCGTATGGCACATCCGGACAATTCCATGATGTGGGTGATTTATCGTTTAACTCAACCGGTTGGGAAGGCATATTATCCGCAATTAGAAGTCAATTTGGCTCACAAGCTAATATCGATGCCACTTCACCGATTTTACCGCTTATGAATGAAATCGTAAATTCAATTATTCCACAAACTATTCCGAGTGATATACCTCAAGTGGTAAAGAATTTAAATACTGGAAAACAAGAGTTTGAGCCAAATAACGACCATTGGATGCAAACAAAAAATATTGGCAAATTAAAACCAACTATGACATATACCTATGAATTAGGCTACAAAGGTGTAATTGGGAAAATGTTTGGTTTACAAGTAGATGTATATCGTACAGATTATAAAGATTACTTGGCTCCGGTGCAATTATTAACGCCGGCTGTAATGTTCGACGATGTGAAAATGATGGAATATTTAGCTCCAAGAATTGAGCAAAACTTCAACAATTTAAATCCACTAATTAAAATTGCCATGAATGAGTTTTTGGATAAAAGCGAAAAATTTGGTGGTAATAATAATGGAACTGCCAGTGATGAATTCGTTTCTTTAATAACGCGTGCAGTGAAAAACTTGCCTATTGGTGTTGTTACACCGTATGAAGCAGGTGGTCCGAATATGATATTGGTAACGCGTAATGTAGGTAATTTGCATGTTTATGGTGTCGATTTCAATTCCAATTTATACTTGCCTTATGGCATCACGTTGAATGCAAACTATTCTTTTGTAAGTAAGGATTCTGTGGTGGTAAAAGATTCACCATTAGGTTATGTTTCCTTGAATTCACCAAAGCACAGAGTGAATGTTGGTGTGAATTATGCAATCGATAAAATTGGTTTAAATTTAGGCGTTAAGTTTAATTGGAGTGCAGGATTTCCTGTGTTGTCCGGTAATTTTGTCGGTCACCAAAAGGCCACACACGACATGGATTTTGACATTTCATACACTCCAAAATTCTTAAAAGACCATTTGAATGTAACAGTTACATTGTCTAATTTATACAATAAAAAACAACAGTATTTCGTTGGTTCTCCAACAATTGGTTTAATGGGTATTTGTAAGTTTACCTATACATTATAATCATTATAATACATTTCTAAATAGCATTTTTCTATTCTTACATAGAAAAATGCTATTTTCTTTTTATTCAAGATGACTATGCTTTAGTAGGCTGTTGTAAAATTTATTTGCGTAAGGCTGTCGAATTTTGTATCATTGAGGATGCAGTTGCAACACATTTCCTTATTACTCAATATTCCATTATTACTACTTGGTTTTTTCTTGTTGAACCGTGGTAGTGGTATGTTGGTAGATGGTGCAACATCGATTGCGAGAAGGCTAAAAATGCCGGAAACCATGATTCATTTTACCGTCGTAGCATTGGGAACATCATTACCCAAGTTATTTACTGTTTTGTTGGCTGCATACAATGGTTTTTATGATATGGTGATTGGTACAATCTTAGGGAGTTGCATTTTTAATCTATTAGGAATATTAAGTATTACCGGCTTTTTTAGACCAATAAAAGCCAATAAAAATACAGCCGGAATTGGTTTTAGCTTTCTGATTTTGTACACTTTAATTTTGTTTGTACTGGCAAATTATTCCATTTTTTCAGGTACGGCAAATCACTTTTCCATTTCCAGAAATGAAGGATATATCTTAGTTAGCTTGCTGATTTTATTTATGACGTATGGCTATTTTAATATGCGAAAACAACAAGCTATTTGGTTTGATGATACAAGTGATGAACCCACTTCGTATTATGCACTTTGGTTTGCCATAATACTTATATTAGTCGGCATACTAAGTTTAATAGCAGGTGGAATTTTAGTAGTCGATAATCTTATTGATGTATCCAGAAAATTTGAAATGTCGCAGCGTTTCTTAGGCCAATTTGTCTTGTCTGTTGGTGGTTCTGCCGTTATGTTGTATTGGATAATGAATACACAAACCAACCGCTCCAAATTTGAACTGAGTAACCTACTTGGACAAAATATGCTGAATATTGCAGGAATGTTAGGTGTTGCTGCCATTATTCAGCCAATTTCATTTAATCCTTCATTTAATATCGATATTTATATTTTACTGGGTGTTGCAGTATTTATTATGATTTTGCTTTGGATGGGCAATAAAAGAACACTCAATATTTGGAAATGTCGTTTGTTATTTCTCTTACTGTTGATTTATATTTTGTATCTGTTTTTAAGATAAATCATCAGCAAATAAATGCCCTGTGATGTAATCACAAAATATTTTTCCGGCATCGGTTAAGGTGTAAATTTCATTATTTTCCACCACCCATTTATTCGATAAAAAGAGTAATATTTCCAACTTGAAATGTACATAATAGGACTCTCCAAAATTTTGTTTTATGGCAGTGGCATCAATGCCAAAAATAGTACGTATACGTGTCATTACATACTCGTTATATCGATTGTCGTTTGTGAGTGTTTCTGTTTCGTATGCTATTTTATTTTCTTTTATTTTTTGTACATAAATGGCATTATTCGCAATATTCCAAAATCTATTTTCTCCATTATAAGAATGTGCTGCGGCACCAATTCCCAAGTACGGAATACCTTTCCAATAATTGGTGTTGTGTACCGCAAAGTGTGATTCTTTTGCAAAGTTAGAAATCTCATAATGCACATATTTTTGTTGCTGCATAGCTTGCATTAAAATAGAAAATTGTTGCACCATTTGTGCTTCATCCGGTGCAATTGTTTTTCTCTTTTGAATATGATTTGCTAACGCAGTTTTTTCTTCTACCGTGAGTGCATAACAAGATAGATGCGGAATGTGTAAATCAAAAGCTGTTTGTAAATTGTATTCCCATTGCTCATTGTTCATTGTTGGTGTTCCGTAAATCAAATCAATGGATAAATTTTGAAAGCCTACATCTTGTGCTGTTTTAATACAATTCTTGGCTTGCTCTGCATGGTGAGCTCGATGCATATATTGTAAATCCGCATCTAAAAAAGATTGTATTCCAATGCTAAACCGATTAATCGGTGTATTCTTTTTTAATGCAGCTAAATAATCTCGAGATAAATCATCCGGATTGGCTTCCAATGTAATTTCAGCCTTAGGAGAAACTGTAAATAGTTGATGAATTTTTACTATCAGTTTTTGTATCTCATCTGGTGGTAAAATACTAGGTGTGCCACCACCAAAATAAATAGACTCGATTTCCGTTTCTCCTGAAAAAAAATCTTGTCTATTTTCTAGCTCTTGTAGCATGGCATGTAGTACAATTTCTTGGCTTTTTAATACGGTAGAAAAGTGGAAATTGCAATAGCTGCATGCTTGTTTGCAAAATGGAATATGTAAATAAATGCCTGCCATTTGGCTACAAGGTAAGAACGATTGCGTAATAATTAATAACTTTGGCTCATTAGATAATACTTTCTATTGAAAATTCGACACTTATTGCTATGCTTGCTTTTAGTTGCTATCCAAAATGGAATAGCACAAACAATCTATTTGCAAATAGAAAAAGATAATCCAACGGTTAAAATCAAAACAGCAAAACAGTATAAAAGTGAAAAAGAAGTAGCGCAATTTTTGAAACAAACACAAGAAAAATTAATGCATCAAGGCTATTTGGAAACATCATTGGATAGCACGGTTCATATAAAAGATAGCATATTTGCCTATTTCCATATCGGTAAAAAATATACGATTCAGTTGCCCCATGTTTCCACAAAACGTATAACTAAAAATCGAAAAAATATTAAATCAACACCAACTGCAAATTCCATTTATGCTATTGAATCAACCAAAGAATCTATTGCCCAAAAGTTAGAAAATAATGGTTATCCATTTGCAAAAGTCGCACCCGATAGTGTGCAAATAAGTGATAGCAGTTTGTCTTTAAAATATCGCATTGATAAAGGGAAATTTATCACAATTGATAGCATCAAAAATTTTGGTAATTCCAAGATTACAAAGGGATTTATTCAAAATTATATGCTGATAAAAAGCAAACAACCTTATAATGAATCGCGTATAAAAAAAATAGATGAGTTATTGCAGAAACTGCCGTATGCAACGCTAAAGCAACCTTCTAAGATAATGTTTAGAGATGATAAAGCGGATATTCACCTATATTTAGATAAACGTAAGGTTAATTCGTTTGATTTTTTAATTGGCTTTTTGCCGGGTAGCAATAATGGGAAAATTTTAATTACCGGAGAAGTGCGCATTCATTTGCAAAATGCTTTTAAACGTGGTGAGGAAATTTATATGGAATGGCGAAAATTACAACGGCATTCGCAATTGTTGGATATCCGATTTAATTATCCGTATTTGTTGAATGCACCCATAGGTGTCAATTTTACGTTCAATTTAGAGAAACGCGATTCGTCTTCATTGGATTTAGCGTGGCAATTAGGATTGCCATATATCACCAGTTCCAATAATTATATCAAAGGATTTTATAAATATAATCAAACAATTATTTTAGTGGCAGACACCACATTTGCCAAAGCCAATAAAGCACTTCCGAATAATTTAGATGCATCGTATCATCAATATGGCGTACAAGCTTATTATGAAAAATTAGATTATTTGTTCAGTCCGCAAAAAGGTTTTGAACTGAAGTGCAGCGCCTCCATTGGTACAAAAAAGATAAAACCCAACAATCAAATAACTGCATTGCAAGATGCGTTCTCCGGATTTAATTATGCCAGTTTATACGATAGTATCAAACGACGTTCTGTGAAAGGAGAGGTGTTTTGGATGGGAAATTATTTCTTGCCACTTGGTAAAAAACAAAAAAATATCCTAAAATTTGGTGTTAATGGTGGTGCTGTTATCAATAGAGATTTATTAAAAAATGAATTGTTACGAATAGGTGGAAGCCGTTTGCTGCGCGGTTTTGATGAGCAATCTATCTTAGCAAGTACTTATAATATTGCTACTTTAGAATACCGCTTGTTGATTATGCGAAATTCCTATTTTTTCATTTTTATGGATGCTGCTTATATACATCGTAAATTTAATAATAGCATATTTCACGATTTTCCATTTGGTTTTGGTACCGGTGTTACTTTTGCCACTAAAATTGGTATTTTTGGGCTTACGTATGCATTGGGACAGCAAAAATATAAAACCATTGATTTTCGAAATTCAAAATTACATTTTGGATATGTGGCAACATTCTAAAGTTGTTTTACTTTTGTTGTTTTTTTTGATATCACAACAAGGATTTACTCGTAGCGATACGTCATCCGTAAATCCCATTTTTAGAGATTCTATTTTGCGCACACAACGCGATACTGTTGCATGGAATAGTATGATAAAACATACCAATAAATTTAAGAAAAGCACTACGTTGCTTATACAAAAACAAAAGTCGGAGCCACCAAGTATCGTGTTTTTTTATTTTGCTTTGGCATTAATGATTCTTGTTTTAATTATGCGTTTGGTATTCGAAGATTTTTCACTTTCTATGCTCGAAGGTTTGTTGAGCATCAAACAATATTTTGTGTATTATAAAAGTAAAAAATACGACTCACTCTTCGCATTGGTGATGCTCTATTTCTTAAATATCATCATACTTTCAATGATTACGTATGTTGGGTTGCAATATTTTAGAGGAAATAATTTTAGAGCATTTCATCTTACATTTTTTATTAAAATTGTATCGGTTATCGGTGGATTTTTTGTGATAAAAGATATCTTGGAATTCTTATTTAATTGGGTGATTGATATGCAAAGTATCTTCAGAGCCTACTTTTTACAACTGTTATTTTCAGAATTTATAATCGCCGGTTTCTTGTTGGCTTTAATTTTAATTACGGTATATAACCAACAAATTTCCACTAATTTCTTAGGAACATTATATTTGGTAAGCTTCTTGGGTTACCTCGTTTTCAACACAATTAGAAGTTATCAACTTATGCGCAATGTGCAGATAGCTTATAAACTACACTTTTTTCTGTATATTTGTGCCTTCAAAGTAATGCCTTTGTTACTTTTAGCAAAGTATATTACGTATAATGTGATTGCTTAAAACAGGATAAATGACAAAAAAAGTGGCAGCAAAAAGCACATCGACTAAGAAATCGGCAACTGAAAAACCTACTGCGAAGAAAGCAACCAAACCGGCAAAAAAAGCTACGGTTACTACGTCAACTTCTAAAAAAGAAAAAGCAGCATCGAAAGTTGCCACTCCAACTGTTACTAAACAAAAAGTAGAAATTTCTACAAAAATAGAAAAGCCTACAAGAGTAAGTACTTCTAAGTCGGCTAAGAAGCCACATGTTGAAGCAAAGCCACTGCCTACGATTATTATTCCGGATAAATTAAAATCGGTAAAATCTATTTTGATATCTCAACCTGCACCGGAATCTGGTAAATCACCCTATATTGATTTGGCCAATCACTTTAAAATTAAATTAGATTGGCGTCCGTTTACACATGTTGAAGGAGTGAAAGTAAATGATTTCAGGAAAGATAAAGTGTACATCGAACAGTATGCCAATGTCATTTTCACGAGTCGTGTAGCAATTGAACACTACTTCAGAATGTGCGATGAAATGCGTGTAAAAATTAATGAAGAAAATAAATATTTCTGCATCAGCGAAGCTATTGCACTCTATCTGCAAAAATTTATTAATTACAGAAAACGTAAAGTATTTTTTGGCGATGGTAAATTGCCAAAGTTGACGGAGTTAATTTTAAAACATCGTGAAAACGGTAAGTTCTTATTGCCATGTTCTAATGTGCGCGATAAAGCACTCGCAGATACCTTGCATTCACATGGAATTCATTATACGGAAGCGGTTATCTATAAAACTGTAGCCAGCGATTTGTCTGATTTAAGTGATGTTAAATACGATATGCTTGTCTTTTTTAATCCATCTGCTATTGATTCATTATACACCAACTTTCCGAAATTTAGTCAAGATGAAACGAGATTGGCCATATTTGGGAATTTTACAGCAGAAGCAGTAAATGCCCACAAGCTAAATATCAATGTATTTGCTCCAACGCCGGAAAATCCATCGTTGGTAGATGCCATCAAAAAATATATTACAGCAGCTAATAAAAAACGATAGTTCTATTGTTTATTATTGAAGTATTGGTGTGCAGATGTATAAATAATTATCTATACAGCAAGCTTTTTATTTCAATATTCTTTATTACATTTACAACATGACATTCGGATTGAAAAATGCCTTATTACTGCTCATGCTATGTGTGGGTTTTATTCCTGTGATGGCACAAATTCAGCCTATCTCATCACATTACATGTATAATCCGCAAGTTGTTAATCCAGCATTTTATGGTAGCCATGAGGGAATTCGATTTGGAGCAAACTATCGTCATCAATGGGCAAAATTAGAAGGACAACCCAAAACTATCCATATTTTTTCGGATGCTTATTTGCCGCAAGCACATGGCGCTGTTGGATTACAAATTAGCAATGATATGTTAGGTGCATACACGAATACCAGTATTAATGTTGGTTATACGTTTATTCAACCTATCAAAGACAAAATAAAAATTGCAATAGGCTTAAATACAGGATTTACAACATCTAAATTAGACGGAACTAAATTAGTTACACCGGAAGGTGATAATACGGGTTTAAACGACGATTATTTATCCGGTCAAATTCAAAGAAGCTTTCGACCGAATTTAAATATAGGTTTTTCTATTCAACACAAAAACGTTGAAGCCGGAATAGCTTACTCGAATGTAATACAAGCAAAAGATAAAATAGAAGGTGTAAATAATACACTTAAAACAATATATGGTGGTACCTTTCAAATATATGCATCAGGAAAAGTGATAGTAGGAAAAGGAATATCGATTAAACCATCAATGGTTATTAATACAGATTTTAAAGAAATACAAACGGATTTTAGTTTTTTAGTCGGTTATAAAGAGTATGTTGGCGTCGGATTAAACGTTCGAGGATACAATAAAAGAGCCTTTGAATCGTTATCCCCAATAATAAGTGTGGGTCCGATAAAAAATATTTGCATAATTTACAGCTATGATGTAAATTTGAACCAATTAAGCATAGTAAACAAAGGTACGCATGAAATAACGCTTACCTATATATTGCCGAGAAACAAAATTTATAAAAACCCTACAATTATCAATAATCCACGCTTTTTGTAAAAAGATTATTAATATTTGTATAAAATACTAAACGGAAAAGTACAACTAAAGAAAAATTTTCTTTATTTTTACATTTTATTCAGAAGAAAAAAACGTAAACAACTAAGATGAATAAACTCAAATTTTCATTAATTGCAATGATTGCAATAGCATTGGCAAGTTGCAAAGGTGGTAAAAGTGGAACAGATGGTCAGTTAATTGGTGCGCAAGATAGACCATCGTGGGATAATAATCTTTTACCATATGGAATGGTATATGTACCTTCCGGTGTGTTTCATACAGGTCCATCAGACCAAGATGTAAATTATGCTTTCAATACAAAAATGAAACAAATTTCCATTGTTGGTTTTTATATGGACGAAACAGAAATTACGAACAACGAATACCGTCAATTTGTAGAGTACGTTCGCGATTCAATTGCACACCAAATGCTAGGGGGTGACCATTTAATTGAGAGCGATAACGGACAACAAGCTATTAATTGGGAAATGCCAATTGATATGGATTGGGAAAGTGGTGGCTCTGTAACAGAAGAAGGTGCACAGTTAGAACCAATGTTCTATTCTGAAGCTGACCGTATTAATGGAAGAAAAGAAATAGACCCACGTAAATTAGTATATGAATATACTTGGTTTAAATGGAAAGAAGCCGCACAACAACGCCCGACAGATAAAAATCCATTACCTAGAAGCTCTTTCATGGAGAAAAAGAAAATTTCTATCTATCCGGATGAAATGGTTTGGATACGTGATTTTGTATATTCATATAATGAGCCAATGACACGTACTTATTTCACACATCCTGCGTATGATGACTATCCGGTTGTGGGTGTTACTTGGGATCAATGTAACGCGTTCTCTGCTTGGAGAACATTGATGTGGAACAACTATAGAGCTTCTCAAAAACAAGCTCCTTTAGATCAATTCCGTATTCCAACAGAATACGAGTGGGAATATGCTGCTCGCGGTGGAAGAAACTTGGCACCTTATCCTTGGGGTGGTCCATATATCAGAAATACAAAAGGCTGTTTGTTAGCAAACTTTAAACCGGGAAGAGGTAACTATCCGGAAGATGGAGGTTTCTATACGGTAAATGCTAAATCATACTGGCCAAACGATTTCGGGTTATATAATATGGCCGGAAATGTAGCGGAATGGACATCTACTGCTTATGAAGATGATGCGAACGCATTTATCCATGACAAGCAACCAGATTTCCGTTACGATGCTAAAACGGAGGATCCGAACGTAATGAAACGTAAAGTAATCAGAGGTGGTTCTTGGAAAGATATTGCTTACTTCTTGCAATGTGGTACAAAATCTTATGAATACCAAGATTCAGCAAAATCATATATCGGATTTAGATGCGTACTTCCATTCATGGGACGTTCTATGAATGATTTCAGCAAATAACACACTAAAAACATAAATTAATCATTTTTTCTTTTATAACTAACCAAATAAATTAAAAGCATTATGGCAACTCCTTATTTTAAAACTAAATCATTCAAAACATTAAAAAATTTCCTTTTTGGTGTGGGTGCGTCTGTGGTTATCGTAGGTGCATGGGCAAAAATCTTACACTTACCATTCGCAAATATGATGTTAACGGTAGGTTTATTAGTTGAAGCAATCATCTTCGCTATATCTGGTATTATTCCACCAGAGCCGGATTACTACTGGGAAAAATACTATCCGGGTTTGGATCAATATGATTCTGAAGCTTCTGCAGCTGCAGCGCCAATGGCACAAGCAAGCAATAAAAAATCTTTATCTGCTGAAATGGATAAAATGTTAGAGGCTGCAAAAGTAGACCAAAATTTAGTTAATAGATTTGGAGATAACTTGAAAAACTTTGCTGACAACGTTGGCAAATTAGG
This sequence comes from Bacteroidota bacterium, assembly GCA_963169645.1. GTDB lineage: Bacteria > Bacteroidota > Bacteroidia > Chitinophagales > JADIYW01 > JADJSS01. Next base: position 84,892 of record CAUJCO010000012.1, read on the forward strand.
AAACTTAGCAGATGCTACAGTTGCTTCTAACGAGTTTGCAGGTGCTGCAAAATCTGCTGCTTCTTCATTAAATGGTGTTAAAGATTCTTTCTCAAGTGCAGCAGAAGGTATGAGCAAATTAGCAGCAGCTTCTGGTGATGCTTCTCAATATCATGCACAAGTACAAAGCGCTACAAAAAATTTAGCCGCATTAAACGCAGTTTATGAATTAGAATTACAGGATACTAACTCTCATTTGAAAACAATGAATAAATTTATCGGAAACTTATCTACTGCAATGACTAGCTTAGAAGGTTCTATCGCTGATACAGATAAATTCAAAACACAAATGAGTGGATTAGCGTCTAACTTAGAAAAATTAAATGGTATTTACGGCAACATGCTTTCTGCAATGCGTTCGTAATTAATCATCGCTGTATATTTTATTCTTAAACATTGAAAATTTAAAATATGTCAATTCCTAAGGAAAACAGGCAGCAGATGATTAACTTAATGTACTTGGTGTTAACAGCACTCTTGGCATTAAACGTATCTGCTGAAATCCTGAATGCATTTAAAACAATAAACAACAGCTTAGAGAGCTCTAACGGATTGTTAGATATGAACTCTCGAGTAAACTATAGCGCTTTCAATGCCAAAAAAGCAAAAGAGCCGGGCAATGCCGAAATACCTAAGTACCAAGCAAAAGCGGATGAAGTAATCGCACTTTCTAAGAACTTACAAGATTATGTGAAAAGTTTACAAGAAGGTATCGTAACAGAAGCAGGTGGTAAAGGTGAAGAAGGTGCTGTAATGAAAAGACAAGATGACTTAGATGCATCTACTCGTTATTTCATCGAAGAAAGCAAAAAAGGCTACGAATTAAAGAAAAAAATTGATGAGTTTACTGCAAAAGTAAAATCATTAGTTGATCCTGCAGAGATTGATGTCGTAATGCAAAAAATTCCGTTAACAACGAAACCTCAAGCAGCGAATGGTGACTGGGCAAGAGAAAACTTCTTTCAAATGCCGGCTATCGCTTCTTATACGATGTTGACGAAAGAATTATCAGACATTAAAGCATCTGAAGGAACTTTAGTACAGTATTTCTTCTCTAAAATCGGTTCTTCTGAAGAATTGAAACCGGAAGAAATTGTATTTGATGCTTTCTCTGCACAAGTAACTTCACCTACTGCTTATATATTACAAGGTGAAACATTTGAAGCAAATGTATTCTTAGCGGCTACTAGCTCCAAAAATGATAACATCTCAGTAAGTGTAAACGGTCAAGGTTTAAAACCGGATAACAATGGTATTGCACACTATAAAGCATCTCCGGGTGTAGGTGAGTATGAATTAAAAGGTAATATCTCTTTGAAAAATCCTAAAACAAATGAGGTTAAATCTTATCCATTACCGCCATTTAAATATACAGTTGCTGCACCATTTGCTACCGTTTCTCCAACCAAAATGAATGTATTCTATATTGGTGTTGATAATCCGGTTCAAATTTCTGCCGCAGGTGTTGCTAATAGCAAATTACAAGTAAGCATTGATCAAGGAACAATTTCCGGTAGTGCAGGAAAATATTCAGTTCGTGTTACACAACAATCAAATGCAAACAACGTTAAAGTATCAGCAAACGGTAAAAGTTATGGTAATTTCCCTTTCCGTGTGAAAATGATTCCAAATCCACAAGCAGAATGTGCAAACATGCCGGGTGGACGTGTAAATGCTGGTGTATGGAAAGCACAACAAGGGGTGATTGCTAAGTTAGATAATTTTGATTTTGATGCTAAATTTGAAGTATTGAGCTTTAATATGTTCTATCAACCTAAATTGCAAGATCCGGCTATTGCACCTGCAACCGGTCCTTACTTCAGTGCTGCTCAAAAATCATTTATTGCTAAAGCTAAACCGGGTGATATTTTCTATATTGAGGAAATTAAAGTACGTGGTCCGGATGGATTAACACGTAAAATTCCAGGTATCGCCTTTAAAATCGATTAATAGATATTTTTAGATATGAAAATTCAAATGAATAAATTACAATCTGCCATATTAGTAACCTTGTTGATGGTTGGTACTGTATCGTTTGCACAAGATAGCACTGTTACAGGCACAGATCCTTCGGTTACACCAACTTCTACTGTTGACCCATCAGCACAAACTACACCAGTAGCTGTTTCTACTACTTCAACTACACCAGCAGCGGTTGACCCAAATGCTGTTAAAACAGAAGTTCAGAAATTACCATGGGTTCAAGAGATTACGGGGAAACGCATTGCTATGAGCTACGAGCCCATTCGTGAAGCAGATGTGTTTTGGTGGAAAAATGTATGGCGTGTAATTGATTTAAGAGAAAAATTAAATCTACATTTTAAATGGCCAAAAGCTCCATTTATACAAGTATTGTTAGATGCTATTGAAAGCGGAAAAGTACAAGTATATAGTGGTATGGATGATGATTTTACAACACCTATTAATCCTTCTGAGGCTACGAGTGTTGCAGGTGGTGGTGTGGACTCAATTTGGATTACAGACCCAGGTACAGGTTTGCAAACACTTCAAGTAATTACTAAAGAAGTAAACTGGAATAATGTAAGTAAAATTCGTTTGAAAGAAGTTTGGTATTTCAATAAACAAACTTCTACTATGCAAGTTCGTATCATGGGTATCTGCCCTTTAATTGATAATTACGATCAAACAACCGGTGAGTTTAGAGGTGAAGTTCCAACATTTTGGGTGTATTTCCCAAGTTTGAGAGAAACCTTAGTTAATACTGTAGCGTTCAACCCATTCCCGAACGGTGTTCGATTAAATTGGGACCAAGTATTTGCTCAACGTATTTTTGGAAGTTATATCTATAAAGTAGACAACGTACAGGATTTCCGTATCAAAGATTATAAATCCGGTATTGATGTTTTGTATGAGTCTGAGGCACAAAAACAAAATTTATTCAATTTTGAACATGACCTTTGGGAATATTAATCCATCGGTTGGATATAGAGAACGGATAGCATTTGCTATCCGTTTTTTTTTATCTCATCTAGTAAATGGTATGTATTGTATTGTTTTTTTTAGATTTCGAACGGATATGATATTATTCTTTTATCTTCTGAAAATAATTGAAAACAATGTTTGCTTTACTTTTTCCTATGCATTTTTCAAGTTGTTCCAACGTGGCATTTTCAATATTCTTGACAGAACCAAATTGTTGTAATAATGTGCCGGTTATTTTTTCACCAATTCCTTTAATGTCATTTAAGGCTGTTTTTAGCGTGTTATTAGCTCGTTTTTTTCGGTGAAAGGTGATGCCAAATCGGTGTGCTTCATTTCGCAGTTGCTGGATTACTTTTAGCGTTTCTGATTTTCTATTTAAATGTAACGGAATAGAATCATTTGGATAATAGATTTCTTCCAAGCGTTTGGCAATAGAAATTACTTGTATCTCATTTTCCAGTTTTAAATTAAGAATGCTTTGCATAGCTGCACTCAATTGTCCTTTGCCACCATCTATGATAACCAAATTTGGTAATGGTTCATTTTCCAATATCATACGATGATAACGCCGATAGACTACTTCTTTCATAGTGTCAAAATCATTGGCATCGACCACAGTTTTAACATTAAAATGTCTATAATCTTTTTTGCTGGGTTTAGCATTTTTAAATACCACACACGCAGAAACTGCATTGGTTCCTTGAAAATTAGAGTTGTCAAAGCATTCGATGTGTTTGGGTAATTCTTTTAATCGAAGTTCATCTTTCATTAATTGCAAAATTCGCGTGGTGGAATCTACTTTTGCTTTTCCATGTTTATCTGTCGATTGTTCTTTTCCTTTTTGTTTTTGATAGAGTGCATTTCGTTGTGCTAATTCCACCAGATTTTTTTTATCACCTATTTTAGGAATTTGAATTTCCATCAATTCGGTATATAATTCGATTTCAAATGGCAATAAAATGGATTGTTTTTGCTCCGTGTTTCCAATCGTGTCAATTACGGCAAATTGCAAAAGTTCTTCTTTGGTTTCTTCTAAATTTTTTTGCAGTGTAATCGCTTTTGTTTGTACAATAGCACCTTCATAAACATAGAGATAATTGATGTAGGCTTTTTTTTCATCTTCTGTAAAGCCAAATACATGAAAATTTCCTAAACCGGGATGGACAACTGTTGCATCCGAGATATACTCTTTTAAAAATTGTATTTTATTTTTTAAGGCTGCTGCTTTTTCAAATTCTAAATTTTCGGCATGCTCAAGCATTTCTTGTTTGAGAGCTGTTCTTAGTTCGTGCAATCTTCCTTTTAAAATTTTTCGAATCTGTTCTATGTTGTTGTCATAATTTTCTTTCGATTGAAAACCTACACATGGTGCTAAACAATTTCCGATATGGTATTCTAAACAGACTTTAAATTTTTTTGCTTTTATATTTTTCTCTGTAAGCGATAAAGAGCAACTGCGAATCGGATATAGTTTTTTTACAAACTCTAAAATGGAACGAACGCGCTGAACCGAAGTGTAAGGACCAAAATATTCTGCTCCATCTTCTTCATATTTTCTGGTGAAATATATTCGTGGAAAAGGCTCGTTATTGATTTTAATATATGGATATGTTTTATCATCTTTTAGGCTGATATTGTATTTGGGTTGCAACTCTTTTATTAACGCATTTTCCAATAACAACGCATCTTTTTCTGTAGGCACAATAGAATATTCGATATTGTGAATTTTTCGCACCATAAGTTGTATGCGATAAGTGTGGTCTTTATTGACAAAATAAGATGCTACTCGATTTTTTAAATTTTTGGCTTTTCCGATATAAAGTAAGTTGCCCTCTTTATCGTAATAGCGATACACTCCCGGATTTTTCGGTAGATTTTTGATGATTTGCTGGAGTGAATTAGCCTCAGTCATTAGTGTAAAGGTACGATTTCATCCAAAAATGTTTATGTTTGTATAGATGCTGGAACGAAAAAATATAATACTTGTCTTCCTTGTGTTTTATGTTGTTTTATTTGTTGTGTATTATCCTTCACAAAACGGAATATTATACATAAATGATGCGATGTTGAATATGTATGAGTTTATTCATACTGGTTGGAAAGGTATCTTACATTCGTACAATATGATATTTCTTTGGTATGTTCCATCCATCTTCTATTTTATTTGCTATCAACTATTTGGTACAAATTGGTTGGGTTGGCATATTGTCCTTTGTTTGTTCCACACCATAAATGCGATTTTGTTGTTGATTTTATTACGTCGCATTGTTCCAAATAGTTCAGGTTATATTTTAATTTTAATCGCATATCTGTTCTTATTATCACCATTTCAAACAGAAGTAGTAGCATGGAGTGCATTGTTTCATTACGCACTCTCAGTAACATTTTTACTGTTGTGTATGTTTATGCAACTCTTATTTTTTAGCAAAAAGAAATGGAAGTTTGTGCTGCTATTTCATTTCTTCTTTCTGTGTAGTTTGTTTTGTTTTGAACAAGCATTTTTATTTCCCTTCGTATTTCTTTTATTTTCTATTTGTATAATTCCTATTCACTTTCCAGTTTCAACAAGAACGAGTATAAAGCTTACTATCTGCTATTTCTTTATTGGAAATATATTGAGTATCGGATTATATTTTGTACTGAATAAAATTGTTTTTGGAGCTTGGATTGCACATTACGGAGCTGAATCGCACACGAGTATTCCGGTGATGTATATGTTTGATAATTTAATCAATTATCATTTGAAATTTATTTTCTATTTCAGGTATCTTCCGGATGTTATTAAAAGTATTTATAACTCTAATTCTGTTCGATATATTATCTATCTGCTTTATTTTTCTATTTTAATGGTTGCCATATTTTATTTTATTAAACATAAATACTATCAGCATTATAAATATAAATTACTCTTGTTTTTCTATTGCTCCTTTTTGTTATTGTTGGTTCCGGTATTAAATTTAGATAAGAGTTTCACATTTGAAATACAAAGTGACCGTTATGGATATAGTGCTTCTTTATTTTTTTACGCATTTTTGTTGTATGGCATTTACATTTTTTTTGGAAAACAAATAACCTATATTTTTAGTGTTGCTACAGTTGTGTTGTTTATATTTTTATTGATTCCAGCTGTGAACCGTTGGCATCAATCAGGAAATTTATCGTATGCATTAATTCAATCGTATCCGTTACAACCCAACCAAAAGGCATTGTTACTTAATTTACCGGATAATTACAAAGGTGTTTATACAATGCGAAATGGTTTTGAAAAAGGATTAAGCATCGTACATAATAAAAACTATATCGGTTCAACCCATACGATTGCTTGGGTAAATGTGTTGAGTTTGGATAATGAAACAGCATTCAAAAAAATAAATGATACTACATTTAAGGTAGAATGTACAAAATATGGGAAATGGTATTATTACAATGGAAAGGGTGCAGCTGATTATGAAAACGAAAATATGAAAGTAGATTTTGATGAATGGAATTTTGGTTATCAACTTACCATTTATCCAACGAACAAAGATTCGTTGTTTTTAATACAATGCATAGGAAATAAATGGAAAATAGTAGATACTATTTTGCCACATTACAACAACATGCCTGCAATAGTTGCTGAAAGATAAGAAGCTAATGTACCGCACAATAAAGCCTTTAATCCTAATTTGGCGAGGTCGGCTCTACGGCTGGGTGCCAACTCTCCAATGCCACCAATTTGAATACCGACTGAACTGAAATTGGCAAAACCACATAAGGCAAAGCTGGCAATGGCTAACGCTTTCGGTGATAAAGCTTCTTTTACTTTTATCAATTCGGAATAAGCTACAAACTCGTTGATGGTTAATTTTTGTCCCATCATGGTTGCCACTTGCATAGCTTCGTGTTGCGGTACACCCATTACCCATGCCAATGGATAAAAGATAAAACCAAATATGGAGTTTAAACTAAAATCAGGATGTATTAATGCTAACAATGCATTGATTAATGCCATCAATGCAATAAATCCAATCAACATAGCAATTACATTAATTGAAATTTTCATGCCATCACTTGCACCATGCGAAATAGCATCGATAATGTTTGTGTATTGACTTTTTACTTCTACCGAAACTTTTCCTTTAGTTTGCGATTCTTCTGTTTCCGGAAACACAATTTTAGAAATGACCAACGCTGCCGGAGCGGCCATTAAACTTGCTGCAATCAAATACTCTGCAGGAACACCCATGCTCACATATACAATTAAAATTCCACCTGCAATACATGCCATACTTCCGGACATAGATGCTAATAACTCACTGTTCGTCATGCCGGCTAAATACGGTCGTATCATCACTTGTGCTTCTACTTGTCCTACGAATGCACTGGCTACATTGCTCAATGCTTCAGCACCGGAAACACGCATCACAAAATTCATAACTCTTGCTATTGCAGCAACCACTCGTTGCATAATTCCGATATGATATAAAATGGCTACCAGCACGCATACTAATATAATAGTTGCCGGAATGCTGAATGCAAATACAAATGTACCCGGAGCACCATACGGCAATGCATCAATAGCACCTTTAGGCGAGTGTGTGTCTGTCATGATGCCACCATAAACAAATGCCGCACCTTGCTGTGCATATCCTTCAATGGCATGCATACCTTGTCCTATGGTTTGGAAAAATGCTTTTACTGCCGGAATTTTTAAAATGATAATTGCTAAAAAAAGTTGTAAGCCTAAGCCACTTGCAACCAATCTGTAATTTATTTTTTTCTTGTTGTTAGAAAATAAAAAGGCAATTCCAAGTATTACAAGTATGCCTAAAATTCCGGTAAATCTTTCCATATATTATTTGAAGTGTGTAACAAATATACTTTTTACAAGCAGTTTATTGTAGGGTTTGATGGATATAAATATCAACATTAATAGGTTACTTTTTACTCAATTCTCTGCTGCGGTGTAAGGCTGCATCCATTCCTTTTTGAATATTTGCAGCAACGTCGGTTTGAGTAAATGTTTTTAATGCCGCTTCTGTTGTGCCACCTTTTGATGCCACTTTGTCTATCCATTCCTTGCAAGATAAATTATTGACTTTATACAATTCTACAGTGCCTAAAAATGTTTGTTCTACAATTTTAGATGCTTCTGTTAAGGAGAAACCATATTCCATTGTTTGTCGTATCATTGCATCCATAAAATAGAAAATATACGCCGGTCCGGAACCGGAAATTGCCGTAATAGCATTGAGTTGGTCTTCTTCATATAATTGGATAGAAGCTCCGGTTGTTTCCAATAGTTTGCGGATAAAATCAATGTCTGTTTGCGGAATAGAAGCAGACACCATAAATCCGGTAACACCTAAACCTATTTGGCATGGTAAATTCGGCATACAGCGCACTACTTTATTCGTTCCTAATTGTTGTTCTACTTCTGTAATCTGCACACCGGCCATGATGGTGAGTACAATGTGTTTTTCTTTGATATACGGTTTAAGTTTTGGATATACAGAATAGGCATCTTGTGGTTTTACTGCTAAAATAATTAAATCTTTATCTGCAATATAATCACCATAATCATTATACACTTGCCCCAATTTCATTCGGTTGAGTTCTTGAATTTGAGCATGATCTTTTTCAATAACCGTTAATTGTTTGTGGGTTAATATTTTTGCATTTAGAAAACTTTCGGCAAAACTTCTACCCATGTTGCCGCCACCAATAATTAATACATTCATGTAGTAAAAATAGTAATTAGAAATAAGGAAATGTGTAATACCGTAATAATTTTTCTTATTTTTAAGAGATGTTATATGTGTTACTTTACATACTGGCAGGAATTGTAAATGTTTCTGCAGAATATATAGGAAATGATTGGTGTAAATACATTTCTAAAGTAATGTTGATGCCTTTGTTGATGCTGCTTTTATACAATGAAACCAAAGATATTAAGAAGTTTAGTTGGATATATTTAGCACTTTTTTTTTCGTGGTTAGGTGATATTTTTCTCATGTTTCCACGTGCCACTTATACAGCATCTACAGCCCAACTTTTATTTGTATTCGGTCTTTCTTCATTCTTATTGGCGCATGTCAATTATATCATTTGGTTTATTAAAGAAACTGCATCAAAACCTAAGGACAGCATTTTGCGCCAACGTCCGTTTTGGATTCTGCCATTCTTATTGTATTTAATTTTGCTGCTTCGTATTTTATTTCCCACATTAGGCGTTATGAAAATTCCGGTAACACTTTATGGAATTTGTATTATACTTATGCTGATAACCGCATTTAATAGAAAAAATTTAGTACATTCTTTCTCATATTATTTGGTTTTTATTGGAGCTGTATTATTCGTGTTGTCAGATTCTTTAATTGCCATTAATATATTTTACGAAAAACAAGAATGGCATAGAAGTGCAATTATGATTACATATATATTGGCACAAGGAATGATCGTGCATGGTATTTTAGATAATCGACATCGGTTGTAGATAAAAACACTTGGTGTTCGTTTCCATTTTTTTTACTTTCTATGTTGTTTCATAGAAATTCAAACTGCACAACGAAACGAGTTATTATAATTCTTCGAGGACTTGTTGTTTGTGGACTCTTGCAGAAATTCCGATACTTAACTCGTATAATAAAAAGATAGGAGCAGAGATTAATAATAAACTCGTTAAATCGCCTTGCGGTGTAATAACTGCTACAACCACTAAAATAATTACATAGGCAATTTTTCTTCCGTTTTTCATTAAGGATGGTGTAACGATACCTAACTTAGTGAGTAGATAAACCAACATCGGCAATTCAAATAAAATACCGACAGGAATTGTCATCGTAATTAATAATCCGATATAACTATTAATATCAATCATATTTTGCACGATAGATGTTGCTTGATATTGGATTAAGAAATTTAATGAAAACGGTGCGATAATAAAATAACCAAAGGCACAACCGATGGTAAATAAGATAGAAGTAACAAAAACAATTCCTTGTGTATTTCTGATTTCACGTTCGTGCAATGCCGGTTTTACGAATCGCCATAGTTCCCATAAAATATATGGAAATGCTACAATAGCTCCAACATATAAAGACATTTGAATATGCAACATAAACTGTCCCATAATGTCTGTATTGATAAATGTAAAATGGGCATCTTGAATACACAAACCACGAATAAACGAATAATTTTGCTCTAACCAACAGAATAATTTATTGGTCGGGAAATCAGCTCTGGATGGCCCGAAAAGTAAATAATCGAAAATAAACTCTTTTTGTAAAAATGCGATAAACGAACATAACACTACGGCGATGGCAGCACGCATAATGTGCCAACGCAAGGATTCAATGTGCTCGAAAAAGCCCATTTCTTTTTTGTCGTTCGAATCAGTTATTTTAGCCATTTTGAATAGGCAAAAATACCATTTTGTACATCAAGGAAATATTAATTTTGATTAAATCGAAGTGTGCAGCTAAATATGCAATTCCTATTATTTCTTTTTTTGATTTAGTTTCTAAATTTCATTTATATTGTCCATATATTTTATTAAATTTAATTTTGCCATTTAATCATTGTAATTACCGTTTACACATTCGATAATGTTATAAACAGTTCGTAAAGTATTTTAGAACCACATCTACAACACATGAATGATTTGTATAACGAATTAGATAATCTTTTTAAGAAGATAAATGCCATAATGGATTCGAATGATTTGACGGATGTTGATTCATTGGATAAATTAAAAAAGATTTGTGATACTTCAACAGAAATGTCATCTATCTTTAATTTTGAACATGCGTCGTATTCTTTTGCGTATTGTAATAAACAAGCATACGAGTTTCTAGGTGTTTCAGAAAAAGAAATGACAGAACTCGGATTTAAGTTTATATTGAGTATTATGCATCCCGAGAATATCTCAGCAATGTTTAATTTAATTCAGTTCTTTTTAAATAAAGATAATCGTGATAAAGTGTATACCGGCGTGCATTATATTAAAGTACGCGGTAATTATGAATGGACTTATTCGTGTATCCGACCGGCCTTGTTTAATAAAGATGGTAGCGTAAAATATTTATTGGCTACAGGATGTAGTATAGATAAATTATTGCGGACTCGGTCTAACTATCGAACTTTAAAATCTAATTTGCCTTTTTTTGAACATCATGCCGCAAAATTCCTTTCCTTAACCGACAGAGAAAAAGATGTATTACGGTTAATTGCTGAAGAATATACGTCTAAAGAAATTGCAGAGATCATGCATTTAAGTCCTTTTACCGTAGATACATACCGCAAAAATTTAATTGAAAAACTTGAGGTGAAAAGTTCAATCGGATTAGCAAAATTTGCTTTCATCTTTAATTTAAAATAGAAATTATCCATATTACTCCTAAATTTAGGTAGTCAGACTCTTTTCTTGCTTACATTTCCATTAAATATTGGTATTGCAAATATTTTAATTTGTTGTGAATTTTATAATGAGTTAATCGTTTACAATATATGATTTCCCAAGAGTTGTTGTAATGAAATAATCTCAAAACCATAACTATGAAAACATTTATCACTAATCTTTGATTAGTTCAATCACTCACAGGAGATGCATTCTTGTGAGTGATTGGTATTTTAAACAACTCGTAATTGCTTTATCTTAATCAATTGAATTCGTACATAAAATATAAAAGTGAAGTACAAGAACGAAACCTCTAATCCAATTTCTTTTTAATCTCCGTTTACGATATTCAATAATTTATCCACCTTAGGTGCTAAGATGATTTCTGTTCTGCGGTTCGCTGCTCTGCCGTCCGGTGTACTGTTTGTTGCTTTAGGGAAAAATTCGCCGCGACCGGATGCAATCACTTGCATAGAGCTTACTTTGTATTTATCCGTTAAGATATGTAACACACTGCTCGAACGCATTAAACTTAAATCCCAATTATCTTTAATAATGCCACTTCCGTTTCCATAAGGTACATTGTCAGTATGGCCTTCAATGTTTACAAGAATATCCGGGTTTTTTTTGATGACATCCGATAATTTTCCCAATGCATCTACACCTTTATTTTCAACTGTAGTAGAGCCGGATTTGAATAATAATTTATCCGACATAGAAACATATACCTTTCCGTCTTTCGTGTAAACATCGAGTTCTCCGGCAGAAAAATCGGTCAACGCTTTTTTTATCGCATCGCGTAAAGCATCTGCTTTTGTTTTTTGTTCACTTAATAATTTTTCCAACTCATTTATTTTGGCTTCTCTGCTTTTTAATTCTTCCATTGCTTTTTTAAGGTCAGCTTCTTTTTGTTGCAATGCCAATTTTTGTTTTTCTAAATCTAATTGCATCTGAATCAAATCAGCATTGGTTTTTTGGTTTTTGTCGCCGGCTTGCTTTAATTTTTGTTGATACTCGCTTTGTTGCTTCGCATAGGCTGCATTTTGGTCGTCCACTTCTTTTTGGAGTGATTCTACCAAATTAGACAACTCCGTGGAATCTAATTTGAGTTGATCTATTTGAGCTGATAAGTCACTATTTTTTTTGGCACAATCTGCTTTTAAAGAATCCAAACTCTGAGTCAATGCTTTGTTTTTGATGGCTTCATTAAAGAAGTCATTCAATGCTTTATCGTATTCTTTTTGTGTTACACAGTTGGTGCAAAAAAGCAGAGCTAATATTGGTACAATATATCTTTTCATTTTTTTTATTTAGATGTTGTGTGTTTATTTGATTGTCTGTTAATTTTTATTTCACCAATTCAATGTATCGTCAAACAAAAAAAAATCTTCCATACTTTGCTTTTGGTTACGATTACAAATTTCCATTTTTGGTTTGATTAAATAAGATATTATCTTTACACAAATGTCTAAAACCAAGAGTGTTTATATTTGCCAAAGTTGTGGAACAAATTCACCGAAGTGGATGGGAAAATGCGGTAATTGTGGTGCGTGGAATAGTTTTGTTGAAGAATTGATAGAGCCCAAATCGAAAACAGCTACCGTGGTAAATGCACCCAAATCCAAGCCACAGCTCATTGGTGCTATCTCATCCGAAAACCGACAACGCTTTATTACGTCCGATTCGGAACTAAATAGAGTATTAGGTGGTGGCATTGTGCCCGGCTCATTGATATTAATTGGCGGCGAACCCGGCATTGGAAAATCAACGTTGTTATTACAAATTGTATTACAAACAAAAGGCTTGAAAACACTATATGTTTCAGGCGAAGAAAGTGAGCAGCAATTAAAAATGCGTGCCGATAGAATTCAACAACATAATTCAGAAATTTATGTGTTTACAGAAACATCGGTAGAGGCAATTGTACAACAAATAGAACAAGTGCAACCGCAATTGTTAGTAATAGATTCGATACAAACATTGGAAACATCGATGATTGAGTCGGCTGCAGGCAGTGTATCGCAAATACGCGAAACAACACATGTCATACAACAATATGCCAAACGACACCATTTACCTGCTTTTATTGTTGGACACATTACCAAAGAAGGCACCATAGCCGGACCTAAAATATTAGAACATATTGTAGATACCGTATTGCAATTTGAAGGTGATAGAAATTACAATTATCGCATTTTACGTACACAAAAAAACAGATTCGGTTCTACAGCTGAATTGGGAATTTATGAAATGCGAGGAGATGGTATGCGAGCCGTGAACAACCCTTCAGAGTTGTTAATTACTCAACGTGATGAACAAGTGAGTGGCGTGGCAATTGCCGTAACAATGGAAGGTATGCGTGCATTATTGGTTGAAGTACAGGCTTTGGTTTCACCAGCCGTTTATGGCACACCACAACGCAGTGCAACCGGATATGATTTACGTCGCTTAGGAATGATTTTGGCAGTTTTGGATAAACGATGTGGTTTCAGGTTTGGTGCAAAAGATGTTTTTTTAAATATTGCAGGTGGTTTGCGCGTAGAAGATCCGGCGGTAGATTTGGCAGTGGTGGCGGCTTTGCTTTCTTCGTATGAAGATGTAGCAATAAATAATAAAATTGCATTTAGTGGAGAAGTGGGTTTGAGTGGCGAAATACGCGCCGTCAATAAAGTAGAACAACGTATTGCAGAAGCCGGAAAATTAGGCTACGAAAAAATATTTATATCTAAGTACAACCAAAAAGTAACTAGTCACGAAGCTGAAATTAATTTAGTAAAAACAGTTGCCGAGTTTTATAAAAAATTGTTTTGAAAAAAGAAGATGTCTTTCTTTCTTTTTTAGATTCATTATATCTGAAAATAAATAATTATTTTATTTATTTTTATAGAAATGAAAAATAAATGCGTTTCAACCTTCTTGATTATCCTGCTGATTTAATCCGTTTATTTTATCCAAGAATTTGTGGAGGATGTGAAACTGCATTAGTAAAAGGTGAACAACATTTATGCCTGCATTGCCGCATGGAGTTGCCATTTACCACGTTCGATAATATTAAAGATAATCCGGTTGAACGTATCTTTTATGGGCGAGTGATGTTGGAATTTGCTACTTCATTATTGTTTTTTAGCAAAGGCACCAAAGTGCAACATATTTTACATAATATAAAATACAATGAGCGGAAAGAATTGGCCATATTTTTAGGCCATATTTTGGCTCAGCGATTACAACAGAATCCATATTTAAAAGATGTTTCCGTTATTATTCCGGTTCCGTTGCATCCACAAAAATTACATATTCGCGGTTATAATCAGAGTGCACTTTTTGCGGAAGGGATGCAAGAAGTTTGGAATATACCTATACAAACAAACAACTTGATTCGCATCGCTGAAACAGTCTCTCAAACCAAAAAATCTAAAATAGAAAGATGGGAAAATGTGGAACAAGCGTTTGTATTAAAAAATCCTGCTGCATTAAAAGATAAACATATTTTATTACTAGATGATGTACTAACAACCGGTGCCACTTTAGAAGCTTGTGCCAGTACAATTCTTCAAGCAACATCTTGCAAAGTGAGTGTTGCTACTATTGCTTTTGCCATGCAATAGCAAATAATTGGTATAAATAATTAACTTTGTTTCTGTGAGACAAAGTGTTCAAAATACATTTGGAAAAGTTGCATCGTATGGCATGTGTTTAGTGTTACTGAGTATGTGTTTTTTTTCATCTTGTAAAAAAGATAAAATCAATACATCTGCTACACTTTCGTTTTCTACAGATACGTTAACATTCGATACATTGTTCTCCACTTTAGGTTCTACTACAAAATCATTCGTTATCCGAAATAATAAAAAAGAAGCAATTGTAGTATCCAATATTGCATTAGCTGGCGGTACTACCTCATCGTATAGAATTAATGTAGATGGTGTTAGTGGCACTACATTTAATGATATTAAAATTCCTGCTAAAGATAGCATTTATGTATTTGTAGAAGTTACCATCAACCCAAATGCAGCCAACTTACCTTTTATTGTAGAAGATTCTATTTTCTTTTTAACGAACGGACATCACCAACAGGTGCAACTGCAAGCATACGGACAAAATGCCCATTTTTTTAATGCAGATTCTATTGAAAACAATGCTGTTTGGAATGATGATTTGCCCTATGTGATATTAAATTATCTGCAAATAAAACCCGGTGCATCACTGACGATTAATGCCGGATGTGATGTGTATTTTGGTGGAGGTGCCGCAATGATAGTAGAAGGCGATTTGAATATACACGGAACGGACACGTCCAACATGGTAACCTTTAGAGGTGTACGTTTGGATAAAGATGTTGCCGACCGTTTATATGATGATTTTCCCGGACAATACGCCGGATTGTTTTTCTTGCGAGGTAGCAGTGGCACAATCGAGTATTTAAAAATGCGCAATTCGTTGTACGGTATCAATGTGGGCAATATAAAATCAACAGAAGATGCAGCACAAAATTTGCTGTTGTTGCAAAGTATGAATTTGAGCAATGCACCACTAGTTACCATCGAAAATTCCAAAATTTACAACCACGCTTTTTATGGCTTATTTGGCTTCTTTGGTCGCATTTATGCCAGCAATACTTTAGTGTATGATTGCGGTAAAAACGTAGTTGGTTTGTATTGTGGAGGCGATTATGAGTTTTTAAATTGTACATTTTACAACAGAGGTTCTGCTTATATTTCGCATTCTAAAGAGCCTGTTTTTTATGTCAATAATTTCTTTGATGCGGTAACTCCAACTATCTTACCGGATACCACAAGAGCCGTTTTTCAAAACTGCATTTTGTATGGTACACTGGAAAATGAAATTGTAGCACAAGGAATTGCCAGTAATCCGCATTTACCTGCTTTAGGTTTCTTACATTCGGTAGTAAAAACAGATGTACCCACATCTTCTATCTTTTCCTCTTGTGTATATACTGATCCGCTTTTTGTAGATGTTTTTAAGAGCAATTATAAATTGAAATCCAATTCACCGGCAAGTAATATTGGTATTCCGCCGTACCCGACAGTAGATATAGATGGCTTTGCACGCAATAATCCGCCGGATGCCGGTGCGTATGAAATACAATAAAAGAAATAAAAAAAGCCGGCTTCACTTTTTATATTTTTTTGGCTAACTTGTATTGGTGAAAGCAACCTTGCAAAAATATTTCACGAATATCTATTATAGTTTTCCTATACAATTGTTGATATTACATATCAATAAGCATTTATTTGTCTTATTATTTTGGATTTTTTTATTCGCATCTGTATTGCAATTATTTGGTAATAGTTATGGTGTTCCATTATTGTTCTTAGATCCGGAATACGTTGGACATGTCAATTTTCTAAGTTTCCTTATTGTCGGATTTACAATGGGTGGTTTCATCATGGCATGGAATATGTCTTTTTATATTCTAAACGGATATCGATTCCAATTCTTAGCCTCATTTAATAATTCCTTTGCCCATTTTTGTTATAACAATAGCATCATTCCAATTGCTTTCACGATTTTATATATCGTACAAATTGTAAAATTCCAATATGTAGAAGGCTTGTTTTCTGCCGGAAAAATTACGGTGCACATTCTCGCATTATTGGTCGGGAATATGTTGATGATAATTGCATCCAGTGTGTTTTTTATGCTCTTTGATCAAGATATTGAATTGTTTTTTAAACGCATAAAAGATAGAGCAAAAAATTCCTTATTAGCAAAGAAGCTTAATCTATTTAAATCAACGGAACTGCCTGTAAATACAAGTAGTTCCATGCATATTAACAGACAATGGCGTGTGGATACCACCATTACATTTCCATTTAAATTAAATGCCATTCGCAATACGGATTATTACGATCAAAAGTTAGTGGATGATGTCTTGTTTCATCATCATCGAAATGCCATTATTTTTCAATTCATTGCTATTGTCGGGTTAATTTCATTTGGTCAATTAATAGAACATCCTTTTTTCAGATTGCCTGCAGGCTCTGCCATTTTTCTTATATTTTCTGTGTTGGTAGTATTGTTTTCATTTTTATCGTTTTGGTTTCGCACGTGGCGAACTATCGTAATTATTGCCATTTTATTTGTAATGAATATTCTGACTCAATATGGTTTAGTAGTTTATAAACACGAGTTGTACGGATTAAATTATCATACAGAAAAAATAAAATACAATAATGAAGCAGTGAACGATGCTGTTACTAAAAATATGATTGTGCGTGATATTCAACATACACAAAAAATATTGGATAAATGGCATACTAAAATGGTACAACAGTATGGCGAGACTAAGCCAAAGTTGATTTTTATAAACACCGCAGGTGGTGGTTTAAAAGCTTCTTATTGGACGTTTTATTTGTTGCAAAAATTGGAACAAGCAACGAACCAAAAATTATTTGACCATACCATGTTAATGACCGGAGCATCGGGTGGAATGATTGGTGCAGCCTATTTTAGAGAATTATATTGGCGGCAAAAACAACATGAAAAAATATCGTATTTAGATACAACATTTTTAAATGACATAGGCTTGGATATTTTAAACGGAATGGCTACATCTATTGCTACCAATGATATTTTTTATCCATGGCGAAATTATCATTACAAAGGCAATACATATAAAAAAGATAGAGCCTATATGTTTGATTTAAAATTAAATGAGAATACCAAAAACAGAATGGATAAGTTGTTGTCAACTTATAGCATTCCGGAACAAAATGCCGATATACCTATGATGGTAATTGGTGCAACTATTATAAACGATCAACGGTTTTTATTTTTTTCACCGCAACCAATTTCTTATTTGATTAAACCATATATAGAAAATGAACGTGGTTTTATAGATAATATGTCCACCGATGCCGTAGAGTACATGCGTTACTTTAAAGAAAAAGGTGCCGCAAATATTAATTTTATAGATGCATTACGCACCAACTCCACGTATCCGTATATTATGCCGATAGTATATTTGCCTACAATTCCGGAAACCAAAGTCATGGATGCCGGCATTCGAGAAAACACCGGATTGGCTGTATCTACTCGCTTTTACAGTGTTTTTAAAGACTGGATTGATGAGCATACAAGCGGAGTAATTTTTATTTCTATAAGAGTAGATAATAAATTACATCAATTTGACGAACAGAAAAAAACAACCTATATCAACGAGTTGTTGTCGCCGATTGGAAGTATTTTTAATAACTTTTTACTCTTGCAAGATTATAATGCCGACATCAGTTTTTCTTATTTAGAAAATGAAAGTAAAACAGATATTAATGTATTGAATTTTAATTACGATCAATCTAATAAAAGAAAAAAAGCATCGATGAGTTGGCATTTAACCAATGATGAAAAACGAGATATTCGCAATGCATTTTCGCAACAAAATAATCAGGAAATGTTAGCAAAGCTGAAGGCCTTATTACAGTGATTCTTTTAATTCCAATAACACTACATTCTCAATATGATAGGTATGCGGAAAC
This sequence comes from Bacteroidota bacterium, assembly GCA_963169645.1. Classification (GTDB taxonomy): domain Bacteria; phylum Bacteroidota; class Bacteroidia; order Chitinophagales; family JADIYW01; genus JADJSS01. Next base: position 103,747 of record CAUJCO010000012.1, read on the forward strand.
ATATCTACGGCTTGGCTTTTCACAATTTTATATTTTTCGGAAAACAATAAAACATCACGTGCTTGTGTAGATGGATTGCAACTAACATACACTAATTTTTTGGGTGCAGCTTGTAGCAATACTTGAATAACATCTTCATGTAAACCGGCTCTCGGAGGGTCAAGTACTACAATGTCCGGCATTCCATGCGTTTCAATAAAAGTTTCTTTTAAGATATCTTCACAAGTACCCACATGAAAAACGGTGTTTTCAATTTTATTTAAAGTAGCATTGTATTGTGCATCTATAATAGCATCCGGAATTTGCTCAATGCCTACAACTTTTTTACAATTTTGGGCAATGTATAATGCGATACTTCCCGTGCCACAATACAAATCATACACGATATCATTTTTGCTAAAATTCCCGAAATCTTTTACAATATCGTACAAGCGTTTAGCTTGTTTACTATTAGTTTGAAAAAAGGATTTTGTACTGATTTTATATTGAATATCTCCGAGTTGTTCTATGATGAAATTTCTTCCGTGAAATGTAATAACATCTTGGTCGTAAATGGTGTCGTTTTTTTTCGTGTTTATGATATAATTCAGCGATGTAATAAATGGAAATTGATGTTGTATAAACGACATTAATTGCTCAATTTTTTCTATATCCTTTTCAGCAAAACAAACGGTAACCATCCATTCGTTTATAGTTGTATTTCGGAAGATGAGATTGCGTAATAATCCTTCGTGAAATTTTAAATTATAGAATGTGTAATTATGTTGTATGGCAAAATCATAAATAGCATTTCTAATCTGATTTACTTTTTCATCTTGTAAAAAGCATTTATCTATTTGTAAAATAGAAGCAAAGTTTCCGGCGGTATGAAAACCTAAAGCATTTCGGTTAAAAGATTCGCCACTTTCAATTTGTTCTTTGGTCAACCACACGCGATTGGAAAACGTAAACTCCAATTTATTTCTATAATAGATTGTCTCATCACAACCCAAAATTGGTAAGTTGTCTTCGAGTTCGGTTTTTCCTATTCTACGAAAAGCATCTTCTACCAACTTTTGTTTCATAACTGTTTGATACGTGTAGTCAACATGTTGCCATTTACAACCACCACAAGTACCGAAGTGTGCACAAAAGTAATCTACGCGATGCGAAGATGCTTGCACCAATTGGTTGATTTCTGCCATCGCATAATCTTTTTTCTTTTTGATTATTTTGGCATTTACGACATCACCCGGAATAGCTTTCTCAATAAAAACCACAAAATTATCGACTCTTGCTAAGCCTTTCCCTTCCGCAGCAATATCGGTAACGGAAACATTTTCCAACATAGCATAGTCTGTTTTTTTCTTTCTTCGCATCGTCCTTAAATCTTGTTAAAATTTAGCAAATAAATGTAGTTTGAAAGTTCAATTTGGTAAAGTAGAATTAATTTCTATATTTTTGTTTAAAACCTTTTTGTATGCAAAAAATTCTACATTGCTCGTTCTTGCTCTCTTTTTTATGTGTTTCCATGATGATAAAAGCACAAAATGAAGTTTTGTTCCAAATTGGAGATACAAAAGTAAAGAAATCTGAGTTCGAATACATCTACAAAAAAAATAATTTCAATAATAAAGCTGATTTTTCCAAAAAATCGTTGGAAGATTACTTGAAGTTATATGTCAATTTCCGACTTAAAGTAAAAGAAGCAACAGCACTCGGTATTGATACAACAGACCAATTTAAAAGTGAATTATCTAAATACGAACAACAATTATTGGATTCTTATGTAGATAAAGAAATCATGCAAAAGCTGATACAGCAAGAGTATGAACGTTCTAAAACAGATGTACATTTAAGTCATGTTTTTTTCAAAGTTTCCAATGTTGTGCAAACGGATTCTATAAAAAATAAATGTATCGCTTTGGTAAAGCAAATTAAAGATGGACTTCCCTTTGCAGAAGCAGCCAAGCAATCCGATGATTCGAAGACTGCCGGCCATGCCGGTAATTTAGGCTGGTTTAATAGTTATCAAATTGCATTGCCTGAAATTGAAGAGGCTGCGTATACATTAAAAGTAGGTCAGATTTCTGAGCCTATCCGCACGCGATTAGGTTATCATATTCTTCGTTTAGATGAAACTAGAAAAGCACGGCCACAATTAAAAGTTGCCATTATAAAACAATATTTACCTATTGATGAAAATGATGCCAATACGGCAAAAATGATAGCAGATTCTGTGCAAGCCGCATACACAAAATTAAAAGCCGGAATGCCTTTTGAAAAAGTAGTGGAACAATATAGCCAAGATGAAACTTCTGTACTAAATAAAGGTGTTTTAGGTTGGTTTGGGATAAATAAATATGCAGCAGTATTTGAGGAAACTGCGTATGCATTGAAAGATGGTGAATTTTCCAAACCATTTAAAACAAATACAGCTTGGTATATTATTAAGCGGTTAGAAACCGCCAAAGAAATGAGCTATAACGAATCTTCTTCCGTATTAAAATCCAAGCTTGCAGGCTTACCTGTTTATGCGTACGAAATACAAAAATTCTTGAAACGTTTGGATGCGAAATTCAATGTGCAAAATTATCCGGAAGTACAACAAAACTTGAGACAACGATTGATAGAGTTTAGTCAGAAAACGCCATTTGTTTTTCGCGATACAGCAACGGCAAAAACTATTTTAAAAATAGGAAATCGTACCATTACAGAAAATGATTTAGGTAAAATCATCCAACAAAATTATTACACAACAATAACAAAACAAGGTGAAGATAAATACGATGCACTGATAAAAAATGCACTTCAGCAAGTTTATTTTGATTATTATAAAGAAGATGTTAAAACAAATAATGAAGAATACAAAACATTGATGAATGAGTATAAAAATGGAATTATGATTTTCACTTTGTCTGAAAATTATGTTTGGAATAAAGCATCAGAAGATACACTTGGGTTGAAAAAATATTATGATGAACATACCGACCTATTTGCATTAAAAAATAGAGCAACCATTCGCACATTTACAATTGCTACGGCAACACAAGCACAAAAAGTAACGACACTTTTAAAGCAACATAAAAATATGGACGATGATGCACTTTTGTCCATCTTTAAAAATTCAGGATTAAAAGAGGTGAAAATTCAATCGCAAGTGTTAGATGAGACCAAAACCAACCTCAATGTAAAAACAGAAAGCATTAGCCAACCTAAGTTAATAGATAAAAAATATAGTATTACACAAGTGATGCAACCACAGCCGGCACGTTCCACAACGTATAGTGAAAGTAAAGGATATGTAGTGGCTGCGTATCAAGAATTTTTGGAAAATAAATGGTTGGATACACTGAAACAAAAATATCCGGTACAAATAAATAATGCGGTTTTGGAGAGTTTGGTTAAAAAACCTTAATGCAACTTGCTCTGTAAGTCAAAATCCATTCTTTTTTATACTATACTACGGCACATTTTTGTACATTTGCAACTCAATTCATATAATGAAAAAACTAAGTTTACTTTTCTTTTTTGTAGCACTTGTACAGGGTTTATTTGCTGCCGATTCTACACAGCGTGTTTTATTAGATAAAATTGATGCGATTGTCAATGATAAAATCATCTTAGCATCCGATATCGAAAACCAATTAGATTTATTAAACCTGCGAGGTGAAGATGAAGCAAAAAGTCGTTGCCAATTGATGGAGCAAATTGTATATAACAAAATGTTGACCACTCAAGCCTTACGCGATAGTTTACCATTATCGGATGAAGAAGTAGAAGACGAGTTGAGCAGAAAAATAAACTATTTCATTAGTGTTGCAGGTTCACAAGAAGCATTTGAAGAATATTATCATAAAACCGTAGAACAAATCAAAGAGGATTATAGAGATGATATTAAAGAACAAATGTTGGCATCCAGGATGCGTAATAAAATTGTAGGTGATATCAAAGTAACACCATCTGAAGTGAAAACATTCTTTGATAAAATACCGAAAGACAGTTTGCCTTATTTTGATGCTACGGTAGAAATTCAACAAATCGTGATGAAACCACGTGTTTCGGATGAGCAAAAAGAAGCTGCAAGAGCAAAAGCGAAAGAATTATTGGAACGTTTAAAAAATGGTGAAAGTTTTGATTTATTAGCCGGCTTATATTCTCACGATTTAGGCTCGGCACAACAAGGTGGCTTGTTAGATTGGGCACCACGAGGCACTTATGTGAAAGAGTTTGAAGGTGCCGCATTCAAATTAAAAGCAGGCGATTTAAGCGATATCGTAGAAACACCTTTTGGCTATCACATCATACAAATGGTAGAACGAAGAGGCGATATGATACAAGTGAAACACATCCTTATTCGTCCACAAACCACTTCTAAAGATGCTGAGTACGCACAATTAAAATTAGATTCCGTTCGCAATGATATTGTAGAAAATAAAATCTCTTTTTTTGATGCCGTGAAAAAATATTCACAAGACGAACAATCTAAAAATGTAGGTGGATTTTTATTAAATATGGAAACAGGCGGTACGGTAATGGAAGTGAATAAAATAGATGCTCAATTGTATAATATTATTGACACACTTACCATCGGAAATATTACACATCCAATCATGTATCAAGACAACGACGGCACACCGGCGTTCCGAATTTTAAAGATGGTTTCCAAAACAGAACCACACGTTGCCGATATAAAAATTGATTACGACAAAATGCAAAACGCCGCTAAATCTGATAAAGAAGAGCAAGTATTGAAACAATGGTATGAACGCAACAGAAAGAAAACCTATTTAATGATTAGCGACCATTATAAAGATTGCGAGGAATTGAAAACATTAATGTCAACGAATTAAAAAGCATTTTCCGTTTTTTTGCTGTTGATGAGTTTCATTTTTCATTACCAAATAACATCTAACCAAACCAAACGCATGAAACAATTTGCCAACGATGTCGAAGGAATCCAACAATTAGCCACTACGTACGGCCAATTAAAATCCGAAATTGGTAAAGTCATCATCGGTCAAGATGAAGTAGTGAAATATGTGTTGCTTTCTATCTTTTGCGACAGTCATAGCTTGTTGGTAGGCGTTCCGGGTTTGGCAAAAACCTTATTAGTAAAAACCGTTTCCGATGTATTAGACTTACATTTTAAACGCATCCAATTCACACCCGATTTGATGCCGTCAGATATCATCGGTGCAGAAATACTTAATGAAAACAGGCATTTTCAATTTAATAAAGGACCACTTTTTGCCAATATTATTTTAGCAGACGAAATCAATCGTACACCACCCAAAACCCAATCGGCATTATTAGAAGCCATGCAAGAGCGACAAGTAACCGCTGCCGGTGTGGTGCATACATTAGAGTTACCTTTTTTTGTTTTAGCCACCCAAAACCCAATCGAGCAAGAAGGAACCTATCCGTTACCCGAAGCTCAGTTAGACCGTTTTATGTTCAACATTGTATTAGATTATCCAAGCTACGATGAAGAAGTGAAGGTGGTAAAAAATACCACCATAGACCAAACAACAGCCATCCAAAAAATTGTTGGAGCATCCGATATTATTGCGTTTCAGCACCTCATTCGTCGCATGCCCATTGCAGATAATGTAGTAGAATACGCCGTTAGCTTAGTTGCCTCAACCCGACCAAACACACCCAAAGCAGCCGGTATTGTAAACGAGTTTGTAGCTTGGGGTGCCGGTCCGCGTGCCTCGCAAGCGTTGGTGTTGGCAGCCAAAGGTCACGCCGCCATCCATGGTAAATTTTCACCCGATATTGAAGATGTACAAGCCGTGGCATTGCCTATTTTACGCCATCGTATTATCCGCAATTTTAAGGCAGAGGCAGAGCAAAAAACCATCGAAACAATTATTCAAACCTTGTTGTAATTCAAGGGTGTTTTTTATTTGGGCGTGCCGGTTGCCACGCTACCAATCCACACACACCGTCAGGCTGTCCGCTTCCATCTTTTTCCTACACTACCAATCCACGCACAAAAAAGTATGTCCGCTTCCATCCTTCACGCAAATGCATAGTTTATTTCTTTCCCATTTTTAAAGAACTCACCATGCGTTGTCCGTGAATTAGAATTTTTAAACTATTTCTTTTCAGCGAAATATGTGCTTGTTTCTTTTCTATCTCTTCCACTTTATATTTATACGACGCGAGAATATCTCTATACGTTAATAGTCCAATAATTTGGGTGCTATCGTTTAATACTACCGGAAGTACATCTACATTTTCTTTCGCCATTAATTCTACCGCAGTTTGTAAACTATCTTGTTGAGCTATGTAAAATGGCGAACGTTTGATTAATGTGCCAATCCTATTTTCAGTTGCATGGTGTGCACTCCACAAATTTGAAGTACTCAAAATGCCTTTGTAAGCACCTTCATCATCCGAAATAATAAAATAATTGGTATTGTTTTCTGTCGATGCACTCAACCAATTGCGTACTTCTTGAATCGTATTGTTTTCACTAATAATTGTTCCACTATCCGTAATCACTTGCTCTACGGTGAGTTTGCTTAATAAATCTGCTTCGTACGCATGCGGTGTTTTAATACCTCTTCGAGCAATTTTTTCTGTCATAATAGTATTTTCCATTATCCAGTAAGAAACGATATAAGAAGAAGTACACGTTGCCAATAAAGGCAAAAGTGCATTAAATTGTCCGGTACTTTCTACTGCAAATACAATTGATGTTATGAACGCACGGGAAGCACCTGCAAACATAGCAGCCATTCCAACTAATGCCGCTAACGAAACAGAAACACCGGAACTTGGAAGTATATGTTGAATTCCAATTCCAAGTAAAGCACCTAATGCACCACCAATAGTTAGCAATGGTGCTAACGTTCCGCCAGATGTGCCACTTCCTAATGATATTGCCCATGAAATAAATTTCATAATGCATAAAGTAAAAATGATATCGGTTGCCATTGTGCCGGATAATACGTCGGTGATGTTGTTATATCCAACACCCAATGTTCTTGGATAAAAATACCCGATTATCCCGACAGCGAATCCACCTATTGCCGGCCACAATGCCCAATGAATAGGCAATTTCTCAAATAGATCTTCTATGAAATACACTATTTTTGTAACACCTACAGAAAGCAACCCAATAAGAATTCCCATTAGATTATAGTAAAATAAGGCTTTATTACTCGGAATGGCTACAGTTTGTACAATTGGAAATACGACACCCTGCTCAAATAACAAATGATGTCCGGTGGCACCTGTAATGCAGGCTAATGCAACCGGAATAAAGGAGCGTGGCGAGAACTCAAAAAGCAATAATTCTATCGCTAAAAATATGGCTGCAATGGGAGTTCCAAATATGGCAGACATACCGGCTGTGGCTCCGGCAGCTAATAACACTTTGCGTTCGTGGTGCGATATTTTTAAAAGCTGTCCAAATGTTGAACCCAATGCACCACCGGTAGCAATAATAGGTCCTTCGGCACCAAATGGACCACCGGTTCCGATGGAGATTGCAGAAGATAAGGGTTTTAAATACGTAATGGTAGGTTTTATTTTGCTTTGGTTGGTTAATATTTGTTCCATGGCTTCCGGAATACCATGCCCACGGATTGCTTTTGATCCATAAAATGCCATCCATCCAATAATTAAACCACCTATAACCGGAATTATTATGACAAAAAGCCCAAGTTGGTTATTAGCTGGACTGATATTCTCAACAGAAAATTTACCATAAAATGAAATATTTGTGATGATGTCAATTAAATAGATAAGCAATTTTGCAATGATGCTTACACATCCAGCAATAAAAATGGCAATTGCTGAGATGGTAATTAAGCGTTTTTTTTGGTAGTCGTCTTGTTCGTGTTGGTTTTCTTTTTCTAATTCCGGTAGGAGAGAGATTGAAATGGGAATGCTTGTATTGTTTGACTTAGGTAAGTTGGTCATTCTGCGTATTTGAAAGTAATAGGTGAAATTTTGTTGTTTCTAAAATTCCACTTTTTATACTTAAAATACATTTAAAAAGTTGTTAAACTTTCCGGGTTACAAAAGCATAATAAAAAAAATAGGCTCAAAAAAAATGAGCCTATTTCAAGTTGATTATATGATTTAAGTAGTTAGATTGCAATAAATCTGCTAATCATTCAACTTCAAAACAGCCATAAATGCTTGTTGTGGTACTTCTACGTTACCAACTTGGCGCATACGTTTTTTTCCTTTTTTTTGTTTTTCCAATAATTTACGTTTACGCGAAATGTCACCGCCATAACATTTTGCAGTTACATCTTTACGCATAGCAGAGATTGTTTCACGAGCAATTATTTTGGCACCAATGGCAGCTTGTATCGCAATTACGAATTGTTGGCGAGGAATCAGCTCCTTCAATTTTTCGCATAATCTGCTTCCAAAATGATATGCCTTGCTTCTATGTATTAATGCAGAGAAAGCATCAACATTATCGCCATTTAATTTTATATCTAATTTTACTAAATCACTCTCACGGTAATCACTCATATGATAATCGAAGCTGGCGTATCCTTTTGAAATGGATTTTAATTGATCGTAAAAATCAAATACAATTTCAGCTAAAGGCATTTCAAATTGTAACTCTATTTTAGTAGGTGATAAGTACACTTGGTTTTTTAAAATACCTCGTTTGTCCATACATAATTTCATGATAGAACCCACATATTCCGGTTTGGTAATTACTTGTGCTTTAATATATGGTTCTTCTACATAATCGATATGTGTTGGGTCGGGTAAATCTGTAGGATTGTTAACGGTTAGTTTTTCACCCGATTTTGTATAGGCAAAATAGGTAACGTTTGGAACAGTAGTGATAATCGTCATATCATATTCGCGTTCTAAACGTTCTTGGATAATTTCTAAATGCAATAATCCTAAGAAACCACATCTGAAACCAAAGCCTAATGCCAATGAAGTTTCCGGTTCCCAAACCAACGAAGCATCGTTAAGTTGTAATTTTTCTAACGAATCACGTAACTCTTCAAAATCATCATTGTCTATCGGATAAATACCGGCAAATACCATGGGTTTCACATCTTCAAATCCTTTGATACTTTCTAAACAAGGTTTGTTTACGTGTGTAATAGTATCACCCACTTTAATTTCTCTGGATACTTTAATTCCTGTAATAATATATCCTATATCTCCGGCTTTTATTTCACTTCGTGGCTCTTGCGTCATGCGCATAATCCCAATTTCATCGGCGTGATATTCTTTCCCTGTATTGACAAATTTTACTTTATCGCCTTTTTTTATTGTGCCATTTAATACGCGAAAATAGGCAATTACTCCTCTAAATGAATTAAAAACAGAGTCGAAAATTAATGCTTGTAATGGTTCACTTTCATTTCCTTTCGGTGCCGGAATGCGTTCAATTACAGCAGGTAATATTTTATCTACACCTAAACCTGTTTTTCCGCTTGCTTCTAAAATATCATCGTGTTTGCATCCGATTAAATCAACAATTTGGTCTTTTACTTCTTCCACCATGGCACCATCCATATCAATTTTGTTTATAATAGGAATGATTTCTAATCCATTTTCAATCGCTAAATATAAATTAGAGATAGTTTGTGCTTGTATGCCTTGTGTAGCATCTACCAATAAAAGTGCACCTTCACAAGCAGCCAAAGAACGAGATACTTCATACGAGAAGTCGACGTGTCCGGGTGTGTCAATTAAATTGAATATATACTTTTTACCTTGATATTCGTAATCCATTTGGATAGCATGACTTTTAATTGTGATGCCTCGCTCGCGTTCCAAATCCATATCATCTAAGGTTTGTGCTTGTAAATCTCTTTCAGAAACGGTATTGGTTAATTGCAACAAACGATCGGCTAAGGTACTTTTACCGTGGTCAATATGTGCGATGATACAAAAATTACGAATATAATCCATGATGCAAAAATACGGATAATGCAGCTATAAAAAAATGGGAAATAATTTATTAATAAGTAACCTTAATGTAGGTTATTTTTGCTTTTTATTAGTGGAAGTAGAACTTGGCATTTTATCCAAATTTTTCAATGGGTCACGTTTTTTAAGTGTATATGTGATACCAAAATGAGGTTGAAATCCAAGGTTACTTTGGTAGGAAAATGCTACATCAAAACTAACACCTTGTTTTAGTAATACACCAATACCTAAGGTTCCTGTAACAGGATCTGTGGCGACGCCTGCACGGAAGCAAACTATATCCTTTAGAGTGTATTCTGCACCGGCTCTGAAAATGAGTTTATTCTTTAAGTCTTTGTCAATTTGAGCAGAAATATAGAATTTTTTAATTGCCTCATACGTAATTCCCAGTCGGAATAGAGTAGGTACTTTCTCACCGGTTGCTTTATCTACATAAAGTTTTAAAGGATTATACACATGGAAAGCAATCGCCAATTCATCAATTGGTTTAGAAAATATACCTAACTCAAAAGTGAAATAATTTTTGGAGCCGTAGCCACTAATTTGAGTATTCAAGTAATCGAGTTGCATGCCTAATGAAACCCATTTAGCTAATTTTATGGAATAGGATAACCCTAATTTTTTTTCATTGAATAAATTATATCCAAAATAATTAAACGAAAGTCCGAGTGTTCCGCCTTTCTTTACCGGAACAGCAATAACGGTAGATATATTACTGACATTTTGCCCCAAAAAAACAGGTGCATAATAGATACCAAATGAAGGCCTTTCTAAATAAGCACCTGCTGCTTGGTTATTGTAAACGGAATACGCATTTATCATAGAAATAGAATTTAATCCCATTCCTATTTGTCTGGCTCCCGACACTCTCAATTCGCCCATTGTAAAAGCTGAAACAGATGTTCCTAAAAGCAAGCACAAACTCCAAATCCTATATTTAGTCTTCTGCTTTATTTTCCAAAATTTAGTTAAAATCGAATATTGAATTGCGATTTAAAGGTCTAAATTACAATTATTATTACAATTTTTCGTTTGGCATTATAGTTGTTATGAAAGAAATAATGAAAAGATTGTGGAAAACTAAACTACTTTTTTGAGTAATTTAAAAGCACTTTTGTTAATTGAAATTGATAGAGATATTTACGTATGAAAAAATTACTTATTTTACTTTTATGTGTGCCGTTTTTTGTGGGAAGAATGAACGCGGCTGCTATATTGCACAACGATTATTCTTATTTACAAGAGGTAACTTTAGAGCTATATACAGATGATGTACCGGCATATAAAGTTCCGGAACAAATGAAATCCATTGAAGAGGTTTTAATGTTTGATGTAATGCATGCCACATGGAAAGATAACAAATGGGTGGCCTATACCTTGAATAAGGATTTATTAGGAACATACAAGGTTGGACAACCGGCTTTATTGGATAATGGAAAATCAAAGAAAATTTTCTTCATCTCTAATTTTCCCGGCAGTGTAGGTGGTTTAGATATTTATTCGGCTGAATATACGAATGGAAAATGGAGTAAACCAAAAAATTTAGGTGATGTGGTGAATACTATAAATAATGAAACCAATCCGGGTTTATTAAATGAAAACACATTAACATATTCATCCAAAGGAATCATCAAAAAATTAGATTTAAAAACGCTAAAGGTGGTCGATTTAGTAGATAACACTTCGGCAAAAATTTCGACATCGACGCAGCCTAGTTCAAAAGATGATTTGGCTGCGATTGGTGATAATTCTACCGCGACACCAAGTGGAACAACACCGAGTGAAGATTACGGTGCTATTGGCGATAATTCATCTGCAATGCCGATAAAAACAAGCAAAGCAGCTGAGTCTATGAAAATGGAAGAGAAAGCTACGTATAGTACACCGAAACAACCTAGCGTATCTACTAACACCACTTCAAAAGTAGATAATTTAGGCGTGCAAACACGGGATGCAATGTTGGCTAAATACAAAACTGCTATTCAGCTGGGTGCGTTCTCTACTCCAAAATGGGAGCAAATTATGCCACTTTCTGAATTTGGAAAAATTATCAGTTACAAAAATGAAAATGGCGTGAATGTAGTGTGGTTAGTTGGTTTTGCCAACCGTTCAGCTGCTGAGAATGTACTTCCTAAAATAAAAGCAATTCCAGGATTTGAGAATGCATACGTAACCGGAAAATAAAATACATTTATATGAGTTTGGAAGCATTAAAAAATACCAATACACGAAAGGTGGGCATTTGCCCACCTTTCGATTCAGAAACATTGTAACACAAAATAGGGTAATTCTGATTCTTGTTTTTTCTAATTATTGATACATGCTATTGATAATTGCTTTATAGCGTTCATTAATAATTTTTCGCTTGGGTTTCATTGTTGGCGTGAGTTCTCCATTTTCAACTGTCCATTCTTCCGGCAATAACGCGAATTTTTTTATCTGTTCCCAATTACCAAAAAATGTATTGTATTTTTTTATTTCTTGTTGTATTAGTTGGTTTACTTGTTCCTGTTGAATGAGCTCCAAATTATTTTTAAAGGATAGTTGATGTTGTTTTGCCCATTCATCTAATTGCATAAAGGACGGCACCACTAAAGCAGCAATAAATTTTTTTTCATCATCGCCTACTACCATAATTTGCTCGATAAATGGGCTTTCTTTCATTTTGTTTTCTATCACTTGTGGTGCGATGTATTTTCCGCCGGCAGTTTTAAAGAGTTCTTTTTTTCTATCCGTTATTTTTAAAAATTGATGACCATTTTGTGATATCCAAGTGCCGATATCACCTGTATGAAACCAACCCTCTTTATCTATTGCTTCGGCCGTTAATTCCGGTTGGTTGTAATAGCCACGCATAATGTTATCACCTTTTGCCAGTATTTCACCATCTTCGGCAAATTTTATTTGTACACCCGGAATTGGCATGCCCACTGTACCAATACATCTTTCTGTTTCTTCTACGCGATTACAACACAATACCGGAGACGTTTCTGTCAGTCCATACCCTTCTAATACTTGAATGCCGGCTGCTGTAAAAAGTGTAATTAATCGCGGTTGCATGGCTGCTGCGCCGGTAATGATAAATTGCACATTTCCGCCTAAGGCTTCTTTCCATTTACTAAAAATTAGTTTTCGTGCTAAATTCAATTGTTGTTGGTACCACCAATTTTTCTTTTCTCCAATTTTATATTGAGCTCCAACATCCATTGCCCAGAAAAATAATTTCTTTTTTATGCCGGTTAATGCATTGCCTTTCGCGATGATTTTATCATATACTTTCTCAAGCATTCTTGGAACGGTAGTAAAACAAAATGGTTTTACATCTAATAAATTTTCTCCGATTGTTTCTAAACTTTCGCTGTAATGTACATGAATACCAAATGATAAATATCCAAAAAAAACCATTCGTTCAAAGCTATGACAAAGTGGTAGAAAACTCAATGCTTTTTCTCCTTCTCCGAATGGAACTATTTCTTTTATACTTTTAATATTACTTACAATATTTTTGTGCGAGAGCATAACACCTTTTGGGTTGCCCGTTGTTCCGGAAGTATAGATAATAGTGGCTAAGTCGTCTTCTTTTATTGTATTTTTGATGATATTTAATTGACCTTCATCTACTACAGTAGCTGCAATGGCTGATTGGAATTCTTGTGCTTGTTCAATTTTTTCAAAGGTATATATATCTTTTAATGCACTTACTTTACCCAACAATGGTTTTACTTTTTGGTAGATGCTTTTATCACCTACAAAAGCATATTTTATAGCTGCATCATTGAAGATATATTCGTAATCCTTTTCAGAAATGGTTGGATACATGGGTACTACAATTACGCCAATTTGTTGTGCTCCTAAATCTACAAAATTCCATTCCGGTCGATTCGTAGAAATAAGTGCAATGGTGTCACCTGATTTTAATCCTAATTGTAATAAAAACTGACTTACCTTATTAGCAATATTTTGCACTTCTAAAAAGGAATAATGTCGCCATTGATTCTTTTCTTTTGCTGCGATAAATGGACTATTAGGTCGTTTCTCTACATAATAATTTAGATAATCAAAAAGACGAGCGGCTTCCATGTTCTGATATTATTTAATGAGTTTACTAATAAACTTAAAGGCGTCTGTTCCGGCTTTTTCAATCAATTGAAATAAAATCATTTCTGTTGATACGATGAATGCTCCGGATTGTTTCATTCTTTCTAATGCGATTTGTTTGTTTTCTGCAGTTCTGGACGAAACAGCATCTGCTACGACATGCACTTCTAAGCCGGTATCCATTGCTTCTAATGCCGTTTTTAAAACACAGATATGCGATTCAACACCGCCAATAATTAAGGATTTGATATGGTGTTTTTGTAAGGTTTCAATTACTTGTTGTGATTGTAGGCAACTGAAACAAATTTTTTCTATTACTTGCGTGTTTTCCGGTATTTCAATATCTCTACAAGTGTGTCCTAATCCATTAGGATATTGTTCTGTAATGATTGTTGGAATATTTAATATTTGAGCTGTTTTTAAAAGACGATTTGTATTTAAAAATACTTGCTCTTTATCTTGCACCACCGGCATTAGCTTTTCTTGAATATCGATGATTAATAAGGCTGTTGATGCTGCTTGTATGAGTCCGCGTGATTTCATTTTCTTATATTTTACATAGAAATAGAACCTTTTCTAAATTCACTTTTCCCGATGATGGCATTGATGATAAATGGAATTCCTTTTCTGCTTTTTGCTTTTGCATCTTTTGCCGCTTTTTCCATTGCAGGAATATCTTCCACTCGTTCGCCATCGGCGCCAAATGCTTTTCCTATCATTTCATAGTTAGAGTGTGCTAATGTAATGGCACAATCACTGTTTAAAAATTCTACTTGATCGCGTGCTATTTGTGCCCAGCAGGCATCGTTTCCGATAACAGAAATCACCGGCAGTTTATGTCGTACAAATGTGTCGTATTCTACTAAGCTGTAACCGGAACTTCCATCGCCATAGATAATCCAAATATCTTTTTCCGGAAATACGACTTTTGCTCCTAATGCAAATCCGGCACCAACACCTAAAGTGCCAAATACACCCGGATCTAACCAAGATAAAGGTGCTCTCGGTTTTAAGGTGTAGGCTGCAGTTGCAACGAAATCGCCACCATCCGCCACTAATACTGTATTATCATCTAAAATTTTATCTAATGCTCTAAACAATTCAATAGGATTCATTCCATTAAGTTTATCTTTAGCTTGTGCGTCAATTGCAGCTTCACGTTGGTTATCACGTTCGCGTAGTTTTTGCACCCAATCTTTTGTTTCTGCTTGATATTTAGAAGCCAATTCAATCAAGAAATTTTGTGGATCTGCATGAATAGCAATGGTTGGTTTTTTATTTTTAAATAAATCTTCTGTACTACGATTGATAGAAACAAATGGACGATGGCCAATATGATTGCCATATTCTAATCGGAAATCATTGGGTACGCCGGCTAAAATAATTAAGTCAGCTTCCTTTATGGCTTCTTTCCTTTTATGTCGCATTTGTAAATTGGCATCTTTTCCTACTAAACCACGTGCCATACCACTCAAATACATGGGTATATTTAATTTTGTAACGGCAGCGGCTAATTCATTTACTTTTTGAGGCAACATTAATGCACCACTACCAATAATTAACAATGGATTTTTTGCTTTCTGTAGTGCTGTTTTTACTTGCTCAATATCTGATGCGGTATGTGTTGGAATCGTGAATGGAAGTGGTTGGTGAAATTGTATATTTTCTTTTCCTTCAAATAATTTTTTTGCATGTCGGTTAATATACCATTGCACCACGCGTTCTTGCATATTGCGAGGCGGAACATCTTTACTTTTTGCTCCATACCATTCGCGTACTAATTCTTCATTGTAGAGTGTATCAATCGGACATTCAATAAATACTGGACCTGGAACACCTTCTTGTGCTACGGCAAAGGCTCTTTCAAAAATGGGAACAATTTCCTTTACTTTCGTAATACGTGCAGCCCATTTTACCACCGGTTTCATGAGGCTCATTTGGTCGATGTCTTGCAAAGAACCTCGACCTTTTAAAATGGTTGCAGCACCACCACCTAATACTATCATCGGCGATTGTGCCATATACGCATTTTTTACAGCAGTGATAGTGTTGGTTAAGCCCGGACCGGCTGTAACAGCTGCTACACCGGGTACACCTGTTAAACGTGAAACGGCATCTGCAGCGAATACAGCATTCACTTCATGACGTGTATCTATTACACGAATTCCAATTTTTTCTGCACTCACAAAAATAGGTGAGATGTGTCCACCACAGAGTGTAAATAAATATTTTACACCATGGTTTTGTAATACTTTTGCGATGATTTCTCCGCCGTTCATAAATAAAATTTTAAGTTGTTATTGTTGCGTTTGTTTGTTTCTCTTTAATCTAAATTTAAAACTATTTTTTTATTTACGACAAATTTGTCGTTTTTAAATTAATCAAAATTTTAAAAATAATATTTACGTAATATTAGAGCAGTTTAGGCAGCAAAAATTAGTAGATGCAAAAGCATTTTGCATTCATTTAATTTAAATAGATAAGTGTGCAAATAGGATTGCGAAAGAAAAGAAATAAGTGGGTGGATTTTATTAAAATAAACCGAATAATTCGGCATCTATTTTCTCTACTACTTTTCCAAAGTCATCCGGCTTGTCGGCGTAGTTCAAATCATCCACATTAATTACTAAAAGTGGACCTTCTTTGTAGTTATCAATCCAATTATTATAATAGGAATTCAATTGTTTTAAATAATCTAATCGGATATTGTCTTCGTATGCACGTCCGCGTCTTTCTATTTGACCAACTAATGTTCCAATAGATGCTTTTAAGTAAATTAATAAATCCGGCGCATTTACTTTTTTACTGATTGTACGGAAAAAGCTGATGTAATTTTCAAAATCTCGGGTGCTCATTAATCCCATTTCGTGTAGGTTGGGTGCGAAGATATGTGCATCTTCATAAATAGTTCTATCTTGAATAACGATTTGTTCGCCTTCTTGTATTTCAACTAATTGACGCAATCGACTATTCAAAAAATAGATTTGCAAATTAAAAGACCAACGAGGCATATCTTGGTAGAAATCGTTTAGATAAGGATTGTTTTCAACGTCTTCAAAACGAGCTTCCCAATTATAATGTTTGGCTAATTTTTCCGTAAGTGTTGTTTTTCCGGAGCCGATATTTCCAGCTACTGCGATATGCTTGAGTTGTTTCTTTTGTTTTGCCACGAGTATGGTTTTTAATTTAGAGCATCTAATCTATATAAATTTTATTCAATGAAGAAGATAGCTGCGTTATTTTTTAAAAAAGTGGATAAGTTTGTTGCATAAGATTATTTCCAAATCGGTTTTAATCCCATAATTTCTTGAACACCATCGAGGGTTGCTCTTGCACTATTTCTGGCCTTTTCTGCACCGGCTTTGGCTATTTCATTAATAAATGCTGGATTGTTTTCTAATGCAGTAATTTTTTCTTTTAGTGGTGCCGTAAATAAAATAATGTCTTCTGCTAATTGTTTTTTGAGTTCACCATATCGGATAGTGCAATTGTTATAGCTGTCCTCAAAATGTTGAATGGAATCTTTAGAGGATACTAATTCCATCAATGTAAAAATATTTTGTATTTCTTCCGATTTTGGTTGATTCGGTTCTGTTGGACCAGCATCCGTTTTTGCACGCATTACTTTTTTACGAATAACTTCGGCATCATCTCTTAAAAATATTGCATTTCCTTCGCCTTCACTTTTTCCCATTTTTCCGTTTCCATCTAAGCCGGGTACTTTTACTAATTTTCCGGTCATGTCAAATGCTTGTGGCTCCGGAAAAAAATCGACTCCAAACAAATGATTAAAACGTACGGCAAAATTTCGAGTCATTTCCAGATGTTGTTCTTGGTCTTTTCCAACCGGAACTTTATGTGCCCTGTGAATAAGAATATCTGCAGCCATTAATACGGGATAAGTTAATAATCCGGCATTAATATTTTCTTGGTGTTTTTTAATTTTTTCTTTGAAAGAAGTGCATTTCTCCAACTCGCCTTTGTACGCTAACATATTTAATAAAGCATACAATTCCGATATTTCAGGGACATCAGTTTGTACATAAATGGTACTTTTTTCCGGATCTAATCCGCAGGCGATATATTCAACTAATGTTGCACGAACTGATTTCTTTAAAAGTTCAGGATTAGGATGTGTTGTAAGTGCATGTAAATTGGCAATGAAGAAATACGCTTCATAATCTTCCTGCATTTGTATAAAATTTTTAATGGCACCAAAATAATTTCCTAAATGTAAATTTCCGGTACTACGTACACCACTTAATACTTTTTCTTTCATGGTGCAAATGTAGTAGTTTGTCGTTTAATTCAAAAAAAGACAATGATAGAATGCATATATAAAGTAGTTTTTACTGTATTAGCAACCTGAGTTTAGAATATCTGAATGTTTGAAATCCTTGTAATGTCAATATAAATAGAGGAAATAAGGTTGTAATTTTGCAAATACGTCTCTTTTTTGTTAAAAAATAAAGAAATTCCATTAATTTTTATTGATATATGTCATTAATTTACTAATATTATAGTAGGCATTAACATTTTTTAGCATCTAAGAAACCATAATATGAATATGCATAAATATTTACACTGCTTTTTTATATCTATTTTATTGTTTGTTCTCATTTCTCCAATTATAGCACAATCGGATAGAATATTGCTTTCTAAAAAGATAGAAAATATTAAATCAAATCATGATTTCGAGGTTGTAAAGCAATCTAATATTCCGGAATCAAAGACAAAAATTATTCTACAAAAGTCAGGAAAAGCAGAGGCTGAGACAGCTACCCATACATCTTCTAACTTTCAAGTTAATACGACGGAAGTAAAAACAAATTATAGTGAAGAACGTAAAAGTAGGGATCAAATAGAACATGTGATAAATCCAGCGCATCCAAATACTGATAATTCAAGTACTATATACCTCGATTTAAAAGTAGAAGCCACACAAGAAATAAATAATTATCCAGTCAAAGAAAATAATGAAATAGCACCGCGTAAAGTAGAAAAACAAAAAAACGAAATTCAAAAACAAACGAACACGGCTAAAGCGGTATACAACAATACAAATTCTGTAATAATATCTCCCTTAAAAAGAAAATTTTTGGAAGATAGAATGAGTTACCTAGAAACTGAACTCCAAAAAATGTCGGATACTACGAGTTTAGAATATATAAAGATGCAAACTGAATTAGCGGACTTGAAAAAGTTGTTGCAATAATATTTTCGTAGTTATAAAATGTGGAAGATGAAGGTATGTTTACGATATATAGTTATTTTATTTTTATGGTGTAATATACACACTGTAAATGCACAAACTGGAAATAATTGTGCAAATGCAATTAACATTTGTAACAATCAATTAGCAGAGCAATTGACGGACGGGTTTGGTACACAAGATTGTCCAACAGGAGGTTGCGGTTGCTTAATGGCCGGTGAACATAATTCAAGATGGTTTCGATTAGTGATTCAGACCGGTGGTGTATTAGAATTTACATTAGAGCCGTATAATGGTTCTGCAGATTATGATTTTTCGGTTTGGAATCAAGGTGTTGGTGGTTCTTGTCCTACTGCAGCACAATTGAGTGCACCGGATAGATGTAATTATGCTGCACCTCAATCACCAACAGGAATTAGAGGAACCGGAAATGGCAATTCAAACAGTGCATCAGGCAACTTGTTTTCTAATAATATGACAGTAAGTGCTGGACAGGTTATTTATATTTTAGTAGATAATTATGATGGTACAAACGTAGGCTTTAGATTGGATTTTTTTGGAGGTGCACCGGGTTCCGGAAAAGGTACTACAGCAACATTTAATTGTTCAAGTGTAAATACATGCAGTACATGTTCCGATCCGGATTGCAACACCTATCGTTTTGATTCTCCAACAGATTATTCTTTTGATGAAACAGCAGCAAATGGTGCTTGTCATTCTAACTTTGCAACCAATACAAAAGTGGCAACTGTATGCGGTACTTTTACTGTTCCTGCACCTTTTACTACAGTAGAATTCCCGTTAGATGCCGGATTAGAAATTACGGCCTCATCCGGTAATACCAATGCTTGTTTAAATACAGCATTGTCCAATATTTCCTATCAAGTTTGGGGAACATGCGGAACACCCTTATCTCCATTGCCCGGTACCGGAATTTACAACGGGTTAAACAATGTAACTACATATAAAGTTTGCAAAACGGTAAATGTTTCGTCCGGTTCTGCAGATTGTTATATAAGTAGAATATGTTTGCCTTATTGGACGATGATTCAAAATGATGATATTTGTGGTGCTATTCCTATAACTGTTAATGGAGCTGCAGTATCCGGTTCAAATGCAGGTGCTTCTTCCGGAATGGATGCAGGATGTACTGCGTACCAAGATGTTTGGTATAGTTTTGTGGCACCGGCATCCGGAAGAGTCCAAATTAATGTTTTACCAGATGCAACATCAGACGTAAAGGTAAGCCTAATTGGACCATCAGCCGGATTAAGTGGCGGTATGAATGATTGTAATCAACCATGTGATGAAATGACACAAATAGCAGCAGGTTGTAATGATTATGCAGGTGTGAATGGTGCTGAAAGATTATTTTCGTTTGTAATTCCTGGTCAAACATATTATGTATGGATTAGTGGAACAGCCGCAAGGCCTACTGCCAACTTTACAGTTCAAGTTGTAGAAAATATTACAGCATCGGCACTACCTTCACCCGGCACAGATTTAGTTGGAAATCCTGACACAAAGCCATCTAATGATGAATGTGCAAACGCAATTGATTTAAATCCGATGTGTAATGCAATATCCGGAACAACTATTGGTGCAACAGCTATTTGTACCGATCCGGATCCTCAATTTGTTGCAGCAGTTACATTAGAAAATGATGTTTGGTATAAATGGACCGCTCCAGCAAATAATGGCAATGCACAAGTAACCTTAGAAGTAACCGGAGTGAGTTGCACGAACGGTGCCGGTACAAGTGCTACAGGAATTCAATTCGGTATTTTTAGAGGCTCGTGTGCTTCCTTAATTCCGGTTCAAAATGGAACTACCACCGTAACTTTTACACCAATTGCAAATGCTACTTATTATTTTGTTATTGATGGAAATGCCGGAGCACAATGTAATTTCTCCATAAATATCAAACGACCAACCATAACAGGATATACTTGTAATACCGGAAATTATTGTACCGGAAGTCCCATAAATTCTACTTTTAATTATTCGTATGCAGGATCTAATCCGGGATATCGTTGGGCATATTGTAAATCCAATACTTGGGGTTCTCCTTGCGCTATTGATATTGATAATCCAGCTACCTATTCTATCTATAATCCGGCTGTTGGATTACCTAATCCCGGTTGTACGCCTGCAACATATACTTTTGTAGGTTATATATTAGCTGACAACGGCGCTACAACAATAGCACCAGGCTATCCGAGACCACAACCGAATTCAGCAAATTGTGTTCGTCAAACGCCACCATGTACATTTAATATATATCCGGATATCCGAACTACAGTAACTACCACAGCAACTAATTGTAGTCAGGTAGTAACACCGAATGTATCGTGTTCTCCTGCAGCTCCTATATTAATTTCTGGAAATACCAATCAAACGGCATCACCGGGAACAAATGGAACATTTACTCCGGTAACAGTAACCTGGAATGCACCATATGCAGCAACAGCACCGGCATTATGTAACTCTTATACTATTCAAAATAATTATGCTTGCCCTGGTCCTTCCGGAGCAAATACTTGTAGTACTGCACCACAATTAACGATAGGTGCTGCAGCCATTACAAGTAATAATGTTGTTAGTTACACAAGTGCTGAATATATTTATGCCTGTGGTAATGGAAATGATGGAAGTGGCGTATGGTTTACGTTTGTTGCACCGAGTTCTGGTAATGTCAATATTAATCTTACAAATGTTGGGTCGGGAAATAATTTAGATGCAATGCTTTATTTATTTGACAGCCGATTAGCACAATATGACGATTGCTTAACTGATTTTTATTTTGAGTCGGATATATGTGCTTCTTGCAATGATTTAAATTCAAGTTGTGAGTTAGATGATCAATTAATATATTGTTCAGATGTAGGTGGTACAAATGGTAATGAATCCATACAAGCTCGTTATTTAAATCCCGGAGAAACGTATTATATAATGGTAGATGGTTATTATGATCCATCGAATGTAAGTATTGCAAATGGCAATTTCTCTATAAGAGTGGTTGATGCAGGTGGTGGCCCAACTCGACCGGTAAATGATGATTGCTTAGGTGCCATTGATATCTCTACGAAATGCACTCCGTTTTCCGGAAATAATATCGCAGCTACATCCCATTGTAGTTCGGATTTGTTTTTTCCGGGTGCCTCAACTGAAAATTCTGTTTGGTACACTTATACAGCATCCGTTACCGGATCACATACTATCTTTTATCGATATGCGAATGGTACACATTGTGCAGGTGTAGGTGCACAACCCGGAATTCAATTTGCACTATACACAAGCAGTAATAATGCTTGCACAGGAACATTCACCAATATTTCTTCCGCAACTGTATCAACAGGAACTATCAATGGTTCTGTAACAGTCGATCTTGTGGCAGGTCAAAAATATTATATTTTTATTGATGGTTATGGCGGCAATGAATGTAAATATGAGTTTTTAGTTTATAACGGTGAAACTTGCTGCACCGCTGATTTGGGCGTAACTGAAGGTGGAGATAATGTTTTATGTTTTGGCGAACAAACAACATTAGGCGTGTCTGCAGATCCAATTAATTTTGGTTCTAATGCTTTAGCAAACCCGGTAATCGGTTGGCAATATTCTGCTACACAACCAACTGTTGTAAATCCTTTCAATCCGGCAAATAATGGTAAATCATTTTATGTTGGTCAAATTGATATTACTTCTCCGGGTACTCCGATTAGTAAGTATTATAAAGATGTAAAAGGGTATTATCCAAGTTCATATATCACATTAGATTATAACGGAAATAGTACATACTATAATGTTAATATTAGTGGGTTTCCAACCGGTTCAACCTTTAATACAGCAACGGATACCATCACTTTGTGTGTAAATCTAGCCATGGAATATTTCCAAGATTTGGACTTAGATTTAGTAGCACCGGATGGAACGGTGTATCGATTAATTCATGATCAATGTGGAGCTGATGCAGGTTATCTGAATGTTTGTTTCTCTAATAGAGGAACAGTTGGTAATATTACGGCGGCAACTTGTCCCGGTGGTGGTGAAATAGCCGGATATTATGTGCCAATGGATGCTTGGGCCGGGCTGAATGGTGAAGGTATAAATGGTACATGGAGATTGAGAGTAGAAGATGATGGTTTTTTAGATAATACCTATTTCTTCGGATACTCATTAGAAATTCGTAAAGCTGTTACAACTACCGGACCTCCAATTGTAGGACCGGATCATGGTAATTTAAGTATCATCAATAACGATCCTTTTAAATATGGAAACCAAACATTTTGGTTAACGCCGGTTACATTTATAGATTATAATGCAAGCCTCAATACGCTTTATTTAGATTCGTGTTATAGCTATGGCAATCCGGTGAAAATTACCTTGTTAGAACGAGTTACAACTCCAAATTATACACCAACTTGTAACGCTCCGGGAGATGGTAGTAATGGCGTAAATCTTACGATTACAGCTCCAACCGGAGGTTGGCCGGGCTTATCTCCAACACCGAGTCCGGCACAATACTTTACAGTTGCAGGAACCGGTGCCGCAGCAACTATTTCATTTCCATCACCACCAATAAGCGAGAGCGAGGTGTCTACTCCATTTACAGTTGCAGACGGACAAGCATGGAGTGTTCAATTTACAGACGCAAATGGTTGTAGTAGTAGCGTAGGCGGTACATTTGACAAACCTAATATTGGCACCTTAAATGTTGATGCATCTGCATGTGATGGCAATAACCTTAATTATTCTGTTAGTCAACCACCACCATTGTATGCATTATATAGAATTACAATAGACTTTGATAGCTACCCTCAAGATATTAGTTGGATTTTATATGATGGATCAAATAATGTTATTTCTACAGGAGGTGGATACGCAACTAATTTAGGTGCTACAACTTTCACAACTCCATATATTGAACCTAACAATGGTCCGTATCGATTAGAGATTATAGATGGTTTTGGCGATGGATTAGGCTCCGGTGGAGGTACAACAAATGGCGGTGGAAGTAGTACTTCTAATTTTATAAGCGTAGAAGAATTGTTGTCAACAGGTGGCTCAACTTTTTTAATAAATCAAAATTATGCTTATTGCTCACCAATATATTGTGTTGGTCCGGCTGCTTCGCTGTTTAATACGTTACAGATAAACTTAGGTACTCCGTTAGGTACATACGCAACAGGCGTTACGGCAAATTTATATCCTAGCACCAATTGTACAGGAGCAGCCATTAGTGGTGCAGTAGTACAGGCATCCAATAGTTCAGGAAATATTAATACCAATGCATCAGGTGTAAATGCAGGAAATTCCTATTCGCTACGATATTCTTATACAGATAAATATGGTTGCACAACATCGTTGTGTGAACCTATTACTGTTTTCCCAACTGTATCCATAAATCCAACAGTTACTTGTGTTGCAGGGCAACCCATTGTAAATGTAAATGCAACTTGTATAGGATGTAATGCAACATATATTGCAGAATATTCTTATAATAATGGTGTAAGTTGGACAACTGCAACATCTGCAAATTTCCAAGATATTTTTACGTTTGCACATATAAAAAATACGATAACAGGCGAAGTAGCTTGCGAAGTAAGCAGTGCTAAATTAGGCGATTGCCCAACAGTGTTGCCCGTAGAGTTAATGTATATTAAAGCAACTCCAATAGATAATCACTATATTAAGGTAAGTTGGGCAACCGCTTCAGAAAAGAATACCCTTAAATTTGAGGTATTAAGAAGTTTAGATGCAATTAACTTTGAGAAAATCGGTGCGATAAATGCTGCAGGTAATTCTACCATACAAAACACCTATTTCTTTGATGATAAGAATGTGCAACCTGGAATTGTTTATTACTATGTTGTACGTGAAATTGATTCGGATAATAAAACATACCTAACCAATATTGTAAATGCTAAATTGGAAGCAATCTCATTTGAGTTGGTTAATGTTTATCCCAATCCAATTACAGATAACACAATTCTAACTATCTATACACATCAACCAAAAGAAGTGAAAGTGATAGTGTATAATGAGTTGGGTGAAATCATGCACCAAGAAGTTCGATGGTTAAAAGAAGGATTGAATGATTGGATATTTGCTACTGAAAAATGGGCAAAAGGTGTTTATTTCTTTAATATTAATAACGGCGAAAAACCATTAACTAAACAAGTTATTAAATTAAATTAAACGAATTGATTTAATAAGCATTTTAGGCACAACAGATACAACAAAATATCTTTTGTGTCTTTTTTGTTTATATCTTCGTAATAATTTTTGATAAACAGCTACAAATTAAAGCAGTATATGCAAGTAAACGATGAAATAATAGATAAACTTTCTAATCTTACCAAGTTAACTTTTAATCCACAAGAGAAAGTTGCCATCAAATCAGATTTGGAAAAGATTTTGAATTTTATGGAAAAATTAAATGAATTAGATACAACAGGTGTTGAACCATTAATATACATTAACGAAGATGTAAATGTTGTTCGAGCAGATGAAGTGCATTATCCTATTTCTAAAGAAGCAGCATTGATGAATGCACCACTTAAAAATGCTGATTATATTAAAGTTCCAAAATTTGTAAAAGGAACCAAATACTAGAAACACTATGATGCAACCTGTTATCAGTTTAAAAAATATAAAACGAGCATTTCATTTAGGCGATGAAACAATTCATGCTTTAAAAGAAATCAATTTAGATATTTATAAAAATGAATATGTTGCATTAATGGGTCCGTCCGGTTCAGGTAAATCTACATTAATGAATATTTTAGGCTGTTTAGATACACCAAGTTCCGGTCAATATTTTTTAGAAGGAAATGATGTGAGCAAATCATCCGATAATGCATTAGCAGCTGTTAGGAATAAACAAATCGGATTTATTTTCCAAACTTTTAATCTTATTCCAAGATTAAACATGTTAGAAAATGTGGCACTTCCTTTAATTTATGCCGGTTGGAGCAAAAAAGATAGGGAAGAGCGTGCAATGGAAGTATTAGAGCAAGTAGGTTTAGCTAATAGGATGAAGCACAAACCAAATGAATTATCGGGCGGACAACGACAACGGGTGGCTATAGCACGTGCCTTGGTAAACAAACCATCTCTTATTTTAGCAGATGAGCCAACCGGAAATTTAGATACGAAAACTTCGTATGAAATTATGAAGTTATTTGAAGAAATTCATCTTAATGGAAACACATTAGTAGTCGTTACGCATGAAGAAGATATTGCCGCTTACACACATCGTATTGTACGCATGCGCGATGGATTAGTAGAAAGTGATATGCCAAATACACAAATACATAGAGTTACTACATAACTATTGTGTTCATTTATTAAAATAACAACGCTACATTTTTAGAGAATAGTTTAATGGCGATGGATAGTAATATAACGCCAAATACTTTTCTGAAAATATTAATTCCGGTATCGCCTAATAACTTTTCTATTTTTGGAATAAATCGAATGACAAAATAAATAAAAGCCAGGTTGATAAATACGGCAACTAATATGGTATAGAGTTGATATTCGGAGCGTAAGGAAAGTAAGGTGGTTAAAGTACCGGCACCGGCAATCATCGGGAATGCAATGGGAACTACCGACGAACTCTTTACAGTTGCATTGCCCGATTTAAATATATCACGGTTTAAGGTCATCTCTAAACCGATTAAAAAAATCACAATAGAACCGGCAATAGAAAACGAAGCAACATCAATACCAATTAAATTTAAAAGCTGATTACCCAAAAATAGAAACAGCAACATAATTAATCCGGAAACTGCAGTGGCGTATTTTGCATCCACATGGCCTACTTTCGATTTAATATCTAAAATAATTGGAACAGAGCCCAAAATATCTATGATAGCAAATAAGACTAATGTTACCGTTGTAATTTCCTTTAGTTCTTGCATTGATAAAATTTTCACAAAGTTCATTGTTTTCAATCAATCTACCAATGATATTACGATTAATTCCACATCAAAATAAGAAGGAACGCTATATTAATATATAGGATGTATGCTATAATTGTCTATTCATATTTTAGTTTTCAACAATGTGTATCACAAATTCTGTGTATTTTGTGTCTAATTAGTAAAAAAGTTGTTTAAATTTGTGTTTTAATATAAATTAACACTATTTTTGACCAATAAATTTAAACCAAGTCTTTATGAAAAAAAGTATCGTATTAGTTTGTGCAGTACTTCTCTTATTTAGTTCTGTAGCAATGGGTGCTAAAAAACCACCTAAGAACAAAAATAGCGCAGTAGGAAACAGTCGCTTTAGTATCGGTTTAGGAATGGAAGTAGCAGATTACTATTCTCCGGCTCTTAAAAAATTATCAACGTTTAAAAATCCGGTTTCTTTCGGTCCTCGTTTTACACTTTGGTACAATCCAATTTCATCTGTAGCCGTAGGTGTTGATTTGGGTAGCCATGCATTCTCTTCAAAAGGAAATGCTACATTGCCAACAATTAATACGTATAATTTATTATACTCTGCATTAGTAGCGTATAAATTTAATAATGGTTATATCTTAAAAGAAGATGCTGCCGTTTCTCCTTATTTATATGCAAAATTACAAGGTACTTGGGCTGTAACTCCGGTATTAAAAGATAATGTAAATGGTTTCGGTATTCCAATCGGTGCCGGTATCAATTTTAAAGTAGCAAACAATATTGCTTTAAATATTAATGGTGGTTACAATTTTGGTATTAAAAACAACGACAATCACATCGTATTTGGTGGTGGTTTAATGGCTGATTTAGGAAAAGGTAAAGAAGTTGCTGTTGATACAACTGCAGTTGTAGAAGTAAAACCAATTGATACTGATGGCGATGGAATTTATGATATCGATGATGCTTGCCCTACCGTAGCAGGTTTAGCTCAATTCAATGGTTGCCCTGATACAGATGGTGACGGTGTTGAAGATAGCAAAGATGATTGCCCTACCGTAGCAGGCTTAGTAGAGTTAAATGGTTGCCCAGATACAGATGGCGACGGTATTATAGATGCAAAAGATGCTTGCCCTACTGTAGCTGGTATTGCTAAATTTGGCGGTTGCCCAGATCCGGATCGCGATGGAGACGGTATCATCAACGAGAAAGATAAATGCCCGGATGTAGCAGGTTCATTTATTGCACAAGGTTGCCCTGATAAAGATGGTGATGGTGTAATGGATTCGGATGATAAATGTCCGGATGTGGCTGGACCAGCATCTAACAAAGGTTGCCCTGAAGTAAAAGAAGAAGTGAAAAAACGTTTAGCATTCGCTGCTCGTAATATCCAATTTGAAACAGGAAAAGCTACTATCAAACCGGTATCTTACAAAATTTTAGATGAAGTTGCCTCTATCTTAACAGAATATCCTTACTACGATGTAAACGTAGATGGACATACTGATAACGTAGGTGACAAAGCTAAAAACTTGAAATTATCTCAAGATAGAGCTGCTGCTGCTGTAGCTTACTTAACAGGAAAAGGCATTGCTGCTTCTCGTTTGGTTTCTGCAGGTTATGGAGATACTAAACCAGTAGCGGATAATAAAACGGCTGCAGGTAGAGCTCAAAATAGAAGAGTTGAGTTTAATTTGATATTCAGATAATATATCTAATATGTTTATATAAAAGGTCTCGATTTTTCGAGACCTTTTTTTATATTTGATAAATATGAAACCGACATCTGATTTTCAATTTTCACGGTATGAAAGAAATGGTATTATTTTTCTGTCTATTTTGATAGTTTGCAGCATCGCCTTTAAAAGTTATATCGTAAACTATTGGGTAAAAGATGAAAAACCAATTGTAAATGATCCACAAAAAATTAGAAGATTAGAGGAACAAATTGCATCATCTAAAACGAATTATTCCAACGATAAGGAAAATAAATGGAGTCATCCCAATCAACATACTAATTGGAATACTAATACTACCGTAAATAGTAATGCCAAAGCATTTTCCCAAAAATCGACATTAGTTATTGAAGTGAATAGTGCAACCGTATCAGATTATGAAAAACTTTATGGCATTGGGAAAGTATATGCCGCCAGAATCGTTTCTTTTAGAGATAAATTAGGTGGTTTCTATTCCATTGATCAAATTAAACATGTGTATGGTATTGAAGATGCTGTTTTTCAAAATTTCAAAAAAAACCTAACGATTAAGCCGGTAAAAGCTAAGAAGTTAAACATTAATACAGCTACATTTGAAGAACTCACTGCGAATCCATATTTCTTTTCTACTGTAGCAAAACAAATTATTGGTTATAGAACAAAAGTAAAACCATTTACTACTGTTGAAGATATAAAAAATCTATATTTCATAAAAGACCATCCTGAGCATTATGATAAAATGTTGCCTTATGTTGCCACAGAATAATAAATTATAAAATGTTAAATTATTTTATGAATACATTTTTTTTAAATTTGAAAATTTTTACTATATTCGTTTAACAATAGCGTAATTGTAGTTTCCGATAATAAAATAATTATCATATGAGAATGTTACTTTTTTTTATGTTCGTTTTAGGTTCTTTCTTTTATAATAGTTGTACAAATAAAGGAGATCCACCAGAAATCTGTAAAAATTTTGTTTTTAGAGTTGTCTTTATAGATTCAGTAAAAAACATAGATGTAACAGGCGACACATTAAATTTTGATGTTAAGTACTTAAAAGATAGCATTTATTATGAAGTTGTATCAACAAATATAAATATCAATTTTACAAAACCTACAATAGATAACAATATTTCAAATATCTATTCTACATATCCAATTGATTTAAGTGCAATATCAAATAACGAGCAAATTTTGCTAATTTTTAAATTAAATGAATTTACTCAAGACACTAGTATAATTAATATTAATAACAAAATAGAATTCAGTATAATTAATAAAAATAGAATTATATCTAATTTTATTAATTTCAATTGTGAAAAACTTATTTATGTAAAAAGGTAAATTTATGAGAATTATACTGACAGCACTGTTGTTTTATTTTCAATTATTAATTCTTTCTCAATAGTTAATTGTGGAACAGAAGATATGTACTCGTCAATATTAACGAATTTGCCGTGGTTTGGAAAAAATGATTGGTTGATAAATTATACGGATAGCATAGAAGCTCCATTTAATTGTCCGAACTGTAGGGTTGGAGATGGTCCAACAAAAACAATATATCAAATACCTATTAATGCTATAGTGTATTATAATAATTCATATCCTGATATTTCAAATTCTCAAATAGAATTTCTATTAAATGAGGTAAATGAAATTTATGAAGCAAACGGTGTTTTGATAAGGCTCTATTTACGATGTAGTATAAAACATATCAATGATAGTAAAGCATTTTTAACATCAATGACACAGGTAAATAATACCTTAGGAAGTGATAATGAGGATGATTGCCTAAATATTCATTTTACTAACTTTGATGCTTCTTTAAATCTTTGTGGTATTGCTAGATTACCTCATAATTTACCTAAAAGATATTCATGTGCTGTTAATTTTAATTGTGGGGCTCTTACGGTTACTCATGAAATTGGACATAACTTAGGGTTGCCGCATACCTTTAATCCTCAATTTACTCCAGTTACTGGAAATTGTAGAAATAACTGTTTCCAAGAATGTGTAAGTAGGACACGCGTACAAGAAGGTTATTGTTTTTTTACATCAGGTAAAAAGAAATACGAAGTAAATGGTGATTGTTTCTGTGATACACATGCCGACATAAATGAAGGCAATAATTATAATGAACAATTTGCCTCTTGTTTTATGAATAATGGGGGTATTTATAATGTTTCAAGTACAAACACGCTTGCAAATTGTTTGAAATGGGATAATTATGGCGACCAATGGTATCCTCAGGGAACTTGGTTTGGGGTACCATTTACGAATTCTATGAATAACATAATGTCATACTGGAGTTGCAAAAATCAATTCACAAAAATGCAACGAGGAGCAATGTATTATTATACAAAATATTATGGATTAACATTAGCTACTTACAACAACAACAATATATTTTATAGTAATATAGATGTTGATGGTTATGAAAATGATAATTATTACCTAAATACATTATTTTGGAATCCACTACTTGTTAATATAATGACAGTAAATACACGTCAATACCATACTTTCCACCATTCATACAATCCAACCTCGGCCTGCGATATAGATTGGGTTTATTTCCAAAATATTTCAGCTACTGCAAAACCTTATGTAATACAAACTCAGGAAGTAATTGGCAAACCAAAACCGGATACAAAAATAACTTTGTACTCAATAAATACAGATGGGACTTTAGGATCAATTATAGCAGCCAATGATAATATTTCAGGCTCTAATTTATTTTCAAAAATAACGACAGGTAATTTAGCTGCATGGAGTAGTTTTGCTATAAAAATAGAAAATAATATTACCAGTATTTCAGATACTCGCAGCAAAGGTCATTACTACTTGCGAATAGATGCATGCTACGAAAAAACAAATGTAGCTATAACTGGAAGTAACTCAATTTGTAGTGGCAGTCAACAATATACTGTTAGCAATATACCAATTAATTATTAGTACAGGACGGTAACAACAAAATACTTTAATGCCATAAAATCCGAATTCTTATGTGTTCGGATTTTTTGTCGAAACTAAATCAACTCATGACTTACGACTTATCACTTACAACTAATTTTCTTATCTTTACAAAAAAAGAATAAAAATGAACTTCGAATACTCAGAAAACCAACAAATGATAGCGCAAACCGTACGTGATTTTGCAGAAAAACATATCCGTCCGTACGTAATGGAATGGGATGAAACACAACATTTTCCCGTAGAAACTTTGCATAAATTAGGTGAATTGGGTTTAATGGGAATATTAATTCCGGAAGCCTATGGCGGTGCCGGTTTAAGCTATAATGAATATATCACGGCTTTAATAGAAATTGGAAAAGTTGATAGTGCTTTGTGCTTATCTGTGGCAGCACACAATTCACTTTGCACCAATCATATTTATAAATTTGCAAACGAAGAGCAACGCAAACGCTGGATTCCGAAATTAGCTTCAGGACAATGGATTGGCGCTTGGGGTTTAACTGAACCCAACACAGGGTCAGATGCTGGCAGAATGAAATGTGTAGCACACCAAGATGGCGACTATTGGGTTATTAATGGCTCCAAAAATTTCATTACGCATGGTATCAGTGGTAATGTGGCAGTGGTAATTGCCAGAACCGGCGAACTGTTGGACAGCCATGGCATGACAGCTTTTGTAGTAGAGCGTGGTACACCTGGTTTTAGTGGCGGTAAAAAAGAAAATAAATTAGGCATGCGCTGCTCAGAAACTGCAGAAATGATTTTTGATAATTGCAAAGTGCCAAAAGAGAATGTTTTAGGACAAGTTGGTGATGGTTTTGTGCAAGCCATGAAAATATTAGATGGTGGTCGTATCTCTATCGCAGCATTGAGTATTAGTATAGCAGTTGGTGCTTACGAAGCTGCTGTAAAATACGCCAAAGAACGCGAGCAATTTGGAAAACCAATTGCAGATTTTCAAGCTATCGGATTTAAATTGGCCGATATGGCAACCGAAATTGAAGCAGCTAAATTATTAACGTTCCAAGCGGCAGATATGATGATGCGTGGCGAGAAAATGACGAAACAATCGGCATTTGCCAAATATTATGCATCCGAAGTAGCTTGTAAGGTTGCAAACGATGCCGTTCAAATTTTAGGTGGTTACGGATACATCAAAGATTTTCCGGTAGAGAAATTTTATCGTGATGCCAAGTTGTGTACTATCGGTGAAGGTACTTCGGAAATTCAAAAATTAGTTATCAGTCGTGAAATTTTGAAAGGAAATATTTAACATTAAATTCTTATTTTCAGATGGACTAATTTCCTCATTTTCAAATTAATCATTATCTTTGCCATCCAATTCTAAAAATAAAAGAGGTATTTAATTATGTTAATCGTTGATGCAAGAGAATCAGAGTCATTAGACAGAGCATTAAAAATTTTCAAGAAAAAATTTGAAAAAACAGGCACCGTTAAACAATTGCGTGCACGTCAAGCGTTCACATTGCCTTCTGTAAAAAGACGTACAGAGATTAAAAAAGCAATTTACGTAGAGCAACTTCGCAGAGGAGAAGAATAATAGTTGCAACTATCATTTTTTTTGTTTAATTTAATCTTTCCAATTTAGCGAAGATTAATAGAAGCGAAAATGATAGAAGCATTCCTGAATTATCTCCAATACGAGAAACGATATTCCGACAAAACTGTAGAATCTTATAAAATAGATATTCTACAGTTTTTTTATTTTATAAAAGATAATTATCAAATAGATGATTTACTTCTGGCAAATCATACACTTATCCGCACTTGGGTCGTAGAGTTAGTTGAAAAAAAGAATCAACCATCCAGCATTAAACGAAAAATTTCAGCACTCAAATCATTTTATAAATACTATCTAAGGATTGGATATATAAAAGTGAATCCTGCCGATAAAGTCAATACGCCTAAAACGCCCGAACGTTTACCTAAGTTTGTAGAACAGCAAAATATTAACCTGCTTTTTAATGAACCCGAACGATTCTTTGAACAATCATTTGAAGGCATTCAAGAAAAACTAATAATGGATATTTTGTATTCAACAGGCATTCGCCGAAATGAATTAATTCAATTAACTTGGAGTGATATCAATTTTTCCACACAACAAATAAAAGTTACCGGAAAAGGCAATAAACAACGCTTGATACCTATCGGAAATCAACTGTGTGATTCATTGAAAATATTCCAACAAACACAAAAAGATTTATTTAAAGATAGTACAGTTGCACCTTATGTTTTTTTAACGAAAGAAGGGAATCAATTGTACCCAAATTTTGTTTATAGGATAGTGAAGAAACAAGTAGGATATTGTAGCACTACAGATAAAAAAAGTCCGCACGTACTACGTCATTCTTTTGCAACACACATGAGTAATAATGGAGCCAAATTAAACGATATAAAAGAGCTTTTGGGACATGCAAGTTTAGCATCTACCCAAGTATATACACATAATACAATTGAACAATTAAAAGAAATTTATAAAACCGCCCATCCAAAATCTTAATGAAATACAAAAAGATAAAATATAATTCAAAATCCTAATTCCTAAATATATGTTGCCTATGGTTCATTTTTAAAATCTAACACCTAATTACTATCTGTTTAGTAGTTAACCTATGAGCGATCAATTTATAATAATTAAACTTTTTATTATGTCTATGAAAATTCAAATTCAATCCGTGCACTTTGATGCCGACCAATCCTTGAAATCATTTATCAACAAAAAAATGACAAAATTAGAAACTTTCTACGACCGAATCATCGATTCTGACGTAGTGTTGAGTTTGGAACAGTTAAATACACAAGTAAGAGATAAAGTAGTGGTGATTAAAACCAATATACCGGGAAGCACCCTTATAGCCAAAGAAAAAAGTAAAAAATTTGAAGAAGCTATCGATTTAGCCGTAGATTCTCTCAAAAAACAATTATTAAAAATTAAAACAAAACAAAAAGAATAAAATCTAAATTCAAATATATAACCAATGGAAGCGGCCTTTTTAAGGTCGCTTTCTATTTTGTTTGGATAATGAATTAAAAGAGGATGCATTAACTTATCCAAAATATATTACTGATAACCAGTTGTGCTATATGAATTTCGATATTATTTAAAAAAATATCAAAAGGTTTAGCATAACTATCTATAAAAAATATATGATTATTAAAAAAAAACGAATAATGCGTTTATTGACACAAAAAACGGAGTGTTATTTGAAGTAAATTACCCGTATGACAGGATTCTAACTTTAAATAATCATAAAGCAATAAGTTTTTTTTGAACAATGATTGAAAATCAGAATAAAATCGTATATTTGCACTCCGAAAATTAGGCAATGATTGTTTGTTTTCGCATAAGTTCTTGTAAATAAATAAGTTTTGTGCCGATGTAGCTCAGTTGGCCAGAGCAGCTGATTTGTAATCAGCGGGTCGGGGGTTCGAATCCCTCCATCGGCTCATATGCACAAAGCAAGGGTAAGTAGCCAAGTGGCCAACGGCAACAGACTGTAAATCTGTCCTCTTCGGAGTTCGGTGGTTCGAATCCATCCTTGCCCACAGAAAAATACCTACAACGAGAGTTGTTAAGTATATAAGTTCTTTGTAAATAAAGCGTAAAAGTTTGAATTAGTTACAACTCGTAAAGTTGAACTAAAATGCGGAAGTAGCTCAGCTGGTAGAGCGACAGCCTTCCAAGCTGTAGGTCGCGGGTTCGAACCTCGTCTTCCGCTCAAAAAAAATGAAGTAGTAACTAAAAGTATCTACTTAAAATTAAATGAATGGGCGAATTATTCGACTCAACACTCTATCGCCTATGTAGCTCAGTGGTAGAGCACTTCCTTGGTAAGGAAGAGGTCGAGGGTTCAATTCCCTTCATCGGCTCAATTTAAATAATATACTTGTTGAATAATTATTAAATATTTTAAAAAAAACAAATCATGGCTAAGGAAAAATTTGTAAAAGATAAGCCGCACGTTAACATCGGAACAATTGGTCACGTTGACCACGGTAAAACTACATTGACAGCAGCAATCACATATGTGTTGTCAAAATCTGGTTTAGCAGAGAAAAAAGATTATGATTCAATCGACGCTGCACCGGAAGAAAAAGAGAGAGGTATTACAATTAATACAGCTCACGTTGAATATCAAACAACATCACGTCACTATGCACACGTTGACTGTCCAGGTCACGCGGATTACATCAAAAACATGATCACAGGTGCTGCTCAAATGGACGGTGCTATCTTGGTAGTTGCTTCTACAGATGGTCCGATGCCACAAACAAAAGAGCACATCTTATTAGCTGCTCAGGTTGGTGTACCTCGTATGGTGGTATTCATGAACAAAGAAGATTTAGTAGACGATCCTGAATTATTAGAGTTAGTTGAAATGGATATCCGCGAAGAATTATCTAAAAGAGGATATGATGGCGACAACACTCCAATCATTAAAGGTTCTGCATTAAAAGCATTACAAGATGATCCAAACGGTACTGCACAAATCGAAGCTTTAATGAAAGCAGTTGATGAGTGGATTCCATTACCTCCACGTCCAATCGACCAACCATTCTTAATGCCGGTTGAAGACGTATTCTCTATCACAGGTCGTGGTACAGTTGCAACAGGTCGTATCGAAAGAGGTGTTGTGAAAACAGGTGAGCCGGTAGAAATCGTTGGGTTACAAGAAAAATCTATGACATCTACATGTACAGGTGTTGAGATGTTCCGTAAAATCTTAGATATTGGTGAAGCTGGTGAAAACGTAGGTATCTTATTACGTGGTATCGAAAAAACAGATATCAAACGTGGTATGGTAATCTGCAAACCGGGTTCAGTAACACCACACACAGAATTTAAATGTGAGGTGTATATCTTATCTAAAGATGAAGGTGGTCGTCATACACCATTCTTTAACAAATACCGTCCACAATTCTACTTAAGAACAACAGACGTTACAGGTGAAATCGAATTGCCAGCTGGCGTTGAGATGGTAATGCCTGGTGATAATGTTACTTTAACAGTTAAATTAATTTATCCGGTAGCATTAGAGAAAGGTTTGAAATTCGCTATCCGTGAAGGTGGTAGAACAGTAGGTGCTGGTCAGGTTACTGAAATTATTAAATAATTTATATAATCCGTCATTAGTCATTAGTCCAAGTATTAGTGACTAATGACTAATATTACGGGTGTAGTTCAAGGGTAGAATAGCGGTCTCCAAAACCGTTGATAGGAGTTCGAATCTCTTCGCCCGTGCAAAATAAAAATAAGATGAATAGTTTGAAATCATATCTATTAACATCCTACGAAGAGTTGACAACGAAAGTAACGTGGCCAACTTGGAAAGATTTACAATCCAATACTGTAATAGTTGCTGTTGCTTCTATTGTAATTGCATTGTTGATAGGTGTCATGGATGTAATTTCTAAGCTTATTTTTAGCGATATAATATATAATTTGACAAAATAGCAAGCTTATATACCGATGTCTGAAGATAAAAAATGGTACGTACTGAGAGTAATCAGCGGGAAAGAAAAAAAACTTCGCGAAGTTATCGAGAAGGAAATTAAACTTTCCGGTTGGTCTGATATTATTCCGCAGGTAATAGTACCTACAGAAAAAGTATATAAATTGAAAGGCGGAAAAAAAGTAATCCACGAGAAAAACTTTTTTCCTGGTTATTTAATGTTGGAAGCTGATCCTAAGAAATTCAATGGAGATATCGTTTTACATATCCAAAATATGACAAACGTAATCAGTTTTATTGAAAGAAATAAGCCTATTCCTTTGAAAAAAGCAGAGGTTAATCGAATTTTAGGAAAAGTAGATGAATTAGAAGAAGTGGGCGGTACTACCAACGAACCATTCTTAGTAGGAGAAGATGTTAAAATTACAGATGGTCCATTTAATGACTTTACAGGAACTATCGAAGAGGTAATGGAAGACAAGAAAAAATTACGAGTGGTAGTGAAAATTTTTGGAAGAAAAACTCCAGTGGAGTTAAATTTTATGCAAGTTGAAAAACAATAGATATGGCAAAGGAAATCGAAACGTTTATTAAGTTACAAGTAAAAGGCGGACAAGCAAACCCAGCTCCACCAATCGGACCTGCATTAGGTTCTAAAGGTGTTAACATCATGGAGTTTTGCAAACAATTTAACGCTGCAACTCAAGATAAACAAGGAAAAATTTTACCGTGTGTAATCACGGTTTATAAAGATAAATCTTTCACGTTTGTAATCAAAACTCCACCTGCTTCCGCTTTATTATTGGAGTACTCTAAAGTGAAAAAAGGCTCAAATATTCCGAATAGGAATAAAGTAGGCTCTGTAACTTGGGATCAAGTGAAAGAAATTGCAGAAATCAAGATGCCGGATTTAAATTGCTTCACAGTAGCTGCAGCAATGAAAATGGTAGCCGGAACTGCAAGAAGTTTGGGTATCACTGTTACGGGTGAAGCACCATTCCAAGCTTAAGAAATTAAGCGAGAGAGTTCCACTCCTAATTGGAACGCTATTATCTCACTAAATTTAAACACAAAATGAAAGTTGTAAAAAAAAGAAAAGCAGTTAACAACAAAGTCGAAAAGGGTAAACTTTACACTTTAGACCAAGCTACTGCTTTAGTAAAAGAAGTAAACACAGCTAAATTTGACGCTTCTGTTGACGTACACATTCGCTTAGGAGTAGATCCAAGAAAACCAGACCAAGCTCTCAGAGGTACTGTTAGCTTACCACATGGTACCGGTAAAACTAAAACAGTTTTAGTACTTTGCCCTTCTGATAAAGAAGCAGCAGCAAAAGCTGCAGGTGCCGATTATGTAGGTTTAGAAGAATACCTTGAGAAAATTGCAGGTGGTTGGACAGATATCGATGTAATCATCGCTACACCAAGTGTAATGCCAAAATTAGGCCGTTTAGGTAAAATATTAGGTCCTCGTAACTTAATGCCAAACCCTAAATCTGGTACAGTTACAGAAAATGTTGCTGATGCCGTTAGCGAAGTGAAAAAAGGTAAAATCTCTTTCAAAATCGACAAATTCGGTATCATCCACACTTCAGTTGGTCGTGTTTCTTTTAATCCGGCTCAATTGCAGGACAATGCGAAAGAAATGATTGCAACATTGGCCAGAATGAAACCATCTTCTGCAAAAGGAATTTATTTTAAAAGCATTTACATGGCTTCTACAATGAGTCCTTCTATTGAAGTAGATGTAAAATCAATTCCGGGAATTTAATTTTAATTCTTTAAAAGGAAAAAAATGACTAAGACTGAAAAACAAGCAACCATTGATACTTTAGCACAGAAATTCTCTGATTCTAACTTTTTCTATTTTACAGATGCATCTGGTTTAACAGTAGAAAAAATTAATAAATTAAGAAGAACTTGCTTCGAAAAAGGAATCAATCTTCAAGTTGCAAAAAACACTTTGATCAAAAAAGCATTAGTTGCTGGTGGTAAATTTTCTGAAGACTTAGATCCGGTTTTACACGGACCTACAGCTATCATGTTTACAGAAACTGGTAACTTACCCGCAAAAGTAATTAAACAATTCCGTTCAGAAGGTAATACAAAACCACTTTTAAAAGCGGCTTATATCGACTCTGCTGTATACGTTGGCGAAAATCAATTAGAAGCATTAATCAACGTAAAATCAAGAGAAGAATTAATCGGCGATATCGTTGGTTTATTACAATCACCTGCTAAAAATGTTATCTCTGCTCTTAAATCAAGTGGCGGTAAATTAGCCGGAATCGTTAAAACATTACAAGAAAAAAATTAATTAAATAACATTTTAAATTTTTAAACAATGGCTGATATTAAAGCATTCGCAGAGCAATTAGTAAACTTAACAGTGAAAGAAGTAAACGAACTTGCTGAAATCTTAAAATCTGAATACGGAATCGAACCGGCTGCTGCTGCTGTTGCAGTTGCTGCTGCTCCAGGCGCTGGTGGTGGTGCTGCTGTAGAAGAGAAAACATCTTTTGATGTAATCTTGAAAGACGGTGGTGCACAAAAATTAGGTGTCGTTAAAGTAGTAAAAGAAATTACGGGTCTTGGCTTAAAAGAAGCTAAAGATTTAGTAGATGGTGCTCCAAAACCAATCAAAGAAGGTGTTTCTAAAGATGAAGCTGAGTCTATCAAAGCTAAATTAGAAGAAGCTGGCGCATCTATTGAATTGAAGTAATTCACTCAGAATCAAATCATTAAAGTGTCCGGTGGTTTTTAAAAATTACCGTGACACTTTTTACTGTTTTTATAAATTTTAATAAGATTGCATGTCTAAAAAAACAGCTACAATTGCTCCATTAACTGAAGGCAGAATTAATTTCAGTAAGATTAGTCATCCATATGACTACCCCAATTTGTTGGATATTCAGGTGAAATCTTTCCAAGAATTCCTTCAATTAGAAACTACTCCAGATAAACGTTCGAAAGAAGGTTTGTATAAAGTTTTTTCTGAAAATTTCCCAATTACGGATGCAAGAAGCATATTCTTGTTGGAGTTTTTGGATTACTATGTTGATCCACCTCGTTACAATATCGATGAATGTATTGAAAGAGGTTTAACATATAGTGTACCGTTGAAAGCGAAATTGCGCTTGTCTTGTAACGACGAAGAACATATAGATTTTCAAACAATTGTTCAAGATGTATTCTTGGGCAATATTCCGTATATGACGGATAAAGGTACATTTATCATTAACGGAGCGGAACGTGTTGTCGTTTCTCAATTACACCGTTCGCCGGGCGTATTCTTCGGAATGAGCTACCACCCTAATGGAACTAAAATATTCTCTGCAAGAGTAATACCATTTAAAGGTGCATGGATGGAGTTTGCAACGGATATCAATAACGTGATGTACGCATACATCGACCGTAAGAAAAAATTCCCGGTTACTACTTTATTACGTGCGATCGGTTTTGATTCAGATAAAGACATCTTAAAATTGTTTGGCTTATCTGACGAAATTGAAGTAAACAAAAAATCGCTGGAGAAAAATATCGGCCGTCGCTTAGCAGCTCGTGTTTTAAAATCATGGATGGAAGATTTCGTAGATGAAGATACCGGTGAGGTAGTTTCTATCGAACGGAACGAAGTAATTTTAGAACGCGATACGTACTTAGATGAAGATAATATCCAATTGATTTTAGAAACCGGATTAAAAACCATCATCTTACAAAAAGAAGATACAGAACAAGATTATTCTATCATCTTTAATACGCTTCAAAAAGATACATCTAACTCAGAAATTGAAGCGTTAAAACATATCTATCGCCAATTACGTGGTACGGATCCACCGGATGATGATACAGCTCGTGGCATTATCGAGAAATTATTCTTCTCTGATAAACGGTACGATTTAGGTTTCGTAGGTAGATATAAAATCAATAAAAAATTAGGATTAGATATCGATCCAAAAAATATAGTATTAACGAAAGAAGACATCGTTTCTATTGTAAAATATTTGATTCGTTTAGTAAATCAAAAAGCAGAGATTGATGATATCGATCACTTGAGCAACCGTCGTGTACGTACAGTAGGTGAGCAATTATTTGCTCAGTTTGGTGTAGGTTTAGCACGTATGGCACGTACAATCCGTGAACGTATGAATGTACGTGATAACGAGGTATTCACACCTATTGACTTGATTAACGCACGAACACTTTCGTCTGTAATCAATTCTTTCTTCGGTACATCTCAATTATCTCAATTCTTAGACCAAACTAACCCACTATCAGAAATTACACATAAACGTCGTATTTCTGCATTAGGACCTGGTGGTCTTTCTCGTGAAAGAGCCGGTTTCGAGGTGCGTGACGTTCACTACTCACACTATGGTCGTTTATGTACAATCGAAACACCGGAAGGACCAAATATCGGTTTGATTTCTACCCTTTGCGTACATGCTAAAGTGAATGAAATGGGCTTTATCGAAACGCCGTATCGAAAAGTGAATAAAGGTAAAGTAGATAATAAAGTAGAGTTCTTAACAGCAGAAGAAGAAGATGAAAGAACCATCGCACAATCCAATGTTGGATTGGATGATAAAGGTGCTTTTGTCGATAAAAAAATCAAATGCCGTTTCCAAGGTGATTTCCCAATTTTAGATGCAGAACAAGATGAAATCTCCGACATCCAAAATATGGACGTAGCACCTAACCAAATCGTAGGTGTATCCGCTTCATTAATCCCTTTCTTGGAAAATGATGACGCTAACCGTGCATTGATGGGCTCTAACATGCAACGTCAAGCTGTTCCGTTAATGCGTTGTGAAGCTCCAATAGTAGGAACCGGCATCGAAGCAAGAGTCGCATCCGATTCGAATGTATTAATTAATGCAGAACGTTCCGGTATTGTTGAATATGTAGATGCCAATGAAATTCGTATTCGTTTTGACAGAACCGAAAATGAAAAATTAGTAAGTTTTGAAGACGATGTGAAAGTGTATAAATTAACTAAATACGCACGTACGAACCAAGCAACTTGTATCAACTTACGTCCAATTGTACGTAGAGGTGAAAAAGTAGTAAAAGGTCAAATCTTATGCGAAGGTTATGCTACACAAAACGGCGAATTAGCATTAGGTAAAAACTTGTTAGTTGCTTTCATGCCTTGGAAAGGGTTCAACTTCGAGGATGCGATCGTTATCAACGAAAAAGTAGTACGCGAAGATATCTTTACATCTATCCATATCGAAGAATATGAAATGGATGTGCGTGATACAAAATTAGGAGAAGAAGAATTAACGAATGATATTCCAAACGTTAGTGAAGATGCAACACGTAATTTAGATGAAAACGGTATTATTCGAATTGGTGCTAAAATTAAAGAAGGTGATATCTTAATTGGTAAAATTACACCAAAAGGTGAAACCGATCCAACACCGGAAGAAAAATTATTACGCGCTATCTTTGGTGATAAAGCCGGTGACGTAAAAGATGCATCCTACAAAGCACCACCATCAACAGAAGGTGTGGTTGTTACTACTAAATTATTCCAAAAAGCGAAAAAAGATAAAAACTCGAAAGTTAGAGAGAAAGCTGAGTTGGAAAAAGCAGAGAAAGTACACTTACAAAACTTGGAAGAAATCAAGAAAACGTTGGTGGCTAAATTGATGCAGTTAGTTGGAGGCAAAACTACTTCCGGAATCAAAAATATTTTCGGCGAAGAAGCCGTTCCTAAAGGAACTAAATTCTCTGAAAAATTATTAGGAGGTTTAAATTACCAAAATTTAGATGCTTCTGATTGGACAAAAGAAGAAGAAACCAATGAGTTAATTAAACGATTAATTCACAACTTCAATATCAAATTCAACGAAGAAAAAGGACGTTTCTTGCGCGATAAATATGCGATTACAGTAGGTGATGAGTTACCATCTGGCGTATTGAAATTGGCAAAAGTGTACATCGCTCAAAAACGTAAATTAAGAGTAGGTGATAAAATGGCAGGTCGTCATGGTAACAAAGGTATCGTGGCAAAAATTGTTCGCCAAGAAGATATGCCGTTCTTAGAAGATGGAACACCGGTGGATGTTGTATTAAATCCATTAGGCGTACCTTCACGTATGAATATTGGACAGATTTATGAAACGGTATTAGGATGGGCTGGTAAAGAATTAGGTTTGAAATTCGCAACGCCAATCTTTGATGGTGCTAATGTAGATGAGATTGAACATTATATTGAAGAAGCCGGATTACCACGCTTAGGTAGTACTTACTTATACGATGGTGAAACGGGTCAACGTTTCGATCAAAAAACAACCGTTGGTGTTATCTATATCATCAAATTATCACACATGGTGGATGATAAAATGCATGCACGTTCTATCGGACCGTACTCACTCATTACACAACAACCATTAGGTGGTAAAGCACAATTTGGTGGTCAGCGTTTAGGTGAGATGGAGGTTTGGGCTTTAGAAGCTTATGGT
Organism: Bacteroidota bacterium; assembly: GCA_963169645.1. GTDB lineage: Bacteria > Bacteroidota > Bacteroidia > Chitinophagales > JADIYW01 > JADJSS01. The sequence goes on from CAUJCO010000012.1 coordinate 147,516, forward strand.
GCATCTAATATCTTACAAGAGTTGTTAACCGTGAAATCAGATGATATCCAAGGAAGAGCAAAAGCGTATGAAGCCATCGTAAAAGGTGATAACTTACCGGAACCTGGTATTCCAGAATCTTTCAATGTATTGGTTCACGAGTTACGTGGTCTTGCCTTAGATTTAGATTTTGAATAATCAGTATTTGTAAAAAGATTTTTTAGCATTAAAAAATAAATTAATATGCCTTTAAAGAAGGAGAACAAAATCAACACCGAGTTTAAAACGATAACGCTAAAACTCGCTTCACCAGAATCTATTTTAAGTCGTTCTAAAGGGGAAGTAAAAAAACCGGAAACCATCAACTACAGAACCTACAAACCGGAAATGGATGGTTTGTTCTGCGAGCGTATTTTCGGACCAACAAAAGACTATGAATGTTTTTGCGGAAAGTATAAGCGTATTCGTTATAAAGGCATTACTTGCGATCGTTGCGGTGTTGAGGTAACGGAGAAGAAAGTTCGACGTGAACGCATGGGACACATTAAATTGGTGGTGCCTGTAGTACATATTTGGTATTTTAAATCTTTGCCTAATAAAACAGGTTACATGTTAGGTTTATCTTCCAAAAATGTAGAATCTATCGTTTATTATGAGCGTTTTGTCGTTATACAAGCGGGTGTTACAGAAGAGGGTGTTGCGGTAAATGGTGAAAATAAAACAACTAAATATTTAGACCTTTTAACCGAAGAAGAGTATTTAGATATTTTGGATGCATTACCGAAAGAAAATCAATTACTTTCTGATGATGATCCAAATAAATTCATCGCTAAAATGGGTGGTGAAGCAGTTCGTGATTTATTAGCACGTATTGATTTGAAAAAATTATCCGGTGAATTACGTCATAAAGCTTCACACGAAACATCCCAACAACGTAAATCAGAAGCCTTAAAACGCTTAAGCGTTGTAGAAGCATTCCGCGAAGCAAATGAACATGTAGAAAACAGACCGGAATGGATGGTTGTTCAATTATTACCGGTAGTTCCACCGGAATTGCGTCCGTTAGTTCCATTAGATGGTGGTCGTTTCGCATCTGCCGATTTGAACGATTTATATCGTCGTGTTATTATACGTAACAATCGTTTAAAAAGATTAATCGAAATCAAAGCTCCGGAAGTAATCTTGCGTAACGAAAAACGTATGTTACAAGAAGCAGTTGACTCCTTATTTGATAACTCGCGTAAATCAAATGCTGTAAAAGCAGAAGGTGGTCGTGCATTGAAATCATTATCCGATGCTTTAAAAGGTAAACAAGGTCGTTTCCGTCAAAACTTATTAGGTAAACGTGTGGATTATTCCGGTCGTTCCGTAATTGTGGTAGGCCCTGAATTAAAATTACACGAATGCGGTTTACCTAAAGATATGGCTGCCGAGTTATTTAAACCGTTTATCATACGTAAACTGTTAGAGCGCGGTATCGTTAAAACGGTAAAATCTGCAAAGAAATTAGTAGATAAAAAAGAAGCCGTAATTTGGGATATTTTAGAAAACGTAATGAAAGGTCATCCGGTATTGTTAAACCGTGCCCCAACATTACATCGCTTGTCTATCCAAGCTTTCCAACCTAAATTAATCGAAGGAAAAGCGATTCAATTACATCCATTAGTGTGTACTTCATTCAACGCCGACTTTGACGGTGACCAAATGGCAGTTCACGTTCCATTAAGTAATGCGGCTGTATTAGAAGCACAAATTTTAATGCTTTCTTCGCATAATATTTTGAATCCACAAAATGGTACACCAATCACTATTCCATCTCAAGACATGGTATTAGGTTTGTACTATTTATCTAAAGGAAAAAAATCAATTGGTGATGATAAAGTAAAAGGTGAAGGAAAAGTTTTCTATTCTGCCGAAGAAGCTATCATTGCTTTAAATGAAGGTCAAGCAGATTTACATGCTAATGTAAAATGTCGTGTTCGCGTAAAAGAAGGCAACGAGTTCAAATATAAAATAATTGATACTACAGTAGGTCGATTGATTTTCAACGAAGTTGTTCCGGCTGAATGTGGTTATGTAAATGAATTATTGACTAAGAAAAATTTGAAAAACGTAATTGGAGAAGTATTGGTACGTACTAATATACCAACTACTGTAAAATTCTTGGATGATATCAAAGAAATTGGCTATCGTCAAGCTTTTAAAGGTGGTTTATCGTTCAATATTGATGACTTAATTATTCCGGAAGTAAAACAAAAATTGTTGACATCTGCTGCGGAAGAAGTAGAAGAAGTATGGCAAAACTTCAACATGGGTTTAATCACCAACAACGAACGTTATAACCACATCATCGATATTTGGACAAACGTGGATACACGTATTACAGAAACGTTGATGAAAGAAATTTCTACCCACAAACAAGGTTTCAACTCTGTATATATGATGTTGGATTCAGGTGCGCGTGGTTCTAAACAACAAATTAAACAGTTAGGTGGTATTCGTGGATTGATGGCTAAACCTCGTAAATCTGGTTCTACCGGTGGCGAGATTATTGAAAACCCAATCTTATCTAACTTTAAAGATGGTTTGAACGTATTAGAGTACTTTATCTCTACGCACGGTGCACGTAAAGGTTTAGCGGATACCGCGTTAAAAACGGCAGATGCTGGTTATCTAACACGTCGTTTAGTGGATGTAGCGCAAGATGTCGTAATTAATGGTGTAGATTGTGGTACATTAAGAGGTTTAGAAGTTGCTGCGTTAAAACAAAACGAAGAAGTAATCGAATCATTATCAGATAGAATTGTTGGTCGTACGGCATTATTAGACATCGTTCATCCATTAACAGGCGAAGTAATTGTAAAAGAAGGAGAACTTATTTTTGAAGCACAAGCTGATATTATAAATGCATCACCTTTAGAAAGCGTACAAATTCGTTCCGTATTAACTTGTGAAATGCCTCGTGGTGTTTGTGCAAAATGTTATGGTAGAAACTTGACCAATAACCGTCCGGCACAATATGGAGATGCAGTAGGTATCGTTGCGGCACAATCAATTGGTGAGCCGGGTACACAGTTAACCTTGCGTACGTTCCACACGGGTGGTACAGCAGCATCTGTGGTTTCTGAATCTCAAATGTTAGCGAAGTTCGACGGTAAATTGGAATTCGATTCCATCAAATCTGTAAAACAAGATACAGAAGATGGTGAAATGAAAACAGTAGTGATTGGTAGAACCGGTGAGATAAATATTATTGAGGAAGGTACAGAACGTGTATTGATGACAAACAATATTCCGTACGGTGCTATCTTGAATGTGAAGAATGGACAAAAAGTGAAAAAAGATGAATTAATTTGCTCTTGGGATCCATTTAATAATGTAATTATCTCAGAATACAAAGGTGTTATCAAATATGACAACATCATTGAAGGTATTACTTGTCGTGAAGAAGTTGAAGAACAAACAGGACACCGTGAGAAAGTAATCATCGAATCAAGAGATAAGAAAAAAGTACCGGCAATTTTAATCGTAGATGAAAAAGGAAAAGAATTATATTCTTATTCCATTCCGGTAGGTGCACACATCTCTGTTGATGATAACAAGACTGTAATTCCTGGAACAATCATCGTGAAAATTCCACGTATTTTAAGTAAGGTACGAGATATCACGGGTGGTTTACCACGTGTACAAGAATTATTTGAAGCACGTAATCCATCAAATCCGGCTAAAGTTTCTGAAATTGACGGTCAAGCAGCATTTGGAAAAGTAAAACGTGGTAACAGAGAAGTTACAATTACATCTAAAGATGGTACACAACGTAAATACTTAGTGCCTTTAACTAAACACATTTTAGTACAAGAAGGCGACTTTGTGAAAGCAGGTATGCCACTTTCTGATGGTGCAATTGCTCCGGTTGATATCTTAAAAATTAAAGGACCATCTGCATTACAAGCATATTTAGTAAATGAAATTCAAGAGGTTTACCGTTTACAAGGTGTACGTATCAATGACAAACACATCGAAGTAATTGTAAAACAAATGATGAGTAATGTATTAATTAATGATGCTGGTGATACGAAATTCTTAGAAGGTGAAACTGTAAATAAATTCGACTTCATCGAGCAAAATGATGCTGTTTTTGATAAAAAAGTAATTACAGAAGCCGGAGATTCGGAGCAATTAGTAGTCGGACAAATCGTTACAATGCGTCAAGTACGTGAAGAGAATTCATTCTTGAAACGCAACGATAGAAAAATTGTAGAATACCGCGATGCAATTCCTGCAACATCTTCACCAATGTTACAAGGTATCACAAGAGCATCTTTAGGTACACACAGCTGGATTTCTGCTGCATCATTCCAAGAAACAACGAAAGTGTTGAACCAAGCCGCTATCAACGGATCTATTGACCCAATGAGAGGTTTAAAAGAAAATGTAATCGTTGGTCATAGAATTCCTGCAGGAACCGGTGTACGTGCATTCGAAAATATTTTAGTTAGCTCTAAAAAAGATCACGAACGTGTAATGGCAAAGAAAGCTATGATTGAAGCAGACGAAGAATAATTATTTTTGTTTCAATATTTTATAGAGGCTGTCATTTGAGGCAGCCTCTTTTTTTTGATATTGACGAGCAGTCTTATTTTAAATCCTTTGTAAAAGTTGTATATTCACAGTCTCATTTTTTTAAATTTATCGAATGGAAAATAATAATCAAAATCAAATTAATATAGAATTACCGGAAGATATTGCTGAAGGTGAATATTCTAATTTAGCTATTATCACGCATTCCAATCAAGAGTTTGTTATTGATTTTGTACGTATGGCACCGGGTGTTCCAAAGGCAAAAGTAAAATCTAGAATTATTCTAACACCGCAACATGCTAAACGTATCCTATTTGCACTTACGGAAAATATCCGAAAATTTGAGCAAATGCACGGCGAAATAAAAGACACAGAGCAAGTTGCAATCCCGCTTAATTTTGGTAATCCAACAACACAAGCTTAGTAATCTCCATATTATGAAAACCATAGAAGAGGAAATTAAACAAAAAAAATTTCCGGACATTTTTATAAAAACAAATGTCAATTTACTTTTTACTTCCGGATGGTTGCAGAATGTGCAAGCTCGTTTTTTAAAACCATTTGGGTTAACGCAGCAGCAATACAATGTATTGCACATTTTGAGAGGTCAATATCCAAAGTCTATTAAATTGGTGCAAATTACAGAACGCATGATAGATAAAATGTCGAATGCATCGAGGTTAATAGATAAGTTGCAACAAAAAGAATTGGTTTCTCAAATTCAAAATCCTACAAATAAACGCGAAGTTAGTATCAGTATTACTGAAGATGGTTTGGAATTATTAAAAGAAATAGATGTTGAATTGGCGAAAACTGTTCCACCTATTCAATATAAAAATGTAAGCGTAGAAGAGTTGGAACAACTCAACCTCATTCTCGATAAAATTAGAAGTTAGTTTTTATCTTTAAAATGCTGTTCTCTTTCTGCGTCTTTATCAAATGCTTTGATAATTTCTTTCACTAATCTATGACGCACCACATCATCAGCCGAAAGATGTATCATGCCAATTCCTTTTATACCATCTAAAATTTGCATGGTTTTGCGTAATCCGGATTGTTGGTTTTTTGGTAAATCAATTTGCGTCATATCTCCTGTAATAATGCATTGTGCAGAAGGTCCAATTCGCGTTAAAAACATCTTTAATTGGAGTGTGGTTGCATTTTGTGCTTCATCTAAAATCATAAATGCATTATCCAATGTTCGTCCGCGCATATACGCTAAAGGAGCAACCTCAATAATTCTATTTTGCATAAAATAGGCTAATTTATCCGCCGGAATCATATCGTCTAACGCATCGTACAATGGACGTAAATAAGGGTCAATTTTTTCTTTTAAATCGCCGGGCAAAAAACCCAAACTTTCTCCGGCTTCTACTGCTGGACGAGTTAAAATAATTTTCTTCACCGATTTGTTTTTCAATGCTCGAACCGCTAATGCAACAGCAGTATATGTTTTACCCGTTCCGGCTGGCCCCATCGCAAAAAGAATATCATTCTCTTCGGATAATTCCACCATTTTTTGTTGGTTTTCTGTGCGTGCTCGCACCAGCATTCCATTGTTTCCATACACTAAAACGTTATCTTGGAATTGTGGGAAATTGGTTTCATACGGATTGCGACCATGTAAAATTTCTTCTAGATGTTGGTCCGATATTTTTCCATATCGCTCTAAGTATTCTACCAATTGATGCACTTTATCACTAAAGATTTCTAAATCTTCTTGTGCTCCGGCAACGATAATTTTATTGCCTCTGGCGCTGATGTTCAAACGACTAAATTCTTTTTTTAGAATTTTGAGTTTGTTGTTGTTGAACCCGAAAAATTCTACCGGATCAACAGTTTCTAATTTTATTGTAAGTTCACTCAATTATTTACTATTTTTGTTTTTTAATATATCGGATGATGTATACCATTATCCATCCTTTTTTTTATCAATATTGAAAATAATATAAATTTTTAAATGGCGGTTATAACGTTATTAACAGATTTTGGTGATAAAGACTATTATGTGGGTTTATTTAAAGGCGATTTATATACGTCCAGCCCTTCAGCCAAAATTGTGGATATCTCACATGCTATTCCGCCATACGATATTGTAACGGCTGCATTTTTTCTTAAAAATGTATATACTCATTTTCCTGTAGGCACTATTCATATTGCCCGTGTGTACGAACAAGGCTTAGGTAAACAAAAAATCATTGCTGCCAAATATCAAAATCACTATTTTATTGCACCTGACAATGGATTGTTGACGATGGTTTTTGACGATAAACCGGATTTGATAGTGGAAGTAGATATGAAGCAAGCAAAACTGAGCTCATTAGAAGATTATTATTGTCGCGTGGTAAAAGAAATTACATTTAACCATAATATTGGTGGTATTGGTGTTGCCACTTCTAAGTATGTAGAGAAAAAAGCGTTGATGCCCGTTATTCAAGAAGATAAAATTATAGGAAATGTTATCCATATTGATAATTTTGGAAATGTAATTACGAATATTAGAAAAGAGGAAGTGAAGCGATTTGGTGCCGATAAACAAATTCGTATTAATTATAGAAAAACAGATTTTATTGACCACATAGTCGAGAATTATACCGATGTTCCACAGTCGTATGGGTTGGCACGTTTTAATGCTTCCGGCTATTTAGAATTGTGTATTAATTGTGGTAACGCATCCGGTTTATTTGGATTGGCGAAAGGCGATCAAATTCAAATTTTATTTGTTTAATTTTTATTGTTATAGCATGATAGTACGCATTGTAAAACTCACCATGAAAGAAGAAGAAGCAACTACATTTAAAACGTATTTTGCTACGGTATGTAAGGATATTAGAGCACAAAAAGGATGCAATTTGCTACAAGCTTGGCAAGATATTCATCACCCGAATATTTTCTTTACGTACAGTTTATGGGATAGTGAACAAGATTTAGATAATTATAGATATTCTCCTTTTTTTGAAAAATTTTGGAAAACAGTAAAACCATGGTTTGGTGCAAAAGCCGAAGTTTGGAGCTTTGATAAAATTGTAGATTTACCTTGATATTGCACTTCCTTTTTAATTGAAATACGAAATGAAAACAATCGCTCTAACAGATTATACTATTTTTATAGATGAGCATTTTGACGCCTTAAAGAAATTTATACAAGAAAATACTTATTCTGCTTTTAATGTATTGGTAGATGAAAATACAAAAGTACATTGTTTACCAATTATACAAACTATACTTCCTTCGGCAAATGTAATTGAAACTCGAAGTGGAGAACAACATAAAAACATAAATACGTGCGAAGAAATTTGGCAGCAATTAATCGTATTTAATACAGATAGAAAAGCGTTGTTCATTAATTTAGGCGGCGGTGTAATAGGCGATATGGGCGGCTTTGCTGCAAGCTGTTACAAACGTGGTATTGATTTTATCAATATTCCCACAACATTACTTTCACAAGTCGATTCTTCTATCGGTGGTAAATTAGGTATCGATTTTAAATATGGGAAAAATTTAATTGGCTTATTTAAAAATCCCAAAGCGGTTTTTATTGCATCATCTTTTTTTAATACATTGCCACCACGACAGTTTATAAATGGATGGGCTGAGATTTTTAAACATGCACTTATCCAAGATAAACAACAATGGGAAAAATACAGCACCTTAAATAATCTTCATACCGATATAAATGACATCGTGTATCATTCGTTATTGATAAAAAAACACGTAGTAGAAACGGACCCGTATGAGAAAAATTGGAGAAAAATATTAAACTTCGGACACACCATTGGACATGCTATAGAAGCCTATTCTTTAGAATATGAAACAGACAGCTTATTACACGGCGAAGCAATTGTAATTGGTATGATTTGCGAAGCCTATCTTTCTGTAAAAAAATGTAGTTTATCAGAAAAAAAATTAGAAACAATACAACATAAATTACTGCAACATTTTCCTAAAAAAGATATCTCCAATTTTGAGATAGATAAATTAATGGAGAGTATGCGTATCGACAAAAAGAACGAAGGTGCAACAATACTGTCAGCATTATTAGAAGATATTGGCACTTGCAAATACGACATACCTATTACAGAATCAGATGTAAAAGAAAGCTTACAGTATTATATAAATCTGTAATAAAAAAGCATTTGCCCTATTTCTATGTTTTGTGTTTTCACAAACCATATTATGATATATCACTTGTTACCACAAGCTATTGCTTATGCCTCAAATAGATAGAGAAAAACTTTTTATATATCACCTAATTGAGGTCGTATTAATATTTCTTCAACTACTGAAAAAGAAGAAATTTGTGTAATGGTGTACACCAATAAGGCAATATCTTCCGGCGTGCTGAAACGTGTTTCCGGCAAGTCCACACCAGCCCAAGAGTCGGTAAGTGTGGCACCTGGCAAAATAGCGGTAACTTTTATGTTATACGGTTTTAATTCTTCGCGCAATGTCTTTGAAAACCCTAACAGGGCAAACTTAGAAATAGCATAACTTCCACCATTTTCATACGCTTTAATGCTTGCCACCGAACACATGTTAATGATAAAACCATGTTGATGGGTTTTCATTCGCGGACTCAATTTTTTTGTTAGATAATACGCACTCAATAAATTGGTTCGCAACGTGTCTTCTAATACAGTATCCTTTTCTTCGGTTAATTTTCCAGGAATAAAGATGCCGGCATTATTTATTAATACGTCAATTTGTTCAAATGTTTGCAATACAAAATCGCCTAACTGTTCAACCGAATGTTTATCTGATACATCGCAAACAAAGGTTATCAACGAAGGATAGGTTTGTTGCAATGCCTCTAATTTTGCACTATCTCTGGAACAAATTATAACGCGATGATTTTCTTGTAGAAATTTTTCGGCAATTGCCTTTCCTATGCCTCTGCTTGCACCTGTAATAACAATATTCATGCTGTAAATGTATAAATTTTTCGCTTTTATCTAATACGTTTGGCTAATCTCTAAAAATAACCTAATTTTACATACTTTTAAAAATTATGGCAGAATACGTACACGCATCCGGCGGCCCTTTGTTTCATATCGGAAGATATGTATTGATGATAAAACGCTCCTTTGCCAAGCCAGAAAGAGCAGCAATGTATTGGAAAGAAACATTGGTGCAAATGAACAATATAGGTGTAGGCTCATTAGTTATTATCTTATTAATTTCATTTTTCATCGGTGCTGTTTCTGCAGTGCAATTTGCCTACAATTTATCGCAATCAATGGTTCCGATGTATTACGTCGGTTTTGTAGTGAAAGAATCCATGATTTTAGAGTTAGCACCTACTGTTTCTTGTTTAATATTAGGCGGAAAAATTGGTTCTAATTTAGCATCAGAATTAGGTACAATGCGACTTACCGAGCAGATTGATGCACTTGAAATTATGGGTGTGAATACGATATCTTATTTAATCGGTCCAAAATTAGCTGCATCTGTTACCATGATTCCATTATTGGTCGTTATTTCAGCAATTACCGGTATTTGGGGTGGTTTGTTGGCAGGTTCTATGTCGGGTTATGTATCCGGTGCCGATTATTTACAAGGTGTATTAATGAGCTTTAAAGCGTATAATATCTTTGTGATGATGGTAAAATCGGTGGTGTTTGGTTTTGTATTAACTTCTGTATCTTGCTATCAAGGATTTTATGCACACGGAAGTGCAATTGAAATCGGAAAAGCAAGTACACGTGCTGTAGTATTAAGTTGTGTAATGGTATTGTTTGCCGATTTAATTTTAACTTGGTTATTGTTGAGATAAAAGCTGTTTAGCGCTAAAATAAAACGAATATGATTGAAGTAAAAGACGTCAGAAAAGTATTTGGTACTCAAGAAGTATTAAAGGGTATTTCTGCGGTTTTTGAAACAGGTAAAAATAACCTGATAATCGGTAAGAGTGGTTCCGGAAAAACAGTTTTACTTAAATGTATAGTTGGTTTATTAACACCAACAGATGGTCATGTTTTATTTGATGAAAAAGATTATGTAGCGATGAACATCGACCAAAAAAATGAGATACGAAGAGAATTAGGTATGTTGTTCCAAGGTGGTGCCTTGTTTGATTCTTTAACGGTAGAACAAAATGTTCGTTTCCCATTGGATATGTTTACACACATGCCATTATCAGAAAAAAGAGATAGAGTAAACGAGGTTTTAAAACGTGTCAACTTAGTAAACGCTAACCATAAATTTCCATCTCAAATTTCCGGTGGTATGCAAAAACGTACCGGAATTGCCAGAGCCATCGTCATGAATCCTAAATATCTTTTTTGCGACGAACCCAATTCCGGCTTAGACCCGCAAACATCCATTGTAGTGGATGAGTTAATTATGGAAATTACACAAGAATATAATATCACCACTATCACCAATACACACGACATGAATAGTGTAATTGCCAATGGCGATAAAATTATTTTCTTACACGAAGGCAATAAACATTGGGAAGGCGATAAGTATTCCTTGTTTGAATCAGATAATAAAGAATTAATTGATTTTATCTTCGCCTCTGATTTCTTAAAAGAAGCCAGAGATGCCCGTTTCAATAAATTAAAAAATAAAGTTTAATATCAACTATGAGTATTTTAGTAAATAAAGATTCGAAAGTAATCGTGCAAGGATTTACCGGAAAAGAAGGTACTTTCCATGCAACACAAATGATTGAGTATGGCACCAACGTTGTAGGTGGTGTTACACCTGGAAAAGAAGGTTCTACGCACTTAGATAAGCCTGTTTTTAATACAGTGCAAAATGCTGTAAAAGCAACAGGTGCAAATGTGTCTATCATTTTTGTGCCGCCGGCATTTGCTGCAGATGCTATCATGGAAGCTGCCGATGCAGGTATTCAAGTAATTGTTACAATTACAGAAGGTATTCCGGTGCAAGACATGATTAAAGCTAAGAAATATGTTACCGAAAAAGGTGCTAGAATGATAGGACCGAACTGTCCGGGTATTATCACTGCAGATGAAGCAAAAATTGGCATTATGCCGGGCTTCGTTTTCAAAAAAGGCCGTGTCGGCATCGTTTCAAAATCAGGTACATTAACGTATGAAGCTGCTGACCAAGTTGTGAAAGCCGGATTTGGAATTTCAACTGCAATCGGAATTGGTGGCGACCCAATTATCGGAACTTCTACCAAAGAAGCCGTAGAAATGTTTATGAACGATACTGAAACAGATGCGATTGTAATGATTGGTGAAATTGGAGGAAGCATGGAAACAGATGCTGCTCGTTGGATTAAAGACAATATGAAAAAACCGGTAATTGGTTTTATTGCAGGACAAACCGCACCGAAAGGAAGACGAATGGGACACGCAGGTGCAATCGTTGGTGGTGCCGATGATACAGCAGCAGCAAAAATGAAAGTGATGAAAGAATGCGGCATCCATGTTGTAGATTCTCCGGCATTTATTGGCAAAACAGTAGCAGAAATTTTAGCAAAATAAACATAGTTTAGCTATTTATAAAGGCAACTTTTGGAGTTGCCTTTTTTTATTGTATGTTGATGTTTTATAACAACTCGTATTTGTATTATTCCCAAAAAAGTAGGATAATTGTATAGATATAATTGCACGTTATTGCAATCGTATTTTCATTCCGATATATGTCATTTATTTTAGGTTATCCTTGGTGGTTCGTTTTGTTTTGCATAATAATAGGTGCGGTTTACGCATTTATTTTGTATGGAAGAAAAGCCTATGTTTTTACAGAGAATGAAAATAAAGCTTGGAAATATGGATTGGCAACGCTACGCTTTTTTTCTACTACTATGATAGCGTTTTTGCTTTTGTCTTTATTGATTAAAACAAAAAAAACAGAAGAAGAAAAGCCCATTATTATTGTGTTGCAAGATAATTCAGCATCGCTTAATTCATCTTTTGGAAATTTCCCTAAAGATAAATACAACGCTCAGCTTACCGCATTAGAACAATCGTTACAAGCGCATTTTGATGTATTGCATTATAATTTTGGAGCAAAATTAAATGAGAAAAAGATACTTGATTTTTCCGAAAACCAAACCGATATTTCAGCAGCCATTGATGAAGTGTATATGCGACATGCTTCGCAAAATATTGGTGCTATTATCGTAGCATCAGATGGAATTTTTAATCAAGGAATATCGCCTTTGTATAATAAGTACATAAAAAATGTTCCGTTTTATACTATTGCATTAGGTGATACAATTATAAAAAAAGATGCACTTATTAAAAGTGTTCGTTTTCCGGAATTAGTGTATTTAGGCGATAAATTTTCATTACAAATCGAAATAGAAGCCAATAAATTAAAAGGTACTCAAACACAATTATTGGTAACAGATGCCAATGGAAAAACTATCTTGCAAAAAAGTATTGCAATAGATGACAATCGATTTTTTTATCAAACGGATGTTATTTGTAATGCCGATAAACCCGGCATTTTACCATTTAAAATACATCTACAAAAAATAAATGGCGAATCCATTATAGAAAATAATTCGGATGTTGCATACGTTGATGTGATAGACGGAAGACAAAAAATAGTGCTGTTGTATGATGCACCACATCCAGATGTAAAAGCATTTAAAAATGCCATCGAACAAAATAAAAATTACCAATTTGAACAATACGATTGTAAACAATTTTCCGGCAATATAAACGATGTTGGATTGCTTATTTTACATGGTTTGCCTTCCAATACTTCTGCTGCTGTTTTATCAAAAATACAAGCATACGTAGCAGCGCAAGTGCCTATTTTATGGGTGTTGTCATCAAATGTAAATTTGCAACAATGGAATAATTTTCAATCCGTGTTGAAGATAGTTGGCTCATCGCAAAATGGCAATGATGTATTTCCAATTTATCTACCATCCTTCTCCAAATTTACACTTTCTGAAACCAGCTTGAAAACGATGCAAGATTTACCGCCATTGTTAGCACCATTTGGAAAATATCAAAGTGCATCCACCGCAGAAATTTTGTTTAACCAACAAATAGGAAGTATTCCAACACAAAATCCATTAATAGTATTTCAAGAAACCAATGGCAAAAAAATCGGCATTATTTCAGCTGAAGGAATTTGGCGTTGGCGTATGCACGAATTTGCACAATTCAAAAATACCACTGCAACGGATGAACTAATTCAAAAGATAGTGCAATACCTCACTGTAAAAGGAGATAAGCGTCGTTTTAAAGTACACACTTCTGAAAGTCTATACAATTCAAATGAAGCAATTCAAATTGATGCCGAATTGTATAATGAAAGTTTTGAATTAGTAAATGATGTAGATGCTTCTTGTGTTGTAAAAAATAAGGAAGGAAAATCATATTCGTTTACGTTTGATAAAACATGGAATGCCTATACATTAAATGCAGGTTTGTTGCCTGCCGGAAACTATACTGTTCATGCAAAGGCCAATTATAAAGGGAAAGCCCACACTGCAATTTGTAATTTCTCGGTGCGCGACGTTGTGGTGGAATTGTTGCATACACAAGCCAATCATCAATTATTGCAGATTATGGCAACGCAAAGCGGTGGTCAATTTTATTTTCCAAATAAAATGCCATCCATTGTAGATGATATTGAAAAAAACAATCATATAAAAACAATTCTTTTTGATACCTTTAGTACAGAGCCTTTGATGGATAAAAAATGGTGGTTCTTTTTGATTGCATTTTTGTTGATATGTGAATGGTTTATTCGTAAATACAATGGAAATATTTAATACTTTTGCGGTATCATTTTTAAATATACATTTATGAAAAAAATAATTCAATTCATTTTTATCTTGCTTTTTATTGCACAAATAAACACAGCATCTGCAGTAGAAAAAGGAGATTTTCATGCTACGGTTACCACCAATTTAGGTCATCATAGTTTTATTCCTACTTATTCCTTGAAAGGACTTGGATTTATTCCGGGCGTAACCTTAAATATGGATTATGCTGCAAGTCCATATTTTAGTATTGGTGGATGGTTTACGTTTTCCGGAAAATCATACAGCAAAGCAGATTCCAGCGATTATCTATTTAATTTCAAATACCGTCATTTTGGAATTGGTATGCGTGGTGTGTTTCATTTATACCAATTAATTTCCGAAAAAGGAAACACTAAATTAGATGCAGATAAAATGGATGTATATATTCCACTTTCTATTGGTGGTGGTTTTCGTTTAAAAAGTAAAGGCTCCAATTTGCCGGATTATCAAAAATTTAAAGGCGGTGCAATTGTGGGTTCCGGTATTGGTATGACGTACTATTTTGTAGAACATATTGGCGCTAACTTAGAAGCCGGTTATTGTGAAGGCTCGTATGCTAAAATAGGTTTAGCATTTAAGTTTTAGTATATTAAATGATATTTTTTATTCGAAGGCTCTATGAATTAGAGCCTTTTTTTATAAGAAATTCGCATCGAAATGCAAAGGCAACAAATCTTTGATAGATTTAAAAACAAATACTTCACCACTTTCTCCGGTTAAGATAACTTCAATATCTTGATGGTGTTTGTTCTCGGCTTCAAAAATACATTGACGGCAAATGCCACATGGTGCAGCCGGTTTTAAAACAGGATTATTTGCAGATTTGGCAGTGATGGCAATCGCTTTAATTTTTTCGTATGATGCTAATGATGCCGCAGCACTTAATGCCGTGCGTTCTGCACAAAATCCTATTGGGTACGATGCATTTTCTTGATTGCTTCCTTTTATAACTGTTCCGTTGTTGAGTAAAATAGCAGCACCTACTTTAAAATTGGAATACGGTGCATGACTATCATTGGTAGCTATTTTGGCTTGCTCTATTAATGTTTGATAGTGTTCCGGCATTTCTTGTACCGATGTATATGCCATATATGATGTTGTGTATGTTTGTTGTGTCATATTGATACGTATGCTTTTATTTTTTCCAATTCCAACTTCCTTCATCCATCCATAATTTTATTTTTAGCAAGGCAATAATAGACATCGCATCTTCGATTTCTCCATCCATTGCCATTTTTATGGCGGACATTAAAGGTAATTTTTTTATTTGTAATTGTTCCGTTTCATCCGGCTCATTTTTACACAACGTCAAGTCTTGTGCAATGAATAAAAATGCTGTTTCATTTGTTACGGCATTGGATGTATATGTTTTTGCTAAAGGTGTCCATTGTTGAGCAATCAAGCCTACTTCTTCTTTTAATTCTCTTTGTGCCGATGTTAAAATATCTTCTTCTAACAAGCCACCACCTTCCGGAATTTCCCAACTATATTTGTTGAGCGGATATCGATATTGACCTACTAACCAGGTATTACCTTCTGTGTCAATAGGTACAATTCCAATGGCATAATTCTTTAAATGTACTTTTCCATAAATACCATTTGTTCCGGTAGGAGCAATTACATTTTCGTGTGTTACTGTAATCCATTTATTATCATAAACAATCTCTTTTGATACCGTAATCCATGGGTTTATATTTTCATTCATATTTTAAAGTTAAATTTTTTTGAGTAAGTTTGATTGTGTTATGAAGCGAATATTTTCCATTTTTATTATCATTCTTACGCTAATTATTGCGTGTAAAAAAAATGAAACCAGTGCACCAACTGTTACAGTTTTAG
Source organism: Bacteroidota bacterium (assembly GCA_963169645.1). Classification (GTDB taxonomy): domain Bacteria; phylum Bacteroidota; class Bacteroidia; order Chitinophagales; family JADIYW01; genus JADJSS01. The sequence goes on from CAUJCO010000012.1 coordinate 163,663, forward strand.
CTCCGCTTTCTACTGATTCTTTTTATGTAGCAGATTCTATTGCGCTACATTTTTCTATAAAAGATAAAAATTTAGTGTACTACAAAGCTATTTTCTCCAATAACTCAACCCATGCAATATATTACAAAGAGGAAGGAAATACGAATGCAACAGATTTTATCATCAATAAAAAAATATATTTTGCTGTTCCTTCCGATACACTGATATTATTGAATGTTTTAGGGCTAGATAAAAATGGAAATACCGGATATGCATCAGTTGTTTTTAAACTAAAAAATTAATGCCATTACAATAATTCGGCTACTAATTTTTGTACACCATTACAAGCTGTGTCTGTAATGTATTCAACATGTTGAATGTTGGATAATATGGGCTTGTTTGGGTCAATAACATATTTTGGAACGGTGAAATCAGTATAATGTATTAAACCTGCAGCCGGATAAACAACTAATGAAGTACCAATAACAATAAATATATCAGCTTTCGCCACAATTTTTCCGGCTTTTTCTATCATCGGTACTTGCTCTCCAAACCAAACAATGTGAGGCCGTAGTTGTGCTCCTTTTTCGCATTTATCACCTAAGGTTAAGTCTGTTTTCCATTCGTAAATTAGATGTTCATCCAATGTGCTTCGCACTTTTAATAATTCACCATGTAAGTGTAAGACATTTGTAGAACCGGCACGTTCGTGTAAATCATCTACATTTTGTGTAATAATATCTACGTGATATTTTTCTTCTAATGAAACTAATAATTGATGTGCCTTATTAGGAACACATTCTAAAAGTTGTTTTCTGCGTGCATTGTAAAAATCTAATACGAATTGTGGATGACGTTTCCAAGCATCAAAAGTTGCAACATCTTCAATCCGATGATTTTCCCATAAACCATCGCTATCTCTAAATGTTTTAATGCCACTTTCTGCACTAATGCCGGCACCTGTTAAAATAACAATTCTTTTTTTACTCATTTATTTTTGAATTCTTTTTATGGAATGTAATTGATGTGAATACGCATTTATTTCTTCTTTAAAAATTCCGGTTTCGTCTAATTTATCGATGCGTACTTTTCCGGATGCGTGAATAATTTTTAATCCGTTTTTTTCTTTTATCACTATTCCAACATGTGTAATTTTTCCAGCATCATTTTGAAAAAATGCCAAATCATTTGTTTGTGCATCCATCCATTTTATTTTCTTTCCTTGTGTTTGCTGTTGATAGGCATCGCGTAAAAGTGAAATATGATGTGCCCGAAAAACAATTTGTGTAAATCCGGAACAATCAATGCCGGCAATGGTTCTTCCACCCCATAAATACGGCGTGTTTAAAAAGGATAAAGCTGTTTGCAAAATATTTTTTTTGTTTTCTGCTACATCGAAATCAACATAACTTCCCAAAAAATATAAACATTTATTTTTTTTAATGTATGGTACAGCAAGAAGGTTGTGCTTTGTTTTTTTTGCATTTTTATTTTCTAAATGTTGATATTGTTTATTGTCAATCCATCCTTCGTATTTGTCGTGGTGTAAACGAATTTTGCTCCATTTTTCTATTGTTTCTATAATATCAAAAGTTTCACCAAACAAAACTTGGTTCGTCATTTCTGCTCTATCAGATGGCTCATTTCGCATCGGAATACAGGATAAATTTGCAATACCTTTCATACTATCAAATATCTATATTCTTATCTAATAATAACAATCAGATGAATAAAACTTTGTTTTAGGTCAATAAAATATTGAATTTTTATTTTTTTTAAAGATAGGTGTTGACAATATCTATTTCTTTACTTAATATTGTTCTAACATTAAAACCCCAAATCTAATGTATTTCTTATCTTGCTTTTTGCGAAGACTTGCAGAGTCTTTATGCAATAACGTATATCGTATCGTGTTAGTTAGTGTACTACTACTTTCAACCGAAAGTTTGTTTGCCCAATTGAATGCTAATTTTACGATGAGTGCCGATAGAGGTTGTGCACCATTGTATGTAACGTTTAATAATACGTCTACCGGAAACCAAGATAGTTGTTTTTGGAATTTAGGTATCAATGGCAATACGTCTGATAATTGCAATCCGAGTGCAATTTTTAATCAAGCCGGTGTGTACACAATTAAGCTAACTATCTTTAAAGGAAATCAAACATCAACCATATCAAAAACGGTTACCGTATTTAAAGATCCTGTTTCCAATTTTGATGCATCACCAAGAACAGGTTGTGTGCCGTTTAATGTTCAATTTCAAGATAAATCTACTTTAGGTGATGCACCCATTACTTCATGGGTTTGGGATATGGGTGATGGTAGAACTGAAGTAACACAAAATCCGTTGCATACTTATACATTTAGTGGCGACTTAACTGTATCATTAATTGTTACGGATGCCAACGGCTGTAAAAACACAAAAACTATAAAGGATTTTATTAAAAAAGCATCTTCCCCAACAGTTGATTTTACAGTGAATAATTCGCACACATGTAAAATTCCATTTACAGCAAATTTTAATAGCACCGTTACATCGAATGTGCCTGTTACATATACTTGGGATTTTGGCAACGGAAGCAGTTCATCTGCAGCAGACCCAAGCTATCAGTATAATGCACCCGGTACGTATAATGTTTCTCTAACAGTAAAAGACCAAAATAATTGTACTGCAACAAAAACAATGTCAAATGCGGTTAAATTGGAAACTTTTAAAGTAAATGTGAATTTTCCAACTCCTGTTTGTACCGATAAAAATGTAAACGTAACTACAACTTCTACGTATTCACCCATTTTTTGTAATTGGGATTTTGGCGATGGAAAAACAAGTACGAATGCATCACCGACCACCTCATACAGCACAGCCGGAACGTATCAAGTGAAAATGCTTGCAACAAACAATGAAGGTTGTAGAGATTCATTTACACAGAACGTTGTGGTGAATACTTCACCTGTTGCAGCTTTCAGTGCAGACCAATTAAAATCTTGTGCACCATTCACTGTAAACTTTACAAATACATCTACGAATGCTACTTCGTATAAATGGTCTATTAGTGGTTCCGGTGGTTTCTTTACTACGGTAACAGCTGCGCAGCCTTCTGTTTATTTACCACAAAATGGCTTTTATAGTGTATCATTAGAAGCAAAATCTGCGAATGGTTGTATTGATAAGATGGATATGCCCGATTATATTTGGGTTGGTCCGGATAAAATGGCTCCAACAGCCGATAAAATGGAAGGTTGCGAAGATTTAACTGTTCGTTTTAATGCTAATTTGACACATAATTGGACACCAAGAAGTATTACATGGGATTTTGGTGATGGTAGTTTTTCTAATCTTGAAAATCCGATACATACCTACACGAATCCAGGTGATTATACTGTAAAAATAACTGTTGCATATGATGCACCATGTGCTTCATTAGTGCAAACAATTGGACCCATTCACGTGGGTTCTAAATATCCTTTTAATGGAGATGTTGATTTAGATAAAGTTTGTGTCAATCAAGAAATGGTAACGTTTACAGCAACCGGTGGAATCCCAACCACAGAATTTGTTTGGATTTTTGGCGATGGAACAGGTGAAGGAAGAACGGTGACACATATCTATCAAGAACCATCTCAACCTGATAAATTCCAAGTACAATTAATTGCAATAAATAATTTTTGTAGAGATACATTAGATGTGAAAGAAATTTTCGTTGCCTATCCAAAAGCAGCGTTTAATTATTCAACGAAATGTAACAGCCTTTCAGTAGATTTTGTAAATAAATCGGAAGGACATACCGAAGCTACTTGGGATTTTGGCGATGGTACTGTAATTTCTACCATGGATAAAAATATCACGCACGTTTATCCGGCAAATACTATTAATGCAACTGCATCTTTAATTGTTCGAAATGATTCTACCGGATGTATCGATACGTTAGCACAAATAATCCGTTTCACTAATATCGATTCGTTCCGATTTAATGTGTCTAAACATATAGGTTGTAAACCATTACACGTTACATTAACAGCACAACAAGATTCCAACATCACCGACTATTTATGGGATTTGGGAAATGGGTTTGTTTTTGGAAATAACTACCAAGCAATATACCACAACGAAGGAAAATTTGTAGTGAAAATGTTTGTGCGTTATAAAAATGGTTGCATCATGGAATCTATAATAAAAGATACCATTACGGTATTAGCAGCACATGCAGATTTTAATTATCAAAAGGCGAGTGGCTGTGTGCCGGCAGTGATGAATTTAAGAGATTCTAGTTGGTCTAAATTTGATTCAATAACGCAATATCGATGGCAGTTTAATGATGGTACATCAGCAACCACTCAAAATGCCACACATACTTATAATGCATTAGGTTCGTATCCGGTGAAGTTAGCTGTCCAATCTAGTTATGGTTGTAAAGATTCTGTCACCAAACAAGTTGTGGTATCAAAAGTTATAGCCGACTTTGGAGTAGATTATAAAGATATTTGTAAAGGAAAAGAAATTAAGTTTTATAATCGTTCTTCCGCAAATGCCACTTCTTATTTATGGGATTTTGGCGATGGAACGACTTCCACAGATTCATTACCGAGACATACGTACACGAAAACAGGCGACTTTTCTGTGTCATTAACAGTGAGAGATTCTTTTGGTTGTGTCGATGTATTGACGAAATCTAATTTCATCCATATTAAAGGAATGGATGTTGATTTTACAGCCAATCAAACATTTAAAACATGTCCTGATTTAATTACAGATTTTAGATTAATTGCTCCAAATGATGTGGCATTAAAAAGTATTGCTTGGGATTTTGGAAATGGAAACACCAGTAATGATAATAACCCAACACCACAAGGCGTTTACACGCATTCCGGTGCTTTCGATGTAAAATTAATTGTCGCAGATACGAATAATTGTACAGACACCATCTTTAAAAAAGAATACATCAACGTATCTGGTCCGAGTGGTAGTTTTTCGTTTATGCCGGATGCCGGTTGTGCTCCTTTTGGTGTGAAATTCTTAGCTGATTTCAAAAATACAACAACTACTATTTGGGATTTTGGTAATGGTGATACAAAATTGGATAAGAGTTTATCTAAAGAAATGGATTATACGTATCGTAGAGAAGGTGAGTTTACGCCAACTTTAGTGTTGAAAGATGATTTTGGTTGTACAGTAAATATTATATCAACCAAAAAAATAAATGTAGCACGCATGGAATCTTTCTTTGGCGTTAATAAAACAACTTTATGTGAAGGTACAGGCTCTATCATCATTAAAGATTCATTATATACTTCACCGAATTCTCCGGTAAAAGAACATTATTGGACATTCACCGATTCAACAAATATTCCAAAACGAGGTAATGGAAATACGTTTATTCCAATTGGTACCGGAATATTTAAAATTAATTTTTATGCAGAAAATACATTTGGATGTATCATCAAAGACAGCGTAAAAGTGGGCGTTTACACGGTTCCTGCAATTACAGCTACTTCTGATAAAGTAATTTGCAAAGGAGAAGAAATAGAATTAAATGTAAGTGGTAATCCGGTGAAAATTGAATGGACACCGAGCATTTCCTTAAATTCATCTGTAGGTGCAAGCGTAATGGCGAAACCATCAGAAACCACTAAGTACAAAATTAAAGCATATAATTATCCGCAATGTCCAGTCTATGATTCAGTAGAAGTTCAAGTGCGTACAACCGTAAATGCACGCGTTTATCCGGATACGATTTTATGTATTGGTGATACCATACAATTACATGCAGAAGCAGAAAATACCTCCTTAAACGAAACCAAAATTAAATGGATTGCATCGCCTACATTGTCGGATGTGAATAGTTTAAATCCTTTCGTTTATCCGAGAAATAATACAACATATTATGCCATTATTGAGAATGGAAAATGCCAACTTCAAAAGTTGCCCGCTGTTGTTTCTGTAAAACCATTGCCAACCGTAAAAGCCGGTCAAGACCACATTATTATCCGTGGCCAAGAAGTACCAATTGATGCAACTTCGCCCAACCAAGTATCCTATGTTTGGAGTCCGGATTATAAACTTTCTTGCACCAATTGTCCTTCTCCATTAGCCTCACCGGAAGTGGATACAAGTTATAAAGTAACAGCAATAAATGAATTTGGCTGCAAAGCTGAAGATGAATTGGATATCCGTGTAATTGAAGATTGTGCCGGAAAAATGGTCTATGTTCCAAATACTTTTACGCCTAATGGTGATGGTCAAAATGATGAATTAAAAGTGTATGGTCCGGGTGTTGCTTCGGTTAAATTAGTACGCATCTTTAATCGTTGGGGACAACTTGTTTTTGAAACCAACGATCCGAATAATATTGGATGGGATGGCACCTTTAAAAATGAAATTCTTAATCCGGGTGTATTTGTATATTATATGGATGTGGAATGTATAGACGGACAAAGAACAATTAAGAAAGGAAACATCACGTTGCTGAGATAGTTTCTTTATAAACAATTGAAATAAACCCTAGAAACATAAATTATAAACCCTAATTCTTGACGTATGAAAAATATTTTTTTAGGATTTTTGATTCTGCTATTAGCATATCAATCCAGATCTCAAGATATCAATTCATCCCAATTTTATTCTATTCCATCAAATATTAATCCGGCTTTTACAGGCTTTATTAATAACGATTATTATGTAGCCGCATCGTATAAAAATCAATGGAGTAGCGTATCTGATCCTTATCAAACTGTTGGAGCAACGGCACAATTATCCTTATTGAAAAATAAACGCCCGAGCTCTATTATTGGAACCGGATTGGATATTGTTCACGATCGTGCCGGTGCCACACATTTTAATACCACTTCTTTAAGTCTTAGTTTTTCTTATTTGCAAGTGTTGGATAAAAAATACAATCACATACTTGGATTTGGAATTCAAAACGGATTAAACTTGCGAAAATTTGATTTGAGCAAAGCAACCTTTGGAAATCAATTTAATGGCTACGATGGTTTTGATCCCAATATTAACCCATTAGAAAATGGATTAAATACTAAACAAGTAGATTATAATTTAGCAATTGGCACAGTATATTCTTATGCACCCAAAGCACACACGAATTTATATGTTGGTTTTTCTGCTTTTAATTTAATTCGTCCAAACGTATCGTTTTATGATGGTCAAGAAAATAGATTATACAGACGTTTTGCAGCAATGTTAGGTGGTGAAGTTGTGTTGAAAGGTACCTGGTCAATGTTGCCATCAGCCTTATTTCAAAAGCAAGGTCCTAATATGGAAATTATGTTTGGAACTTTTGCAAGATACGGTGTGATGGGCAATAGAAGCGAACGCTTTGCCGTTAATTTCGGTTTGTGGTATCGATATATGGATGCGATTATTCCAGCCTTAAAAATGGAATATAAAGGACTGAATATTACCGTAAATTATGATATCAATGTGTCTAAATTAACGAAAGTAAGTCGATTTAATGGAACTGGAGAAATCTCATTTTCATACACCGGACTGTTGTTTAAAGAACATAAAAAACCAATTAAACCAATATTCTGCCCTTCGATGGCATTTTAAACAAAGTATCGTATTCTTTAGAAAAATTTATTACTAAAAGTAATCTATAGGGGAACGTCCGTCGTTTTTTTTTGGGGTTTGACGGATAGTTCAAAACCGGGTTGACCAATCTAAGTCAGCTCGGTTTTTTTATTTTTTCACAACAAACTGATAATTCAGATTCCATTATCTCAATGATTTATTTTAGTTATTTTTGCAAACAAAAAATAAGCTTTTATATTCTAATGAAAAAAACAGGCATATTACTTGTAAACCTTGGCACACCGGATTCTCCGAGTAATAGCGATGTTTATAAATATCTAATAGAATTTTTAACAGATGTACGCGTGATAGATTTTTCATGGTTGAAAAGACAATTATTAGTACGTGGTATTATTGTACCCATGCGTTATAAAAATTCTGCCAAAACATATCAAGCAGTTTGGGACAAAGACAAAGGCTCACCATTGTTGTTTCATACACAAGATTTAGCAAACAAAGTACAACAACAATTAGGGGATGCTTTCGTCGTAGAAATTGCCATGCGTTATCAAAATCCAAGTATGGAAAGTGCATTGTTGAAATTAAAAAATGCATTCGTTGATACTATTGTGGTATTGCCCTTATTTCCGCAATATTCATCAGCGTGTAATGGTTCTGTATTACAACGTGTAAATGAAATTACAGCAACATGGAATGTGATTCCAAGTATTCATACGATTCATCAGTTTTATAATCATTCTTTATTTATAGATGCATTTGCAGAACGAGGTAAGCAACACGATATTGCTTCTTTCGACCATGTATTGTTTTCGTATCATGGATTGCCGGCAAGGCATCTTACACGTGTTGGTACTACCCAAACACATGATTGCATACAAGATAAATGCAGTGAAAATATACACGAAAATAATCAGCATTGTTATTTAGCACAATGCTATGAAACCACGCGTTTAATAGTACAACAATTACAAATTCCTGCAGATAAATATAGTACATCTTTTCAATCGCGCTTAGGGAAAGAAGTTTGGTTGGAACCTTATACGGTGGATGTTTTACCGGAATTAGCAAAGCAAGGAAAGAAAAATTTGTTGATATTTTCGCCTGCATTTGTTGCCGATTGTTTAGAAACCTTGTATGAAATTCAAGTAGAATATTTGGAATTATTTCAAGAACACGGTGGCGAATCCATTACGCTAGTAAAGAGTTTAAATTCCGAAGATAAATGGGTGGAGGCAGTTTGTGCGTTGGTTACATCTAACCAATAAACCGCTCAATAGGCATCTTCACTAATTTCAATTCGTTGTGCTAAATAAATGCAAATTAATCCAATAAAAACTGCTATATACGAGATAACATTATAGTTTACTAAATGCTTCGTAATTGGGTCTTGTGTTAAAATCATTCCACCAATTATAGAAGCTGTACCTTCACTTAATTCTATCAAGGAAGAACGAATTAATAAGAATTTTCCACGTTGCACTTCTGTTGGTGCACCGGTAATTAACGTCATGGCGGCCACCATCCTTCCACTATTGAAAATAAACATAAAGGCACAAATCAATAACGCCAACATAATGGATGCTTGTTGTATATGTGCAATGACTAAAATTGGAATAAACGAAAGTAAAATTAAAATGCGGAATGATTTTACTTTGCCTAAAGTATCAATAAATTTTCCAATTCTGTTGGTGGTTAATGTAACGGATAAGCCACCTACAATATACATCCACATTGTATCATCTTCTTTAAATCCTAAATTATCTATTAAATAAGGATTGATGAAGGAAATAAACATAAAATGCCCTAATACCAATAAAAACGCAAAGAGTAAGGCTTTTTGTAAATTTCTATTTCGTATTATTTCACTTATTTCTTTAAATGTATTTAAGTCTTTATTAATGTGTCCTTTTAAATTGGGTAAATAAATAAATGCCGGAATTAATGCAATAAAAGAAAGAATACCTACAATACGGAATGGCCAAAAGATGTCGGAATATTTATAAATAAAAATGGAAAATGGAATACCAACAATAGAAGCTACTCCAAATGCTAAATTTAAAATAGCCATTGCTTTTCCGCGTCGTTCGTATGGTACAATATCGCTGATGATTGCTGTAGATACACCGCCTAATAAACCACCAAATAATCCGGTGAAAAAACGTGCAAACAGCATGAAGTAATAATTATAGGCAAACGAACACATAAAAGTTCCAATACTGAATAAGATAAATGCTGTTAGAAAGACCGTTTTTCTATCAAATTTGTCGACATAAAAAGAGGCAGTGAATGAAGATAAAAATCCACCGATAGAAAATGCTCCAATTAACAAACTATATTCTTTAGGTGTGATGTGGTATAAATCCATAAATGCTGTTCCCAAGGGCAACATCAATAGAAAATCTACAATGGCACAGAACCACATAAATGAGATTAAATACAATATGATTTTTTCTTTTTCCACGATACAAAGGTAGTACAATTTGGATTGGTAGCTTATCTTTTAAATTTATTACACCTTTTCTTTAAGTTGATAAAACTCAAAAGTGTCATTTTATTAATAGCAAAACTTCATCTTTAAATATGTAATTTTGTAACGAAATTAATTTTGAATATTTATAGTTATGGTCGTTTCAGCACAATCTATACAGCACATTTTACCTCAATTAAAATTAGATGCAGCATTTAAAACGATAGCAGATAAAGTATTAAATGGTGAGCGCATTTCGTTTGAGGAAGGCGTGTTGTTGTACGAAAAAGGAGAGTTGGGTTTTGTAGGCATGTTGGCAAATTTCATTCGCACAAAAAAACATGGAAGTAATACCTATTTTAATAGAAATTTTCATGTTGAACCTACCAATGTTTGTGTGTACTCTTGTAAATTTTGCTCCTATTCCAGACTATTAAAACACAAAGCAGAAGGCTGGGAATTATCTGTAGAGGAAATTTTAAATAATATAAAAAAATACGACGGTCAACCCGTAACAGAAGTTCATATTACAGGTGGCGTAATTCCCAAACAAGATTTTACGTTTTATACCGATTTGTTTAAAGCAATTAAAGCACACCGGCCGGATTTACATATCAAAGCATTAACACCGGTTGAGTATCATTATATTTTTAAGAAAGCAAAAATGAGCTATCAGGAAGGTATGCAAGCAATGGAAGCTGCCGGATTGGGCTCTATGCCGGGCGGCGGTGCAGAAATTTTTGATAAAGAAATACGAGATGAAATTGCCGGCGGAAAATGTTCTGCTGAAGAATGGTTAGAAATTCACGAAACAGCTCATAAATTAGGTATTCCGAGCAATGCAACCATGTTGTACGGTCATATTGAGAACTTTACGCATCGCGTAGATCACATGGAACGATTACGCCAATTACAAGATAGAACGCATGGTTTTAATGCATTTATACCGTTGAAATTCCGCAACCAACACAACGAAATGAAACATTTGCCGGAGGCAACTATCGTTGAAGATTTAAGCAATTATGCTATTGCAAGAATTTATTTAGATAATTTTGAACACATCAAGTCGTATTGGGCAATGATAGGTAGAAATACCACTCAACTTTCCTTAAATTTTGGTGTGGATGATGTAGATGGAACGATAGATGACACGACTAAAATTTACTCAATGGCAGGCAGTGAAGAACAACATCCGGCTATGAGTACTCGAGAGTTAGTGCATTTGATAAAAGCCGTAGATAAAAAACCGATTGAAAGAGATACACTTTATAATGTGATACAAGATTATACCGATGTTGTTTTTGAAGAAGACGAAAAGGAAAAAGCCCGAATGTATAATTAAATAGGCATGTCTACACCGGAACAAGTTCGCCAATATTATAATGAATTTACCGCTTCGTATCTGCAAACGTATGGCGATGTAATTCAGGCTTTTCGTCCAACGGATACTACGAAATTGTTGGATTATGTTGGCAGAAGTGCCGGCATAAATTGGAAATCTAAAGTATTGGATTTAGGTTGCGGCGTTGCCGGTCCGGCTATTTATTTTGCTCAAAAATGGAATGCGTATTTGGATGGTATCACCATCTCGGAAACACAATTTCAACTTGGAAATGAAAAAATACAAGCTGCAAATTTGATAGATAACATCACGTTGCATTTAGGTGATTACCACAAGATGGATACCATGCCATTGCCAAATGAAACGTACGATGTTGTCTTGTTTTTGGAAAGTTTAGGGCATTCCAATCAAGTGGAAAAAGCAATTCATCAGGCGACGAAAAAATTAAAATCCGGTGGCACTTTATACATCAAGGATTTTTATAAAAAACACCATCACCCAACCGTTCCAAAATCAGCAATTGATAAAGTAATTTCCAATATCAATCAATCGTATTGTTACAATACGTTGGATTTACATGAAGTGAAAGTAGCATTAACAAGGCATACTTTGCAGATAGATTTTATTCGTCCGTTTGAATTTGTAGATGACATTCACGTGCGTAAAGCATTTGAAACAGCTAATAAAATAGATACTTTTGACGGAATGCCTGAATTTTTTCCGGCAGATTGGTTAGAGATAAAATGTACCAAACTTTAATGTTTATTTTTTAAGTGTTGTTTATACCAATTCCATCTTGCCTTTAAATTAATGAGCATATAATTCCATTTATTTAATTTCGATTTTATTTTTGTAGCTTCTGATGTCGTATAAATAGTGTGTGGAATAGAATAGTCAGCTAAGAGTTGTTGAATACAGGAATGTTGAATAAACATATTTTTGTCGAGTTGATATCTACGCCATTCTTCATTCATCCAATGAAAAGCTTTCCAATGGTTATCAAATTTTTTTTGATGCGTAATGTAGGTAGAAACTAAAGGCCAGCTATCATCATTCGTAAAAGAACAAACAAATTGCTGTAATTGGAATTTCTGAATGCCATCGTTGAGTATCGTAATTGGTAACATCCAATGTTTATTGTTAGCTGAAATTTCGTTGAGGGCACGTTCATAGCAATAGTGCATCAAAGCACTATTTTTAGGGCATTTCATCACATTTCCTACTATACCTTTTTTTCCATTTTTTCTAAAAACATATTCTGAATCAAAATCGAGTGGTTGTAAACAAACGATATCCATGTCTGTCCACCAACCACTGTATTGCAAGAATAATTTATATCGGAAAATGTCGGAAAAGCCAGCATAACTGCCTTTGCCATGCCCGAATTTATTGTATTCTGTATAAGAGAAAACAGCATCAAACGGAATAATTTCATTGGCATCACAAGATATGCATTCATCCGGAATAGATTGAATAGGCTCGTAATGCCAAAGGTGAAAAGTGTGTCCATTTTGTATGTATGATTGTATGCAAAGAATTTCAATTGCGGTGAGCGCATTTCCTATCCATAAACCGTGCACATGTTTGTTTATTTCCTGCATTGTAATGTATCAAACCAACTATAATAATACAAAATTGCTATTAATTGAATTGTACTTCCTTTTATTTTTTTGGTGATGTTGGATTTTTTATGATTCTAAGCACCTTGTATTTGATAATTTTCGTTGGGCAAACATTATTTCGTGTAAATTAGATGAAGCGGCAATGCTTATCAATTAACCCAAACGTTTTGCATCTCTTTTTTCGACATATACGAATTAAAGATTGGTGGTTATATGTGATACCGCCTGTGTTATCATTTTACAATATTGGGTTGCTGTTTTCCGGAACGAAGGCTATCGCTTTTGTACATCTTTTACAAGATTATGTTTTATTTATTGCATTAACGGCATTTACCTCTGCATTAGGATTTTATTTAAATGAATGGTCTGATATTCGTTATGATAAAATTGGAAATAAGTTTAATTCGTTGGAACAAACAAGCTTATTGACAAAAATGTTTTTACTATTAGTGCTTTGTTTAGGTATTGCAATTATTTCTTATTTTTTAAAATGGAATACAGCCATTTTGATACTTTATATCTTGCAATTACTTTTGTTTTTTTTGTATTCCGTTCCGCCTTTTCGTTTTAAAAGATATACATATGTTGCTATTATTTTAGATGCATTTTATAGCGGAACACTTTTTTATTTTTTAGCAATTTTATATTCTACAGATATTGCAGTTTTATCGACCTTATTTTTGATAAGTGTATGTATTTGGGGCTTTTTGCGTGGTGTTCGAAATATTATTTTTCACGTTTTAAAAGATAAAATTCACGATGCACTTTCCGGAAACAAAACAATAGCGGCAAGATATAATACAGATATTATTTTGCAATGGGTTCGAAACTACATTATTCCATTGGAGATTCTCTTTTTTGTTATGCTCTTATCTTACTTACCATTACCATTTTTTACTATAGTTTTTTATTTGCTCTTTATATTGTACCTCTACAAAAGAAAAGAATATAGAATTCCGTTTATTTATAAACGAAAAAATGAGATTGAAACCAATGTGCTGGTAGATATGAATCCGTTTTATGAAATATTGTTTCCAATACTTACGTTGATTTTATTAAGCTGTTTTGATGTACGTTTACTCTTTTTATTAGCACCTTATCTTATTTTATTTCCAACAATATTGGCTTGGATAAAAAGTTTTATAATGGCAGTAAGGCATTTTTAATATGATTTGTGCGTGCAGCAAAATATATAAATTTCCTTGCCCTCGACGGGTCTTGTGGTCCGATCGACTTCCAACCGAATTTGTCTCCGCAATTCTTGTCTTCAAAAGGTGTTGTCAGCTTTTGACAGTTGATTGTAAACTACTTCTTTTTAAATATACTATATATTTTTTTGGACTTGTTGTAATTTAGTGGTCAATGGCACCAGACCAATATAGAGCGAAAGATTGTAAGTCCGAAGCTTATCATTTGTATGTATACCTTAGCGAATCATCTGCTCAATTTGGAACAGTAATTAGAGATTGTTCTTCTTCAACTAATGTGTAGAATTCATCAAAAACATTTAACAATACGGTGCAACCATATTCAAAATTGGTAGAGGATTCACCTTGGTTAGTATGTTTAATATTATAAAGTGAGTAGTAAACTCTAAAGATGGTTTTGTTTTGGATAATTGAATTAGTACTTAACGATTGAACATGATGTAAGCACTTTGTATGTATAATATCACGTTGTTCAGGAGAAAAATTATTAAAAATTGAAGTGTTATTGCAAAAATCCTTAAATATTGTTCTTATATCATCTTTAATGTCTAAGTAATAATTATCTCGATGTATTGCTTCGAGTTTTAGATGCTTTAATTGTTGAATAAATTGAGTATAAGAAAGAATATTTTTGTTGCAAACAATGGATTTAGATTTATTAAATGAATTTGCCTCAAGTTGTTTAATCACTTTATCAATAAAAGTAGCATTTCTGTGATGTAAAGAAAGATGTCGTGGATTTTCTACGTTTACAATTTTTAATGGAATATTTAATTCGTTACAATTCGTTACCATTTTAGGTAACTCAAACCAATTTATAACAAGCGGACAAAAGTTAATGTTTAGGTTTACTTTTCCTTTGTCCATATAAGATTTTAGTACGTTGATGTTTGCTTGTATTTGTTCAAAGTTGGAGTTAATTCTTATTTGTTCAAATGTTTCTTTATTTGCAGCATCTAAAGATATACCAACGTCGAATTGACCGGTATTCAACATTTCTAAAAATCGTGGCGGCAAATAACTTGCGTTGGTTTGTATATGAATGGTACATCGCTTATTTACTTTTAAAATATCTTCCCATATTCTAAAATAGCTTTTAATAAGTAATGGTTCACCACCAATAAATGTGGCAATCTTCAAGTGGGGCAAAAATTCTTGTAATTGCTCAAAGAATCGTTCCGGATAACTGAACTTCTGAGGCGACAACCCTTTCTTTTTTCGGATAAGAGAGGAGAAATTCTCATTGCACATTACACACTCAAAATTACAAAGGTCACTCATCTCAAATGACATTTGGTTCGGATAATTGATATTATCATCTGCGTGTATATCATATTTTAGTGGCGGAAATGCATTGTAATTTTTTGCTTGTAATACAAACTCACAGGATTTACAAAACTCAAAATTATAGTTGCCTAATTTTTCTCTAAATTGATTGGCTTTTTCGCCCGACCAAATTTCTTTTATGGTATGATCGTTTACATTACCTAATAAAAAGTCGTAATTAAAGCTACAAGCAGATACATCTCCATTAATTTGGAAATGCATATTATTAAAAGGCGCGTAACAGATTTTTTTCTTAGGACCGTATGGTCTGTTTTTATTGAAATCTATTACTGTGTTATAATTTATGGTTGCTATTTCTTCTTTTTTTGGATAATTGTAATTTGTATAATCAGCCTTTAGATTCCAAATTTTTTTTAATATTGAGTAACCCCAAATAGATAATTTAGGATATGATGAAGTAATTTTCTGAATTTTTTTAAAATCCATATTTATCTCTAATGCAATTTAAACATTACTCTAATTTAGAGTATTATGTTGTTTTTTTATTTTAAAAAGAGCCCAAAACATTTGCCAACTGTCTTTTATAAGATTTACTTTGGAACCTTTTGTTTCAACACATATAACGGGTAGAAGTTTGATATTTGTATTTTGTTTTTTGAGTAAATAATGCACTTCCACATCAAATGCATATTTTGATTGTTCCACTTTTTGAAAAATTTGTTTTGCTATATCTGACCTATAAATATAGCAATCTGTTTTTGTGTATATCCTTATGATAATAACGTAGCTATTTGATACCTTTGTTCTGCGGTGAGTTGTTTAAATGTACGATTCATTTGCAATTAAGTTTAAGCACTTCAAATTTAGTGCGTGTATGCACACTTTTGTTTGTAAATTTTAATTGCATTTAGTACTTGAACTTAGATTTACATTAATATACATCTAATCATTTTATGAATATTAATAAGATAAGAAAAGTTTTTTATAAATACCCAAAAGTATTAAAATTAGGATATTCTATTGCAAAATCGATTTGGCGAATTGAAGCAATGTATAAAGATTACGACTATCCGAATGATGAAAGTTTAGCTACGATAGATAAGAATACAGTTAAAGAGTATAATAAAAATAGAATACTTGGTCCCAAAAAAAGAATATGTTATGCTGCGTTCAATAATTTGCATTTTACTATGAATGGGGATGTTTATAGTTGCTGTTATAGTAGTGGAATGTATTTAGGTAATATTCGTAACAATTCGATAAAAGAAATCTGGAAAAGTGAGAATGTAAATAATGCACAAACTTTTTTATCGAATTATAATATGAGTAAATGCCTGTCATGTAAAGAAGTATTAACTGCTAGAAATTATGGGTCATTTCCTGGTTTAAAGTATGATATGTATTCTAAGGATACAGCATTCATGCCTACTCAGATGTCTTTCGAATTAAGTGACCTTTGTAATTTTGCTTGTGTTATGTGTAATGAAGATTACTCTTCAACTATAAAAAAAATAAAAGGTATTCCACTAAATAAAAATTTTTATACAGATACTTTTTTAAATCAATTAGAAGAATTTATTCCTTATTTGAAAATTGCAACATTTATTGGTGGAGAACCTATGATGATAAAAATTTATTATAAAATATGGGAGCGAATAATAAAACTTAATCCTAATTGTATAATTCATGTTCAAACGAATGGAAGTATTCTTAATGAACAATTTATCAGTTTTATTAATTCAGGTAATTTTGAGATTGGTATTTCAATTGATTCATTACAGAAGTCAACATTTGAAAATATACGTAAGAATTCAAATTTTGATATTGTTAGGAGTAATTTGAATACATATTTAAAATTTCATCAACAGGGTAAAATTATTTTGAGCATTAATTTTTGTCCAATTATCTTGAACTGGAAGGAAATTCCGGAAGTCGTTAATTTTGCAAATGCAAATAATATTTCTATAAAAATTATACACGTGACAAGGCCTAGACAATTGGCAATTATTTATAGAAGTGTATCCTATTTACAGAATGTAGTACGGTTTTTAAATAATATAGCGCTTGAACAATATAATTCTCCAATCAGTAATGTAAATAATAGAATCTATGATGATTTTAGGAATATCTTACAATTCTATATTGAAGATGGATTAAAGAGAGAGGATTTTATAACAGTGAGGATGCGGTTGGCTATTGCCGAGATTTATGACCAACTAAAAATTGAAATTATTCGTCATAGCAGAATTGAATTTAATGAAACAGATTTACAGAATTTATTTGATACTTTAAATCAGACTTTGCAATTTGAGCCTATGAATATAAAGAAGAGGGTTGTCATATCCGTATTGTACATATTAAGAACATCAGATGTTCAAAAATCTTCAATGGAAGTTAATAGAGAGATATTGACAGAGATTAAATTATTTATGAAGATTGTAGAAGAACAATTACAAATAGAAAAGGGTGTGTTTGATGAATAGAATCTTTATCATGAATATATAATAACCAGTTAAAATATAAGAGTATTTGTTATATTCATTTAATATTGATAATAAATTAAGTATGTTTTGCTTTAATAAATCAAATAAAAAACCACATGTTAATAGATTTTTCGAGCCAAATTATTTTAATGGTAATGAAATATTTGATGAGTATAAAGAAAATGGTTTTTTAATTTTTAGAAATACAGTAGAAAATGAATACATCGAAGAAATGAGGAAATTATATGATGAAATCTCTAAAATGGATGATTTTATTTTGTCAGATACTTTCTTAAACAGTGGTAGATTAGATTCTACTAAAATTAGATCTATTGTTGTAGATAAAATAAAAATTATTTCCACCCAGATTTTATCAAAAATTATTAATTCAGATAATGCTACCATTAATACCGGTGGCGCATTTCAAATAAAACCTGCATCAAAAAATAGTATTCTTAACCCACATCAAGATACACCAATCATAGATGAAACAAAAAATTATGCGGTATATGTATGGATACCACTGTGTGATACTGATGTTACGAATGGTTGTTTGTCATTAATTCCTAAGAGTCATTTGTGGGGAAATTATCAACGTTCTTTAAATGTTCCATGGAAATATGAAAATGAAACAAAAGCTTTATGGAAAAAAATGATTGATGTGCCGCTCAAAAAAGGAGATTTAATTTGTTTTGATTCTGCTTTAATACATGGTTCTAAAGCAAATGTAAGCACAAGCACACGACTTGCTTTTACAACAGTAGTACTACCTAAAAATTACCAATTGATACATTACTTTAGAGATAATAAAACGCCTAAAGATAAAGTAGAAGTGTATGCAGTTGATGAAGCTTTTTTTTATTCAGAAGATATAATGAAAAGACCACCAGAAAGGTATGAGTTAATTAGATTAGAAGATTGGAATAGATAGATTATTCTTTGATTTTAAACTTGAAATTATATATAATCCTATAGTTATTGCTCAGAGGAATTTTAGTTGAATTCAGCGGTTTTTAAAATAGAGTTTAAATTCAATAATATATAAATATTTAAATACAATATCTTTCAATAAGATTCAACATTTCTTTTTTATTTGGTTGCCAATTATTGTAATCAATTTTCTTTTCAAGCTTTCCAATTCTTGGTCTTTCATAAATTCCATTTTTGAATTGAACATATTTTTTTAATAAATCGTTTTCAGTCTTATATATTTCAAGCTTATTTTTACATTTCTTATCCCAATACACAATTTGAAATTGTGCATCTTTATGTGATATGAAATTTTGAGATACTATTCTGAAATCATTACTTAGATTAGGTAAAGAATCATGTATAGTGCTTTGACTACATATTACTGCCTGTCCTGCTTTTACATACATTGGTTTCATATATAACTCTATTAGTTTAATGTGTTCTTGATAAGTAAATGGAATTGTTGGTGCTCTATAGTTTTTGGGGAAGTTATTACTGCCTGGCAGTAACCTTAATGCACCATTTTTCTCATTTATATCAATTAAAGGCACCCATACATTGATTGGTACATATTTATCTTCATCCACTAAACTAAGATCTTGATGCATTCCTAATTCACTCTTTATTTCATTATTCTTTGTTACAAAACATCCAAGATAGTTTTTATGGTCTATAAAATATTGTTCTAATGCAGGGTTGTGGATAGACGATACAGCTTCATCTACCTTATTCCTATATTCTAAATCATCTTGAAATGTAGATGCATAGAAACCACGATTGTTTTGGGGATGTAACTCGTGATATTTATATTTTAAGAATTCAATTTCTTCCTTACCAATGAAATCAACAACTACAAATCCATTTTTATCAAATTCTTCTTCTAATGCTTTATCCTTAAAAATATTACTTATCATAATTAATTAATTAGTTTATTTAAATTAATCCTATCTACTTTATGTGTAAATTTACTTACAAGATTAAAACCTTCAATATTCTCTTTGTTATAAAACATTTTGGTTAGTTTTTTATTGTTATATCGAGAAAAAAAACTATTGTTAATATGATATTTATAAATTGTTTTATTATCTGGTTGTAAATTATAATGTATTAGTTGTGCATCTTTATTTGTTATTTCTGAAGCAATTACAATTCTTTGAGAGTCTGTTTCATTTGGTTTTGATGCATGAATAATCCTACTATTAAATAGAAATGCTTCTCCTGCATTTAATTCGTAGTATTCTAATTTGTCAAGTAATTTATATGAATAATCATGAAATGGAACTTTGAAAATTGGTAAGGGTGTTGCTCTTATATTGCTTAATTTATTATGCGAATTCTTTAAAAATCCTAGTGTGCCACTTTTTATAGTTGTAGGTGTAATACTAATCCATAAATTATAAGATTGGAACTGAGTTTCGTCAACAAAACTCCAATCTTGATGTGGTGGTATCAGACTATTTAGATTTGGATCTTTAATGATAAACCTGGGTGAAATTATTTGATAATCTGTAAAATATTTAGGTAGCTCTTCTTCTAAATTCTTTTTTAAGAATTCTGCTATTTCATTAATCGTATTTATATCTTCTAAATCAACACTCGTATGAAATCCAAATTTATCAAGGTTTGATTTTTGTTTTGTATTATAAAAATTACGTATTTCAGTAATTTGTTTTTCTGTTAGTATTTTAATTTTGATAAACCCAACATTATCTATTTCTTTTTGTAAATCACTATTTTTTAATATAGGATTTGGGTAGGGTTTTTGATTCCCTATTTTATTTTTAGTATTCTTGTTGAATAATAGATTAAATATGGAGTTCATTTTTATTTATTTTAATTTCTTTTGGTCTAAATAATTTATCAAAAATCGACATCAAAATTTTAATTATTTTATTGAAATATCCTTTTTATTTTTCCTATCCAACTTTTATTCGTTTGTTGAAGATACAGAAAATCATTTGGTAAATGTTGATGAAATTGTGCTTCAATTTGTTTCCATGTCAACGTGGAATTTGGCATTTTTGTTTGGAGTAACAGCTGATTTTTAGCTCGTATGCTTTCAGCATTAAACGTGTAAAAATCTTCTTCATCCGTTTTGTAAATTTCTATTTTATTGTTTGTTGTTCCAATGGCAACTTGAAGTGTAGCAGATTTATCTTTTAAGCCAATAATAGCAACATTTCTTGCTACATCAGTTGTGTTTGGTCTTGAGTAATGCACCAATTTATGGTTGTATAAAATGGCTTGCCCGGCTTTTAATTCCGGCTCATATCCAATTTCTATAAACTGCTTCGAAAAATTTTCATACGCATTTGGAATTTGGAAACCTCGAATGTTGTTTTTCCATACATGCGAACCCGGAATTACGCCTAAAGTACCGTTTTGTTTGTTGGTGTTTACTAAAGTCGTCCACAAATTATACGAATTGTATGTTGTTTCATCTACAATCGACCAATCGTTGTGCGCTTTCAAGATATTTTTGCCTTTTCTTTTTGTGGCTAAAGTGCCGCCAAGCAATTGCAGTTCCGGAAATAAACTCGAAATTTTTTCTTGTAAAATGAGATGCAATTGTTGGTTGATATACGTTGAATCATCTTTATTTAAAAAGTGAGATGAAGAAATAAAATCTTGTCCGGCTGGATGCAAAAATTGCGAGCATAATTGGTTTAAGTAATCAACCTCATTTTTATCTAAAATATCTAAGATAACAAAACCATTTTCTGCAAGTAATAAAGAAATATCTTTTTGCATATAATTATCTAAGCATTTTATTTAAGATATGTTTGGGCAGGCTCAGCACATTTTTTATTTTGGTTGTAAACGAATCTTTCATTTGACTGCCAAATAATTTCATCATGTGATTCGTCAGCTCTTTGTTATATGCGTTGCCAGCTGCAACTACTCTATTCTTCATTTCATTTTTACTCAAATTTTCCCATTTGTACGGAATTTCTTCCATCAGCCTAAATGCTTCAATGTTTTTTCCTACATCATACATTTTGGATAATGTACCATTATCATATTGCTTGAAAAACTCCGGTGTTACTTCATATTTCAATAGCACATCTTTTGTTCCGGGTTTTAAGTAGTAATGCCGCAATGCTGCATCTTTTTGAGTAAAACTTAATCCAACAGCCAACCTTGGCTCATTGCTAATATTTGGTGGTGAGGCATGAAAGGTTCTATTGTCAAAAATGAGTGCTTCGCCGGCTTTCATCGGAATTAAATCAAAATAAGGGAAAAGTGAAAATAAGTGTGGTGCTAATGGCGACGGCACTTGCGGCGATGGTGAAGGACGTACATTTTTAAAAAATTTATGACTTCCTTTTATCACACCTAAACAACCATTTTCCATATTCGTATCTACCAATGGAATCCAACATGTAACAGAACAATGTTGTGTTTCATCTTCTACAAATGTCCAATCTTGATGCGGTGGAACAACACCTTGTGGATTGGTATCTTTGATAACATAGCTTGCGGTGATAAGTTGGTAATTCGCTAAATACATAGAAACAGTTGGCATGGCCACATCTTCAATTTGCTGCATCATTTCATCTACCAATTGTTTGTTTTCATGATCCATTCCTACATAAAAACCATAACTGGTTGTTTGTTGTATGCCGGACGTAAAATAGTAATTTTTTAATTCGTCTATTTGTGTTGCATTTAATGCAGGTAGCTTGATGTAGCCGTTTTGCTCAAAAAATGCTTGGTGTTCTTTATCTTTAAATAAAGGCTGCATAGTATGGTGGTGTTGTCTGTTTTGATACGCTTTTTCGATAAAATCTTTTTCAGAAAAAGTGGATGGTGTATAAGCAAAAGTTTCAATTAGCTTACCTATTTTAGGTGCTTGTATAATTTCCGGATAATGCAAAAACAAGTCATCCGGCATGCTGTATTTGGCAATTTGTTTTTTGTTTTTATCGTAATACAACATAAATAAATCGGCCTCTTTTGGAACTAATCCAATTGTTAATGCAACCCGTTGTTTGTCGGATTGATTTGGCCATGAGGCATGCATGAGCTTATGATTAAACACAAATGCATCGCCGGCTTTCATCTCTAATGTTTTTAAATAACCATCAAAGGATAGTCGGTCTTTCTCAAATGCAACCGGAAGCGAAGGTGCTCTTAAATTATTTTCTACGATATGACTTCCTTCAATAACTCGGATTGCTCCGTTTTCAGTATTGGTGTCTTGAAGTGGAATCCAAATAGTGAAGGAGCCAAATTTTTCTTCATCGGTTACTGTCCAATCTTGATGTAATGGCAACGGATTATTTTCATTGGGTTCTTTTTTTAAAAAGGATGTTCCCAGTAATTTATAGTCCGTAAAATGAGTTTGCAAGATAGGCGTCAATAATTGTAATATTTCAGCATTTACTTGTTTTTTTAAATCCAAATCATCGTGAAATGAAGTGGAATAAAATGCCATTTTTTCTTGACTAAAATGTTTGGTATAAATAGATTGAAGTTGTTGTACAATTTCTTTATTTATAAACGGTATAACAAAGAAACCATTACTATTTAGTAATTGTTGAAGATATGGTTCTTGAACGGGTAACATACTATGAAAAAATTGATTTTATTTTTTCCAATATTCCGCTACTTTCGTTTACTTCATCAATCCTTTTTCCATAAATTCCTTTATCAAATTCTGTAATCGACATATTAAAAGGACGATATGAAAAAGATTTTAAAGTTTGTACATTATCTGCTTTCTTCCAAGGATTAAATTCCATGTAAAAATTTACATCAGCTTCCAATACTTCTACTTTTTTATTACTCTTTGCTAAATCCATGTGATAATGGATAGAAGTTTCTTCTTCCGGTATTAAAATTAATTGAATTGCTAAACGTAATTCTTCTTTTTTATTGATAGCTGAATAGTGCACAATGCTATCATCTAAAATAACGGCTTCACCGGCCTTTACGTTCATTGGTACTAAATATTTTTCAATGATATCGTGTTTGATATTTTCCAATTCCCAAGGAATCATAGGGCCTCTTACTTTTCCAAATCGTTTGTGTGAGCCGGGCACAACTTGCAGTGTTCCGTTTTCTTCATTGCTATCTACTAATGGACACCAAATGGAAACAGATGTACTTTTAGTCTCATCCACAAAAGCCCAATTTTGATGTAGCGGTACTTCACCATTATTTGTTTTCTTGCGAATAAAGTTGGCAATAATTGGTTTATAATTGGCTAAGTATTTTTGAAAATGCGGCTCAAATGTTTGCGTAATTACTTTATATACTAAACGCTTGTAGTCGATGTTTTTATCAATAAACGTAAAATCATACGTGATAGTGTCTTTAATTCCGGCATCTTCCGATTGTATTAATCCACCGCTTTGTGCAATTGTGTCAAAATATTGTTGCCGTAAATGTTGAACTTCTTCTTGATTTAGAAATGGAACAATGACATACCCATCGTGTTGAAATTGTTCTTCTAATGTATTGTCGCGTAATACTGGTCGCATAGATAGTAGGTATATAATTCAAATTTAGTATTTTCGTAAGACTATACCAATACTAAAAACTGAGTAATAAAGTCGATATGTCGTTCTTGGATAAATTTAAATTTTCGAAAAATACAACAGCGCATCCGGCGAATGTAGGCGCATTTTATAATCAACATCATACTGCTTTTTTACAAGTATATGGCGAAATTATTCAAGCGTTTAGAACAAATAATTTAAGCAATATCTTGGATTATCAAATTCAAAGTATTGGATTGAAAAAGGAACATCGTGTTTTAGATGCAGGTTGTGGCGTTTGCGGACCGGCTCGTTATTTTGCAAAAAATGTGCAATGTACAATTGATGCTGTTACTGTTTCTGAGGTGCAATTGCAATTTGCGAAAGATAAGATTCAGGAAGAGCAACTGCAACATTTGGTGCAGCCTCATTTACACGATTATCATTTAGTAGATAAGTTATTTCCAAAAGAAACATTTGATATCGCCTATTTTTTGGAATCATTTGGACATTCTACCGATAAAGAAAAATTGTTGAGAGCAATCTGGAAGGTGTTAAAGCCTGGTGGCGAAGTGTATATAAAAGACTTATTCCGACGCATTTCGAATAATAAATTTGTGCAATTTAAAATTGATGGCGAGATAAAAAAAATCAATAAAGCATATTATTACGACGTAGCTGATTTGAATGATTTCTTGACTTTAGTACGGAAAATTGGATATGTAGTAGTATTTGTAAAAACAATTGATATCCCATTAGAAGATTTTGAAAACCTTTCTATCTCCAATGAATTCCAAGAATTAACCGGCATTGCTAAAATTGATAATTGGGAAAAGTATATTTTTCCCATCGACTTTTTTGAAGTGAAATTATATAAACCGGAATACGATATTAAAAAAGGAATGCATCGTTATTTCTTGCAGAATATATTTCAAATGCAAATGAATCACGTTGAAAAAAATAACCTTTAATTTTGTCTTTCTTACAAAAAATACAACATCGAATATGGAATAATGCACAATATAAATTTAGCATTGTGTTTTGCAGTATTTATGTGGTATTGTTTAATGGAAAAATAATTCCATCAAATATTTTGTGGCTTATTTTTATTTCCATTTTATTGTCAATTGGTGTTGCCGGAATTGGATATGTATGGAATGATATCTATGATTATAAAGACGATGTTAAAAATAATAAGCGTAATCTATTTATTAATTTGTCCAGATTAAATTCTACACTTTTAGTTGTACTATTACTTTGCTTGTCCATTTTGCCATGGTTTATTTTGCCCTTCGATTTTAATTCGTTGCTACTTATTTCTTTAGAATTTTTTCTGTTTATGGTATATGCATTACCACCTTTTCGATTAAAAGAAAGAGGTGTTTTAGGTTTGCTTACAGATGCGATGTATGCACAAGTTATTCCGTGTTTATTGGCTTCTTATACGTATGCTAAAATATCAGGCGGTGTTACTATTAGTCTAACATTTGTGCTTGTTTATATAAGTTGGTTGTTATTGATGGGCGTTCGTAATATCATCAATCATCAAATAGAAGATTATGAAAATGACATCAACACCAATACGCAAACTTTTGTTACTAAAGTAGGTTTTCAAAAAAGTTATCAATTGGTTTTGCGGTATTTAGTTCCAATCGAATTATTGATTTTTTTTATTGTTTTGTATTCTCTACCATCTACACAACATATCTTTATTTTTGCATATATAATGTATATCATCGCCTATTATATAAAAGAAAAAATTGCTCAAAAGGATATTTTATCGAATGTCAATTTCCGTTATGATTTTTTTAATAAGCAACTACTGAATGAGTTTTATGAAATTCATCTACCTTTATTATTACTGCTGTATTTTAGCTACTTTGAACACTTTTTTATTTGGATATTAATAGTTAATCTAATTCTATTTTTACCTATTTACTATCGTTACACAATTGGGTTTTTTAAGAAATATTTTTAACGTAATTCGCTGATTGAACTTAATTCTTTTATATACCATTTACTTATTCAGTATATTTGTTATTGATTTAAATCTATACCATGCAAATTCAACATCAACAAAAAACAATAGGCGATTTTTATATTCTAAACGAACGAAATGAAAAAGTGGCAGATATGTCCTATGTGATGAAAAATGAACAAGTGATGGTTATTGAGCATACCAATGTAGATAAAAGTCTTGCCGGACAAGGAATAGGGAAGAAGTTAGTGGATGCAGGTGTGCAATATGCACGCAGTAATAAATTAACCATTATTCCGGAATGTCCATATGCATTGGCTGTTTTTGAGAAAACACCGGATTATGCGGATGTCTGGGAAAAATAATGTCCTACAGTAATTTAATTTTTTTGATAACATGATTGTTTACACACTTACCGCAAATATAGATGAAGACGTAGCAGACGAATGGCTACATTGGATGAAATCAGAAATTTTACATTTTGTGCAGGAAACACATTTGTTGGTGGAATACAAAGTATTTAAAGTGTTAAACGACCAAGAAGGTGTAACGTTTACGTTTCAATTATTCTTTGCAAATGAGACCATTTATCAGCAATTTATTACGCATCATCATGCCCAATTTGCAGCCAAAATAAATGCACGTTATACCGATAAAGCAGTATATTTTAATACGCTTTTACAGTTACTTTAGCATTTCTTGTTTTACATATTTTCTTAAGGTTATTTCTCTTTATTTGATTTTTATTTAGGATTCTATTCCTTAATAGTTATTCTTTTTGAAATTTTCATTCAAAAGTTGTAAACATCAGTTTGTAATTATTTGAAAACTTTTTTGTTTTCTAAAAATATCATAATATTGATTATCAGTTAATTGTAATTTTTTATTGAAAATTATACTAAGATTAGGTATTGTTGAAAGTGTATGTTTTTGTATTTTTGTTGCATTCCCTAATTTAATAATACCATAAAAATGAAAACAATTGATATTCCTTCCAAACAACAAACGTACACTCAAGATGAAGCCTTCGCAGCTACCTTGAAATATTTTAAAGGTGACGATTTAGCAGCCAGAGTGTGGCTAAATAAATATGCATTAAAAGATTCTGATGGCAATATCTTCGAAAAAACACCGGACGATATGCACCATAGAATTGCAGCTGAAATTGCCCGCGTTGAAGCCAAATATGCGAATCCAATGTCGCAACAAGCTATTTTTGATTTAATTAAAGATTTTCGCTACATCATTCCACAAGGTAGCCCAATGACCGGCATTGGAAATCCATATCAAATAGCTTCCTTGTCGAATTGTTTCGTAATTGGCAATAGCGAGGATTCTGATTCGTATGGCGGCATTATGAAAATTGATGAAGAACAAGTGCAATTAATGAAACGTCGCGGTGGTGTTGGACATGATTTATCACATATTCGTCCCAAAGGTTCTGCTGTAAAAAATTCTGCGTTAACGTCAACCGGATTAGTACCTTTCATGGAACGATATTCCAACTCTACACGAGAAGTTGCTCAAGATGGCCGTCGTGGAGCATTGATGTTATCGGTGTCCATTGCTCATCCGGATGCAGAAGATTTTATTGATGCTAAATTAGAACAAGGAAAAGTAACCGGTGCAAATATTTCTGTACGCATCAACGATGCATTCATGCAAGCTGTAGAAAAGAATAAACCATTTGTTCAACAATTTCCAATTAAAAGTGCTATTCCAAAATTTAAAAAAGAAATAGATGCCACCGCTTTATGGAAAAAAATTGTTCATAATGCATGGAAATCTGCTGAGCCGGGCATTTTATTTTGGGACACGATTATTAACGAGTCTTTACCGGATTGCTATGCCGATTTGGGCTTCCAAACCGTTTCTACCAATCCATGCGGCGAAATTCCACTTTGCCCTTACGATTCTTGTCGTTTATTGGCAATTAATTTATTGTCGTATGTAGAACAACCTTTTACAAAACACGCTCGTTTTAATTGGGATTTATTTAAGCAACATGTTGCCGTTGCACAGCGTATGATGGATGATATTATTGATTTAGAATTAGAAAAGATAGATGCTATCTTGGAAAAAATTCATCAAGACCCGGAAGAGGAAGCCATAAAACATACAGAAATCAATCTTTGGACAAAAATAAAAGAGAAATCCATACAAGGTAGAAGAACAGGAATTGGCATTACTGCAGAAGGTGACATGTTGGCAGCTCTTGGTTTGCGTTATGGTAGTGATGAAGCAATTGATTTTTCTGTGAACGTACATAAAACATTGGCCATTGAAGCATACAGAGCATCGGTTCATACTGCCAAAGAGCGTGGTGCATTTGAGATATTTGATGCAGAACGTGAAAAAAATAATCCGTTTATGTTGCGTTTAAAAGAAGCGGATTCACAATTGTATTACGAAATGTTGGAGTATGGTAGAAGAAATATTGCATTGCTTACTATTGCACCAACCGGTACAACCAGTTTAATGTCGCAAACTTCTTCCGGAATCGAACCAGTCTTTTTGCCGGTTTATAAACGCAGAAGAAAAGTAAATCCAAATGATAAAAATGTACGCATTGATTTTGTTGATGAAGTAGGTGATTCATGGGAAGAATATGTTGTTTTCCATCATCGTTTTAAAGAGTGGATGGAAATTAATGGTTACAATACCAATCGCAATTTTACACAAGAAGAATTGGATGAACTAGTGAAGAAATCACCTTATTATAAAGCAACGTCCAATGATGTGGATTATTTGAAAAAAGTGCAGATGCAAGGTGCTATCCAAAAATGGGTAGACCATTCTATCAGTGTTACGATAAATATGCCGAATGATGTAACAGAAGAATTAGTAGGTGAGTGTTATATGGAAGCGTGGAAAGCAGGTTGCAAAGGTGTTACCGTTTATAGAGATGGCTCTCGTTCCGGTGTATTAATAAGTACAGAGGAGAAAAAAGATAAGGATTTATCTTCAATGGATGATTCTTATTTTCCACTCACTCGTCCGGTAACCCTGAAAGCCGATGTGGTACGTTTCCAAAATAATAAAGATAAATGGATTGCCTTCATCGGCTTAGTAGATAATAAACCGTATGAAATATTTACAGGCTTGAGTGATGATGAAGATGGCATTTTATTGCCACGTTGGGTAAACGAAGGTGTTATAATTAAAAATAAAGAAAATGATGGAACATCGAGATATGATTTCCAATATAAAAATCAGCGCGGTTATAAAACAACGATAGAAGGATTGTCGTATAAATTTAATCCGGAATATTGGAATTATGCCAAGTTAATTTCCGGTACTTTGCGTCATGGAATGCCTATTGAAAATGTTGTAGATTTAATTGGAAGTTTAGACTTAGATGAAGCGATTAATACATGGAAAAATGGTGTAGCACGTGCTTTGAAACGCTATGTTCCGGATGGTACTTTATCTACTAAATCTAAATGTCCGAATTGTGGTTCCGTGAATCAACAATACTTAGAAGGTTGCTTAACATGTAAAGATTGCGGTGCTTCCAGATGCGGATAGAATAGTATTTTTTCATTTATTCTATAATAAAAATCAAACAGTAAGATATCTTGTTGTTTGATTTTTTTGTTTTATATGGTTTTTGATTTTTAAGTTAGCTTAAAAATTTTATTTAGCTATATTTATCTTTTTTGCCATCTTTGATGCATGAAAAAACTTTTTTTGTTGGTTTGTGTTGTGTATATTTTAGTGTGTGGTCAAAGCCGGAAATAGATACTTTGATAGAGCCTATTTCTACAGATAGGCCAGACCAGTCAGAATCTTCTGCTGCTGTACCATTTAAGCATTTTCAAATGGAATTTGGGATGAACATAGAAAGTACAGAGAAGGAGCTACAATATGTGCATCCAACTATTCTATGGCGAGTAGGAATATTAAAAGCCACGGAGTTACGATTAACTACCGATGTTGTTTCACAAAAAGATACATCCGGAAAATACAATGTAGGATTAGCTCCTATGTCAATTGGTTTTAAAACCAATGTATGTGCAGCACGTAAAGCACGTCCTTCTATCGGAATTTTGAGCTCAATAGTGATACCTTATCTTTCTACTAAAAATGTACGAACACGATATTTTGCTCCAGCGTTTCGTTTAGCTTTCGATCACGATTTTAAGAAAGATATTTCTTTAGGATACAATGCCGGTATAGAATGGGATGGCTTTTCACCACAACCGGCATTTATTTACACAATTGTCAATGGCTTTGGACTTAAGAAAAATTGGAGTATATATTATGAATTTTATGGTTCCATTCCAATACATCAAAAAAGTACACATAATTGGAATGCCGGCATTACGTATGTAATAAAAAATACGATGCAAGTAGATGTGTCCGGAGGTTTCCAATTGTATCCATTTGCAAAAGGTTGGTTTGCATCTATTGGCTACTCATTCAGAATTCCCAATTAAAGCTTAAAGTGCTTTTATAAAATCGTTGACTAAATTTTCCATCTTGATCAAATCTTTTTTGGAATTCGTATAGAAACGGAAGTGATCGACAACGTTATTGGTGTATTCGGAATAAAAACATTTGGCACTGCTCTTGCAAAGTATCTTTACTTCTTCTTGTCCGGTTCCTTTAATAACAGTTGTATTTTGTTTTAATGAATTAATGCCGATGTAGGAATTGTATATTTTTCCTAATACATTAAATTTGAAATAAACTTTTCCATCTTTTACTTCTACACCTTTGTATGTTTCAGGGTTAAATATTTTGAGGTAATCGTTTAAATTTTTTAATGCGGTACTATATTTAGATGGACTGGATTTATAACTGTCATCTGTGGTTAAACTATTGTTTGTTGTAGTAGATTTAGATGAAGTATCATCCCAATCGCCATCCATAAACCAATCCCAAAACTCGTCATCTTCTTCAAAAGTTGTATTACTACTTTTTGTTTCTGTTGATGTTTTTGTTCCTTCTTTATTTTCCCTTTTCATCTCTTCGCGTTTCAATTCAGCTGCAGATTTTGTGTTACTTGAAGTGTTCGTGTTTTTGGGAGCAGTTTTAGAATTTAAATAGGCATCTTTGAAATTATTTAATAAATCAGCCAATTCTTGATAATTATATGTGCTACCGTTTGTAAATTGTGAATATTCTTCTTTACCATTTTCTTTCCAATCCGTCGAAATACAAGTACCAGACTTACATTTTAATATTACACGATTATACTGTTCTTGGATGATAGCACCTTCCATATCTTCCATCTTAAATTTATTGTATTTTCCTGCTTTAAATCGCATATAAATAAATCCATCTTTTACTTCAAGATAACCGTAATAACCGTTATCAAATGTTTTTAAAAACGTGTTTAATTTTTCCAATGCAGATTGGTATCCATTAGTTGTATTTGTTTTTGTGTTAGAACTCTTAGTAACATCAATGTTTGATTTGTATTTGTCCCAATCTGTTGAACTATTTGAAGAATTTGATTTTAGTACATCGTTTAATAGTGTGATTAATTCAGCCGTATTAAAATTTGTAGATTGCGAGAAACTGAGTTTCTCATGATAATAATCTGTGTAAGTAGAGAATGCACAAAGTTTTCCATTTTTGCAACGAATCACTACTTTACGGTTAGTTTCTTCAACGGTGGCTTCCGTTAAATCACTGAGGAGAGTTTTGGTATATTTTCCGGATTTAAAACGATCGTATAGGTAACCATCTTTTATTTCCATATAACCATAGTAACCATTGTCAAATTTTTTGAGGTAATCATTTAATTTTTTTAATGCTGTTGAACTCGAAACATTAGTAGAACTAGAAGTGGTTGTTTTTTCTATTTTTGGAGAGGATGCATTTCCATCGTTCGTATTGTTTTTTTCTTCAATTTTGTAGGTGTTGAAATTAAACGTAATTTGGATTGTTTTATCCGATGTTAAATTCCATTCTTTTTCATAGATACAATCAAAACTATAGTTGTTTTTAGTGGTTCTTTCTTCCCAATAATTGTCCGGTTTGGCATATAATACGGCCTTAATAGTATGTTTTCCGGTAGGCACATTGACGGTAATACTATTTTCTAAGGTTTGTTTTTTAGGTGTATTTTCTCCTAATTCATTGCCATCGCAATAAACACGCATCTTAGTAAGATGGTCATACCCGCTAACCGTTCCAACAGTTGTATATTTAATGGTGAATGATACGTTGCTTGCAGCAAACATATTAGAGATAAATGCCATTAAAACGGCACTTAATGTAAATAGTTTTAGGAAATTTCTCATAGCACAGAATGGTTATATTGAATAGATAAACTTAAAAATTTTTTCTTTCAATTTTGATACCCAAATGATGGTATATTCCTACTATTACAAAAACTATTCCATTTTATTGATTGTCTTCAATACGCCATTCTGCGTAGGAACTAGGTGTTTCCCGTAAAATTAAAGCACACAATTGCACTTCTTTAGGAAATAAGTTTCTAATTTTTTCTAAAAATAATAACATCAAATTTTCACAGGTGGGTTGGAATGGAACGGTGATTACCTTTTCAAATTCGTTTGTAATTACTTCAGATTTCACATACGGTGCATCTTGATTAAGTACTAATGCATGATCGAAATGTTGTACGATGTGTTCTTGTACTATTTGTTTCACCATTCCAAAGTCAATCACCATACCATTTTTAGGTTCAGATGTGTCATTCATCGGAAAGCCGGAAACCGTTACAATAAGATGATATGTATGTCCATGTATATTTTTACAAGGTCCATCATATCCATACAATGCATGAGCCATTTCAAAAGTAAATTGTTTCGTTACTCTTATTTTTTGTTTACTTGGTATGATAGCATGTTCTTTCATAAATCGTAGTAATTAGATGATAGCCGAATCATTTATGCTTTTATGATTATCAGCAAGATAGCTATGCAAAATTACAATTTCGATGTTTCCTGAACGTATTTATTCAATTAATTTATCAATGTACATTTAAAATACCACCGTTTGGGTATATAAGGTAGCTTTTAACTAGTTTATTTTTGTTCTATTACTAAAACTAAAATATATTTCTATGAAAAAATTGAGTATTATCCTATCTGTATTATCCATTTTCTTGTTTTACGCATGCAGTAAAAAGGATGAAGTTTCTGCCTCTAAATTAAAAGCCGGACAAAGTAAAGTAGTACTTACTGCTTCGGGTGCTGCTTCCGGTAAATTTAATTCCAATGATTTAATTAGTATCGTCGCAAAAAGTAGTGCAGAAATCAATATTAGTGCCTCTTACGTGAATACTTCTACATTCTCAACAGAAATTGTAATGATATTATTACCAGCTACTATTACCGAAGGTACATATAACCTTAAATCCATGTCTTCATCCGATGTGTTGCCGGTTTTTACATACACGAAAGGTTCAACCGGTTGGGCTGCGGCTCCAAGTGAACAAGAATTCACTATAGAAATTACAAAAGCAACTTCTACGGAAATAGAAGGTACTTTTAGTGGTAAGGCGGTTAATGAAACAGACCTTACAGAAGTAAATATCACCAATGGTAAATTTGCTGCGAAATATTAATAAACGCACATACTGCCAAATTCTATTGATTGCTGCCTATTGGCAGCAATTTTATTTATGGAATATATAGATTGAATTTCAATAGAGAACGAAATTCAAAAATTATTGTTAATATATTTATTCTTATTTTTCATACATCTATCTTTGTGGTTAAATGAGTAGAACGGCGATACGCAATATTATTTTATTAGCTTTTATTTCACTTGCTGGAATTATTGCTACTCAAATTTTTTGGGTGAAAAAGGCAATGGATTTAAAGGAACAACAATTTAACCATAGAGCGTATGTTGCCTTAAAAAGTGTATCGGATAGGTTGATTCACGATACCAAAAATAAAGTACAATTAGATGGCATCAACCGAAAGGCATCCAACTATTATACTTTGGATTTTACTTCGCCGGTGAATGTGCGTATGCTCGAAAATTACCTCATCATTGAATCAAAAAACCAAAATTTAAATTCCGATTTTGAATACGGAATTTTTGAATGTACTACGGATTCCTTTTATACCGGACGATATGTAAATATTCAAAATACCGGAAAAATAGAACGATTAAAAATTAAAGCAAAACCTTCTGAGAATTATTATATCGGCGTATTATTTCCTAAAAAGACATCGTATTTGCACGACGACTTAAAACTGCTGATTTTCTTTTCTATTGTGTTATTAATTGTCATCGGCTTTTTTACATATACGATCCTTGTTATTTTAAAACAAAAGAAATTAAGTGAAATAAAAACGGATTTTGTAAATAATATGACGCATGAATTTAAAACACCCATTTCTACTATTGCATTGGCAAGCGATGTTTTAAAGAGGGAAGATATCACCAAGTATCCGGAAAAATTACACCATTACGCTACTATCATCCAAGAAGAAAATAAACGATTGAAAAACCAAGTAGAATCGGTATTGCAAGTTTCTCAAATAGAATCGCATAAAATTGCTCTTAATATTACAGAGATTAATATGCATGATTTGATTGAAAACATTGCCAAAAATATGGAACCTCGGGTAAGTGAATTAGACGGAAAAATAAGGGTGGAATTACACGCAAAAAATGCAATTGTAGAAGGAGATGAGGTGCATTTGACAAATATTTTGTATAACTTGCTAGATAATGCCATTAAATATTGCGATAAAATTCCGGAAATTCAAATTGAAACAATTAATAAACACAAAGGAATTGAAATTGCAGTACGAGATAATGGAAAAGGCATTGAAACAAGCTCACAAGGCATGATTTTTGAAAAGTTTTTCAGAGTGCCAAGTGGTAATGTTCACGATGTAAAAGGATTCGGGTTGGGCTTATTTTATGTGAAAAGTATGATAAAACTACACAAAGGAAAAATTGCTTTGCATAGTACTCCAAAAATAGGTACCACCTTCACGATATGGTTACACACTAAAGACAATAAAAATGGAAAATAGTGTAAAAATTTTATTAGCAGAAGATGACCCAAATTTGGGTTTCATCGTTAAAGATAATTTAAGTGATAAAGGCTATGATGTTACCCATTGTGCCAATGGAGTAGAAGCAGAACGAGCCATTTTTAAAGAAAAATTCGATATTTATTTATTGGATGTAATGATGCCTAAAAAAGATGGCTTTACTTTAGCACAAGAATTACGCGATAAAAAAGATGACACACCAATTATCTTCTTAACGGCACGTGAAATGCAAGAAGATAAAATTCGAGGATTTAAAATTGGCGGTGATGATTACATCACAAAACCATTTAATTTCGATGAATTGATTATGCGGATGGAAGCCATTCTGAAACGAACGAAATCGGTTGTTCCGGAACAAAAAGAATTTAAAATAGGTAATTATGTTTTAAAAGTAGATGAGCTGAAATTGGTGTTCGGCGATGAGATTTCATCGTTAACCAAGAAAGAAGCCGCTTTGTTAGAATACCTTACCAAACATGCCAACCAATCTGTGAAACGCGAAGATATGCTATTGAAAATTTGGAAAGATGATAGCTATTTTGCCGGAAGAAGTATGGATGTATATATCACTAAACTGCGTAAATATTTAAAAAATGATGCCAATGTAGAAATACAAAATGTACATGGTGTCGGTTTTAAATTACTGATTAAAGATCCGAGTTAAATTTTATTAGCGTAACTCCAAAAGCAATGGTTCGTGTCCACACAAACCAAGGTAATAGGCTCAAAGCAATGGTTCGTGTCTGCACGAACCATTTTATATTGGTTTGTGAAGACACAAACCAAGGTAATAGGCTCAAAGCAATGGTTCGTATCTGCACGAACCATTTTATATTGGTTTGTGCAGACACAAACCAAGACAAGGAGTTTTTGTTAAGACACAAACCAAAAATATTAAAAATAAAAAATCACCACGTACGTGGTGATTTTTTAGAGTTACTTGCTGGAAATTATATTGAGTTATAATTGTTTTATTTCCAAAAGCAATGGTTCGTGCGGACACGAACCATTTATTTTTGGTTTGTGAAGACACAAACCAAGGCAAAGATTATAATTGTTTTATTTCGGCTACTAATTCTGTTAGTGCTTTTTTTGCATCACCAAAGAACATAGAGCATTTTGGATCATAAAATAAGATATTATCAATACCGGCATAACCTGCATTCATAGAGCGTTTGTTTACGACTACATTTTTCGCTTTATCTACTTCTAAAATTGGCATTCCGTAAATTGGTGAACTCGGATCCGTTTTAGCTGATGGATTTACAACGTCG
This sequence comes from Bacteroidota bacterium, assembly GCA_963169645.1. Classification (GTDB taxonomy): domain Bacteria; phylum Bacteroidota; class Bacteroidia; order Chitinophagales; family JADIYW01; genus JADJSS01. The sequence goes on from CAUJCO010000012.1 coordinate 200,304, forward strand.
TTTGCACCAACGATTAAAACCACATCGGTTTGCTCAAATTCCGGATTGATGTCTTCCATTTCTACTAACTTGTCGTATTCCACATTTGACTCTGCTAATAATACGTTCATGTGTCCAGGCATACGTCCAGCCACCGGATGAATCGCATATTTTACTTCAACACCTCTTTCTTCCAATAATTTTTCTAACTCATGAATGATATGTTGTGCTTGAGCTACTGCTAAACCATAACCCGGTACAATAACTACTTTTTTGGAATAATTCAGCATCACAGCTAAATCGGATACTTGTACATCTTTGATAGTTCCTTTTACTTCGCTACCACCACCGGCAGCACCACCACCACCGAATGCACCAAAAATTACGTTGCTCAACGGACGATTCATCGCTTTACACATTGCTAATGTTAAAAGTGTTCCGGCAGAACCTACCAAAATACCTCCTGTTAGCATCGGTTTGTTGTCGTATAAGAAACCACCAAAAGCTGCTGCTAAACCAGTGAATGAGTTTAATAAGGAAATTACAACCGGCATGTCTGCACCACCAATTGGAATAGTAAATAAAATACCATATACTATGGCTACTGCAAATAAAATCCAGATGATTGCAAGCGGTAAGGATTGATTTTGTAATACTACATAAACAGAGAAAGCTAATACACCCAATAATAAGGCGTTATTTAATATGTTGTATTGTGGCAAACGAATCGGTTGTTTCATTTTGCCAGCTAATTTTAAATAAGCGATAATAGAGCCTGAAAATGAAACGGTTCCAATTACCATACCGGCAACGATGAACGACAATGCTGTTGGGTTTCCTAAGTTGTGTTCAAACTCGGTCAACCCGATTAATGCAGCACAGGCACCACCCATACCATTGAACATGGAAACTAATTCCGGCATTTTGGTCATTTCTACTTTTTTAGCGGTAATCCAGCCAATTGCAGTACCAATTGCTATTGCACCAAATATTAATACCATTTTCATGGCATTACGTGTAGTGTGTTCACTTTCAAATAAAAAGATAGTACCTAAGATAGCTAAGGTCATACCAAATGCACCAATCAAGTTGCCTTTACGTGCTGTTTTGGCGTTACCCATCATTTTTAAGCCTATAATAAATGTTACTGAGCCTATCAAATAACATATTTCTAAAAGTCCTTCCATTCTGTTTTTTTATTTTTTTATGATTGGTTGTTTTGCGTTCGATTTTATAAATAGAACCATAACATTCCTTTTATTTTTATTTTTTCTTAAACATATCCAACATACGGTCTGTAACAACAAAGCCACCTACTACGTTTAATGTACCTAAAATAACGGCTAAAAATCCTAAGATTAGTCCGAAAATATTGCCCGGGTCAGTATCTAACATTACGATGATAGCACCAACGATAACTACACCATGAATGGCATTCGCACCGGACATTAATGGTGTGTGTAAGACAGTTGGAACACCGCCAATTACTTCTACACCTACAAAAACCGATAGTATAATGAAATAAATCATTTCGCGGTTTTGAACAAAGAAATCTAAAAATTCCATATTTTATGCATTAATTTTTTTTTGAAATAATTTTATTGTGTAACGGAAGGATGAACCTTTTTACCTTCGTGAACGATTAAACTTCCTTTTGTAATTTCTTCATCCATTTCCCATTTAAAACCATCTTTTGTGGCTAAATGATATAATAATGTTTGGATATTTTTAGCATATAAATCGCTTGCATTCATTGGTAGTAATGATGGAATATTACCTTCTCCGATAATAGTTACACCATTGATAGTTACATTTTCGTGTAATTTGCTGCCTACCACGTTGCCGCCTTGTTCAACGGCCATGTCTAAAATTACGGAACCAAATTTCATGGATTTTACCATCTCTTCCGTTACTAATACCGGTGCTTTTCTTCCCGGAATTAAAGCGGTTGTAATTACGATATCAGCTTCTGCTACGTGTTTACCTACTAATTCTTGTTGTTTTTTCAAAAATTCTTCGGATACACCTTTCACGTAACCACCTTCCATTTTAATGGAATCATCGCCTTTTACTTCAATGAATTTTCCGCCTAAGGATTGTACTTGTTCTTTGGTTTCCGGACGAATATCCGATACTTCTACCATTGCACCCAAACGCTTAGCGGTAGCAATAGCTTGTAATCCGGCAACACCGGCGCCAAAAATCACAACTTTTGCCGGTTTGATGGTGCCAGCAGCAGTTGTCATCATCGGGAAAATTTTACCTAATGTATCTGCACACATAATAACCGCTTTGTAACCAGCTAAGTTTGCTTGCGATGAAAGTGCATCCATTTTTTGAGCGCGTGAAATACGAGGTACAGCATCCATAGAAAACGCAGAGATGCCGGCACTTTCACATGCTTGCACTAAATCCGGATTGGTAGCAGCCCACATGAATGAAATTAAAATGGCATTTTTTTTCATTAATGCTACTTCATCCGGTTGTGGTGCGTTCACTTTTAGCACGATATCAGCTGTGTAAGCTGTATTTTTATCTACTAAAGTTGCTCCGGCTTCTTTATAATTCTCATCAGAGAAAAATGAATTTAAACCGGCACCGCTTTCTACTTGTACGCTGAAACCTTGTTTTATTAAATCTTTCGCGATTAATGGAGTAATGGCAACTCTATTTTCCTTAAATTTTGTTTCCTTTGGAATGCCTATTATCATTGATTTTAAAAATTTTATGTGCTAAAATAAGAATGTTCTCCATTTTTCCTAAATAATGTCGATAAAATTCAACTATTGTTAAAATAAAATGCATGCATTGTACTTATATCTCCATTTTTTATTTACATAAGTTAATCTGAAACAAGTAATTTCGCTATATTATCTAAATATGTATGATGCCAAAAGTGAGTATTCCATTTCTATTTGTAGTGTTGATGTGGTGTGTGCATCTCGTACATTTTTTTTGGGGAATCGATTTTGGATTTTTAGGCATACAGCCACGCCATTTTGATAGTATTTTAGGGATAATTTGTTCGCCGCTAATTCATGGAAATTGGAAACACCTTTTTTCTAATTCCTTCCCTTTGCTCATTTTAGGTGTCTTGTTATTCCTTTCGTACGAGAAGATAAGCATACGAGTATGGTGTTATAATTATCTATTTACCGGAATATTTGTTTGGGTATTTGCTCGTGGTAATTCTTATCATATTGGGGCAAGCGGTATTGTGTATGGGTTGGCTGCTTTCTTGTTTTTTAGTGGCTTTTTTAGGATGGATATAAAAGCAATAGCAGTGGCAAGCGGTGTTGCGTTGTTTTATGGTGGAATGGTTTGGGGTGTGTTGCCATTAGAGAAAGGTGTTTCTTGGGAATCGCATTTAATAGGCGGAATCGTTGGCTTTGTGCTGGCGTTTGTATTTAGAAATCACTACAAATCAATAGAAATTATGGCACACGAAATGGAAGAAAAGGAGTCGAAATCTTTTGAAAAATATCTGAACAATCATTCATAAAATATTCCTATTTAAAAGGATTTCGAACAATGTATTCTTGTGGTTTAATTCTATTTAAAAAATAGGGTAACATGCGATTAAATATTGGATTTTGCATTTTTAGATAAGCACGTAACTCATTGGGTTTTGCACCAATAGTTGTTTTAATTTCTGTGGCAGTTCGTCCAAAATGGATACGGAATTTCCGCTTCTCAATCGCAAATTTTACAAAGTCTAATAACATTCTGTTATAGAGTTTGTGCGACTTATTAATCTCATAATTTAATCCGATATAATGTACGTGTACGGTTGATACATCTACCTGAAATAAACAGGCAAAACTGACTAATTCATCTTCTAAATAATAACCCAAAATGCAACAGTTATCACAATACAATTTTTTCATTTCTTCAAAAAATTGAATGTTCAAGGTTGCCATATTAAAAGCTACATGATTAACAACATTGTTGTATAACTTATTGAAATCTGCTGCTTGTGTTTGTATTTCTGTTAGGCTTAGTTCTTTTGATGTAATGTTGTTAGAAACAGCCAATACTTTTTTTGCTCTAATTCTATATTTAGAAGCTAATGCTTGTATATAATCATCAAAAGATGTCCAACTATTATCTATATGCATAAACATATCCGGCTCAGTGATAAACGGATGAAATGCTCCATTGCAATAGTTCGCACATTTATCTTCATCTTGCAAATAAATATTAGCAATTAAAAATGCTTTGGGTTTTTGTTCTTGAAATGATTGATGAATATGTCGGAATATTGTAGGAATATGCATGGATATGGTATCTTCATTTTTACTGATAATTCCATTGTCTCCGGTGAAAAATACATTTCCTAAATTCAATAATTTAGTGTTCTTCTTAGCAATGTATTTTTTTACACTACTTTTTACGCCTTTATTTTTCTCAGTTCCATAGTTGACTAAATTTTTATATGAAAAATTGAGTAACTGTACATAGATAGCAGCTACTAATTCGGAATTATCATATACTAACACATATCGAAATCCAATGCTTGGATGTAATATTTCTATAGTAGAAAGAAATTCATGTGTTTGGTAAAATGCAATATCTGTATTGATGGTATTCCAAATAAAGGCATCAATTTTTGTAATACTTTCGAATATTTGGATTTGATACTTATTTTCCAACAAAATGGAGTGAGTTTGCATACTTTCAGCAAAAGTAACAAGGAAGCATCGAAATTGTTTAGATTAAATTTAAAATCCTTTGCAAATTCGCTTAAATTCAGTATCTTTCTTTGTAAAATCTATAAAAATGATAGGATTTGTTACCGGATTAATATCAGCTAATGCATTTGAGTGGTATTTTCATAAACATGTATTACATGGGCAAGGAAAAAAGAAAAATAGCTTTTGGCGTTTTCATTGGGCAGTGCATCACAAAACGGTATTGAAAGAAAATTTTCGAGATTCCGACTATGAACACAATATCATAGATGCATGGGATCCACAAAGTAAAGAAGTGGCAGCATTGGCTGTTGCAGCTGTGGCGGTTTCGCCATTGTTTTGGGTTGCACCAGGCTTTACTTCTGCATTGTGGTTTTCGCAATACAATTATTATCGCGTACACAAAAAATCACACTTAGATCCGGAATGGGCTTATAAATATTTGCCTTGGCATTACGACCATCACATGGCACCCGATCAAGATAAAAATTGGTGCGTAACATTTCCACTTTGGGACTATGTAATGGGCACACGTGTTCCATACAAAGGTACAGCTCGCGAAAAATTAGATATCGAAAGGCGAATGAGAAAAGTGACAGTTGCAGTAAAAAATGCAGCACCTGCTATACCCAAACCGAAAATGAATTAAGCATAATTTATAGTATGCCGGCACCTTCGCGAATGACGGTCGGTTCATCGCCGGTACAATCTATTACTGTAGATGGATGGTAACCGCCGGAACCACCATCTATCACAATATCTACTAATTTTTCATAGCGTTCGTAAATGGCGGAAGGCTCTGTTATATAGTCTATAATATCATCTTCATGATGAATAGATGTAGTAATAATAGGATGACCTAATTCTCTTACAATAGTACGTGCAATTTCATTGTCCGGCACACGAATACCAACTGTTTTTTTGTTGTTCTTAAATAATTTAGGAACTGAATTGTTGGCTTTTAAAATGAAAGTAAACGGACCCGGTAAACAACGTTTCATTAATTTGTAAGTCGGGTTATCTACATTCATCGTGTAATCACTGATGTTGCTTAAATCATGACAAATAAAGGAGAAATTCATCTTCTCAATTTTTACATTTTTCAAACGACATATTTTATTTACAGCATCTTTATTAAAAATATCACAACCCAAACCATACACCGTATCCGTTGGATAAATAACTAAACCACCATTGCGTAAACATTCAACAATGATTTTCATTTTTCGCATGTCAATATTATTTGGAAAGAGCTGTATTAACATATCTTCTAAGGTAAATACTTGTTAGCATATTACCTAATTGAACGCAAAATTTATGTACATTTATATAAACTATAAATTATGAAAAGAGCAATAGTAATGTATTTGATGGTGTGCTTACTTATATCTTGTAAAAAGGATAAGATAGCTCAAAAAGATACTTGCACGGTAGATATCACACATCAATTAAGAAATCCGTATGATGCAGCGTATTCCACACAATTAAACGATAAACAATCTATTTTACAATATTCAAAATTTCATCTATATAATGCAGCGCAATATGCGTATTTAAGGCAAAATGGTGTTTTTTTATTAGATCATCCTTTTGATGCTGTACCAAATAAGCATTTACAATACAAAACTGAACACACAGCACAATACGGCGTGTACTATGGTGTTGTTCCCAATCATCTTCCATTAAATGGAATATATACAGAGAAATTAGCGAATGTTTTAAGTGCGAATTCTTTAGATAATCAACGTGTTTCAGATGAAAATGGAAAAGATTTTTCAGGCAACATCACTTTCTTTGATCCGATTGCAGCAACATATGTTCCATTAGAAGGAGCTCAAATTGCTATTAAAGATGGTACCAGAATTATTTATGCTTTTGCTGATTCATTGGGAAATTTTTCTGTACAATCTGCTGCTATTACTTCAGATACGGTAGAAGTATTATTGCGTTTTGATCATCCCAATTTAGAAATCCATACCATAGATATGTCTAATTTATTGGGTGTGATGGGAATTAATACTTATTCTCTGGGTTTTAGAAAATCGTGTGGTTTTACATCATTAAACATTCAAATTGGAAATTCGTTTAATAATGCAGCATTGCATCATTCTTGTGCTACCTTGTTGGCGTACAATAAGTTCAAAGATTTTGCACAACATTTTGGTTTTTTAATCCCGAATAAGAAAATGCTTTTTTGGATAGGAAAAGTCGCACCTATTAGTACAAGTTATGCAGCTCCGATGTTGCAAAATATGGCATCTGTGAGTAATGCAAATACAGAACAACTCTTAGTTCAACTATTAGGAATAACACCGGACATCGCGAATTTATTGGCGTTAGTAATCAAAAATCAATTACCGGATATTTATGCACCGTATTATTCTTTTTATAGTACAAGAGCACGTAGATCCTTTTTAGAGACTCTATTTCACGAGTTATCACACGCTTCACAATATGCGCAAGTAGGGCCAACGTATTGGCTTCCCTATGTAAAATATATTTACACGTACGGTGGTTATGGAAATATTTCATTGCCAAATTCCGGCATTGTAGCTATTTCAGAAGCTTGGGCAGAAGATTTACATTTGCACATATTGAAATATTTATACAACCAAACTATTTATGATACCTATGCGGAAACACCCATCAATTCATGGATTCCGTATGGATTATATAGAGATTTAAATGATGATGGAACAACCGAACCGTTTGATGCTGTTTCCGGAATTACATATTCTGAAATATATACACTCTTACAACATGATATGCAAGATGTATGGTCGCTGAAAGCAAAATTAAAATTAAATTATCCAACACAACAAACACAAATAGATAATTTATTTGCACATTATGGATATTAAATGCTAATTGGTTTATGACATATTTTAACCAAATTGGAATCAATTTTGTTGTATTTTTAGTGCAATGAAAAAACTGCTTATAATACTTTTTATTAGCATCTCTTTTGTAACGAAGGCATCTTTTATTTTGATTCCGATGGATGATGTGCAAACGAATCATTTAAAAGCATACGGTGTTGCATATTGGGTGCTATCTAAAAATGTTCCGATAGATTGGTTGTTGAATTATCGTGGAGGCAGTTTTTCCTTTCCATATTCCAAAGAGTTTGAAAAAGAATGCCTGATTCGTAATGTAAAATATGAAACAATAGCCGATGCATCAATGAGTAAAATATTAGATGAGATTGCACAACCGGAAATAAATATGGATGCCGTCAGATTGGATAAAGCACCTAAAATTGCCGTATATTCACCCAAAACCAACCAGCCTTGGGATGATGCCGTAACTTTAGTACTTACGTATGCTGAAATTCCATATACTGTAATTTATGATGAAGAAATTATAGATGATAATTTGAATTTGTATGATTGGTTGCATTTGCATCACGAAGATTTCACCGGACAATACGGCAAATTTTTTGCAGCATATCAAAATGCAGATTGGTATAAAAAACAAGTTGCCGATTATGAAACACGTGCATCTGCTTTAGGTTTTTCTAAAGTATCGCAAGAAAAGCTCGCAGTCGCTAAAAAAATTCGAGATTTTGTGATGGGTGGTGGCTATTTATTTGCCATGTGTTCTGCTACCGATTCGTATGATATTGCATTGGCTGCAGAAGGAGTAGATATTTGCTCCACTCCATTTGACCACGATGCAATGGACCCACATGCTCAAGAAAAATTAAATTTTAACAACGGCTTTGCTTTTGAAAATTATAATATCAGCACCAATCCGTATGAGTATGAATTTTCAACTATTGATGTGTCCGGATTTAGAACCATATCAAAAGAAATGGACTTTTTTACGTTGTTTGATTTTTCTGCAAAATGGGATCCAATTCCAAGCATGTTAACCCAAAATCATGAGAAATTAATTAAAGGATTTATGGGCCAAACTACGGCCTATAAAAAACAATATATTAAGAAAGATGTGTTGATAATGGGAGAGAACAAAGGCCTAAACGAAGCGAAATATATTCATGGAATATATGGAAAAGGCACTTGGACTTTTTATGGTGGTCATGACCCGGAAGATTATCAGCACCGCGTAGGCGATCCTGTTACGGATTTAAATTTGCATCCCAATTCAGCCGGTTATCGTTTAATATTGAACAATATTTTGTTTCCGGCAGCCAAGAAAAAACCGCAGAAAACGTAGTTACGCACTTACCGTAAACTCGTAATATTCCATTACCGGATTGTGTAAGAGTTTTTTACAAGCTTCTTCTACTTTTTGAGTGGCTTCTTCTTGTGAAGTAGCTTCAATTTTTAATGTAATATGTTTTCCAATACGCACATTTGTTGCTTGAAAACCTAAGTTGTGTAAGCTATGTTCCACCGCTTTACCTTGTGGGTCCAATAATTCTTTTAGCGGCATTACGTTTATTTCTGCTGAGTATATCATATCATAAAGGTAAGCCGTTTTTTTATATTCTTAAACATAAGCAAAGAAATACGGTGTTTTTTTATTTTGAGTTAAATGTTTCGTAATATTACCCAAATTTAAGTATGCGTTTTTTTACCTTTTCCACGCTTTTTTGGGTTGTTTTATTCCTTACAAATTGTAAAAAAGAGGAAACTATCGTTTCTTGCATTCCAACTGAGCAACGCAATGCAATCGTACAATCATTAGAAAAGTTTACACAAGATACTTCGCAATATTCTCATGCAGAACGTCAATTCTTAAATGAAATACGTGCTATTGCCAATGATATAGATGCATTGTCTTCAAATGTAAATACGAGTGGCTCAATTCAAGCCAGTTACAATCAAATAGTAGCAAATTTTGTTGCACATGCCGAATTGGTAGAACAAAAAGCGGCTGTTTTTTATAACAATTCACCGGCCAAAATTGTATTGACAAAAAATGCGTTTGTTTTGATGAGTTATGATGCATTGCAACGAAAATATCCGGAATTTATGTGGACTCAATTGGGCATTTTTGCAGCCAACGAAGTGCGAAACGGATTAGTAATGGCATTAATGATGCGTCAAATATTAGTCAATAATAATGTTGATTTGCCCTTAGGTGCATCTACTGTAAACAATACACTTTTGGCAACTTCTCAAGTTTTAATTGAAGGACAATTAAACGTATTAACAGACATCGGTTCGTTGGGAATTTTAAATAAAAAAATTGGTGCAAAGCATATTAAAACAGAAACATGGTTAACGCCGGAAGCACGAGAAGGTTTTCGTTTGCAAGAATTGGCGGAACAAGCTTTGCAACAAGGCAATTGTGCCAGTTATCAAGATTTACAAACACAAGCCGCCATCCAATTTGGTGCACATGAACAAGTGTATATTTTGCAACCAATGTGGGACCAGCCTACAATGAAAATTTTTGCAGACTTAAATAAAATAGTAATTGATTTATTCCAACATAAGATTGTTTTCTTTGGTGATATTTTCATCGGGACCAATAAAACAACCGAAGCAAACAAAGGATATATGGTGAAAATTCCGGCAGCTGTAAATGATTTATCCAATGCAAATCAACGTGTAAAAGTGGCAATTAATGGATTTAATACATTGAACTCCATAAGAAAAACGAGTGCCGGAAGTTATTGGATTGATTATTCACAAATTAAAATAGGATATGCACACGATACGTATAATGTTCCTTGGATAAAATAAAATAGAATCCTTTTAATATTAGTCTAAAGAAGTACGATTACTCGTTTCGATGAAAAGGCATTAAAAATAGTATATTTGAATAAAGAACGCATCTATTTTTGATACGATTAATCAATGACCACCCAAATCATCTTTGTTTATTTTATATGTTTTCGCAAAGAAAATTAAAGGAACAGATACTAAAATAAACAGTGTAAAATAATGGAAAATATCGATATAACTTAAGATGGCAGCTTGCTTATCAATAGTGAAATTTAAGTAAGCTAATGCTTGTTGTGCCACATGATCTGCATCACTTGTCATTGATAATAATCCTGCTTTCATTCCATTTAGTCGTTCAAATAATGCCGGATTATCCGGTGTTACGTGGTTTAAAATAGTAGCACGATGTTCTGCACTCAATGTTTCATTTAATACACCAATTATAGCAACGCTTATAGAACCACCTATTTGACGCACCATATTTGAAATTCCGGATGCTTGTCCTACTTCTTGTCCCACTAATCCGCCTAAGGTAAGTGCGGATAATGGTACGAATAAGAATGCCATTCCAAATCCTCGAACTAATAATGGCCAAAACATTACTTCTGCTCCGGTGTTTGTAGTGAAAATAAAGGAAGACCAAAAAACAAAAATAGCAGTAATTAAAAATCCGGCTGTAATCATGAATTTGGGCGGCGTACCTTTAGTAAGCATACCACCAATAATAGGCATCATCAATCCACTTAGTAAGGCTCCCGGAATAAACATTTCACCCGATAATTGTGCCGTAAAACCTAAGAAATGTTGCATGTATATAGGATAAATAAATACGCTGCCATACAATATAAATCCTAAAATAAAATTCATGATCGTACCAATCGCCACATTGCCTTTTTTTAATACACGTAAGTCAACAATTGGATGTTTGGTTGTCAGCATTTTTACAATAAAACCTACAATACCTAACACAGCTAAAATAGTAAATGCAACGATATATGTTGACTCAAACCAATCGTTGCGTTCTCCTTGTTCAAGCACTAATTGTAATGAACCAATACCAACGATTAATAAAATGATTCCTAACCAATCTACACCGGAGCCGTTATTTTTTTCATACGGATTATCTCGAATATATGTGAGCGTTAAAAAGGTTGCTAAAATTCCAATTGGAATATTGATATAAAAAATAATAGGCCATGAAAAATTATACAATAAATATCCGCCTAAATACGGCCCGATAGTTGGTCCTACAATAACACCCATTCCAAACATGGCCATTGCCATTCCAATTTTTTCCGGCGGATAAATTTCTTTTAAAATAGTTTGCGATGTAGCAAATAATGCGCCACCACCTATACCTTGTATAAAACGCCAAAATACTAAGGTCCAAATAGACTCTGACAAACCACACATGAGCGATGCAAACGTGAAGATAGCAACAGAACCGGCAAAATAATATTTTCTACCAAAGGTAGCTGAAAGCCATCCACTCATTGGAACGATGATAACATTTGCGATGGCATACGCTGCTACCACCCAACTTACTTCTGAAATGGTGGCCCCTAAATTTCCCATTAATGTTGTAGTGGCCACATTTACCACAGTTGTATCTATCAACTCCAAAAGTGTACACAAAACTACGGTAATGGTAATAATTACTCTACGTGAACCGTGTTCTATAAGACTATCCGTTTGCTCTTTTGTCATTTTTCTATTTTGCTCTTTTGATAATTTCTATTTCGGTATTAATAGCTATAAGGAACCTTTCTTTATTCCATTATTTTACTCTCACCGCAACATCGGCATTCATGCCGGCACGCAAATCGTATTGGTCATTTTTATCGTCTAAGATTGCAATACGAACCGGAATACGTTGTACTACTTTTACGAAATTTCCGGTTGCATTATCAGCAGGTAATAAAGAAAATTTAGAACCTGTTGCTGCTTGTATAGATTCAATTTTTCCTTTGAATTCTACATCCGGATACGCATCTACATCGATGGTAACTTCTTGACCAACTTTCATTTTTTCAATTTGTGTTTCTTTAAAATTTGCTGTAATCCAAAGTTGTGTATCATCTACAATACTCATCACAATTTGTCCGGGATTTAGTAGCTGACCGACTTGCACATTTTTCTTAGAAATATAACCATCACACGGTGCGATAAGATAGGCGTAAGACAATTGCAGTTTGGCAAAATCTACATTTGTTTGTTGTTGTTGCAAACCTACTTCCGCCAAATTTACTTGCGTGCTAACACCATTAGCTTGCGTTTGTGAAGCTTTTGCTTGTTGTTGTGCCGATTTTAATTGAGCTTGTGCTACTTGTACTTGTTTTTCTAAAACAGCTACTTGTTTTTCTGCCGATTCTTTTTCTGTTAAAGCTGCATCGTATTGTGCTTGAGTAGCAGATGTTTGATGGTATAATTTTTCGTATCGTTTAAAATTTTCTGTTGCATTCCAAACACGCACTTTCGCTGCTTCTACATTTGCTTTTGCAGTTTCAATTGCAGCTTGTGCCGTACTGATAGATGTTGATACGGCATTGGCAGATGCATCAGCAGATGTAGCATTACTTTGCACAACATGGATGTTAGCACCGGCACTTTTGGCTGCTACAATAGCTTGTTCTAATCGGATTTTTAAATCTCTATCATCTAATTTTAAAATGGTATCACCCTTTTTTACGTATTGGTTTTCGGTAACATAAATAACATCTACATAACCTTGAATACGCGGTGCTATTGGCACAATGTTGCTTTCTATTTGAGAGTTTTCCGTGTCTTCATTATGCATTGCAAATGATATTTTTTGATAAGCAAAAACAAGAGCACCACAGAGTAGTAATATACCAATTACGGGTGCTATCAATTTTTTTGCTCCTTTTTTTTCGTCGTTGTTTATTGCTTTATTTTCCATGTTATTAATTTGTGCGTTTGATATTTTATGTGTTTATGATATTTATTTAATCGTACCTAAGCTACGCTCCAATTTATATTTAGCAATCATAGCGTCGGCTTGTGCATTGAGTAAGTTGGCTTGTGCTTGTAGTAATAATTGATCGGCTTCCAAAACATCACTCAATAAAGCAACTTGAGCTTGAAATCTATTGTCTAAGATGCGTTTGTTTTCAGAGGCTTGTTCAATGGCTTTCTGAGCTAATTCAATTTTGGATAAAGACACTTTAACAGCTTCGTTATTGGCATTCACTTCCATTGCAATCCCATCATTTATTTGTTCGGTTACTTTTAGTATTTGTGCTTTTTGATTTTTGGCTTCGCCTACAATTGCTCTTGCTGTGTATAGTTGCATAATATTCCAACTTAAGCTAATGCCAACATCCCAAGTTGCTTTAAATTTTGCTTCCGGCGGAAATACTCGTTGATTCGGATTACTATAAACACCATTTCCTATTGCACTTATGGTTGGCATATAAGCACTTCTCGATGCTTTAACCATATAATCTGCATATTTATTTTTATGCTTCTGAATTTTTAATTCCGGTCTGTCAATCATAGAAGATGCAATTAAGTTATCTATGGAAATGCTTGAATTTACTACTGCTTCCGGCTTGTCAACTTCTATTTTAGTTGCCGGATTTATGCCAAGTAAGATGCATAAGTTGTAGTTTAAAACATCAATATTACTTTCAACATCTGCTCTTGTAATTTGAAAATTATTTTTTTGTAATTCTGCACGCATCACATCATTATTCAAAACCAATCCGGCTTCTTTGAATTTTGTAATGTCGTCTACACGCACTTGAGTTCTTGCAATCGTAGAATCTAATAAGATTTTTGTTTGCTGCATTTTAAATAAACTGTAGTATGCTTGTACTATGCTTAAGCTCAAATCCTGTGCATTTTTTTCTTGCTCAAATTGAGTCGCATTCTTTTGTTCGTTGATTGCTTTTAGCGTATTCCAATTTCTCAAACCTTGAAATATAGGTTGTTGTACACTTACCCGATTATTGTACTGATTGGGAATATTTGTGTTGATGGAATGACTGCCTAAACCCGGAATACTGATAACAAACGGTTCAATATTATCACTCAATCGAGTGTAGCTGGATTGTACCGCAATTACGGGTATCATCGCATTTTGTGTTTGTTTTTTCTTAAATTCTAATGCTTGTATTTTAAGACTATCCAACTGTAATTGTTTGCTGTTTTTATGACCAATAGAAATGGCCTCGTTAAGCGTTAATTTCAGTACTTCTTGTGCAACTATTGTTTGTGTAATTAATACAGCTAATAGTATGGTAATTAATTTTCTCATTTATGGAATGGCTAAATAACTGGTTAATAAATTGTGTAAATATTTTTTTAATCTTTTTTTGTGTTTTTCTCCGTATGTAAATTCCGATTCATCAACATTTAAAATCTTACAAATAACAATTGGAGAAGTAGAAAATAGCTTGTTAACTGCAATTACGGTTGTTGCTACTAATTCAATATCGATATTCTTTTTAAATTCACCTGCTTTTATTCCTTTTCGGATGATATCAGATAATAAAGTGAAATTTTTATAGAGATTTTCTGTAATTACGGCATTCATCATCGTGCGTTGTTCCATAGCCATTTCACGAAAGATAATGTTGTGAAAATTTCTATTTTCTATAAATACATCCGCATACAAATCGCTAATGGCAAATAATTTATCAGTATAGGTATTGTGTTGCTCAATGATGGATTTCATTTTTTCAGTAGAAGTGAGTTTTCTTAACACAATCTCTTCGTATAGTTTTTCTTTTGAACCGAAATAGTACGATATCATCGCGATATTGATATCAGCAACTTTAGCCAATTCCCGAATACTCACGGCTTCAAAACCTTGTTGAGCAAATAATATTTCTGCTACATTCAAGATGTTTTCTCTTTTTTCTATTGATTTATTTTCTTCTGTTACCATGATGAGTTAAACAGTTGTTTAATTTCTGTTGCAAATTTAATTAAACGTTTGTTTAATTTTCAAGTTAATTTATTGTTATGGTTATTTTTGTTGATTTGGGTCAATTCTTTGGTAGTTGTAAGTAGACGATTGTGATACTGTAGCAGGTTGGATACTTTTATAATTATTCGTTCGTATTGATAAATTACCTAATGTGCCACTTTTGTGTTACATTTTTTTGCCATCTACCAATTATCATTAGAATTCAATATTATTACCAACATTGACCTGCGTTACTTAAAATCAATAATATCTTAAACTTTGAATGTATGAAGCCAATATTCCTTTGAGTTAGAATCCGTATATTTGCGGTGAAATTTTTATAATATGCGACAAACCGAAATTAAATTTAAAATCACTTTAGACGATCAAAACTTACCGGAACAAATAAAATGGTCAGCTACAGATGGACCTCAAGGTGATGGCGATGTGTGTAAAAGTATGATGGTAGCTATGTGGGACGGCAATGAAAAAAATACACTTCGATTCGATTTGTGGACAAAAGATATGCAAGTAGATGAAATGCATACTCATTTTTTTCAATTATTACTCAGCTTAGGCGATACCTATTTCAAAGCTACCGGAAATCCATATGTACAAGAAGATATCAAAAATTTCTGTATGGAACTCGGCGATAAAACTCGTGCTTGGGAAGAAAGTAAACAATAAATAATTAAATAATTAAATAATTAAATAATGAAGTAATGAGATAATGAAAACAAATCATTCTTAAATCAATTATTACTACATTATTTCATTACTTCATTACTACATTACTACATTACTACATTACTACATTACTACATTACTACATTACTACATTACTACATCAATAATATGTTACAAGCAACCAATCTATCCATCATATTTGGCAGTCGTATTTTATTCGACAAAGTTACTTTCACGATACAACCTCGAGATAGAATAGGTTTAGTAGGAAGAAATGGTGCCGGAAAATCTACTTTACTTAAAACTATTAATGGTGAAAATACACCACAAGAAGGAGCTATTACCAAACCAAATGGATACACAATTGGTTTTTTAAAACAAGAAATTCGTGGACAAAATGAACCGACTGTTTGGTTGGAAGCGCAAACAGCATTTAAAGAAATAAATGTATTGCAAGAAAAGCTAGATGAAATTCAACATCAATTAGAAACACGCACAGATTATGATACTGATGATTACATGAATTTATCGCAAGAATTTTGTGACCTCAATGATAGATTAGTGCATTTTGATATTGACGATAAAGACAAAAAAACAGAATTGGTGTTGCTGGGTTTAGGTTATAAACGGGAAGATTTTGAAAAAGCTCCGGCAACATTTTCCGGCGGTTGGGCTATGCGATTAGAATTAGCAAAATTATTATTACAAAACCCGGATTTGTTGATGCTCGATGAGCCAACTAACCACTTAGATATTGAATCTATTATTTGGTTAGAAGAATTTTTTCAAAAATATGAAGGTGCAATTGTGTTGGTTTCGCACGATAAAACTTTCTTAGATAATGTGTGTAATAAAACAATAGAATTAGAATTAGGTAAAATGTACGAGTATAAAGCCAATTACTCAAAATACCTTATTCTAAAGGAAGAACGACGTGAAAAACAATTACAAACTTTCAAAAATCAACAAGATCAAATTAAACAAATAGAACGTAATATCGAACGTTTTAAAGCCAAAGCAAGTAAGGCAAGTATGGCTCAAAGTTTAGTGAAAAAGTTGGATAAAATGGAAGTGGTAGAAGTAGAACAAGATGATGTTCGTTCCATGCGTTTCACTTTTCCTATGGGACAACAAAGTGGTAAAGTGGTAGTAAAGGCTACTAATTTGGCAAAAAACTATGGTGATAAGCATGTTTTTCACGATGTGAATTTAGAAATTGAACGCGGTGATAAAGTGGCATTTATCGGAAAAAATGGAATGGGTAAAACCACGATGGCAAAAATTATTGCCAAAGAAATTGAAGCAAGTTCCGGCGAATACACACTCGGTCACAACGTAAATATCGCATTTTTTGCGCAGCACCATGCCGAACAATTACCCAAAGAATTGACCATTTTACAATACATGGAAGATACAGCACCGAATGAAATTCGGGCACAAGTACGTAATATTTTAGGCGCATTTATGTTTAGTGGCGACGATGCGACCAAGAAGATTTCTGTGTTAAGTGGTGGTGAGCGCGCTCGCGTTTGTTTGGCTCATTTGTTATTGCATCCAAGTAATACTTTAATTCTGGATGAGCCAACCAATCACTTAGATATCCGTGCAAAAGAAGTATTGAAAGATGCCATTGCAAAGTATCCCGGAACGGTGATTGTCGTATCGCACGACCGCGATTTCTTAGCGGGCATGAGCAATAAAGTATTTGAATTCAACGATGGTGTGGTAAAAGAATTTGTAGGCGATGTAAATGCTTTCTTTGAAGAACGAAAATTAAATGACTTTAGAGAAGTAGAATTAAATCCGACATCTACTACAGCAACTGCTTCTAAAAAAGAAGAAGCAAAACCTGCCAATTCGAATCAAGATAAACAGCTAAGAAATAAGATTTCAAAACTCGAAGAAGAGATTGCTATCAAAGAATTTGACATAAAAAAAATAGAAGAAAAGATTGAACAATTGTCTGAAAATGGTACGTATGATGCAGCCATTGTAGAGCAATTAGGTAAGGAAAAATTAGCATTAGAAAAATTAATGCAAGATTGGGAAAGCTTACAATCGTAATATTTGTTGATTCTATTTAATGCGAAAATTGTGTGTAAAATTTCCCATTTGTAAGTTGAACGGTTGAGCTATCTGAACTATTGGTTGCTGTTCCGCTAAAAGTGCCTTCTATTTCATTGTAGCTCACTTTTGTTATCTGCACATTGAAATCGCTGCCAATTCCGGCTTTCCAAATTTTATCATCGTAGATATAGATGTTCTTCTTTAAATATTGCATGGTAATATTGGGTGCGCCGGCTTCATCTAAATTATAATTTCCAGTTGTAATGGATAACGGAAATAAGAATGAAATATCTTGACGGATAGAAGTAGTATTATTAATGAGCACTGCTTCTAATGCCATGGCTGCTGCATTGTACGCACTAAAACTATAGTTATCATCCGAAGTGTAATTTCCAGAAACTGCACCACTGATGTTGCAAGATATTCGACATCTTCCCGGTAACAAATTTTTCTTAGTGGATTCGTTTTTAGTGCATCGGTTTGAAGTCAGTAAGAACATCATTACAAGTAATGGAAATAGTTTTTGTATCATATACTTTCTATTATACATTAAAAATAATAAAAGTAAACAACTAAAAAGTCGGTGCTGACACGGATACGTGCGGTTATATTCTATTTAAATAATGCAATGCGGAACGAAAAACAAAGCATAGAAAATTGAACATAAAATAAAAAATCAGAATGGTAGGTGCGATGATGTGTAGTTCTCGCACTTCTCCATACGAAAAGTTGGAAACTAAATTTCCTAAAAAATACACTGTTGCTGCTAAGCCGATAAATACAAGCGCTGAAATGCCCATATACGGCAATAATTTTTTCTGAAAAGCTCCAATAATCGGATTATACACAGTAAATAGAAAAAATGGAATTATTATAAAATTCCAATACATTACATCTCTTTTTTGAATGGCAACACACACGATAGATATTAGCACAATAGCACATAACACGACCAATCCTTGTTGTATGGGTGTTGTATTTTTTAAATTAAATGAAATTTTCTTGTTCATATATCTTAATTAAACACAAATAAACTACTTCAAAATTAACTATTTGCCGCAAAGTAGTAGATTTGTATAAAATAATTTTTTATGG
The DNA here is from genome assembly GCA_963169645.1 of Bacteroidota bacterium. Taxonomy (GTDB): domain Bacteria; phylum Bacteroidota; class Bacteroidia; order Chitinophagales; family JADIYW01; genus JADJSS01. Next base: position 219,395 of record CAUJCO010000012.1, read on the forward strand.
ATGAACGATTAAAGGCGTTTGAACGCTTATTGAACGTAATGGATGATTTGAGAGAGAAATGCCCTTGGGACAAAAAGCAAACCAACGAAACGTTGCGTAAATTGACAATAGAAGAAACGTATGAACTATCTGATGCTATTATAAAAAAGGATGCTAAAGCCATAAAAGAAGAATTAGGTGATTTATTTCTGCACTTGGTTTTTTATTCTAAAATTGGAACAGAACAACAACAGTTTACTGTGGCAGATGTGCTGAACAGTGTATGCGAGAAATTAATTTACAGACATCCACATATTTATGGTGATGTGCAAGTGAAAGATGAAGAAGAAGTAAAACGAAATTGGGAACAATTAAAATTAAAAGAAGGCAAAAAATCGGTGTTGGAAGGTGTGCCAAACAGTTTGCCGGCACTCAATAAAGCACAACGCATTCAAGATAAAGTTAAAGCTGTTGGTTTTGATTGGGATGATAAATCGCAAGTGATGCAAAAAGTAATGGAAGAATTGCAGGAATTACAAGAAGCGGTTGCATCCGACAAGCAACAAGATATAGAACTTGAATTTGGTGATGTATTGTTTGCGTTGATAAATTATTCTAGATTTATAGGAGTAGATACGGAAAGTGCATTGGAAAAAACCAATCAGAAATTCATCCGTCGTTTTCAATGGATGGAACAACATGTAACAGAAAATAAGTTAGATATGCATCAAATGAATTTGGAGCAATTAGACGAAATTTGGAATAAAGCTAAAATGGAATTAAATAAATCCAATTGAAATTTTTTCGGCAACATATCGTTCGTATTGTAGCAGCAATCGGCTTGCTGTTGCTTTCTATTTGTTTATTGGTAGATACCAAACAAATGCTATCACCAAATATTCAAAAAGCAAAGCAACTGATAGAAAATCATCTTCACCAAAAAGAAAAAAATGCAGCAGAAATTATTGCTTCGAAGGATTTAGTGAATGCTGCAAATGATTATACGCAAACCAAAATTGTATTTGATAAATTATATCCGAAACAGGATATTTTGTTTTATGTATATAAAGATGATATACTGCAATATTGGTCTTCAAATGCCTTTATTCCGGAAAATATTTCGAAGCTTTCCACCCAAGAAATCCCATTTTTAAAAGAAGGTAACGGATTTTATGAAGTATTAAAGCATACGTCTATAGATGGAAAAATTGCAATCTATGCACTCATTCCAATTTATTATCAATATGAAACCGATAATAAATTTTTGGTTAATGGTTTTGTGTGGAATAACACATTTTTAAAACGTTTTGTTATTTCGAATAAATCAGCAGAAACATCCATATTTATTACAAGTTCTGTCGGAAAAAATCTTTTTTCTATACGTGTTGCCGATGATGCCAATGCTGTTTCCAATCCATATACATTGGTGTTGGAAATCCTTGGTTTATTGCTTTTGTTTTGGGCTATGTACCAAGTGATAAAATCCAAACTCATACAAAATAAATATGCACAAGCGGTTGCATTGTTATTGTTGGTTGTTATTGCTACCGATTTGTTATTCAACCAATTTAGCTTGTTTACACTCACTAAAAATTCGTTATTATTTTCATCTAATTTATATGCTTCATCCGGTTTCAGCGATACGTTAGGTACGTTGTTAGTGCGCGTATTTATGGTAGCTTGGGCATTTTCATTATTGCATTATGTGCCAATTCAAAAAGTAAAAGTGCAAAACAGAAAATGGTTGGTATTATTGCCGGTTGCCATTTATTTTCTAATTGTCATCGTTATACAAAGCGTCATTCAAAATTCAGTGATTAGTTTTAATTTTTATTTGCTGAATTCATTAAGTCGTTACACATTAGTCAGCTTATTTATTTTTGGCTTGGCATTTTCTTGTTTATTATTTGTAATGAAGTGGATTTTTGAACAAGAAATCAATCGGATATTTTTTATTTATACACTTTTATTTAGCCTTATTTTATTGGCTGTTTCAGTGTATTTTAATATACTCTCCGATATTTTGTACGGTGCATTTCTGTTGTTGTGGTTGCTTACGTTGATGTTGTTTTTTTATTACGAAAAAGCCATGTTTCCCGGTGATAAGAAATATAAATTTCTATCCAATCTTATTTTATTATCGTTGATTTCTTTTCTTACTTCTGTAATCATCATATACAATACCACACAAAAAGATGTTGAAAAAAGAAAGTATCGTATTAAAGAATTAGTTTCAGAGCAAGATATAGGCGAAGAATTCACCTTGTTAGAAACGGAAAGTAATATTATAAATGATTACTTTATTAAATCGTATTTTAAAAATCCGTACATCTCAACAGTTGATATTGAAAAACGAATTTCTACCAAATATTACAAAACTTTATTGCGTCGATATTCCTTAAATATCTATAGTTTTGATAAAGATGGCCAACCATTGATTGGTACCACACAAAAATCTTTTTATAAATTATCAGCCACAAAAAATTCAAGAAAGGCAAAGTCCATTTCAGCTCATTTTTATTACTTGCCTTTTAAAGAAAATGGAGAAAAATATTTAGGTTATTTTCCAATTCAGGAAGATTCTATCGCTTTAGGATATTTGTTTGTTGAGTTTGTTCCTAAAATATTTAGCTCATATAGTGCCTATCCCGAATTATTACAAAAACAGAAAAATTATTACGATGAAGAGTTTGACAATTTCTCGTATGCTATTTACGATACACGCTATTTAATTAAACAAAAAGGCGATTACGAGTATCAAGTCAACTTTAATTTTCCTATTGATACTACGAAAGAATTTTCTATTTATAAAACAACAAATTACACACATACCATCTATTTTAGTGCAGACAAACAAGTGGTGATGTCCGAGAAAAACAGACCGGCATTAAGTACGCTTTCTGTGTTTTCTTACTTACTTATTTTCTTTATTTTGTTTTTTATCTTGTTAGATATTATTGGATTTTCGTATCGTTTTTGGGGCAACGATACACTGATGAATTTCATGAAAGGAAACACGTTACAAAAACAAATCCAAAATTCCATGATGGCATTAGTTTTATTTTCATTAGCCATCATTGCATTAGTTACGATGGTGTATTTTCAATATCAATACAACATTTATCAAAACAGTAAATTATTAAAAAAAGTAAATGCTGTAATGAAAAATGTGGCATTGTATTATGTCGATGATTTTCCGATTTATGGCAATGCTACTTTTGATCAAGTTATACATCAAAAAATAAATGCATTGTCAACGATACATGCCTTAGATATCAATGTTTATAGTACAAAAGGTGATTTGTTACAATCCTCTCAACCAGAAATTTTCAAACGAGCGTTGGTTTCTGATAAGATGGATGCTGCTGCATATTACAATCTTGTAATAAAAGGAAAATCAAAATATGTACACGACGAAAAAATAGGAAATCTCGAATTTTTAAGTGCATATCAACCATTGCGTAGCAATGGAAAAGTGTTAGGTTATTTTAATTTCCCATACTATGGTAAGCAAAAATCTTTTCAAGAAGATATTTCGTATTTCTTGGTTGCGTTAGCAAATGTGTATGTTGTTTTCTTAATAGCAGCAGCCTTATTGGCCGTTTTCCTATCGCGTTCCATCACCAATTCGTTGACCCTCATTTCGGAAAATATCAAAGATGTTCAGTTTGGTAAACAGAATAAAAAAATACAATGGAAAAACAACGATGAAATTGGCTTATTGGTTACTCAGTATAATTTGATGTTGACAGCGTTAGAGAAAAGTGCCAATCTTTTAGCGAAATCAGAACGGGAAGGTGCTTGGCGTGAAATGGCAAAACAAGTTGCTCATGAAATTAAAAATCCGTTGACGCCAATGAAATTGAGCATCCAGCATTTGCAACGTGCGTTGAAAGATAATTCACCGGATATAAACGAATTGACTGCAAAAATTTCGGAACGATTAATTGAGCAAATTGATAATCTTTCCGGCATTGCTACTGCATTTTCAGATTTTGCAAAAATGCCACAAGGTGAATTTAAATCCATTGATTTGGTACCAATTTTATTATCTACTGTTGAATTATTCAGAGAGCTCGATAATATCCAAATCAATCTTCAGCATCCCGATCATGCTTGCATAGTTTATGGCGATAAAGATCAACTGATGCGCGTGTTCACTAATATTTTAAAAAATGCTACGCAAGCGATTCCGGAACAAAGAGACGGGAAAATCGACATACAAGTTGTAGAAGACGAATTGAATTACACCATTGTGATAAAAGATAATGGCATTGGTATTGCGGAAGAAAAACGATTGCATATTTTTGAACCGAATTTCACCACTAAATCAAGCGGAACAGGCTTAGGATTGGCCATCAGCAAAAATATAGTTGAACGAATGAATGGTAAAATTACATTCCATTCTGTTGTTGATGAATATTCTATTTTCTATATAGAACTTCCTAAATATTCAGCCGATATATAAATTTAATTCTCGCCCTCGACAGGTTCCTCACCCTCAACGTGTCTTGTGACCCGTTCGACTACCATGATATTCTTTCATTTTGTAAAATGCACTTATTATTGGATAAAATTTGCCACGCTGCACTCACAATGAAGGGAAATTATATTACCACCTATTAAACACATCTTCTGCAAAGCCTAAGAATCTGTTTAGTTTTATAGGAGTACCATCATCCAGAATCACCGTCCCTGTAAAATAGCCGAACACCTGATGTTGTTTGGATTGTAGCAGTATTAGATTTGTATTGGAATAACGGTCAATAGCGGGTTCAAAGTCGAGTTCGAAACGTCCGTCGTTGCTCGTAAACTTCCACAGCTGCATATAATCACTAGTATTGATGATGAATTTTATTTCGTCCAGTTTGTGTGCCACGCCCTTATAAAACAGCATATTTTCTGTTGCAACAGAAGTATCACCAAAACCATATCCTATATTAAACCCAAAGGGTTTACCATCTACATAACCGGAAGCGGACCCCCAGTACCAGCGGTTCTGATAGGTCCACACGCCGCGTCCCCAGTCCAGCACACCTAATGCCTGATGGGGCTCAAAAGTGTATTTCCTTTTGTCATAGATAAATTCACCACTTGCAGCTAGGCAATTTATTTTCTGGTTGTAGTAAAACGCTAATTTGTCTTCTTTCCACGGTGTGGCTATCACCATGGAATCTTTGTTCAGTGCTTCCAGTTCAATGTAACCTATAATGCCTTTTCCCTTATTAAAACCCGGAAAATTAAAATCCAGTACCCGTTTGCCGTTCACATGCCTGAACTGCATCTGCACTTTCTTATGCTGAACAATCGTATCGCCTACAGCAGAATGCTCTGGAAGGCGTAGCTTACCCATGGTGAAAGGCACTATCACCATATCGGTGATATTCTTGTTCTGTTTGAAATCAAACACATTGATAGCATACAAGGCCATATAGGAATTATCCGCCACTGTTAGTGCAATACCGTAGTCTTTCTGAAGGATGCAATAATAATCCCATTCCTTGATTCTGAGTGGTGACGCCTTTATGTCGCTGCGTTTATAGGTTAGCATTAAACTTCTTGACCATCCTTTCTGTGCAAGATTGCCATCAGCATTCAATAATGGACCTGCCTTAGTAATTTCATGTTGCATATGTGAAAATAAAAAAAATATTCATAGGTAAATTGATTATGCTGATGTATACTTTTACTTTCATTTGTGTCCCGTTCGACTACCAAGTTATTTTTTTATCTTGTAAAACACACCTGCTATTAGCTAAAAAATTTACTTATCACATATTTATAGCATTCGAGTATTATTTTTAATAACTTTGCTCGCATGTTTTAAACACTCAATAAAATGAAATCTTCCAATTCTCAACAACTCTTTGAAAAAGCCAAAACGCTTATGCCGGGTGGTGTAAATTCTCCGGTTCGTGCGTTTAATTCTGTCGGTGGAACACCCGTTTTTATGAAACAAGGAAAAGGTGCATACATCACAGATGAAGATGATAATCAGTATATAGATTATTGTTGTTCTTGGGGTCCACTCATTTTAGGACATGCTAATGAAAATACAGAAAATGCCATAATTGAAACGGTAAGAAAAGGAACTTCATTTGGTGCACCAACCGCTTTGGAAAATGAATTAGCCGAGTTGATTATTTCTAATCATTCCTATATCGAAAAAATTAGATTTGTAAGCAGTGGTACCGAAGCTGTTATGTCGGCATTACGTTTGGCTCGTGGTGTAACCGGCAAATCTAAAATAATAAAATTTGAAGGCTGCTACCACGGCCATGTTGATTCGTTATTGGTAAAAGCTGGTTCCGGTTTAGTAACCTTAGGTGAATCCACTTCATCCGGCGTTCCTACAAGTTTTACCAATGAAACCATCGTGTTACCATTAAATGATGAAGAAAAAGTAGAAACCACTTTAGAACAAATGCATTCTGAAATTGCAGCAATCATTATAGAACCAATTCCGGCTAATAATGGTTTGTTGTTGCAATCGCATAAATTTTTATTGCACCTTCGTGAGTTGTGTACGAAATACAATGTTTTACTAATTTTTGATGAAGTAATATCCGGATTTCGCGTAGGTTTTGAAGGTGCGACAGGTTTGTATAAAATCCAACCTGATATTATTACATTCGGAAAAATCATTGGTGGCGGAATGCCGGTTGGTGCGTATGCTTCCAGTCATGCTATCATGAATCATGTTTCCCCTTTAGGTAACGTCTATCAAGCCGGTACATTAAGTGGTAATCCGGTAGCAATGAGTGCCGGAATAGCTCAATTAAAAGCCTGTTTACAAGAAGATTTTTATCACCATTTGCAACATAAAGCGGATAGATTAGTAGATGGCGTGAAAAAGCATATCGAAGCAAAAGGATACGAAATTACGATATACAATATTGGCTCTATTTTTTGGTTTGCATTCTCGGATATGTCGCACCTTACACGTGCAGATCAAATCAACTCCGGAAAGATGAGTTTGTTTGCCAAAGTATATCATCATTTGTTGGAAAATGGCATTTATTTTGGTCCTTCCGGCTACGAAGTTGGTTTTGTTTCCGCAGCACACTCAAATGAAGATATCGACAAGACAATAGCAGCGATGTGTAATGCTTTTGATACCGTTTTAAATTAATTCCTATTGAATAAATAGCATAATTCTGAATTTATTTGGGATGTCGCATTATATTTAATTAATACTTAACTTCCTATACTTACTTCAAAGTTCATTTTTGATGTCATTTCCGTATTTTTGTTGGTTATAGCAATTTTCTGCTATATTCTATTTTAATTATAAAATTTTGTATATAAAAATATGAAGATACTTAAGTTTGGAGGAAGTTCGGTTGGCTCGCATGAAAATGTAAGACGTATCATTGAAATTGTAAGAGATAAGAAAGCACAAGGTGAAGAAGTTGTGTTGGTTTGTTCTGCTTTTAGCAAAGTTACCGATCAATTAATAAATGCCGGAAAATTAGCTGAGAAGAAAGATAACAATACTTATATCGAAATTTTTGAACGTTTCAAAGAGCGTCATCGCTTGGCAATTGAAGAATTGGTTCAAGATGAAGAAACTAAAAATGTGATGTTGGAGGAATTTGTGGATAGCATGATTCGTGTAGAAGATATCTTGAAAGGTATTAACATGCTTGGTGAACTTTCAGATAAAACATTAGCTAATTTAGTTTCCTATGGCGAACGTTTTTCTGCGTTTATTGTAGCCGGTGCATTACGCAGTGCCGGATTAAATGGCATTTATGTAAATGCCACAAAACTAATTAGAACAGATTCTAACTATCTTTCTGCAAAAGTTAACTTTGAAAAAACTAATAAAAATATTTTAGATTTCTTTGAAGCTATACACGGCGTAGCCGTTGTTACCGGATTTATTGGAACCAATGAACACGGCGATGTAACAACATTAGGTCGTGGTGGCTCCGATTATACTGCAGCAATTTTTGGTGCAGCCTTAAAAGCAAATGCTATTGAAATTTGGACAGATGTAAATGGCGTATTAACCGCAGATCCGCGTCGTGTGGAACAAGCATTTACCATTCCAACATTATCGTATAAAGAAGCGATGGAATTATCGCATTTTGGTGCAAAAGTGATTTATCCGCCGAGCATTCAACCGGCTTATATTAAAAATATTCCGTTAATCATTAAAAATACGTTCAATCCGGAACATCCCGGAACATTGGTTTCAAAAGATTCCGGAAAGTCGAACAACGATATTAAAGGGATTTCGTCTATCTCTAATATCGCTGTATTGCGAATGGAAGGCACTGGAATGATAGGAGTTGTCGGCATCGCATCCCGTTTGTTCGCAGGCTTATCCAGAGCAAGTATTAATATCATCTTTTTAACGCAAGGTTCTTCTGAGCATTCTATTTGTTTTGGTATTGTTCCAACTGACATTAAAAAAGCTCAAAAATGTGTAGAAGAAGAATTTAGATATGAAATTCAAAACCGACTTATTGCACCATTAGTTGTTGAAACCAATAATTCTATTATTGCCGTAATTGGTGAAAATATGTCGAAAGTGCCGGGTGTTTCTGCTAAAATGTTTAAAGCATTAGGAAACAATGGTATCAATATCAATGCAATTGCTCAAGGTTCATCCGAGTTAAATATTACAGCAGTAATAGATAGCCACAATGAAGCAAAAGCATTAAATGCATTGCACGAAATTTTCTTCGAATCCGATGTACATTCTATCAATGTATTTTTAGTAGGTCCAACAGGTTTAATCGGTAAAACATTGTTGCAGCAAATTAAAAACCAGTTCAAGTATTTGAAGAAAGAAAAATCGATGCAAATCAACGTAACCGGTATTATTAATTCTCAAAAAATGTTGTTAGATAGTAACGGTATAAATTTAGATAATTGGGAAACTTTGATGAGCGAAAAAGGAGAGGTTTCTAATTTAGAAAATTTCACCAATAAAATTATCGACTTGAATTTCGCCAATTCTGTTTTTGTAGATTGTTCTGCAAGTAAAAATGTAGTGGAATATTATGAAAAATTATTGAAAAAAAGTATTTCCATTGTTACACCAAATAAGATTGCTAATACACTAAGTCAAGATAAATATGTTCGTTTGCGTCAATTAGCTAAAAAATCAAACGCACATTTTATGTATGAAACCAATGTGGGTGCCGGCTTGCCGGTAATTGGTGTGTTGCAATCATTGATGAATTCCGGTGATAAAATATTGAAAATTGAAGCCGTGTTGTCTGGAACATTATCATTCATTTTTAATACGTTTAAAGATGACTTAAAATTCTCAGATGTAGTCTTAGATGCAAAAGCAAAAGGATTTACAGAACCGGATCCACGCGACGATTTGTCCGGATTAGATGTTGCCCGTAAAGCATTGATTTTGTCCAGAGATTCCGGAGCAACCATGGAATTGAGCGATATTAAAGTAGAAAACTTAGTACCGGAAAATTTAAGAGATATCGATGTGAAAACATTCTTAGAAAAATTACCGGAAGTAGATGCTCAATATGAAAAATTAAAAAAAGATGCCGCCACAAACGGACATGTGCTTCGTTATATGGCCGTTATTGAAAATGGTACAGCATCTATTGAATTAAAACCGGTGGATAGCACACATCCTTTCTTTAATTTAAGTGGTAGTGATAACATGATTGTCTTCACGACCGAGCGGTATAAAACCAACCCATTAGTAGTAAAAGGACCGGGTGCCGGAGCAGAAGTTACTGCGGCAGGTGTGTTTGCTGAAATTATTACCATTGGGAATTACATGGCTGGTTAATTATTGAAAGTAGAAAAGAGAAAATAGTTGCTATTTTCTCAGCTCAAAATAGAATGTATGAAAGTAGGAGATAAGATTCGAGTTTTTGCACCGGCAACGGTTGCTAATGTAGCTTGTGGATTTGATGTGTTAGGATTTGCAATTGATAAGCCCGGCGATGAATTGATAATGGAAATTACAGCTGAAAAAGGCGTTGTAATTGTGGATATTGAAGGCGATGAAGGTGTGTTGCCAAGAGATGCCAAAAAGAATTCCGCTACAGTTGCCATCCAAGATTATTTAGATTTTATTGAAGCAGATTTTGGCTGTAAAATTTGGTTAAAAAAAATGATGCCAAGCGGAAGTGGTTTAGGAAGCAGTGCAGCAAGTGCAGTGGCCGGTGTATTTGCTATTAATATGTTGTGCAATGAACGATTAAGCAAACAAGAATTAATGCCTTTTTTATTAAATGCAGAAAAAGCTGCTTGTGATGCTGCCATTGCCGATAATGTAGCAGCCAGCCTTTTTGGAGGTTTTATTTTAGTAAGAAGTTACGAACCTTTAGATATCTTACAAATTCCGGTTCCGGAAGATTTATGGTGTGCTGTCATTAATCCGCATGTAATTGTTTTAACAAAAGAAGCAAGAGAAATACTTCCCAAAGATATTCCATTGGCACACTCTTTACGCCAAAGTGCCAATGTCGGTGGTTTAATGGTTGGTTTGCTACGTGGCGACTACGATTTGATAGGAAGAAGCTTGGTAGATTATATTGCAGAGCCCTACAGAAGTAAACTGATTCCCGGTTTTTACAATATGAAAAATGCAGCAATTGAAGCCGGTGCATTAGGTGCAAGTATTAGTGGCTCCGGCCCAAGTGTATTTGCATTGTGCCATGGTAAAGAGATTGCACATAAAGTAGGCGAGGCACTTAAAATAGAAATGGATAAACTAAACATTGGTGCAGATGTATATGTAAGTAAAGTAAACAATCAAGGACCAAAAGTTTTGCCATTAATTGATTAATTTTTGAAATAGCGTATTAAAAAGAGCACACAACATGAAATTATATTCCACTAAAAAAATAGCACCCGATGTGGACTTGAAAGAAGCCGTTTTAAAAGGACTTCCTGCTGATAATGGTTTGTATATGCCGTACGAAATAAAACCGATTGATGCTGCTTTTTGGGAAAATTTACCAACGTATTCATTTACGGAAATGGCATTTCATGTAGCCAAACATCTTATTGGTGCTGCTATCTCAGATGCAGATTTGAATATGATTATTCAGCGTGCATATAACTTTGATGCTCCTTTGGTAAAGGTTGGCGACTATAAAATAGTAGAATTATTTGATGGTCCTACGTTGGCATTCAAAGATTTTGGTGCACGTTTCATGGGCAGATTGATGGGCCATTTCTTAAAAGGAAATGACAAAGAAGTAAATATTTTAGTAGCAACTTCCGGCGATACCGGCTCTGCAGTAGCACATGGTTTTTTAAATGTTGAAGGCATTAAAGTAACTATCTTATATCCGAAAGGAAAAGTAAGTGATATACAAGAAAAACAATTTACTACCTTAGGTGCTAATATTACGGCAGTCGAAATTGACGGTACTTTTGACGATTGTCAAGCATTGGTAAAACAAGCTTTTTTAGATAAAACGTTGAATGAAAAGTTGACTTTGTCATCTGCAAATTCCATAAATATAGCTCGTTTGATTCCGCAATCGTTCTATTATTTTTATGCATACAAACAAGTAGAAAATAAATCATTACCATTGTATTTTTCGGTGCCATCCGGTAATTTTGGAAATCTAACAGCTGGCTTGTTCGCTAAAAAAATGGGCTTGCCAATTACTAAAATGATTGCAGCAAATAATTCAAATGCCATCTTTACACACTATCATAAATCCGGTATTTTTGAGCCACAACGTTCTGTGCAAACCATCTCCAATGCAATGGATGTAGGCAATCCGAGCAATTTTGCCCGTATGATGGATTTGTATAATAATGAGATTGAAAAAGTTCGTGCAGAAATAGCTGCTTATGCATTTAATGATGAGCAAACAGCAACTTGCATAAAAAATGTTGCTGAAAAATATGCGTATGTTTTATGTCCGCACACTGCTGTTGGTTATTTAGGAATGGAAGCATTTGTTGCAGATAACAACATCAATCCTGCCGAGTCCAATAATATTATTTTATCTACGGCACATCCGGTGAAATTTGGCGATGTGGTCGAACCGTTAATCGGTAAAAAGGTAGAGATTCCGGAGCGTTTACAAAACATCATAAATGGAAAAAAATTATCCATTCCAATGGCTCCAGATTTTACTACATTTAAAGAATGGTTGTTGAATAAGTAATTCCTATTTTCAACCTAGTATAAATTTATTTTGCTACTTACGATAAAGTGTTTAGTAGATAGAACTACATTATTATAATTTTTTGTATTTTTAATAATGTATAATCTATCATACCATGCAACGATTTGTTTTATTAATTAGTATGCTATTTTTAGCTGCTTCCTCTTTCGCTCAAACAAGATATAAAGATGAGCTTTTTTCTATTCAAAAATTTCACAATGTATTATACGGCAAAAACTATGATAGTAAAAATCAATTGACCGATTTATGGATGGATGTATATACGCCTACTTCAGATACAGCAACACATCGACCAATTATATTCTTTGTACATGGCGGCTCTTTTGTAGGCGGTGATAGACAAGACCAAGCCATCGATTCAACAGCTCGTTACTTTGCTAAAAAAGGCTACGTAACAGCCAATATTGAATACCGATTAGAACAAACCACTTTTATTGATCCAATTATAAATTTTGCAGATACGTATAATTGGCATCGTGCTATTGCGCGTGCTACACAAGATTTAAAAGCAGCAATTCGTTATTTTAAACGCGATGTTATAGAAAATAATAATAGTTATGGTGTTGATACCAATCGCATTTATATTTATGGTTCTTCTGCCGGAGCTATAGCTACCTTGCATGCTGTTTTTTTAGATGATACAATAGAGATGAATCCAGTTTTTAAAGCAGCGTATAAAGATGTAGGCGGTTTAGATGGAAACAGTGGCAATCCAGGCCATTCGATGGATGGTATTCGTGCAGTTATTAGTAATAGCGGTGCTGTTTTTGATTTAAATTGCATCAATAATAATACAAACATTGAGTATATAGGATTTCATCATACTGTCGATTTTACGGTTCCTTTTGATATTGGTTGTTTTGTTACAGTTGCTTGTTGGTTGGGAAATTATTATGGCGATAATAAAATATTTCCACGTATAAAAAATAATGGTACGTATGCAGAGTTTTATCCGATTGATAAGATTGGACATCCGGCAGATCAAATCAATGATTCAGTAACATATAGCATGATATTGCAAAAAACAACGGATTTTTTATTTAGAAACTTACAACAAGATTTGGTTTCTGTCATAAAGAAAAATACAGTTGATGCTTTGGAGATTTACCCAAATCCATCCAACGGAAATTTTAATATTGTGCTTCCTAAAACACTTTCGAATCAGTTATTGAAAATGGATATTGCAGACATTACCGGAAAAATTGTTTTCTCCAAAATGATGCTACCAAATGAATTTCATACAATGAATTTATCGCTAGAAAATGGAATGTATGTCGTTTCCCTTTTTGCTGAGGATCAAGTGTATGTTACTAAATTAAATGTTGTTAAATAAGCAATTATTTTTTGGAAGATGTTTCATTCCAATAGTAACTATCCGGATAGTTTCGTTGTCCAAAAATAGCAGTACCTACACGAATGATAGTGGCACCTTCTTCAATTGCAATTTCCAAATCGCCACTCATGCCCATCGATAATTCCTTCATTTCAACATTTGGAATGGAACGTACTTGGATTTGTTGTTGTAAATTTTTGAGTGTTTTAAAACAAGCACGTACCTTTTCATCTTCACCACTAAAAATACCAATCGTCATCAACCCTTTTATTTTTAGCGTAGATAGCGTTGCAATTTGTTCTACAAGTTCGATGGTTTTAGAAGGTTCAACACCAAATTTACTTACCTCATTCGATGTGTTAACTTGAATTAAAATATCAATGCTGCGATTGGTCGCCAATAAACGCTGATGTAATTTTTCTGCTAATTCTAATCGGTCAATAGATTGTATGCAAGCAACATCATACTTTAAAATATCTTTTATTTTGTTGCTTTGCAAGTGGCCAATAAAATGATGTGTATGCGGATGTATTTTTAGTGCATCATATTTTTCTTTCAGTTCTTGAATTTTATTTTCACCAATTAAAGTAACACCACTTTCAAAAGCAGTAAGGATACGCTCTGCCGTAACTGTTTTAGTGGCAAGTAGTAAACGTACTTCTGCCGGATTTCTTCCTATTTTCTCACAGCATTTATGTATTCTGTTTTGGATGTTTTGTATTTGTTGTAATATGGAATGCATGAATACTTGTGTATTTTTTTGCAAAGTAACTAAATAAAATTGCTTGTTTTATTTCATTTTTTCAATGACTTCTTGTAAGATGATTGCATGGTTAATACGCATGTTTTTTGCAGCATATACTAATGTTACATTTTTTGCAGTTGCAATAAATTTTAATCGAGCTAATTCCTTTTTTTGTAGTTGCAATTCTGCTTTGTATAATTTTTTAAATTCCTCAAATTTTGCTGCATCATGATTAAACCATTTTCTTAATTCAGTAGATGGTGTAATCGTTTTATTCCATTCATCCAATTGTGCATCTGATTTTTTAATACCACGCGGCCAAAGTTTATCTACCAACACTCTATAACCATCTTCTTCATTTGGTGTCTCATAAATTCTTTTAATGCGTATTGCGAACTTCATATTATTGTATTATATTTAGTTAAGTGAATACTAATATTTAGTAAATGTTTATTACTCAAAATTGTTTAATAAATTTTTGTAACTATGACTAAAATCATAGAAGAATGAAAGAATTGAAACTAACTTTACCTCAATAAATTAATTAAATGAAAATTATGAAAAAGCAACTAATTATCGCGTTAATGGTGGCATCGCCATTATTTTATGTAGCTTGTTCCGGTGGAAAAACTGAATCAACTGAAACTACTACAACGGAGACAACAACTACGACCGAGCCAACAGAAGAAGCTGCAGGTGAATATGATCCAACTCGTGGTGAAGGTAAATATGATTCATCGAATGTAACTTTAGGTGCATTGAATGCAGACATGGCAAAAAGTGGCAAATCTATTGCAGAAACGAAATGTTTTTCTTGCCATAAAACTACAGATGAAAGATTAGTTGGTCCGGGTTGGAAAGATGTAACAAAACGTAGAACTGCACACTGGTTAATGAACTTTATTACAGATCCGGATCCGATGATTGATAAAGACCCGGAAGTACAAGCTCAATTAGAAACTTGCTTAGTTCGTATGCCAAACCAAAATTTAGCTGAAAAAGAAGCACGTGATATCCTAGAATTTATGCGTCAAAATGATGGAGTAAAATAAGACGAATTCTTAAAAAGATATTTTTTATTACCTGTTTATGGCACTTCCTTTTGAAGTGCCATTTTTTATACCTTTAATTTATTTATTAACTTTATACTTATGCTATTAATTGGATAACTATGCAACAGGATATTTCTACTCGTGAAGACTTAGAGAAAATCATATCTCTATTTTATGATGCTGTAAAGCAGGATGATAGTCTTCAATATTTTTTTACAGAAGTAGTATCTGTAGATTGGAATACACATAATAAGCGAATGGTTGATTTTTGGGACAATGCCTTGTTTTATTCCGGCAATTTTGATGGCAATCCTTTAGCCATTCATCGTACTTTAAATGCAAAATCACCTACCACCAATGCACATTTTCATAGATGGATTCAACTGTTGAATCGTGTTATTGATGCACATTATAAAGGTGTGCATGCGGATATAATGAAGCAACAAGCGGCATCCATCGCAGATGTAATGCAAAAGAAAATCTGATTATTTTTTAGCTGCAAACGACTGTGAAAACACCATTAAAGTAGCACTCGTAAATAATACAACAGCAGCAAATAAAAGCAATTCATTTATTTTAGGAATAATCGTATAGGTGAAAGCTGCCATGCCTTGAAGTCCTAAAAATAGTTCATTTAATATTACTCCAATGAAAAATAATATTGCGGAGAAACCGGCAAATTTAGTTGGTGTGAAATACCCTTTGTAAAACCCAAATCCAATAATAAATAAACTATACACACCTAATAAAACTAAGTGCAGATAAGCTATTACAATTGGTCTAAAACCAAAAACCAACGTACTCAATGATGGAATTACTGAGATAGTTTGTAAAATAAATTTAATACTTAATGCCAAAATGGCTCCGTAAATAAAGATGGCAATCCAAGCCGGTTTTATATGCTCTAACATGTGTTTATGATACACACGGAATTTGAATAATAAATGAAACCACGTTGCTAATTGTACCACCGTTGCAATTACCGTTATAATATAAATCCATAATGGTAATTTAGTCCACAACAAGGAAAGAAAAACGGTAAGGATGGATGTACCCATAAATATTTTAAAGTAGGTATGCATACTTCCGTATTCCTGTTTGGGTAATAACGTAATAGCTAATGCCATACATCCAAAGAAAAACCAACCGCTGTATTGGAAATGCAAATAGTAATAAATAGAACCTAAATATAAATTATGGTTCATGTTCTTAGATGCTAAAATATAAGCTAAATAAAAGGGTCCGATAGAAGATAATATATTTAATAACAAGCCACCTATTGCCCATTTTTTAGATGGATTGTCTGCCGGTAATTGCTTTGCATCTTTTATGAATATGAAAGTAAATATAACAGCAATAAAGATAGTTAATGTTGAACACGTAATGGAAATCGCTTTGTATCCTTGCGCTGTAAAAGCAAACAGCATTCCAAATGACATAACCAAATTGCTAATGATTAATGTTTTATATTTTTTACGAACAGCATTACCTAAATGGTCTATTATTATCATCGCTAATCCACAATAAATGAAATGACTAATCCAACCACTAAATGCGAAATGGGAATGTGCATGCAATAAATTTTTTTGTTGAAAAAATGGAAACTCAAATGCAATTTTATATCGCATCATTGTACCGAATAATGCTACAATAGCAAGGTTTATGAGACCCCATTTTATCCATTTATTAAATGATTTTGCCTGCTCCATGGTTAATAATATATTTTATGATTGATTAGTTTTACTTTGTTTTTTTTGTGCATACTTTTTATCGTTCGGATTACCGTTTCTACTCGCAAGCCGGTAATGTCGGCAATTTGTTGTCTTGTATAGGGTATGGCAATTTCTGCCATTGTATTTTTATGGAATGTTTTTTTATGTTTATTTAAAAATTGATATATTTTCTCTTCCGGTGTATGGCTGACTAAAATTTGCGCATGTGCAGCATAATCATACATACGCTCTGCTAAAGTATATATCATCTTCGTACAAATTTCGGGATATTCTTTTATAATTTCCAGAAATTTTTCTTTTCGCAAGCTGACTAACACACAAGATTGCGTTGCTTGTGCAGAACTGAGATAAGGTTTGTCTAATAATAAAGATGGTTCACCAAAACTTTGTCCGGCTTTATAAATGCCTTGTATAAGCTCTTTCCCATTTTTATTAGAGGTGAAAATTTTCACCTCACCTTGTAAAATTTGATAATAGAATTTAGGTGTTTCCTCTTCTTTAAAGATATAAGCACCCTTTTCAATTTTTTTTGCGACACCGCCAAATGCTATTAGTATGCTATAATCAATATGCATTGGATTATTTTTAGAGAATGTCTTTGATAGGAGAATTAGGAAAAAGAAAAATCAGCCTATTAATTTTAATTAATATTTTGGCTGATTTTCTGGACATAAAAAGAATTTATATTTTATAAAAGTTGGGTGACAAATCACGCTAATAATTGAAATTATACGGTGTGTTTTTTTGGGATTTTATGTTTCTATTCTTTTAAAACTTGACGGATTATACGTGTTTTTTTAAACCGAATCAGCATGCACCGATTGCAATAAAAGCTATTGCAATCGATGATACTGATGTGTAAATTATTCTACAATAAAAGTTCCTTTCATCATAGCAGAGTGTCCTGGGAAAGAGCACAAGAACTCATACGTACCTTTTGCAGGAGCCGGGAATTCTACTTGAGTAGATTCTCCACCACCAATTGTTTTAGTGTGTGCAATTACATCTTTCGCCATTGCAGTTGGAATATAATCATTGTCTTTTGCGTTGATTGCTTCTTTGGCAAAATTGTCTAAATTAACACCGGTAGCTAATAAAACAAAGTTGTGTCCCATTGCTGTGATAGGAGCAACACCTGTGTGGTTTAATGTAATTTTTACTGTTTGTCCTTCTTTTACATAAATTTCTGACACGTCAAATTTCATGTCATCACCAGCGTTTAATACTACTTCTGCTACTTTGCTATCAGCTTCTGCTGCCGGAGCTTCGGTAGTGGTTGTTTCTGTTTCAGTTCCTTCTGTTTTAGAACCATTGTTACATGCGGTTGCAAAAAATGCACCAATTGCGAATACTAAAAATAACTTTTTCATTTTTTAAAATTAGTTTGTTTATGAATGAATAAATAAATTAAGCAACGGATAATGTTTCTTCAAGTTTTATTGCTTTTGGAAACAAAATATTGTTTTCTAAATGGATGTGCATGTGTAAATCTTCTTCATATTCTTTCAATAAAGAGAATGTAACTTTATAGGTATTACATGCATCTGCCGGTGGTGTGTAATTGTTGGTTAATTCAGCAATTTGTCTAAAGCGTTCACCTTCGGCGGTATGTTCGTGCATCATCATTCCAATCGGGTTTTGAACGGTTCCGAATGGTGCTTGCACGGTTGAGTTATCTTGTTGTGCTTTCACCATTTTTCGAATGAAAGGAAACAAGATTAATTCTTCTTTTTTCATGTGCATAGTAAGCTCACCGGAAGAATCTCTAAAAAGCTCAAATACGGTTACTAATTCAGGATGACGATCGCCATGTACTTTCATTATTTTTTCTAAGAAAGGCATAATTTCCTGAATTTTATTTTCTACATATCGATGATGTTTTTTCTCGATATAATCGGCTAATAAATCCAAAGGCCAGGTGTTGTAATCAATCGCAGTATTTTCTTGCTGTGCAGCAGCACTTTCTAATTGTGCAATTAAATTTTCTGTGTCAATATTTTTTAAGGCACACGCTTCATCAATAGTGCGGTTTCCATTACAGCAAAAATCTATTTTATTTTGTTTGAAAACAGCTGCTGTTCTGTAATCTTTTGCTACTAATTCACTGATGATTGTTTGTTTCGAGATACTCATTTTTATTAATTTAATGGTTGTAAAAAACCGTGTTCAAAATTATTATTTATTGTCTGCCACCGCGATGATATTTGTCATGTTTGCACTTAAAATTGTGTTAAACTTTTTCTGCAATAATCATTCTTTATTCTTTTTTTTAAGTGAATAAATCCGAATATAAATAGGAATCCAACTTTGATTACTTCCATGCCAACAAACCACCAATGTAGGGTTGAAGGTGTTGTTGTTGCTCCGCTTATAGCTAATTCGGCTCGTGCATCTAATGCAGGCAATAACCAAAATGTTTGTAAAAGCAGTAATACGATTGGAATTGCAAATAATATAGTTGATACTTGTTTAAAAGAATGCTTGCTTACTACAAGGTTTATACTTATTAATACAGCAAAAAACCATTCTGCTTTATTGAGTGCATTAAACACCAGTCGACCGATTCCTAATCCTAATGGTAAGGTAATTCCAGGTGCTTGAAATTTCAACCAAGATTCCATAAAACTAATGGCACATACAAATCCAACCCAAATAAAGGCTACTATGATTGATATGTAATACTTGTTTTTCATAGCAATGGAGATGCAGTATTGTCTCTATAATAATTTATTTTATACAAAAACATAGTTGCCATTCTTTCGCCTTGCCATTTAGCTCGTTCAGCTCTTGTGCCGGCGAATAAATTATCTACCGTTGTATTAAATAGAAACACCCATCTATCAAAATGTTCTTTATCTACAGGCAATGTTGCGTGTGGTACAAAAGGACTTCCAAAATAAGTGTGTTCATCAAATAATACGGTTTGCCAAAAACGATACATTTTTTCCAGATGTTGCGGCCATCTATCTTGAATAACCTTGTTAAAGATATCGGCTAATAAATCATCTTTTCGAATCGTATCATAAAACGTATCGACCAATAATTTTACATCTTCTATATTTTGTAAATCATTCAATGTTTGCATTTTTTAGTTCCGTTTTTTATACTTGAATTTTGAAAGATTTCTTTTGATATAATGCTATTTCCCGATACTACTTCTTGTGCTAAATTTTCAATAGTGGTTGTTTCCAACATGTGTTTTATTTCTTGTCGTACTTTTACGTATTTGTGGTGTAGTATGCATGGATTTTTATCGCTGCATTCTTTCATACCCATCGAGCAGGCTTTGTAAATTTCGTCTCCATCTATGGATTTAACAATTTCGCTTAATTTTAGTTTTTCGCGTTGTGTTTTAGACATTTCAAATCCGCCATAGGGCCCTTTAATGGAGTCTATGTAATTTGCTTTTGTTAAAGCACCCAATATTTTGGCAGTAAAAGCTTCTGGTGTCCCAATGTTTTCAGCTATATCGCCCACTTTCACTCTTTTATCATTTATAGATTGAACGGCCACATACACCATTGCTTTTATTCCATATTCACAAGCTTTTGAAAACATTCTTTTCTTCTTATTTACGCTACAAAGGTAATATATTTTTTTATTTCCGACAAATTTGTCGTAAATGATTTTAGGTTGATTTAAATAAATTTAATTTCGGGTTAATTTAGTTTTAATGTATAGCTGTTTCTGTTTCTTTTATTGATGTAAGACAAAGAATGGACGATTTTTTTCCAAATTCCTGCATTTTTCTTAATACAAAAAGTGTATGGTTGCTGAATGCATTTAATCCAAAGTAAAAAGTGCTGCTAATTGTTTTTTATTTATAGATGGTGGAGTCCATCTCATGAATGAATTTCGAAAAAAGACAGCAATCGGATTTTTAAGGTGTGCAAGTTTTCCGAGCATCCAACTTGTGTGCACCACTTTGTGAGCCTTTTTTATTCGTATTTTATTGTAAGATGCAAATACTTCCGAGATGGGCATTCCGGTATCTAAAAGCTTAGCAATGACATACGCATCTTCCACGGCTTGGCATGCTCCTTGTCCCAAATTGGGTGTTGTTGCGTGTGCTGCATCGCCGAGTAAACATATATTATTGGTGTGCCAGGTAGCAATCGGTTTCAAATCTATAATGTCACTTTTGTAAATTTGGTTTTTGTCAGTAGTATCAATAATATTTAGCACTTCCGTTCCAAATGATTGAAAGTAATCTACTAAATTCGGTTCTAAATCGTGTACGTCTTTTTCGTTTATCAATGCATACCAATACACTTGTTGCTCGTTTATTTTTACATAGCCAAAACGTTTTCCTTTATCCCAAATTTCAATAGCACCGTGTTGCTTTTCAATTGGTACATTATAATTGCAAACACCACGCCAGCACGGTTGGTGTGCATTTCTAAGTACACAATTTCCAAAGATTATATTTCGTACAGTGGAACGCAATCCATCTGCTCCAATTAAATAATCGCACGCTTCGATAGAACCATCCGTAAACGTGAGTTGAACGTTATTGTTGAGTGTAATATGGGATAATCTTTTTGATAAATGGATATTTTCATAACCGAACTCTTCGGTTAAAATATGTTGTAAATCTGCCCGATGAATGGCGATATTATGTACGTTATTTTTTTGTTCAAAATCTATAAGTTCAAATGCTGCTAATTCTTGAAAATGTACATTGGTAATATACATTTTGGAAATGCGATTTCCGGCAGCTTCTATTTTTTTATGGATGCCCAATTGCTTATAAATTTGCATTGCATTATTTGCCATTACAATACCGGCTCCAATTGGTTTTATTGCCTCGGCACTTTCGTAGATGTGCACATTAAACCCTTTTTGTTTTAAGAAAAGTGCCATGGTTAGTCCACCAATTCCGGCACCTATAATGCTGATATTTGATTTCATTTGGTTAATCCGATTCGTCTAAAAATTTTTCAATTATAGGTATAATAAATTGCGATGATTTTGTAGAAGGAGATATCGTATTAATTTCTCCAATATATGTACCATGTCCACCCGGAATAATGGCTAATTGACAATTTGGAATTAATTGAGCCATTGCTACGATATGTTCATTTGTAGCGACATCTTTATCTCCATTTATTAATAAAACCTTGGCTTTAATTTTTTTTAAATCACTATCATCAAAATCTCGAAAATTATTCATTCTTTCAGCACATTTTTGATGCATATTTAATAATTTCTGCTTGTCTGGTGTGTGTGCTAAAAATGCACTTTTGTATGTTTCCGGCATATCATTCAATGTACTATTTTTTATGAAATCCCAAAATAAGGGGAAAGTACCATTTCTTTTTAAGATAACGGATGCTACCACTATTTTATCACACTTATTAGGATATTTTATGGCAAATTGTATAGCCGTCATACCACCATTGCTAAATCCAAATAATGATGTTTTTTCAATATGTAGATTTTCCAATAACGTAGCAATATCATCAGCATCTTGTTCAAATGATAGCGGATTATCTCTGTCTTCCGTTCTGCCATGTGCTTGTAACTCTATACAAATTAATTTTCTGCTTTTTGAAAATAATGGGATTGCATTTGCAAAAGTAGTTTGAATGGTAGAGCCACCACCATGAATTAATACAAGCGGTTTTCCTTTTCCATATATTTCATAATATAGTTGGATGCCGTTGATGTTGGAATATCCACTTTCATCCGGTTTTATTTCCAGTTTTTCCATTCTCAAACAAATGTTATGTACGTACAAAAATTTCTTAACAATAGTGAAGCTATAAATTGCAATGCATGCATTATATTTCACCATTATTTCAAAACAAAATTAAATAAAAAAGTAAACATGAGTGACACTCCTTTAGCTAAGATGTTTGTTGCATTCAACAATGTTTTAGACAGCAAAGTGGGAACTTCTTTAGGGTTGCGAAAATGGGTGGAAAAAATCACCTATCAAGGCACTTACCAAGGAGCCAATCTTGCGAAAAAATCTTCCAGACTTTTTCCCAAATCCAATAAGCAATCATCAGCACAACGTTTAGGTGATGTAAAGAAATCGGATTTTTTTGACTTGAATCTGACTGAAGAACAACAAATGATTCATCAAACAATTCAGCAATTTGCATCGCAGTATCTTCGAAAAAATGCAGAAAAAATAAATGTAGATTGTGCTATTCCGGAAGAAATTGTAAACGAATTTAACGCATTAGGATTGCCTTATTATGCTGTTCCGGAAACATTGGGTGGCGTGTTGTCTGATAAAGCAACGGTTACCCAAATGATTATTGCAGAAGGTATGGCACACGGCGATTTAGGTATGGCATTGGCACTTTTAACTCCGGTGAATACCCTTAATGCGATTACACGTTGGGGAACCGTTGCTCAACAAGAAAGATATATTCCATCCTTTTTAGATGAACAAAATCCTGTAACAGCCACAATTGCCATTAATGAAAATGTAGCTTTATTTGATCCATTTGTATTAACAACGAAAGCAGTTAAAAATGGAGATACGTATATTCTGAATGGCGTAAAAGCATCCGTTCCATTAGTCAACACTGCTGAGTTATTTTTGATTGCAGCAGAAGTAGAAGGTGAAGGTCCGGCACTTTTTATCGTAGAATCGTCTTCAGATGGCTTAGAAGTTGAAGCACAAAATGCTATGGGTTTGCGTCCGGCAGCGTTGGGTAATATCATCTTAAAAGAAGTAAGTGTAGATGCTGATGCAAGATTAGGAGATAATACATTCGACTATGCAACATTTATTAGTTATGCACGAATAGGTTGGTGTTCTTTGGCAATGGGAACCATTCAAGCCATATTAGATGAAGTAATTCCGTATGCCAATAATCGTATCGCGTTTGGTGAGCCAATTTCACATCGTCAATCCGTTGCGTTTATGATTGCAAATATCCGTATTGAATTAGATGGAATTAAAATATTGACACAACGTGCAGCTGCATTGGCAGAGCAAGGAAAACCATTCCAACGCGAAGCATATTTGGCAGCCGTTGCTTGTCAAGAATATGCTATGAACATTGGTACTGACGGTGTTCAACTATTTGGTGGAATCGGCTTTATGCGCGATTTTCCGGCAGAACGCTGGTACAGAGATCTACGTGCCGTGTCTTGGTGTTTTAATGGAATGCATCTTTAATCTTTAAATCAAAAAAAATGAATCTCGAAATACCTAAAAAATTTAAACCGGTTTCTGAAGCTGCATTGATGGCAGCAAAATCCATCTTCAGACCAATATCTCGAAAATACGACACACAGGAACATGCATATCCAAAAGAATTGGATTTGTTTGCTGCTGCATTAGATGGTATGAATGATGCCGGTGGTGCTGTGGGTGGTGCTGCCGGAAGCAGAGGAGAAAAAGTAGAAGATGTTGCCGTGAAAAATGGTGCAAATATGGCAAACGTTATCAATATCATGACGATGTGTTATGGTGATGTAGGTTTGTTATTGGCTATACCTCGACAAGGGTTGGGAAATGCTGCCATTGCTGCTGTTGCCAACGATGAGCAATTAAAACGTTTCGGTAAATTATGGGCTGCAATGGCTATTACAGAACCCGGAGCCGGTTCTGATTCCGCATCTATTACTACTACTGCTGTAAAAGATGGAGATGACTATATATTAAATGGCGAGAAAATATTTGTTACTGCGGGTGAACGTGCTGATGCCATTGTTGTGTGGGCTTCTTTAGATAAAAATTTGGGAAGAGCCGCTATCAAATCATTTGTGGTAGAGCAAGGCACACCCGGCATGCAGTTAGTGCGTTTAGAAACCAAAATGGGCATACGTGCTTCTGATACGGCAGCAATTTCGTTTGTAAATTGTCGAGTTCCGGCTGCTAACTTATTGGGCTCACCTGAAATTGATGTAAAGAAAGGTTTTGCCGGTGTAATGGAAACGTTTGATAATACACGTCCGTTTGTGGCTGCAATGGCAGTTGGATGTGCAGAAGCAGCATTGGAGCGTACGAAGGAAATTTTAAAAGAACAAATTAATTTGAACTATACTTCACCTATTAATAATTTAAAATCAGTAGAAGCGGAAGTATTAAAATTAGAAGCAGATTATGAAGCGGCTCGCTTACTTACCATTAAAGCAGCATGGTTAGCCGATAATAAAATCCCCAATTCAATGGAAGCATCTATTTGCAAAGCAAAAGCCGGACGAATTGGAAATAAAATCACCTTAAAATGTGTAGAATTATGTAGTAGCATGGGCTATTCCGAAGCAGAGTTGTTGGAAAAATGGGCACGTGATTCCAAAATATTAGATATTTTTGAAGGTACACAACAAATACAACAACTAATTATTGCACGCAGACTTTTAGGAAAATCATCTAAAGATTTGAAATAATTTTTTTTCACTACTTCTATAAAAAACCTCGACGATAAGTCGAGGTTTTTTATACATATTATAATCCTTTGGATTGTATTTCATTCAATATTTTTTCTGATAGCATTTGATATGGTTCGTGTTTATTTCGTTTTACCCAAACAGTTGTAGTAGTATTTTCAAAACTTTCTTTTTTCAACTCTTTTTTTACTACTTTAAAGGTGGATGTAAATTCAAATGTATCTACCATTCGAATGAAAACAGGCATCGCATACGACGGTAATTCTTTTTGCAAATATTGTTCAAAATCTATCCAATCAAAGTGTGTGTCGGGTTTAAGAAGTAGTGCCGCCATTCCGGCTTTTCCATCGGTATGTGGTATGCTTACTCCATACACCGTGCATTGTTCAATTGCATCGTATTTATTGATAATTTCTTCTACTTCAGCTGTAGCTACATTTTCACCTTTCCATCTAAAGGTATCACCTTCTCTGTCCACAAATTGCGAATGTAAAAATCCGATATTTCGCATGATATCGCCGGTATTAAACCATACATCACCTTTTTTAAACGCATTCCGAAATAATTTTTTCTCACTTTCTTCTTTATTGATATACCCCGGAAAAGGATATTGTTCCGATATTTCAAAAACCATTAAACCAACTTCGCCCCATTTTACCTTTTTCAAAAATCCTTTTTTATCATATATCGGTTCACCACGTTCGCGGTCGTATTCAACAATTTCGTATTGAGTGGCACACCAACCAACGGTATTGTCTATGTTTAAAGTGTTGGTAAAGGTCATATTTCCTTCAGAAGATGCATAAAATTCATAGACTTCATCAATGTGAAATCGCTCTTTAAAATCTTTCCAAATATCCGGTCTTAATCCATTTCCAATTATCTTTCTTACACGATGTAGTTGGTCGTATTTACTCGGTGGACTGTTGTATAAATAACGACAAATATCACCAATGTAAATAAATGCAGATGCATTAAATTTTACGGCATCTTTCCAAAATTCCGATGCGGAAAATTTTCTGCGAATGGCCAATGCTGCACCACTTGCTGCAGAACTCGACCATGCAATTAATAAGGCATTAGAATGATAAAAAGGAATGCTTACATAAATTACATCTTTACTATTTAAACTTAAATTTAAGGTGCCAAACCAATGCATACAACTTAGCCATTTGCGCTGTGTTTGTATAGAAGCTTTTGGCATACCGGTAGTTCCGGAAGTAAAAATAAAGGCAAAAGGTGTACCGGCTGTGATGTTGCGTACACCGGAAATATTGTGCGTTGAATAATTTTGTAGTTGGCTAGCAACATCCAAAAAATATGAAGGTAGCTTTTGCTTGCCTTTGTCTTTAATACCTAAATATATTTTTTTACCAGGTGATTGCAACTCATTTTTTACTTCTTCAAAAGCAGTAATTAGTTCTTCGCCTACAATAAAAAAACCATCATTTTTTTGATTAATACTATGCGTTAATACAATAGAGCGTTGGTTAGAATTTATGAGTGATGCCACCGCACCAATTTTTGCAAGTGCTGCAACAATAAATAATACTTCTGGTCGGTTTTCTAAAAATACGATTGCAACATGTCCTTTGCGAATACCTTGTTCTATAAACAAATGCGCATATTGATTGACTGTTTCATTGAGTTCTTGATGTGTCCATTTCTTATCTTCAAATAAAATAGCATTTTTATTTTTATGTCGGATGGCATTGTATTCTAACACTCTTCCAATAGATTGTTTGTCCGAATCTTTGAGCAAAAGTGCCGGAATGCCTCCAAAAATTAATCCCGGAATTTTCTTTGGTAAACGTTGAAATAACTGAGGAATAAATTCTCTTAGCTGAATAGTATTTTTTTTGTCAGATGATGAATTAGACACGATATTTAATTTGCTTAAAAATACATGCTTGTATTTTTTTTACCAACATTTTTGTGCTAACTTATTCTTATATACTAATAAAAATGGACATAAATTAATCTATGTAAACTAATTATTTGAGTAAACTCAGTTCATTATTTCTCTATTTCTGATTTTTTTTCGAATAATGAAAATAATAAACCACCCATTACCGCACCATACAATGTGCTGTTGATTGGTTTGGAGGTAATTGCACAAGTGCCGGAACTGCAACCTACATATTTCCAATATAAATAACCAAAGATGGCTCCCAATACAACACCGATTATGGTTAGTAAAGTTGATTTTTTCATTTCAATTTTTTTTGATATTTTTTCTCACTATAGTGCTGTAGCTAATTGAATTTTCCACATGCCACGTAATTCACCTAATGTATAGTTGGTGGCTTTGTCATTTGGATAGTTAGCTTGAATTAGTCGTTGAGTGCTCAACGGAATATCGTTTTGGGTACCATGACATTTTAAACAGGTTGGCATTGCTAATGCAATAGGTTTATAATAATACGTTTCGCCTTTGTTATTTACCTGTATAAAGTGTGTTTTTAATTGGTTGATTTTTTCCCAAGCAAGTTTATCCTCTTCCAACATAATAGCATTTTTAGGATTTCTATTTTTATCACTTAAGCGTTGTATGTTGGTGTGGTATTTTTGTGCAACTGCGTCCGTCAGTAGCATTGCATTTTCATTACAATAGGATATAGCATAGTCAGTTCCACCTTTTTGAATGGCGGAACTGACTTGCATGAGTAAATTTCGTTGTGCTGTAGTTGCCATGCTGTCACCATCGGCTAATAATTCAGCTTCGGTTTTGGATGTATTTTTTTCTGTAGATTTCGTATTTGCATTGTTTGAGTTACATGCTGAAATGAGCATTAAAAAGGCAATTATAAATCTGATTCTAGATGATACATGCATACATTGAATTTTTTAAGCTTATGCCAATATTTTTGATTGACAAACAAAATCTGTTTTTGGAATTTCTGTAGTAGCAATGGCATTGAAACCACCCTCAATTTCAGTGAAATTTCTATACCCACGTGCTTGCAATATACTGGCAGCCATCATACTTCTGTAACCGCCGGCACAATGCATATAAAAATGTTCATTTGGGTTGATGTCTTTTATCCAATCATTGATGTAGGAAAGTGGTTTGCTATATGCATCTTCGATATGTTCCGCAGCATATTCACTTTCTTTCCGGATATCAATAACTTTATCTGTTTTAATGTTTAATTGCTGCGCAAATTGTTGGGCAGAAATTCTATTCACTGTATCAATTTCTTTATTGGCCTGTATCCAAGCATCTATTCCACCATCTAAATATCCAAGCATATTATCAAATCCAACACGACTTAAACGCGTAATAACCTCTTCTTCTTTTCCGTTGTCAGTAACTAATAATAGCGGTTGTTTTACGTCTGCAATCAAGGCACCAACCCAAGGAGCAAAATCACCATTGACACCAATATTGATAGACTGCGGAATAAATGCTTTTGCAAAATCGCTGTTATTTCTTGTGTCTAAAATAAGTGCACCTGAGTTTTCCGCTACTGTTTCAAATTCTGCAACCGATAATGCTCGTTTTCCACTTTTCATTACGTTGTCAAAACTATTGTAACCTGATTTGTTCATCGCTACATTCATCCCAAAATAACTTGGAGGCGGCAACAATCCATCTAATACCGATTTTATAAATGCTTCTTTATTCGGCTGATTCAAGGCGTAGTTTATTTTCTTTTGATTTCCTAAACTATCTACAGTTTCTTTCATCATATTTTTGCCACATGCAGAACCTGCACCATGTGCCGGATAAACAGTTATGTCATCTGCTAATGGCAATATTTTTTGATATAAACTATCGTACAATAAACCGGCTAATTCTTCTTGTGTAAGATTGGCTGCTTTTTGTGCTAAATCCGGTCTGCCTACATCGCCTAAAAATAGTGTATCACCACTGAAAAGGGCTGTTTCTTTTCCATTTTCATCTATCAAAAGTAAACAAATACTTTCCATAGTATGTCCCGGTGTATGCAACACTTTTAGTTGAATGTTACCTACTTTAAACACTTGATTGTCGCTTGCAATAATTGCATTAAATGCCGGTGTTGCTGTTGGCCCATAAACGATAGATGCATTAGTTGCATGACTTAAATCCAGATGACCACTTACAAAATCAGCGTGGAAATGTGTTTCAAAAATATATTTTAAGGTGGTATTGTCTTTCTCCAATCTTTCCAAATAAGGTTTTGTTTCTCTTAATGGATCAATAATTGCAGCTTCACCATTGGAAGAAATATAATAAGCACCTTGTGCTAAACATCCTGTGTAAATTTGTTCTATTTTCATCGTCTAATTTGCTTTTTAATATATTAATTTGATAAGGCAAATTTCGGATACACTTTTTCAATTGTCAGTTACTTTGGTTACATATCTCGTGTGTATTTTTCTGCGTCATAAATAAATGTTTACGTACACTTTTAAAGTGCATATTTAAATGTAAACAATAAAAAGGAAAAAGATTAGGCGAATTTGAGTTCTTGTGCAGTTTGAATACCAGTATTTAAACCATTTAACTTATTTATTTTTCGCAATATTTCACACGCTACTTCTAAGCTTTTTAAGCCATCTAACGCACTGATAATTGGTTCTCTATTAAAAATTAAACATTCGGCAAAACTATTGAGTTCTTCTTTAAGTGCATCGTATTCGTCTAAAACAACTGTTGAGGTATTGAGGAATTTAGTACACGTATTTTGTTGCATGGCAACTGAATTGTGCAATGCTTTTTCTGAAAGATGTAGTATTTCTGCTTCTCGATGTAAGAAATCTAATGTGGTGTGATTCTCTTTCTGAAAGAAAGAAATTTTTCGCATTTTTTGAGGTGCGGTGCGACTTGCCGTTAAGTTGGCAACACAACCATTGTCAAATTCTATTCGGGCATTAGCAACATCAATCGTATCGGATAATACAGCTACACCACTTGCATTAATATGTTTAATATTTGCTTTCACGATAGATAAAACAATGTCGATATCATGAATCATCATATCCAAAATCACGGAATCAGAAGTGCGTTTTGCATCGAACGGGATAAGTCGATGTGCTTCTATGAACATCGGATGCATCTGTTGAGATTTTAAGGATAGATATGCCGGATTAAATCGCTCAATATGTCCGATTTGGAATTTAATACCTGCTTCCCGAACTAATTCAACCAACTTTTTAGCATCGTCGATATTGTTTGAAATGGGTTTATCTAAAAAAACATGCTTTCCGTATTTTATAGCTTTTTCTGCATAGAAAAAATGTGAATCTGCCGGTGTTAATATATCCACTGCATCGCATTGTTGAATTAATTCATCTACATCGTGGAAGCATTGAACGGTGAAATCTTCTTCAATTTTTTGAAGTTTCTCCGGTTCGATATCATAGCATCCAATCACCTTAAAATACGGAGATTCCATCAATTTTTCAAAGTGCTGAACACCTAAACGACCTAGTCCTATGATGCCAATTTTTATCATTGCGTTACTCAAAAATACGATAGCCTATAAATAAAATAAACTTAAATAATCCACTAAATGTGTATTAATGAGCTTTTTATACATAAAACGAGTTTCAATTTGGTGAAGTTTTTAATGATTTGTTTATGATAGAAGTCGTATTTTTGTAAGGTGATAACGGATAAAAAAATAGCTTACCATACCTTAGGTTGTAAACTTAATTTTTCAGAAACTTCTGCCATTGCCCGCAAAATGCAGGAACGCGGTTTTCATACCGTAGAATTTGACCAATTTTCAGATGTGTATGTAATAAATACTTGTTCTGTAACTGAACAAGCAGATGCAAAATGCAGAAACATAGTGCGAAAGGTGATGAAAATAAATCCGGATGCATATGTGGTAGTGATAGGTTGCTATGCTCAATTAAAACCGAAAGAGATTGCCTCTATTAAAGGTGTGGATTTGGTGTTGGGTGCTGCCGAAAAATTTAAGTTGCCGGAAATTATCACGGATTTAACTAAAAATCCGTGTGGGCAAGTTTTAGCATCAGAAGTATCGAATGCTAATTTCTTTGTAGATGCGTATTCTGTTGGTGACCGAACACGTTCTTTTTTAAAAATTCAAGATGGATGCGATTACAAATGTTCGTATTGTACAATTCCATTAGCACGCGGAAAAAGCCGAAGTGATACACCGGATAATATTTTGAAAAATGCACGCGACTTAGCCGAAAAAGGTGTGAAAGAAATTGTGTTAACTGGCGTAAATACCGGTGATTATGGCAGCGACCGAACAGATAAAGATTTCTATGATATTGTGCAAATGTTAGATGAAGTGGAAGGCATCGAGCGTTTTAGAATTTCATCTATTGAACCCAATTTATTGACAGATGAAATTATAGAATTTGTAGCGAAGAGTAAACGATTTATGCCACATTTTCATATTCCGTTGCAAAGCGGAAGTAATAAAATTTTGGGTTTAATGCAACGACGCTATCAACGAGAATTGTATAAAGACAGAGTGGAGAAAGTGAAGCAAGAAATGCCACATGCATGCATTGGTGTAGATGTTATAGTTGGATTTCCATCGGAAAGTGAAGCTGATTTTTTGGAAACATACAATTTTATTCGCGACTTAGATATTTCATATATGCATGTGTTTACATATTCGGAACGCCAAAATACCAAAGCGTTAGACATAGAACCGGTAGTGCCAATGCCCGTGCGAAATGAACGCAATTTAATGTTGAGAAATTTAAGTGAAAAAAAGAAACAAGCATTTTATGATACGTTCATCGGAACAGAGCGTTTTGCATTAATGGAACAAGAACAACACGGTGATATTATGCATGGCTTTACAGATAATTATATCAAAATATCGATACCATACGATGCAGAAATGGTTAACCAAATAGTGCGTGTTCAACTTCAAGAACCCGATTTGGAAGGTAATTTAACGGCATTGCCTATTGTGTGTGCAGCGTCCAAATAAATCTTATCTTTAAAAGATGGATATTCAATTGTTGCAAAGAAATATAGAGCGTTTTATCTCTTTAAATCAAGATGAAATTGATTTTTTAATTTCTAAAGTTGTAATAAAGAAATTACGTAAAAGACAATATTTTTTACAAGCAGGCGAGTGGTGTCGATATCAAGGGTTTGTAAATAAAGGCTGTTTGCGTACGTATGAAATAGATGAAAAAGGCGCCGAACATGTTGTGTTGTTTACACCCGAAGATTGGTGGGTAGGCGATTTGTATAGCTTTTATACTACGGAGCCATCTAAACTAAATATTGAAGCAATGGAAGATTGCGAACTTTTTATTTTTGATAAAGATAGCTTGGAAGAAATTTATACGCACATTCCTAAAATGGAACGTTTTTTTAGGCTGTTAATGCAAAATGCTTTAATTGCACTTTCCAGACGAATGATGTCTTCTATGACACAAACAACGTTAGAGCGTTATTGTGATTTTATTCAACGTTATCCCGAAATTGAGCAACGTGTGCCAAATCATCAAATTGCCGCTTACTTAGGTGTCAAACCTGAGTCACTCAGCCGAATTCGTAAGCAATATCTGCAATCGGATAAGAAAACATCTTAACCTACATCAATGTTATTTATTAAGATAGGTCATTTTTTCTTTGTTGTGTGAGACATAATTTTGCATCATAAAAATTAAACAACATGAAAAAAATATTTTTTATTCCGATTTTTTTGTTGAGTTTTTTTTCAATAAAAGCTCAAACACCATCAACAGTTTGGAACTTAGATAAGGCACACTCTTCGGTTACTTTTAGTATTGACCACATGGTAGTGTCAGAAGTAGAAGGTAAATTCAAAGAATTTAGTGCAGATATTAAAGCAGATAAAGTCGACTTCTCTGATGTGAAAGGTACATTTACAGTAGCATTAAAAAGTGTTGATACTGATAATGACAAAAGAGATGAACACTTAAGAAACGCCGATTTCTTTGATGTAGAGAAATATCCCAACTTAACTTTCGTAATTAAAAAATTTACGAAAGTGAATGGAAAACAATACAAAGTTACAGGTGATTTAACGCTACACGGTGTTACTAAAACTGTAACATTAGATGCTAAATTTGGTGGAACTATTAAAGATCCGTATGGTTTAACAAGAAGTGGTTTTACAGTAAGTGGCGAAATCAATCGTTATGATTTTGGTTTAAAATACAATGCAGCTTTAGAAGCCGGTGGTTTGACAATCGGTAAAAAAGTAAGCATTAAAGTAAACATGGAACTTACTAAAGCGAAATAAATTTTTTCATAATTTTATAGTTGTTGGTCGCAACCGTAGGTTGCGACCAATTTATTTTATGGATGATAATACGCATCAAAAAGTGCTTTGGAGATAGCGGCAATAGTTTCTTCCAACACAGTAAAATCAGCATAAGCATCGTTCACAAAAATTGCCAATACCAAGTGTTTTCCATTTGGCAATGTTATTATGCCTACATCATTCACGGCAGATGTCATGCCGGCTTCATTGGTGCCCGAACTTCCGGTTTTATGTGCTACAACAGCATTCGATGGCATATATTTTTTTATTCTATTTTTTCCGGTTGTTGTTTCTGTCATGATTTTATTTAAAAATGCTGTATTAGTTGGTGATAACACATTTCCATCATAAAATTTCTGCAACAACGCTACCATCGCATTCGGTGAACACACATTGCTGTATTGGTTTTTCCATTTCTTGTGCATGCCGGCTTCGTTGTATTTCATGGCAAAATCATCTATGCCCATTTTTCGAATATAGTTTTGTACTACTTTCGGTTTTCCTAAATGATGTAACAATACATCGCAGGCAATATTATCACTTTGTGATACCATATATTTTAATAAATTTTCAAAAGTAATATTCACATTTCCATCCGGAAATGAATCCCGCATTGGACTCCAAGTATCTTTTATCATTTCTTTTGGAGTGATGTGTATCTTATGTAATAATGAAAATTCTTGTTTATCTATTTTGTTTAATATCGCTAAGGCAATCGGAAATTTAAATACGCTTTGCATCACACACATTTCATCGCCATAAAAAGAAAATGAAATTGAATCTTCAGGTACTCGTGCTGCTATGCTTACTTTTCCTTTAGCTTGTTTGGCTATTTCTTGAATTTGATTATAAAGCGAATCTTGTTTAGAATATACGGTTGATTGCAGTAATATCAAAATAAATAAACTGATAATATTAACTATTTTAGGCATAAATTTTGTTTGTGTTTCAAAGTTAGAATCATTTTTCTATCTTGTATTATATTTCATCTTTTAAACGAATAATTATGAAAAAGTTTTTGTTTCCCTTTTGCTTGTTGATGGTAATTATTTTAGGTGTAATGACAGTAAAAGGTGGTGATACAAATAAGAACAAACCGATTGCACCTGTAAAAGATAAAAATGCAGAAAAACGCAAAATAGATTCTTTAGCGTACGTAAATTTTTCAATAGATAGTAAAGATCATACATTTCAAAATACACCAAACGAAGTATTGTTGAGCAATGGTATGAAAATAAAGTTCTTGAAACTCAATCGATTTCCAATTCCAAGAGGTGTGAATGTGCAGATTCCCGATGAAATTTCGCAACGTTTTGCTTATGAATTAGCAGAAGTTGAAATTGTTGCTACGAATACGACGAATCAAATCATTCAATTAGGACAAACTGCATCAGAAGCGTTATTTGTATCGTTTAAAATGTTTGGCGAAGAAACAGGTGCTAAAACCTATGTTTCTCAGTATCCATTATCTTATGGAGCCATTTATTCTATGATGGAACCTAAACAAACAGACAAAGTATCACCGGCTTATTTGCAAACTACAGCATTGGTGAACAATGCCTACAAACCTAATGAAACCAAAACGTGTAAAGGTTATATTATTTGTTTGGCTAAAGCAGCAAAAAAAATTGATAAGATTATAGTACAAACACAAGAATTTGGCACTAATAAAACATATGCTTGTCCGGCTAATTTATAAAATAGTATGCGCCAACTTTTGTTGCTAAATGGCATCATAATTTGCATTCTTATTGTGGATTTCTGTTATATAACCTAAAATTCTCATTATTTTATCGTACACCTTGCCGACAAAGTGTTATCTTTGCACCGATTTTTAACATTTTTAATCTAAAATACATAAGATGAAAGTTACTGTTGTTGGTGCAGGTGCAGTGGGTGCTACCGTTGCAGATAATATTGCACGCAAAGAAATATGCCACGAAGTGGTATTATTAGACATTAAAGAAGGTGTTGCAGAAGGTAAATCAATGGACATGATGCAAACAGCCGCTTTATTAGGTTTTGATACAAAAATTAGTGGTTCTACTAATGATTATGCTAAAACTGCGAACAGCGATGTTGTAGTTATTACTTCAGGTTTGCCACGTAAACCGGGCATGACACGCGAAGAGTTAATTGGCGTGAATGCAGGTATTGTAAAAGGTGTTGCTGAAAATATCCTTAAGTATTCACCTAATACAATTTTCGTTATCATTTCTAATCCGATGGATACAATGACTTATTTGGCATTGAAATCTACCGGCATTGCAAAAAATAGAATCATCGGAATGGGCGGTGCTTTAGATAGCTCTCGTTTCAGATATTATTTGGCACAAGCATTGGGTTGTTCTCCATCTCAATTAAATGCAGATGTTATCGGTGGTCATGGCGATACTACTATGATTCCTTTAACTCGTTTAGCTACTTTAGGTTCTACACCGGTTACTCAATTATTAGATGCAGAAACTTTACAAAAAGTAGCTGCTGATACGATGGTTGGTGGTGCTACTTTAACTAAATTAATTGGTACTTCAGCTTGGTACGCACCGGGTGCTGCCGGAATGGAAATCGTAGAGTCTATTTTACGCGATGAGAAAAAAGTAATTACTTCTTGCGTGTATTTAGAAGGCGAATACGGTCAAACAGATATCTGTTTAGGTGTTCCTGTAGTAATCGGTAAAAATGGTTGGGAAAAAATCATCGATTATAAATTAAATGAAGAAGAACAAGCAGCATTCAACAAAAGTGCAGACGCTGTTCGTGCTATGAATGATGTATTAAAAACATTGTCTCTGTAAGCCACTTCACTTTAATAAAAAAAAAGCAGCCGTAAGGCTGCTTTTTTTATTCTATTTTTTGATGGTTTCAAAATGATGTCGATTGTGATACACAGTAAAAAACATCAGCTCACGCACACTTAAAACACCTAATATTGGATGCGAAATAAATGCATTGTCTAAATCGCTGTCAGACCATTTATCTAAATTAGAAAGTAAACTTTTGAATGAGTTTTTCCAATTTCTTTCTAAAATACTACGAATTGGAACTATGCTCAGTTTAGGTGTAAACGGCATTGGTGCTTTTGCTCCTGAATTTAATTTAAGTTGATATTTCCAAACCACTTCATCGTAATTCCAAGCATTTCGAGTTGGTTTTTTGTAAAGTGTATTCAAAGCAAAAACAGGCATTCTTAACCCAATAGTTGTGATACTATTAGATAAAGTTAAATGATCTATATTTTGAGCAATGCTCCATTTTCCATTTTTACTTTTTTTGAAAGATGAACTATCTACATTTTTTAAATAAGTATTGATATCATCAAAAATAAGTTGCAATGCTATTTTAATATCTTCTTTTGTTTTCATTTTTAGTATTATTGTAATGCTTTCTAAAGATAAAGACTTAAGCCCATTTTTTTATAATAATGGAATCTAATTCTTCAAATACGATGTTTATAGAAGTGGTTTTGCCATTGGCACTACCAAAATTATATACGTATGCAGTTCCTAAAACTTGGCTGCAGGATATCCAAATTGGCAAAAGGGTAGAAGTGCAGTTTGGAAAACAGAAATTATATACAGCCATTATTTTTTCCATTTCAGCGTTAGCACCTACCGATTATGTTCCGAAAGAAATATTGTCTATTGTTGATGAACAACCTATTTTAACAATACAGCAATTACAGTTTTGGCAATGGATTGCCAACTATTATATGTGTACACTGGGCGAAGTGATGCAAGCAGCATTACCGGCTTTTTTCAAGTTAGAATCGGAAACATATTTTGTAAAAAATCCTCATTCAGAGATCGATATTTTGACACTTCCGGATGACGAATATTTGATTGCAGAAGCTTTAAATCATCAATCAGAAATTAGTGTAAAAGATGTTTGTGCCATTTTGCAACGCAAAACAATCAGCAAATGCATTAAAAATTTATTGGATAGAAAAGTTATCTATATAAAAGAAACTTTACACGAAAAATACACTCCAAAATTTGAAACTTTTGTAACGTTAAACGCAACGTATCTTTCCGATAAATCAGCCATAAAAAAAGCGTTCGACTTGGTAGCTAAATCAGCCAAACAAGAAGCTTTGTTATTAGCATTTTTAGAATTATCAAAACAAGATAAATCAGTGAAACGCTCAGATTTGCTGAAGAAGGCAGCTGTTAGTAGCGACGTGCTGAAGGCTTTAGTGAAGAAAGATGTTTTCGAATTAGAAGATAAGCTAGTTAATAGAATTGCGGATACGGAAATCGAACAATTAGTGCATTATCAGTTAAGTGAGGAACAAGAATCAGCCTTGCAAAAAATCAAATCAGATTTTGAAACAAAAGAAGTTTGCTTGTTGCATGGTGTTACATCAAGCGGTAAAACATTGCTCTATATTCAACTCATAAAAGAACAGATAGCACAAGGAAAACAAGTGTTGTTTTTATTGCCGGAAATAGCACTCACCACTCAATTAGTACAACGTTTAGAACGTATTTTGGGTAAAATTGCGGTTTATCATTCTAAATTCAATAATGCAGAAAGAGTTGAAATATGGAATGCCGTTTTAAAAAATGAAGTGCAAGTAGTATTGGGTGCAAGGTCTGCTGTTTTCTTACCGTTTCAATCATTAGGATTGGTTATTATTGATGAAGAACACGATGCATCGTTTAAACAATATGATCCGGCACCAAGATATCAATGCAGAGATGCGGCAATTTATTTAGCTACCCAATTCAAATCAAAAGTAATTTTAGGCTCTGCTACACCAAGTATGGAAAGTTATGCTAATGCTATAAGTGGAAAATATGGATGGTTGCAACTGAAACAGCGTTTTGGTGACGTGCAAATGCCGGAAACTACATTTGTGAGTTTGACAGATGCACATAAGAAAAAAGAAATTGTAAGTGGTGTTACTTTTTATTTAAGAGATGAAATTCAACTTGCATTAGATAGGAAAGAACAAGTTATTTTATTTCAGAATAGACGCGGTTACGCTCCTTACATTGCTTGTGGTAATTGCAATTGGATTCCACAATGCAAAAACTGCGACGTAAGCTTGACCTATCATAAATATTCCAATGATTTGCGTTGTCATTATTGTGGTAGCACGCAAACATTGGTACATAAATGTGGTGCTTGCGGCACATCGGATTTACAACAAAAAGGCTTAGGCACTGAACGGATTGAAGAAGATTTAAAAACATTGTTTCCATCTGCAAACATTGGCAGAATGGATTACGATACCGTGAAAAGCAAATATGGTCATCAAAAAATTATCGAAGCGTTTGAAAATGGTGAATACGATATTTTAGTAGGTACACAAATGGTTACGAAAGGGCTGGATTTTACCAATGTGCAATTAGTTGGTGTTTTGAATGCGGATGCTTTGTTAGCGTATCCGGATTTCCGGGCTACGGAAAGAGCATATCAATTATTAGTGCAAGTGAGTGGTAGAGCCGGAAGAAGAGCCACACGAGGGAAAGTAATTATCCAAATCGGAAATGTCAATCATGAATTGGTAAATATGTTATTGGAAAAAACATACACCGATTTTTTTGAGCAACAAATTTTAGAACGCAAACAGTTTAATTATCCGCCGTTTTCAAGGTTGATACGATTAACGTTTAAACACAAAGATTTTAAGGCAACACAAGATGCTGTGCAAAAAGTTGCCGAGTATTTACAAGCAAAATATGCTGGTTGGGTAATTGGTCCAAATGTGCCCATAATTCAGAAAATAAATAATTATTATTTAAGAGAATTGCTGATTAAAATTCCTAAAAATTATAACGCGTTAAATCGTATTAAAATGGATATTCAAGAAGCAATAAATGCTTTGTATCAGTTCCAATCTTTTAAGCAAATACGTGTTGTAATTGATGTAGATTGTTATTGAGTTTCTTTTTTTAAAAAATAGCTTATTTCCCTTTTCCTTTCCATAATGTAATCACCGTATATAACAGGATTTTGATGTCCATTAAAACGGAAATATTTTCAATATATAATAAATCGTACCGCATACGTTGTAGCATTTCCGCTATGTTGGATGCATAGCCAAATTTCACCATACCTAATGAAGTAATTCCGGGTGGCACTCTGTGTAAAAGTTGATATTGTGGCGCTATTTGTATTATCTTTTGTATGTAATATGCTCGTTCCGGACGCGGCCCCACCAAACTCATATCACCTTTCAAAACATTCCAAAGTTGCGGCAATTCGTCTATTCTGTATTTACGCATCACTTTCCCAAAACTTGTTATGCGTGGGTCATTTTCTGATGATAACATAGGGTTTCCATCTTCGGCATTTTCTATCATTGAACGAAACTTGATAATGGAAAACGTTTTGCCGTTTAAGCCAATTCTTTCTTGCCTAAAAAAAATACTACCTTTTGTTGTTCGTTTTATTTTATAGGCAATAAATGCAAAAAACGGCAACAAAAAAATCAAACCACAAAACGACAAAAAGATATCAACGCATCTTTTGCTATGCTTTTCCCAAGGTGTCATTAACGCTGTAGGAATTTCTATTAATTGTGTGCCGAATACACTTTGTGTTTTAAATTTTCCGGATAATACATCTAATTCATCCGGTAATAATTGTACGGTTTTTTCTTTATTTAAAAAATAAACAATCCAAGCATCTATTGAAATACCAAGTTGATTGGGAAGTGCTAAAATAACATCACTATAATGTTCTGTCTGGATGTTATAGTTTTCGATGTTTTTGACGTCGTTTGTTACTTCTATTTTTTGAACAATGTTGTACGGAAGTTTTACGGTAGATGCATGGAGTTCTTGTTCAATTTGTTTACAAGTAGCCACCGTTCCAATTAATATAGTTGGGATAGATAAGTTTCCTGCTATTAGTTGATTTTTTATGTAATGCAATACCATATATCTACCAAAAATGGTAAACACACATTGCATGCCAAAAAACACAAAAAAGAGCTGGTAATAATCGCTATATGCTTTGATGATATCATCTAACATTAAAGTGAAAAACAACAAAATACTTCCAAAAAATGTGTGTGCAATAGTTTTATAAATTTCTAATAACCTGGATTTTTTTAATAAGTTGTTATAACTATTTGCTAGATAATAAAATAAAATCCAAAATATGGGAACAAACAACAAGCCGATATATAATCGTTCACTTTGAAAAATCTCGCGAAAAGAATATGGATTGGTTTCTATGAAATGTTTTCTGAAAACAAAAAAACAAAACCAAGTTAGCAATGCTGTACAATAATCAGCAATAACATAAAGATGTATTCTTTTTTCAATGAATTTTGACACTAATCAAAAATACAAATTTTGCTTAAGTTGTAGATGTACTTTGAGAGAATTAAATATTATTCGGAATATTAGACAATTCGATTGCATACCAAATGCCAAAAAAATGCAACACGCTTCCGGCTAATACAAATAAGTGCCACACCGCATGATGATAAGTATAGCGTTTCCAAGCGTAGAAAATTACACCTAATAAATAGCATAAACCACCGAGTAAAATATACAACAAAACTTTGTCCGGTGTGAATTGTAAAATAGTATTAATTTCAAATAAACCCATACAACCCATTCCTACATATAACGCCGTAGAAATTGCATCGTATTTTCCGGTTAAATAAATTTTCTTGATTGTTCCTATTAATACAATACTCCACAGAATAACAATAAACCACATGATTCTATCAAATGGAATTGTCTGCATTAATAAAGCGGTGTATGTGCCGGCAATTAAATAATAGATGCTAATATGGTCGGCAACGCGCAAAATATTTTTTGTCTTTTCATGCATAATAGCATGATAAAAGGTAGAGCTTAAATAAACGGCAACTAATCCAATTGAAAAAAAGATCAATCCAACCAATTTGTAATTCACATCATAGTTAGATGCTTTTACAAACAAAATTGGAATTAAAGTGGCAAATGTTATAAAACCTAAACCATGTGTTACAGCATTTGCAATTTCTTTTTTTATTTCAATTTTCATGTTTATATTTAGAAAGATTAAAGATAAATCATTTTATGTATAATCACAAACGGAAATTTGCCTTGCCTATTATGCTATCATTATTAGTAAGTGCATTTTTTGTTTCCTGCTATCCATTGTCAACCGGTGCAGTGCGTTGGCGTATAAAATTCGATAAAGAAGAGCTGGCACGGAAGAAGCATTTTCTCGAGGATGCTGTTTTGGTCAATGAGCGTCAACCCAATATTATACTTATCGTTGCTGATGATTTAGGATTAAATGATGTGAGTTGCTATGGCAATTCAATAGTGGAAACACCCAATATTGACGAGCTTGCAAAGGAAGGCGTTCGTTGTACGCAAGGCTATGTTACATCCGCTGTTTGTGCACCTTCCCGTTGTGGCATACTTACCGGTAGATATCAGCAACGTTGCGGTTTTGAAACGCAACAAATGGAATATTATCCAACAAATATTATTGAATATTTAACCGGAAAATTTGTTTCACAAAAAGATACCAATTGGGTCGTGGCAACTAAACCTCGCTATCCGTACGAGTGGCAAATTGCTAAACAAGGCGTGCCACCTACTGAAATAACACTTGCAGAGTTTTTAAAAAAAGCAGATTATACGACAGGCATTATTGGTAAATGGCATTTGGGAAAAAATCCAAAATTAAATATACCCAATAAACGTGGTTTTGATTACCAATACGGATGTTATGGTGCTTTTACCTTATATGCAGAGAACGTTGTGCAAGAAGATATTGTTAATTACAAAAGACAATCCT
This sequence comes from Bacteroidota bacterium, assembly GCA_963169645.1. Taxonomy (GTDB): domain Bacteria; phylum Bacteroidota; class Bacteroidia; order Chitinophagales; family JADIYW01; genus JADJSS01. Next base: position 261,726 of record CAUJCO010000012.1, read on the forward strand.
TCTCGGCAAAATACCAATGGGATATGGCACGAAAAGATGATGCCATGATTTATGAAAACAACAAAAAAGTAAAACACGAAAAACAATACCTCACCGATGCTATCCGAGACCGCTCTATTCAATTCATTGAAAAAAATAAAGACAAACCGTTTTTTTTATACATACCCTTTACGGCTCCGCACGAACCATATCAAGCACAATTAGATTTATATGTAAAAGAATACAGCAAAATAAAAGATAAGCACAAAGCGGTTTATAATGCCATTATTCGCTCTATGGATAATGCCGTAGGTGCTATTCATCAAAAAATTAAAGAGTTGGATTTGGATGAAAATACTTTGATTATTTTTATGAGTGATAATGGTTCTGCTTCGTATTCCGGAATCACTTCTAATGAGCCACTAAAAGGAGGCAAGTTAACCCAATTCGAAGGTGGTATCAACGTGCCGTTTATTTTTAAATGGAAAAATCATCTACCTGAAAATAAAATATATACGAAGCCTATTATTTCTGTCGATATATTTTCTACTGTTGCTGCTATCACTCAAATGCAATTACCATCGGATAGAGTGTATGATGGTGTAAATCTGATGCCATTTTTTACGTATGATAGTGTGCTTGTACCTCATAACGAATTGTTTTGGCGAATAGATCATATTCACGTCATTCGTAAAGGAGATTATAAATTAATTTTTAGTTCCCGCGATAAATGGAAGGAATTATACGATTTAAAAAACGACAAAAGTGAAAAAAATAATTTGGTAGAAAAGATGCCGGAAAAAGTATTAGAGTTGGAAAATGATTTACAAAAATGGGAAAATACTTTACCTGCAAAACCGATGTGGCCACGTATCATGGATTATCGATTTATTATTGATGGAAAAACATATCTATTCCCTGCATAAAAATGAATAAAATTTCATCTTATACATTTAAACACTTAGTGGTAATTGGAGTTATTACGCTATTTAGTTGCATAGTTGAAAGTTGTCAAACAAAAAACACCCAACCGGACGGCATGGTGTTAATTCCGGCTGCAACATTTGAAATGGGCGGCGATAACAGTCAAGCACGCTTAGATGAATTTCCGAAACACAAAGTAGAAGTAGCCGCATTTTGGATGGATGAAACGGAAGTAACAAATGCTCAATTTAAAATGTTTGTAGATGCCACTAACTATATTACTACCGCTGAAAAAGATTTTGAATATGTAGATGAAAAAGGCAATAAGATAAAACAAAAAGCAGGTGCATTGGTTTTTCATTCATTGAATAAAAATGAAAATGCAAATCCAAATACTTGGTGGCAATTTATAGAAGGTGCTAATTGGAAACATCCACAAGGTCCTACTTCTTCTATTGATGGAAAAGATGATTTTCCGGTGGTACAAATATCTTGGGAAGATGCAATGGCATATTGCAAATGGAGTGGAAAACGATTGCCTACTGAAGCTGAATGGGAATTGGCAGCACGCGGTGGATTTAAAAAAATGCTATACGCTTGGGGCAATCAAGCCGTGGATGAAGGCAAACCAAAATGCAATAGTTGGGAAGGTGATTTTCCCTACTATAATTCGTTGCAAGATGGTTACAACAAAGCGGCTCCGGTAAAATCTTTTGCACCTAACCAATATGGTTTATATGATATGGCAGGCAATGTATGGGAATGGTGCAGCGATTGGTATGCAGAAAATTATTACGCAAAATGTGTCGAAAATCATATATTTAAGAATCCGGAAAATACAATTCCGAACGAATTCAAAGAAAAAGTGATTCGTGGTGGTTCATTCTTGTGTCATAATAGTTATTGTTCCGGTTTTAGAGTAGCTGCTCGGATGAAAACAACTTTTGATACCGGATTAGAACATACCGGATTCCGATGTGTGAAGGATATAAAATAAATTTATTTATTATAAAAAGTAAATTTGATAAAAGAGTGAAATTACTGAACGTCATTTTATTATTATTGATAAGTGCTACAACGTATGCCAACAATTTTATGGATGATAGTATTCCGGTACAATACGATATTTACAAACAAAAAAGAAAGCCTTTATTTTTTAAAACAGGCAGCAGAATACATTTACAGTTAGGTGCACAAATTGGCGGTAACTTAAATTATTTCCGTTATAAAAATGGCGTTCAACGCGATGTATCTGTTGGTTATCAAGGTGGACTTTTCTTAAGAGTGAGCAGGCAATGGGCTTTTGCACAAATAGAAGTCAATATGTTACGCTCAACCGTGTTTCTAAAAAATGGCGTATTTAGAAGTGAAATAAAAAACAATATTCCATTTGATGAAATGCGAATGAAATATTACACCGTTGGAATTCCATTTTTATTTGGTGGATATGCTGTGAAAAATCCACTCTATAAGTTACGTTTTTATAATGGAATTGAAGCCGCATTTTTAACCAAAGTAAACGTAACGATAGAGCAAAACGACAATGAAGTATATCGGTTGACGAGAAATGAAAAAAGAAAAATATTTCGATCGGAACAATTTAGTTATCAATTAGGAATGGGTATGGATATTGCATTGTTTTTAATTGATATAAAATATAGTGTCGGTATGCGCAATTTCTTTAAAGAAAGTTATCGTACACAAACGCATTTATTCCAATTTACAGTAGGTATGATTTTTTAATAAACTTAAAGATTTCTTTTCATTTTCAAGATTTCCAATTCATAACATCTATTTATTTTAGCACACTTTCTTTATGGCAGTATATATCTTTACGTACGGCACATTGCGTTTAAATCAAAGCCACCCAATGGCAACCTATTTGGCAAATAATGCACAATTAGTTGGCTTGGCTATTTTACCCAAAGCAAAGTTATATCAGATAGATTGGTATCCGGCATTAGTTGAATCAGATAATGTTGCGGATGAAGTAATCGGTGATGTATTTTTATTGAATGATACAATTGATTGGAAAGTAATAGATGAGTACGAAGGCATTGGTGTGGGCAATCCACCGTATGAATACAGACGTGCTTTGGCAACCATTAAAACAGAAACCAGTGAAGTAGAAAGTTGGGTGTATTATTACAATCTACCGATTCCACCTACTGCCGAACTAATTGCTTCCGGTGATTTCTTAAACCCATAAATCAGAACAATCTTTTAATATTCTTGTTTTTATAGCATGAAGTTGAGCTTATTTATGGCTACTTTTTTACTTTGCTATTCAATAATAGCACAAGATACTATCGTGCAAAATCAACAAGTAAGATTAAAAGCTACTTTTTTATCTACCTCGAAATATCATTCTGCCAAAAAAGATTCCACGAATTTCAAAATGCCTCCATACAAACAAGGCATTATATGTAATTTTGAAGATAAACTAAACAGAAAAAAAATTCCACTCGATTTCTCTTTAGGAAACTCAAAATATTAAAACAGAATCTGCTTATTCTTTTTTGATATTATATAACAATAATCTCATGTCGTAGATGTACAAAACTTCCTATATTTAGGAACTAATCCGTAATTTCGCCTTATGTCAACCGCATTACCCAATACCAAAGGTATTATTCAAGCAAAAAAAAATTTAGAAGGCATCAGTGAAGTAACACCGTTGCGTATCAATCAAATATTGTCGGATGAAACCGATGCTAAAGTATATCTTAAAAGAGAAGATTTGCAAATTGTCCGCTCATATAAAATTAGAGGTGCTTACAATTTTATTTCTCAATTATCTGTTGCCGAAAAAAAGAAAGGTGTAGTGTGTGCTTCAGCCGGAAATCATGCACAAGGTTTTGCCTACTCTTGCAAATTACTTAAAATTAAAGGAACTGTTTTTATGCCGGCACCCACACCTAAACAAAAAGTGGAGGCAGTACGACGTGTAGGTAAAGAGTTTATAAATATTGTACTTTCCGGCGATACATACGATGATGCAAAATCGGCAGCTCTTAAATTTATGGCTACGCACAATATGGTATTTGTGCCTCCTTTTGATCATAAATTGATAGTAGAAGGGCAAGGAACAGTTGCTATGGAAATTTTGGAACAAATGGGAAAAAAGAAAATTGATTATCTGTTTGTTCCCATTGGCGGCGGTGGTTTGTGTGCCGGTTTGATTACGTATTTCAAAGAATTTTCACCAGCTACCAAAATAATAGGTGTGGAGCCGTTAGGTGCACCCGCCATGAAAGAATCTATAGAAAAGAATAAGATAGTTACACTAAAAAAAATTGATAATTTCGTTGATGGAGCTGCCGTAAAACAAGTAGGTCAAATTCCATTTGATATTTGTAAAAATTATTTGGAAGAAGTAATATTAGTACCGGAAGGAAGAATTTGTACTAAAATTATGCAGTTGTACAATTCTGATGCAATTGTGTTAGAGCCTGCCGGAGCATTAAGTATTGCCGCACTGGATTATTACAAAGGCCACTTAAAAGGTAAAAATGTAGTTTGTGTAATCAGTGGCGGCAATAACGACATCGAACGGATGCCGGATTTTAAAGAACGCTCTTTGATTTTTGAAGGATTGAAACATTTTTTCATTATCAAATTTCCACAACGCGCCGGTGCTTTAAAGCAGTTTGTTACAAAAGTATTATCAGAAAATGAGGATATCACATTATTTGAATATACCAAGAAAAACAGCAAAGAAAGTGGTCCTGCATTGGTCGGTATCGAACTAAAATCCAAAGAAAATTATGCACCACTAATTAAACGAATGGATAAATATAAAGTAGATTACGTGCCGTTAAACGACAATCCAATGTTATTTAATTTCTTGATTTAGAATAATTTATACTACTTATGCACATTTTACCAGTCGGAACGGCTATAATTCGTGCATTTGGTATCGTTCTTGTAGTATTAAATTTCAAAATGTATAACTATCTTTAAAATTACATCTTAGTTGATGTAGAATGTAAAAATATAACTATGAAGAGCCGTATAATTCTTATCTTATATACTATTCTATTTTTTACTTTTCAATCTTTTGCAGAAACGAAAATTATATCTAATCTTGGAGTTTTACCGGATTTTACTTTTGAAGGTGCTAAAGGTATAAATCTCACCTTTCAGTATAATTTTCATCCTATTTATGAGCAGACTCACAATGATACTATTTTACAAGATTGTACATTTACATTAAAAGTTAAATTAGTAGCTGAAAATAAAAGATTGGTGCTGCTAAAGGTTATCAATTCGTGGAAAATAGCCAGAACGAATTAGAATATACCATTACACTTTCCGGAACAGATTTGCAAGCTACTAAAGTGAATAAGAAAACCAATCAATTTATTCCGTATGCTGCATTGCAATTGCCGGAAGGTGTACATGCTATAAAGGTGCAAACATCTTTAAGTGGAAAAGATGTGTTGGGAAATGAGTATCATCAAAATTTTGAGAAAAATTCCATTACCATTACGAAACCCGCAACGCAACTTTTTACTATGAATATTGACCATATAGAAGTGAAACCTTTTACTTCCAATGGACAAGCTTGGGATTATGCTTTTTTTAAAACAGATGCGCCCGATGTAGGTGTAAATATTATGGTAGGCAATACAACTGTTTACAAAAAAAATGTAAACGATTCTTATATGTTTGCTGCCGGTCCGGATTCCAGAAATATCGTATTTACTATTTCTAAAAATGATAAAGTGGTGGTAAAAATTCAAGATATAGATGTCTTGTTTCACGATTTTGTAGCAAAATGGGTTTTCTCTACTAATAAAATGCCCGGCGTTACTTATACTTACAAAAAACCAACGGGTAATGTCAAATCGTGTTTGTTGACGTTTAGATACGAATAAGCCAACTACTTTTCTTAAAAATTTATTGTAAGGTTTAATTTTTTATTAAACCTACATTTATTGACATATTTTAAATTTAGAAGTGTATTAATATCTTATCTTTAGCCACTTGAATTTATTCATACCTAATCGCACTAATTTTATAAGATGAAAGATTATTCTTCCGAATCATTGGAGTTGCACGAAAAACTTAAAGGTAAAATTTCTATTGCTTTAAAAACAGATTTAGAAACCAAAAACGATTTGACATTATGTTATTCTCCGGGCGTGGCTGAGCCGGTGCGTCAAATTGCCAATGATGAAGAAAAAGTTTGGGATTTAACAATAAAAGGAAACATGGTTGCTGTAGTTTCCGATGGGTCTGCCATATTAGGTTTGGGAAATTTAGGTCCGGAAGCAGCTATTCCGGTAATGGAAGGAAAAGCCATGTTGTTTAAGAAATTTGCAGGTGTAGATGCCTTTCCGATTTGTTTAAATACACAAAACACAGAAGAAATTATACAAACCATACGCAATATTGCACCCGTTTTTGGTGGTATTAATTTGGAAGATATATCATCGCCACGATGTTTTGAAATTGAAGAACGCTTACAAACATTAGGCATTCCGGTATTTCACGATGACCAACATGGAACAGCTATTGTAGTGTTAGCCGGAATCGTGAATGCCTGTAAATTACTCAATAAAAAAATAGAAGACTTAAATGTGGTAATTAACGGAGCCGGAGCCGCAGGCTTGGCAATTACCAAATTGTTGATTTGTCATGACGTAGATAGAGATGTTTGCACTCCGGTGAAACAAATTGTAATGTGCGATTCGAAAGGAATTATACACCGCGACCGTTCTGATTTGAATGATTTTAAACGCGAAATATTAAAATTCACCAATCCGAATAACACGAAAGGCACTTTAAAAACAGCCTTGAAAAATGCGGATGTATTTATTGGTGTAAGTCAGGCCAACCAATTAACCACCGAAGATGTGTTAACGATGAATCCGCAGCCTATTATTTTTCCATTAGCCAATCCAATTCCGGAAATATCGCCTGAAAATGCTTACAAAGGCGGAGCCGGCGTAGTAGGAACAGGAAGAAGCGATATGCCCAACCAAATTAATAATGTGTTGGCATTTCCCGGAATTTTTAAAGGTGCTTTGGAAATTAGAGCCAGACGCATTACACCACGCATGAAAGTTGCTGCGGCATACGCTATTGCAAATTGCGTACAAGATCTTAGCCGTGATCAAATTATTCCATCTACATTAGATATGAAAGTAGCTGAAAACGTGGCACAAGCTGTGAAAGATGCTTACTTGGAAGATATGAAAAAAATGGAGACTCCAAAACATGCATTGTAATTTGCAATGCATACGTTTTTTCGCGAACAGCAACATGATGTTGCATAATTCTGATACTTGTCGGAACAATACATAAAACTACTTTGCGGCCGGTTTTCTATACCATTTCTTTTTTCGTTTCTTTTGGTCAGTATGTTTTGGTTTTTGTTCCAATTCCTTGGGCAGTTGCTGATATACTTTAGGTTCTAAAATAGCTTGTGGAATTAAATATGGATGATCTGTACGAACCGGAATTTGTTTGCCAATTAATTTTTGAATATCACGTAATAATGCTTTTTCTTCTACATCACAAAATGAAAGAGCTATTCCGGAATTGCCTGCACGTCCGGTTCTTCCAATGCGGTGTACATAGGTTTCCGGTACTTCCGGTAATTCGTAATTAAAAACATGAGTCAAATTATCGACATCAATTCCTCTTGCCGCAATATCAGTTGCAACCAACACACGGATTGCTCCATTTTTAAAATTTTGCAAAGCTGTTTGTCTCGCATTCTGCGATTTATTTCCATGGATGGCAGCTGCTTTTATTGTGGCAGCATTTAGTATCTTCACTACTTTGTCTGCACCGTGTTTCGTACGTGTAAATACTAATGCAGTTTTAATAGATTTATCTTTTAATAGAAGCGTTAATAAATTTGATTTGTTTTTCTTTTCTACAAAAAAAATAGATTGGTCTATGGTATCAGCAGTAGATGATACCGGTGTTACCTCTACTTTGCTTGGTTGCGTTAAAATGGCATTTGCCAAGTCGGCTATCTCTTTGGGCATCGTTGCCGAAAAAAATAAGGTTTGTCTTTTTTGAGGTAGTTTTGCAATCACTTTTTTTACATCATTTACAAAACCCATATCCAACATTCTGTCAGCTTCATCTAAAACAAAATGTTGAATAGCGCGCAAATCAACATAACCTTGATTCATTAAATCCAATAATCTTCCGGGCGTTGCAATTAAAATGTCCACACCTTTTTGTAATTCCATTACTTGTGCATGTTGATTGACACCACCAAAAATGACACTACGTTTTAATGGAATATGTTTCCCGTAGGCTGCAAAGCTCTCTACTATTTGTATGGCCAATTCACGTGTTGGTGTTAATATCAATGCTTTTGGAGCTTTTGTTTTCTTTCCTTTAATAAAATCTTCCGCTAATAATTGTAACATCGGAATAGCAAAAGCTGCTGTTTTTCCGGTGCCCGTTTGGGCACAACCCAATAAATCTTTTCTTTGTAAAATTATTGGAATAGCTTGTTCTTGAATAGGTGTCGGTTGTGTATAACCTTCGGCTTCTAGAGCTTTTAAAATAGGCTCAATAATATTTAAATCTTTAAATAACATCTTTTTCTTTTAAATTGAAATGTATTAGAATATGCAGTAATACAGAAAGTAAAAAATCCACCGACAGGATAAGCGCATTAAACTGACACATTCAAATGGACATTATCAACTTGCTAGTTGGATATATAGTGTAATATTCAATTTGATAATGCGATGCAAAAATACAGTTTTAAAATGGTTCTATTATTACGTTAGTGTTGTGTTGCGTTATTAATAACGTTTTAAGTCACTTATTTTAATCAAACTTCTTACTTATTTGATGTTTACCATGCAATCATTGTGAATATTATCGTATTTTTGCATATACCAAATTTTCCTACTCGGTAATGAGCGACCAAATAAAACACGAATGCGGCATTGCCTTAATCAGGCTTTTAAAACCACTCTCTTACTACAAAGATAAATACGGCGACTTGCACTATGGCCTAAACAAGATGTACTTGTTAATGGAAAAACAGCATAATAGAGGTCAAGACGGTGCCGGTTTAGCTACCATTAAATTTGATACTAAACCCGGAAAAGCCTATTTTGACAGAGAAAGAAGTGTAGATAAACAAGCTATAAAAGATATTTTTGATAAGGTTTTTAAAAATTTTGCCAACTTATCCGATGTAGAAAAAGAACGATTGAATGATGTTGATTATGTGAAGAATAATTATCCATTTATGGGCGAATTATTGCTCGGACATCTAAGATACGGTACACATGGCGGAAATGACATGAGTAACTGCCATCCGCGTATTCGCTCTAATAATTGGAAAACCAGAACACTGATAGTTGCCGGAAATTTTAATATGACCAATGTAGATGAATTATTCGATCGCTTGGTAAGCTTAGGTCAATTTCCACGTGAAATGTCCGACACGATGACGGTATTAGAAAAAATTGGTCATTTTTTAGATGCAGAAAATCAACGATTATTTAGGAAATATAAAGCTTCGGGTTTACCGAATTCAGATATCACACCTTTAATTGAAAATGAATTAAATGTAAAAGATGTTTTGGTAAATGCAGCAGATGATTTTGATGGTGGCTATGCAATGGCGGGCATAATTGGGCACGGCGACGCTTTTGTGATGCGCGATCCAAATGGAATTCGTCCGGCATTTTTTTACAAAGATGATGAAGTGGTAGTGGTTGCCTCTGAGCGACCGGCGATACAAACAGCTTTTAATGTACATAGAAACCGCATTCAAGAACTAAAACCCGGACATGCCATTATTATTAAAAAAGATGGTAGTGTAGGTGAGGTTGAGTGCGTAAAACCATTAGAAAGAAAAGCGTGTAGTTTTGAACGTATTTATTTTTCAAGAGGTAGTGATTTTGAGATTTATCAAGAACGAAAAAACTTAGGAAAATTATTAGTTCCAACCATACTTAATGCGGTGCAGCAGGATTTAGAGCATACAGTATTTTCGTATATACCGAATACGGCCGAAATTGCATTTTTGGGTATGACGGAAGAAGTACAAAAACAACATATACAACAAAAATTAGACGCATTCAAAAATGGTGATATAGCTTCGATTGAAGCATTGAATAAGCAATTATCGTTCATGCCACGTATAGAAAAGATTGCTATTAAAGATGTGAAGTTGCGTACTTTTATTACAGAAGATAATTCTCGGAATGATTTGGTTAATCATGTATATGATGTAACCTATGGCATAGTGCAAAACCATAAAGATACATTAGTTGTATTAGATGATTCTATTGTTCGAGGTACTACTTTAAAAGAGAGTATTCTAACCATGTTGGATAGGTTGCAACCAAAGAAAATTATTATCGTTTCATCTGCACCACAAATTCGCTATCCCGATTGCTATGGTATAGATATGAGTAAAATGGGAAGTTTTGTAGCATTTCAAGCAGCAGTTCGTTTATGGAAAAAACGAGATGAGCAATTCTTACCAACCTTGTTTAATCGTGTTAAAGAAGAATTACAAAAGCCGGTTGCAGAAATGCAAAACTTGATAAAAGAAGTGTATGCACCTTTTACAGAGGACGAAATTTCAGCAGAAATAGCCAATATCGTTAAACCGAATCATATTTTCTCCGATGTGCAAGTAATCTATCAAACCATAGATAATTTGCATAAGGCTTGCCCAAATAATTTAGGTGATTGGTATTTTACCGGAGATTACCCAACACCGGGTGGAAATCGCGTAACATTAAAGGCTTTTGTTAATTATATGGAAGGAAAAAATGTTCGAGCATATTAGGCTATTTTCTTGATATAGAACATAAATCTTATCAAAACATAAATATTAACATATAAAATCATTTTTCTGATTTATATTTGAAAGGCGTAAACATAAACACTCTATGCCTTTTTTTATTTCATTTATTGGAGCACTTTTGCTCAGTATGCAAGTACAAGCATCCGCTTTGTTTAATCAAGATGGTGTAAAATTAAACCATTCAATAAGTAAACAACAATCTATTTATATTGCTACGTATGGTAAAAACGTAATTATTTGGAAAAGTACGTTTGAGTTGGTGAATGACAGTAAAAAAGCAATTGCCCTCAGAATACCCTGTTATTTATATTTTGCATATACCTATTTAAATCCATCAGAAATACAATATATCCAAAAGTTTGTTCCTAATTATACATTATCTGAAGTATATAAAAATTATATCAGCGAAAAACCTAAAATGCTGAATGCAAAAAGCAACATCGTAAGTGAGAAATACTTTGCCACATTTGATAACGTAGATTTGAGAACAGCTGTAACAGATTGGAAATTTAAATTCTCTTTCTGGTACTAATATTGTTCTTGATCGTTCGGGAAATCTTTCGCTTTAATATCGGCGATATATTGTTTAGTAGCATTTTTAATATCGTCATATAAATGTAAATATTGACGTAAAAAGCGTGGCTTAAATTCATGTGTGATGCCTAACATATCATGCGTTACCAAAACTTGTCCATCTACATGTGGGCCGGCACCGATTCCAATTACCGGAATAGAAATACTTTCTGAAACTTGTTTTGCTAATGCTGCCGGAATTTTTTCTAAAACCAAGGCAAAACAACCAATACTTTCTAAATATTTTGCATCTTCTATTAATCTTCCGGCTTCTTCCTCTTCTTTAGCCCGTACGGTGTAGGTTCCAAATTTATAAATAGATTGTGGTGTTAATCCTAAATGTCCCATTACCGGAATGCCCGCTGTTAAAATACGAATGATAGATTCACCCACTTCTTGACCACCTTCTAATTTTACACCATGTCCGCCTGTTTCTTTCATAACTCGAATTGCGGCGTTGAGTGCTTCTCTCGAATTTCCTTGATAAGAACCGAATGGTAAATCTACGACAACAAAACAACGTTTGATAGCCCGAACCACACTTTGTGCATGATATATCATTTGGTCGAGCGTAATAGGTAAAGTTGTTTCATGTCCGGCCATTACGTTTGAGGCCGAATCACCGACTAATAATATATCTATTCCGGCATCATCTAAAATCTTAGCCATTGAATAATCGTACGCTGTCAGCATGGAAATTTTCTCACCTCTGGTTTTCATCTCGCGTAATTTCTGTGTGGTTACGCGTTTAATTTCTTGTTGTGCACTTGACATAGAATGTATTTCAAAAAGTGAAATTAGGAATAAATGCTTGTAAATATGTTAAAATAAAATTAGCATTTTTTCGGAAAAATTAATGCAAGTTGGATACGAACAGAATTTGTATTTTTACCGCCTAAAATAATTAAGTAGATGATGTGCTTTTTCTTTTCGTCAGCTAATTACCTAAAAATGAATAAATGGAAATAATACAAAACTGCTATTGTTGCGGAAATACAAACTTTAGATTTTTATTGGAAGCAAAAGATGCACACAGCGAAGAGCACTTTTCTATTGTGCAATGTAATCAATGTAATTTTGTATTTACCAATCCGCGACCAACACTAAACGAAATTGGAAAATATTATACTTCGGCAGATTACGTATCACATAAAAGCCATAGCAAAGGTTTATTACAACAAATATATCGCATTGCTCGAAGTAGTATGCTGCGTAAGAAATTACAATTGATACGACAAATAATTCAAAAAGAAAATAATTTTTCATTGCTGGATTTTGGTTGTGGCACGGGCGATTTTCTTGGCTTTGTCCAACAACAGAATATAAAAGTAGTAGGTGTGGAGCCGGAAGCACATGCACGTGAAGTGGCAAAATCTATTAATAATATTCATGCATACAGTTTAGAGGAAGCGAATAATTTGAAAGAAGCATCTTTTGATGTAATTACGCTGTGGCATGTGATGGAACATATTCATGCGTTACATCCACAAATTGATTTATTTAATAAATGGCTAAAGCCGAATGGCAAATTAATTGTAGCCGTTCCAAATATTGAAAGTCATGATGCAGCCTTTTACGGGAAATATTGGGGTGCTTTGGATGTGCCAAGACATATTTATCATTTTTCACCGTCTTGCATACAACAGTTAGTAGCACAACATGCGTTAACTTTAATTGCAACACATCCACTTTATTTAGATGCATATTTTATTTCGCTCATAAGTGAATGGAATAAAGGAACAAATAAATTATTGGCTTATGTAAAAGCAGTATGGCGTGGATTTATGAGTAATTTCCACGCTAAAAAAGATGGAAATTATTCCAGCTTAATTTATGTTTTTGAAAAGAAAGCATAAATTGTTTTTTTGCATTAGTTGTGTCAAGTGTATATTTGATATTACTAAGTTTCAAAAATTATATCTACTCTATTGTGTTTAACTTTAATACATCAATCAATTTATGATTAAATTTTTGAACACCATTTTGATTTAAGTGATGGTCATCGTAAAAATCAAAAGTATCATTGAGCTGCATAATCTCATTAAAATTTAAATACGTTGCATGTGCTTGCATAATTGAATCAAAGACACTTTTATTAGTATAGCTAGAATATAAATTTTTTGTAATAGGAGCATAAACTAAAATCAACTTTATATTTCTTTTCTTTATTTCAGATATACAACTTTCAAATGCTTTGAGTTGTTTAGATTCCAATTGGATGTCTTTTGTAGGAAGTTTCGGAATTGTAGTAAAATATTTTAATTTGCTTTCAACAAAACCACCTTTAATATAAGTGTCTTCACCTCTTTGTTTTGGTTCTTGGTAAGATTTATTTAGCTGCAATATTTCTCGATGTAATGCAAATAAAAGTGTATTGTATGTTTTAATATGATTAACTTTTAAAGCCATTTCAAAAGTGTACATATCAATTTTATCATTTGAAATAATGTCTGTCGAGGATTCAACACCATCTGAACTTAAAGTAAAAGGATTGATTTCAAATAGGATTAATTTTGGATGTAATTTATCAAGATAGCGTTTTAGAAGTACTAAAGTTTGTATCGGCGTTTGAGCACTTGAACCAAAGTTGAAAGTATGCAACCCTACACTATCAAAAATTCGATTATCGAAACCTCTGTATGTATGCGAAGACCCTAAAAAGAGTATGTCTACACTATCTAATTGTTGACATTCTTTAATTCTTGTGTTAAGATGCCCATATGATCCAACTTTATAATTTAAATTTGGCTTTAGGTATTTGGGTGCGTAACGACCAAAAATTGTAATAGCACCAATATAAAAACAGGCCGCAAATACAATGAAAAATAAAAATGTGTATGCAAGTTTTTTCATGTATTAACTAAAATTGAAAATAAATAAAAGGCGTTTCATTTGTTTGCATAAACATACCAATTAAGAATAGTAAAAATGCATAAAACATCCAACGAATAAATCGATGCTTTTTTAAACCTATTTTTTCTATTGCATAATTATTTTCTCTTCCTATCCATTCAATTAAAATAAAGAATACCAATAATAGTAAAATTGCTTTTGGAAATATGCTTGGAAAAGTAAACAGTGACCAATTGAGCATGTTTGTAATATAATCGAATGCATGTTGTAATGAGTTGGCTCGGAAAAATATCCAACAAAACATAGCCAACATAAATGTAGATGTTAATTGAAAAAACTCTTTAACATTAGGCAACATTTTTCCTTGTGCAACAATAGATATATTATCTCTATTTGTTTTCATTATGATAGAAGGCATAATAAATAAAGCATTAATGCCACCCCAAAATATAAATGTCCAATTGGCACCATGCCAAAAACCACTGACTATAAAAATTATAAAGGTGTTTCTTATTCTCATCCAATTTCCACCTTTACTACCACCTAACGGAATGTATAAATAATCTCGAAACCAAGATGATAATGAGATATGCCATCTTCTCCAAAATTCAGCAATATCTCTTGAAAAATAAGGAAAATTAAAATTTTTCAGCAGCTCAATTCCGAGTAATCTTGCACTACCTAATGCAATATCGGAGTAACCGGAAAAATCACCATATATCTGGAATGTAAAAAAGAGCGCTCCTAAAACCAAATTGCTACCGGATTGATTGCCTACATCATTAAAAATTTGGTTGGCAAATTCCGCACAATTATCCGCAATCACTACCTTTTTAAAAAATCCCCAAAGTATCTGTCGCAACCCATCCACCAATTTGTTATAATCAAATTGCCGAGGTCGTTCTATTTGAGGCAGTAAATGTGTTGCACGTTCTATTGGACCTGCAACTAACAAAGGGAAAAAACATACGAAAAGTGTATAGTTTACCCAATTATAAGATGGTTTTATTCTATTATAATAGATGTCGAAAACGTACGAGAGTCCATGAAAAGTATAAAATGAGATTCCAACAGGCAAGATAATTTGTAAGGTTGAATAATGTGGTTGAAATCCAAAATTTTTTAATAAAACTATGAATGATTCAATAAAAAAATTATAATACTTAAAAAATCCCAAAAAGCCAATATTAATACCTACACTTGCTAATAACCATAGCTTCTTTTTAATTTTTGTGTTCGATTCATAAATCGCAATACCGGAAAAATAATCTAAACCGGTTGAGAATGCTAGTAAAAATACAAAACGCCAATCCCAACAACTATAAAAGTAATAGCTGGCAACAAGCAATAGAATGTTTTGCCATTTTAATGATTTTTTATTTAACCACCAATAAAGTGCAAATACAATCGGAAAAAAAAGAATAAACTGTAATGAGTTAAAGAGCATTTTTTATATCGTTATTTATGCTTCGTTCTAATTTCTAAGATAGAAAAGTAGGTGACTCAAATATAGGATTTATTTTTTTTTTCAAATGAAGGTTTTCTACGCAACATAAATTAACATGATTTTTTCCTCATTTTTTTATTGAATATAGTAAATTTGAGCGTGCAATCTATTTTATTAATCTTTTTATTAAGTATCTCAACACTCGTTTTTGCTCAGCAAAAAGAAATTACGGTTAAAGCAAAAGTAGTGGATGAGAATAATAATGTCATTCCATTTGCAGATATTGCATTTCGTAGATTGCAGTTAGGTTTTTCTTCTGATAAAGAAGGTAACTTTTCCATTAAAATGCTTCATAATGATTCATTATTAATTTTGAAAAATGGACACGTTCCGACAAAATTGTCATTTAAAGATTCTGTTGCAAAAAATGAATATTTTGTAACCATTGTGTTACAACGAAAACCGTACGAATTGACCGAAGTTCAAATCAATGCAATAAAAAATTATACACAAATACGCCAACAAATAAATACATTGTCTGTAAAAAATACCGATAAAAATCCGGATGCACGACCATTTACCAATCCTTTGTCTTATTTATACGGATTACTTAGCAAGCATGAAAAAGAAAAAAGAGTAGCATCACAATTGGAAACAGAAGAAGCCAAACGCAATGTATTAAAAGAATTGTTCCGACTTTATACAAGCTATAATATCATCAATTTAGAGGAAGATGAGTACGACCGATTTATTACTTATTTAAATATGCCGTATGCCTATCTTCAACAAACAAGCGATTACGATTTGGCTGTAAGTATAAAAAAAATGTATGCCGGTTATACGAAAGATAATAGTAGCTCTTTCCGTAAACAAATTTATCCGTCATCGTTAGATGATATGCAGTTTATAAAAACAAATCCTAACGGAGGCCGTTAAATAATTCATTTTTTTTGTATCTTTCTTTGGTGAAAGTATTTTTTTGTATCCTATTTTTATTACTCTCTTTATCAGATGTGCACGCTCAATGCGAGAACGGACGTTTTATTTTACCTATATTTTCACAAACTAAAAGAACCAAAAACATTGCATATCATCGTGCACAGAACTCTAATGGAAACATGCAAGATGTTATGATGGATGTATTTGAGCCCATAGGAGATACAATGGCATTACGACCATTGGTTATTTTTCAACATGGCGGTGCTTATTGGACAGGTACTAAAGATTATGAAAGCCAAATTGCAATGGGTGAAGCTTTTGCAAAACGTGGTTACGTCGTGTCATCAGCTACTTATCGCTTAGAAGGTTCGCCTTTGTCATTACTATTTCAAGAACTCATGTTAAAAGCAGTTGGTCGCGGTGTGCAAGACACCAAGGCCTTGGTGCGATATTTCTTTAATTCAGCTCGCGATAGTGCAAATCCATACAAAATTGACACAACTAAAATTTTCTTATGTGGTGCAAGTGCTGGTGCATTTAATGTTATGCATGCCGTTTACTTAGATTCTACAGATAATTTACCTGCTGATTGGAAAAATTGGCTAAATCAAATTGGTGGCGTTTTTGGTGAATATGATTTTATTGATTTTGGTTCTAAAATACTCGGAGTTGTCAATATTAATGGTGCTTTGGGTGATAAAAGTTATTTAGATAATGAACAAACACCGTTTTTAAGCGTACATAATATTTGGGATCCGGAAATACCATTTAATAGAGGACAACCCTATAATATTCCAACTTTAATGTTCGTAGATGGAAGCAACATATTGCACCAAAAAGCTCAATCCTTAAATATCTATAATCCATTTTATATTATTCCGGATTGGGGACATACTTCCTATTCTACGGATTTGTTTGGAACCGTAGTGCAACCTTTTTTTGATAGCACAGTTTGGTATATGCAACATTTCTTTGCCCATCAATTAGGATGTGATAATATTATATCAGGAATAAAAAATTATATACAACACGATACAGAGATATTTCCAAATCCCATTTTTGATATGTTGAATTTTAAAAATAGCACTTCGTTTATAGGAAAACAAATCTCAATTATAGATGTAAACGGTGCCGAAAAATATATAGGTGTTTTCAATGGAAAACCATTATCTATACGTGATATTGGTTTGCAAAATGGATTGTATATAATTAAGATATCGGACACGCAAAATCAAACCACACATATTGGAAAAATGATAGTCAATACTACATTCTAATGCAATAAGATATTCAGTTATGCAGTATATTTTAGATGTAATAGAAATAAAAATTTGAAACAAGTATAACGCAAAGAATCTTGGAGCGATATTTTGCCTTGTCTTTTTGGGTTACTTTTTTTGACAACGAAAGAAAGTAACAAGAGGTTTAATTGGATTAATAATTAAGTAAAAAAAATTATTCCAATCAGTTGTGCTATATAAAATTCAATGTAAATGAAAAAAAATAAGAAAGTAAAAAAGTTGAGTCAAGCACAAAGCAAAGAAGCGTGGCACGG
>CAUJCO010000013.1 GCA_963169645.1 Bacteroidota bacterium
TATACTCTATACTCTATACTCTATACTCTATACTCTATACTCTATACTCTATACTCTATACTCTATACTCTATACTCTATACTCTATACTCTATACTCTATACTCTATACTCTATACTCTATACTCTATACTCATACCTAAAGTATTAGTTCTCCAATCCCATGGATTGAATGGCAGCTCGACAGGCATTGAGCTCTGCTTCTTTTTTGTTTTTTCCTATTCCGGTTGATTTTTCTTCATCATCAATTTTAAGGCTAACTAAAAAATTAGTCGTAGTTTCCGAAATCATCGTTTCATGACTAAAGGCTATTTGTTTCTTTTTAGACTGTACCCATTCTAATAAAAAACTTTTGGGATCTGTGATGCTTTTATGGAAATTCTGTATATCAAAATCTTTCAATATTAATTTTTCCAACAGTGATTTCATCACTTGCATGTCATATTCTAAATAATAAGCTCCAATGAGTGCTTCAAAAGCATTCCCAATAATATCCGGAGCTTCTTTTAATTGATTGTAAGTCAATTTATGTCGCAAATGTTTATCAATTCCAATTTCTAATCCTATTCTATTTAAATTTTTTCTATTCACGATAGAAGCACGTGCTTTTGTTAGCACACCTTCATCTTTTTTTTCCATCTTATAAAATAGAAATTCACCTACACAAAAATTAATAACAGCATCTCCTAAAAATTCCAAGCGTTCATTTTTTTCATCGATATTTTTGGTATAAGATGAATGCGTCAATGCACGAATAAAATGTACTTCTGATTGATGCGGATACAATTGTAAATATTCATAGATTTCAGTAAACAAATAAGAAGTTGCAGTCGGCTTCTTTTGAAATATTTTCTTGAAAAAACTAAACATACGATATGTACAAGATAGATGAATTTGAGAGAAAAAGAAAATTAATATCGCTTAAAAATAATTGATGCATTGTGGCCGCCAAATCCAAAATTATTGGACAAAACCACATCTACTTTTCTGGATTGTGCTTTATTAAAAGTAAAATTCAACCGATTATCCAATGCAACATCTATATTTTCGTGATTTATTGTTGGTGGAACAATGTTGTGTTGAATTGCCAACACCGATGCAACAGCTTCCACAATGCCGGCAGCTCCCATCAAATGACCTGTCATTGATTTGGTAGCACTTATATTTAATTGATAAGCATGTACACCAAACACGTGCTGTATCGCTTTCACTTCTGCAATATCACCCAACGGTGTAGAAGTACCATGAGCATTTATATAATCAATAGCATTTGCAGTTAATCCGGCATCTTCTAATGCATCTTGCATTACCTGTATCACACTTTCAGCCTCCGGATTAGGCGCCGTTATATGATACGCATCGGCATTGATGGCACCACCGGCAATTTCTGCTAATACGGTAGCCTGTCGTTTTTGAGCATGTTCCAAACTTTCCAATATCAAACATGCACTACCCTCACCCATCACAAAACCATCTCTTGCCGCATCAAACGGGCGAGAGGCTTTTTGCGGATGATCGTTCTGTTCCGACAAAGCCTTCATGGCACTAAATGCACCAATGGCTGTTTCCGTAATAGATGCTTCTGCTCCGCATACTACCATCACATCAGCCTTACCCAATTGTATTGTTCTTGTCGCTTCCAACAAAGCAACAGTTGAACTGGCACAGGCCGCCACGGTTGAGTAGTTTACACCTTTAAATCCATACTTCATGGAGATGTAACCACCGGCTAAATCTAATAATGTACGTGGCACAAAAAACGGACTAAAATATCTTGGATTCCGATTATTTTGAAAATACTGAAATAATTCTTGTTCAAACGTCTGCACACCACCAAATCCTGATGCAAACATCACTCCAACTTTTTTCTTGTCTAATTGAGCATACGACAATAATTGTGCATTTTCAATAGCCTCTTGCGTACTGATTAAAGCATATTGTGTAAACGCATCTAATTTTTTAATTTCTTTCTTATCAAAATAATGTTCTTCTTGATAATTTTTCAATGCACAAGCAAATTGTGTTCTAAATTTTGAAGTATCAAAAGTGGAAATTGGAGCAGCACCGCTAACGCCATTCATGAGTGCATCCCAATAACTTGGCAACGAATTTCCAATTGGAGTAATGGCACCCATTCCTGTTACCACTACTCTTTTCAATTGCATATCATTGTTTTAAAAATGGTAAAAATAAGCTACTTGTGAGCTTTTTGGGAACAAATCAGCTATAAGCCGATTATACATTTGCTTCTAAATAGGCAATTGCCTCGCCTACTGTCTTTATTTTATCAGCTTGTTCATCCGGAATAATGATGTCAAATTCTTTCTCAAATTCCATCATTAACTCTACCGTTTCTAATGAATCCGCTTTTAAATCGGTTTCAAAATTCGCTTCCGGAGTTACTTCACTTTCGTCTACTAATAATTTATCTACAATTATCTTTTTAACTCGCTCTGCAATAGTTGCCATTTTAATGAGATTATTAAATTGAAATGCAAAATTAAAGTTATTTTTTAATTTTTATGCATATCCAAGTTAATTTCATCAATAATACAAACTCATGATTGTCATAAACATAGAACAGAAATTATAAAAATGTTGAAAACATCTAAATCTATATTTAAAAATAGTTTATAAAATTGTGCCACAGTATGGCAAAAAAATTAAATACGGCAAATTTCTTTGATTTTCAAATTTGGGGTATCAACTCCAATATGGAAAATTATCGGTTATGTTGGTTTTTAAATCAATATTTAGGCTGGGATTTAAAACGTGTAAACGATATTGAATACAATAATAAAAAATCAAAAACATTTTCAACTTTTAATAACTATCGTTATGTTAATGAAATTGATTTTTACACCTTAGAATTAATCCAAAATAAAAAATTTGGTAACACATTAATACCTGAATTAAAGAACATTGATTTCTTATTTTTGTTAAATGGAGAAGATGAATATTTCGACATGGAAGAATTCACCGCTTTATTAGAAAAAATTCCCGGTGTACAATCTGCCATTCAATTAAACATCGACACGTTAAAGTCAAAACAAAACTTACTTCTCAGACATTTCAATGAGCTCTACTA
Organism: Bacteroidota bacterium; assembly: GCA_963169645.1. Classification (GTDB taxonomy): domain Bacteria; phylum Bacteroidota; class Bacteroidia; order Chitinophagales; family JADIYW01; genus JADJSS01. The sequence continues at coordinate 3,087 of CAUJCO010000013.1, forward strand.
ACAGAAAAACAAAAATAATTGCAACCGTAGGACCGGCCTGCAATACCTATTCCAAATTAGTTGAATTATACAAAAGCGGCGTCAACGTATTTCGTTTAAATTTCTCACATGGTAAACACGATGATCATCTTCAGATGATTCAACACATCACGCAATTAAATCAAGATTTCAATGCACACGTCAGTATCTTAGCCGATTTGCAAGGACCAAAACTCCGGACCGGGCTCATGCAAAATAATGGCATTGAATTAGTAGAAGGAAAATCTATACGGGTTACTTGCGAAGAAGTTATTGGCACTAAAGAAATATTTTCTGTTACGTACGAAAAACTATCATCCGATTTAAAAGCCGGTGAATTTATCCTCATCGACGACGGAAAAATAGAATTACAAGTAGAAGAAATTTTAGATATTAAAACCATCCGGTGTAAAATAGTTTCCGGCGGCATTTTATCTTCCAAAAAAGGATTCAACTTACCCAATACCAAAATATCTTTACCAAGTTTAACCGAAAAAGACAGAGCCGATTTAGCCTTTATCATGACGCAACCCATCAATTGGCTCGCACTCTCTTTCGTTCGCACGGCAAAAGAAATCAACGAGCTACGCGACATCATACATAAACACGATTCGCCGCTAAAAATAATGGCAAAAATTGAAAAACCGGAAGCCGTAAAAAATATAGACAGCATCATCAAAGCAACCGATTCTGTGATGATAGCACGCGGCGACTTAGGCGTTGAGGTTGCGATGGAAGAAATGCCATTAATACAAAAAAACATCATACAAAAATGCATCCAAGCATCCAAACCTGTTGTTATTGCTACACAAGTAATGGAAAGTATGATTGATATGCCACGACCTACACGTGCCGAAATTACAGACGTTGCCAATGGCGTACTAGACGGTGCCGACGCCATCATGCTCAGCGGCGAAACTTCTGTCGGCAAAAATCCGGCAAAAGTGGTGCAAACCATCAGCAAAATAATTTTAAGAACCGAGCAAGAAACAAGCATTTACAACAAACACCTCTTGCCCGACAAAAATTCCAACACCTTCCTATCCGATGCCATCTGTTTCAACGCTTGCAAAATTGCTGAAGACGTAGAAGCAAAAGCCATCAACGGCATGACCTATTCCGGCTATACCGCATTTATGTTGGCCAGCAACCGACCCAAAGCCGACATCCACATTTTCACCAGCAACAAAAATTTGCTCAACACACTCAGCTTGGTTTGGGGCGTCGATGTTTTTTATTACGACAAATTTGTCGGCACCGACGAATCCATAGACGACATCATCGAAATCCTAAAAACCAACAATATGGTTTGCAATGGCGACATCATCATCAGCACAGCCAGCATGCCCATTCGCGGAAGAGGACGCACCAATATGCTAAAAATAAGTAAAATCAAATAAGCTTTTTTTATTTCATATTTTTGGGCGTGCCGGCTGCCAAGCTACATTGCCATCACACGCCGTCAGGCTGTCCGCTACCATCTTTTTTTTTGCAACGCACCTATCCTCGCACAAAAAAAGTATGTCCGCTTCCATCCTTCACGCATTTACATCGCAATAAAAATTAAAACAAAAATTCTCCTTTATTGAACATAACACCAACTATTCAACTTTTACAACTACCGATAAAAATTCTATCTTTACAACCTAAATTTGAACAACAAAAATGAGCTACATTCAAACATCCATACAAGAAAATAAAGACCGTTTTGTGCAAGAACTCATCGATTGGCTAAAAATCCCATCGGTATCTGCTGATCCGGCATTTAAAAACGATGTGTTTCGTGCCGCCGAATATTTAAAATCGCAATTCGAAAAAATTGGCATGGAAAACGTTTCCTTATTGCCAACACAAGGCTATCCTGTCGTGTATGCCGAAAAAATTACAGACAAAAATAAGCCCACCGTTTTAGTATATGGTCATTACGATGTGCAACCCGCTGACCCGTATGAATTATGGACTTCACCGCCATTTGAGCCGGTAGTAAAAACTACTGAAACACATCCGCAAGGTGCCATTTTTGCACGCGGTGCTTGCGACGACAAAGGACAAGTGTACATGCATGTAAAAGCATTGGAAATGATGCTTTCCAACAACGATTTGCCGTGCAATATAAAAGTAATCATTGAAGGAGAAGAAGAAGTTGGCTCCGCTCATTTAGCAGATTTTCTAAAAGAACAAAAAGAAAAATTACAAGCAGATGTAATTCTCATTTCCGACACCGGAATCATCAACAACGAAACACCAAGTATTACGAATGGGTTACGCGGTTTATGTTATATGGAAGTAGAAGTAGTTGGGCCTAACCGTGATTTGCATTCCGGAATTTATGGCGGCGGTGTCGATAATCCACTAAATGTATTATGCAAATTAATTGGTTCTTTAAAAGATGAAAATGGACACATAACCGTAGAAGATTTTTACGGCGATGTCGTTGAATTATCCGACGAGGAAAGAAAACAAATCAATGCCATTCCAATAACAGCAGAAACATTTGAAAACAGTATTGGTTTACCAAAATCATTTGGTGAGCAAGGTTATACTTTGTTGGAACAATTAAGCATACGACCTACTTTGGATGTGAACGGCATTTGGGGCGGCTACATTGGCGAAGGTGCTAAAACCGTTTTACCTTCAAAAGCAAATGCAAAAATTTCTATGCGTTTAGTTCCGAATCAATCCTCCAAAAAAATTGCAACATTATTTGCCAAACATTTCGAAAAAATAGCACCGAACACCGTTAAAGTTACCGTAACCGAACATCACGGTGGTGAACCGTATGTAACACCGGTTGACTCGGTAGAATTTCAAGCAGCATACAAAGCCATGGAAACAACCTTTGGAAAGCAACCATTGGCTATGCGCAATGGAGCCAGCATTCCTATCGTAGCATTATTTGAAGAAATTTTAGGATTAAAATCTGTCTTAATGGGATTTGGATTAGACAGCGATGCCATTCATTCTCCAAATGAACATTATGGATTATTCAACTATTTTAAAGGAATAGAAACCATTCCGTATTTTTATAAATACTATGCAGAATTAAAAAAATAAAAAATGTTTGTTTGCAAAGAAATTATCTTCAGACAGCGTGCTTTAAATAGGATGACAGAAAGATGGAGAGACAAGCAGCATTGTATTGATTGATGGATTTAAATTAGCAAAATTATTAATAGAATATGACGTAGGAGTTTCTCATCAATAACCTATGAAACTAAAAAAATTGATACCAATTATTTCGAAGAAGAATTAATCTTAAATAAATTTGATAACACGCGATACCATAGCAAAAATTTTAGATACGGCTCAGATAGAGGACGTGGTACGTGATTTTGTCAACCTCAAAAAAGCGGGTTCCATTTTAAAAGGAAATTGCCCATTTCACAATGAGAAAACACCATCATTTGTTGTCAATCCAAACAAAAATATTTTTAAATGTTTTGGTTGTGGTGTAGGCGGCGACAGTGTTTCCTTTATTATGGAACATGAGAAATTGAGCTTTCCCGAGGCATTACGGTATCTGGCACAAAAATACCATATAGAAGTAGAAGAAACATTCACTTCTAAAGAAGATGAACACGAAAAAAACGAAAAAGACAGTTTATTAATTGCCTTAAATTATGCTGCTAAATTTTATCAGCAACAACTCACACAAACCGACGACGGTATTGCCATCGGTTTATCCTATTTTAAAGAACGTGGCTTTTTAGATGATACCATACAAAACTTCCAATTAGGTTATGCACCGGACAGTTTTGATGCCTTTTGCAAACAAGCAATAGCAGATGGATATAACACAGAAATACTTTTAAAAGCCGGCCTTATAAAAGAAAAAAATGGCAAACATTTCGATTTTTTTAGAGACCGCGTTATGTTTCCTATTTTTAATGTTTCCGGAAAAGTAGTAGCCTTTGGTGGTCGCATGCTAAAATCGGCACAGGCTGATAATAGTGGCGTTTACAATCCAAAATACATCAACACATCGGAAACCGATGTATATCACAAGAGTTTAGTTTTATACGGCATAGCGCAAGCAAAAGCAGACATTCGCAAACGAGATGTGTGCTATTTAGTGGAAGGCTATACCGATGTACTTTCTTTGTATCAAGCCGGCATTCGCAATGTAGTGGCAAGCTCCGGAACTGCCTTAACGAAAGAACAAGTACAACTTATCAAACGGTTTACACAAAATATTGTAATACTTTACGATGGCGATGCAGCCGGCATCAAAGCAGCTTTGCGTGGGTTAGATATTGTATTGGAGCAAGGCCTGAATGTAAAATTGGTATTGTTGCCGGATGGTGAAGATCCGGATTCCTTTGTAAAGAAAAAAGGAACAGATGCTACGTTGGAATTTATTGAAAATAACCAACAAGATTTCATTTTATTTAAAGCCACACAAGGCAATATCGAAGCAAAAAATGATCCGGTAAAAAAAGCCGACATTATTAAAGACATTGTTGATAGTATTGCAAAAGTAGATGACAATATCAAGCGGCAATTATATATAAAACAATGTGCCGGAATTGTGGATGTGCCGGAAAACATTCTGATAAATGAAACTAATAAAATCAGAACAGCACAACTAAAAAGAGCAAGGGAAATTTCACAAGATGAAAAACAACAATTAGACAATTATGTACAAATTGACGTTGACCATTCTCAACCAATTTCCAAAACACCCAAATTATTTTATCAAGAAAGAGATATCATTCGTATATTAATAGAACACGGTGAAAGTGCAATGACAGACGAACTGAGTGTTGCAGAATACGTCATTTTTGAGCTGGTAGATATTGAGTTTAAAAACGATGTATTTGGAAGAGTAATACAACTCTATATCGATGCATATCGCAATAACACACCTTTAGAAGAAGTAAAAAACATCAACCATATTACCGATATAGAGGTGAAAAATTGCCTTATTGAAATAATAGCAACACCGTATCAGCTAAGCCCGAATTGGTACGCCAAACACGAAATTGTTGTAAAAGATGCCAATAGAACGTACAAAACAGATGTTGTATCGGCAATGAACCGTTTCCGATATTACAAAATGGGTGAAATCATGCAAATTTGTGGCGAGAAGATAAAAAAAGCGGATGAGAGCGGCAACTACGAAGAAAGCACGGCATTTATTTTAAAATTGATGGAAATGAAAAAAATGCAACAAGCACTCGCTAAAGAAATACAATCCGTGATTCATCCAAGCTAATTGAAGTATTCAAAAAAATACAACTTTCACTCATTTTTTATTTTAACTATTAACTAATCAATAAATTATCGTTGAAACGGAACGAATTTTGTACTTTTGCGGTTCACATCGTAATAAAAGTAACGTAACTAATGACATTAATACAACTATTTTACCTTTTCTTAGGTTTATCTATACTTATCATTTTACATGAATTAGGCCATTTTATTCCGGCAAAATTGTTTAAAACTCGCGTACGCAAGTTTTATTTATTTTTTGATTTCTTATTTCCATTTTCAAAAATATTGCCTTTCTCTCTTTTCAAAAAGAAAATTGGAGATACAGAATATGGTTTAGGTTGGTTTCCATTTGGTGGTTATGTAGACATTGCCGGAATGGTAGATGAAACAACATCTGCAGAAGAATTAGACAAAGATGACACACCGAAAGAAAATCAATTCCGTTTCAAACCGGCTTGGCAACGCCTAATTATTATGGTAGGTGGTGTTACGGTGAATATGATTTTAGCAATGGTTATTTATGCCGGATTATTTTGGAAATATGGAGAAAAATATTTACCCATAAAAAACATGACGCAAGGTATCATGGTCATCGATTCTATTGCGTATGATTTAGGTTTGCAAAACGGCGATAAATTAGTAGCGTTAGATGGTAAACCCATCGAATATTTTGAAACTTTCCAAAAAGATTTATTACTTAACCAAGCCACTACTTTAGAAATAGAACGCGATGGCATTAAAAAAGACTTGACGGTTTCTAAAGAGTTTTTGGGTAGTTTAATTCAAAAAAAGAAAGAATTAATAGTTGCTCCCAAATTATCTTTCCTAATTGACACGGTTTTACCGGACAAACCCGCTTCAAAGGCCGGATTAATAAAAGGAGATGAAATTTTAGCCATAAACAATATTGCTACACCATTATATAGTGATGCTATTAAAGAGATTAAAGCAAACGAAGGTAAATCAATTGCAGTAACCATAAAACGTGCAGAAAAAATTGATTCTATAAAGGTAGAAGTTGGCAAAGATGGCAAAATTGGTGTGGGTCCTAATTTCGATTATTCAAAAATTTATCAATCAGAAAAAGTAGAATACAATTTCGTAGCTGCAGTAGCAAAAGGATTTATGGAACCATTTACAAAACTAAATGACTATTGGAAAAGTTTGATGTTGTTTAGTTTACCCAAAGTGAAAGTAAAAGACAACCTGGGTGGTTTCTATTCTATGGGAAAAATTTATCCGAATGCTTGGGATTGGAAAGCCTTTTGGACTATCACGGCACTTATTTCCGTAATCTTGGCGTTTATGAATATATTGCCTATTCCAATGTTAGATGGTGGATACATTGTATTTTTATTTTATGAGATAATTGTAGGAAAACCACTTCCGGAAAAAGTTCAAAATGTATTACAAAGCATCGGCTTGTTCATCATCTTAGGTTTGATGTTGTTAGCAAACGGAATGGATATTATTCGTGGAATTTTTGGATAAAAAATTGCTCGTAAATTTTGATATCATCTAAAAAAGTGTACCTTTGCAATCCGTTCTTTTATATAAATAGCAGAACAAGAAAATCTACTTTTTTCTGTTCTTATTTTAGCTAAAACTTGATGCCGAAGTGGCGGAACTGGTAGACGCGCACGACTCAAACTCGTGTACGCAAGTGTGTGGGTTCGAGTCCCACCTTCGGTACAAAAAAAACTCCAACTTTTGTTGGAGTTTTTTTATTCTATCCATCTAACTTTTATTCATAAAACAAACATCCAAAACAAAAAAAAGACTGACTTGTTTGTAATGTTTGGGTTAAATATTTGTCGCAATTGCATGCAATCTCAAATCATTTTTGTATCTTAATGTCGCTTTTATTATAACATACACATTCATTTAACCAAAAATCAACAACAATGAAAAAATTAGTATTGATTTTATTGCTTTTCACAGCATATACAAACCAATCACAAGCGAAAGTACAAGTAGGCGTTGGCGTAAAAGTAGGCCCTGCTTTTGGAAGATGGAACAATGATTTTTTTAAAAACAGCAAATTAGCTACTGCCGGCGGAACGGTTTCATTTTTACCGGGTTTACATGCAGGTATCCAAGCAAGAGTTTGGTTCAATAAATTCGTTGGTATCAACTTAGCCACTGAATTTAATATGTCCGGAAGTAAATTTGTTGGAACCAACGGAACAATTATTACGACCGTTATCCATAAAGAAAACCAACTTACCATTCCTTTAACTGCATTAGTTGGTTGGGGCAATGAGCGTATGCGTATTTATGGCCAAGCCGGCGGTTATTTCGGTTATAACATCAATGGAAAAGATAAAACAACGATTAATAACAATGGTTCTGTTACACCATCAAGCTATATAAAATCAGACTATAAAAATGTTTATCAAAATATAGATGCCGGTGTACGTTTTGGTGGCGGTGTTCAAGTATATGTAGATAAAGGGTTGAAACATACCGTTACTCTAGACATTACTTACGACTATGGTTTCATTAAAACATTTAGAAACCAAGAACCTGCGTATTTTAATCAACCTCAAAAAGTACAAATCAAAGCTTCTAAATTATTATTAGGTGTTGGTTATGCTTACTCATTAGGTAAAAGTCAAGCTGAAGAAGCTCCAAACAGAGCGGTTGTTGACTAATCAACCTGACTCAACTAAATTATACAAAAAAAGGAAAGCATTATGCTTTCCTTTTTTTATTGTCGGCAAAATCTTTGGCACCATACGAAATAATTACATCTGCTCCGGCTCTATATATACTGAGCAATGTTTCATCCAAACATTGCTGATAATCTAACCAGCCATTTTTTGCAGCTGCTTGCAACATAGCATATTCACCACTCACATGATAAGCCGCAATTGGAATAGGAAATTGCTGTTTCAAAACATGAATAATATCTAAATAAACACTGGCAGGTTTTACCATCATAAAATCGGCACCTTCGGCAAAATCTAAATCGGCTTCTAAGAGTGCTTCCCGTTTATTTGCCGGATTCATTTGATACGTTTTCTTATCTCCGGATTTAGGAGCTGAATCTAACGCATCTCGGAATGGGCCATAAAAAGCACTCGCATATTTTGCAGTATATGACACAATAGAGGTTTCCGTAAAACCGGCTTCATCTAACGCTTGTCGGATATAACCTACTCGGCCATCCATCATATCACTGGGTCCTAAAATATCAATACCCGCTTCGGCTTGTGCTAACGACATTTTTGCCAGTATCGGCAATGTTTTATCGTTCATAATTTTCCCATTTTCTACATAACCATCGTGTCCATCCGAAGAATATGGATCCATTGCCACATCACTGATTAAACATATTTCCGGAAATTCTTTTTTAAAAGTCTTAATCGCTTTCAAATAAAAATTTTTAGAGGAATAACTATACGTTGCAGTTTTATTTTTAAGTTTTTCCTCTACTGCAGGAAACAAAATAAAAGAAGCAACACCAACTTTGAGGCAAGCTTCAATTTCTTTCAAAGATTGGTCTATACTCAATTGGAAAATATTGGGCAACGATTTAATGGCATTTTTTTTCTTCATGCCATCAACCAAAAATAAAGGTTGCACCAAATGTTGTGGCGTTAAGTGTATTTCTTCCGCTAACCCACGTATGGCAGCACTTTTTCTATTTCGTCGAGGTCGTTGTAACATGTTATAAAATTTAAAAAACTAAAATGACATAAGCAGAAGTAATGTATTATAAATTTTGCAAAGCACTTATAACAGCTTGTTCGGTATCTACATTATCTTGCTTAATAAATTGTTCTCCTAAAATTAATTCATATAATTCGATGTATCTATCTGATATCATTTGTACGATTTCGTCCGTCATTTCGGGTACTTGTTGTCCTTCTTTTCCCATAAAATTATTTTCCATCAACCATTCGCGTACAAACTCTTTCGATAATTGTTTTTGAGGTAGATTTTGGTTGAATTTTTCTTCGTAACCTTCTGCATAAAAATACCTGGATGAATCCGGAGTATGTATTTCATCAATTAGATAAATTTGACCATCGTATTTACCAAACTCATATTTTGTATCTACCAAAATTAAACCTTGTTTAGCTGCCATTTCTGTTCCTCTTTGAAAAACAGCATGTGTATATTTTTCTAATTGTTCGTACTCTTCTTTACTAACGATATTGCGAGCAATAATATCTTCTTTAGATATTTCTTCGTCGTGCCCAACAATAGCTTTCGTGGTTGGTGTGATAATAGGCTTCTCTAATTGTTGATTTTCTTTCATTCCATCCGGAAGCGTTACACCACAAATCGTGCGTTCGCCATTTTTATAGGCTCTCCAAGCCGAACCGGCTAAATAACCACGTATGACCATTTCTACTCGAAAAGGTGTGCACATTTTACCTATCGTAGTATTGGGCGCCGGTAAACTCAATATCCAATTCGGAACGATGTCTTTGGTAGCATCCATGCATTTTGCTGCAATCTGGTTTAATACTTGCCCTTTGTATGGAATTGGTCTTGGCAGTACCACGTCAAACGCAGAAATTCTATCGCTCACTATCATTACCAAATACTGATTACTGATAGTATAAACATCTCGTACTTTTCCTTTATAAAAATTAGTTTGATTGGGAAATTGATAGATTGACATTATAGAATAATTTAAGTACAAAATTAGTATTTGTATTGGAAGTAATGCAATACTATTTTTACGACTATACTATTATTTTATGAATAAAATAATTATTCGGCAAATATACCAATACCTTGTCTGTCTGCTGCGGAAATAGGATTAATACGGGCAAGTGCAGCATTCGGAAATTGGCAACTATAATTACTAAATTCTGTTGCTCTTGTTTTGGATCTCGGATCTGGTCTGTAATAATCCGTAGAAACAATTTGTGCTCCGCTTCTAAAAGCTGCTTGTTGTTGAGTATAATCTCCTGTTTTATTTTGTTTATTTATGCCGTCTGCACGCGTGCGAACCATATAATTTTGTTGCACCACCATTTGAATGCTGTCTTCTTTCTTATCGGCATCATTATAAATTATAAAAGCACTTTCCGGATGCATATCATTCTCTGTATAAAGGAACATTGCTCTGCCATTTAAGGAAGGATGATTTTGTAAATATTCTTCTTTTGCACCGCCTTCCATTACAAAAATAAATTTACCACGACTTTCACCAATACTTGGCCAATTATTAGCTAAAACGGCTTCTTTTAATGTTGCATATTTTCCTCTTACATCATCTGGTGTAATTACTTTATCTAAATTATTTCCAAAAACGGATTTTATTTCTTCATCAATAGCATCTGCTAATGCAGGTGTAAATTTTACACATGGTTTAAAACCTAAAATTCCCAACAAGGAAACAGCATCACCGACACCGGTTTCTTTGGTTTCTATATGTAAAAAAATAGGCAAATGGTTGGGATGTGCATCCGACCAAATTTTTAAAGCAGTAAGACTACTTTTAAACGTGTAATAATGAGTTTCAAAATCAATATCCGGAATATGCAATACTTTAAATCCGGGCTTTTTTAATTCATCAATTCCGGAAGCGGTCGGCTTTTGAATTAAGGAGTTGCCTGCACGATGAAAGAAATGTCCACCGGATGGATCTGCGTAAATATCAATTTCCAATCCTCTTACATTGTATCTATCTAATTGGTCATAGAAATTTTCATGCGCATAATCTAATTCCGCAATTTTGTATTGACTCGGCAAAATAAAATCAATGCCTTTTAAGAAGTTAAACAATGCATCATTCATGTGTTTATGATAGCTATTATGGCTTGCTATTATTTGCAGTTGATTTAGCTTCATTTCGTTCAATAAAGTTTGATCCGGAATATCCGTTTGTTCTTTTTTACATCCGGAAATCAGAATAAAAAATAACAATAAGAATGGTATTGACTTCATAGTATTTAGTAACACAATGAATTTACAAAATTTAAATTACAAAAAAAAGAAAAGCGCCCATTAGGCGCTTTAGAACTATTTTAGTCTGCTTTAAACTATAAGATTGCAATCTTTTATAATACAATTTGTACAATAAAATACGAATGTGCAAGTTTTTTAACAAAATAAATTACACCTCATTTCTTTAGCATCAATTCCCGAATATATTTCACCGGAGCACTGCCATAACTCAAGAAATTTTCATTGAATTTTTTCACATTAAATGCCGCACCATCTTTTTCTTTCAGATAATTTCTTAGTTGTAAAATTTCATAGAAACCCGTGAAATAACTAGTTAATTGAACATTCGTAACCTGCACTCTTCTCCATTTTCCTTCTGCTTCTGCTTGTTGTTGAAATGCTTGATTAACCAACAAATCCATTGCTTCCGCATGGCTCATATTTTTAGTATGCACACCAATATCTAAAAGCGTATTGCAAACCGTGCGTAAATTCCATTTGTAATACATCAACCAAAATGCCGCAGAATCTTGATCTAATCCATAACCGTTTTCCATCATCATCAATTCCGAGTAAACCGCCCAACCTTCAATCATGGCACCATTTCCTAAGATAGATTTTATGATAGAAGGCGATTTATTACTATACACCAACTGCACATAATGACCTGGAATTGCTTCGTGAATATTTAAAATTTGCAATGTATATTGATTGTATTCTCTTAAATAACTTTCTGCTCTCGCCGAATCCCAACCATCTAGTGTTCCCACATTATAATAGGTTGTTCCTTTACGTTCGTACGGGCCGGGTGAACTGATAGAAGCTCCTGCAACGCCGGCCATATAGCTGGGTTCTTTTCGCACTTTAAGCGGTTTTTTCGGGTTGATATAAATAAGATTCTTTTCTTTCACAAATGCGGTTAATTCCGGTATTTGTTTTTCAATTTCTGCTTTAAAATTTTTCGCTTTTACGTGTTTTACAGAAATTGTATCAATAACTTTTTTGATGAGTTGAAGATTATTAACAGGCATTTCCAACTTACCAAAATATCTTGGCCACAACAATTTAGCCAATTGAGTCATTTCAGTATGCAAAAAATCTTTTCGAGTAATCGCTGCGTCATAAATTTCATCAGATGTATAAGCACTCTGAATTTCATACTTAAATTTATCGGCATACAAATCTTTCCCTAAGCGAAAACTACGCCCATTTTCCGTATTATAATTTTTCAAAAACTGTATATATGATAGAATTGCCTTTGACGCATCTGCTCCTCTTTGCAAATAGGCTTTTTCCATTTCCGGATGCAACTTCAATGATTTGACTGCACTCACATAGTCTGTTTCAAAAATTGAAAGCGTACCTTCGTTTTGGTCTATCGCTAATTTTAAATGCACTTCGGATGGTTGATAAATATGCTGTTTTGCAGCTTCATAATATGCCGGAACATTTTTCAATTTGATATAAAAATCGGCCAAGCGTTTTTTTAGCGGTGCATAGTTTTCCGATAAAATATAGGCAAAGGATGAACCTACATTATAATCAGCAGGATTCCATTGCCAACTTTTATATTGATCAATTTGCCAAATACCATAATTTATATAATCTTCTAAAATGCGATAATCAATTTTGTTAGCGTCACTTAATTGTTCATAGGAATATTGCTTCAGTGCATTTCGTTCAATCGAAAAAAATGATTTTTCTTTCAGTCGTTGATTGGCATTCGGGATATTTAATACACTATCGTATTGATGATAACCTACACTAGTTGCCCAATCCGGATACAACTTCCATAATCGATTAATAAATCCGGTTTTATATTTATTGAAAGCGGAATTAGAATTAGATTTTGCCAGCACCTGCAATGAAAACAATAACAACATTACTATACAAATAACATGGAATCTATTTTTCATATAAAAAAATTTAGACGAATTTAATTAAATACACCAATCAATAAATACGTTGTTTTCTATCATAAGATAGAAAACAATTGGTTATATCTATTAATAAAGTTAAACGAATTTATCCAATTCATTAAACATTATTTAAAACATTAGGTGGTTGAACGATGCGTAAGAAAGACTATATTTACAGTATGACAATTTCATTTTTGGCTGCATTTCATTCTATTCATCACTCCGTGTAGGAGTGTATTTATTTTTCTGCCCTTATAGTTTACTATATTATTGTCATTCTAAATTGATTTCAAAATTAACTCTCAAAAAATTAAATTTGTTTTATGCAAAAGCTAAAACTTGCGATACAGAAAAAAGGTCGTTTAAGCGACGAATCTATTAAATTAATAAATGAATGTGATATTTCATTTCCAAATAGTTCCGGAAAATTAGTTACCGCCGCTTATGATTTCCCAATTGAAATTTTATTCTTACGCGATGATGATATTCCGGATTATGTTCAAGATGGCGTAGCCGACATCGGAATTGTTGGAGAAAACGTATTGGTTGAATCTGCTAAAAATGTGGATGAAGTTTTAAAGATGGGCTTTGGTAAGTGCCGATTATCTTTGGCTGTTCCACGCAATATGGAATATACTTCTATTCAAGACTTAGCCGGAAAATCAATTGCCACTACCTATCCACGAATACTCCAATCATATTTAGATAAAAACAATATTCAAGCAGACATACATGTAATAAGTGGCTCTGTAGAGATTGCACCAAGTATTGGATTGGCGGATGCAATTTGTGATATCGTATCTACAGGCTCTACCTTATTAAGCAATGGATTGAAAGAAGTTCAACCTATTTTTAATTCGGAAGCTGTAATGATAAAGACGAAAGATCTTTCTGCGGAAAAAAATCAAATTTTAGAGCAATTACTTTTTCGTTTAGAATCGGTACGAAGAGCTCAAAAAAACAAATACATCTTACTTAATGCACCCAATGATAGCTTGGATAAAATCATCTCTTTATTACCCGGAATTAGCTCTCCAACAGTACAAGCATTAGCAAAAGATGGTTGGAGCTCGGTTCATTCTGTTATTACAGAGAAAGATTTCTGGGAAAAAATTCAACAATTGAAAGAGGCCGGTGCAGAAGGTATTTTGGTGATGCCGATAGAAAAATTAATTTATTAAACGTGTTATGAATAACACCTATCTTAAATGCACTATATGCAACTAATTAAATATCCGACGAAAGAAACTTGGCAAGCAATTTCACAACGTCCGACACAGTCATTAGAAGAAATTGAGCAGCGTGTATTACCTATTCTTCATGCCGTAAAACAGGAAGGCGATGTCGCATTAAAACAATTCGCGCAACAATTCGACCAAGTAGAATTAGATACTTTGTTAGTTAGTAAAAATGAAATAGAAGAAGCTACGCAACTTATCACTAAAGAATTAAAAGATGCCATTCAAGTAGCCTACCAAAATATTTACACTTTCCACGAACAACAAAAACAACAACCCGAAATTATAGAAACAATAAAAGGTGTTGCTTGTTGGAGAAAATCTGTAGCGATAGACAAAGTAGGATTATATATTCCGGGCGGAACGGCTCCATTATTTTCTACCGTTTTGATGTTGGCAATTCCGGCAAAAATTGCAGGATGCAATGAAATTATTTTATGTTCACCTACCAATGTCGAAGGAAAAATTCATCCGGCTGTTTTATATGCTGCAAATATTTGTGGTGTACATAAAATTTTTAAATCCGGAGGAGCACAAGCCATTGCTGCTATGGCATACGGAACCGAATCTATTCCTGCCGTTTATAAAATTTTCGGTCCGGGAAATCAATATGTAACGGCTGCCAAACAACTCATCCATAAAGATGGTGTAGCAATAGATATGCCGGCCGGACCAAGTGAAGTATTAGTAATTGGTGATGATGAATCCAGACCGGATTTTATTGCAGCCGATTTATTATCTCAAGCAGAACACGGAGCCGATAGCCAAGTAATTTTTGTAACAACAGAAGAACGCTATTTTAATTTAGTACATTTTGCTTTAGATGAACAATTGAAAGCATTACCTCGTTGCGAGTTAGCAAAAAAATCATTAGAAAACAGTAAAATGATTTTAGTAAAAGATGTAGATGAAGCTATTGCATTCAGCAATGTTTACGCACCGGAACATCTAATTTTACAAACACGCGATGCCGATGCATTAGCTGAAAAAGTAACGAATGCGGGTTCTGTTTTTATTGGACATTATGCACCGGAAAGTTTAGGTGATTATGCCAGTGGCACCAACCACACCTTGCCGACCAATGGTTTTGCGCGTGCATATAGCGGTGTTTCTTTAGATAGTTTTATCAAGAAAATTACATTTCAGCAAGTAAGTAAACAAGGCTTGCAAAACTTAGGAAATACCGTAGAAATAATGGCAGAAAACGAAGGACTACAAGCACATAAAAATGCAGTTCGCATTCGATTGAATGATATTTAAGATTCAAAAAAGCATTCCATGAAAAACAATATACAACAGCTTGTACGCAACCATATTTTAAAAATGAGTGCTTATTCTGCTGCTCGAACGGAATATACCGGCAATGATGCTATCTTTTTAGATGCCAATGAAAATCCGATTGGCTCCGTTTGCTCCGAGACACATAATCGTTATCCGGACCCAATGCAAATTGCTATTAAAAAGCAATTAGCATTACTTGAAAAGGTGTCCGAAAATCAAATTTTTATAGGCAATGGAAGCGATGAGTGTATTGATGTTTTTGTACGGGTATTTTGTGAACCAAAAGCTGAAAGCATTCTCACGTGTCCGCCTGTTTTCTCTATGTATGAACACGTGGCACATATACAAGATGTTGCCATAAAAGAAATTCTTTTAACGGAATTATTTCAATTAAATGTTGATGTAATTTTAGAAGAAATAAAGAAGGATACTTCCATCAAAATCATATTTATTTGCACACCGAATAATCCGACAGGAAACAATATCAACCCAAATGATATTGAAAAAATTCTGACACAATTTAATGGATTAGTAGTTATTGATGAAGCATATCAGGATTTTTCATCAGCAGAAAGTTGGACAAATCGATTAAATGAATTTAATAATTTAGTAGTGATTAAAACACTCTCTAAAGCGTATGGAATGGCGGATGTACGTATCGGAATGTTGTTTGCAAATGAAGAAATCATACATTATTTAAACGTCATCAAAATGCCATATAATGTAAATACGCATTCTCAAAAATTAGCATTAGAGGCTTTGAATAATATTCAACAAAAAAATGCATTTGTTCAAACTTTAAATGAAAGTAAAAAATGGTTGATATCAGAAATAGAAACAATTGCTTATATACAACATATTTTTCCAAGTGATGCCAACTTTTTTTTAATAAAAGTTGCCGATGCCAACGATTTATATCAATATTTAATTCGACATAAAATTATAGTACGCAATAGAAACAATGCCCCATTGCTTAAAGGTTGTTTGCGTATATCAGTTGGCACGAATGATGAAAATAAACGACTTATTGAAGTATTGAAAATGTATAAATCAAACTAACATGCAAAAAATTCTTTTTATTGACAGAGACGGAACTTTGATAGAAGAACCAAAAGATAATTTTCAAGTTGATAGTTTTGAAAAATTACATTTTCTTCCAAATGTAATATCTTGTTTAAAAAAAATTGTAGCTGAAAGTGATTATAAATTAGTGATGGTTACCAATCAAGATGGCTTAGGTACAAAAGCATTTCCTGAAAAAACATTTTGGCCGGTGCATAATTTGATGATGGAAATTTTCAAAAATGAAGGTATTGAATTTGAAGCTGTTTTTATTGATAAAACATTTGCCAAAGACAACGCACCCACGCGCAAGCCCAACACCGGATTGCTAACAAACTATCTAAATAATAAAAAATACGATTTAGCCAATTCATTTGTAATCGGTGATAGAATGACGGATATTCAATTAGCCAAAAACATCGGTGCAAAAGGCATTTTAATTGGTAGAAGTGCCGATAAAACAGATGATAAAAAACTAAACAATCAAGCACTAAAAACATCCATTGCATTAAAAACAACAAATTGGAATGCCATCTACGATTTTTTGGCAAAACCAAATAGAATGGCAATCATTCAACGAAATACCAATGAAACGAAAATTAGTGTAAAACTAAATTTAGATGGCAATGGAAAATCAGCAATAAAAACAGGAATTCATTTCTTCGATCACATGTTAGAGCAGTTGGCAAAACATTCTAATTGCGATATCAACATCAACGTAAAAGGCGATTTACACATCGATGAACATCACACCATTGAAGATACAGCCATTGCATTAGGCGAAGCGTTTTTGCAAGCTTTAGGAAACAAAAAAGGCATTGCACGCTATGGTTTTTTATTACCAATGGATGATGTATTAGCACAAGCAGCGATTGATTTTTCCGGAAGACCTTGGCTCGTTTGGAAAACTACTTTCAAACGGGAAAAAGTAGGCGAAATGCCAACCGAAATGTTTATGCATTTTTGGAAATCATTCTCTGATGCAGCCAAATGTAATTTGAATATAAAAGCCGACGGCGAAAACGAACATCATAAAATTGAGGCCATCTTTAAAGCCGTCGCAAAATCAATAAAAATGGCAGTAAAACGAGAAGGAAATAGTTTGCCCAGCACCAAAGGTGTATTGTAAAGAATCGAAAAAAAAGTAAATTATTTCCATAGAATTAACTTGCATTTTACATATCAATGTATATATTTGTGTTATGGTAAAAAATAATTTTTGGTGGTGGAATGGTAAACGATTTTAGGCGTGTACACATTCTATGTCCAATAATAAAATAGTAGCTCGCCGTAAAAAGCGGGCTTTTTTTATATTTTTTAACGAGCAATAATTCTAAAAAATGAAATATCAATTTAAGCAGACCTATAAAAAAATACTTTCCGATATGCTGACGCCGGTAAGCATTTATCTGCGTTTACGTGCAAAATTTAAAAACTGCATTTTATTGGAAAGCTCCGATTATCACGGCGATGAACATAATTTTTCCTATATCTGCTTTCAACCTATTGCCGGTTTTAAAGTAGAAAATGAAACATTCATTGCTAACTATCCGGATCAATCATCCACAAAAATTAATCTCCAAGAAAATAAATTAACCGATTGTATCAGTGATTTTATTGTACAATTTTCGGAATGCAAAAACCAACCATTACCCATTATTACAAACGGTTTGTTTGGTTACATGTCGTACAATGTAATTCCATTTTTTGAAGATATCACCTTCCTAAATAATGAACAAACAATACCGACAGTCTATTACAATTGCTATCAATATATCATCGCATTCAACCATTTTAACCACGAACTTTTTATCATTAAAAACGAAATAGAAAATGGGAACAATCACGCTTCTTCTTTAGAAGAAATTGAGAGTATCATCAAATACAAACCAATGCAATTAGACAACTTTTCACGTATTGGCGAAAAAACTTCTAACCTAACAGATACAGCCTATGTTGAAATGGTAAATAAAGGAATTGAAGCTTGTTACAGAGGTGATGTTTTTCAAATTGTTTTATCCAGACAATTTCAACAAAAATATAGTGGTGATGATTTTAATTTATATCGCGCATTGCGTTCTATCAATCCATCGCCATATTGTTTTTATTTTGATTTAGAAGATTTCCGATTAATGGGTTCTTCGCCGGAAGCACAACTGATTATAAAAAACAATAAAGTAACCATACATCCGATTGCGGGTACATTTAGACGAACAGGCGACGATGCCAAAGATGCAGCATTAGCACAAAAATTATCCAACGACCCGAAAGAAAATGCAGAACATGTTATGTTGGTAGATTTAGCCAGAAACGATTTGTCGAGAAATGGAAAAAACACGCAAGTTGAAGTGTATCGCGAAGTGCAATATTATTCGCATGTCATACATTTAGTATCCAAAGTTTCTACAGAAATTTCTGCTGATGTCAATAAAATAAAATTTATTGGCGATACATTTCCGGCCGGCACACTCAGCGGTGCACCCAAATACAAGGCCATGCAGTTGATAGATCAACTTGAGAATAAAAGTAGAAATGCGTATGGTGGTTGCATTGGGCATTTAGCATTTAATGGCGATTTCAATCATGCTATTATGATACGTAGTTTCTTAAGCAAAGAAAACACATTAACATACCAAGCCGGCGCCGGTGTTGTTGCCGACTCAGTACCGGAAAGTGAATTACAAGAAGTAGAAAATAAATTAGCAGCACTAAACAAAGCAATAGAAGTAGCATCGTCCCTATAAACCTTATGTTCTTAGTATCTATGTGTTTAAAAATATAAATATGAGCAAAGTATTAGTTTTAGATAATTACGATTCATTTACGTACAACTTAGTACACTATATCGAATCATTTGATGTAAAGTGTGATGTGTTTCGCAACGATAAAATTTCGTTGGAAGCCGTTCAGCAATACGATAAAATTTTATTGTCGCCTGGACCGGGAATTCCGGAAGAAGCCGGAATTTTGATGGACGTAATCAAGCAATACGCACCAACAAAAAACATTTTAGGTGTTTGTTTAGGACATCAAGCTATTGGACAAGTTTTTGGTGCCGAGTTGTACAACGTAGGTCAAGTAATACACGGAAAATCTCGCAATACACACTTGATTGCAGAGGATGTATTATTTGATGGAATAGACAAATCATTTCTTAGTGGTCGCTATCATTCATGGGCAATTAAAAATGTACCAGCACCTTTAATAGTAACGGCGATAGATGATGATAAAATAGTGCAAGCCATCAAACACGAAACTTACAATGTACGTGGCGTGCAGTTTCATCCGGAAAGCGTGATGACACCCAACGGAAAAAAAATTATTGAAAATTGGCTTTTAAAATGTTGAGAAAATAAAAACATTTCAACCATATAATCACATAATCCATTGATGAAAGCAACCATACAATATCTTTTTGCAGGAAACACCTTAACGGAAAATGCCGCTTATGAAGCAATGCAATTTATATCTTCCGGCAATGCCAATGACATACAAATTGCAGCATTTTTATCGGTGTATAATATGCGTGTACCAACTGTACAAGAATTCACCGGATTTAGGAAAGCATTGTTAAGTTTGGCAATTCCGGTACAATTAGATGCAGACAAAACCTTAGACATTGTCGGCACCGGTGGCGATGGAAAAAACACGTTTAATATTTCTACTTTAGCTAGTTTTGTTTGTGCCGGTGCCGGTGCAAAAGTAGCCAAAATTGGTAACTACGGCTTCTCCTCTATTTCCGGTTCATCCAATGTTTTGGAGCAATTAGGTGTGCAATTTGCTACCACACCGGAAGCACTTAACCAACAACTCAATAAAAGTAATATCACGTTTGTACATGCACCTTTATATTTTCCGGCAATGAAGAATGTTGCACCGGTTCGCAAACAAATGCAAACAAAAACTATATTCAATATTTTAGGTCCGGTAATTAATCCTTGCAAACCAACACATAGCGTAGTGGGTGTTCACAGCTTGTATTTAGGAAAACTATACAGAGATGTATTAAAAAAAACGAACACACAATTTGCAATTATACATGCTATGGATGGATACGATGAAATTTCATTAACAGCAGAAACAAAAATTTTCACTCGGAAAAATATTGAATTATGGGATACTAAAAAAATGGGATTCAAAAAGAATAAACCCAATGATATTGAAGGCGGAAAAACCGTTGCCGCAAATGCCAAAATATTTTTAGATATTTTAAAAGGTAAAGGCACCGATGCTCAAAATAATGTAGTGTTGGCAAATGCGGCATTGGCATTATCTATTTATGATAATAGCACGTACAAAGCAGCTTTACTAAAAGCAAAATCCAGCTTAATAGAAGGGAAAGCTTATCATTGTTTGAAAATATTGAAAACTATTAAAAATTAATTTGCAATTTTCAATAATTCATTAATTTTGATTAAATACAACTCCTATGGTTATTACAATTAAAAAGAAAACATCAATTAAAGAAATAAAAAAAGCAGTACGAATTTTATCTAAAAAACAAGATGATGTTATTTCTGTTAAAGATTTCTTCGGGAAATTGAAACGCAATTTTGATGGAGTTGCTTATCAAAATGAAAAAAGAGATGAGTGGAATTAATTATTTAGTAGATACAAACATTTTTATTTTTTTATTAGAAGAGAATTCTCTTGTCTTGCCTTTCGTTAATGATAATTGGAATTTCAGTTTTATAACTGAACTCGAACTTTTAGGAAATAATAAAAATACAAAACAACACAACAAAATTATAACTCAGTTATTGCAACTTTGCAATAAATTAAATCATAATGATTCTATACAAAAAGAAGCTATTCGAATTATGCAACAACAAAGAATTAAAATCCCGGACGCTATTATAGCTGCTACTTCTTTACACTTTAATATACCAATTCTTACAGCAGATGAAGCATTTACTAAAATTAAAAATTTAGATGTTGTTTTTATTGAAAAATAATTTGAAGAAGATCCATGAATATTCTAGACAAAATCGTTGCACATAAAAAAAATGAAGTTGCTCAAGCAAAGCAAAAAACGAATATCCAACAATTAGAAAATACCGCATTTTTTAAACGAAACACATTTTCCTTAACGAATACTATCCAAAAAACGAACAGCACAGGAATTATTGCCGAGTTTAAAAAGAAATCACCATCCAAAGGAATTATTAATGATGCCTTTTCATCTATAGAAATTGTGCCGCAATACGAACAAGCCGGTGTAGCAGGAAGTTCCATACTAACGGACACTGCATTTTTTGGTGGTTGCAATGACGATTTAATTGCAGTACGCGAACAAGTGCACATACCATTATTGCGAAAGGAATTTATGATAGATGAATATCAGTTTGTAGAAGCTAAATCTATTGGTGCCGATGTGATTTTATTAATCGCCTCTATTTTAACGCCACTACAAGTAAAACAATTTACAGACTTAGCACAAAGCTTACACTTAGAAGTTTTATTGGAATTACACGACGAAACTGAACTCAACCATGTATATCACAAAGTAGATATGGTTGGCATAAACAATAGAAATTTGAAGACATTTGAAGTAGATATAGAACAATCTATCCGAATGGCATCCGAATTAGGAAACGACTTTGTAAAAGTAGCAGAAAGTGGGATTTCTTCAACAGATACACTTCGTTATTTCAAGCAAAATGGCTTTCAAGGTTTTCTAATTGGTGAAAACTTTATGAAAACTGCACAACCCGGATTGGCTTGCCGCAATTTCATTCAATCTTTACAAAAATAAATTAGAAATACTTAGCGTTGATGATTTTGCTCGGCTTTGGACAGCTATGTCCTTTGTAACGCTTGCTCACATAAATATAACTGCTATTGCTTTTAGATTTTCTCTTTTTAGCAAAAGAAGTAGAAGTACTAAATGTTAATACCAAACACAAAAAGAATAAAATGTAACCTCTCATAAATTGTTGTTTACTACGAAAGGGCTTTTAGGTTGCTTCTAATAAATTAGGATAAACTGTTTACGTTCTCTAGTGCAAAATTAGTATAGAATACGGGTTTCTGCAAGTGCATTTTGTTATTTATCTATCAATTCGATGTTACGTTTACCTTTTTTAACAATTGGTATTATTTACAAAATGTAAATAATACCAATTGTTCTGTTTATCCATGAAGCATAAAAAACATGTTTTAAAAGAAATTATAATTGGCATTTATACAATATATACAATACATTTTTGATGTTTCGCGGTTGAGATGATTCTTCTAACATTTATTACCTATTGCATGTAAATGACGTTGAAATATTGAAACAAGCGTGAAGGATGGAAGCGGACATACTTTTTTTGTGCGTGGATAGGTGCGTTGCAAAAAAAGATGGTAGCGGACAGCCTGACGGCGTGCGATGGCAATGTAGCTTGGCAGCCGGCACGCCAAAATTCTGTTAAAAAATATTATTCTATTTGAAAAGTTAAAATAAACGGAATAATGGTATTAATTTTGAAGGTATGATGTCCATGAAGCAATTTTTCACTCTTTTTATTGGTGTTTTAGGTTTATTTTCGTCGGTTTGGGCGAAAGATGTAGTGCAATTTTCGGGATTTGTGCGCGATGCGGAATCCAACACGCCGGTTCCGTTTTCAGCAGTGTATATACAAGGTGAAAATAGAGGAACGATTTCCGGATATGATGGTTTTTTCTCGTTTGTAGCCGGAAAAGGCGATACGGTTTTAATAAAATCTTTGGGTTTTAAAACATTTAAAGTGGTGGTGCCTTCGGACTTAACGGCCACATCCTTTTCTAAAGATATTGGATTGGAAAAAGATTATGTACAATTGGGCAATGTTACCATTCGACCGTTACCGACGCCAGGCCAATTGCGACATGCGATGTTGAATATGGATATTCCGGACAATTTGCAAGATTTGGCTAAAAACACCATTGAACAATCTATCTTAAACGATGAAATTTCGGGCAAAACGAATTTTGACGGCAAAGAGAATTTCAATCAATACGTGCAATCTCAAGCTAATTACTACTACAATCGCTATGGCAACCAACATCCGGGAATTTCATTAACCAACCCGTTTGCTTGGGCTAATTTTATTAAAGATATTAAAGCGAGAAAAAAGAAAAAGGATAAATAAAGCTAAAAAAATCGTTTGTTTACTTTTTATACGCTTTTACTCTATAATCTACATCAACTTCGCCGCGAGCAATTTTGTTTAATTTAGGTAACAGTAATTTTCGCTTAAGTGGTTTCAATTTATCTGTAAACAAAATTCCTTCGATGTGGTCGTATTCGTGTTGTATCACACGTGCATTGATATCGTCATATTCTTCTGTAAATTCATTAAAATTTTCATCGAAATAATGAATTTTAATGGTTTGATTTCGGAACACGTCTTCGCGAATTCCGGGAATGCTTAAACATCCTTCTTCGTATTTCCATTCGTCGCCGGTTTCGCTCAATATAGTTGGGTTGATGAATACTTTTTTGATGCCTTGAAAATTGGATTTCCTTTTTTCGTTTAATTGAATCGTATCTACCACAAACAAACGAATAGACAAACCCACTTGTGGTGCCGCAATGCCAACACCGGACGCATTATACATGGTTTGCCACATATTTTTTATGATGCTTTGCAAATCGGTATAGCTTGTCGAAATCTCATCTGCTTTTCTTTTTAAAACAGGATCGCCGTATAATGTTACAGGTAAAATCATGTGTTGTGCTTATAGGTTCACTTTTCAGTGTGGTTTATACGTACAAAGTTACGTATTCTGACATTATTACCTATTAATACAATGTGAAAGATTTTCAAGAGATGGTCTCCAAATAATTTTGTAATAAAATAGTAGCCGAAATCTCATCGACCAATGCTTTATTTTGGCGTTCTTTCTTTTTCAATCCACTATCAATCATAGATTGAAATGCCATTTTAGAAGAGAATCGCTCGTCTATATCTACAATTTGTACGTCGGGAAAATGTTGCGCGAGTTGCTTTTTAAATTGCATTATTTTGGGAACAATTTGAGCAAACTCATTATTGAGTTTTTTAGGCAAACCTATCACAATTACGTTTATTTTTTCTTTTTGAAAGAGCGATTGCAGATACGGTATATTTTGGCTTGTATCTTGGGTTGACAATCCAAATGCAAAAATTTTACTTTCATCGGAAAGGGCAAATCCTGTGCGTTTGGTTCCATAATCGATGGCAAGAATTTTTGACATATTGAATTACTATTTTTGTTGATGCTACTACTAAAAGTGCATAATAATTTCTGTAATCACGCACAACGAAAACAACACACTCGCAATACCGTTGGTTGTAAAAAAGGCTACATCTATTTTCTGTAAACCATAACGTATCACTAAAAAATGCTGATAAAACAACATTAAAACAAACACAAAAAATCCGACCCAATACATTAATACAAAATTGCCATACACACCGGCTGCAAACAAACAAGCTACACTACAAAGATGCAAGAAACGGGCGATCCATTTGGCTTTATTTTGTCCAAAATAAGATGGAATGGAATACAATTGATGTGCTTTATCAAATTGCTCATCTTGTAATGCATAAATAATATCAAAACCGGACACCCAAAACAATACGGCAAATGAGAAAAACAAAGGAAGTAGTTCAAAATTTCCTTTCACGGCTAAGAATGCTCCGATTGGTGCTAATGCTAAACCAACGCCTAAAACAAGATGACATAAAAAGGTATATCGCTTGGTGAGTGAATAGCCTAAAATAACAGCCAAAGCCACCGGCGACAAATAAAAACAAAGTGGATTAATAAAATAAGTAGTAACACAAAACACAATACAATTTATAACAATAAATAAGAGTGCATTTTTGGGTGTGATGATGCCGGCTGGAATTTCACGAATGGCAGTTCGTGGATTTTTCTCGTCAAATTTCCTATCTATTAACCGATTAAATGCCATAGCTGCATTGCGTGCCGTAACCATACAAATTAATACTAGCAACAACAAATAACCTTTGAGCTTAAAAAATAATATCAACTTTTGAATACCCAAAAAAGGGGCAAATACATTGGTTGCATCTGAATATACAAATGCATACACACCCAAGAAAAAACCGATAAGCGCAAAAGGCAATGCAAAAATGGTGTGAGAAAATTTTACTAATGAAAGGTAATTTTTCATTCGTGCTGTTTTTGATGTTGGATGACTTCGTATAAATTTCCAACGTTTGATGAATGAATGTTAGAAGAAACTTTTCTTGTCTTTTTTAGAATTTACTTTTATACTAAATGATACCGTCGTCGCTTCCGGATTGGTATTTGCCAACACGGTTACGCTTTTGGTATTTGCACCCGGTTTATTTTTAGAATCAAATTCGATTTCTAATTTTCCTTTTTTTCCGGGCTGCATCGGCTCTTTGTCGTACGTTGGAATGGTGCATCCACAGCTGCCATACGCTTGACTGATCACTAACGGAATTTTTCCGTTATTGGTAAATTCAATGGTTTTCTTTATCACATCACCTTCTGTACATGTTCCAAAATCATACACTTCTTTTTCAAATTTAATAGATGTTACATTTTTCAAACGTTCTGCTTCTTGCTGTTCAAATAAGAGCATTGCTGAATCTACTTTATGCAATGTTGTGTCGTGTGCGTGAATGGAATCACGATTAAATGTTTCTATTGCAATCTCTTGATTATCTTCTTTATGATTGCATTGTACCACTAATAATGCAGTTCCGGCAATAGCAAACAAAATTAAAATCAAATTTTTCATCATGGTATTTCTACAATTTTAGCTCTTTATCTATCTAATCTATATTTTAAAATAAGATACAAAGATAACAAAATACTAAGGTCTATTTTTATGTTGAAGATACTGTTCAAAGTTATCTTTAGTTAAAGCATTCAATGTATTTTGCTGAAGCAAACCGCCTTTTTGTGCTTCATAAATACCATACCGAATGTCGTGCACACCACGTAAATTATGTGCATCCGGATTAATAGAAATCAGCACATTTTTTTCTTGACAATAAGAAATCCAAGAATAGTCGATATCTAAACGATAAGGATTGGCATTTAGTTCTATACAAACATTATTGGCGGCACACGCATCTATAATTTTTTTATGATTAACGGGATATCCGGCTCTTGACAATAACAATCTTCCTGTTAAATGACCTAAAATGGTGGTATATGGGTTTTCGATTGCTTTTACTAAGCGCTGCATCGCTTTCTCTTCACTCATTTTTAATTGAGAATGCACTGATGCAATTACCAAATCAAAAGATTGCAATAGTTCGTTTTCATAATCTAATTCTCCATCGTATAATATATCCGACTCTATACTTTTAAAAATTTTAAATGGAAATAATTGTTGATTTAATCGGTCTATTTCTTGATGTTGTTGCAGTACGGTTTCCGGTTTTAAACCGTTGGCATAAAATGCACTTTGACTGTGATCGGATATTACTAAATATTCATAACCTTGTGCTTTGCAATATAGGGCTAATTCTTCTAATGAGTTAGCTCCATCACTGTATTTACTATGCGAATGCACGACGCCTTTAATATCTTGTAATTGGATAAGTTGGTTCAATGTATGTTGTTCTACCAAATCCCATTCTAATTTATTATCTCTTAATTCCGGAATTATATATGGAAAACCGGCAGCGGCATAAATTTCCTTTTCCGAGTTAAAGTTTGTTTCTAAATTAGTTTTGAAAGATAAAAATCCGAAATGCTCTTTATCACTTGAAAGCTGCAATAAACGCACATAAAAATTAGCCGTTGTACAATATTCAAAATGCACCGGATAATGTATATACTTCTGTTGAATAGCTTGTTGAAGAACGGTATCTTCTGTTGCCACTAAAAAATCAACACCTTCTAAAGTATTTTTTTTTCGTCTAAAATCACCGCAAACAGAAATGAGCAGAGTTGGGTATGTTGTCTGTATTTCTTCTACAATCTCATTGGCTAATTCTTCTAAATTCGACCATAAAAATTGGTTAGCACTTTGTTTAATAAACTGAATTTGTTGTAAAATATTTTCTTGTGTTTTTACACCAAATCCTTTCAACTCTATTAATCTATTTTCGTTGCATGCATATTCTAATTCGCCAATGCTTTCTATTTCTAATTCTTTCCAAAGTTGAGCAATTTTCTTCGGACCTATTCCTTTTAACTGCATCATTTCTACGATACCGATAGGTGTAATTGCTAAATATTTCTCCAACAAATCCAGCTTTCCGGTATGCGATAAATGAAATATTTTTGCGGCAATGGCTTTTCCAATTCCTTCTATTTTTTCTAATGCTTCAATAGATAATTCCGACAATGACTCATTTACTTTTTTTAAATTCCTTCCGGCATATTCATAACTTTTTATTTTAAAAGAATTTTCGCCGTGCAATTCCATCAAATCAGCTAACAGTGCAAAATGCTGTGCTATCTCTACATTTGTCATACATCAAAAATACTGAATATAAGCGGAATACCATTTCAAATTATTGGCTATTCCATAAATATTTTACTAAATTAGATTATGACTAAAAACACCCTAGGAATTTTATTAGCAATCGTACTTGCTTTTGGAATTTATTTTCTAAATCGACCATTGGGCAGTACACCTGCTATCGGTAAATTTTTATCGCCTACACACGGTTTCTGGAAAAATGCCGGAATAAAAAGTAACCAAAACACCACCATCGAAATTGAATGCATCAACGGAAAAGCAACTGTTGTGTACGATGAAATAGGTGTACCACATATTTTTGCTGATAACGAAGCCGATTTATTTTATGCACAAGGTTTTGTGGAAGCAAAAGATAGGTTATGGCAAATGGAATTTCAAATGCTTGCAGCAGCCGGAAGACTCACAGAATTAGTGGGTGAAAAGGCATTACCACTCGATCAGTTTTCAAGAAGAATTGGCATTGTGCGTGCCGCAGAAAATTCACTAAAAGAAATTGAAAAAAACCCGACAAGTAAAATGATAGTGGAAAGTTTTACGTTGGGTGTAAATGCTTATATCAAACAATTAAAAAGTGCCCAACTTCCATTAGAATATAAATTAATAGGTTATAAACCGGAACCATGGACAGCATTAAAGTGTGCATTACTTATGAAGTATATGGCAAAAGATTTAACCTATTACGAAACAGATATTGAATACACCAATGCTTTAAAAGTATATGGTGATGCTATCTTTAAAAAATTATATCCCGATTTTCCACCGCCGGCACTGGATCCTATAATTCCAAATGGAACAAAATGGGATTTTAAATCGGTAGATACACTCTCCCAAACAACCACTACGACTGCTCAACTATATTCAAAACCGTATTCCGAATTTTATCCGGAAAAATTTTATGGTAGCAATAATTGGTGCATCAACGGAAGCAAAACACAATCCGGAAAACCTATACTTTGTGGCGACCCACATTTAGGGTTAAACTTACCTTCTATTTGGTATGCGATGCAATTACATTGCCCAACTATAAATGTAGAAGGTGTTACCATTCCGGGTGCTCCGGGTATCATCATAGGACACAACGAAAACATTGCATGGAGTGTTACCAATGCCGAACGCGATGTTATTAACAACTATGCAGTAGAATACAATTCAGATAAAACAAAATATAAATTAGGCAATGATTTTATCCCTTTTGAATACGATGTGCAAGTGTATAAAATTAGAAATGGAAATGATAAAACAGATAGCATACGTATAACCAAAGTTGGTTCTATTGTGTATGATGAAAATTATGGTGATATCAAAGATTACAAACATATTGCAACCTATTGGAGAGCGGAAGAACCATCCAATGAATTGTTGACGTTCTATTATCTCAATAGAGCAAAAAACCAACAAGATTATAAATCAGCATTACAGTATTTTTCTTGTCCTGGACAAAATTTTATTTATGCAGATGTCAATAATAATATCGCCATACAACAACAAGGTAATTTTATGTTGCGTACACAAAGTGGCGATGGCTCCTTTGTTACACCGTTAGCCAATGTAGATTTAAAGAAATTAAAAGCACGCATCCCAAATGAACAAAACCCATATATACTCAATCCGGAACGTGGTTTTTGTAGCAGTGCCAATCAAAATCCGGTTGACCAAAATTATCCATATTTAACCAACGGACATTATGAAAATTACAGAAACAGAGTTATAAATACCAGCCTAACAGCAACAACCAATGCAACATGGAAAGACATGGCAAAATTGCAAAACAACAATTTAAGTTTACTCGCAAAAGAAACATTACCAACCTTATTAAATGCGATATCAATTAATGGTGATGAAAATGCACACAAGATTTTAAGTGCATTAAAAATATGGAATTACGAAGCAAATATAAACCTTACAGCACCCAGTTATTTTTATAAATTCTGGAGTTTTATAGAAGAAACCACATACGATGAATTTGCACATCAAAAATCAACTTTTGTAATTCCGGAAAATTATGTAACGGCGAGTTTAATTATCCATGAACCGAAGTTTATTTTGTTTGATATAAAAAATACTGACACAGTTGAAACAGCCACAAACATCATCAATATTGCATTTCAAAAAACAGTGGATTATTTTAAAGCGTATGCGAAAGAAAATAAAAATATGCAATGGCAACATTATAAGAACACGAGTGTAACGCATTTAGCTCAAATAGCATCTTTTTCTGTGAATGATATTGCTATTGGTGGTTATAATAATATCGTCAATGCTGCTTCCGAAAATGCAGGTCCGTCTTGGCGTATGATCGTTGATTTTGCCAATGGAAAACCACAATGTTATGGCGTATATCCGGGTGGACAAACGGGCAATGTCGGCTCTAAAAACTTTATTGAATTTTTAGATAAATGGAGCAAAGGTGCATATTATGCTTTTCATTTTTTTAATAATAAAGAAGAAGCTTTGAATGCCATTCAACAATCCAAAAAATAATTCAATCAACAAAAAAGTCAACCTATGTTTTTTATAAAATTTTTCAGTATACTTTTACTTAGTTTTTTGTGCACGCTATTTTTGCCGTGGTATTTTCCTTTTATTATTTGCTTTGCAATTGGATTAATTTTATCCAATTTACAGGGCAATAATTTTATTGCCGGAAGTTTAGGTGTTGGTTTATTTTGGTTAATCTATATTCTTTATTTAGATTTTGGCAATCAACATCTATTGAGCCAAAAAATAGCCCACTTATTTTCGGATAGTTTAGGTACATCTATCAGCAGTACACTTTTAATAATTATTACTACTATTTTGGGTGCATTACTTGGTGGCTTATCCTGCATGGCAGGAGCTATGATAATGGACGACGGCAGCAGAAAACGTATGCGAAAGGCCAATAAAAACAGACCGTACAAAATGAAATTAAGATAAAAAAGACGGATTGAGCAATCCAAAAAAATCTTTAAATAAAAAATTTCTTAACGTATGTACTTTTTATTTACTACATGAGTTGCGTATCTTGTTGCATTAAATAAACTTTCATGTCAAGAACAATACAATTAAATTCCTTGCCATCAACACCATTAATGTATGCTGGTGTTGCTTCTACATTTTTAAAAAAAGGAAAAGGAAATTTACCGGATATAAGTGTACAATTAAGTAATGCCGTTATCACGCCGGAAAACTTAAAAAAATATAATAATGTATGCGGTTTCGATCATCAATTAATTGTACCGTCAACTTATATTTATGCATTTACATTTCCATTACAAATGCATTTACTCAGCCAACCCGATGTTCCTTTTCCGTTAGCCGGTTTAGTACATTTTGCGAATTCTATTAAGCAATATCGTCCTTTATACATTGGTGAAAAATTTGATATCACCTGTAAATTAGGAAACTTGGTTGCACACGACAAAGGTCAAGCTTTTGAAGTAATTTGCTATGCGGATGTAAAAGGAAAAAGAATTTGGGAAGATGTAAGCGTTTATTTATTTAAAGGAAAAGAAGGCATCGGAAATGTATTGGAATGGTACCAACCGGAATTAAAAGAAAATTGCATTAAAGAAAGTTGGAATCTTCCAAAAAATTTAGGCATAGAATATGCAAAAGCTTCCGGAGATTTTAATCCAATACACATACATCCATTAACAGCGAAACTATTCGGATTTCCGAAACATATAATCCATGGCATGTGGAATGTAGGCAAGATACTTTCTAAGTTAGAAAATCGTGTTGCGGATAGTTATGAAATTACCGTTTCATTTAAAACACCGGTTTTTCTTCCATCTACAATTATTTTCCGAAATGAAAAAACAGACGATGGTTTTGATTTTGATATTGTCGATAAATCGCAAGAGAAGCCACACGTAAAAGGTTATATTAAAAAAATATAAACCTAACACTTCACAATATAGATATTGCTAATTTCGTTGGCTCATTTTTCTTATTGAATTCAACAAATGGCTACAAACAACGATCCGTATATTGCACTGCGAAACAAAGAATTTCGCTTGTATGTTTTATCTCGTTTCTTAATTACGGTTTCATTAACTACCCAAGCCGTAGTCATTGGATATGAAATATATGAACTCACCGGGTCAAAACTATTGTTAGGATTTATTGGTTTAACGGAAGCTATTCCGGCAATAGGAAATGCATTATACGGTGGCTACGTAGCTGACAAATCTGACAAGAGAAGCATGCTTGTATTATACGTAACCATGTATGCCATCATGTGTGTTGGGCTGTTATTTTTTACACATTCAACTGTAATAGATTCTATTGGCAAACAAAACGCAGTGATTGCTATTTTCATCATCATTTTTCTAACGGGCATTGCACGTAGTTTTTCCGGTCCGGCAGCATTTGGTTTGGTTGCACAAATTGTACCACGCGACATGTATCAAAGTGCTATAACATGGAGTAGTTCTGCTTGGCAATTAGGTGCGGTATTGGGGCCGGCCGTTGGCGGAATGATTTTAGGACAATATGGAATTACAACAACATTTAGTATTGTATTAGTTTTGCTCAGCATTGCCATTTTTGCTATTTCACAAATTGAGAAAAAGCCGGTACAATATGTACCCAAAGGCGAAACCGTATTTGAAAGTGCCATGCAAGGTTTGCGATTTGTATTTCATAACAAAGTTATTTTATCGTGCATTTCGTTAGATTTATTTGCTGTTTTATTTGGCGGCGCCATTGCTCTATTGCCGGTGTACGCAAAAGATATTTTACACGTAGGAGCCGAAGGCTTAGGCTTTCTTAGAGCAGCACAAGCCGCAGGTGCAATTATCATGTTGTTGCTACTCGCCTATTTTCCCATTCGTAAAAATGCCGGATTCATTTTGTTAACTGCCGTTTTTGGGTTTGGTTTATTCATTATCCTGTTTGGTATTAGTAAAATATTTTGGTTCTCGATGTTTTGCTTAATGATGAGCGGTGCATTAGATGGCATCAGTGTTTCTATCCGACAAACCATCGTACAACTGTCCACACCGGATGAAATGCGTGGGCGTGTTTCGGCTGTCAACTCTATGTTTATTGGTTCATCCAATGAAATTGGCGAATTTGAAAGTGGTGCAACAGCCGCTGCAATGGGCACTATACCTGCTGTAATATTTGGTGGTTGTATGACTTGCTTAGTTGTAATCGTTACGTATTTTGTTTCACCATCTATCCGAAAAATGGAATTATATCCGGAAACAAATTCCAAATAAAGAATCGAATGCTTATATGCTATCCAACTTTAATGCCTTTTTTCTGTCTTATTTTTAATAACAAATATTAATCTATTTACATTCAAAAAAAATCGATATTTACATTCCCAAATAATATAAATTGATTCGTATGAAAATATTTTCCGGCATATTACTTAGTCTACTTTTAGTTAGCAATTCTACTGTCGCATTTACATGCACCAAACATAAAAACAAAAAAAAGCATGAAATAAAACAAGCAAGCATTGTAGTTAACAATAACGCTACTTCTGAGGCAAGCAATGACGTGAAAAACGCCGGTGCAACTACGGTAAAATCCGTGCAACAATTAATCGAAAAGAATAAAAATGTATTACCACTCAATCCGAGCGTTCGATATGGAAAATTGGACAACGGATTAACCTATTATATTCAAAGAAATACACAACCGGAAAACAGAATTGAATTAAGATTGGCTGTTAATGCAGGCTCCAATCAAGAAGAAGACAACCAGAAAGGTTTAGCACATTTTGTAGAACACATGGCATTTAATGGAAGTAAACATTTTTCCAAAAATGAATTAGTAAACTATTTAGAAAGTATCGGAACAAAATTTGGAGCACACTTAAATGCTTA
The DNA here is from genome assembly GCA_963169645.1 of Bacteroidota bacterium. Classification (GTDB taxonomy): domain Bacteria; phylum Bacteroidota; class Bacteroidia; order Chitinophagales; family JADIYW01; genus JADJSS01. Next base: position 36,997 of record CAUJCO010000013.1, read on the forward strand.
TACAAGTTTTGATGAAACTGTTTATATGTTACAACTTCCTGCAGATGACAAAGACATCTTAAACAAAGGATTATGGGTGTTAGAAGATTGGGCCGGTGGATTATCGTTTGATACGTCTGAAATCAACAAAGAAAGAGGTGTTGTATTTTCTGAATGGAGAAGCAGATTAGGTGCTGATAAAAGAATGTTAGATAAATTTCTTCCTGTATTATACTATAAATCACATTATGCCGACAGATTGCCGATTGGAGACACCGCAGTGATTTTAAGGGCACCTTATGAGCGTCTAATTTCGTTTTATAAAAAATGGTATCGACCGGATTTAATGTCTGTAGTTATTGTAGGTGATATCAACGTAGATGAAATGGAAAAAGAAATAAAAACAAGATTTAGTAGCTTAAAAAATCCGGATAATGATACTAAAAAAGAAATTTATTTTTTACCCAATCACAAAGAAACATTGGTATCTATTTGCACTGATCCGGAAGCCACTTATTCCAGAGTGATGCTAACTTACAAACATCCATCATCAGAAAATAATACAGTAGAAGCATATCAAACTTATCTTACAAACCAACTTTTTAATGGTATGCTAAACAACCGACTTCAAGAGTTGACTCAAAAGCCAAATCCACCGTTTTTTGCAGCATATTCCGGCTATGATAAAGAAACACGTGGCAATGATGCCTATACATTAACGGCCATTGCAAAAAGTGGAAAAACCATAGATGCATTAAAAGTTTTACTTACAGAAAATGAACGTGTATTAAAATTTGGTTTCACACAATCCGAATTAGATAGACAAAAAATAGAACTGTTAACTAACTACGAAAATGCCTTACAAGAAAAAGACAAAACAGAATCTCGTAATTTTGTTACTGAATATGTTTCTAATTTCTTAGAACAAATTCCGGCACCCGGAATAGAAACAGAAGTTGCTATTGCTAAACAATTGCTTCCTAAAATCTCATTAGAAAACATAAATGCTCTACCCAAAAAGTATATTACAGACAGCAACTTTGTTATCGTATTAACGGCACCGGAAAGTGAGAAAAAAATGTTGCCTTGGGAAAATAAAATACTTGAAATAGTTCAAGAAACAAAAACAAGCGATATTAAACCATATGAAGATAAAACCAGCAACGAACCTTTAATAGCTATAAAACCCAAAGGCTCTGCTATTGTAAAAGAAACAAAAAACGATGCATACAACATAACAACTTTAGAGTTACAAAATGGCGTTCGAGTTTTATTAAAACCAACAACATTTAAAAACGATGAAATACTTATGAATGCATATAGCAATGGCGGAACTTCCTTGTACAGCGACACAGATTACATGAGTGCCAATTTCTCGAATGCTGTTATTATCAATTCCGGAATTTCCACATTTGATTTGATTACATTACAAAAAATGTTGACCGGAAAAACAGCAACGGTAAGTCCGTATGTTGCCGAATTAGAAGAAGGATTTCAAGGCAGCAGCAACCAAAAAGACATTGAAACCTTATTGCAACTCACCTATCTTTATTTTACTCAACCCAGAAAATCAATCGATGATTTTAATACCTTAATGAGCAAACAAAAAGGAGCTGCAGAGCACATTTTAGAAAATCCGAATTATTATTTCAGCAATAAATTCAGACAATTAATTTACAATAATAATATTCGCAGAGGCTTAAATACGGTAGAAAAACTCAATCAAGTTGATTTTGAAAAAGCCTTTAAAATTTACCAAGAACGTTTTCAAAATGCAAATGATTTCACTTTTATTTTTGTTGGAAATTTAGACATCAATACATTAAAACCATTGATAGAAACTTATCTCGGAAGTTTGCCATCTAACCAAACAAAAGAAAATTGGAAAGACCCAAACGTTATCAAAAAAGAAGGCGTTGTAAAGTCGACCGTAAAAATGGGTGAAACGCAAAAAGATTTAGTCGGCATACATTTTCATGGACAAAAGACTTGGACACCAGAGCAACAATATCTTTTCAACGCTATGATTAAAGTATTAGATATTCAACTTCGCGAGGCAATGCGTGAAGACAAAGGTGGCGTGTACGGCGTCGGCGTAAACGGAAATTTTGTGGAATATCCGAAAAATGAATATGGCATCACAATACAATTTAATACAGAACCTAACCGCGTGCAAGAGTTGGTAAAAGTAGTGTATGATAATATTGATACATTAAAGCAAATAGGTGCCACCGAAGAAAAAATTAAGAAAGTACAAGAAACGCAAAGACGGGAACGCGAAACAGATTTGAAAGAAAATAGTTTTTGGTTAAATACCATTCAATACTACGACCAATACCATAAAAATATGGCCGATATGGAAAAATATTCTGCGTTTATCGACGGTTTAAATGCAACAACATTAAAAGCTGCTTTTAATAGTTTTTTCGATAAACAAAATTACATCGAATTGATTTTGGAACCGGTGAAATAGCGTTAAACAGCGTATTGCGTTAATAAAACAGGCATCTTACTTATCATTGTAGTTAATTAAACTACAGATGTATATTTCTGATGATGAGAAGATTTGAATTACGCTTAAAATTTTAAGGAACGAAATGGGGTTAGATTAATACAAATTCAGTATCTTTTCTTTATGAAAAGTTGGATTAGTTATTTTATTTTACTCAGCACTAAGTATTTAACTAAACTATTTTATAAATATCAAATAGGTTGGCCAAAAGAACGCATTAAATGGGATGAAATCAAACTAATTATTTTATTAAACCACACTTCTTTATTTGAATTTTTATATGTTGGTGTAATGCCTAATTCGTTCTTGCACAAACTATCCAAACGCATGGTAGCACCAGCCGCCGACAAAACTATGAACCGCCCAATTGTTGGATTATTTTTTAAATTATTCAATCCGGGCATTATGTCTATCACCCGAAAAAGAGATGAAACATGGACTGATTTTCTGGATTCTATCTATGACGATTCCGTTATTTTGATAGTGCCGGAAGGAAGAATGAAACGTGCAGATGGAATGGATGTAAGTGGCAACAAAATGAACATTCGCTCCGGAATATTAGATATTTTAATGGGTTTACAACACGGCAAAATAGCATTTGCCTATAGCGGTGGGTTGCATCATGTTCAAATTCCCGACAAGAGCCTGTTTCCAAACTTATTCAAAACATTAAAAATGAATTTAGAAGTTTTGGATATCGATGCTTATAAAACACAATTTTCTGCAATAATAGGAAGTGAAAGATGGAAAGAAAATATTTTAAATGACCTGCAATTTAGGTTAGAAAATAAGACACCTATTTAAATTGAAAAATCGTATTGAATTATTCCAAAAAGCCAAACCATTTCAAACTCAATTTTATTAACTTTATAAGATGTGGATACTCATAAGTCCTTGGTTTATTAAATGGTTTACGCCTAAAGAAGTTGCCGGCATCACTATTTTTCCGTTTATTATTTTAAATAAAAAAGAACTAAAGCAAGACAACGTCTTTGTCAACCACGAACTCATCCACATCTACCAACAATTAGAATTATTTTTTATTCCATTTATACTATGGTATTATGCAGAATTTTTTTTCCGGCTACTCATCTATAGAAATATACAAAAAGCATATAGAAATCTATCCTTTGAGCGAGAAGCCTACCTAAATGAAACCAATTTTGACTACTTAAAAACAAGGAAATTCTTTTCTTTCTTGAAATATTTATAATACGGCTCAATTTTTGATAAATAAGGAATAACTTTGTACTAAACTAAAAAAACGTATGCAAGAAATTAATGTATTTGTAGTAGATGATCACCAGATATTTTTAGATGGCATTATTTCCTTATTAGAAGATGAACCCAATATAAAAATTGCAGGAACGGCACATAATGGAAAACAAGCAATAGAACGTATAAAAGTAGCCAATCCGGATGTTGTCTTAATGGATATTAATATGCCGGAAATGGATGGCATTGAGGCAACTAAAATGCTAAAGAAAACAAATCCCGATATTAAAATTTTAATGCTTACCATGCACAGCGAACCACGCTTTATTAAAGAGTGTTTGGAGATTGGTGCAAAAGGGTATGTATTGAAAAACATTTCTAAAGATGATTTATTGAAAGCTATTGATACGGTATATCAAGATAAAGCGTATTTAGACCAAGAAGCACAAGAAAAGCTCATTACTTCCATTTCCAATGCAGAAGAGGAAGACGATAAAAACTACGATGAATTAGCCGCACAAATAACGCAACGCGAATTAGAAATTTTACAACTCATTGCACTGGGATTAACCTCGCAAGATATCGCTACAAAATTATTTATTAGTAAAAATACGGTAGAAACACATCGAAAAAATATGTTGGCAAAATTGAATGTCAACAACACTGCTGCATTATTAAAAATTGCGTATAAGAAAGGATTGGTGTGAGTGAGTAGAGAGTAGTGAGTAGAGAGTAGTGAGTAGTGAGTAGTGAGTAGTAAGTATTGAGTATTGAGTAGTGAGTAGTAAGTAGTGAGTTACAAGTTGTTAAATATTTCTTACTACTTATTTCTCATTTCTTATTTCTTATTTCTTATTTCTCATTTCTTAATTCTCATTTCTTAATTCTCATTTCTCAATTCTCATTTCTTGCTACTACTAAAATAAACTATTGCCCTTTCTCCCATTCCACAAATTTCTCGATTTCTTTGTCGATAATTTTCAATAGAAATCCGATTAGTAACACATCATCTAAACCACCAATAATTGGAATAAAATCCGGGAAAATATCTATTGGACTTACAATATACAACAACACTAAAATACTGATTGCAATGGAACTTTTGGAGATAGCGCTGTATGCTTTTGTCCGCCAAGCTTCTACCATACGTAACACTACTTTTATACGTTCAAAATGATCGGCATATTTTTGAACAGTAGTATCTAATTTTGAATAAACTTGTTTTAATAATTTTTCTAACAATGCATTAGATGCCATTAATTCCTGTATTCTCAATAAGGTTTCAGGATAGTATTTCCCGACAAATTTATCTAATACCGAATCGGCTTTCATTTGGATGTCTGTTGTTTGTTTCGCTCTTCTTCCCAAGCCATAAAACGTTCTATTTCTTTATTCAAATATTTTATCAGATAACCCAACACCAAAATGTCGTCTAGCTGCCCAATAATCGGAATAAAATCCGGAATGATATCCAGCGGATTGACAAAATAAATTAACGCAGCAACGGCTGCAATTATAGTACGTTTGGAAATATTTTTATAATCGCCGGCCAACCATGCACGCATCATTCTTGCCAATGCAATTACCGAATCCTGAATTTTATAAAACTCTTCTGTCAACTCACCTACTTTCAAAAAAACGTCATCCAACAATGTTGCCAATTTGGAATCCGAAGTAATTAATCGTTCTGCACGTCGATATAAATTATCAAAAATATGTTGCATGGTATCGCTTTATTAACTCAATCTTTTTTTATAATCGTCATATCCATACGATTGAATAATTTCGTACGAATTGTCGGTTTTCAATATACCAATATCCGGCAAATTTATCCCATTAAAAGTGGAAGTTTTAACCATTGTATAGTGAATCATATCATCAAAAATAACGACATCGCCTACTTTCAATTCATTTTCAAAAAACCAAGTGCCCATGTAATCGCCAGCCAAACAACTCATTCCACCCAAATTATATTCGAACGCACTCTGTTCCACCGTATTCAAAACCATAGGTTTATATGGCATTTCCAAGCAATCCGGCATGTGGCAGGTAAACGAAACATCTAACATTGCAGTTGGAATATCGCCATTTTGTACAATATCTAAAACAGTGGAAACCAACACTCCGGTTTGCCAACCCACTGCACTTCCGGGTTCCAAAATAATTTCCTGAATAGTAGGATATTTTTGTTTGAAATTTTTTAAAACATGAATTAAATGGTCGGGTTCATAATCTTTCCGCGTTATTAAATGGCCTCCACCAAAATTCAACCATTTTGCTTGTTGTATTAATGGATGATATAATTTTTCAAAAGATGCCAAAACGCGTTCTAACGTGTACGAAGTATTTTCGCACAATGCATGAAAATGCAAACCTTCAATACCTTCCGGCAAAGTATCTCCTAAATGTGTATGAAATATACCTAAACGTGAATTGGGTGAAGCCGGATTGTACAATTCTGTTTCTATCTCGGAATAGCCCGGATTTACACGCAGTCCGTACGAAATATCCGATTTCATTTTGGATTTATAGCGTTCATATTGCGACAAAGAATTAAACGTAATATGTGATGATATTGCTTGAATTTCATCGAATTCATCCGGCACATACACCGGACAATACGTATGTGCTTTTACGTGCATTTTATCAAACACCAATTTTGCCTCGTGCAACGAACTTGCCGTTGCACCATGCAAATACTGCTTCACCAATGGAAACACATGATGAAATGAAAAGCCTTTTAAGGCACAAATAATATGCACACCGGCTTCTTCTTGAACGCGTTTTAATAATGTTAGATTTTGAATTAATTTTTCTTCTTCTAATACATACGCCGGCGATGGTATTTTCTTGTATCTCATTTAATTTTTATACTATTTAATTTTTTTTCAAAATTACTTATTCTACCATCAAATTACAAAACTGAAATATATTGCCATCAAACAAGCCTTTATCACTGAGTTTTAAGTTAGGAATAACCAACAGTGCCATAAAGGAAAGCGACATAAATGGCGACTGCAACGTGCAACCTAATTCCTTTACAGTTTTCACTAATTCAGTATATTTTTCTGCCACAACTTCGCAGCTATCCGTACTCATTAATCCGGCTACGGGCAATGGTAATACTCGTGTTGTTGCACCATCAAAAACAGCCAAACCACCTTTCTCTTTTATAATAGCATTTACAGCTTGACACATACTTGTATCATCAACACCTACTACAATAATATTATGTGAGTCATGTGCAACAGATGATGCTATTGCACCATCTTTCAATCCAAAATTTTTAATAAATGCCATTGCAATAGGTGCTTCGTGATAACGATTTACAACGGCTATTTTTAAAATATCATTTTCAATATTTGAAACTGCATTTCCATTTTCATCCATATCACAATTTCCAACTTGTTCGTGCGTAATCAATTGACCATCCAAAACTTCAATAACACGAACCTTAGTCGTATTTAATGGCAAGCAAAAATCTGCCTCATTTTTTGCTTGGATGTTGAAATGATTAATACATTTTTCCGGATGTGTTTTTATTAAACTTCTTCCATTTTTTGCCACTTCTTTTCCATCTATATATGTTGATAGAATTGAAAAGTTAATCAAATCATCAACTACAATAAAATCGGCGGCATCTCCTTCACGCAACAAACCTACATTAAGGCGATAATGCTCTACCGGATTAAGACAAGCCGCTTTTAAAATATTAAATAAAGGAACGCCTTTAGCTATAGCTCTTTGCACCAATAAATTAATATGTCCTAACATCAAATCATCCGGATGTTTATCATCAGAACAAAACATAATTTCATTTGGATAATCGTACAATAAATCAATTAATGCATCAAAATTTTTGGCGGCGCTTCCTTCCCGTATCAGCACTTTCATGCCGTTTTCTAATTTAAATTTGGCTTCGTCGTATGTAAAGCATTCGTGATCGGTAGAAATGCCGGATTGTATATAGTTTATAGCATCTACACCAGATAGTCCCGGAGCATGACCATCAATTGGTTTCCCATATTTTTGTGCAATGGCAATTTTATCCATCACTAATTTGTCGCGGTGCAACACACCAGGATAATTCATCATTTCTGCCAAATAATTAATATCATTTCTCGACATTAATTCATCTATATCTTCAGCCGTAAGTTCGGCACCTGCTGTTTCAAATTTAGTTGCCGGAACACAAGAAGGAGCACCGAAATGAAATTTAAACGGGCTTTTATTTCCATTTTCTATCATATAATAAACACCCTTTTTGCCAAGTACATTGGCTATTTCGTGTGGGTCGGATACGGTAGCAACAGTGCCATGAATAACGGCCTTTTGTGCAAATTCCGTTGGTACTAACATCGAGCTTTCTATATGTACATGTGCATCTACAAAACCGGGCAATATATACGTTTCCAATTGCTCCTCTATTTTTTCTATCGTTTTTATTATTCCATTTTCAATACGTATTTGTGCCGGAAAAATTTGTTGCTTAAATAGGTCGATATAATTGGATTTAATTTGCATAATACAGCTATATTATCACTTTTATTAAAAATAAAAACTTCGCAGAAAAACTGCGAAGTTTAAATATACTCATTTTTTAAGGTTGATTAATATTCGTGTGGTAATACCGGATTGATTTCTTCATGCCATGGCAAACCGTAACCACCTATTTGCGACATAAACGGATCGGGATCCATTTCTTCGGTGTTATACACACCCGGTTTCATCCAAATTCCTTCCAGCATTAACTTCGCTCCCAACATTGCCGGAACACCCGTTGTATAACTCACTCCTTGTGCTTTTGCATCATTATAGGCATCTTGATGCTTACAGTTATTCCAAATAAAATATGTTTTATCTTTTCCATCTTTAATACCTTTTATTTGGCAACCGATAGAAGTTTCACCGGAATAATTTTCACCTAAAGAACCCGGCTCCGGCAACAAGGCTTTCAAAAATTCTATCGGAATAATTTCTCTTCCTTGGAACAGTATTGGTTTAATAGAGGTGATGCCAATGTTTTGCATTACTTCTAAATGTTTTAAATATTGTGCACCGAAAGTCATCCAGAAACGAGCGCGTTTTATAGTAGGGAAATTTTTCACTAAAGATTCCAACTCTTCGTGATACAACAAATAGGATTCTTTAGGTCCGATGTTTGGATATTCAATTGGTTTATGGATAGACATTGCCGGAATAATTTTCCATTCGCCATTTTCCCAATATTTGCCGTCTTGTGTAATCTCTCGGATATTAATTTCCGGATTAAAGTTAGTTGCAAATGCTTGTCCGTGGTCGCCTGCATTGCAATCCACAATATCTAAATAATGAATTTCATCGAAATGATGCTTGGCAGCATGTGCCACATATATTTGGGATTGTCCCGGATCGAAACCACAACCTAACAATGCCATGATGCCTTTTTCTTTAAAACGTTCTTGATATGCCCATTGCCAAGAATATTCAAATTTTGCTTCGTCTTTAGGTTCGTAGTTGGCTGTATCTAAATAATGAACGCCGGTTTCTAAACAAGCATCCATAATCGTTAAATCTTGATAAGGCAATGCAATATTCATCACTAAATCCGGTTTAAACTCGTTGATTAATGCAACAATTTCCGGTACATTATCGGCATCTAAAGCTGCCGTTTGAATTTTCATATTTTTTATATCGGCTGCAATAGCATCGCACTTTGATTTGGTACGACTCGCCAACATAATTTCGCTAAAAACTTCCGGAACGGAGGCACATTTACGCACAACTACATTGCCTACACCACCAGCACCTATAATTAAAACTCTTTTTCCCATTTTTTTTAAAGAATAATTTAGTGATTAAATATTTTTAGTAGATACAAATGTACGAAATACCAAAAAAGTTCCTGCGTTAATTTTTAATAACACACTGGTGCTAAAATAGCATCGTTTGCGATGGAATACTTTGTTCGTGCTCCAACAGCCATTTCTTTCGCCACAATCCACCGGCGTATCCTGTTAGTGTGCCATCTTTACCGATAACACGGTGGCATGGAATAACAATAGCTATTGGGTTTTTTCCGTTAGCAGCTGCTGCTGCACGTATGCATTTTTCATCACCTAATTGCTGTGCCATTTGCAAGTAGGAACAAGTCTTTCCAAAAGGAATGGTTGATAGTTGCTCCCAAACTTTTCGTTGAAAATCTGTACCCCGCAGTTCAATTGGAAATGTAAAAACAGTTCGTTCTTTCAAAAAATAGGCATGCAATTGTTCTTTGGCAGACAGTGTTATGGCATGTTCACTTTCCGGAACGGAAGGTTGTTCCACAAAATTAATTTTATAAACGCCATTTGGGGTTGCATTAATTTCAATGCAACCGATTGGTGAATCCAAATATGCGGTGTAATCGTTTGTTTGGGATATCAAATTATTTCAAACTTTTATAATAGGTAAAAATATCTTGCAAGGATTTTTTGGGTTTAAACCCAAATGTTTTGGCAAATAATCGACCATCAATAATTACCGGATATTTAAAATAATTAATTAAATATGGAGGAAAAGATTTCCATTGTAAGTATTTTGAAATAGATTCCGTTAAACTTGGCGGAATAGATGGAATAGGAATTGTTTTAGCACCGGCTGCTTTAATGGCATCTTGCAAGCTGATATAATCATCCGGAGCAATATTATAAACACCACGAATATTTTTTTCGAAAGCCAAACAAATGGCATCGCGCATATCATCTATATGGATAAATTGCATCAATGGTGAAAAGCCCCATAACACAGGTGAACGCTTCTCGGATAATAATTTAGAAAATGTATTACGCACGCCCGGACCGGCAATATTGCATGGTCGCAGTATGGTGATGTTTAATTCCGGATGTTTATATAAATAAATATTACAAAGATTTTCTAATTCTACTGAATCTACTAAATCCATAGTTAACTCAGATGCTTTTAACGGTGTTAATTCATCTAATAATGATGGATTGTATGCCGATGCGCCATAAACGAAATACGTGGATAAAACCAATACTTTGGGTACATTGTATTTGCGTGCTAAATCGAGTAATTTTCGAGTGCCGGTAACATTGGCATTGTACCGTGTAAAGCGATTCAGCTCTTGTGCAGAGATACGTCCTAAATGGATAATTCCATCAAACTCATGTTCTCTGAAAATATCTTCAAAAATGCGTTTATTAAAATCAACTTTATAGCTTTCTACCGGAATACCTAAATCTACTTTAGTACGAAAATCGACTGCAATAATTTTATATTCTTTTTTCAGTTGTTCTATTACTTTTTTTGCCAAAGCACCGGCGGCACCGGTAACTAATATCTTTTTTTTGGGTTCCATTATTTGATGTTTATTTTTGTTTTTCTATTTTTTTGTTGCATAATATGCATTTCTATCCGTTAAGCCTATTTGCACCAAATTATGTATTGCTTTCTTTACGGTTTCCACTCTAATATTGATATCGCTATCTTTATATACATCGTTTTTAAAGTATAACGGTTCACCAAAATGTATATATACTTTGGATGGAAAAATATACGGCAAAACTAATGGCGCAACGGGCATACCCAAAATTTTTGCTAATGGTTTTATGTCGGCATACGAACGAATGGTTTCTTCCATACCTACAATACCCACCGGAATAATGGGTGCTTGATGTTGCATGGCTAAATGCATGAATCCGGTGCCGAATCGTTGTAATTGGTAGCGATGTTTATATAATTTATTAGAACCACGTACACCTTCCGGAAAAACAACAATGGCTTCTTCGTTATCCAACATACGTTCACAATTTACCGGATCACCAATTACTGCACCAATAGAATTCAACCAATTACCAATAAACGGAACAGATGGCAGAAAACGTTCTATCATTGCTTTGGGTACTCTGGCTCCATGTGGATTAGTAACTAATGCATATCCTATCAATAATCCATCAAATGGAAGTTGGCCACTGTGATTAGCTATTAATAAACATCTACCTTCTTTCGGAATATTTTCCAATCCACTTACTTCTACTTTAAAATAATTTTCATACAAATACTTTACAAACCGCATATTATTTCTAATATTCTTAATATTGAAACCCCATGCATCGTATCCATGTGAGCCTATTTTATTAGGGAATACGTTTAAATGCTCCTCTATTGAAGTATCTTTAAAAATTTTAGAAAAAATGGATGTGTTTGTTTTATTGGTCATTGATTCGTGAATTTGTATAAAAGTTTATTATTTTTGAAATAATAAACGTAACTAATTTACAAAAAAATATAAACTAAACACATGTTGAACTATAAAGTAAAATTTAAGTACATATTAATGTTGTGTATTATGAGCATGGTTGCCTGTACTAAAACGGAAACAAAAGAGCAACCGTTTCTATTAACTAAAAAATACGATAAGGTTTGCTTCTTGATGACACACAACTCCATGAACAATACGGAGAAAGGATTTACTGTTCCCAACCAAACACACTCTATCACACATCAATTGGAAAATGGTGTACGTGGTTTGATGTTAGATACATATGATGGAACCGGTGGCATTGCACTCACGTATCATGGCGCGGAAATTTTGGGTAAACAAAAATTAGTGGATGCTTTACAAGAAGTGAAAAGTTTTTTATTGGCTAATACCAATGAAATAGTAACTATTATTTTTCAAAATGAAGGCTCTAACGATCAATTACAAAAGGCTATTGATAGTATAGGTTTGGATAAAATGACCTACACACATACAGGTGGTGCTTGGCCTACTTTGCAAACAATGGTGGATAGCAACCAACGTTTAGTATTATTTGTAGAATTTAATAAAACGCCGAGAAATGCTTACTTAATGTATGCTTGGGGCACTACTTTTGATACCAAATACACCTATAAAAATGTAAACGAATTTGATACGGATGTGAACCGTGGTGGTAGTGGAACAAAAGAATTGTATTTAGTAAACCATTGGCTTCAAAAAGAAGTATTGCCCGGCGTTACGGTGCCTGACAAGAGCTTGGCTCCACAAGCAAACTCAAGAGCAGTGGTGGGCAAACGTGTACAAGATTGTGCAGCAGCCAACAGTCATTTTATAAATTTCTTAGGGGTTGACTTTTATGAGATTGGCGATGCCAAAGCGGTAGTAGATTCTATCAATGCGACATTGTAGAACTTTATACCATTCCATTTTTTTTGCGTGAAGGATGGAAGCGGAAATACTTTTTTGGCTTAGCCGGTGCGTGGCAAAGCATGGATTTTGTGGATGAACAGATTACAAGACCCGCCGAGGGCAAAGTAAATAAAATATGTTTCGTGGGACACAAACCATGGCTTTAGTTTAGCCGGTGCGTGGCAAAAAAAGATTGGAGCGAACAGCCTGACGGCGTGCGTAGGCATTTGTGTATAGCTGCCGGCACGCCCAACTTAATACCATATTTATTTTTATTACTCGGCTTGTTTTTTACTCAACATGATTCGATTTCGTTGCGTATCGACATCTATAATTTTTACGCGAACGGCTTGTTGCAACTTTACCACTTCATTTGGGTCTTTGATGAATTTATTTGCCAACTCTGAAATATGAATTAACCCATCTTGCTTAACGCCGATATTGACGAAACACCCGAAGTTAGTGATATTAGTTACGATACCCGGAACGACCATGCCTGTGCGTACATCGTGGATGGTTTTGATAGTGGCATCGAACACGAATGCCTGTATTTCTTCGCGCGGGTCTCTGCCGGGTTTTTCCAATTCTTTAAAGATATCTTGCAAAGTGGGCAAGCCAACTTCAGGCGAAATATACTGTTGCAATTTAATTTTGGAACGTATTTCTTTGTTTTTTAAAAGCTCAGTTACACTGACGTGCTGGTCGGTTGCTATTTGTTCTACTAAGGTATAGCGTTCCGGATGTACAGCACTGTTATCTAACGGGTTTTCGGCATCAGTAATGCGTAAAAAGCCGGCTGATTGCTCAAAAACTTTTTCGCCTAAACGGCTGACTTGTAACAATTCTTTTCGGTTTTTAAAACCGCCTTTTTCGGTTCGGTATTGCACTATATTTTCAGCTATTGTTTCGCCTAATCCGGCAACATACATGAGCAAATGTTTGCTGGCTGTATTTAAGTTGACACCCACTTGGCTTACACAGCTGACTACGGTTTCATCGAGCGATTGTTTGAGTTGATATTGATTGACATCGTGTTGATATTGACCGACACCAATGGATTTGGGATCTATTTTTACGAGCTCTGCCAACGGATCCATTAATCGACGACCGATAGACACAGCACCGCGAACCGTTACATCTTTATCTGGAAATTCTTGACGAGCTACTTCCGAAGCTGAATAAATGGATGCTCCGCTTTCATTTACGGAAAATATTGCAGGCTTTTTATCCCAATGTAAGCTATTGAGCCAATCTTCGGTTTCTCTGCCGGCTGTTCCATTGCCTACAGCAATAGTTTGGATGTTGTGTTTATACAGTAAACCACGAACAATATCTTCTGCATCTCGTTTTTTGTTTTGTGGTGGATGCGGATAAATGACGCTGTCTTCTAAGAGTGTGCCTTTATCATCTAAACAAACCAATTTGCAACCGGTTACAAATCCGGGATCTAAGGCTAAAATGGGTTTTTGTCCTAATACAGGCGACAACAATAATTGACGTAAGTTTTTCACAAAAACGTCAATGGCTTCTTTATCCGCTTTTTCTTTAGAAAGGTTTCTGAATTCTAGTTCGATAGAGAATTTTATTAAGCGTTTGTAGGCATCTTTTAAGGCAATGGCAGCTTGTTCTGATGCGGCATTGTTTCCTTTTATCACACGTTGTTGTAAAATATCTAACATTTGCTCTTCATCAGGTGCAATATGAAAATACAAGAATCCATCGGCTTCACCCCGACGCATTGCCAACATACGATGTGAAGGACAATGTTTTAGTGGTTCTTCCCAATCAAAATAATCTCTGAATTTTTGAGCTTCTTTATCTTCTTCTTTTCCGTAGGCAATTTTCGTTTTTACAGTGGCACATTGCTCAAACTGTTTACGAACTAAACCACGCACTATCATATCTTCATTTATCCACTCTGCAATGATATCGCGTGCACCTTGCAAGGCTTCATCAACTGTTGGTACTTCGTCTGTTATATAAGCTTCTGCTTTTGAGAGCACATCGCGTTCTTGTTGTTTAAAAATTAAAGCAGCTAATGGTTCTAATCCTTTTTCTTTGGCGATACTGGCTTTGGTTTTTCGTTTCGGTTTAAATGGCAAATAAATATCTTCCAAAATAGCAGCATCAAAGCAGTTGTCTATTTTTTCTTTTAATGCGTCGGTTAGTTTTCCTTGCTCTTCAATGGATTTTAAAATAGCAATTTTTCGTTTTTCAATATCTCTATATTTTTTGATACTGCTATTGATTAAACTGATTTCGACTTCATCTAAACTGCCTGTTTTTTCTTTGCGGTAACGCGCAATAAATGGTATGGTGGCTCCTTCATCGAGTAAGGAAATAGCGGCTTGAACTTGTCCAATTTCTATTAGCGTTTCTTTGGAAACTAATTCTTCTAACATCTTCATAATCTTCATTTGAAAGTCGGCAAAAATAGAATAAAATACAGAAAAGGAAAGTCATAAAAAGTGAATGTTATTAACTTTTTAATCGTGGAAAAAATGATTATTAGATGGATTATCGTAGTGCAGGCAAAAGCAATTCAAAATCATTCTCAATTTCAATACCTACTGTTATGATTTCTACGCAATAGATTATTAACTATCCCAAAAAAACAAAAAAAATTTGTGTCATTTGATTACACCTATATTGCAAATTGCATCTATATATTTAAATAAAAAATGCCGAGTTTTTACTCGGCATTTTTTTACTAAAACGAAACACGTTTAATCAACAAATAAATCACCTTTATCTGCTTTTTCTTGTAATAATATATAAATTAATTTAGCAATGCTTCTACACTTATATCTTCATCCAAATCTTGCCAGTGAATACCTTCACCATCACCAATTAATCTCCAGTTATCTAATTGTGCTTTTGTAGCATCTCTTAATTTTGGAAACCATTCTAAAGGAATGGCAATTTCTCTGCCATCTTCCAGTGATACAAACATCTTAAAATCATCAAACCATACCTTTACAGCATTATTTGATTTCATTATCGTTAAAGTACTCATACCATTTAGTTTTGATGTATTCCTTGTTTTCAATTACTAATTTACGAATTTCTGCAATGTCTGAAGCATTAAATCTTTTAGATTTAACTAATTCTACGATTGGTTCTAAAATAAATTTTGCTGTTGCATCACCCTTTTCCAAATGAATATGAATTGGCAAATGTTCATTGCTGTAGAAAAAGAATCTATAACCTTTTATATTTAATATAGTTGGCATAGTTCAATTATAAATTTAATCAACAAATAATTCACCTTTATCTGCTTTTTCTTGCAATAATTTTGGCACCGCAAATCGTTCGCCATATTTAGCTTCTAATTGCTTTGCGCGTTCAATTACATTTTTCAAACCAACGCCGTTGATGTATTGAAGTGTACCACCATTGAATGGTGAAAAACCCCAACCAAATATAGATCCAATGTTTGCATCTGCTACAGAACGTAACACACCTTCCTCTAAACAACGTACGGTATCTAATGCTTGAACGATTAATATTCTATCTATCATTTCATCTTGAGCTAAAGGTGCTTGTTGCGGGAACATATTCAACAATTCAGGCCATAAATATTTTGTTCCGCCTTGCGGATATTCATAAAAACCTGCTCCGGCAGCTTTTCCCGGTCTGTTGGCTGCTAATAATTTTTCACATACTGCAAAACCAGGATGATGTGGTGCTGTTTTTCCTTCTGCTGCTAAATCTTGCTCCGTTTGTTTGCGGATATGATCCATTAATTTCATGCTTACTTCATCTGTTAATGCTAAAGGCCCCACGGGCATACCGGCTTTCAATCCGGCATTTTCAATAGCACGCGGATGTTGACCTTCGCCTAACATCGCAATACCTTCCATTACATACGTAGAGAAAACACGTGATGTATAAAAACCACGAGAATCATTAACAACAATCGGTGTTTTCTTAATTTGTAACACATAGTCAAATGCTTTTGCTAAAGTAGCATCGTCGGTTTCTTTACCACAAATAATTTCTACTAAGGGCATTTTATCAACCGGAGAAAAGAAATGCAAACCGATAAATTGTTTTGGACGAGCAGCTGCAGTTGCCAATCCGGTTATTGGTAAGGTAGATGTATTAGATGCAAATGTACCTTCCGGTAACATTGTTGCTTCTGCTTCTTGTGTTACTTTTGCTTTTAGTGTTCTATCTTCAAAAACAGCTTCGATAATTAAATCACAACCATCAAAATCCGGCTTATCTGTCGTTTTAATTCTGTTTAATACTTCATCAGCTTTTTCTTTTGTCATTTTTCCTTTTGAAACGCGTTTTTTCAAAATGCCTTCGGAGTAAGCTTTTCCTTTTTCAGCAGCTTCCACACTTACATCTTTCAATACTACTTCCATGCCGGATAGTGCCGTCACGTAAGCAATGCCTGCTCCCATCATTCCGGCACCCAATACGCCTACTTTTTTAGTTGTATATTTTTCAAAATTTTTGGGGCGAGAACCGCCGGCATTAATCGCATTTAAATTATACCAAAAAGTATTAATCATATTTTTGGAGACTTGCCCCACAGCTAATGATGTAAAATAACGCGATTCGATTCGGCAAGCAGT
Source organism: Bacteroidota bacterium (assembly GCA_963169645.1). Classification (GTDB taxonomy): domain Bacteria; phylum Bacteroidota; class Bacteroidia; order Chitinophagales; family JADIYW01; genus JADJSS01. Next base: position 54,440 of record CAUJCO010000013.1, read on the forward strand.
TTCAAAATCTACTACAGAACCTTCTACAGCTGTATTAATGATTGCCTCCACTGCCGGATAATTTCCGTGTGTTTTCTTTCTTGTCATGGCCGGAACAATTGGAATCATGCTCGCCACTTTTGGATTTTTCGCATCACCTCCGGGAAATTTAAATCCTTTGTCATCCCAAGGATTGATGGCTTTCGGGTTTGCTTTAATCCAAGCTTTTGCTTTAGCAAACATATCTTCCGGAGTTTCAGCAATTTCATTGATTATTCCGTTGCTTAAAGCTTCTTTTACTTTTAATCTTTTTCCTTCGGATAATAAAGGCAATGCAGGTTGCAAGCCTATCATGCGTGTAAGACGGATAATACCGCCACCACCGGGCAACAAACCTAAGCCAACTTCCGGCAAACCGAATTGTGCTTTCGGGTTGTTTAAAGCAATTCTATAATGACATGCTAAAGCTATTTCTAAGCCACCACCTAATGCTGTTCCGTTTAGTGCGGCAACAACTGGTTTTCCGAGCGTTTCCAATCTGCGTAATTGTGCTTTCAAGCCTTCGCACATATCAAAAATTAATTGAGCGTTGGTTTGTTTGTATAGATTATCTATATCTGCACCGGCAAAGAAAGTAGATTTAGCTGAAGTCAAAATAACACCAGCAATGTCATTTTTTTCAGCTGTAAGTCGGTCGATAGTTTCGAGCCAAAGTTTGCCAAATTCTTCGTTGATGACATTGGCACTTCTGCCTTGCATATCCATTGTAATGGTTACAATATTGTCTGAGTCTTTTTCGTATTTAAACATTTTATTGATTTATTATTTAAGCAATTCGAAATACATAAAAATGATAGTATGATTTCATTTTACACTAATTCTACAATTGTAGTTACGCCCATTCCACCGCCAACACATAAGGTCGCTAATCCGGTTGATTTGTTCGTGCGTTCCAATTCATCTACGATTGTTCCTAATATCATGGCTCCGGTTGCACCAAGTGGATGTCCTAATGCAATCGCACCACCATTCACATTTAATTTTTCATCCGGCACATTGATATCTCTTTGCAAACGTAAAACCGCAGAAGCAAACGCTTCATTCATCTCAACTAAATCTATGTCGTTTATGGTCATTCCTGCTTTTTTTAATGCAATTTTAGATGACGGGCCAGGGCCAGTCAACATGATAGTTGGATCTGTTGAGGTAACGCCAATGCTCACAATTTTAGCACGTGGTTTTAGTCCTAATTTCTCTCCAATTTCTTTGGAACCGATTAAGATTAAACTTGCACCATCTACAATGCCCGAAGAGTTTCCGGGCGTGTGTACGTGATTAATTTTTTCTACCGATGTATAAACTTCCAACGCCGTGTTATCAAATCCCATTTCACCCATCATTTGGAAAGATGGAGCCAATGATAATAATCCTTCTAAAGTAGTATCCGGTCTATTGTATTCATCTTCGGCTAAGATGGTTAGTCCATTGATATCAACAATTGGAACAATGGATTTATTAAAGCGTCCTTCTGCTTTTGCAATAGCTGCTAATTTTTGAGAACGCAAAGCATATTTATCGCAATCTTCTCTTGAGAAATTTTCGATTGTTGCAATTAAATCGGCGCTGATACCTTGAGGTACAAAGTTGGTGTGATTGTTTACACGCATATCTAAAACCCAAGCACCGCCATCATATCCCATTGGAACACGCGACATTGATTCTACGCCACCTGCAATGATTAAATCTTGCCAGCCGGAACGTACTTTCATAGCTGCTAAATTCACGGCTTCTAAACCGGATGCACAAAAACGATTTAATTGAAATCCGGGAACATTGATCGGATAATCTGCCATCATTACGGCTGTTTTTGCGATATTTCCGCCTTGGTCACCAATTGGTGTAACGCAACCTACAATTACATCTTCTACTAAAGAAGTATCTAAATTATTTCTTTTTTGTAGTGCTTTTAGCATTTGTGCTAAAAGTTCGGTTGGTGTTACTTCGTGTAAGGCACCATTTTTTTTGCCTTTTCCGCGTGGTGTTCGCACGCAATCATAAATATAAGCTTCTGCCATTTTAATACGTTATTTAAGATTTAAAAAATTCAGTTAAACAATTCTATTTTATAAAAAGTAATTCAAGACTCTAACAAACCAAACGTTCGTTTGATAAAAATAAACAATAATTTAGAAAAAACAATGCTTGCATTGGAAATTAACTTTCGTTAATTAAGCGAAAAAATGTGTGTAATTTAGTTATCGATACGTAAGGAAATTTGCGTGTTCGCCTTCAAAGTGTGCGAAATCAGAGAATGAAAGTAATCGCAAACCAAGTGTGCCTGTTTTTAATTTTGTAATTGATGCATTGGCAATATTTAATTGCAGTTCGAATGTTTTTTGGATAGATAAATTTAAAAGTTGTTGCATCACAACAGAGATACTTCCGCCGGAAGTAAATACAAAAACAACATCGTTTTCTTCCGAATTTTCAACTACTGTTTGCAACCCTAATTGTATGCGTTCACAAAAGGCAGTCCACGATTCGTTATAATCATGGTGATGTCCGCTTGTCCAACGAATAACGGCGCCTTTAATGATTTCAAGGATTTTTTGTTTGGGATTTGAATCTAAAAAAATAGCTTGTTTTAGTTGGTTCAAATCTGCATAGCGTGTATCATATTTAGCAATAACATCGCGGTGATCAAACTCATTCCAATTAGCATCTGTTTGAACCATATTAGATGATAATTGCATACATTCTAAGCAATACGAAGTAGTTTGTTGATGTCGCTGCATAGCACCAGAAATAATTTTAGTGGGTTGTATTTTGCGTTGCACTAAATTTTTACCTAACAACTTGGCTTGTTCGATTCCTGTAGGTGAAAGTGCGTCGTACTCTTCCATTCCAAATTGTGCTTGTCCGTGACGAATGAGATATATTGTTGCCATTTATTTGCTGAATTGAACGTTGAAATTTCTAGGATAATTTTTATCGAAAATATAAAAAAATAGACAAAGAAATACGAAGTTCTAATTTGATGCTTACCTTAGAATACTATTTAAAATATTAGTATGAAAATAGATACCATTCAAATTACATCTAAATCAGGTAGTACGATTGATTTAACAGTGCGAAAACCGGATGCAACTATTAAAGGTATAGTGCAAATAAATACAGGCACTTGCATACCACAACGCGTATATTGGAAGTTTGCAGAATATTTATGCAAAAATGGATATGTTGCCATAACGTATGATTACACGGACGCACAAAATTTCAAATCTGATGTACGACATGAAACATGGTTATTAGATATTGAAAGTGTGTGTCGTTATATTTTACAAAATTATCCTTCTGAAAAAAAATATATTGTTGGGCATAGTTCCGGTGGTCAGTTTTTAGGTTTTGCAGAAAGTGCGGCACAATTTGACAAGCTATTTTTAGTTGCTTGTGCAAATGGATACGTTGGTAATTTATCTTTCACAAAAAAAATGGGCATGTTATTTTTCTGGAAGATTATTGTAGCATTTACCGTACGAATTTATGGCTATATGAATAATGAAATTTTTGGAGTAAAAGGTGGTTTTCCTAAACATATCATTCAAGAATTAGGATACTGGTGTAGTCAACCGGATTTCTTTGTTTCTTATTTCCGAAACAAAAATATTCCATTTTATTTTCACACTATAAAAAATAAAGTCAAAGCATACCACTTAGCAGATGATGCCATTGCTAATAGAAAAAGCTGTGCATACATTTTGGATTTATATACACACGCAGATAAATCAATGGAAACATTACAAGCTACTGATTATGGACTAAAAAAATTTGGGCACCGTGGATTCTTTTTCCCAAAAGCAGAAAATAAATTATGGCCTAAATTTTTAGCTGAATTAGAAGCATAAAAAAGAAAGTAGTGGAGCGACTATTTATCCAACTTTTAAAAATGCACTCAGTATTTTAGACATTTGTTCGTTCTCAATCAAGAAACCATCATGACCAAAATCAGAATCAATTTCTACAAATAAACTATGCGGAATTAATGATGCCAATAATTGCTGTTCTTCTAAAGGATACAAATAATCTGAAGTAATTCCTAACACCAATGTATTACATTTTACAGAAGATAAAACTGACTTTGCATCTCCGCGTCCACGTGTGATATTGTGATTATCCATTGCCTTGGATAAAATATTATACGAATACGCATTAAAACGGTTCACTAATTTTTCACCTTGATATTGTTGATACGAACAAACTTTGAAATGCTCTAATTTGGAGTTATCCTCATCAGATTGTGTTCTGTTGTAGGCTTTATAATTTCGATACGACAGCAACCCAATACTACGTGCTGCTTTTAGGCCTTTAGCACCTGCATCATCGCGTTCTTCACCAAATGTTTGATCGGCATAAATTGCTAAACGTTGGGATTCGTTATATGCGATTCCCCAAGGTGAATGTTTGATATTGGTAGCACCTAATAAAATATTTTCGAACACCGTTGGTTCTTGAATTACAAATTCCAAAAGTTGTTGTCCGCCCATAGAAAAACCACATGCAAAGAAGATTTTTTCTATTTGCAAATGTTTACGAACTAAGATGAGTGTTTGCACCATATCGCGGACAGTAACCACAGGAAATGTACCGTAATATTTTTTATTAGTTTCTGGATTGATAGAAAGCGGTCCGGTGGTACCATAGCAGGAACCTAACATATTTACACAAACAATGAAATATTTTTTAGGATCTAAAAACAACCCATCACCCACCATGCCCGGCCACCATTCCATTGGATTAGAGTTGGCAGAAAATGCGTGGCATATCCAAACTACATTGGACTTATCGGCATTGAGTTCGCCAAACGTAGTATAGGCAATATCTACTTTGGGAAGTGTAACGCCACATTCTAAAGTAATGGGTTGATTGTGTGTAAGTATTTTTGTTTGCATAAAAAAATAGAAAATAAAAAGATGAAGTTGGGAACAAAATTCCCAACCTCAAAATAAAATATTAAGCATTTAAAGCTTGATCGAAGTCGGCTTTAATATCATCAATATGTTCAATACCTACTGCTACACGTACAGAACCTTTTGACACGCCTGCTGCTAATTGGTCTTCATCCGACAATTGTTCGTGTGTAGTAGATGCTGCATGAATAGCTAATGTTCTTACATCGCCTACATTTGCAACGTGTGATGTTAACTTTAAAGCATTGATAAAATTCTTTGCTGCATCATAACCACCTTTCACATCAAAAGTAAATACTGAACCAAAACCATTGGTTAAATATTTTTTTGCCAATTCGTGGTATGGTGAGCTTTCCAATCCGGTGTAGGTTACTTTTTCTATTTTAGGATGTTGCTCCAACCATTTTGCCAATGCCATGGCATTTTGATTGTGTCTTTCTACACGAAGTGATAAGGTTTCTAATCCTTGTAAAAATAAGAATGAATTAAACGGTGAACCGGATGCACCAAAATCACGAAGTCCTTCAACACGAGCACGAATGATATAGGCAATATTTCCGAATGGTCCGGGTGTACCAAATACATTCCAGAAATTTAATCCGTGATACCCTTCAGATGGTTCTGTAAATTGCGGATATTTTCCATTTCCCCAATTGTAATTTCCACCATCTACAATAACACCACCAATAGAAGTGCCGTGTCCGCCAATCCATTTCGTAGCAGCAGCAACTACTACATGGGCACCATGTTTTAGAGGTTGAAAAATATATCCAGCTGCACCAAATGTATTATCTACGATTAATGGTAAATCATATTTATCAGATAGAGCTTTAAAAGCTGCCCAATCAGGCACGTTGCCACGTGGATTTCCGATTGATTCTAAATAAATCGCTTTTGTTTTATCGTCAATTAATTTTTCAAAACTTTCCGGATTATCGCCATCGGCAAAACGAGCTTCGATTCCTAATCTTTTAAATGAAACTTTAAATTGATTATACGTTCCGCCATATAAGAAAGAAGTTGTAACAAAATTATCGCCGGCTTGCATAATGTTGTTTAATGCTAAAAATTGTGCCGACATACCGGAGGCTGTAGCTAAAGCAGCCACACCACCTTCTAAAGCGGCAATTCTTTTTTCAAACACATCCGAAGTTGGGTTCATAATGCGTGTATAAATATTACCAAACTCTTTCAACCCGAAAAGGTTTGCCGCGTGATCAGTATTCTTAAATTGGAAGGAAGTACTTTGATAAATAGGAACCGCTAAAGCACCTGTTGTTGGGTCCGGTTCTTGACCTGCATGAACTTGCAGTGTTTCAAATTTGTAATTACTCATACTTTTATTTATTATTTTAATTTAGAAAAATGGTATAAAAAATGCCTTTCTCGTACGAAAGGCATTGTATTCTTTATTTATTGATTATAGGATAGTCAAAGCCTTTCTTATACCGTCATGCAACAGCAACAAAACATGTTCATAGAAAAGCGATTTAACATACGCACAAACCTATAAAAATAGATTATAAATACAAAATGATTTTAGATAATTTTATTTTAAATGGATAAACAAGTAATAAGATTAATATACAGCAAGTGTATCTAATCTATCCGCTTTTGTTACTACGGCAATTGATTTTACAAATTCACCAATTTCTTCAATTGCTTGGTTCGCTTCCGGCACAATACCGCCAAAAAATTGCCATACATGCATCATGTTTTCATAAATTTCTAAACGAACCTGAACGCCTGCTTTGTTCATTTTTTGGGCCATTCGGATAGAATCATCAAATAATACTTCATGGCCACCTACTTGAATTAATGTAGGCGGGAAACCTTTTACATCTGCAAATAAAGGTGAAATCAGCGGATCTTTAGGGTCGGAATCTGCATAATATCGTTTAGAAAATATTTCTAATAAATGTCTTGTAATTAGTGGATCTTTATCTTTTTTAGTTTCAATACTTTCACCACTCAAGGTTAAATCTGTCCATGGAGATAGCAATACACTTCCTGCAGCTTTTTGTAAGCGGTATTTACGGATTAATTGTAAAAGGGCTAATGTTAAACCACCACCTGCAGAATCACCCATAATAAAAATATTCTCATATCCATCAGCAATCATTTGTTTATAGGTATCTAAAGCATCTTGCAATGCCAATGGATAGGCATTTTCCGGTGATTTTCTATAATTAATGGCTAATACTTTGCAATTTGATGCACGGGCTATTCTTCCAATTAAGGCACTATGTGTATTGTACGATCCCATTACATAACCGCCACCGTGTAAGTACAAGATTGTTTTGGACTTTGTAAACTCTTGTGGTGTAAACCAAGCTGCTTCTATACCGGCATAAATCAGCTCTTCTTTTTTTACAAATCTGGGAAATTTAGTAACTTTTGCTGCTCTCTCAAATCCAACTCGAATTGTATTTGCTTCTGTTTTGTGAACGAACAGCACTTTTCTAAAAACACTGATGAATGTTTCTACAGCGAACATTTGTACACTTTGCATAAGGATATTTTACATTTACGTAACACTAAACTAACCAATATTAGTGATTAAAAATATGATGTAAAGCAAAAAATTTGCACATCTATCGCTTCAACTCCATTTTCGAATATATTCATGAAAATGTCTATAAATTAAAACAAAAATGAAGTAATACGGTTTATACTGTCGTATTTATATGAAAACTAAGGTTTTATATTGAGATAGCATACTTTTTCCCAATTAATAAGTGTATATTATAAGTAGTTTACGGCAGCAATTCACAAAAGAAAATTACCAAATCTTTATTTGTGGACAACTTTACGGTATTGATTTTGAAAAACAAGCAGTTACTGTTAATTTTGCACCGATTTTTAAAAATAAATAGTCTCAATATACTATGGCAAACCTTGGTAAAATTACTCAAATAATCGGTCCGGTAGTGGACGTAGCATTTGATGGAGAAGAGTCAAAACTTCCTAACATCTTAAATGCATTAACTGTAAAGAAAGATGATGGCTCTGAAGTTATCTTAGAATGTCAACAACATTTAGGAGAAGACAGCGTACGTTGCGTAGCAATGGATGCAACAGAAGGCCTTACACGTGGTGCTGTTGTTACTGACACAGGTGGTCAAATTACTATGCCAGCCGGTGAAGCTATCAAAGGACGTTTATTTAATGTAATTGGAAATGCTATTGACGGTATTGGTGAAGTAAGCAAAGAAGGCGGTTATCCTATTCATAGAAAACCACCTCGTTATGAAGACTTAGCAACATCTAAAGAAGTTTTATTTACAGGTATCAAAGTTATCGACTTAATTGAGCCGTATGCAAAAGGTGGTAAAATTGGTTTATTCGGTGGTGCCGGTGTAGGTAAAACCGTATTAATTATGGAGTTAGTAAACAACATTGCAAAAGGACACGGTGGTTTATCAGTGTTTGCAGGTGTTGGAGAGCGTACTCGTGAAGGAAACGACTTATTACGTGAGTTCTTAGAGTCTGATGTAATTAAATATGGAGAAGCATTCAAACACTCTATGGAAAAAGGTGATTGGGATTTAGCTTCTATAGATAAAGAAGCTTTAAAAGAATCTAAAGCAACCTTAGTTTTCGGACAAATGAATGAGCCACCGGGTGCACGTGCGCGTGTTGCTTTATCCGGATTAACTATAGCAGAACAATTCCGTGATGGCGATGGTGATGGAAAAGGTAAAGATATTTTATTCTTCGTTGATAATATCTTCCGTTTCACGCAAGCTGGTTCTGAGGTATCTGCTTTGTTAGGTCGTATGCCATCTGCCGTAGGTTACCAACCAACACTTTCTACAGAAATGGGTTTGATGCAAGAGCGTATCACCTCTACTAAGTCTGGTTCTATCACATCTGTTCAAGCAGTTTACGTTCCGGCGGATGACTTAACGGACCCTGCTCCAGCTACTACCTTTGCTCACTTAGACGCAACAACAGTATTAAGCCGTAAAATTGCTGAATTAGGTATCTATCCTGCGGTTGACCCATTGGATTCTACTTCACGTATCTTAGACCCACAAGTAATTGGTGAAAGACACTATTCTGTAGCACAACGTGTTAAATACATCTTACAACGTTACAAAGAATTACAAGATATCATCGCTATCTTAGGTATGGATGAGTTATCTGAAGAAGATAAATTAGTAGTTCATAGAGCACGTCGTGTACAACGTTTCTTATCTCAACCATTCCACGTAGCAGAGCAATTCACCGGCTTAAAAGGTGTATTTGTTTCTATCGAAGATACATTAAAAGGATTTGAAATGATTATGGACGGTAAAGTAGATGAATATCCAGAAGCAGCTTTCAACTTAGTGGGTACTATCGAAGATGCTATTGAAAAAGGTAAAAAATTATTAGCAGACGCCAAATAATGTAACAATAAATCAATTAAAGAATGAAATAAATAATGTTGAATAGCAAAATTTCATTTCATTACTAAATTAAATTATAAAAATGCAATTAAACATTCTTACTCCGGAAAACAATATCTTCTCAGGCGAGGCAGAATCTGTACAATTAAATGGTATGGATGGTAAGTTTGAAATTTTGAACAACCACGCTCCTCTTATTGCTTCTTTAATTGAAGGTACGGTAAGAATTAAAACTGCCTCCGGAAAACAAGAGTTTAAACTAAAAAGTGGTATTGTGGAAGTTTTAAAAAACAATGTTTCTGTTTTAACAGAAGGTGTTGTTGAATAAAACAAACCAAAATATGAATAAAAAAGGAGCCTAAGTGCTCCTTTTTTTATTTCCTATAATCAATATTATCTTCCATTCACCGAATAATTGAAAAAACATACCGAATACCAATTGATTTCTTAAAACTATCTTAACATTATTGACATATTGAAGAATAAAATCTATCTTAATGCTATAAAAAATTATGTCTATGAAAACAGAAATTAAACTAATAGACATAGGAACCCGACTTATTGCTGCAGGAATCTTTGCATTCTCTGTATTTATGAAATTCACTTCAGCTGCTGCCTCTGTGTACGTATTCCAGTTAATTGGAATGGAGCCTGCCGGACGTTATGCCGTTGGTATCTTAGAATGTATCGCCATCGTGTTATTGCTTATTCCCAAAACTGCATGGCGTGGTGCAATCTTAGGATCACTGATGATGTTTGGTGCAATTTGCATGCACTTAACTATCGGCGAAGTGAATATTCTAAACGATGGTGGCTTGATGTTCGCATCAGCAATTGTGGTACTATTCTGCTGTATTAGCGTTTTGGTATTCCACAAAACGGATTTAGAAACAGAATTGAATTAAACTTTAGCTTATTTCGATTTATACTTTCTCAAAATCCAGCCATTACAAAAAACAAATACCATACTCAATACGAGTAGAAATAGCGTATTTGTTTGAATATTTCTGAATTGTTGCACGTAGGATGGCAATCCTGCGAGTATAATAGAAAAACCTAATGCAAGTCCGGCTCCTGTTGCCGGACTATTTTTTATCTGATGTTGAACCAAAACCATTGTAATTGGTACGGCACTTTGCAAACAGACAATTCCAACACAAACCAATGGAAAATATTGTTTTCCAAATGTTAGAAAGAGTACAGAAAGTAATAAGGTAACAAAAATCCATTTTTTCCAACCTATCTTATCCGAAAAAAAACCACCCATCAATTTACCTAAAAAGGCGGCAACTGCCAATGATAATAATTGTAGGTTATTTCCATAACTCATAACATGGAAAATATTCCAAAAAAGAGAACGCAAGGCTATGGACAATAATAAAATTAACATGACAAAATCATGCGTATCTAATAACTCAATAGTTTCGTTTGAATTTGATGTAGCATACAATGGAAAATCCAATTTTGATAAAAAAAATAGAATGACCAACAACAATGCAATAAAAACATAAAAATAAGCAAATGAAGAAGCGCCTAAAATACCACCTATAATTAGCCCTACTACACCGGGCGAAGTAAATATGCCGGCTAACGTTGATTTACCTTTTTCTAATTGATAACAAACAGCACCGCCACAAACATGTATAATTGCTGACGCTGATGCACTAAAAAGTATTGCCCAAAAAACATTAAAATACGATATTACAACGGCACCTATCATAAGTAATATTGCTATTAAACTAAATGATTTTACTTCACGTACCTTATCTATCCATATTCCAACGGGTACTTGGCCGCCAAATGCAATAAATGCATAAATTAAAAATGAAATAGAAGTAAATTGAATATCGTGCTGCGTGGCAGACAACAATGCCAATAAATAACCGGCAATAAAATCATTGATTCCGTGCGAAACACCAAAAAGCGTTGCCATCTTATATTTGTGCTTCATAGTTGTATATTATTTATCCAAATTCCGATAAATGCAGATAACGTATTTTGCAAAAATGAAATCAACATGGCTTTATCTATCGGTTGATTTAAAAATAAAAACAAAATAAAACCTTCCGTAATTGCTACACCCGTTTCCAAAAAAAGTATATGTATGGATGTAGTATGATATAAGATATTTAGCAGTGGCCAAGTAAGGCAATTAGCTAAAAACAAAATCAATAAACTATATCCTATTTTATCTCTATTAAAATAAAAATAGATGGGAATTTCTATCAGCAATGTCAGCAAAAAATAGGCAAGCATGCGTTATTTTTTCGAGCTTTCGTTTTTATAAACATACATAAAAATAAGAATACCCAATGCTGTCATCAAGCCCATTACCCAAGGAAAATAATTAGCAGTTGAGCCACCCATTTTAAAACCGTTATCATCTAATGGAACATCGCCAAACGTAAATAAAGCTACGCTTAGTAAGCATGCAAACAAGATTGATTTCTTCATATCATTTTTTAGTTTTGTTTCTATAAACCATAAAAAAAATAAGCAAAAGCACCACAATCGCAGCAACTGTCATAATGGTAAATTGTTTACCCATGTATTCACCTATCAATGGCTTAGCTTGTAATATTTCCAACATCATTGTTCTTTTTATTTTTCTTTTTTACGTATGAAATTACATATATAACGGTAAATATGCCGGCTGCAAGCACTACTACTAATAATAAAAAAGGAATCGCTAAAACGATTGGAGATACAGCATCTAAAACAACCATCGATAAAAGAAAATTAGGCATCTGTGTTATTTTAAAAATTAAAATAAGTTGTACTAAACTAAATTTACAAAATCTCTATTAAAATAGCACCTATAAATACTTAAGATATGCTAATACTAATATCGAATGGATTTTTTGACACGTTGAATTTCTTTTTGCGAATCGCGTTCTTTAATGGTTTCACGTTTGTCAAAAGCTTTTTTACCGCGTGCTAATACAATTTCTATTTTGGCAATGCCACGTTCATTAAAAAAAAGCTTATACGGAATTATCGTTAATCCTTTTTCTTTTATTTTAGATTCTAATCTGCGAATTTCTTTTTTGTTCAATAAAAGTTTACGCAAACGCATCGGTTCGTGGTTAGCATAACTCCCATTTTTATATTCCGAAATATGCAAACTTTTCAGCCATAGTTCACTGTTTTTAAAATAACAAAAACTGTCGCCCATGTTCACTTTCCCCTCTTTCACCGATTTAATTTCTGTTCCGGTAAGCACTATGCCTGCCTTAAACGATTCTATAAACTCGTAGTTGTACGCAGCTTTCCGGTTTACAATTAAAGGCAGTTCAAATTTTTTGCTCACACAACAAAGTTACAATTTATGCTTGCACATTTATGATTTCAGATTTATTTTTTTATTGTAACTTGTAATCGTACATTGTAAATCTGAATTCTGAAATTATATTTAAAATCATTGTATGGTACTCAACTATATTTGGATATTATTTTTTGTTATTGCATTCATCATCGTTGTATTTAAGCTAATTATTTTTGGAGATGTTACGGCAATGACTGCGACCGTAAATGCTATTACGGATTCTTCCAAAACTGCATTTGAAATTTCACTCGGATTAACCGGTGTCATGTGTTTCTGGTTAGGCATCATGAAAGTAGGTGAAAGAGGTGGTGCAATTGCAATTTTTTCAAGATTGATAAGTCCATTTTTTTCTCGCTTATTTCCCGAAATCCCAAAAGACCATCCGGCAATGGGTAGCATCTTAATGAACTATTCTGCCAACATGCTCGGATTGGATAATGCGGCAACACCATTGGGATTGAAGGCAATGAAAGAACTACAAGAAATTAACCCAAATAAGGAACAAGCTTCCAATGCCATGATTATGTTTTTGACACTAAACACGGCTGGATTTACCATTATTCCGGTAAGTATTATTGCATTTAGAGCAACTGCCGGAGCCGTCAATCCAACAGATATTTTTTTACCGCTTTTAATTGCTACTTATGGCGGCATGATTTCCGGATTGATATTATGCACGTTTATTCAGAAAATAAAATGGGATACTGTGCTAACGGCTTGGGTGCTTGGTATAGTAGGTTTTATTGGTGGTTTAACGTATTTGTTTAGTGCATTGCCTAAAGAAACTATGGAAAATATTAGCAATGTGATTGGTGGCATAATCATATTTTCCGTTATCATTACATTTATTGTATTTGCCTATACAAAAAAAGTAGATGTGTACGAATCCTTTATTGATGGTGCAAAAGAAGGCTTTGAAGTAGCTGTAAAAATTATTCCCTATTTAGTGGCGATGTTAGTTGGCATTGGTGTTTTCAGAGCCAGCGGTGGCATGGAATTTATTACCAATGGCATTGCCTACATATTTCAAAATCTGCATTTAGACACCCGATTTGTGGATGCATTGCCTGTTGCTATAATGAAACCATTTAGTGGTAGTGGTGCACGTGGTTTAATGGTAGATTTAATAAAACCGGTTACGGAAGGCGGTTTGGGTGCAGATAGTTTTGCCGGAAGATTAGCCGGTATTTTTAATGGAAGCCACGATACTACATTTTACGTGTTGGCCGTTTACTTTGGCTCTGTTGCCATAAAAAAAACAAGATATGTTGTTGCCACGAGTTTATTCGCTGAACTAGTTAGTATAATTTTGAGTATAGTGGTTTGTTATATTTTCTTTGGATAATTTATCAAGATAAAAAAAACAACTTGCTCATTCATCAAGTTCATTTCGACCAATTATCTTTTAATCCAACCGTTTTATTAAAGATAATATTGGAAGATGTTGAATCTTTATCTAAATAGAAATATCCTTTGCGTAAGAATTGAAAATGATGTTCTAACGTTGCACTTTGCAAAGCCGGTTCTGCAAATGCTTTTGGAATCACATGCAAACTATTTTCGTTGATATAATCTTTGAAATCACCTTCTTCATCCGAAGGATTTTCTACTTTAAATAATCTATCATATTCGCGAATTTCTACCGGAATTGCATACGCAGCACTTACCCAATGTAAGGTGCCTTGCACTTTTATGCCGGAAGTATCTTTACCACTTTGGCTATCTGCATGATATGTACAATGTATCTCTATTACATTACCACTCGCATCTTTCATCACTTCATTACATGTAACAATAAAAGCTCCTTTTAATCGGATGGCTTTTCCTACTTCCATTTTAAATATTTTCTTTTGTGGCGTTTCCACAAAGTCATCCCGTTCTATAAAAATTTCTTTAGTAAATGTTACGGCACGTGTGCCGCCGTTTTCATCTTCCGGATTATTTTCTATATCTAATAAAAGTTCGTTTTCTAAGTTGGTAATTATCACTTTAACCGGATTAAAAACCACCATTCTACGCAAAGAAATTTTATTTAAATCTTCGCGTGTACAAAATTCCAAGAGTGAAAATTCATTTATCTTTTCGCGTTTGGCGATGCCTGCTTTTTCACAAAATTGACGGATAGCCGTAGCCGTAATTCCGCGACGACGCATACCGGAAATAGTTGGCATTCTTGGGTCGTCCCAACCATTTACATGTTGTTCATTTACCAACTGCAATAATTTGCGTTTGCTCATTACGGTATAGTTGACATTTACACGGGCAAACTCATATTGTTTGGATGGATAGATACCCAATTTGGCAATCAACCAATCATATACTTCACGATGTGGAACAAACTCTAATGTGCAAATAGAATGTGTAATCTTTTCGATAGAGTCGCTTTGTCCGTGTGCAAAATCATACATTGGATAAATACACCATTTATCGCCGGTTCTATGATGGTGTGCAAATTTGATGCGATATAATAACGGGTCACGCATCAACATATTGGATGAAGACATGTTTATTTTAGCACGCAATGTTTTTTCACCTTCTTTAAACGCACCTTCTTTCATTTTGGTAAATAATTCCAAATTTTCAGCTACACTTCTATCTCTGTAAGGAGAGTTTTTTCCGGCTTCCGTAGGTGTTCCTTTTTGTGCAGCTATCTCATCTGCTGTTAAATCACAAACATACGCATCGCCTTGTTTTATTAGCTGAATGGCGTATGCATATAACGTATCAAAATAATCGCTGGCATAAAATACATTTGCCCATTTAAACCCTAACCATTGCACATCTTGTTGAATGCTTTCAACATATTCTGTATCTTCTGTAACCGGATTGGTATCATCAAAACGAAGATTCGTTTTTCCGCCAAATTTTTCAGCAACACCAAAATTTAAACAAATAGAAGCAGCATGTCCCATGTGTAAATAACCATTTGGCTCCGGCGGAAAACGCGTTAATATCGTATCATATTTTCCGTTTTTTAAATCTTGCTCTACAATCTCTTCTATAAAATTTGATGTCTTAATCTCTTCCATTTTCTTATTCATTTTTATCAACCTACAACTCAATATCTTCCATTTAATTTTATTGCAATCCTAAAAAATCACAATTGGCTATAACAGTTTTTAATACGTTGAATACTTTCCGTTTTTCCGAACAATAACATCAAATCCGGAATTGCCGGCCCAGATAATTCGCCGACCAAACTCACGCGTAAAAACTTCATAAAGTCGCCCATTTTCAACGTTTGTTCTGTAACATATGTTTTTAAATAAGCTTCTAAATCACTCGCGTTTTCTGGTGCATGTAATAAACTTTGCTCCAAACTATCCAAGTTCAATGTATCTTTAATTTTGTTTACTTTTTCCAAATTAGCAGAATCATATTTTTCGGTTGCTTTAAATATGTAACCAAAGTTTTCTACATCATTGATAAACACCATACGTTCTTTTATTAGTGCCATCGCTTGTGTTAAATTAGCATCCTCTTGTACACCAAATTTTTCTTCAACTATATTTTTCACTAACGTTGCCAATCGTTCGTTGCTTGTATGTTTGATGTATTCTGCATTAAACCATTTTGCTTTTTCAAAATCAAACTTGGCACCTGCTTTATGAATATTATCTAAACTAAATGCTTGTATCAATTCTTCTTTTGTAAAAATTTCTTGTTCTGTTCCGGGATTCCATCCTAAGAATGCCAACATATTTAATACTGCCTCAGGCAAGTAACCCCGTTGTTTGTAGCCGCTACTTATTTCTTGGCTAACCGGATCTTTCCACTCTAATGGAAAAACAGGAAAGCCTAAACGGTCGCCGTCGCGTTTGCTTAATTTTCCATTTCCATCCGGTTTTAATAATAAGGGTAAATGGGCAAATTTCGGCATCGCATCTTCCCAACCTAAAAAACGATATAACAACACATGCAGTGGTGCACTTGGCAACCACTCTTCGCCACGAATAACGTGTGTAATTTTCATGATATAATCGTCGCATACATTGGCTAAATGATATGTTGGCATACCATCGCTTTTCAACAAGACTTTATCATCCATTTGGGTGGTTTGCACCATCACATTTCCACGAATTTCATCTGTAAATCGAATAGTTTCATCTTCCGGAATTTTAATGCGAATAACATACGGTTCATTCTTAGCTAAGCGTTGTGCCACTTCTTGTTCCGAAAGTGTTATCGAATTTTTGCCGTGCATACGTGTAACCGCATCATATTTAAAATTAGGAAAAGTATTTTTCAAATATTCCAAATCCGATTCGGTATCAAAAGCATAATACGCTAATCCTCGGTGAAGCAATTGCTCTGCATATTGACGGTACATTCCTTTTCGGTCGCTTTGACGATAGGGTGCATGCGTTCCTTCTCCAAAACCTACGCCTTCGTTTGGTTCAATTCCCATCCATTTTAAGGATTCAATAATATATTGTTCTGCTCCGGGTACAAATCTATTTTGATCTGTATCTTCAATTCGTAAAATAAAATCACCTTGGTGTTTTTTGGCAAATAAATAATTATACAATGCCGTGCGGACACCACCTATATGAAGCGGACCGGTTGGGCTGGGAGCAAATCGAACTCGAACAGACATAATTTGAAAGTGTTATATTTAGGATGTAAATTTAGGCAATTATATTTTTTTATTGAATAAGCTAACATCATTTTCCAATTAATACTTCTACAAATCTATTTTCCTGCATGTATTTCGTTCGAACACCTTTTTTTATTAAGAAATTAGCACCTAAAATAATTTGGGAATTACCGAATACCTCTAATTCAATTTACCTGACGTTTGATGATGGCCCACATCCTGAAATTACACCTTGGATTTTGGATCAATTGAAAAAATATCAAGCAAAAGCTACTTTTTTTTGTTTAGGAAAAAATATAGAAAAACATCCTGCTATTGTACAGCAAATGTTGTTGGATGGACACACCATTGCCAATCATGGTTATGACCATTTAAACGGATGGAAAATAAAAGATGATGTGTATTTCCAAGACTTTTTAAAAACGCAACAAATGCTATTACCATTCAACGAAAAAAAAACAACCTTATTTAGGCCGGCTTATGGAAAAATAAAACCATCTCAAATGGCACTTTTGCAAAAAGCCACACCCAACGATTTGAAAATAATAAATTGGAGTTTAATGCCCGGTGATTTTGATACAGCCATCCACTCCATATCTTGTTTTAGAAATTTACAACGCGTGCAGCAGGGCGATATTATTGTGTTGCACGACAACGAAAAATCGTGGAAACATATTGCCTTTTGTTTGCCTTTATTTTTAGAATTTTGCAAGACAAAACAAATACAGTTAAAAACTATACCGAATTAAAAAAATTAGAATAAAAAAATGCAATTAATAGATACGCATACTCATCTATATGAAGCGCAATTTAATGAAGATAGAAATTGCATGATACAACGTGCCTTGGAACAGCAGGTACAAAAGATGATTATTCCAAATGTAGATTCGACTACGATTCAGCCTATGCTGGATTTGGTACAACAATATCCAAATAACATTTTTGCGATGATGGGCTTGCATCCTTGTTATGTAAAACCGGAAACATATAAAACAGAATTAGCAATCGTAGAAAAAAATCTCTTTCAATCAAATGAGAAATATGTTGCTATAGGTGAGATTGGAATTGATTTATACTGGGATAAATCAACCTTAGACATACAAAAAGAAGCCTTTGAAATACAGTGTGATTGGGCTTTAGCACTCAACTTACCTATTGCCATCCACTCCAGAGATTCTACGTATGTTTTAATAGAGATTTTAAAAAAAAGAAAGCAAAATCCGAAGGGCGTATTTCATTGTTTTACCGGAAGTTTAGAAGAAGCAAATGAGATAATTAAGCTTGGATTTTATCTTGGAATTGGTGGTGTAGCAACCTATAAAAACACGCATCTACGCGAAACATTAAAAAATATTTCACTTGATAAAATAGTATTAGAAACCGATGCACCTTACTTGCCACCTGTACCATATAGAGGTAAAAGAAATGAGAGTGCCTATATTAAAATCGTGGCAGAAACGTTATGTACAGTATATGAGAAAAGCTTTGATGAAATAGCACAAATTACTACATCAAATGCTGAAAATTTATTCAACATATAGTTGATATTAAAAAACAAAATTATGAACAAAATACTTTATTCTCTTCTTGCATCGTTTCTATTAATAAATGCTTGCACTAAACCAGAAACAATAGAAGGTCCCAAACTTATTTTCAAATTCAAATTTGATTCTACTCAAGTACGCCTAAATAACTTCGGACAACCAATTACGGTTTTACCGGCAGGGCATAGTGCTCAGTCGCCTATTTTCCATTCTATGTCATCGCATTATATAGAGTTAGCACCGGATTCATTATCGCCATTAGGCACCGGAAATATATTATATAGAGCTGCAGAAGTAGGTTCCGGAAGTTCACTTGCTATCGACTTTTCAAAGGCTATTTTTGCCGGAAATAACGAAGTATTTTATTCCGTTCCGATAAAAAATGTAACACCCGGAAATTACAAATGGTTGCGTGTTTCTTTAGCCTATCAAAACTATGACATTAAAATAAAATATGAAAACAATCTCTATACGATAGCAAATGGCATGTATGATGGTAATGTAGCTTCTTTTGTTGGTTTTAATACCTATTTGACATCGTATAAAGTAAAAACGCAAACCGTAACGGTGAATGCCAGCAAAAAACAAGGTTATGGAGCTGTTGAATTATTTAATGTTCCGTCTTATTTTCCGACACTTACACCGATACAATTTCAGGCACCGGAAAATGCAACCACCGTGCCTAATCCAAGTTGGAATACATCACCTATTCCGGCAGGTTCGTGCGTAGTTACCGGACGATTTACTACAACAAACGGGCTTTCAATTATTGGTAATGAAACTCAAGATATTATTGTAACAGTTGCACTTTCTGTCAATAAAAGTTTTGAATGGAAAGATAAAAATGGCGATGGTTTGTATCAACCCTTAAATGCTGCCGATAATTCCATTATCGAAGATAGTGTAGTTGATATGGGTATCCGTGGTTTAATTCCAATTGTGGAATAAATAAGATTTTTATTCCTGTTTATTATGATTAATTTTAATCAATGCAAGTAAAAAATAATTACTCTAGCGACTATTATATACAAGGAATTCTACAAAAAGATAGGATTATTTTAAGTAAGGCTATTACCATTATTGAAAGCACCAAACAAGCCGATGAACGCTTAGCCGATGAGATTTTACAAGCTTGCATACGATTACAAAAAAACAGTAAACGAATTGCCATTACAGGCTCGCCGGGTGCCGGAAAAAGTACGTTCATTAATACACTTGGTAAGATTTTATTAGACCAACAACAATCGGTTGCCGTGTTAGCCATCGACCCTTCGAGTAGCAAAAGTAAAGGCAGCATCTTAGGTGATAAAACACGCATGGAAGATTTAGTGGGCAACAGCAATTGCTATATTCGTCCAACGGCGAGCAATAGTAATTTAGGTGGCGTGGCACGCAATACACGAGAAACAATCTTATTGTGTGAGGCTTTCGGATTTGATTATATTTTTATAGAAACTGTTGGCGTTGGGCAATCCGAAACGATGGTGAAAAATATGGTGGATTTATTTTTATTATTATTGCTTCCAAATTCCGGTGATGAACTACAAGGCATCAAACGTGGTATCATGGAAATGGCAGATATTGTATTAATTAATAAATCAGAAGAAGAGAATAAAGCGGCTGCAAAAATTGCCGCTACGCAAGTAAAACATGCATTGCATTTATTTGCTGCATCTGAAAAAGATTGGACGACACCGGTTTTAAATATTTCTTCGATACAGCAAACCGGATTCCAAGAATTAATTCATAAAATAGATGCTTATTTTTTAAAAATAGAAAGTTCCGGCTACAAACAACAGCTCCGAAAACAACAAGATTTATTTTGGTTAGAAGAAACAATTTTACAAGAGCTACAACAAGCTTTTTCTTCTAACAAAAACATTGCTGATTTAAAAAATAAATTACAAAAGAAGATTATTGAAAATGAAATAAACGCAGTTCAAGCAGCAAAATTTTTAGTACAAAAGTTCTTGGAACAACCTTAATTTATTGGATAACTTCCACACCATCCACAAAGCGATTCGTTTCTCCATTCCAAAAGAAATTTCCTCTTTTTTCTACATAATGTAAGCTTACATTTTTATTGCTACCTTTCATAATTTCATTTAATTGAGTAGCAATTTCTTCATCGCTCACAGAAAAATTCCACGTATTATTGGTTGTATTGCTTCCACCTGTTGCATTTACACTTCCTGTATTTAATGTACCTTCATAGGTTTTAAAAATCAAACCTTTTTTGGAAAAATTAATCAGCATACCTGCACTATAACCTTCTTCCGATGTTGAATTAAAATAGAAAACTGCACCTAATAAGGTAACTACAAATAAGGTAATAAAAAAATACAATACTTTTTTGAAAAAGCGTTTTATTGGATGTGTTTGTGCTGTATTTGGTGTTGGTTGAATTGGCTCTGCCATTGCGGATATTTTTCACGAATTTAATCATTAATTTTAAATTGTGTTTATATTCAAACATTTCCTAATAAATACAAAAACAATTCCATTTCATTTTTTGTATTAATATGAAACTGAATAGAAGAAGCTCATACCATTTTATTCTGTATAAAATAAGGCTATTTTACGAAATCCTACCTATATTTACCTTGTCTGAAAATCCATATATCTAAAATCATATGCAGTCGATTACCAAAATTGTTTTTAGTCTTTTTTTATGCTTGTTTACAGTAAATAGTTTTGCTACGCATAATCGAGCCGGTGAAATAACATACAAGCATTTATCCGGATTTACTTATGAGTTTACCATTACCACATACACAAAAATTAGTGGCATTAGTGCCGATGCAGATAGAACCCGTTTAGGCATCTCTTGGGGCGATGGTACTTTTGACTCATTAGCAAGAAACTCAGAGATTTTATTATCTGCAGATATCAAACAAAATAAATATATTGGTGTTCACACCTATTCCGGGCCATTTACTTACGTTGTAGGTGTACAAGATCCCAACCGTATCGACAATATCATCAATATTAACAATGCCGTAAATACACCTTTTTATTTAGAAGATACCGTAAAGATTTTAGACCCGAATATTATTGGCTATAACAACTCACCGCAACTACTGAATCCACCGATAGAATATGGCAATGTTGGACAATTATTTACACATAATCCGAATGCGTTTGATCCGGATGGTGATAGTTTATCGTATAGTATTTCCACTCCAATGCAAGCACAAGGTTTGCCGGTAAGTGGTTATTCGCCACCCAATCTTATTCAGCCCGGACCAAACAATCAAATTTCCATCAACCAAAAAACCGGAGAGTTAAATTGGGATGCTCCGCAATTAGCCGGCATCTACAATATTGTTATTTTAATAAAAGAATACAGAAATGGGATTTTTATCGGCACGGTAATTCGTGATTTACAAATCATCATAGACGCCACAAACAATCAACCACCTCTATTATCCATCCCAACTCAAATTTGCAAAGTAGTAGGTGATTCTATTCTTTTTACAGCAACTGCAACTGATCCAAATACACAAGATAAAATTACTTTAAGCGCCAATGGTGCACCTTTCATTGTTTCCAATCCGGCAACTTTCACAACCGGTGTTCCGGCCAATCCGGCAAGTGGAATTTTTAAATGGAATCTTACCTGTGATCATCTTTTGAAAAATGATTACTTCGTAGTATTTAATGCAGTGGATAATTTTAATGGACCACCTTTAACCAATCAAAAAACATTAACTATAAAAGTACTTGCACCGGCACCTAAATCTTTGAGTGCCGTATTAAACATTGCCAACAAAACTGTGCGACTAAGTTGGGATAGTTTATACGCATGTGCAAGTAGTTCTAAATTCCAAGAGTTTTCTATTTGGAGAAAAAAAGGATGTAATACAACCATAGATACTTGCAATGCAGATTTAGCTTCAATAGGCTATACTAAAATAGGCACGACTAAATTCTACTCATTTACAGATAATACCATTCATACCGGAAACCAATACAGTTACAGAGTCGTTGCTGAATTTGGCGACAAAACCAACTCTAGTTTGGTGCTTAATAGATTTAGCGGGTTACCTTCAGTAGAACAATGTATTACGGTACCTGCTGATATTCCGGTATTATACAATGTTGATGTGCGAAACACAGATGCAACGAATGGGAATATATATATTGAGTGGTCGAGACCATTTGCCAATAAATTAGATACAATCATTAATCATGGACCGTATAGCATGAAATTATATCGTGCAACCGGAATAAATGGAACCAATTACACATTGGTTAAAACAACAACTGCACCTACATTTTCAGCAATTACGGATACAACCTTTTTAGATTCTGCATTAAATACTGTAAACAATGCCTATACATATAAAGTAGCATTTATTGCCAGAGGCACTGATAGTATTGGCGAAAGCGAGCCGTCCTCATCTGTATTTCTAAATATAGCACCACAATATCAAGCAATGCAATTGTCTTGGAATTTTAATGTATCATGGAATAATTACAGTTACACTATCTTCAGAAAATTACCAAGTGGCACTACATTTGATTCTTTAACTACGATTACTACTACAACATACAGAGACACTGCATTAATGAATGATAGCTTGTATTGTTATAAAATAAGAAGCACCGGAAGCTATGCAATTCCCGGATTCAAATCACCTTTAATCAATTTTTCACAGGAAGTATGTGCGCGACCAAAAGATACAATTACAGCATGTGTGCCTACATTAACCGTAAGCAATTTCTGTACAGATGACAAATTAGATACTTCAGAATATAAAAACTTTTTAAGTTGGACCTTTGATAATACAAGTAACTGTTCGGTTAGTGATATCGAGAAAATACGCATATTCTATGCTCCCACAACACAAGAAACATTGGTACAAATAGACAGTGTTGTAGGCAGTATATTTAACTTATACACACACATTTTAACCGAAAGAAGTTTGGCCGGTTGCTATGCAATACAAGCAGTGCGAAAAAATGGAAATACGAGTATGCTATCCAATAAAGTATGTGTAGATAATTGTCCGTTGTATAATTTACCAAATGCATTTACACCAAATGGTGATGGACAAAATGATGTATATACACCCATTATACCATATAGATTAGTTGAACGCATCGATATGAAAATATACAATCGTTGGGGCAATCTAGTGTTTGAAACGACAAATCCTGATATCAATTGGAATGGTACTGATTCCAAAACGAACAAAGTATTGTACACGGGCGTGTATTATTATATGTGCGATGTTTATTACAAAACAACAAATGGAATACAAAAATTAAACAAACCGCTTAGCGGTTATATTCATTTATTTAGAGAATAAAATGTTTACTGGAATTATAGAAGAAATAGGCGAAATTATCGACCTAAAAAAAGAAGGCAGCAATTTACATCTTACTATTAAAAGTGCGTTATCCAATACACTTAAGATAGATCAGAGTGTAGCACATAATGGTGTTTGTTTAACGGTGATAAAGAAAAACAAAAACACGCATACGGTAACAGCCATTAAAGAAACGTTAGATATTACTACATTAGGTGTTTTACAAATTGGAAGTAATATCAATCTTGAACGTGCAATGCAAGCCGGTGCTCGCTTAGACGGTCACATGGTACAAGGACATGTAGACCAAACGGCTTACATCACAAAAATTACACCTAAAAATGGCAGTTGGGATTTTCATTTTAAATTTCATAAAACGCCAAAATTTACGTTAGTGAACAAAGGTTCTGTTTGTATTGACGGCACCAGTCTTACGGTAGTTAAAGCCACAAAAAATTCATTTTTTGTTTCTATTATTCCATACACATTTGAGCATACTATCTTTCACACCTATCAAGTTGGAGATGCTGTTAATATTGAGTTTGATGTAATCGGAAAATATGTGGAGCGATTGATACATCAATATAGAAAATAAAAAAAAGGCTGTTTGAAAAATTCAAACAGCCTTTTAAATATAGGAAGTATATCTTACAAATCTATTTTTAATGTTTGATAAGATTCACCATGTTGTGTAACATCTAATCCGATTTCTTCTTCTTCTTTTGAAACACGGATTGGCTCAATTAAGTTCGTGATGTAATATAATAAGTAAGAACCTAAGAAAGCAAATGCAGCAACAAAAACTAAGGCAATCATGTGGTGCATAAATGTTTTTGTTTGACCGTAAACTAAGCCCCAATCAGTGATGCCTGTTCCATAGTCGGCAGCAAATACACCTGTTAAAATCATACCTACCATACCACCTACACCATGACAAGGGAATACATCCAACGTATCATCTAAAGTCGATTTATTTTTGAAGTGTACTGCGAAATTACTTACGGTTGCAGCAATAGCACCTATTGCAATACTTTCACCTACGTTCACGAAACCGCAAGCCGGTGTGATGGCTACTAAACCTACTACCGCACCAATACAAGCACCGATAGAAGAAACTTTATAACCACGCATTGCATCTACCAATACCCATGCTACCATTGCGGAAGCTGCTGCAGTGTTAGTTGTAGCAAATGCATTTACTGCTTTTGCATTTACACCTAATGCAGAACCGGCGTTAAAACCGAACCATCCGAACCATAGTAAACCTGTACCGATGATTACATACGGAATATTTGCGTACTCATGTGTGCGTTCCGATTCTGAACGAGCACCCATGAATAAAGCACCAGCTAATGCGGCAAAACCTGCACTCATGTGAACAACAGTACCACCTGCAAAGTCTAGCACGCCATATTTAAACAAGATGCCATCCGGGTGCCAAGTCATGTGGCAAATTGGAGCGTAAATGCATACAAAAAACAAGAAAACAAACAATAAATATCCGGAAAACTTTACACGTTGTGCAAATGAACCTGTAATTAATGCCGGTGTAATGATGGCAAATTTTAATTGGAACATTGCAAACATGATTAATGGAATTGTTGGAGCTAAAACATTTAAAGGAGTTCCTTTTGCTGCCGGAGCGAGCGAAATACCTTTAAACATAAAAAAAGTTGTTGGATTTCCGATCACACCTCCAATGCTATCACCAAAACAAAGGCTAAAACCAAATGCTACCCAAATAACACTCATAAAGCCCAAGCAAATTACGCTTTGGAAAACGGTAGAAATAATGTTTTTTCTGTTTGCCATACCACCGTAGAAGAAACCTAATGCCGGTGTCATAATCAAAACTAAAGCTGCAGCAACGATCATCCATGCAGTGTCAGCAGCATTCATATCACCGGATGAATTTCCTGTAAGTGATTGTCCGGGATTGAAAGCACCAGCGATTACCAATCCTAGAAAGATGAACGCCGGTAGTAGGTATTTTTTTCTCATTGCCATACACATAAAAATTTAAGAGGTTATTTAATAATGACAAATTTATGAAAAAATACTTTTATTATTTCATAGTTCATTTTCAAAATAACGCTAATTTAAAGAAAATAGTTCACATTTTTATTTTTATAATGTTTTATAAACTACAATCAACTGATTTTCTATGAGTTAGAAATGCGTGAGTTTTCTGTGTTTAAAATTCCTTAATATTTCTATGTGAAAAAAGAAAAATAAAATCACTAAAAAAAAGGAAAAAAATCACCAAATAGGATGATAAAAAACAAAATAATAAAGAAATTAAGAGCGAATGCTCTATAAAAAATAAAAAACGGTAAAAAAAATTGAAAAAATTAGTATCCTAAAATATCCAACATAGATTCTGAGCTTTGCTCGTTGGCAAATACACTGTATGTAAGCTTACCATTGGCATCTTTGTCGATAATGATTTTTTTAGGTGATGGAATTAAACAATGCTTGGTTCCTCCATAACCGCTTAATGAATCTTGATAAGCACCGGTATGGAAAAAACCGATATATAACTTTTGATCGCCAATAATTTTGGGCATATACACTTGGTTAATATCCACTTCCGAGTTGTAGTAATCACTTACATCACAACTTAAACCGCCAATAATAGTTCGTTGGTATGCTTGATTCCAATTATTAATAGGCAATAAAATAAAACGTTGGTTCATGCCCCAAATATCCGGCACGGTGGTCATCAGTGAGCCATTAATCATATACCACAACTCGCTGTCGTTTTGCTTCTTTTGGCCGATGACCTCAAATATAGTACAACCACTTTCCCCTACCGTAAAGTTTCCGAACTCTGTATAAATATTTGGATGATCGATTTCTGCTTCATCGCAGAAGTTTTTAATCTTAGTAACAATCTCTTCTATTAAATATGCATAATCATATTTAGAACCTAACGAATACCGTATCGGCATACCTCCACCAATATTTATGCTATTTAATTCCGGACAAACCGTTTTCAACTCAACATACATATTGAGGCATTTATTTAATTCACTCCAATAGTAGGCAGAATCTTTAATGCCCGAATCGATAAAAAAGTGCAACATGCGCAATTTTACATTCTGTTTCGGCTTAATTTTTTCTATATAAAATGGAATAACATCGCGTTGGCGAATTCCCAACCTTGATGTATAAAATTGGTATTTAGGTTCTTCTTCGGCTGCAATACGCAATCCGATATTCAAATCATTTTCAAAATTCTGATATGCATCAAACTCATCCATATTATCCAATATCGGAACTACATTTGAAAAGCCATCATTAATTAAATCAAGAATATTTTGTGTGTATTTTTTAGGCTTAAACCCATTGCAAATAATCCTGATTTTTTTATCTACTTTTTTATTATTATATAAAGATTGAATCAAATTAATATCATACGCACTGGACGTTTCTAAGTGTGCATTATTCTTTAACACTTCATCTAACACATACGAAAAATGATTACTTTTGGTACAATAGCAATAATAATAATGTCCATTATATCCAACACTTTCAAACGCTTCTTGAAACCAACGTCTTGCCCGATTGATATTATCTCCAATTTTGGGTAAATATGTGATAGTTAATGGAGCACCGTGTTCCTCAATAACACTGCGTAAATCTATCTTATGAAAACGCAACCAATTATCTTCTAAATCAAAGCCATCTTGTGGAAAATAATACGTTTGCTCAATTAAGTCAATATAGCGATCTCTCATTGTAAATTAAGGAATTAATGAATTGTTGAATTCGTGCATTTCATTTATCCATGCAAAAATAATAACTTTGAACGAGAATTAAATAGATAAATTCCAAGCAATACGGTATAGTAATATTGCGTTGACGATAAGCTATTGATTCCATTTCAAAAAACAGATAATAGCGACACCTCACATGAATATTTTTGAGACCATTCAACAACAAGTACAACAAGCTTTTCCCATTTTATTTGGCAATGAAATAGAATTGAACAAAATAACCATCAATGAAACGCTGAAAGAATTTGAAGGTGATGTTACATTGGTGGTATTTCCATTACTAAAACTTACACAAAAAAAACCGGAAGAAACGGCAACGATTATTGGCGAATATTTAGTAAAGACCAACAACAATATAGCCTCATTTAATGTCATTAAAGGATTTTTAAATCTAGTTTTGAAAGATGATTTTTGGGTAGATTTTATAACAAAAAATCAATCCAACGCTATAACTTCCAAATCAGCAACTATTTTAATAGAATATTCATCGCCGAATACTAACAAACCGATTCACTTAGGACACGTTCGCAACAATGTGTTGGGCTATGCATTGGCAGGTATCTTTAAAGCAAATGGTTATCCTACCTTTAAAGCCAATTTGATAAACGACCGAGGAATTCATATTTGCAAAAGTATGTTGGCTTGGCAAAAATTTGGAAACGGAGAAACACCGGAATCATCCAACATGAAAGGTGATAAATTAGTAGGTAAATATTATGTAGAATTTGACAAACATTATAAAGCCGAAATAGAAGCACTCATACAAACCGGAAAAACTAAAGAGGAAGCCGAAAAACAAGCACCTATTCTATTAGAAGCACATGCCATGCTTTTAAAATGGGAAAATGGCAATGCAGAAATTGTGGAATTATGGAGAAAAATGAATGCTTGGGTGTATGCAGGATTTGATATAACATACAAAAATTTAGGCGTTGATTTTGACAAATATTACTACGAAAGCAACACCTATCTTTTAGGCAAAGACATGGTAGAAGATGGATTAAAAAAAGGCGTATTTTATAAGAAAGAAAATGGAAGTGTTTGGATAGATTTATCATCAGATGGATTGGATGAAAAATTAGTATTGCGTGCGGATGGTACTTCGGTGTATATTACACAAGATATTGGAACTGCCGATTTAAAATACAACGATTTTCACATGAGCCGCTCTATCTATGTAGTAGGCAATGAACAAGATTATCACTTTAAAGTATTAAAGCTCATTTTACAAAAATTAGGACGACCTTATGCAGACGGAATTCAGCATTATTCCTATGGAATGGTGGATCTTCCAAGTGGCAGAATGAAATCGAGAGAAGGAACTGTGGTGGATGCCGATGATTTAATGGACGACATGATTGCAGCCGCAAAAGAGCAAACCGAAGCATTAGGGAAAATTGAAGATTTCAACGAAGAAGAAAAACAAGCTTTATTTAAAACGATTGGTTTAGGTGCATTAAAATTTTTCTTATTGCGTGTAGATCCGAAAAAACGAATTTTATTCGATCCTAAAGAAAGCATCGATTTACACGGATATACCGGACCATTTGTACAATACACCTATGCACGTACAAGAAGCATTTGGAGAAAATACCAAGAAACACAACAAGCTACCAACGCGATTGCTACATACACATTGCATCCTGCAGAAAAAGAATTAATAAAAGTATTATATAATTACCCAATTGTATTGGCAGAAAGCTGCAAAGAAATGAATCCGGCTAAAGTGGTAGATTATGCCTACGAATTAGCAAAAACATTTAATAAATTTTACAACGAATGTTCTATTTTAGCGGCGGAAAAAACGGAAGAAAAAGCATTTAGAATGCAATTAAACCAACGCACCGGCAACACCATTAAAACATGCTTTGCAATTGTTGGTATAGAGGTTCCGGAAAGAATGTAAGAACGATAAAATAGAAACAACCAAATAAATGGAATTATACTTAAAGACTGTTAGAGGAAAAGGAAGAGGCGTTTTCTGCACAGAAGATTTAAACGAAGGTGATATCATAGAAGTCTGTCCGGTGATTGTTTGCCCACCGCAAGACTGCAAACATTTAGATAAAACCACTTTATATCATTATTATTTTCAATGGGGCAATGACGGAAAAAGTGCCGGTGTGGTGTGCGGATATGGTGCTATGTACAACCATTCTTACAATCCAAATGCAATTTATGAAACCTTTTATGAGAAAAAAATTTTCCGTGTAAAAGCACGCAAATTCATTAAAGCCAATACAGAAATAACCATCAATTACAATTACTATCCGGATGACCAAACGCCGGTTTGGTTTGATGTAGAAAAGATGAAAGCAAAAAAAAGTACGAAGAAATAATTGCTTTATAGCATTAACTTCACCGGCATTTTCTATACAAGAAAATGAATATCGCGAATTAATTTTACTATTTGTAAATTAGTAGTTCAATGTATTTAAATGAAATATTTTATTTCATGTATTATGCTTATTGTTTCTTTCTTTGCAGAAAACAACCTTGCTCATGCTCAAAACACGTATGTTTTTAAAGGAAAGATAATTGATGCAACAAGCAATATAGAGATACCTTATACCAATATCATCGATTCTGTCAATAACTTATTTACAAGTACGGATATCAATGGTATGTTTGAATTTAAATTACCAACCAACTCATATACGTTTGATATTTCTTTTGTTGGATATGAACATCAACAAATCAACGTATTTATCACAAAAGATACATTTATACAAATTACATTACAACAAGATATTCGCTTAAATGAAGTAGAAATTACTTCCAATAGATTGCAAAAAACGGCAACACTAAACACATCCGGCATGACAACGATTACAGCTGCAAGTGTGGAACGCTTACCGGCATTTTTAGGCGAGAAAGATGTGCTGAAAGCGGTGCTACTCACACCGGGCATCCAAAGTGGACAAGAAGGTGCACGCGGCATTTTTGTACGAGGCGGAAGTCCGGATCAAAATTTAATTTTATACAACAATGCGTCCATATTTAATGCAGCACATATATATGGCTTTCTTTCTGTTTTTACAGCCGAGGCAATTGAAAAAATGGACATCCATAAATCGTATATTCCGGTGCAATATGGTGGCCGGTTATCTTCTGTGTTAGCCATCACACCTAATTATGGAAATACAGAAAAATGGAAAGGTGATTTTCACATTGGATTACTAACTTCTAAATTGCATATAGAAGGTCCGTTGAAAAAAAACACGACGTCGATGAATTTCACAATTCGCGATTGTCATGCCGGACTTTTCACGATGCCCATCACCAAAAAACAATACAAAAAAATTGATAATGGCGATGGTGGATTTAGTTACTATTTTTATGATATCAATGCCGCAATCCAACATCAATTTAATAAAAAACATTCGTTAGCTTGGAGCTTTTATACCGGAAATGATTTTTATTTATTCAAAGAATCAAGAGATTTTTCCAGAAAAAATACCTACTACAGAGCCGACACAAAAAACAAATTAAACTGGATGAATATTGCCCATAATTTAGAATGGAAAATACAATTACCCAAAATTAACATCCGTAATATATATGCCTTTAGTTATTACAAACTCTACTCTAAACAATTGCTATATGAAGTAGATAGAAACTTTTCCCGATACACTAATCAAATCCAACATACCGATTACAGAACTACCTCCAACATAAATGAAAATAGTTGGCAAACCAACTTTACTCAAACAAAAAACAAGCTACATACGTTTAATTATGGAATAAAATTTAGTCAGCGTGGTTTCACTATTAGTACGGTAAATGTAATCGTGAAAGATAGCAGTAACCACATTTTTTTAAGAGATACATTTACCAATCCCAAAATAAATACACTTGATTTTTACACATATGCCGATTATTTATTTTCATGGAATAACAAGATAGATTTGAATGTTGGATTTCAATGTATGTTGTATCACATCCGTAAAAAAACATTTATCTATCCGCAACCGCGCATTGAATTAATTTATCATCCTGTTTCAGGGTTAAGCATTCGTGCATCTGTTGTTCAAAATATACAACCGATGCATTTGCTCACCAATAATACCGGCGAAATTCAAAACGATGTGTGGGTGCCTGCATCCGATAAAGTACAACCCGAAACAGCATGGCAATATGCAGCCGGCATACAATACGAACATCCTAAAGGATATATTGCCAGCATAGATGCGTATTATAAATCCATGCAACATCTTACAGAATATAAATACGGTACAACTTTTATGTTGAACAAGATGGCTTGGGATGAACAACTACTCAACAGCGGTAAAGGAACAGCGTATGGTGTAGAATGCTTCTTTGCCAAAACGAGTGGGCAATTTACCGCGTGGTTTAAATATAATTTAGGATGGAGTACACGACAATTTCCGGAACTAAATGAAGGAAAAAAATACTTTTATAAATACGATAGGCGGCATGATATTTCGATTGTATTACAATATAAACTCAAAAAACATTTTGATTTTTCAATAGCATGGACGTACGGGACAGGCTGGAGAATGACTACGCCAAGTGCAAAATATGCCAGCGATGAAACACTCTATAATTATGATGTTGCAAATGAGCCGTTAGTTGGAAATCAAAGTATGCTAATGCAATGGAATGCCCGAAATAACTACGTTTTGCCGTCGTATCAACATTTAGATATTGGAATGAATTATGAAAAAAAATCTAAACGTGTAACACATAAACTAAACGTGAGTGTATATAATGTGTATAATCATTTTAATGTATTTGCTGTTTATCGAAAATCTAACTTAGATACCGAAGGTAATAAGTTTAAAGAATACAAACAACTCAGTTTATTTCCGGTAACACCATCCATCGGTTATTCCATATATTTTGAGCAAAATAAATAAGTTGATGAAGCATATCGAAAAAATAATAACAATAAAAAATCAACGTTCACTCACATTAAAGTGGTGTTTTGTAATTTTTTGTTTGATAGTTTCATCATGCCAGAAAGAGTTAGTTTTTAAATATGACATTGATGAAACCAAACAAGTGATTATTGCCAATTTATATCCGGATAATTTATTACACGTAAATATTAGTAAAAGCAAGCAGCCAGACGATTATACTTCCGTACAATATTTAAGCAACTGCAAAGTCGATGTATATGAAGACAACGTGTATAAAGCCACATTACCATTTATTTTAAAAGACTCTTTATCCGGTTTTGGATATTACAGTTCCAATTTTATTTTGGAAGAAAATAAAACATATAAAATTATATCGACACATCCGGAATTAGGCATTGCGGAAGCCACAGAATATTTACCTAAAAAACCGGTAATTACGCAATATAATTTATTACAACATGCCACCATATACCAACCTACAATGGAAGGAAAATACACTTTCACATTACAAGATGAAAGCACACAAGAAGATGCCTATTTTTTGGCAACTTTTTATAGAATATTGAAGCCGGTTGTTAAAAAAAACGGCGACACCATTTACCAATACGACTACGTATACTTACCGAGTTCTGCTGCAGAATTACCAAATCCATCTAATTATTTCCGCACGTATTTTACAGATAAAAATTTCAATGGTACAACTACTTCGTTTACAATAAATTTTCCTAGTCAATACAACGACATTTATAAAGAAATTTTATTGATTGTAGAGTTATCCAAATGTGGACATGCTTTTTACGAATGGAATACACAGCAAATTCCTGTCAGCACGTACTACCTCAATGAAGGGCAATTAGAACGGAGTAATTTAAAAGGAAATATTACAAATGGTTACGGACATTTCACTGCCAATAATAGTATTTTCTGGGGCTTTACAATAAAGTGATTCTTTGAGAATGAAGCATCTTATGGAATAGCTTGAGATGTGAGACTTGAGTATTGAGTATTGAGATATGAGAATTGAGATTTTTCAGTAATACATAACACCTAATACTTAATACTTAATACTTAATACTTAATACCTAATACTTAATACTTAATACCTAATACTTAATACTTAATACCTAATACTTAATACTTAATACCTAATACTTAATACTAAAGCTTTCACTTTGTTTGTCATAATAAAAAAAACCGCATCTAAAGATGCGGCTACATTTTTTCAAGAAAAGTTGGGTTGATTAATATTCGTCTTCGTTGAATAAGAAATCTTCTTTGGTTGGATATTCCGGCCAAATATCTTCTATACTTTCATATAATTCTTCGTCATCTTCCAGCTCTTGCAAGTTTTCAATCACTTCTAAAGGTGCTCCGGTACGAATGGCATAATCAATCAATTCATCTTTAGAAGCCGGCCATGGTGCTTCTTCTAAATACGAAGCTAATTCGAGTGTCCAGTACATAATATGTTTGTTTATTTATGAGTTAATACTTGTTTTAGGGTGCAAATATATGCTTTATAATTAAAAATTAAAATAAAAATTAACCACCTAATTATCACCCATTTATCAATGGCTTTTCCACACAATTTCAGGTTCGTTGGCATCATTTGCCAGCTTACGTGCTAACACAAACAAAAAGTCGGATAATCGGTTTAAGTATTGCACCAAAATGGGATTAATATTTTCATTTTCCGCCAATCGAACCACACTTCGCTCTGCTCTACGGCAAACCGTTCGGGCAACGTGTGCTACCGATGCAGCTTTGTTTCCGCCCGGCAAAATAAAGAATTTTAATTCCGGCAGCACCTCGTTCATCTTATCAATATAGTTTTCTAATTGCACGATATGAGCTGCTGTTATTTCCGGCAAAATCAAATTTTTCTTTCCGGGCTCTGCTGCTAAGTGTGTACCCAAATCAAATAATCTACTTTGTATAGAATGCATTAAATCGGTGTATTCTTTTTCTTCCATATAGGTTGTCACCAACCCTAAAAACGAATTGAGTTCATCAACAGTACCATACGATTCTATGCGTAATTCTGCCTTAGAAACACGCTTTCCGCCGTATAGTGCTGTTGTGCCTTTATCGCCTTTTT
Organism: Bacteroidota bacterium; assembly: GCA_963169645.1. Taxonomy (GTDB): domain Bacteria; phylum Bacteroidota; class Bacteroidia; order Chitinophagales; family JADIYW01; genus JADJSS01. Next base: position 89,321 of record CAUJCO010000013.1, read on the forward strand.
TTGTGTATATTTTCATGTGGTATTTTTTTATTGATGGTGCAATTTACTATTCTGTAACAAGATTTTATTACAATTTTCTGCACAAAAAAAACTGCCTAAAAGGCAGTTTTCTATTTATAATTGGTAAGATATTGGAAATTAATGAGCTTGTTTTTTAGCTGCTTCTTCCATAATGCGTTGCAAATCTTCATTGCTCATTTGAGGTTGAGCTTCTTGCTTTGGCATTTCTTTTTCGATGCTTATCAATTCTACTTCAAAAATCAACGTTTCATTTGGTCCGATGCCGGCTTGTGGCATACCTTGCGGTCCATACGCTAAATTACCCGGAATATAGAATTTATATTTAGAGCCTACGCCCATTAATTGAACACCTTCTGTCCAACCCGGAATTACGCCATTTAATGGGAACGTAACCGGCTCACCTCTTTCTACAGAGCTATCAAATACTTTTCCTCCAATTAATGTTCCGGTATAATGTACTTTTACGATGCTGGTATCTGTTGGTTTTGGTCCGTTGCCTTCTTTAATTACTTCATACATCAAGCCACTTGCTGTTTTTTTGATGTTTTTATTTTTGCTGATTTCTTCAAAGAATTTATCCGATTTTTTTTGGCTGTTATTCATCAAATATGATTGAATTTTTTCGCCGGATGTTTCATCAACTGTAAAGAAACCTTTTTTGCTATTTAATTCATCATAGATACCTTTTGCAATATAATCGATATTTAAAAGTGAACTATCAAATGAGCTTCTTAAGTTTTTACCCATCAACACACCAATCATATACGAAACAGAGTCGATGTCTTTTTTAGGTTTTGCACTTACATAATTGCCGCCTTTTGAGCCGCATGCTGCAAACAACACGATTGCCGCAGCAGAAATAATTAAAATTGATTTTTTCATTTTGAATTCTATTAATATTATTGGTTGTTTATTGTCCTTCTATCATCATATTAGATGGTGCTTGCGGTACTTGTGGTTTTGGTTTTTCAATACCTAATAATTCTACATCAAAAATTAAAGTAGCATTATGGCCAATACCGGCTTGTGGCACGCCCTGTTCTCCGTACGCTAAATTACCGGGAATATAGAAACGGTATTTAGAGCCAACGGACATCAATTGCACACCTTCTGTCCAGCCTTTAATTACGGCATTTAACGGAAATGTAGCCGGCTCACCTCTTTCCACAGAGCTATCAAAAATATCGCCATTGGTTAATTTCCCGGTATAATGTACGGTTACTTTGTCTGTTGCAGATGGTTTTTCGCCAATAGTATCTTTTAAAATTTCATATCGCAAGCCACTTGCAGTTGTTTTCACATTGGGCAATTGAGCGATACTATCTATAAATTGTTTAGATTTTGCTTCTTCAGCAGCATGCATTTCTTCTTGTTTTTTTTCAAAATAAGCTTGTGTATATGCCATTGCCAATTTAGAATCTAATTTTAATGGAGACGAACTAATAGCATCTTTCATGCCTTGTTCAAATAATTTTGTATTGATATCGTTCACACCATTTTTTAGCATATCAGCCCCAATTTGAGAACCTAAGAAATAGGAAACGGTATCTACACCTGTTTGAATATTTAATGTAGTTATAGAATCTGGAATGGTGCAAGCTGCATGCGTTTTTTTAGAATTCTTCTTACAACATTTTGACTTTGCTTCACTTGAAAAAATAACAGCCAAGGTAAGAACAGCGGTAAGTAATAATTTATTCAATGTACTAATTTTAGAAACGCAAAAATACGCTATTTTATTACATCTATTACATTATTAACGATTTTTAATAATGGAAAGTAAAAAACAAGCCATAAGCAATACATATACTATAAAAATATACTATACCAACTCCGATAATCGTTTCATAATAGGATACCAATCTACACCGCCTCTATCTTTTCCTAATCGAATTACTATTACATTTTTGGTTTCATTAATAAGCATAATTTGTCCATTAAAACCGGCTGCGTAATAAACATCACTATCAGCATCATCTACAGAATAATACCAACCTAAACAATACTTATCTTCTTCTATACTTCGATGCGTGGTATCATTGCAATAATTCAACCAATTTTTAGGGAATAATTGTTGGCGTTTATATTTCCCGTTATGTGCTATCATAATGCCGAATTTTGCCAAATCGCGTGCTGACATATTTAAGCCACCATAAAACTTTGGATTGCGGGAAATTTTACTATCCAATGCCCAATACGCAGTGTCTTGCATGCCTAATTTATTCCACATACGCTCGTAAAAATAATCCATTAATGGTTTGTTGCCCAATGCTTTTTTTATGCACTCACCTAATATCTGCGTATCAATGGATTTGTATTTATATTGCTTACCCGGCGGTGTATCAAATTTTGCAGCATAAATGGAACGCGTTAAGTTTTTTTCGTAATAATATTGTAGCGTTTGAAATATCTTACCGTACTCATCATAATTTAAACCCGACTCCATTTGAGTAAGTTGTCGCAGTGTCAATTGGTTAAATCGGGCATCTTTTAAATCTTTAAAAAAAGTAGTAACCGGCATATCTGCATTTTGAATATATCCATCTTGAATGGCCATTCCTAACAAGGCCGTAACAAACACTTTGGTAACAGAAAAAAGCTGAGTGTACTCTCCTTCTTTTACACCGTTGAGATACCTTTTAAAAATAAGCGTATCATTTTTTACAACTAAAAAAGAGGTGGTGCTCGTTTGTTTTAAAAAAAAATCCGGATACTGATATTTTAAAGCATTTGCACTATCCAACCACAACGTTAGCTCCGGCAAAGCCACTTGTTTTTCTGTGATTTGCACCGTTTTTTTAGCCGGTGGCAACAAAGCAGTTGTATAAAATTTGCCATCAAAAATGGATGGTACACGTAGTGTATTATTGAAATACAATACGGAAATACTCATCACACATAATACAATGACCGTTACAATTTTTAACCTACTTATTTTCTTTTGCATTGTCGATGCTATCTCCTTTATTTTTTAGTATCAATAGCTACATTAATATACAATCCAGCTTTTAAATGCAGATTATTGAAGGTTGTTTTTTGATACGTATTTTTATCAAAAATATCGCTGTATCCTTTTTTCTGATAACGTAAAAAATCGTAATCAAAACCCAAGCTAAATCCTGCTTTGCGTTTTATTAAATATCGGATTTGAAAATCGGTACCAAAATAAAATTTCTTTCCGGTGCCACTATCGTAATAATCATCTGCTGCAAAACCTCCAATTCGAATGGAAGGATGGATTTGTAAAGCTTTATTTTTTAGAAATTCGAATACGTACCCAAATTGGGCAGATACAATAAAGAACATCGCATTTTTACGCGAAAGTAAATTACCTAAGTTGGGATCTTTCTTATATTTTTTTATGGTGGTGAATTGGTAATTCATACCAAAATACAATCCTTTCCAAAAATTAGCTTGCAAACTAAATTGAATATTACTTGCTTTATATTGTTTGGATAAATTGGTTTTGGTTTCTCTATCTGCCCACACCGGAGCGGAATCTTTCACCGGATAATAAGTACTATGAAAGATGTCATTTTCTTGTATTAGTGGATGATAAAATGCATAATCGAATCCGATTAGCAGATGGACGACACTTGGTTTCCATTTTTGTTTTTTGGATAAAGATGTCGTGCTTGTAGCATTTTCTTCTATCTCCATTGGTTGTGGCTTTTCATCAATTGGTTTGAATGCAACAGAATCCATTAATGTTTGTTGCAAATGGATAGTATCAACTGAATTGAAGGATGCATCTTGAGCAGCCGACAGTAATGGAAGTGAACCAAACAATACAAGTAAATACCATTTCATCTGAATTGATTTTGAAATAACGATTATTATTGTACAATAATAAAAAGTGAATGTATAAAAATAAAAAAAATCCCGACAAAGGTCGGGACTTTTTGGTTCAGTTTCTAAACTTATTCTTTTATAAATTTAGACTGCATCATTTTACCGGATGACACGTCCTGAATTTGAATAATATAAACACCATCTGCAAATGCACTCACATCTAAATGGAGTGTTTGAGTTCCTTTTGCAACGGCTGTTTTTTGGTAGAGCATTTCTTGACCGATTGCATTGTAAACGGTAATATTTACTTTTGACGCCGCAGACGATTGATAATCGATGAAGATAGTGTGATCCGTTGGATTTGGATAAACGCTTGTAATGGCATCATCGTAGGAAATATCATCTACATTAATCATAATAACATTGGAGTATTTGAAACTTCCATCAAGGTCTATCATTTTTAAACGATAATAATTATGGCCTAATAATGGATTTAAATCATCCAACGTATAATTCAACGGTTGAGCACTATTGCCGGCTGCCGGACGTTCACCAACATAACTAAATGGACCGGATAAATTATCGGCACGTTCTACCTCAAATTTGGCGGTATTAATTTCGGATGCTGTTGTCCAGTTTAATACGTTTTTATTGCCATCATTATAGCCGGTGAAACTAGTTAATTCTACCGGAAGCGGAGAAATATCCCAAGGACTATCACCTGCACCACCGGTACCACCGGAGAAGCCCGTTAATCCGTTGTATTCGCAGAAATGAATTCCATTACACCATTGGTGATATACATTGTTATCATCCCAATCTGTAACGACAATTGTATTACAACGTGTAACACCCGGAGGACCTACATATACGCCACTCGAATTCCAATAACTTAAACAACCCGCTTCTGAGTAACCATTTGGACCGACAGAAATTGCTTTCGGACTTACATCAGTAGCCGGATTAAACACATGTCCATTTGCTGATTTAAACCATTCAAAATCTTCATAATTGGATGGATATGTAACTGCAAATGTTTGTGCTGCATTAATTACATTGTATTTCTCTTGATTTTGATAATAGAAACGAACTTTTACCGGATTTGACGGATTGATACTACCACTTGTAACATTGAAATCCCAACGTCTTTCCATTACGTATTCTGCATAATGATTAGGGAAATCTTCGAATTTGTGGAAGTTATTTACACCATCATACGTAATTGTAGCCGTTCCTTCAAATGTATTTCCATTAGGAAACAAGGAGAATACGAAGCGATCATCCGAAGTTGCAGGAGTTCCTTTATCATCATAATAATGACGCCATCCATCTCTAGAAGTACAGTATTTATTAGTTGACAATACAGGTGCTGTCGTATATTCCCAAACTCTACCTTTGCAACGACGACCAACTTGGATAATACCATCCAATACAACGCGATCTGTTATAAATGGATTTACGATATCATAATCAAGTACAATGTAATATGTTGTATTCGGTTCCAGTTGTTGACCGGTACCCATATTATACCAAATTGTATCATCTACCATACCACCATTTCCGTGCGGACCTGTTACATTGGAACCGAATGAACCACCACCACAATCGTTCCATGTTTGACAATCTGCGGTTGAGACATTAGCATTTCCAGGAGTACATAATTGTCCACCTGCTTCTACTTTCCAAAGTGCCATATTGAACTCAACGGAACTTGTAGTACCGGAAGTACATGCATGGTTAGCTCCGGCAGGCATTGCTTTTGCTAATGCGGATGTATTTACATAGATATAATAATCATCACAGAAAGTACCTATCGGATCTGTAGTGAATTTAAAATAAGATGAATGTTTAGGATTGCCATCATTGAAACAAGTGTATAATCCGGAACCAACCACACTACTGCTCGGTGTTTCACCGGTATGTGATTCTACACTCCAACAATAAGGAACGTCTAAGGTCATATTTGTTGCATCAACACAATCATCCGCACTTTTCTGTTCAGATACACATAATTTGAAATGTTTATTTTGCTCATTGCCGGCTAAATCCCAAACTTGTAAATAAATATAATCACCCGGGTTTGCTGATATCGAGAAATCAGGGTCAACACCGGTTCCGCCTACACTGCATTTTAAGAAAGTTAAATTAGAAGTAGATGTTGTACTACCTCCGTTGTATGCTGCAATTGCTAATTCCGGATAACCACTTAAATCTAAATCAAATTCATCATCTCCTTCAATCTTAATAAATGATTTTGTGTTATTACCACATGCGGCCGGCATTTGAAATTTAAACCAAACATCGCCACAATTTTGAGTACAAGAAGGAATTCCGGAAGAGTTGGCAATGCCTATCAAGTTTGGATTTGACCAAGTAGGATTAGTACCAAACGTATAACCGGCGCCTGAGGTTTGCCATGTTCCATTGCTGTATTGGCAAGAAGCCGAACTGATAGGTACGGTTGTAGCTCCGGATGCTTCGTTATTTGAAGGTCCACTATAAGAAGGTTGATTATTTTTAATTTGAATACTGAAATATCCGTCTAAGCCAATTCCGGCGGTTCCATCTACTTGAACATAATAAGTATAACCCGGTTTCAAACATTGTGGAGTTAAAACTACTGTTGGATAAACTCCGTTGGCTAATGAATTTGGAATACCTTGGTAGTCGTTAAATTCTAATTGATTCCAATTGGATGCACTTGGTGTTGCACATCCTGCAATTGTATTATCAATTGATGCATAGGTGTTATCTGATAATTCCCAAATGGTAATATCCGGTAAGAAGTAATTTTGAGTGAATGGAAACCAAGAATTTCCTTTTACTTCAATAGAAACATCTGCCGATGTTGGCGCAACAAATTTATACCAAACAGAACGTTGAATACTGCCCGCTACTTGTTGTTTTTCGTTTGATTCTAACGTTGCACAAATATTGTTATCATTGGTATAACCTGAATAAGTACCTGTTACCGTTAATGTTTTTGCATTACATATTTTATCATTTGCAGGAGCAGAAGTTGTGCCCATATTTTCTACTTCTACTGTAAAATAACCTTGTTTATTTAAACCACTACCATCTACTTGAATATAAAAATCTGTATTGGGTGGTAAACATACATTCATGGTGGCATTGAAAGTTAATGCAGGATCAACAGACTCAATAGGTGTTAAGGTAGTGAAGGCTGTTGGTGAACAACCCGGATTTCCTTGCACTAACAACATTTGTAAATCAATTTGGTCACCTACATTATTTGGGTCATTTAAAGCACGAATTTCTACATCTATATTATTTGCCACATTTGGAGTTCTAAAATGGAACCATACTGTTTGGTCTAACGTATAATTACCATCCGTCATTAAAGCAGCTTCTCCTGTTTCAACATCGGAGCAGAAGTTATGCCAATTAGTTGAAGTATTGCCCACTTTATTACCCACTGTTCCTCCTAAAACACCTAAATAACCGTTTGCAGGTGTGGTACCCACTTGACAAATATTATCATTGGTTGGTAATGGATGTGGATTAATACGTGTAACATCTACTTTAAAATTACCTTGCTCGTTTAATCCACTACCATCTACCATTAAATAATAGGTTGTATTTTGTTCTAAGCAATGGAACTCAAATGACTCGTAGAATGGCAATCCTAATGCGCTATAGCCATCATCCACCAATGTAAATGAGCTAGCACAAGGACCACCTGTTGGATTCATTTTATATAATGCAATCTGTGGATCCATGGCATCGCCAAATGGCCAAGGCAAACCACTTGTTACTTCCACTTCGACAGCATGTGGTGCTGGCGTATTGGGTGTTGTAAATTTATACCAAACATCCGCATCTTTAGTGAACGTGGTTGGTTCAGAATAAATGGTTTGTATGGTTGCACATCTATTTGTTTGATTATTAACGGTAGTAGTGCTTCCTATTGATGCCGGATATGTTACTGGTGTTGCGTTACAAATATCATCATTTGCTGGTCCGGTAAGTGTCTGCGGCACCGCTTGAATTTGTAATTCAAAATATCCGCGTTTGTTCAAGCCTGCGCCATCTACCATTAAGAAATAGGTTTTACCCGGATCCAAACATTTTACGGTTAATTCATTATCTCCATCTACATTATCCGGAAGGCCATCTGCAGCAATACCCACCATTTCGCCTGTACAAGTATTGTCAGATGTTTCAAAAACTCCGATCTGAGTATATAGTAAATCACCTCTATTATCCGGATCGCTGATTGTATTAATTTTTACTTCTCCAGTGCTTGGTGCAGTAAATTTATACCAAACAGTTCCATCCGGTGAGAAATCAGTAAAGAAGTTTCCACCATTTACAGCCGGCTCGCCAGCTATTCCGGCACAGTAATTATTTTCCACCCGCATGCAAGAGCCAGCATTATTTCTTACACCATTGTGTAAACCTGTTGCTGATGGATAACCCGTAGTTGGTGAAGAATATGTTCCGGCTCCACTAGCAGGTGAAACCCTAGTATCATAAATTGTAGGATTTGTCCATACAGCCGGTGTGCCTAAATCAATGGCATCACAAGGTAAATCGTTGGTTGCCGGTCTGTCTCTTGGGTCTGCTGTTAATTTCAAATAAAACTCACCTCGTGTACAAGTTGGACAAAGTGTTTCAGAACTACCATCTACCAATAAGTAATAGATAGAATCCGGCATTAAGCACTCAATAGTGTATTCTTCGTCGTGAAGTAAAGCATCATGGTTAGAACCAATGTGAACTAATCTATCTTTTTCAGTAGATAAATCTGCACAGGTACCTAGATATCCACCCGGCAAGAAGAATACGGCTAATTGTGCACTAATTTCCGGTTCATCATATGGCGGAATAAGATCTGAAATTGTATTGATGGCTTCAATCTTTAATTTACCGGATTTTGGTGCTTTGAATTTATACCAAACCGGGCTATTTAATTCACCCCAACCCGGCGGACGTACGCCTAAAGATGCCGGAATATCATTAGTTGTTGTTGCACAATAATTATTTTGTCCAAGGAGTTGAACAACTGTATTACTATTACAGTTTGTCCATGGAGCAGAATTGGTAGCTGAAAGATCGATAGCTTGACATAATAAATCATTTGGCGTGTGTTTACCATAATCAGAAATTCTGATATCATAATATCCGTTTGTATTGGTTCCACCATCTACAACTAAATAATATACGGTATTAGGTTTTAGACAGCTTACAATAAGATTTTCATCTGAACCTAGTAAGCCGGTTGGGTCCGGACCTCCTACTGTTGGATCATAATAACTTCCAACTACGTAATGACTACTTGCACAAGCACCATCTGAGTACAATGCTAATTGCAAATCTATTTCGTCGCCTGCCATCCAGCCATTTTCTAGTGAATTCATATTCCCGCCGGCACCACCTAACACTTCATGTGTTGCATCATCATAATAAGGGTTTGAGAATGCTTCAATATTTACAGAAGCATCTGTAAAACCTACTGCAGGAGGTGTTGTAAATTTATACACGACTGCCTTATCAAATCCAAAGGCAGAAGGAGCAGAAGCATTGGAAAAACTCGACACTCCACATAAATTTGATAAATTACGGGCATAAATACTTCCACCATCCGGAACACTTCCTAAATCTTCGGCATTACAGAATGTAGTTTCACCTTCTTCAGGGAACCAGAAACGCAATGAGAAATCGCCTTCTTCTAATGCGGCAGCTATACCTAAACAAGTTGGGTCATAATCGCCGCCATCTACTAATAACCAATAATATAAATTTGGATTTAAGCAACTGAAATAAGCGTCTTCATCATTGGATGCAATACTATTTTCGGTTTGAACCAATGTTTTAGTGGCATTGCAATCATTGGTAGTTGTTGAGTACAATGCCATTTGGATACTGATATCATCACTACCATTATCATTGGCATCTACAACAATACTTCTACCCGGTACTTGTCCAAATTTGTACCATACACCGGCATCATTATCCTGACAAACTTCTGCTGTCCAATCAGGTTGTGGATCTGAACATTTTGTACCTCTTATATTATTTTCACTATTAAATGATTGAGAATTGTAGGTATAAGCAGTTTGAACCGTAATATTGGTTGCATTACAGATAAGGTCATTAGCCGGATAAGGTCCTTTATCTTTTACGGTTAAACCAAAATAACCTTCTTTAGTTGATCCTGTTACAGCTTCAAAATTACTACCACTCACAAGGATATAATAGTCTGTATTCGAGTTTAAGCAATATTGGCCTTCCATTGTTTCAGTGAATGGTGGTGTATCATAATCTTTATCGATTAAGGTCATACTACCACAAGTTCCACTATAGAGTGCTAATTTTAAGTCTATTTGGTCGCCATGAGAACCTGGGTCGTTATAGCCATCTATTGCAATATTTCTACCGGCTCCACCGGAACCCGTATTAAATTTAAACCAAACGGTTTGATATGGGTCGGTAGGTACGCCGACTAATGTCCAGCCCGGATTAGGATCACCGGCGGTGCCTGCACAGAAATTATTCCATCTATTTACGCCTGTTGCATCACCAATAGTACCACCTTGAGATAAGGTACCTAAAGATATTGCTTGAGAGCATAAGTCTGCACCTTTAGGCGCATTCTCCCCTCTAACTGAAACCTGATATTGACCTCTGCCTCCACAAACTCCATCTTGTTCTGCATCCACCATAACATAATAAGTAGAACTTGGATCTAAACAAAATCCTCCACTTTCTTCAACTACTCCGCATGCTGCAGGATCCCAACTACCAACATAAGATAAAGTAGGCGGGCAAGTACCACCAGTTTTTTTATAAATTTCGCCTTCTAAACCACCCCAAGTACCAAAATCAGCAATATTATTAAAATGCAAATAATATTTAGATGCCGGATTTGACGGTGTCGTAAAATAAAACCAATCCGTAGCATCATTTCCTTGGTCATTCACCGGATCCGTGTGGCCACCTGTGTTTACTCCAGAGCAAACATTATTATATGTGGAAGTAGTTGCAGATTGATTGATACCTATTGTACCTGTACCTATTTGCACAGCATTACAAATATTATCCGGTCCGGCAGATGCATTTGGTGTAGAGATGGACACATTATAGCCTCCTGTACTTTCACCACCTATGCATAAATCAAAATTTGAAGCTGTTCCATACTGAACATAATAAGTAGTATTACCAGTCAAGCAAGTAGCTGTAACGGAGCCCCCGCTAGACGCACACCATCTATCGCTTGCTTCATTTGTTAGATTTGCGAACGTGCAATTTGTGGATGCTCCTTTTTCATAGATTGTAACAAATGAATTATTACCACCATTTTCTGAGATGGAAGCTGTTACTTGTGATAACCCTGAAGCCGGTGTCGTAAATGTATACCAAGCTGTATTATAACCTGAATATGCAAAAGGTTCACTGGTTTCGTTGGAATAAGAACTATTATTAAATGAGCCATTATAAGTAGTTCCCGGCGTCATTGTGATACTTGTTGCTTGATTAAAATTATCATTACTACCTGTACCTGTTCTTGAAACATTTAAGCTTGTATTTCCGCCGCCACTCGCTGTAAGTTTAATAAAATATGTTCCATTTTTTGGACCTCTAACTGTTGCTACACCACTACCACTTGCAACTAAACACATTCCGGTACAACTTCCTGTAGCTGAATAATACACTTCGACATTGGATGAGTTTTGGCTTGGGTCGAAAGTAAGTGAGCTAATAGTTCCTGTATGTGCATAAGAATACCATGTTTCGGTACATTGTGTGGCGTCATTTGTTCTAAGATTTCCTGTACCATTTGCAGTTAGAGCAATGGCTGTTGCACAAGTTTTATTAGTTACATAACCTGAACTTAAATTTGCTGCATTAAAATCACTGCCACCTACGGTCCAATATGCTGTATAACCATACGTAATAGTAGTAGGGCAATCTCCTGTACATGTTCCTGTTAACGTAGTAGAGCCTGTTGAAGAGCCATTTTGTTGATAATTATTACTTCCTGCATTATATGTAGGCACTGTCCAAGTGTCTGTCCTTAAGCAAGCCCCACTTGCATCACAATCTTCAAAATTATCATTTTCTTGATATCTGAATTGTACACTTATAGAAGATGGCCAGCAATCTCTACTGTAATAGGTATTCGTTCCCCAAATATCTCTATTAGGGTCCCAACTTTGTGAGCTATTTGTTCCGTTTTGGTAATCGCAACCACTTGCATTTCCTGCAAAAGTCCACTGCCAGTCTGAATCATTCACTGCACCATCACAGTCCGTACCCGGTGTACTAGATAAATTGCTAACATGTAACTTGAGTGTTTTTTGTGCATAGGAATTATTAAAAATAAAAAGCACAGAAAAAAAGAAGATAAATTTGTAAAATGTATGCATAGTTTTATTTTCTTAAAAATTGATAATACATTATTAGTAGATATGATAAATCTATTTATTTTGTAAAATTGACTCTTTATATTGTTTTAGGTCGATTTCTTGTACTGTTAATCCTAATTGAGTAGCGATTTCTTGTACAACTGCCTTATTAAAAACTGAATTTGTTTTTATTGCAAAGGTGTTTTTGGTTGGACAAAATTTTAGAATATCCTGATTTTGCATAAACCTTCCTATCATTATTAAAGCGTTGGCATTATCATATTGGGCAAATGCATAACAATAAATTGCTCCATCATTTACATCTTCCTCTTTAAAGGACTGAGCATAGGATTGAATACTTGCTTTTGAAAACGTTGATTTATTTGCAGATTCCTCTGAACTATTATTAGTTAAAGACGTTGCTTCTAATCCATTATCCGCTTTCATGTTGGAATATGACATTAGAATAACCATAACAAATAACATTTTGTAGATGTTTCTCATAGCTTAAAATTTACAGTAAATAGTGTTAATAACTCCACCTAAATTTAAATAAAAGTTAACAGCTATCCAAATATTTAACATATTAAAAATACAACTCATTCATACTGTAAATTTTTTACTTAAAAAAATCCATTTGAAGTAATATTTTTTAATCTTTTTCAAATATTTTCTTCTAATTAATCAATCAAATAAAACTTATTTAAACTACTTTTAAACGGATATCTATCGCAGTATAATTGAACGCATTCAAAAGGAGTTGTCACCTTTTGACACCTGTTAACTACTTCTTCAAATTTATTATTTATTATCTGGGTTTGTTTTAAACTAATAGTTGAACGAGTCACACGACACGTCGAGGGCGAAATGAATTCTGTTATTCCATAATTAAAATCAAGAATCGTATTTTCGGCAATAAAGTATATTTTTTATTTGCTTAGTTTAAGATATCAACCTATTTTGTAAAACAAACAGTTATCCAATGATTTTGATGGAAAAGCTTTCAGAAAGAAAATGGCTTGTCGTAGTTATTTTAATACTCATTGGATTATTCCTTTATTTTCCTACTATTCAGTACAATTATGCGCTTGATGATTACTTTATCAATACAGAATTACCCCAAAAAGAACAAGGAATAGAAGGGCTTTTTTCTGTATTTAAAACGAGATTCAACAAGAGTGATTACCGACCTATTTTGACACTTTCTTACGCTATTGAAAATTATTTTTCCGGCTCTCCCAATCCGGCAGTTTCACATGGTGTTAATGTTGTACTTTATATATTATTATGTATCAGTATTTATTTTCTGCTACTACAATTACCACTCGGCGAACATCGAAATATTTTTGCTGTAGCCATCACTCTTTTATTCCTTACGCATCCTATTCATACGAACGTTGTTTGCAATTTAAAAAGCAGAGACAACATTTTAAGTATGTTATTTGGCATACTATCTTGTTGGGTTATTTTTCAATCATTTAATAAAAAGAAAAACACCTCTATACTATTATATTTGCTTGCATCTTTATTATTTATACTTGCCATTTTAAGCAAATACGATGCAGTAAGTATTGTACTGTTTTTACCTTTTCTGATTTTGCTCTTTTATGGCAAAGAAATGTGGAAACAAGCAGCATTTATTTTTATACTCTTTTTCTTTTTACAAGTATTCTTTTATAGTATTTTACCGAACTTACTCATCGCATCTCCAGTTAACGAAAAAGCCATAACGTATGTAACATATACTGAAAATCCATTTTTTGATGTTGGCAATTTATTTTCAAAAATAGCCATGGCGGCTGTTACATTTTTTTATTATTTAAAATTTTTACTCGTTCCGTACGGTTATTGGTATTATTTCGGATACGACCAAGTTGTACTCTATCCATTTTTTAGTTGGCAAACTTTACTATGTGTAAGCTTAGGAATTGTATTTTTAGTCTGTTCAATTTATGCTTGGATGAAAGACAAACTCTTGGCACTTGGATTAATTTCTACGCTTATTTTTTTAGTATATTGCTTAAATTTCATAGTGCCTGTTGCCGGCATTATTGCAGACCGATATGCTTTCATGGCTTCCTTGGGTTTTTGCATTACCATAATTGCTATTTTACATAAAATCAATCCAAAAAATACCACGCTATTTTTCTTGTCAACGATAGTAATTGCAAGCATTTGGTTTGCATTTTCGTATCAACGAAGCAAGGTTTGGAAAGATAGCATTACACTTATAGAAAACGACATACCGCATTTAGAAAAATCCTATGAAGCACAACGCATTGCGGCAATGACCTACATGGAAAAATATGACAAAACTATAGATAGAAATTACTTACAACATGCCTTGAAACATATTCAAAAGGCCAATAAAATATATCCATCCAACAGTGTGTGCCATATTTTTGAAGGTATAATTTATTACAAAATGGGCAACACGCAAAATGCACTTCATCAATATAAAATAGCCCAACAAAATGACACCATTAATACGGAAGCAACAGAATTAATTGCAGATTTATATTACGAACAAAAAAAGATGGAGGATGCCGTAGTACTATATCAATCCATTTACAATAAAGACACTACAAACAATGGTGTTATCAATAAAATATCTACTATTATTTATGAATCAGTTGGTGCAGATAGTGTATTAAAATACAATAACAATCTTATACAAACGCAGCAGCATTTATTTGCTCCTTACGAAAATTTAGGCTATTTATTTCTTCTAAAAAATGATACAATACTTGCCAAAAAATATTTTAACGATGCTGTATTAAAAGGAATGAATCCACAGGGTGTTCCAACATTTATACAATAAAAAAATCTCGGCATTTCTGCCGAGATTTTCATTTCTTTTTCTGTTTGAATTAATCTTTTACAAACTTCGTTTGGTATCTGTTTCCGGATGATGTGTTTTTCAAATCCAAGATGTACATACCTTTTGCATAGCTTTGAACATCAAGTGTTAACGTGTGCAATCCGGCACTCAACTGATAGATATTAGATTGCATTGCTTGACCAATTGCATTAAATACATCTAACGCAATTTTCTGATCTTTACTTGCTTGATAAACCACATTCAATTGGTTGTTTGTTGGATTTGGATATACTTGAACAATTCCGTCTGTATTTACATTCACTTCGTTTACTTTGATTATGATAATTTTAGAATATTCATACGAACCATCTTTGTCTATAATTTTTAATCGATAGTAATTATTTCCAATCACCGGATGTTCATCAATCAAACTGTAATCTAATGGAAGACTACTATTTCCGGCTGCTGGTCTTTCTCCAATATAATTGAAGTTTATAGCATCCAAACTCTTTTCTACTTCAAATTTTAATGAATTTAATTCTGAAGCAGTTGTCCAATTCAACACATTTACATCACCATCGTTATAACCGGTAAAACTGGTTAGTTCTACAGGCAATACAGTTGATGGTGGTAAAGATGTTTTTACAATCAATACTTGTCCTGCAGATGCACAACCTGCTGTATTCTCATCACTAATTATTTGCATTACATACGTTGCACATGCCGGCAAGATGAATGTGGATGAGAAGTTGGTTGCAGTGGTTCCACCTGTTACTTTTTCAAAGATGGCACAGTTTACTAAGATGTCATCATATTGACCAAGAGGTGCGACACAAGGCGTTTGGTCTAAGAACATAGACATTGCCGTAGCACCACAACCAATTTCAGAAACAGAGAAAATAACGGTAACGGTATCAACCGGAGTTCCATCACAATCTGTAGTAAATGAAACGTAGTTTACAGAGTTATTACTACCGGTCAAACAATCGTAGTATTGAGGTGAAAGATTTACACCATTCGTATTCATGTTCCAACATTGTGCCTGACCATAAATAATGTTGTTTGGTGTACAAGTTTGTTTAGGCGGACAATCCACAGAAACACAGAAACCAAATGTTGGATTTGATGGTGTAGTTGGTGCATTTTCATTAAACACCTGAACATATAATGTTTCTCCAGGGAATGCTGCTAACGAGAAATCGACATCATTTCCAAAACCACCATCCGAGCAATTGATTTGTTGTAATGTGCCACCACAACCACCTACGGATCTATAAATTCCAATATGTTGGTGTGAGTTATTCGTAATAGAACCGATTGGATACTCATCATTACCTTGTACACGAATACCGGTCGCATCTAAGGGAACGGTAAATTTAAACCAATAATCATTACAGTTGGTTTCGCCATTACATCCAACAGCTTGTACAGAACGGGTAGCTCTATCCACATCGATCGCGGCATCTAAAATGCTATAACTATTATTATAGTATTGATTATCGCTTGTACATGGTCCTTGTGCTTGAGTACGGACAAATTGAGTTACATCAATAGCACCACATGGTTCATCATTTGCAACACTCGGATATGCCGTCGCGTTATCGATATTTGTTAAATTGAAATTCCAAGTTCCTCTATCCGGTGGAATACCTGCAACGCCATCGTTTCCATCAAATCGTAAATAATAAGTAGCACCCGGAACTAAACATCTCATATCCCACGTATTTAATACGGAAGTTAAGAAAGTTGTATTATCATCTCTCGTTAAGCCGGAAAATCCGGAAACGCCACAATTATATCCGGCAGGAACACTATATAAATCCGCATTCAACGTCATAGTAGACGGACTATAAGAAGATGTATTTAAGCGAACTTCGCCGGATGGCGGTGCTACAAATGTGTACCATAAGGTCTCATCGTAATCATTGCCATTAGCCGGTGATTGTGGCGAAGGAGAAATATTTGGTTCATTCGTTTGCGTAGTAGCACATCTATTATCTGCTCCTACATTTCCTGCACCTACAATTACTGTTGGAGCAGTGCAAATATTATCTGCCGGATTGGTAGTACCACTCGTAAATTGTACAGATACCGTGAAGTTATCACCTACATCTCCACCGCCAATTCCGTCCCATCCTTGAACTTGCACATAGTATGTTCTTCCTTCTTCTATTTCCCAACATTCCAATGTCAGTGTTTCGTTATTGGTAACAGAGCCTGTCGTTGGAGAAGCTTTTACTTCAACAAGATTAGCAAAATTAGTACCCGGACAAATCGTAGCATCTTGACGATAAACAACTATAGAACCATTAATAGCATCACCGCCTACATTTGTAACAGATACGTTATAAGTGCCATCTGTATTACTTGCAGTAAAACGATACCATAACGTATGGTCATAAGAAGCATCTGTTATGTCATTCATCGGACCATTAATATTCGGTTCATTTACTTCTTGTGTTGCACATCTATTGTCTTGATTTGTTGCACTCACTGTATTTGAAACGGTGAATGTTCCTAAATTACCATTTGCAGCAGTTGCTCCAATTCCACAAATATCGTCGTTCACCGGAGTTGTTTTCGGAACGTGCGTCAATTGGATATTGAAATTTCCTACATCAGCAGTTGCCGGCCAATCATTACCATCTACTTGTATGTAATATCTTCTAGATGATGATAAGCAAGGCCATGTTTCTGTTATTCTATCTGTTGTACCTACGGTATTTAATGCTAATCCGGTACCTCTTGCAATTTCTGTCAATTGGCTCCAATTTGGAATATCCGCTGGAGAACCACTGCATGAAATGGCGGCTGTTGTAGGCATTTGATACAATACATAATTTACACCGCCTGTAATGCCACTTGTTGGCTCTAAACTCATTGTTATATCGCCATCAGTAGGTGGAATAAACGTAAACCAAACTGTTTCGTCATAATCATTAGAAGTAACATCATCACCTGTGTTATTCATATTATTACTTGTATTTGGCTCACCTGCTTCTTCCCAAGCACATCGGTTTGTTCTTGTTAAACTTCCTGTTGTGCCGTTGGATGGAACTGTCAATACATCTGCTGAACAAATCAAATCATAGTTAGTTGGAGTTGTTGGACCAGGTGTACCGGAACCATCGTCTGTAATTGTAACTAAGAAATTATTTTGATCATCTGTAAATGGTACGTTGTCGTTTCCATCTATTTGTAAATAATATCTAGTATTAGGCAATAAACAAGTGTAACTTCCGGATATAGAATTTGCTACGGCCGTACGTGTTCCACCTTCTTGAATTAATTGATTACTAATTCCTGTTGTGGTTCTAAATAATGGAAAAGAACCATTATTGTAATATAATGTAAAATTAGGACTGAATGTTCCACTTACTGCAGGATCATCAACTACAGATATTGTAATGGTTCCTGGTGTTGCCGGTGTCGTAAAATAATACCATACCGTTTCATCTTCAGCTCCTAAAGCGGCTGTGTGATCAGTGGTACTATTTCCACAATAATCGCCATTCTCTCCATTCTCACAGGTCGCACATCTGTTATGTCCGGCCACTGTTAATGAGCCACCTGCAGGCAACAAGCCATCAATTGGTGCTACATCATCCGCCGGAATCGCATTTGCTAAATTATCATTTGGTGCTCTACCTGTTCCGCTACCTAAATCACGAACATCTACGTTGTAGTAGTAATTATCTGTAAAGCCAGGGAAAGTAAAGCCAAATAAACTTACATCTGCTCCATCTACTTGAATATAATATGTAGTATTAGGCGATACGCAGTTCAACGTTACTTTTGCTGTTGGATCAATAATTCCACCTAATAATGTTGCAAAACCCATATCGTCATCTAATGCAACTATATTAGAGAATGGAGTTGTAGAACATGGATTACCGGATGGAACATATTTATAAACTGCAACGGAAGGTACTGTAAAGAATCCCCCAATACCAATTAAGGAAGTAACCTCCACTTCAACTGTTCCCGGATTTGGTCCGGTAGTAAATTTATGCCACATGGTTTCATCGTAACATGGTTCATTTTGAACGCAACTTTGAGATGTATTCGGTTCGTTAATTTCTTGAGTTGCACAGATATTATTTTGTGTTGTTAATGATAAAGTTGCACCAGAATTTAAGGTACCACTACCTACATTTGTAGCACCACAAATATTATCATTTGTTTGGAAGTTGATATTGATGTTACTCATTGAAATAGACACCGTAAAATCACCTTGATCGGAACCAAACAATGGGCAAGTACTTGAACCTAAAACTCGCAAGAAATAGCGTGTATTTGGTTTTGGACAAGTAATTTTAATTTCTTCTTCTCGCGGATATAATACATTAAACACAGCTCCTTCACCTACTCTTAAAAGTGGATTAAATTGCGAATTAGTTGCTGCTTGTGCGTTACAAGAACCGGTAGTGAATGTACCATTGTATTCATACAAATCTAAATCCGGATCAAAACATACACCAGATGGGTTGGTTACTCGGATGGTAATATCACCGGGACGAAGCGGACCTAATGCCGGACCTGTATTAAACGTGTACCAAACAGTTGGATCGGAATTGGTATTAAATGGATTTAAATCCCAACCGTTTGCTTCCGGTTCATTATATTCTGCCGTTGCACATCGATTATTATGATTAAATACAATCGTTTCTCCGGGATTTAAATATGTATTTTGATTGAGCGGATTGTATGTTCCTCCAGCATTGTACACTTGATGAGATTGACAGAACATATCGTTACCGCCGGCAGTGGAAGCTACAGGTGTAGTATATGCCACATTAGAAGCATACGTTGGGTCGGATGCCAATGTTGTTACCCGCATACGGAACTGACCTGTTTCGCAATCAGAGCCGGAGAATGCCGGACCACAAGTCGTCATATTCCTTTCACCATCCACTTGCACCCAATATGTTCTACCCGGAACTAAACAAGAAACAGTAATTTCTTCATCGTCTGAATTGGCAATACCAAATACTGCCGGATCATAATCTTCATCAAATTTAAAACCACCTGTTTGAATGTTTGCACAATTTTGAGATGGAATATCAAATATTGCTATTCCTAAATCTATATCATCCACACCACCATCTTCAATAGCTTCTATTCTTACTTTTCCGGTAGATGGTGCTACAAACTTGAACCATAAAGTATGTTCTACATTAATATCAAATAAAGTACCATTAATTTCATCCGCAATTTGTCCGTTTCCTTCATACGACAAATCAATAGAAGCACATTCATTATTGAATGCGATTGGTGAATTATAAACTGCCCCAACTGTATTAGAGATTGGCGTCATTAGATAGGCGTCGCAAATAGAATCATTGGTAGATGCCGGAATTCCATTTAATTCTTGCACAGAAATCCTGAAATCTCCTTCTACATCTTCTACATCGGCAGCACATGTATAACCGGCTTCGCCATCTATCATGATGTAATAGGTTTGTCCCGGAATTAAGCATCTCGCCACATAATACTCATCAAATCCACATGTTCCGGTACACAGAACACAGACACCTGTATAGTCATCTTCGTTTAATAAATCGATTTCAACTGCACCTCCGTCAAATCCATTTCCATTACCAACCTCTGTAAGTCTCCATTTGTCAAAACAATTGGAAGTTTGATATAATGCTAATTGTAGATTAATATTTTCGTGGTAATCGGCATCACCTTTTATTTGAGAACGATTCTCTGCTCTAATTTTTACTTTTCCACTTGGTGGTGCGACAAACCGAGCCCAAACTGTTTTATCTGTTGATGCATTTTTAGCTGTCCATTCTGATGGAACCGGATCATTAATAGAAGTAGCACATCGGTTGGTCATACTAGCCCAATTTAATGAACCATAGCTTACAGCAGAATTATTCATGGTTAACGGCTGGGCAAAACAAGGCTCATCGTGTTTCAAGTTGGTATTAGGAACACCTAAACTTGTGTAAGGAGAACCCACATCGCCCGGACTTGCATTATTATATAAGCCTAAGCCGGCATCTGCAACCTGTAATCTAAAATAACCCATGATACAATCTCCGGCATCTATTAAATCGCAAGTAGCATAACTACCACCATCTATCTGTAGATAATAGTATTTATTAGGGTCTAAACATGTAGCGATTAAACTATTTCCTTCATTACATGTTAAAGAATTTCCGCATGTGTTATAAATATCATAATAGGAAACAGTAACGACGCCTGCTTCTACAGATTCTTGGATACCGTGATCTTGTGATATGATTGGTGTCCATAAGAAGCGTGGATCTGAGCAGTGTGAATTGGTTCCATCTCCTAAAATAGGCTCCCAAATTGCAGCTTGAATATCGAGGTCGTCATCTATGCTAGGAGAACCACTTGGTGCCGATTGTGCAGTGATACGTACAGATCCGGATGCCGGTGGTCTAAATCTAAACCAAACATCTGCATCTAAAGATTGGGTAAAGTCTGCTCTCCAGGACAAATCCGGTGTGGCACAGAAATTATCATAAATAACACCATTGTTAATTTGTCCGTTATTTGGTACAACGCCTAAATCAATTGCTCCACAAATACTATCATTAGAAGGTGCACCACCTAAGGTTGGTGCTGAGGTAATTTTATGAGAACCATTATCGAAACTCCACTGTCCTTCGTAACACGGAGTAATGGCTCCTGCATCTTTTACTTGTACATAATAGGTTGTATTTGGTTCCGGGCATTTTAATCGGAACATATCAGCATAACAAGGAGCTCCAAACCCGATTCCAGTTGTCGCATCACATAAATCTCCGGGAATATTCATTTCAGCAGCTTGAACTAAATTGCCACCTACCGGGCAAGCATAAGTAGTTGCATTTTTATAGAAAGTTACCCGACTTTGAAATAAAGTTCCAATACAAACTGTACCTCGATTCGCATTATTTAAAGTATTATCATCTTCATACCAATAAATCCAATCCGGAGGCACATTACTACCTGTAGTAAATTTATACCAGACAGTTGCCGAATGAGATCCTGAATTTGGGTTTGGTCCACCCGGCGATGCGCCAGGTTCTCCTGCTTCAGCCGATGTACATTTATTGGTATGCGGTAATCCAAAGAATTTAGCAGCTCCTAATTTAGAAGAAGGTCCGTTATTTGCCCAATTCACTCCGGTTGTCGGACCATTTTGAAGTCCATTTGTAGTTATATAACCTAAATCAACAGCATCGCAAATCATATCTGAAGGTCTAAATTGATCTTTTGCTACTTTTATATTAAAATCAACTCTATTCGTTGTACCAACAGGATCTACTTGAATATAATAATTTGTATTAGGTTTTAAGCAAAGACGTTTTACTTCTGCATGGCCTCCATTAACAAGATTGAGTGGATCTATTTCATCTCTATCTAAATAAGTTAAATTTGCATAATCGCCTCCGCTATTTGGACAATTTCGAGTCGTTGCTGCAGATTCTTCATATACATAAACAGCCGGATAAGTAAGTGTACCGGAAGAGCCTAATCTTTCCACACGAATTTTATACGTATGAGCTAATTGTGCCAGAGCCGGTGCTGAAGGATAATCGGCAGGTGGTGTTCTAAAACGATACCAAACGGTTTTATTTAAACTGGATAAAATAGATGTATTATCCGGTTCACTACAACATCCTTTGCTTTCGGAAGCACAATCGGTAGATTGATTAAAAATCGCTAAATCATAATCACCATCTTCCCAACCTGTAGCAGAACCTGTAGTTGGTCGAGGGTCGAATGAACTATTGAGTGTTCCCATAAATCCATTTACACCCGGCGTAGTTGAGTTTGCAGGCTGACATATATAATCCGGACCAGCTTGTACTCCATTATCTGAAACGTTCAAATTAAATCTTCCCATATCACAAGTTGCAATACCTTGCATTTCTACTTGCACGTAATAGGTTTGATTCGGTTTCGGACAACTGATATCAATAACACTATTATCCGTTCCTAAAGAACCGACAGAACCCACTTGAGATATTTGGGTAAATGGATTGGTTGAATACGTAAATGGACAGCCTGATAAAGTTGATGGACCTTCATACACTCTTGTCCAGCCAAAAACAGTTCCACCGGAAATGCAAAGAGTTCCACCGGATCCAGAACCGCCTATGGCATCTACATCTACTGTAATTGCCGTTCCCGGATTTGAACCTGTAGTAAATTTCATCCAAACGGTTTCATCATTGGAATCATTATTGGGTTCATCTGCTGCACAAATATCTTCTGTAGAATAACCAATATTGTTAAAATTATTCCTACTAATGGAACTTCCGGTATTTAAAGTTCCCATATCGTAAGCACCACAGATATAGTTATCAGATGTTTGAGACCGATAACTTCCGGCGACTTCCCAACGATATGTAACCGTAATCGTTCCGGCACAATTCCATCCACCGTTAAATCCTCTATTGTAATTACATGTGGCGGTATACGGCCCATAATTTCCTGTAGCAGCGGCGCTACTTGGGTACGTACTATTTACATTAACGGTACAGGCTAACTCACTCACTACATTTCCAAAGCCTCCACCAATAATACACGCATCAGCACAATCTTGATCCCAACCTTCTACGTTAAAATCTATATTTCCGGATGGCCATTGGCATTCAAAATCATAATTTCGATCAAATACTGTAAAATTTGGCGAAGTAGAATTGCTATTTTGGTCATCACTTAGATTATAGCAATCTTCGTCAACATCTGTTCCTCCATCATCTATATCAAACACCCAATCTAATTGGTTGTCGGAAGTTCCAATACAATTGGCATCACAATCTGTACCACTGGTATTATTAGCACTAATCGATAATATTCTTAATCGGAGTGTTTTCTGTGCGAACGTATTATT
Organism: Bacteroidota bacterium; assembly: GCA_963169645.1. GTDB lineage: Bacteria > Bacteroidota > Bacteroidia > Chitinophagales > JADIYW01 > JADJSS01. Next base: position 113,187 of record CAUJCO010000013.1, read on the forward strand.
TGCACATACAAATAGTAAGATAATTATAGAAAAAAAAAATTTTGTGTAATTATTTCTCATACTTAGAATATAAAGGTGAAATAAACTTATTTGTCCGTTGAAGATTGCTGAATAAATTTCATATACTCGGTATAGGAAGCACTATTTTTTCTTAATAAGAAATCTTCCACCGGAATAGGTTCAAATGTTGCAAATACTAATTTTGCTGCAGCTTCAAACGAGGAAACATCAAATTTATCTGTAGTAAGTAACATAAAAGAATCCCATTCTTTCATAGAAACTTTATAAATTGATTTATCTTCTTCAAATGCTTTAAAAAGTTTGGAAACTCCTACTGTTGAATTTCCAAATGTAAATTTGTATGCCTGTAATTTATAATTAACTACATCATTTGGAATTAACCCTTTTGCCAAATCATGTGTTCGTTGAGATTTATCGCTACAATTACAAGGTGTTTCGTTATCTAAGTTGAACGTTTGATAAAAACCTTTAACTAATGGTACATCCACTTTAGTTTTCTCATCGTCTGAAGAAATGTGCTGTGCTTTCAACAATCCAAATGGAAATAAAAGTAGCAACAAAAAGATTTGTATATATTTTTTCATAATGTCGTGATTTAATAGTTTGTAATAAAATTACTAAAAAAACTTAACATTAATGTTAAAAAATAAATTATTTGACAAATGCCAAATTTTAAAGAAAGATGTTAAAAATTTACCTGTATTAGATACCGTCCATTTACACCTATTTCTGCTAAATAACCGCCCTCAACTTTTTCTAATTTTTGAAGTTGAATCTTGTTGCCGGAAATTATAGGCTCGCCAAATCTATCCGGAATCCAAAGCGTAGTAATACCTGAATTAGCTGTTTTTGCTTGTAATTCCATCGTACCATTATCCGGATTAGAAATAAGATGTATTGGCTTGCCGAAGATAGCATCTGGACGTGAGCGGCTAATCACATTCAAATAAAGTTCATTTTTATTGCCCGTAAAATTTCCATATTTATCTACCTCGATAAGATGTAATGACGTATTATCATATTGCAAACCATCCCAACTAATTGCATGCGGATCACCGGGTGCTTGTGCCCATTGCCACCATGTAGATGAAGTAAAATTAGCATCTTCTTTTTTAGCAAAACGCTTATATTTATTGACATCAGAAGTCGGATTTCCAAAGAAACCAAATTCACCAATAAACGTAGTAGTTTCGTATAATTTTGACAATCCGTATAATAAATCCAACCCTTGTTCTATTGTTAAAAGATTAGAGATGGATTCAAAATAATGATGTGGTGCAAAAACAATATTTTCTTCCTCTGTAAAATCCGGACTGGGAATAAATGGAATTCCTTGCCCATTCCACGTTACACTCATCTCAAAGAAAATTATATGCTTATACGCTTTTGCATCTTGCTCTGATAAACGAATGGCATTTATAGCTTTGCGGTAAAATTTGCCTAATTTATACGACTCTTCATTTATTGGCTTATAGCCTAAACTCGGCTCATTCAACAAATCATATCCAACCACATTCCAATATTTAGCGGTGTGTTTCACCAATTCTTTCCACGCTTGAATACAAGCATCTTGAATGTCATTTTTATTATCCCAAAAATTTTGCCATGCATGGATTACCGCCGGACTACTTTCTCTACCACCGACACCACCGGAACTCGACATACAAGTTGGTTGATTATCTGTGTAGATTGCCCATAACGGAGCACCGTCCCAACCATTTAATGGATTTTCGCAACTTTCATTATTTGGTGTAAAAATGTGTTTGGAAAACGCATCTTGATGCATATCCAACAATACATATATCTTGTACTTTGCTGCTGTTTCTATAAAGTTTGAAAGTTGTTGAATATAGGTTGAATTGTATTGTCCACGCTGTGGCTCTAACTGGCTCCAACTAAATATTAATCGTATGCAATTAATGCCGTATTGAGCCATTAACTTTAAATCGTTTTCCTCATACGTTTTAGTTGTCGGCACAGACGGATTGGCTTGCCAATAATCTCCAAATACATTATAATTTACGCCACGTAAAAGTACGTATCGACCTTGTTGGTCATAGATGCCGGCATCGGCACCTTTTTTAGCATATAACAGATTTTCTGAACTACTTAATATTTCTTTTTTACAAGAAACCAAAAGCGTGGAAAACAGTAATAAAAGGTAGATTTTTTTGTGCATGATATCTTACTTCCTCTAAAATAAGAAATCATAGACATAGTATAAAAAATAAATTACTCTTTATTTTTTTTGTTATCTTTTGATGCGGCATTCACCAATTTTTCAAATTCTTTATCTATATAATAAAGACTTTGAGGTCCTTTGCCTATTAACTTTATTTTATCGATAATTCGATTAAATTGTACTTCTTCTTCACGTTGTTCCATAACAAAAAATTGTAAAAAATCTTCTGTAGCGTGATCGTCTTCTTCTTGCGTAACCTTTAATATATTGTAGATAGACTTCGTTACTTTTTGTTCGCCGGATAATGCGTGTTGGCACACTTCTAAAATATCTTTAAAATCTACTTTAGGTTGTTTCACTGCAGGGACAATTGCATGTCCACCGACTTCGTTGATATAATCGAAGAACTTCATAAAATGTACATGCTCTTCATCGGATTGTTTGCGAAAAAACTTTGCACAACCTTCTAAGCCTTCTTTCTCGCACCATGCAGCAACGGAAAGGTAACTAAAGAATGCACCGGCTTCTAATTCTAAGTGTACATTTAAAACTTTCTCTACTTTTTTAGGAATAATCATACGTTATAATTTCATTTCAAAGTTAACAAACCAAGCGAACAATTTGTTCTTTATTTCCATCTTTTATTTTAATTTAATCCGCAGTGCATATTAATTATAATAATTATTTTTTTTAGTTAATTGAATGCCACACTAATATATTTGTCACTTATTTTCTTAGTCGAAAAAGAAACAAAAAAACGAGGCAAAACTAATTGCGCTGCTGGTATTTCCATTCCACGCTACGTAGCATCCCTTTTTTTGTTCTACTATTTGAGATTTATTTTTTACATTATTCTTTTTTTTTCGCCCAATGGAGTATTTTAGAATCAATATTAACTAATGAAAGATTACACTTTTAAAGTTCAATCAACCATCCATTTAAATAGTTCTGATGTTTGGAATATCATCTCTACTATGGAACAAGTAAACAACGAACTTTTCCCTTTTGCACGCATGACGTATCCGGTAAACAAAAATCATTTTTGTAATTTAATAGAAGCTTCAAATGAAAAATTATTTACAAGTTGGATTTTACTTTTTGGAATTTTACCGATAGACATTCACTTTTTAAAATTAGAAAAAATTGAAGAGGGAAAGCATTTTATGAAAACTCTACTTCGATAATAAATAAATATTGGAAACATACAAGATTACTTATCGCAGAAAATGAAAATACGATTCTAATAGATGAAGTGTATTTTTCACCTCGTATTCCAATATTAGGAATTATTCTTTTTCCAATTTACAAAAAAATATTCAGTAATAGACATCGGCAATTATTGCAAATAAATAAAAAAACCGCCAAGAAATCTTGACGGTTTTATATTACAATTGGAGCTGTGATTATCCGGCTACTTGTTGTTTAATTAAGTTCAATGCTGAACCAGCTTTAAACCAACCAATTTGTTGTTCATTGTAAGAATGTGCTACTTCAAAACTATCTGAAGAGCCATCTTTATGATGCAATACTATGGTTAAGTTTTTGCCCGGTGCAAATGAAGTTAAACCAACGATATCAATCGTATCTGTTTCTTGTACTTTCTCGTAATCTTCTTTATTTACGAATGTCAACGCCAACATACCTTGTTTTTTCAAGTTGGTTTCATGGATACGTGCAAAAGATTTTACCACTACTGCACGAACACCTAAGTGACGTGGTTCCATTGCAGCGTGCTCACGAGAAGAACCTTCGCCGTAGTTTTCATCACCAAACACGATAGAACCTAAACCTGCAGCTTTGTAAGCACGAGCAGTTGCCGGAACAGCACCGTATTCACCTGATACTTCATTCAATACGTTGTCTGTTTTTTCATTAAATGCATTTACGGCACCAATCAACATATTGTTAGAGATATTATCTAAGTGGCCTCTGTAACGCAACCACGGCCCTGCCATTGAAATGTGATCCGTAGTACATTTTCCTTTTGCTTTAATTAACAATTTCAAGCCTGTTAAGTCTGTGCCTTCCCAAGGTTGGAAGCCTGCTAATAATTGCAAACGTTCTGAATCTGGTTTTACAACTACTTCTACTGAAGAACCATCTTCAGCCGGAGCTTGATAGCCTGCATCTTCTACAGAGAAACCATTTGGTGGCAATTCAAAACCTGTAGGTTCATCTAATTTTACTTGTTCGCCATTTTCGTTGGTTAATGTATCTGTAATTGGGTTGAAATCTAATCTTCCTGCAATTGCCAATGCTGTTACTAATTCCGGAGATCCAACGAATGCATACGTGTTTGGGTTACCATCAGCACGCTTAGCAAAGTTTCTATTAAAAGAATGAACAATGGTGTTTTTCTCTTGTTTTTCAGCACCTTCACGGCTCCATTGACCGATACAAGGACCGCAAGCGTTAGCAAAAACATTAGCTCCAATTTCATCAAATAATTTAATGAAACCATCTCTTTCAATCGTATAACGCACTTGCTCCGAACCCGGTGTTATAGTGAATTGAGCTTTTGATTTTAAGTTTTTATCTTTTACTTGTTTGGCTAAAGATGCCGCACGAGAAATATCTTCATAAGATGAGTTGGTGCAAGAACCAATTAAACCTACTTTTACTTCTAATGGCCAGCCATTTTTCTCTGCCTCTTCTTTCATTTTAGAAATAGGTGTAGCCAAATCCGGTGTGAAAGGTCCGTTCAAGTGTGGTTCTAATTCAGATAAATTAATTTCGATAACTTGGTCGAAATATTTTTCCGGATTTTCATAACATTCCGGATCTGCATTTAAATACGGTTTAATCGTATCAGCTAAGGCTGCAACTTCAGCACGACCTGTTCCGGATAAATAACGAGACATAGATTCATCATACCCGAAAGTAGAAGTAGTTGCACCAATTTCGGCACCCATGTTGGCGATTGTACCTTTACCTGTACAAGACATTGCGGTAACACCTTCGCCAAAATATTCAACGATAGCACCAGTACCACCTTTTACAGTTAGAATACCGGCTACTTTTAAAATAACATCTTTAGGAGAAGTCCAGCCACTTAATTTTCCGGTTAATTTTACACCTATTAATTTAGGCCATTTTAATTCCCAAGCCATACCAGCCATTACGTCTACTGCATCTGCGCCACCAACACCAATGGCAATCATACCTAAACCACCAGCATTTACGGTGTGTGAGTCGGTACCAATCATCATTCCGCCCGGAAATGCATAATTTTCTAGTACTACTTGGTGAATAATACCTGCACCCGGTTTCCAGAAACCAACACCGTATTTATTAGATACGGAAGACAAGAAATTATACACTTCATTATTGATATTAATAGCTTCTTGCAAATCTTTATCTGCACCAATTTTAGCTTGGATTAAGTGATCCGCATGAACAGTAGAAGGAACTGCTACTCTTTTACGGCCTGCTTGCATAAATTGCAATAACGCCATTTGAGCAGTCGCATCTTGCATCGCTACACGATCCGGTGCAAAATCTACATACGATTTTCCACGTTGGAAATCTTCTAAACTCTGCGATTCGTGTAAGTGTGCAAATAAAATTTTTTCTGCTAAAGTTAAAGGTCTATTTAAAAGTGCTTTAGCTTTATCCACTTTCGCAGGAAATTCTGCGTAAACCTTTTTAATCATATCCAAATCAAAAATCATGGTATTGGAGTTTTAAAAATTAGAAAATAAGAATTGAAATCGGGTGCAAAGGTACGACATTCTGAAGAAAACTTCATAAATGATGCCATAAATTCATCAAAAAATACATTTTATTAAATTATTTAATCTTAATTTAGAAAGATGCCAACATTTTCGTCCTATACATCCATTCAAAAAGCGGTGGAACTATTTAACAAACAAGCTTACAACGTTGGATTGGATTTTAAAGTTTATACCATAGAACCATCTTGTTTGTATGTACAAGCAAGTTTTGATTTTAGCTATTATATCAATGTCGATTTGGAGTTTAGAGAGGTATTCTATACTAATATTCCAAAAGATGCCGCATGGCCGGATGCTTGGTATGCCGATCAACTTTTTTTATTGACAGAAGATGAACTGGAAGATATAATACAATTTAAAGAAATTGAAATACCGGAAGGAAAAACAGTTTTTGGATTAGTATTAAATATTATTGGAAAAGAAAATTACTTTATCAACGGAACCATCATCTGCACAGAATTCTATATTAATTGGAGACATCCCAACCATAATCCACTATATAATTTTCCGGAGAACGACTAAATTCGATGAACCCATCTACTAAAATCGATTTCTTGCAATGGATTAAATAACAAAAGTCAAGAAATTTTTAACTGTTATAATTAACTAAAATAAGTAGCTATATTTAGTTACATAAATAAATACTAACCAAATAAAATTCTTTATGAAAAAAACATTTTTATCCGTAATTGCTATTGTTCTTGTAGCATGTTTATCATTTGTATCGTGTCAAAAAACCACTGAACTTACAGGCTCACCGGCTTCATTAGAACAAAAATTAGCCAAAGACCAAGTGCTTACAGATGCGATAAATGCTGCTAAAGATTTGTACCTAAAAACATCTGGCGGAACATTAAACGATGCTAACAGCCTAACAGAATTACAAGCCATTATAGCTAAAGTAAACAATAAAACAGCTACGTCTGCTGATTTGACAAAAGCTGCAACTATATTAGGTATGCCGTATGAATCGTTCATCAAAGAAATCCAAGAATTTGGGGTTGCATTAGGTAAAGTAAATGAAAAATATCCGGAATTATCAAAAATGAATAGCTCCGATTTACAAGCTACTTTCACAAAAGCCATCGAATTAAATCCTGAATTAAAAAATTCATTAGGTGCTGATGCCATTGTAAACGGTAAAGTAATGGCTTGCCCGTTGAGAGATATCTGTAACTTAGCAGTTACCTTAACAAAAATGTTTGCCGGTGATGCAATTTGTGCTGCAATCAATGTAACAACGATTCCGGTAGTAGGCGGACTTTTATGTTCCTTAGTTTTAAACTTAGGTGCCGGCTTATTAACAGGCATTTGTAACGCATTACCATGCTAAAAAATTCAATTTAGTATTATAAAAACCATCCTTCGGGATGGTTTTTTCATTTGTAATATTTTGTAAATATTTTCTACCTATATAAACAACTTCCTTTATCTTTAAACGGTGAATTTTTTAGAAATACTCACATTGTCATTTCGTTCAGTTCGGGCAAATATTATCCGAACGGTTATCACGTGTTGCATCATCGGTTTTGGAATAATGGCATTGGTTGGCATTCTTACTTCTGTAGATGGTTTAAAAGGTTATTTATCTGAAAGCTTTAGCAGCATGGGTGCCGGCACATTTAAAATACGCAATAAAAATCTAGGGTTTAGCTTGGATGCGGATGAGGATGTTGCACAAAAAGTATATAGAAGTATTTCTTATTTCGAGGCGGTTCAATTTAAAAATAAAATCAACAATCAATATCCAACTTCATTGCAATATATAGGTGGGCAAGGTTCTATCGTAAAAAGTGGAACTACCAAAACCAATCCCAATATTCTTGTTTTAGGTTCGGATGAAAATTACTTACAAAATGAGAGCTATACCCTTTTACAAGGTCGGAATTTCAATGAAACAGATATGAAATTTGGCTCCAATGTGGTTATTTTGGGTTACACGGTAGCTAAAAAATTATTCGGCAAATCATACGCCATTGAAGGACGAATAGTGCATATCGACAATGTCAAATTTAATGTCATTGGTGTATTAAATGAGAAAGGCTCCAGCTTTATAACAACCGATAATATTGTGGTGATACCGCTTACCAAAGCTAGGCAACTATATGCACAAAGCAATCCTTCGTATGTCATTAGTGTAAAAGGTGATAATCCGGAAAATTTACAACCGGCTGTAGACGCTGCAACTTTAGCGATGCGCAATGTACGAAAACTTCGTCCGGGTGAAGAAATAAATTTTGACATTTTAAAAAGCGACAGTATTTCCGGAATGTTTGTAGAGAAAATGAGCTATGCAACAATGGCAGGTTTCGTCATTGGCATCATTACACTCATGGGTGCTGCAATTGGATTGATGAATATTATGTTGGTAAGTGTTACAGAACGTACTAAAGAAATTGGCACATTAAAAGCAATTGGAGCCAGCAACAAAACGATTCGTTTACAATTTTTATTAGAGGCAATCGTTATTTGCCAATTAGGTGGATTGCTGGGCATTTTATTAGGTATCATTGCCGGCAACGCCGTTTCTTTATCTGTAGGTGGCACTTTTATTATACCTTGGATTTGGATGTTGGTTGGTATTAGTTTTTGTTTTATTGTTGGATTAATTTCCGGCATTTATCCGGCATTTAAAGCATCACAACTTGATCCAATTGAAGCCTTGCGATATGAATGATGTCCATTATACAATATCTTTTATTTTAAAAAAAACGTGAATGGCATAAAAAAAACGCTGAATAAAATTCAGCGTTTTTTTATTGTTGTAAGAATTAGTTTTGCTTATTCGGCAACTACTTCAAATTCAATCTCTGTAGATACTTCTTTGTACAAGTTTACATTTGCTTTATACGTTCCTACTTCTTTTACTTCACCGATGATATGTACTTTTTTTCTATCAACTTGTAAGTCGAATTGGTTTTTTAAAGCTTCTGCAACTTGAATATTGGTAACACTACCAAATAGCTTTCCGGTAGTACCGGCTTTTGCACCTACAATTACTTTCGAAGCTTTTAATTTTTCTGCCAAAGCCTTGAAGTCTTCAATCAACTTCGCAATTTTTGCAGATTGTTGTTTTTTAATTTCTTCGTTGTGTTTTTTATTAGATGCATTTGCTATTTGAGCAAATCCTTGAGGAATTAGGTAATTACGACCGTAGCCTGGTTTCACATTTACTACATCGAATTTAGTGCCTAAGTTTTCTATATCTTTTAATAAAATTACTTCCATGATTTTCTTATTTTAAAAGGTCAGTAACATAAGGCAATATTGCCACGTGACGTGCTTTTTTCACTGCTTGTGAAATTTTACGTTGATATTTCAATGAGTTTCCTGTAATACGGCGAGGCAATAATTTACCTTGATCGTTCACAAATTTCAACAAGAATTGTGGATCCTTGTAGTCGATGTATTTGATACCACTTTTTTTGAATCGGCAGTATTTTTTCTTGTTTGAACCAATCTTAGGTGCATTCAAAAATTTAATTTCGTCTTGTGTTGCCATTTTAAACCTCCGCTTTTTTAGATTTACCACTTAATTTGTTTCTGCGTTGCTCCGCATACGCGATTGCATGTTTGTCTAAACGTGTTGTCAAGAAACGCATGATGTTTTCATCGCGTTTAAATTCAACCTCAAACTTGCGGATAAATTGAGGATCTACCTCAAATTGTAACAAGGTATAAAAACCTGTTGTTTTCTTTTGGATTGGATAAGCCAATTGCTTGATGCCCCAATCTTCTTTGTGAACCACATTTCCGCCAGCTTTTTCTATTAGCTCCGCGTACTTTTTTACGGTTCTTGTGTACTCATCGTTACTGAGCACCGGCGTTGTAATAAAAACCGTTTCGTAATTGTTCATAATAGGATTAATTTAATAATTCCGAAAAATTTCGGACTGCAAAAATACAATTTTATTTGATAAATCGAAAATGAAACGATTTGAAAATGAAGGTTTAATGTTAAATTTTGGTGATTTTGAACTTTAGTTATGTGGAATTTTATGATTTTTACCGATTTCGAAGTCAGCGTCTAGAATTCATTCTGTATTTATTTAATTACTCGACAAATGTTGTTACATCGAAATTCATATCGAAGAACTGGTAAAATCTAAATTCTGAAATCGAAAAATCAAAGTTCAACTAAATCTTTTCTACTCGTTTCTGATGGCGACCTCCTTCAAAATCAGTAGTCAGGAAAGTGTGTACCATTTCTTGTGCTTCATCAATGGTAACAAAACGTGCCGGCAAGCAAATCATGTTAGCATTGTTGTGTTGGCGAGCTAAAACGGCAATTTCGTTTTGCCAACATAAAGCAGCTCGAATTTGTTGGTGTTTATTGGCTGTAATGGCCACACCATTTGCTGAACCACAAATTAATATCCCAAAATCAACCGTAGCATTTTCTATTTCTTTTGCGGCTGCATGTGCATAATCCGGATAATCACAACTATCTGTTGAATGCGTACCCACATCTATTACTTCTACTTTATTTTTTTCTAAATATTGTTTGATAACTGTTTTGTATTCAACACCGGCATGATCAGAGCCAATTACTATTTTACTTGGAAAATTCATACTACAAAAATAATTGATTTCAACTTATTCACTATTACTATAATATCAACCTAACTAAAAATATCATTCAGACTATAACTTATTGAAATAAAGCTTCAGATTAAAACATCAAAAATTCAATTTAAAAAATCCGTAAGTAAATGCTTATTTTTATCACCTAAATAGCGCTGCTATTCATCATTCAATTTATTAAAAATAACTTTTGATGGCTAAAAACGAATCTCCTTTAAAGAAAACTTGGATACGATTATTAAAAAACAAGCCGGCTATTATCAGTTTGGTTATTATTTGCATAGCGGTGGTTTTGGCTATTATAGGTCCAAGCATTGCTCCTGATAAAACTCCGGATGCTGACGATCAAGTATTGCAATTAGCCAATATGAATCCGGGATTTACAACAAAGATGTTGCTTGTACAAAAAAATAGAGAAGAAAATCCAACCTCTTTTTTAAAACGTGTTTTTACGGGCAAAGACAATCCAAACGAAATGTTACCAATTGTATCTTATTCGTTTGATTCAACTAATATTATTTTACAAACCTATGAAGGCGAAGGAAGAGGTTCCTTACAAAAATCAATACCTATAGTGGATGTTTGCGAAGCCTTATCTATTACTCAACCGGAAATTCAATACCAAGGCAAGCAAGCTACTTTTACTGATTTTAAAGAACAAAAGTATAGCATTGACATTGAAAAATTAAAAAAGGAAATTGCGAATGAGCGAGTTATTAATAAAACATATCATTTAGGAACGGATGGTTATGGTCGCGATATTTTAAGCCGTTTATTATTTGGTGTTCGAGTATCACTATCGGTTGGCTTAGTGGCCGTTTTAATTTCGTTAACCATCGGCATTTTTATGGGCAGCATAGCCGGCTTTTATAGAGGCACCGTTGACAATGTTATTATGTGGTTCATTAATGTAATATGGGCAATCCCAACAATTCTGTTAGCCATGGCTATCCGATTTGCTATTGGTGATAAAATTCCATCCTTCTTAGCCATCTTTATCGCGGTGGGCTTGTCTATGTGGGTAGAAGTGGCTCGTATAGTACGCGGACAAGTAATGTCAGTACGGGAAATGGAATACGTTCAAGCAGCTCGTGGGCTTGGATATCAAAATGGCAGAATTATCCTCAAACATATTTTACCTAATATCATCGGGCCTATTATGGTTGTTGCCGCCTCTGATTTTGCATCTGCAATACTAATTGAGGCCGGCTTATCATTTGTTGGCATCGGTGTAAAACCACCAACACCAAGTTGGGGAACCATGTTAAACGACCATAGGGCGTATCTTTTAACTCCGGATAAAGCATTTTTGGCATTAGCACCCGGAATTTGCATTATGGTCATGGTATTGACATTCAACCTATTAGGAAACGGGCTGCGCGATGCTTTTGATGTAAAAGGGCAAACGCAATAGTTTATAAGTATTAATTATCAACCACTTACACTATTTCCATATTAAATCTTTACTTTATATGGAATTTATATCGAAGGTTAATAAAAGATTGAACTAAAGTTGTAATTTTGTTGTTCCTTTTGTGAAATAGAAAGTTATACCTACTTTTGGTGAGCATAATTGCCAATAAAATTAGAAACTGAATGAAACGTACATATATACATAAAGAAGGATGGAAAATTGTATTAACCACTTTCTCTGTAGTTTTAGCCATCAACTTAATTACAAATTTTGTATTTAAGGCAGGCCCAACAGTTAGCTGGTTCGTATTTGGCATCACTTTTCCAATTTTTTGTTTTGTTACCTATTTTTTCCGCAACCCCAAACGCAACCTGATTACAGATGACGACAAGATTATTTGTCCGGCAGATGGAAAAATAGTAGTGGTGGAAGAAGTATATGAACCGGAATATTTTGAAGATAAACGTTTACAAGTGTCTGTGTTTATGTCTCCGGCAAATGTACACGTAAACAGAGCACCGATTAAAGGTGAAGTGAAATACTCTAAATATCACGATGGAAAATATTTGGTAGCTTGGCATCCTAAATCTTCTACTGAAAACGAACGTACGTCTATCGTTATTGATAACGGAAGCGTAGATGTTTTGGTACGTCAAATAGCCGGAAAAGTAGCCCGAAGAATTGTTTATTATTTAGAAGAAGGCGATCGCATTGAACAAGGTGCCGATTTTGGTTTCATCAAATTTGGTTCGAGAGTGGATATGTTTTTACCATTAGATACCAAGATAAATGTGGTACTTGGACAAAAAGTAAAAGGTGGCATTACCGTTATTGGTGAATTACCAACTGAATAAGAAAAAAAAGTTCATTTGATAATAAAATAAAGCCGGCATAAATGCCGGCTTTATTTTATTTATGCAATACTCGAAATTATTTCACTTCCATTAATCTTTCTCTGATTTTTCCTTCTATTTCGTCTGCTAATCCGGTATTATCCAGCATTAATTGTTTCACTTGGTCGCGTCCTTGTCCTACTTTTTGGCCTTCGTAACTATACCAAGCACCACTTTTTTGTAAGATACCTAATTCGGCACCCATGTCCACAATCTCACCTTCTTTAGAAACACCTTTTCCAAACATGATATCAAACTCAGCAACTTTAAATGGCGGTGCTAATTTATTTTTTACCACTTTCACTTTAGTTTGGTTTCCAACAACATTTCCTTCTTTATCTTTTATTTGTCCGGCTCGGCGAATATCTAATCGGATAGAAGCATAGAATTTTAAGGCATTACCACCGGTAGTGGTTTCCGGATTACCAAACATCACGCCTATTTTCTCTCTTAATTGGTTGATGAAAATACAACTGCAAGATGTCTTATTAATAGCACCCGTTAATTTACGCATTGCTTGGCTCATCAAACGTGCATGTAAGCCCATTTTGCTATCGCCCATCTCTCCTTCTATTTCACTGCGTGGCACTAATGCTGCAACAGAGTCCACCACTACTAAATCAATCGCCGCAGAACGAATTAATTGCTCTGCAATATCCAATGCTTGTTCACCGTCATCCGGTTGTGTGATGTATAAATTATCAGTATCTACACCCAAGGCTTCTGCATATTTTTTATCAAATGCGTGTTCTGCATCTATAATTGCACAGATGCCACCTCTTTTTTGTGCTTCCGCAATGGCATGGATTGCCAATGTAGTTTTACCGGATGATTCCGGGCCATAAATTTCAATAATTCTACCTTTAGGGATACCACCAATACCTAATGCTAAATCCAATCCTAATGAACCGGTTGATATAACTTCCGACTCAACGATTGAATTATCACCCAATTTCATCACCGTACCTTTGCCATATTGTTTATCTAGTTTTTCCAGTGTAAGCTGTAATGCTTTAGCTTTTTCGGAGATAGCTTCTTTGGCTACTTTGTCTTCTTTGCTCATATTCTTCTTGTTTATTTCGTTCGTTCAACAAATTTATACTATTAAGAGTCCGAAACGAAGAATTTCCATAAAAATTTAGCGAAAAAATATGAACATCTGAAACGACAAACGAGTGTGCCTGCTATAAACAGTTACTTATAAACTACGAAGTCGAAATTTATATACGAATTATTTCAATTTTTTGAGTAATAATTAAGAAAACTCTGTATTTTTGTTTAAAGTCGATTTAAATTTGTTTAATATTTTTTAAATTCTGCTTAACATGTGCAACGCTGTTTCCGGAACTAACAACTTATTAAATAAAGAAAATAACTAAACAATTAACGCCAACCTATTTTTTATTGTGATAATAGAAAATGCATTAATAATTACCTTCATGGCAATTATTTTTAGGTGAAACGATTATAATAAAATGAGAAAAAAGATTACCAATTTATACGTTTTAATTCATGCTCTGGGTGACATATTCATCTTGAATACGGCGTATATTTTTGGGCATGTTATCAGTTGGGATTACAAGCATCTTTTTGAGCCAAAATATCTACAACTTTGGATTTATCTCAATATTATCTATTTATTTGCGGCACAGCTTTCCGGCACGTTTGACATGTATCGAAACACACGTTTCTTCACGCTTTTATCGGCATTGTTGCGGTTATTTTTCTTAGAAATTGTTTTATCTTTTTCATACATCGTTATATTTAAAGACTTCAATCAGACATTTAAATTATCGAGAGAAGTCTTATTAATCACCTATATTTTATCCTTCTTTTTTACACTTATTTGGCGCTTCGGATTTATTAAAATTGTGCGTATTTACAGGGCTCGCGGCTTCAACAACCGAAAAGTATTAATTATTGGTGCCGGCGATTCTGCACAAGAATTTAAAGATATGCTCGATCACAAAATCGAGTATGGTTATCAATTTTTAGGTTTCTTTGATGATAATCCAAGCAAATTTAAACCCGAAATTCAAAAACATATTATTGGTACAATTGAAGATGCCAAAAAATATGCAATGGAACACCAAATAGATGAATTATTTTGTGCCTTGCCATATCAAGAAGAAGAACGTATTAAAGAACTTATACAATTTGGCGATGAAAATCTCATACGCGTAAAAATTGTGCCGGATTTATCTCGATTCTTAACGCATCATCTCAACAAAGTAGAAATTGATTATTACGGTCCAATTCCGGTGATGACATTGCGGAGCGAGCCCTTGGAAAACATTGTCAATCGTTTCATAAAAAGAATTTTTGATATCGGCTTTTCCATTTTGGTTTTCATCACTATACTTTGGTGGTTTATTCCTTTGGTTGCCATCATCATCAAACTCACCTCCAAAGGTCCTGTATTTTTTATGCAAGAACGCTCAGGAATTAAAAACAAATCGTTCCAAGTTATTAAGTTTAGAACGATGTACGTAAACAATCATGCACATCAATTACAAGCTACCAGAAACGACGAACGTATCACTCCTATTGGCAAAATATTACGAAGAACCAACTTAGATGAAATGCCACAATTCTTTAATGTGTTCTTTGGGCAGATGTCTGTAATTGGTCCTCGTCCACACATGTTGAAGCATACAGAAGAATATTCAAAAATTATTGATAAATTTATGGTCAGACATTTGGTAAAACCCGGCATTACCGGATGGGCTCAAGTGAACGGCTATCGAGGCGAAACAAAAGACGTTACCGACATGGAAGGAAGGGTTCGGGCGGATGTATGGTATATCGAAAATTGGAGTTTCGGCTTAGATGTCAAAATTATTATCATGACTATAATCAATATGATTCGCGGTGAAGAAAATGCATTCTAAAAAATACACGTTACTATCCATTCTGTTAATAGCTTTTGTTTCCACTTTTGCTCAACAAGAAAACCTACCTCTCAACAGAAACATGATACTCAATTATGAGAAATCATTAAATGCTTTTGATAAAAAAGTTTTCCATTCTGCTGTAAAACCTTATAAAGCCGACCAAGTTTACGAATTCGTGTATCCGGACACCGTGCAGCATTTTGAACGCGTGCCACACACCAATTGGTTTAGCAAATTTGTCAACGTATTTGGATATGAAAATTTAATAGAATTTGATGACCATGGCTACATCAAACATTATGGTAAAATATTAGCAAAAGATTCTGTTTTTTATGAAGATAATATTTATGACAAAGGCTATAAAAAAAGAAAAGCGTATGTTGCCATTAATCCTATTTTAAATATTGGCTTCGGGTACGATGTTTCTGCCAAACGCTTATTAACATACAACTTAAAAGGATTGGAAATACGTGCAGATATTGGTAGCAAAGTAACCATCTATACTTCCTTTTTAAATACAGTTGGTAAATTCCCAACCTACATCAATATATATAATGCACAAACCGGAATTGTACCGGGCGAAGGAAATATACGCAATAGAGGAAAAGGTGGCTTAGACTTTTCCAGCATCAATGCCTATATATCGTATTCACCTGTAAAGCAATTTAATATTCAAGTTGGAAACGGAAAACATTTTATCGGCGATGGCTATCGTTCTTTATTCTTATCAGACAATGCATATACGTATCCGTATGTTCAACTAACCACAACCGTTTGGCGAATTAAATACACCAATATCTATGCTGAATTAATCGACAATCTTAGAAATTTCAACGATTTCGGACAAGGATTTCCGCGTAAGTTAGCCAACTTCAACTACTTCAGTATTGATGCAGCAAAATTTCTGCAACTTGGCATTTTTGAAGGTATTACATGGAGAAGAACTACAGCCAAAGGCAATACTTTTTTTGATTATAATTTCCTAAATCCATTAATTGGAGTGCGTGCTTTTCAAAAGAAATTAACGGCCAACACAACGAAAATTTATGGTGCCAATATCAAAGTTACCTTGCCAAAATATGTTGTTTTATACGGTCAATTTATGTTTAATAAATACGGTAAAAAAGGCAGTGTAGACAGAAGAATGGGTTGGCAAGCCGGCGTTAAATATTTTGACGTAGGTGGCGTTAAAAATCTTAATTTTCAAGCAGAATACAACAGCGTTCGTCCATATAGTTATCAAGGGCAAGATAGCTCCATCGGCTATTTCCATTACAATCAATCACTCGGACATCCAATGGGTGCCAACTTTAATGAATACTTAGTAATGTTGAATTATCAATACAAACGCTACTATGCTTCGTATAAAATGTCTTACATTCAAACCGCAGCAGATTCCTCTATTTACCAAAATTTCGGAAACAATATAACCGACATTGCATCGCAAGCATCTACCTTAAACAATGTGAAAATACAAAATGGATTTTCGTACAACATTATGGATCACGAAATCCGTGCAGGTTTTATCTTAAATCCAAAGATAAATATGGTAGTTGAAGGCAAATTACAATTCAGAAAATACACTTCTAAATCATTAGGAACACAAGGATTAAAAAGTAATTCTTTTATGGTATCATTCGCAACAAATATCTTTAACCGTTACTACGATGTGCCTATCTTATTTTAAACATTTCAAATTCAGCAAAAAATCTCATTTTACCTTTCTTTAAGGTAGATATAATTGTATATTTCCGCATATTTCTGTAGGTTTTAGTATCTTTGCCCAAATTTTTTTTGGAGGATATCGATATGTCGAAAGCAAAGCAATACAGAGAAGTAAAAAACCTGACTCAAGCACAGATTGAAAATGAAATTGCCCAATTTTGGAAATCCAATGCCATTTTTGAACAAAGCATCCACGAACGCGAAGGCAAAACACCGTATGTATTTTACGAAGGACCGCCAAGTGCCAACGGTATGCCGGGTATTCACCACGTATTAGCACGTACCATTAAAGATATTTTCTGCCGATTTAAAACTATACAAGGCTATCAAGTAAAACGAAAAGGCGGTTGGGACACACACGGTCTTCCGGTAGAGTTACAAGTAGAAAAATTATTGGGCATCACCAAAAAAGATATCGGCACTAAAATTTCGGTTGCTGAATATAACCAAAAATGCCGGGAGGAAGTCATGAAATACAAAGATGTATGGGATGACATTACTCAAAAAATGGGGTATTGGGTGGATTTAGAAAATCCATACATCACTTTTGACAACAACTATATTGAAAGTGTTTGGTGGATTTTAAAAGAATTATACCAAAAAGATTTCCTCTATAAAGGCTACAAAATACAACCTTATTCTCCGGCTGCCGGAACTGGCTTAAGTTCTGCAGAACTCAATTTGCCGGGTTGCTATAAAGATGTAAAAGATACCAGTGCTGTTGCTCAATTCAAGATTGAAATGGCATCTGTACAAGAAAATGCATTTTTTGCAAATAAAGATGAAGCTTATTATTTCTTAGCTTGGACCACCACACCGTGGACCTTGCCATCTAATACGGCTTTAGCTGTAGGTGCCGCCATCGATTACGTGTTGATTAAAACATTTAATCCATATACACACTTACCTGTCAATTTAATTTTAGCAAAAGATTTACTTTCTAAATATTTTCAACCGGAAAACGAGCAGAAAGATTTTGCAACATATGCTCAAGATGGTAAAAACTTGCCCTACCAAATAATAAATACGTGCAAAGGAAAAGCGCTTGCCGGTATTCGCTACGAGCAATTATTACCTTTTGAAGCCAATCAAAAAGAAAAAATTAATGGCGATGCATTCCGTGTTATTACGGGCGATTTTGTTACCACATCTGACGGTACCGGAATTGTACATATCGCTCCAAGTTTTGGTGCAGATGACATGAAAGTGGCTGCCGAAAACGGCATTGGTGCATTAACCTTGGTAGATTTAGAAGGAAAATTTATCGATGGCGTAGGTGCATTTTCCGGTAGATATGTAAAAGATTATAAAAATGAACCTAACTATATTTCTGTTGACATCGATATATCTATCCAACTAAAAAAAGAAAACAAAGCATTTAAAGTAGAAAAATACGAGCACTCTTATCCGCATTGTTGGCGTACGGATAAACCCATTATTTATTATCCGTTAGATTCTTGGTTTATACGCGTTACCGCAGTAAAAGACCGTATGGTGGAACTTAATAAAACTATCAACTGGAAACCGGAAAGTACCGGAACCGGACGCTTTGGACAATGGTTAGAAAATTTAATAGATTGGAATTTATCCAGAACACGATATTGGGGAACACCTTTGCCAATTTGGAGAACCGAAGATAAAGATGAAGAAATTTGTATTGGCTCCGTAGAAGAATTGAAAGCAGAAATGCAAAAATCGATAGCTGCCGGTTGGATGGATAAATCTATACTGGATGCGACATTTGATTTACACAAACCATTTGTAGATGATATTATTTTAGTTGCTGCAAGTGGCAAACCAATGCGAAGAGAAAGTGATTTAATTGACGTATGGTTTGATAGTGGTGCAATGCCGTATGCTCAATGGCATTTCCCGTTTGAAAATAAAGAAACATTCCAACAATCTTTCCCGGCAGATTTTATTGCAGAAGGCGTTGACCAAACACGTGGCTGGTTTTATACGTTACATGCAATTGCAACAATGCTGTTTGATTCTGTTGCTTATAAAAATGTTGTTTCCAATGGTTTAGTATTGGATAAGAATGGAAACAAAATGTCTAAATCAAAAGGCAATACGGTCGATCCGTTTAAAACCATTGAAAAATATGGTGCTGACGTTACACGTTGGTATATGATTTCCAATTCACAGCCATGGGATAATCTTAAATTTGATGAAGAAGGTTTGGCAGAAACGGGTAGGAAATTATTTGGTACATTGTATAATACGTATAACTTCTTTGCTATTTATGCTAACATAGATGGATTTAGGATTGATACGCAAGAACGCATTCCGTTAGCAGAAAGAGCAGAAATTGACCGTTGGGTAATTTCTAAATTACACTCACTTACCAATGAAGCTGCAGCTGCATACAATGACTATGAACCAACCAAAGCAGCCCGTTTAATAGAAGATTTCGTGATTGAACATTTATCCAATTGGTACGTGCGTTTATGTCGCCGTAGATTTTGGGGCAATGAATTATCTCAAGATAAAAGAGCAGCATTTGAAACCTTGTTTGAGTGCTTACAAACAGTTGCTCAATTAATGAGCCCGATTGCACCTTTCTTTAGCGATTGGTTATGGCAAAATTTATTAGGCACTTCTTCATCTATTCATCTTTCTCAATTAGAAAACGGCAATGATAAGGCAATAGATAAGGCATTGGAACAACGAATGGAATGGGCACAAGAAATCTCGTCCTTAGTTTTATCTTTAAGAAAGAAAACAAAAATAAAAGTTCGCCAACCTTTACAAAAAATTTTAGTACCTGCCATCGATAAAAATTTCATTGCACAAGTAGATAAAGTAAAAGGATTGATTTTATCGGAAGTAAATGTAAAAGAGATAGAATACATCAGTGACACATCCGGTATTATCTCTAAAAAAGTGAAACCTAATTTCAAATTATTGGGAAAAAAATTAGGTGGAAAAATGAAAGCTGCATCGGAGCACATTCAAAATCTTTCGAATGACGACATCCAACATTTAGAAAAAAATGGCCATATCGACATTCTATTAGAAGATGAAAAATTCAATATATTATTGGAAGAAGTAGAGATTATTTCGGATGATATTCAAGGATGGTTGGTAGCCAGCAACAACGGCATTACAGTTGCATTAGATATTCATATATCTGAAGAATTAAAAAATGAAGGTTTTGCCAGAGAAATAGTAAACCGCATACAAACAGAGCGAAAAGAATCGGATTTTGAAGTTACTGACAAGATATTCATACATGTGCAAAATCAATTGGTTCTCAATGGTGTTTTGAATACTTATAAAGAATATATTTGTAATGAAACCTTAGCAAAAGATATTATTCTTGCCGACAACATATCCAATGCGAAAGTGTTTGATATAAATGGTGAGGAATTATATATATTCATTCAAAAAGCATAGATTATGGCAAAAGTGACTAAGAAAACAAAAACGATTGCAAAAAAAGCTCCAATTAAAAAAGCAATAGCAAAACCCGCTGCTCCTAAAAAAGCAGCTAAACCTGCAGCTAAAAAAGTAGCTGCAAAACCAACAAAAAAAGTAATAGCACCGGCAAAACCTGCTAAAAAAGTAGCTACAAAAACACCTGTGAAAACAACGGCTAAATCCGTAAAGAAAGCAGTAAAACCAGTAGCTAAAAAAGCAGCGCCAGCTAAAACAGCTAAAAAGGCAGCGCCAGCAAAACCAGCTAAGAAAGCAGCTGCTCCGGCGAAAAAGGCTGTTGTAA
This sequence comes from Bacteroidota bacterium, assembly GCA_963169645.1. GTDB lineage: Bacteria > Bacteroidota > Bacteroidia > Chitinophagales > JADIYW01 > JADJSS01. The sequence continues at coordinate 134,358 of CAUJCO010000013.1, forward strand.
AACCGACAAAAAAAGTAGCCACAAAACCAACAAAAAAAGTAACGGCACCGGCAAAGCTTGCTAAAAAAACAGTAGCAACAAAAAAAGTTACTAAATCAGTAGCAAAACCGGTTGCTAAAACAGCACCTAAACCAGCCAACAAGACTGTGGCTAAACCGGCACCTAAACCAATTGCTCAACCGGAAAAATCGAAAAAAACAATTGAAAAACCGATAGCTAAAAAAGTAGAAAAGAAAAAAGTAGAACAACCCATAGCAGCACCGATTGTGCATAAGCCGAAAGCTGAAGTGAAACAAATGGAAACAACGGTAGCAAGATACAGCGATGCAGATTTAGCTATATTTAAAGAAGTGATTCAAAAGAAAATTGCAAAAGCTAAAGATGAAATTGATTTCTATGTAGATCAAATCAAAAGTGCTTCCGAATCACAAACAGAATTTGCAAGTATTGACGATGGTTCATCTACCTCTGAAAGAGAAAATATGAACCAAATTGTAGTACGCATGCAAAAACTAATTTCACATTTAGAAAGTGCATTGGTTCGCATTGAAAATAAATCGTATGGAATTTGTAGAGAAACCGGAAAACTAATTCCTAAAGAAAGATTGATGGTGGTGCCACACGCAACACTAAGTGTAGAAGGCAAAAAAATGGAAAAAAAATAAATTAAAAAATTCCCGCCACGGCGGGATTTTTTTTGTGGAAATACGGAACGAAATGAGCAAGAAAAACATCGCATTACTGACTATTTTTATATCCTTAGCAATAGACCAATTATCCAAAATTTATATCAAACTGAATATGAAAATTGGAGATGAATTTTCATATATCGGAAATTGGGCACGCATACATTTTGTAGAAAATGAAGGTATGGCATTTGGCATGAGCTTCGGTGAAGGAATGGGAAAATTCTTACTAACCATTTTCCGAATTATTGCAGTTAGCTTTATTACGTACTACTTAGTTCAACAAGTAAAAAACAAAAAAGCATCTAAAGGTTTTGTGTTTGCCTTATCGCTTATATTAACCGGTGCCGTTGGTAATATTATAGATAGTATTTTTTACGGTCAACTTTTCTCGGAAAGTACCACTACGCAATTAGCGGTTGCATTTCCTGCTCAAGGCTATGCCGGATGGTTTCATGGAAAAGTAGTAGATATGTTTTATTTTCCAATGTACAGAGGCGTCTTGCCGGAATGGATTCCATTTATGGGTGGCAAATATTTTGAATTCTTTCAATTTATTTTTAATGTAGCCGATGCTTGTATTACTGTTGGTGTTGCTATTCTATTGCTATTCCAACATAAATTCTTCGAAGACAAAAAGAACGACAATACCAATACTACACCAAACGAAACAGTCGCTTCCTAAAAAAAAATTGACCTTACTCTTCACCTGTGGCTTAGAATAAGGTCTTGTCCCCCAACTGGACTATTTATTGTTATAATAATTCCTTTTAGAACAACCTAACTATTTAAGATTGTTCTGTAATTGTTACTACATATTTTCCTTCATTTAATTGCAGTTCATCAAACTCAATCTCATTTTCTCCAGCTTGTAATGTCTTCATTATTTTTCTGGCAAAACCACCATTCGTATTGTACACATTAATATTTACATGCTTACTTGTAGCACTTGAAAACATATAATTTTTCGAACCCAAATTTTTACTATCAATTGTAAATAGTTGATTTAATTTCACTTCGTACTTAGCTGAAGTATTTGAAAAATTCAACTCTTTTAAATCTACGGTTGCATCCGACATATTGGTAAATTCGATGGAATGAATTTTTGCTGTATTACTTAGTAATAAATCATTGGACACGTATGCCAAAATGGGCATTTCGTAGATTTTATTTTTTCCTTTTAATTGGATGGTTTGTTTGATATATTGTTCGTGCGTACCATCTACAACGTGTACATTCACATTTAATACAGCCGGTTTATTAGTGCATCTAAATTGAATAAATTTCGGAATAGTAGATTGCTCGTTTTCGTATGAACAGGCAATTTTATAGGGTTGTTGTGTAGATAAAGATTTATTGACAGCATGCACAGCATAGTCTGCACTGACATAGCATAATATGCTATTTTCAGAAACGGATTGCGCTTGTACAATTGTTATGGTAAAAAAAATCAGTACATGCGCCATGTATTTTAAGGGTGTCAACATGGCTTGGGTTTTTATGTGATTCAAAAATAGGATGCTTTTTTGAATTTGTCAATACTTTCATTAAAAAAAATTAACACGTCCGTAAACTTTAAAGAGAAAATAGCTGAAAATATCCGTATTTATGGATAGTTTAGTATGCCATTTTTTAAAAGATGAATGATTTTTATTTAAAAGTATATGCCGTTGTTCAAAAAATTCCATTTGGGAAAGTGTGCACCTACGGTGATATAGCAGAATATATTGGAACTAAAGGAAGTGCCAGAACAGTTGGTTATGCAATGAACAAAGCCGCATCTGCACCATTTTATGTGCCGGCTCATCGGGTGGTAAATAGAAATGGAATATTAACCGGAAAACATCATTTTGGTTCGCCCACACACATGCAAGAATTATTAGAGAGTGAAGGCATCCAAATAATAAACAACCAAATACAAAATTTTGAGAAGGTGCGTTGGTATCCTAATAAGAAATAAAAAAAACCACAACAAAAAGTTGTGGCCATTTTCATTTGGTTAGTAAAAAAAATGGATTAGTTATTTAGCATTACAGGCATTACCAACATCAATAAATCTTCATTTTCTTCTTTTACTGATGGACGAATAATACCGGCTCTATTTGGAGTAGATAATTCAATATGTATTTCACTACTATCTAAAGCGGCTAACATTTCTAATAAGAATTTTGCATTGAAACCTATTTCCATTGCATTACCTCTGTAATCACAATTTAATTTCTCCGATGCTTCGTTGCTGAAATCTAAATCTTGAGCGGAAACACTTAATTCCGAACCGGACATTTTTAACACGACTTGATGCGTTGTTTTATTTGAGAAGATGGATGTTCTTCTTAAAGAAGAAAATAAATCATCTTTTAAAACTGCTAATAAATTAGGGTTTTCCTTTGGAATTACGGCATTGTAATCCGGATATTTTGCATCTATTAATCGACAGATTAATTGGATATTATCAAATGCAAAAAACGCATTGGATTTATTGTATTGCACACTAACTTCCGTGTCATTATTTGGAACAATTGCTTTTAATAAGTTCAATGCTTTTTTAGGTACAATAAAAGAGGCTGCGTTATCTGCCAAGATATCGTTTCTATTAAACTTCACTAATTTATGTGCATCGGTAGCCACAAATGTAATTCCATTATCATCTAACTGAAATAAAACACCTGTCATCGCCGGACGTAGCTCGTCACTACTAACAGCAAACAATGTTTTTGAAATGCCGATATTTAAAATAGAGGATGCAATTCGAATTTCGCTTACATCTTCCGGTGTTGGCTCTTTCGGGAAATCGGCACTATTTTCGCCACTTAATTTATATTTACCGTTATCCGTTGTAATTTCAATTCCATTCGTTGTTTCATCAACTGCAATTGTAATAGGTTGTTCCGGTAATGCTTTTAAACTATCCAATAGAATTCGTGCCGGAATAGCCACTTTAAAATTTTCGTTAGAATCTACGTCCATGCTTACAGACATTGTCGTATCTAAATCAGTTGCTGTAATATGAAGCTTATTATTATCTATATCAAATAAGAAATCTTCTAATATTGGCAATACCGTATTTGTACTGATAACGCCGCTAATTTTTTGCAAATTTTTCAAAAGTTGTGTTGAAGAAACTACAAATCGCATAGTGTTTAAATTTTTCCAAAGTTAATTAATTCAGTTTAATATAAAATGCCTTGAAAATCTTATCTTTCGACAAATTGTTAATAAGTCAAGGCATTGTGAATAAGCCAACTATACACTGCGAATGAAAATTGCCCTAAATACACGTTTCCTTATCAAAAATAAATTAGAAGGAATTGGCATGTACACACATGAAATCGTTCGACGCATAATACAATCAATGCCGGAACATCAATTCTATTTATTATTTGACCGGAAACACGATGCTTCATTTATTTATGCAGAAAATTGTACACCAATAGAAATATTTCCACCGGCACGACATCCATTTTTATGGTATTGGTGGTTTGAAAAATCGATACCGCGCTATTTAAAACAACATTCCGTAGATGTATTTTTTTCGCCGGATGGTTTTTGCTCACTTTCTACAGATGTACCGCAACTATTAACGATACACGATTTGGGTTTTGAACACTATCCACAACATACTCCATTTTTAGTGCAGCAATACTATCGTCATTTTACACCCAAATATTGCCAAAAAGCAGCTCAAATTTTAAGTGTTTCTGAATTTACAAAACAAGATATCGTTCAACAATATTCTATTAAACCAGAAAAAATTGAAGTTATTTATAATGGATTTGATACAACATGGATGCATGAAAAATCGGAACCAATACCATCTGCATATTTAAAAACATTGAATCAACGTCCTTATTTTATTTTTGTTGGTGCAATACATCCAAGAAAAAATGTATTACAAATATTAAAGAGTTTTGAGCAATTTAAAGCAACGACTACCTACACACATCAATTAGTATTAATTGGTCGAGATGCTTGGATGAACAAGGAATTAAACAATTACATAGCACAAATGCATGCTAAAAATGATGTAATTAGAATCGATGCAATAGATAGAATTTCTTTATTGCATATTTTTAAAAATGCAACGGCATTGGTATATCCAAGTTGGTTTGAAGGCTTTGGCATTCCGCTAATTGAAGCCATGAATTTAGGTGTGCCTATTATTACATCTAATGTATCGGCAATGCCTGAAATAGCAGCAAATGCAGCACTTTACGTGCAGCCATCTAACACGGATGAACTTTGTAATGCCCTAAAGTCAATAACAGAAGACACCGTTTTAAGAAACACGTTAATTAAAAATGGAAAAGAAAATGCAACACGTTTCAATTGGGATGTGTCTACAGAAAAAGTAGTGCATCTGCTGCAACAATATCAGCGATAAATATTTTGTTATTGATGGGTGAAACTTGGAAAAAAATCTAATCTCTCAAATTTAAGCCAACAACATCTTCGTAAGCAACATAAATAGCACAAATAGAAGTTGGAACAGTTACTAACAATCCAACTAATAGGCAGATAGCACCCAACATGTTAAACAAGGCCAATAAGAACATAAAGCCAACCCAATTAAAGAATTTTTTAGCTATAATTTGACGGCTGATATCTATTGCTTTCATAGGTTCAAAACGCTCGAACAGCACTAAAAATGTAGAAAAGATAAATAAGATAGTGATGACGAATGCAATTAATCCGGCTAATCCGGCTCTGGCACCTAAACCTGTTGCGGTAGAAATAGCGGAAAGACTGACTAAACCATTAAAATTAATTTTTGGTTGGATGCCTAAGAAACTCATTTTAAAATAAGCCCATCCACCTACAACCAACATCACAACTCCAATAATTATAGTTGGTATGATAGAAACGATAAACAACGGCATATAATTTTTTGTGCCATCAAAAAAATTAGAAAATGAATGTACTTCATTTTTATCAATCATTTTGGCAACGATATAAAATCCGGCAATAACCGGTGCCAAAAGTGCCATTCCAATTACTTTGACGAATGGTATAGCATTAATGATAGAAGATGCAATACCAATCACTATGAGGAAACCGATAAAGCCACCTATATTTTGTTTAAAAATCTCAAATCCTTTTTTGATGTATTCCACAGATTGTGTTTGGTATCCATTGGAAAGCAACACACTTAATGATTTACCTTCGTCTTTGTTCAGCATGTCGCTGTCTAATAATTGATTTTCCATATTTTATATTTTTGATAAATGAAATTAATCAATTATCACAAAATGCTATGTTAAATCTATAAAGAAGAAAATGTACGTGGAATGGAAATTTCAAACAACACAGATTTTCCATCGTCATTATCTGCTACTAAAACACAAGTGTATGTTGTTTGGTTGTTTTGAGTTAAGCAGATAGATTCTATTTTTTGATGCAAAAAACGAGCATCTATATCATCCAATAAATATACTTCCTGTACGTCTATTATTTTTTGATTTAATTGTTGATATGCATTACGTACAATGGCAAGCACACTACCTACAATTGCACCATCATCATACGCATTATCCGTATTTTCTGCCGATGCGGTGAGTAATAATATATCATCCGTTGCTACATAACAAGCTCCGGAAATACCTAATGGTATGCCTTTTAAATTTGGCATTTGAACCGGCATTACTTTAAACGAATTGGGAAATTGTTTTTGTATTATTTTATGATCAGAGATAATTAATTGATTGGGTTGCGTATTGTTGGCTCTATTAAAAAATAACAATTTATCTTTACAATCCGTAAAGCCTTCAATATTCATTTCTGCAATTAAATTCCTATCTCTGAATAGAGCATAAAATGCGGCTGTGCTTATGCGTTTCACTTTTTGCTCTGCAAGCGGAATGATAAATGCAACATCGCGTTGTGGTGATTTAGAGCCGGAACCAACTACATATAAAGTATCCTGGATGATAGTTGCACATTCTAAATCCGGCTTGTCCGGTTTGGGAATTCGTTTCGCTTCGTAATCAAATAAAGTAATTCGATTGATTTCATTCCATCCTGTATCCAAGCACAAAATATAATGAACATCATCACCAACTACATACAACGTATCGTTATAAAATTCCAAGGCAGAGCCGGAAGGATAATCAATTATTTTGGTTTTATGAAGTTGTATTTGCATACGCTCTTTTTGTATTAACCACTCTAACAGAGTGTTTGGTGTTTTAAATTCTATGAAAAAGTTAAAATAATTTTGCTTGCTAGTAAACTAAACCATCATAAATTCTCTTTCTAATTTTGATTTTTTCTTTCTTGTTATCATCCTATTTTTTCATTTAAACTAGCTGATGAAAATGGTTTGTCATTAAACATCCAGTATCCAGCATTAAAAAGAACAACTTATATTTTTCTATTTTCAAAAATAAATAACAACGAATAAAGTGGAACATACTTCACGCATCTATCCTTTTTGTTTTAGACGTTAATAGCTTGTCAACTTTCTAAATATTTCCCAACAATCGGCAATCGGCGTCCACTTCCAAATGCTTTGGTTGAAACGCGCAAAATGGGTGGTGTTTGATGGCGTTTAAATTCGTTTCGATTCACCATTCTCAAAATTCTTGTTATTAAAGCTTCGTCAAAACCCATTGCTTCTATTTCATCCGGTCCTTGATGGTGTTCTATATATTCCAATAACACTTTATCTAAGATGGCATAATCCGGCAAAGAGTCTGAATCTTTTTGGCCATCTCGCAACTCCGCACTCGGTGCTTTGGTGAGTATATGTTCCGGAATAATTTCGCTCTCTTTATTGATGTATCGACACAATGCATACACTTGCGTTTTGTACACATCAGCAAGTACAGCCAAGCCTCCACACATATCTCCGTATAATGTGCCATAGCCAACTGCCGCTTCACTTTTGTTGGTCGTATTCAATAAAATATATCCAAATTTATTGCTCAATGCCATTAAATAATTTCCACGGATACGTGCTTGCAAATTTTCTTCCGTTACATCAAACGGTTTGTTTTCAAAATGTGGTTGCAATACGTTATCGTACACATCAAACACTTCTTTTATTGGAATTATTTTATGTGGCGAACCTAAATTTTCCAACAATTTCAAGCTATCATCTACAGAGTGTGCCGTTGAAAATTGAGACGGCATCAACACGCTTAACACATTTTCTTTTCCCAATGCTTTTACTGCCAAAGCAAGCACCAAGGCAGAATCAACACCACCACTTAATCCGAGTATTGCTTTTTTAAATCCTAATTTTTGGAAATAATTTTGAATACCACACACTAATGCATCGTGTATCAATTTAGTTTCGTTTTTGTCTTGTTGACGGTCAATGGACGGTAGTTGTTGGTCAATAAAATCGGGCGAAACTGTACTATTTGATGTACTATCTACATTTGACTCTAAGCTATAGAATCGGATGCATTCCTCAAAATACGGCATTTCATCCACTAAGATTCCATCAGCGTTCATCACCATAGAGCCACCATCAAAAATCAATTCGGTTTGGGCACCGACGCAATTGCAATAGAAAACCGGCAACTTAAATTGTGTCGCATTTTTGCGAACTACGTCCATTCGTTTTTGGGCTTGTTTATAATTAAAAGGCGAAGCGGAAAGATTCAATAAAAAATCGGGTTGGTGCTTCGCTAACTCCGCAACCGGATTCACTCTATACAATGGATTGGCTTCGCCGGTATCCCAAATATCTTCACAAATTGTAATGGCAATTTTTTTATCTTTATACGTGATGATATTGAAATCTTTATTTGGTTCAAAATATCGATATTCGTCAAATACATCATACGTAGGCAACAAGGTTTTATGTGCTATAAACTGCACCTTACCATCAGCAATAAAATAGGCGGAATTGTGTAAATCTTTGCCATCTTTAGTTGGATTCTTAGAAGGTGCACCTACTACCACTGCAAGTTGATTATCCGTACAAGCTGCAATTTGTTCAATACTATATTCACATTGTTTTATAAAGTGGTTAAATTCCAAAAAATCTCGCGGTGGATAGCCACAAATATTCAATTCACTAAACACTACTATATCGGCTTGTTGTAGTTTTGCCTGTTCTATTGCGTTTTTTATTTTGGTTAAATTTCCGGAGAAATCACCAATCATATAATTCAGCTGAGCCAATCCAATTTTCATAGTTCAAAAGTAGTAAAATGTAACATTAAGTTATCGTTCTTTAAAAAATATTCTAATACTGATTTTATCCTTATTTTTGCACCAAAATAGATTCAGTAAAAATGAAACAAGTATCGTTTGGAATATACCTATTCGCCATTTTATTTTTCAGTGCATGCTCTTGCAACCAACAAAAAAATCAAGCTAAAAAAATACAAGAAGTAAAAAAAGCTGATATAAACTTTCAAATCAGCAGATTTGAAGATGATTTGTTTGCCTGTAACCCAAATCAATTGGATATTGATTTACCTAAATTAGAAAAAAAATATCCGGCTTTTTACGATGTTTTTTATAATCAAATTTTACAGGTTCCAAGCTTTGGTGATAAAGGTACGCAGCTTAATTACATGCAAGAATTTATCACAAACAAATACAATGTTGGTTTACGTGATACTGTAAAAAAAGCATTTGCCAATTTAGATTTCTTAAAGGATGATTTGCAGATTTTGTTTGCCAATTACAAAAGTCATTTTCCGGAAAAACCAACACCAAATGTTACAACGTGCATTTCAGAATTTCAAATTGCCACATTTACGGTTTCCGACTCACTTATCGGCATTTCGTTGGATATGTATTTGGGAGAGAAATATCGATTCTATACCGATATTTTCAAACAATATTCATTCATGATTCCAACGTTTGACAAAAAATATATGGCAATTGATTGTGCCAATGTATTAGTGAATAATTTAGTTAAAGCACCGAGCGATAAATCTACCTTATTAGATAAAATGCTGGCAAAAGGCAAAATATTTTATATCATAGAAAATTTATTGCCTAACAAAGCAGAAAATGATATTATAAAATACACCGACAAAAGTTGGAAATTCTGTATTGATAACGAACCACAAATTTGGGCTTATTTTGTACAGAAAGATTTATTTTACAATACACAATTTGAGCAATACAAATATGTAACCGAAGGACCGACAACGTATGGTATGCCGAGCACGAGCCCGGGAAGAGTAGGTGCATGGTTGGGTTGGCAAATTATACGTGCTTATATGAAAGAAAACCCGAATACCACCTTAAAAGATTTGATTGCATTAAACGATGGACAAAAAATTTTGACAGAATCAAAATATAAACCGAAAACAAATTAAACGTTTGGTGATTAAAGTATTTACTGCATTAATCCGAGTACTCAAAGACTAATTTGCAAACCATCGTACGCTAACGATATGTTGTCAGGTAATTCATGCGTTACAACTTCGTGCAAGCCCAAATGGTGTGAAATATGCGTAAAATAAGCCATTTCCGGCTGTACCTTATATACAATCTCTATTGCTTGTTCTAAATTAAAATGCGAATAATGTGGTTCTTTGCGCAAAGCATTTAATACCAACACTTTGCTTCCTTTAATTTTTTCTAAATCTTTGGGTGCAATATAATTCGCATCGGTGATATAGGTAAAATCGTGCACTCTAAAACCCAAAACAGGCAAATTTTTATGCATCGCTCGTATCGGAATTATTGGAATATCGCCTATTGTAAAAGGTGTTTCATCTATCGTTTTTAGGTTGATTTGTGGTGCACCGGGATAATCATGTCCAACAAATGCGTACGCAAACTCTCGTTTCAATATTTCTTGTACTGATTCTTCTGCATATACGTCCATCGTTTTACCTAAAAGGTAATTAAACGGACGAATATCATCTAATCCGGCCACATGGTCTTTGTGTCCATGTGTAAATAAAACTGCATCTAAATCGTTTAGTTTTTCTCGCAACATCTGATGCCTAAAGTCAGGTCCGGTATCAACAATCACACTCGTCTTGGATGATTGTATAAACAAAGATGTTCGGGTACGATTATCCTTTTTATCTTTAGATGTACATACTGCACATGTACACGTAATGACCGGAACACCTTGAGATGTGCCTGTGCCCAAAAAAGTAAAACGTAGTTTATTATGATTCAATAGTCATTAGATTTACATGCAATAAAATTACCGATAAAGTACTATCGACAATAATTATATTTCTAATTTTTGCTGTGCTAATTGTTCAAATAACTTGAGTTGTTTTTCATCTAATAAGGAAACATCAATACTTATTTGAGATAAAATTTCTATCAATGCATTGATACGAGCTTCCGTTTCAAAAAATTTATTTACTACAGCTACTTTCTTATCTTGCAAGATGCAATAACCCGACTGGAATCGACCCTTTTCATACCGAACCACATAATGATTCTCTTTAAAGATAGATTCCAAAAGCGTCAATGTTGATGCATTATACTTAAAACTCATACTGTAAAAATAACAAGTTTTACGCCACCTATACGAACATTTTACACACAACAAAAATAAATGTGAAAATTTTATCTACTTAATCCATAGACTGATAAAAAAGATAAGTATCTTTAACCACGTACAAGTGTATTTTCTGATTTTTAAACATAGCTAAAAAATGCTTTCTAAAAAAACCAAATATGCAATTAATGCTTTGGTATATCTGGCAAAAAAGCCGGCGAGAGAGCCTGTTTTAATTAGTGAAATTGCAACAAATGAACGCATTCCAAAGAAATTTTTAGAAACGATATTGTTGGATTTACGCAATGCCGGCATTTTAAATTCCAAAAAAGGAAAAGGCGGCGGCTACTACTTAATCAAACATCCATCTGAAGTAAATTTAGCTGAGATAATCCGTTATTTTGATGGTGCTATTGGATTATTACCTTGCGTTACACATAAATACTATGAGAAATGTGAAGAATGCGATGATGAAGTAACTTGCGGCATCCGACATGCATTTTTAGCTATCCGTAATGAAACGGTAGAAATGCTCAAAAAAGATACATTGGAAAGCATCATACAAAAAGAAAATAAACTAAAATTAGATGCTAACAGCTGACACCTTTCAGTTTTTAAAAGAGTTGGAACAAAACAACCATAAAGATTGGTTCGAAATCAACCGAAATAGATATGTACTTGCACAAAATGAACTTAAATTATTCATTGCAGATTGGATACAACAATTTGGAAAAATCGACACTGATATTGCTTTTTTAGAGCCTAACAAATGTATCTTTCGTATCAACAGAGATGTCCGTTTTTCTGCTGATAAACGGCCGTACAAAACGAACTTAGGAGCTTACTTAACCAAAGGTGGCAAAAACACCAATTTTGCCGGATACTACTTACATTTACAGCCGGGAAATTGCTTTTTTGGAGCCGGGATTTACATGCCGCAACCGGAACAATTAGTTAAAATAAGACAAGAAATAGATTACAATTTCTCGGACTTTAAAAAGATACTTAGCGGCACAAAATTCAAAAGCACCTTTCAAGATTTACGGGTAGAAAACCAACTCAAAAGACCACCCAAAGGATACGATGAAAACAATGAAGCTATACACTACTTAAAATTAAAAAGTTATACCGTAGCAAAACCGCTCAGCGATGCAGAAATTATGGATAAAAATTCTATTAAAACCATTACACAACTATCGCAAACCGTGCATCCGCTTATCCGGTTTTTAAACGAGGCTGTCGGTTAAATTAACTTTTACCAAAATCTTAAATAAATATTGTTATGTTGTTTTAATAGATGAAACCGTCAGATAATATTTAATTTTGATAATCATGGCAAAAGAAGTTTCATTCCCAAAAGAAAAAATCAAGATTTTATTACTCGAAGGCTTACATCAATCAGCTCTCAACGAGTTTCACAAAAAAGGGTACACCAACATCGACAGTCGTAAAGAAGCGATGAGCGAAGCAGAATTATTAGAATGCATCGAAAACTATCACATAATTGGTATCCGATCTAAAACCAACTTAACAGCTCCGGTTTTAGAAAAAGCAAAAAAATTAATGACCATCGGTTGTTTCTGTATCGGCACAAATCAAGTTGACTTGAAAAAAGCTACAGAACTGGGTATTCCTGTTTTTAACTCGCCTTATTCCAACACACGTTCCGTAGCAGAGTTAATTATTGGAAATTCCATTATGCTATTAAGAGGTATTCCTCAAAAAAGTACATTTATGCACGATGGAAATTGGCAAAAAACTGCAACTCGAAGTTATGAATTAAGAGGCAAAACCATCGGTATCATCGGCTACGGACATATAGGCTCGCAAGTATCTGTATTAGCAGAAAGTATGGGCTTGAAAGTAATTTATTTTGATATCGAACCTAAACTGCCTTTAGGAAATGCCAACTCGGTAGATACCTTAGAAGAATTATTACAAAAATCAGATATAGTAACTTTACACGTTCCGGCAACGGCACAAACTCAAAATTTAATCGGCGAAAAAGAATTCGCTTTAATGAAAGATGGTGTCGTATTCCAGAATTTAGCTCGTGGAAATGTTGTCGATATTCCGGCTTTAGCAAATGCTATAAAAAGCGGGAAAATTAGTGGTGCAGCAATAGATGTTTTCCCAAAAGAACCGAAACAAAACGGACCGGGCTTCGAATCGGAATTAGTAGGCTTGCACAATATCATTTTAACGCCACACATTGGAGGTTCTACACAAGAAGCACAAGAAAACATTGGTACTGAAGTAGCCACCAAGCTTACCGGATTTTTAGATAACGGTAGCACGTTAGGCTCTAAAACGGTGCCGGAAATTAGCTTGTCCGTACAGCAAAACACTAGACGTGTATTGCATATTCATCACAATGTTCCGGGCGTTTTAACGGAAATCAACTCTACGCTTTCTAAGCATGATGTCAATATTTTAGGACAATATCTTAAAACGAATGAAACAATAGGTTATGTTGTTTTAGATGTAGATGGAAATGCCGATTTGGAATTAATGGAAGATTTGAAAAAAGTAAAAAACACACTAAAAGCACGCATACTCTATTAAGATTTTACGCTAACATTACTAAAAAGTAATTTATACATCGAAATAGATATAGCTCAAATTATAAACTATAAATACATCGTATCTTTATCCTCTCATAAAAAACACAAATGATAAATTTAATTTTATTTGGCCCTCCGGGAAGTGGAAAAGGAACACAAGCCGTTAAAATAGCAGAAGCGTTCAACCTCTACCATATCTCTACCGGAGATTTATTCAGAAATGAAATAAGCAACGAAACACCACTTGGTTTAGAAGCTAAAAAATACATGACAAAAGGCGAATTGGTGCCGGATGAAGTAACCATAGGTATGTTATCCAACAAATTAGACGAACAAGCCGGCAAAGTAAATGGATTTATTTTTGATGGATTTCCGAGAACAGAGCCTCAAGCAGAAGCTTTAGACAAATTATTGGATTTAAAAAACACCTCTATTTCTTTGGTGTTAGCTTTAGAAGTGGGCGAAGATGAAATCACACATCGTATTTTAGAGCGTGCTAAGAAATCAGAAAATCCACGTGCAGACGATTTAGATGAGAATATCATTCGCAACCGCTTCCAAGTGTATTTGAAACAAACAGCACAAGTTGCCGATCATTATAAAAAAGCGGATAAGTTTATCGCTTTAAACGGAATCGGAACTATCGAGGAAATTTTCGAAAATCTTTCTGCAGAAATAAAGAAAGTAATTTAAGCAATTTGACTTCATAAAATATTTTGACAATTCTTTCAATTAAAAGTATATTTACTTCAAATTATATTTTATGAGAATTTCAAAATTAATTTTAGGTTTTACACTAATTTTTATAGGTATATCTATTACAACTTCTTGTAAAAAAGATAAAGTTGAAAAAATTAATGAAGTTTTTGATTCAACAGGCTATACTCGTCTCTTTACCAGAACTTTTGAATCTGATGCCCATACAACAACAGGTAGCTTAATCATTTATGGAAATGCTAGTAACATCGCTTATGTACTTAAAGATTTCAAAACAGATGATGGTCCAAATTTAGAAGTTTGGTTAGCAAATGATATTAATAATGTTGTAAGTGGTGGATATCTGAACCTAGGTAATTTAAAAGGAATCGAAGGTAATTTTTATTATACTGCTCCAACTTCTACCGCTGCTTATAGCTATCTTGTAATATGGTGTACCGATTTCAGTGTCAAATTTGGACATGCATTTACTATATAATTATAGTATAAAAGAATACTCATTTAGCTTCTTTTATTTGTATCTTTGCAACCATTTAAATGGAAGGCAATAACTTTATAGACTACGTAAAAATTTTTATTCGCTCGGGAAATGGCGGCGGTGGTTCTGTACATTTCAGACGCGAAAAATATGTTCCAAAAGGAGGACCGGATGGCGGTGATGGCGGACGTGGTGGACATGTCATTTTGCGAGGAAACAAACAGTTATGGACACTTCTCCATCTAAAATATAAAAAACACATCCATGCCGATAATGGCAGTTATGGTGAAGGTGGTTTACGTACCGGAAAAAACGGAGAAGATATTATCATTGAAGTTCCATTAGGCACTATTGGAAGAAATGGTGAAACAGGAGAAAAAGAAGTAGAGATATTGGAAGACGGACAAGAAATTATTTGGTTAAAAGGTGGCCGAGGCGGTCAAGGAAACAATCACTATAAAACACCGGTAAACCAAGCACCACGCTATGCACAACCGGGAGAATCTGGCGAAGAAGGCTGGAAAATATTGGAATTAAAAGTCTTAGCAGACGTTGGATTAGTTGGCTTTCCAAATGCAGGAAAATCCACATTACTTTCTGTATTAAGTGCAGCAAAACCGGAAATTGCTGACTATGCTTTTACAACCTTAGTGCCCAACTTAGGCGTTGTTTCATACCGAGACAATCGCTCTTTTATCATGGCAGATATTCCGGGAATTATAGAAGGTGCACACGAAGGAAAAGGATTAGGTGTCCGTTTTTTAAGACATATAGAACGCAATAGTTGTTTATTGTTTTTAATTCCGGCTGATGCAGATGATATAAAAAAACAATACAAAATATTAGAAAAAGAATTAAAACTTTACAACAAAGAATTAATTCACAAACCAAGAATTATCGGTATTTCTAAATCGGATTTATTGGATGAGGAGCTCAAACAATTATTGGCAAAAGAATTGCCCAAAAAAGTACCGCATATCTTTTTCTCTTCACTTACCAATGACAATATTTTGGCATTAAAAGATGCCTTATGGAAGATGATGAATAGCTGATTAAGTACGTAAATTACGCTTAGCTCACATATTTTTCTAAAATCATATCAGCACCTTTTTCTGCAATCATAACAGTTGGTGCATGTATATTACTACTTGTAATAGTTGGCATAATAGAAGAATCTATAACGCGCAAATTTGCAATGCCGTGAACTTTAAGTTCCGGATCCACAACTGCCATTTCATCTATTCCCATTTTACAAGAACCGGCAGTATGATAAACAGATTCCGCTCTATCTAAAATAAATTGTCGAATTTCCGCATCGGTTTGCACGTGTGCACCCGGCATTTCTTCTCGCACAAAAAGTTCTTTAAACGCAGGTTGTGCAATAATTTTACGCGCAATTTTCACTCCATTCACCAATGCATTCAATTCTGTTTCATCATCAAAATAATTAGCTTCAATACGAGGTGCATCAAATGGATTTGCTGATTTCAACAACACTCGACCTCTACTTTTTGGTCGCATGTGACATACGTGCAACACAAATCCGGAACGAATTGGATTAATACCATTTCCATGTGGCTGCATTCTCAGCGATGCAAATTGTAATTGCAAATCCGGCACTTCTACACTCGGATCAGATTTTACATATCCGCCGGCATCTGTTGGTGTAAATACAAATGGCTCATTATTCTTTTTATAAAATTTAGACATAAACTGAATCATATATGGCCAAGGAAAAGTAGTTAAGGATGCACCATGTTTTCCTTTGCAACGAATGATAATATCCGGATGATCTTGCAAGTTTTCGCCTACACCGGGCAAATCCAACTGTACATCAATTCCAAATTTTTGCAATTCTGCTTTTGGACCTACGCCTGACAATTTCAGAATTTGTGGTGAGCCTATAATGCCGGCACTCAAAATCACTTCTTTGGATGCAGTAAGTGTTTTCAATTTTTTGCCCTCTTTCATATCATAATATTCAATTCCATAAGCAGTTTTATCTTTAATTAAAACACGTTTGATATGGGCAAAATTAATAACCGTCAGATTTTTCCTGTTGCGTACCGGATTCAAAAAGGAAACAGAAGAATGGCAACGCTTTCCTTCCGGCGTTTGATTAATTTGAAAAAAATCAACCCCTTCATATTTTTCACCGTTTATATCTTTATTTTGTGGAATACCTGCTTGAACACATGCTTTTATAAATGCATGGCTCGGAGCAAAATGAAAAGTAGGATCAATCACATCCATTGTACCATCTTTACTATGATACGCATCTTCGCCGCGATGTTGTAATTCCGACTTTTTAAAATACGGCAACACCGATTTAAAATCCCAACCGGTATTACCCATTTCCGCCCATCGGTCATAATCGGAAGAATGCCCACGTGTATAAATCATCGCATTTACGGCACTTGAACCACCTAACGTTTTTCCGCGTGGCCAATAAAATTTCCGCTTTCCTGTTTTGGCATTTCCTTCAGCAAAATATTTCCAATTATATGTTGGACTATTCATCAAATACAACATATTTACCGGATTGCAATTATGTATAAAATGCGAATCATCCGGCGGACCGGCTTCTAACAATACCACTTTATGATTGGGATTTACGGATAAACGATTGGCTAATACACAACCGGCAGAACCGCCTCCAATAATAATGAAATCAAATTCCATATAAAGATTTTTATTGAATTAAAATAAAATCGAATTTAGAAAACTACTGCTGATTATGCTAACTATTTATTAAAAAAATACTTGAACATAATTTTAGATTGTTTCAATTAAAAATTGATAAAAACAGCTACATTTTAGACTTGCATCAAATTTTCTGATAAATACATTGAATATCTAACAATTCCATAAAAAACAATCTTTCAGTCTTGCTATATTAATCCTTAATTTTACGTGTAACATTGAGTATCGCATAGCGATTAGCACATTTTTATTACTTAATTTTTAAAATAAAATGGAAACTTTAGATCAAATCAAGTCATTAAAAGGTGGTGAATTCATCATTAAAGAATCTACTACTGAGCAAGTTTTTACACCGGAAGATTATACCGAAGAACAACAAATGGTGCGTTCTATGGCATCTGATTTCGTAGAAAAAGAGGTAATGCCTCGTTGGAAAGAGTACGAGAAACAAGAGCCGGGATTATCTACCGATTTATTGAAAAAAGCCGGAGAATTAGGTTTGTTATCAACTGCAATACCTGAAACGTATGGCGGAATGAATCAAGATGTAATTACAGGTTGTATTATTGCTGAAGAATTTGGTCGTACAGGCTCATTCGCGACTACTGCAATTTGCCATATTGGTATCGGTACATTACCTATTTTATACTTCGGTAACGAAGAACAAAAACAAAAATTCTTACCCAACTTAGCCAGTGGCGAATGGCCGGCTTCTTACTGCTTAACTGAGCCAAGTTCCGGTTCGGATGCATTAGGTGCTAAAACAATTGCTACTCTTTCTGAAGATGGAAAAGAGTGGATATTGAATGGACAAAAAATGTGGATTACTAACGCTGGTTTCGCTCATTCATTTACTGTATTTGCTAAAATTGATGGAAAAGAATTTACAGCTTTCTTAGTAGAGAAAGGTACACCGGGTTTAAACTTAGGTGCAGAAGAAGACAAAATGGGTATCAAAGGTTCTTCTACTCGCCAAGTATTTTTTGAAAACTGCAGAATTCCGGTTGAAAACATGTTAGGTGAGCGTGGAAAAGGACATCTTATTGCATTTAACATCTTAAATATTGGAAGATACAAATTAGGTGCTACTGCTTTAGGTGGTGCACGCGAAGCTTTCAACGCTGCAGTTCGTTATGCCAATGAGCGTACACAATTTGGAAAAGCAATTAGCACATTTGGTGCTATCCAACATAAGATTGCCGAAATGGCAATCCAATTGTTTGCATTAGAAGTAGCTACTTACAGATGTGCAAACGACATCGGTAAATTAGAGCATGAAAACTTAGCTGCCGGAAAAGAATTTTCTAAAGCATTATTAGGTGCTGCTGAAGAATATGCAATTGAATGCTCTATCGTGAAAGTATTAGGGTCAGAAGTTTTAGATTTCATCGTAGATGAAAATGTACAAATTCATGGTGGCATGGGCTTCTCTGAAGAAGGTACTGCTGCAAGAGCATATAGAGATTCTCGTATTGCTCGTATCTATGAAGGTACAAACGAAATCAACCGTTTATTATCTATTGATATGTTGTTAAAACGTGCGATGAGTGGTAAAATAGATTTGATGACACCTGGCATGGCAATCCAAAAAGAATTGATGAGTGTTCCTGATTTCAACAATGAAGACGAAGGTGCATTTGCTGCTGAAGTGAAAGCAATTAAAAATGCGAAAAAAGCATTCTTATTAGTTGCCGGTGGTGCTGTTCAAAAATTAATGGCTAAAATGAAAGACGAGCAAGAAATTATTATGAATGCAGCTGACATGTTGATTCAAATTTATGCCGCAGAGTCTTTATTATTGCGTGTACAAAAAATCACGGAAGCAGGCGAAAAAACGGATGCAGTCTACACAGACATTTTAAAAGTATTTATCAATGATGCGATGAATAAAATAAATGTATATGGTAAAGATGCCTTACAATCTTTTGCAGAAGGAGATGAATTACGTATTATGATGATGGGATTAAAACGTTTCACAAAATACGAACCGGTAAATGTAAAAGAAGCAAGAAGAAGAATTGCTACCAGAATATTAGAAGCCGGACAATACAATCTTTAATTATCGTATTGTACAATAAATTCAAAAGGCTGTTTCGAATGAAACAGCCTTTTTTTTATTTAAAATTAGAATGATGAATACTATTATTTCTTAAATAAGTTACCCAATAATCCGGCTACATCATCTATCACATTACCATCATTATTTCTATCTAATAATTTTGAAATTAAATCATTTTGTTGCGGTGCAGCTTGTTGCTGATTGCCTACAAAATTACTTAATAAACCTGCCAATCCAGCAATATCTAATCCTTGAGATTGCGTTTGACCTCCTAATGTTTTTAATACGATGGGTGCTAAAATTTGCAATACTTGAGATGCTTGGCTTGTTCCAATTCCTGAATTTTGCGAAACTGCATTCTCTACATTGGGCTGTAAGCCACCTAAGATATGCTTTAACATAGAACTTCCTTCTCCACTTAATGCATTTTGAGCCAAGCCTGCTAAGTCGTCTAAACCGCCATTGCTATG
This sequence comes from Bacteroidota bacterium, assembly GCA_963169645.1. GTDB lineage: Bacteria > Bacteroidota > Bacteroidia > Chitinophagales > JADIYW01 > JADJSS01. Next base: position 154,470 of record CAUJCO010000013.1, read on the forward strand.
ATCTTTGTTTAATGCGTTTAATAAAGAGGTTGCACCCTCTTGTGTTGAAGCATTATTGTTTAAAGCATTTAATAATGTAGGCAATGCAAAACCTACTGCATTTTGTGCTTGTTGTGGATCCATTCCTAATTGGTTACTGATGAGCTGAGTAGCTTGTTGTCCTAATGAGCCACTTAAAAGTTGTTGTAAATCCATTTAATTTATTTTTTTTGGTTAATAATGAAGTTAAATTTTTACAATAATCTTGCCAAATTGATCACCATTTTTCATTCTATCAAAAGCTACAACGGTGTCCTTTAAATCAAAAGTTTTATCTAAGATAGGATGAACTTTATGTTTATCACAAAAAGCAATCATACTTAAAAAATCAGCATCACTTCCCATTGTAGAGCCTACTATCTGCAAATGATTCCAAAATATTTGACGCATATTCAAATCTTTCGGCAAACCTTTTGTGGCACCATAAAACACAAATTTTCCACCCGGTTTTAAAGTAGCAATTAAGTCATTCATTCCATTGCCACAAGCACTATCTATTATTATATCAAATCCACCTATTGATTTGGCTAAATCTCGAATAGCATTTTCTTCTTTATAGTTAACGCCATTTATTGCACCTAAACTTTTGCATTTATCAATCACATCCGACTTACTCGATGTTACATACACTTTTGCACCAATGGCTACTGCAAACAAAAATGCAAACTGTGCCACGCCACCACCTACTCCGGAAATAAGTATTTGCATGCCGCTTTCTGCTTTTCCCTTATTGAATAAGGCATTGTATGCCGTTAAACCTGCCAATGGCACTGCTGCAGCCTGCTCACTACTTAGATGTGCGGGTTTAAGATGTATCCTATCAATAGGCACACTGATATATTCTGCCAAAGTGCCTTGTGCGGGCATGCCTAAGATTTGATATTCTTTTTGTTGAAACGCTGGATTATTACCCCAATTTATATTGGGATTTATCACAACATCTTTTCCTTTCCAATGTCCATCTTTCTCGTTTTCTACCTCGACAACTTCTCCACAACCATCGGAACCTAAAATTGCCGGCAATCGTATTTTGGCATACTGTCCTTCCCGAATCCATTGGTCGCGGTGGTTGAGTGCCGCATACTGCACTTTTACCAATACATGATTCGGTTGTAACGTAGGCTTTTCTATTTCTTCTACTTGGAATGAATCAGTATTTAAGACGAATGCTTTCATTTTATTGTTTTTTCAAAGCTACAATTAATTAACATTAAATTTTTGGAAACTTTAAAACATTTTAGAGTTTCCAAAGTTTATTTTGTATAATTTTGTCATCCCAATGAAGAATTTGGTACAAATAGATGAACGTTGCATTCCTTCCAAAATATTTGAGAAGGCACGCTTATTATTTAATCAAATGGGTGTACGGAATACTACAATGGATGATTTGGCTAAAGAGCTTGGGATCTCCAAAAAAACATTGTATCAAGAAATAAAAAACAAAGCTGACCTTGTTCGGTTTTGTATTCTTTATGATTTGCAAAAAGATGAAGCCGTAATCCGAGCTATTTCCGAGAATACCGAAAATGCGATTGAAGAGTGGATATTGATTTCAGATCATGTAAACAATGAACTACAACAATATCATCCCGCTTTATTAAGAGAAGTAACAAAATTTTATCCGGAAAGTTGGGAGTTGATACACCATCACATTAATTCATTTGCAAAAGATAATATTAAAAACAACCTTATAAAAGGAATTAAACAAGGTTATTACAGAAAAGATATCGACATAGAAATGGTATCGTCTTTGCAACTGCATTTATCCATGCTACCGATAGAACAAAACCATACACTTTCATCCAAACCGGATGAAATTCATCGCGAAATAATAAAATATAATTTACACGCAATTGCCACTCCGGAAGGAATTAAATTATTTGAAAAATTGAACAAATCCAGAAAAATAAATTTATGATTAGACAACGTATTATCCTGATCAGCGTATTACTAACTACTTGTGTTTCGTATGCACAAACAACTTATACTCTAAAACAATGTATTGATTACGCTTTAAAAAACCATCACAATATCAAAATAGCAGAAAACGATGTGCAAGTAGCGTATGCTCGTAAAAAAGAAGGACAATCTGCTTATATGCCACAAATTAACGGGATTGCAAAATGGGATTACAACATACAATTACAACAATCAGCCTTACCGGATGAATTTGTTCAATTAGGTGCTGCGTTAGGACAAACTTTCCCGAGTACAGTTGCCTTTGGCAATCATTTCTCTACTGTAGTCGGTGTGCAACTCGATCAGTTTTTATATAACAAATCGTATATAGATGGTATCCGAGCAATAAAACCAAGCTACGAATTAGCAGAACTAAAAAAAGAGAAAACCAAAGAAGATGTTGTATATAATACTATCACTGCTTATTATCAAATCATCTTAATAAATGAACAAGAAAAATTATTATTATTAAACGAAGATAGATTAAATAAAACCTTGCCTGTAGTAAAACTACAAAATGAAAAAGGCATGATAAAAAAAGTGGATGTAGACAGAATTCAAGTGAACATCAATAATATAATAGCACAAAAAGAAATCTTAAATACCAATAAAACATTAGCATACGACAATTTAAAATACAATATGCAATTACCATTGGAAACAGATATTACAATTGATACTACCTATTCAAAAGAAATACTCGATATGTACTCTTTTTCGGATACAGCGAATATCAAAAACAAAATTGAACTACGTATTCTTAGAAAAAATTTACAACTTCAGAATGTATTGTATAAACGAACGAGTGCACCCTATTATCCCGTTTTATCTTTCTATGCAAAATATGCAGGACAAACATTAGGAAATAAATTTGGTGAATCATTTAAACATTGGACACCAATTGCTGCATTAGGTTTGCAATTACAAATTCCCATTTTTGATGGTTTACGAACAGCAAGTGCACTTAAACAATCTAAATTAAACCTAAATACATTAAATGAGACCATTGCACAAACAGAAGCCGGATTGAAGTTTCAAATGAAAAATGCCAATACCAAATACTTAAATGCAACAGACAATATCCAAATTAACAAAACAAATATGGAGATGGCTAAGAATATTTTAGATGTAGCTACGCTTCAATATCAGAAAGGAACAATTAGCTATCCGGAATGGCTTTCATCCCAATCGGCCTATCAAGAAGCAGAAGCCAATTACATACGCTCTTTTGTTGATTTATTAAATGCCAAATTAGAAATAGACAAAGCGAACGGAAATTTAGACAGCTATAAATAATTAAAAACAATCAATCGAACTAAAAATAAAAATACATCGCATGAAAAATAAAATAATAATCGGAGTTATCGCAGTGCTTTTAATCGGCGGAATGATTTATAAATTATCGGCAAACAAAAAAATTATCGATGCCAATGCAAAACCGATCGACAGAACCAATGTGCCTGTTTCTGTTACCACTTTTGATGTAAATTATATTCCGGTAAGTACAGATTATTCGCTTCCGGCTGTATTAGACAACAATAACACCGGAATTATTACGGCAACGCAACCCGGAAAATTAGCCTCCTTTAATATTGAAATAGGACAACACGTTACCAAAGGACAATTAATAGGAAAAATAGATTCTAAACAACGCGAAATAGGTGTAAAATCAACCGAAGCAACCATTAAAAAATTGGAAGACGATTTAAAAAGAACACAAGATTTAGTAGACGGCGATGCAGCACCTGCAAATGCAATCAATGATTTGAATTATAATCTAGAATCTGCTAGAATCCAAAAAGAAAACTACTTACAACAAATTGCTGACAACAACATTTACGCACCCATTAGCGGAATCATTGTACAAAAAAATGCGAATGCCGGTGAGTTTGCCAATCCGGGAACACCATTAGCGAGCATCATGGATGTATCCATATTAAAAGCTATTGTGTATGTAAGTGAAAACAATGTATATGATTTAAGAATTGGTCAATCTGCTCAAATTACTTCTGATATTTTTCCGGATAAAAAGACTACCGGAATAATTAAATACATAGCACCAAAAGGCGACGAAAACCACAACTATAAAGTAGAAGTTCATATTCCGAATAATGGATATAAAGCCGGTACATATGTACAGGTAAAATTCAACTTCAAAAAACCGGCCGATGCATTACAAATCCCTAAAATGGCACTGGTAGAAGGCGTTAAGAATCCGTATGTATATGTAGTAAATGGCAATTCAATAGCAGTTAGAAAAATTGTTGTCGGTGAAGACATCGGACAAAACATTGTGGTATTAAGTGGATTAACTGCCGGCGAAAAAATTGTTACAAGTGGTCAAATTAATTTGACGGAAAAAAGCAAAATCCAAATTGTAAACTCGAAAAATTAATTGACAACAACAGTTTGGCTCATTAAAAAAATAAGGAGCTAACAACTTGTTATCGATATTAAAAATAAAATAAAAATTGCTGATATGTCTATTACCGAAATTGCGATAAAAAGACCCTTATTAATTAGTGTCGTATTTCTAACACTCATTATATTTGGTTTCTTTGGATATAGCTTATTAAACTACAACTTACTTCCAAAATTTGAAGCACCAATCATTTCTATTCAAACCATCTACAAAGGCGCTTCTTCCGAAGAAGTACAGAATAACGTAACAAAGAAAATTGAAGATGCTGTATCATCTATCGAAGGTGTGGATGTTGTATCATCTAACTCTCAAGAAAACATTTCTATTGTTATTGTTCAATTAAAACAAGATATGGATGTATCTGTTGCACAAGCAGATGCTGAACGAAAAATCAATCAAGTAAAAAATGATTTGCCGGACGATGCAGATGATCCGGTAATTTCTAAATTTAGCTCCAGTGAAATTCCGGTTTTGCGTTTAACCACATTTGCAAAAATTAGTGAAACAGAATTATACGATCTGGTAGACCAAAAAATAAAGCCCATTTTATCTAACGTTGAAGGCGTTGGGCGTGTGCGATTAATTGGTGGTACACAACGTGAAATAGAAGTAAAACTGGATAATGAAAAATTACAAGCGTATAATATTTCTACCGCACAAGTAGCACAAATGGTTGCCATCAGCAACATGTCTTATCCTGCCGGAAATATTGAAAGCACAGACAGCCGGTTCACCATCCGTTTAAATGAAAAATTCCAAACAGTAGATGATTTACGAAACCTCATTGTACGTGAAAACAAAAACGGTAGTAAACTTCTATTAAAAGAAGTTGCCAGCATTACAGACGCCACAGCGACTCCAACTACTATCAATAAAATTAACGGACGTGTTGGTTTAGGTTTAGAAATATCTAAACAAACAGATGCCAATGCAGTTGAAGTAAGTCACAAAGTAAAAGCAAAATTAGATACCATTGTACAACAATATAAGACAGAAGGATTTAATTACGAAGTAGCGATAGACCAATCCACCTATACCATGGAAGCAGCTACAGCTGTTACACACGATTTGTTCTTGGCAATTATTATCGTTGCATTTGTCATGTTGATTTTCTTACACAGTTTCAGAAGCTCTTTATTCGTATTAGTAGCATTGCCATCTGCCATGATACCAACTTTTATTTTGATGTATTTAATGGGCTTTTCACTCAACTTAATGACCTTGCTTGCACTTTCGCTCGTGGTAGGTATTTTAGTAGATGATAGTATTGTGGTTTTGGAAAACATTTTCCGCCACATGGAAATGGGAAAAGATAGAGTAACAGCTTCATTAGATGGAAGAAGTGAAATCGGATTCACTGCTCTTTCCATCACCTTAGTGGACGTAGTGGTGTTTGTACCCTTAGCTATGGCTGGTGGTTTAATTGGAAACATCTTGAGAGAATTTGCCTTAGTGGTCGTATTTTCTACGTTAATGAGTTTATTTGTTTCCTTTACACTTACACCTTTATTAGCATCACGTTGGGGAAAATTAGCCATCTTGAGCAAAGACTCACTTTGGGGTAGAATCAACTTATGGACAGAACATCAAATTGAAAAACTCATTGAAGCGTATGGCAGAATATTACATTGGGTTTTAGGTCATAAGTTTGTTGTTTTGTTTTTAGTATTGAGTTTATTCGGGTTCATCGGATTCCTTGGTTCAGCAGGATTTATAGGTAGTTCATTTGCCGGAAGTGGCGACAGAGGTGAATTTAATTTAATCGTGGAATTAGAACCTCAAGCTACATTACAACAAACCAACAGAGTGGTGCAACAAATAGAAGATATTATTTTAGAAAATAAAGAAGTAACAAAAGTATTTACCAATGTGGGTGCAGTGGCAACACAAATGGGCGGATTTATTACTACACCCAATCAAGCAGACATGACGGTTTCGTTGGTTAATAAATTAGAACGTACGCGCTCCACAGATGAAATTGGAGCTGCTATTCGCAAACGATTAGACAGCATTCCGGGCATTAGTTTCTCTATCAAACCGGCAAGTATTACCGGTGGAAACCAACCTCAAATTCAATTAGTAATAATGGGAGCTGATTTAGATGAAGTTTGGAAGTATGCTCGCAAAGTACACGAAATCATCAAAAATACACCCGGAACAGATTATGTAGAATACAGTACTAAATCTTCGAAAACAGAAATTCAAATTGCATTAAATAGAGATAAGATTGCCAAAATGGGCTTAAATATTCAAAGTGTTGGATATGCGGTGCAATTAGCCTTTAGAGGTAATGACCAATCAAAATTTAAAGATAAAGGAGAAGAGTATGCAATTAACATCATGTATGATAAAGGCGACAAACAAAGCGTAAGCAATGTAGCCAATACAACCATACAAACACCAGCAGGTGCAATGGTGCGTTTAGGTGATATTGCAACCATTAGCGAAGTGCAAGGTCAAGCTGTATTGGAGCGTTACAATCGTTTAAACTCAGTACAAGTTTTATCTTCTGCTGTAGGAAGACCAACCGGAACCGTTACTGCCGATATTAAAGAACAAATCGACAAAGCAGGATTTCCATCAACTATAAAAATAGAATATTTAGGTGAGCAAAAAAATCAAGGTGATTCCTTCGGAAGCTTAGGAATTGCTATGGGTTTGGGCTTCTTAATGGTGTATTTAATTATGGTGGCATTGTACGAAAGTACATTATATCCATTTGTGGTTTTATTCTCCATTCCGGTAGCTATTATTGGTGCAGTATTAGCATTGGCACTCACACACGAAAGTTTAAGTATTTTCGGTATCATTGGTTTTATTATGCTGATGGGTTTAGTTGCTAAAAATGGTATTTTATTGGTGGACTTCACCAACCAATTAAAAGCACAAGGTTTACAATTAAAAGAAGCCTTAGTGGAAGCCGGAAAAGAGCGTTTACGACCTATCTTAATGACAACCGTTGCCATGATTTTTGGTATGTTGCCAATCGCATTATCCAACGGACCGGGTTCAGAATTTAAGCGTTCCATGGCTTGGGTTATCATCGGTGGCTTAAGCAGTTCTTTAATGTTAACGTTAGTAGTTGTTCCAAGTGTTTACTATGTAATTGATAGAATTAAAGAAAAAGTTAGTCGTCGAAAAAAATAAAAAAAGTGTAAAAAACAAAAAGCCACGAAATTACTCGTGGCTTTTTGTTTTTTAATGATTTTCCAAAATTTCAATATCAAATAGTAAAATAGAATTGGGTGGAATCTTTCCAACTTCTTTATCTTCATACGCCAACCTGCTCGGAATAATAATGGTGCCACTTTCTCCTTTATAAAAATGCTGGATACCTTTATCCAATCCTTCAATTACTTGCTTTTTACCAATTTCAAATGTCAACGGTTTATTGCGTTGATATGAATTATCAAATTCCCAATTGTTGGTTAAATAGCCTTTGTAATGAATAGAAACCGTATCGCCAATTTTTATTGGGTTGATGGATTTAGTTTGTGTACGTACAAACCAAATGCCTTGCATATCTTGTTTGCAATTTTGAAGTTGTTTATTTCTTATATAATCTACAATTGCTAAAGAATCGGCAAGAGCTTGATGAATAACCTGCATTTTTTTATCTGCATGATAGATTTCCGCTCTTTTAAAATTCAACAAGTTTAGATGAAAAGTATAGTATTTCTTTTTAGTACTATTACTGTCTACCAAATGCATTGGAATTCGAACCCACATAGAATCACCTCTTCCTAACATCGTAAAAAAGGAAAGAATATCGTGAGCGTTTGTAGATTCTTTAAATTCCAATTCTACGCCATTTTTATTGTCAAAAATGGACGTATTAAAAAGCTCTTTTTTAGTGTGTGTATATTTCCGTAAATGCATCCAAATGTGATCGCCATAAACAGGCTTTGGCTTGGATGTGTCGTTCGTGAAAATTTTATATTGTATTCCTGAAGCCGTCTGTTGCCACGATTTTTGTTGACATGCAGTTATGCTTATCATTACTAATATTCCAAAAAAAACCTGCTTCATTTTGCATTGTAAGATAAAACAATCATTTTTGTAAATAAAACACATTGATTTATATTTTATTTCATTTAAATAATAGCTTGCCAATATGAAAGTACTAATGGTTTGTTTGGGAAATATTTGTCGTTCACCTTTAGCCGAAGGGATATTAAAACACAAATGCACACAAAAAAATTTAGATTGGTATATAGATAGTGCCGGAACCGGTAAATGGCATTTAGGTTCTGCTCCGGACAAACGCTCTGTGCAAGTAGCCGCCAAACACGGCATCGATATTTCTGACCAACGAGCCCGAAGCATCCGCAGCACGGATTACGAAGAATTTGATTTGATTTTTGCCATGGATATTTCTAATTATAAAGATTTACAAAAATGGGCTTTAGATAAAGAAGAAGAAGAAAAAGTAAAGTTGATTTTAAATGAACTATATCCAAATGAAAACCGTAGTGTGCCGGATCCATATTTTGATGACAAAGGGTTTCAGCAAGTGTATGACATGTTAGATAAAGCTTGTGATAAAATCATTGAAAAATATGCGTAAGCAACTTGGAATTATTTTTTTTATTATTTGCATTTTTCTTGCATTCAACGCTGCATTTGCCGGCATAAAAATTCCATTTTCATACGGCAACAACATTGCGTATAACAACCAAAATATTGCCTTGCAAGCCGATTTATACAAGCCTAATTTATTTGCTACCAAATTACCACTGGTAATTTTATATCACGGTGGTGGCTATGCTTCGGGCAGTAAAGATATGGCGATGTTAAAACCATTTACAGAAAAATTAAATGCCAAAAACATCAGCGTAATTTTGCCGGATTTTAGACAAGGCTGGTATGAAGCAGATACCAAAGGTATTTGCGAAAGTGCCACAAAAGATAAATTTTTAGATGCAGCACATCGTGCTTACCAAGACAATAGAGCTTTGATACGGTATTGCAAAGCCAATGCCGCCACTTTAGGCATCGATAGTAACCAGATATTTTTAATGGGCATTAGCTCCGGTGGTTTTTTAGTGATGCATTCTTTATACATCAATGATAGCAGCGTAAATCCGGAACGCTTAGCACGATTAGGAAGTTTGGATAACCAAAGTAATACATTTAAAAACAGTACGGATGTTGCCGGAATAATTAGTATTGTCGGTGGTTTTTATGAACCCAACCCAACGATTATTAAACCATATCCTTTATTACTTTTTAATAATACTTGTGATGTTGCGGTTGATTTTTTTAATGGCTGGATTGGCAATTGTAGTAATGCGGTTCGCTCCTACGGTCCGGGCATTTTCACCAAATCTTTAGAGCAATATCAACATCCGTATGCATTGCATGTTTTTTGTGGGTTTAATCATAGCTTTAGCACATTAGAGTTACCATACGATGCAGATGAACAAACCGTGCAATATATCATACAAAAATCGACTCAATTTATAGCGAATACAGGTACGAACACCACCACCGAAGGCACACATATTGCGTCAGATTCTATCGCTTCCAAAACCTTATACGATTGCAATAATTTTGAAACATTTTATTGGTGTAAGGACGATAGCATTGAAATAACATCGGCGTATTTTCAAGTAATTCCAAATCCATTAGTGTGCGGACTGCAACCAAAATTAAACATACGACATCTCACCGATGAAACGTTGACAATTGAAATCATAGATGCCTTAGGAAAAATTCAATCTCAACAAAAAATTGCATTTAAACATTCACAAAATATTATCTATCTACAAAACAATGATTTTAGTAGAGGCATTAATATTTTATTAGTAAGAGATGAGAATGGAAAAATAATTTATCGCACTAAAGTGATGAAGTATTGTTCTTTTTAAGAAAGCAAATTAATCCGGAATATATTTCTGCATCGTAAAACTAAACGTGGTTCCTTTTCCAAGTTCACTCGTAACATTGATGGTTTGTTCATGCGCATCAATAATATTTTTCACGATAGACAAGCCCAATCCGGTTCCATTAATCTTACGATTTCTACTTTTATCTGCACGATAAAAACGTTCAAATAAACGAGGTAAATGTTCTTCTGTAATTCCAGGTCCATTATCTGTAATTTCTATTAAAAATTGCTCATCTAAATCGTGAATAAAAATATGCGTGGCTCCATTTTCTTTTCCGTATTTGATAGAGTTAGAAATTAAATTTTCTAATACCTGCATAATACGTTTAATATCGGCAAAAACAAAAATAGTATTTTCTTCGCTGTGTACTTTTAGTGTCGTGTTTTGTTGTTGGGCTAAATGATGATATTGAAAAAAAACTTTCTTTATCAATTTCACCAAATCAAATGCTTCTTTATTTAGTTCAATGCGACCACTTTCAAACTTAGAAATTTCCAATAAATCCGTAACGATAGATTCTAATCGTTCGATGTTGCTATTGGCTTTTTCTAAATACGATTTTATGAATACCGGATCATCTAAATCGCTATCTAATATTGTTTCTATATAACCTTGTGCATTAAAGATGGGCGTTTTTAACTCGTGCGAAACATTGCCTACAAAATCTTTTCGATACTGTTCTAATTTTTTTAGTTCGCGTATTTGTTTGTTTTTATTAATAGCCCATTCTGCCACGTCGCGTTCTACTGTTTTTATCAATGTGCTGCTGCTGTTCGACTTTACTTCTTCTTGAAACTTCAATGGCCTACCAATGGTTTTGTAAATAATCTTGATTTTGTTATAAACAAAACGAATCATTACAAACCGAAATAAAGCAAATGATAGTAAAAAAATGATGAATAGAAAAATGGTGTTGTAGAGAAAAGAAAACTCAAAATGAAAGATAAGACTACAACATAAAAAGATGGCAGTAGAAAAAATTGCTACTGCCATGCTTGTATATAATGCTAATAATGTTGGAGAAGTAACTCTTCTCATATTTCTTCAAATTTGTATCCGATTCCTTTTACTGTTTTAATTAAATCTTCACCTAATTTTTCACGCAATTTACGGATATGTACGTCGATGGTTCTATCGCCAACAATGATATCACGTCCCCAAATTTCATTTAAAATTTCATCGCGTTTAAATACTTTTCCGGGCTTAGATGCCAATAAATACAACAATTCAAACTCTTTACGAGGAACAGCCATTTCCGTACCGTTGAAGATAATTAAATAACGCTCTCTATCGATTTGAATATTGCCAACATCTAAGAATGAAGATTTAGATTCTTTAGCTTCGTATCTTCTCAACAATGCTTTTAATCGACTTACTAAAACTCTTGGTTTTATTGGCTTGCTGATATAATCATCGGCTCCTGTTTCAAAACCTGCAATTTGAGAATAATCTTCCGTTCTTGCCGTTAAGAAGGCAATGATAGTATGCTCAAATTGGGGCATTTCACGCATTGTTCTGCATGCTTCTATGCCATCCATTTCCGGCATCATCACGTCTAATAAAACAATATCCGGCTGGCTTTTTTTAGCTTTTTCAAGAGCTTGTTTGCCATTTTCTGCTGTTTCAACAGAGAAGCCTTCTTTTTCTAAATTATAACTTAAGAATTCTAAGATATCCGGTTCGTCATCTACAACCAGAATTTTAAATGTTTTTTCAGCCATTTTTGTAAGGATGTTTTTGATGTAATTAACGCTAAGTTAACACAATTTCTTTAATCTTCCAATTTTCTCAACAAACATATTAAATTTGTAGCTATTAAGTATGTATTTTTACAAATTATTATTCACAATTTTTTGATAGCAACTAACAAATGAAAGGAATCATATTAGCAGGTGGCAGTGGAACACGATTATATCCTATTACGTACGCCATTAGCAAGCAAATTATGCCGATTTACGACAAGCCGATGATTTATTATCCACTTTCTGTATTGATGTTAGCCGGAATTAATGAAATTCTAATTATCTCTACGCCACACGATATGCCAAATTTCCAACGTTTATTAGGTGATGGCAAAAGATATGGCTGTAATTTCCAATATGCCATTCAAGAGGTTCCAAATGGCTTAGCACAAGCATTTGTGATAGGAAAAGAATTTATTGGCAACGATAAAGTAGCCTTAGTTTTAGGTGATAATATTTTTTATGGATCCGGCTTAGGTGATTTATTGGAAAACAACAATAATCCGGATGGTGGTGTAATTTACGCTTATCACGTTTCGGATCCGGAACGTTATGGCGTGGTAGAATTTGATAAAGAGTTGAATGCTGTTTCCATTGAGGAAAAACCAACACATCCAAAATCTAATTATGCGGTACCGGGTTTATATTTTTATGATAACGATGTTGTAAAAATTGCAGAAGAGCTACAACCAAGTGCACGTGGTGAATATGAAATTACGGACGTAAACAAAGAATATTTAAAACGAGGAAAATTAAAAGTCGGCATTTTAGATCGTGGCACCGCTTGGTTAGATACCGGAACATTCGACTCCTTAATGCAAGCATCACAGTTTGTGCAAGTCATAGAGCAACGGCAAGGCTTAAAAGTTGGTTGCATAGAAGAAGTAGCATACCGAAAAGGCTTCATTACAGCTGCACAATTAAACGAAATTGCACAACCACTTTTAAAAAGTGGATACGGACAATATTTATTGGATATATTGAGATAGAAATTAGTTTAGTTTTAAAAAATACTTTGGATGAAAGTAATTGTTACAGGTGGTACAGGTTATATTGGTTCGCACACAATCGTGGATTTATTGAATCATAATTTTGAAGTAGTTTGTATAGACAATCTTTCTCGCTCCAAAAAATATGCATTAGAAGGAATAGAACAGATTACCGGCAAAAAGCCCATTTTTTACCAGATAGATTTATGTGATAAAGAAGCCGTTTCTAAGGTATTTCAAGAACACAAGGATGCAATTGGAATTATTCATTTTGCAGCATTAAAATCTGTTCCGGAATCAGTGGAACAACCGTTGCTCTATTATGCCAATAACATCAATTCGTTGGTGAATGTATTGCAAGCTATCCACACCTATCAAATTCCAAATTTTGTTTTTTCATCTTCTTGTTCTGTTTATGGAAATGCTGACACCTTACCGGTAACGGAAACAACCACCATACAAACGGCGGAAAGTCCTTATGCACATACTAAACAAATAGGTGAAGATATTATCTATAATTTTTCGAAAGCACATCCATTTCATCAAAATATTTTATTGCGTTATTTTAATCCGGTTGGTGCACATCCATCTGCATTAATTGGTGAAATACCATTGGAAAAGCCCAATAATTTAGTGCCTTACATTACACAAACGGCAATTGGAAAACTACAACAACTCACGGTATTCGGCAACGACTATAACACCCGCGATGGCAGCAATATCCGAGATTATATTCATGTATGCGACATTGCACATGCACACACATTAGCATTGCAATATTTAATAGACAAAAAAAATGCTACAACGGTAGAGGTATTTAATTTAGGAACCGGCAAAGGTGTTTCTGTTTTAGAAGCAATTGCTGCTTTTGAAAAAGTAAGCAACCAAAAATTAAATTACATTATCGGTCCTCGTCGTGCCGGCGATGTGGTGGCTGTGTATGCAGATAAAACCAAAGCATCTACGCACCTCGATTGGCATTGCCAATACACCTTAGAAGATGCCATGCTTAGTGCGTGGAAATGGGAATTAAAAATGCAGGAATTGTTTTAGATGAATTGATGTAAGACGTGAGACTTGAGATTTTAGATTTTAGATTTTAGATTTTAGATTTCAGATTTTAGGTATTTCTTTTACATCATGCGCAGTATTCAATTATTTTGTATCTTGTTTTTTTTTAAAACCATAAAAAGAAAAATTATGAAACAAGCTTTTTTCGTATTTTTTATTGCCATTGGACTTTTGGCAAATGCAAAAGGATTTAAAGGAAAATGGGCTGGCATCGGCGACCAAATAGATGGTCAAAGTTGGGATATCGTCCTTCATTTTCAAGATGAAAATAACATCAGCATTCACTATCCGAGTTTGGGTTGTTCCGGCAATTGGATGTTTCAAAAAACAGAAAACAATGTCAACATTTTCATAGAAAATATAACCATGGGAATTGGCAAATGCGACCAAGGTGCTGAAGTGCATCTGCAAAAATTAAATAGCAAAGAAATAAAGGTAGTTTATTATCTACGCAGCTATGATGCAGATAAACCAATAGCAGTAGGCACATTACACAAACAAAGAAAATAACTTGTACTTTCTATTTTACAAAAATCCATTTACCAATTTCCTTAAATGTAACTTTTTTGCCTTGTATTAAAATACCAACTCGATAAATTTTTGCAGCAATATATGCCATTCCTACAGAGGAAATAAACAAGATAAACATAGACAATAATTGCTCCCACCAAGCCACTTGAAATGGGATTCTTGTAATCATAATAATAGGTGAAGAAAAGGGCAAGATGGAACCCCAAAATGCTGCCGAAGAAAAGGGCTGCGACAAGGTAACTGACATCAGCACCATCGAAATAATAATAGGAATTGTAATTGGAAAAGTAAAAGATTGTGCATCGTTATCGTCTGTCATGGCAGCACCTATTGCCGCAAATTGCGATGCATAAAATAAATATCCAAAAATAAAATAAAACACAAAACTAAACACCATGCGTGTCAAATTTATATCTTGAAATGCCGTAGAAATTTCAGCAATCATTTGCATACTTTCTGAGTTAGACATCATCTGATTATTTTGCTGCATAGTTTGCATTGCCATCATCTGATCGCCTAAAAATAAAGGCAATAACAAGTTGATGCAGAAGATAAGTATTCCCCAAAGTATAAACTGCGTTAAACCCACAGCTCCAATACCGATAATTTTTCCAATCATTAATTGAAATGGTTTTACAGTGGTTACCAACACTTCGACAATTCGGTTGGTTTTTTCTTCCGTTACACTGCGCATCACCATTGCACCATAAACAATCAAGAAAACATAAATAAGCATACCACACGCATAACCAAACAAACCACCAATTTCGGCACTGCCTTTTTTCTTTTCGTTGCCTATAATTTGTTCAACAGAAATTTTCTTATCAAAAAATTCAATCGTATCTATATTGTAATTGCGTTGTGCCAATGCTCTATTACGAATTTCATCCGATAAATTTTTGACGATATGATCTTTTGTGCCTAAACCTAATTCGTTTTCGGAATAATAAGCAATGCCGTTTGGCTTATCTACATCTAATTTTGGAATATACAAAATGCCATCGCAATTAATATTTTGATATATATCTTTCAATGAATCTATTGGTTGTTGATTGCCGGTTAGATATATAAAACGCAGACTTTCACCTTCATCCATACCTCTGAATTTATCTTCAAAATAGCCACTTTCGTCTTTTACGGCAATGCGTAATTTTTCTTGAGATGCCGTAGCAATACGAACTGTTGCAACCATAAATACACCTACTAATACCGGCAATAAAATCGTTAAAACAAGGAATGATTTTTTACGAACACGTGTAATGTATTCTCGTTGTATGATATACCAAATTTTCGTCATTTTAAGCATATTTATGCATTATCTAAATGCTGTTTAATGAGCACTTTTTTAATTAACTTTCTTTTACTGCTTGAATAAAAATCTCATTTACGGTTGGCAATATTTCGGAGACACCTGAAATTTCTATTTGATGTAACATTAATAATTTCAGCACATCGTTCACCGTTTGATTTTCTTTTAGTTTAAATACCAAATAGTTTTCTGCTTGTGCAACGATGTCGGTTTGTTTGAAAACACTATCATTTACGGGCACTTTGGGCTCAATCTCTACTTTTATCAAATGTTGTTTATAGTGTTGTTTGATGGCTTGTACATTTCCATCTAATATAATTTTACCTTCATTTATCAAAAAAATATCTTCACATATTTCTTCTACATTTTCCATTCTGTGTGTCGAGAAAATTATCGTTGTTCCATTTTTGTGCAATTCAAAAATTTCATTTTTTATCAGTTCTGCATTAATTGGATCTAAACCGGAAAACGGTTCATCTAAAATCAATAAAGTTGGATTATGTAATACAGTTGCCACAAATTGCACTTTTTGCTGCATGCCTTTTGATAATTCTTCGATTGTTTTATTACGCCAACTTTCGATATCTAATTTCTGTAGCCAATAATTAATTTTTTGATTAGCTTCTGCTTTAGAGAAATTACGCAATTGAGCAAAATATAATAACTGCTCACCTACTTGCATTTTTTTATATAAGCCACGTTCTTCCGGCATATATCCAATTAAATTTTGGTGTTTTTCGGACAGAGGCTCATTATTCCAAAGTATCTTTCCGGAATCGGGAAAAAAGATTTGTGTGATATTACGTATTAAGGTTGTTTTTCCGGCGCCATTAGGTCCCAATAAACCATAAATCTTATTTTGTTCTATTGATAAGCTGACATCTTGCAATGCCACTTTTTGTTGAAACGATTTTGAAATATGTTGAATTTCAATAAATGCCATTTATCTAATTGATTTAATGAGTTTGCATGCCAACACTATCTATAAAAAAATGCTACAAAAAAAATTGTAGCATGTATCTATACAAAAGTAGTAAAAAATATTGGGGATAAGCACCTCTTTTTTCTACCGAACAATTAATGGAAAAACTTATCGAAGAAGCCTTTATTTTTTTCTTTTTGTGCTTGTGGATTAAAGTTTTTCGAGTCGCGTAATTTTTCCAAAAAGGCGGTTTCTTCTGCCGATAATTCTTGTGGTGTAAAGATTTGAACTTCTACAATTTGGTCGCCTTTTCCATAGCCATTTAAGCTCGGAATTCCTTTTCCTTGTAATCTAAATAGTTTACCGCTTTGTGTACCTTTTGGGATTTTAATTTTAGCACTTCCACCAATGGTTGGCACTTCTACTTGTGTTCCGAGAGCTGCTTCCGCAAAGTTTAAATACAAATGATAAATGACATTTGTATCTTCACGTTTTAATTCGGGGTGCGGTGTTTCTTCAATATTGATTAATAAATCGCCCGGATAGCCACCACGAATGCCGGCATTTCCTTTTCCACTCATCGACAATTGTATGCCTTCGCTCACGCCTGCCGGAATATCTATTGACACAATATCTTCGCCATACACTCTGCCTTCGCCACGGCATTTTGTACATTTATTGGTAATAATCTTCCCTTCTCCTTCGCACGTTGGGCAAGTGCCTGTTGTTGCCATTTGGCCTAAGAAAGTTTGGGTTACTTTACGCACTACACCACTTCCGTTACACGTATTACATGTTTGGTACGAGTTATTATCTTTTGCACCTATACCATTGCAAGCATCGCAGGAAACATGTTTTTTTACTTTAATTTTTTTCTGTGCACCGTTGGCTATTTCTTCCAAATCCAATTTCACTTTTACGCGCAAATTGCTACCACGCTGACCTTGTCCACGTTCTTTTCTTCTGCCACCACCGCCAAAGAATGACTCAAACGGATTTCCACCGCCGCCACTGCCGAAAATATCGCCGAATTGGGAAAAGATATCTTCCATATTCATGCCGCCACCGTAGCCACCGCCAAAACCACCGGCAGCACTTTGATGTCCGAAACGATCATATTTAGCACGTTTATCTGCATTACTCAACACATCGTATGCTTCTGCAGCTTCTTTAAACTTTTCTTCAGAGGCTTTATCGCCCGGATTTTTATCCGGATGGTATTGAATAGCTAATTTGCGATATGCTTTTTTGATTTCTTCGGCACTTGCACTTTTTGCTACACCTAAAACTTCATAATAATCTCGTTTTGCCATTTTATATGTTGTGCGTTATGTTGTTTAATGCTGTTGTAAATTAAAAAAATTATTTACCTACGACTACTTTTGCGTAGCGGATAATGACATCGTTTAGCGTATAGCCACGTTGAACTTCGTCTATTACTTTTCCTTTTTGTTCTTCCGTAGATGCCGGAATTTCAGCAATGGCTTCATGCTTTTCTACATCAAAAGTAGCTCCAACACTTTCCATTGCTTTTAAACCTTTATTTTGAAGTGTTTTTTGGAATTTTTCCTGAATGAGTTGTACGCCTTGAACATAATTTTCTGCATTTTTATCTTGTTCAAATGCTTTATCGGCTCTTTGGAAATCATCTAAAATGGGTAACAATTCACGGATAATATCTTGCCCTGCCGTTTTAAACAATTCCAATCTTTCTTTGGCGTTGCGTTTTTTGAAATTATCGAATTCTGCGAAAAGACGAAGATATTTATCTTTTTGCTCTGCCAATTCTGCTTTTAATACAGACAATTCGTCTGTATTATCCATCTTCTCGATTACCGGTTCGTCTTCTTGTAAATTATCTGACGGATTTTCCGTTGTATTTTGGGTAGAAGTTTGTTCGTTTACTTCAGCTGTTGGTTGTTCTGTTGGTTCTGCAAAGTCTTTTTCCTCTAACATGATTAGAATTTTCAGAAATTAAGTCAAATTGTTTGCCAAACAACGGCACGCGACATTTTGACACAAATAAAGAGAAGAAAAAGTAAACGCTTATTTTTTCAGTTTTTTATCTACCAATTGTTCCACTAAAGAATGTGTAGGATTAATGGCAATAACGTAGCCGGTTTCATCAACCAAAACAGTTTGAGGAATAGAACGAATACCGTATTTAGCTGCACCATCTGCATACCAACCTTTCAAATCAGACACGTGATAAGGCCACACAAGTCCATCTTGTTTGATGGCATTTATCCAATTTGTTTTATTTTGATCTAAAGACACACTGTAAATAGTAAAACCTTTCACTCCTTTAACAAATTTTTTACCTTGATATTTATTGTACAACGCAACAATTGCCGGATTATTTCTGCGACAAGGGCCACACCAAGAAGCCCAAAAATCTATCAAAACAATGTTTCCTTGCAACGAAGAAAGTGAAATATCTTTTCCTTCCGGATTTTGATACTTTAACTCAATAGCTTTTGTGCCTACTGCCGGCATTTGTGCTTGTGCTTGATATACACTCAAAAATAAAATAATCGATACTAAAATTTTGTTCATAATTAAAAGAATTATCACAAATATAGGCAAATATTGTGCCTATTTAATTTATAAAAGAATAAACGTATTTTTAGTAAACAATCTACCAATATGAAAAATCTTTTCCGACTACTTTTATTCCTTTTCATTTTAGGAATAATTGCTTTTTTTATGATGCAGAAAAAGCCTATTCCTATCAACGATTTAAAAGCAAAATATGCAAATGCTGATTCTAAATTTATGCCGTTAGATGACATGCAAGTGCATTACAAAATAGAAGGCGAAGGCAAACCGATTGTGCTAATACACGGTACCGGCTCTGCTCTACAAACTTGGGATGTTTGGACCGATTCATTAAAAGCAAATCACTATCAGGTTATTCGTTTGGATATGCCGGCTTTTGGGCTAACCGGTCCAAGAAAAGATAAAGATTATTCAGTAAAAAATTATGTTGATTTTTTAAATAGATTTATGCAACAACTCGGCATAGATACGTTTGCCATTGGTGGCAATTCATTAGGTGGTGAAATTGCTTGGCGATATGCGGTTGCACATCCCGAAAAAGTATCAAAATTAATATTGGTGGATCCGGCAGGATTTTACAACAAAGAAAAACAAAATGGCGCTATCATTTTTAAATTGGCGAAATACAAATGGTTTGCCAAGCTGATGAGTAAAATGGACACCAAAATTATTGTCAATAAAACGTTGGAAGATGTATATGAAGACGATTCAAAAATAACTGAAAAGATGAAGGCTCTATATTATGATATTTCTTTGCGAGATGGCAATCGAGAAAGCTTTGCAGACAGAGTGCAGCAAATAGGCAAAGAACCTATTGTTGATGTAAGCACCATCCAAGCTTCCACCTTAATACAATGGGGCCGACAGGATAAATTAATTGACATATCTATGTTGGAAAATTTTAAAAAAATACCCAATAACGAAGTAATTATTTATGAGCATTGCGGTCATTCGCCTCAAGAAGAAATCCCAACAAAATCTATTACGGATGTACTTCAATTTTTAAAAAAATAAATATGGTATAAAAATTGTATCTAACTTAAAAAATAAAAATTATGCATCTCATTTATAAAAGTTTTTTTATCGCACTTATTTCGATATCGACAGCTATTTTTGCCAACAATGACAATACGGTTTACACCGCACAGAATTTAACGCCTGAAATACAGAAAATAATTGCTGAGGTAAATAGTGAATGCAAACTCAACGCAGACCAAGCCGGAAAATTTAAGAATGACTATATTTTATTTTTAAATGAAAATGCCAAACCGAATGCGAACACCAACGTATTGTTATTTTTATTGGGCACAAAGATGAAAGGTTATGTATCCAATGAGCAGCTTACGAAAATTACGCAAATGGCACAAAACGGCAAGTTAGTTCCGTCAAAAAATACGACTGTAAAACCCACTACAAATACATCGAATGCGACAGGTGCTGGTATTGGTGCAAACTCATTTCAAACACAATCCAATGTAACGGCGTTATTTGAGCAATTGCAAAGCCACATGAAAGTAAGCAATGAAAAAGCGACCAAAGTAATTCCGATTTTAAAAAATTACGATGCACAATTAATACAAATTAAAACACAAAATAATAACAATGCAGCCAAACAAAAACAATTAACAGATGCATTAAACAATCAAACAGTACCGCAACTGAAAGCACATTTGAACGATCAACAAATTGCCACATTGGTATTGGCATTATCTCTACAAGAAAACATTTTATCGGGCAAAAATTTATCTGCTGACCAAAAACAATTTTTGGATAAAATACGCTATCAATATAAGCTGAACGATGTACAAACCATGTCTGTAGTATTAGTGTTGGTACAAGGAAAAATAAGAGGTGATTTAATTGCATTATTACATAAAACAGATCCACAAAAAGCAGGACAAGAATTTATTATTTTAATGCAAGATTTAGACGCACAATTAAAAACAAATTTATCCGGAGCGCAATATCAATCTATAAAATCAGACATAGAAAAATTGATAAAAGGTCAGAAATTATAAAACACATTCTTAATTGGATGCCAATTGTTTTTGCAACAAAGCATGAAAATCTTCGATATTAAAAGGCTTTGGAAGATAGGCATTGAATCCGAAACTCATAAAATCTGCTTCGTTGTTAGCAACCACACTTGCAGTACTTGCAACAACTTTTAGGTTTTTCGTTTTCTTATTTTTTCGAATTTCGGATAAGGCTTCAAATCCATTCATTTCCGGCATATCCAAGTCCATAATTACTAAATCCGGATATGTTGTAGTGAGAATATCCAATGCTTGTTTTCCGTTTTCTACTTCCAATATTTCTACATCCGAATGAAAAAACTTCAGTGTTTCTTTGATAACAAATCGGTTATTATCGATATCATCTACAATTAAAATCTGTTTTCCATTTAGGAAATCGGCATTGTATCGAACGGCATTTGGTTGCACTGTTTCTTGTGCTTGCACTTGCTCTATCGGCAGTGTAACGGTGAAAGTAGTTCCTATATTTACTTTGCTTTTCACACTTATTGTGCCCTGCATCAATTCCACTAATCGTTTGGAAATAGACAAACCTAAGCCGGTGCCTTTATATTTTTTTTGTGTTTTAGTTCGCACTTGTTCGTACTGTTCAAAGATAGAATTTAATTTATCTTTTGGAATACCCAATCCGGTATCGCTTACTACAATTTGCAATTCATTCTTTTTTTTATACATTGCTTGTATATGCACGCTTCCAACAGAAGTAAACTTAATGGCATTACTTACTAAATTGGTAATAATCTGATTTAGTCGCAAACCATCTGACAAGAATTTAAAATCGATTTTTGAATCTATATCATAGGTTAACTGCAATCCTTTTTCAGTAGCTGCAAGTTGCATCATTGTTGCTACATTTTCAATAATTTCCGGAAGCCAAACCGGTTCCATTTCCACATCTAATTTTCCGGCTTCCATTTTTGATACATCTAAAATATCGTTGATTATGCCTAATAAATTTTCTCCTGATTTTTTTAGTGTTTGTAAATAACGTAAGTGTTCCGGTTTGGGATGATCATTTAACATCAACGAAGTTGTACCTAAAATGATATTCATCGGTGTGCGAATTTCGTGGCTGATACCGGCAATAAACAAACTCTTGGCATTGGCTGTTTCTTCGGCAACAGCACGCTCTCTACGTGCATCTTCTAAGCCTAATTTTATTTGTAATTTGTTATTTTCATCTGAGTAGCCTTTTTCTAATAAATCTAATTTTCTGTCATAAAATTTACGTAGATAATAAAATGCTTTTTCATAATTACGTTGTTTATCGTATAATTCTGACAGGTATTCAAAGATTACGGCACGCGATGTATCTGCACCTTCGGAAGTGGCCATTTCTTCTGCTTGCAATAATAATTTTTCGGCAGCTTCATAATTTCCTTTTTCATATTGCAACACACCATAACTTTTAGAAATATCCATCATATATGCATTGTTATTTTCTTTTGAAAATTGCATACCTAATTTGAAATATTTATCCGACAGGTCATATTTTTTCATTTTACGCATTAAGATAGCATAACTCACATGTGCTCTTAATTTTATCATCGAATTATTGGCGTTATTGGTTTTTTTTTCTTTTCGGATAGCACTTTTTAAGTATTTTTCAGAAGCTTCTAATTGCTCGTCCCAATTTAATGCATTGCCAATTAACAACTCAAATTCAATAATTTTATCGGACAGTTTCAGTCTATTTGCAAGCATTAATCCTTGTTGAAAAATATCGATCGATTTTTTAAACTGCCAGATACTTTGTTGTAAGCCACCTAATTTTTTATATTGCGATAATTGCAAATCATACATCTTATTATAAGAATAAATAGTAGATGCTTTTTGCATGAATTCAAATGCGTGTGTATAGTCTTTAATATCATAATAAATATCACCTACATCTTCATATAACTTGGCACAATCGACACAATTTTCACGGTCTTTTACTTTCTCTATAATTTTGGAATAAACCTCAATAGCTTTAATTAATTGCTTTTTTTCTTTATATGAAACCGCCTTTTTATATAGATTGTCGAACGTTTTTTTAGAAAATGTTTCCATTTTATTATTTCTTTTCAATTGCATAACAGAATTGATATTTGACTTATTAAATTTAAGTATAATTTGATATATTTAAGTCATGAACTTAGAATTATGATACGCTCCATTATTATTGAAGATGAACCAATTTTTCAAGAAATTCTAAAAAAGGCAATTCAACAAACGAAATTTGATATTCAGATTGAAGCTATATGTAATTCGAAAAGAGACGCCAAGAAAGTAATTCCTAAAATTGCACCTGATTTAGTTTTTTTGGATGTGGAATTAGCTGATGGTAAAGGCATAGACTTACTAAACGAATTAGAACAAGTGAATTTTGAAATTATCTTCACTACTTCGCACGATAAATATGCCATTAATGCTATTAAAAACAATGCAGCAGATTACTTACTTAAACCCATAAATGAAAAAGACCTAAAAGTATCTTTGCAGAAAGTAATTAAACGCTTGGAAGACAAAGAAACCATAAACAAAGCAACCTTACTACAAAACTATTTAGATAAATTAAAAGCGGAACAACAACAAGATGCAAAATTGATGGTGCCCACTAAAGATGGTATGATTTTTTTGAAAGTAAGAGACCTTGTATATTTGCAATCAGAAAGCAACTACACTCAATTTTTTTTAGTAAATAATCGCAAAGTATTAGTAGCTAAAACACTAAAATATTTTGAAGAGAAATTATTGCCGTATAATTTTATGCGTGTTCATCAATCCAACTTGATAAATTTGGCACACATGAAAGAAATTGACCACGGCGATAATTTGGCAATCATGACAGATGGTAGCAAAGTGGAAATTTCTAAACGAAAGAAAAAAGAATTTTTAGATTCTTTAGATAACAACAAAGCCACTATTTCATAGTTAAATGTGCTATTGTTTCGTGAAGTCACGAACCATGACTGAAGATTGCACGGTTTGTGTCGTCACGAACCGAAATATTTTGTTTCGTGCGAACACGAACCATGGCTGAATCCTTTTCGTTTGCATCGGTTTGTGTCGTCACAAACCGAAATATATTGTTTCGTGCGGACACGAACCATGGCTGAAGAAACATGGCTTTGTATTAATATTCAAATCTACATACACTTTTATTTGCTTCCAAAGTAGAATCTGTTAAGGTAATTGGGTCTCTATAAATTAAATCAGAATAACAAAAAACAACTCTATCCAGATGATCAAATATGTAATGATATTGTGTATAAGTTCCAGTAAGTTCTTCAACATAACTATTCCAATACCAGCATTTGTCTATCAACTTCATCTTTAATCCCGGATATGGATAGTTATACAATTCATAATAAGGATAAATTCCAGATAAAATCGGGCATTGTGTATTGTTATCTTTTGATGTATAAGTACATTCATACTTTTTTTCTACCGGTGTAAAGTCAGATAAGTATAAACTCATTTTATCAAAATTTGACGAATCAGGTTCATACTCAGAATAAAAATTTAAACCACTACCAGAACCAGCACTCGTTGAGGAATAAGAAGAGAAACGTTGATAATTATTCAGTTGATACTCGTTTATTAAGTCATTCGTGTATGTATCATTGTAAATATTATAGAATCGGTACTCTTTATCAAACGTATTATTTTGAAACTTCATTACCCAAATATTTAAAGTAGAGTCAATAGGTGTTTCTTTATATATGATTTGCTGATTTGCATATCTTGAATAATTGAATCGAATGATATTGCTAGCACCATTAGCTTCTAATCTTATAATACTATCAAAATAAGGTTTAGCCTCATCTTTGTATAAAAAAATAACTAGTGAATCTTGCGTTGAGCTGTCATTATCCAAATCGTAATAAGTAATCTTTTTAGGAAGTTTATTCGTATCTTCTAATTTAATCTTTTTCTCTTTTTGACATGCAAACAAGAGAATTGTTGAAAAAAATGTAATTGCAATAATTGATTTCATATTCAAATATATATAAAAAAATAGAAAATACAATAAGTTAACATTTTGTGTATTGCTAACTGCGTAGTGTCCTTTTCAAGAGATGCTGCTGGAAAGACAAAAAACAATCTTTTCGTTTGCATCGGTTTGTGTCGTCACAAGCCGGAATGTATTGTTTCGTGAAGACACGAACCATGGCTTAGTTGCTTCGTGAAGACACGAAACATGGCTGAAAGTTTCGTGCGGACGTTTGCATCGGTTTGTGTCGTCACAAACCGAAATGTATTGTTTCGTGAGGACACGAACCACGGCTGAAAAATTTCGACCATTTGCATCGGTTTGTGTCTTCACGAACCGAAATTTATTGTTTCGTGCGGACACGAAACATGGCTTTGGAAAGAAAATGAAAAAAAACGCCAACATTCCGTTGGCGTTTCTATTGTTTGTAAATAATAAAGTGCTAAAATTTCGAGATATCAAAACAAACTTTTCCTAATTGGTTCGTGAGGACACGAACCATGGCTGAACTCACATCTCTACTCTCTACTCTAAATTCTCTACTCTATTTCAGTCGCTCAATAATGCCGGCAATACCTTGTCCGCCACCGATACAAGCTGAAACCATGCCGTATTTTTTATTTTGACGACGCATTTCATTAATTAATTGAACAGATAATTTAGCACCGGAACATCCAAGTGGATGGCCCAATGCGATAGCTCCACCATTCGGATTAATGATATCCGGATTCAAACCTAATGTACGGATTACAGCTAATGATTGTGCTGCAAACGCTTCATTTAATTCTATCATCTTGATATCATCTTGTTTTAAGCCGGCCTGTTTTAATGCTTGCGGAATTGCAACCACCGGACCAATACCCATAACGCGTGGTTCACAACCTACAACGGCAGATGTAACCAAACGTGCAATTGGCTCAATGTTTAATTCTTTCACCATTCGTTCGCTCATCACTAATACAAAGGCAGCACCATCCGATGTTTGCGAAGAATTACCTGCTGTTACAGAACCTTTAGCTGCAAACACTGGTTTTAATTTTGCTAATCCTTCAACAGACGTATCTTTTCTTGCACCTTCATCCGTATCAACTACGAAAGAGCGTGTTTTACGTTTGTTGTTTTGCAAATACACTTCTTCTACTGTAATTGGAACAATTTCATCTTTAAACAAACCACCTTCGATGGCTTTAATTGCTTTTTGATGGGAGTTAAATGAAAAAATATCTTGGTCTTCGCGACTGATATTATATTGTTGTGCAACAGCTTCTGCTGTTAAACCCATGGAAGAATAATAATCCGGAGTAGTTGCTGCAATGTCATAATTCAATACGGTTCTCCAACCTGTCATTGGTAATAACGACATAGACTCTACACCACCGGCGATGATACATTCAGCCATACCTGCTTTAATTTTAGCAGTTGCCATGGCAATGGTTTCTAAACCGGATGCACAATATCTGTTTACGGTAACGCCACCAACTGTTAATGGTAAGCCGGCACGCAATACAATCATACGCCCGATTTGCATACCTTGTTCTGCTTCCGGAATGGCGTTTCCACAAATTAAATCGTCGATTCTGGAAGTATCTAAATTGGGTACAGATGCAACCAAATGTTTTACTACATCTGCGGCTAAGTCATCCGGACGATAAAAGCGGAAACCGCCTTTTTTTGCTTTTCCTATCGCACTGCGATATCCTGCTACTATATAAGCTTCTTGCATATTTTTTATTTTAAGTATT
The DNA here is from genome assembly GCA_963169645.1 of Bacteroidota bacterium. Lineage (GTDB taxonomy): Bacteria > Bacteroidota > Bacteroidia > Chitinophagales > JADIYW01 > JADJSS01. Next base: position 181,661 of record CAUJCO010000013.1, read on the forward strand.
AAGTAATGAGTTATAGGTATTAAGACCTTTTGTTTTTTATTAATTTATAAATCATTTTTTGAACTTCTTGTAAATCAGTAATGATTGTATTTACTAAATCAGTTGGTAAGTATGAAATATCGGAACACAATAACAATTGTGTTTCTAATTCAAAACATGAACCGTAAGCAATTTCTAGAAAGTATGAAAATTCTTTATTAGAACTTCTACTCGCACCTTCTGCAATATTGGAAGGTATGGAAACAGCACATCTTCTTAATTGGCCCGTGAGACCATATTTTTCATCAGATGGAAGCTGCGTAGAAATATCATATATTGTTTTAACTATCATTCTAGATTTTTGCCATACAATCAGTTCTTTATAATTATTCATTCGTACTACTTGATACTACTATCTTACTACTAAAACAGTCTAGTTTCTCAATGGTTTGCCAGTTGTTAACATTGCTTGGATACGTTCCAATGTTTTCTTTTCACCACATAATGATAAGAAGGCTTCTCTTTCTAAATCTAAAAGATATTGCTCATTTACTTGTGTTGGTGCTGACAAGTCGCCTCCACACATTACATACGCAATTTTCTTCGCAATCTTAGCATCGTGTGCAGAAATGTAACCACCTGCAACAAATGATTCTACACCAACGGTTAATGTACCTAATCCTGTGCGTCCTAAAACGGTAATATCAGAACGATGAGCATTTTGTACATATCCTTCTTCGCTTAATCGGATTACTTCTTGTTTTGCTTCAGCAATTACACGTTTTGCATTCACTACAATTCTATCTTTGTTTTTACGCATCAAACCTAAATCGAATGCTTCTTTTGCAGAAGTACCAACTTTTGCCATTGCGATATTTAAGAAATTATCTTGTAATGATTGCAACATTGGATCGCCATTTTTAAAACTATCGGATGTACGCAATGTTAATTCTTTTGTACCACCACCGGCAGGAATTAAACCTACACCTACTTCTACTAATCCCATATAAGTTTCTGCAGAAGCAACAACTGCATCCGAATGCAACGTTACCTCGCAACCACCGCCTAATGTCATGCCGTGCGGTGCTGACACAACCGGAACAGATGAATAGCGGCAACGCATGGTAGTTTGTTGGAATTGACGAACAGCAATATCTAACTCATCAAATTCTTGTTCCATTGCCAACATAGAAATCATCATCAAGTTAGCACCAACAGAGAAGTTAGGCGCATCGTTTCCGATAACTAATCCTTTATAACCTTTCTCAGCAATTTCGATAGATTTATTAATCGCAGCTAATACATCGCCACCTAATGAGTTCATTTTAGATGTAAATTCTAAATTCAGAACACCATCACCGATATCGTGTAAAATACCGCCACTATTTTTCCAAACCGGTTTATTAGAACGCAAATTATCTAAAATGATGAAAGATTCTGCACCCGGGATTGCTTTATATGATTTTGATTGTTGATCGTAATATTTTTTTACGCCATTTTCTATTTTGTAGAAAGCGGTATTGCCGGCTGCCAACATTTCTTTCACCCAAGCACCAATGGTAAGTCCGTCTGCTTCAGCTAACTCAATTCCTTTTTGTACACCAACGATATCCCAATATTGGAAAGGACCGATTTCCCATGCAAAGCCTGCACGTAAAGCATCATCCACAGCATATAGCACATCTGAAATTTCAGGAACACGATTAGAAACATATGCAAACAAACCTGCTAAAGAACGTTTCACCATTTGTGCGCCTTTATCATCCGCTTTAATAAATGCATTTACTTTATCAGAAAGGGCTTCTGCTTTTTTAGCTGCATCTAAGGAAGCAAATTTTGGCTTGCCGGTTGGTTCGTATTCTAGTGTATCTAAGCGAAGAGAAAATGAATTGCGTTTTTCATCTTTATAGTAATAACCTTTTTTAGATTTATTACCGAAGAATTTATTATCTAACAAAAACTGAACATATTTTGGCACTTCAAATGCACCGGCTTGTTCGTCATTTGGGCAATTTTCTTTTATGCCCATCATTACTTTGGTTCCGGTATCGTTACCTACTAAGTCGGACAATTTGAAGGTACCTGTTTTAGGGCGACCAATTGCCGGACCTGTTAATGCATCTACTTCTTCAATTGTTAAACCTAATTCTTGTGTTAATTGGAATACTTTTGCCATTGCATAAACACCAACACGGTTAGCAATAAATGCCGGTGTATCTTTACACAATACGGTTTCTTTTCCTAAATACACATCACCATATTGCATTAAGAAATCAACTACTTCCGGTGCTGTATTAGCTGTTGGAATTATCTCTAATAAGCGTAAATATCTTGGCGGATTAAAGAAGTGTGTACCACAGAAATTCTTTTGAAAATCTTCACTTCTGCCTTCTGCCATTAAATGAATTGGAATGCCTGACGTATTGGATGTAACCAATGCACCTTTTTTACGCAAGGCATCTACTTTTTCGAACACTTGTTTTTTAATATCTAAACGTTCGATAACAACTTCGATAACCCAGTCGCAGTCTTTAATTTTAGGCATATCGTCTTCAAAATTACCGAGTGTAACACGTTTTGCAGACTCCGGATTGTATGCTTGTGCCGGCTTTGATTTAAGGGCAAATGCGAACGCGTCATTCACGATTCTGTTACGCATTTTTGGATTTGCTTTTTCTTCTTCTTTTAGGTCGAATGGTACGATATCCAGCAACAACACTTCGATACCAATATTGGCGAAGTGCAATGCAATACCGGAACCCATAACGCCTGAGCCGAGAACGGCTACTTTACGAATTGCTCTTGATTGTTTTGATTCCATTTTAAAAATAATTTATGAATTTGGAGTATAAAAATTATGATTTCATATTAGACAATGAGAAAGCAGCAAAGCGATTTAGAAGACGCTCGTATGCATTCTTAATGTATTTTGTGTCTTTAAAAATGCGTGTCATCATCACTGCACCTTCAAATTCGGCAACGGTTTGTTCGGCTAATTTTTTTGCATCTTCTTCGTTGGTAATTTCTCTAAAAACAAACTCAACGGCACCCATCCATTCGGTATAAAAATCGCGGATATGTTCGGCAAATTCCGGAATAGCACGTGCTGTTTCCACTCCTATATTTCCCATAATATTGCCATCCGACACTAATGCTCTTTCCGATTTTTTAAACATTTTTTCCATGCGTTGTTGAGGTGTCAAATTCGTATCATACGCAATAGAAAATACTTCTTTTTTAAAAAACTCATGTGCGTACTGAATAACAGCACTCATCAATGCTTCTTTGGATGGGAAATAATGATACAAACTACCTTTGAGCAAACCACAAGCGGCAGCAATGTCAGCAATTGATGTATTGTGGTAAGATTTTTGCCGGAATAATTTTAAGGAATGCTTTAAAATATCTTCAACACTGACTTTCTGCTTAGGCACTTTTAAAAAAATTTATATCGTTATCTTAAAAAACATACTAAATTACAATTTTCAACTGCTTTTATCAAACGTTTGTTTGGGCTTATAATAATTTAATAACAACTTGCGTTTAATTTTGTTGCATTGACTAAAATCAAGCATTGTTTTACCAAATTCTCACCAAAAATAGTTAACCAGCCGATTTTTCAAACCAAATTCTCATCTCTAAAATAACAATGCTATCTATTCACTAGTTTTACTATGCTCAAGTTGTAATACAGTTGGTTAGTTCTGCATTTTGAGCATTTGAATAAGGGTTTTTTATGTTTCTATGTTAAGATGAGATGTACGAATTACATCTCATTTTTTTATTGATTAAAAACTAAACTTTTGACACTTTTTTCTTTGTCAAAAAATTAACAAAAAATGATAAACATCAAAATATATAAAATAAAACTTACCACTATCTGTTACAAAAAATAACAACTATTTATTACATTTGTACCGATGGCATTGGATACAAAAATATATGCTGAAGTGAAAGTTATTTTTTCTACGTATTTAGAAAATAACAAGCAACGTAAAACACCGGAACGTTTTTCCATTTTAGAAGAGATTTACAGAAGAGAAGATCATTTTGATGCAGAAGAATTGTATCTGCAAATGAAAAACAATGATTTCAATGTAAGTCGTGCAACTGTATATAATACATTAGATGTTTTGGTACAATGTGATTTAGTTACAAAACATCAATTTGGACAGAATCATGCCATGTATGAAAAATCATACGGCAATCGAAACCACGACCACCTAATTTGTGTAGATTGCGGCAAAGTGTTTGAGTTCTGCGACCCACGTTTACAGCAAGTAAAATCAAGTGCCGGCGAGTTGTTTCATCAAACAATTAAATCGCATTCATTGACACTGTATGGCAATTGCCAATTGGAAAATTGTACTCATAAAAAACCTTAACAACTTTTTATTTCATTGTTTTTTAAGATTTGAATGTATATTTTTACTTAAATATACCTCACTTATAATCCTTTAAAATGAAGCATATTTCTTTGTTTTTTATATTGATGATTACTATGTGCTTTCATAGTAATGCGCAATTGCCAATTATTCCAAAGCCCAACAAGATTCTATATAAAGAAGGAAAATTTACTTATGCAAAAGGCTTTGATGTAAAAATTATTCGTGGTGATTACGTCACTCAAGCTTTGCAAAGAAATTTCGTTGAGTTTGCGAAATCAAAAAAAATTCCGATTGTTTCATTTTCATCTACTACTATTACACTTAATTTATTGAAGGAAAAAAGCGACAGTACTTTAATGGATGCCTACACGATGCAAATCACACCAACATCTATTGCAATTACTTCTAGCTCCAACGCCGGATTGTTTTATGGCATTCAAAATTTAGTACAAATTATCAATAGTGATTCCACTAAAACGATTGCTTGTGCAGACATTACCGACGAACCGATTTTCGCCTATCGCGGTTTTCATTTAGATGTGGCACATACGTATATTTCTACCACTGTTATCAAACAATATATTGATGTAATGGCAAAATTGAAGCTCAATAAATTTCAATGGCAATTAGCTGATGAAAAAAATTGTGCTATCGCATTTCAGCCAAATACAGATACGATTGCATCCCAAAACCGTTATTCATTGGATGAAATAAAAGACGTTGTAAAATATGCCGGCGAACGATTTATTACGGTTATTCCAGAAATTAATTTTGCCGCCATTACTACTGCAAACGACAGCAATTTTATTAATACAAATGAAACATTAGGAAAAATAATTGCCTTATTCCCGAGCAAGCAAATACATTTAAGTAATTCAAAATTTATTCCACAATCAATTCGTTCTTATTTAGCCAATCAATCTATTGCTGTTTTAGTAAGAGATATTGCACCTACCAACAATGAAATTTATCAAGCATATAACAGTAAAAAAAATGGAATTGCAATAGCTAAAAATGGTTCAGATGTGATACTTTCGCCACGTGACTATTGTTCGTTGGATTTTCAGCAAGATTGGGATGATGAAAAAAAAGCATTCTATATGTCTTACCTTCCTTTAGATAAAGCCTATTCATTTAATCCACTCTCTAAAATTTCGGATTTAAATGTACGTAAACATATCATCGGTAGCCAAGCCTGTGCACCTACTCAATATATAAAAGATGAAACAGAATTGGAATATATGGTGTTTCCGCGTTTAATTGCATTAGCTGAATGTATGTGGACAGCAGCATCCAATAAAAAATTCAAAGACTTTGAAGCTCGACTTAAAAAACAAAAAAATTATTTCTATAAAGAAAAAGAAATCATCTTTGATTTAGTACATATCAATCCGAATAAGGCAAAGAAGAAAAATAAATAAGCAGCTCACAAATTAATCATTATCACACCGACAATAATAATAGCGGTGCCTGCAATTTGTTTCCACGTAATAACATCATTAAACAGAAAATAAGACACGACCAACAACCCTACTATTGTAAGTGAAAAGAATACTGCACTTGCAATGTTTAATGGAACCGTCTTGAGTGATTCAGTCATACAGATAGAATTTAGTAAACCGAAAATTAAAGCCACCGAAAATATGGTCCATTTTTTTGACGGCTGTTGTTGCACCATCGCAGCATACTTGAATCCTATATTTGTTAAGATACTAAACAATATCGCCAGCCAAATCCAATAATTAGAGAACATACATTTGTTTTTTTTATTGAATACTAAAATAGCATTTTAAGCAACATCATTAACTTTATCTTAATACTATATATACTCTATTATTTAGGTAGATTAAGTAGGTTTGTGTAAACAAATAGCAAGATGAACTTTAAACACCACATCAGTTTTATCAAAGGAATTACCTGGCGACTTGTTGCCACTACTGACACCGTATTATTATCTTATATATACACCGGACACATCGGTAATTCTTTAAAAATAGGGTTTATCGAAGTATTTACTAAAATCTTTCTTTTTTACTTACACGAACGCATTTGGCTCCGTATAAAATGGGGTACCAATATCCGCGAAATTGTAAATTTGGAAAACCGACCTTGCATCGACAATGAAACTAGAAACTTATTAGAAGTACAAGAAGAACACTATCGAAGTTTTATAAAAGGTGTAAGTTGGCGTTTTTTTGGCACGTTAGATACTATCATCATTGCTACTTTTATCACCGGCGATTATGCACAAGCATTAAAAATTGGTGCAACAGAATTGGTTACCAAGATAGTTTTGTATTATTTTCACGAAAGAGCTTGGATGCGTTTCACCGGAAACTCAGCGACTTCTAAACACTAATAATTATTTTATCTACAAAAATTGTTTATCCTAAATAAATTTCTCAATTTCATTACCTGAAACAATATTTCATTTAAACAATTTTATATATATATCATGGTTGATGTAATTTTAGGCTTGCAATGGGGCGACGAAGGTAAAGGGAAAATCGTAGATTATTTAGCAGATAAATACGATATTATTGCACGCTTTCAAGGTGGCCCAAATGCTGGACACACACTTTATATAGAAGGTAAAAAATATGTATTACACACTATTCCATCCGGAATTTTTAGAGAAGGAAAAACTAACTACATCGGCAATGGTGTTGTTATTGACCCTATCACGCTTTTAAAAGAAATAGAGAATTTAGAAGCCCAAAATATTCCTGTAAAAAATAGATTGATTATCTCTAAAAGAGCTAATCTTATCTTACCTACTCATAAAATATTAGATGCCGCTTCTGAAGCGTCTAAAGGTAATTCCAAAATTGGATCTACATTAAAAGGAATTGGCCCTACATATATGGATAAAACCGGAAGGAACGGTTTGCGTATTGGTGATATTTTGCAAGATGATTTTATGGTAAAATACGAACTCCTAAAATCAAAACACTTACAATTATTACAAGTTTATAATTATGATTTTGAGTTGGAAGAAGCCGAAGAGCAATGGTTTGAAGCAATCGAAAAATTAAAATCATATCAGCAAGTAGAATCTGTTTATTACATCAACGAAGCATTAAAATCCGGCAAACGTATATTAGCCGAAGGTGCACAAGGTTCTATGTTAGATATTGACTTTGGAACATACCCATTTGTTACCTCATCCAATACGATCACAGCTGCTGTATGTACAGGATTAGGTATCTCTCCTCAAAATATTGGTGAGGTTATTGGCATCACAAAAGCGTATTGTACCCGTGTGGGTGGTGGCCCTTTCCCGTCGGAATTGGAAGATGAAGTTGGCGAAAAATTACGCAAAGAAGGTGCTGAATTTGGTGCTACTACAGGTCGACCGCGTCGTTGTGGCTGGATAGATTTACCGGCGTTAAATTATACTTGCATCATTAATGGCGTAACAAAATTGGTTATCACAAAAGCTGATATTTTAAATGCATTTGATGAATTTGGAATATGCACGCAATATAAAATTGACGGTATAGAAACGAACGAATTACCGTTTGATATGGTAAATAAAAAAATTGAGCCTGTTTATTCTTATTTCAAAAGCTGGGGCAATATTGAAAATACCCAAACACTTCCACAAGAACTGCAAGCGTATGTTACTTATTTAGAAAAATACTTGAATACAAAAGTAAGCATGGTTTCTAACGGACCGGGCAGAGAGCAACTCATCGAGTTGGAAGCAATAAAGTAAGTCTAAAAAATAGATTGCTTGAAATTGATATGGTAAACAAACAATCTATGCGTTTATTTTTTCCATTTCCTGTTGATGATTTGCATGCATTTAAACAGCAACTTTTAGCATTATCCGCTACAACAAACTATTTTTGCTATTTAGATTCAAATAATTATTCTAATTATCCATATTCAACTTTTGGTTCTTTATTTGCCATTGAGGCGAATGCTGTCATTTCAATTAACGAAAACTGTTTACAACAGCTGGAACACTTTCAGCGAACACATAAAGATTGGCTGTTTGGCTATTTAAATTATGATTTAAAAAATGAAATAGAACCAACTTTACATTCAGCACATTCAGATTATATCCAACATCCAATAGTGCATTTTTTCGTTCCAAAATATCTACTCAAGATAGAAAATAACAACGTAGAAATTGGCGTACAGCACAAAGATGAAATAGCTGATTTTAGAGTATTTTTGGAACAATCTATTCCAAATCAAAAAAAACAAATAACAACTTCTATCCAACATAAAATTTCAAAAAAAGAATACATTGACACCGTAGAAAACATTAAAAGAAACATCCGAAGAGGTGATATTTATGAACTCAATTTTTGTCAAGAATTTTTTGCTCAAAATACGACTATTAATCCAACGCAAGTTTTTCAAACATTAAATGAAATATCCAAAGCTCCATTTACTTCATTTTTTAAAACCAATGAAAATTATTTGCTCTGTGCATCACCGGAACGATTCTTAAAACGGCAAGGTAATCAACTGATTTCTCAACCTATAAAAGGTACGCGAAAAAGATTAAAAGATATACAAGCAGATTTGCATATAAAAAATGAGCTACAAAACGACGAAAAGGAACGTAGCGAAAATGTGATGATTGTTGATTTAGTACGCAATGATTTTGCACGCATTGCCACACAAAACTCTGTACGAGTAGAAGAATTATTTGGTATTTACAGTTTTGAGCAAGTACACCAAATGATATCTACCATTACTTGTTCTATCCAACCAGAAACCACATTTTCCGAAATAATACAAGCTATGTTTCCAATGGGCTCAATGACCGGAGCGCCTAAGCTTTCTGCAATGCAATGGATAGAAAAATACGAACACACCAAACGAGGTTTATTTTCGGGTGCGGTAGGCTACATCACGCCCAAAGGAAATTTTGATTTTAATGTGGTGATACGAAGTATTTTATACAATGCTGCTCAACAATATGTATCAATGCAAACCGGCAGTGCCATCACCATCGATTGTGATGCCGAAAAAGAATACGAAGAATGCTTACTGAAAGCACAAGCATTATTTAATGCTTTAAAATAAAAAAATCCCAACTTAGATGTAACATAAGTTACGTTAATTTCCTGCTTAAAATAATACCTTTGCAAAAATTTTAGTATGCGATACGTAATTATTGGTGGTGTGGCAGGTGGAGCAACAGCAGCTGCTCGTTTGAGAAGATTAGATGAAAATGCATCCATTACGATAATTGAAAAAGGCGAATATATCTCGTATGCCAATTGCGGTTTACCGTATTACATCGGAAATATTATTAAAGAAAGAGACAAACTTTTAGTGCAAACGGCTGCTTCATTTTCGCAACGTTTTAATATAGATGTCCGCATTTTAAGTGAAGCAATTGCTATCAACAGAACCAACAAAAAGGTTAAGATAAAAAATGTTACTACCGGAATTATACAAGATATTGCATACGACAAATTGATATTATCTGTTGGTGCGGCTCCGTTTGTTCCACCTACAAATGGCATTGCATCCAACAAAATTTTCACGCTTCGCAATGTTGCCGATACCGATAAATTAAAAAACTATATCCAACAAAATCATATTAAAAAAGCCATTATTGTTGGTGCCGGATTTATTGGATTGGAAATGGCAGAAAATTTCCATCATTTAGGAATTGATGTTTCCATCGTGGAAATGGGAAATCAAATCTTAGCACCTGCTGATGTAAGTATTGCAAAAATAGCTGAAAATCATCTAAGAGAAAATGGAATTGATGTTCGTTTGCAAACAACTATTACAAATTACGAAAACGGGAATGAAAACAACATTATTGCAACAACTTCATCGGGTGAAAAATTAGAGGCCGACATGGTGTTACTTTCTATTGGCGTGCGACCGGATACGCATTTTATTGCGGAAGCAGGCTTAGAAATGGGCAATGCAAATACCATTGTGGTGAATGACTATTTGCAAACTTCGGATGAACATATTTATGCCGTAGGCGATGCCATTGAATTTGAGAATCCGATTACGAAACAAAAAATGCCGACTTACCTTGCCGGACCTGCAAACAAACAAGGAAGAATGTGTGCCGATAATATTGTATTGGGAAACACCCGTAAATACAAGGGTTCTGTAAACACAGCAATACTGAAATTATTTGATTTAACGGTCGCCATTTCAGGTGTTGCATCAAAAAATTTAGAGAAAGCAAATATCGCACATCAGATTTCTTTCACGCTTAGTGCATCGCATGCAAGTTACTATCCGGATGCAACACAACTCACCATACAACTTGCATTTAACATCACAACCGGACAAATTTTAGGTGCTCAGATTATAGGGAAAGATGGTGTAGATAAACGCATTGATATACTATCGCATTTTATACAAACGCAACAAACAATTTTTGATTTAATGGAATATGAGCATGCCTATGCTCCACCATTTTCATCTGCCAAAGATCCGGTGAACATGGCTGCATTCGTTGCTGAAAATATACTACAAAAACGTATGCCCATAATTCATTGGTTTGAATTAAAAAAAGAAAACAATCTACAAATTATTGACGTACGTAGTAGCGATGAATTTAAGAATGGCAAGATTGAAAATGCACTACATATTCCGGTGGATGAACTGCGAACTCGCTGTAAAGAATTAGATAAACAACAACCCATTGTGGTGTATTGTCAAGTTGGTATGCGTGGATATATAGCTCAACAAATCTTATTAAAAAATGGCTTTCCCAATGTCAGAAATTTATCAGGTGGCTATTATTTATACAACCAAATGTAAGTTATCTAAATATTGGAATGAAATTTTGGGATAAAGAAAACGTGCTTATCCATACTTATTTTTCATTTTTGCTCATCATTGAAAAAATAAATAATACGCTTTAATTGAAAGCATATTCAACTGAAAAAACCTGCATTTATTAAAATAAATTAATGTTTTTACAAGGTTCTAACTCAATCCATTTTTACAGTATTTTACAGATTCATCAACAGGATATTTTTTATCTAAATCGACATCATTAAGGCTTTTTTGATTTCCCCAACCAAATACGCTCTCAAAAATGGACAACATTTTTTTGTGTTTAATTTTATTGATAAAAAATTCTTCGTGTTCTTTTTCTTTAATTCCCATTTCAAATAAAATAGTATTATGTGTGGTGATGCCAAGTTCATGAAAATATTTCATCATTCTGAAATACTCACAAACATTACCACTTTCGAGCCTGCCGGCAAAGTAATACGGCATAAACCATCCTATCACATAACAAGAAAATGAAATAATTTTTCCGATAACAAAATATTTTATTTCATAGTATTTTGAAATTGGAATGTTATAAATCTGCATAATGCGTATTACTTCACTTCGATGATTCCATTCGTCAATTTCAATTTGATTAATTGCCAATTTTTCATCTTCGTTTTTGACAGAACCTGCATGACCTTGATAGGCAAACGCTGCAGCACGTTCAGCAGAATAAGCCATTTGTAATAAATTGACTAACTTTCTGTGATTCAATACGTGCTTGCGTTCTGTAATGGTTGAATCCATTTGTATTTTATGAATGTATCGATCTATTGGCTGTTGCGGCTAAGGCTGCATCGTTTAGGCATACATCAATTTACCTTTTGGTTTTGGTATTTCTCGGTTAAGAGATTTTGCAGTTTCTAACCATTCCTCAATAATTATTTCTGCATTTTGTAAGGCTTCTATATAGCTTTTGCCATCAGCCATGCAACCGGCTAATTCAGGTACTTCTGCAATGTATGCTTTGTCATCTTCACTCCAATAAATAATTATCTCGTATTTAGATTGCATCACTAATTAGTTTATATTTTATAATTATTGTACGTACTTGCTTTACTTGATATGGCTTTGCTTTTGAACCGTCAGGTTGTAAATTTATAATTTCATCGACCCCATCTTTGTAAAAAATGTGATGGCTTCCTTTTATTCTGTAACTAAAACCTAACGTTTCTACTATTTTAACTAAATCAGAAAACTCAATATTATTATCTGAATTTCCTGATAAAATCTTTAGTATTAATTTATCTAATTTACTCATTTTTTTTTTAGAATGTACAAACTAAAAAATTATGAGTGCAACGATCTATTGGCTGTTGCGGCCAGTGCAGCTTCTTTCAACGCTTCTGTATAAGTTGGGTGTGCATGTGAAATGCGTCCTATATCTTCGGCACTGGCACGGAATTCCATGGCTACTACTGCTTCTGCAATCATATCGGCGGCACGAGCGCCAATAATATGTACACCTAAGATTTCGTCGGTATTTGCATCGGCTAAAATTTTTGCCATACCATCAATATCCATGCTTGCTCGTGCTCTTCCTAATGCACGGAAAGGAAATGTACCTACTTTATACGCAATACCTTTTTCTTTCAATTGGTTTTCTGTTTGACCAACTGCAGCTACTTCAGGCCAAGTGTACACCACGCCCGGAATGAGATTGTAATTGACATGTGGTTTTTGTCCGGCAATCGTTTCGGCCACAAATACACCTTCTTCTTCGGCTTTGTGTGCCAACATCGCTCCTTGTATTACATCGCCGATGGCATAAATGCCTTCTACTGCAGTCTGCAAATGTGCATCAACCGGAATTTGCTTGCGTTCGTTTAAGGAAATGCCAATATTTTCTAAGCCGAGGTTATCGGTGTAAGGTCTTCTGCCAATGGCTACTAAACAATAATCAGCCTTAATTTTTATTTCTTGTTCTTTTTTATCTAAGGCAGTAACGGTTACAGAATCACCGGTATTGGTAGCTCCGGTAACCTTATGAGATAAATAAAATTTGATACCCAATTTTTTCAAACTGCGTTGCAACTCTTTGCCCATATCATCATCCATTGTTGGAATAATTTTATCCATAAACTCTACCACAGAAACTTGCGTACCGAGACGTTGATACACGGAACCTAATTCTAAGCCAATTACACCTCCACCAATAATCACCATTGACTTAGGTAATTCTTTAAGGGACAATGCTTCTGTAGAAGTGATGATTCTTGTTTTATCGATTGGTAAAAAGGGCAAAGTTGATGGTTTAGAACCGGTAGCAATAATTGTTTTATCGGTTTGTATTTGCTCTTCCGTTCCGTCTGCTTTTTTAATGGAAATGGTATTTTTATTGATGAAAGAACCGTGTCCGTTATACACCGTGATTTTGTTTTTTTTCATTAAGTAGTCGATACCGGATGTATTAGCATCTACTACTTTTCCTTTGCGTGCAATAAATTGTGTAAAATTAATGTCGGGATTTTCTTTTAGTTCAATGCCATGTTCTTTAAACGTGTGCAAGGCATTGTGATAATGCTCGGAAGAATCTAACAATGCTTTTGATGGAATGCAACCTACATTTAAGCAAGTGCCGCCCAAAGTATTGTATCGTTCGATGATAGCGGTATTAAAACCTAATTGTGCACAACGGATGGCAGCAACATATCCGCCTGGGCCAGAGCCTATAACTGTAATATCGTGTTTGTTCATGATTAATTAGTATTTAGATGTTGGTACTTAGATTTAATTAAAGAAAAAAGCATTTTTTGAAATTCTATCGAATCGAGTGATATCTTATCAAATTGCTCTATTGAGATTTAATTTTGATTTTTAATGATAATAATTTGAGTGTCTAATTCGTATGAAGAGCCATTTGCAATTTCTAAAAATTGAATAAAAGATTTAGATGAATTCTTTTCTACACCTTCTGCAATATTTGAAGATATAGAAACGCATACTCTTCTCAATTTCGCAACTAATCCGAATATTTCTTCACAGGCAAAATTTTCAGTTATTTCATTAATGTAATTAGCAATAGATATGGATTTCCGACAAACCTTTAATTCTTTATATTGATGCATCTCTAACTACTAATTACTTAATACTATTCTTACAACTCCAACAAAGTTTTTACCGGATCGCCGGCGAACAACATTTTTTCCGGATTTTCCAACAAATCTTTTACCATTACCAAGAATCCAACGCTTTCTTTACCATCTACAATTCTATGGTCGTAAGATAATGCCAAATACATCATCGGTCGTATTTCTACTTTGCCATTGATTGCCATTGGTCGGTCTTGTATTTTGTGCATACCTAAAATTGCACTTTGTGGTTGATTGATAATAGGTGTGCTCATTAATGAGCCAAACACGCCACCATTCGTAATAGTAAAAGTTCCACCTTCCATATCGTCTAAAGTAAGGTTGCCATCTCGTCCTAATATTGCCAATCGTTTGATATCTTTTTCAATTTCTGCAAACGACATACTTTCTGCATTTCTGATTACCGGAACCACCAGACCTTTTGGTGTGGAAACTGCAATAGAGATATCGCAGAAATCGTGGTAGATAATATTTTCATCATCGATGTAGGCATTGATTGCCGGATATTTTTGCAAGGCGATAGCACACGCTTTGGTAAAGAACGACATAAAACCTAAGCCAATACCTTTTTGTTCCTCGAATGATTTTTTGTACTGTGCTCGTATTTCGTGAATGCGAGTCATATCTACTTCGTTGAATGTTGTCAACATCGCAGTTTGATTTTTCACAGCTACCAATCTTCGAGAAATGGTTTTACGCATACGGGTCATTTTTTCTACTTTTTCGCTGCGTGAAAAATCGCCTTTTACTTTTTCTATCACAGTTGGTTTTGCTACTACTGTTTCTTTTATTTCTGTTGTGTCTTGGCTCTTGATTTTTGACTCTTGACTCTTTAAAGCATCCTCTTTAGTGATTCTTCCATCAACACCGGTTCCTTTTACTTCGCTTGTGTCAATGCCTTTTTCATCTAATATTTTTTTAGCTGCAGGAGATGGTGTGCCTGTTGCGTAAGATGATGTAAGATTGGAGATTGGAGATTCAAGATTTTCTGCTTCTTTGGAAGTAACTATTGGTTCTGTTTCAACCTTTTTTTCTTCTACTTTCTCTGTTTGCTTTTCAGGTGCAGCCGCATCCGTATCGATATAAGCAACTAAACCACCGATTTTTATATCATCCCCTTCTTGAGCAACACGTGTAATAATTCCGGCTGCTTCGCAAGGCATTTCAAAGGTTGCTTTATCGGATTCAAACTCAGCAATTGGCTGGTCTAATTTTACAAAATCACCATCTTCCACTAACCAAGATGATAAGGTTACTTCGTTTACGGATTCTCCTACGGAAGGAACTTTTATTTCTACTTTTGCCATATTATTATTTATCTAAAATTTTATTAAAATTTACAAATTCATAAAATGGATTATCTAAAATTAATTCTATGAATATATTTTTACTAATACGATTTGATAAGATTTCTGTTTTTAAATAATGCTCTAATTCAGACTTTAGAACCGGCAAGTCATTCTTTATGGTATCAAATAAAATGATGTAATCAACACCTTCATAATTATGCACTATAAAATTTCGTAATCCATTTATTTGTTTCCAATTAACTGTACGCAAGTTGTGTTTAAAATTGTCGGATAATTTTTTAGACTGCTCGCCAATATTTGCCATTAATGTTAAAGAAGCTAAATAGGTTTCTTGTTTTCGATGTTCAAAATATTCATCAGCTGTACTAAATTTATTAGTAAAAAAAAATACTTTTCCAATGCTTTGTAGCATGCTTAAAACAATGATATAATCTTCTTTAATTGGCATAGATATATTTCATGTCTTTTTTTGCATAAAACATAATCAATTTATTTTCTTTAGATTTTAAAACTAAATCAATTTGCAAATCATAATTATTTTGCAACAACAATTTTAATTCAGCGGCTTTTCTTAATTCAATATCATCTTCTACATATAAATCAATATCATTAAATTTTTCACCTCGTGCAAAAGAGCCAAACACACCTATTTTAGTTAGGTTATATTTATTGAACAAATCATGTTCAATAAAATAATTGCGTATATCTTCTATCGTTTGCGGTTGCATTATATATTGTTTAAATATTAATTAAACGCCAATTCCACCAATGCTTTTTGTTCTTTTTCATGCAGTTTGCTGAAACCAGTTGCCGGTGATGCTGCTTGCGGTCGAGCAATGCATTGTAAATATTTTGCCTTATTGTAATTTAATAATAAAAATCCATAAGCACCCATATTTATTGGTTCTTCTTGTACCCAATGATAGGTTGCTTTGCTATATTTTTTGATAATTGCATCTAATTGTTTATCGGCTACCGGATACAATTGTTCTACACGTACAATGGCAACATCTGTTCTGTTATCAGCTTCTTTTTTCGCTAATAAATCGTAATAGATTTTTCCGGTACAGAACAATACTTTTTTCACACTATTAGCATCCGTTGTATTTTCATCATCAATCACTTCTTTAAATTTACCATCATACAACATCGATATAGCATCTACACATTTTGGATGTCTTAACAATGATTTTGGCGACATATTAATCATAGGTTTTCTAAATGGCCATGTTAATTGTCGGCGTATTGCATGGAAGAAATTAGCCGGTGAAGAAATATTGGTTACCACCATATTGTTTTCACCGCACAATTGTAAGAAACGCTCTAAACGGGCAGAACTATGCTCCGGACCAGCACCTTCATATCCATGTGGCAACAACAACACCAATCCACTCTGACGATTCCATTTCGTTTCACACGATGCAATAAATTGGTCGATGATAATTTGTGCTCCATTGTCAAAATCACCAAATTGTGCTTCCCAAATTGCCAATGCTGATGGTGATGAAATGGAATATCCAAACTCAAATCCTAATACGGCATATTCGGATAAATGTGAGTTGGTGATTCTAAATTTCCCTTGATTGCCATCTTCTGCAATAAAATTTAAACGATTATATTCTTCATTGGTAACTTCATCATACAAACATGCATGTCTGTGCGAGAAGGTACCACGCTTCACATCTTCGCCACTTAAACGCACATCTTTTCCTTCCAACAATATAGATCCATACGCCAACAATTCGGCTGCTGCCCAATCCACACTATTATTTTCACGCATTAACACACGACGTTGTTCTAAATATTGTTGAATTTTTTTCAATGGTTTAAAACCTTCCGGAGTTTTCACCAAGGCCTTAATAATTTTCACTAAGTCTTCTTTCGAAATTTTTGTTTCCGGTGAGGAATCAAAATCTTCATTGGTAGATTTTCGCAATGCATTCCAAGCTAATTCTGTGGCTTGTGGAGTATATTTACGCGGTTGTTGTTTGTAGTCGTTCAATCGAGCTTGCAACTCAGACCAAAATTCTTCTTCCATTTTTTTGGCAAATTCTGCTTCTGCCACACCCCAATCGTATAATTTCTTTTGGTATAAATCGCGTACACCTTCGTGTCCTTTAATAATTTTATACATCTGTGGTTGTGTGTACGATGGATCATCACCTTCGTTGTGTCCCCATCGTCTATAACAAACCATATCTACAAAAACATCTTTATTAAATCGTTGTCTATATTCGGCTGCTAACTCCGCCACATAGGTGACACATTCAACATCATCACCATTTACATGAAATACGGGTGCTTGTATGGTAGAAGCAATAGACGTACTATAATTGGAAGTTCGAGCATCATCAAAATCGGTGGTAAAACCTATTTGATTATTAATAACAAAGTGAATTGTGCCGCCCACTGTATATCCTTTCAAGGATTGCATTTGCAATACTTCATAAACGATACCTTGTCCGGCAACTGCCGCATCACCATGAATGGTTATAGGTAAAATTTTATCATAATCCTCTTGATAGATAGCATTTGCTTTTGCTCTGCAATAACCTTGTACCACTGGGTTTATAGCTTCTAAATGGGATGGATTAGGTAATAATTTTACATACACCTCTTTTCCATCCATTGTATCGTATTGTGCAGAATAGCCTAAATGATATTTAACATCACCTGTTCCGGATGAGAAATCATCCGGTGCAATTCCATCAAACTCAGAGAAGATTTCTTCATAGGTTTTCCCTACTATATTAGCCAACACATTTAATCGGCCGCGATGTGCCATACCAATTACAGCTTCTTGTACGCCGTGGTTAGCGGCTACATTTATCATAGCGTCGAGTGCCGGAATGGTAGATTCGCCACCTTCTAACGAGAAACGTTTTTGACCTAAATATTTTGTACCTAAGAATTTTTCTAAAACCTCGGATTCATTTAATTTAGACAATATTCGTTTTTTCTTTTCAATGGGATGCTCATACGCGATATATCCGTGTTCTATTTGCTCGCGCATCCATGCACGTTCATCTCTATCTAAAATATAATTGTATTCCCAGCCAATATTACGGCAATAAATTTTTTTCAGTCGCTCGACAATGGTACGCAAAGTAGCTTTTCCGATACCTAATTCGTTTCCGGCGTGAAACTCTACCTCTAAATCACTTTCATCTAAGCCGAAAAAGTGTAAATCTAAATCGGCATGTCGGTCTTTACGAGGTCGTAACGGATTGGTAGTTGCCACCAAATGACCTTTATTTCTATAACCGGAAATCAGCTTTAATACTCTAAATTCCTTAGGTGAAACTGCTCCTTCCGTTGGTAAAGCAGTAGCTGTTCCCGCAGTAACCACATCAGCGGTAGCACCATTTTTACCATATTTATAGGCTAAATCAAAGCCGGCAAAGAATTTTTTCCATTCCGGATCTATTGAATTTGGGTCTTTTAGATAATCTTGATAAAGTGCGTCTATGTAGCTTGGATGCGCATTTGAGAGGATGGATAAATCTTCCATATTAAATATACATTATTTGACATTGCAAATATCGTACTTTTTTAATCTACAAATGCATTAAAAAAGATTATTTTCTGATAGATTAAATCAATAAAAAGCGACTTATTGTTAGAATTAACCTAAAATTTACTTCTTTTTATATAAACATTTGATTATCTTTGCACACTCAAATTTAGAATAATGGCACATCATAAGTCAGCAAAGAAAAGAATTAGACAAACGGTAAAACGTAGATTAGAAAACCGTTACTATGGTAAAACTACAAGAAATGCCTTGCGTAAGTTCTTAGGTTTATCTGAAAAAGCGGAAGCAGAGCAATCTATGTCGTCTGTTGTAGCAATGGTAGATAAATTAGCTAAAAGAAATCAAATTCATAAAAACAAAGCTGGTCACTTAAAATCAGAAGTGATGAAGCATTTAAATGCGTTAAAAGCAAAATAATTTAAAAAAACTTCGGTTTTTTTATGGAAAATATGTGATTGGTGTATCTATATAGTACACCAATTTTTTATTTTATGACTTTTGAAACAAAATTAACCATTAAAGCTTGGGCGGAAGAAGATAGACCTAGAGAAAAACTCCAACATAAAGGCAGACACAATCTCTCCGATGCCGAATTACTTGCCATTATAATTGGCTCCGGAAATGCAGAATTATCTGCAGTCGACTTGGCCCGACACATTTTAGCTTCTGTAAATAATGATTTATTTGATTTAGGCAGAAAACCACTGGAATTCCTCACTTCATTTAAAGGAATTGGTGAAGCCAAAGCCATTTCTATCGCTGCAGCGCTGGAATTAGGGCGTAGAAGAGCACTTGCCGAGGCAAAACCAAAAGACCGAATTATAAACGACAAAGCCGCTTTTGAAATTCTATCACCGATTTTATCGGATTTGGCACACGAAGAATTTTGGATTATTTGTTTAAATAGAAACAATCGATTTATATCTAAACATAAAATCAGCAGTGGCGGCATTGCCGGAACGGTTGCAGATGGCAAGATAATATTTCATATTGCATTAAAAGAATTAGCAAGCGCTATTATTCTTTGTCACAATCATCCATCGGGCAACTTACAACCGAGCGAACAAGATGTAAGATTAACCAGAAACATTATAGAAGCCGGAAAAATGTTGGATATTGCTGTATTTGATCATCTTATTATCGCACATAACCAATATTATAGCTTTGCATCTAATGGTAAGATGTAGTTAGATTTTTTTCACGCTCTATCGGTTGTAATGGTTCGTGACTGCATTGGTTCACAGTCATGGTTCGTGTCTTCACGAAACATTCTCCATCTGCCATGGTTCGTGTCTTCACAAAACCTCGCAATGGTTCGAGTCTTCACGAAACAGAAAACAAGCCATCGCAATGGTTCGTGTCTTCACGAACCAGAAAATAAACATTAAAAAGATTAAACAAAGCCAATGGAAGCTAATTATTTTAAATACAATAGAAAATCATTTGTGCAAATAGGTAAAATTTATTTTTGGACAGCGACAATCAATAAATGGCAATTATTATTGAGGAATGATGAGTTTAAAAATATAATTATACAATCTTTAGAGTTCTTATCTGAACGAAATAAGATAGATGTTTTTGCATTTGTTATTATGCCAAATCATGTACATTTTATTTGGCGAATCAATGAAAATAATGGTAAAGAAACAACTATTGGATCTTTTATGAAATTTACGGCTCATCAATTTTTGAAGAAATTAAGAAATGAACATCCTGAAGAATTATTAAAATACAAAGAAATTGCCCATAATAAAACACACGAATTCTGGCAACGAGATGCATTAGCAGTTCCACTTTTTACTAAAAAAGTAGCATTGCAAAAATTAGATTATATTCATAATAATCCTATTGTTGAGAAATGGGCTTTAGCAAATGAACCTGCTGATTATAAATATTCAAGTGCATTTTTTTATGAGAAAAATGTAAAAAATTTTTCATTTATAAAGGATATGATGAATGAGTTTTGATTTTTAATGGATGGTTCGTGAGGACACGAACCTCGGCGAAAGTTCTCAGCCATGGTTCGTGTCTTCACGAAACATATATCCTAATTAGATGACGTAATCTATATTTTTTCTAAAACTTGCTCTACAGCAGTTTTCCGACTTCCTAATGATGGTTCGTGAGGACACGAACCTCGGCGAAAATCCTATTGTTGAGAGATGGGCTTTAGCAAATGTACCTGCTGATTATAAATATTCAAGTGCATTTTTTTATGAGAAAAATGTAAAAAATTTTTCATTTATAAAGGATATGATGAATGAATTTTGATTAATGGTGGTTCGTGAGGACACGAACCTCGGCGAATGTGTCTTCACCTCAGCCATGGTTCGTGTCTTCACGAAACATGTGTCTTAATTAGATGCCGTCATCTTTATTTTTTCTAAAACTTGCTCTGCTGCTGCTTTTCCTGTTGCTGCGGCACCTTCCATAAATCCTTGAAATTCCTCGCTACAATGTTCACCGGCAAAATATACATTGCCAACTGGCGTGGCAATATGTGGCAATATATGCACGATTTGTCCTTTGGTGAAACAGGCATAACTACCCAACACGTATGGTTGTGATGGCCAATGCATCAATGCTCTTTTTCCATTGTGTGATGCTTGCACGCCCGGATAAGCTTTATCAACCGAAGCAATATAACGATCAAAATCTGATTTATTTAATTGCTTTCCAGCTTCACCACCTAAAAACACGGTGTAACCGGCATAGCCTTCATCCTTATTTTGTGCTAAGCTATTATCCCAACCGTTTTGCACTGTATTGTTGAATAAATAACCACCATAACCTTGTGTACGCCAAACTCGTTTATCTACTCCAAACATAAACTTTGAATTAGTGCCATAATTCAGTTGCTCTATTGCATTTTTTTTCTCTATCGGCATATCCATATTTAGAGTTACTTTTCGCAGCATAGTGAATGGTATGGTTAGGATGACAAAATCAGCCATTACAATTTTTCCATTTGCAAACGTGAGCTTATATTGCTTATCTACAGAGTCAATTTGTATTAATGCATGTTCTTTCTGTATACTATCTTTATTGGCGAATGCCAACTTATCTACTACTTGTTGGTTGCCACCTTTTACTTTATATCGTTCATCACTATCACCAAAATATTTAAACTCACCTTTCGATGTATCCGTATCGATGAATGTAATTAAATTTAAAGACGATAATTCGGCTGTACTGTATCCAAATTCACTTTCGTAGGCTACTTGAATAAATTTTTTAAACCACCCTTTGCAATTTATCTTTGCAAGATATTCATCTATAGATAATTTATCTAACTCATCCGCATAGCTACCTACACTGTAATCATCTCCAATTTTTTGTAAATCGGCTGCAATTATGGTGTTGATTTTATTGAACTCTACAATCGCCTGTTGTGTGGTATAATGCTTTCCATCTATAAAGATATCATCTACCTTTTTATCTTTTAAACTTGGTAAAGTATCTAAAATTTCCAGCTTAAACTCTTTCATCAATGAAAACATTTCTGCATGATTAGAATCGAGATATTCGCCACCAAATTCAGTAACAAGATTATTTCCCATTACATTGTGTGCTGTAAGCATACGACCTCCGGTGCGATTGGATGCTTCATAAATCGTGGATTTAATTCCATTTTTTCGCAACACATGGCATGCATTTAATCCGGCTATTCCTCCACCGATAATAGCAATGGTATGTTTTTGTTCCATCTTATTTTCTGTGTTGATATTGGAATTGGCTGATGGAAATTTGCATTGTGTAAGCAATGGAAATGCACTTGCTATGCCCACCATCGCTGTAGCTTTGCCGGTGGTTTCAATAAAGTCTCTACGCGAATACAACGTTGTATTTTCTGTTGAAGAGAATGTATGTTGGTTGGTTGCAGAAATAGACAATCTGCGAAGCAAACGCAAAAAGGGTGTTTTAGCATTTTTCATACATATAGATGGTTTTGAGTAGGTAAAATAATAAAAAAATCACTTGTATGCAACGCGATGCACTTTTATGCAGGATTTGGTGTATTGTGTAGGCCTGTTTTTATTTAAAAAACTATGCTGATACAGCTTTAATATATGTCTTTACGAACGATGACTTACATCCCTTTGATGAATTTAATTAACTCAATCACAACATCATAGATACATCCTTTAACATAAACATTCCTGTATTCGCCGTATCTTTGCAACCTAAAAAAATTAAACATGGAAGGATTTAGAGCATTAGGATTGAGTGAGGAAATTTTAGAAGCATTAGAAAGAAAAGGCTACGAATCGCCTACACCTATACAAGAACAAACGATTCCACTATTATTAAATGGCAACTTAGATGTTGTGGGACAAGCACAAACCGGTACCGGAAAAACTGCAGCTTTTGGCTTGCCTATCTTGGAAAAATTTGACCCAACACAAAAAAGTGTACAAGCTTTAGTGTTAGCACCTACGCGTGAGTTAGCCATACAAGTAGCTGAAGAAATCAAAAGTTTTAAAGGTTCCAAACGTATTTGGATAACGACAGTATATGGTGGTGCATCCATAGGTTCGCAAATGCGCGAATTGGAAAAAGGTACGCATGTAGTAGTAGGTACGCCGGGACGTGTAATAGACTTAATTGAAAGAAAGAAGTTACTTCTTGACGAAGTAAAATATGTTGTATTAGACGAAGCGGATGAGATGTTAAACATGGGTTTCATTGATGACATCGAATTGATTTTAAAATCGTGCAACGAAACACGTCGTATGCTCTTGTTTTCTGCTACTATGCCGGATAGAATTTTGCAATTAGCCAAACGCTATATGGGAAAATACGAGATGGTGCGTATTGCAAAACAAGAAATTACCAATACCAATATTGAGCAATCATATTTTGAAGTGCCGGACCGCGACAAGTTTGACGCACTGTGTCGTGTATTGGATGTAGAAGAAGATTTTTACGGCATTATTTTTTGCAACACCAAAGCAGAAGTGGTAGAAATATCAAACCACTTAAACGACAAAGGTTATACATCGGATGCATTGCATGGCGACATACAACAAAGCTTGCGAGAGAAAGTGGTGAAACAATTTAAAACCAACAAATATGGTGTATTAGTTGCTACTGATGTGGCTGCGCGCGGTATTGATATTTCTGACTTGACACATGTTATAAACTACGGTTTGCCACAAGATCCGGAATCCTATGTACATCGTATTGGTAGAACAGGACGTGCCGGAAAAGAAGGAAAAGCTATTGCGATTATTTCACCATCAGAAAAAAGAAAATTATTATTTGTTGAGCGTATTGCAAAAACAAAAATGAAAAAAGGCAAATTGCCGGATGCCAATGAAATGGTAAAAATAAAAACACGCCGACTAACCGAACATGTAGAAACTATTATAGAAACAGAACACTATAACGAGTATTTAGATTTAGCGACTCAACTTATCGGCGAAAATTCATCGGAAGTAATTGTTGCAGCATTGCTTAAACATTTTGCCAAAGATGAATTAAATCCAAAAGCATACAAGCAAATAAAAGAAGCAGCACCACGCGAAGAGTTTGGCAGAAACGACCGTTTTGGTGATAAAGGAAAACGCGGAAGCGACAGAGGTGGTCGTTTTGGTGATAGACGCGAGAATAGAGAAAGCGGACAACGCGGAAAAAGAGGTGGCTCATCACAACGTTTATTTTTTGCAAAAGGCAGAGCCGATGGCATGACACCGCGCGCTTTATTGGATGAATTAAAAAATAATGCCGGAATAGAATCACGTAGAATTGACGACATCCGTATTTTAGATAATTTCTCATTTTTTGCCACTAACAGAGAAGATGCAGAACAAATTTTGGCAGTTTACAAACGCAACAAAGGAAATGGCAAACCTATGGTAGATAAAGCCAGAGAACGCGATGATAGATAAAAAGAAAGGACGAAATATAGTTAACTATATTTCGTCCCAAAAAAAATGAAAAATAGAAAATCTGACTATTGTGCTTTCGCTTTCATCATTATTTTATTTATAATTACCGTCAACAATTAGTTTTTTTGAAGTAATCAAATCATAAATTCCAACCTTTGAACAAATTATTTAAAGGTTGCCATGAGGTAGTTAATAAAGTTTGTCTGCCTTTATCAGCACCATTTGTTGTATCATCTTCAGCATTGCGAAGTAAAATGACATAGGTTTTAGTATCCATATCTACAAAGACCAATACATTCACATTTTTACCATTGTATTTCATTGATTGCATAGCATCATTATAAGAAATACAAAATACAAAATCAGCTTTTGTCCAATCAATTGGGTCTATATCCATATTACCATTTGGTTTTTTCACTAAATCAGTCAATTTATACCCATAAATAGGACTATTGCTACTTGGAGAGTTAATGTTTTTCTGAAAGAGGTATTCTTGAGTTTTGAGTTTTAGATAAAATGCGTTTCGAGCATACTCTGTGTCATTATAATTTTCATACACTTCAAAACAACCATTTATAGTTCCGGCATTTCCCCATTGTGCTTTTCCTACATAATCAGAAAAGTAATTCGAGTAGGTATAGAGCTTGCTTACACCTTCAGTTTCTTGATAGCTGGTATATAACTGGGTAACATTGTTATTATTCATTACAATATTTTCTGTAACTAATGAAACAGATGTCCAATTGGGCCAATTTCTATCTGCTAAATACATTTCTTGATTATGATTGATAGACAAATCGCCGTAGTTTGCTTTTATTGTTTTGGCACCTATTGGTCTGCTTTTTATATATTTAAAACTTAAATTAGTTGCATTACCTTCAATAGAAAATGCTGCTTTTTGTGGATTTAGAGAATCTCGCAAATCATACAATTCGAGGCTGCCATCTTTTTCCATTGATATACTTGGTAGTATTTTTCCTTTTAGATTTTGCGATGGTGTAACTTTTGAATCCGGATTGCAAGCTGTAGTTGCCAATAGTGCAATGACAGATAATAGTACCATTATTCGTATATTACTGCATATTATTTTTATCTTATTTAAAATAGAAAAAGTAGTATCTCTTTTCATTTCTGTTTTCATTTTTATAGATTTTGTTAGTTTAAAAATTAATATTGGCATTATTGATAGTAGTAGTTGTACTGCTTGATGTAGATTGAATGGTTACGTTATTAATGTTGATTTTTTTACCACTTACAGCAATTGTTTTTGAGCTTGTTGGGTCGGCAGTAATAATATCAGACGTACCAAGTTGCACACTTCCGCTTGATACATTCAATGAATAATCTTCTACATCAAAAGTACCGCCGGCTTCTGCCTCAGCTTTATTATGAAACGTTATTTGGATAAACTTATACGGCTCATCTGATTGGCAAACGATGGAATAGTTGTCGTTTACAAATGTTTGTGTTTCAGTATTTCCGGTGTAACTTGTGCCATCAATAGTGAATGTACCTGTTTTTCCGGAAGTTTCTGTTTTGTCTTTTTTGCAAGCAGCTATACTAAAAAATGTACATAGTGTAATTGCAAATAGCATGATTGATTTTGAGATTTGATTTTTCATTTTTTTTTAAATTTAGAGATGATTAATTCGTTAATCAAAGTTGATTTATTTCGCATTTACACACAAAAGCAATAAATAATATTTGTGAGTGCTGTTTCATTTATCATGTTTGTAATCTTTTGATTTTCATAATATTACTCTTATTTACTTTTTCTATAATCCTCTAAGCAATTGGTATAATTTTCCCATTTTTCATCTGTTCCACCAGAAAATGACAATGGCAATTTTGGCAATGTTTTAAATGCGTCATTAATGCAACTCATAAAATCATTTTGATTTAGATACGTGTAGATATAATAGGTTATTCCATCATTTGCCGACATCAAAAATGCTACTATTGCAGCTGCATCTTTCTCTAATGTATCAATTAAACATGCATGCATTTCATCTACCAATGTTTGTTCGTTTTTGTCTTCATTAAATGTGGTTGAATTATATTTTACATTTACAAGCATGCCGTATTTGCCTGTATCTCGTACGTTTTCTATGTTAGGACGCAAATGCACACTTTCATTTTTTATATTGAAAGTTTGCCATTCGTCATTTAAAGAAATGCCGTTTACTTGATATAATTTCGGCGTAGCTTCTTCTTTAATTTGTAAGCTATTTTTATACATCCATTTCATTTTTCGTTTCAGATAATTATAATATTTTCCATCTATTGAAAAGGTGGCAGTAACGCTATCGCATTGCATTCTTTCTTTGCCTTCTGTATCAAAAATAAATTGAACAGCAGTTGATGATAATTCTACCCTTTCTACACCACCATATAAACTAAATGATTGGTTATTGATAGAAATATGGACTCTGCCATTAATGTAATTTTTTTCAAAATCATCTTTAGCATCAAAGCCAAGTTGCAATACGATGTGCTGTTGTGTTGAGTTATTTATAAATTCTATCATCTGCACATCATACTCACTGATGTAAATGGAAACTTTGGTTGCATTAAAATCTGTGGGTAAATTACTTTTTGGAGTTGTTGGTGTATTCGCAACCGGTGCTGCACCTTTCATCATAGCTGCGGAAAATGCCATAGCTGTTTTGCCCATATCTGATGGGTCCATCATTTTTGAAGTGTAATAATTTTTGGCTTCTTCCCACTGAGCCAAAGTGTAGCCGTGTGCTGCGCAAATGTCTTGTTCTTGTTGTGTATTGCCTGCTGCCGAAATCATCGGCAAATAAATGGCTGCGTATTGTTCTAATGTTAGCATATTTTTTGTTTTATTTAGTGAATAATTTGTTTGTTTTTAGAAGCAGGAGAACTTGGATGAATGCCCATAATGGCATCTTTGCATATATTACAAACCAATCCTAATTCTGCACCTACTTTTATATCTTTATAATCGTGTATGGTAATTGTGTTGTCGAAATGAAATCGTTCTTTTAATCTTTTTGGATCTAATACCACATCAAAATAAACCCACTCTCTACAATTTTTCGACCAAACCTGACCTCTATAAATTTCATTTGCTCCTTGTGTTTTTAAATAATCTTCCAATGGTTTCAGATGTGAACACATTTCAAAAATTTTATGGTTGTATAATGTGGTTATTTACTAAAATCAAATGGAGCATTTTCGCCAGCAGTACCTGACTTTCCTTTGAAAGAGTACTCAAAATCATAGACGTTGTAAGTATCAAAAGTGAAAGATGGATTGTTGGTATTTTTATTTATTCGAGAAAGGATATACATTTTTTGTGCATCGTAATCGAAGAAATAATATAAACTTTCATTGTCTTTGTCGTTGGAGCAAGTAACGGCATCAATATTTTTCCAATCAATTTTATTGGCGTTGGTGCACAAATCGGGTAAAGGATAGGATAACAATAAATCTGCACCATCTCGAAATCCATAATACAAATATTTTTGATTTGGGAAATCATACAACATATACGTTGTGGTCTTATCGTTATTATCATACGCTCTTTCATACGAATAAGTCGCAGCAGAAATTTTATTTATAGTATTAAATGCAGTAGAAACATCCGTAAATACACTGTTAAAATTTAAAGTGGCATTAAACAAAACAAGACTTCCTTCAAGCCATTTTATATGGTCTTGTGTGTGAATTTTATTTGTTTCCGGATCAAATAATTTTGCATTACAAGTCATAAATGCATGCTCATTTTTAATGGGCAACATGTAATCATCCGGTGTAATAATTTCCTTTAAATAAAATTTTGTAAAATCGTCGGGTTCCATACGTACAATACGCCATTCATTTCCTTTCTTTTGATAGAAATCTAAGGTTTTCATATAGCCATTATTATCCAAAGCCATATTTACCAACTTCGTAAATTTCCATTTATCATCAGGATTTTTTTCTTCTTTTGAACAAGAAATAATCATTATACTGCTGATAAAAAAAAGGAAATAAAATCTTTTAAATGATAAAATACTTTTAATGAAAAAATGGTTACTTGATTTGATAATAGAATTTTTCATAGCATGTAATTTTTTGTTGTCACAAAATTGTTTCAACATGCTAAAAAGTAAAAACGAACTATTTTTGATTTGTGAGTAGAATATCAAAAATTAAACAAACAAAAACCTCACTATCAACTAATTAAACAAAAATAAATCATATAAAAACTAGTGAAAAATCCTTTCAACTTCATCATTTAACCAACGTGCAACAGAAACGTTTTTAAATTCAATGGTCGAAGTTTCTTCAAATAGTTGTATTTCTTTTTTCAATTTTTGGATGTCTGTTGCAGGCCATTTTTTATGAATTTTATTTTTTACAGACAAAGTAAAGAGTAACTTATATAATGAAGAAATCGGCTTATAATATTGCATCTTTTCAGATGATTTTGCTTGCAATAAACTATTGATGATGGAAAGTGCAGTATCAAATTCATTTATTAAATAAAAATAGGCTGACTTGATTACTTTCAACATATAATTTTGTGGAAATGGGGCAGCATCTAAATCATAGGAAATATACTTGCTTAAATTTTCTGTATCCCGTAAATAGAGGTAGCAAATAAGTTTATTGTAAAGCAACATATTTTTATACAAAGGGTTTTCATTTGAAAACTCATTTTCTAAAATATATAGTGCTTCTTTATAAAATTTACATTTTACCAAATTCGTAATAAAGTTCACATAAAAAACTGTTCTAAAATGCACATTCATTAATTGTGCTTCTTGTCTTATAGAATTTAGAATTTCATGTGCTTCTAAAAAAAAACCGTTGGCGGAAAGTTCTCTACCTTTTGCCATTATCACTTGAAATTGAGCTTCCTTTAATAATTTATTTTTCGCTGCAAGTGGTTGGATTATTTGTATCGCTTCGTTCAAATAAAATAGTTGCTTAGTAAATGCATTTGGATCCGATGTTATCGTTATCGATTGTGCATAATTATTATAAAAATTACTGATAGGGTTTTTTGTTAAAGACAAATGATATTCGTCTAATAATAAGGACTCACGATATTCGTTATTATGGCTGTATGCTAACCAATTATGATACATTTTAAATTGGTTTAATTTGGCACAATATGCCGAAATCATATCATTTAATACGTGCGTAGATTGTTGTATTAATTCCGGATATTGGTTCATGCGTTTTGCTAAATCCGAAATTTTATAATGTAAATTATTGAGCTGCAACAAACACGCATCTAATACGAAATTATAAGAGGCATAGTTTTCTTTTGTTTGCAATAATGAGTCGAATATGTCGTCCATTCCGGACGTAAATTTTAATCTATCATAGGCATGTATCAACAGCCAACTATTATACGCTTCATTATTTTTAGAAATATTTTCATGTTCTACCTGAATTAGAAATTTTTCTAATTCTTCTTTTAACAATCGTATTTCATTACGCCATAAATAATCACCTTTTTCTGAATAAGTTTTCCCAAATAGTTTTTTATACAATAATTCCTTTTGCAATTGTTCTTCATTCTTTGCACTGGCAATGAGTTTGTATAGTTTTTCAGTGCGTTGTTTTTTTGATACTGCTAAATATTTCAGTACTTCTTTAGCATACGTAGCTTCTATTTTTTGAACCAATAATACAATAGGATGTTGTTGCATATAATAAATATATTAAAACAAAATCAATATATTACAAAAAAGAAAGATTAAATTATTTCTTGTTTTCTGTTGCTATCGAAAATGCAAATGAAACTACGTGAGCTTGTAATTTATTAGAGCGATAATAAAACGCATACCGCAGTAAAATAGCATCCATCATCGCCTTTTTTGAATTTTTATTTATTGGGAAAAACTTAAAACCAACACCTGCTTTATACGTATTGTATTTTGCATAATCATAATCGGATGTGTAAAAAATTTCATCTATTGAATGTTCCTTATATGGTTTAAAATATCGGGATGCCGATTGATGATAAAATCGGAAATTAGCTAAAAGACTAAATTGCGGTTTCACTTTTACGACACCTTCTAATTCGATACTATTTCCACGTACACCAAAATTATCAACATAAAATCCATATTGATTTTTCAAAATAAAGCGAGTGTCAATAAAAGCATTTAGTTTTATTGCCAATGGAAACCGAAAACGAAATGTAGGAAGATTTTCTACACGTTTAGAATCATCTGTAAAATATACTCTGTGAAATGGTGTTGCTAACAATCCTTTTTGAAAAATAAATTCCGGAAAAATTCCCATTATTACTTTTTTGGAAAGCACTTGTGTAAAGCCTGTTTTTAGTTGATATGTATAACGGTTATGCGTATCATACCAATCTTTGTATCTCAACTCAGATGGATATACCAAAGTTAACGGTTCGTCTTTTTTTCCACGTCCCCAACGTAAATCATCTATAGATGCAGCAAAACCCAATTGATATGTTTGCATCTTAGAAGGCGAAGTATAATCAACTGATAAATGGATAGGAAATGCGAAATAATCGGACTCAAATGCAAGTCCTAAGCCGCCATTTATTTTGACTGGTTTGTTTTTTAATTGACGTTGATAAGCAGCATCGAAATGAACACGTTGGTCGAGGATAGATGCCGAAGATACTCTATAATCAATCTTATCCGTCGAAGCTGAAGAAATAATATCTATTCCTGAATTAAGTGAGAAAGTATTTAATTCTTTAAACTGATGTTTTACATCAACATTAATTACATACACCGATAATTTTTCTGTACCAATGCCGCCGGTTACTGCAGAATTATTACCATTTTGTCCATAATACGAGAATGCAAAATCAATGTTTGTTTTTGATAATTTCTTTTTTTGAAATGTTGTATCAGAAAAAGCAGACTTAGCTTTTATCAATTGCGATAACGCCATTAAACCAAAAAGTATATATCGCTTTTTCATACCGTTTAATTACAACCACAACTTCCGGCATTCGCTGAACTTCCTGCTGGATAGGCACTTTCGCGAATATCTTGTACATGTTGTTCAAATTGTTTTCCTGCATCGTTGCCCATTTGCATTTCTCTATCATTCAAATATACTCGCTGATAGGGTTTTACAACGGTACAACTTTCTATTAAAAAACATAGAATAAATCCAAGCACAAAATATTTAAACCAATGCATTATTTAATTGAATGTGATTAGATAAAAATACTTTATTTTCTGCATTAATTATAATTGCATGTGTTTGTGGTAATTGATTGATAAAATGCAACCCAACCTCAGTTCCCATTACATACACAGCTGTTGCCAATGCATCGCAAAGTTCTGCACTGCGGTGAAAAATACTGACACTCTTTATCGTGCTTAATGGCAAACCTGTTTTGGGATGTATGGTATGCGAATGCCGAATTCCATTTTTTATAAAATATTGTTCATAGTCGCCGGATGTTGCTATAGCACCTTCTATAATTGGAATAGAAAATAATATTTCCGTTTTATTATCCGGATTAGGAATGCCTATTTTCCAATCTGTACCATCTGCACGCTTCCCAAATACCGATAAATCGCCACTTGCATTGATGGCACCACCACCTACATTTTTGTCTTGCCATATTTTTCGAACGCAATCTGCTGCATAACCTTTTCCAATTGCTGCAAAACTAATTCTCATATTTTTCTTTGATAGAAACACTTTATTTTTTTCTAATAAATGTAGATGCTGAAAGCCTATAATTTTTAAGGTATCTTGTATTTTCTTATTAGATGGAAAAGTGAAATCTTGTTGTTTAAAATTATACAATTGTTTTAAAGGACTCACCGTAATATCAAATGCTCCTTGTGTAATCGAGGCAATATTTTGGGCTCGTTGTAACAATTGATAAACTTCATCCGAAACTTCTATAGGTGCAATTCCGGCATGTTGATTTATGTCCGATGTAATTGAAGTATCCGAATATTCAGTCAATAAAAATTCAATCCGTTTTATTTCTTGTATCGCTGATTGTAGCAAAATATCGGCTTCGTTGTCATCGTGGTGTACTACTATAATTTCAAAGGCACAACCCATTAATCGCGTATGTACACTGTATTCTTTCATTTGTGATGTGCGACAAGCTGTTGTTGAATTTTAGCAATAAATTGAGCTGTATTATCTTTCTTATAATCTATAAGTACAAAATCGGCATCTGTAAAATACAAAACGATAGTTGGAAAAATGCCTTCCGGATTATATCGTGCTGCTAAGGTTTCATTTTGCTTTAATTGTTCCGGATTTATATTTTTTCGTTGAGGAAAATCTGCATTAT
The DNA here is from genome assembly GCA_963169645.1 of Bacteroidota bacterium. Classification (GTDB taxonomy): domain Bacteria; phylum Bacteroidota; class Bacteroidia; order Chitinophagales; family JADIYW01; genus JADJSS01. The sequence continues at coordinate 214,920 of CAUJCO010000013.1, forward strand.
ATAACAAGATGTTATCCAATGCGAAATTTTGGAATACAGTATCTTGTACTATTTGCTTATCAAAACGAATACAATTTACACACCAATCGGAACCGGAAAAATAAAGTAAAATAGGTTTTTGTTGCTCCTTGGCTTTAACACACAAACTATCAAAAGAAATTTCCTGTGTAAAGCAAACTGCATTGCCGAAAAGACTGAAGATTAGAAAAAAAAACAGCTGATAAATGCGATTCATCCAAATTGGTTTCCAATAAAGATACATCACCTTTTAAATAAATAGATAATTTATTGCTCGCTTTAATAAAGTAAGATTGAAAAACTACATACGTAGAACGTCGTCTTATTTCCATTTCTTACCACCAAATTATCTACAATCTACTTTTTTGTTTATAAGCACATGTTGAAAAAACAAGCTTGAAAACCATATAGTTAAGTATGAAATTCACACACAATGCACAGGAAATTGATAGATATACACATTTTTTAAGTTATCAACACACTTATTAGTGGTAAAAAATGGAAGTAAATGGGAATTTATGGTAATTTTTCATTTATTTTTGTCTTAGAAATTCGAATATCTACGTATGCTCTCCTTTACAGGTCAATATGAAGTAAAAGTAGACGGCAAAGGCCGCCTTCGATTACCATCTGACCTATTGCGACAAATACCAACAGAAACCAACACTCAATATGTCCTTAATAAAGGATTAGACAACTGCTTACGATTGTATCCCATAACACAATGGAATGCAATTACACAAGAGATGAATAAAAACTTAAGTTGGTTTAAATCGGAAGAGCGTACTTTCTTACGCTATTTCTATCAAGCGGCAGCACAAGTAGATTTAGATAGCAACGACCGAATTATTATTCCCAAAAGATTAACGGAAAGTGCAGGTATACAATCCGAAGTTGTCATCATAGCCTACGGTGATGTGATTGAGATTTGGAATAGCGAAAGCTATTACAACAATGTAGCCAAAGAGCCGGAAAACTTTGCACAAATGGCGGATAATATCTGGACCAAATTAGGCAACCCAAAATAGTTCTTTCATTTAAAAACACAAGCCAATAACATGTATCATATTCCGGTAATGCTGCACGAGTGTATAGATGGGTTACAAATAAAACCCAACGGAACGTATGTAGATGTAACGTTTGGCGGCGGTGGGCACTCCAAAGAAATCTTAAAACACTTAGGTGAAAATGGAAAACTATTTGCTTTTGATGTAGATGAAGATGCAAAACGCAACATACCGGATGACGCACGCTTTACCTTAATACAAGCAAATTACCGTCATCTAAAACGTTTCTTAAAACTTTACCACGTTACACAAGTAGATGGCATATTGGCTGATTTCGGAATTTCTTCACATCAAATTGACGAGCCAACTCGTGGATTTGCCACACGTTTTGATGCTGCCTTAGATATGCGTATGAATCGAAAGGAAGGCATTTCTGCCAAAGAAGTAGTGAACGAATATTCTGCCGAACAATTACAACATGTATTAGGGTTCTATGGCGAAGTGATAAATGCCAAAACGTTAGCAAATAAAATTGTAGCACAACGTACGTTAAAACCCATCGAAACCACCGCTGAGTTAGTAGATGTATGTAAAATGGTGGCAAAAGGTATTGAGGTAAAATATTTATCGCAAGTTTTTCAAGCCATCCGCATTGAAGTAAACGATGAATTAAATGCCATCAAAGAGTTTCTACAACAAAGCGAAGAAGTACTAACACCCGGCGGCAGATTAGTTATCATGAGTTATCACTCTTTAGAAGATAGACTAACTAAAAACTATATGCGCAATGGTGTTTTTGAAGGCGAACCGGAAAAAGACATATTTGGAAATTTCCAACATCATTTAAAAGTAATTACCAAAAAACCGATTGAAGCAAGTAGAGATGAATTAAAAATAAACTCAAGAGCAAGAAGTGCCAAATTACGCATTGCAGAAAAAATAAAATAAAAAAAACATACAACACAAGAAATAAATGCAAGAAGAAATAAGCACAGAAACAAGCTCAACGCCAAATCGCTGGCAACGCATGGTTGAAACCATCTTGCGGGTGTTTGGTATCGATGATTTTATTTCGTACGCACACGTAATGCACAATTTCTTTTTCGTTTTAGCCATTGTGCTTATCGGAATCATCGAAATATTTAATACACACCTTGCCGTTCGACTCAACAGAAACATCAATAAAAAACAAAAAAATATTCAGGAATTAAGATGGGAATACATCAGTGTAAAAACTGAAATGAATTTAAAAAGTAAACAATCTGAATTACAAAAAATATTGGAACCACACGGAATAAAGGCATTGCAAGAGCCACCTAAAAAAATTGAAGTACCAAAAGACATTCTTGAAAAATAAATAACAGCATCCGACCAATGAATATAAAATCCAACATATTATTACGCATTTACCTAATAGGTGCTATCTGCACCTTGTTTGGGATTGCTGTGTTGGGAAAAATTTACATTATCCAAACAGAAGATAATGGAAAATGGAAAACATTGGCGGACAGTAGTAATATCAAGAAGTTTGATATAAATGCAGAACGTGGTAACATTTACTCAGCGGATGATAAATTATTAGCTACTTCTGTTCCGTATTTTGTATTGCATGTCGATTTCCGCTCACAAGCAATGACGCAAGAAATCTTCCAACGCAATGTCGATTCATTAGCGTACTACATGTGGAAACAGTTTGGAAAACTCAGTGTAAAAGAATACCGACAAAAATTAGTTAAAGCACGCAACAAGAGGCATCAATATTTTCCATTATGTGATAAAGCAGATTATGTTTTATTAAAACAAATTAAACAATGGCCTTTATTTAGAGAAGGAAAATACAAAGGTGGATTAATTGTAGAGATGCATCAAGAACGCAAAAATCCATACGGATATTTGGCGCAAAGAACCATCGGATTAATCCGAAATAATGCACAAGATATCGGATTGGAAGAGGCAATGGATTCACTTTTAAAAGGTGTTGAAGGTAGCATCTTCAAACAAAAAATTGCGGGTGGTGAATGGATTCCGGTAAAATCATCCAAAGGAACAGAACCTAAAAATGGATATGATATTATTTCCACTATTGATTTAGGCTTACAAGATATCACCGAATCTACTTTACTGCAAGCAGTTACAGATTACCAAGCCGATTTTGGTTGTGCCATTTTAATGGAAGTAAAAACAGGTGCTATAAAAGCCATTGCCAATCTTGGAAAAAATGCGACAGCAGCATACACAGAAAATTTCAATTACGCAATCGGATTATCCAACGAGCCGGGTTCTGTATTTAAAGTAGCAGGTTATCTTTCTCTATTTGATGATGGATATATTACACCAAAAGATTCCATCAACACAAATGGTGCAAGAGCCACATTTGCCGGACGAATATTAACGGACGATGGCCACAATTCTCAATATAATTTTTTAACACCCGGAAAAGCATTGGCTATCTCATCCAACGTAGCAATTGCAAAATGGATGGCAAAATATTACAGCGATAACAAACAAAAATTATACAACAAATACGTACAATTTGGATTAACGTCTAAAACCAACGTCGACTTAAAAGGTGAACGCAAACCATTTATAAACAAACCGGAAAATTGGAGTGCTATGTCTATTCCTTGGATGGCACATGGTTATGAAGTAAAATTCACACCACTTCAAATCCTCACTTTCTACAATGCCATTGCCAATAAAGGTATTCGAGTAAAACCATATTTGGTACAACGTATTGAAGACAACGGAACCATCATCCGAGAATATTCAACAAAAAACACCGCACATAAAATATGTAGCGAGCAAGCAGCTGACATGGCAAAAGAAATTTTATTACGCGTAATTGAAGATGAAAATGGTACAGCACGAAAAATAAAATCTCCGTATTACAGAATAGCAGGCAAAACAGGTACGGCCAAAATGAGTGAAGGTAGTGCAGGATACACGAACAAAAATCTATCTACGTTTGTTGGATTTTTTCCGGCAGATAATCCATTATATTCTTGCATCGTAGTAATAGGTGGCCCACAAGGTTTATTCACCACAGGTGGTGTTGTATCTGCACCCATTTTTAGAACAATGGCAGATAAAATTATCACTTCAAATATCCAATCCAATATCGCAATTAATAAAGATACATTAATACCAAACAAACCAATTCCATACATCAGCAGTACCGCAAATAATGTACAAGCATTGATGCAACGCTTCAAGTTGAAATTTGATTTTAAAGAAGATTGGGAATATGCGTTATTAAAAAGTGATAGCACAAATAAAAAAACAATTTCTAAAATAAATGAGCAAGCAAATGTAGTTCCCAACGTACGAGGAATGCTGTTGGACGATGCAGTAAGCTTGTTAGAAAATGAAGGTTTAAAAGTGATTTTTTCGGGGAAAGGAAAAGTAGCAACACAGTCAATTACTCCGGGAAGCCAAATAATAAAAGGAAATAGTATTCAATTATATCTGAATTAAAATTCAAAAAAATAGAATACAACGAAAATGAAAACAGTTAAAGACATATTAGTAAACGTAAATGCACTCCAAGTTTTGGGCGACACTTCTATTTTAATAAATGAATTAAAATTAGATTCTCGTCGAGTACAAAAAGGCGATGTGTTTTTTGCTGTAAAAGGTACTACTGTAGATGGACACACATTTATACCAAGTGTAATAGAAAAAGGTGCTGCCGTTATTGTCTGTGAATATTTACCTACAGATATTCCGTCAAATGTTGTTTTTATTCTTGTAAAAGATGCCCGTCAAACATCGGCACAGATGGCTTGTAATTATTATGAGCATACTTCCAAAAAATTGAAATTAGTAGGTATTACCGGCACCAATGGGAAAACATCTATTGTTACTTTGTTACATCAAATTTATGTACAACAAAATCAAAAGGTAGGTTTATTATCTACTATTGTAAATAAAATTGGCAATCAAGAAATTCCATCTACACATACCACACCAGATCCAATTGCTATTAATGCATTATTGCATCGAATGGTAGAAGCCGGATGTACGCATGCGTTTATGGAAGTAAGCTCACATGCCGCAGATCAAGATAGAATCTTTGGTTTAGAATTCGCAGGTGCCGTATTTACCAATATTACACACGACCATCTTGATTACCATAAAACATTTCAAGAATATATTTACGCAAAAAAGAAATTCTTTGATAACCTACCAAACACTGCATTTGCATTAACAAATATCGATGATAAACGAGGCGAAGTAATGCTGCAAAATACTGCAGCAAAAAAATACTCGTATGCTGTAAAAAGTTTGGCCGATTTCAAATTCAAAATCTTAGAAAACACCTTTAATGGATTAGTTGTACAATGCAACGATGTAGAAGTGCATTTACAAATGACCGGAAGATTCAATGCCTATAATCTTTTAGCTATCTATGCTACATGCACATTGTTAGGCATGCCTTCAGAAATAGCATTAAGTGCCATTTCTACTTTAAAAGGTGCAGAAGGAAGATTTGATGTATTAAAAACGCCACACAAAATAATTGGCATTGTTGACTACGCACACACACCGGATGCACTCAAAAATGTGTTAGACACTATTAACGAGATACGCACCCACAATGAACAAGTAATCACTATAATAGGTTGTGGCGGTAATCGTGACAAAGCAAAAAGACCGGACATGGCATTAATTGCCAGCGAGCTTTCTGATAAAGTAATACTCACTTCCGATAATCCAAGAAATGAAAAAGCAGAAGACATCATACAAGAAATGAAAGTGGGCGTTCCACCGCACAACTTCAACAAAGTAATGTCCATCACCGACCGAAGAGAAGCTATTCGTGTCGCCTGCAATTTGGCAAACAGTAAAGACATCATTCTATTAGCCGGAAAAGGCCATGAAAAATATCAAGAAATCGATGGCTTGAAATATGATTTTGACGACAAGAAAATATTGGAAGAAACATTGAATGAATTAAACAAATAATCAAAAAAAATAGCAGTATGTTATACTACTTATTCAAATATCTACAAGAAAATTTCGGACTAAGCGGCTCCGGATTATTCCAATATATTTCTTTTCGTGCATCCATGGCAATTATTCTTTCGCTCATCATTTCTATGTTGATTGGTCGAAGAATTATTCGTTGGTTGAGAAAAATGCAAATTGGCGAGTCTGTTCGCGACTTAGGATTGCAAGGCCAAGTAGAAAAGAAAGGTACACCAACAATGGGTGGTGTTATTATTATTGCAGCAATCGTTATTCCGACTTTATTATTTGCTCGTTTAGACAATGTATATGTAGTGTTATTATTGATTTCTACAATTTGGATGGGCGGAATCGGATTTTTAGATGATTACATTAAAGTATTTAAAAAAGATAAAGAAGGGTTGCGCGGTAAATTTAAAATCTTAGCACAAGTAGTATTAGGATTAGTGGTCGGTAGCGTATTGTATTTCCATTCATCTGTAAAAGTACGCGATTACAATACAGTTTTTGAATATCAAATTAACGAAGAAAACAAAATAGATTGGAGCAAACCAATAAAAGAATATTCTGTTAGCAAAGCGATATATGAAGGAGAAGGTGTAGTAAAAGGCGATCGTTTTTATTCGCACGAAACACGTACATTAAAAACCAATGTTCCTTTCTTAAAAGATAATCTTTTAGATTATGCTTACTTACTAAAACCTTTTACGAATGACTATCAAAAATGGGGTTGGATTATATTTATTCCATTTGTAATATTCGTAATTACGGCAGTTTCCAATGCTGCCAACCTCACCGATGGCATTGATGGTTTAGCAGCCGGTGTATCAGTCATTGTATTGATTACATTAGCCATCTTCGCGTATGTTTCCGGTAACATTAAATTCGCCGATTATCTAAACGTACTATATATACCAAACACCGGAGAAGTGGTAATTGTATGTGCAGCATTAATTGGTGCAACCATCGGATTTTTATGGTACAATTCCTTTCCGGCTACTGTATTTATGGGTGATACAGGCAGCTTAATGTTAGGCGGTGTTATTGCTACAATTGCCATCATTGTGCGAAAAGAATTATTGATTCCGGTTCTATGTGGCATCTTCTTCGTAGAAAATTTATCGGTAATGATGCAAGTAGCCTATTTCAAATACACAAAGAAAAAATATGGTGAAGGCAGACGCATTTTTAAAATGTCGCCACTACATCATCATTATCAAAAATCAGGATACCACGAAGCAAAGATTGTATTGCGTTTTTGGGTTGTGAGCGTACTATTAGCCGTCATCACATTTGTAACACTAAAAATCAGATAAAGACTGAATAAATTTTTGCAAGAGAGAAAGAAAGAAAAAATGAAAGAAAAAATTGTCATATTAGGTAGTGGTGAAAGCGGCGTAGGTGCTGCCATCTTAGCACAAAAGCAAGGTGCCGATGTTTTTGTATCTGATTTTGGCACGATTAAACCAACTTATAAAGAAGAACTAACTGCTCGTGGAATCCCATTTGAAGAAGGGAAACATACAGAAGACATCATCTTATCGGCAACAACTATAATTAAAAGTCCTGGAATTGCAGATAAAGTTGCCATCGTAAAAAAAATAAAAGAAAAAAATATTCCGATTATTTCTGAGATAGAATACGGTTATCTATATTCCAATGCAACTATTATTGCTATCACAGGTACAAACGGAAAAACTACCACTACTTCTCTCACCTATCACATATTGGAAAAAGCCGGATTAGATGTTGGTTTAGGTGGCAATATCGGAACATCTTTTGCAAGGCAAGTTGCCGATGGCGACAGAGCGTATTTTGTTTTAGAATTAAGTAGTTTTCAATTAGATAATTGTATCCGCTTCAAACCACATATTGCTATACTTTGCAACATCACCGAAGATCATTTAGATAGATATGATTATCAATTTGAAAAGTACATTCAATCTAAATTCAGCATTACTAAAAACCAAACCGAACAAGATTATTTTATTTATTGTGAAGATGATGCCATTACCATTCAACATCTAATCAAAGCCAATCCGCACGTACAAAAAATCCCATTTTCTTATCATAAAGAAATACAAAATGGTGCTTTTGTAACCAATCAAGAAATTATTATACAACTCAATAAAAACAACTTTACTATGCCAATCAGTGAATTATCTATCCAAGGAATCCACAATTCCTACAACTCTATGGCAGCTGCCATTTCTGCAAAATTAGTAGGCGTACGCAACGAAAAAATCCGCGAAAGTTTAGAAGATTTCAAAAACTTAGAACATCGTTTGGAATTTGTTGCCACTATTAAAGGTGTAGATTTTATTAATGATTCCAAAGCAACCAACGTAAACTCTACTTGGTATGCATTAGAGTCTATGACAAAACCTACTGTATTAATTGCAGGTGGCGTAGACAAAGGGAATGATTACACTTTAATAAAAGAATTAGTAAACAGTCGCGTAAAAGCCATCATTTGTTTAGGGAAAGACAACGAGAAATTACACGAAGCCTTTGCATCTGAAGTAGGTTATATCGTAGATACGCAAAGCATGGAACAAGCTGTACAAATGGCGTATAACATTAGCGAAAAAGGTGATGTGGTATTATTATCACCATGCTGTGCCTCTTTTGATTTATTTGAAAACTACGAAGATAGAGGCAAACAATTCAAAAGAAATGTAATAAACTTATAAAAAAGAAAGTAGCATGCTTAGTAGAATAAGAAACAATATTAAAGGAGATAAATACATCTGGTATGTCATTGGCATACTCAGTATTATCTCTATTTTATTGGTATATAGTTCTACACGCTCATTAGCATACAAAGATATGCAAGGCAATACTGAGTATTATTTATTCCGCCATGGTTTTATATTACTTGCCGGATTGGGCATCATCTATTTAGTACACCAAATAGATCATCGCTACTTTTCACGAATTGCACAAATGATGTTATTCTTGGCCGTTCCTTTATTGATATATACTAAATTATTTGGTGTTACTATTAATGAAGCAAGCAGATGGGTACGCATTCCAATAATTGGATTAACGTTCCAATCATCCGATTTTGCAAAACTTGCATTAATCATGTACACATCTAGAACCTTATCAAAAAAGCAAGGTGTAATTAAAAACATGGGCGAAGTAATCAAGCATTTAATGTTGCCAATCGGTGTTATCTGTGGCTTAATTATGTTCGATAATTTTTCATCTGCCGGTATCTTATTTGCTACATGTATCGTTGTTTTATTTATAGGAAGAGTAAGTACTAAATTCATTGTTGCCATTGGCATTGGCGGTATAATATTGGCATCTATCTTATTTACTTTTTCATGGTACTTTGAGGAAGACCACGGACGTGCTGACGAATGGGTTAGTCGGGTGGAAAATTGGATTCATCCGGATGAAGATGCAGATGAATTTTATCAACAAAAACAAGCTAATATTGCTATTGCAAAAGGTGGTTTAGTACGTTTTGCTCCGGGAAAATCAACACAATGTAATTTTTTACCGGATGCCTTTTCTGATTTTATTTATGCCACGCTGATTGAAGAATACGGATTATTAGGCGGAGCATTGGCGTTATTCATGTATTTATTTTTTCTGTGGCGAATTATCTTATTACTCAAAAAATCGAAGAAAGCATTTGGTGCATTGATGGCGGTTGGATTAGGCATTAGCATCGTGTTACAAGCCATCATTCACATGGGTGTAAATGTTCATTTATTGCCCAACACAGGCATCACCTTACCGCTTATCAGTTGGGGTGGAACGAGTATTTGGTTTAATGCTTTTGCATTTGGAATAATTCTTAGCGTTAGCAGACATATAGAAGAAAGAGAACAAGAAACGGTCAACACATCCACTACAAAAAAAGAGAAAACAAAAGTAGTAGATGAAATTCATGGTTAAAATTTTTAGAGTTAATACATTTGGATAATAATATACATAACAAGCAACACGCACCGCGATACATCATCGCTGGTGGTGGCACAGGCGGACACATTTTTCCGGCAGTTGCTATCGCAGATGCATTGAAACAACAACAACCTAACTGCGATATTTTATTTGTAGGTGCCAGCGGCAGAATGGAAATGGAGAAAGTACCACAAGCCGGATATGAAATTGTCGGATTGGAAGTTGTCGGATTGCAACGTAGTCTAACAATAAAAAATTTAATTTTCCCATTTAAGCTTTTAAAAAGTTTATTTCAGGCATTCCGCGTCGTTCGTCAGTTTAAACCCAATGCTTGTATTGGTGTGGGTGGTTATGCAAGCGGACCTGTATTATTTATTGCAGCACTATTAAGAATAAATATTTTTATACAAGAACAAAATTCATATCCGGGTATTACGAATAAAATACTATCTAAGTTGGCTCAAAAAATATTCGTAGCATACGATAACTTATCTGCATTTTTTAATCCAAGTAAAATTATACTAACCGGTAATCCTGTACGGAAAGACATCACAGCAACCTTACCAAGCAAAGAGGAGGCACTTAATCATTTTCATCTGAATAAAAACAAAAAAACAATCTTAGTAATTGGTGGCAGTTTAGGTGCCCGAACAATTAACGAAGCCATAGAATTAAATATTGATTTATTCTCTACCAATAACATCCAAGTACTTTGGCAAACGGGTAAAGCATATTACGATGCAATCATTGAACGTACTAAAAATAAAAACACAACAGACATTAAAATACATCAATTTATTAAAGAGATGAATTATGCATATGCAGCGGCTGATATTATAATTTCACGCGCCGGAGCATTATCCATTTCTGAATTATGTATCATCGGCAAGCCGGCGATATTTATTCCATCACCAAATGTTTCTGAAGATCATCAAACAAAAAATGCAATGGCATTAGTACAGAAAGATGCTGCCTTATTGGTGAAAGACAGTGAAGCTAAAGAGATGTTGGGTGTTGTGTTGTTAAACATTTTAAAAGATGAAAACAAACAAAAAACATTGGCAGCGAACATCCGCAGCTTAGCAAAAACAAATGCAGCAAATGAAATTGCTAACAACATTATACAATACGGCAAATAAAAAATATTTGATTTTATAATTACAAAGAATGATTGACTTAAATAACATACAACGCATTTACTTTCTTGGCATCGGCGGTATTGGCATGAGTGCGTTGGCACGCTATTTTAATTTGCACGGCAAGATAGTTTCCGGATATGACAAAACACCGACAACGTTAACCGATGCTTTAATTCAGGAAGGTATTGAAATAACATTTGAAGATAATTTGGAAACTTTAGATAAAAAGGCAGACTTAATTATCTTCACACCGGCTATTCCTAAAAATCACCTTCAATACAATTGGTATTTACAAAATAATTATACTGTTCTAAAACGTGCGCAAATATTAGGGTTAGCGGCCAATTCCATGTATAATATTTCTATTGGTGGCTCACACGGAAAAACATCCACTTCATCTATAACAGCACACATTTTAAAAACAGCGAACAAAAGTGTTGCCGCATTTTTAGGCGGTATTTGCATCAACTTCAATTCTAATTTTATTGACGGCAATAAATACGCAGTTGCAGAAGCCGATGAATTCGATCGTTCATTCTTGAATTTAGAACCCAACATTGCACTCATTACTTCTGTAGATACTGACCATTTAGATATTTATGGCAATTTGGAAGCGATAGAACATTCATTCCAACAATTCTGTAATAAAGTAAGACCCAATGGAATTTTAATTACACATAGCGCTGTAACAGATAGAATAATCAACAATAATGTTAAGCATTTAAAATATAGTTTAAACGACACTACAGCTGATTTTCATGCAATCAACTTAAAAATTAGCAATGGTGCATACACTTTTGATGTCGTGCATCCAAATGGTATTATACCAAACATCACTTCCTTTTACGGCGGAAAACACAATATTGAAAATGCCATTGGTGCCATTGCAATAGCAGTAAATATTGATATTTCAGACGATGATATAAGAAATGCCATTGCTACTTTCCAAGGTGTAAAAAGAAGATTTGAAACTCATGTACGGAACGAAAACCATGTATATATTGATGACTATGCACATCATCCGCGTGAATTAGATGCTACTATTGCTGCAGCCAAAGAATTGTATCCTAATAAAAAACTAACAGTTGTATTTCAACCGCATTTATTTTCTCGCACTAAAGATTTATGTGATGAATTTGCCGCTTCCTTATCCAAAGCAGATGAACTTATTTTATTAGACATCTACCCGGCTCGCGAGCTACCGATAGAAGGCGTTACCAGTCAGATAATTTTAGATAAAGTAACTATTCCGAATAAACGAATAGTCTCTAAACAAGCATTGTTAGCAACTTTAGAACAAGAAAAAAACATCGAAGTATTGCTTACTGTAGGTGCCGGTGATATTGACACAAAAGTATCTGACATAAAAAATTTGCTCAACACTAAATAAGAATTATTGTGAATAAAACCGTCAAAAATATTCTACTACGTATTTCCATTTTATTGGGAATAGTAGTATTTATTGGGTTAATGGTGATGGCAAAAATTAATAGAGATAAAAGTAAAATAAAAACAATTCGAGTTGAAATAGATGATTTAAATGGATTATTTTTCACGAATGAAGAACAAGTGTTGACTACATTAAATAACAGATTTGATGTGTTAGGAAAAAATTTATCGGGAAAAAGTTTAGATAAAATTGAGCGTTCGCTATACATCATTCCACAAGTAAAATCAGCTAATGCGTTTACGGATGACCAAGGAAATCTCAATATTAAAATCATACAACGTGTACCACTTTTTAGAGTTTACAACTTGCAAGGAAATTCTTTTTATGTAGATGAGCATAAAATAAAATTTTCAACCACACCAAATTTCACTGCAAATGTTCCTATCGTAAATGGAAAAATAATAGAACGAATGGACTCAACACAGCAGCAAATACAGGCTATTGAGCTTAAAAGAGTTTATCGAATTATTAAAGCAGTACAAGAAAATAAAGTATGGAATGCACTCATCGGACAATATTATATCAACGAAAAAAATCAGATAGAATTAATCCCACGATTTGGCACAGCCACCATTTTAGTAGGTGATGATAAAAACATCGAACAAAAATTAAAACAGTTGGAAGTTTTTTATTTCGATGTATTGAAGAAAGTAGGCTGGAATTATTACAAGGTTATAAACATAATGTATAAAAATCAAGTCGTTTGTTTAAAATAAAAATATGAAATATGCAATTTGAAAAAGTATCAAACTCTGCTATGGAAAAAGTATTAGCAAATCCGACAGAAAACATCGTATGTGCCATTGATATAGGTACATCAAAAATTGCTGCGTTAGTTGGCAGAAGAAATCAATTCAACAAAATTGAAATTTTAGGAATTGGTAATTGTCCATCTTTTGGTGTGCAACGTGGTGTAGTTGTCAATATTGCTAAAACGGTTGATGCCATTCGCAAAGCGGTAATGGATGCAGAGCGTCAATCCGGAATTAAATTTACGAAAGTACATGTTGGCATCGCAGGCCAACACATCAAAAGTATCCAACATCGCGGTATTCTTACTCGCAATAACAACGATACATGGATTAACTATGATGACATCAAAAAACTAAAAGATGAAATGTATAAATTGGCATTGCCACCGGGTGATCGCATTTTACACGTTTTACCACAAGAGTATATTGTAGATAATGAACCGGGTATTCACAACGAACCTATCGGAATGATGGGAATTCGTTTGGAAGGAAATTTCCATATCATTACAGGTGCTGAAACGGCTATCAAAAATATTGAACGTTGTATCATCGTTGCTGGCTTAGAAGTTGCCAGCATAGAGTTAGAACCATTAGCTTCTGCCGATGCAGTGTTGAGCCATGAAGAACTGGAAGCGGGTGTTTGCTTAGTAGATATCGGAGGTGGTACAACAGATATCGCCATTTTTGAGAATCATGTAATCCGTCACACAGCAGTTATTCCGTTTGGTGGAAACATCATCACTGAAGATTTAAAAGATTTTAAAATACTAAAAGAACAAGCAGAATTACTAAAAGTGCGTTATGGCAGTGCTATTCCTTTCGAAGAATTAAAAAACAAACACGTTTCCATGTTAGGTGAAGGTAGCAGATCAATAGGTAAAAGTGAAGTAAACTTATTAGCAGTATCCAAAGTGATATCTGCCAGAATGAAAGAAATATTAGCCCATGTAAACTATCAAATTAGTTTATCAAAATACAGCAAAAAATTAATTGGTGGTGTTGTATTAACCGGTGGTGGTTCTCAATTAAAACACTTAACACAATTAACAGAAAAAGAAACCGGACAAAATGCACGGTTAGGCCTTCCAAAAGAACACTTAGCGGCATCTAAAAATCCGGATATTGAAAGCCCGATTTATGCTACCGGAATTGGATTGTTAATTCGTGCATTTAAAATGAAAGATGAAGAAGCACTTTGCAATGCAGAAAACACACAATTAAACATTGTACCACAAGAAGAAATAAAAGTTGAAACGGAGAAAACAACTACTCCTATTGCTACAGATACAAGAGTGAATGTAGATGAACCAATAGAAAAAACTCAAGAGGTAGTTTTCGAGGCAGCAACACCAACTATTAAAGAAGAAGCAAAAGAGAAGGAACCAATAAGTCAAGACATAACAAGACCATCATTTATATCTACACTCAGTAAACGTTTAAACACGTGGATAAAATCGGATATAGATGATTTTGAAAGTAAATAATAACCATAAAAATTTAGAAAATGGAATTTGAAATGTTCACAGAAAACAGCTCCATCATCAAAGTATTGGGTGTTGGCGGCGGCGGTTGCAATGCCGTAAACTACATGTACGAGCAAGGCATTCCGGGCGTAAATTTTGGTGTATGCAACACGGATAAACAAGATTTATTGAAAAGTCCGGTACCGACAAAAATACAATTAGGAACTAATCTTTTAGAAGGATTAGGAGCCGGCGCTGATCCGGAAGAAGGAAGACGTGCTGCTTTAGAAGCCGAAGAAGAAATACGCATGTATTTATCTAACAACACCAAAATGGTTTTTGTTACCGCAGGAATGGGTGGCGGAACCGGAACAGGTGGCGCACCTATCGTTGCAAAAATTGCCAAAGAATTAGGTATCCTTACAGTTGGTATTGTTACGATTCCATTTACCAATGAAGGCAAACCAAAACGTGATAAAGCAGAACGTGGCATCCAAAACATGAAAGAGAATGTGGATGCTTTAATCGTTGTTTCCAATAATAAATTGTATGATATATTTCCGGACATTGATATCGACGATGCATTCTCTAAAGCAGATGATATTTTAACAACAGCAGCGAAAGGTATCACTGAAATCATTACGAAGCCGGGCAAAATTAATGTGGACTTCAACGACGTAAAAAGAGTCATGTCTAACAGTGGTGTAGCAATTATTGGTATTGGTGCCGGCAGTGGCGACAACCGTGCCCACGATGCCATTAACGAAGCAATGAACTCACCCTTATTGGAAGATGCCGATATTTATGGTGCAAAAGGAGTAGTATTATATATCTCATATGGTTCCGGTATTAAAATGCGGGAGTTAGATTTAATCACAGAAACTATCCAAGCTCAAACACAAACAGACTGTGAAATTATTTGGGGTGTTTGTAAAGATGAATCTTTAGGAGATAGCATTGCTATTACATTAGTAGCTACAGGGTTTCAAAGCGGTGAGAGTAGCAAAGAGCGAAGACAAGTTCAACGCATGAAAGAAGAAAAAGTAGTGTACACATTAGAATCAAACCAACAAACACCAGCTGTAGAAAATAAATCGGAAGAAAAGAGTATTCCTAAAAATGAAACACCAACCGCAAATATAGAAATGGTAGGTGTGATTGAAAGTGTAAAAAAACAAGAATTAATTATCGAAAATATCCAACCTACAAATGAAATTATTCAAGAAGAAAAGGCGTTGGATGTGGACGATGAAGAAGATACATTTATTCTTTCTTTAGATTCAGAAAAAAAAACAAATGAGATAGAATTAGAAATAGAAAATCCGTCTCCTAAATTTGATATTCAATTGGTAGATAAGCCTAGAAATAATTTCATCAAAGAGATGGATGAAGAAACGAAAGTTACTGCTACCGTTGACCATCAGTTTACTTTATTTGAAACACCTTCTAATCAGGAAGTGGGAAATGGTGCTATCGAAAAACAAGATTTAGAACGCGATTTAATTAAGAAACGCATCACCTTAGATATGGAAAAACACCATATCAGCATATATGAATTAGAAAAAGAACCTGCTTATAAACGATATGGTTTGGAATTAGACAATAACATCCAATCAGATGAATCTAATTTCTCTAATTATATTATTTATAACAACTCAGAAGATCCAACGAAAATAGAGATTCGTCCGAACGCCATGAAGGACATTACACTCGATTAAACAAGTATTTTTTTTGATTCCCCAACTGGCTACATTTTTTAATGTGGCCATTTTTTTTTAAAGTAGAATGAAGAAAGAAAAAACAATCCATTTTAAGCAACAATATCCGTTGCCCAAACAATTTTATTTATGATCGTGTTTAACGGCTTTCATCTGAATTAAATCTACCAAGAAGGCAAATGCCATAGAGAAATAAATATACCCTTTGGGAATTTCAAAATGCATACCTTCTGCTATTAAGGATACACCAATCATCATTAAAAAACACAAAGCTAATATTTTAAAAGAAGGATGCTTTTTGATGAAATCGCCAATTGGTTTGGATGCCACTAACATGATACCAACAGTGATAATTACTGCCGTGTACATCACCCATAATTCTTTTACCATACCGACAGCCGTAATAATAGAATCTACAGAGAAAACTAAATCCAATAAAACAATCTCTGCTAATAAACGGGGAAATCCGGCCTTTTTAGGCACGTCTTCCAATCCATCTTCTTTAGTTTCTGTTTTATGATATATCTCTTTGGTACTCTTGTAAATCAAGAATAATCCACCCGAAATCAAAATCAAACCTTTGCCGGAAAAATCAATATCTAATAGGGTAAATAAAGTGGTATCTAATTTTAAAATCCAAGAAATAGCAGCCAATAATGCCAATCGCATCACCATTGCCAACAACAAACCGGTAACACGCAATTTGTTTCGTTGTTCGTCGGGTAATCTATCGGATAAAATGGAAATGAAGATGATATTATCTATACCTAAAATTACTTCTAATGCAATTAAGGTTACTAAAGGTACTATTGCGTCCACCATAAAAAATTATATTTTTAAGAACAAAGAAAAAGAAAAATAAGTTCAAATAAAATGAAAAAATTTGTTTTAAATACGAATTAATTTCCGTCTATCATTTTTAAGAAATCATCGAACAAATAACGGGAATCATGTGGTCCGGGTGCTGCTTCGGGATGGTATTGTACTGCAAAAGCTTTCTTGCCAATAATTTCTAATCCTTCGACCGAGTTATCATTCAAATTAATATGTGTCAAACGGGCTTTGCCAGAATTTTTCAATGCTTCCATATCAACAGCAAAACCATGATTTTGTGTTGTTATTTCGCATTTTCCGGTTTTTAAATTCTTCACCGGATGATTGCCACCTCTGTGTCCGTGATGTAATTTATATGTTGGTACGCCTGCTGCTTGTGCTAACATTTGGCTTCCTAAACAAATACCAAAAGTAGGATGATTTACATCTAAAACTTTCTTCATCGTGTCAATAGCGTAATCCATTGTGCTTGGGTCGCCGGGACCGTTAGAAAAGAAAAAACCATCCGGTTGAAAATCGAGCAATTCGGCATACGTGGTTTTTGCCGGAAATACTTTCACCAAACAATCTCTTTCGGTAAAGTTGCGCAATATATTTTTTTTCACACCATAATCCAAAGCTGCAATTCTATACTTCGCTTGCTCATCACCCAAAGTATAGGCTGTTTTAGTAGAGATGATGGAAGACAACTCTAAACCTTCCATACTCGGTACTGATTTCAATGTAGCTTTTAATGCTTCAACATCTGAAATTTCAGAAGAAACAATAGCATTCATTGCTCCTTTTTCGCGAACATGACGAACGACCGCACGCGTATCAATACCGGTTATTCCGACTAAGTTATTTTCGATAAAATAATCTTCAATGGAACTATCTGCTTTTTTACGAGAAAATTGATTGGTATAATCTCTACAAATCAATCCAGAAATTTGAATCTGGTCAGATTCTGCTTCCACTTGCTTAATTCCATAATTTCCAACGTGTACATTGGTAGAAATTAATAGTTGACGATAATAACTTGGATCTGTAAACAATTCCTGATAACCCGTCATAGATGTATTAAAACAAATTTCTCCGGTTGCGGTACCGATTTTCCCACAAGCATAACCATTAAAAATGGTGCCATCTTCGAGTAATAATATAGCAGGTGTCTGATTCATAAATTTCGTTTTGTAAAAATAAAAAAAAGGATAGTGAAAACACTATCCTTGTATATGAATTAAGAATATCATTACATTCTATTCTTCTGTTTTTTCTGGAGAAGCCGTAGTATCTTCCACTTGTGGTGTAGATTCTTCTACTTTTTCTGCCACAACTTCTGCATTTTCTGCTGTTTTTTTCGCTGCACCGGAACGACGTGTTTTCTTTTTCGGTTCTGCCGCTTTGATAGCTTTAGTTGTATACGTTTCATTGAAATCTACCAACTCGATAATTGCCATTTCAGCCGCATCACCCAAACGTTGCCCTAAGCGTACAATTCTTGTATATCCACCAGGTCTATCACCTACTTTTGGAGCAATTACATCAAACAATTCTTTCGTTGCATGCTTGTCTTGTAAATAAGAAAACGCTGTACGACGAGAGTGCGTTGTATTGTCTTTAGATTTTGTAATCAAAGGCTCTACATATCCTCTCAATTCTTTTGCTTTTGCTACCGTTGTTTCAATTCTTTTGTGTAGAAATAATGCAGAAGATAAGTTCTTCAATAAAGCGGATCTGTGTCCGTATTTTCTACCTAAGTGATTTATTTTATTTCCGTGTCTCATTTTATGAATATTAAGTAGTGTGTAATAAATAATCCGACTGTTGGACTATCTTTATTCTACTCATTTATAATTTAGTCTTCTAATTTAAATTTTGAAAGATCCATACCGAAGTGCATACCTTTCTCAATAATCAACTCTTCAATTTCTACTAATGACTTACGACCAAAGTTTCTGAATTTCAATAATTCGTTGGTATCGTATTGAACTAATTCAGATAATGAATTAATTTTAGCAGCTTTTAAGCAGTTGTAAGCACGAACTGAAAGGTCTAAATCTTCCAATGGTGTTTTCAAAATTTTGCGCATGTGTAAGATATGCTCATCCACTACTTCTTCTTGTCCTTTTTCTTCTGAGTCGAACGTGATGTTTTCATCCGATACTAACATTAAATGTTGAATCAAGATTTTAGCAGCTTCTTTTACTGCATCTTCCGGATGAATAGTACCGTCAGTTTTTACGTCTATAATTAATTTTTCAAAGTCTGTACGTTGCTCCACACGTGTGTTTTCGATTTTATAACGTACATTTTTGATCGGTGTGTAGATAGAATCTACCGGAATTAAACCCACAATAGAACTATCTACATAGTGCTCTTCAGCAGCTACGTAACCTCTACCTTTACCGATAGAAATTTCTAACTCTAAGTTGACATTTTTTTCCATATTACAAATCACCAAATCAGGATTTGTTACAGCAAATACGTTTGTATGTGCTTCAATATCGCCTGCAGTAAATTGCTCTTTATTTTTTAAAGAAATATAAATTTTCTCATAGCCGGCATCTGCATCTTGCAAAATACGTTTCAAACGTACTTGTTTGATGTTTAACACGATTTCAGTAACATCCTCGATAACACCTTTTATAGTAGAAAATTCATGATTAACACCAGCAATTTTAATATTGGTAATAGCATAACCTTCTAAAGAAGAAAGTAATACTCTACGCAAAGCGTTACCGATGGTATTTCCAAAACCTGGTTCTAATGGTGCAAACTCGAATGTTCCTTCGAAGTCTGTTGCCTTTTGTAAAAGAATCTTATCCGGTTTTTGAAATGATAAAATAGCCATATTTTATTGTTTAATTTTTGATGTTTAATAATCTTGTATTTGACATAACAAATACGAGTCAAACGAACGTATTATTTACTATATAACTCGACGATTAATTGCTCTTTAATCGTTTCAGGAATTTGGTCTCTGTTTGGAATTTCTACAAATCTACCTTCCAATTTTTCTGTATTCAATTCTAACCAGCCGTATTTTTTCACTCCACCTAATTTCAACGTATCCTGAACAAAATCTAAGTTTTTAGATTTTTCACGAATACTTACAACATCGCCTATTTTTACTGTGAATGATGGAATATTAACGATTTTTCCATTCACTGTAACGTGTTTGTGGTTCACAAACTGACGAGCTGCACTACGTGTAGGAGCAAAACCTAAACGATACACGGTATTATCTAAACGTTGCTCTAACAAACGCAATAAGTTTTCACCCGGAACGCCGTGTTTACGAGTCGCTTCTTCAAATGTTTTATAGAATTGACGCTCTAACACACCATAGGTGTATTTTGCTTTTTGTTTTTCTTTTAACTGAATAGAATATTCAGATTTAGATGAACGTTTTTTAGAACTTCCATGCTGACCCGGAGCATATTTTCTTTTTTCAAATGCTTTATCGTAGCCAAAAATTGGCTCACCAAATGCTCTTGATTTTTTAGTACGAGGTCCTGTATATCTTGCCATAACTTATTTAAAATTTAAGATTGGAGATTTGATGTGTTACAAATTTCAATCTATGCTATTAATTATTATACTCTACGTTTTTTAGGTGGACGACAACCATTGTGTGGTAATGGAGTAACATCGCGGATAATAGTAACTTCGATACCAGCTACTCCGATAGTACGAATAGCCGATTCACGACCACCGCCCGGTCCTTTAACAAACACTTCTACCTTACGCAATCCTGCTTCGTATGCTTTTGTTCCTGCATCTTGAGCTGCCATCTGAGCAGCGTACGGCGTACTTTTTTTAGAACCTCTAAATCCACATTTACCGGCGCTACTCCAAGAAATCACTTGGCCTGCTTTATTGGTGTAAGAGATAATGATGTTATTAAATGTTGCTTTAATATAAGCGTAGCCTTCGGCTTCCACTTTCACCACTCTTTTTTTCGTTGTCTTTTTAGTTGCTTGTGCCATTATATATCAGCTTCAATTTTTATTATTTAGTTACTTTCTTTTTACCGGCAACCGTTTTACGTTTTCCTTTACGGGTACGAGCATTACGTTTCGTGCTTTGACCACGAACCGGCAAACCTTTACGATGACGAATACCTCTATAAGAACCGATATCCATTAAACGTTTAATATTCAATTGTGTTTCTGAACGCAAAGCACCTTCTACTTTCACTTCAGCATTAATAATGTTACGAATAGCTGTTGCTTCGTCGTCATTCCATTCGTGTACTCTTTTCTCCGGATCAACACCTGCTTTTTCTAAAATATATTTAGATGTGGAACTGCCGATACCGTAGATGTACGTCAACCCTATGATTCCTCTTTTGTTTTTAGGAAGGTCTATACCTGATACTCTTGCCATGATTATCCTTGTCTTTGTTTAAATTTTGGATTCTTTTTGTTAACTACATAAATTCTGCCCTTTCTGCGGACGATGATGCAGTCTTCACTACGTTTTTTCACTGATGCTCTTACCTTCATGGTAGTTACTTTTTAGTTTATTTATATCTGAAAGTTATTCTTCCTCTGGAGAGATCATAAGGAGAAATTTCAACTGCGACTCTGTCGCCCGGCAGGATTCGTATATAATTCATACGCATTTTACCGGATATTGTAGCTAAAATTTCGTGGCCGTTTTCTAATTTAACGCGGAACATTGCGTTAGAAAGAGCTTCCGTGATCGTACCATCTAATTTTATTAAATCTGTTTTACCCATAAATTTCGGACTGCAAATATCGTAATAATTATCTGAAATCCTGAATATATTCTGACTTTTTTATCGCTTCGAATATTAAATTATGGTCACTAAGTATGTCTGCCTTCCCTCTTTTCACAGCAATAGTGTGTTCAAAGTGTGCGGAAGGCTTGCCATCTTTCGCTATTATTGTCCACTTATCGGATAATGTACGTACCTGATAAGTTCCCATATTTATCATTGGTTCTATGGCTATTACTAGGCCTTCTTGTAACATAGGACCTTTTCCTCGTTTGCCATAATTGGGTACTTGTGGCTCTTCGTGTAAGTCTTTTCCGATACCATGACCGACTAAATCTCGAACGACACCGTACTTATGCGTGAATTCACAGTAATTTTGAATCGCAAATCCGATATCTCCAATTCTGTTACCTACCACCGCCTGTTCTATACCAATATAGAGCGAATTAAAGGTTACTTGTAATAGTTTTTTAGCAGTTGCATCTACTTCACCGATGGGAAAAGTAAACGCAGAATCGCCGTGAAAACCATTTTTAAACACACCGCAATCGATGGATAGAATATCTCCTTCTTTTATTTCTCTATCGGATGGAAATCCATGAACAACTTGTTCATTTACTGAAATACATAAGGTTGCCGGAAAACCACCATAACCTTTAAATGAAGGCGTTGCACCATTATCTCGAATAAATTGCTCCGCTATATCATCTAATTTAGATGTTTTTACGCCGGGTTTTATATATTCAACCAACAACGCATGTGTTTGGCTAACTAACAAAGAACTCTTTCTTATTAATTCAATTTCATCGGGCGTTTTTAAATGAATCATCGCACCTAAAATTTAATTAATAGTCTGTGGTAGTCAAATTTCTACCTCTTATTTTTGCTCCCGATTTGGTTAATCCATCATAATGACGACTTAATAAATGAGAGTTTATTTGCTGCATTGTATCTAAAACAACTGCTACTAAAATCAACAAGGATGTACCTCCGAAGAAATAGGCAAATTGTGTATTTACACCTAACATACTTGCGAATGCCGGCATGATGGCAATTAAACCTAAGAATGCAGAGCCCGGCAAGGTGATTCTAGACAATACGGTATCAATGTACTCCGCAGTATTCGCACCTGGTTTTACACCCGGAACAAATCCGTTGTTGCGTTTCAAATCATCTGCCATTTGTACGGGATTCATGATTAATGCGGTATAAAAATAGGTGAATAATACCACCATCAAGAACATTAATATATTATGTGGTAACGACGTAAAATCAGTCAACTTGCGTAAAAAACCGGAAGCTGCACTATCCGGAAATAATTGAACGAAAGTACCTGGTATAAATAAGAATGCTTGTGCAAAAATGATAGGCATAACACCTGCTACGTTTACTTTTAATGGTAAGAAACCTCTGCGTTGTGTGTAAGCATTATTTCCGCCTGACATTTGTTTTGCATAGCTCAATGGCACTTTACGCACTGCTTGAATCAACATTATCGTGCCTAAAATTACCAATGCCAATATCACCATCTCGAATACTAAAAATAAGATTCCGCTACCTGTTGTTGTTCTAGATTTTACTTCAGCCCAGAATGATGCCGGTAAACGAGAAATAATATTTGCCATGATGATTAAAGACGTTCCGTTTCCTAAACCTCTTTCTTGTATTTGCTCACCTAACCACATTACAAATATGGTACCTGCCGTTAAAATGATAATAGTAGCAATAGTAAACAATACCATATTTACATTTGGAGATACCACTCTCATTTGATTTGACAACAAAGAAATGTAAGCAAATGCTTGGAAGCCACCTACTACTACTGTTCCATAACGTGTATATTGTGTAATTTTCTTTCTACCACTCTCTCCTTCTTTTTGCATTTTTTGGAAATGTGGAACAGCCAAAGTTAATAACTGCATCACGATAGATGTAGAGATATATGGCATGATACCTAATGCAAAAATGGATGCTTGCGAGAAAGCTCCACCTGCAAAAAGGTCAAAGATTTGGAACAAGCCACCGGCTCCGCCATGTTGTGCAGAAACACTAATAGGGTCAACGCCCGGAAGAACTACAAAACATCCTAAACGATAAATAAACAATAGACCTAAGGTTAAGAATATTCTTTTTCTTAGGTCTTCTATGCTAAAGATGTTTTTTAAGGTGTCTATAAATTGCTTCATAAGCTTATGCTATAATTGTGGTAGTACCACTATTTTTCTCGATTGCTTCTTTTGCTTTATTACTAAATGCATGTGCTGCTACGTTCAATGAACCTTTTAATTCACCGTTCGCCAATACTTTAATTTTATCAGTAGCTTTTACCAATTTTAAAGTTCTATATGTTTCGAAGTTGAATTCTGTGATGTTGTTTTTCTCAGCTAATGCTTGTAATTCAGCTAAATTAATTGTTCTGAACTCGATTCTATTTGGATTTTTAAATCCTCTTTTTGGCAAACGACGTTGTAATGGCATTTGACCACCTTCAAAACCTCTTTTAGATTTGTAACCGGAACGAGATTTAGCACCTTTATGACCTTTCCCGGCAGTACCACCGGAGCCAGAACCTTGACCTCTTGCAATACGTTTGCGACCTTTTACGGCACCATTGGCAGGTTTTAAATTATTTAAACTGATACTCATTATATTAGATATTTTCTACCGTTACTAAATGTTTTACTTTTGCTACCATACCCAATACTTGTGGAGTAGCTTCTTTTTCTACGCTTCTGTTTACTTTTTGGATACCTAATGCTTTGATGGTATCTTTTTGGCGTTTACTTCTATCGATGGTACTTTTTACCTGCGTGATTTTAATCTTTGCCATAGTCTTATCCGTTGAATACTTTAGATAATTTTACACCTCTATCACGAGCAACTCGGAATGGGTCTCTTAATAATGTCAATGCTTGAATAGTTGCTTTTACTACGTTGTGAGGGTTAGCAGAACCTAATGATTTTGCTAATACGTCGTGAATACCAGCACTTTCTAAAACTGCACGCATAGAACCTCCTGCGATAACACCCGTACCTTGAGAAGCCGGTTTAATTAACACTTTTGCTCCATCAAATTCAGCTAATTGATCGTGTGGAATAGTTCCTTTTAAGATAGGTACTTTCACTAAGTTTTTCTTCGCATCATCAATACCTTTTTGGATAGCTTCTTGTACTTCACGTGCTTTTCCTAAGCCGTGACCTACGGTGCCATTTCCGTCGCCTACTACAACTAATGCGGAGAAACTGAACGTACGTCCACCTTTCGTAACTTTTGCTACGCGTTGGATGCCTACTACCTTTTCTTTTAATTCGATTTCGGCTGCTGTTCTAACTTTATTTTCTTTTACTTTTGACATATCATTTTTTTTTGACTGACACTGGCGAGGTGCCTTTCTTAATTTTTAGAATTGTAATCCATTTTCTCTGGCTGCTTCAGCTAATGCTTTTACTCTGCCGTGATATAAAAATCCATTTCTATCAAAAACTACGGTAGAGATGTTTGCTGCTTTTGCTTTTGTAGCAACTGCTGCACCTACTGCTTTTGCTTTTTCTGTTTTGCTTCCTGTAGATTTTTGAGAAGAAACAGATAAGATTGTTTTTTTAGATACATCGTCAATTATTTGAGCATATATTTCGCTGTTGCTTCTAAAAATGGTTAATCTCGGACGAGCTTCTGTACCGCTGATTTTTTTGCGGATGCTGTATTTGATTTTTTCTCTACGAGATAATTTATTGGTTACTGCCATGACAATAATTTTTATTTTTTGATAGACACTTACTGTGTTCTAATTTTATTTTTTACCTGCAGACTTACCTGCTTTTTTACGCAATATTTCACCGGCGTATTTGATACCTTTACCTTTGTAAGGTTCTGGTTTTCTCAAGCTTCTGATTTTCGCAGCTACTTGACCGATTAATTGTTTATCGTTACTTTCTAAAATGATACGAGGTGGTTGACCTTTTTCCGTAACTGTTGAAAGTTTTACTTCTTCCGGCAACACAACATAAATAGGATGTGAGAAACCGATAGATAACTCTAACAATTGTCCTTGGTTGCTGGCACGGAAACCGACACCCACAACTTCTAATTGTTTTTTGTAACCTGTGCTTGCACCAACGATTAAGTTGTTCAACAATGCTCTATATAAACCGTGTAAAGTTTTGTGACGTTTTTGATCAGTTGGTCTTTCAACGATAACTTTTCCGTCTTCTACTTTTACGATGATATCTCTATCTACTTTTTCTGATAAAGTTCCATTTGGCCCTTTTACTGTAACCACGTTATTATCTGCAACGCTTACTTCAGTTTTTGCCGGTATTGTTATTGGTAATTTTCCTACGCGTGACATGACTTATATTTTAAGATACTATGCAAATAATTTCACCACCTACGTTTAAGTTTTTCGCTTGTTTATCTGTCAAAATTCCTTTTGATGTAGATAAGATAGCTAAACCTAAGCCGTTTTTCACTCTTGGGATACCTGCTACGTGAGCGTAGCGGCGTAAGCCCGGTTTTGAGATTCTAATTAACTCTCTGATTGCCGGTTCTTTTGTTTCCGGATTGTATTTCAATGCAATTTTGATAGTTCCTTGTGGACCTTCTTCATCAAATTTGAATTTTAAAATATAACCGTTTTCGTGTAAGATTTCGGTTAATTTTCTCTTCATGTTTGAAGCAGGAATGTCAACGATGGTGTGACCAGCAAGTTGTGCATTTCTGATTCGTGTCAGGAAATCTGCTATTGGATCTGTAACCATTTCAATTTTTTGTTTAGACCGCTTAGATGTGAGACTTAAGTCGAATTCGGCTCAGTTTCCCACCTTCACTTTAATTTATAATTTAATTTTTTTAGACTCTTTGAGTTTTAGAGGTAAGATGTGTGAACAATTTTATTTATCACATTTCTTATCTCTATATTTCTATTTTTTACCAGCTTGCTTTAGATACACCCGGAATCATTCCGTAGCTTGCCAAATCTCTGAATTGTATTCTTGACAATCCGAAGAATCCGATATAGCCACGTGGTCTTCCTGTTAACTTACATCTTTTTCTATAACGAACCGGAGATGCATTTTTTGGAAGTTTATCCAATGCTGTATAATCACCAGCTTTTTTAAATTCTTCACGTTTTGCTTTGTATTTGTTTATTAATTTTAAACGTTTCGCATCACGTGCTTTCATTGATTCTTTTGCCATAATCTATTTTTTCTTAAATGGTAAGCCAATTTCTTTTAATAATGAATGTGCTTCGTCATCTGTGTTTGCAGTTGTAACGAATGTAATATCCATACCGCTGATACGTGCAATTTTGTCGATATCAATTTCCGGAAAGATGATGTGTTCTGTGATACCTAATGTATAGTTACCTCTTCCGTCGAATGATTTGTCGTTGATACCTTTAAAATCACGCACCTGTGGTAACGCTACTGCCATTAAACGCTCTAAGAATTCGAACATTCTTTCTCCACGCAATGTAACACGAACACCGATTGGCAAGTTCTCTCTTAATTTAAAGTTAGAGATTGCTTTTTTAGATTTTGTTGCTACTGCTTTTTGTCCGGCAATACGAGAAATTTCGTCGAGTGAATTATCGATTAATTTTTTATCGCCAACTGCTGCACCTACACCTTGATTGATTACAATCTTAGTTAACTTAGGTACTTGCATTACAGATTTGTAATTGTATTTTGCTTTTAAAGCCGGTACAACTTCCTCTGTATATTTCTTTTTTAATGTAGGTATATAAGCCATTACTTAATTATTTCTCCTGTTTTTTTTGCAATTCGTACAATTTTTCCATCTTCTACTTTTCTGCCAACTTTGGTAGCGTTACCACCAACAGACAACATTAAGTTAGAGATATGGATAGGTGCCTCTTTTTTAATGATACCACCTTGTTGGTTTTGTGCATTTGGTTTAGTGTGTTTAGAAACGATTCTAATTCCGGCAACCAATGCTGTATTTTTTGCAGGAAATACTTCTAACACTTTACCGCTTTTACCACGATCTTCTCCGGCAGTTACGATAACAGTATCTCCTTTTTTAATTTTTAATTTTGGCGCAAAGCGCTTTTGAGTTGGTGTATTCATAATGATATACGCTTATTTTTTTATAATACTTCCGGTGCTAATGAAATGATTTTCATAAAATCTTTATCTCTCAATTCGCGTGCCACCGGCCCGAAAATACGAGTACCACGTGGTTCATCGTTATTGTTTAATAATACAACTGCATTATCATCAAAACGAATGTAAGTGCCGTCTTTACGTTTAATTTCTTTTTTAGTACGAACAACTACTGCTTTCGTTACTTGTTTTTTCTTTACGTTACCGCCCGGCATTGCATCTTTTACCGATACGACGATTTTATCGCCGATTGAAGCATAACGTGCTTTTGTTCCTTTCAATACTCTGATGCAAAGTACTTCTTTGGCGCCGCTGTTATCAGCTACTCGTAGTCTTGATTCTTGTTGTACCATTGTTATTTAGCTTTTTCTACGATTTCAATTAATCTCCATCTTTTAGTTGCACTTAATGGGCGTGTTTCCATAATTTTTACGGTATCGCCGATATTGCACTCATTTTTTTCATCGTGAGCGTGGAATTTCTTAGTTTTTTTCAAGAATTTTCCGTACTTCGGATGTTTTAATTTACGAACAACTGCCACCGTAATTGTTTTATCCATTTTATTGGAAGTAACAACGCCGACTCTCGTTTTTCTTAATTTTCTTTCGATTGTTGTCTCTGTTGACATCTGCATTTAATTTATGCTTGATTAGTTAATTGTCTTTTTCTTAATTCTGTTTGGATGCGGGCAATGTGTTTTCTCAATTGTCCTAAATCATTGGTGTTTTCCAATGGTGTAATCGCATGATTGAATTTTAATTTTGTCAATTTCAATTTAGAAGCTGCCAATTCATTATTCAATTCTTCTACGCTCCAACCTGCTATTTCGCTATATGCTACTGTTGCCATTTTAATTATTTTTTTAGTTACCGTCGTAATCTCTTCTTACGATAAATTTAGTTAACACAGGTAATTTTTGAGCTGCTAATGCTAATGACTCTTGAGCTACTTGTTTAGAAACGCCTTCAATTTCAAACATAATTCTGCCCGGTTTTACCACTGCAACCCAATGGTCTAAAGAACCTTTACCTTTACCCATACGCACCTCTGCCGGTTTTTTAGTGATTGGTTTGTCTGGGAAAATATTGATCCAAACTTTACCTTCACGTTTCATATTTCTGGTTAAAGCGATACGAGCTGCTTCGATTTGACGGTCTGTTATCCAGCACTCTTCTAATGATTTCAAGCCAAATGAGCCGAATGACAATTGCGAACCTTTGTACGCAATGCCTTTCATTTTCATCTTGTGTACTCTTCTAAATTTTACTCTTTTCGGTTGTAACATAACAACTTTATTTACAATTTATGATTTACGATTTGAGATTTTCCAAAAATCGTTTTGATAATTATTTTTTTCTTGGACCTCTGTTTTCTGTTCTTTCGCCTCTTGGTTTTCCGCCTCCACGTCTATCACCACCGCCTCTTCTATCATCACGTCTTTCACCACCTCTTCTGTCATCGCGTCTTTCGCCGCCTTTTTTGTTACCTTCTTCCATTCCTACATTTGGAGACAAATCGCGTTTTGTAAATACTTCGCCTTTGCAAATCCATACTTTTACACCAATTTTTCCATAAATCGTTTCTGCTTCTTTCCAAGCATAATCGATATCAGCTCTAAATGTATGTAAAGGTGTACGACCTTCCTTATACTCTTCACTTCTTGCCATCTCTGCACCACCTAAACGACCGGAGCATTTGATTTTAATACCTTCTACACCTAAACGCATCGCTGAAGCAATTGCCATTTTCACAGCACGACGGAAGTTTACACGAGCTTCTAATTGTTTGCAAACTGTTTCGCCAACGATAGCTGCATCAATTTCCGGTCTTCTAATTTCTACGATATTGATTTGTACATCTTTTTTCGTAATATTTTTGATTTCTTCTTTGATTTTATCTACTTCGTTTCCACCTTTACCAATAATGATACCCGGACGAGAAGTATTGATAGAAATCGTAATTCTATTTAACGTTCTTTCGATTACTATTTTAGAAATACCGCCTTTTTGAATACGTGCGTTTAAGTATTTTCTGATTTTTTGATCTTCGATCAATTTATCGCTAAAATCTTTACCGCCATACCAATTAGAATCCCATCCTCTGATGATACCTAATCTATTTGCTATCGGATTTGCTTTAGTACCCATTAATTATCTTTTATTTTAATTTTCGTTAGTTGATTCTGTTGTTTCAGCAACCAATTCTGATTGGTTTCTGCTTGCTAATTGTACGGTTATATGGTTAGAACGTTTACGTATTCTGTATGCTCTTCCCTGTGGTGCCGGTTGAAAACGTTTTAAAATTCTTGCACTATCTACTAATACTGCTTTGATATATAAATCGCTATCTTCTGCTTTTGTGTCGAATTTTTGTTCCCAGTTAGCAATTGCAGAACGAACTAATTTCTCTAATGTTTTCGAAGCATGTTTTGTAGAGAATGTAAGGATGTTTAAAGCTTCCATTACATCTTTTTCACGGATAACATCTGCCAATAATCTCATTTTACGAGGTGAAGTAGGCACATTTGTCGCACGTGCAGTACAAACTGTCTTTTTCGCTTCTTTTCTAGCATCTGCTGCTAATTTCTTTCTTTGACCCATGGCTTATTCTTATTTTCTGTTACCTGAATGTCCTTTAAATTGTCTTGTAGGTGAGAATTCTCCCAATTTATGTCCTACCATATTTTCTGTTACATATACCGGAATAAATTTATTACCGTTATGTACTGCAAATGTATGTCCTACGAAATCCGGTGTAATCATAGAGGCTCTAGACCAAGTTTTGATTACTGATTTTTTATTCGATGCATTCATAGTATCCACTTTACCTTGTAAATGGTATGCTATGTACGGACCTTTTTTTAAACTTCTTGCCATTATGCTTTACTTATTATTTTTTAGCTCTTGAAATGATGTGTTTGTTGGAAGCTTTTGTTCTGCTTCTAGTTTTTAATCCTTTAGCCGGGATACCTTTTCTTGAACGTGGGTGACCACCTGAAGCTCTACCTTCACCACCACCCATCGGATGGTCAACAGGGTTCATCACTACGGCACGAGTTCGAGGTCTTCTACCTGCCCAACGGTTAGCACCAGCTTTACCTTTTACTTCCAAGCTATGATCTGAGTTTGAAACGCTTCCGATAGTACCTAAACAAGTACCTAAGATTTGTCTTAACTCACCGGATGGCAATTTTATGTTTGCATATTTTCCATCTTTACCGGAAAGTTGGGCAAATGTACCGGCACTTCTACAAATAGATGCACCTTTACCCGGTTGTAATTCGATGTTATGAATTACAGAACCTAATGGCATATTAGAAAGTGGCAAAGTATTTCCTACTTCAGGAGCAACTGCTTTACCTGAAATAATTTCTTGACCAACTTTTAAACCTTCCGGTGCGATGATATATCTTTTTTCACCATCTTTATATACTACCAATGCAATAAATGCAGAGCGGTTTGGATCGTATTCGATTGTTTTTACAGTAGCCGGAATATCGAATTTATTTCTTTTAAAATCGATAAGGCGGTATTGTCTTTTGTGTCCACCACCGATATAACGCATTGTCATTTCACCTTTTTGGTTACGACCACCTGATCTCTTATTAGAAACTAATAAGGATTTTTCCGGTTTGTCGGTAGTGATTTCTGCGTACGAGTTAGAGATTCTGTATCTTAAACTCGGAGTAATCGGATTATATTTTTTAGTTGCCATTGCTTGTACTTCTTTTTAATTAAATTTCGTTGTAGAAATCAATTGTTTCTCCTTTTGCTACTTGAACGATTGCTTTTTTGTAGCTACTTTTTCTACCTGAGATAATTCTTGTTTTTGTATTGCGATTTTTTGGTTTAGAAGCAATAATTGCAGTATTTACTTCTTCCACATTTACGCCGTACATTTTTTCAACAGCTTTTTTTATCTCTACTTTGTTTGCCTTTTTTTCAACTAAAAAAGTGTATTTTCCTGCTTTATCTGATAATGCAGATGCTTTTTCGGTAATTAAAGGTTTTTTCAGAATTTCCATTCTATATTAATTTTGTGAATTCGCTAATGCTTCAATCGATTTTTCGCTAATTAAAATCGCATTGTTGTTCATAATTTCATATGTATTCAAGTTGTCTGCAGTTGCGATTGCAGCACCTTGTACATTTCTACTTGATAAGTAAACGTTTTCGTTTAACTCCGGTAAAATCAATAATGATTTTTTGTTTTCTAAGCCAAAAGCTTGTAAAAATTTTAAATATTCTTTTGTTTTTGGAGCATCGAAAGAAAAATCTTCTACTATTTTTATTGAACTACCGGCAGCTTTTACTGATAATGCAGAATGTTTTGCTAATGATTTTACTTTTTTATTTAATTTAAAATCATAGAAACGAGGACGCGGTCCGAAAATACGAGCACCACCTTTAAACAAAGGGTTTTTGATACTTCCTTTTCTAGAACCACCTGTACCTTTTTGTTTGTGCAATTTTCTGGTAGAACCTGATAATTCAGATTTTTCTTTTGTTTTATGTGTACCACTTCTTCTTCCTGCTAAGTATTGTTTAACAGCTAAGTAGATAACATGCTCATTCGGTTCGATACCAAATATTGCATCTGGCAATTCGATACTGCGACCTGTAGCTTGTCCGTTTACATTATATACTTCTGCTTTCATCTTTTATTTTATTTCAATCTAAATCCTATGGATTCTTTGATTATTTTTTCTTTTCGATTATTACGTAAGCACCATTATGACCTGGTATAGAACCTTTCACGATGATTAGATTCTCGTCATTCAATACTTTCACGATTTTCATGTTTTGTTCTTTCACTCTGTCAGTACCCATACGACCACCCATTTTCATTCCTTTCATAACACGTGCCGGTGTAGAACAAGCACCTAATGAACCTGGTGCACGCAAACGATTGTGCTGACCGTGTGTTTGACCACCTACACCACTAAAGTTGTGACGTTTTACAACACCTTGAAAGCCTTTCCCTTTGGATGTTCCAACAATGTTTACTTTTTCTCCTTCCGCTAAAATTTCAGAGGTTACGACATCACCAACATTTAAGTTGTCCATTCCTTTAAACTCTACTAATTTTGCTTTTGGTGCACCACCTGATTTCTCAAAGTGGTTTTTCATAGGCTTTGTTGTATTTTTTTCTTTCTTATCGCCGTATCCTAATTGAATTGCATCGTACCCATCTTTATCTTTTGATTTTTTTTGAGTAACTACGCAAGGACCAGCTTGAATAACTGTGCATGGAATAATTGCACCGCCTTCGCCGAAAATACTGGTCATACCTATTTTTGTTCCTATTAATCCTGCCATGACTTATTATACTTTAATTTCTACATCCACACCACTTGGTAATTCTAATTTCATCAATGCATCTACAGTTTTTGGTGTTGCACTATAAATGTCTAATAATCTTTTATACGTACACAATTTGAATTGTTCACGTGCCACTTTGTTTACGTGTGGAGATTTTAATACGGTAAAAATCTTCTTGTTAGTAGGCAATGGAATTGGACCTGTTACTACAGCTCCTGCACTGCGTACTGTTTTCACGATTTTCTCAGCAGACTTATCTACTAAGTTGTGATCGTATGATTTTAATTTTATTCTAATTTTTTGTGCCATGATATAATTACTATTAATCAGCTTTTACTTTAGATTTTACTTTTGCGATTACTTGTTCTGTAATGTTATTTGGTGTTGGTGCATAGTGTGAGAACTCCATGATAGAGGTTGCTCTACCAGATGTAATTGTTCTCAAATCGGTTACATATCCAAACATTTCAGACAATGGAACTTTAGCTTTGATTACATTCGCATTGTTTTTCATTTCCATACCTTCCATCATACCTCTTCTTCTATTCAAGTCACCAACAACATCCCCTGTATTTTCATCCGGTGTAATAACTTCCAATTTCATGATAGGCTCTAACAAGATTGGATTCGCTTTTCTACATGCTTCACGGAATGCAAACTTAGCTGCCTGCTCAAACGAGAAAGAGTCTGAATCCACTTGGTGGTAAGAACCATCAAATAAACGAACTTTTAAACTTGGAACTTCGTAACCAGCTAATACACCCGTTTTCATTGCCTCTTTAAAACCTTTCTCTACGGATGGTATAAACTCTTTTGGTATTGCACCACCAAAGATATCATTCACAAATGTCAATCCTTCTTTACCTTCTTCGCCAGGACCAATCTCGATTTGGATATCTGCAAACTTACCACGACCACCAGATTGTTTTGCATATTTTTCTCTATGCTCGATCGTTTGAGTGATCGTTTCTTTATAGTTAACTTGAGGTGCACCTTGGTTACACTCTACTTTAAACTCACGTAATAAACGGTCAACGATAATTTCTAAGTGCAACTCACCCATACCGGAGATTACTGTTTGTGCTGTATCTTCATCATAACGCACTTTAAATGTTGGATCTTCTTCTGCTAATTTAGCTAAAGCCATACCTAATTTATCAGCATCTTTTTGTGTTTTAGGTTCGATAGCCAAACCGATTACTGGGTCTGGGAATACCATTGATTCTAAAACGATTGGGCTACCTTCTGCACAAAGTGTATCACCCGTTCTGATATCTTTAAATCCTACTACTGCTCCAATATCACCAGCACCTAATTTTTCAATTGGATTTTGTTTATTTGCGTGCATTTGGAAGATACGAGAAATACGCTCTTTGTTACCACTTCTTGTATTGATTACATAAGAACCTGCATCTAATACTCCAGAGTAAGCGCGTGTAAACGCTAAGCGACCAACATAAGGGTCTGTAGCAATTTTAAATGCCAAACCTGCAAATGGTTCATCGTAGCTTGGTTTACGAGAAATCTCTTCACCTGTGTCCGGATGTGTACCTTTAATATTTGGTCTATCTAATGGTGATGGCATTAATTCCATAACCAAATCCAACATTGTTTGAACACCTTTATCTTTAAAAGATGAACCACATACCATTGGAACAATTTTCATATCTAAGCAAGCTGCACGTAATGCATCTAAAATTTCTCTTTCTGTGATAGTAGATGGATCGTCAAAGAATTTCTCCATCAATCGCTCATCATACTCAGAAACTGCTTCTAATAATTTCTCTCTCCACTCCGTAGCTTCTTGAACCATATCCGCCGGAATATCAATCACTTCATAAGTCATTCCTCTATCATGTGTATTCCAAACGATACCACGGAAATTAATCAAGTCAACCACTCCTTTGAAAGTATCTTCAGCACCGATAGGTAATTGCAAAGGAACGGCATTAGAACCTAACATCTTTTTCACTTGTTCTACAACTGCTAAGAAATCAGCACCGGAACGGTCCATTTTATTTACAAATCCGATACGAGCAACATTATAGTTATTTGCTAAGCGCCAGTTTGTTTCAGATTGTGGTTCAACACCATCAACAGCTGAGAATAAAAACACTAATCCATCCAAAATACGCAATGAACGATTTACCTCAACGGTAAAGTCAACGTGTCCCGGTGTATCAATAATATTTACATGATAATCTTGACCTCTGTATTTCCAACCTACGGTTGTTGCTGCAGATGTAATTGTAATACCACGCTCTGCTTCTTGCACCATCCAGTCCATTGTTGATGCTCCATCATGCACCTCACCAATTTTATGATTAACTCCTGAATAAAACAAGATACGTTCTGTAGTCGTTGTTTTACCCGCATCTATGTGAGCTGCAATACCAATGTTTCTTGTATATCTTAAATCGCGTGCCATTTTATTTTTCTATTTGTGGATGCAATAGACATCCTTACTTTTATATTATGCTTTAAAATGTGAGAATGCTTTATTCGCTTCAGCCATTTTATGTGTATCTTCTTTTCTTTTCACTGCTGCTCCTTCTCCTTTAGAAGCTGCAATTAGCTCTGCAGCTAATTTATCACCCATAGATCTACCGTTTCTTTTTCTAGAAAACTGAATCAACCAACGAATCGTCATGAACAATTTTCTATCTTCACGAATTGGTGTTGGAATTTGAAAAGTAGCACCACCAATTCTACGGCTTTTCACCTCTACTGCCGGCATTGCATTATCCATTGCTTTTTTCCAAATCTCGTACCCTTCTTCATTAGTAGATTTTTTAATACGCTCCATTGCTTCGTAGAACGAAGTATAGGCTGTACTCTTTTTACCACCAATCATTAAATTATTTACAAAGCGAGTTACCAAAGGATCGCCATAAACCGGATCCGGTGCTAAATATCTTTTCTTTGCTTTTTGCTTTCTCATTTTCTTTTATTTTATACGAATACGCTGTATTCCTATTGATTATTTTTTACCTTTTGTTGGTGCCGCTGCGCCAGCTTTACCTTTTTTAGTTCCGTATTTAGAACGGCTTTTTTGACGATTGTTTACACCGGCTGTATCTAAAGCACCACGAACGATATGATAACGTACACCCGGTAAATCTTTAACACGACCTCCACGAATCATTACGATTGAGTGCTCTTGTAAATTATGTCCTTCACCCGGAATGTAAGCGATAACTTCAAATTTATTCGTCAAACGCACTTTAGCTACTTTACGTAATGCTGAATTTGGTTTTTTAGGTGTCGTTGTATAAACACGTGTACATACACCACGACGTTGTGGGCAAGCATCTAACGCTCTTGATTTAGAAGCATACTGAAGTTGCTCTCTTCCTTTTCTTACTAATTGTTGAATTGTAGGCATTCGTTACTCTTTAAAAAATTTCGGACTGCAAAGGTAGGGATTTGAGTGAAGAATACCAAACATAACTGTAAAGAAGAAGTTATGTTTTTTGTAGTCTTACCTTCCCTCCGAAGGCAGTTACTACAAGAAGAATCCACCAAAATAATGGATTTTCCTCCTGAAGTGGGTGCAAAGATACAAACTAATTCCCAAATGTGGAAAATTTTGTTATATTAATTTCGAGTTAAGAATGATTTTTAACGTACTAAAAAATTGGCACTACAATTTTATTTTTCAATCGGCTTCATAACTTTATGTAAATCAACTATATACAATTCACCTAATCTTTGTCTAAAAACCTCAGATTCCATAATTTTTCTGCACGGCTGCCGATAAACCAAAATATAAAAGCTAAAATCATAAAAAACACAGATTTATGTAATGGCTCCCAGAAATATTCGAAATATCGTGTAATTAAATTAACTATAAAGAAGATTAACGAAATATTACCTAAAATAAAATCATTTCGTTTTAAACCAACATACATACCCATTGCAGCTATCATAAATAAAGCAATTGCCCAAACTACAAAATGAATTTGTCCTACTTGCTGCCAATTTTCATATTTTGTAAAATTGCCGAAGATAGACAACAACCAAATGGCTGTAAAAAAAACCAGCAGACTACATATATAATGTATCTTTTCGAATTGGAGGCATTTTTCGTTTTGTTTTACAAAATATAAAGCACTAAAGAGCAAAATACTAAATGGTATATACCGCAAAATTATATTCATTCCTAAAAAAAATTGCTCTTTTGTTTCTATAGATAATGTAAATGAGCCATAAGCCAATCCAAACATGAGAAGACTCAGCGCCCAAAGTGTATTGGATTGAAAATAAACGGATACTATTATATATAATATAGCTGCTATTAAAAATATGAAATAGTACTCGTTTTGGAACACTTGGAAACTTTTTGCCCAAAAAGAAACACATGCCAATGATAAAAAAGCGCCTAATAGCAAAAAGCTTGTGTTGCCGATTGGTGCATGGATATATTTTTTATATCGGTTTTTGGTGTACCAAAACGTAAAAAATGTACTAATACTTAAAATAATACTAAATACAATATCCGTAAGTTGTGTATAACGTTCTATAAATTCTCGGAGTAAATCATCTGCTAACAATACAATGATAGACAAAATAGCACACGAAACCGCAATAATAAAAGCATACACAGCGACCTGTTTCCAATCTAATTTATGTACTTCTATTTGCTTATCCATTTGGGAAGCCTGCTCGTCCGAAATTATATGTTGTTGCTTCCATTCAGCAATAGCCTTTTTTAGCAAATTTGCATCTTTCTCTTTCAATAGCATGCTATTAATTTTTTATTAAAGTTAAATGTATAAATAAATTGGAGATAATATTATAAATACAACCTTTTACAAACATACCTATTTTTATGGCAAACGATTTGTTATGAATACTTTAAAGAAATAAATAAATAAACATTGCGCTAAACTAATTTCTAACTTTGTATGTTATTAGATGATTGTGTGAAAAAAACAGGACTCTACATATTTTTATCATTCCTCTTTCTTGCTTCTTTTGGGCAAATTACGCTCAAGGGTGTAGTTATTGATGCTAAAACCAAAGAAGCTTTACCATTTGTCAACTATTATATTGGCTTGACAGAAGGCGGCACCACGGACGATAGCGGTCGATTTGAATTTAATGTAAGTGCCAAAACCGATTCTATTGTTTTCACTTATTTAGGTTATAAAGATGAAGTGCTCAAAAAACGATTCTTTAAAAAAGATTCCATTATAGTAAAATTGCACTTGGACAATTTTATGTTAGAGGAATTTACGGTAAAGGCAAGACGCAAAAAAATTCCTAAAGATACTGTTGCCATTCGATTATATAGAAATGTAGTGAGCCATAAAGATGAAAACAAGCCGAAGTCGTATGATTCCTATCAATTTGAAGAATACCAAAAGACGGTTGCTTCACTATATAACATCAGCTCCAAGATTACGACAAAGAAAATTTTTAAACCCTTCAAGTTTATTTTAGAAAACCAAGATAGCACGGCAGAAGGCAATAAGTTTATTCCATTAATTTTAA
This sequence comes from Bacteroidota bacterium, assembly GCA_963169645.1. Classification (GTDB taxonomy): domain Bacteria; phylum Bacteroidota; class Bacteroidia; order Chitinophagales; family JADIYW01; genus JADJSS01. The sequence continues at coordinate 253,856 of CAUJCO010000013.1, forward strand.
AAGAAACTTTATCTGATCAATATTTTAATAAAGACCCCAAAAAAAACAAAACAGTTGTAAAAGCCAGTAAAATTTCCGGTATTGAGCAATTGCGATTTTCCGAATTATTAGATTATGCTTTTGATGAAATTGATGCATACGACAACCAAGCTATGGTGCAGGAAAAAGCGTTTGTAATGCCATTTGCCAATGGTGCCATTGCTCTTTACAATTACTATTTAATAGATAGTGTAAAGATAATGGATGCATCCAAGCCGATAGACAGCAGCAAATTTATACACAATAGAAAAGTAGCCTACACACAAAGAACAACTTATGATACGACCATTACCACTGTAATGAATGATAGTATTTTGCAAGATAGCTCCATCCACATTAGTTTGTTGCCGGATTCCATACTATATAAAACAATTACTTCAATAGATAGTGCTCTCGTAACAGACAGCATTGTTACTTTTGACACCATCGTAGTTCGTGATAGTATTTGGATTTATAATCTTGCATTTGTGCCCAAAGCTAAAGGCGATTACTTATTTAAAGGAAAAGCTGCTATCCAAGATTCAACCTTTGCCATTACGGATATCGAATTGGGTATAGACAGTCGCTCCAATATCAATTTCATCAGCGATTTTTCCTTAAAGCAAAGCTTTGAACACACGGATAAAGGTTGGTTTAAAAGTAAAGAATCTAGAAATACCAATATCGCCATTACGAAGCGAAAAAAATCTAAAAGTGTCCGAATAGCCCGATATTTAAGTAGAGACAGTATCAAAATTAATGAACCAATTGCAGATACCATTTTAAAACAAGAAAACACTGTATTTGTAAAAAATTACCGCAAGCTACCAGATTCATTTTGGGTAGCACGTCGCCACGATACGTTAAACACACCGGAAAGTAAAGTGTATTTCTTGATAGACTCACTGAAAAGAACACGTTTTTACAAAGCAATGAATGGCATTGGAAGTTTTTTTGTAAGTGGCTATTACAAAACCAAAACTTTGGAATACGGCAACCTTTATCAAATGGTTACATGGAATGAATTGGAAGGAGTTCGTCTTCGTCTTAATTTACGCAATAATTGGCGAATTGGGAAATGGGTTAATTGGAGTGTGTATGGTGCATATGGAATTAAAGATAAAAAATTCAAATACGGTGCAAAAATTAGTGCCAATTTACCGGATAAAAAACAAAAGAAACACAGCATTACCGTTTCTTTCAGAGATGACTATCAGCGTTTCACTTTAAGTAAAGATGGATTAGGATATGATTTCATTTACAAATCCATCACACGAAAAGATGCTATTTCAGATTTAGTGTATTTAAAAGATGCGATGCTCACTTATTCCAGAGAATGGATTCCAAACTTAACAACCAATCTAAATTTCAACTATAAAATATACCAAACTGTTCCGGGCAGCATTACGTTTACCAAATCCAATGGTGTTCCATTTACGCCGGATACAATTAGCAATTTCAGAATATTTTCGCCAAGTATCAATGTTGTATATACGCCGGGTGCTAAGTTTTTACAAGGTAGCGAACGCAATCGATTCCTAAAAGGAAAATTACCAAGGTTTAATTTCACCTATACCTTTAGTGAACGCAAGCTCGGAAGTGATTTTAATTTCCATAAAATAGAATTAATAATTGATGAACGATTGCCATCACCCATTGGACACACTATTTTCAAATTAATAGGTACCAAATTATTTGGCGAAGCACCTTATCCTTTATTGCATATTCATCCTGGAAACCAATCATTCTTATACGATGAAGAGCGCTTCACTAATATGAAAGAAACCGAGTTTATTGCAGACCAACAATTGACTTTCTTTTTGGAACATCATTTTGATGGATTTTTCTTCAATAAAATTCCGGGTTGGCGACGGTTAGGATTGCGAGAAGTATTCACCACCAAAATGGCCGTTTCCAGCCTAAACCCAAAAAATGTAACCTTCTCGGATTTACCAACCAATATGAAAGGACTTAACGGTTTTTATGCCGAAGTTGGATTTGGTATTGAAAACATCCTCAAATTAATTCGTGTAGATTTTAGTTGGCGGTTAACACAATTAAATCAACCGAACATACATAAGTTCCGTTGGGCTATCAGTTTCTCGCCAAGTTTCTAATAACTTAAAACGGATTACTTAGAAGTTTGCAAAACTTAAAGTATTTTTGCCCTTCAATTACACAATTATGGATTTTGGAAAATTATACGTTAAATATCGTTTTTACGCAGCAATTGCATTTTTAATTCTTGGAATTCTGTTGCATATCTTTGTACACAAAGGTTGGCAATGGTCAATCTTCATCTATATCATCAGTATTTCTTTTATTTTGTTTGATATTCTAATCGGTCCTATGCGTTATTTGCAAAAAAAGGTAGAAGCCGGAGATATTGAAGGTGCGAAAGAAGTAATGAGCTGGATAAAATTCCCGAATTTATTAATAAAACCGGTGCGTCAAGGATACTATATGTTGCAATCTAATTTTGATATGGCAAACCAAGATTTAGATGCAGCAGAAGCCAATATCCGTAAAAGTTTAGCTAATAAAAGCGATATGATGGGAACATCGCAAGAAGGTGTATCGTATTTGCAATTAGGCGGTATTGCGTTGCAAAAAGGCGACTCAAAAGAAGCATTGAAAAATTTGAAATTAGCCGTGCAAAAAGGCTTACCGGACGACGATAATTTAGCTACCGCTTATTTGCAAATCTGTTCTATCTATGCACAACGCAGAGAAATAAAAGTAGCCAAAGAATACTTACGCAGAGCCAACAGCTTAAAGGTAAAAAGTGAAGAAATAAAAAAACACTTAAAAGACATTAACAAACAAATGGCGAGAGCTTAGTTATTTGAAAATAATATCATTGCACTTAAACGATATTATCTACTTTTTACTAAAACCAAAATTGTTGACAGTACATGCTATAGATTTTTTGGTTTGTGTGGACACAAACCACGGCTGAAGACACAAACCACAGCTAAAAACCAAGATTCTTGACCGTACAAACCATATATTTCTTGGTTTGTGTGGACACAAACTAAGGCTTAAGTCCTTAAACGATATTATCTACTTTTTACTAAAACCAAAATTCTTGACAGTACATGCTATAGAATTTTTGGTTTGTGTGGACACAAACCAAGGCTGAAACGAAGAGTGGTAATTCTTAAAGGTAATGTGGTCAAAATTGGTACACATGTTTTGGTTTGTGTCCACACAAACCACTGTTAAAGGACACAAACCATATATTTTTTGGTTTGTGTGGACACAAACCACGGCTGAAGCAAACCACGGCTAAGTGGGTTCAAACAAGTTCACAAGAAATGCTGCTTAGCAAGAAAAGCAACAAAAATGAATGGATAGCTGCTATCCAACGAATATTTTATACCTTTGATATACCAAATAATCTATTCATCCATTTATTAGATTACTAAAATGAAATACACCTCTATTAATGCGCAATTATTTATAGATAATCGCAAGAAATTTATAGCAGAATTGCCTGCCAACTCTATGGCTATTTTATTAGCCAACGACGAAATGCCGCGCAGTGCCGATCAGAATTTTGTTTTTCGTCAAAATCCGGATTTGTTTTGGCTTTCCGGAATTGACCAAGAAAAAACAATTTTAATCCTTTATCCGGATTGCCCAAATCCAATATATAGAGAAGCGTTGTTTCTTCGCAAAACCAACGAAGTAATAGCAGTTTGGGAAGGTCATAAATACACCATACAAGAGGCTCGTGAAGCGTCCGGTATTGAGCAAATATTTTGGGAAGAAAGTTTTGAGAGTGCACTCAAAGCACTAATGACGTATTGCGATAATGTGTATATCAACATCAATGAAAACGACCGAAGTGATAATGCTGTTCCATATAAAGACATTCGTTTTGCCAATGAATTAAAATACAATTATCCGGCACACCAAATCAAACGATTAGGACCGATTATGGCAAAATTGCGAAGCATTAAACATCCGGTAGAAGTGGACTTAATGAAGCAAGCTTGTGCTATTACACGCGATGCCTTTAAACGTGTATTGCGATTTATGCAACCGGGTGTAATGGAATACGAAGTGGAAGCCGAAATTATTCATGAATTTATTCGCCAACGAGCTACAGGACATGCGTACACTCCAATTATTGCAAGTGGTGCCAATGCTTGTGTGTTACACTATATCGAAAACAATAAAGCATGTAATGAAGGCGATTTAGTGTTGATGGATTTTGGTGCAGAATACGCCAATTACGCCGCAGATTTAACCAGAACTATTCCGGCTAATGGTAAATTTACACAGCGACAAAAAGACGTGTACAATGCCGTGCTACGTGTGATGAAACAAGCTAAGACAATGCTAAAACCAGGCACTATTTTGGCAGATTATAATAAAGAAGTCGGAAAAATAATGGAAAGCGAATTGATTGGGTTAGGTTTATTAGATAAAGCAGCGGTTGCCAAACAAGATCCGGAAAATCCATTATATAAAAAATATTTCATGCATGGTACTTCTCATTTTTTAGGAATAGATGTGCACGATATTGGCAATAGATACGCACCCATGCAAGTAGGCAATGTTTTCACGTGCGAACCGGGCATTTATATTCCGCAAGAAAAATTAGGTATTCGTATAGAAAACGACATTTTAATTACTGAAAATGGCATTATAGATTTGATGGAAGATATTCCGTTGGAAGCGGATGAAATAGAAACACTCATGCATGAAAAATAAGCTGGTTTCCTTTCATAAAAGGAATGGTATTTTCATACTATTTTAATGAAAACTATTTGGCATGCTGGACAAAACAGAAGGTATTGTACTAAAAACAACTAAATATGCCGAAAGCAGTTTAATCGTAAAAATATTTACCAAAAAACACGGCATTTTAAGTTTTATGGTGCAAGGTGTACGCAGTAGTAAAAACAAACAAAAAGGCAATATTTTACAACCGTTAAACTGTTTAAATTTAGAAATCTATTTAAAAGAACAACGCAATCTAAACAAGATAAAAGAGTACAGCTCAAGTATCATCTACAAAAATTTATATACTGATTTTCACAAACAGAGTGTAGCTATATTCTGTGTAGAATTGATTTCAAAATGCATCAAAGAGCAAGAAATCAACGAACGACTATACCAATATTTATCGTTGTTTCTTATGGAATTAGATGAAACAACATCCGGCATTGAAAACAAGCCCTTATTTTTTTTATTAGAGGTTGCCGGCATTTTAGGATTCGAGCCTTCGATGCAAAACATTTCCAAAGGCAATTATTTTAATTTAGAAAATGGTCGTTTTGAATTAGAAAATTCGAATGCACAAAATTGCCTATCTGCTTACGAAACATCTTTATTTAAGCAGCTTATTGCCCTTTATTACGATAAAAATGAATTGAAATTAAATGCGACCGAACGCAAAATTCTATTGGAAAAATTATTGCTCTATTATCGCTGGCATGTTTCGGAATTTATCGATTTAAAATCACCTCAAGTGCTCAGTGAAATATTAAGATAGTCTAACTATACCGTTTATTACAAACCGCCTACTTTTAATTTTTCGGCATTTTCTTCAAAGGTCAATTTATCAATGATATCTTGTAAATCGCCGTTTACAATTTCGGATAAATTATACAAAGTCAAGTTAATTCGATGGTCAGTAACACGACCTTGCGGATAATTATACGTTCTAATTTTGGCACTTCTATCGCCTGTAGAAACGAGTGTTTTGCGTTGTTTGGCGATGGCTTCATTGTGTTCGTTTAAAGCTTTCTCGTACAAACGCGTACGCAATACTTTCAAGGCACTTTCGTAGTTTTTGTGTTGCGAACGGCCATCTTGACATTCTGCAATGATACCTGTTGGCAAGTGCGTTAAGCGCACCGCAGATTCTGTTTTATTTACGTGCTGTCCACCCGCACCCGATGCACGATACACATCTTTTTTAATATCGCCCATGTTCAATTCCACATCTACTTCGTCAGCTTCCGGCAAAATGGCTACAGATGCCGCCGATGTGTGAACACGTCCTTGCGATTCGGTTTCAGGTACACGCTGCACTCGATGCACACCACTTTCATATTTTAAAACGCCGTACACACCTTCTCCGGTAACTTCTACCACCACCTCTTTATAACCACCGGCTGTTCCAGGATTTTCATTCATAATTTCCGTCGTCCAACCTTTGTTTTCGCAATATTTTAAATACATACGCAACAAATCGCCGGCAAAAATACTGGCTTCATCGCCGCCCGTTCCGGCACGAATTTCCAAGATAGCATTCTTGTCATCTTCCGGATCTTTGGGTATTAATAAATACCTGATTTCATCTTCTAAAGCAGGTTGTCTTTCTTGTTGTTCCTCTAATTCCAACTTTGCCATTTCGCGCAGTTCGGCATCTTTTTCTTCATTCAACACTTGTTTGTTAAAGTCGATATTGGATAATAAATTTTTATATTCCAAATAAGCTTTAACAATCGGCTCTAAATCTTTATATTCTTTAGATGTCTTCTTAAATTTCTGCATATCGCTTACTACTTCAGGGTCGCTGAGTTGCGATTCTAAATCTTTATATCGAAAGTAAATAAGCTCTAACTTGTCTAACATAATCAAAAAAATAGAGTGCAAAAATACGATTTTAATACCAAATTATACGAAGCAAATCCTCCACGTATAAAAAGTAATTATTATATTGTAAAAAAATCGATACTATGGAAAGTCAAAATGTAGGAATGTTGGCAACCTATCTTTTAAGTTTTATGTTTTTCTTTTTTTGTTTAATTGTCTTTTATATTGTTTGTAAATGGAAGATTTTCCAAAAAGCCGGACAAGCAGGATGGAAAAGTTTGGTACCTATTTATAACATTTATATTCAATTAAAAATTGCAAAACAACCAGCGATATGGTTGCTGTTTTTCTGTATTCCATTTTTGAATATTTATTTTGCCATCCGGCACGTGCACGGCATTTCCAAAGCTTTTGGTAAAGATGTAGGTTTTACATTAGGATTAATTTTCTTATCGTTTATTTTTATACCAATTTTAGCATTTGGCGATGCGGAATATATTTACAAAGATGAAAATTCTTTGATAGATGAAATACAAGAATACAGGTGATTGGGCAAGCAAAATGAAGTATGATTGAAAGTATACTGAAGTAAAACCAACATAGCGTACAAACGAGAAAATTTCTACACGCTATTCGTTTTTGATAGTATTACTCGATTTAGATTTTCAAAGATAAAATAAAACGAGGCCGCCTACGGCGGCCTCGCAAATTCATAAATTATTTAATAGCTATTTTGAGTGTGATACACTCAAAATAAGTTCAATTATTTTGTAATAAAATCAAAGACACGTTTAGTGATTGCTGTGTATCCCAACGGCATTGTACGAGCTATTCTATCGCCCATTTCAGCATCTATTCCAATCAATACACGTTGTTTTTTCTGCTCAATGTGGCGGATGATAGTTTTAGCTGCATCTTCCGGTGAAGTACGCTCTAATGCTTTCTGAAATTTACGTTCTAAGTTGGCATCACGTTCATATTGTACTGCATTCCTTAAAATATTCGTGTTTATTCCACCCGGATGCACACAATATACTTCTACATTCGTATCAAATAATTCCATACGTAAAGATTCCGTAAATCCTCTAACGGCAAATTTGGAAGTACAATAGGGCACTTGATCGGAAACGCCCACCAAGCCAAACAAGCTGGAAATATTAATAATTGCAGCTTCCGGTCTTGTCAATAAAGTATCTAGGAAATATTTAGTATGCAAAATCACACCGTACACATTTACATCAATAATCTTTCTAAAGTCTTCCATTTTTACTGCATCGAGTGATATTTTACCCAAAGCAAAACCGGCATTATTAAACAACAAATCAATGTACTCATGTTCTTTCAATACTTTTTTTACAAAGCTGGCAATAGCTTTTTCATCAGAAACATCTACTACATACGTGTAGCAGCTTGCACCTACTGTTTGCACACGTTTTTGCGTATCAGCTAAACCATCCGGATTCTTATCCGATAAAATTAAAACAGCACCTTTCTTTGCTAATTCAATAGCTAATGCTTGTCCGATGCCGGAACCGGCACCTGTAATTACAGCAATTTTGTCTTTAAAATTTCTCATACGTTAGATATTAACTTAGGTACTAAGGTATTGATTCAAGTCAATTAATGCACTAAACATAGGTGAAATAGCATTTTATGTTGAATTTTTAACTAAATTTGAGTCGCCGATAAACAATTTGGATTCATTATTGTAGTTATATAGAAAATACATACATGAATTTGAAAACAGTTTTTACAACAAGTACTATTTGGTTTTTAAGTGTAGTTTTTATCTATGCTAAAAACAATGCAGCGGCAAAGAGTGTTAATACACAAAAGAGTTCTATTGAGTGGGTTGGCAAGAAGATGTTAGGACAACATAATGGCAACGTATCTTTAAAATCGGGAACATTACACCTTAAAAATAATGTTTTAACCGGTGGAAGTTTTGTGATAGACATGCAGTCTATTATTTGTACGGATATAAAAGATGCAGCATACAATGCAAATTTGGTAAAACACCTTAAAGGCACTGATTTTTTTAATGTAGAATCTCATCCGACAGCTACATTAAAGATTACAAAAGTGTTAAAGTATGTTAAAAAACAGCATTCATACAACGTAGAAGCTGATTTAACTATCAAAGGTATTACCCAGAAAATAAAATTTCCGGTGGAATTGAGTACCAACGGAAATGCAATTGAAGCAAATGCAAATATCACAATAGACAGAACTTTATGGGACATAAAGTATAAGTCTTCCAGTTTTTTTGAAGGGCTTGGTGACAAGGCGATAAAGAATGAAATTGGTTTTGTTGTGAAGATTGTATCTAATTAATTTTAACTCTATTGATTGCCGAGAGGCAATTGGGTTTTTCATAGTTTTATGGTTTTTGTGGCTTGTCCGATCCTTTGGGTCGGACAAGTCATTTTTAGGCCACACATATATTACAAACTCTGGTAATATATCTTTTTAGGAATGAACCCAAAGGTCTCCGATTTTAGTTATCTAATAAAATAATGGAATTAGCGATAATTGATATTATAATTGTTGCAGTGCCACCATTCTTTGATATTCACCCTTTAATTGCATCAACTGGTTATGTGTGCCTTGTTCTACAATTTTTCCATCTTTCAATACAATAATCTCATCTGCAAATTGTACCGTCGATAAGCGATGTGCAATAATAATTGCCGTTTTATCGCGAAGCAAATTTTGCAACGCATCTTGTACTAATTTCTCGGCATTACTATCTAAATGAGAAGTTGCTTCGTCTAAAATTAAAATTGGTGCATCTTTATAAATAGCTCGTGCAATAGATAAACGTTGCTGCTCACCTCCACTGAGTTTAATTCCGTTATCTCCAATATTTTCATCGTAACCATTCGGCAACTTCTCAATAAAATCTGTAGAATACGCTAATCCTGCAGCTTGTTTTATTTTGGACAAATGTTGTGTTTGTCCTAATGCAATATTATTCGCAACGGTATCATTAAACAAAAAAGATTGCTGTGACACAAATGCCATCATACCGCGTAAATCTGCTTGTTTCATGGATTTTATGTCAACACCATCTATGCAAATTTCGCCGGAATGCACGTCAAAAAATCGCATTAATAACTGTATAAATGTCGATTTTCCTGCACCGGAAACGCCAACAATCGCTATTTTTTTGCCTTTTGCTATTTCTAAATTTAATTGCTTAAATACAGCATGCCCATCATACCCAAACGATACATTTTTCCATTCAATCTTTTGTTCTAATGTATTTTTATTTATAGTTTTAGGTGCATCTTTAATTTGAATTTCTTGATGCAACACTTCTTCAATGCGATGCAAAGAAGCAATGCCTTTTTGTATAAAATAAAAAGCATTGGAGAAAGCTTTTGCCGGTTGTATAATTTGAGAAAATATAACAATGAACGCAATAAACGCTTCTGCACTCAATGGCGACGTTTGATGAATAATCATCTTACCACCAAAATATAAAACAATAACCACTACACTGATTCCTAAGAATTCTGACAACGGCGTGGATAAATCTCGTTTACGAATCATCGTGGTGCCAATGGAAGTGTGTTGTTCATTTATCTTTCTAAAATTCGCTGCTAATTGTTTCTCTGCCGTAAACGATTTTATGACTCGTATTCCGGAAATGGTTTCTTCTGCCATAGAATTTAAAACACCTTGTAATTGTTGTGATTTAGAAGATGCATTTTTTAATGTTTTACCAATTCGCCCGATTATATATCCGGAAATTGGCAAAATAATTAACACAAACAATGTCAGCTGTGGACTTAATAGCAACATCGTAATTAAAGTAGCAATAATAGTGATAGGTTCTTTAAAAGCCACTTCTACAAAATGTAAGATGCCGTATTCTACTTCCTGCACATCATTGGTTAAGCGCGTCAGCACATCACCTTTGCGTTTATCCGAGAAATATAATACTTGTAAGTGCAAAATCTTGTCGTACAATTGCTGTCGGATATTACCCGCAATTCCAGTACGCATCGATGCTAAACAGTGTGCTGCCAGATAGCGAAATATATTTTTTATAAAAAATACAACAACCGTAAATACACATACAAACAACAGTGCTTTTGATTTCCCTACTTCTATACTTTCACTATTTTGGATATAAGAAATGAGTGTATTGTTAAAATTTTGTGTAATGTAATTCTTTAAATCTAATAGATGAAATGATGTTGATTGTATGGATTTCAATGCTAATTTATCTGCATTGAAAATGATGTTCAAAAATGGAATCAACATTAAAAAAGAAAAAATAGAGAAAACAGTGGACAGTAAATTAAATAGGATACTCAGAACAATGTTCGGAATATAGGGTTTGCCATATTTTAATAAACTGCGTAAATCGTGCATATAATAGCAAAGATATTATTTACTTTTGTTTTATGGAATCAATAAAACAAAGACAAGTAGCTAAAACCATCCAGATTGCTATGAGCGAATTGGTACAAAAGGAAATACAACCTATGTTAGAAGGTGCGTTGTTGACCGTTTCTGGTGTACGCGTAACTCCTGATTTATATACCGCACGAATATATGTCAGCATCTACAACCATGCCAAGCCTGATTCTATTTTGGATATGTTAGATAAAAACAACAAACAAATACGTGGTTTTTTAGGCAATAAAATCCGAAATAAAGTACGTTCCGTTCCACAGTTAGAATTTTTTAAAGATGATACATTAGAAGATGTACAAAACTTAGAACGCATTTTTAGTGAAATTAAAAAGAAAGATGCAGAGATAGAACAACTCCGAAAAAAAGATGAAAACAAATAACCACTTTTGTTTATCCATACGGCATGAACCTCGAACTGCAAATAGCCAAACGTTACCTTTTTAGTAAAAAATCAACAAATGCCATTAATATCATTTCGTTGGTAAGTGGCGTAGCTATGTTTTTTGGAACCATGGCACTCATTTTGGTTTTATCGGTATTTAATGGCTTGGAAGGTTTAATAAAATCATTGTATGCTGTTTTTTATGCTGATGTTGCGGTATTGCCTGCACAAGGAAAATCATTTGAAATTACCACTGCTTTACAACAAAAAGTAAAGAACATTTCTTACATCGATGCGGCAACGTATGTTTTAGAAGAAAATGCACTTTTAGAATACAACGACCGTCAACATATTTGCACCATCAAAGGTGTGGACAGTAATTATTTTAAAGTAGTGCAACATTTCGACCAACACATCATTGATGGGAAAAAAATAATACAAAAAGACAGTATTCCGTATGCCATTTTAGGTGTTGGTGTCGCATTAAAACTCGGCATGAATGCAGCGGCATCCTTTGAGCCACTTTCTATTTATATGCCGAAAAAAACTTCGAGTTCCTTTGCATCGATGGAAAATGCATTTAATAAAAGTTATATCACTACCAGCGGAGCATTTGCCGTTTCTGATGAATTTGATTCCAAATACACCATCGTTCCTATTTCATTTTTTCAGTCGTTAACAGAAAATGAAAATCGGGCTTCTAAAATAGAAATTCGACTAAAAAATCCTGCACAAACCGATAAAGCAATTCAAACATTCAAAAAAGAATTAGGCAACGCATTTACCATTAAAAGCAGATACGAACAAAATGAAGTACTCTACAAAATATTGAAGAGTGAAAAATGGATTACATTTGCCATTTTAATTTTCATTATGATCATTGCGGCATTCAATATCATTGGTGCTTTATCCATGTTAGTTTTAGAAAAGAAAAAAGATGTTGCTACGTTAACTGCATTGGGTTTACAAAAAAACAGCATCCTAAAAATATTTTTATTAGAAGGTATTTTAATGTCGTGCATTGGTGCTTTTTTAGGTATGTTGTTCGCATGTATACTTTGTATTATTCAAGATAAAATAGGAATAATACCAATGCCCGGAAGTTCTTTTTTAGTCAATTACTATCCGGTAAAAATGCAACTTACCGATTTCTTGGCTGTTAGCTCTGTTGTTGTGTTCATCAGTTTGATTGCCGCCTATTTACCGGCAAAAAAAGCAGCAGCGTCTGTAGAAAAAGAATACTTGAGTTATTTATCCTAACACAAGTATAAAGTAATTAAATTAGTTCCTATTTTTAAACCATAAGCAAGTACATGAAAAAATTCATTTCCATTTTATGCCTATCTCTCTTTTTTACAATAGGATATACTCAAACAAATAAAACAAAAATAGAAGACGCCGTTTTTACGAAAGGTTCTTTATATAAACAAGAAGTTTTTTCGGTAGATAATATTGCTGCATTTCGATTAGATGCCATAAAAGTTACAAACTTGGAAAAATTTGACATTACTACCGGTGTTCGAATAGTACAGAAAAGAATCTTTGGAAAAAATCCGGAAACATTCACCAATTACATCGATGCAAATGAAATAAGTGGTGTAATTACAGCACTACAATACATCAAAACTATTTTAAAAAGCAATACTATTCCATCTAATTATACTGAAATTAAATACAGTACACCTTCGGGTTTTCAAATAGCATTAATAACCATCTTAAATGAACAAGATAAATTAACGTGGGAATTTATGGCACAACCCAATCTATCTGTTGAAAAAACGCGCGTAAGCTTATCTTTAAAAGATATTGATACTTTACTTAAAGCGTTTGAACAAGCTAAGCAAAAGCTGCAATAATACAACTTCTCTAACATACTATTACTACAACCTAAAACAGAAACCAGCATTGTATATTCTGTGTCAATTTGTATTTGCAATTACGTTAAGAATGAAAAAAATCAGCATTTAACTGCTCCTACTACCTACTTTTTTGCTACTTTTGCACATGGAAACACTCTCTCATTTTTCTACCACTCATAAATTTGCCGGCGAAGGTCTTACTTTTGATGACGTATTATTATTACCGGCTTACTCACAAATATTACCAAGAGAAACTGATTTACGCACGCAAGTAACGCGAAACATCAGCATCAATATTCCGATTTTGTCTGCCGCTATGGATACTGTAACGGAATCCAACTTGGCTATTGCGTTGGCCCGTGAAGGCGGAATTGGTGTATTGCATAAAAATATGTCTATTGAGGCACAAGCGGCCGAAGTACGCAAAGTAAAACGCTCTGAAAGTGGATTAATCACCGACCCTATTACCTTGAAACCTACTTCTCGTGTTGCAGATGCATTTGCATCTATGTCTGAAAATAGAATCGGTGGAATTCCAATTACTGACGAAAACGGCATTTTAGTTGGCATTTTAACCAATAGAGATTTAAGATTTTGTAAGGACAGAAATATGCTGATTGCCGACTTAATGACAAAAGAAAGATTAATAACAGCACCGGAAAAAACAACATTAAAAGAAGCAGAAGACATTTTGCATCAATATAGAATTGAGAAATTACCCATCGTTGACAAGAACAATAAATTAGTTGGTTTAATCACGTATAAAGATATTTTAAAAGTAAAAAATTATCCAAATTCTTCTAAAGATAATTCCGGAAGATTGCGCGTAGCAGCAGCAGTAGGTGTTACTGCCGACATGATGCAACGCATAGAAGCACTTGTAAATGTTGGCGTTGATTTTATTAGTATTGACACTGCTCACGGACATTCACAAGGTGTACTTTCTGCGGTAAAAAATGCCAAAACCACTTTTAAAAACTTAGATATTGTGGGTGGAAATGTAGCAACCGGAGCAGCGGCAAAAGCGTTGGCTGATGCCGGTGTGGACGCCGTAAAAGTAGGTGTTGGGCCGGGTTCTATTTGCACGACACGTGTAGTTGCCGGTGTTGGTGTTCCACAATTAAGTGCCATTTATGATGCAGCTTTAGCCTTAAAGAATACAGGCGTTCCTGTTATTGGTGATGGTGGTATTCGTTACACCGGCGACATGGTAAAAGCTTTAGCTGCGGGTGCAAGCACTATCATGGCAGGTTCACTTTTTGCAGGCTCCGAAGAAAGTCCGGGAAAAACCGTCATTTTTGAAGGACGTAAGTTCAAAACATATCGCGGAATGGGTAGCTTGGAAGCTATGCAAGAAGGTAGCAAAGATCGCTATTTCCAAGATGTAGAAGAAGATATTAAAAAATTAGTGCCGGAAGGAATTGTAGGTCGTGTACCATATAAAGGAACGCTAAGCGAAATAGTATACCAATTTGTAGGTGGATTGCGTGCCGGTATGGGTTATTGCGGAGCAAAAGATATTCCTACTTTACAAGAAACCGCTCAATTTGTAAAAATCACGACAGCCGGTGTCAATGAGAGTCACCCACACGATGTTACTATCACCAACGAAGCACCAAATTACAGTAGATAAACTTATTGTGCGGTTTGAATTTCGATGAAATAGAATAAGAATTTAAAATAGTTGAAATATATTAACTTACATTTTGCCAAAAACTCTTATTGGTATTTAATTGCATTAGATAATTTTTTAAGGAAAGATGTTCTATTTTATTAAACGTAGCATCCGCTTCTAATAATGCAATCGCCGCCTTTCTGGCTTCTTCTACAATAGGTCCGTCGGTTGCTAAATTGGCAATTTTTAAATCTATATTTCCGCTTTGTTGCGTACCGTCCATATTTCCGGGGCCGCGCAATTCTAAATCAACTTCAGAAATTTTAAAACCATCGTTAGTTTCCACCATAGTTTGAATGCGTTTTTTACCATCTGCTGTCAACTTATGCGTCGTCATCAAAATACAAAAAGATTGCTCGGCACCACGACCAACTCGACCTCTTAATTGGTGTAATTGCGACAAACCAAATCGTTCGGCATTTTCAATAATCATTACGCTTGCGTTGGGTACATTTACACCAACTTCAATAACTGTTGTTGCCACCATTATTTGTGTTTCACCTTTTACAAAGCGTTGCATCTCAAAATCTTTATTTTCAGCTTTCATTTTGCCATGCACGATACTTACATTATATGTTGGCAGTGGAAATGCTCTACTAATGCTTTCAAATCCATTTTGCAAATCAATTAAATCTACTTTTTCGCTTTCATCAATTAATGGATATACAATATAAATTTGTCTTCCTTTTGCAATTTCATCCCGCATAAATTCAAATACAGCAATACGTTGTGTTTCATACCGATGCACTGTTTTTATTGGTTTTCTTCCAGGTGGCAATTCATCTAAAACAGACACATCTAAATCGCCATAAAGCGTCATTGCCAACGTTCGTGGAATAGGCGTTGCTGTCATCACCAAAACATGCGGTAACACCGTGTTTTTTTTCCATAATTTAGCACGCTGTGCCACCCCAAAGCGATGCTGTTCGTCTATCACTACAATGCCTAAATTATGAAACTGAACGGCATCTTCTAATAGTGCATGCGTTCCTATAATCAAATGAGCTTCGCCGGATGCAATATCTTGTAATATGTGTTTGCGTTCTTTGGCTTTGGTCGATCCGGTGAGCAATACCATCCGAACTCCAATTTGCGAGCAATAAGCTGATAAGCCTGCAAAATGCTGTTGTGCTAAAATCTCAGTAGGTGCCATTAAAGCAGCTTGATGTTGATTATCTACCGCCATCAACATGGTAAGAAAAGCAACCATTGTTTTTCCGGAGCCCACATCGCCTTGTAATAAACGGTTCATCTGCTTGCCGGAAAGAGTATCTTTTCTTATTTCTTTTAACACCCGTTTTTGTGCATTGGTGAGCTCAAATGGTAAGTGGGTATCGTAAAAAGATTTGAACGTTGCATCTATCTTTTCAAAATAAATGCCGGCTTCTCTTTTTCTAATTATTTTTAATTGCAACAGATTTAATTGAATTAAAAATAACTCTTCAAACTTCAACCGTTTTACTGCTTCATTTTGCAAAGCAAGTGTTTGTGGCAGATGTATATTCCGTATTGCATCCAATCTATTTAATAATTTATATTTTGATAGTATGGAAGCAGGCAGCATATCTGAAATATGTTCCGGTTTCAGTTGGGAAAGCAATTGCTGCATCAACTTAAAAATAGCTTTACTATCTAAGTTTTTTGTTTTCATTTTCTCAGATGTATTATACATCGAGCGAAATATTCCAACAGTTTCTGCATTATAATCAGCTAACTTTTCTAATTCAGGGTGCGTGATATTCATTTTACCATTAAACCAAGTGGGCTTCCCATATAAAATATAGGTTTCCGTTTGACTTAAACTTTTCTGTAACCACTTTAATCCTTGAAACCAAACTAACTCAATCTGTCCTGAATTATCATAAAATACAGCGGTCAATCTTCTGGCTCTTCCGTTTCCAACTTCTTGTATGTTCTTAATTTTCCCTTTGAGTTGTATATAGGTTTGAGTATTATCTATATGTTCAATGGAATAAAATTGAGTACGATCAATATATCGATATGGATAGAGTTTTAATAAATCACCAAACGTATAAATTGCTGCTTCATTTTTTAAAATTGCAGCACGCTCAGGACCAACACCTTTCAAATATTCAATTGGCGTATCTAAAAAATGTTGCGTACGTGTTTGCATTAAAGCAAAGATAAAAAAATATACACTTTCTAATTTTATTGATAAAAAACAAAAAAACAGATTTTACGATTGATTATATTTGATATATGGGAAATAAGATAAACGCATTTGGAGATGATGCCTTAGGCACAATGGACGCAACCGCTTTAGCTGAAGCAATTACTGCAAAAAAAGTTTCTGTACAAGAAGTTACCGAAGCTGCGATTGCCAGAGCCGAAAAGGTAAATACAGCAATAGATGGCATTGCGGTAAAAATGTACGACGACGCTAGGAAAGCTGCCTTCCAACCTAAAGGTGGAATTTTTGCCGGTGTACCTACCTTTGTAAAAGACAATGACTACATCAAAGGCTACCCAACACAAAGAGGCTCGAATGCATTTGTTTCAAAAAATGCGAAAAGTAATAGTAAATACGTTAATCAATTTTTCTCGACGGGTGTAAATTGCATCGGAAAAACAACTATTCCGGAATTTGGATTTATTTGTAGTACGGAGAACGAAAAATTAAACATTACAAGAAATCCTTGGAATACAGATTATACAACCGGTGGTTCTTCTTCTGGTTCTGCAGCTATGGTAGCAAGTGGCGTTGTACCTATTGCAACTGCCAATGATGGTGCAGGTTCTACCAGAATTCCGGCTGCTTGTTGTGGTTTAGTAGGTTTAAAATCTACGCGTAAACGCGTTTATTATATGCAAGGCACTGAAACTCTCCCGGTAAATATTGCGTATCAAGGTGTACTCACCAGAAGTGTACGCGATACTGCAGCCTTTTATGCAGCTGCGGAACAATATTATTACAATAAAAAATTGCCCAAAATAGGACATGTACAAGCACCACTTCAAAAACGTTTGAAAATTGCTTTTTTTGAAAATTTACCGGAAGGCAAACAAGGCCACATGGATACCGATACATTTAGAGTGCAACTAGAAACAGCCCAACTTCTTGAATCATTAGGACATCAAGTAGAAATGATTAAAGTGCCTATAAACATTGAGGAAACAACCGTTCACTATATTACCTATTACGGATTTATGGCTTATATGTCTGTAAATTTTGGAAGGTTGGCTCACGGCTCCAAGGTGGATAAATCCAAAGTGATGGATTCATTTACTTTGGGTTTGGCCGAAACATTTTCAAATAGAAAATCCAAATTATTCAGCAGTATTCGTGCATTAACGAAAATTGCTAGACAAGCAGAAGCTGATATCAATTCAAAATACGATGTGCTAATGACTGCTGTGAGTACAAAATGCACACCAGAAATAGGCTATTTTGCACCCAATTTACCGTACGACGAAGTTTCTTGGCGTGGTTCTGATTTTGCAACTTATTTGCCCTTATTTAATATTTCAGGTGCACCAGGTATTTCATTACCATTAGGAACAGCTATTAATAATATGCCTATTGGCGTTCAGTTTGTTGCTCCATTTGGTGAAGACCGACTTTTATTGGAATTGGCACTTGAGTTAGAAGCAGCAAAACCTTGGAAGTTGATTTTTGAATAATTATATCCATTAAAATTGGATATAATTTCTTTTTACGAACCAAATTAATAGTAAATTAACAAGTTGCTTGGAATTTTTTTTCCAATTCTAATGTTGTTATCTTTGACAAAATAATTTATGGACTCGATACTTCAGCACATTCTACACGACATTTCTATCCAGCAAGCACTCTTAATCATCCTTAACCTTATTATCATCGAAAGTTTATTATCTGTAGATAATGCGGCGGTTTTGGCTACTATGGTAATGGATTTACCAAAAGAACAACGCAAGAAAGCACTAAAATATGGTATTATTGGAGCGTACGTATTTAGAGGTATTTGTTTGATATTAGCAGCTTGGTTAATCAAAATTTGGTGGCTCAAAGCATTGGGTGGTTTGTATTTACTCTATTTATTTATCGATTATTTTTATACTAAATCTACACCGAAGACGGAAGACGATTTATTGAATAAGAAAGAAAGCAAATTTTATAAATATACTTTTGGATTACTCGGCAGCTTTTGGTCAACTGTGGCATTGGTAGAATTAATGGATTTAGCTTTTTCCATAGATAATGTGTTTGCTGCAGTAGCCTTTACTGACAATATTTACCTAATATGGACCGGTGTATTTATCGGAATTTTAGCGATGCGCTTTGTGGCACAATCGTTCGTGAAATTGATGGAAAAATATCCATTTTTAGAAAAAGCAGCGTTTATTGTAATCGGAATTTTAGGTATTAAATTATTACTTTCCATTCCGGCTCATTATTGCACCGACATGCCAATTTTCAAATTTATTGAATCAGAAAAATTTGACTTATTTGTATCGATATTAACCGTATTAGTTTTCTTTGTTCCGGTTATTACTTCGATATTATTTAATTATCCAAGACATCATTCTATTGAAAAAGATAAAGAAGAAAATTAATGGTTTTAATACTGCTATTTTTTCAATTTATCTTTAAAAACTTTTTCAAACTTTTCTAACTTCGGTTGTATAACAAATCGGCAATATCCTTCATTGGGATTGTCGTTGTAATAATTCTGATGATAATCTGCTGCCTTATAAAATGCTTCCCATTTGCTAACTTCTGTTACGATAGGTTGGTCGTAAACGGCAGCTTTATTTAGCTCCTCAATAATTTCATTAGCTAGTTTTTTTTGCACATCATCCTGATAAAAAATCACAGAACGATATTGAGTTCCAATATCATTTCCTTGACGATTTAAAGTAGCCGGGTCGTGCATGGTAAAAAATACCTTTAATAATTCAGCAAATGAAATGATGGATGTGTCGTAGGTAATCTGAATCACTTCTGCGTGTCCGGTCATGCCACTACAAACTTCTCTATAAGTTGGATTTGGCGTATTTCCACCACTAAATCCGGATTCAACTTTTACAACGCCATCCAAACGTTGAAAGTAAGCTTCCATACACCAATAACATCCGCCTCCAAAGGTGGCAATTGCTTCATTCGTATTCATATTAATCGTTTTATTATTTACAGGTTGTTTTGTAGCAGAATTAGAATGCACCTTTGTCGGTCCACAGCCCACTGTACTAAATAAACTACAAAAAATCAATAACCATTTCATATTAAATTCTAAAACAAGTTACTATAGTTTTAGTTAGATTTACGTATCCATTTTAATAATAATTAAGAAACCTACGCACAAAAAAAGTTGACAGCAATAACCTACTTATAAAAAATAAATTCTGTTATCTTTGCTTATATTATGCCAAAAGCAATTGTAACAGGTGCAGCCGGTCATATTGGGTATCATGTGGCTAAACTCCTTTTAAAAAAAAATTACGATGTTCATTTATTGGTACGCAGTATCAACACAAATGTAATTGAGCTGGAAGATGCCGGAGCAAAAGTGTATCCTTGTAATCTTTTTGAAACAACTTCTTACGCAGAAATCATTAAAGATGCCGATGTGCTTTTTCACTTAGCTGCAGAGAATACGACATCCATGGCAAATGCAGCACGTGTATTAGAAAACACCAACAAACTTACACAAGTAATACTATCCAGCTGCCATGAGCAACAAGTAAAAACAGTTATCTACACAAGTTCCGTCGTAGTCATAGGCAGAAGCCCTGAAGCATCAAAATTATTATCAGAAAAAGATGTAAATGCATTTCCGGAAAGCCCGTATGTATTGGGTAAAATGCAAGCAGAACAGTATGTCGTAGATTTTATTCAAAAACACCATTATGATGTACGAAGAGTTTATCCATCTTGGGCTGTTGGACCAAACGACGCCAAACTAACACCACCGCATAAAGTCATTAAAGATTTTCTAGAAAAAGGAGCACCTGTTTATTTTGATGGCGGTATTTCATTGGCATCTGTTGAAGAAATTGCTAATGGGCATGTATTGGCTTATGAAAAAGGAAAATTTGCAGAAAACTATATTCTTTCCGGTGAAAATATTACGTTTAAACAACTCTATGAATTATTAGTTGCCAACAGCCGACAACACATGCCACTCTTGAAACTTCCCAAATTCATGATCGTATTGGCAGCTTGGATTTTTACCAAGATATTCCGATTAATCGGAAAAGAATTTCCTATAAGTCCGGAATATGCCAAAGCGGTAGCAGGTTCATATTCTTGGTATGATTGTTCAAAAGCAAAGCAAGAATTAGGTTATCAAACTCGACCTGCTGAACTAATAATACAAGAAGCAGTTCGCGATGTGCAAAAGAAAATAATGGGCATCCATTTATTAGGCAAGAAAACAAAACAAACACACAACGCAATCAACACAACAGAAGCTACAGACAACAATACGCTGTTAATTACCGGCGTGCCGGGTTGGTTGGGCAATCGCATGATAGATATTTTAATTAATGGCGATCGTTTTGGCAATCATCAAAGCAACCGGAAAGTGCGCATAATGATGGAGCCACATTTCAAAAATCTGTTACAACTTCCAAAGAATTTCGAGTTCGTTTATGCTGATATTACCAACAAACAACAAGTAAGTGATGCTGTAAAAGATGTGCAAACAGTTTTCCATTTAGCCGGTGCCATTTATCCAAAAAACATTGATATATTATACAAAGTAAACGAAGTTGGAACCAAAAATTTAGTAGATGCATGTATCGAAAATGGCGTTAAACGATTTGTATTCATGTCCACTGATTCCACTTGTGGGCACGGCACTTCACAGCAACGTGTATTTGATGAACAGACGATTGCCACACCGTACAAAAACTACGGAAAAAGTAAGTACTTAGCAGAGAAATATGTATTAGATAAAACTAAAGAAGGAAAAATAAACGGAACATCTTTACGTGGATTTTGGTTTTTTGGTCCATTTGCGCCTGCACGCCAGCTCACCTTTGTCAATATGTTCTCTTGGCCACGTCAACTTGTATTTGGTAATGGTAAAAATCTTCGAAGTATATCCCATACAGACAATATCATTGAAGCCTTTTTTCAAGTAGAAAATAATCCAACTACTTATGGAAATTGGTATTGGATTGGAAACGACCAACCGCATCCAACTGTAGATGATATTTACAGTGCAATTGCTAAAGCATTTAATGTTACGTACAAACCATTTTACATTCCAAAAGTTGTATGTCGTTGTATGGAATGGTTTGATACGTTTTTAGGAAAATTCAACTATCTGCATCCTACTATTCATGCAGCGGGAAAATTTGATTATGACATTGCCGGAAATATAGATAAAGCTAAACGCGATTTTAATTACAACCCGAAGATTACGTTAGACGATGCAGCCAAAGAGCTGAAAGAAATGACAAACAATTTATAACGATTTTTCGTTTAATATAGAACGTATGCAAGATGTATTACAAATAGGCAATCAATCTTTTTCCTCCAGAATATTTCTAGGAACCGGAAAATTTGGTTCGCCACAAACAATGCACGATGCCGTAATTGCCTCCGGAACAGAGTTGGTTACAATGGCATTAAAAAGGATTGATTTAAAAAACCAATCTGATAATATTTTAAATTTTTTAAAGAAAACGAACGTACATTTATTACCAAACACCAGTGGCGTTCGAACAGCAAAAGAAGCCGTATTTGCTGCACAAGCAGCCCGAGAAGCCTTAGAAACCAATTGGCTGAAATTAGAAATCCATCCGGATCCAAGATATTTATTACCCGATGCCATTGAAACACTTAAAGCAGCAGAAGAATTAGTAAAATTAGGATTTATTGTGTTGCCATACATTCATGCTGATCCTGTTTTATGTAAACGTTTGGAAGAAGTAGGCACACATGCCGTAATGCCATTAGGTTCGCCAATTGGCAGCAATAAAGGATTGGAAACAAAAGAATTTCTTCGCATTATTATTGAGCAAAGTAACGTTCCGGTGATTGTAGATGCCGGTATTGGTGCTCCTTCTCATGCCGCATTGGCTATGGAATTAGGAGCAGATGCCGTGTTAGTGAATACAGCAATCGCGGTGGCACAACAACCCGTTGACATGGCAACTGCCTTTAAACTTTCGGTACAAGCCGGAAGAATGGCTTACCACGCAAAATTAGGTAGCACATCCGATAATGCTCAAGCCAGTAGCCCAATTTCAGCTCTATTGGATGAATAATTATGTTGGATTTTTGATGTTGTTATCTCGTAATGTATAAGACAACAACAAGAGGCCGACAACAGCGGACAACACCGAACCTATAATTATAGACAAACGAGCAATATTGGCACTTTCCGGCTCTCGAAATGATAATGCCGTAAAGAATAAAGACATTGTAAAGCCAATACCTGCCAACAAGCTTACAGCAAAAATATCTTTGATATCTGCATTATCCTGAAGTGCACATACCTTTGTTTTTAATCCAAGATATACCATCATACTAATTCCAATAGGCTTACCTAAAAACAACGCCAACACTATACCCAAACTTAATGATGAAGTTAAATGTGCCAAACTATCCGTAGATAAAGCAATAGTTGTATTGGCTAATGCAAACAAAGGCAAAATAAAATAACTCACCGGTTGATGTAAAACGGATTCGTATTTTTCAATTTTTGGAAGCGGAATAAACATCGCTGACAACACACCGGCAATGGTAGCATGCACACCCGACTTATAAATACAATACCACAAAACTAACATCGGAATAAAATAAACAATAAAATGTTTTACTTTCAATTTATTAATCCAATAGAGTAGCATCAATATCATTCCGGCATACACTAAATAATTAAGATGAATTTCACTTGTATAAAAAATAGCAATAATTAATATTCCGCCTAAATCATCGATAATAGCTAATGCTGTCAAAAATATTTTTAATGACATCGGCACTCGATTGCCCAATAAAGAAAGTACACCTAAGGAGAATGCAATATCCGTAGCAGTTGGAATTGCCCAACCATGTGCTTGTTCCGATTGATGATTAAAAAGAGCATATATGATTGCGGGCATCAACATACCACCAATAGCAGCTAATAAAGGCAAAAGTGTTTTTTGGATAGTTGATAGTTCGCCTATCATTAATTCACGCTTGATTTCCATGCCCACCAAAAAGAAAAAAACTGCCATTAATAAATCATTTATCCAATGCTCTAAATGCATCGATAAAAAAGCATTTCCTAACTCGATGTGCCAAAAATGCAAATACGTTTCTGCCCATTGACTATTCGTAATACTGATAGATACAATTGTAGATAGAATTAATAAAACACCACCTAACTTTCCACTTTCCGATAATTTTTTGATGGTGGAAATAATAGGTTGGATAAAAATTGGTTTTCTATTTTTTGATTTCGACATATACATAAAATTACTTAGAGTGCGATTGACTCTAATTAAATAAATAATAGGCATACTAAAATACTCAGAATTGCTGTAATACCGAAAGTAATTCTTGTGTATTGTGTACCAAATACGTGGGTTTGCTTTCTTTTAACTCTTGCAGGCTACCAAATCCGTAAGCAATGGCAACGCTTTTTATTTGATGATAATGTGCCGCTTCGATATCGCTGTGCCTATCACCTATCATTACAACCTGGTTTTTATCTATTACATTTTCGGCCTGCATTATCAATGCTATCATCTTTTCTTTTGTCGTGATAGATGCCGCTTCGTTGTAATGTTGAATTTGAGAAAATAAATCTTGGACTTTAAAATACTTTAGTATTTCATGTGCCATATTTCCTTTGTGCGTGGCAATATGTAAGTTGTTTTTTTGTTGATGCAATGTTTGCAACATATCATACATGCCATCGTATAATGTATTTTCATACGCACCACCTAATTCGTTGTAATAAGTACGGTAGGTTTGTATAGCAAAATCGGCCGCTGCCGACGATAAACCATAGGTATGTTCAAAAACAATACGCAAGGGCGGGCCAATCAATGTTCTCAACACAACATCAGACGGAATGGGCAATCCCAATTTCTCAAATGTATATTTGTATCCGTTGAGGATGCCTACTTCCGGATTGGAAATGGTGCCGTCTAAATCAAAAATAAGATGTTGCATTCTTTAAACCAATCTATCCGCTAAGCACCTAATAATTCTTTTACCATTGCTGATATGCGTGCACCTTCTGCTTGTCCGGCTACTTTTTTAGAAACAGAACCGATTACTTTTCCCATATCTTTGATAGATGTTGCTCCGGTTTCTGTGATGGTGGTTTGTACAATAGCTTTTAATTCATCATCACCGATTTGTTTGGGCAAATACGACGCAATCACGTCCATTTCTTCTTTCTCTTTCACAGCCAATTCCGGACGATTTTCTTTCGTAAAAATCTCCAATGATTCTTTCCGTTGATTGTATAATTTTTGTAAGATTTTTATTTCTTGTTCTGCGGTAATTTCGCCTGTTGCACCTTTTTCGGTTTTGGCTAATAAAAATGCGGCTTTAATAGCTTTGATGGTGCGTAATTTCACTTCGTTTTTGGAAAGCATCGCTTCCTTTAATTCTGAATTTATATTTTGATCTAAAGACATGGTAATGAAATAATGAAATAATGAAATAATGAAATAATTTATATGGTACGAAGTTACAACAATTGTTATGAGTCTATTTTACTTCTTCGTAGTCAATTAACTCGGCATCATTAAACTTAGATGAAGATGGTGGTTGCGGTGGTGTTTGATTTTGATATTGATGATAATGATTTTGCTGATATATATTTTGTCGCGGTGGTTTAGGTTCCAACTTTTCCTCTTGCGGTTGAAATTGTGCCCAAATCATTTTTATCAATTTATAACTTGCAATAAAAATGAGTATGTATTTAAAAAAACGAAACATGTTGTAAAAATAAAGATTATTGTTGCACTATAACGTTAAAAATCTGCAAATAGTTTCATCAAAGAAATAGCCATCTTTACAAACAAAGTGAAATCTATTTGTAAAGATTAACCATCCCTAATTACATATTAAATTAACTCGAAACTTCGTGCAACAAATTTGGTCAAGGCTTCGCCTTTCAACATATTTTGAGAAAGCAATGCCAAGTCGTATAATTGCTTCACGTGTTTTTCTTGTTGTGTTGCATCCTCGTCCAACAATTTGGCATTTATGGGATGATTGGTGTTGATGACTAAATTTAATTTTTCGTCCATACCACCAAACATAAATGGCGAGCCACCGCCCATTTTTTGCATTTCCATCATACGACGCATAAATTCGTTTCTGGTAATTACAATTGGTGCATCTGTTGGCGACAAAGCTTTCAATTCGATGTCGGCTTTTGTTTTTTCTATATTGGTTTCAAACAAAGTTTTTAGTTTTTCTTCTTGCTCTTTAGTAAGCACAGAATCAGCAACAGCATCTTTCGGTATGAGGTTAGAAACGATATCGGCATCCACACGTTTAAAGTGTGTTTTTTCATTTTTCATTTCAATTTGTTGCATAAAATGATTGTCAATCATCGTGTCTAATTTCACAATTTCGTAGCCGCGTTCTTTTGCTTGTTGGATGTAGCTGTGTTGTTCGTCTTCATCCGTTGTATATAAAACCACCAAATTACCGTCTTTATCCGTTTGGTTGGCAGCAATTTTTTCTTTCAATTCTGCTAATGTATAAAAGGCATTATCAATTGTTGGAAACAAAGCGAAGCTATTGCTTCTTTCGTAAAATTTCTCATCGCTAATCATACCATATTTCACAAACAAACCGATGTCACTCCATTTTTCTTCAAATTGTTTTCTGTCGTTATTAAAAATCTCTTGCAATTTATCCGATACTTTTTTGGAGATATGTTGGTTGATTTTTTTGACATTCGCATCACTTTGTAAATAAGAACGAGATACGTTGAGCGGAATATCCGGCGAGTCGATAACGCCATGTAATAAGGTTAAATATTCCGGTACAATTTCACCTACATTATCGGTTACAAACACTTGATTACAGTACAACTGAATTTTATCTTTTTGTACTTCAAAATTCTTTTTCAATTTTGGGAAATACAAAATACCGGTTAAGTTGAACGGATAGTCCACATTTAAGTGAATCCAAAACAACGGCTCATCAAAATTCATCGGATACAACTCACGATAGAAATTTTTATAATCATCATCCGTTAAAGCGGAAGGTGCTTTGGTCCAAGCCGGATTCGGATTGTTAATAATTTCAGGCTCTAAAGGTTTTTCTGCTTTTTTGTCTTCTTCGCTTTGCCATTTGAAGCCAAATTGAATTGGAATAGGCAAAAATTTACAGTATTTGTTTAATAAAGATTTGATGCGATGTTCTTCTAAAAATTCTTTCGAATCATCGGCAATGTATAACACGATTTCTGTACCGCGTTGTGCTTTAGAAATTTCTTCTAATGTAAATTCTGTTGAGCCATCGCACGTCCATTTTACAGCAGGTTCCTCTTTATATGATTTGGTATTGATTTCTACTTTTTCAGCCACCATAAATGCCGAATAAAAGCCCAAACCAAAATGTCCGATAATTGCATTAGAATCTGTATTTTTTAGTTTTTCTACAAATTCTCCGGCTGACGAAAATGCAATTTGGTTGATGTATTTTTTCACTTCATCGGCAGTCATGCCCAAACCTTTGTCTGCAATTGTTAAAGTATTTTTTTCTTTATCGATAGAAATTTGAATTGTTAAATCGCCGAGATCGCCCTTGGCTTCGCCTAATTGTGAAAGTCCTTTTAGCTTTTTGGTTGCGTCAACCGCATTGGACACCAGTTCGCGCAAGAAGATTTCATGATCAGAGTATAAGAATTTTTTGATGATAGGGAAAATGTTTTCCGTCTGCACATTAATTTTTCCAGTTTCTACTGACATAGATAATTAGATTTGATGATTTAAGAAATGAGATTTTTTTTGGTATTGATGCAAAAGTTGTTCCAATGGAAACAGGCTGACAAGTTGGCATTTTTATATTTTAGATTAGACAAATAGTTAATTGAAATAGTAAAATTGTTTCAAATTTTAACTATTTTATGTTTGAAAAAATTATAATTTTGTGCATAACAAGAAGAATGAAATATCTAACCAAGGCTCACAAGAAAAACACGGAAGGTGCTATGAAGATGCTATCAGAAAGGAAGTTGCCCATCAACTTAGAGAAAGCATTGATGCAGTTAGAAAAGAACTCGAAAGACAACAAATCATCTTCACACATCATCAACAAGAAGATGTAGAAAAATCCTTTATTTTCAACTATGCGAAAGCAAACAATCTATGGATAGAAGATTTTTATTCACTTGGAACACCTACTAATGCAGGCGGTTATGAAAATACATTGGCATTAAATGAAACAAACGGTTTCATTTATAAGAGTAATAATCTATTTAATGCAAAATTTTTAATCTCGAATTTATTAGAACAAATAAGATTACATAACGAGCTGTTTCCGGAAACAGGTTATGAAATTGTTGGGTTTACCGGATTTAAAAATGGTGCGAATAGCACTCCATATATTGAAGCTATTTTATAACAAATCTATGTAGATAATGCAGAGCAGGCTACAATGCAAGAAATCATTGCCTTTATGTTGTCGTTAGAATTTAAACAGATAGACGAAGCAAAGTTTAGTAATGGGACGTATATCGTTGCAGATTTATATCCAAGAAATGTATTAAAAGATAAAGATGGATTTATATATGTGGTTGATGATATTGTTTATTGCAATACATCAAAATAAATTATTACTATC
The DNA here is from genome assembly GCA_963169645.1 of Bacteroidota bacterium. GTDB lineage: Bacteria > Bacteroidota > Bacteroidia > Chitinophagales > JADIYW01 > JADJSS01. The sequence continues at coordinate 282,529 of CAUJCO010000013.1, forward strand.
TCGGATTTGTTGACCACACAGTCGCTTCCGGAATAAAACCAACATCCCGCATTTCGAGCATAGAAACAATGAGATGTGCTATATCTTGTGCTTCTAATTTAGTATTGTTGAAATCGCGCTTTGGGCGACCGGAATTGACCACAAAATTGGTTTGCACTTCGCTTGGATGCACCATCATCACACGAATATTATATTGACGAAGTTCATCACGCCAACATTCCGTCATACCGCGCAAAGCCCATTTAGAAGTAGAATAAGCAGTACCATTTTGATGGCCTTTTAATGCCGATGTAGATGCTACATTAATAATATTTCCATACTGTTGTTCGATAAAATATTTTGCACTTTCCCTGCCGCACAACATAGCACCAACAACATTGGTTTCCATAATATCTTTAAATTTTTGCAAATCGATATTTTGCAATAAATCGAAATAACCGAACCCTGCGTTGTTGATTAATGCATGTAATCCATTTAATTGTTGGATGGAATGTTTCACTAATTTAATCGCATCTTTTTCATCGGCAACATCTGCTACAATTGGAATCGCTCCAATCTTTTTGGCTACTTCTGTTAACGTTTTTTTGTTGCGTCCATTGATTACAACCTGAGCACCTTTTTTTATTAACAATTCAGCCGTTGCTAATCCAATTCCGGAACTTCCGCCGGTAATAAGTATTTTAGAATTTTTAATTTTCATACATCAATATTACAAATAATAAAAAAAATAGCACGACTAATTAGTCGTGCTAAATGTTTTAATGAAAAGATTTCCTTTAAATTATTTTGCTTCTTCGTATGTGTAAGCAATACCTTTTTTTAAGGATTGGTTAGCAGATGCAATACCTGCAATTCCGCCACCCCAGCCGCTGTAGCTTCCGCCGCTGCTTTTTTGGTCTGCCATCATATAAATGAACGGTGCACCCATTTCAGCTGCAGCTTCCAATAATTTTTTATTGGCTTTTTTATCTGATTTTGAACCACTGAAACCTCCGGTACTTTTTCCTTTCACATCGCCTAATTTTTTCAAACCTACGATTTCTGATTTATCCATCAAGATTTCAACTTTTTCCCAGTCTTCTTTACCGGCAATAACAACTTTTTCAGAGATATCTTCTGATCTTCCGCTAGAGTATTGGATTTTAGCAACCGCTTTTTCCCCGATAGTTTGTTCGGCATCTTCACCATCATATTTGAATACAACGATAAATTCCTCTACGCGAACAACTTTTCCATCAATCTCTTTTCCGGAATGTAAATAAATTTTGTCTGCAGCAAATGCGATTACCATAGAAAACGCAAATAGCAAAGTAGTTAGTGTTTTTTTCATAGCATTGTAATTTTAAGTGTTTTATAAATTTAGTTAATTATTTTCAATTTCAAAAACCATACCAAACATTTGTGGTATCGTTTTTCAAAATTAATGTATATTCAATAACCAATTATCCGTACTAACACGTATTTATAAATCAGCCCTTCACGATTAATATTGTATTTGAAATCAAATCCTCTAAAAAAACAATATATTGGAACTATAATTTCAATTTTCTTGTTTAAATTCATATTTTCAAACCAATCAAAAATCAAACTTATGACTTATGCAATCTTAGGGTTAATCGTTTTAACTGTCTTTTTATCGTTTGTAACAGTGCAACAAGGAACAGTTGCCATTATTACTGTTTTCGGAAAATATCGCAGAATATTAGGCCCGGGTTTAAACATGAAAATCCCATTTATAGAACAAATTTACAGACGCGTTTCTATCCAAAACCGTTCTGTGGAATTAGAATTTCAGGCCATTACTTCTGACCAAGCAAATGTCTATTTTAAAGCAATGTTGTTATATGCTGTATTAAATACAGAAGAAAATACATTGAAAAATGTGGCATTCAAATTTATAGACGAACGTAATTTAATGCAAGCATTAGTACGTACCATAGAAGGCTCTATTCGTGGGTTTGTGGCTACCAAACGCCAAGCGGAAGTACTTTCTTTACGAAAAGAAATTGTGGAAGATGTAAAAGAACAAATAGACCAAACATTGGAAGCTTGGGGCTATCATTTATTAGACTTACAATTAAATGATATCACCTTTGATGAAGCTATCATCAAATCTATGGCACAAGTAGTAGCATCAGCCAACTTGAAAGCGGCTGCAGAAAATGAAGGACAGGCTTTATTAATTACAAAAACGAAAGCAGCGGAAGCAGATGGAAATGCCATTAAAATTGCAGCCGAAGCAGAACGTACGGCTGCACAATTACGCGGACAAGGTGTGGCTCTCTTCAGAGAAGAAGTGGCTAAAGGTATGACTTCTGCAGCAAAAGAAATGGAGCAAGCCAACTTAGATACTTCTGTAATTTTATTTTCTATGTGGACAGAAGCCATTAAAAACTTTGCGGAATACGGAAAAGGTAATGTTATTTTCTTAGATGGCTCATCCGACGGAATGCAAAAAACTATGAAAGAAATGATGGCGATGAATAATTTAATGGCACCAAATAAAAAATAAATACGTTATTAAATAATGCAAAAAGCCTGCTCATACTGATTGAACAGGCTTTTTTTTTTGATTTTTTTAGGCTATTTTTTGATGCGCTTCGTGGTATTTATTCGTCAATCTACCTAATACAAAAACATTGTTATTTATTTTTTGTGGTAACTGCAATTGGTCTATATTTTCTTGCATTACTTTTCTGCTTTGTGGATTGAGTGTGCCACCCGGACCACCCGGCTGAGCTAATACATCATTTTGAAATTCGGCATCCACGATGGAGCCTCGTGGATACATTATACTTGGCCGGCCGGCTCCTAAAATATTTAAATTTAAAGGGTGAGGCAAGCCTAAGGAATGGCCATATTCGTGTGCAGCAGATGTGGAACCTTTATATAAATTCGCCAATAGAAAATAACCTGAATTACTACCGATTGCATCCATAAATGAAATATTCATGTTGCAATATTGCTCAATTCGAATATAATTATTTCTTGGATTTTCATTTTGGATAATGCTGTTTGGATGCATCAAGCTATTAAATTGAGTTTGGATTTTAAACTGAACTTGAAATAAATTGTTATACAATTCAACAACAGCATTGGGCTCGTTCCACATCGTTTCAATTTCTTCGCTGATATGTTTACAAATTGTATAATCTGCGGCATTTCCATATCCAATAATATTAGACGAAATAGTGATTATTTTAGCCGATGTATCTATTTCTATAATTCCCATAGAACCAATATAAAAAACAAATTTCAAATCAAATAATCTATTCTTATCTTTACAACATGCAATCTAAAATAAAAGAAATACTAAGTGCCGCTATTAGTGTAAAACAACAAGTTTTACAAGACGAAATATTATTGCAAAAAATGGAAATACTAACCGATGTTATTGTGTCGTGTTTCAAACAGGATGGAAAATTATTGTTTTGTGGCAATGGTGGCTCAGCAGCAGATGCACAACATTTAGCAGCAGAATTTTCAGGTCGTTTTTATACCGACAGAGAGCCTTTGGATGCGGAAGCTTTGCACGTAAATACTTCGTATTTAACGGCAGTTGCCAACGATTACAGCTATAACGAAGTGTATGCTCGTTTAGTGAAAGCAAAAGGAAGAAAAGGCGATATACTTTTTGGCTTATCTACTTCCGGCAATTCAGCAAATATTATTGAAGCTTTTAAAGTAGCCAAAGAACGCGGATTGATTATTGTGGGCTTCACGGGTGAAACAGGTGGAAAAATGCGCGAATATTGTGATTACTTAATCAATATTCCATCTACTGACACACCTCGAATTCAAGAATGCCATATTACAATCGGTCATATTATATGCCAATTAGTGGAAGAAAAATTTTTCGAATTATAATATTGGAAATAGTAAAGGTTTTATGACACCGGTAATTATTTTGGCAGGTGGCTTCGGCACGCGTTTACGTACAGTGGTAAAAGACATACCTAAACCAATGGCACCCATAAACGGCAAGCCGTTTTTACATTATATTTTCCAAGAATTGGCGTTTCAGCAAATACAACAAGTTGTCCTTTCCGTAGGGCATTTAAAAGAAATTATCCAAGATTATTTTCAAGATAAATATCTTGGAATTGACATACAATATGCCATAGAAAACGAACCATTAGGAACAGGTGGTGGCATCAAACATGCTTTTAACTACGTAGAACACGATGCATTTGTTTTAAATGGTGATACGTACTTTGATATCGACCTGATTCAATTAAAAGAAGAAAATTGCGATATAGCTATCGCTTTAAAACCAATGTTTGAGTTTGATAGATATGGAACAGTAGAACTCGATACTCAAAATAAAATCATCGCTTTTAATGAAAAAAAATATTGTACACATGGTTTAATAAATGGTGGTGTGTATTATTTTAATAAAACGCTGTTTGATAAAATTCCAACCGCACAAAAATTTTCTTTTGAGAAAGATATTTTAGAAGCACACACGCAACAACTCAACATTCAAGGTAAAATTTTTGACAATTATTTTATCGATATCGGCATTCCGGAAGATTATGAAAAAGCAAAAAACGACTTCAAATAATTTGAATAAAAAACATGATTCACGTAGATAATTCTTGGACTTTATTTTTGGATAGAGATGGTGTCATCAATAAAAACATAGATGGTTCGTATGTATTGGAATGGGAACAATTTGAGTTCCTTCATGGCGTACTTACCACATTGCCTAAATTGGCAAAAATATTTCCAAGAATTATAGTGGTTACAAACCAGCAATGCATCGCAAAAGGACTCATCACACCGGATGCGTTGAATCAACTACATCAAAATATGATGAACATGATAGAGCTGAATGGTGGGCGGATTGATGCCGTATATTATGCTCCGGACTTGGCTTCGGACGACAATAAATTGCGTAAGCCAAACAATGGAATGGCATTTTTAGCAAAACAAGATTTTCCCGATATCGATTTCCATAAATCAATTATGATTGGCGACAAACTTTCTGATATGGAATTTGGGAAATCCGTAAATATGACAACTGTTTGTATATCAAACAAATACAACGAAAATTCGTTAATTGATTTTTCTATTGCAACTTTTGATGCCTTACTACCATTGCTTCAATTTGATATACACTAAAATATTTTTTGGCATGTTTATTGACTTTTTAATCAATAAAACATAAATTTATGTTTGTATATAATGACGAAAAACCAAATTTTGATTTAAAGCCTATGCGTAAAACGTTTACACTTATATTATTTTTGTTTCTCTCTGTATTATTTTTTCCAAAACATACATGGGCAAATTTCACCATCGAAAGTGCTTATACGGATGTTCGCTATGGTGAAAAAGACATGGTAAAACTTTATCCGAATCCATTGGTTTCTGAATCAACCATTAAAATAAATGATGAGTTGAATTTAGAAACAAGCAAGGTGAGTATCGTATTTTACAACATCTTAGGAAGTGAGATTTATAAAATCAATCAGATGAAAGATTACGAGCAAAAAATTAGCAGAGAATTATTTAAAAATACCGGCATTTATTTTTATCAATTAAAAGTGGATGACAAGATAATTTCTACCGGACGTTTTACGGTGAAGTAACAAAAACTACTTATACATATTAGAACTCAACCTTATGAAAAAGGTTGAGTTTTTTTTATTTTCTTCTGAGCTACTATATTTATAAAACATACATTATTCCACTTTGGCATAGTTGGATTTTTCGCAACCAAATTCTTGTACAAAGTAATCATCCATCTCATTCGCTTTTAAAATAAGCTGACTTAAATTTTGTTGTACACCTTTATTATCTTCCGAAAAAATATCCGACAAATGCACTCTGTACGATAGAAAAAGTTGATTGTTTTGTATGCCTAATTGATATGGCACCACCGGATTACTCAACACATATTTTAAAATACGTTCTAAATTTCCTACCGGTAAAATATTGATGGGTGAAGTAGCGTATAAATAATTTTTATCATACACAAAAATACGCACCAACGCACTGCCCGAATAAAATTCCCAATACTCATTGCCGCATCGTGTTAAAATCGGATTGGTACCCATATTTTGAATGGCATCTTCTACAAAAAGTGCCAACTTGCTGACTTCTTTATCATTAAAAATGCTTTCATTAATGGTGGAACCACACTCCGGACAATAATCTGTTTTTTCGTAAATCAACGATTTGCAAGAAGCACATTTTAGCGAAAATGTATCGCTTGTTTTTTTGCTCCAATCATTTAGTTCATCTTGCACAATGGTAGCCGGAATGGCGAAACCTACATTGTCGGCATCGGTAAATTTTGCCGTAGTAACGCCCACTAATTCGCCGCTTTCATTCACAACCGGACCGCCACTGTTTCCGGGATTCACAGCTGCATCGGTTTGTATAAAATTCTTCCCATCCAATAGTTGGTTTTCGTTCGATACGATACCTTCTGTAATTGTGTACGGCATTCCAAATGGGAAACCTAAAACAAATACTTTATCTCTGCTGTGCACAGTTTGCACTTCGCGAAACGGAATACCAATAGATGGCTGGTGATTTTCAATTTTCAGAAATGCGATGTCCGCATCCGGATTTACATACAACACGTGTGCTATAAATCTATTTTTAGTTTGATTTTCTATGGATACTTGTTTGCTTCCTTCAATTACGTGATAATTGGTAACCAAAATATTGGGTGTGTTTAAATAAAATCCGGTGCCACTTCCATTTGCGGTATTTATTTTATAAACGGCATTTTTTAATTCGAGATGATTCATAGCTGCCATAGCTTTCGTTGTAATTTATTTTTTAAATAGCTTTCCGAAGAAACTTTTGTTTTCTGTTTTGGGTGTAGAAGTTGCTTGAGTAACATCTGTTTCCATTACTTTTTTTACAGTGTCGTACAAAGTGTTGGCCGTTTCTTGTATTGTTTTTTGAGATGATTGTATCATTGCACCCGACAATAATTGTTCAATTGGTGGTGCTACTTGATGGTTATAAAATAAATTTAGGATTCCATATTCTAGCGTAAAAACGGCACCTAAATAATCCGATGCTTTCAATTCTTTTTCTGCGGTTTCATACGCATATTGCAACATATTGCGAACACCATCTAAATCGGTTCTAAATTTATACGGAACAAAAATTTCAATTCGATATAAGTTTTTCCCGAAACGCTCAGAATCCATACTTTGTATTTCTTTTAAAAAAGACTTTGTGCTACTTAGTCGTTGATAATAATCTTCTTTACTATTTAAGTTGGCGATTGCTTTTTCCAGCTCTACGCGTAAATAACCTTGCGGCACGCAAAAATAATCCAACTTCAATAGTGTGATTGCCAGAACATCCCACAAATAGGCTGTCAGCCGTTTATTCTCCAGTTGCTCGTAGGCTGCTAATGTTTCTTCAATATACAGTTGCACGGTATTCCACGCATGTTGTAAAAAATTGGGAGCATACGGATAAATTTTGGGTTCTTGAAGATGAACTGCATTAAACTTAGAAATAAATTCATCGTCGTAATTATCTGCATTAATGCAGATTTCACGCAATACATCATATACTTTATAAGGCTCGCAATGTGGTAACGAACATTCAAAATAAAAATACAATTGTTTATCTTCTAAAATGATGGAAGACAATTTTAAAGGATGAAAATTTAATTGAGCAACTTGTCGTAAAACAGGAATTACTTTTGCATCCTGAATATTTAAAAAGGGTGCTTTAACACTAAAATGTGTCTCGGTAATTTGTATATGAACAATAACCGAACCATGTGGCACATCATAAATTGTTTTATCGGCGTTGGCATATTTTGTTTCAATTTCCGGATTTATATAATTAATACATGCACGAATAGCATCCGCATACATTTTGTTTTCAAAGTGCGTTTGGGCCGTTTTCCATCTACTTACATCTATACTACTCTTTACAAAATCAGCAATAGATTGCTGGAACGTTAAATTATTGTTCATACTTTACAAATGATAAGCGAAATTAGCATTTTATTGATTTAATCATTTAAGAATTAAGCTATTATTCTTTATTTTTGTTTGCATCTTACACCTTTTTTATGATAAAAATTGTTATTGCTGACACACAATATCTCATCCGAGTAGGATTAAAGAATCTTTTATCGAGTGAAAAAGAATTTAAGATTGTAGGTGAAGCACTGAACTCCGAAGAATTATATCATGTTGTAAAAGACAACCAACCGGATGTTGTTATTTTCGACTACAACAATGCTAAAAATTTTGTGTTGGAAGATATCGGTATGGTGAAATCCATTTCACCGAATACTAATTTTCTTATCATCTCTTCCGATGACAACAAAGCAAATATATATAAAGTAATAGAATTGGGCGCACTTAGTTTTTTAACTAAAGAATGTGATAAAGAAGAAATTGTTGGTGCTGTTTATGCAACAGCCAAAAGTGAGAAATTTTTATGCCATAAAGTAATTGATATCATCATTGAAAAACACATACACACCGATGAAGACAATTGCAAAGCATTTAATCTTTCCTTACGAGAAACAGAAATCATTAAATTAACGGCAAAAGGCTGGACTGCCAAAACTATAGCCGGTCATCTATTTTTAAGCACACATACGGTTTATACACACAAGAAAAACATCATGAAGAAACTTAAAATCAATTCTTCTTCTGAGATGATTGTATACGCCATCCAAAACAGACTTGTTACACGAGAAGAACTTGTAGAACAACTCTAATACCTAAAATTTGGTATTAACATACTACTTTTTGTTATTGTTCGAACTAAGGCATTACGTTATTTTTGCACTAAAATAAATTTAGTCTAAATAACAATAAAATGAACGTAATTAAAAAATCACTGATGTGTGTAGGAATTTTAGTATGTGCAATCAGCATTTCCTGCAAAAAAGAAAAAACACCTTTAACGATTCCAAGTACCTATGAAAGTACGAATTATGACTCGAATGTAACAGACGAAAAAGGTTTAATTACACAATTAAAAAACCTCAGTTCGTACATGAAAACGGGTAATAATGTAAGTGTAAAACTAAATGTAGACACATTGAAGGCATTATTTGCGGACAAAGGCACTCCATCATTAAAATCTGCAACGATTCCAAGTTTTAGTACAAGTATTGAAAACGATTGGTTCCCAACAATAGTAAATTGCAGTCAAAACGCATACGATGTAGCCAATGGAGCTACTGCCACAAATGGTGGTGTTTACGGTGGTCGATTATTAGATAAAAGAGGATTAGAAACTCTACAATATGTAGAAAAAGGTTTATTTACAACTGCATTATATAATCAATTAACAACGCTTACAAAAGGAGCAATGACTGAAGCAACTGTAGATAAAATGATATGTGTGTTTGGTGCTCATCCTACATTCCCAAATACTACAAACGCTGCCAATACGTCGAATCCGGATTTGTTTATAGCATCTTATACTGCCAGAAGAGATAAAAATGATGGAACCGGATTTTACACACAACTAAAGCAACAATTTATTACATTAAAAGTTGCAATTGCGGCAGGCGAAGCATATAATGAGGAAAAAAATGCGGCTATCTCAAAAATTAAGTTGTTAATCGAAAAAGCTATCATGGCAACCGTAATAAACTACTCTTACGCTGCCATTCCTAAATTCACAAGTGCAACACCAACGGTAGCAGACAATGCAGGTGGAATTCATGACATAAGCGAATGTGCCGGCTTTGTATTAGGATTTAAATCAATTCCTCAAACAGATAGAAAAATAAGTGATAGTGAAATTGATGCTATTTTAGGATTTTTAAATGCCCCTGCAGGTGCAGAATCTACTATGTATAAATTTGTATCTGATCCGGTTACGGAAAGTGCAAAAATTACAAGTGCAATTGCTAAAATTAAATCAATCTACCAATTCACCGACTCAGAAATGATTGATTTTAAAACAAATTGGGTTGCAGCACAAAACAGATAAGCAATAAGATAATAATTTCTATAAACGAAATACCCTAAATTATAGTAGTTAAATGCTAATTTTATAGTACGAAAATTTAAGTTTATTTATGAAGAGATGTATTGCCATACTTTTATCGTGCTCCATTTTATTCCTTACCGCTTGTATGGAAAAGGAGCAACCAAGTTATGATAAAAAAGCAATGTTTATCAACTATGCAGACAATCTCATTCAACCGGCATTTACAACATACGGTCAGAAACTTACGGCATTAAAAACAGCATTTACCAATTTTTCTACTACGTCAGATGCAACGAATTTAACCGCATTACAAACCGCTTTTTTAGATGCATACGCAGCATGGCAATCTTGTGAAATATATGAGAAAACCACGCCTTCGGATGAAGTAATGGCAATTGATAACAACAATTATTTTCCAAGCAGAGCTGACAGCATTACAGCCTACATACAACGTGGCAGTACATCACTAAGTTTTGTAAAAGGTCGTATAAAATCTGACAAAGGGTTGCCGGCAATGGAATATCTTTTATATGGAAAAGACAATGCCCAAACATTAATACAATTTACAACAGACCCGAATGCTACTGCTTACAAAGCTTATTTAGAATCATTGATTGATAATTGTATTCAAGTCAACACTGATATCCTAACAAAATGGACTTCCTACAGAGATATATACATTAACAGTTTAGGAACAGATGCAGCTGGCTCATTGAGTTTAATGGTAAATTCCATAGCACGCAGAATAGATGATTTCAAACGGCACCAAATTGGAATTCCGGCAGGCTATCAAGGTAATGTAAAAACAATTTACACCAAACCTGAAGCTACACAAACTTATTACGCTAATAAAAGTGTAGAGTATATGTTGCTTACTTTAGATAATCTAGAAAAAGTATTAAATGGCAAAAGTGCAATAGATACGATAGGCGGTAATGGATTGATTAATTACATTCAAACATTAAACTACACCAGCACCTTTGGTGGAAATTTAGCAGATGATGTGCTGACACAAATTGCAGTATGTAAAACTAAAGCAACTGCATGCGGCACCAATTATGCTCATACTGTAATTACAGACATTGCGAAAGCCGATGCATTGTTTTTAGAAGCCAAAAAATTATTAGTATTGATGAAAGTAGATGTACCATCTGCATTGGGTGTTTCTATAACTTATACCGATAGCGATGGCGACTAATGACACATCCATAACATCTAAAATACACTCATTTTTATTCCGTACAACTTCCATTGCACCTTTAGCTTCTTTTAGAATACTATTAGGTGCAATGTTACTTTTTAGCAGTATCCGCTTTGTCGCTAAAGGTTGGGTAGATTTATTATACATACAACCTACATTCTATTTTTCTTACGAAGGATTTGAATTGATACGACCACTTCCGGGAATTGGTATGTATGTGGTTTTTAGTATTATGATTCTATCTGCATGTTGCATTTTATTAGGCTTGTTTTATAGAATTGCTACTATCTTATTTTTCTTAGCATTCACCTATGTTGAATTGTTAGACAAAACAAATTACCTTAATCATTATTATTTTGTCAGCATTGTAAGCTTGGTTATGTGTTTTTTACCGGCACATAAATTTGCTTCACTCGATGTTCGATTTGGGCTCACAAAACCCAAGCAATATATACCGATTTGGTTCATTTATATCTTGCAACTGCAAATTGGAATAGTTTATTTTTTTGCCGGTATTGCCAAAATAAATCCGGATTGGTTACTGCATGCACAGCCTTTAAGTATTTGGTTAAAAAGCCGAGATTACTTACCTATTATCGGATTTCTATTTGATTATAAAATTGTATGGTACTTATTTTCGTGGTTCGGAATGTTGTTTGATATCAGTATTTTTTTCTTTTTAATCCATTCCAAAACTCGACCTTATGCGTACGCAGCTGTTGTATTTTTCCATGTGGTTACAGGTTGGTTATTTCAAATTGGCGTTTTTCCGTATGTTATGATTGTAGCAACATGGATATTTTTTTCAGCCGATTTTCATCAAAAATTTCTCCGACTTTTCTCCTTTATTTTTAAACAAGATGTTCCGTCGGAAACACAATCATCGAACAATACATATCAACTTTCCTTTGCCAAATTTTGGGTGCTGCTTTTTGCAGTACATTTCATCATACAATTATTATTGCCGTTCCGATATATATTGTATCCGGGAAAATTATTTTGGACGGAGCAAGGTTATCGGTTTTCATGGAGAGTAATGTTAATGGAAAAAAATGCCCTCACCACATTTGTTGTGAAAGATAAAACAGGAAAGATAGAAGAAATTCAAAACTGCCATTATCTCACACCGCAACAAGAGAAACAGATGAGTACACAACCGGATATGATATTGCAATTTGCCCACTTCTTGGCAAAAGAATACAATACCAAACATGGCTTCCAACAAGCAGAAGTGTATGCCGATAGCTACGCCGCTTTAAATGGTCATCCAAGCAGACCATTTATAAATAATAACGTAGATTTAGCCAAACAACCCATTAACTTTGCCCCTAAAAGTTGGATATTGCCTTTTGAAAAACTCCAACCATAACACGAGATGAAAACGACCGTATTTTTAAATGAAAATTGATGAAGATGCAGAAATGTTACCTACTTATTTTTTTATCTCTATTTAGTTTCTCGGCACATACCCAAAATATAGATTCATTACTACACGCATACGATTCCATTCAAGAACAAATTGATGAAGTAACTATACGTGCTGACAGAATGAAAGAAATACGATTAAAAAGTGTAGAAGGTACTGTAATATTTGATGGAAAGAAAACCGAAATCGTAGATTTAGGAAATATACAAGCCAATGTAGCAACAAACAACGGCAGACAGATTTTTAATCGTATTGCCGGATTAAATGTATGGGAAAGCGATGCAGCAGGTATGCAATTAGGTATCGGTGCACGTGGTTTAAATCCCAATCGTTCTGCTGAATTTAATATTCGTCAAAATGGATACGACATCACTGCCGATGCCATTGGTTATCCGGATGCTTATTTTACACCACCAACCGAAGGAATGGATAGAATTGAAATCGTACGTGGTGCAGCTTCCTTACAGTTTGGTACGCAGTTTGGTGGCCTAATCAATTTTAAAACGCATCAACCTATTCAAAAAAAATTCCAGATAACTACGCAACTTACCGGTGGTTCTTTTGCTACTGTTAGCTCCTTTAATGCTATTGAAGGAACATACAAAAAACTCACTTATTATGCCTACTATCAATACAAGCACACTAAAGGTTGGCGTACTAATTCCAAACTAAACGCACATTCTGCATTCGCCAATTTTACGTATCACATCAATGATAAAATAAATATCGCTGTTGAGTTTACACATCAAAATTATTTAATGCAACAACCGGGTGGATTAACAGATAATCAATTTAATCAAAATCCTAAACAATCCACTCGAACAAGAAATTGGTTTCAAATAAATTGGAATATTCCATCCGTAAAATTAGAATATCAACCCAAACAAAATATCCGTTGGAACACTGTTATTTTTGGATTAATTGGTAGCAGAAATGCGTTAGGATTTTTGAGTTATGCCAACAGAGCAGACGACTTCAGAGAGCGTGATTTAATCAAAGATAAATACAAAAATTTTGGTTTGGAATCGCGCGTTTTGTATCAATATAAATTAGGGAAAGAACAAGCATCGTTAAGTGTTGGTATGCGTTATTTTCGTGGATTTACCAATAAACAACAAGGTTTGGGAAATGATGCCACTGATGCTAATTTTAATTATTTAAATCCAATAGATTTAGAAAACTCGGATTATCATTTTACAGGAAATAATATTGCATTCTCCGCAGAAAATATTTTTAAAATCACCCCAAAATTAAGTATCACGCCGGGTATGCGAATGGAAATTTTATTGACAGATGTCGGTGGTTACTACAAAGCAGATTCTATAAAATATACCGATAGCAGAAACTACAAACGTGTATTCCCATTATTTGGGGTTGGTATTAGTTATAAAGCACATGAGTTAGCGGAAGTGTATGCTAATATTTCACAAAACTATCGCGGCATCAACTACACCGATTTGCGTATCAACAACCCGAATGTTCGGGTTGATCCGAATATAAAAGACGAAAAAGGATTTAATGGTGACATTGGTGTACGAGGCAAAAAAGGTGAAAAAGTAAATTACGATGTCAATTTCTTTTCCTTGTTCTACAATAAAAAAGTTGGCTCTATCCAACAGGTAGATTCTATGTATAATATTTATCGATATAAAACCAATATTTCCAATTCTAGGAGCTTAGGCGTGGAATCTTTTGTAGAGGTTGATATTCTAAAATGCATCGATGAAAATTCAAACTTTGGATTATCTATTTTCTCCAATTTTACATACACCAACGCTGTTTATGTACACTCTCAAAACAAACAAATCAGTGGAAATATAGTTGAATTTGCACCTCAATTTATTTTCAGAGGTGGTGTTGGTTTTAAGTATAAAGATTTTGGATTAAGTTGGCAAATTTCATCTATCTCAAAACAATTTACAGATGCTACTAATGCAAAATATGCTTCAACAGCAGTTATTGGCGAAATTCCTGCTTATTATGTAATGGACTTAAATACTTCATACATCTATAAATGGTTTAAGTTTAGCTGCTCCATTAACAATTTAAGTAATCACACTTATTTCACTCGTAGAGCCGAAAGCTACCCTGGACCAGGAATAATACCGAGCGACGGCATCGGCGTTTTTGGAAGTATTGCTTTCCGTTGGCACACAAAAAAATAAACCATTAATACCCAAGTTTAGGTATTATTTATCTTAATATTTGGTATTTGTTTCTATTTGGACTAAGTCTAAATTTGTGTAAAATTATATCTATATGCAGAAAATTTCTATTTACGCACTTTTTATGCTTACTATCCTATTTTCAGCACGTTGTACCAAAGATAATGTTGGTGCTTATAATGCGGAAATTAGCAACATTACAGACAATATAATTATTAAAACCTACGCTGATTTAGATACGAAAGCCGGTTTATTATTAGATGCAGTAAACGCATTAAATACAGGTGGTGCTACTGAAATCGAATTAACTGCAGCTCGCGAAGCATTCAGAGCTACTCGTGCACCTTGGGAAGCCAGTGAAGGTTTTTTATTCGGACCTGTTTCTGATAATGAAATAGATCCAAACATTGATACTTGGCCGTTAGACAGTATAGGTGTAGACGACATATTAGCCTCTTCAGATGTTATTACTAAAGCATATATTGATTCATTAACCGGAGAAAGTGGTACCGGATTAAAAGGATTCCATGCTATCGAGTATTTCTTATGGGGAACTTCCGGAAACAAAACTGCCGCTTCTTTAACAGCTCGTGAATTAGAATATTTAGTAGCTGCTACTGAAAGCCTAAAAGGCAAAACAGCGGAATTATATGACGCTTGGAGTGCTACTGGTGGAAACTTTGGAAGAGAATTAAAAGAAAAAGGTAGTCGTTACCCATCTGAGAAAGATGTATTAATAGAATTAGCCGAAGGTATTCGTGGAATTGCAGGTGAAGTTTTTGATACAAAAATCCAAAATACATTAGACGGGTTAGACTTAGACGGTGTTGCCGGTGGAATTAGAGAAGAAGAAAGCCGTTTTAGCAACAATACTAAAAACGACTTTACCAATAATATACAAAGTATATCCAATGTCTATTTAGGTAAATACGGTACAAATGGAAATGGAAAAGGTTTATCAGATGTAGTAGCTTCTAAAAATGCCACTCTGGATGCAAATATGAAAGCACAAATCTTAGCAGCAATTGAAGCCATTCAACAAATTGGTGGTTCCACAAGTGCTACTTACTCCGAAGCATTAGGCAGTGATAGGGCCTCCATCGAAGCAGCCCAAGCAGAAGTAGAAGAATTAGAAGAAATGATTAGAACTCAAATACTTCCTTTGATTCAAAGCTTATAAAAAATGGTAATGAAATCTAAACAATAAATACGCATAAATGTCCCAATTAATTGGGACATTTATTTTTTATACTAAAACAGAAACAAACCTTATTAAAGTTTTTATACAATGAAAAAATTATTTTATATCTCCATTCTAACACTTTGCTTATCCTGCGGAAAAGATAAGCAAAGTATCAACGAAGCATCGGAAGAATTTCCGGGCGGTGCTACCACATATAACAATATTTTTAGTGGTTCTTTTGAGCAACCATCCAACAACATGAATGCAGCAGAAGTGGCATTGCATTTAGAAGGTGATGCCCATTTTGAAGCTATGTTTGTTGGCAGTCCGGCTGTTAGAAATCAAGGATTAGGCCCCATTTTCAATCATGCATCATGTGCGTTATGTCATCCTAAAAATGGGAAATCAGCACAACCATTTTCCGGCAGCGATTTAAAAGGATTATTATTTAGAGTAAGTATTCCGAGTGCTGATGAAAGCCAAGGACCAACACCGGTTCCGGGCTTAGGTGGTCAGTTTCAACAACGCTCGCTTGTAGGCACAACCGCTGAAGGTTCCGTAAATATTACTTTTACAGAAACCACGCATTACTTTGCCGATGGAACTACCTATACACTGAGAAAACCACATTATACCTTAACATCTACTACGGCAACTATTCCGGCTAATATGATGGTTTCACCACGTATTGCACAACAAGTTATTGGATTAGGATTATTAGAAGCCATTTCAGAAGCGGACATAACAGCACAACAAGATATTTCAGATTTCAATGGTGATGGAATTTCGGGAAAAGCTAACAAGGTTTTTAATCCGGTGAGTGGTTTATTTGAGTTAGGTAGATTTGGTTGGAAGGCCAATAATGCCACGCTATTAGAACAAACCGCCGGAGCAATTCATCAAGATATTGGCATTACCAACTTTGTATTTCCGAAAGAAGCTGCCTACGGACAAATACAAGATGATGGCATGGATGATGAACCGGAAATTGATAGTATCTCATTGGTAAAGTTAGCATTCTACACACAATCATTAGCAGTGCCGAAACGTAGATATTTTAACGATAAGGATGCTGACAACGGAAAAGAAATCTTCTTCAGAATTGGTTGCAACAAATGTCATACACAAAAATATATTACAGGAAATACTTCGCCTTTTGCTTTCTTAAATAATCAAACAATTTATCCATATACTGATTTATTGTTGCACGATATGGGCTCGGAATTAGCAGATGGTCGTCCGGATTTCTTAGCCAATGGAAACGAATGGAGAACACCTCCACTTTGGGGCATCGGCTTATCAGAATTAGTAAATGGACATACAAGTTTATTGCACGATGGTAGAGCACGTAATATTTTAGAAGCCATTATGTGGCACGGTGGTGAAGCAGAAAATCAGAAAACAGAAGTAGCTAAACTTTCTAAAAAAGAAAGAGATGATTTAGTGAAATTTGTGAGCTCTTTATAATAAAAATTACTCGAAAAATTAAGAAAATGCCGACTATTATGTCGGCATTTTTTGTTTCTGTATGCGTTGAATCATACCGACTTTTCAATCGTAAAATTCTTTAAAAATGATAGAAAATTATTGCATTAAAATGAATACTATTCTTCATTTATTGAGTACATTTAAGTATATGAAAACTCAAATTCTAGCTTACTTATTTTTATTTGTTTTTTGCATCAGCAGTTGCCAAAAAGAAATAAAACCATTTTATTATAATACAGAAGAAGAATTCATTGCCAACAACGAAGGCTTATCAGATTCGGCTCGCATTGGCAAATTAATTTTCTTCGACAAAAGTTTATCTGAACCAGCCGGAGTGAGTTGTGCTTCGTGTCATTCACCGATGAGTGGTTTTGCCGATCCAAGTAATAAAGCCTTTTCCATCGGTTCTACTGGTGACGCCGGAAACAGAAATGCAAATGCACTCAACTATATGGCATTTGCACCCAACCGCCGAGCTGAAATTGTAAGAGGAATTTGGGAAGACGTAGGCGGATTTTTTTGGGATGGGAAAGCTGAGTTTTTAAATCAACAAGCATTATTTCCATTAATTACGGCCCATGAAATGAATAACATTAGTTTTACTAATGTATCATCTAAAATAAAACGAGCACCATATTATCCTAAATTGGAAAAATTATTTGGAAAACAAGCATTAGCCGATAGCCAAACCATTGTATTTTATGCTACCATGTGTTTGGAAGCCTTTCAACGTTCGCATCAAGTCAACCAATTTACAAGCAAGTTCGATTCTTATTTAGAAGGGAAAGTGAGCTTATCGGAACAGGAAAAAAGAGGTATGGAACTCTTCAACGATACGCTCAAAGCGAAATGCTCACTATGCCATTTAAGTACACCGACTGAATATGCATCAACCAACAAAATTTTATTTACAGATTATTCGTATGATAATCTTGGGCTACCCAAAAACCCTTTGCAAAAAAATTTACCGATAGATAGTGGTTTGGCAAAATTTGAAATGAATAACCCATTAGAAGTTGGAAGATTTAAAACGCCTACTTTACGCAATATTGAGAAGACGGCTCCGTATATGCATTCCGGAATTTTTGAAACATTAGAAGAGGTGATGGAATTTTACAACGAGCGGGATGTCAATCCAAAATTTGCTCATCCGGAAGTCCTTTCTACTATGAATACAGAAGATTTAGGTGATTTAAAATTGTCTAAACAAGAAATAAATGATATTATTGCATTCATGAAAACATTAACGGATGGATACAAACCTCCTATTTCTTCAAAAAAATAAAGAATGTGTATGAAAAAAATGGCAATCATTAGTATTTTATCTATTGTGGTGTATGCTTGTTCTCACAAAACGACAGCTACTGTTACCAAAACAGAAACAGCTACAAGTTTAACTATGGAAGCAAAAGGAGCATTGTATGCTGCCAATTGCGTAAAATGTCACCAATTAGTAGAACCGGAAAAATTCACCAAAGAAGAATGGGTGGGCTGGATGGACAAGATGGCTCCTAAAGCAAAAATTACTAATGAACAAAAAGCAAACATTTATGATTATTTAGCGGCCCATGCAAAAGCAGAATAATCAATACAACGTAATAAAGAAAATGCGAGATTTTTATCTCGCATTTTTTATTTGCATCTACTTTACGTAGAAACAGAAATTATTGGTTTACATTATACAATCCATGTTGTTAAACCTTCATTTGTAAGTGTGTAATTAATTACATTACCACCCAACTCACTCAACTTGCGAATCAACTGATATTTATGGATATACGGTGCATAGAAAATCATAAAACCACCACCACCGGCACCGGAAATTTTTCCACCTGTAGCACCGAACTGTAAAGCTGTTTCATAAATATCATCAATGGAAGCATTGGAAATACCATCCGCCATCTTTTTCTTATGCATCCAACCGTTATGTAAAATGGTACCAATGTCGTCCATATTTCCTTTTAGAATTGCTTCTTTCATTAAAATGCTTTGCTCTTTAAGTTGATGCATGGCTTCAATAGAAGTTGATTTTTTTGCGTGTACATTGTCGGTTTGTTCTTGTATAATTTTGGAAGATAAACGAGATGTTTGTGTATAAAACAACACTAAGTTATGCTCTAATTCATGTAAGAATTTTGATTTAACGCGCAATGGGTTTACAATTACTTTATCGTTCGCATAAAATTCCATATAGTTAACACCACCAAAAGTAGCCGCATATTGATCTTGTTTTCCACCCGCCATTTTCAAGTCTTCCCGTTCTATAGAATAGGCTAAGTGTGCGATATCGTATTCACCTAAAGGTAATTTTAACCACTCTACAAATGCACCTAAAATGGCAACTACTAAGGTAGATGATGAACCTAAACCAGAACCGGGCGGTGCATCTACATACGTATTTATTTCAAATGAAAGTGGTTGTTTGATAAACTCTTTCACAAGGCGATTATATACACCTTTTGCTAAGTCTAATTGACCATCAATAGGTAATTCTTCCGTGCTATTGAGTTCAATAATCTCATTTCTGTCAATGGCATTTATTACGATTTTCCCATCGGTTCTTGGTTTGATAGATGCATTGGCATACAAACTTAATGTTGCATTTAAGATAGCACCACCATAAATATCCGAATATGGAGAAACATCGGTGCCACCACCGGCAAGGCCAATTCTCAAAGGTGCTTTGGAACGAATAATCATGAAACGAATTTACGATTTAGGATTTAAAATAGCTAATGTAACTAATGGCAGATAAATAGTACACTGGTGCATTTGGCTAAACTACATCTATATAAATTAACGTACAGATGCTAAATGTTTCACTTTATCAACCATTACTTTCCAAGAATATTTCTTTTTCTCTTCTAAAATATGTTGGACAAATTCCGGTTCTTTATTGTTGTTATAAAATGCAAGAATAGCATTTGCAACTGCCGTTTCGTTAGGTTCCACTACGTAACCAACTTTATTATTCGGCACAATTTCCGGCAAGCCACCTACATTGGTCACCAACATAGGTTTGTTAAAATGATAGCAGATTTGGGTAACACCGCTTTGCGTTGCATGTTTGTATGGTTGCACCACCAAATCAGCAGCACAAAAATATAGACCGACTTCATTATCCGGAATAAATCGCGTATGTAATTCTACTTTATCTGTTAGCTTTAAATCATTCAGCAACTTTTCGTATTCTTCTTTATTGGAATAATATTCTCCGGCTACAATAAGTTGTATATCTGAATTTCGTAACGCATCGGTTGCCATTGCTTTTAGCAAAATATCCAATCCTTTATAATCACGTATTAGGCCAAAAAAAAGTATGTATTTTTTGGTTGGATTTAACTGTAATTGCTGGATGGCATCTTGTTTAACAATTGCTTTTCCGTAATTATCAAAAAGTGGATGTGGATTTAGCAAACGCGGTTTTATTTTATCAAACACACTTAAATCATTATAAACAGCATCGCTCATAGCAATAAAAGCATCTACACTATTGACAAAATATTGTGTAAAAAACGTATCGCCCATTCGCTTCTCGTGCGGAATGATATTATCTAAAATAGAAATAATTTTGGTGTGTTTATTACCTTTTACAATTCGGCAAATAGTACCTAAACAAGGTGCCATAAAGGGCAACCAAAATTTGACAACTAAGATATCCGGTTTTTGTTTTCGTAATTTCCAACCGATGCGAAGCCAATTCAGAGGATTGATAGAATTAACGGAAACGTGAATGGTTAGTTGTGATGGCGCCGGCAAGGAAGAATATTGCGTAGTTCCGGGAAATAGAAATTCCGGATATTGCAATGAAAATGTTTCGATGCTCACTTCATCTTTCTCGCGTAAAAATTCTGTTGCCAAGCGTTCATTGTACGCTGCCAAACCGCCTCGAAGTGGATGTGCTGAACCGAGAATTACAACTTTCATTTCTGCATTAGTTGATAAAGCAACTATAATCTTGATTATGATACACGTTATTGTGCCAAAATAAATTCAGCAATTTTATCGCCTACTTGTGAGGTGGTGTAGGTGCCATTATTGATATCTTCTGTAACAAATCCTTCATTCATGGCTTTTTCAACAGCATTTGTAATAGCGGCACTTTCCTCTAAAAGTCCAAAGCTATATTCCAACATCAATGCTGCCGACAAAATAGTAGCCATTGGATTGGCAATATTTTTTCCGGCTGCTTGTGGATAAGAACCATGTATAGGCTCGTATAACGAAATTTTATTTCCTAAAGATGCAGATGGCAACAAACCCAAACTACCTGTAATTACAGATGCTTCGTCGCTGATAATATCACCAAATAAATTTTCTGTTAGTATTACATCAAACTTGGTTGGCTTGGTAATAACCTCCATTGCAGCACTGTCGATGAAATTGCATTCTAATTCGATATCCGGAAATTGCTTAGCATATTCCGTTACCACTTCTCTCCACAATCTTGATGTAGCTAACACATTCGCTTTATCCAATAAGGTTACTTTTTTCTTTCTGTTTTTTGCAAATTGAAATGCTTTTTCTGTAATGCGCAGAATCTCATCTTTTGTATATACACACGTATCATACGCGATAGATTGGTCTTCACTTCTACCACGAGGTTTACCAAAATAAATTCCGGAAATCAACTCACGCACCACTACAAAATCTGCCCCTTTTATTCTGTCATTTTTTAATGGTGATGCATCTAACAATGCATCATAACTTTTTACAGGACGAATATTTGCATATAATTCCAAACTACTACGCATTTTTAGCAAACCTTGTTCCGGTCGTACTTTTGCGGCTGGATTGTTGTCGTATTTTGGATCGCCAATAGCACCAAATAAAATGGCATCACTAGCAGAACACAACACATGTGTTTCATCCGGATATGGATTTCCGGTTTGATCGATAGCGGCTGCACCAATTAAACCATAATTATATTCAAATGTATGATTGAATTTTTTTTCAATCGCTTTTAAAACTTTCACTGCCTGTTCAACAATTTCAGGACCTATTCCGTCGCCGGGTAATACTGCAATCTTCTTCATATTTCAAAAATAAACAACTGTATTGTATAAATTATCTCAAGAGTGTTATTAAATTTATATGGTTAGAATTATTTTTTGAAAAAATCCGGCTTTATACTACTCAGCATTTTTATGTTTTGGCAATCTTTTGCTTCCACTCATCCTGCAAAAAATAAATTAATTTTGGAGGAACAAACAGTTCCGGCTTTAATTCAGTTTACCAAAGACTTACAAGTTTCTGTTGCCGCTAAAAACAACTTCAAAACGGCTGAAAATATTTATTGGATAGCCGAATGCTTTTTTCAATTACGCTCATTAAACGAATTGGAATTGGTGTATCAGAAATGTGCTTCTTTTGTACAAAAATACAACGCTGATGCCGGCATTCAATTAAACACAACGTATGGAAAATTATTAATAGAAAAAGGTTGGTATGAAAAATCAATTCAGCATTTAACAAAACTTTCTACTTCAACCAACCATAAAACATTGCTCTGTGAGATACAGCTTATTTTGGCAGATGCCTATCAACGATTACAACAAACCGACAAAAGTATTGTTTGCTATCAGTATGTTTTAAAAAATGCGACCAATGATATACAAAAAGCAAAAGCGTATAATGGAATTGGCAGTTATTATATTTTAATATCCCAATTAGATTCTGCACAAATAGCGTATAATAATGGTATTTTATTCTTACAAAAATCTGTTGGATTGAAACATAGTTTGTATGCTCAAATTAGCTATAACTTAGGCATCATTGCAGATAGAAGAAATGATTATTACAATGCTGAAAAACATTTTTCAACAGCATTAGATATTTATAAAGTTAGAGCCGGTGAAAATCATCCTAAAACAGCCAATGCCTATGGTGCATTAGGAAGTTTATTTTTATTAGAGGATAATCCTGAAAAGGCATTGTACTATTCACTCAAAGAGCGGAATATCTTATTAAGTTTACACAACGACAAACATCCGGATTTAATTTATAGCTTATTGAATTGTGGTAAGATTTATTATTTATTGGGCAACAAAATAGAATCGGAAAAGGTATTAAGCCAAGCAATTAATATCATTGAAACACATTTTGGGAAACAACATAATTTATACAAGCAATGCATTGTAGAACTTGCAGAAACCTACATTGCACAACAGAAAATGAATGCAGCTGCTCAATTATTAGCACAAGCTAAACAATTACCTAAAGATGAATATTCAGGTGATATTTTTATGCAAAGTGGCGATAATTATCTCGCTCAAAAACTATATAAAAATGCTATTGTTGATTATCAAAAATCTATTGCATTATTTGAAGCATATTATGGTAAAAAAAATACCTACGCATTAAATGCATATATCGGATTATCGAATGCTTATTTGCAAAATGGACAATTGGAAAAGGCAGCACAAATTGCCGACGATGCACTACAAATTACATTACAAAACAACAAAGTAGTTTTACCGTATGATAACTGGATTTGCTTAGTACAAAAAGCCCGCTGCAAGAAAGCATTGTTTCAACAAAACATACCCGATGAAACATTGCTAAAACAAGAAATCATCAAACTAAAACAAGCTATCACTATTGCAAATAATATAAAACATACCTTATACACAAGTGGAAGTCAGGCGTATTTTGCAGAAAAGATGACCGTACTCAATCAATTAGGAATTTATTTTTTGGCAAATTGGTACAAAAAACGAGATAGTTATTTTTATGACAACTTGCTCTATTTTACAGAAAACAATAAAGCTAATTTATTGCGAAATAAAATCATCACTTATCAAAGTAATGAGATATTACCAAAGGCAGAAAAAGAACAGGCACATTATTTAACCAGTCAACTCAATTATTTTACCATATTAAAAGAAAACAACGAAAAGAGTGTTCTTTCGATTGATGATTCTATCTTGTTTTATACTACACAATTTGAACAATTTACACAACACATCGAACAAAAATATCCTAAAATATATTACTTAAAATTTGGCAATAAAACAATTTCTGCCAACAAGATTCAATCCAGCATTAACCCGAACACTTCCTTTATTGAATATATTCAAGATGGCGAAAATTATTATTATTTACACACTAAAAAAAATGAGCTTTCATTTAATAAATGCGGCAAAATTTCAACGATAGATGCTATGATACACAATCTACAACAATCTATCGTTCATAAAAAATACAATATCATTTTAGCCGGACAAATTTCTTCGTTATTGCTTCCCGATGATTTAGAAACACAACTTATTATTGCACCAGCTGCTAATTTGTATGCAATACCATTTGATGTGTTAACACAACAAAATAAATACTTGATTGAAAAGCACAACATACAATATACGTTCTCTGCCAATACCTATTTTAGAAATAGAATGCCCATTGAAAACAAGAATGTAATTGCCTTATTTCCGAACTACGAAGGCACTGCATTTCCTGAATTAAATAGCACAAAAGAACAAGAAAGCTTACAAAAGTTTAGAGATTTTCAAGTTTTTAAAAATGTGGTTACCAACCACGCTACTATACTTCAAAAACCCATTATTTCGGGCATTGTACACATCGGTGCACATCTTGCAATCGACACCTTTCGACCCATGCAATCAGCCATCGTAATTCATCCCAATCATAAACAACAATTAACCATAGATGAAATTTGGAAATTAAATTTAAATGCACAATTGGTTACCTTAGCAGCTTGTCAGAGTAATTATGGCTTACTTCAAAGCAGCGAAGGCTTGAAGAATTTTGCTTGGGCATTTCACTATGCCGGTGCACGCAATATATTATCTACACAATGGAATGCGTCGGATAAATCAACAGGAATAATTATAGATAATTTTTATGAGAATCTAAGAAACGGACAATCCAAGGCAGAAGCGTTGCGAGCTGCAAAATTATACTATTTAAAAAATGCCGATGCCATTGGAATTCAACCTTTCTTTTGGTCTAATTTTTACCTTTATGGCGATGATACAGACGTAACATTAAAAACACCATTTTTGGTAAAATTTTGGTGGATGCCTATTATTTTTCTGATAATGTGTTATATTGGCATATCGTTTATACGCAAACATTATGTAAAAAAGCAGTACGATCATATTTGATTGGTTTGCATACAACGATGACCTTAAACATACTAAAAACCATACACAAAGCGCATGTTACTGCCATTAGAATATCATTTTCCGGACAACTTAGTATCTGCACGACACTTAGATAAACTATTGGCTACAGGCTATTTTAGAACGGGCAATTATTTAATGCGAACACGTGTATTATATTTTAACGAAGAGATATTAAACACCTTACATATTCGGTTTAAATTAGAAAAACATCAATTCTCCAAAAACTTACAAAAGCTATTTAATAAAAATAATAAACACTTTACCTACAAAATACAACCTTATAGCATCACGCTCGAAAAAGAAAACTTATACAGAGCTCACCGCAAACGATTTAAAGGAAATGCATCCTTGAGTTTGACAGGTTTTTTATTCGATAATTATCACAAAAATGTATTTAATACACATGAGATTTGCATTTACGACGGCAGCAAATTAATTGCCTATAGCTTTTTTGATGTTGGTGCAAATAGTATGGCAAGTATTATCGGAATTTTTGACCAACAATATGAGAAATACAGTTTAGGTATCTACACAATGTTGCTGGAAATAGAATATGCCAAAACTATCCAACTCAAATATTATTATCCGGGTTATGTAGCTTATGAGCCATCTCAGTTTAATTACAAACTTAGATTAGCAACTCATTTTGAATTTTATGATTGGTTTACGTGCCGTTGGGTTGCCTATGAAAACAGGCATAAAAAGAAAAAAGTATTTGATTTCTTTAACGAGAAAATGAAAATTGCAAAGCAATGGCTAAATGCGTTTAATATTCCGCATCAAGAGTTGTTTTATCCATTTTTTTATATGGGTGCAATGTATCCCAAATCGGATTGCGTAAAGAGCATGATGAATTTTCTTATTCAGGATTTTGAGTTAGAAGGTATTTATTACATCGTGGAATTTCATCCGGAAAAAATGCAGATTTTCCTTTCAGGCATAACATTACACAAATATAATTACGAAGCAGATATAGACTACGCACAAGTTTTTGACGAAAAAGAGTGGAAACGCGTTTTATTATATATTAATCCATCCATACAAATAAATAACGAATACGAATTATATGCAGGATGGTTGTTTTTACAAGAACTTTTCAGACAATACGTATCGCCGCCTCCATTACCCGAAAAGGGATTTCAAGACAACAAAAACGCTTAAAATAGTACAATTCAGCTCAATTATCCTACTATTAACTATATGTTAAGGCGCTAAATTATTAATATTGAGGTATTATATTTCTATGTAATTTCACTCTATGGATTTAATGGAAATTATTCCGGTAGCGCAACGCGTACTGAAGCATTATGATATTACTTTTTTATCGCCAAAAGAATGGGCTACTTTAATACAATATGGCTCATTTAAGTCGTTTAAAAAAGGAGAAAACTTTATCACTGCAAACCAGTTGAACACTAAAATCGCTTTTATATTAAAAGGTGGTTTCCGATTTTTTTATGAAAAGAACGACAACGAAATTACTTGCCTTTTAGCGTTTGAAAATGGATTAATTGGAAGCTTTGAATCCAATATTTTACGTCAACCTTGTACACAAACTATCCAAGCAATAGAGGAAAGTGAATTATTTATCATCGACTATAAAGACTTAGAAACACTTTATGAGAAAAGTCCTAAGTTTGAACGCGTAGGCCGAATGATATTAGAATATTATTTAGCTTTTTTACAGCAACGTATTACCTCTTATTTATTAGACACACCCGAAGAGCGTTACATGCAATTAGTAAACGAAACACCGGATTTACTCAACCGTGTACCTTTACAATATATCGCTTCTTATATCGGTGTTACACCGGTTTCTTTGAGCAGAATCCGCAAACGGATT
Organism: Bacteroidota bacterium; assembly: GCA_963169645.1. Lineage (GTDB taxonomy): Bacteria > Bacteroidota > Bacteroidia > Chitinophagales > JADIYW01 > JADJSS01. The sequence continues at coordinate 309,930 of CAUJCO010000013.1, forward strand.
TTAAAGAGATAAGTTTAATGTGCTAATTAGATAATGAATTTTCTGATTAAGTTAAATTAAATTAGAAAATAACGTATTAAAATATTCGCTAATTATAAAATTATCAAATTAATTAAACTTCCACACTATTATTTTTAGATATCTCACCTAAAAATGTGCCGGCTTCCGTCATCGTGCGTTTGCCGGTTTCAAAATCGACACTTACCAAGCCAAAACGATAGTATTGTCCAATATTCCATTCGTGATTATCCATGGTACTCCAATGAAAATAGCCTTTAATCGGAATTCCATCTTGTTGTGCTTTGTGTACCCAACCTAAATACTCTTTAATACTTTCAATTCTAAATTTTGGGTCGTGGGTACACACACCACTTTCCGTAATGATAATTGGCTTTTGTGTTTTTTTCCAATAGCGATGGAAAATTTCATAAAAACCTTTAGGCTCATATTCCCACATCAAATCCACTCTTCTGCCCAATTTCTCTAATTTTCCGGGTGAGTAAATATTATCTACCGGAAAAGGGCGGAACGGCATACGTGCATAATAGCTCAATCCTTGAAAATCTACTTTTAAAAAATGATTGTGGCAATATTCCATAAACCACCAATCAAAAACTTTCGCTATGATATGTCCGGGAAATATTTCTCCAACAAATTTCACCGTATTATGTGAAATACCAATTGGCGCCGCTGATTTTGCTTTGATGATATCATAAGCTTCGTCGTGTGCTTTACCTAATTCTTTCAATACTTTTCTGGCTGTCCACAATCTTGCTTTTTTAAATGGTGGAAATCCGCCGGTAAGCCAACCGTTGGCAATATATACATTGGGTTCGTTAAATGTATTCCATGTATCGACTAAGTGCCCGAAAGTATCGACCGTTTTTTGAACAAAATCCAACCACATTTTTCGGTTGCCTTCTTTTTCCCAACCGCCTTCTTTTTCAAACCACAGCGGATTGGTGAAGTGATGCAATACCAACATAATATGTTTGCCTCTCCGTTTTAATTCTTCCATAAAACGCAAATACGGCTCTACTTCTTTTGGGTCAAATGGTGCAAATGGTGCTTTTTGTAATTTAGCCCAATCATGGCTCATACGATATGCATTGCCTACCTGACAAATATATTCTAAATCTTCATCGCGGTGTAAATCGTGTTCAGAGCATTTATCAAAAATAGTTCCGTCAAGGCATTTCAAGCCTTTCCATGTATTTTCAGACGCCGTTTCAATTTGATAGGCTGCGGTAGAAGAGCCCCAAATAAATCCTTCCGGAAATTGTAATTTCATTTTATGCTGGATAAATAATTAATAAATGCTGTAAACGGCTAATTGGCTTAGTGTACGTTACAATTGTTTGCCTAAAATACGAATTAAATATGTAATATGGATTGGATTGTATATTTCCAAAAAATAAATTTATTGCTCCTTTTTTTATGCTCGGTACAATATTGGTATATTAGCGTTAGGTATGCCGACCTTTACAACCAGAAAAGAACGATTAAAAATCATTTCACGCGAAGATGTTTTGGAAATTCGTTTGTCCATTAAGAAAAACACCCGTGTGCTCATTGCAATGATTTTAGCTTGTTTTATTTGGATTATCGCTTTATATATTTTTATCCGTATTGAACTAAGCTTGCATTATTTTTGGTATAAGGCCGGAATGATTTTAGCAATAATGGGTTGGTTTGCATTAGGCATGACGGTTGCCAGTTTCTTCATTTGGCTTTTCTTTGGAAGAGAACGTATTTTACTTACCAAAGATTATTTTATAACGGATAAGCCACTGGTTTTTTTTTACAGAAGAAATTTTTACAATATCCATACTATTTCTAACATCCGAATTGACATTGAAATTTTTAAAGCGAATAGAAATGGTGTTTGGATGGATGAAAGTAGGACCGTCATAAAATTTGACACCGAAAATAAATTAGTTACCATCACACGTGGCATTTCACAAGAGGAAGCAGAAATTATATTATTGTATTTGGCTCAATCACCCTTTCTAAAGAAAGAACAATTTGAAGTTGTACAGAAAAATAAATAAACGATTAATTTCTATTCCCGGCTTTGGTAACTATCTGCAACTTAATATCGGCTAATTTATCTTTCTTGGATTTTTCCGTAAAATAATATTTCAAATTACGAATGGTTTGAATTGCCGCATCTTTATTATAATCGGATTCTTCGTATTTAGCAATATCTTTTAAAAACAGTATTCCGTTTTCTAATTGGGTGGTAGATGCATTTTGCAAATATGTTTCAAACGATCGGTAGTTGGTATAAAATGTATAAGATGTATTTAACCAAATAGCTTTTTTAAAAAAATCCATTTTATCTGCAATAGAATCTTTATAAATAGAGCAAATAGATTTCATCATAGCTCTACTTTCTGTTGTATTCCATTTTTCTGCATAGCTGTACGCTTTAGCATAATCGTATTTTTGTAAGATACTTAAAGCGGATGCCAATACCTTATATGATGAATCGGTTTGCAAAACACGCTCTACTAATTCCGCACATTTTTCCTTTTCTATTTTAGCGTACTTATTTAGTGCATTTTCACGTACATCCGATTTTATATCGGTATGGATTATATTTTGCAATGCCAAGGATAATCTTGATTTGCTAATAAATTTATCTATCTCTATTTCATCAATGGCTTTATTGCGAACATACCAACTTTTATCTTGCAAGGCTTTGTACAATAGTTCTTGTACTGCTATATTTCCTTTTTGTTTGTACGATAAGGCTGTCAAGGCTTCTAATTTATCTTTTACAGTAGGTGCATTATAAAATTTAAAGATATTTTCTGCTTCACTAAGGTCTTCTGTTTTCTCGCAAAGCAATACTTTGTCTGCATCAAAATTCACCAATTGTGGCGCTGTTTCTGTTGGGAAATAGAACGTGCTAATCTTGTCAGTAATATCAATTGTTTTCGTTATCACTTTTCCATTTGCATAAATAGCTACCTTAGTTGGAATGCGAAAAATAGGACCTTCTTTTTCGGTTTGTGTTTGATGTATTGTCAACTCAATTGTTTTATTGGAAGCATCGTATTTATGTGTAATATCCAAGATTGGATGACCTTTATCAAACCACCATTGATTGAAAAACCAACTCAAATCTTTGCCGGTTACGTTTTCCAAACTCTTGCGTAAATCAGATACTTCTGCGTTGCCAAATTTATGTGCTTTCAGATAATTAGAAAGTGCTAAAAAGAAGGCTTGGTCTCCAACATAATTACGCAACATGTGCAACACGGCTCCGCCTTTTTCATATCGAATATTATCAAACATATCATGCGGATGATCGTAATAATAATAGACAATCGCGTTATTTTTATAACTATATGAATTGAGGTATTTGTCTGTCGCTTCTATTCGATAACCATCTGCTTCTTCTTTGCCATATTTGTAGGCTGTCCATAAATACTCCGAATAATCTGCAAACGATTCGTTCAATGTTAGGTTTGCCCAAGATTCTGCCGTTACCAAATCACCAAACCATTGATGAAATAATTCGTGCGCAATAATCCAATCAAAATTGCCATCAATCAACTGTTGTCGGTCGCATAAAAGTCGGTCGTAATAAATAATAGCTGATGAGTTTTCCATTGCACCGGCTGTATAATCGTACGCCATTACGTTTGCCATCTTGTCCCATGGAAAATCGACACCTAATAGCGTTGAAAAATACTCCATCATCTCCGGCATATTTTTAAAAATCTCTGCCACATCTTCTTTGTATTTTGGAAATGTGTAAGCTGACACTTCTTTATCTCGCCAAGAAGTTATACTCTTATAAAAATCTGCCACGGTAAGGAAAAACAAATACGGTGCATGTGGTTTATCTTGTTTCCAATGGTCGGTTTTAGTACCATCCTGATTCCATTTTGTATCTATTAATAATCCATTGGATAACGATGTTAAAGTAGAATCGATAGTAACAAAGATTTCCTGACTTGTTTTTTGGTTGGTTGCATCGATTGTTGGGAACCAGCACGAACCGGATTCTTCTTCACTTTGTGTCCACAAATGCATTGGTTTGTACGGATTTTTATCTTCCACATCTATAAAATACAACCCTCGTCCATCTTCTACTTGCATGCTATCTTGTAAATAAGGTGTTGCCGTGTATTGTATGTTAATAGTAAATTGTTGATTGGCCGTATAGATCGTATCTAATTGTATGGTGAGTTGCAAGTTATCATACGAGTAGGTTAAAGGCTTATTTCCGGATATTGTTTTCACCATCACGTTATGTATTTGCATATACTTTGCATCCAAGATTAATTTATCTTGATTGTAAAAATGTGGTTTCAATAACAACTCGGCTGTTCCTTCTAAGGTTTTATCTTTAAATATCGGTTTCAGATACAGCTTGGTATGCAATAAATCAAAATATTTGGTGCTGGATGCTTTATAACTCGTTATAAAATTCTGTGGCGTAATTACTAACTCATCCAACATCTTAGGTAATTTCTTAGAGCCTCTTTTTTTGCGCGGTTTAGCATCTAAAGAAGTGAAAATCAATGCTATAAGAAGAAACAAAATATATTTACGCATAAATACTTATTAACATCTTTTGAAAAGTAGAAAAAATCAATATTCCTTAAATTCTTAATATCGTGTTGTAAAACAAAACAAGAAGCATTTACATAATTTGACGGACAAAGGTAGAGAATATTTCAAATACCCATCCATTGTATATATCAAATAATTGAACACAATGAAGTATAAAGTTTATTACAAAGAAAATCTGGCTCACGAAGTGGAATTAGATAAACACCAAATAAAAATAGATGGCAACCCGACAGATATAGATTTGGTGAAATTATTAGATAATAAATTTCATATACTTCAAAACCACAAATCATACAACCTAGAAGTGTTGGATGCAGACTATAAATTAAAACGTTTTTCTATTAAAGTAAACAACAATATATACGACCTCAACTTACAAAATGAGTTAGATGCCTTATTAGATAAAATGGGTATGTCTGCCGCAGATGGTGAAAAAATGGACAACGTGAAAGCACCCATGCCGGGTTTAGTGTTAGATATTTTAGTAGAAAAAGGACAAACTATACAAAAAGGCGACAACTTATTGGTTTTAGAAGCAATGAAGATGGAAAACATCATCAAAGCAAGTGGCTCCGGTGTAGTGAAAGAGATAAAAGTAAACAAAAAAGATGCGGTGGAAAAAAACCAACTCTTAATAGAAATGGAATAAACAATAACCATCGTTTGGGTGTTGGGTGAAAGGAAACTTTACTTCAATATCAAACTATTTTTTTAGTTTTTAGGCCTAGTATAATGCATTTGGTTTCACCCGAAATAGAACAATATATTGATGCACACACCACTGATGAGCAGCCTGTGTTGCAACAACTTAATCGGAAAACGCATACCGATGTGTTGATGCCACAAATGCTGAGCGGAAAAGTGCAAGGTCAATTTCTGCAATTTATTTCGCAAATGATACAACCCAACCGCGTGTTGGAAATTGGTACATTCACCGGATATGCAGCCATCTGTTTGGCTGCCGGACTTACAGAAAACGGGAAACTATTCACTATCGACATCAACGAAGAATTGGAACAAATGGTTCGCACGCATGTGGAACAAGCCGGACTGCAAAATAAAATAATACAAATTATTGGAAATGCTGCTCAAGAAATTGCTCAACTCAATGAAACATTTGATTTAGTATTTATTGATGCAGACAAGCAAAACTATAGTGTTTATTACGATTTAGTTATAGATAAAGTGCGTAGCGGTGGCTATATCTTAGCGGATAATGTGCTTTGGAGTGGGAAAATTATAAACGAAAAAAAAGATAAAGACACACAAAAATTAGCTGATTTTAACGAAAAAGTACAACAAGATAATCGAGTAGAAAACGTTATCCTTTCTATACGTGATGGCATTATGCTGATACGAAAAAAATAAAAACAAATTCCGAATTACAATTAATCAAATCCATGAATTTCAAATTAAATACTGTAGTAGCTTTCTTATTTATCATTTTTCCGAGTTTCCTATTTGCCCAAAAAATAGATACAACGGCTATTATCGAGTACATCAAACAATATAAAAATATTTCTATCGAAGAAATGAACAGAACCGGTGTACCGGCAAGTATCACCTTAGCGCAAGGCGTTCACGAAAGTGGTTTTGGGAAAAGCTATTTAGCAAAAAACACCAATAATCACTTTGGAATAAAATGTAAAGCAGAGTGGAAAGGCAAAACGTTTAAATACACCGACGATGCCCCGAACGAATGTTTTAGAGTGTATGATAATGTAGAAGAATCCTATAAAGATCATTCCGATTTTTTAAAAAACAGAGCACACTATGCACCTTTATTTTTGTTGGATAAATATGATTATAAAGGTTGGGCTTATGGCCTCAAAAAAGCCGGTTATGCCACTAATCCAAAATATCCGCAAATATTAATAAAACTCATTGATGATTTTCAATTATATGCATTTGATAAAAACCAAAATCCAACATATTTATCCAGCACAGCAACAATTTCTTCTGTACCTCAAAAAGAAGTAAAAACCATTGAAACCATTGAAGTAAACGACACGGAAACGGGAACAGAATCCATGGACGAAACTACCAATAAACAACAATCTTTCATCAACAACACCTCAACACCGATTCCAACTGTTCTTGTAAAAAAAAAGTCTTTTAAGGTAAACAAGACAAATGCCATAAAGATTTATCCATCGAAAGGTGAAACCTTAGATTTGATAGCAAATCTTTACCAATTAGATAAAGAAGACATCTTACAATTTAATGATATGACGTCTGAAATGTCCATTTCGGAAGGACAAACGATTTTTATACAACGCAAGAAAAAATCAAACAAAACCGATAAAACATATACTGTAAAAAAAGAAGATAATATGTGGAGCATTGCACAAAAAAAAGGAGTGCAACTCCATCGACTTTTAAGCAGAAACAAGCTTAGTACTGGAGAAGAACCGGCAGCAAAAGAAATTATTGTTTTAAAAGGAAAAATAAAAAAGAAACCCGCATTACGCACCGAAAAGATTGCAGTAAAAAATCCTAACACCAACACAGAAAAGAATAGCATCATTCGGGCAAACGATACCATTTATCCGGAAATCACTACACAAGCTAAATTATCGGTGGATAGCAATACGGTTCTGCGTTGGGAAAATGATGATAAACTACTGGAAAAACCACAATTATTCGAAATTGAATCCGAACCTAAACCAAGCACAGCTGTTACCACTTCTACAACATCAACTCAAGACATCGAGCCAACACCAACTGTATATCCGACTAAAATAGACTACAATAGTTTGCCCAAAAGCAACAATGGTTATCACACTGTTGTAAAAGGCGATACGATGTACAACATCTGCAAACGTTATGCTATTTCTATCCCGCAACTAATGGAATGGAATCAACTCAGCGAACAAAGTGTCAAACTAGGTCAAGTGTTAAAAATCCAAAACTAATTTTGATTTTTGATTGCATTAAATTAATCGACAAGCGAAAATTATATCTATAAAAATAAGTAATTTGCATTAAGCGAAATAATAAGCCATGCAAACCATACAAATAAAAGATAAACTCTTTCATCAATACATTTCCGAACAAGAAATTCAGCAACGCATTCAAGAAATTGTAAGTGAATTATCCAAAACCTACCACGACAAACATCCGGTTTTTATTGTAGTATTGCGTGGTGCTTTCATGTTCGCAGCTGATATTCTAAAACGTTTCAACCATCCTTGCGAAATCGAATTTGTAAAACTTTCGTCCTATTCCGGAATGGAATCAACGGGAAAAATAAACATTGCCTATCCGTTAAAAGAAGAAATTGTTCGTGATAGAAATATCATTATTTTAGAAGATATTGTAGATTCCGGATTAACGATGGATTTTTTCATCAGTTATTTAAAAGGAATGCATCCATCATCTGTCTCATTAGTTTCGTTTTTGTTTAAGCCGGAAAATCTGCAAAAAGAAGTAAAAATAGATTATGTTGGTTTCACTATTCCGGAGTTATTTGTGGTTGGTTATGGTTTGGATTACGATGGTGAAGGAAGAAATTTGGGTGCAGTGTATCAATTGGCGTAATTTTTTACAAAACATCTAGTTCATCAAGTAGATTTCTTTACAGTAGTATCTCGCACAGTGGAAGCTGCTAAAGTTCAACAATGTAGCATCCTTTTCAATAGACGTGCTTGGAATCGAAAATCAAAAAGATGGTTTAAATTATTATGCCAAGTGATTAATAACCAACTTTGCTTTAGTTCCGGATGGTGTAATACTATGAATCGAGAAATCGCCATTTATCGTATTAATACGCTCTCTTATGCTTTGCAATCCTTGATTTTCTTGATTTTGAGAAATACCAATTCCATTGTCAATTATTTCAATTTGCAATTGTTGATTCGTATATTTTAAAAGGATAGTTGCCTCGGTGGCTTGGGCATGTTTCATTATATTATTAATTAATTCTTGCACTATTCTATAAAGCATCAACTCCGTTCTTTTAGAAATAGTAAAATCATCAGGTAGTTCATTCATAAAATGAATTTGCAAGGAACCAACTACATTTATGTGGCCGGTAAATTGTTGAATTGCGGCTGCTAATCCTTCTTTCTCTAACGTTAATGGAAGTAAATCGTGTGCTACGCGACGAACTTCAGTATGTGTTTTGCTAACTAACTCACTTAATTTACCCAACTGTTCTTGCTTCTTTGTATCCGATAAAAATGGAATGGATTGCAAGCTCATTTGCATAGCACCAATCATTGTAGCAATCCCGTCGTGTAATTCTTTGCTAATTCTATTTCTTTCTTTTTCTTCGCCATTCATTATTGCATTTAATACGGCATTTTCATTTTCTTGATGTAATAATTTAATTCTTTGTGCTTGGTTTTTTTTGACTTGATACACATAAAATAATCCACTCATTAATAGTACAGTTCCGATAATTAGCCAAATTTTAATGGTAGAATTTTTTTGTTGAATTAATAGAAGTTGTTGTGCTAATAATTTATCTTTTTTTTCTGCTTCATATTGCACCAATAATTCACTCATTGCCCTACGATCATTTTTAACAACCTCGTCTCTAAAATATTCATCTGCTTTTCTTAAAAATACCAATGCTGCATGTTCATTACCTTTTGATTGATATGCCTGTGATATATGCCTATTGAGTGCATAAGAGACATCTTGATATTGGAATTTTTGTGTAAACTCAATAGCCTTATTTCCTTCCTCAATTACCTTATCAAAATCATTTTTTTCTAAATATGCCTTTAATAATGAAGTGTACGCAGCTGCAACAATCGGTATTTGTTGAAGTTGTTGAGCAATAGGAATAATTTTTTGATAATACTGTATTGCTGTATCATATTGCTTGTCATAAATTGCAATATCACCCAATGCATATCCGGACATGGCTATACCTAATGGATTTTTATAATGAAGGCTCAATTTTTCTGCTTCTGTTGCATTTTTATAAGCTTCTGCTCTTTTGCCTAAGGCAATTCCGGAAACTGCATTAACGGCTAATGCACTCGGATAATAAACGGAATCATGCAGCGATTTAAACCCTTTTACAGCCATATCACTATATTGATATGACATAGGATAATTTAGATTACTCAGAAATATATTGGCAATATTAAAACTAACTGATGCAGCATTTCTTACATCTTTATGTTTTTCGAAAATTTGGAGCGATTTTTTATAAAAATTTATGGATGTTTCCTGATTTTGTTGATAAGCTGCAATAGCCGCTTTCAGATTTGCAAAACGAGCATAGGCTAAACTTAATGTATCAAAATCTTTAGCATTAATGGCTTGAGAAATAATGGAATCTGCTTTTGCCAGTTGCCCCGTCATTATTAAAGTTTTGGCATAATTTACTTTTAATAAATTGAGCGTATTTTCTTTATCTGACCATTGCTCTTGTAAGCTTAAAAAAATACTATCTGCATGATGAAATGGCGGAACAAATGCAGTTGTAATATAAATACTATCGTCTTTATTTATTGCTTCATTTACAGATTGATTAGATGTGTTATTTGAACAGGAAAAGTTAAACAGCACAAGAACAATAAATAATCTAACGTAAATGATTTTCATCTTTATAGTTTTTATATAAAACCCATAGTAATTGCTTTTTTTACTAATCCGGCCATGTTTTTTGCATCTAATTTTATCATTAAGTTGGTGCGATGATTTTCTACTGTTTTTTCAGAAATAAAGAGTTCTTCTGCAATTTCTTTAGTTGTTTTCTCATCTATTATTAGCTTAAGTATTTCTTCTTCTCTTTTGGTTAGTGTTGGTTTATTTTTTGAGATACTTTGTTGAAAAAAAATATTTTTTACTTGTGGACTAAAAAACTGTTCGCCTGCCAATACAGTTTGGATAGCATCTATCATGGTTTGTCTATCTTCCGATTTTAATAAATATCCATCAAATCCTGCAAGTATTGCTGTTTTTACGGTCGAAATATCTCCATAACTTGTTAATGCTATTATTTTAATATCCGGAAAAAGTTTCTTTATATTTTTACATACTTCTTTTCCATCTGATTTGCCAAAAACTATATCTAAAAAAATTAAGTCTGGTTTAGAGTTGTTTGTAATAAGTTGGTTTAATTCGATTTCATCAATTGCTTTTTCTACTCTATCAATAAACCCAAAAGTAGAAAGTAATAATTCTAATCCATCTAAAACAATTGTATGGTCATCGGCCAGAATTATGTACATCTTGTTGTCATTAAATATTATCGTACAAAGAAAAGTATAATATTTAAATCGAACAATAGTAAAAGAAATATTTGGTTCTATCTTTGTTTATTCATACTTTATATCATAATTAGTTGGTGTTGTATATTTATATTGATATTTCAAAGAAAAGTTAGAAGAAACAGTATGTTCCAATAAGGTGATATTATTTTTTGGAATATTTTTTGGAAATTGTATAGGCAGTTTGGCTTCAATATTTAATTCATTGAACAAAGCTAAAATTGAAAAATCAGCATTTGAACGACCTATAAACAAGCTTGTTTTTTCATCACTTTTTTCGTATTTAATTTTATATTCTTTTCCTGAAAAAGTTGAGAATCCGTATTCAGTATTACCAAACGATTTTACATTTCCACTTGGCTTCCAAGACTTTGGCAGTTTGGTAATCTTTTTTAAAGACAATTGATGTTTGATTACTGCCAAATTATTCATCTCTGCATCCTGAAAAGCTTGAATAACTTCTCCATTAGGTTTTAAAATAAACCACAACGTCATTTCGTCTTTATCTCTAAAGTTTGCATCATCTGGCGTAAGCAGCCAATAATTTAATTTAGGCTCACGATATATTGCCATTTCTCTTTTATTACCTTTGGTATCTTCATATTCCCAAACCCATATTTCTGAAAAAGAAATGGAAGTTGATTGCTGCTGTGCACATGCTACATGTAAAAACAAAAAAATAATCAAACTAAATAATATCAAATGTTTTGATGCAATTTGAGTTGATAATATTTTTTGATATTGCATAATTCGTCTATTTACATTTTTCTACAACAATTTTTGCTAATTGTATTGCCGTTGTTTTATTGACTTCGTTATCATCATTTATATTGACACGAATTTCAAATTGCACACCTTTTTGCAATACGATTAATTCTTGCGTTTGTGTATTCCAAACTGCCGCATCACCCAATCCATCTACTTTCTCATAAGCTTCAGTTACGCTTTTAAATCCATCAATAATTTCACTACCTACTTTATTAACTTCTTCTTTGCTAACATCTAGTTGTTCGGCTTTTTTCATAGCTTTATCTGCATTTGCATCTCCCGAATTGCCTTCTGATATATCTTTCATAGCATCTTTTGCTTGATTAATTTCAGCCTCGGTTATTGCTCTGTAAGTTTGATTAAAAGTAGAAAGCGACATTGGTTTGATATTGCGAACAGCTACAACATCGTCCATTTCTATTTTTCTATTCAGTTGTTTTATAAACTGTTTGCGTTTATTATCAAATAAATACAAAAATTCATGAGAACCTAAATCATCAAAAATTTTGTTGTATTTAGTTTTCATTACCTCTTTAGAAAATCCTGTTGCTGCTAACACCTCAGTTTCCGATATCAAGGCATCATATTTACTTTGAAAATCTAAAAGACATTTATTTTCACCTTTTGCATTTGGATCATTAGACGAGCTGTTTATAACCTCATCTATATTAATTTCACTGCCGTTTTGAGTTGTATTGTTTTTATTTCCACATGAAAATAACACCAAGCTACAAAACAATATTATCATAAATTTTATTGACCTCATTTTAATAATTTTTAAATTTCATAAAAAAGAATAATTATTGAATTCCTGAAAACCACTTATTGAAATTCTCACCTAAGAAAGGAACCGGACTTTCTTCTCCATTAATAGCATTGAGTAAACCTTTAATCCAAAGAAAAACCAACACAAAAAAACCAACAATACTCACTAACCAACCTAAAATTGGAATTATATTAATTACGCCTATTGCTAAACCGGCACAACACAAACCCAAACTCTGGCGAATGTGGTAAACGGCAAAACTATTTTTCTTTTCTGAATTTAGTACAAAGGCAATAATTAAACCTATCACAGTGAGATAAGCAATTATTGCGGTACTTTTGCCTTCTTCGATGTTATTTTCCAATTTATTTGTTTCCATATTCTATTTTTTTTGCTGTTATAAAAAATGATTAATTCTTTTCGTTTTACTCTATACGTGGCACATTGGGTTTCGGATTATCTTCCAATATGGGTACATTCGGTTTGTTATTTTTAGATGGATTAACAGGCAACAGTTCGTCTTTAGGTTTTACTTCCATCAAATCATCTTTATTACCTTTTGGATTTACAGGCAATAAATCATCATCAAGATTTTCATCATCAGATTTTTCATAGTCGTATGGTTCTTTATTTGTTTTTTCTTTTATCAATGTAAATGTAACAGGTATCTGTGCTACACATTTTGGTTTGGTAGGTACTTTTATTTCAACTGTATAATATGTTTCAATTTTAGTGGTGGACACTATCTTTATGTTATAAAACATTTTCATTGGGCTAGATGCTCCATTGCCAAATTCTAAACTGCCTTTATAAGTTGAGAAGCCAGTTTTTACCCAACGCATATCATTTGATGGAAAGAGTTGAGATGGATTAAAAGGCTTTTGAAATTGAATATTTCCATTTCCAGCCATTCCGGGACTAATTTTTCCTCTATAAAAAGTACCGATATTACCAATACCATAACAATCGTTGCCAGTAGAAGCACCATAAGTTACTTTCCATAAACCATCTGTTGGTTGAATTTGAGGATTGAATAAACCCAACTGTGTAAATCCATCGCCACCCCATTCTTTATCAATTGCTGCTCTCGATTTTTTATCTAAATACAAGACTTCTTTACCATTTTTTTTCTTGCCATATACAATGATATCTCCTGATTCTAATGGTCTGTCAAAATCCTGAGAAAATAAATCTTTGTCAAAATCAGAAAGCTCAAAAGTACAACCTTTACCTTCGCTACAATTAGCAATTACGGCATTTTCAGCAAACGTGTTAAATACTGAAAACAATAAAATCAACAATATAATATTTCTCATCTGTATTAGATTATTGGTTTAAAATAGCGTTCGTAATTTCTATTGATTTTTGTTTTGCATAATCTTCATCTTCACCTAAATTGGTGCTTATAGTAAATGCCAAATCATTCGCATAAATATGTAAAGCATTCATAGGTGTTTCCCAAATAGCTTTTGCTGTTCCATTTTCAAGAAATTCTACTTTTCTAGCTTTAGCATACGCCGCTAAGTATTTTGCTTCTGCTACACCTACTTCTTTGTTAAAATTCTCTTGCTTTGACATTTGGTTGACTTGTTCTTGAATACCTTCATTGCTTCCTATTTTTCTTTCAAAATCATCTGATGACATTTGTTGAACAGAACCAATGCTTATACTGTGGTATTCCTCAATTTCAAATTTTCCATCAGCTATTTTTTTCATTTTACCTGTCGGCCAACTATATAAAACAGTAAATTGTCCATCTCCATTGATGTTATCTTCTATATGTTCTTCGATTTTATTTATAGAAATATCAAAAATAGAAGCCAACTTATCTTTGCTAATAATTTTCTGCATTTCATTTTTATGAACTACAATTTTATCTGTATTGAAATCTTGTGGCACATTCAATTTTTGCTTATTCGTTCCGCAAGATGCGAACAAGAACACAACAACCAATTGAAGAATATTCATTTTCATAATCCAGCTTTTATTAGGTTAGATTTAAAGTTTTGAAAGTATCTCAATATTTATTGAACAATAAATTCTACTCTTCTATTTTTTGCTTTATCTGATGGTGTTAAGTTTTTATTTAATGGAATACTTTCACCTTTTCCATCTGTACTTAATCGATTCGCATCAATACCAAATTCATTAATCAAAGCACGTTTAACTGATTCTGCTCTTTTCTTTGACAAAGTCAAATTAGCAGCATCAGAACCATCACTATCTGTATGTCCTACAATTAAAATGTTTCCTTGAATAGATTTTATACTTTCAGCAATTTCTTTTAAAACTGCATAAGAATTTGGACGAATAACATCAGAATTGACATCAAAATAAATATTCTGAGTAATAAACTTTTTCTTAGTATCTAATTCTGATTTTGCATTAACATTACCTGTAGCCAATTTAAAATTCGTTAGATACATTCTATTTTCTGCAACAAAATAGTTCTGTAAATGGAAGGATAAATAATATTGTAAATTATCTGCTAAAAGATCTATATTATCCATAACTTGTTCTTTATTCACCCAAACAGAAACTTTATTTTTATTACAGCTCAAACTAATTCTTGCATAAAATTGTCCTAGTTCCGGTTGCCAAGTATAAAATATAAATTCATTTTGTGGACTCAATTCCTCATTGTTTATTTTTTTCTGATAATTACCTAAACCGGTTTTTGGCTTATGCGTTATAGGACTAAAAGTAACTTCACTTGTATTATCTAACCAAGGATCGCCCAAAGCCTCTGCTTGCGATTGGTCCACAAATCGAACACCTAAACTTCCTGTGTTTTTATCTGGCGTGTGAACATCAAATTCTAAAGTGAAATTTTTTGGTAATGTCTTTAATCCTAACGGAAAAAATTGGCCACTTTTTACCTCCAACCAATTTGCACCGTTAATATTTACAATATCTACTTCATTGTCTATATCATAAGCACCCCAACGTTTTTTAGAACCATCTTTAAAATCTTCAAAAAATATAATTTGATCACCTGCTATAAAATTAAAGTTTTTGTAGGCGGAATAATCTGTATTGCCTTTGTCATCAGTTTTGGTTTTGGCCGGATCATAAGCACTTATCTCATTTTTTGAATTTGAAGCAGTATATATATTTGTGTTCTTTTGTTGAGATGGAATATCTGTGTCATTATTTTTATTCTTGTTTTTATTTTTTTTCCCATTTATTGCATTTGTAATTCCTTCTTCTATTTTATCGAAACCACTATCTATTGATTGATCTATTTTATCATTTAGGTGTTGTTCTCCTTTATCTTTTATTTTCTGACCGATATCAAAATTTTGGGCTAAAGAGGAAAATGAAAACATAATTACAATTCCTATAAAAATTAAGTTCTTTTTCATATCTAATTATTTTAAAAGTTTAGTACAAAATTCTTTTTAATATGAAAAATTATCTAGAGGGAAAAACTACATTTAAATAAATAGGGGTTTTCCCTAATTGAGGTAAAATATGTCACCTATTGAGGATAAGAAGCATTGAATGTTTATCAATTATTTTATTTATTTATTGATGTTCCGATACGGAATAAATGCTGAATTCAAGTGATAAATGCAATTTTGTTCAGAATAAGTTTATCGTTCGTATAAAAGTTTATAAGATGTAAACCTATTTCAGCCCTAGAGAATATATAGAGAAACCCAATTTGAGAACCTTAAAGTAAGTCAAGTTTGGCTAAAATTTAATACCATTATATTGTCCATATTGCTGATTTTAAGATTGACATTAAACAAGGAAAATCAGAAAAAAACCAATTTATAGAGTCTCAACATTATCATTAATAACCATCTATCTTTTATACATATAGCACTCATTCCAAGTAATTTGCTCACCAATTTTAATAATAACATAACGAGAAAAATAAGCTATTTTTATATATCCAATTGACAATCAATGGTATATTAATTATTGAAAACGATTTCTTAAATTTTCAAATTCTCGAAAAAAATCGTATTTTTGCAATCCTTTTAAAATCATTTATTCGTAAATAGGCATGTCAGATTCATTAAAAGAATATCAAATACCACATGCCGGATTAAAAAAGGAGGTTCATGAGTTTACTTATGAATTAACAGAAGCGTTCTTTTCCAATTTTGAGCAAGCACAAATTGAAAAATGTGCTATTCAAGTGCACCTCACTTTTGACAACAGACAAGAACCCTACCTAATAGAATTAGATTTAAATGGGACTATCTGGAGTGAATGTGACAAATGTACTGCTCCAATTCCAATTACCATGCATGCATCTTATACTATATATGCAAAATATACGACCAATGATGCACTAAAAGAATTGGATAACGAAGAAATCGTTTATATTTCTAAAGATGACAACACAATTGACATCTCTCAGTTCTTATACGATTTTATTCATCTGTCTATTCCGGTACATCGCATTTGCGACAATCCGGGAAATACAGCTTATTGCGATCAGGAGATATTGCAATTATTGGAAAACAACCATGAAGAAAAAGATACAGACCCGCGTTGGGCTGATTTAAATAAATTAAAAGATAAATTAAATTAAAATACCATGGCACATCCAAAGCGCAGACAATCAACAACAAGACGCGACAAAAGACGTACACACTACAAAATGGAAGCTCCTAACGTAGTTACTTGCAAAGTAACCGGAGAAAGCCACTTATCACACAGAGCGTACGTTTCCGGAAATGATTTATACTACAACGGAAAAGTATTAATCGAAGGATACGTAAAATAATTTTAAAATAATAGATTAAAGAATTTAGAGTAAGCGTAAAATCTCAACGCTTAATTCTCCAATCTCAAATTTTACATAAATGGCTTCTACTTCAGATATTCGCAACGGAATGTGTATCAACTTCAACTCTGACATTTATAAAGTAGTGGAGTTTTTACACGTAAAACCAGGAAAAGGTGCCGCCTTTGTTCGTACAAAATTAAAAAGCGTAACGAATGGTCGTGTATTAGAAAATACATTTCCGGCAGGTGCAAAATTAGACGAAGTTCGCGTAGAATTTCGCGAATACCAATATTTATATCCGGAAGGTGATGCGTTCACTTTCATGAACAATGAAACTTATGAGCAAATCACGGTGTCTGGAAACATTATCAACGCACCGGACTTTTTAGAGGAAGGCATGACTGTAAAAATTGCCGTAAGAGCAGAAGATGAAATGCCACTAACATGCGAGTTGCCGGCAACTGTTACAGTAGAAGTAACATACGCAGAGCCCGGAATTAAAGGTGATACCGCAACAAACACACTTAGACCAAGTACAGTTTCTACAGGTGCCAAAGTAATGATTCCATTATTTGTAAATGTAGGTGACAAAATAAAAGTAAACACCGAAACCGGTGCTTACATGGAACGTGTAAAATAATCTATAAAAAATAACATTGAATGCTTCCTTTTAGGAAGCATTTTTTTTAGTTGATAATATCCAATCATTGTATTTTCAAATTTTCAAATAAAAAACTATATTTGATACATGGATATTTCTCAAGTAAAAAAGCTCATCCAATTATTAAACGACCATAATTTAGGTGAACTTAAAATTAAAGACGGTGATTTTAAAATCACCATACGACATAGAGATTATGCTAAAAATGCATCTGTAAGTTCTGTTATTGCAGCACCGGCAACAACAACTGCACCGACACAAACTACAACCACTACAACCGAAAATAAAAAAGCGGATACCGTACCAACCGGAAATTTTCAAACCATTAAAGCACCGATGATTGGTACATTCTATCGTGCCGCCGGTGAAGGCAAAGAACCATTTGTAAAAGTGGGCGATAAAGTAAAAAAAGGCGATGTGCTATGCATCATCGAAGCAATGAAACTCTTTAATGAAATTCAAAGTGAAGTAGCCGGAAAGGTAATAAAAGTAATGGTTGACAACGCTCAAGCCGTAGAATACGACCAACCTTTATTTTTGATTGAACCTTAACTGCTTCTAAAACCTAATATAATCTCTCAAATGCTATAATTATAGCAGATTGTAGCGTATTTTTGTACAGTACATTGTTCATCAAATACGCTTCAGTTTTATGTTACATCAACGATTATCTCAAAAAATGCTCCAAAAGCTGTCACCGCAACAGATACAGCTAATGAAGTTATTGCAAGTTCCAACCGCCAACCTTGAACAACGTATCAAAGAAGAATTAGAAATCAATCCGGCATTGGAAGAGAATATGTCTGATTTTGACCACGACAAAGAGAACTTAACAGAACCGGAACAAATTAGAGATGATGAAAATGAAGACTACGACAACGATAACAACGAAGATGATTTCTCAGATAGCTTAGATGTACAAGAATACACAAAAGATGAATTTGATTACGATAGTGATAGCAGCGAGGATTACAGAGGAAAAGAAGAAAAAAAACAAACGCCTTTTGCCGTAGGCAAATCATTCCACGATTATTTAGATGAGCAATTAAGTTTATTAGATTTAGATAATCAAGAATGGCAAATTGCTGACCAATTAATCGGCAGCATTGATGATGATGGATATTTACGTCGTGATTTAGAGGCAATTGTAGATGACTTAGCATTTCAAAAAAACTTAACTACTACACAAGAAGAGGTAGAAGAAATACTGCGCACCATTCATCGTTTTGATCCGGCAGGCGTAGGTGCCAGAAATTTGCAAGAATGTTTGCAAATCCAATTAGAACGCAAAGAACAAAGTGTTGCCGTAAAAACAGCATTAGAGATTATCAATTCTCAGTTCGATGCATTTACCAAAAAACATTACGATAAGCTTATAAAAGCATTGAACATTAATGAAGAGCAATTAAAAAAAGCATTAGATGTTATTTTGCATTTGAATCCCAAACCGGGTGGTGCTAGCGAAGGCACAAATATGGTGAATCATCAAACCATCATTCCGGATTTTACAGTAGAAAATAATAATGGTGAATTGGAAGTGCTTCTTAATGGAAAAAATGCACCGGATTTACGCATCAGCGATTCATTTAAAGAGATGTTGACATCGTACGGAAAAGGTGCGATGAAAGATAAAAAACAAAAAGAAGCCGTAGTATTCATCAAACAGAAAATAGACTCGGCAAAATGGTTTATCGACGCCATAAAACAAAGACAACACACCTTGTTTGTTACCATGGAAGCCATCGTTGATTTTCAGAAAGAATATTTTTTGAGTGGTGATGAAATGAAATTAAGACCGATGATTTTGAAAGATATTGCCGAAATCACCGGCTTAGATATTTCAACCGTTTCCCGTGTAGCGAACAGCAAATACTGCCAAACAGAATTTGGTGTATTCTCTCTAAAACATTTTTTTTCCGAAGGCTTACAAACCGAAGGCGGCGAAGAAGTTTCTACACGTGAAGTAAAAAAAATATTGGAAGAATTAATTGAAGCCGAAAATAAATCCAAACCATTGAGTGATGAATATATCACCGAGCAACTAAAGAAGAAAGGATACAATATTGCTCGCCGAACAGTAGCCAAATACAGAGAACAATTAAACATACCGGTTGCACGTTTAAGAAAAGAGTTATAACAAAAAAAAGTTTAATACCTATCGTGATAAAAATTATTTCAAAAATTCTTTCCTATTTATTCCATCCATTAATCATCCCAACTTGGTATGTATTACTACTGCTCACCACCATTCCATTTTCATTTGCCGGTATGGGAAAACCCTTAGTTGTGGGCATTGTTTGGGTAAACACGTTCATGTTTCCGGCAGTTGCTATATTACTTTTTCGCAAATTAGATTTTATCGACAGCTTTGAAATGCCGGATAAAAAGCACCGCATTTTACCACTAATTGCTACTATCATCTTTTATGTATGGGCTTTTATGGCAATCAAAAAAACCAACTATCCATTTTTAATGAATGTGTTTATGTTGGGTTCTGTCGCTTCCTTATTTCTTTCATTTTTTATAAATGTATTTCAAAAACTCAGCCTCCACATGGTGGGTATCAGTGGTGCCTTAACGGCAACAATGTTATTGGTATTTATTTCACCAACCGATTTTAGTTATATTTTTTTAGCGTTGATTGTTTTATGTGGTGCTATTGCTTCTGCAAGGTTATACCTACAAGCACATACCATACGCGAAGTATACACCGGATTTATGGTGGGCTTATTCGGTCAGGTTTTAGGATTAATTTTAATTCATGTATTTTGATATATTTTCTGTTTTTTAAATTCCATAAAACACCAACATTCATTTGAGAAAATGGTTATTGATAGTATGTCTTTTCACGTATAACTGGAGCTTGTCACAGTCAGAAAATACGTATCTGAAAATTCGGAACATCAGCATCAATGGAAATAAAAAAACAAAAGAACATGTCATCCACCGTGAAATGACCTTGCACGAAGGTGATGCATTTCCGGCACAGAAAATGGACTCTATTTTATTACAACAACGGCTTAATATTTTCAACTTAGGTTTGTTTAATGAAGTAACTGTCAATATCAAAAATTGGGAAGAAGATAGCTTAGATTTACACATTCAAGTTCATGAACGATGGATGATAATACCGGTTCCGATTGTTAAATTTGTAGATAGGAATATAACAGAGTGGTGGAAAAATTACAACCATAATTTCAAGCGTTTGCAATATGGCGCATTATTAAATTGGGGCAATTTCACCGGAAGAAATGATGTATTACAATTAGGAATAAGCTTCGGTTTTGCACAACGATTGGATGTTGGATATTCCATTCCATATTTCAATATTCGGAAAGAAAAAGTGGGCATGTCCGTTGCATTTTCCATGTTGCGAACACGACGGATCGCTTATAATACAGTAGATGATAAGTTAGCTTTTATGTATTATGGCGGCTCATGGCAACAGAAAAAAATTGAACTATCTACACAAGTTTCATATAGAAATGCTATTCACAACATCCATTATTTTAATGCCAGCTATGGATACACTACTATCAGTGACTCTGTTAAACACATCAATCCGGAATATTTTTTAGACGGAAAACAAAAACAACATTATTTCAGAATTGGATATACTTTTGTTGCCGACCATAGAAATATACGTTCGTATCCAACTCAAGGTTGGTATGTATCTACAAAATTTACAAATTACGGTTTAGGATTTATGAAAACCAGAATGACCTCCATTGGATTTCAATTTAGTAAATACAACCAATGGAAAAAATATCCTCGTTTTTCTACTGCAACCATGATACAATGGAATTTTTCTTGGCCAAGAAAACAACCCTATAATTTGCAATATATCAAATCACTCGGCTATGACGAAAACATTGTTCGTGGTTATGAATTAAATGTTTTAGATGGTCAACATTTTCTATTATTTAAAAATGAATATCGATTTAGAGTATTTAGTTTTCAATTAAATAAAATGAAAAAATTAAAAAGTAAATCGGCTGCCATCTTAAAATCATCCTTAGCCTATTTGCCATTAAATTTATACATCACTGCTTATTTTGATGCAGGATATGTTTGGGATACTTATTTCACGGATAACAACAATCAATATAAAAACAAATGGCAATTTGGCTATGGTGTCGGGTTAAACTTTGTCACCTTTAATTCCAAATTATTGCGCATCGAATATAGCGTAAACAGATATTTAAAGAAAGGTGTATATTTACATTTCACTCAACCAATATAAGTGTTTTATATCAAAGTATATTGATTACGATAACAACCTAAATATTTTATTCCAATGCATATCGGTATCTATAGTCGGGTTTTTAAAGAAGAACATACACCTTTTGTTTTAGAATTAATTACGCAACTTACTCAATACGATATTTCATTTTCTATCTATCAAAATTATTACAAAGCATTAAAGAATAAACTGCCAAAGAAAAAATACAGCACATTTGCTACATCAGAAGATATTAAAAAAAATATCAACTTAATTATAACATTAGGTGGCGATGGCACTATCTTAGATACGTTACAATTAATAAAAGACAGTGAGATTCCGGTTGCCGGAATTAATATGGGCCGACTCGGTTTTTTGGCGGATATTCACAAAGAAGAAATCAAAGAGTTAGTAACGTCCATAAACCAACACACCTATACTATTGAAGACAGAACATTGATTTGCGTTGAAACCAACCAACCTGTTTTTGGAGAAATAAATTTTGGATTAAATGAATTTACTATTCACAAAACAGACTCGTCTTCGATGATAGTCGTGCATGTTTATTTAAATGGTGAATTTCTAAATTCGTTTTGGGCAGATGGTTTAATTGTTGCTACACCAACCGGCTCCACAGCATATTCGTTGAGTTGTGGCGGTCCAATTGTTTTTCCAAGCTCTAACAATTTTGTCATTACACCGGTTGCACCGCACAACCTCAATGCTCGACCAATTATTATACCGGACAATACTGTACTTTCGTTTGAAATAGAATGTCGTTCCAATACTTTTTTATGTTCTATTGATTCTCGCTTTGCCAACATCGACAATACCATTCAAATTGCCGTTCGCAAGGCCAACTTCCATTTCAAATTATTGCGTATGCCGGAAAGTTCCTACTTAAGTACTTTGAGAGAAAAACTAAACTGGGGCGAAGACTCCAGAAATAGTTAGTTTTCTACGTTCCTATTTTTCCATAACAAAAAATTATCGCATTCAAAAAAAATCGTACATTGTAAACCATATATTCTTGTGTATAAACAATAGAAAATATGTGTGGAATCGCGGGTGCGTATCGTTTTAAAAATAAAATAGTGGAGCAACAATGGTTGCAACAAGCCGCACTATCCATGCATAAACGCGGACCGGACAATCAAAATTTTGTTACCATAGGAAATGCCGCATTTGTGCATGCCCGACTTTCCATTATTGATACATCCACTGCAGCCCATCAACCGGTGTACGATGAATCAGGCAGATACGCTATTATTTTCAATGGAGAAATCTTCAATTATCAATCCATACGGAATGAACTAATACAAAAAAATGTATCGTTCAAAACACAATCCGACACCGAAGTGTTGCTCTACGCATACATTCATTTTGGCGAACAATGTTTGCATAAACTCAACGGATTTTTTGCTTTTGCCATTTATGATAAACAAGAAGATACGCTATTTATTGCTGTCGATAGATTTGGGGTGAAACCGTTATATTTTTCGGCTAACGAAGATTTTTTATTTTTTGCATCCGAGTTAAAAACAATTCTACAATTTCCTATTCAAAAAGAAATCAATTGGAGTGCTGTCAGTCTTTATTTTCAGATGAATTATATTCCGGGAAAAAATTCCATCTTTCAAAATATTCAAAGGCTTGAACCGGGTCATCAAATCATCATTCATAAAAATAAAATCAACATAAAAAAATGGTATCATATTCCATACGAAGCTCAACTTGCAGAAAAAAATACCTTGAATTATGAAGAACAGAAAAAGAAATTAGTAGCACTCATGGATGATGCGGTGCGATTGCGATTAATTTCTGATGTGCCGTTAGGAGCATTCCTCAGTGGTGGCATCGATTCGTCCGTGGTAACAGCAATGGCAGCACGGCACACAAAAAACTTAAATACATTTTCAATTGGATTTGAAGGAAATGATTTTTTTGATGAAACACCGTATGCCAATTTAGTAGCCAAACATTTCAATACCAACCACACTGTTTTTAAATTAAAAAACGATGATTTATTTGAAAGTTTGCACGAATTATTAGATTATACAGATGAACCATTTGCTGATTCATCAGCCTTATTGGTGAATATACTTTCAAAGTTTACACGACAACACGTAACGGTGGCACTTTCCGGTGATGCCGGCGACGAACTCTTTGCCGGATACAACAAACATTACGGCGAATGGCAATCCCGTAACGGTGGTTGGAAAGCTGCATTCATTCATAATTTACAACCACTTTGGCAACAGCTACCCAAATCACGAAATGGAAAATGGAGTAATAAAATACGTCAATTAGAACGATTTGCATTGGGAATGGATTTGTCGCCGAGTGAACGTTGGTGGCGTTGGTGTTGCATTAACGACATTCAATTTGTAGAAAAATTACTCGGTGAAAAGGTAGACGATGTTATGATGGAAATTATTGCCACCAGACAACAATTTTCATCTTTAGTACAATATGATGGCACATTAAATGATGTCCTTTTAGCAGATGTAAATATGGTGTTGCCGTATGATATGCTAACAAAAGTAGATAGAATGAGTATGCGCAATTCATTGGAAGTACGTACACCATTCTTAGATTACAGAATCGTAGAATTTGCATTTTCCTTACCGGTTTCCAGCAAAATTGATGCATCTATGAAAAAGAAAATTGTTCAAGATGCCTTTAAAGATGTATTGCCGGCTGCATTATTTAACCGACCTAAAAAAGGATTTGAAGTACCATTGCTACAATGGTTCAGAACCGATTTAAAAGATAAAATTTGCAATGATTGGTTGAGTGATGAATACATACAAGCACAAGGTATTTTTAATATAGAAACGATTCGAAGTATTAAACAGCAGTTGTTTTCTAATAATCCGGGTGATGTGCATGCACAAATTTGGGCATTGATTGTATTTCAAAATTTCTGGAGAAAATATATGCATTGATTTAAAAAAAAATGTTTCCAAAATGTAATTTTACTTAAACATGACAAAACCACTGCATATAGGAATAGTTGCCAATACAGCATTTAATATTTATAATTTCCGACTAAACCTCATCTTGGCACTAAAGCAAGCCGGCCACCATGTTTATGCCATTGCACCCAACGATAGTTATGTAGCATTATTGCAACAACAAAATATTGAATGCGTTGAAATAAAAAACTTAGCTCGTAAAGGCACCAATCCGGTGAACGATTTAAGATTGATGTTGGAATTAAAAAATATCTATAAAAAATTGCAATTAGATGTGGTGTTGCAATACACCATCAAGCCCAATATTTACGGTACTTTAGCAGCAAAAACACTCGGTATAAAATCGGTGTGTACGGTTACCGGATTAGGCTACACTTTTTTAAACGATAGCTTTGCTAGCAAGGTTGCTCATCGTTTATATAAAATTGCATTTACCTATGCCAATAAAGTACTTTTCCAAAACCAAGACGATATTGAAATCTTCATTCAACAAAAATTAGTTGATGCAAAAAAAGTACAAATAGTACCTGGCTCAGGCATTGACACCGATAAATTCCATCCAAATTATTGCATCGGAAAGGAGCAGCAACATCTTATAAATCAAGATGAAAATAGGACACAATTTTTGATGATTGGAAGGCTATTAAAAGATAAAGGTGTGTATGAATACATAGAAGCGGCAAAGCAGATTTTACAACAACATACAAATGTAGCATTTCATTTATTAGGTGATATTGATAAAGATAATCCTACAGCAATTGCAGCATCTGAATTAGAAAAATGGATCCAAGATAAAACTATTACGTATCATGGATATGCAAAAGATACCCGACCATATATCTGTCTGGCCGATTGTGTAGTACTACCATCTTACCGCGAGGGCATGCCGAGAGTGATTTTAGAAAGCATGGCGATGGCAAAAACCTGCATTACTACCAAGGCTCCGGGTTGTAAAGATGCTGTAATAGATGGTGAAAGTGGATTACTCTGCGAAGTAGCCAATGCAGAAAGTTTACGCACCAAAATGGAAGAATTTATATTACATAAAAACGACTATAAAAAAACAATAGGTATAAATGCAAGAGTCAGAGCAGAAAATATATTCTCCCAAAAAATGGTGAATGAATGCTATCTGAAAATCCTGGAAATTTTATAAGCGATTTAACGTTTTTTAAATAAATGTTATTAACTTTGAGTATAGTATAATATGCATAGTGACTATATAAAACTGGCTTCCGCTTTATTGACTTCTTTCGTCTTAACTTACATGTTTATACCATCTATTATCAAGGTGGCAATGATAAAGCATCTATACGATTCACCCAACGCACGAAAGTCGCACCAAGGCGTTATTCCAACATTAGGTGGAATTGGAATTTTTGGTGGTTTCATGATTAGTTTATGTTTATTTGCCAAATTTCATCCTGCAAATGGGATGCGCTATATTTTGGCCGCTATGTGTTTCATTTTTATGTTGGGTGCTAAAGATGATATCGTTGAATTAGTTGCGAACAAAAAATTTATCGGACAAATCTTTGCGGCAAGTATCGTAGTTATTTTAGGAGATATACGATTAACCAGTCTTTATGGATTATTTGGAATTTCCTATATCAGTGATCCGGTGAGCATGGCATTTTCCATTGTTACAATTATTTTTATCATCAATGCATTCAATATTATTGATGGTATCAACTTGCTTGCGGGAAGTATCAGTATTTTAATGGCATTTGCATTTGGTGCTTGGTTCTTCTATTATGGTTTTTTTGATTATGCAATTTTAGCAGTAGCTATGAGTGGTGCAGTTTTGGCATTTTTAAAATACAATTATACGCCGGCAAAAATTTTTATGGGCGATTCCGGAAGTTTATGTATCGGACTTTTAGCGGCAGTTTTAGCTATTCAATTTATAGAACAAAATGAAATTGTATTGCGAAGTGGAAATGCAGAAGACATCCAAATTATTGCAGCACCAGCTATGGCTATAGCCGTTTTAATTATCCCAATTTTTGATACACTACGTGTTTTTACGCTTCGCATATTAAACAAAAAATCACCGTTTATTGCAGATAGAAATCATATTCATCACCGCTTGATTGATTTAGGATTATCTCATGTAAAAGCAACGATTGTATTAATTGGTGTTAATTTCCTATTTATTGGACTAACATACTTTATACAACAATGGGGCAATTTCTATGCTATACTTACGGAATTAGGATTAGCTACATTATTATCTATTGTGTTGTTTTCTATTCCATTAAATAAGAAATCGAAAGGCGGTCTTAAAGCAGACTCATCTCTTCCTTTTCAAATGAAAGTTGATGCAGTAAATTAATTTTTACCTATCTAAATAAAATAAAACTCTAAATAACCTTTTAAGAAGGTTTCAAAATCATGTGCATTCTGCAATATCAATTTTGTTTTAATTGGCAAACAAAATAATTTAATATCGTGGTCATCGAACCATTCTGCATATTCTTTTAATCGAATGGCATCTTTTTCGGTAGTCACCCAATGTTTGATATAAGGATAATTATTTTTTATGGTCAATAAATCTTTGAGCTTAAAATAATGATGATCTTCAAACTCATAATGCACCAACTCGTTTACTTTTGGAGTGATGTATTGTTTAATAGAATCTGCATTTGCTATTCCGGTTAGCAATACATAACTTTCCTCTTCCATCAAACCAAAGGTTAAACCTTGTGTGTACAATGGATAAGGCGCTCCATACGAGATGGTACTAAAAAATACTTTTTGATTCTCTTTTACTTTTAATTTCTTTCTAATTTTAGTTGCCTCTTCTTCCGATAAATTTTCGGGACATTTCGTTACCACAATGATGTTTGCTCTTTCTTTTCCGGAAACAGGCTCTCGCAACGTGCCCATCGGCAAAATAAAATCGTTGTAATACGGATTATCATACGTTGTCAATAAAATATTGATATCCGGTCGCACACTTTGATGTTGAAACGCATCATCCAAAATAATAATTTCGGTGTCCGGTTCTTCATTCAACAATTTAGGAATCGCAATAACACGTTCCTCTCCTACACTCACTAATATATTGGGATACTTCAATTTTATCATCAGTGGTTCATCGCCTACATCTTCAACGGTATGATGTGTGGCTACTTCCAGAAATCCGGTGGTTTTGCGTTTGTAACCTCTACTTAAAACCGCAACATTATAAATAGGTTGGAGCAGCTCAATCAATAATTCGACAAATGGCGTCTTTCCGGTTCCGCCAACCGACAAATTGCCGACAGAAATAACCGGAATATCAAAATGTGTAGAGCCAATAAACTGCGAACGATACAGCATGCTTCGAATCCACATAATAAAACCATAAATGGCTGCAAACGGGGCAAATAATATGTAACGAATGTATTTCAAAATCTTGTTTTAATCTAATTTTTATCAATTAAAGTATAAATTTATAGTTTTAAATAATACCCAAATGAAAATTGCAGAAATAATTCAAACAATAGAAGATTTTGCACCTTTAGCCTATCAAGAAAGTTATGACAATGCAGGTTTGCTAATTGGGAATAAAAATACGGAGTGTTCCGGTGTGTTGATTTGTTTAGATGCTCTGGAAGCCGTAATCGACGAAGCTATTGCTAAGAAATTCAATTTGGTTGTTGCACATCATCCGATAATTTTTTCAGGATTAAAAAAGATAACCGGAAAAAATTATATCGAGCGGGTTGTCATAAAAGCCATTAAACACGATATTGCCATTTATGCTTGCCACACCAATTTAGACAACGTACGTTTAGGCGTAAACAATAAAATAGCCGATACATTAGGATTAAAAAACAGAAAAATATTAGCCCCAAAAAACGGGCAATTGAAAAAACTATTCACCTATGTGCCGACAATACATAAAGAAAAATTATTGAATGCACTTTTTGCTGCCGGAGCCGGGAACATTAGCAATTACAGTGAATGTAGCTTTAGTACAGATGGCATTGGGACATTTAAGGGAAACGAGCAATCCAATCCGTATATAGGAAAAAAAATGGAAAGAAGCTACGAGCCGGAAAGCAAAATAGAGGTCATTTTTCCCAAAAACATAGAACAAAAAATACGTCGAACTTTACTGGAAAATCATCCATACGAAGAAGTAGCCTATGAAATTATTTCTTTGGATAATACCTATCAAGAGATAGGCTCGGGATTGTTAGGTGAGTTGGAAAAACCTGTTGCAGAAAAGGAATTTTTAAGTTTCCTAAAACAAAAAATGAAAACCCAATGCATACGCTATACGGCATTGCGAAAACGAAAAATTCGGCGCGTTGCTGTGTGCGGTGGCGCCGGAAGTTTCTTATTAGATGCTGCCATTGCACAACAAGCGGATATTTTCATCACGGCCGACTTTAAATACCATCAATTCTTTGACGCTGACAATCAAATACTTATAGCTGATATTGGACATTATGAAAGCGAACAGTTTACTGCACAATTATTTAACAAAATTATATCGGAAAAATTTCCTACTTTTGCGGTTCAAATTTCGACAATTAACACAAATCCAATAAATTATATATAATGGCTCGCAAAAAAGAATTAACTACCATTGCAGATAAATTAGAGCAATTAGATGAATTACAAGCAATTCATTCCAAAATTGACCAAATTCAAATCCTAAAAGGTGAGTTGCCAATTGAAGTTGCCGATTTAGAAGATGAAATTGCCGGTACAAAAAAACGTATCTCTAAAGTAAATGCTGAAATTACCGATGCTCAAGAAGAAACTGAGCACAGAAAAACGTTAATGAAAGAAGCACAAACTTTAATTACAAAGTACGACAAACAATTACACAACGTAAAAAATAATCGTGAGTTTGATGCGTTGAATAAAGAAATTGAATTGCAAAAATTAGAAATTCAATTAGCTGAAAAGAAAATTAAAGATGCTACCAATACTATCGACAATCACAAAAAACAATTGGAAGAGGTTCAAAAAAGATTGGATAGCAAAGAAAAAGATTTAGAAATTAAGAAGAAAGAACTTCAAAACATCATTAAAGACACAGAAAAAGAAGAAGCTGAATTAGCAGCAAAAGCAGCAGAAGTAGAAGCAGATGTTGAAGAACGTTATTTATTAGCATTCAAACGTATTCGCAAATCATACAAAAATGGCTTAGCGGTAGTTCAGGTAAGTAGAGATGCTTGCGGTGGTTGCTTTGGGTTTATTCCTCCACAAACACAATCAGAAATTAGAACAAAAAAAATGATTACTACTTGCGAGCATTGCGGACGTATCATTTCCGGTGTAGATGATAGTGCAGTGGTTCTTTCTGAAGAAGAATTAGCATAACAGATTTTCTTAAAAATAAAAAGGTCAGCACAAGTGCTGACCTTTTTTTATATAAAAAAACGAGAAAGTAGGCGAAACATTTAAGAGTGATAATGTTGTAGCATTGTATTGACTATTAAAAAAATCTCATTTTGGTTTTCAATTTCTCATTTACATTTTAACTTCCCAAGACATCCGTATTTACTACTATTTTCAATTTATAAAAAATCTCATTTCTGTTTTAAAAATCTCATTTTGGAATTTATATCCTTTTTTGGTGCATGATTCTATTTTAATAAATCTTAGATTCAACAGATAATAACAACTATGAGAGAAGGGCAATATTGTATTTAAAGCAAGGTAACTGTTACAAATGGCTGTTGTTTTCAACATATATCTTAAAGTTGTTCAATATCGCTTGCCAGCCATCTCGTTGCATATCTAGAGAATTTTCTTGTTCTGCTTCAAATATTATAACTACTTCTGTTTGATTGTTATCTGGATTGAAATCAACGATTGCTTGTCTGTTGTCTGACATTGTGTATACGATTCTTTTGTTCTCGATAACCTCATCATAAACGGCTTCAAAGTCAAAACCAAAGCTACCATCTTTGGCTTCCATTCTCGCAACATACTTTCCGCCATTTCGCAAGTCGTTTGAAGCATACGGGCAATGCCAAGAATCTATGGCAAAATTCCAATTTGTAATATGTTCTGGTAGTGTATAAAACTCCCATACATTTTTAATATCAGATAAAATAGTTGCCTTGATAGTGATTTTATTATTTGCCATTTATTAAAATATTTAGTTCAATCGTTCAAGTTTTCCTTTGCGTTTAATAATATTCTTGTAGTCCCATTGAATCGCTCTCGATTTTTTAAGCCATCGAGTTAAATCAACAGAATTGACATCTGTTGAT
Source organism: Bacteroidota bacterium (assembly GCA_963169645.1). GTDB lineage: Bacteria > Bacteroidota > Bacteroidia > Chitinophagales > JADIYW01 > JADJSS01. The sequence continues at coordinate 341,116 of CAUJCO010000013.1, forward strand.
TTATTGAAGAATATTGAAGCATCTTTAAATTTCTTCCCTTTTACATTTAAATTTTCTTCATCAAAGTCTGCACCGCTCCAAAACATAAGTCTTATACCATTTTTCTGTTTACTGTAGCCAACCGTCGGATTACCTTTTAAAAACCATACTGGATGTGCATGCCATATTTTAGACTCAGCTTCTATCAATTCGTTGTTTATTATACTAGCTAAAAGATCACAAATATCTTTTTCAATTTCTGGTTGTTGTTCGTTATAAAATTTAATATCCGAATTCATTTTTATTAATAGTTTTGAGTATGTTATATTTTAACACAACCAATAATAGCTTGCTACCAAACAATATACCTATTGTTTTGCAATTTCTTATTGCAAAGCTACCAAAGTAAATATACTGAAACATTTCATATATAGCAACTACAATACTTTTGCCAGAATGAAGTTGTGTATTGAATAATCGTCCGAAAAAAGCACCTCACTCTTATAATAAAAATCCCATTTTGGTTTTCAATTTCTCATTTGCATTTTGACTTCCCAAAACATCCGTATTTACTACTATTTTCAAATTATAAAAAATCTCATTTCTGTTTTAAAAATCTCATTTTGGAATATGCGGTAAATCAATTATCTCGCATATTTGCGTTTACGTTGTATGGTATAAATTACACCAACAAGAGCAATCAACAACAAGGGCAATCCTACTGTTATAATTTGCCAAAAGGTTTTATCTTCCAATACCTTTGCCTTATCTAATAAACGCATTTTTATTTCGCGATTACGGGCATCTATTAAATTATTATCGTCCAACAAATATTCTACACTATTCAATAAAAAATCTTTATTCGCAAATAATTGTCGTGTATATTTATCATAACCCAATGCCAACGGTACTTGCTGTGCATCCAAATCATTAGCCGCCACATCGCCATCTGCTACAACAATCATCTTGTTGAAATTACTCTTCGGTGTAAAAGTGAATTGTTGTGCCGATGCCATTTTTTGTAAGTCGTCCGTAAACTGATTTTTATATAACGAATGGAAATTTCCTTGCAGCAATACCGCCAATGGAATATCGCGTAAATTAAACAAATACGGGTTTGGTTTTTGTTTCGCACCTTCTAAAAATATTTGAAACGGTGTGGGTTGCAAACGGGAATAAGTAGAAGTTGTCAGCAAGATAGTTTTATATACATCCGGATTGGCTAAAGTATCTAATGAGCTGGCAAATTTGAAGGCAACCGGATCTAAATTTTTTACAATAGGATGATTCTTTTTGTTGACTGCGATTGGGTAAAATGCCCACGGAAACAGCTTTGGTTGCGGATTGCCACCTACGCTTTCTATAATCGGAATTTGGTTGCAATATAAATCCAACGCTAAATTATGATTGATGCGTACGCCGTAACGGAAAAGTAAATCATCCAAATTTAAATCACGCGGTATAGCCATTATACTTGGTGCTAATTTAAAACTATCCAAATCGCAGATAATATTATCCAACAACCATAATGTTCTGCCGCCTTGCATTATATATTGATCAATCAAAAATTTCTCGGCATCACTAATTGCTGTCTGCGGTTTGGCAATTAATAAAATATCGATGTTGTTATTAATCAATCTATCTTTATCTAATTCAACCTTATCCAATAAAAAATTTTGTTCCGATAACGCTTTCAAAAATTCTTGTAGCTGCTCAATTCCTAATTCGCCATGACCTTGTAAAAAGGCAATTTTTGCCGGATGTTCTTTCGTAATTTTATGAATACTGTTGATGAATTTATACTCCAAAAAATTGAGTGAATTATTGAGTGAGCCTTGTGCACCCACTGAAAATTGATTTTCTAGAATTTGTACCGGAATTTCTCGTCCATTTGCTTTAATGATAGCACCGGGAAACACTAATTTTTCCGTAAAACCACTCTCCGATTTTACTTCTAAATTCGTTGGCTTTAATCCTTTTTTTACTAATTCTAGTTGAAATTCTTCCCGCTTTTTTTGGTCTTTAATGCTGTTGATATCAAAAAAATGAAACGTTACATTTCCTTTTGAATTGGTTCTAAATTCTTGCAATAATTCACGTGTTTCATTTTGTAATATTTTAATACCGGCCGGTAAATCTTTTCCCGTGAGGTACACTTCTACCTCTATGTTTTCTTCTAATCCATTCAATACTTTTTTGGTGGATGATGTCAGCGTATATCTTTTTTCTTCCGTCAAATCAAAACGATGATACAAGAAATTTGAAAGTATATTTACAATCAATACCAACAGCAAACTAACTATGAGTGCTTTTATAGATTGTATGAGATAATGTTGTTTCATATTGATTCTATACGTTGAAAAGGCTTTTGTTTACTTGATTTTATTTACCATTTTCTACTTTCTAAGGCGGTTCGTGTGCCGATAATAAACAATGCTATCACACTAAGAAAATAAACAATATCCCGTGTATCTACTACACCACGGCTGATGGAATCGTAGTGTGCATTTAATCCGATAGCTTGAATATAATAATCCAATTGACCTTGAAATATGGGCAAAGAGCTGATTCTGTAGAAAGCATCATACATTAAATAACATAAAAAAACGCCTACTAAAAATGCCACTATCTGGTTATTGGTAATAGCAGATGCAAATAAACCAATAGACACAAAAACAGCACCTAAAAAATACAACCCAATATAACTTCCGTACGTTGCACCACTGTCAATAGGTGCATCTTCTAAGCTTAATTTTTGGACACATATAAAATAAATGAACGTAGGCAAAAAAGTAAAAGTCCACAATATCAATGCGGCTATATATTTTCCCATTACAATTTGTAAATCTGTGATGGGTTTGGTTGCTAAAAATTCTATCGTTCCATTTTGTTTTTCATCGGCAAAAGAACGCATCGTAATTGCCGGAATTAGAAAGATTAAAATCCAAGGTGCTAACGTAAAGAATGTATCCAGCGTAGCATAATTGGAATCCAAAATATTGCCTTGAAAAATGAATAAGTTTAACGACAATGTGATAAAAAAAACAGCCATGCTGACATACGCAATCAGCGAGGAAAAAAACAAATTGATTTCTTTTTTTAAAATGGCATTCATGTTGGTTTTATTAAATGAGATTCCAATTACAAGGTTATTGTTTGCCGGTTAATTGATGGAAAACTTCTTCTAAACTTTTGCTCTCTTCTTTTAGTAATAATAACGGATTATTTTTCTGCACGGCAAACTCAAAAATTGCTTTACGAAGTAACTTGCTTTGCTTACCATGCAACACAAAATGTGTATCGGAAATTTTTTCGACAGCATGTATTTGTGGCATTTCCTTTAACGCATCAACAGCAATGGCATTTTCAAATTCTACTTCAACCAAAGTTTCATTTGAAAGCATATTTTGTAAATTATCTGCTGTATCATTTGCAACAATTTTTCCTTTGTTGATGATAACCACTTTATCGCATACAGCTTGTACTTCTTGCATAATATGCGTAGAAAAAATAATTGTTTTTTCTTTTGCCAAATTCCGTATCAATTGACGAATATCGGCTAATTGATTGGGATCTAAACCGGATGTTGGCTCATCTAAAATCAACACTTCGGGTTCATGAATTAAAGCTTGTGCTAAGCCAACGCGTTGTTTGTAGCCTTTGGAAAGTTGACCAATTTTTTTGTGTTGCTCCACTTGCAAACCCACTAATTCAATGCTGTTTTTAATTTTTTGTTGACTGTTATTGGGCGTTTTCATTCCATTGATATGCCACGCAAATTCCAAGAATTCTTTGACATACATATCGTAATACAATGGATTATTTTCCGGCAAATAGCCGATTTTTTGCTTTACTGCAATGGGTTGATGAATAATGTCTAATCCACAAACAGAAGCCGTGCCTGCACTCGGCGGCAAATAACACGTCAACATTTTCATGGTAGTAGATTTTCCGGCACCATTTGGACCTAAAAATCCGAGGATTTCGCCTTTATTTACGGAAAATGAAATACTGTCAACCGCTTTTTGGTTGCCATACGTTTTAGATAAATTATGTACGGAAATAGACATATCTGGTTGGCAAAAATAAACAATTAAAATGCATTCCGATTCTTAAAATTATTAAATATAATACGTTTCAGAAAATCTGTTATCTTTACAACGTAAACATGATAAATCGTATAAAATATTCCATTATAGTAAGTATATTACTCATTGCTGTACTAAGTGCTTGCAGTGTAGGTAATAAAGTAATACCGGATCCATCTGGCAGTATTCCGGTTGATACGACCGGCTCTTTGGGTAATTTCACGATGATTGTAACCGGAGATACGGCTTTTAATATTAATATTTTATCCGATTCGACATTAAACCAAATTAAAGACGACAGTTTAATTGTTATTGGTGCAGATGCCTTAACCAACACTAAAGTATTATTGTATTTCGGCACACTCAGTTCTGAGCCAGGTACCTATTATACCGAAACAGCACCACCCGGCATCACATCGGCATTATTTTTAGCCAGAATAAAAATTAATGGCGTATTTAAATCGTATTTATTACAACACGGCACTATCAAAATAGAATCTAAAGATGTGGTAAATAAGATTATCAAAGGTAGATTTGATGTCAACAATGAAAATGCCGGAGCCGACTTGACACTTTATATGCGGGCGAATTTCTCGATTACATATAAAGAATAATTAATCAATTGCGTGTTGAATATTTTCCAATACAGCATCCCAAGTGTAGTATTTCCGGGCTAACGCTCTCGATTCATTGCGCATAGATTTCCAAACTTCTGGCTGCGTTAAAAGTGTATGCACTGCTTCGGCAAACGCTTTTGCATCATCTTTAATAAAAATATGTTGTCCATCGATAGTCTTTAAGCCTTCCGCACCAATGGAAGTAGTAACACACGGAATACCACGATACAATGCATTCACCACTTTCACTTTAATGCCACTACCAAAACGCAACGGTGTAATAAATACGTTGTTGCTTTTAAAAAACGGTTCTAAATCTTCTACAAATCCGGTTAAAATAATCTGGTTATCATTTGCCGCCATTTCTTGCAAACGCTTGTCTGGATGCTTGCCTACAATATATAATTGTATATTTTGGTGTTGTGCTTTGAGGTGTTGCCAAACTTCAGAATAAAACCAGCAAAGCCCGTCAATATTAGCTTCCCAGCTGAGCGTGCCCACGTATAACAACGACATGGTATTGGGATGAAATTCTAAATCTTGAAGTTGCAATTGGCTATCATCACCAAGATGATAGGTTTCTACAAATTTATTTCTATCAGCACCAATTTTCTCTAATTCATTTATATCATTGGGTGCCGCCAAAACAATGTTTGCTTTTTGGCAAATTTCCTGTTCATATTTTTTGATGCGATAAGCCTGATTTAACAAGGCTAATTTCTTGAGATAATTTTTCTCAATAGCTGCATAACGTTTCCAAATTAAATATTCGCAATTGTGTTCATGCAAGATAATTTTTCCTTGAAAGGAGTCCGGAATATATTGGAACATAACATAGTGATCACAAAAAATCACATCGTATTGATGTATAATAGCTTGGATTTTTTCTTTAAAAGAACGGGATTTATTTCGATATAAATTTAACGGAATACCTTGCAAATTGGACAGTATCAAATTCTTTGCTGTCCGTGGGATATTTAATTCTTCTGCAACAAAATTATGTAGTTGAAATTTGGATTGAAAATCAGCAACATGTTCTACATCTTCATTTTTTAAAAAACAGGCAACTGCTAACGTATATTTTTTCAATAAAAAATGAACCACCTTATTCGATTTGATAACACCTCCACTCACTGGTGGGTACGGCAAGGTTGGTGTAAGAAATAAGATTTTTTTCATTTTATATTTTTGAAATTAAATACCAATGTAGCACAATCTATTTAAAAAAATTAATCATAAAATTGCCACAACACACCCACTCTAAATGTTCTATCTAAATAGCCGTAATTAGGTGCAGTATATATTCCTTTTTGCTTAAACATTCCCTGATTTACATGTTCAACACGGAAAAAGATATTGGTGAATTTTACTTGCAATCGAAAGAACAAATCCAAGATAGGATAAAATTTCAATCGCTCAGAATTTTGCTGATAAAACACTGCCAATGCCGGATTATAGGCATTGCCTGTAAAATTGGTATTATACATCAAATCAAAACCGAGTTGTGCGTTGAGTTTTCCGGAAATCCAACCACCTTTGTAGTACAAAGTTTGTTTCATTGCAAAAACAGGCAGTCGAATGATATCTTTATTAGAAATCCATTGTGCATACAAAGATGTTCCGGAATAAATATGTCTGGTATTGAAATCTTTTCGCACTATTGCAACAAAGACATTCAACGGTTTTGTGTATTGTTGTGGTAAAGATGCGGTATCGTTATAAATATAATTTTGTAAGAAATAATTTTGTGCCGTAATAAAAAAGAGTTGTTTTCTCCATGCAAAATCGAGCTGTGTTTTCAGCTGAAATGATTTTTTAAAATCATTGATATAAGCATAATGATTGCCCAAATACGCTTGTTGTTTTCGAGTCGGTTCTGCCATCGATACATTTCCTGAAACAATGACTGAAATCGATTTTTTAAAATTTAGTTTTCCTAAGAAATCTACTTCAAAATCGCCCATATATTTGGGTGCTACATCTACGGTTGTTGCTAAAGTATAATTAAAAAATGCTGAATCGTTCTCATTATAAATTGTTGCTTTCGCTTTTAGATCATGGATAAGCTCATCGGTATAACGTTGTTTGTATCGAATAAAATCGTATTGCAAACCAACGGCAAACAAGAGTTGCTTCGGTGCGCTATCGTTCTGTGTATTTTTAAAATATACGGCATTCGATAATTTCCATGTTTTGGTATAATCATCCGTAGAATCTGTATCAAAAATAAGTCGTGGATAATAGGCAGAGTCTGTTTCAAAATCTTTGTATCTAAATTTCCAATGTGAAAATTCAAAATCATGGGTGATGGCATACTTAGGTGCTATCACCACCTTGCGTTTCGTCGAATCATTAATTTGTACAGTTGATTTTTTTCCAAGATTTATTTGTTGATGAAAATTCAAATTGCGTTCGTTCCATTTATTTATGGCATCATCTAAATATACTGCGACAAACTCTTTATTCTTTTTGTAAAAAGGATTAGTAAATGCGTCATCTTGTGCCCAACCACCATTTTCTTCATTTTTTATTCCATTATAAATAAATGCAGCTTTCCATGCATATCGATTACTTTTACTCGTAAAAGAGTTTTGCAATGAAAACAAATTATGGACAGAAAGTTGGTGTGCACTTTTTCCTTTAAAACTATTGCGATGAAAATTAAAACCTATGTTGACGTTTGGTTTAATGTTGATGGCAAACTCAGCACCACCTACAATTTCTTCCTTTCCACCAAACACAAAATCCAATTGTGTGAAAGGTGTTTTCGTATTGAAATATTTTACGGTAGATGGCTGGATGTAATAAGTATCAAATGAAGTAAAGCCGTGTTTGAAACCAATTGGATTATTATTGGTAAACATAACGGAATAATAAGCGGTACCATAGTTACCTAAATTATGATACGGAACAAGCTCTTTTTCTGTCGTATTGTATCGATGAAAATCAACCAGTAATGAATCGGGTTTGCGTGGTTTAGGATGAGCTAAGGTTACATACTTCGCATCAAAATATAATTTTGGATTGGGCTTGGTTATCTGCACTTGACTAATGCCAAGCAACTGCATAAAAATAAATAGACAGAAAAACAGGTATTTCTTCACGTATCAAAAATAAGGATTTTATTGAGCTATACTATCTATTTAAAAATAGAAACTATATCAAAAAAACATAATTATTCTACGATTTGTAATTTGGCAAATCGCAACATTATTTTCTTATTTCCTACACCTTCAAAAAAGATGTTTGCCATTTTATTTTCGCCTTTTCCTTCTACACTAATTACTTTCCCTTGATTAAATTTTTCATGAATAACCTGCATGCCGGCTTCAATATCTCTCAAATCGCTCGAAATGGTGGCGGATGACGGTGTTATCTTCGTTACCTTGGTAAGATGTTTTGGCGGCTCTATGCTTGGCTTAGGTGGTGGCATTGGTTGTTGGTATTTTTTACTTAAATACCATTTACTTTCTTTATCATCTTCAAAGAATGAATTTCGTTGTGGAGCTTGTGGTTTTTCTTTTTGCCCAAAGAATGTAATATGCGAACCGTCAATTTCTTCAATAAATCGGCTTTGTTCGCCGTATTGTAATTGGCCAAATTTATATCTCGACAAGGCGTATGTCAACGTTAAAAAACGCTTGGCTCGAGTAACAGCTACGTAAAACAAACGTCTTTCTTCTTCTAACTCTTCGCGTGTATTGATAGACATGATGGACGGAAACAAATTTTCTTCCAAGCCAACCACAAACACACTGGAAAATTCCAAACCTTTAGCAGCATGAATAGTCATTAGTTTTACCTTCTCCCGATTGTCATCTTTTTTGTCATCCATATCTGTCAACAACGAAATTTGTTGCAAGTACGCTGCTAAATCATTTTCCGGTGGCACTTCATCTTCTTCATATTCCGGCTTTTCTGCAACCGTATATTCTTTGATACCATTTAGCAACTCTTGAATATTTTCGAAACGAGAAATGCCTTCTACCGTTTTATCTTTATACAATTCTTGGATTAAACCGGTTTGCTTACCAATATACTCTGCAATTTCATACGCATTTTTTGTTTTCAGCATAATGCGAAAACTTTTAATCATCATACTAAAATCACGAATCGCTTGCTTTGCTCTACCTTGCAAATCCGGAATTACTTCGGGTTTTTCTACCATGTGCCAAAGCGGTAAATTGTGTTCGCCGGCAGCTACTATCAACCTATCTATACTGGTATTTCCAATGCCACGAACCGGATAATTTATAATGCGTTTCAATGCTTCTTCATCGTTCGGGTTCACCACCACACGCAGGTATGCAATAAAATCTTTAATTTCCTTGCGTTGGTAAAACGATAAGCCGCCATAAATTTTATACGGAATATTCAACCTACGCAAAGCCTCCTCAAATGAACGCGATTGTGCGTTGGTTCTATACAAAATGGCAAATTCATTATGCGTCAGATGTTGACGCATTTTTTGGTCGAAAATAGCATCTGCAACAATGCGTGCTTCATCAGAATCGCTGACTGTTTTAAAAACTTTTATTTTTTCGCCACCTTTATTTTCTGTCCAAATTTCTTTGGCTAATTGTGTTTTATTTTGTTTGATGATTTCATTGGCTGCTTGTACAATATGTTCTGTCGAACGATAATTTTGTTCCAGACGAAATACTTTCAAATCCGGATAATCTTTTTCAAAATGTAAAATATTTTCGATGGTAGCACCACGGAAAGCATAGATACTTTGGGCATCATCACCCACCACACAAATATTTTCTTCGCGTGCAGCCAACAGCTTTACAATTTGATATTGAGCATCATTGGTATCTTGAAACTCATCAATCATAAAATATTGAAACCGACTTTGGAGCTTGTGTAACACTTCCGGAAATTTGGTTAACAACTCATGCATCTTCAACAATAAATCATCAAAATCCATGGCTCCTGCCTTAAAACATCTATCTTGATATTTGGCAAATAGTTCTTTTATTTTGGGACGGCCACTACTTTCATCATCCGAAACAAAGTCGATATTTTCTGCATATTTTTTAGCATCTAATAAAGCATTTTTAGCTGAAGAAATGCGATAAAAAACATTGGCTGCCTTATATAGTTTATCGTTTAATCCTTCTTCTTTAATAATGCTTTTCAACAAACTTTTACAATCGTCCGGGTCGTAGATAGTAAAATTATTTGGATAGCCTAAACGGTGTGCTTCACCTCTTAAAATACGGGCAAAAACCGAGTGAAAAGTGCCCATGTATAGGTTGCGTGCTTCAGTTCCTACAATATGTGCAATACGTTCGCGCATCTCGGTAGATGCTTTATTGGTAAACGTTAATGCCATGATGCGAAAAGCATCAACATTGTTATGAATCATATAGGCAATACGATAAGTAAGCACTCGTGTTTTACCCGAACCCGGACCCGCAATAATCATCACCGGACCACGCATTGTGGTTACGGCATTCTTCTGTACATCATTTAATTCGGATAATTCTCGCATAAGGACAAAGATAATTTTTTTCAGTCGACTCTCTTATTACGTTTCTATCATTTTGATATAATAAAATAAAATAGTCCATCCAAAATTTCTATTTTATTGATACTGATAGATTTAAAAATGTTCATAACAATTGTTTTCTGATTAACGGCAGATTTTATTATAAAGATGTAATTTTAGAAATACAATTTTAGATGAACCACAACTCATTGCATACTCAATTAGAAGCACGTGTCTTATTTGTAGACATGAATAGCTTTTTTGCAAGTTGTGAACAGCAAACCAATTATTGGCTACGAGGACGACCAATTGCAGTATGTGTATATACCGGTAAATATGGCTGTGTTATCGCACCTTCTATAGAGGCAAAAAAACGTGGTATAAAATTAGGCATCCGACTTAACGAAGCGATGAAAATTTGTCCGGAATTAGTGCCTTTAGAAACCAATCCGGACAAGTACAGAACATTTCATGCTCGCATTATGAAAATCCTGAAACGTTATTCCGATGATGTGATTCCAAGAAGCATTGACGAAGCGGTGGTAGACTTAACAACCTATAAAAATATTTATCCGGATGTGGTAGAAGTAGCAAAAAAAATAAAGAAAGATATAACAGAAGAAGTCGGCGATTATTTGAAATGTTCCATTGGAATAGCACCCAATGCTTTTTTGGCAAAATTAGCTTCCGACATACAAAAACCGGATGGACTTACCATTATCAATCCTGAAAATATTGACAGCGTTTTAAAAAAATTAGAGCTCACCGACTTACCCGGCATTGCAAAAGGCATGAAAGAGCGGTTACACAAAGCCGGCATCTACACACCCTACGATTTAAGACATTCCACACCGCAAAAATTAAGAGCTGCATGCAAAAGCATTATCGGTATTCAATGGCATCAGCGTTTGCATTTCCAAGAAGTGGATATGCAGGCAACTGATGAATATAAAAATATGTCTGCAATGCGTATGATATCCAGAGAACAACGCAGAGATGTTCAAAACTTACATGATATATTAGTATTGCTGTGTGTAACCTTAGAAAAAAGGATGGTAAAAAAACAGCTGTTTTGCAAGCACGTACAATTTTTTTTATATCATGAAAATGCCGCTATTCCATATCAAGATGGATTTAGAACGGAACAACCTATCCAAGACGGCATGGAATTGTATCATATTTTATTAGATAGGTTACATGCGTTTGAACAAAAAAACAATATCGCTGCTTCACTCATCAACAGTGAAGTAACTAGAATGGGCGTTGTTGTACAAGATTTTTTAAATCAAGATACTATTCAATTAAACTTATTTGACAATACACATATTAAAAAAGACAAACTTCGAAAAACAGTTTATGAAATAAAAGGAAAATATGGAAATAAAACTATTAAACGCGTATCGGAATTACACGACGAAGATACCGCCGAAGATGTGATTGGATTTGGGAGCGTGAAAGATGTAAACACGGGCGATTTTGGATAATTTCACATTTCATGTATGCAACTATATTCAACTTTATATTATCTTTAGAAATATTCAATAATTAAAACAAAAAAAATATCATGGGAAAATTTGTTATTAAAACACAGAAAGATGGACAATTCTATTTTAATTTATTAGCAGGAAATGGACAAAGCATTTTAAAAAGTGAAGCTTACACTACGAAACCAGCTTGCCTTAATGGTATCAATTCTGTAAAAACGAATGCATCAAACGATGATAGATTTGAACGCAAAGAATCAACAAACGGAAAACCGTATTTTAATTTAAAGGCCGGAAACGGACAAGTAATTGGCACGAGTGAATTATACGAAAGTGTGGCAGCGCGTGAAAATGGTATTTCAAGTGTAAAAAACAATGCTCCGGAAGCAGCTGTGGATGACACTACCGTTTAAACAACTATATCACAGCGATAGAAGATATTTTTCTATCGTTTCAGGATAATGCCGATGCTCTAACATCAAAACGTTTTTAGCAATATCGTTGGGTGTGTCATCGGCATTTATTTTTGTTGTTGCTTGAAACAAGATTCTACCTTTATCATATTCTTTATTGCAAAGATGAATGGTAATTCCACTTTCACTTTCTTTATTTTTCCATACTGCTTCATGCACATGCATGCCATGCATACCTTTTCCGCCATATTTTGGTAATAATGCCGGATGAATATTCAAAATGCGATCTGGGTATGCATCCAATAAATATTCCGGAATCAACCATAAAAAACCGGCTAAAATTAATATATCGATTTTAAGTTGTGCTAATTTGGAAATAATATTATCAGAATTATAAAACGCATCTCTTGAAAAAATAAGATATGGAATTCCAAAATCATTCCCAATGGATTGTGCTCCAGAGTTAACCTTATTACTCAACAAAAGTGCCACTTCTATTTCAGCATGCTTTTGGAAATAAGCACAAATGGCTCTTGCATTACTACCGGAACCAGACAGAAATATGGCTATTTTTAGTTTCATTTAAAGGTCAAAAAAACGAAAAAAAAGTGTAATTTCGTCAGTTCTATATTTTTTTTAGATAAGATAATCATGAAAAAAGCAATAATTACAGGTATTACAGGACAAGATGGTGCATATTTAGCCGAACTTTTATTGAGTAAAGGATATGAAGTGCATGGCATTAAACGAAGAAGTTCTTTGTTTAACACGGATAGAATCGACCATTTATATCAAGATCCTCATGTGGACAATCGCAATTTTATTATGCATTACGGCGATTTATCGGATTCTACCAACTTAATTCGCATTATTCAACAAGTACAACCCGACGAAATATACAACTTAGGTGCAATGTCGCACGTGAAAGTTTCTTTTGATACACCGGAATATACTGCTAACGTAGATGCTGTTGGTTCGCTTCGTTTATTAGAAGCCATTCGCATTTTGAAATTGGAAAATAAAACAAAATTGTACCAAGCTTCTACTTCTGAATTATATGGAAAAGTACAAGAAATTCCACAATCAGAAAAAACACCCTTTTATCCACGATCGCCTTATGCAGTTGCCAAAATGTATGGCTATTGGATTACGGTAAACTACCGCGAAGCGTATGGCATTTATGCGTGCAACGGAATTTTATTCAACCACGAATCACCATTGCGAGGTGAAACATTTGTTACCAGAAAAATTACACGTGCTGTTTCTAAAATTGCTTTAGGTTTACAAGATAAATTATATTTAGGCAACCTAAACGCCAAACGAGATTGGGGACACGCCAAAGATTACGTAGAAGCGATGTATTTAATATTACAACAACCGGAACCGGAAGATTATGTAATTGCAACCGGCAAAACAACCGAAGTGCGTGAGTTTGTACGTATGGCATTTAAAGAAGTTGGAATCGAAATAGAATTTAAAGGAAGTGGCATTGATGAAAAAGGATATATTGTTGCTTGCAATAATCCGGCATATCAAGTAGAAGTTGGAACAGAAGTAGTTGCAGTAGATCCACAATATTTTAGACCAACAGAAGTTGATTTATTAATTGGCGATCCAACAAAATCAAAAACAAAATTAGGCTGGGAACCAAAACACGATTTAGCTTCTTTAGTAAAAGATATGATGGCATCAGATATTAAACTTTTCGAACGCGATAAATATTTATTAGAAGGCGGACATAAAATTTTTAATTATCACGAATAAAATGCAAACTATAATTTCTGAAAATATAGATGCAATCAAAGAAATCTGCAAAAAACACCATGTAAAAGAAATGGCTGTATTCGGATCTGTAACGAAAGATTATTTTTCAGAAAATAGTGATATTGATGTATTGATAGATTTTCAAGAAGATATCAAATTAGAAGACTATTCAACCAACTATTTTTCTTTTGAAGAAAGTTTAAAGGCTCTTTTAAATAAAGAGATAGACTTGGTTTCCAAAAAATTTATAGAAAATCCTTACTTTCTAGAATCTATTACAAAGAATAAAGAAACCTTGTATGTTGCTTGAAGAAGAAAAATTACTTAGTGATATTCTAACTTCAATTACTTCAATAAATGAATACATTAAAGAAAATCGTTCTTTTGATTTCTTCTATAAAAACAAAGTAATCCGCAGAGCTGTAGAACGAGAATTAGAAATTATTGGCGAAGCAGTCAGAAATTTACAGAAAATAAATTCTACTATTAACTTATTACATTCGAAACAAATTATTGCAGTAAGAAATAGAATTGCTCATGCTTATGATGGAATTGATTATATTACGATTTGGAGTATTGTAATTAAACATTTACCAGCATTAAAAATAGAAATAGAAACTTTATTTAACCAATAAAATAACTATGCAAAAAGATTCCAAAATATATGTAGCAGGACACAACGGCATGGTCGGTTCTGCCATTGTTAGAAAATTAAAAGCCGAAGGTTTTACCAATATTCTTACAGCTTCTTCCAAAGAATTAAATCTTATTTCGCAAGCAGATACCAATGCTTGGTTTGAAACCAATAAACCGGATTATGTTTTTGTAGCAGCTGCGAAAGTAGGCGGTATTCATGCTAACAACGTATATAGAGCCGATTTTTTATACGAAAATTTAATGATAGAATGCAACACCATTCATGCTGCATTCCAACATCAGGTAAAAAAATTATTGTTTCTTGGTAGTACGTGTATTTATCCCAAAATGGCACCGCAACCACTGAACGAATCGTATTTATTAAGTGGCTATTTAGAAGAAACCAACGAACCGTATGCTATTGCAAAAATTGCCGGCATCAAACTTTGTGAAAGCTATAAACGACAATACGGTTGCAATTTTATTTCCGCTATGCCAACCAATTTGTATGGACCAAACGACAATTACAACCTCAACAATTCGCATGTTTTGCCGGCTTTGATTCGCAAATTTCACGAAGCAAAAATCAATAATGTTCCGGAAGTGGTCATGTGGGGTTCCGGCTCACCATTTAGAGAATTTTTACATGCCGATGATTTGGCAAGTGCATTATATTTTTTAATGCAAAACTACGATGGCGAAGAGTTTGTAAATTGTGGTAGCGGCGTTGAAATTACGATTAAAAATTTAGCACTTTTAATAAAAGAAATTGTCGGATACGAAGGCAATATTGTACACGACACTACTAAACCCGATGGCACACCTCGTAAATTAACAGACGTAAGCAAATTACATAGCTTAGGTTGGAAACACACCATCAATTTACGCGAAGGTATTACCAAAGTATATAAAGATTTTGCTGAAAACTATGATGCAATTGTAAGCAAGTATAAGGATTAGTATTGTAATCACAACATTAACTTCCATTTAATATTTATCTTATTACTTTTGTAAAGTCATTCCCTTGAAAAAGGGAGTCTCAAAACAAAAACAAAGGAGATTCCCACATACGTGAGAATGACTGTTAATACTCACTACTTAATACTAAAAAAAATGTACAGAAGTCACACTTGCGGCGAATTGAGAATTACCGATGTAAATAAAAAAGTACAACTTTCCGGTTGGGTGCAAACCACTCGTAATTTTGGAGAATTATTGTTTGTGGACGTACGAGATAGATACGGCATTACGCAAGTAGTTTTTAATAATGAAACCAATAATTTATTGTTCGATAGAGCCAAACGAATTGGAAGAGAATTTGTAATTCAAATAGATGGAAAAGTAATTGAACGCTCTAACAAAAATCCTAAAAACCCAACTGGTGATATAGAAATTGCAGCATCCGATTTACAGATTTTATCTGAAGCAAAAACACCACCTTTTACCATTGAAAATGACACCGACGGTGGCGATGATTTGCGTATGCAATATCGCTATTTAGATTTACGTAGAAATGAAGTGCAAGAAAAAATCATTTTCCGACATAAAGTAGGCCACGAAGTAAGAAGCTACATGAATGCCAGTGGATTCTTGGATATTGAAACGCCGTTCTTAATAAAATCAACACCGGAAGGTGCACGCGATTTCGTTGTACCGTCAAGAATGAATCCGGGACAATTTTACGCATTGCCACAATCGCCACAAACATTTAAACAATTATTGATGGTTTCCGGCTTTGATAAATATTATCAAATTACCCGTTGTTTTAGAGATGAAGATTTACGTGCCGACAGACAACCGGAGTTTACACAAATAGACTGTGAAATGGCATTCGTAGAGCAAGAAGATATTTTAAATATGTTTGAAGGCTTAATAAAACACGTTTTCAAAACAGTAAAAGGAATAGAACTCGGCGATTTTCCACGTATGCAATACGACGACGCCATGAAAATATACGGAAGCGACAAACCGGATATTCGTTTCGGAATGCAGTTTGTAGAAATGAATGACATCGTAAAGGGAAAAGGCTTTGGCGTATTTGATAATGCAGAGTTAGTCATTGGTATCAATGCAGAAAACGCTGCTGAATATACGCGCAAACAATTAGATGAATTAACAGATTTTGTAAAACGACCACAAATAGGTGCTACCGGATTAATTTATTTGAGATACAATGCAGATGGCACATTAAAATCTTCTGTCGATAAATTTTACAATGAAGAAGAACTAAAAAAATGGGCAACGGCAGCCAACATGAAACCGGGTGATTTATTGCTGGTGTTATGTGGTAACGTAGATAAAGTTCGCAAACAAATGAACGAGTTACGTTTGGAAATGGGCAACAAATTAGGCTTGAGAAGCAAAGACGATTTCAAACCATTATGGGTATTGGATTTTCCATTGTTGGAGTTTAATGAAGATGATAATCGCTGGTATGCTATGCACCATCCGTTTACTTCACCTAAAAAAGATGATATCGAATTTTTATATTCTGAGCCCGGAAAAGTACGTGCCGATGCTTACGACTTAGCCATCAATGGCGTGGAAGTTGGCGGCGGTTCTATCCGTATTTTCGACAAACAACTACAAGCAGAAATGTTTAAACGTTTAGGATTTACAGAAGAAGAAGCACAAAAGCAATTCGGTTTCTTAATGAATGCTTTTGAGTATGGTGCACCACCACACGGTGGTTTAGCATTTGGTTTTGATAGACTTTGTGCTGTGATGAATGGTGTAGATTCTATCCGAGATTATATTGCATTCCCAAAAAATAATTCCGGCAGAGATGTAATGTTAGATTCTCCAAGTACCATTGATGAAAAACAAATGAAAGAGTTGAATATAAAGTCAACTTTGTAATTAAATAAAATGGAGAGGAAAATATTGTCTACTATTTTCCTCTTTTTTTATACAACTCTTTCTCTTTTCCTATTTTTCATATAATCTTCAATAGCTTTTCTGGTAGTTAGCCAATTTCTGCCTTCTTTGTAGGCATCTATTTTTCCTTGGCGTGCCAACAAACTAATATACTCTTGACCATAAGGAACTCTCGGCTCTTCTACTAAAGAAGAAATCTCTTTGTATTCATCATCTTCATCACAAGGTAAAGCTTGCAAGTAAATATTAAGCGAACGCTCTAAGGCTTGTGCCATCAACAAAGCTAATTTTTGATAACTTCCATTGTTAGCTTGGTTTAGAGCTTCGTAATATTTTTTTCTATCATTTTTTAAAATAATTGCCGGTGGAAATCCTTTTCGCATTAATAATAAATTCATCGCCAAGCGAACCGTTCTGCCATTTCCATCAAAAAATGGATGAATCCAAACTAAACGATGATGAAATATGGTAGATAAAACAATATCATTTAATCCCAATGGATTTTCATTTACAAAATCTATTAACTCATCTAAAAGTTGGGAAACTTTATTGGCATTTGGCGGAACAAAATTGGCACCAACAATACGCACACCGCCATTTCTAATTCTTCCGGCAAAATTATCTTCAATACTACGCAATACCAAACCATGCAATGATAATATATCTATGCTTCTAAGCGTATAGTTTTCATTCACAATCTCGTAGAGATATTCAATCGCTTTCTCGTGATTATGTACTTCAAAATGCTCACGCAACGATTTTCCTTTCACAGTGATACCTTCTTGTAAAATCAGATGTGTTTCATTTAGAGATAGCGTATTTCCTTCAATACTATTTGAATTATACGTCCATTCTATCGTCAAATCTTTTCGTATTCTATGGAGTGCCATTGATGGCAATGGCCTTGCACTCATAAGCAATGCATTTTTTTCATACAATCTATCAAATGTAGATTGCATCTCTGTAATATCACTTAAATCTATCTTCCACATCTTACCACAAAGATACGATTAATATCGGATATTATCAATATCTATATTATCCGATATTAATTTTTACATAAAAAAACCGAGGATTGCAACCTCGGTTTTTTTATTCAAAGAAAAAATTATTTTTTAAGTTCTAGTGATTTGTTAATTAGATATGCTAAATGAGAACGATGTGCTTGTGTAGATAAATTACTACCATACGCTGTTTCCATCCATTTAAGAATTCTACTTAATTCACCAAATGCAGTGGCTTTACTTGTAAACGCATACGGTGATTTTTCTTGTACTATGTTCAATAAACGGGTTACATATTCTGTTTGTAAGTTTTGGCGAATCGTTGAAACGCTTGCACCTAAATCTTGTATGAAAATACCGTTTGTTAAATCGCGCAACATCAAATCCTCACCATATTTATTTCCATATAATTTTGAATCTGTTAAACGTTGCAACACAGATGAATTAAGCAAATGATCTAAAACACCTTTTTGAATTGTTATAATTCGCTCATGGATTTTTGGATCTTCAGTTTCTTTTCTAAAATCGTAACCACGACGCTGCATCTGCAAATAATTATATAATTCGTCCGGAGCTGCAAACGCTTCTTTAGAGAAAGCATATTTTACCAATGCTTGCATAGCAGCTTTTTGTTCTTTAAGTGGAATTGGTGTAAATGGTTTGGATGTTGAATTTTGAGTAGCAAAATTTCTATTTACATACACACCACCAATATATCTATCAATTACATTTAAGCTACGAGCATAATGACCT
This sequence comes from Bacteroidota bacterium, assembly GCA_963169645.1. Classification (GTDB taxonomy): domain Bacteria; phylum Bacteroidota; class Bacteroidia; order Chitinophagales; family JADIYW01; genus JADJSS01. Next base: position 360,225 of record CAUJCO010000013.1, read on the forward strand.
GTTAAGGTTAAATATGCTTTTCTTAATTCGTGATAAGAAGTATTTGATTTTCCGTATTTCTCTAATAATTTGGGTAATGCGTTGTTTACCATTTTAATATTTTCAACAGCATACGCTATTGCATCATCTGACATATCGCTAATATTTCCTCTTGGGTCAATGCCTTTTCCTACGGAACGCATATCATCGGCATCATTTTTAAATTGGTATTCTTTTTTATTGGACTCCGATACTATTTTTTCCAATCCTTCTTTTTCTTCGTCCGCATTTTTAAACTGAGAATAGCCATATTGAATTGCCCATTTATCATATAAGCCGGGTTTGATATCAAAATATAAACCTTGTTTATTTTTATCGGGTGAGATATTTGGAATTGTATAATCCATAACGGATGCCGTTAACCCAACAGTTGCTCCTAAAACGGGATCTTGCATTTGCTCCATCGTATGTAACTGTGAACCCATAAAATTATGCATCAAGCCAAAAGTATGTCCAACTTCATGCAATACTAAATCATACAATGCTTGTTTAATAAACTCATCTTTATCAATATCAGAAAAATCAAATGCTGTCATTAAATCCTTACCTACAAGAACATTGTGGTGCATAGCTTCACCAAACGAACATTCCGAATTATGCAAAAGGTGCTCATCTTGGAAATTATCTAAACCAGCGATATCATATAATTTTTCGAGTGGCAATCTGTTGGTTAAATAAACAAACTCCAACATAATATCTGCACCTAAAATTTCACCTGTTCGAGGATTAACAAAACTTGGCCCATAACCACCAAATGGCGGACGCGGTGAAGAAGTCCATCTCAACACATTGTATCGGATATCATCCGCTTCCCATGTAGCATCATCCGGTTGCTCGTAGCACTCAACTGCATTTTTAAATCCAGCTTGTTCAAATGCTTCGTTCCAAGCTAAAACTGCATTTTTAATGATAGGTCTAAACTCTTTGGGTGTTGTATTTTCAATCCACCAAACAACCGGTTTTACCGGTTCTGATAATTTTTCATCCGGATTTTTTTTCTCTAAATGCCAACGATGAATTAAATCTTTCCATGGTGTTGCACTTGCAGAAGTTTGGTCATTAATTTTTTCCATAAAATAACCTACTCGCGGATCATCTGCTCTTGGTTTGTAATTATTTTGTGGAACTTCTATTAAGCTATGTTGCATTTTCACCGAAACAAAACGAGCATCCGTAACTTCTTCGGTGCCATAATTTATCGGTGCCGGATTGTCAAAAACATATTCAACCGCTACATCTGTGTTGCTTGGGAAATTTTTTACGGCGATGTATTTTGATTTTTTACTATTGAGCGTACCTAAAGTGAAAGCATCCGGTTTTTCACCCGGCATTTTGGATGGTTTAATTTGAGTAATACTTTCACCTAAAAACAAATTATCTGCTTCAATTAAATAAGTTTTGCCAGTAGCAGCTACAATTTTTTCTGATAAGAAAATGGGCTTGTTTACGTTGGCATCTTTGGATTTGCTTAACGCATTATTTTCATCAAAATAGTAATTGGTATTTTGCAGAACAAAATCAATTCTATCAAAATATTTTTCAATTTTAAAAATGGAATTATCTTTATATCCTCCACGAGCATATCCAGTGCTTAAATAACCATCTAACACATACGCGAAATAAATAAACTCTTTCCCTATTTTATCTGTACTAATTTCGATATAGGTTTTTCCATTGGTTGAATCCTGATAGATTGGAAACAAACCGGAAGTTTTTTTACATTTTTCGGTAACTTCTTTAATGGATTTGAATTGCGGTTTTGCGTCCTTTTTAGTCGTGTCTTTTACGGATGCTGCAGAAGAATCAGTCATCATTTGCACGGTCGACTTTTTGTCATCACGTTTTTTCTTGTCTTTCTTCGCAAATGCACTTACACAAATTAGTGTACATGCTAATACGAATAAAGTACTGCGTTTAAATAATTTCATTTGAACTTAAATTTGAGTCTAAAAATACCATTTTAAATAGTTTTCTAATAAAAAAACCACTCTAATAAGTAGAGTGGCTTACATAATTATTACAAACTTCCTTATTTTTTATATTGACAACATTGTGGCAATTTAGAATAAGCTGCATCGGTAGTTTTAATAGAGTCCGTATCGTATCCGGCATCTGCAATGCGTTGCTTAATAGAATCTAAGCTGATTTTGCTTGGAGCAAACACCACAGACATGATGTTACTCACTTCATTCCATTCTGCTTTTTTAACGCCGTTTACAAATGCTGCTTTTTCAATGCGTTCTTTACACATTTCGCAATTTCCGGACACTTTGAAAGATGCCTTTGTTAATACGTCTTTTGCAAAACTACTTGAGCAAGCAAATAAAAGAGCAAAAGCCATTAATATATTTTTCATTGTTATAATATTTAATTTTTAGAAATTATTTTTTCGAATCTTTAGAGCAACAAGCATCCTTTTTTTCACCTACTGCACCTGTTGAAGTGGAATCACAATGTGCCTTATCCATCATTTTTCCATCTTTTTTGCAGCAAGATTTTTCGTCGCCTGCTCCACATTTATCACAGCATTTATTATCTGCAGTACATTCGCCTTTGCAGTTATCACAGCATTTTTCTGTTTTGCAGCAACTTGTTTTTTCACACTTTTCGTCTTTGTGGCATTTCTTGTTATTACATGCCGTAAAACCGAATAATAATACAGCTATTACCATAATAACTGCTACGATTGATGTTGTTTGTTTCATTTTGTTTGTTTTAATATTTTAGTTAATAAAAATTCTAAATCCACCATAAACGGTTGCACCCATTGACGGAGCATACACTTGGTATGTATCAAAAAGCGTGCTAAACGGTGTACCAATTATCAAATCTTTTTGTTTAAAGTTAGTGATATTCTCACATCCTAAAAACAATTCAGCCCGTTTAAAATATTTCATTATTTGTGCATTCAATAATACATATCTAGGTGAAAAGCGTTTGCCGGTATCCGACAAAAAACTATTAGGCAATCTTCGTTTCCCATTGATAGCTGTATTCACGTCAAATTGCCATTGTTTATTAGGAGTTCGATAGCTTAAGGCAACTAAACCTTTATTCATTGAAACCAACGGTTTTTGTAGTAATTGGCCATGATATGTTGCACGAACATCTTCTAAACGATAGGCCATTTTTATATCCAATCCTTTTAATGCTTCGAAATTAAACTCCAGCAACAAACTATTGGAAAATGATTTTCCATCTAAGTTATAAATAGTAGCATTTCCATCTGCATTATCAATATCAACAATCGCTTGTTTTAAGAAGTCTGTTCTAAAAAAATCTACGGAGAAACTACCTTCTCTATTAAATAGATTAAATTTCTGGGTTAGTGAAACGCCATAATTCCAAGCTACTTCTTTTGTAGGATTTTCTTTAAAAATGATTTCACGGGAACTTGCCAATAAAGATTGATTCTCCGTAAGCACGTTTGGTGCTCTAAATCCGCTACCCACTGCAACACGTAATGTTGTTTTATCTGCCAAGGCAAATTTAGCATGAATACGAGGATTTATTTGAAAACCTGCACGGGAATGATAATCACCTCTTAAGCCGGAAACTAATGTGATTTTATTGCTCCATTTAAACGTATATTCTGCAAAAAAGCCCGGAACGAAATCTTGATAATTCCTATCCAATGAATCTAATTCTTCTTTCAAATTATCATAAACAAAATTTACACCACCAACCAATGTATGCATATCGCTGTTTTTCACTTGACTTTGAAATAGAATATTTCCGGTGAATGTTGCTTGTTTGGTATTGAATTGTTTTAATCCGTAATTAGATTTTTGTTGATGATAAACTCCGGAAAACTGTGTTCCCAAACTTTTATTTCCTTTGCCATCAAAAATAAATCCTGTTTTGGCAAATGCTTCTACTCGTTTCGTGTTAATATTAATCGCATATAATGGCATGGATAAATGAGGCGTTGTTTGTCCGGCAATGCGGTTTTCACTCAATACTTTTACCATGTATTGTCCTTCCGTTTTATCATTCCGATAATTCCATCTATTCAGTAAATTATATTGTTTCATTACGGGCTGATCCAAGAAACCATCGTGATTCATATCTTGTTTTAATGGTGTAAAAGCACCGTTTGCCATAAGCATAGTTCCCAATTTCTGATTGATTTTATGATTAATCAACAAGTTGGTTTCCAAACGTGCATTTTGATTTCCAAAAAAATCAACATATAATTTGGTCGAATCATTGAAGCTGGATTTAAACTCCACATTCATAGAGCCGGTAATTCCTTCATAACTGTTTTTTACGGATGGAACTCCTTTAGAAACCGAAATGGATTTTATCCAAGGAGCCGGAATATTATCTAACCCAAACGTAGTTGTTAAACCGCGTAGAAATGGTACGCCTTCCAATAAATTCTGCACATACGTTCCATTTAAACCGAGTAATTTAATTTCTTTTGCACCGGTAACAGCATCGGAATAATTTACATCCACGGAAGCATTGGATTGAAAACTTTCAGATAAGTTACAACACGCCGCTTTCTTTAACTCACCTGCTTCTATTTTTTCCGTTTTCATCGGGTCAATAGATGATATATAATTACTTTGACGGCGGCCTTGTATGCTTACTTCGTTTAAGAAGATTTCCGGTTGTAATTCTATTTTCAAAGGTTGTAAATCATTTACCAAGATAGTATCCGTTACATATCCGACATAGCTTACCACAAGTTGTTTGGGTAGAACGCCACTTATTTCCAATTGTGCTATTCCATTTTCATCCGAAGTAGCACCAATCAATGTATCCATCCATTGTACATTCGCACCATATAATAAATCGCCGTTGCTTTTATCCGTGATGGTAATTTCTATTTGTTGTTGTTGGCTAAACCCAAACTGATATATACAAATTAGGTATAATAAGAGCCAATTTTTTACATGTTTCATTATTATTTGTTAGTCGTGAATAAAATTGTTTTCTGAGAAACAACTCACTGCTAACAACGGAAAATTTGCAACTTCGTTGAAGTTGGCTGAAGAGACGTTTGAATGACGTAATAGTAAAGATTATCCGGTGGTGGTAATCCGGAAAAATAGTGTACTGTTATACTAGAAAAAAAGTGCGAATATGGATAATTGAAATCAAATTTTTGTATAAATTTTTCAATGTTTGATTTCAATTCTAATTGCTTAGCAACGAATCCTTCAATTGAGAGTTTGGAGAAAAATTGTTTGTGGCTACAACAATCTTTTTTCGTTTTTTTTGATTCTATTTTAGTACAGCACGAGGAAACCGGTGCTTCATTCTCACAAGTCGGCTTTATAAAAGCTTGAAAACTCTTCGTGTTAGACGTACTACAAATATGCTCGAACAAAGCAACACCATTAGCAGAAAAAAGGACGATTCCTGCTAAAAACAATGCTGATATGTTCCATTTAAACTTCATAATACAATGCAATACAAAGCTAACAACATATAATGACAATTAAGTAGCTAAATTGTTTATACTTAGTTAAAAAATCTCAGGAATTTAGTATTGTATTAATATAAGATTTATTAAGTTTGGTAATACTTGGTAAAACTATGAATCTAAAAGAAATCATACAGCAAATAACTAAACCGAAAGAAGTTACTCAATCGCATGAGTTTATTAGTAAGTTTCCGAATAAAGTCGGTTCTTATGGTTATGATGCGTGGGGTTTTAATGTTAACGGCGTAAAACCTTTTGTTGGATTGGGTCGTTTTTTTTATGAAAACTATTTTCGGGTAGAAACACATGGTTTGGAAAATATTCCTAAAAGTGGTCGATGTTTAATTATTGCCAACCACAGCGGGCAATTACCGATTGATGGTATGATGTTAGGTTATTCAATCGTAACGAACGAACATGCACCAAGAGCACCCAAAGGCATGTACGAACGCTTTGTTCCGCAAGTACCTTTTATCGGAACTTTATTTTCGCAATGGGGTGGCACGGTTGGCGATCCGGAAAACTGTATCAAAATGCTGGAAAACGAAGAAGCTGTTATTGTATTTCCCGAAGGAGCACGCGGCATTTCAAAGCCTTTCAGAAAACGATATCAATTAGAGCGTTTTGGGTTGGGTTTTATGTATATGGCAATACAAACTAAAACACCAATTATTCCGGTGGGCATGGTTGGTTTTGAAGAATCTATGATAAACTTTGGAAATATTGACAGTTTACAAAAGTTGATGAAATTCCCTGCGGCACCGGCATTAATTCCTTTTGTTTTTCCATCCAAAGTAATCATGAACTTTGGAAAACCCATGTATTTTGACGGTGATATATCCAGAGAATATCAAGTACAAGAAAAAGTAAATGAAGTAAAATCTGAAATAAAAAGACTAATTGAAGTAGGAAAAAAACAACGCAAAGGTATTTTCAGCTAAGCTGAAAATACCAGCGCATTTTTTACTTTATTTTTTTCCAATACCATATCCAACACATCTTCCATATTTTCTACAAAATGGAATTTCAACCCTTTAATAAATTCAGCTTGTACTTCTTCCACATCTTTTTCATTGTCTTTACACAAAATAATTTCTTTAATTCCGGCACGCTTAGCTGCTAATATTTTTTCTTTGATACCACCAACCGGCAATACTTTTCCGCGCAATGTTATTTCACCACTCAATGCAGTAAATGGTTTTATTCTTCGTTGGGTAAATAAAGAAGTTAAAGCAGAAAGAATGGCGATTCCGGCACTTGGTCCATCTTTAGGAATTGCACCTTCCGGAACATGGATATGTAAATTCCAATTTTCAAATGCTTCTTTTGGTATATTAAAATCACTTGCTTTACTCTTCAAATAACTCAAGGCTGTATTAAACGATTCTTTCATTACATTACCTAAATTGCCGGTAATCGTTACATTCCCTTTTCCTTTGCTAAGAGAAGACTCTATAAACAAAATATCACCGCCAAAAGGTGTCCATGCCAAACCAATTGCTACACCACACGGGTTATTTTGGTGATACTTGTCGTGATTGTATTTCGGTTTGCCTAATATTTTAGTGATATCATCCAAGCTAACAACAGTATTGTATGCTTCTTCAGTTGCTACGTGCTTCGCTATATTTCGCATTATTGAAGCAATTACTCTGTCTAATTCTCGAACACCACTTTCGTACGTATAATTATGAATTAGATGCTGAATAGCTTTATCATTCAATTTTATTTGATTGGCTTTTAAACCATGTGCTTCGCGTTGTTTGGCAACCAAATGTTTCTTGGCAATTTCAGTTTTTTCTTCTAATGAATATCCACTTAGATAAATGATTTCCATTCTGTCGCGTAAAGCAGGTTGAATTTCATTTACACTATTTGCGGTAGCAATAAATAATACTTTAGATAAATCGTATTCCAACTCTAAATAATTGTCATAGAAAGTGGTGTTTTGTTCCGGATCTAAAACTTCTAATAATGCTGAAGACGGATCGACACGGTGATCTTTTCCTACTTTATCTATCTCATCTAAAATAAAAACGGGATTAGATGATTGTACTTTTTTCAAAGATTGGATAATTCTTCCGGGCATGGCACCAATATAAGTTTTGCGATGACCTCTAATTTCACTTTCATCGTGTAAGCCGCCTAATGCCATTCGCACATATTTTCTATCCAATGCTCTGGCAATACTTTTTCCTAAGGAAGTTTTACCAACGCCCGGAGGACCGATGAAACATAAAATAGGCGATTTCATATCACCTTTTAATTTCAATACTGCCAAATATTCTACTATTCTATCTTTAATTTTATCTAATCCAAAATGATCTTCATTCAAGATTTTTTGGGCATTTTTTAGGTCGAAATTATCTTGCGTGGTATCGTTCCAAGGAAGCTCCACCATTAAATCTAAATAATTTAATATCACAGAATACTCAGCCGCTGCCGGATTCATGCGTTTGATGCGTTCAATTTCTTTATCAAATGCTTTTGAGACAGCTTCACTCCATTTTTTAGTAGCCGCTTTTTCTTTCAATCGATTGAGTTCTTCTTGATACATATCACCGCCTAACTCTTCTTGTATGGCGCGCATTTGTTGATTCAAGAAATATTCGCGTTGTTGCTTATCTATATCCGTTTTTGTTTTGTTATGGATATTGGCTTTCAACTCTTGAAGTTGCAGTTCTTGGTGCAATATTTTCAATACTTGTTGAATGCGTTCTCGAACATCGTTGGTTTCTAGAATTTGTTGTTTTTGTGCCAAATCTACATTGAGATTAGACGTAATGAAGTACGCTAAATAGCGTATATTGGAAATATTATTTAAGATGATTTTAGCTTCATTCGGAATATTCGGAGACAGTTCAATAATTTTATTGGCCATATCTTTCATATTATCCATCATCGCTTTTTCTTGCTGTACATCTGCAAAATCAATATCTGATAAATATTCAATTTCTGCTTCAATAACTGGCTCTGACATTATGTGTTGGTTTACCACAAAACGCTTTACACCTTGCAAAATCAACGTGTTACCACCATCCGGCATAGATAGCATCTTGATTATTTTTGCAGTGGTGCCAATCTCATGTAAATCTTTTGGTTCCGGTTCTTCTATCTTCACATCGCGTTGGGCAATTACACCTACATATTTGTTCGTTTTATAGGCTTTTTTTATGGCTTTTATAGATTTTTCTCTTCCTACAGAAATAGGAATTACTACACCCGGATAGAGCACATTGTTGCGTAAGGGTAAAATTGGTAATGACTTGGGTAAATTATCATGATTTGTAGTATCCTCTTCTTCAATAGATAATAATGGAACCATCTCTACATCATCTTCCAATATATGCTGCAATTCGATTTTCTGTATCATACGTAATGTTTTATTCAAATTCGACAATATGTCATATACCTTAAACTGTGTAAGGTTTTAAATAAGAAGCAAGATGTGTGCCGAATCTATTTTAATAGAAAAGAATGGAAAAATTGGCAGACAAAAGTTGCGGAGACAAATTTAAATAAAAAAACTATGTGAAATATATCCATACTTAACAGTAGCGTAGTATTACTAAGTTTATTGTATATTAACTCTGTGTCTATATGATTAATATTGCAATATTTCAATGGAATAATACTTTATCTATTACAAACCAGAAATAAGAAAACTATTTGGTGGTTGTTTTATATAGTAAATTTGTAATATGGGAAAACATTTAAAATTTATTTCTGTAGAATACCTTGAAACCTATGCATCAAAATGCGATATAGATTGGTTAGCGGTATTTCATAAATTAAGAGCAAAATCGAATTTCAGCACCGAAGATTTTGAATACTATTTAATCGCTTCATCTTTATATTCAACTAAAATAGAGGGCAATACTTTGGATGCCAACAGTTTTTTCAGAAATAGAGACAACAAAAGTTTTCCAAAGAAAAACGAAGTACAAGAAATTGAAGACTTGGTATTAGCTTACAAATTTGCTTCTGAAAACAACCTAGATAAAACCAATTTTCTAAAAATACATGGTATTCTATCTAAAACACTATTATCGGCAAAATTACGTGGCAAAATTAGAAAAGAACAAGTAGGTGTACGTGATACTCAAACAATGAAACCAATTTATTTAGCAGTTGAACCACAATATGTAAATGAAGAACTCAACAAACTATTTTCTGACATTACAGAATTAAAGAAACGCAACTTATCTTACAAAGAGGTTTTCTATTATGCATCTATGATTCATTTATGGATAGCCAAAATACATCCATTTATGGACGGCAACGGACGATCGGCACGTTTATTGGAAAAATGGTTTTTAGCCTCAAAACTCGGAATATCTGCATGGTCTATCAATTCAGAAAAATATTACTGGGATAACAGGCCTTTGTATTATCAAAACATTGCATTAGGGTACAATTATTACACGCTATATTGGAATAGATGTTTACCATTCTTATTGATGTTACCGGAAGCACTCAAAGTATCTATTGAGTAAACAAATAATACAAAAGAAATGAAGGATCAGCTCTCTTATGAATGGTATTTCTTTTGTTATGATTGGTTTTTTAATATAAAAATGCTCAAATTTATTTATACCAGCTAATAAAAAAATGAGCAAGACTCGTTAAAGATCTACAATAAAGAAATCAAAGTAGATGTCAAAAAGGCAAAATGATGGAAGATTTCATGAAAAAAAATAGAAGGCATAATATACACGCTCTTTATAAGGTAATTATTGAACTTGGCGTACTATAGAAGTGTAGCTATATACTTATTATCCAAAGCAACTTTCAACTATTCCAATACAAATTCAAAACCTACTCTTCAAATTAACATTATAATTAAGAACAGACACTGGAGGTGGCGAGTAACAACACTACAGAAAGTGATATCGGATTTCTTAAAAAGTCTAATTTTTCTTCTTAAATTCAGCGGATTTTTTTTGCGGAGACGGCGAGATTCGAACTCGCGATACAGTTTCCCATATACACACTTTCCAGGCGTGCTCCTTCAACCACTCGGACACGTCTCCATTATATATTTAAGTAGTAGGTTTAGAGTAGTAAGTAGCAAGATTTTATTCTTAATACTAAAAACTTACTCCTTGATACTAACAATACTACACTTTTCCCGTTAATACACCTCTCGAGATAACGATACGTTGGACTTCTGAGGTGCCTTCGTATATCTGTGTAATTTTTGCATCTCGCATTAAACGCTCTACATGGTACTCTTTTACATATCCGTAACCACCATGCACTTGCACTGCTTCTGTTGTTACTCGCATTGCCACTTCGGAAGCAAATAATTTAGCAGTAGCCGATGCAATTGCATAATCTTGATGTGTATCTTTTAACCAAGCTGATTTGTATACCAACAATCTTGCTGCCTCAATTTGCGTTGCCATGTCTGCCAACTTAAATTGTATAATTTGATGATTGGCAATTTCTGTTCCAAAAGCTTTACGCACTTTTGCATACTCAACCGCTAATTCATACGCACCGGCAGCAATACCTAATGCTTGAGCGGCAATACCAATTCTTCCACCTTCTAAAGTTTTCATGGCAAACTTAAAACCAAATCCATCTTCTCCAATTCTATTTTCTTTCGGCACTTTCACATCTGTAAACAACAATGAATGTGTGTCTGAAGCACGAATACCTAACTTATCTTCTTTTGCACCAATTTCAAAACCCGGCATTCCTTTTTCTACTATCAACACATTAATACCACGGTGTCCTTTTTCAGGATGAGTTTGTGCAATTACTAAATATGTATCGGCTTTTCCACCATTGGTAATCCAATTTTTAGTACCATTTAATAAATAGTAATCTCCTTTATCTTCAGCTATTGTTTTTTGTGAAGTGGCATCACTTCCGGCTTCCGGCTCACTTAAGGCAAATGCACCTAATTTTTCACCTTTAGCCAAAGGAACTAAATATTTTTGTTTTTGTTCTTCTGTTCCATATGCTTCTAAACCCCAACAAACTAAGGAGTTATTAACGGACATCGCAACAGAACATGAAGCATCTAATTTAGAAATTTCTTCCATGGCAATGCAATACGAAATGGCATCCATGCCTCCACCACCATATTTGGTATCCACCATCATACCCATAAATCCAAGTTCACCCATTTGTTTCAAAAACTCTGTCGGATGAATCATATCTCTATCTCTATCAATAACACCCGGCTTTAATACATTTTGAGTGAAATTTCTGGCCATTTCACGTATTTGCAGATGCTCTTCCGTTAATTGAAAATTCATTACTTAAAATTTGAGATTGCGAAAATACAATTTATTTACTAATTATGGAATTGACACTTTACAAATTGTGTTTTCTTTCTATTAATTTGGTAGTAGAATATCCAGCTAACAACGGTATTAACACTACTTGTTGCACAAATTCGCGACCTACAACTTCTTTCATTTTATAATCACCGCCTTTTACCAAAATATTGGGTTGTATCGTTTTAATAAGCAAAAAGGGTGTGTCTTCCGAAAATGAAATAATATAATCAACTTCTGATATTTCTGCCAGTTTTTGCATTCTGATTTCAAGTGATTCTATCGGACGTGTATTGCCTTTTAATCTTTGCACAGAAGCATCTTCATTAACGGCAACCAATAATATAGTGCCTAATTTTTTAGCTTCTTTTAATAAATGAAGATGTCCTTCGTGTAATAAATCGAAGCAGCCATTTGTGAATACAATAGTATTGTTCTTTCTTTCTATTTTAGATAGAAAATCAGCTATGTTTTGTACTATTTTAGGATGGTTCATGCATTAAAGAGGCGTCTTCTTTTTTATTAATTAAATTTAATAAAACCAACGACAACATGCCGCCTAAAAGCACACCCAATGTTTGCACTACCCACGACAACATGCCAATTGCGATTGCAATACTTGGTTGAATTTGAAAACCAACAAGAATTGTTTGTATGACTATAGGATAAATGCCGATTCCACCCGGTGTAAGCACTACAGCTAATGAACCAAAGAATAAACAAACTAACGCAGAAACCAATGGTAAATTACTTGTTTCCGGTAACGATTTATAGTTGACATAAAACATCGCTAAATACATCAACCACATCGCTATCGTTAATAAAATAAACTGTGGTTTTTCCTTTACATTTCTTACAGAAAAAATGGAAGCAAACAAGCTTTTTATTTTTGAAAAAACTAAATCTATTAATTTATCTACGCCATTTTTTCGGATGTAATAAATAGCAAATCCGCCCAAACCCACAATCAGTGCTACAGGAACAGCAAATTTTAAAAGTATAGTGAGTGTTCCACTTTGAATGCCGGCTGTTAATTTTTCAAACTCGGCATAAATTGTATTAAAATTATCTTTTCCCAAAAAAAGTAAAATAGATAAAAACACGATACCTAAACAAATAACATCTATCAATCGCTCCGTAACCATAGTGCCTAGTGATTTTTCAACCGGCACTTTTTCATACTCTGCCAACATAGTACAACGAGTAACTTCGCCTAATCGCGGCACAAAAAGATTGAAGAAATACATTATCATCACAGCAAAAAAAGTATTCCAATATTCCGGATTATAGCCTATTGGTCGCAACATTAATCGCCAACGTTGTGTGCGAACAAAGTTGGCGGCTAAACCTAATATTGGTGCTAAGGAAATCCAGAAATAATTAGCTCTTTTGAAAGCACTAATGGTTTCCGTTTTATCGGATTCGGACATATTGTTCCAGAACCAAATAATCAATCCGATGCCAAGTCCTAAAGAAAGTAGAATTTTAATAAGTGTTTTTGCGTTCTTCATTGAAACGAAGATAACACTATTGTTTTATTTGTTGGTTGCTTTCGTTTACGTAAACAGCTACCGGCGTGAAGTTTCTTGCTTCTTCTACTGTCATCATGCCGTAAGCAATAACGATAATTTTATCGCCCAACTGTACTTTGCGTGCAGCCGGTCCATTTAGGCAAATTTGACCGGAACCTCGTTCGCCTTTTATTACATACGTTTCAAATCGTTCACCATTATTGATGTTGACAATTTGAACTTTTTCGTTTGGAAGAATACCGGAAGCATCTAACAAATCTTCATCTATGGTAATGCTTCCCATATAATTCAAATTTGCTTCTGTTACGACAACGCGGTGTAATTTAGCTCTAAAAACGTGTACAAACATATTTTTATAAATTCAGGTACAAAGTTAGAGATAAATATGATATATCAAATTACGGAAGGATTAAGTATTCTTGGTAGGAATTTGATGTAAATTAAGCAATATATACAATTCGTTCGGCAACTTTCTTATTGCAAAATAACATTATCTATCAATCGAATTTCACCTACTTTGGCAGCTACTAATGCCACCATAGGAATGTTGGCTTTATATTTTGTTATTGGTTTTAATGTACTTCCATTTACAATAGTAAGATACTCGGTTAGTATTAAAGGGTTACTTGCCAATACTTGTAATTGGTCATCAAGCAATACGTTTAAAGGTTGCGTTTTATATGCTGCTTGGATAGCAAACAAACTTTTTGACAATTGCAATGCGGCAGAACGCTCCTCGGCACTTAAGCGCATATTACGGCTACTCATAGCCAACCCATCCGGTTCTCGTAAAGTAGTACAAATCTCCATTTGTACCGGCAATTGGTAGTGTGTTATTAATTGTGTCAATACCATACATTGCTGATAATCTTTTTGCCCCAGAAACAAAAAATCCGGTTGAACAATATCCAACAAACGCTTTACCACTTGCAGTACGCCTTCAAAGTGGCCTTTGCGGTGTGCGGCTTCCAACGTTTTCCCAATAAAACCCAATGGAACACTCGTTTTTTCTAATGTGCCATTCGGGTAAATTTCCGCTACTGTTGGAACAAAAACAATATCACAGCCGGCGTGTAACAACATCTCTAAGTCTTTATCTAATTGTATGGGATACCTTTCAAAGTCTTTTTTATCGTTGAATTGGGTAGGATTTACAAAAATACTGGCAACTGTAATGGATGCTTTCTTTTTAGCTGCTTCTATCAAGGATAAATGCCCTTTGTGTAAGGCACCCATTGTAGGAACAAACCCAACGGTAGCATCATGCAAGTTATTGATTTCCAATAGATATTTTTGAATATCATGTACAGTGCTAAATACTTTCATACGAACATTTTTTCGAGATTTAGATTGCATCACTTCAATAATACATTGAAAATGAAACAGTTTATCTGAAATACAAATTGCAAAGAATACTTAAATTATGCGATTATACATTTACAAAAATCAATAATACCACTAAAAATTCGTACCTTTGCAACTTATTTTAGTACAATATTAAGAATTTATAATAGATAAGCAGCGTATGGAGAAAAAAAGATTGCTTTATGTTACCCAAGAAATGGATCCATATTTGGTATTGACAGAAGCCGGAAATATAGTTAAAAAATTAGCACCTTACATAAACGACAACGGATTAGAAGTACGCGTATTAATGCCAAGATTTGGTATTATAAACGAACGCAGAAACCGATTACACGAAGTAGTACGCTTATCCGGTATTAATATCATTATTGACAACGATGATTATCCATTAATTATTAAAGTAGCCTCTTTGCCGGGTGCCAGAATTCAGGTCTATTTTTTAGATAATGAAGAGTTTTTTAAACGCAAAACCGTTTTCAACGATGACGATGAAAAATTCTTTGACGACAATGCGGAGCGAATGGTGTTCTTCTGTAAAGCAACTTTAGAAACAGTGAAGAAATTTGGTTGGCATCCCAACATCATCCATTGCCATGGCTGGATGACAAGTTTAATTCCGGTTTATCTAAAAACGCAATATGCTAAAGATCCGGTATTTGCACATACTAAAACGGTATATAGTCTTTACGAAAAAACATTTAAAGAAAAACTACATAAGAATTTCTTGAAATTAGCGTTAATTGGTGATGAGATTAAAGATAAAGATGTAGCTGTTTTTAAAGACTTGAACAATGAGGCTTTAACTGCCGGTGGTGCACTGTACGCAGATGCCATTATTCAAGGTTCTGAAAACATAAAAGAGTTAGATGCACTAAAAAAACAAATTGGCAAAAAACCGTTTCTTCCTTATCAAGATTTAGATACGATACTACCTAAATACACTGAATTCTATCAATCATTATTATAAAATTGCTCCGTACATTCCAATGAAAAAAAGTTATCTATTCACACTCATCACCTTATTGGCATTCATTTCTTCCTGTAAAAAAGATACCAGTATCGGTGCTGATATATTACCGACGGATGATTTGTTGAATTTAAAGTTTTCTGATACTTTTACTTTAAATGTAAAGACATTGGAAGATACGTTTTTACGCACCGATAAATTGGCTAAAAATTATTTAGGCGTTATTAATGATCCCGTATTTGGTTTACAAAAATCAAGTATAGTTTTTGAATTAGATAGGCCCAGCACCGTATTAGATGATACGTTAGGTCCTTTTACGTTAGATTCTGTTGTATTGTTATTAAAATACAATTCTATCTACGGCGACTCAACGGTAGCACAAAGTTTTGAGGTAAGCACTATCAACAATAAAATAGATGAAAATATTGCATATTACTCCAACAATAGTGCATTCCCGGCCGGTAGCTCAATTGGAACATTGAGCAGCTACACATTTCAGCCTTCAAATAAAGTAATTATGAGCAGAACCGACACGGTTGGAACAGCAAGTATTATGAGAATTCCTTTGAACGCATCTATTGGAACAACTATCTTAAATTTAGGACAAAATACATTAAGAGATTCCACACTTTTTAAAAATGCATTTCCGGGATTACGCATTGAAAACGCATCCAATGCAGGAAAATGTATGGCTGAGATGGACTTAGGTTCCGGAAATAGTTCCATGGTTATCTACTACAAAGATAAACACAACAATCAAAAAGAAATGCGATTATTCACTTCTATTTATAGAGTAAAAAATGGAAGTTTAGTAGCTACTCCAAATGGCATTAACTTATTTAGCAACACGTTAAGTGCTGCAGTACAAAATGTAATCAATTCAGGTCAAGTTTCAGATTCTATAAATTATATTTTAGGACAAGGTGGTACTACTGTAAAAATTTCATTGCCTACTGTTTTAAATCAAGGAAATATTGCTGTAAACAAAGCAGAATTAGTAGTTACCCAAATAACACCTAACTCAATTAAAGAATTTGAAACACCCAACTTCATTTTATTATTAAAAAGAAATGCATCCGGTTATTTAGATATTTTAAATTCATCTGATGGAATTGGGTTAATAGATTCAACCGGAATAGATAATTTTGGAAACACCATATCTAGATATAAAATCAATATTTCAAAATATATCCAAAATGTATCCAGAGGAATGGAAGCCAATACCGACTTATACATAGCAACTTATCGCTCCGGAGGAATTGATGGCACTGTAAACAGTTTAAATGCTACTATTAATAGTAACACTATCAACTTTGGATACACACCATATCGTGTTACAATTGCCGGACCTAATTATGCTGACAGCCGATATAAAATGAAATTAAATTTGACATATACAGTCATTGAATAAACCTTTTTCTTAGATTTTTCTTTATATTGGTGTATCGATATTAAAAACATACACAAACTAAATTTATATGTGCGGAATTGTAGGATATATTGGAAAACAACAAGCGTTTCCTATCATCATTAATGGATTAAAAAGATTAGAATACAGAGGTTATGATAGTGCCGGAATTGCATTATTAAGTGCTTCCAATCAACTAAATATTTACAAGAAAAAAGGAAAGGTTGTAAACCTTGAAGAGGCAGCAAACGGACAAGATATTTCGGGCAATATTGGCATTGGGCACACCCGTTGGGCAACACACGGCGAAGCAAACGATGTAAACGCACACCCGCATTTTAATGCCACCGAAGATTTAGCTGTCATTCATAATGGAATTATAGAAAATTACTATTCACTTAAAACTGAATTACAGGCACGTGGTTATGTTTTCCGCTCCGAAACAGACACAGAAGTTTTGGTGCATCTTATCGAAGAAATTCAGAAAAATGTAAACTGTCCATTAGAAGAAGCGGTACGCTTAGCACTAAATGAAGTAATTGGTGCGTATGCTATCGTAGTCATTTCTAAAAAAGATAAAAACAAATTGATTGTTGCCAAATTAAGTTCACCTTTGGTAATAGGTTTTGGTACTAACGAATTGTTTGTTGCATCCGATGGCTCACCATTAATTGAACACACAAAAAAAGTATCCTATTTAGAAGATGGACAAATGGCCGTGTTAAATTTGGATGGAAAAGTAGAAGTAAAAACCATCAAAGATAATATCACACACGATCCGTACATCAGCGAATTACAATTAAAATTAGAGCAAATAGAAAAAGGTGGTTTCAATCATTTTATGATGAAAGAAATACACGAACAACCTCAAGCTATAAAAAACAGCATTAGAGGTCGAATTGACAGTCAACAATTTTGGGTAAATTTAGGTGGTGTGCGCGAACATGAAGCACGCTTTAAAAATGCACATCGTATTATCATAGTAGCTTGTGGCACATCTTGGCATTCGGCACTTATTGGTGAATATTTAATTGAAGATTTAGCACGCATTAATGTAGAAGTAGAATATGCATCGGAATTCCGTTACAGAAATCCGATTATTACAGAAAATGATGTAGTAATCGCCATATCACAATCCGGAGAAACTGCCGACACACGTGCTGCATTGGAATTAGCAAAATCAAAAGGAGCATTAACATACGGCATTTGCAATGTCGTTGGCTCCAGTATTTCCCGCATGACAGATGCCGGCTCGTACACACATGCCGGTCCGGAAATTGGTGTTGCTTCTACCAAAGCATTTTCAACGCAAGTCAGCATCTTAGCCTTAATGGCATTGCAATTAGCAGAAATAAAAGGCACGCTATCGCAATCCCAATTCAGCGAATACATCACCGAATTAGAAGCATTGCCTGCAAAAATAGAGAAGATTTTAAAAGCAGAATCCTATATACAAGAAATTGCAGAAACCTTCCAAAATGCCAGCAATTGCTTATACTTAGGTCGAGGTTTTAATTTTCCAGTTGCATTAGAAGGTGCGTTAAAACTAAAAGAAATTTCATACATACATGCAGAAGGTTATCCTGCCGCAGAAATGAAACATGGACCTATTGCATTGATAGACGAAAACATGCCGGTTATTGTTTTAGCACCACACACACAACACTACGAAAAAGTAGTGTCCAATATTGAAGAAGTAAAAACACGAAAAGGACGTATTATCGCTGTTGTTACGGAAGGCGACGAAGAGATTAGTAAACTGGCAGAATATGTTATCCAAATTCCGGGAACCGTAGAACCATTTACACCTATGCTTTCTGTAATTCCATTGCAAATTTTAGCGTATCAAATCGCAGTTTTAAGAGGTTGTGATGTTGACCAACCAAGGAACTTAGCGAAATCAGTAACTGTAGAATGATAAGAAACATATTAACCCTCTTGTTTGTAATAACAAGTCAATTTTTATTCGCCCAATCCTATCCTTATTCCATTAATAAGAAAAAGTATCCTTTAGGCGATGATTTCGACAAGATTATGCCACAAAAAATTGGCGAATGGAAACGTTTCTCATTTCATGATTTTGTCATTGGCGGCGAAACAGGAACTGTTTACTATCGAAAAAATGACAAACAAGTTTTTGTTTCATTTGGAAAAGCTTATAGTCAAGAAAATTTACAATCTGCATGGATAAAAATGTATGATGATGTGATGGGAAAAAGCAAAACCAAATCAGCAAAAATAAGCACACATTCTTCCAAAAATATAAAATACATTTATCTACAATCTACCTATAATCAGTATTTAGCATGGACAAGAAATTTATATTTTTTCAGCATCCAAACAAAACATAAATCCGATGCAGATGAGTTCATGAAAATTTTTCCTTATTAATTATAATCCTTCGATAAATAAATCTCATTTAATTTTTCTTATTTTTAATCTATTCATAGAAATAAAGTAGCTTCTTTTTTTTAGGATGATTAAAAAATGAAATTATGCAAACTAATACTTCCGTTTTTCTTGGCGATAAATTCTATAATCGCGAACACTTAAATTTTATTTTGTTTGATGTATTAAAAGCCGATAGCCTACAATCATTCGAATATTTTTCTGACCACGACAAAGCATCTATTGATATGTATTTAGATGCCAGCAATCAATTTGCACACGAATATCTATTTCCACATCTCGTTGAGATGGATAGAAAACAACCGGAATTAATTAACGGAAGAATCAACGTACATCCGATCCATAAAGAAATTATGCGGCAGAGTGGCGAAAATGGTTGGATAAGTCTATTGGCATCTAACGAAGTTGGCGGTTCGCAAATGCCGAGTGTTTTTTCTAATGCAGCAAGTTTCATCTTAGGTGCTGCCAACTATTCCGGCTGTGTTTTTGTTGGTTTAACGATGGGCGCAGCACATTTAATTGAAGCATTTGCCGACAAAGAATATCACTCCATTTATTTGCCAAAAATGTTTTCCGGCGAATGGCAAGGTACTATGGCATTAACCGAACCCGGCGCCGGAAGCTCACTTAGTGATGTAGTTTCTTCCGCAGAAAAACAAGCTGATGGAACGTATAAAATTGTTGGACAAAAAATATTTATTTCTTGTGGCGATAGCGATGCCGTTGAAAACGTTATTCATCTACTTTTAGCACGTGTTAAAGGTGCACCCGCCGGAACTAAAGGTATTTCAATGTTTATAGTTCCACGAGAACGCATTAATGACGATGGCACTTTGACATCAAATGACGTTACACCGATTGGCGTTTATCATAAAATGGGCTACAAAGGTGCACCGATTGCACACTTAAGTTATGGCGAAAATAATGATTGCATTGGTTGGTTAGTGGGCGAAGAAAATAAAGGTCTTTCCTATATGTTTCAGATGATGAATGAAGCAAGAATTTCCGTTGGTTTGCATGCTACTTCTATTTCTTCAGCAGCTTATTATGCCAGCTTAAAATATGCCAATGAGCGTTTACAAGGACGACATATTGCTGAAAAAAATCCGGAGAATCCTCAAGTTCCAATCATCACGCATGCCGATGTAAAACGCATGTTATTGTTTCAAAAAACATTTGTGGAAGGTGCATTGTGCCTAGAATTACAATGCAGTTTTTATGCCGATATGATGCGTGTTTCTGACGGAGATGAAAAAGAAAAATATCATCTTTTATTAGAATTATTAACGCCGGTGGCAAAATCTTATCCGGCAGAAACAAGCATAATTTCTACATCTACAGCCTTACAAATTTTTGGAGGATACGGTTTTACGAAAGATTTTATTGCAGAACAATATTTCAGAGAAACACGCATACATGCTATTCATGAAGGCACAACTGCTATTCACGGAATGGACTTATTAGGTAGAAAAGTGATGCTAAAAAATGGCAAAGCGGTCATGTTGTTAACACAAGAAGTTTTGCAAACTATCAATCTTGCCAAACAACATGAAAATACGAAAACACAAGCAATTGCATTAGAAAAAAAATTAGGTCAGTTGCAAGAATTATCTATGCATTTAATTAGCGTTGCACAAAAAGAAGGTGTGGAAGCTTATTTAAGCGATGCTACTTTGTATTTGGAATTATTCGGTATCATTGTAATGGGTTGGCAATGGTTGAAAATGGGAAATGCTTGCAATGAAAATGCAACTATTAACCAACATTTTAAAGATAGTAAATACTTAAGTTTGAATTATTTCTTTGAATATGAATTGCCAAAATCAGAAGGATTATTACAACGTTTAAAAAGCACAAAACGTGTTACAGTAAATGTAGATAATCAATTAATAGATTAAAATGTCTAAATGTTGTTTCTTTTGATTGAATTCAGCATACATAAGATTCCTAATTTATAGTAATTAACTTCGTCTCATTCCTGAAAAATTTCATGGATTCTTCAGTTAAAAATATAATTTGAATTATGACAACCATCCAACAAATTTCACTTTATGCAATGGCTTTTTTTTATGCAGGTGCCGGCATCAATCATTTCTTCAATCCTAAATTTTATTTAAGCATTATGCCTAAATTTTTTCCGGCACATAACCTATTTAATACAGTGAGTGGCATTGCAGAAATTGTTTTAGCTGTTGGTTTATTATTTACCTCTACTCGTCAAACTTCTGCCTATTTAATTATTGCTATGTTGATTTTATTTTTTGCCGTACATATTCCACATTTATTTCAGCCACCAAAAATAGCACAAGGCAAGGAATGGTTTCTTTACGTTCGCGTACTCTTGCAATTTGTGCTTATTTACTGGGCTTGGAAAGTTGGCAATTATTAAAATGAAAAAAAACTAACGCTCAAACAGCCAATAAAAACTAATAGTTCAGCTGATGAAAAATGAAATGAGCATAAATGACAAAATTGAGATTCCTTATTTTACTTTTATACTAATAACCTATACCACAATCTTTTTCCTCAAAACATAATCATTCAACCAAAATTTGCCGTAAGCGATGTCCACTTTTTCATATAGTTCAAATCCTATTTTTTTATAAAAATACATAGCAGGATTTTTTCTATTAACATTCAATTCCAAAAACTGAAGTTTGTTTTTCTGTGCAATTTTTACAACAGCATCTATCAATGCTTTACCAACACCTTTGCCTTGTGTATTGGGTTTTACATATAATTTTGGAATATACATACCACCATCTTCGCGAATAAGATAACTAACAAAACCAAGCGTTTCATCATTATCAAAATAAAGTAGAAAAGTATGACCGTTTTGCATTTGCTCTAAAATAGCAGCTTGCGTGTACATATTTTCATACATAAAATCAATCTGTTCTTGCGAGATAATCGTCTTATAAGTCGTATGCCAAGTTGCAGCAGCTACTTCCACAATTTTGGGTATATCATTCACAAATGCAATCCTGATTTTCATCACGTAGCAAATGTACGATAGATTGTAGAAAATATAACGCTGAATTTCCACTTTTGTAGTTTAGAATATGTAATTTTGAATTACTCTGGGAGTGTCATTTACTTGACTGAGAAATATCCTTTGAACCTGATTTGGTTAGCACCAACGTAGGAAATGAGTGTACTCAATTTATTTGTCATTCCTCAGAAGAAAATTATCTATTCTATTTTTTAATTACGAAGAATGAACATTACCATTAATAATCAACCATATTCTTTTGACGAACAAACTTCATTAGAACATGTAATCAACCAATTGAATTTAGAAGATACAAAAGGCATTGCTGTTGCCATTAATGAAACCATTGTTCCAAAAAATAAATGGAGCGAAACCATCTTACAACACGATGATAAAATCATCATCATCGGTGCCGTTGCAGGTGGCTGATTTAATTAGATATTTAGATATTTGAAAACTAGATAATGGACGAATTAAATATGAACTCAAATGAGATAGACTTAAATGAAAATTTTGAGGTTATTTATTTTGCAAAGAGAAATATGGCAGGTGTTGCAATGCAACTAATTAATACCTCAATTGCAATTTTTAATCAATGTGATATTATAAAAGAATTGAGTTTCTTAACTGAAAGTATAAATAAAGATTTTAAAGAAATTGATATTAACAAGTTAGGTAGAATAGCATTTCAAGAAACGATAGATAATGTAAGGATAGTTATGTGTTTTGAAAATTATATGAAGGCAGTTCTACTTAGTAAAGGATATATTGTTCATGAAATCGATAGAAAACTTATAACATTGCAACCTATTTCTAATAAAATTAAAAATAAAGAACCAATTCTAATATCCGAATTTTTAAATTATGAGAGTTTTTATTCAGATGGAAATAAAATATGTAAAATTAAGGGTATTAGAAAAGAAACATTACAATTTTCAGTCTTATTAAATGAGAAATATCAGTCTATTATTTCTTTACCACCAAGCTTGAAGATAATATTAAAAAAAAGAAATGAAAAGAGGAATCATTTACATTTTCAAAATAGTTTTAGATTTAATATTAGTAAACAAGTAATTAATGAATTAATTGAAATTAAAGAATTTGTTGATAGTATGCCGAATGCTTCTGATACTATCATACTAGAAAATAATCTCACAATGAGACATCTAAAAAATGAAATTCATCGTAATATCATGACTTAAAAAAACAAGAAGAAATTAAATACATTCTCAACTCTCATCTCAAAAAATCTAACAAATGAAACAAGATAAAATACCAACACAACAAGTAATTTCCACTACGCCTTTTCCAAATTCTAAAAAAGTTTATGTAGATGGAAAAATGCACGCTATAAAAGTTGCCATGCGCGAAATTGCACTAAGCGACACTAAATTAATTGGCGGAAAAACGGCAAAGAACCAACCGATTACCGTTTATGATACTTCCGGGCCATACACCGATTCTAACATAGAAATTGATGTAAGAAAAGGCTTGCCTCGCTTGCGCGAAAAATGGATTTTAGAACGTGGCGACATAGAACGCCTTTTTGAGTTTTCATCGGTTTATGGCACAGAAAGAATGAATGATGAAACAACAAATCATCTTCGTTTCGAACATATTAAAATGCCATTGCGAGCTAAAGAAAACAGAAATGTAACGCAATTACATTATGCTAAAATGGGCATCATCACGCCGGAAATGGAATACATTGCCATCCGAGAAAATCAACGCATCGAAGAGTATAATGCATCACTCAACGGACAAGCAAAAACATTAACCCAACAACACAAAGGCGAAAGCTTTGGCGCCAACACACCAAAATCTTTTATTACACCGGAATTTGTTAGAGCAGAAGTAGCAGCAGGAAGGGCAATTATTCCGTGCAATATCAATCATCCGGAAACAGAGCCGATGATTATCGGACGAAATTTTTTAGTGAAAATAAATGCAAATATCGGAAACAGCGTAGTAACATCCAGCATCGAAGAAGAAGTAGAAAAAGCTGTATGGGCTTGCCGTTGGGGCGCCGACACGATTATGGATTTATCTACCGGAAAAAATATTCACGAAACACGCGAATGGATTATTCGCAACTCGCCGGTGCCGATCGGAACGGTGCCGATTTATCAAGCATTGGAAAAAGTAAATGGAAAAGCGGAAGACTTAACTTGGGAAATTTTCCGCGACACGTTAATAGAACAAGCCGAGCAAGGTGTTGATTATTTCACGATTCATGCAGGCGTTTTATTACGATATATTCCACTCACAGCAAAACGCGTAACCGGTATTGTTTCACGCGGTGGAAGCATCATGGCAAAATGGTGTTTGGCTCATCACAAAGAAAGTTTCTTGTACACACATTTTGAAGAAATTTGCGAGATTATGAAACGTTATGATGTGGCATTTTCTTTGGGCGATGGTTTGCGTCCGGGCTCTATTGCAGATGCCAATGATGCAGCACAGTTTGCAGAATTAGAAACTTTAGGTGAGTTGACAAAAATTGCTTGGAAACACGATGTACAAGTAATGATTGAAGGTCCCGGACATGTGCCAATGCATTTGATTAAAGAAAATATGGACAAGCAATTAAAAGAATGTCATGAAGCACCTTTTTATACATTGGGACCATTGACGACCGATATTGCACCGGGCTACGATCATATCACATCGGCAATTGGTGCAGCAATGATAGGTTGGTTTGGAACAGCCATGTTGTGCTATGTTACACCAAAAGAACACTTAGGATTGCCGAATAAAGAAGATGTACGAGTTGGTGTAATCACCTATAAATTGGCTGCACATGCCGCCGACTTAGCAAAAGGACATCCGGGTGCACAATACCGCGATAATGCATTGAGTAAAGCACGTTTTGAATTCCGTTGGTATGACCAATTTAATTTAAGTTTAGATCCGGAAAAAGCATTGGAATTTCACGATGAAACCTTGCCTGCCGAAGGTGCCAAAACAGCACATTTCTGCTCTATGTGCGGCCCTAATTTCTGTAGTATGAAAATTACGCAAGAAGTACGCGATTATGCAGACACCGACGAAGGTGCACTATCTGCAAAAGAAATTGAAGAGGCCATGCAAGCAAAATCAAAAGAATTTAAAGAACAAGGAAGTGAGATTTATTTGTGATGGAAAATGAGATTTAAGACTCATAACCAGTATTGATTTTACCATAAATAACTTTTAAATTTAGATGCTTAAATGCTCGACAAAAATGAAATCTATTACTTACAAAATATCATTCAAGGAAATGCAATTGAAGGGCAAGGAGATTTGGCAACAACAAGCAGAAACTACCTTTGCACAAGCTTTAGAGCAAGTAAAATGGCTGAAAGAAAATTCGAGTATTTCCAAAGAATTAAAGAAGAGCAGAAAAAAATCCTTATCCAATTAAGCAAAGAAAAAAACCTTTGGTTTTCTAAAAATAAATTACATTTTTTATCAGAAGGAGGAGAAGCAAAAGTTTATTTTGAAGATGTAGGAAAATATGTAACAAAATATAATGATGCAATTTACTATAATACTTGGTTAGATTTTTTAAATAGTATTTTATTACACAACATATTTTTCCCAAATACAAAATATACTTTATTAGGATTTGATATAATCGAAGAAATCCTCTATGCAGTATTATCTCAACCTTACATTTCTACCAATCAACTAACTGATTTAGGTTACGTAACTCAGACATTAGAAAGCGTTGGGTTCACTCATCTAAAAAGATTTGATTATTATCATCCTGAGTATAAAATTATTATTGAAGATTTACACGATGAAAATGTACTTACAATAGATGAGCATTTATTCTTTATTGATACAGTCTTTTTATTACAATAACGATGCAAGCAATCCTCTACACAGCACCAACAGAAATTGAAAACGAAATAGAAATAATTTCTACATTAATGGATGTTGGTGTAGATTATCTTTATATCAGAAAACCGGAATTAGATGATTTTTCTTTGGTAGATTTTATGGAAAAACTTCCGGAAAAATATTGGAAACAATGTATTTCTACTTCGCTCATCATCACCAAAGAATTTGACTTAGGTGGTTATCATTTCACACGAGAAATCTTACAAAAAAACACAGCTTACAACAACAAAATTCTGGATTGGCTGCATGCAAACTATAAAATATCTTCTATTTCTGCACACCATATTGATGATATCAAAAAATACGATGATCAATTTAATCACATCATAGTATCACCTATATTCAAAAGTATTTCTAAAGAAAACCATCATAATAATTGGAATTTTGATGAATTAAGTTTAATTCTATCTCAATATAAATCCTCTAAAAAATTTGCAATCGGTGGAATAGAAGCGGATGTTCAGAAAATCAATATCGTAAAAAAATGTAACTTTGATGGTATTGGCATTTTAGGTGCAATTTGGAACGAGCCACAAAATGCCATCGAACAATACAAAAAAATTGAACAACAGATTAATAATGCCAAATAAAAACAGACCATACGTTTTATCTATTGCAGGTTACGATGCCAGTGCCGGCGCCGGCGTGTTGGCAGATGTAAAAACGATGGAAAACATTGGCGTGTATGGATTGGCCGTAACCACTTGCATTACCTATCAGAACGATGATAAATTTGAAGGCATTCATTGGCTAAGCAAGAAGAAAATAAAAAACCAACTTTATCCAATTTTAGAAAAATATCAAATCGAATTTGTTAAGATTGGATTGATAGAAAATTTGGAACTTTTATCTGAACTAATACAATTCTTATTGACCTATAATCCAGGCATAAAAATAATTTGGGATCCGATTTTACGCGCTTCCGCAGGCTTTGATTTTCACAAAAAAATGTCGAAAAAATTAGTTCATTCCATTTTACAGCAGATTTATTTTATTACGCCAAATTGGAATGAAGTAGAATTATTATCTCAAGAGAAAGATGTCGTTGTAGGTGCTGAAAAATTAGCACAAAAATGCAATGTCTATTTAAAAGGTGGGCACAACATTGAAACGCCAGCAACCGATATGATTTGGATACAACAAAAATTAGACATCTTACATCCAACTGCAATTACAGAACTTAGCAAGCATGGCACCGGATGTGTATTATCTTCGGCACTGGCAGCCTTTTTAGCACTCGGCAATACTACTCACAAAGCGTGTGAGCTGGCAAAAGCGTACACCTATCAATTTTTAGTTAGTAATAAAAACAACTTGGGTTATCATTCTATTGTTTGATGCGCGTATCAAACAAAAATGGCTCAATTGCTTTTAATTTCACTTTCTTAAAATTGCGATGTTGTGTATTGATAAGATAATTAAATTCATTCGGAATAATCACACTCGGTACTTGCAGAACCAAACTTTCTTGCCGATAAAACCAATCATCTCCTAAATATCTACAAATATGTTCGTGGTCAAATTGTTGCCAATTTTTCGGCAAATCCGTTGGTTTTATTTTCTCTATTCGTTCTGTATTCGGAATTTCTATTACCATCGTTTGAAATAAATCATTCAAACCTTCGCCACTTCTATGTACTACATTTTCTAAGCAAGCCAAGGCTCGCGAGGCTGCTGTATATAGCACTTTCACACCATGACTATTCCATCTCGCTTCAATACCGGAAGCTTGTAAGGTGGCAAATCTCTCTAAGGTAATTCTATAAACCAACATACTAAGCTAATGCACCAAAGGCAATTCGTTGAAGCTGATTAATTACTAAGTTAATACCGCTAATAGTATTCAAAATTTGTTCGGGAATTTTATTTCCTAAACCATAAGCCGGTTTTTGCAGCCATTGCTTAAAGTTTTCTGTGGTGCCAAAAACTTCTTTTCCTACTTTATAGAGCTGTTCTATTTTTAAAACAAACTCTGTTTGTGTAGCTGATAAGATGTTGTCTTGTTGCTGATATCGTTGTATAGATTTAGTGGAAATACCCATAAAACCTGCCCAATCATGGATAGAGATATCGTATCTATCCGATAATTTATTAAGATATTGAATAGGAATGCCGGAATGAGAATGTGCAATAACGGTATATTCTGTAGCAGGCTCATTTAAAATAGAGGCTGACTCATCAGCAACTTTATATCTTTTTTCTTTTCCCATACTCAAAGTTAATACTTTTGTCCTAAATTTCAAGACTTTTGTCTATTTTTTTTCAATTATTTTTGTATATGATTCATCGATTCCAATATCTTACACAAGATGTAGATTCCATATCGCATCAAGAATTAGCGGAAATTGCGTGTAAAAATGGCATTCGATGGTTGCAATTGCGTGTAAAAAATAAACCATTTGACACCTACTTATCCATTGCAAATGATGTAAAAAAGATATGTAATAAATGGAATTGCATTTTAATTATAAATGACAATGTTGAAATATGCAAAGCAATTGACGCACACGGTGTGCATCTCGGAAAAAATGACATGGTAATAGCTGAAGCCAGAAAAATAGTTGGTAGCAACAAGATAATCGGAGGCACAGCAAATACAATTGAAGACATTGAACGTATTGAAAAACAAGGTATAGATTACATTGGATTAGGTCCTTATAAATTTACCAACACGAAAGAAAATCTTTCAAGCGTCATTGGTTTAGATGGATATCAAAAGATATTGCATTCTACCATATACAACATCAAAAAACCTGTAATTGCCATTGGCGGAATTCAACTAACCGACATTAAACCATTAATGAATACGGGTATTCATGGCATTGCAGTTTCTTCAGCCATCAATCTATCTACTAAGAAGGAAGAAACTATCAGTGCGTTTTTAAAGCATTTTTCTGCAAAAGATACATCTCACATTTACTAAACACATCTTTCTTAAAGCCGTATTGTTCGTAGTGTTGTATAAAATAATTCCAAGAACTATCAGAAGCCACATGCGGATCGCGTAACAAAGAAGGCAATACAATCACCATATCAATATTTGCACTATCTAAATAATGCTGAAACGGACGATGTTTTTTCTTATCAAAAATGGTATTTACTTCTTTAAAATTAGTCGGCAACATACCATGTACAAAAGGCAAATTTGTAAAGATTGTATGTTGTTTGCTTGCATACTTACTTTCAATATGATGAATCAATTCAATATTGCATAAATAGTCTGTATCCGTATTTACTTTCATAAATTGATAACTTTTTACATTAGGTGTAGCTAAAAATAACAATCCACATAAAACAACAAACAATCCATTGTGATAGGTAAAATATTGAAAGAAAAATGAAAACACAGAAATAAAAATGAAAATGTACAACATCATCTGTAGAAACAAATAATGGTCGCGTGGAAATACCACAACACAGGAAATCAATGTTGGAAAAATAAAACAAGCTATCAATAATAAATAGAACTTAAAAGATACCAATGATTGAATGAAATATGTTCGTGTGGGCTTCCAAATCAACAATCCAATGAATGAAAGCACCGAAATTCCGATTAACAATAATTGGATTTTTTTCCAACGGAAAAGTTCAAATGGCACTGCAAACGAAAACACTTTCAACAACTGCAACAAGAAAGTACGTACATTAAACAACGTATTGCGTATAAATTCCATCGGTTCATTTAGGATAACACACAACATCGAATTGCAATCTCCAAATTTAGATTTTGCTAAATCTTCCCAAATCAACCACGCATCAAAAGTGCCATTTGTACGCATTTTATAATTCCATGCATAATGCTGGTAAAACGCTGCCACACCACGATTATATCCAAAAAAATCATTCGATGGAAATCGGAAAACAAAATGCAATAAGGCAATTATTAGTATAAAAAAAAGAAAAAGAATCCATTCTCTTTTCACCAATTGTTGTCTATTAAAATAGATACAAACAAGCGTTACCAACAGCATGAATGCAAATGCCAAATAAAATTCCGGTCGTGCATAGGCACACATCAAACACGCCACAGTAAACACGTAACACTTATAAATCTTGTTGCGTAAAAATGAAACAACTATCAACGCAAACAAACACAATACCACACAGAAATGAGAAATTCGTGGCCAAACCGACACATTTAAATTACTCACCAATACGCTAAATGTAATAAATAATGCTAAATACGGATGTATATTTATGCGTAACAAAAACACATACAGCAATAAAACTAACAACACAGAAACCAATGCAAAATTCAGATAATACAACTGAATCGTATCTTGCGAAAAATAAGACAAAAGTTTGTACCACACAGCATACATTGGACCCCAATTGTAATTTATCTTTTCAAACAAATCTAAACCGAAACGTAAATAAGCTGCTTCATCTGCAAACTGAATATCCATGGCATTAGGCAAACCATTGTATAACTTAATACCGCAACATACAAAAAGCAAAGTGCCTAAAATATAAGGAATAAAATTCGGTGATGTATCCAATTCATCATCAGCAACAAATAAAGCAGAAAACAGTAATTGAATATTCTTCAGCATGCAACGATGGTATTATTTTTTTTGTAAAATATAAATATTACACTCATTAAAAACTTGTTTTTTCTCGTAACCAAGCGTTTCATAATGTTGTAAAAAATGATTCCAAGTGCTATCTTTTGAAAGGTATGGATTCTTCAAAATATTTTGATTAACGAAAATAATATCAATGTTTTTTTCTTGTCGAACTTGTTCAAATTGCATTCCTTTCTTAAAATCATATTCCACACTATAATCGCTGTAATTTTCCGGAAGTAGATAAGAGAAATTCAAGATGTCAGAAAAAATCACATGTGTATTTTGAGTGTCTTTATTAAAATGTTGGATAAATTTTTGGCCACACATATTTCCTAAATCCGGATTATCTCTAAAAAATTTATACGCACTTGCTTTCGGAGCAATGAGCACAAATAGCAACATTACAACCAAGATAATTCCATTCGGTATGCGTAATTTTTGATAAATGAACGTAAGAAAAGTAGCCAAAATAAAAATCAGCAAGAAAATATGACACAATAAATAATGCAAACGAGGAAATATTAAAACGCTGGTCATCATAGTTGGAATACCAATAATAAAGAGTGATAGAAACACCCAAATATGTTGCTTAATACGAGCAACTAATTGTTGGCGAAACGGTTTATATGCAAAACAAGCAACGAACAACAATACTAAGGAAGCACAAATAAGCAAAAATAATTTCTTCTTTTTTATTAATAATATGGGAAAAAGAAAACTACCTAAAGTATTTAAAATTGTCAATAAATAATTAGAGATATTGTATTGTATATTTTTAAAAATTGCAGAAGGATACATTTTTAGAATGCACGTGAATGTATCGCAAGCCGGGAAAACTTTATCAGCATATACACGCCAACCTGCCATGGCATCTACTGTTCTATCGTGATGCAGAAACTCGTTTACAGCAACATGTTGGCAAAATGCAATATACATTCTATCAACATTTCCTCTGTAATTTTCTGCGGGAGAACCATATATAATTTGGAAGAAAAGTAACAAACAAAAAGCAACTACTAAAAAATAAATCACTTGTCGAACCGGTGTTTTTTGGCGATACCAAACCCAAAATGCCATTGCAAAAATTATAAGTGCAAACGGCCGAACTTCCGGCCTTGCATATGCAACAATTACGGCTATACCGGCAAATAAAAAAAGTTGTTGGGTAGCATTTTTTAGATAAGAAGCAATGAACAAGCCCAACATCAATACAATAAAAACAAAATGCGATACACGTGGCCAAGTTTCTATATTAATCTCCGACAAGAAGAACATTCCGGAAATAAAAAGTGCTACTATTATATGTATATCGTAACGTTCTAATACGATAAACAAAAGCATTGTTGCCAACACTGCGGTAACCGTATAATTGAGATAATACAATTCAACTTTCGAATCTGTAAAAATAGAAAGCAACTTATACCAAATGTTATAACTCGGTCCCCAATCTTTATAAATATGCTGAAATAAGGCTGTTCCATTGCGTAAATATTCCGCTTCGTCTGCAGCTAATATATCCATTACATTCATTAAATCGCTGTGCCACTTGTAACCTAAAAATACAAACAGCAACAAACAAGCTACATAAGCTACCTTGTATGAAATAGATTTTTTATAACTCGGATTTTTTTCGTCCCAAAATTGCATGCAAAAGAAATTATAGTAAACGCATATTGACCTTAACAAATATACGTCTTTTTATTTCTTTGGCTTTTTGAAAATTTTAGTATCAATAAGTGTATGCAATGGTTTCTCGTAAAATTTATACAAAATTCCTGCGAAGAAATAATCCAGTGCTAAAAATGCAATTAAGCCGATTATATCTGCCAAAACACCCGGAATGAAATTGCGCAAAATACCCGCAACTAAAAACATGCCGACTAAAATAAACAGGAATTGGAAAATATACATACTTAATGACAAACCACCAATTTGCACCAACAAAGGGTTGAGTAAGATTTTAAATTTCTGTGGGAAATTTAAAATACAAGCAAATAAAATAAAGATGAAGAAGGCCACCGTAGAATCGATCACTTGAATTCCTAAATACGGAATTACGTGTATATCTTCGCGTAAAGTAGTACGCAACGGCAAGCCGGTATCCACACTAATTAAATACGCTCTATAAAATGCCCAACCATAACACAATATAGCAGCAAACAATAATGCCCAAAATAACTTTTTGCTCTTTTTAAAATCGTACAAACAAAGGATAAATCCATAAAAGACAGTGTCTAATTGCATAAATGGAATTTTCTCAAAGATGTATTCTCTACTTATCGGATCGCTCGGAATCTTTGACAACAATTCCCAAGCTATAAATCGGAAAATTACCATTGCAATAACGCCAATTACTGATATTTTCAATAGCAAATCTCGGTTGCGTATAAATGCGATAAAAAGGAAAATAATAATGCACAATTGCAAATCAAAAGAAATATACCAAAGGTGCGGATAAGTCATCGGTGTTTCCGGAACATACTTATGCAACACAAATACATTATATACTTCGCGGAAATTGTACGTGTACGTAACCAAACCAATTCCGAATTGTTTCAGCTCACGAATGGCATCAATTTTTTCAGCATCAATTTTAAAAATCAACATCATTGCAACACTAATCAACAACATCACAAAGATATATAAGTAGTAAACCGGCATTATTTTTAAAATCCGTTTTAACACAAACTCTTTAAATGTTTTCCAAGTATTAACTTCTGTATTTTCGAATTTCTTAAACAAACCTAAGCTCACAAAATAGGCTGAAATTAAAAAGAACGAATGTGTTCCGGTATAACCTAACACGCTCGGCAAGTTGTATTTACGCAAGCGGAAATGTATTGCGAATATTAGCAATGCAGCCACACCTCGCCAACCTGCCAAATGATACATCGGGTTATTCGGATCTATTTTTTGTTTTTCAGACATACTTGGTTATTTGTGTTATAAAAATAAATTATGCCAATTTAATAAATACCTATTTTTTAAATTTAGCTAAATATTTTTCTTTTTTCTTTAAAAAATATACTTCTAATGTGTTATAACTGAAGTTGGCAACGAACAACATTGCAGGCAAAGATAACATCATGGAAAACAGCTCTGCCCAGAAACGACCTACTTTTAAAGTCTCAAAAAAGAAGGGAAAAATAAATACAAAAACCGGAATTAAAAATAAATATTGATATACGTAGGAATTGTACGACAAGCGTGCACCTACATCTTTAAAGAATTTGTTTTTATAAATTGCAAATCGTGTTTCATCTTTAAAGCATAAATAGAAAAAGACAACACATAACATGTTCACCAATACATCTATATAAATATATTGTCCATTGCGTGTCATAAAATCATAGCTTGTAATAATCTTAAAGAAATTTTCTCCGGTTTGTGCTTGAATTATCCAGCCATTAATTGGTATTGTTAAAACAAACAAAGCAATTAATAAATAAAAAATTCGGTTCATCGTTTTATCGCTCCAAGTAATATCAAACAATGCTAAAAATGTTCCGTAGAAAAATGCATCGTATTGGAAAATCGTACATCTATACAAAATAAAAGAGCGATGCATATTATCATCCGTCAATGTACCTAACCAATTAAAACCCACAATCCGGATAATAGGAAAAATGAGTATCATGGCAATAGTCAACCATTTAATTTGTTTAATGCTCAAAAAATAAATCATAAAAGGCACAATGACATAAAATTGCTCTTCCAATGCCAACGACCACAAGTGCGGAAAGAACATACATTTGGCATACATATAATCGGTAAATAAGCAATATAAATCTTTAAAATTATAGGTGAAAGTTAGCAACATCCAACCAAAATATTTGAGTTCATAGATGATGCCTAAGATAGACTTTGCCGGCGTTGGTGCGGTAACTACACCTATAAATGCTACAAAAAAAATGTAGGCAAAATAAACCGGAAAAATACGCAAAGTGCGTTTTATATAAAAAGTAAAGAAAAATGTTTTGAAACTATCCGAGCGTTGTTTATCTATCATTAATGCACGTGTTATTAAAAACGATGACATGATAAAAAAACAATGCATCGTAAAATAACCAAGATTAGATGGTAAATTAAGATAGGTGAAATGATGATGAATGATTAAAATGGAAAAACAAAACACACCTCTGATTCCATCGAATTGCGGTAAGTAAATATTCTTTAATCGATAATCATTTGCTGCCATTCAAATGTATTCTAAAGATGCTAATATAGATGAAATTCCTGAATAGACCTATACTTAATCTTAATTATACGAGGTGTACTATCTCTATAATTATATCAAAATACAAAAAAATTAAACCAGCTTATTTCAGCAACTGATATGCTAAAAATGAAGTAAAATAGGCTGTTCCGGACATAAATAAAAATTGAACAATCGGCCATTTAAGACTCTTCGTTTCATTACGCACCGTTGATAATGTGCTGATACATTGCATAGCAAACAAATAAAATAAAATCAACGACAATGCCACTGCTGTGGTGAACGTCGGCTTTCCATCGGCATTTTTTTCTTGTTTTAATTTTTCTTTGATGGTGAGATTATCTACCTCTTTTCCGATAGAATACAACGTAGAAATAGTACCTACAAAAACCTCTCTTGCAGCAAATGATGTTATCAATGCAATGCCAATTTTCCAATCAAACCCGAGTGGTTTTATAATAGGTTCAATCAGTTTTCCGGCAATTCCGGCATACGATGCTTCTAATTTTTTAGAAGCAATATGCAGTTCGGTTGTTTCTGAATCGTACTGCATCAACGAGGACTCTATGGCAGCAACTTGTTCTGCTTCTTTCATTTTTTTAGATGGACCGAAACTTGCTAAAACCCACAATACCAACGACACAAGAAAGATGACTTTTCCGGCACCGAAAACAAAACTATTCACTTTTCCATACACCGTAAAAAACACATTTTTCCAATAAGGTTTCTTGTATTCCGGTAATTCCAACATCAAGTAAGATGCATCGGATGATTTCAATATTTTTTTAAAAATATACGCTGCTATTAATGCTGCCGCAATACCTACTAAATACAATGCCATAAATACCAAACCTTGCGAATTAAAAATCCATATTTTATAGCTTGGCATTACAAAACCAATTAATACGGCAAATACCGGAATACGTGCAGAACAACTGATAAAGGGTGTTACTAAAATGGTGATTAATCGTTCTTTTTGATTACTGATAGTTCGAGTACTCATAATTGCCGGAATGGCACATGCACCACCGGAAATTAGCGATACGATACTCCGTCCATTTAATCCGAATTTCTGCATCACATTATCAAACATGTATACCGCACGAGCCATGTAACCAACTTCTTCTAACAAAGAAATTAATAAAAATAAGATGGTAATTTGTGGCACAAAAATAACGATACCACCGATGCCAGGAATAATACCTTCTACAAGTATTCTGGTAAAAATAGAATTGGGTAAAGCTTGTTGAAAATACGTTGCCAATGCCGCAAATTGCGTATCAATCCAATCCATTGGAATACTGGACCATGCAAATATCGCCTGAAAAATAAAGAACATTAAGCCAAAGAAAATCAACGGACCAACGTAATTATTTGTCAACACAGCATCTATCTTATCGGTTGTATTTTTTGCATTCGCATACGATTTATTCAACACCTGACGCACAATGGGCGAAAACACATCATAGCGTTGCATAATCTCATCTAACTGAGTATCTAAGCTATCAAAAGCCGTTGTTTTAATGGCATTTTCAATATGTTGTTTGGTGGATTGTGGCAAAAAATTACTTCTGCGTGCGTGGTGTATCATCAATAACGTATGATACGTATTTCTTGATTTTAGATGAGGTGCACATTGTTGAATGATATTTTTAGCAACTTCATTCATTTCAAAAAAATCTTTCGGGTGTGTTGATGTTGTTCTATCTGCTTGCAGTAATGCAGTTAAGGCTTGTTTTATATTTTCTACACCATCGCCATTTCTTCCATTAATTTTGACACAAGGAACTCCTAACGCTTCGCTTAATTTTTTTTCATCACAATAAATATGTTGTTGTGCAGCCACATCGTTCATATTTAAAGCTACCACAATTGGAATTTGCAAATCGATAATTTGAGTTAAAAGCAACAAATGTCGCTCTAACTGCATAACATCTAAAATATATACTACTGCATCCGGAAAATCGTTGTTCGATGTATCAATTAATGCATTCAGTGCAATGCGTTCATCCAAGGAAGTTGGATACAAACTATACGTTCCCGGAAGATCAATAATTTCAACATCTAAGGTTGCATGTAATTTGGTGAATCCACTTTTACGCTCCACCGTAACGCCCGGAAAGTTGCCTACTTTCTGTCGCAGTCCGGTTAGCTGATTAAACAGCGATGATTTTCCGGCATTCGGATTTCCGAGTAATGCTATTTTTTGCACGCTATTTGCCATTCGTAATCCATACATGTTTTGCTTCTTCCTTACGCAAGGCAACGTAATGATTGTGTGCTTTTATATAAAATGCACCGCCAAAAGGTGCTTTGCGAACCAACAAAACCATGGAACCGGGCAACATGCCCATTGCCATTAATTTTCCGGCCACTGTTGTGTTGGTAAATTCACGGATTTCCGCTTTTTCACCCACGCCTAACAACGTAATATTTCGCAATGAATTCAATTGATAATTTATAATAAATCTAAATAACAAAGGTACGTGCTTATTCTGATAAACGCATGGTGTTTGTAATTTTTTAATAAAGGAATACCTAATATTAGTGATATACAAAGAAATTTATGCTGTCGCTACTTTGTGCTCAAAATATCTATTGGCACGTTTAAATGTTCCTAAATCATTAAAACGAACGCCTTGTTCGCGCATTACTTTATGAGCCTTGGATGCAGTCAGTTGCCGAATATAAAAAGTTTCGTTTACTACAAAATGATGTATGGCGTGTGTGCTGCCAAAATTGAAACAAAAAAGTTGGAACGGAATAAAATACCATTTATTCAATACTTGGGTTTGTTGTATCACATTTCCACTTTCTACATCGCCATAATAATGCATATTGGAAGTTATAAAATGCAAACAATACATACGAAATAAATTAGGAAAGATTAAGATAGCCACTAATGGATTTATCCATTTAAATTGTGCCGTAATAAAATCCGGACTTTGATATGAAATATGCAAAGCCGTTGTAACAAATAATACAGCATAGTGTATTAAAAAGAAATACCAAATGAGATATAGAAACGTGGTAAATGGCAGCATGCCGTAAAGTTTAATCCGTTTAAATTCTAAGGCTTGCGTTTTAGATAATTCACCGGATTTAACCGCATCTATTATATCTCTGCGAATAATTTTTGCTCGCAAAATTCCGCCAAATAAAATATCGGCAATGGTAATTAATCTTCTAATATTCCAGCTTTCACCATTCGTTAAGCCTCGTTCTTCCACATCTGTTTTAGTTCCCGATACGCGATGGTGATGAAAATGTATGGCTCTGCGAAACCAAGGATTAATGGTCATCGGTCTAAAAATCCAAACACCTAACATCATGACGTTTTGAAGAAACTTATTTTTTTTGAAATACATAAAGTGAATCAAGTCGTGCTCTAACTCATGCAAAAAGGATGTCCAAAATGCAACAGACAAGACGACCAACAAAACAGAAATTTTACCTTGCAAATAGCCAATTGCTGATAAAATAATCATACCAATTGAAAATGAAAAAATGAAAAAACCAATCGCATTTTGATGTTTTAAAATAGGGTATTTTTCCCGAATTTCTTTGCTTGCTAATTGCACTTCTTTTCGGATAATGCGTGTTTTTTGCTCATCGTTAATCGATGTAGCTTGTGTAGATTCAATTACTGTATTCATCTACATTAAAATTAATGAAAATATCGATTTATAAAAAAGGAAATGTGATAGAAAACAAACAAGATAAACACAAATTATCCAAAGCTAATCCTTTATATATTGCTGAGCAAGTGCAACAATTTGTTGTATTTGTGTTTCCAACGTTAGATATGTTGTATCAATTTCGATGGCATCTGCTACCTTTGTCAAGGGTGAGTCTTCGCGTGTAGAATCTATTTTATCGCGGTGTAATAAGTTGGCTTTCAATTCTGCTAACGAAAATAATTTCCCGGATTTTTTCAGCAATTCATCTTGGCGTCTTTTGGTACGCACGTCCACATCAGCCGTCATAAAAATTTTTAATTCGGCATCCGGCATCACCACACTTCCTATATCTCTTCCTTCCATCACTACTCCTTTTTGTGTTGCCATTTTTTGTTGTTGCTCTACTAATTTTCTGCGCACATTGCTCATAGCGGCTACTTCCGAAACAATAGCAGCTACGCGTGGTTCACGTATGACTAATTCAACATCTTCTCCGTTTAAAAAAGTATGGAATTTATCGTTTACTTTTCTAAATTCTATAGATATTTTGGGCAATGCTTGCTCAATACCTTCAGCATTGTCTATATCAATTAAGTGTTGTTGCAAATAATACGTAACAGCTCGGTACATTGCACCGGAATCTATATAAATATAACCCAACTGTGCTGCTACGCGTTTTGCTGTGGATGATTTTCCACATGCAGAATAGCCATCAATGGCAATGTTTATTTTATTATTTTGAATTTCGATGGCCGGGTGATTATAGTTGAATAAAAAATTTAATCCTGTTATTAATTATCAAATTAGTACATTTTCAAATTACCAATTATTTTGCTTTTTTCCCAAATTCATCTAGCTTAACTCTAAATGTTAATTGGTGATCACTGCCGGCTTTATGGTATTGTGCATACGCATAATCGAATGCAAACTGTTTGATATTAATACCAAATCCGGCAGAAATTCCGGCAAAGCCTTTCTTTTTGCCAATACCTAATTCTTGTCGGCGAAGATGATTATAACCCAAGCGTAAACGCACCGGCTTTCCTGCTTGCACTTCAGCACCAAAAGCTAAATGTCTGAAAATATTATCAATCACCTCTATCCGTTTATTGCGTTTTTGCGTTGTTCCAAAAATAGTATTTTGTTGTTCTTCTTCCGGAAATCGCAAATTCCATACTTGCAAATTATGTGCTGTAACGGATAAAGTGATGGGTATTTTTTTGAATCGTTTGGAGAAAGAAATATCTAATTGAATTGGCAAACGTTGTCTTCCGGAAGTTACATCGTACGGTTTCATTTCGACACCGGCATTGCGGATAATCGTTGCAAATGTCCAATTAGACTTTGGATGGTGATAACCAATCGCCACATCCGTTGCAAAACCCAACGAAGTATAACTTTCTATATGTGATATTATAAATTTTAAGTTGACTCCATAATAGAACCTGCGAATACTTCTACCAATGCCCACTTGAAAATTAAAATCAGCTGCTCTAAAAGTTCCGGTTGGATTTCCGGCTGCATCACGACCCTCAAATTTAC
This sequence comes from Bacteroidota bacterium, assembly GCA_963169645.1. GTDB lineage: Bacteria > Bacteroidota > Bacteroidia > Chitinophagales > JADIYW01 > JADJSS01. Next base: position 400,552 of record CAUJCO010000013.1, read on the forward strand.
CATACGATGCATATTGCATGGTATAAGCTAAAGCCGATTTTATTTTAGGATGATAATACGCAAACGTGATATTGCCAATATTGGATTTATCCGTGTAAAATGCATTGGAAATAGAAAGTTGTTTATGAAACGAAGAATCGATAAAACAAGGATTTGAAACAGCCAATGACACATCCGCATCGTTGTTAAATTTGATGCTTTGTACACCACCACCTAAGGCTTCCATCCGTGATGAAGTAGGAAACTGAAGAAAGTCATACGCATTTTTACCGCCAATTTGTGCCTGCACAAAATGGACTAAAAATAGAAAAAATGATATAGCAATCTGTTTCTTCAAAATATTGTTACAAGTTACATATTTTTTTTAATTTCAAATAGATGCTCCAAAGACTACAATCACCATTCGCATAATAAAAACAGCGTATTTGCATTATCTAAAATAATGGAAGAAAGAGAAATAAAATGAATTTCTGAAAAAATTAAATACTACACAACAACTCCAGATTTTGTCCTTTGAGTTGCTTTTTGGTGAGTTCGTAGTTTTGGGTGAAACCTAAGATAAAGCCTCCACCACCGGCACCGCAAAGTTTAAGATAATATTCGCCACTGTCTAATCCGCGTTTCCACATTTTATTAAACAAAGTTGGAATCATTGGTTTAAAATGTTCGAATTGAAATTTAGAGAGCAACTTTAAATACGCGAATAAAGTTTCTTTATCACCTTCTAAAAAAGCTTGGATACAGTTGTTGGCAAATGGCTTAAGTTGCTTGTCCACGAACTCGCGGAAAGTAGGCTCTTCCATTCGTTGCATATAATATTTCACCAACGGTTCCGTGCTTCTGGAAATACCGGTATCTATTAGAAAGATAGCTCCTTTGCCTTCGTTATTTTGAGCAATTTTAACCGGCTCAACACCCTCTTTTCCTTTTATTAAAAGTGGTAAATTCAAATAACAAATCAATGGATCTACACCGGAACTATTTCCATGAAAATAAGACTCCATTTGTGCAAATATGGATTTCAATTTTAATATAGCATTTTTATCCGGTGCTGTTTCGATACTAATTTTATCAATGGCATATTTTTCATACACTGCTGCTACTAATGCACCACTGCTACCTACGCCAAAACCTTGTGGAATGGAAGACTGAAAATAAATTCCTTTTTCTATATCTTCTTTAAAAGCATCAATATCAAAATCTATACAAAGTTGCTTGCTTCTTATTTTTTGTTGTAAATAATTGGCAAAATCGGCTAAATGGTCATTGGATTCCAAAACGAACTGTGCATTCATCTCCTTTTTATCAAACGTCAGTTTACCTTTAAACTCGGTGTACGGTAACGTCAATCCCATAGAATCTTGAATGATACTATACTCTCCGAAGAGTAAAATTTTCGAGTTGAAAGATTGTTCGGTTGGTTTCATACCCTACTTTTAATTAGGGACTTATTTCAATTTTATTGGTCCCTTTCCAACTTCATCAAAGATTACTTTGTTGTTTTCGCAATATGGCAACAAATTCTCTTTAATAAAAGCCGTTACTTCAGTTGCATTTTTCTCCGGATACAACAAGTGTACGTTGGGTCCTGCATCTAAAGTATAATACAAAGGTACATTTTTTTCTTGACGGTAGGTTTTTATTAAATCAATAATTTTCAATGTATTAGGCAGCATCAACATATAAGATGGTGTGCTACACATCATTAAAGCGTGCAAGGTAAGTGCCTCATTTTCAACTATCTCTCCAAATTTATCCAAATCTCCCGATTTTAAACAGTCTGCTAGTTGTGTCAAATGTGTCGTTGCTTGCTGATATCTACTGGTTGCAAAAGGATTATTTTCCATTAATGCATGTCCGGCACGACTTGATACGGACTTTTCATCACTAGAAACAATTAAGATAGCATCTTTATACGTTTTAAAAACAGGATGTACATTGTTTTCAAATGGAATTGCATGTTCATTATGCGAAAAAGGAATAGCATCGTGCTTACCCCAAACAGCCAAATACGGATAAACGGAGCGACACGCACTGCCGGAGCCTAAACGGGCAATCATACTTGCTTTTTCAAAAAATAAAGACGGATACATACCGCCATCCAATTCATTTTCAATAGCTGTTAAACATAGAGCCAATGCTGCCATTGATGAAGCAGAGCTCGCTATTCCGGTAGAATGCGGAAAGGAATTTGACGAATTTATTTCCAAAGAAAAATACGGCAGATAAGGAAAATGCGGTACGATACTTTCCAGAAAACGTTGAATTTTATCGGCAAATTTGGGATTTTCTTTGCCTTCAAAAAAGAATTTTAATGTAATTTGTTTATCTACCTGTGATTTGGCAATATATTTTACACTTGTTTGTGTGTAAGCATTGTTTAGGGTAAAACTAACAGAGGCATTACGTGGCAATTGGTTGCCGTATTTTCCCCAATATTTTACCAAGGCAATATTAGACGGTGCTTGCCAAGCTGTTTCGCCTTGTATATTTTTAAACGGATTTGTCATGTATGCTATTCGAATTTGCGTGTAAGCAATCGATTACAAACCATTGATAGAAAGACCAAATACAATTGGATTGAATTTTGGTCCTTTGTTGGTGGCAAATGCACTTCCGATAGAATAGTAACAGAATAAACTCAACGGACCATAACCACCTCGTATGGTTGGACCAAATCTAAATTTACTCATATTGCCTACTTTCATATCTTTAAAAGTGATCTGTTCGTTATCTTTTAAGTAAGGATCTTCGCCTTTGTATTTCCATTTGCTGCCTACTAAGAATCCTAATTTAAAACCAACTGCTAATTTCCAGCTCATACCGGTTTTTTTGTTTGGCGTAGAACGATATCTGAACTCAATGGGAATATCGATATACGTCATATTTAATTTTGATTTCTTTGAGCTGACTGTTGAATCAAAAGCATAAAAACGCGTAATGGTATCGCGATGCCAACTCATACCGTATTTTTTAAAATAATAATTTTCAGAGCCGACTCCGATACCCGGTGCAATACTAAAATGACGTGTTTTTGTTTTTTTGCCCAATAAGATATCGTACATAAAATATACATTGATACCTCTATTAAATGCACCTAATTTAAAATCGTTCGGAACGGTAACACCACCATCTTTTTTCACAATCGCATTCATCATGGCAAGCTCAATAACCAAACGATCATTGGCACCTAAAATACGTTTTTTCACTTGTGGTGATATTTTCTTTGGTGGAATCGAATCTTGTGCATGTATCAACGATACGGAGCAGAGTAAAAGAGATAAACTTAAAATAAGTTTTTGCATAAGTATGTATTCTTGTTAAAATGAAATGCAAAAGTAAGATTTTTAATTGATTATAGTCATCATTTAACTTTTATTAATGCAGTGAAATATATACACGAAAAATCTTATAACAACTCTTTATGAATACGTCTGCTAAATATTGAAAAAGCGATGAAAAATAGCAGTAAACTAAAAAATAATGTCAAAATGGTTATTTTTACAAGGATTCTCATTGAATTAGATTACTCATCTACATAATAATTAACTGTGTTGCGACCATTTCAACTATTTGCATTCTTTATTTTGTTCCAACTAAATAATTTAGTTGCACAAAATTTACCACTCGGCACTTGGACGGCACATTTACCTTTTAGCAATGCCTTATCCATTTGCCAAAGCAAAGATTATATTTATGCGGCTTGTGAATATGGTGTGATGAGTGTACACGTGGATAATCATTTCGTAGAAAAATATACTAAAGTAGATGGATTAGCAGAAGTTATGACGGCACAAGTTGGATACGACACTACACTTTCAACTTTAGTTGTAGCCTATAAAAATTCCGATATTGACTTAATTACGAATGGTAAAATCAGCAACATACCTTATTTAAAAAATGCTGCTATCACCGGTGACAAGAGCATCCGATCTATATATTGCCACAATGGAATAGCCTATATTGCCACAGGATTGGGCGTTTTAAAATTAGATATCGAAAAAAAAGAAATTTCCGAAACATACAACTTCAACGACGGCATGCAAACGTATGGTGTTTATGCTATTTGGGCAGATGAAAATTCCATTTACTGTGCGACAGAATATGGCATTGTAAAAGGCAACATTGCACCAAATATCAACTTAGTCAATTTTAATAATTGGGAAAAATTTACCGTTGGCATACCAACATCTAAAGCAAGTGCCATTACGCAGTATCAAGGAAAGATAATTGCAGCCATTGGGAATGCATTATTCCAATACGATGGTACAAGTTGGACATACTTATTTGCCGAAGCAAATTGGGAAACAGTGCACCTTAATAATTCCAATGGACAACTTTTGATTGCTCAACATAAAATAATTAGCAATAACGTTACGGATAGTCGCATTGGAATTTGGAATGGTATAGATTTTACATTCTATACACAAGTATCCAATATAGAAATGCCGATGCAGCTGCTGCAAGATAGAAACGGCAACTTATGGCATGCCGATTTGTATCGCGGTTTAGTACAGCAGTCGAACACAAATTTTAATGCAATAATTCCTAACGGACCTTTAGGAATTTCCAATAAAGAAATGGACTTTTTAGGAAAAACACTTTGGGTAACCAGCTCTACGATTAGCAATGGTTGGAACCCAACCGGATTGCCAAAAGGAAATCATTTTTATAGTTGCGAAGATTATACTTGGACAACCTATCGACACTATGAATTTCCGATTTTAGATACGTTTGCACAAATTGCAGTTGTAAAAACATTAGCAAACGAAAACAAAGTCATTTTTGGTGCTGCAGGCTATGCCGATGGTGGAATTATAGAGTTTTCTCCAGCAGACAATACTTTCAACTTAAAAAAATATGCACCAAATGTAACAGAATCATTCCGAATTACCGGTGCTGATGTGGATGCGTTTGGAAATATGTGGTTTTCTAATGCTTACTCAACTGCACCAATTATTTGCAGAAAAGCAGATGGTGAATATGTATTTTTTAATTCCGGATTTTTAAATGGAAAATTAGCCAAAAATGTATTGGTAGATGATTACAACCAAATATGGATTGCCAAAGAAGATGGAAGCGGTGGTGTAGTTGTATTCAATTACGGTGCAACTATTGAGGATAAATCGGATGACCAATATTATAATTTAGCTGCAGGAAGTGGTTATGAAAATCTTCCGGCAAACAATGTAATCTGCATGGCAAAAGATGCGGATGGAATTATCTGGTTAGGTACATCTCAAGGAATTGCAGTTGTTTCATGTGCAGCGTATGTGCCTGAGTATGCTTGTGAAGCCGAGCAAATATGTATAGATAGAAAAGATGGCAGTGGCTTTTGCGATAATTTATTAGAAGATGAAGTTATTAATTGCATTGCTGTAGATGCTGCAAATAGGAAATGGATTGGCACTAACAATGGTGTATTTTTGGTGAGTGCAGATGGAATGCAAACGATACATAATTTCAACGCGATGAACTCACCTTTATTATCAAATAATGTTCGTTCGTTAGCTATAAACGCAGAAAATGGCGATGTATTTATAGGAACAGATAAAGGTATTTGTTCGTATCGGGCAGATGCCACGAACACTACAGAAACGACGGAAGATGCTTTTGTGTATCCCAATCCGATTCGGGCTAATTACACTGGGCTGATTGCATTTAAAGGCATCCCAAATAATTGCAATGTAAAAATAGTAGATGTGAGCGGCAACTTAGTATATGAAACAACAGCAAATGGTGGACAAGCTACTTGGGATGGCAACCTCATTAATGGCGAACGTGCTGCAACCGGTGTGTATTACGCACTTTGCAAAGGCAGTGGCAAAAAAGAAAAAGCCAAACTAAAATTTGTACTCATTCACTGACATACAACACATTATAAACTATTGTAATATATTAAAATAATTTACAGAAGGGTACTATTTTTCATAGAATTCTGTTTACATTTATCTATTATTAACCAAAAACAATTTTAAAATGGGTTTATTATCATTTATTAAAGGTGTAGGCGAGAAAGTTTTCGGACACAAAGAAACACCGGAAGAAAGACAACAAAAAGTGGTTGACCACTTGAACAAATTCGGTTTATTACAACCCGGTGTAACAGTTACAGTAGATGACGAGCACAAAGTTACATTAAGTGGACAAATGGACAGTTTAGAAGCACGTAAAAAATTAATTGCAACAGTAGCTAACATTGAAGGTATAGAATCTGTGGATGATCAAATTGTAGTAGTGGTGAGAGAACAAGTAGTACCTGTTGCAGCAGAGCCTGAAAAACAATTTTATCAAGTAAAAGCGGGTGATAGCTTATCTAAAATTGCTAAAGAAGTGTATGGTGATGCCAATAAATATCCGGCTATTTTTGAAGCAAACAAACCGATGCTTACAGATCCGGACAAAATTTATATTGGACAAACATTAGTAATACCAGATTTAGCTTAATGTATGGTGATACCAAAATAAAAAACGCACGTTCTGTGCGTTTTTTTATTTTTAAAAAGGATCTTCACTGTCATCATAATCGAAATAGCTTTTATCTAGTGAAGAAACGAGATAATAATCTTCCAAATTAAGCTGTTTATTAAAGATTTTAAAATCAAAACATTCATAAATATCCCACACTTTACCATTGTCTGTATTAAACAGCAATGAAAAATATCTTCTATTGATTGGAGCAAGAAAAAGATAACCCGGATTACAACAATTATCGCAGATATTAGAATTACAAAATCCGGGAAAGGCTTGTAAAACTTTCTCTTTATTTAAGTACTGAAATCTGATAGACATCGACTGAATAAAACGTTCCACATTGAAACTTTCCAGACGCGTATCAGATTTTAATATAAGCTCTATCATTTCCAAATCCATCATTTGGATATAATAAATCATGGCTTCTGCTTCTGTTTTCGGTTGCTCCATTCCTTGCTGTATTTCGTATTATATGGTTTGAACGATGGCTTTTAATTGTTCTACTACTTGATACAAAACAAGCGTATCTGTGTAACAGTATTTTTGTAAATGAGCTAATTTTTGCTCAACTTCGTGCTTATTTTCCCAATAAAATAATTCATTATAAATTGCCATTGCTTCTTCCCCATCTTTTACTTCACTATTGTTAAATTCATTTCGTTGTAACAAGGCATTTCCAATAGCTTTTAATGAAAAACTACCTTGCTGTGCCGGATGATAATAATACAATTCTTTAAACGGAATTTCAATATCTACAATACGATTAATGCGTTCTAAAATTTCATTTTTATAGCTTGGATAATCTTGTAATAAACGGAATAATATACCTTTTTCCAGTAGCGTATTAAACACATAAATTTTACCGGGCATTTTTGTTGCTTCCAAAAAATGTTCTATAAAATGCACTCTATCATCTTTGCCGATAGGCGAAATATAGCTGATATGTTTCAAGGCACTTTCTTCCTTCTCTTTATAATGTAACGAATATAAAAATGGAATTCGTTCATACGGTTTTGTATTATTAAAAACAGGAATTGCCGGCTGAAAGGCCTCTACATCAAAATAATATGCCGGATAGCTAAGCACTGATACAAATTGTTCTAACATCTCTTTATCGCAATGCACCTCATTGGTTTGAAATGCTTTGATAATTACTTTTTGGCGAGCGTTTAACTCTTCTGTATCATTAATATCATGCACCGTTTCGATACCTTTTTCTAAAAACAAACCTTTTTCTTGCATCGAAATTCCGGGCAAATACCAAATAGAATCTTTGGAAATATCCGACCAACAATATCCTTGATAATCGCACGGATATGGTTTGGTACAATGCGCTCCAATTGGAATGTCCGGTACCGTTTTTTTGCTTAATGTTTCAATGGCTTCTTCAATTGTTTTTTCAACAAAAGGAATACGCTCTTGAATTTCGGCGAGTACAGAAGTTGACTTAAAATAACGTGTTACATCTAATGTCTCATTTAAAACATATTCATTATCTATATTAATAATAAAAAAATCAGCTAACTGCAATCCACTTTTTTGAATTATATAATATTGAATGGCAGCATCCAATAAATACGTATTCGAAATCCGAAACGAACTTTTCACTTCATGTGCATACCATTTTCCATCTTTATAGGTCAACATATCTAAGGCAACCAAAATACCATTGTACTTAAACGCTGCTTCATAAATTACAGGAAATTGCTGTTGTATTAATAGTTTGGTGGCAGATACCGACTCATCATAACTAAATGGATTCGGTGGCGAACAATCTTTTCCATTTGGAAACAGTTGGTGTGCCAACTTCCCTACGCGATGGCCTCTATCAAAACGCTGCTGCTGAACGGTGTCCGGTTTATCTCGTAAGTTATAATTGTTTTTATATAAATATAAAGACTTTGAACATTGAATACTGCGAATTAAAGTGGACTTACTCAGTGTATGTTTTCTATTACTCATTCTAATTTTACTAAATTATGCTTTTAATTGCGTATATTTGAACGATGCACTACAGCATAATTAGTTGTGTTGTTTTGCTGTCCAAAATCAAATAATATATTAGGATATGAAACTAAGAATTTTTACAATTATTTTCTTTTCCATTTTTTTAACATCACAATTGATGGCACAAAAAGGTGGAAGTTTGAGCGTAGGTGCCACACCGGGTTTGTCGTATATGTTGGCACAAAACACGTATTACTTGGCTGAAAACAGTAAAGAATTGGATTACAAACCAAAATTCAGTTATCATGTATTTATACAAGGTGGTTATAACTTTAAAGAGCAACACGGCATTGTTGCTTTTGCCAATTTTTGTCAAGAAGGCCAACGGTATAAAGACGAATTTAAATGGAAAAAATATCCGGCATTAATTGGAACGCACGAAAAAAATGTTGATTTTAAATACATGGGCTTCGGTGTATTGTATCGCTTTGCACCTTTGTTGCCCGGACAAAAAGAACATATCCGCGTAAAGTCGGATGACTTTCATTTTAGAATGAAATTATTAGTGGGTTTTGAAGCCGATTTCTTGATAAATGCACAAATGAAATACACTATAACACCAACCAATGGTACGGCAACTGTTGTAGGTTATCCAATTGATCCAAGCATTGGCGGCTATCCTGGCTATACACCAAACCAAAGCGACAATTACAAAGAATATTTTAAAAAGATACAAGGTGTTGGTGTATTAAAATATGGATTTGATTACATCTTTAACAACAATATGTATATGGGTTTTGCATTAGAAACCAAATTTGGTTTTAACGACATTAATGCACCTGCTTACAAAGTTCATCCCAAATACAAAAAATCTAAAAATTATTTCCTTGGCTTAAATGTAGAAATTGGATATAATTTCCAAAAAGCGAAAATGAAGGCCAATGCAGAAAAGAAAAAAGCAGCCAAAACTACTGAAACAAAACCTGCAAAAGTAAAACCACCGGGCATTGATAAAAACAAACGTGTTGACCAAGTAGATAAAGCAACCAAAAAACGGTTGGGTGTAAAAAATAAATACGAATAAAATCACTTTAAAAACTGCCGACAAAAAAGTCGGCAGTTTTTTTTTACAACCAGACATTTACTTCCGGCTCTAAGTGTATGCCAAATGTTTCATTTACGGATAGTTGCACTTGCTGTGCGTGTTGCCAAATTTCTGTTCCGCTGGCATTGCCATAATTTACAATCACCAAAGCCTGTTTTGCATGATTGCCGGTATTGCCTATTTTTTTACCTTTCCAACCACATTGCTCTATTAGCCAAGCAGCGGGAATTTTTACCTTTCCATTTTCAAGTTCATACATTGGCAAATTCGGATGCGAATGTTGTATTTGCAAAGCCAATGTTTTTTCTACTTCCGGATTTTTAAAAAAACTACCGGCATTGCCCAATACTTTTGGATTTGGCAGCTTGCTTTCACGTATAGAAATGACCGCGTCAGAAATATCTTTTGCCGTTGGATGCAAAATATTTTTTTCAGATATTACTTTTTGAATATCACCGTATGCTGTATTTATTTTTGGTTTTTTATGCAACTTTAGTGTTACCGAATAAATGAAATAATTTCCTTTTTCTGCCTTTTTAAAAATACTTTCTCGATAGCCAAATTCACAAGCTGCATTCGAGAAAATTTTGGATTTTGCCGTGCGTAAATCAATTGCTTCCAATTCCTCAAAAACATCTTTAAGTTCGGCTCCATACGCACCAATATTTTGCATTGGTGCAGCACCAATTGTTCCGGGAATTAATGATAAATTTTCAATACCGTACCAATCTCTATCAACACAATACAAAACAACATCATGCCAAGTAGTTCCGGACAAACATTGAATCCAAACATAATCGTCGTCTTCTTTAATAATTTCTATTCCAACAATTTCATTGATGATTGCTAAACCATCCACATTAGAACAAAAAAGCAGGTTGCTTCCGCCACCAATAATTAAATGTTGACGGTAATATTGCCATTCATCTTCAATTAAATATTGAATATCACTTTTAGATTGAACGCGACAGAAATAATGTGCCGTGGCATCCAACCCAAATGTATTATACGGTTGTAACGAAACATATTCTAAAATAGACATACACAAAAATACTATCTCTTTTGTGGATAGTATATTTTTAATTTAAAATTATTAGCAATTTGATTGTCTTATTTTCCTACTTTTTTAGCCTGTTTAATCCGGCTTTTGCTTCGGCATCTATGCTATCAGCGTATTCATCTTTATCTAATGCCATGGCTTTTTTATAATATTGCGTAGCATTGCTTATTTTATGTTGTTTCTCAAAAATAGCAGCTACTTTTATGCAGGCATTTGCCGCAAAATAATAATCATACGAAGTACCTTTTTGAATGGTGTATAGATAATTTTTTACGGCATCTTGTTCCATATCCAATGCATCATAAATACGGGCTTTGCGATAATAATATTCTATCTTATCTCTGGATGAAACTAATTTTTCCGGATGCATCGCATTCATAACAGCAAGAGCCTGTTCATAATTATCACCATCACTCAATACGCGTGCTTTTAGCAATTCTTTATTGGGTATTATCTTTTTTTCGGCTTCTTTCTGGGCAGCTTTATCTTCATCTGTTGGTGCATCTTTAATCGTTAAAATATGTGCCATGTATTTTTTGTAAGTAGCTACATCGCCCTGAATTAAATAATGCCAAGCCAGTTTTCTATACGCTTCTTTTTGGTAAGACCGTCCTTTGTTTTGAGCAATAAATTTTTGAATATACAGTACAGCATCCGCATCTAAATTATTCAACAGGGCATTGCCCAACATAAAATCTAAAAAAGGAAATGGATAATAGTTAATTCCATTTGGTTTTGCCGATAAAATAGAAATGACTTTATCGTTTTTCTCTGTATGTGCAGCCACTGTTGCAGCAATAAAATAATTCAGCAAATTATCACCTAATGGAATTTCTGTTTTTTCAATGATGTTCCAAGCATTTTTGGTATCTTTTTGTAAATGCAATAATAAGAGTGTATAAACGATGATGGTTTCTTCTTTAAATTGAAATTGCTCATCTTTTAAAATGGTATTCAATTCTTTTAAGCCTTCTTCTATAGAGCCTTTAAAACCGAGTAGTTTTGCACCAAACTTATACTTATCAGGAATAGCTCCAAAGATGGTATGCAACAAGCCTAAGCTTTTCATATTGGGTTTAAAATCTGGAAATTTTTTTTGATTTTCCAACAACAACGAATGTGCTTTTTTTACCTCAAAAATGGCGCTCAAATTATCGCCAAATTTAATTTTACAAAATGCCCACTGTAAATGAATATCTGCTTGCGTATATAAATAATACGGAGATTTAGGAGATGCGCTCTTTAGCTTATTCAATCTTGCTTCCACTTTAGGTGCTATGGATTCGTATAATTTGCGATTGTCATTGATAAATAATTTCAAAAAATCAGCATAATTTTCAATAAAATAGGGCATGCAATTCGATGGATTCTCTTTCTTTTCTTTTTCTAACATTGCAACACCATCGTTCATTTTTAATTTAAAAATAGACTGATATGCTTGTTTACAATTCGAATTAAAATCGAATTGCTGCGCCGATAAAACAACACATTTCATCAGCAACAAACAGCATATACTTAGAGATATTCGCATTTTTATAAGCTTAAAAATACTATTTTAAGAACGAATTAGAAATTATAATTTAATTTTAAAAAAAATAAAAAGATGAAAAAATTGCTCTGCTATTTTATCGGATGTTTTATTGTTGTATTGGCAAATGCACAAGATGATATTGTCATAAATCTGGATTCAATTAAGAATATCAAATCAACACGATATTCCAGCATCAACGAAGTAGGTGTTGGTATTAATGTTGGTGGCAAACTCATTCAGAAATTTCCTAACAATACACAAAAAAGAACGCTTGGTATAGACAAACCGGATTTTATTTTTAGAACTGTTCACGGTGCTCTAATTAATCCAAAATTATTTATAGGTGCTGGTTTGGGTATTGATTTTAGGCCGAATGGTAATTATGGTTCCAGATATTTTTATTTTACGTTTCCCATTTTTGCTGAATTCAGAGAATACTTTTTAGATGGAAATTTTAACCTGTTTGTTTCACAACGCATTGGTGGTGCTTTTCACCTCGATTCTTATTTCAACAACAGCATCAACAAAGGAAGATATTCCGGTGCTTTTGGAGAATTTATGTTGGGTGGAAGATATGTTACAAATGGAAAAAAATTAGCAGTGCATTTTGGCGTGGGTTATCGTTTGCAACATTTACAACGCAAAGTAGATATACAAGATTTGAATGGCAATGCCGGACAAACCTATAACAACGTACCTGAAATTACTATCAAGCATTACGTGCCTATTACCATTGGTATTACTTACTAAATCAATTCGATATTAGCAGCTGCAATCCAACCGGTTTTGTCGTTGGGCAATTGTATTTTACACCAATTTTTATCGGTATCTATAATTTTAATTTTGGTGCCGGCTTTCACTGCGTTTGTTGTATCTGAACTTGCCACCGGAGATTTTAGCAGATAGGTATTTGCTGTCATGACAATGGCAAAATCATTCCGATGTTCGCTTTGATAGGTGATATACGTGAAATAAGAAAATAACAAGGCTAAAACAAACAATAACGCTCCTGATTTAAACGCCAAAGGTTTAGATTTTAAAAAATGAAAAGATAACAATACAACCGCCAACCACAGCGTTGTCAAAAAATAAATACTCCACGTATTTGATGATTGTGTATGTGCCAACCCTTTTATTTTTTTTGTAACAAAAAACTCTTTGCTAAACTCCATTTTGGAGAATAATTTATTATTGGTCAAATCGATATTGTGTTGAATTTGCTTGCTATCCGGATGTAATTTTTTTGCCCGTTCATAATATAAAACTGCATTGGAATATTGTTGCAAATGGAAATACGTATTGCCTAAATTATAATAAGCATTTGCATTGTTTTTGTCTTTTTTCAAAATCATCAAATACAATTTCTCAGCCTCATCATATTGTTTGTTTTGATAATAACTATTGGCAGTTTGGAACATTGCTTTCGTATCTTGTGCATACGTGGCTACAAGTGGAATGCTTAATAAAAGCAGTAACAGAATACGAATGTTTGTTTTCATTTAAGCTTTTAAATTATCTTTCAATTGTTCTTCAAAATCCATTATCAATGCTATCGCTTTTTGGTAAGTTTGCTGCATAGCGTTTTCTTTTCCAACAGGAGAAAATAATGCTTGTTCGCACGTATCCAATGTTTGATGTAAGTCGTTTATTTTCTCTATTTGTACATTTCTTGCAAATAATTTCTCCGCAATATTCTCTTTTGATAGTTCACTTTGCGGAATATATAATTTATCGGATAAGTAATGCCACAATGCACGTATAACTTCGTTATAGAAATCTTGTTCTTTATTTGTTTGCATTATTTTTTTAGCAATAGCCAATCGTTTTAAGGCAATTTTATTGGCCTTATTTCTACGCATCGACAATAAATCCGCATCGGAATATTTTCGTTTTCTAAATAAAAATGCCAATAACAACAACATAAACGGAATAGCTGTAAGCACTGTAAATGCTGTACTTCCAACAAATTTAGTGTCGTGTGCGTATTGCTTTCTGATGCCATAGATTCCGCGCGGTTTGTCTTCTTTTTCACGTTTAAAAAAGTTGACCACATTTTCGCTCAACTTCGCTTTTCCGCTTACTTCAATCGTAGTTTCGGGCAAAGTAAATTTCACATAATCGTGCTTATCTACATCAAAATAAGCAAATTCATATTTTGGTAATTTATACGTTCCGCCATCTTGTGGAATGATAATGTATTCAAAAGATTTAGAGCCGGAAACCACATTGCCATTGTTTGTATAATTATCTTTTGTTTTTGGTTCATACGCTTCAAACTCTTCCGGAAAAGTAAGTTTAGGTGCTGTGATGAGTTTTAAATTTCCGGTACCATTATACGTCAGCTTCAACGAAATAAGCTCACCGACGGATGTTTTTGTTTTATCATACGATGCTTCAAAGGCAAATTTACCTACTGCTCCATTAAATTTTGAAGGTTTATTTTTTTCGGGCAATGGTTTTACATCCAACACTATCGAATTGCTTTTAAATGCATATTCATAAGGCTGATAACCCAAGTAAACATTGGCAGTCAGCTCCATCGGTTCAATAGAAATTTTTCCGGTATTTTGTGGAAACAAAGTGATGCGTTTCACTTCCAATGTTTGATATTCCACACCATTTAAGATTTCAATTTTAGGTTGTTGTTGTTCCGGAAGTTTATATTCTTCGCTTAAAAAACCATTAAAGGATGGCATCTTTGTTGCCACTATTCCATCACAGGTAACACGTGCATAAATTTTATACGACAAGGTGGTTTGCTCACCTTGATAGAGTGTTGTTTTCGCCGGCACTACACGCACTAACAAATTATTAGCTAAGTATTGTTTTATCTCTGCTTCCGTGTATGCCGGTTGCTGAAAATCTTGCATCATTTGGCGCTGCATCTCTTCCATTTCTTCCATCATAGCTTGAAATGGGTCATTGCTACGACGACGCTCTTGTGCAGCTACAACTTGGATTGAAACACTATTGGATTTCATTTCGTTGCCATTAATGACAGCGGTTGCAGGTCCAAAAATGAAGTTGCCTTGTTTCTTCGGTTTCAGCGTGTACGAGATGGTAACTGATTTAGATACTTTTCCGTTTATCACCGAAATATTAGTGCCTTGTGCCGGCCCATACGCTTCGAAACCATCAAATTTAGGTGGATTGAATGATTGGGCTTTACCTCCTTCTATTGTATAAGTGATATCTACGGTGTAATTAAGTGGTACTTGGTTGTAATCTACAGATGCCGTAAAACGCTGAGCAAATGCTATAAAAGAAGTGAGCCATAAAATAAAAAACAACATACTATTTTTTATTCCACTTGTAGAATGGAAAATAAAATGGTTGGTATGTATTTTAATTGTGTTCATGTACGTTGTAAGTATCTATTACCAATCTTTCTGCACTTTTCCTTTTTTCACTTCACCTTTTTCTTTGGATAATTTTTGCTGCACTTTACCTTCTTCAGCACCCAACGCTTCCAATAATTTTTCTGCTTGTTCTTTGGTCATTTGTCCTTGTTGTGGTTGCTGCTGCGGTTGTTTATCGTTGCCTTGTCGATTTTGGTTTTGATTTTGTTGTTGCTGATTTTTGTCTTGTTTATCTCCGGAAGATTTATCTTGTTTCTTATCTTTTTGATTATTTTTATCTTGATTGTTTTGGTTGTTTTTGCCGCCACCACCATTTTTATCTTTTTTTATTTTAGCCAATGCCATCATTAAATTGTATTTGGCATCCATATCTTTTGGGTTTAATTTTAAGGATTCCTTATAGGCTTTGGCACTCTCTTCCCATTTCTCTTGTTTATAAAAAATATTTCCTTTGTTATAATACGCACGTGCTTTTATATCCGTGTTGGTGCTTCCTTTTGTTACCGCGTCAAACATTTCGTTGGATTTCTCCAATTCGTTTAAACGATAAAAAGCATCACCTTGATTAAAATAAGCACGCACATCGCGAGGTGCTTGTTGTAATGCTTTCGCATAGCTTTCTGTTGCGTTGTTGTATTTCTGTTGTTTGTAGAGTTTATTACCTTCTCGTAAAAGTGTGTTGGCTGTTTGTGCGTTGGCACTATTAGCTTTGGACACCATAAAAAAAACGATGGCAACTTTTACCAAAAATTTTATCACACCTAAAATAATAAACAAGGTTTTGTGTTTTTGAATAAATGCTTTGATATGTGCAATCTTATTTTTCATTTTTAATATCGAGCCATTTTTTGCGGTAAGTGATAAAAATATCAAACAAAAATACAATGAATGCAAATGCTAAAAAATATTGGAATTGCTCCACATAATCGGTATATACTTTATCATTGATGGTTTTTGTTTCCATTTTTGCAATGTCTTTAGACAAGAAATCGGCAACTTGTTTGGTGTTATCCAATACATAATAATTTCCGTTTCCGGCTTTTGCTAATGCTTGTAACATGTTTGCATTGGCTTTGGTTACAATCGGATTTCCGTTCTCGTCTTTTTTTACATCTATGATTTTACCGAATTGGTCATAAATTGGAATCGTGCCACCATTTGGCGTTCCAACGCCGATCGTGAATATTTTGGTGCCATCGGAAGCTAACTCCTCCGCTTTATCAATGGCATCTTCTTCGTGGTCTTCACCATCTGTAATTACAACAATAGATTTATATTTTTTGTCGGTTTGGTTAAACGCATTTTCTGCTTTATCCAATGCCTCCGTGATAATGGTACCTTGTGTTGGTACTGAGTTAGTATTGATAGAACGCAAATACAACATCAATGAAGAATAATCTACCGTGAGTGGCATTTGCAAATATGCATTTCCGGCAAAGATGACCAAACCAACTCTATCACCATCTAATTTTTTTAATAAAGTTTGGATAAGCAATTTTGATTTTTCCAAACGAGATGGTGCTACATCTTGCGACAGCATACTATTGGATACGTCTAAAGCAATCATTACATCGATTCCTTTGCGCTCTACTTTTTCCATTTTTGTTCCCATCTGAGGCTGTGCCAATGCCAACACAACAAAAAATAAAACCAAAGAAAAGGCGACTAATTTAATGCGTGATTTTTTTTCATCTCTTTCCGGCATTAATCGTTTTATCAAATTAATATTGCCGATTTGTTGTAATTGTTTTTTAGTTTGATAGTGAACAAAAAAATACAAGCCTATTGCTATTGGTATCAATAATAATAGGAATAAATAGGCGGTATGTTCGAAACGTATCATTCTATATTAGCTATAAATGGATGCTTTATATTATTACTTATTTTTTATCAAGATAAAATTGTTTTTAAATAGGTTTTAGATAAAATAAACTCCAATAACAAACTGCACAATGCCAAAAATAAAAACAGATGGTAACGTTCACTTTTACGATGATAATTACTGATTTTGATTTTTGATTTTTCCAATTTATCTATTTGTTTATACACTTCTTTTAACGAAGCATTTCCGGTTGCCCTGAAATAATTTCCACCGGTTTCTTGTGCAATTTTTCTAAGTAACGGTTCATCTATCTGCACCGGATAATTTTGATAGAATGTTTTGCCATTTTGGTCTTTCACCGGATACGGAGCCATTCCATTTTTCCCTACACCGATGGTGTAAACGCGAATGCCATAGCTTTTAGCAATTTTAATGGCTGTGTATGGGTCTACAAATCCCATATTATTTACACCGTCTGTCATTAAAATAATCACTTTGGTTTTTGATTTACTTTCTTTCAGACGCGCTACAGAAGTTGCCAAACCCATGCCAATTGCTGTACCATCTTCGACCATACCACTATGGATATCTTTAAACAAATTCAACAACACTTGATGGTCAATAGTGATTGGACATTGTGTGAAACTTTCGCCGGAAAAAACAACCAATCCAATTCTATCATTTTTTCTGTCTTTAATAAATTGCATCGCTACTTTTTTGGCTGCTTCTAATCTATCCGGCTCAAAATCTCTTGCCAACATAGAGCCGGAAATATCCATCGACAAAACAATATCAATACCTTGAGTTTCAATTTCGCTTTCAGAGAGTGAACTTTGCGGTCGTGCCAATGCGATAACAAATAAAATAAATGCAAGAATTTTTAAAACCGGCAACAATTGCAGCAACTTTACTTTGATTGATGTAGGTTGTGCAAATACACCACCATGTTGTGGCACATTGAAAGATGGGAAATAAGTATTTCTCTTATAATAAAACCAATACGCTAATAAAGGCAACAACAACAACAACCAAAAGAAGTGTGGATGTGCGAACGTGTATGGAAATAGTTTTATCATGTATTGTCAATAGGAATTTGCGAGTAGAATAACCTTATTTTTTATCTTTGTTCGATTTTTCTTCTTCTATTAATTTTGTTTTATCAATAAAATCTTTGATGATTTGCATTGCATTTTCGTTTTCCATAAAATCCGGTTGTGCTTTGGCAAATTTTACAAAATCACTCAACATTAACACTTCATTTAAGGTCGTTTTTAATGATTGTTTTATTATGCCTTTATGCATAGATGTCATCAACTCATCCGTTGTTTTTTCCATTGCCGGAATTTTATACCGCAACTCGATATAAGTTCGTGCAATATCTGTCAAGGATGAATAATAATTTTTCACATCGCCGTTTTGCCACAATTTCTGTTGCTGTAATTTATCCAATTCTTTCAGTGCCCAAACGTGTGGTGGCAACGTATATTTTTCATCAATGGGTTGTTGTTTTTTCTTTCTATAATAAAACCAATACCAAACAAAAATGCCGACTAACAAAGCTGCTACTAAAAAGCCAATTATATATGGCAAAATCTCTTTAAAAGTATACGGTATTTTTAGTGGCTCTTTAATGTCTTTAATATCTTTGGTCGTATCAATCTTTACACCGGCAACACGTACTTGTATAGCATCAGAAGTAAGGGTGTCAATTTGGCCATTGTTCTCTACTAAAAATTGAAATTGCGGCAATAAAATTTTCCCGGTATCAAATACGATTAAATTAACCAATTGGTGGAACTCATATTGATTTCCTTTTTTGATGGTATCGACCGGCGTGAAGTTGACAATTTCTATTGTTTCTGAAATAGAATCTTTCAAATTTGGAAATGCCACTTTATTATGAGCTGTTGTCGTTACAAATAAATCAACCGGAATCCAATCTCCAATTAGATATTCTTTTTCTTTTGTAGTAGCGGTTGCTGTTTGCGCTAAGGATTGTTTCGAAATTAACAGACAGCATACAAATAGCGATGAAAGTATAGAATAACGAAGCCATGTAATAACAGGGTAATTCTTCGTTGACATACTTTTATTTATTCTACTTGGATGCATGATTAATTTATTTCGATGCTTTATTACACTTACTACTTTACGCTCGTTTTTTAAAGAAATTCATCAATATATGCACGTAAGATTGTGCGGTATTAATTTTTAATTTATCGGCACCTGCTTTCAAAAAACTTTGGTCGAAATTTCTATCATACACATTGGCTCTTTCTTCATAAATTCTTCGAGTAGTAGCATCATTGGTGTCTATCCATTTTGTTTCACCAGTTTCCACATCACATACTTGTAACAAGCCAATTTTGGGTAATTGCATATCTAAATTATCGTACACTTTCACACCTATGACATCGTGTTTTTTAGAAATATGTCGCAGTTCATCTGTGTAATTTTCATCGATAAAATCTGATAATACGAATGCTATACTTTTGCGTTTCACCATGTTGTTGAAATTTTCTAAAGCTATAGAAATATTGGTATTTTTACTGGTTGGTTCAAAATTTAATATCTCTCGGATAATGCGTAAAATATGCGATTTCCCTTTCTTTGGTGGAATAAATAATTCTATTTTATCACTAAAAAAAAGCACGCCTACTTTATCATTATTTTGGATGGCTGAAAAAGCAAGAACACCGGCTATTTCTGCAATAATTTCATTTTTCAGTTGACTTTGAGTACCAATAAATGCGGACTTACTGACATCTATAAGCAGCATAATAGTTAGCTCTCTTTCTTCTTCAAATATCTTTACATAAGGATGTTGAAAGCGAGCTGTAACATTCCAATCAATATTGCGTACATCATCGCCGTATTGGTATTCGCGTACTTCACTAAACGACATACCGCGACCTTTAAATGCGGAGTGATACTCACCGGAAAATATGTGATTCGTCAAGCCCTTCGTCTTGATTTCAATTTTTCGTACTTTCTTTATGAGTTCACTTACTTCCATTTTCTTAAGATTTGAGATTAAAGATTTGAGAAATGAGAAAAATCTCCTATCTCACGTCTGAATTCAAAGATGCTACTAAGGAACTTCTACACGATTTAAGATGGTGTCTATAATGTGTTCTTGCGTGATGTTTTCCGCTTCTGCTTCGTAGGTTATTCCGATACGATGTCGAAGTACATCGTGTGCTACAGCACGAACATCTTCCGGAATTACGTATCCTCTGCGTTTTATAAATGCGTATGCTTTGGATGCCATTGCCAAACTGATGCTGGCACGTGGTGAGCCTCCGTAACTGATGAGATGTTTTAGATTATCTATTTTATATTTTGATGCATCACGGGTGGCAAAAATGATATCTAAGATATACTTTTCAATTTTTTCATCCATATACACTTTCCGAACGGTATCTCTTGCTTGCAAGATAGTTTGTGCCGTGATTATAGGTTTAATATTTGCATTTGTACCGGCTACATTTTGACGCATAATTTGACGTTCTTCTTCAAACTCCGGATAACCGATTTTCACTTTCAACATAAAACGGTCAACTTGTGCTTCGGGCAGGTTGTATGTTCCTTCTTGTTCAATTGGATTTTGCGTTGCCATTACTAAAAATGGCTCTTCCAATTTATATGTTGTATCACCTAAGGTTACCACTCTTTCTTGCATGGATTGCAACAAAGCACTTTGCACTTTAGCCGGTGCACGGTTTATCTCATCTGCTAATAAAAAATTAGAAAATACAGGTCCTTTTTTTACTTCAAAATTTCCTTTTGCTTGATTGTAAATCATCGTTCCCAAAATATCGGCCGGTAATAAATCCGGTGTAAATTGTATACGCGAAAACTTGGTATCAATAGCATCTGATAACGATTTAATGGCTAATGTTTTTGCCAATCCCGGAACACCTTCTAACAAGATATGACCTTGCGATAACAAGGCAATCATCAAACGTTCCAACATGTATTTTTGACCAACAATCGATTTGCCAATTTCGATATTCAATAACTCTAAAAAAGCACTATCCTGTTGTATTTTTTCGTTTAATGCTTTAATGTCGAAAGATTCCATAAGGTATTATTTTTTGATAGGCACAAATTTAAAATCCTAAACACTTTTGTCTTTTGATATATTGTTAAATTATGTTACCTATTAAGTATTATTTACAATAAAAAATGCCACGATAAATTACCGTGGCATTTATATAGAATCGATATAAATAATTAGAGTTTTTTAGCCTTTTCTCCTTTGGCTTTGCTGTAATTCATTTGATAGGTTAATCCAACACCAATAATATCTCTGAATTGTACTTTAGAGGTTTTGATATTTGGATTGCTGGTTTCAAACGTGATGTCATTATCCCAAATTAAATGCATAAAAACGCTGGCCGACAAAAATTTATTCACTTTTAATCCTACTGTTGTTTGCCAATCTACGTCGATATTTTTTCTATAATGAGATTTACTTTCTTTTGGTAATGTAGCATCAAACGGATCTTTTGCGGAATGCAAGTAATTTTTATACACTTTCATCACCGATAAAATGCTGATATTTTGTTTCCAAAAATCTTGTTTATATGTTGCTATTAACACTGCACCAAATTCTTTTTTCACTTTAGATGGATAGAAATTACCAAAAGTATTTAAAGCAGCAATATCATTTGCAGCGACATAGGTAACTTTAGCTGCTAACGGCGAGAAGAATAACGAAAAATAAGGAACGGGAACATAATCTAAACCAATTGCTCCTTCAAATATCAAGGGTGCTGCAGCGCGCGAAATAACATATTTGGCGGTATCTGTATAATTGTAAGAATTGGAAAACTGCGATTTTAAATCGGTATATGCTGCAAAATAGAGTGGCTTATGAATTCTGTAACCATATTTTGCAAATATTTCCCAACGGTCTGCATTTTTTCTTAATTTATATATATCGCCTTTGGTAAATTGCAAACCATATTCTGCAGCTGCCCACATTTGCAATAAATGGTTGTTCTTTTTATAATCTGCGAAGAAACGCATATTGAATAATAAAGAAAAGGAGTTGGTACCGCCGGCAGCCCAGTTTTTAAAACCAGCTTGATTAAATGTAACACCGCCAATTCCGCCAAATTTCCAGCCGTTTGTTGTGTCTTCTAACTTTTTCTTTTCGTCTGCTGAGAGTGCTTCTCCTTTAATTTGTTTTTCTACTTGTGTCCATGCTGTCATATAAACAGAAAGCAGGCACAAAAGAATGAAGATTGATTTTTTCATGATTGATATTTATTTCTAAAATGAATGGATGAACAAACGGAAGTGCACGTTGCATCGTAACAGTTTATTCAATTAACGATGCAAAATTAATTGACCAAAAATAAAGAAAAGGTTAATAATTTCTATATTAAAAATCTTGTTTTATGGCTTGTTTGTTATAATTTTTCTTGTAGAAATCGGTACATTTTTAAATACAAATCGTATCGAACATTATTATTTCCAATGCCATGAGCACCATCTACATAAGGGAAAAACAGATACGATTTATTTGCGACGTTGAGTGCTTTCGTGAGTTCTAAGGTGTGTTGAAAATGCACATTGTCATCGGCGGTTCCGTGCACAAGCATAAAACTTCCCTGTAGCTTTTTTGCATTTGCAATTGGATTGTTCGCTGCATATCCACTTGGGTTTTCTTCCGGTGTTCGCAGGTAGCGTTCTGTATATATATTATCGTAAAAACGCCAATCTGTAACTGGTGCCACAGCGATACCGGCTTTAAAAATCGCATTGGATTCGAATAAACAATTGGCTGCCATAAATCCGCCGTAGCTCCATCCAAAAATGCCAATTCTATTGCTATCTACAAAAGATAATTTACCGAAATATTTAGCCGCATTTGTTTGATCTTCTGTTTCTAATTTTCCCAATTGTAAATACGTCGCTTTCTTAAACTCAACACCTTTTCCATTGGTACCTCGGTTATCTACACATGCTACGGCAATGCCATTCGATGCCAAAAAATTAAAAAAGAAATCGTTGTTGCTTTGCCATTCATTTACTACTTTTTGACTATGTGGTCCACCATAAACAAACATCAATAATGGATATTTTTTTGTGCTATCCATGATTGATGGTTTAATCATCCACGCATTTAGCGTAGCTGTCGGTAATTGAATTTTCAAGAATTCTTTTTGTGCAATATTTTGTGCAGTGTCTTGCAATGTTTTATTATCCAACCAATCTATTTTCTTTCCGGTTGCTGTATGTATAATTTGTGTTTTGGGTGCTTGTGAGGCAGATGAGAACGTGTGTATAAAGAAAGATGCATCATTCGAAAATTGTGCATCATTTGTACCGGAAAAATTAGATAATTTACGCTTCTCTAACGTTTCATAATTTATTTGATAAATGTATGCATCGATGTCATTTCCTTCATTGCTTTGAAAATAGATGTTTTGAGTGTGTTCATCCAGTGCATAAATTTTATTGACTTCAAAATTGCCTTTTGTAATTTGCTGCTTTAATGTGCCATCCGGCGAATAGTGATAAATATGATTAAAACCATCTTTCTCTGAAAGAATTATAAAAGATTTATCGGATAAAAAATGGATTGTATTTGGAATATCAAGATATGTATCAGATGTTTCAAGGTATATTTGCTTTATTTTTTTTGATTTTATATTATAAGAAATCAACCTTAATGTATCTTGATGTCGATTAAGTAATAGAGCAATCACATCATCTCCGTTCCAATAAATCCTTGGAATATATTCATACGAAAATGGGATTGGAATTTGTTTATTTTTTTTTGATTTTACATCATAATACCACCAAGTAACTTTAGCATTGGCTTCGCCAACTTTTGGATATTTATAGGTAAACTCGGAAGGATATGTTTGTTGATTATATTGTGTGATAGTAGCCATTTTTACGGCACTTTCATCCCATTTTAAATAAGCAATTTTATTGCTGTTTGCATTCCATTCAAAAGCTCGTTTTAATTCCAATTCTTCTTCATACACCCAATCACTTTTCCCATTAATAATATAGTTCCATTTTCCATCTTTTGTAATAGGAAATTCTGATAAGGTTACTAATGATTTACAATACAAATTATTGTCTTTTACAAAAGCAATCCATTTGTCATCCGGTGAAAAGGTTGGATAAAACTGATATGAATCACTGAGCGAAATAAGTTGCTTATCTGGTGTGGCAATGAAATATTTGCACATTGTAGAATAGCGATATAATTGGGTGCAAGATGAGCTAAATAAAAAATAGGTATCAGTATTGGAAATCGTTAAATTGTTCAAACTATTTGATAACAAGGGTATTTCCGATATGTAATTAGATAGAGAAATCGTTCTTTCTATTTTATTCTCTGCATTAAAAATTTGTATTTCCGAACTTGTGCTTGTTTTTTTCAACTTAGCAAACATCGGCTTTGTGTGTAAAAAATGAACTATTCCAATTTGCTTTGCCACAAACTTATTTTGCAAGAAAATTTGCTCTAAACTTAATTGACTATGTCCAAATTGGAAATTAGTTAAAAAAACAAATAATGCTATTATTTTTACATTTGACAATCGCATCTAAACTATTTTAAGTAAAGTTACGTTTTAGCAATATAATAATGCATTTTTACAATATGAATAAAGTTTACTTTCTTGTTTTTATACTCATTTTTGGTGGAGCTTGGAATACCTTTGCACAAGATGAAATATACGATGAACCTATACGAATAATAGATACGTTACAAGAAAGTAATTCTCAAAAAACATCCATCTCTCATGTCGATGCGAAAAAATCAAAACGACAAATGGAAAAAGAGCGGTACGACGCTTTAACTGCAATGGAGAAAAAGAAAGAAAAACTCAATCGGCTTCGCTTGGGTGGCAATGTCGGTTTTCAATTTGGCAGTTATACGTATATCAATTTTTCGCCTACGGCCGGATATATGGTATTAAAAGACCGTTTGGAATTAGGTGCCGGTCCTATACTAATCTATCAGCGTTACCGATATTCTCAATCGTATGTTTATCGTTCATTTGTGTATGGTGCAGATGCATATGCACGTGGCTTTTTGTATAAAGGTTTGTATTTAGAAGCTCGCTACGATCCGGTTAATAAGCCTTCGTATTTTACATTAGATAAGCGACTTTGGGTACATCATTTATTATTAGGTGCCGGCTACGCTGCAACTATCTCTAAGTTTGGCGTATTCAATATTTCATTATTGTACAATGTGTTGGACAACAACGAATCAATCTATCAAGGAACATTTAGTGACAAAGTACCTTTAATTGTTACGATGGGAGTTGGCTTTGGTATTGGTGGAAAATAAGTTTTCACTCACTATCTTTTTTCTTGTATCGTTTGCACGCCGGGTAAATACTGAATGCATCCTTTTGCCAAATACAACAAGCAAAATATCATAGCATATACTATAATTTTTTGTGCGGTTTGCTGCACATAGGCTACTTCTTTAGGATTGGGTCCAAATTTCATTATCAAAATATAGATGGCAATTGACACAACAATAATCATCAACGCATTTCCATATTTATTGGGCAATGTATGATGTTTACGTATCAGCATGGTGTACGAGAAACTCAACGGAATTAACGTACCAAATGCAGCATAAACAAACTTCATGTGTAATGGCAAAAATAAATCACAAGGTGTGAGTGCGATACCGGCTAACAAGAATGGAAACAATGAGCCACTTATCAATGCAACATAATAAATTTTTTCGTCTAACTCTTTGCTTTGTGTTCTTTTTAAAATATCTAAATTAAAAATAAACATGGAAGCTGAATGAAAAAGCAAGGCTATTTCAAAACAGAAAAATGAAATCCATTTAGTGCCGCCTAAATGCGTACGCCATCTACCTAACTCCGAAAAAAAATTATTAAAAAAACTGTATCCTTTTGTGTAATGATTTAAGATAGTTCCACCGGGAAAATAAATCATGCCGATAGCTGTAAACGTAATAAATACGATGCAACTGACGTACAACAGTCGAAAAGAAAATGGGATTTTTTGCATAGAAACAAGATAGAAATTTTTATTGAATATGCATAAAAAAGTCCATTCAAAAACGAATGGACTTATGATAAAAAATGCTGATTTTATTATACATCAATACGTGCATATTTAGCATGTGTTTCGATAAACTCTCTGCGTGGTGGCACTTCATCACCCATCAACATAGAGAAAATTTGGTCGGCATCTGCGGCATTTTCAATAGTAACTTGTTTCAATGTTCTCGTTTCCGGATTTAAAGTAGTTTCCCATAATTGCTCTGCGTTCATCTCACCCAAACCTTTGTAGCGTTGTACGTGTACACTATCTTCTTTTCCTTCGCCTGCAATTTCTTTGATTGCGGCAATTCGAGATGCGTCATCCCAAGCATATTTTTCTTTATTGCCTTTTTTCACTAAGTACAATGGTGGTGATGCGATATAGATATAACCTCTTTCAATCAACTCTTTCATGTGTCTGAAAAAGAAGGTTAATATCAACGTTGTGATATGGCTTCCATCCACATCAGCATCACACATGATGATTATTTTGTGATAACGAAGTTTTGCGATATTTAAAGCTTTTTCATCGCCTTCTACGCCTTTGGTAACGCCTAATGCGGTGAAAATATTCTTTATCTCTTCATTTTCATAAATCTTGTGTTCCATTGCTTTTTCTACGTTCAAGATTTTACCTCTCAATGGTAGAATTGCTTGGAATGCACGATTTCTGCCTTGTTTTGCTGTTCCACCTGCTGAATCACCCTCTACAAGGAACAACTCACAAGCAGCCGGATTTTTATCAGAACAATCTGATAATTTTCCCGGCAATCCTGCGCCGCCTAATACACTTTTGCGTTGAACTAATTCACGAGCCTTACGTGCGGCAGCACGTGCAGTTGCAGCTAAAATAACTTTGTTTACAATTATCTTTGCTTCTTTAGGATGTTCTTCTAAAAAGTATTCTAAATGCTCACCCACTACACCGGCTACTAATGCATCTACTTCTGAGTTTCCTAATTTTGTTTTG
Organism: Bacteroidota bacterium; assembly: GCA_963169645.1. Taxonomy (GTDB): domain Bacteria; phylum Bacteroidota; class Bacteroidia; order Chitinophagales; family JADIYW01; genus JADJSS01. The sequence goes on from CAUJCO010000013.1 coordinate 427,888, forward strand.
GTTTGTCCTTCGAACAATGGCTCCGGCACTTTCACGGATACAAGGCATGTAATACCTTCACGAAAATCTTCCCCATTGATTTCTGTTTTTAAATTTTTGAACAAATCATTTTTAGTTGCCCATGATTTAAAGACACGTGTCAATGCTCTGCGGAAACCGACAACGTGTGTACCACCTTCAATAGTATTGATATTGTTTACGTATGAGTGAATGTTTTCGTTATACGAATCGTTGTATTGAAATGCGACTTCTACCGTTACATTATCTTTTACGCCTTCCATGTAAATAACTTCCGGAATAATAGCTTGTCTTGTTTTATCTAAATACGAGACAAACTCGCGCAAACCACCTTCTGAATAAAAATTTTCGGAGAAAGCAACACCTTGCTCATCTTTGTTACGCTCGTCTGTTATTGTGATGCTGATGCCACGATTTAAATACGCGAGCTCACGCATACGTGCCGCCAATGTTTCATAATTATACACAGTAACCGTAAAAATGGAATCATCCGGCTTGAAATGAATTTTAGTACCACGTTTATCGGTGGTGCCTACTTCTTTTACGGAATATTGAGGAATACCGATGCTAAACTCTTGTTGATATTCTTTACCATCGCGGTACACTGTAGCTTTTAAATATGTAGATAAAGCATTCACACAAGAAACACCTACACCGTGCAAACCACCGGAAACTTTATAGGAATCTTTATCAAACTTACCACCTGCGTGTAAAACGGTCAAAACTACTTCTAATGCAGAGCGACCTTCTTTCGGGTGCATATCTACAGGAATACCGCGACCATCATCTAAAACGGAGATAGAATTATCTTCGTGTATTGTAACAAAAATATTTTTACAATGTCCGGCCAATGCCTCATCAATAGAGTTGTCTACTACTTCATACACCAAATGATGCAAACCGCGTACATTGATATCACCAATATACATCGCAGGTCTTTTTCTTACGGCTTCTAAACCTTCTAATACCGTAATATTATCGGCACCATAGGTGGCATTTTTCTTAACATTTTCTATTACTTCTTCGCTCATTTTTTTATTGATTTTTATTGATGAGAAGTGTGTTTTACAATCCTAAAAACACCTCTGTTTATTTATCTAAAATAAGACCAACAAAGATACAAAAAGCCCACCTGAAAAATTGAAAAACAAATCCTTGTTTATCCACATTTTACGTTAACAAATCATAATATTTTGGAAAGATTTTCAAGGCAGGATTTTATTCAAATCCATTATCTTTTCGGCCTTTTTCAATAGCTCATCCATTCCTAAAGAATCCAGCTTTCCGGATAGAGAATCTAAGTTGATATTTTTAAGATTTATCTTGTTTTTTAGCGAATCTAAATCGCTTGTTTTTATTAATTCATCAAAGACAGAAAGTGGGTTGGCAGCAATAGCATAAATAGTATCACCATTGGCTAATAATGCTGTATTATCTGTTGGAATTAAATTCAATTGGGCATTTCCTAAAAATGGGATAGAATTAACTTGAGCTACAGTTCCTTTCGTTGCCTGAAAATCATGTTTCAAATCCAACGTTGCAATTACGCTATTACCTACAATTTTTAAGCCTGAAATTTCACCAACTTCCAACCCTTTGCATTTTACTTTACTGCCCTCACTTAATCCATTGGCATCTTCCAAAACAGCATATATTTTATAGGAATCGTTGTTACATCCTTTAAATGAAAGGATACCGATTATAAACATCACTAGTAGTTTCATAGTTAACTATTTTATGGTAAAGTGTATCAAATACGTACTGATTTTCCAGCAATACTATCTACATAAAAATACAAAATTACAAACGTTTTATATCTGCACCTAATGCTTGCAATCGTGTATCTATATTTTGATATCCACGATCTATTTGATGAATATTAGAAATTGTGCTTTTGCCATCTGCTGAAAGTGCCGCAATTAACAAGGCAACACCGGCTCTAATATCAGGTGAACTCATAGCAATGCCGCGTAAACTATATTCTCTATTAATGCCAATTACGGTGGCTCTATGTGGATCGCACAAGATTATTTTAGCGCCCATATCAATTAACTTATCAACGAAAAACAAGCGTGATTCAAACATTTTCTGATGAATTAAAACACTGCCATCCGCTTGTGTAGCTGTTACTAAAACGATACTCAATAAATCGGGTGTAAAAAGCGGCCAAGGACCATCAGAAATAGTTAAAATAGAACCATCAATAAATGTTTGGACTTCGTAAGGTTCTTGTCCGTGCACAATAATATCATCATCCTTCAACTCCAATTTTATGCCTAATTTTTGAAAATATTTTGGTATTACACCTAACATATCAATTCGGCAATCTTTTATGGTGATATTTGATTTTGTCATGGCTGCTAAGCCAATAAAACTGCCTATTTCAATCATGTCCGGCAACAATCGATGTGTTGTGCCGTTCAATTTCTGAACGCCTTTTATATGCAACAAATTAGAACCAATTCCGGATATTTTGGCACCCATTTTATTGAGCATGGAGCATAATTGCTGTAAATACGGTTCGCATGCTGCATTAAAAATGGTGGTTTCTCCTTCAGCTAAAACAGCCGCCATCACTATATTTGCCGTTCCGGTTACGGAAGGTTCTTCCAACAAAATATATTTCCCAATTAGTTTATCGGCGGTTAAGGAATAAAAGGATTTTTCTTTGTCGAAATGGAAATTTGCGCCTAATTCTGTGAAGCCTAAGAAATGAGTATCTAAGCGTCTTCTACCGATTTTATCGCCTCCGGGTGTAGGTAAATAGGCACGTTTAAAGCGGGCTAAAAGTGGACCTAATATCATGACAGAACCACGCAAATGGCCGGCTCTTTTCTTAAATTTTTCGGTAAGTAAAATATCGGGATCCACTGCTTGTGCGTTAAAAGTGTATGTATCATCGTTTACTTTCTGTACTCGAACGCCCATTTCAGATAGCAACTCTATCAACACATTTACATCCAAAATATTTGGGATATTGGAAATGGTTATATCATCATCCGTTAGCAATACGGCAGAAAGTATTTGCAATGCTTCATTTTTGGCACCTTGCGGTGTAATGGTTCCTCGCAATGACTTTCCACCTCTTACTTCAAAAGTATCTGCACTCATACAATTATTAATAACGTTTTCGATTATTGTTGTTATTTCGGTTCTTATTGTTGTTATTTCGGTTCTTGTTGTTATTATTTCGGTTCTTGTTGTTATTATTTTTGTTATTGCTAAAGTTGCGTTTTGGTTGGTTGCGCGACATCGATTCAATATTCATCTCTGCACTGATTTCTAATTCACCACCGGAAATTGTACGCATATCTTCTTTTATTAAGTCATTACTTACTTCTTCATTGCTCCAATTTTTGTATGCCATCTTCATAAAGTTACCTATAATCTCGGTAAATACTTCTCGTTTACCTTCATCTTCCATCTTAATAGCTTTATCTACTAAAGCTTCTACATTTTTACCGTAATGTTTTAATCGGATGCGAGATTGTGGATAGGATAATTTTGCCGGTTGTATTCTATATGTTTCCTCACTTGGTTTGGGATAAGGAGAATCTACATCTAATTTAAAATCAGAAATAATAAATAGATGATCCCAAAGTTTGTGTCTATAATCTGCAATATTTCGCAACGTAGGATTTAAAATACCCATTAATTGGATGATATTTTCGGCCGCCTTTTGTCGTTCTGCTCTGTTTTCTATATTTACTACATAGTCGACCATTTGTTGCATGTGACGACCATATTCACGCATGGTTATATCAACCCTTCCTGTATTATATTTCATTGTTTGTAATTGTTTGTAATTGTTTGTAATTATTTGTTATTATTAAAAAGATATATAGAAAATCTATTTTCTATAATTGAGAAAAATTAATTGGAAAAAGAGTGCAAATGCATACTAAACACTAGAACGGTTTGAATATGATTGCGTAGGCATTGCAAATATATCAAATTCTTTGAAAAACATTTCTAATTCATTTAAAAATATAGGATAATATCATCAAAAAGCAAAGAACATGGATGAAATATAATATGTGAAAATCTAAAAATAGCTACAGATTACCTAATTTTGCAAGGCAGTGTTGAAGACTGTAACTTATGAAAAAGAAAATTGAACTTATGGCTCCAGCCGGAAGCCATGAAGCATTAATTGCTGCCATAAATGCCGGTTGTGATTCCGTTTATTTCGGTGTGGAACAATTTAACATGAGAGCACGTGCTACCATGAATTTCACGATTGACGATTTAGATTACATAGCTAATTTATGTAATGAACATACGGTAAGAAGTTATCTTACATTAAATACCATCATCTACGACCACGATTTATCTGCCATTAAAACGGTGTTAGACAGAGCCAAAAAAGCCGGCATTACGGCTGTTATTGCCAGCGACCAAGCTGTTATTGCATATGCTCGTACTATACAATTGGAAGTACATATTTCTACGCAAGTAAATATTACCAATATAGAAACAGTAAAGTTTTATGCCTTGTTTGCAGATACTGTTGTTTTATCGAGAGAATTAAGTCTATCTCAGATAAAAACAATATGCGATTTAATTGAAAAAGAAAATATTTGCGGACCGAGTGGCAAACCAATAGAAGTAGAAATATTTGTGCATGGTGCATTGTGTATGGCCGTTTCAGGCAAATGTTACTTAAGCCTCCACACTGCTAATGCTTCTGCAAACCGTGGTGCTTGTGTGCAAAATTGCAGACGCAGCTACACTGTAATCGATAATGAAGACGGACATGAGTTAGCCATCGAGAATGAATATATCATGTCTGCACAAGATTTATGTACGATTGATATTTTGGACAAAGTCATTGAATCGGGCATAACAGTGATGAAAATTGAAGGAAGAGGGAAAGGTGCAGATTATGTAAAAACAGTAGTAGAATGTTATCGTGCTGCCATCGATGCTTACTATAGTGGAAACTATAACCAAGAAAAAGTAAAGGAATGGATGGAACGACTACAACGCGTATATAATCGTGGATTTTGGAATGGTTATTATTTAGGTCAAGAGTTAGGAAAATGGACAGATTCACCCGGGTCCAAAGCTACCACTAAAAAAATATACCTAGGAAAAGGCACCAACTACTTTGATAAAATAAAAGTTGCCGAATTTAAGATTGAGGCTTTTGATTTGAAAGTTGGCGATCAAGTGTTAATTACAGGTCCAACCACCGGTGCTGTCGAAACACAAGTAACGGAATTACACAACAACACCGGTAAAGTGGACAGTGTAAAAAAAGGTGAAAATTGTGCTTTTAAATTAGAGGTACCAATTCGTAGCAGCGACAAGCTATATAAAATTGTAAATACGTAAAGAGCGATGGTTACTATTATACAACAACGCAACAAATGTATCGGCTGTAATTATTGTGTAGAGTTGGCTCCGCAGCGCTGGCGTATGAGCAAGAAAGATGGTAAAAGTGTACTGTTAGGAGCAAAAGATAAAAAAGGATTTTGGAATGTTAGCGTCCGCGAAGAGGAGCTAGAATCCAATGAAGCAGCGGCAAAAGCATGTCCGGTAAACATTATTCAAGTGATTCAGAAATAACATTATCCTATGCACATAAAGTAGTTAACGCTACTTGCACCATGGCATCAAACGTATTTTGTCGCTCTTGAGCAGAAGTACTTTCTCCTGTAACCAAACTGTCACTTATTGTTAAAAGTGACAGCGCCTGCACGCTATATTTTGCTGCTAAACTATACAATGCATTTGCTTCCATTTCTACACACAAAACTCCGTATTCCATCCATTTTTTATGATAATCCGCATCGGCATAAAATTCATCTGCAGACAATACGTTTCCTGCTTTAAATGGAATATTTAATTGAGTAGCTGCTTGATGTGCTTTTAGCAATAAATCAAAATTGGCACATGGAGCAAAATCACATTGATTGAATTTATTTTTATTTATAGATGAAGTTGTACTGGCAGATATGGCGGCTACTAAATCACGAATCTGTATTTCATTCTGTAATGAACCCGCCGTTCCAATACGTATAAGCTTTTTTACTTCGTATTCTGTTATTAATTCATTTACATAGATGGAAATAGATGGCATTCCCATTCCGGTTCCTTGAACAGAAATTCGCTTTCCATTATAATATCCGGTATAACCAAGCATTCCTCGAACTTCGTTGTAGCACGTAACATCTTTCAAAAATGTTTCGGCCACATGTTTAGCCCTTAACGGATCGCCGGGTAGTAAAATATGCTCCGCTATTGCTCCTTTTTTTGCTCCGATATGTAAACTCATTATAATATTTATTTAGTAAGATTGATTTGTCGAGATTTGACCATTCACAATTTGAACACCATTACTTGTGCCAATTCGCGTAACGCCCAATTCTATATATTTTAAAGCTGTTTCTGCATCGCGAATACCACCGCTTGCTTTTATTTGTATGCTATTTTGAGTGATTGATTTTATCAACGCGACATCTTCCAAAGTAGCACCATTTGTTCCAAATCCGGTCGATGTTTTCACAAAATCGGCCTTCGCTTCTATTATAAGCTCTGTAGCTCTTTTTTTCTCATCATTTGTTAGATAACAAGTTTCAATAATTACTTTTAAAATTTTATTGCCGATAGCATTTTTTACAGCAGCAATTTCATCTTTTACAAGTGTATATTTTTTATCTTTTAGCCAAGCAATATTCAGCACCATATCAATTTCATCCGCACCATCTTGCGTTGCACACTTGGCTTCTTGTACTTTAGAAATCGTTGCTGCCGCACCTAATGGAAAACCAATAACGGAAGCTATTTGAATATTGGAAGTCGCCAACAACATTTTACATAAGTTGACATAACAACCATTCACACAAACAGCAAAAAAATTATTTTGTATTGCCTCATTACACAATACTTGTATATCAGATTCAGACGCAGTGGGCTTTAATAACGTATGGTCTATATAGTTAGAAAGTGGTAACATATCCTACAAAATAACAAAAAATTACAACTATAAAATAGGAAGAAAATCATGCTTATTGTTAATTTTATGCCATGGCAGATATACTTATTATTGGTTCAGGAATTGCCGGATTAAGTTTAGCACTCAAAACAGCAGAGAAGTTTCCAGAGAAAAAAATACTCGTGCTAACTAAAGCAAATGAAGATGACAGCAACACACAATATGCACAAGGTGGCATTGCGGTAGTAACCGATTTCCAAAAAGATACTTTTGAGAAACATATAGAGGATACACTCATTGCTGGCGATGGATTATGCAATGAAAAAATTGTGGACATTGTTATCCGTGAAGGCAGACAACGTGTGGATGAATTAATTAACTGGGGAACTAACTTTGACAAAGGAGATGAAGGGAATTATAAATTAGGAAAAGAAGGTGGTCATTCCGAATTCAGAGTTTTACATCACAAAGACATTACCGGCTGGGAAATTGAGCGTGCTTTGTTAGAGAAAGTACATCAAACTAAAAACATAGAAATATCACAACACCACTTTGTCATAGATTTACTGACACAACATCATCTCGGACGCATTATTACTCGTGTTACGGAAGATATCCAATGTTATGGTGTGTATGTTTTGAATTTAAAAACCAACCAAATCGAAAAAATTGAAAGCAAAATAGTCGTGTTGGCAACAGGCGGATTTGGACAAATTTACCGAGCAACGACCAACCCAAGCATTGCCACCGGTGACGGGATTGCGATGGTTTACCGTGCAAAAGGCAGAGTAGCCAACTTAGAATTTGTACAGTTTCATCCAACAGCATTATATGAGCCGGGTGTAAGTCCTAATTTTTTAATTACAGAAGCTGTTCGGGGTGATGGTGCTATTTTACGCACTAAAAATGGAAGCGACTTAATGGCAAACTATGACGCTCGTGGCTCCTTAGCACCAAGAGATATTGTTGCCAGAGCTATTGACAACGAAATGAAAAAAAGTGGTGAGGACCACATGTATTTAGATTGTCGTCATATGGACAAAGAAAATTTCTTACATCATTTTCCAAATATCTATGAAAAATGTAAATCCGTAGGAATAGATGTTTTTAAAGATATGATTCCGGTGGTACCGGCTGCACATTATGCGTGCGGCGGAATTAATGTAGATGCACATGGTAGAACATCTATAAAAAACCTTTATGCATGTGGCGAATGCAGCAATACCGGCTTACATGGAGCCAATCGTTTAGCAAGTAATTCACTTTTAGAAGCCATCGTATTTTCACATCGAATTTTTGAAGATATCTGCAAAGCGTTACCTACTATAGAATTTCCGAACGAACAATTCCCGGAATGGAATGCAGACGGCACCAGCGACCCAAAAGAAATGGTTATCATTACCCAAAGCATCAAAGAATTAAAAGATATTATGAGTAGTTACGTTGGCATCGTGCGAAACAATGCTCGTTTAAGACGTGCTCAAGAACGTTTATATCTTTTATTTAAAGATACAGAAGAATTATACGAAACTACAACGATTTCACCTCAACTGCTTGAATTGAGAAATATGATAACCATTGGATATCTAATTACTCGAAGTGCTAAACTCCGCAAAGAAAGCCGAGGATTACATTATACAACCGATTATCCGGAACATGCTCGGGTAGCAGAAGGTACCATGTTGTAATAAAATCATGTTGATGTAAATTAACCCGCACAACGCGTTAAATTATTTTTTCGATTCCAACTTTTGGATATCCTAAAATGTAGGTTATTATATCATTACTTGCTTTAATCACAACCTAATTTTTTGCTATCTTTGTAAAACTTTCCCAAAAAATGCCAAAGGATACATCCATCAAGTCCGTACTGATTATAGGCAGCGGACCTATTATTATCGGGCAAGCTTGCGAATTCGACTATTCAGGTTCTCAAGCAGCACGCTCACTAAGAGAAGAAGGAATCGAAGTTTCTCTGATTAATTCCAATCCGGCAACCATCATGACGGATGAGGTTACGGCAGATCATATTTACCTCAAACCGTTAACCGTAGATTCTATTCTCGAAATTTTAGAAGAAAGACAAATCGATGCAGTATTGCCAACGATGGGTGGACAAACGGCATTAAATCTTTGCAAAGAAGCTTCTGAAATTGGCATTTGGGAAAAATACAATGTACGTATTATTGGGGTTGATTTGAATGTTATTGAAACAACAGAAAACCGAGAAGCATTTCGTAAATATTGTGTAGATATGGGCTTAGGCGTTGCTCCTTCCTATATTGCTAACTCTATGTTAGAAGGGAAAGAAGCCGCTCAAAAAATTGGTTTTCCATTAGTAATTCGACCATCGTACACCTTAGGTGGCACCGGTGGTGGTTTTGTACATAAACCGGAAGAGTTTGAAGCAGCATTATCGTACGGCTTAAAAGCGTCTCCGGTACACGAAGTTTTGGTAGAAAAAGCAGTTTTGGGATGGAAAGAATACGAATTAGAATTACTTCGAGATATAAATGATAGCGTAGTAATTATTTGTACAGTAGAAAACTTGGACCCAATGGGTGTGCATACCGGTGATTCCATTACCGTTGCACCGGCAATGACCTTGCCTGATCCGGTTTTCCAAGAAATGAGAAACCAAGCACAAAAACTAATGCGCGGTTTAGGCAGTTTTGCAGGAGGTTGTAATGTACAGTTTGCCGTTAATCCGGAAACAGAAGAAATAATCGTTATAGAAATTAATCCTCGTGTATCCCGTTCATCTGCTTTGGCATCCAAAGCAACCGGATATCCAATTGCTAAGATTGCATCCAAATTGGCTATCGGTTATAATTTAGATGAACTTAACAATCAAATTACTAAAACAACTTCTGCTTGTTTTGAGCCGGCATTAGACTATGTTATCGTAAAAATTCCACGTTGGAATTTTGATAAATTCTATGGTTGTGATGCAACTTTAGGTTTACAAATGAAAGCGGTTGGCGAAGTTATGGGTATTGGTAGAAATTTTGCGGAAGCCTTACAAAAAGCTTGTCAATCTCTTGAAAACAATAAAATAGGTTTGGGTGCAGATGGAAAAGGATTAGCTAAAACAGAAGAAATTATCGACAGTTTACAACATCCTAGTTGGGATCGAATTTTCAAAATTAAAGATGCCATTTCATTAGGTGTTCCATTACATACTATACAAAAACTTACCGGAATCGACAATTGGTTTTTAATGCAAATCCAAGATTTGGTAAAATTGGAAAAAGAAATCCAAAAATATACATTAGATACACTTCCAAAAGATATCTTAGTAAGAGCAAAAAAGAAAGGCTATTCCGATGAACAATTGGGCTTTTTATTAGGACGAATTTCGCCGGATGATGTTTACGAAAAAAGAAAAGCATTAGGTGTAAAGCGTGTATATAAAATGGTAGATACGTGTGCCGCAGAATTTGAAGCAAAAACACCTTATTATTATTCTGCTTTTGATGAAGAAAACGAAAGCAAACGCTCCGACAAAAAGAAAATTATTGTATTAGGTGCCGGACCAAATAGAATCGGGCAAGGCATCGAGTTTGATTATTGCTGCGTACACGGACTTTTAGCTATCAAAGAAGTTGGCTACGAAGCCATCATGATTAACTGTAATCCGGAAACCGTATCCACAGACTTTGATATCGCCGACAAATTATATTTTGAGCCGGTATATTGGGAACACCTTTGGGAATTAATTGAACATGAGCAACCGGAAGGTGTGATTGTGCAGTTAGGTGGACAAACCGCCTTAAAACTCTCTAAGAAATTAAGTGAAAGAGGTATCAAAATAATTGGTTCTTCGTTTGAGAGTATGGATTTAGCAGAAGACAGAGGTCGTTTCTCTGATTTATTAAAAGAATTAGAAATTCCGTATCCGGATTATGGAACGGCTACCGATGCCGATGAAGCATTAGCTGTTGCGAATAAAGTAGGCTATCCGGTATTGGTTCGTCCAAGCTATGTTTTAGGTGGACAAAGAATGCGAATTGTAATTAACGATCAAGAATGCGAAACATCTGTCATTAATTTATTAAAAGATATTCCGGATAATATTATCCTCATCGACCATTTCTTAGACAGAGCCAAAGAAGCAGAAATAGATGCTATTTATGATGGTGAAACGGTACAAATAATGGGTGTAATGGAACACATTGAGCCGGCCGGAATTCATAGTGGCGATAGCAATAGTGTATTACCTCCGTATAGCTTAGGTGCCATCGTTATTGAAACGATGAAACATTACACAGAGAAATTATGCCGAGCATTAGATATTCGTGGATTAATCAACATACAATTTGCAATAAAAGGTGAAAAAGTATATGTAATCGAAGCCAATCCGAGAGCATCCAGAACAACACCATTTATTTGCAAAGCCTACCAAATACCTTATTTAAATGTAGCAACGAAAGTAATGTTGGGAACACATACATTGAAAGATTTTTCTTTCCAAGAAAAATTAACCGGATATGCTATTAAAGAACCTGTTTTCTCATTTGACAAATTCCCAAATGTCAATAAAGAATTGGGACCGGAAATGAAATCTACCGGCGAAGCCATTTACTTTATCAAAGATTTGTTTGACCCATATTTCAGACAATTATACAAAGATAAAAGCATGTTCTTAAGCCGATAAGTATTGGTAAAATAGAATAAAATAGGTTGGCGAATTGCCAACCTATTTTCGTATATAGAAGACGGATTTATTTGTCTTTCTCTATCTCTCAGTGCCGCACCAATCGATAGAAATAGAATTTAGCAACATCCTATTTATCCGTAAAAACTGCTTTTGTATGGATAACGTTTGTGGTACATATCTTGTACCATCAAAATTAATGTATTGCGTAATTCCTCGATGTTTTCTTTGTTAGTAGCAGAAATAAACACACAATTACAATTCATCCATGCACGCATACTTTTCTCAAAATCTTCTGAGAGATCCTTTTTAACGTCATCCGGCAGGAACTTATCAAAATGTTTTGCTCGATACAAATCCATTTTATTAAACACTACTAAACGAGGTTGTTTAGTAACACTTAAATCCGATAACGTTTCATTCACTACATTGATGTGATCTCTAAAATTTTCGTGCGAAGCATCTACCACATGTACAATAATATCGGATTCTTTAGTTTCGTCCAAGGTTGATTTAAAACTTTCTACTAAATGATGCGGTAACTTCCGAATAAAACCAACGGTATCACTCAATAAAAAAGCAATATTTTCTATTACTACTTTGCGAACTGTTGTATCTAATGTGGCAAATAATTTATTTTCAGCCAACACTTCACTTTTACTCATTAAATTCATAATGGTAGATTTTCCAACATTGGTATATCCTACTAATGCCACACGAATAAGCTCACCGCGTGTTTTACGTCGAGTTTGTTCTTGTTTATCTAAAATCTCCAATTCATTTTTGAGCTTGGCAATTTTATCGTTAATAACGCGTCGGTCAGTTTCTATTTCTTTTTCACCCGGACCACGCATACCAATACCACCGCGTTGGCGTTCTAAGTGTGTCCATAACCCTTTTAACCGTGGTAACAGATATTGCATTTGTGCCAACTCTACTTGTGTGCGAGCTTGTGCTGTTTGAGCACGCATGGCAAAAATATCCAAGATTAAACTTGTGCGATCTAATATTTTACACTTTAGTTCGGTTTCTAAATTGCGTTGTTGTGCCGGCGAAATCTCATCATCAATAATCACGGTATTGACATTGGCATACTCAATATATGTTTTGATTTCTTCTAACTTACCGGAACCTACAAAATAGCGAACATCCGGATGTTTTAGTTTTTGAGTAAACTTTTTAAGTGTAGCAGCACCGGCCGTTTCTGCCAAAAATGCCAATTCGTCTAAATATTCTTCTACTTGTTCGGCAGTTTGATTATCTCGGATAACACCAACCAAAACGGCTCTTTCTTCAATATGTACTTTTACTTCGTGCAAACAAAAAAATTGAACTACAAAGATAAACTAAAAAAAGCTGTCTAAAAAATAGACAGCTTTTATATAATCAAAAAAGAATAAAATTATCGTTCACTCACCGCAACGTACGGACGGAGTGTTGCACCTGTATATATTTGGCGCGGGCGACCAATTGGTTCTTTGTTTTCTTTCATTTCTTTCCATTGAGCAACCCATCCTGGTAATCTTCCTAATGCAAATAACGTAGTAAATGTATCTGTTGGGAATTCCATTGCTTTATAGATAATTCCTGAATAGAAGTCAACGTTTGGATACAATTTTCTTGTTACAAAATATTCATCGTGTAAAGCAGCTTGTTCTAATTCTGTTGCGATAGTTAATTTTTTATCTTTCACACCTAAATCGTTCAATACTTCATCACAAGATTTCTTTATAATACGTGCTCTTGGATCAAAGTTTTTATACACGCGATGCCCGAAGCCCATTAAACGGAAACCGGAATTTTTATCTTTCGCCATTGCCACGAATTTAGCGGTATCACCACCATCTTTTTCAATGGCTTCTAATTGCTCCAATACTGCTTGGTTAGCACCACCGTGCAATGGACCCCAAAGTGCACTGATGCCGGCACTAATAGATGCATAAATATTTGCATTGGATGAACCAACAATACGAACAGTAGAAGTAGAACAATTTTGTTCGTGGTCTGCGTGTAAGATGAGTAATTTATCCATTGCATCCACTAATACAGCAGATGCCGGTTTGCCGAATGTCATTTGTAAGAAATTAGAAACGTAATCTGCATTTTTATCATTCGGAATAAAATCTAAACCTTGTGAGTTTCTAATAACCATTGCTACCAATACCGGAAATTTTGCCAAGATATTGATGATATTTTCTTCGCTCAATTTTGCTCCATCGCCAAACACTCCGGAAAGTGCAACTGTTACAGCAGCTAATTGTGCCATCGGATGCGTACCTTTTGGCATCGCTTTTAAGATTGCTCCGGTTTCAGCCGGCACATCGGAAGCATCTTTTAATTTTTGATTGAAATCAGCTAACTGTGCAGCTGTTGGTAATTCGCCATACAATAATAAATAGGCAACTTCTGTAAAGTTAGACTTCTCTGCTAAATCAGAGATATCGTAACCACGATAACGAAGAATACCTTCTTCGCCATCTAAGAATGTAATTTTACTGGTGGTTGCACCTGTGTTCTTATATCCAAAATCTAATGTTACAAATCCGGTTTCTTCTCGAAGTTTATCAATGTTGATGGCATATTCATTTTCTGTACCAACCAAAACAGGTAACTCTGATGTTTTACCATTCAGTGTTATGCTTACTTTTTCTGCTGACATATCTTTTATATTGTGGCTTAAAAATACAAAAAAGAAAAATGATTAAAAGTTAAGATAATATTACTCTACTTTAATATTACTACTTACTTTTCCGGATTAAATTCTTCTGAAACGACAATATCTCGCACCGGCATATTTTTGGGAACTAAACCACTGAGTAGAATAGCTTTTGATATTTGACGTTTTAAAAGAAAACTTGTAAATCCTTGTATCACCAACTCTGGGCAACTCCCGATATAGATACTTATGGGTCTATCTAACGGATATTGTTCGTTGGCAATTGTTTGTTGCGAAATTGCCGTTACTTTATTCTTATAAGAAACAGGTAATATTTTAAAATTAGCACGAATAAATTGTGCTTTTTGCTCAAACTTATTACTTAAAAGATTAAACGGGATAAAGCCAATTGCATTTTTATTCCGACGTACATATTCAATAACTTCATCGGCGTTTTGCAATACGTATGCCTGTTTAAAATCATCCTTAGAAGATTGAGAAATTTGCATCAGCGTACGTGCAATACCGGATTTAGCGTTATCGAAAACAAGTTGAGTTTGTTTATTATTTAATAGGCTTTTGGTTTGTTCTATCGTGAAAACGGAATCTACATTTTCTTTATTCGAAATAACGGCAATGGCATCATATGCAAAAGTAATTTTTTCTAGCTCCACATCTTGAGCAATGGATGCATTATTTATTTCATTTTCATCCAACAATCTACTTATCGCAATAGCTCTGTTTTTTTTAGTTTTAAAACGCTGGATGGTAATATCTTCCGGTGTATAAATAAAATTGATATGTGCTTTTGGAAAATAATTTTGATAAATAACAACTAATGGCTGCAACACATCTTTCAAATTGGAATCAGCTTCAATATCTATGCTTCCAACATTCCAATCATTATTAGCTTGTTTGGATGTAGTATTAGATTGGCATGCTAAAAACAACTGAACAATAAGGAAAATAGATAAGAAAATAATGTACCTGTTTTTCATTCTGATTCTTTTAATGCATGGAACGCTCTATACAATCTAAACAAACCATACGCCATTAATAACACGGCAAATAAGATTTTTGTTGTGCCTTTTAATAAGGCTAATTGCATCGGCAAAGCCATTAACACAATACCTAAGATAATATAGGCAATGGCAATACAAAAACGTAAAATAAATGCCGGATTAAAATAAGATTTCATGGTATAAAATTACACAATCTTATTTGTTATAAAGGAACAAATGTATTGATGTAAAAAGGAATTTAAGAATTTATATTTCTGAAGTAAAGAGCAAAAAAAATAGCCTCAAAAAAGAGGCTATTATCATTTGAAAAAAAGATTTATTAGTTAGATAGTTTGAATGTAACCGGCAATACGTAAAATACTTTTACTTTTTTACCACGTTGCGTTCCTGGTGTCCATTTAGGCATTGCCTTTACAACACGCATTGCTTCATCAGCACAACCGCCTCCTACACCATCTTTTAATATTTCCGGATTTCTTACAGATCCGTCCACATCAACATAAAACTTCACGATTACTTTTCCTTCCAAGTTATTTTCACGAGCTAAAGATGGATATTTAATATTTTTACTTAAATATTTCATCATCTCTACTGGTCCGCCCGGATACGTTGGCATTACTTCTGCACGGTCAAAAATTTCCGGTTCTTTTGGTGCTTCCGGTTCCGGAGCAGTAGCAGGGCCGTTTCCTGGTTTTTCATCTGTTACAATTGCTTTTGCTTCTTTATCACCTTCTTGCGTAACTGTAGAAATAGCTACTTCTTTTGTTTCTTCTACTTTGGTAACAGGCGTTTCTTCCGCTACTTCCGCATCCTTTTTTGCTATCATCTCTACAAATTTCACTGTAGGACGTTGTGGTGGCGGCGGCGGCGGTGGTGGCGGTGGTGGTGCTGCTTCAACCGGTGGTGGCACATCCTCCATCACCACATCTGTCATTTCTAAGTCTACTACTTTTTCTTTTTTATTGGCACGTGAGAAAACACCTAGTCTTAAAATTAAGATAAGTGCTATAAAACCCGCCATAGAATAAAGAAAACCACGTAGTGTATTTTTATTTACCAATTTGCGCAATACATAAGCACCATAATCTTTATTCAGATTATCGAACACGATATCGTCCCAAGAGGCATTTTTATAATCTTTTATTGTGCTCATAGTTTATTTTTAGTTAGTCAGATGTCTTTGCATTTCCACCATTTGCAATGGCTTCCAATTCTAATGGGTCAATATCTTGAATGGCATAAATTTTTGTTTTTGTTATGTCCATTTCATCCAAAATATCTACCATATTTTTATAGTTAGAATCATCTGTAAGTTTAATCAATACGATCATTTGGCTATCGCCTTCTTTATCTAAACCAAATTTTGCTTTTACTTCTTTTTGCTTATCTAAAATAATCTCACGGATACCTTTTGGAGTATAGTCGGTTTGTTTAAGGCCGGCTACGGTTGTTCCGGGGTAATACCAGAGTGTATTCTCTTTATCGGCAATTAAGTTGAGCACTTTTGATTCTTTTACTTCCGTAGGTGGAGCATTCAAATCTTTCTTAGGCATGGACAAGTTCATGGCTACAGATTTTCCCAATTGGGTAGTAAGCATGAAGAAGGATATCAATAAGAAAGCCAAATCCACCATAGGTGTTAAGTCAACTTTTGTCGACATCTTTTTGGAACGGACACCGCCTTTATGTTTGCCGTGTCCGCCACCGGACGAGGTATCTAAATCTGCCATATTCTATTTTGTTTTGTTAATCGGCCTTACCTTCAAGCATCGTGATTAGCTTATAGCGATTCACATCTTTTTCTTTTAGGATTTCGATTACACGTTTTACACCTTTAATATTTGTATCTTGATCACCTTTTATTGCTATCGGTGGTTGATCTTCATTTTCTTCTTCTGCGTATACATAACGAATTGCCATAATCCAATCGGCTAGTTGATTATCCGTAGAATCGGTTGGGATTCCGGTTAATTTTCCGGCGCGTTGTAATTCCATTAAATTGCTTGCACTTTGTGTTACGACTGAAGGTAGCTGACTGATGGGTGAACCGAATATTTCTTGACGCACGAATAATTTTTTCGTTTGATCATTCATTGGGATATTAGCATACTTTTCTTTATTTAATTCAAAGAATTTATCTAATATCTGCAATTTTCTATCCGGTTTACCTACTGCCATGTACACTTTTCCGTCTTTATCTACGGTAAATGTTACAAACTTATCCGCTACTTCTTCCGTTGCTCTGGAAGTGGGTGATTTAATAGGAACAATTTCTGTTGGCTTGAATTTGGCAGTCAAAATAAAGAAAGATAGCAACAAGAAAGCTACGTCACACATGGCGGTCATGTCCACCCATGTGCTGCTTCGTTTTACTTTAAACTTTGGCATTTTCTTGTTCTTTTCTTTTTATTATTAATGTTTACGACTAGCAAATGTTTGAGCGATTGTATATCCTAATTCATCGATAGCATATGTAAGCTTATCGATTTTTTGTGTACAAAGGTTGTAGAAAATAATTGCTAATGCAGAAGTGAAGATACCTAATGCTGTATTGATTAAGGCCTCAGAGATACCTTCTGCTAATTTTTCCGGGTCAGAACCACCGGCACCTGCCAAACCTTTGAACGCTTTAATCATACCGATAACCGTTCCTAATAATGCGATTAATGTACCTACAGAAGCGATAGTAGCTAATACCCACATGTTTTTTTCCAATGCCGGTAATTCTAATGCCGTAGTTTCTTCAACTTCTTTTTGGATGTTTAAGATTTTTTGCTCACCGGTTAATTCGGTGTTTTTTTCCATATCAGCATATTTATGCAAACCTGCTTGTACCACGTTTGCTACAGCTCCTTTTTGTTTGTTACATTCTGCTAATGCACCATTGATATCGTTAGAAACCAATTTTGATTTAATATTTTGTAAGAAAGTTTCCAATGCACCAGAACCTTGTGCTTTGCTGATAGTTAATAAACGCTCGATAGCGAATGTGATACAGATAATAAATGTAGCCATCAAGAAAGGTACAATGAAACCGCCTTTATACATTAAGCCTATTACATTTTGTTCGCCAGATGTTTTTACCTGACCTTTGAATACAGTATAGAAAATTACATTACAGACAATAATTGCAATTAGAACTACTAATCCGATGCCTAATCCACCTGAACTCTTTTTTGTTTGTGCTTGTGCCATAATTTGTCAATTTAATTTTAAAATGATGTTGTTTTAATATTTTAGAAGCGGTAAAAATATGCCTTTTTTTTTATTTCTATTGCATTTGTGAACGAAAAAATGAAGTTAATATTGCAACATCATTGCATGAATTAACGTTTCTTTAGATAGACTACTCCTATTTATAGCTATAAACGAATAAAACAAAACACACATTGTACACTAAAAAAACAAAATAAATTGGTGTAATAATAATAGAAAATAGCGTCCGGAAATTAGAAACAATCTATTTTCCGATACAAAATTTTCCAAAGATAGTAGCAAGGATATCCTTGTCAACATCGATACTACCGGTTATTGATCCTAAATGACGCAAGGCAGTTTTTAAATCCTGCGAAATAAAATCAGATGAAATCTGTTGCTGCAATCCGGCAAGCACATTATCAATAGCTTGTTCGGAAAGTTGAAGGGCTTCGTAATGTCGTTGATTGGTAATTACTATAGCATCTTGTGTTGTATTATTATCTTCCAACACTTTTTGTAATAATAAATCTTTTAAGGTTTGGATGCCCGTATTTTCTTTAGCAGAAATAGCAATCCAATCTGTCGATGTTTCATTTTGTATAATCGCATCTTGCGTAATATCATGTTTGTTTGCCAGCACAATTACCTTCTTATCTTTTGGAATGACATTTAATGCTTGAACAACTTCAGTCTTATTTTCTTGGCTCGAGTCGTATAAATAAAGTACTATTTGTGCCTTCTGTATCGTCTCTTTACTTCGTTCTACTCCAATTTTTTCAATCACATCTGTAGTATCTCTCAAGCCTGCAGTATCAATAAATCGGAATAAGATGCCTTCTATTGTTAGTGTTTCTTCTATCGTATCTCTTGTTGTTCCGGCAATATCCGACACGATGGCACGTTCTTCTTGTACTAAAATATTTAACAATGTAGACTTTCCGGCATTCGGCTTACCCACAATTGCCACCGGCACACCTGTTTTTATGGCATTTCCGAATTTAAACGATGAAGACAATCTATAAATCTCATCTTTTATGGCATGTAATAATGATATTAATTTTTCTCTGTTGGCAAACTCTACATCTTCTTCTCCAAAATCCAATTCTAATTCAATCAACGCTGTAAATTCTATTAAAGATTGGCGAAGTTCTGCCAATTTATGTGTAATACCACCACGCATCTGTTGCATAGCAATTTTATGTGCAGCTTGTGAATCCGAAGCAATTAAATCGGCTACGGCTTCTGCTTGCGATAAATCAAATCGACCATTTAAATAAGCACGTTGTGTAAATTCGCCGGCTCTTGCCAAACGGCAACCTTTTTCGAGTAATAATTCTATCACTCGATTTAAAATATAAGGTGAACCATGACATGAAATTTCTACAACATTTTCTTTCGTATAAGAATTCGGAGCTATAAATAAACTAACCAAAACCTCATCTATAATTTCATTTGCAGCAACTAATTTTCCTAAGTGGATAGTATGTGATTTTTGTGCCAATAAATTCTTTCCTTCAAAAATGGAATTAACGATATTTAAGGATTCCTTTCCGGATACACGGATAACACCAATAGCACCAATGGCATTCGGTGTAGCTATTGCAACAATGGTATCCTCAAAATCAACATTAAACATAACAATATGATTATTAAAAACTTACAAACTAATATTTGGTTGTAGTAAATAAAAGCAAAGATAATTCTTATCCTATTCATTACCACATTAAAATATTGTACATTTTTTTAGATATTTCAATAATGTACTTACATAAATGGTTTTAATATTAACTTATAGTTTATTACCTTTGTTCGTCAACAACAACAATAAATGAGAAAACACTTTGCGCTTTACTTACTCATAAGTATAGTATTTATTTGTAATGGTCAGAATTTTGGAAATTTAGCCGGTTCCATGACTGGCACAGGAATTACATCAGCGGCATCCAATGCAGCAAAACAATTGCAAACTATGGTTGCAGGCAATACAACTGCCACCAATAATTTATCACAATTGCAACTTTTAGGATTAGACCCGGCGGCAATTCAAAAATACCTTAAATCAAAATCTGAAACAGCCGCTGCTTCAGAAAATCCTGTTCAAGATGTATTACAAACCATTTTAGAAATTAAATACAGACAAGACTCTTTACAAGATGCCTTAGATAAGCAACAAAAGCAAATTGAAGCAAACAACGAAGTAAAACCGAATGAAATTTTTGGTCACGATTTTTTTGGTTCCGGCAAATTAGCATTATTCTCCAAATCATCCGAAACAAAAGCACCGGACTCTTATGTATTGGGTGCCGGAGATGAGATTAGCATTGCTGTTTGGGGTTATGCCGATTACAACAATAAATTGAAAGTTACAGATGATGGATTTATTCAAATTCCGGAATTTGGAAGAATTTATGTAAAAGGATTAACATTTGGTGCTGTAAAATCACAAATTGGAAAACGATTAGCATCTTTCATCAATCCGGCTAACACAAAATATGAAATTACTTTAAACTACTCCAGAACTATTGATGTAAACATCGTAGGTGAAGTAAAAACTCCGGGAACGTATCAAATTCCGGCAATCAATTCTGTATACAATGCTATAAACGCTGCAAATGGTATCACTGATATCGGTAGTGTTCGCGATATTCAAGTAAGACGCGATGGAAAAACAATCAAACGTTTCGACGTTTATGAATTCTTGTTCAATCCTTTATTACAAGAAAATTTCTTCTTACAAAAAGGTGATTTTATTTACGTTTCTACACAAAGCAAATTAGTGAAAATAAGCGGTGCCGTTCGTCGTCCTGCTAAATACGAACTATTGTCAAGAGAAAACCTAAAAGAGCTCATAAAATTTGCCGGTAGTTTTGCTCCGGATGCGTACACAAGCTCTATTCAAGTTACAAGAACAAGCGGTGATAAATCAAGAATTATTGATGTAAACTATGCTGATATTGAAACGGCAAACTTTGAATTAATGGATGGAGATGAAGTTAATATACCAACTATTCCGGGTGGTATTGAGAATTATGTAAGCATTAGTGGTACGATTCGTTATCCGGGAAAATATGAATTAAAAGATGCCTATAGAATTTCAGATGTTATCAAATCTGCCGGAGGTATTCGATTAGAAACGTATGTGGATAGAGCATATATCAAAAGAAGATTAGACGACAACTCTACTGTTATCCAAAAATTCTCTTTGAAAAATATATTAATGGATGAAAATTCTGCTGACAACTTATTGTTAAAAGAATTCGACCAAATCCAAATTTTCTCCAAAAATGATTTCTTAGAAAAATTCACTGTCTATGTAGATGGTTCTGTTTTAAAACCAACAACCATGGAATATACAGAAGGAATTACCTTAAATGATTTATTGTTTTATGCAGGTGGATTAAAAAAAGAAGCCGCTAATTCTAAGATAGAAATATCTAGAGTTATGAATGTAGATTCTAGCTTAGAACAAAAATTTGTACCACAACGTATTGTAGTACAAACGATCACAATTGGACCCAACTTAGAAATTGACGAAGCCTCCAAAGCATTCTTATTATCACCAATGGATAGAATATTTGTGCGTAAAACTTACGGTTTTGACGAACAAATGACCGTAACCATTAAAGGAGAAGTAAAATATCCGGGCATCTATCCAATCTTAGATAAAAATGAGAAAGTATTAGATATCATTGAAAGAGCCGGTGGCTTAACGCCGTATGCATTCATAAAAAATGCCCGATTAACACGTCCGGATAATAAATTAGATTGGACTATCTTTCAATTAAAAGATGCATTTAGTGATTCTACTTCTAGAGCTAACTTAGTGGTTAAAAATGGCGACGAAATCGAAATTCCTACAGTAAATCAATTAGTGAGCATTAAAGGAGCAATTCGCTATCCTAATTTAGATAGCACACAAACTATTAACGGAAAATTTGTTCCGGGAAAAAGTGCTCGTTGGTATGTTAAACATTACGGTGGCGGATTCAAAAAAGGTGCATTAAAAAAATCTACCATGGTAATTTATCCAAATAGAAAAGTAGATTATACCCGTTCCTTTATGGGCATCAAAAACTACCCAACTGTAGACATTGAAGGTGCTACCATTACAGTAGATATGAAACAGAAAAAACCAAAACCACCAAAAGGTCCGGAAGCAGCCTTAAATTGGAATATTATTTTACCAAGTATGATTGCTGCTATCACGTCGATTGCAACAACATTAACGCTTATTTTTGTATTGAAAAAACAATAATCATACATGCCAAACGAATTCGTTGAAGAAGACATACGATTAGTCGATGTACTTGAGTCCATTACATCGTATCTAAAGTTTCTATTAAAGAAATGGTATATCTCTATTGTGGGTGTTGCAGCCTTTACAATTGGTGGTTATATGTTTGCAAAACTAACACCACCCAAATACATAGCATACGCCTCTTTTAATGCTGTAGACACACGTATGAGTGCAATGAGTGGTTTGATGTCCATGATGGGTGTAACCTTTGCGGGCGGTTCTTCCAATGATGTTTTAACCGGTATTTTTATGTCTAGAAATATCTTCTTAAATTCCATGCTGAGTGAGGTGGAAATAAAAGGTAAGACAGATAAATTAGCAAACTTCTATATGCATGCTCTAAAATATGATGAAGGTTTTGAGAAAGATCCGGTGCTCAAAGATTTCAAATTTAGAGCTAATACATTCCAAGAACTGACACCACAAGAAATTGATCTCTTAGGAATAATGTATGCCGATTTTGCCGATGGTTTAATGATTGCTGAATACGATTTGCCTACCGGAATGATAAAAGCTGAAATAGAAACTCCGGATTACGATGTTTCCAGAATGGTTGGTTCTTCTTTATTAAATAACACCATCAAATTCTATCAAAACAGACAAGTAGAAAATGCTAAAACTTCATTAAATGCTTCTACTAAACGCTTGGATTCCATTTCTGCTCAAATAGAATTACGTCAACGCATGATTGCCGAATCACAAGACCAAAACATCTTTAATTCCAAAAGAATTTCTGTAATAGATCAACAAAAATTAGCTCAAGAAATTCTCTCTCTAAATGTGATGTATAATGATGCGGTTACCTCTAAGGAAAATGCTAAAGCAGGTTTAACACCGCAAAATAATATCGTCCGTATTATCGATGACCCATTGTTTTCTACAGCACCCAAATACAAAGGAAAATGGCTATTTGCTGCTATTGGTTTTGCAGCGAGTATATTGTTGGTCATCCTTCCACTCATCATGAGAAAAGCTATTTTAGATGGGCGAGAAGAAGACCGATTAAAAGCTGAAAAATTAGCAGCAGAACAACAAACTACGACGTCAACAAACGCATAAAATAGTTGTTTATAGGTAAAGTAATTTAAGGTTATATTGTTTAACTTTAAAATTTCTTTTTATTTCATTTCATAAATATGGAAAATATAGAAATATATAAACAACAATTAGAAGAAGTACATAAACAGCTGGCGGAAACTCAACAAGCTTTAAATAAACTGCATTCCGAGAAAAATGAGCCGATTGCCATTATTGGAATGGCAATGCGTTTGCCCGGAAAAATAAAAAATGCAAAAGATTTATGGCATGTTTTGGTTAATGGAATAGATTGTATTGAAGAAATTCCGGCAAATCGCTGGGACAAAGATGCCCTCTACGACCCGAATCCAAATGCTACCGGAAAATTATATATAAAGGAAGGCGGATTTATTGAAGATATTGAAATGCTCGATGGACCCTTCTTTAATATCTCTCCGATAGAATTAGAAAGTACCGACCCACAACAACGAATTCTTTTAGAAGTTACACATGAAGCATTTGAAAATGCCGGTATTGATGTCAATACATTAATAGGCTCTGATACTGGTGTGTTTATCGGCATAGACAATGTGGATTATGAAATGAAACAAGTTCGCTCTGCCGATTACAAATTAGTTTCAGGCTATTGCTATACCGGAACCGGACCAACAGGTGCATCCGGAAGAATTTCATACACCATGGGTTTGCGTGGCCCTTGTATGACGATAGATACTGCTTGTTCATCTGCATTAACCTGCACTCATGTTGCCATGCAAGCACTCCGAAATAAAGACTGTAAAATTGCCGTAGTAGGTGCAGCAAGTATTATTTCTGAGCCGGCACAATCTTTAAATTTTTGTCGATTGGGTGCGCTTTCTCCCGAAGCACGTTGCAAATCTTTTGATGATGCTGCAAATGGATACATTCGCTCTGAAGGCGTGTGTGCTATGATAATCAAAAAACTTTCCGATGCTCAACAAGACGGCGACAATATCTTGGCTATCATCAAAGGCTCAGCAGTTAATCAAGATGGGAAAAGCAAACGCCTCACCGCACCGAGCACCGCTGCACAAGGTTTAATGCACGAAGCCGCCTTAAAAAATGCACAACTACAACCAACCGATATAGACTATATTGAAGCACATGGAACAGGAACTAAAGTCGGTGATCCGGTAGAAGTTCGCGGTTTAATGTTGGCTTATCAACAACATCGCAACAAAGAAAAACCATTATTAATCGGTGCTATCAAATCTAATATCGGACACATGGAATGCAATGCCGGAATGGCAAGTATGTTTAAAGTAATTCTTGGATTACAACATAATATCATTCCAAAATCAATTCATTTTTATAAACCCAATACATTAATTGATTGGGAAAATATTCCGCTTAAAGTAGTCAATGAAAATCAACCGTGGAATAGAGAAAATGGGAAAATAAGATACGCAGGTGTAAGTGGATTTGGTGCAACTGGTTCTAATGCACACGTCATTATTGGTGATGCACCGGAACCACTTATTTTACTCAACAAACAGACATTGCGAAATGATATTTATATCCTGCCACTTTCCGCTAAAGATGAACAAGCACTAATCGAGTTAGCAAAAAAATACGCCGACTTCATTAAAGAAAGCACGCATCCATTGGAAGATATTTGCGCTATGGTGAGTTTGCGTAGAGCACACTTTGATTTAAGAGAAACATTTATCGCACCATCTAAAGAATCTTTATTAGAAAAATTACAAGATTTTGTTGAAAGCAATACGTATGAGAGCAAGAAAAAATTAGACAACAAAGAGCCCATAAAAACAGTATTCATTTTTCCCGGACAAGGTGCTCAATGGATTACAATGGGAAAAACCTTAATGGAACACGAGCCTGTTTTTAAAAGTGCTTTAGAAGAATGTGCACATGTCTTTTCCAATTATGTTGAATGGAATGTAATTGATGAAATCAATAAATCAGAAAGCGAATCGCGACTACACGAAATTGACATCGTACAACCTGTATTAATTGCTATTGAAATTGCATTGGCCAATTTATGGATGAGCAAAGGCATTATTCCGGACTTGGTAATTGGCCATAGTATGGGCGAAGTTGCGGCTGCTTATGTTGCCGGAAATATTACCTTAGAAGAAGCCGCAAAAATTATTATTGCACGCAGTGCATTAATGAAACAATTGAGTGGCAAAGGTGCCATGGGTGCAACCGATTTAACGGAAGTTGAAGCAAATGAAATTTTAAAAGGATATGAAGATAAACTTTCCGTTGCTGTAATAAATGGAATCAACTCAGTAGTACTTTCGGGTGAGCCGGAAGCCTTAAACGAAATTTTCTCAAAACTTGAGACACAAGGACGATTCAATAAAAAAGTAAAAGTAGATGTTGCTTCGCATTCACCACAAATGGAGGCAATAAAACAAGATTTAGAAAATGTATTATCTACTTTACAACCACAAAATTCAGCTATCCAATTTTATTCAACGGCATTAAATCAAATCGTTGATGGAGCCAATTTGAATGCCAACTATTGGACAAAAAACTTACGCAATGCGGTTCAATTTGGTAACGCTATTCAAGCTGTCTTACAAGATGATGCACAAGTTGCATTTATAGAAATGAGTCCACATCCATTGTTACAACATGCCTTACAAGAACATATACATAATAAAAAAGCGATAACAGTTGCAAGTTGCACTCGAGACAAAAACGAAGTGATAGAATTCTATTCCAATTTGGCAGAATTGGAAGCCGCAAACTATCCATTTGATTGGAAAAATTTGTATCCAAATATTGGAAAATTTATAGAACTACCAAACTACGCTTGGCAAAAAGAACGGTATTGGTTTGATCAAAAACCGGATTATGCATCGCTATTACAACTACCAACAACATTGGATGTTTCCAACAATCTATACCAAATTCAATGGCAACAAATTAATGAGCGTAATCAAATACCGGCAAAAAAAATTATACTCATTAAGGATGAAGAGGACAAATATAAAACGGTAGAAACTATATTAACCAATAAAGGTTGCACCGTTTACACACTTAATGTTTCCGATGATATCGACAACATACAAGCCGATGTGATTCTTCACTTTGGTAGTATAAACAACAATAATAACCACACGTTAGATTTAGACAATGGTATTTTATCCTTACAACGGATTATTCAGCAATTAAATAAAACCAATCAACATCCTAAAATTTGTGTTATTACAAATGGTGCTTTTGTTTTACAAAACGATACACAAATCAATTTAAATGCTACAACATTTATTGGTATCTTAAGAACATTGGAAAATGAACACGAAGAAATTGATTTCTTATTATTAGATGTTTCCAATGAAATAAAAACCTCCGAGTTAGAGCAAATTCCTAATTGGATTTTTTCGGATAATAAATATAAAGAAATTGCCATTAGAAACCAAACTGCTTTTACGGATACTTTGCTTAAAATGGAAAAAGCGCCGCTTGCAACAAAAACTATTTTGCAACATAAAACATACATCGTAATAGGTGGCACAAACGGATTAGGCTTAACAACTGTAAAATGGTTGGTGCAACATCAAGCTAAAAATATTGTAGTAATAAGTAGAAGTGGTGCAAAAGAAGAAGCACAAATCTTGTTTCAACAATACCGAAAAGACGGCATTTCTATTTCGGATGTAAAAGCAGATGTAACCAATATCGAGTCATTAAAAAACAGCATCGAAATACCAAACAACATCGGTGGAATTTTTTATGCAGCCGGCTTATTAGATGATGGTGCATTCGAAAACTTATCTAAACAACAATTCGAAAATGTATTAAATACAAAAGCTATCGGTGCATGGAATGTGCATCAACTCACGCAACATGTACCACTTGATTTCTTTGTATTGTACTCGTCAGCCGCCGGAATTGTTGGCTCAGCCGGACAATCTAATTACAATGCAGCTAACACATTTATGGACAGCCTCGCACATTACAGACGTGCCAATCAACTTTCGGCAATTTCTGTCAACTTTGGAACCATTGCCGAAATAGGCTTGGCAGCAAGACAAGAAAACAGAGCTGATCGTTTAGCCGAACAAGGCGTTACTGCCATTTTACCAAATGAGCTTTTCCATTATTTTGACACGCTTTTTTTGAGTAATGAAACACAAACAGTTGCACTTGCTATTGATTTTGAAAAATGGGCAAAATTCAACCATGCTGTTACACATAATCACTTTTATAGTTCAGTGGTGAAAGCACCTATAATTGAATTTAAAAAAGAGGAAACATCCTATCAAAGCAAAGAGGAACATCTTCAATTCATCAAATCAAAAATTAAACAACATATTTCCACATCTACCAAGTTAGCCGTATCTAAAATAAAAGAAGATGAAACGTTTAAAGGGTTAGGTGTCGACTCATTACACGCATTACAATTAAAAAATAAACTACAAGAAGATTTTAATTTAATGTTCAATGTTGCTGTAATATGGCAATATCCAACCGTACAAAAATTGAGTGATTTTATTGCTACTGAATTAAAACTAAATGTGAAATACGCGGAAAATGTTATTGCTGAAAATCGCATCATAGCAGAGAATCCAACCGACAGCATCGAAGATGCGGTAAAAAAATTATCCTTAGAAGACTTAATGAAAGAGTTGAGCAGTAAAATAGATTAATTTTTATTTCCGTACATTTAAGGAAGAACAATGAGTGAGCAAGTACAACAAATGCAAGAGATTTTACAAAAATCTCTTATCAAAATAAGAAAACTAGAACAAGAATTAGCACAGGCTAAAGAAAATACGATTGCACCTAAAGAAGCTATTGCAGTAATTGGCACAGGCGTTCGCTTAGCCGGAAATATTACATCTACCAAAAAACTATGGCATTTACTAGCAGCACATAAGTCGGTTATTTCACCAATACCTGCGGATAGATTTGACATTAATGCGGTACACAGCACGGACAGTGCAACACCCGGAAAAACAGTGGCAAAATTTGGTGCATTTCTCAACAATGACGTTCGTGCATTTGATGCAGATTTCTTTGGAATAGCACCACGCGAAGCAAAGTCCATTGACCCACTGCAACGCATGATTTTAGAAGTGATTTATGAAGCACTCGAAACAGCAGGCATTCCATCACAAGCATTAAAAGGCAGCAACACAGGTGTTTATATTGCACTCGGCAATTCCGATTATGTGCAAGCTCGTTTTAGAAGTGGCAACCTCGAAACTGTTGATGTGTATGATGCAACAGGCATTCCTTTTGGAACGGCCTGCGGTCGCGTTTCCTATTTATACGATTTTAAAGGTACCAGCTTTGCTTTAGATGCGGCTTGTGCTTCATCTATGTTGGCAGTGCATTTAGCCAACGAAGATTTAAATAAAAAGAACATCGACTTGGCGATTGTCGCTTCTGCCAATTTATTATTAACTCCGGAACCATTTGTCGGTTTATCAAAATTAGGTTCTCTTTCACCGAATAATACCTGCAATGCTTTTGCGAATGATGCGGAAGGCTATGTGCGTGGTGAAGGTTGCGGTGTCGTGTTATTAAAACGACTTTCAGATGCACAAAAAAACAACGACAACATCGAAGTACTTATAAAAGGTTCGGCGGTAAAACATAACGGTAAAAGCAATGGATTTACGGCACCGAATCCGGAAATACAGATTGAAACCATCAAAAATGCATTACAAGAAACGCAACTTTCCGTACACGACATCGACTATGTAGAAGCACACGGAATTGGAAATAGATTTACAGATGCATTAGAAATACAAGCCATTCACGAAGGCTACAAAGGCAGAAACAAGCCCATTTATGTTGGCTCTGTAAAAGCCAATATCGGTCACTTAGAAGCCGGCACCGGTATGCCGATGTTGTTTAAAGTAATAGAGATTTTAAAGCATAAAAAAATTCCGGCACAAATTAATATTCAAGCTTTAAATGAAGATGTTGATTGGAAAAATATAAAGGCAATCGTAAACACGGAAGATATAGATGTGCAATCCAACTCTAATGCGGAGAACAAACAACCATTACGTGCCGCCATCAACCTTTCCGGATATAGTGGTACCAATGTGCACATGATTTTTGAAGAAGCACCTACTCAAACTAAGAGTGAAGAATCCAATGCACCTTATCTTTTTATTTTAAGTGCGAAAGATGCGAAAGCATTAAAAAATACCGCACAAAAATATATAGATGATACCGATTGGCACGCACATTCACTTACTGAAATTTGTTATACTTTACAAACTGCACGAAATCACTTTGAGTATAAAGTAGCAATTATTGCTGATAACATACAAGCTATTGTAAATGGGTTGACTGATTTTGTTACCGATGTAAAATCCGACACCTACCAAGTTAGCACACCGGAAATAGAACGCAATACGGATATTGCTTTCTTATTTACCGGACAAGGTGCACAATACTTCGGTATGTGCCAAAACTATTACAATACATTTGACGTATTTAAAAATGAAATTGACAATTGCGATGCAATCATTAAACAACATTTAGAGTATACAGTAAAAGATATCTTATGGAATGATAGTGTTCCAAAAAATTTGATACATCAAACTAAATATACACAAGTAGCCTTGTTTGCCGTAGAATATGCCATGGCAAAACTTTGGATGCATTTCGGTGTGCAACCAAGTGCATTAATCGGTCATAGTATTGGCGAAATTGTTGCATTAACTGTTGCACAATCTATGGAATTAAAAGATGCATTACAACTCGTAATTGCACGTGCTTCATTAATGAATGCATTACCAAGCAACGAAGGTAGTATGGCATCTGTATTTTGTAACAAAGCAACCTTATTACCACTTTTAGAAAACACAAATGTAGATTTAGCCGCAGAAAATTCGGTGCGTAATTGCACTATTTCCGGCAAGAAAGAGGATGTATTAGCTTTTGTAGAAAAACTGCGCGAACATAAAATAAAAGCAGTGGCACTCAATGTTTCGCACGCATTTCATTCTCGATGGATGGAACCGATGTTGGAAAAATTCAAACTTTTCACCCAACAATTTTCGTTCAAAACACCTGTAATTCCGGTTATTTCTAACCTGACTGGAAAAACCATTCAAAAAGAAGAATTGAATGCTACTTATTTTGCCAATCACATCCGGCAAGCTGTGCAATTTTCTGATGGAATTGCCTATTTAAAAAATGAAATGCAATTGGATGTGTATTTAGAGGTTGGTCCAAATCCCGTTTTAATCAATTTGGCAAAACAAACCAATACCGCAGAAAATGTCATCTGGATTGACTCTGCCAAAGCAGATGAAAACGATATACAAAAATTCCATTTAGCTTGTCGTAGTTTGTATTGTGCTGGTGTTGCGATTGATTGGAAATCTTTTTATCTAAATAAAAAAATAAATCGAGTAGCATTACCAACCTATGGTTGGAATGGAAAAGTATATTGGGAAAATCCGGTTAGGCAACAAATAGTTTATAGTCCATCGCCAATTGACCATAAAAAAAGTGAATTAGAGACTACTCAACATCGTGCATCTACTATCGACTCCAAACCAAAAGCGACAAAGGAAACGCTACTTGCCTATATGCAAATAGAAGCGGCAAAAGTATTGGGTTTAGAAGCCGGACAAAAAGTGGATATAAACAAAACGTATCGAGAGCAAGGTTTTGATAGTATGATGAGTGGCGAATTTTTAAGTTTGATGGAAAAACATATTGGTGCTGAATTAAAAATGGATGTCATTCATCAATATAATACACCAAAAGAATTACATCGTTATTGGATAGATACCTATTTTGGCGGTGGCGAAATAGACACCACACAAGCCGTTACGATGGCAGATATTATGTTTAATCAAGAGATGAAACATAGTTTCCAAGGTGATTGGCATGAGATAAAACCCGACGATGCGATGTGGTTGCGTTGGTTTAAAAAATTGGACAAAAAAATACCTTCTATCAAAAAATAACCGCATTTATTTTTATTGGATATTTCTGTTATGAAAGCAATCTTACTACATCATGCCGGCGGAGATAAATATGCATTTAAAAATGTACAGCAGAATTTATTGCCTGAAATAGAAAGTTGGGCAATTGAGTTGCCCGGCAGAAGCGACCGATTTGCAGAAAAATTGCTTACCACATTAGAACAAGCAGTAGAAGATGTGTACCAACAAATAGAAGCAAAATTAACGGAAGATTATTGTATTATAGGCAATAGTATGGGCTCTATATTGGCATTTCTTTTAGTGCATCAATTAAAAAATCAACATAAAAAATTACCTACACATATTTTTTTAGCCTCGCGATTAAGTCCGGATGCTTATAAAAACGAACCCAATATTATCCATATATCTTCGGATGATTTTTGGAAAGTGGTACAGCAATACGATGGTGTTCCGGAAGCACTATTGGCACATCAAGAATTAAAAGCATTTTATGAACCGATTTTGCGTAGCGACTTTGAATTATTGCAACGCTACAACGAATCATTTCAACATATAGAAAAAATAAACCAGCCTGCTTCCATTTTATTTGGTAATAAAGATGTACGAAATGTAGATTTGGAAAAAATGCAAAGTTGGCGTCCTTTTTTTGAAAACGACATTGAGATAAAAGCATTCGATGGTGGTCATTTTTTTCTGTATGAAAATCCGGATGTTATTGCATACATAAAACAAACTGTAGGCATTGGGAAATAAGGTAATTGATATTTATTTTATAAAACAAACCGACACACTCGACGAGGCGTTATTTCATTTTTTTTTAGCAGAATTACCGGAAAAGTTACAGCAAGAAATAAAAAACTATAAACATAGAAAAGCTGCAGAACAAACATTGTTAGGTAAAATACTGTTGAGATATGCTTTCCATCAACTTGGATTTTCTTTTCAATTAGAGGATATACAAACAGATAAAAAAGAGCGACCTTTTATAAACGACTCCATTGATTTTAATCTTTCACATTCCGGCGATTATGTGTTGCTCGCTATTACAACCCATCAAAAAGTAGGCATTGATGTAGAAAAACATCGCACTATTTCCAAGGAACTATTTCAACGCTATTTTTCTGAACAAGAATGGCATACAATCCTTAATGCAGCAAATCCGAATAGTGCATTTTTTGATTTTTGGGTGATGAAGGAAAGTGCCATAAAATGGGATGGTCGTGGTGTTGAAATATTGAGCCAAACATATAAAAATTATGCTGCTGTGCAACAAGTAATTTGTGCCGGCAACACATTAATATATCAACCTATTTTCTTAGAAACAATGTACAGTGCGGGTGTTTGTAGTACTGAACAATCCATGCTTAAGTTAACGAAACTTAGCATCTCCGATTTACAAAACCCATAAAATTCCGCCTGATTTTCTTATCTTTATAACGAGAAATGGAAATGATAGCCAATTTTATACGCACAATTTTATTGACAATTCGTCAATGGTTTTTCCGATTTATTCCGGAACAAAGTTATTTATATATGGCGTGTGGAGGTATTAATTTGGTTTTTGATATGTTGATTTTCTTTATTGCATATCATTTTATTTTCCAAGAGCAAAATTTCAATACACCATTTTTCACCTTCAGTCCGCACGTTGCTTCTTTGTTTTTATCATTTATAATTAGCACGCCCACCGGATTTTTATTGAGTAGATATGTGGTTTGGACAAACTCAACAGTTCGAGGTAGAAATCAGGCCATCAATTATTTGAGTGTGGTGTTGCTTTGCATTGTTTTAAACACGGTTTTATTAAAAATATTTGTAGAGTATTTTCATTTCCGCATGTTCTTATCCAGAATGCTCACTTGTGTAATTGTGGTTGCGACGTCGTATATTTTGCAACGCAACTTTGCATTTAAAGTGAAATCAACTAAAGCAATCTCTTAATCGGCTAATTCCAAGTTTTTTATCAATGGTACTAATTGCTTGGCAAATTCCTGACTTAAAATAGTAGCACCTTTATCGTTTAGATGATGGAAATTGTAACCATATTCTATGGCATAGAATTTAGGATATTTGCGAATATCAGCTAATTCAATTTTAGTTCCTTCCGGCATAGCATTAAACACCGGCAATAGCAAATTGTATGTTGTTCTTGCTTTGGGTGGCAACATAAATATTACTTGTATTCCACGTTTCGCACATTGTTTGTACGCCTTCATACACAAATCTACCATCGCTTGGTTGGCTTTCGTAGAGGAATCTACTTTAGTAAATGCATCTAACACATTTTTATTTAATGTATCGGTATATGGGTCCCCTTTTTCAAATCGATGCCTTGACTCTAATAGCAGTGTATCTTCCCATTTATATTCCATAAATAAATGCGATTCTTCATAATCATACGGATAAAATCCATCGTGATTTTTGCCCACATAACTGCTATCTAAATACGTCTTATCAAAACCATATTTTAGCATATCCGGAACGGTACCAATATTAAATAAATTTTCTATCCAACTGCTAATCCAGAACGCACCCATTCTGGCTCTATATTTCCAAGGATCCTCTAAAGACGGTAATATACTGAGTGCATTATACGATGCATTGGCTGTTTGCCATGAAACCCATTTCGGTGTGTGTAAATTGGCTTTAAAAAAATAAGGCTCACTACTGATACTAAAAAAGACATATTTCAATCTTGGATTTCTGATTTTCAACAAACCTTCCAAATCATTCATTTGTTGAATAATGCCGTGTCCATCTACACCTAAATTAAAGGAACGAAAATCAATTCCATTTTTTTGGGCAACACTATCAATAATATGTGGGTTGATATGTCTGTATTCTAAACTACCGCCTAAATAAACGGCATTAAAATCTTCGGCATGTTTTTTATAATATTCGTATTTAGTAGTTTGGGTTGAATCGCCCCAATAAAATGGCATAAAATATCGAACTATATTAGATGTAACTAATAAAACCAATCCGATTACAACGATATTTATGACAGTTTTTTTGAGCATCCTTTAATATTGAAAATAGACAAATGAAGTGTTATTAAATATTCCAAACCAAACAATACTTATCAATAATAAAATATACACCAACCAGCGTTGGCTTTTTTCTTTTGATATAATAATCGTTTCAATTTTTGTATCACCAATGCGTGCCTCCGTTACAATTAAAACCACCATAAAAAACACAACTACTACAAATTGTACGATGCCTTGATGTATCATCCAAGTGTGAAAATATCCGGCAGTGTGAATTTTAAATAAATTGGCATAAATAGTTTTTGCCATGGTTACCCACTCAACGGGTGCAGTAGGATGTTGAATGTTATAAGCTATTTGTGCTGTGTGCACACGAAATAACAAGAAACAAAATACAAATAAGGAAACGGTAATAACACTATGCATCCAATCCGGAAAATAGGTTTCAAACAATTGATAACTATTACTCGGTTTTATATTTTTTATAATATTTGCCTGCCACCAATAACGGATTGCCATAAACACACCAACCATAGTAAATGCTAATACCATAGGCCAATTGGCACCGTGCCACAAACCACAAATTGCCAAAACAAAAATGACATTGAAAATTACTTTTTTGCCGCTTGCTTTATATGCACCCAAATAAAAGAACACGTAATCTGTTAACCAAGTGGACAAAGAAATATGCCAACGCGTCCAAATATCTGCTAAATTTTTTGCAAACAACGGACGTTTAAAATTTTCCATCACATCAATTCCAATAACCTTTGCTGCACCAATCGCAATATCAGAATAGCCGGAGAAATCACAATACACTTGCATAAAGAAGAAGAAACCACCGATAATGGTTGTCCATCCACTAATTTCATTATAATGCAAATACATATCATCTACATAAAATGCTAACCTATCTGCAATTACTACTTTTTTAAACAAACCCCAAGCCATGCGAAACAAACCAAGTCGCATTCTATCATAATCAAAACGATGTTCTTCTTTTATTTGTGGCAAAAGATTTTTTGCTCGTTCAATCGGACCGTTTACCATCACCGGCCAAAATGCTGTAAAGGATGCAAAATAGCCGAAATGTTTTTCTGCTTTGGTGATGCCTTTGTACACATCAATTGTGTAACTCAATGATTGGAATGTTAAGAAAGAAACACCTACCGGAACAATCCAGTTATTAAAATATGGCTCCGGAACAAACCATGGAATATGTACGAACGACAGTAGCTCACGGATATTATTATCGACAAAATCTAAGTATTTAAAGGTGAACAGAATGCCTAAATTACCCGCTATACTCAGGAACAACCATTTTTTCTTTTTAGCTTGTTCGGGTTCCTTGTCCATCATTATACCGGCTAAAAAATCATTACAGGTAATAACAAATAAAATAATGGCAAAAAACGGACTAAAATTTCCATAAAAATAATAACCACCCGCTGTTAAAATTTTCCATTGGTGCTTTTTGGACACTGAAAAATACAGCCAACAAAAAATGGGAAAAAATAATAAAAAATGTAATGAGTTAAACAGCATTCTATTGGTTTGATATTCTCTATGACAAAATAATACGACATAGATAGTTGCAAACAAAAATAATAAAAAATGTGGTATGTAATTCATTAAATACAATGATTACTTTTGTAATTGTATTATGTCTTTTGATATCCAATCCTATAAAGAAAAATTACAAAAAGCATTGCAAGACAAAAACTTTAGTTTTGTATTAAAAGGAAGTATCTCTACAGCTATCACACTTTTTTTTGTACAAGGTTTGCGATTTATATCAGGCGTTTTAATTGGTCGATTTTACGGTGCTGATGCCTCCGGAAAATTAACGTTAGTAGTTACTGTAATGGGCTTTTTTGCGATACTCATCAACTTTGGTATCAAAGAAGCACTACAAAAACTCATTCCCGAATTAAGAGAAAAGTACAATATAAAAACAGCCTATTCAATTTTCATCAAAGGCAACATTTTAATACTCGGTTTTTCCATCATCGCCGCAATAATCTTATATTTTATAGCACCGTGGTTAGCACATTATTGGGATGAGCCTAACATGGTTCATATTTTCCGTGCATCCGGTTTCTTTTTGCCTTTTTTTGTTTTGGGCGAATTAAATTATTTTAGCTTACGTGCTGCACTAAAAATACATACGGCAAATATGTCGTTAGTTTTACCTACTATTTTCCGACTTGTTTTATTGTTATTGGTAACGTATTTCTTTTTTAATGTGTACAATCCAATATACTTGCATTGGGTTACGCTTTGCATATTGCCTTGGCTGTTTACGTTAATGCCTATCTACAAGCATTTTCATCAACCGGCAAAAGCAGAAGCAACAATAACTAAAACACAACACCAACAAATACTAAACATAGCACTGCCGATGCTGATGACTTATGTTGCATTCATGATAAACAACAGTGCCGACGTTTTCATTTTAAAAGCAAATAATATTAGCAC
Organism: Bacteroidota bacterium; assembly: GCA_963169645.1. Taxonomy (GTDB): domain Bacteria; phylum Bacteroidota; class Bacteroidia; order Chitinophagales; family JADIYW01; genus JADJSS01. Next base: position 465,098 of record CAUJCO010000013.1, read on the forward strand.
CGATTTGGTTGGTATTTACAAAACATGCACCAATATTTCAATGTTGGCAGCTACTTTATTAGTTGCCTTAAACACCACAGTACAACCAAAAATAACGCAGCTTTATACACAACAAAATTACGACGAAGTACAACGTATTGCAGTTAAATCCTCGAAATTGATATTTCTTTTAAGCTTACCAATTTTTATTATACTATTGTTTGCTTCTAAATACGTTATGTGGTTATATGGCGAGGAATTTATGAAAGGTGCTATCAGTTTATCCATACTTACTATTGGACAAGTTTTTAATACACTTTGCGGTCCGGTAGCACAAGTATTAAACGCAACAGGCTATCACAAACAATTTAGAAATATCTCCTTTTTAGGAATGGCTATTAATTTATTAGTCAATGTTATTCTAATTCCATTATATGGTATTCAAGGTGCTGCCATAGCCAATACAATCAGTATGATATTTTGGAATGTAGTGGGCACTATTTACATCAAGCGTACATTTGGATTTTATGTTGCGTATATTCCATTTATCAATCTAAATAAAAAATAAATTCCACCATGAAACTGGCTATTTATTTACCGGATACTACACCTTACAGCATGAAATTTTGTGCATGGAATATTGTAGCAATTTTGGAAAATAAGTATGCAGTAGAATGCCTATATATAAAAACAATTTCTGAATTCATCGCCACACAAGCCGATATTTATTGGGATCCAAGATGCGGCGGCGGCATTGCTCCTACTATCCAATTTAGAAAATTAAAAAAACCTTTGGTGTTGACAGTACACGGCATGGCTTTGTTTACACTTCCTTTAGATACTTTCTTTTTCACGATAAAGGAGAAAATAAAAGGTCAATTAAAACGTATCAAAGAACGCACGAAATGGCATATTATGCAAAAACATATAGCACATGTCATGACGGTGAGTGCCTACACCAAAGAGGAACTTAGCACATCGGTACATTTTCCCAAAGAAAAAATTACAGCGATATGGAATGGCATTGACCATACTAAATTTGTTCCCAAAGAAGCAGCATCAAATGAACAACCTTATTTTCTAACCGTGATTTCTTATCAAAAAAAGAAAAACTTTGAACGCTTAATTGAAGCGTATCAATTATTGGATGAAAACACACGACCGAAATTAATTGCGATAGTAAAACCCTATCAACCGAGTGATGCTGTTTTAAAAATAAAAGGATTAGAAATTATTCACACTGCCATTGAGGAGCAACGGCTCATTCAATATTATCAAGAAGCAACGGCACTTGTATTTGTTTCGTTACACGAAGGGTTTGGATTGCCAATAGCAGAAGCAATGGCATGCGGAGTTCCGGTTATTACGTCAAATTCTACCTCTTGTAAGGAAATTGCAGGTGATGCTGCCTTACTCGTAAATCCAAAAGATATGAATGCTATTAAAGATGCGATGCTCCAAATCACAAACGACCATAATTTACGTACACAATTGATAGCAAAAGGAAAAGAACGAGCTAAAGTATTTAATTGGGAGCAAACGGCTGATGCCTTTTATGCCATTTTACAACAACAATTATAACACGCTTATTTCATAACTTATTTCTTGTTTTTATTTGGATAGATAAGCAATGCTTCCACTTATTTTAATTAAAGTGGATGTGTACTGTAATATGAAATAATATAAAAAACGAACTGCTATTCCTATCTTTGCACCGATGACTATTGACTTCACCAAGCGAGAGCAAGATTTATTACATATCGTAGCCCAAAGTGCGGAAAGCCTACACATAGAGGCATTTGCCGTAGGTGGTTTTGTCCGCGATAAGTTGTTGAAGCGAAATTGTAAAGATATAGATATTGTTTGTGTTGGCTCCGGAATAGAATTAGCAAAAAAAGTAGCCGAAACCATACAACCGAAACCACATGTTGCTTATTTTAAAAACTTTGGAACAGCACAAATACGACTTGATGATATCGAATTAGAGTTTGTAGGTGCACGCAAAGAGTCCTATCGCAGAGATAGCAGAAAACCGATTGTAGAAGATGGCACAATCGAAGATGACCAGAACAGACGCGACTTTACGATAAATGCCTTAGCCATTCATTTATCGGCAAAGAAATTTGGAACGTTGGTTGATCCTTTTAATGGATTAGATGATTTAAAAAATGGCATTATTCGCACACCCTTAAATCCAAGCATTACCTTTGATGACGATCCGTTGCGCATGTTGCGTGCCATACGATTTGCAACACAATTAAACTTCAAAATCGAAACCAATACATTCAATGCCATCGAGCCACTTTCAAATAGGTTGAAAATAATTTCACAAGAAAGAATTACCGACGAGTTGAACAAAATAATTCTTTCCAAAAAGCCATCTATCGGATTTAAATTATTATTTAATGCCAAATTATTGCACGTGTTTTTTCCGGAAATGGTAAAATTACACGGTGTGGCGGTACAAGATAACTATGGGCACAAAGACAACTTTTATCACACATTAAAAGTATTGGATAATTTATCGGAAAAATCCAATGATTTATGGTTGCGTTGGGCAGCTATCTTGCACGATATAGCCAAGCCGGCAACACAGCGATTTGAGGAAGGACACGGATGGACATTTCATGGGCATGAAGTAGTAGGCGCCAGATGGGTTCCAAAAATTTTTAGTCGATTCAAATTACCATTAGATGATAAAATGAAATTTGTTCAAAAGATGGTCGCATTGCATCTTCGGCCTATTTCATTAACCAAAGAAAACATCACAGATAGTGCGATAAGACGAATTATATTTGATGCCGATGATGATTTGGAAAGTTTACTCTTGCTTTGCGAAGCAGATATTACATCAAAAAACGAAGCCAAAGTAAAACGCTACAAAGAGAATTTAAAGTTGGTGTTACAACGCATTAAAGAAGTGGAAGAACGCGATCATATTCGCAATTGGCAACCACCTATTTCCGGTGATTTAATTATGTCAACTTTCAACATTACACCATCTAAGCCCGTAGGAATTATTAAGGATGCTATTAAAGATGCCATTTTAGATGGACAAATAAAAAATGAGTTTGATGCAGCATATCAATTGATGTTGAAAAAGGGAATGGAATTAGGATTATCCACCACAAATAAATCAACGCATGAATGACGTGCATCAACATAAATATCTTATAGTAATTGCCGGTCCAACAGCCGTTGGAAAAACAAGCACTGCCATTCAAATTGCACAACAATTACAAACAGAAATTATTTCTGCCGACTCTCGTCAAATTTTTAAAGAATTAAAAATTGGAGTTGCACGTCCCAACGATGCTGAACTTGCATTGATAAAACATCATTGCATCGCACACAAAAGCATTGCAAACTATTACTCTGCCGGTGCGTATGAACAAGAAGTAATTGCTATATTGAATGAACTTTTTAAAACAAAAAAATATGTCGTGTTGTGCGGTGGGACAGGATTTTATATCAATGCTGTTTTATATGGCTTAGATGATATACCAAAAGTTGATGAAAAAATCAGACCAAAACTCAATCAATTATTTCTGGAAAAAGGCATCGAATATCTACAAGCAATGCTAAAAGAAATAGATGAAGCATCCTATCAATCCATCGACATAAAAAATACACAACGCGTTATAAGAGCATTAGAAGTTACCATTGGCTCCGGAAAAAAATTCTCTACTTTTAAATCAAAAAAAATTACGGAAAGAGATTTTATACCGATAAAAATCGGACTTCAATTATCAAAAGAACAATTACATTCCAACATCAATAACAGAGTCGATAGTATGATGCAACAAGGTTTTTTACAAGAAGCCAAAAATGTATTGGAATACAGCACACACAACGCATTGCAAACAGTTGGTTACAACGAATTATTTGATTTTTTAGATGGAAAAACAACTTTAGAAGAAGCCGTAGATTTAATAAAATTGCATACGCGGCAATACGCCAAACGACAGCTTACTTTCTTTAATAAGAACAATGCATACACTTGGTTTAATCCGAATCAGATAGAAGATATTATGTCATTTATCCAACAACAATCAACCTAAAAACATGACACGTATCGGCGTACTATCAGATACTCATAGTTATTTAGATGAAAAAATAAAGTTGCATTTTAAAGATGTTGATTTGATTATTCATGCCGGTGATATCGGCAACCAACAAGTTACGGACGAATTAAAATCAATAAAGCCACTTATAGCCGTACACGGCAACATAGACAACCACTTCATTCGTGCAACGTTTCCGGAAAACCAACTCATACAAGTAGAAGGTTGTAAAATATTCATTACACATATTGCAGGTGCAGCAGAAAAATATACTACACGCATAAAGCCCATTTTACAAGCAGAAAAACCAGACATCTTAATATGTGGCCATTCACATATCGTGAAGGTTATGAAAGACAAAACATATCAATTACTGCATATTAATCCGGGAGCAGCCGGCATTCATGGGTTTCATAAAGTACGCACCATTTTACGTTTTGAAATTCATGAAACCAAACCACAAAAAATGGAACTCATAGAATTAGGCTTACGAGGCAAAATTGATTGACCTTTTTTTTCGATAATCGTATTCGAATAACTAGATATAACACGACTTCTTAATTTAATCCTTAATTTTATAAGTAACAAATAAAAGATTATGGCAGCATTAAATAAAAATTGGCACGATTCACATTTAGAAAATTATACTTTTGGTGATAAACTGGCAGATAAAGTAGCCAGCGGCATGGGTTCGTGGAATTTTATTATTGCACAAACTATTTTTGTTTTGGGATGGATGGCTTTAAATGTAATTGGCTTTGTGAAACATTGGGATGTGTATCCATTCATCTTACTCAATTTATTATTTTCTACGCAAGCAGCGTATGCTGCTCCGATTATTATGATGGCACAAAATAGGCAAGCACAACGCGATAGAGCACAAGCAGAAGCCGATTACAGAACCAACATCGATGCTAAACTTGAAATAGAAAATTTGCAGCGCAGATTAGATGCTATTGAACAAGAAAAACTAGATAAGATAATTCAATTATTACAAGAAATAAATCCTAGAAACTAACATCTAAAACAGACTTTCCAGAACGAATAGCATTCCATATTTTTTCTTATTGTAATTACAACCACAAACTTTAATCTGATAGTATTATCATACTAAAATTGAGCTGTTCTAACAACGGGAAAAGTAAATCCTCTTTATTACACAAATTTTATTTTTTGTTGTTGAATGATGGCACACAATTCACTTACCATCATGGCGGTAGCACCCCATAAAAATTTACCTTCAATGTCGTAATAGGGAGCCATTAATGTTAATCCCATCGCACTTTTCATTGGTTTTTCCTTAATTATTCCGGGTTCAAAAAAACGTGTTAATGGGACTTCTAACACATTTGCTACTTCTTTTTGTTCTAACTTTAAGATAGGTGCTGTTTCTAACAAACCCACATACGGATACACCATAAAATTACTTGCGAGAACAAATACTTCCGTTAAATTTCCAATCACATCTACTATATCTTTCTTCACACCTACCTCTTCTTCTGTTTCGCGCAAAGCGGCGTCCAAAATACTCAAATCTGTTTTTTCAATTTTGCCACCCGGAAATGCAATTTGTCCGCTATGAACACCATTATATATTGGTCGTTCTATAAATAATAAATGCGGCGTATCATTTTTAGGATAAATCAACGATAGCACAGCGCCTTGCTTCGGTTTTAAAATAGGTGGTGCATCCAAATCCGGTTTTAATTTTAAATAAGGTTTTAATAATGCTTGAGCCGACTTGCCCGGAAGTGGTTGTTCAAATGCAATTTTTAAGTCGGCAGCAAACTGTTTAAACATAGTCCAAAACTAAATAAAAAATATACTTTATGCGTCTAATCACAAGTAAATTAAAATAAAAAAATGTGTGTTTATTTATTATTAAAACGATATAAAAATGTGTATATTTGTTGTATATAGAAATTTGTTCACGCAAAGTACACATTATTCAACATTCAAGTATATTTCATAAAAATTAGATACACATAAAATGAAAAAATTAATTACACTTCTTACGATTTCGGCCTTGTTTTTTGGCTGCACAAAGAACAACACAGAGGATAATGAGGGTGAAGAAAATTTATCCAGAATTGCATTCGGTTCATGTTGTGCACAATACCTGAGCGAAATGAAAATTTTCGACAGAATTGTTGAGTTAGAACCGCAAGTGTATATTGCAGGTGGCGATAACGTATATGCAGATTTCTTTGCATTAGCACCCGGAACTAAAGAATACATAGAAGGTGCTTACAGACAATTAGGTGGCCGTGGTTATTGGTCTGGTTTCCGTGCTAAAATACCGGAAATACTACCTATTTGGGATGACCATGATACCGGCGAAAACGATGCTACTGTTACCAATCCGGTAAAAGGGATTGCAAAGCAAGCTTTCTTTGATTTTTGGAAAATTCCGGTAGATGCACCAAGAAGAAACAGACCGGATGGTGCTATCTATGATTCAAAATATTATGGCGATGATGCACACAGAGTTCAAATCATTTTATTAGACCTTCGTTGGAATCACTCACCTTACAAAACGTCCGGACCGGCAGCAGCATTAACAGGCTATGATACCTTAATGTCGCCTACAGCAACCATGTTAGGTGCTGAACAATGGACTTGGTTAGAAGAAGAATTAAAAAAACCGGCAAAAGTAAGAATTATCATGTCGTCCTTACAATTCAACTCTAATTACGATGGAAGCGAAAACTGGGCTGTATTACCTTTGGAAAAACAAAAAATGTTAGACTTAATTAAAAGCACCGGAGCAAATGGTGTTATTTTCTTGAGTGGCGACGTTCATTACGGTGAGTTAACAAAAATACAACCGGCAGGCATGTACCCGATTTACGATGTAACGGCAAGTGGTATTACACACCACGAAAGTAAAATACCTACAAGAAATGACAATATCCGTGTTGGAAATGGATGGAATTGGGTAAACTTTGGTTTCATAGATATAGACTGGCATGCAACACCTGTAAAAATTCAATTACAAATTTATGGCAACACCAAAGGAACAGGTCCAAATGGAAAATTCACTACGGCTGATGCAAAAATTTCACACACCGTTACCTTAGATGAATTAAAATTCTAATTAATTAATTATTACAATCCGATAAAAGAGACGTGAATTGCGTCTCTTTTTTTTATTTTTGAACTATGGATATTTTTGAACAAACCGAGAACTTACAAAAAGAGGTTCAAGAAACTGTGATTACCGATGCCGAAGCATTAGAAAAATTCCGTATTCGATTTTTAGGAAGTAAAAATATTTTGAAAGATATTTTTGGTGAGATTAAAAATGTACCAAATGAACGCAAGAAAGAATTTGGTCAATTAGTAAATAAAGTAAAACAAACAGCAGAAGAAAAGTTTGCCGCCTTACAAGAACAATTTCAACAACAAAATACGACTGCCGAAACAATTGATTTAACCTTACCGGGTGATGTTACCAACTTGGGTGCAAGACATCCGATTCAAGTTGTAAAAAATCAAATCGTAGACATTTTTAAACGATTAGGTTTTGCCGTGCAAGAAGATAGAGAAATTGAAGACGATTGGCATAATTTTACTGCATTAAACATGCCGGAAGATCATCCGGCACGCGATATGCAAGACACGTTTTTCATTAATGTAAATCCGGATATTGTATTACGTACGCACACATCATCTGTGCAAGTACGCACCATGGAAAATCAAAAACCACCTATACGTATTTTATCGCCCGGAAGAGTGTATAGAAACGAAACGATTTCTGCCCGTTCACATTGCTTTTTCCATCAAGTAGAAGGCTTGTATATTGATGAAAATGTTTCGTTCGCCGATTTATTGCAAACCTTAGATTTCTTCGTAAAAGAACTATTTGGAAAAGACACTAAAATAAAATTACGTCCATCTTATTTTCCATTTACTGAACCAAGTGCCGAAGTAGATGTAACATGCTTCATTTGCGGCGGTAGCGGTTGTACCGTTTGTAAGCAAAGTGGTTGGGTAGAAATTTTAGGCTGTGGCATGGTGGATCCAAAAGTGTTAGAAAACTGTCAAATAGACACCAAAAAATATGCAGGATTTGCCTTTGGAATGGGCGTAGAACGAATCACGATGTTGAAATATCAAATAAAAGATATTCGATTATTATCTGAAAATGATACGCGTTTCTTAGAGCAATTTAAATCGGCAAGATAAAACTAAAATTGAAGTTTTCAGGATGTTGTCTGTACTTCAAAAAACGTTCATTTACAAACTAAAACTTTCACCACAAGAACAGGTGCGTGCTGCATTCGGATTATTAAAGTAAAATCCTTTGCCATTTAATCCTTCCGAAAAATCCAATTCGGTTCCTAATAAATATAAGATACTTTTAGGATCAACAACTATCTTAATACCTTTATCTTCAAAAACCTCATCAGTAGGACGTTGCTCATTATCAAAGTGCATGTTATACGTTAATCCGCTGCAACCGCCACTGGTTACACTCACCCGTACAAAATGTTCCGAAGTTAAATTATCTTCTTTCCAAATTTTTAGCACACGTTCTTTTGCTATGTCTGAGATAAATATCATTTTATAGTAAGTAGTAAGAAATTAGAATTTTAAAATGAAATAATTACATTTCTAATTAAACAAAGTTAGTCCACATTAAGTTCAGCTGTCTATGAAATCATCTCAAACTTGGTATATGGCACTAATGCACTTGGTATGCGAATGCCATTTTCTGTTTGATGATTTTCTAAGATACTTGCTAAGATACGCGGCAAAGCCAATGCACTTCCATTTAATGTGTGTGCCAATGTTTTTTTATTTTCTGCATCTTTTATTCTCAATTTTAATCGGTTGGCTTGGAACGTTTCAAAATTAGAAACCGAGCTCACCTCTAACCAGCGCTCTTGTGCGGCAGAGAATACTTCAAAATCATACGTAAGTGCAGAAGAGAATGTCATGTCGCCACCGCACAATCTCAAGATTCTATAAGGTAGCTCTAATGCTTGTAATAAACCTTCTACATGGTTGAGCATTTCATCTAAGGCAATGTAAGAGTTTTCCGGTTTTTCAATCCGAACAATTTCTACTTTATCAAATTGGTGTAAACGATTTAACCCGCGTACATCTTTGCCATAGCTTCCGGCTTCTCTGCGGAAACAAGGTGTGTACCCAACATTTTTAATCGGTAGGTTTTTTTCCTCTACAATTTCATCTCTATAAATATTGGTAATTGGCACTTCTGCTGTTGGAATCAAATAGAAATCATCTACTGTAACGTGATACATTTGCCCTTCTTTATCAGGCAATTGTCCTGTACCAAATCCGGAATCTTTGTTTACTAAATGTGGGACTTGTACTTCTGCATAACCTGCTTCAATAGCTTTATCTAAGAAAAATGAAATTAAAGCACGTTGCAAAGCAGCACCTTTGCCTTTATACACCGGAAATCCGGCTCCTGTAATTTTGTTTCCTAATTCAAAATCAATTAGGTCATATTTTTTGGCTAAATCCCAATGTGGTAATGCATTTTTGGGCAAGTTAGGAAATTCGGTAACGCTGAATGCCACCACATTATCTTCTGCGGCTTTTCCTGCCGGAACAATTGCATTGGGGAAATTTGGCAATTGCACTAACATGTTATATTGTTTTGCTTCTAAATCGGCTACTTCTGTTTCTAACTTTTCCGCTTGTTCTTTAATGGATGCGATTTTTATCTTAGCTTGCTCGGCGGCTTCTTTATTTCCTTCTTTCATCCACACACCAATTTCTTTCGAAATAGCATTGCGTTGTGCTAACAACTCATCTAATTGACCTTTGAAAGATTTACGTTGATCATCTATTGCAATAATTTCATCTACAAAGTGAACCTCTTTAAAATGTTTGTGTGCCAAACGTTCTTTGGCAAATGCAGTATCGCGTCGTAATTGTTCTAATGTGAGCATCTTATTTAAAAATTGAATACAAAGATAACTTTTATGTTATTGCAATAGTTGAAATACACTACAATTAGGTATTTTTTCAAAAAAAAGTAACATATTACGTGCATTATAGGTAATAATTTCGTTTATTTGCATTACAAATCAATACAACTTAGCGTTTTATTGTACAGTCACTAACGTATTTCAGTACCCATTTAATGCAATTTTTTTCCATCCTATTTGGCTTATCTTTTGTGTAGCCGTGTTAATAAACCAGAATCGTATTTAATATACATTATATCCTTTATTTTTTATCCCAATATTCAACCCATTTTCCTCTATTGAAATTTATTTAAAAGAAATATATGCAAGAAAACAACGAAGAAGAAGCAAAGGTAAACATACCTACAGAAGAACCACAAAAAGAAAAAAAAACGCGTACTCGTATTAATAGAAAAGTGGTAGAGAAAGTAATTCCGGAGAAAAAACCAAAAGTACTTCCTGAAGAGAAAAGCAAACCAAATCCTATACCACAAGAAGAGGATTCGACGGATACTTTTTCCGAAACAAAAACTAACCATGAAGAAATGGTAGCTACAACGGAAGTAAAAGAAAACATAACAGAAAGCAATGTTTTTGAGGATATTCATCAAGCATTACAAGAAGTAAAGAAAGTAGATTTTAATATAGACTTAGATGGTGCCATTTCCGGTGAAGGTGTGTTAGAGATTATTCCGGAAGGATATGGTTTCTTGCGTTCATCAGATTATAACTACTTATCCTCACCGGATGATGTGTATGTTTCACCATCACAAATAAAATTAATTGGTTTAAAAACCGGAGATACGATTGTAGGCAGCATTCGCCCGCCTAAAGAAGGTGAAAAATATTTTGCCTTGTTGCGCGTAGAAAGCATCAATGGAAAGACGCCGCAAGAAATTCGCGACCGTGTACCATTTGACTATTTAACACCATTATTTCCAACCGAGAAATTAAATTTATTTCAAGATTCCAATAATTACTCTACCCGAATTGTTGACTTATTTACGCCTATCGGGAAAGGACAGCGTGGTATGATAGTGGCACAACCGAAAACCGGTAAAACCATGTTATTGAAAGATGTTGCCAATGCCATTGCCAAAAATCATCCGGAAGTATATTTAATTATTTTATTGATTGATGAGCGTCCGGAAGAGGTAACAGATATGCAACGCAGCGTAAATGCGGAAGTTGTGGCCTCCACTTTTGATGAGCCGGCTGACCGACATGTGAAAGTTGCCAGCATCGTGTTGCAAAAAGCAAAACGCTTGGTGGAATGCGGTCACGATGTGGTGATATTATTAGATTCTATTACGCGTTTGGCACGTGCTTACAATACGGTGGCACCTTCATCCGGAAAAGTGCTTTCCGGTGGTGTGGAAGCAAATGCGTTACATAAGCCAAAACAATTTTTTGGAGCGGCAAGAAATATAGAAAATGGTGGGTCGCTTACCATTCTGGCAACGGCATTAACAGATACAGGTTCTAAAATGGATGAGGTAATCTTTGAAGAGTTTAAAGGTACCGGAAACATGGAGTTGCAATTAGACAGAAAACTATCCAACAGACGTATTTTCCCTGCGGTAGATGTGGTTGCATCCTCAACAAGAAGAGACGATTTGTTGTTAGACAAAGATATGTTGCAAAAAATGTGGATTTTACGCAACCATTTAGCCGATATGAATTCCGAAGAATCCATGAAATTCTTGTTGCAACGCATGAAAGGAACACGCAACAACGAAGAATTTTTGATGACAATGAATCGATAATTCGGGCAAAGTACTTGGTTTTAGCAAAGTAGCATGGTTTCTAAATGGTTAAATCATTGATTTTTAGCGTTAAAATCGCAATTTCAAATCAATCGGTTTTCCATATCTCAAAAAAAAGAGTATCTTTGCATTCCAAAATTTGCCAAAGTGCGTTTATAGCAACTTGTAAAATTTTTAAACTTTTAAATTTTCAAATTATAATAAAATGAAAAGAACGTTTCAACCATCTGTAAGAAAGAGAAAGAACAAACATGGTTTCCGTGAGCGTATGGCTACAAAAGGTGGTCGTGCAGTATTGAATGCTCGTCGTGCTAAAGGCAGAAAAAAATTAACTATTTCGGACGAAAGAAAAGGCAAATAATCGCTGGAAAAGTACATCAAAAACGATTTAGCTTCGTAAAAGAAGAACGACTGAAAAGCAAAAAATTAATCGACTCGCTTTTTAGCCAAAAAACTTTTGTCCAAAATTCAACTATCAGAATATACTACCAATGCGTAGCTGCAAATTGTGCCTTTCCGGCACAATTTGCATTTGTAGCCTCTAAACGAATATTTCCAAATGCCGTTGATAGAAATCGTATTAAACGATTAATGCGAGAAAGCATACGATTGCAAAAACCTGATTTCTATACTACTATTTCCGACATGGATAAAACAGTCATCTTATTGCTTAATTATCAAGCAAAAGAAATAAAAACACACACTGAAATCCATCAGGCAATAGAAAATTTATTGGCTAAACTTTGTGAGAAAATCAACTAAAAATCAAGTAGATTCTTTATTCAACCATTTAGGCACGTTGGGTGCTTTATAATGTTGGATTTGTTCCAATAAACTATTGATACTATCACTACACAATAACATTTGTTGGTTTTCTTTTCTAAGAAATCCTTTTTGCACCATCGATTGAATCATCGCTAATAAATCATCGTAAAATCCATTGACGTTTAAAATGGCAATAGGCTTTTTATGTAAACCAAGTTGTGCCCATGTCAACATTTCAAACAATTCTTCCATGGTGCCAAATCCGCCGGGCATGGCAATAAATGCGTCCGAAAGGTCGTTTAAAATCGTCTTTCGTTGATGCATGGTATCCCACTTTAATAACTTCGGTGATGTCATTATTTTCTATTTCTTTCGTGCATAAAAAATGTGGAATTACACCAATTACTTCGCCACCATATTCCATTGCTGCATTTGCCATTACGCCCATCAAACCTACTTTGCCACCGCCATATACCAATGTAATTTTTTTTTGTGCCAATGTTTTGCCTACTTCATACGCTTGTTGAGCATAAATCTTGTCTGTTCCTATATTTGCACCACAATAAACCGTAATTCTTTTCATACGAATAATTTTGTATTACACTATCATTCCGGCAGCAACCGTTTCGTTGGTAGCTTCATCTACTAAGATAATGCTTCCGGTAATTCTGTTTTTTCGATAGCTATCAAAGAACAAAGGTACCGTTGTTCGGATGGAAACACGACCGATATCGTTTAATCCAATCTCAACATCATCTTCTATTCGTTGTAAAGTATTAATATTGAGTTTGTATTTTGTTTCTTTTACAATACACTTGCATTCTCTTGATGTATGACGCAAAATATATTTACCGCGAGGTACCATCTTTTTCTCGTTCATCCAACACAACATCACATCAAATTCTTGTTCTATAGTTGGTACATTATTTTCGCGTACCAACATATCACCTCTGGAAATATCTATTTCATCTTCCAACGTAATGGTAACGCTTTGAGGAGCAAAGGCTTCTTGCAAATCACCATCCATGGTAACAATCGATTTGATTTTAGAAGTGAAACCACTTGGTAATGCTCTTACTTTATCGCCAACTCTGAAAACGCCACCGGCAATTCGTCCGGCATATCCACGAAAATCATGGTACTCATTTTTCATAGGGCGAACTACATATTGAACCGGAAAACGGGCATCAATATGATTCAAATCGGAACCGATGTGGATGGTTTCTAATAAATACATCAATGTTGGTCCATTGTACCAATTCATATTTTCGGAACGATGCACAACATTATCACCTGCTAAAGCAGAGATAGGTAAAAAATGAACATCTTTTATATCTAACTTAGAAGCAAATGCTTTATAATCTGCCACAATTTTATTAAATGTTTTTTCATCCCAATCTACTAAATCCATTTTATTGATACATACAATAATATGTGGTATTTGTAACAACGAAGCGATGTAGGAATGTCGATAGGTTTGTTCAATAATTCCTTTTCTGGCATCTACCAAGATAATAGCTAAATTGGCTGTTGATGCACCGGTAACCATATTTCTGGTATATTGAATATGTCCGGGTGTATCGGCAATAATGAACTTTCTTTTGGGTGTAGAAAAATAACGATACGCTACGTCAATGGTGATGCCCTGCTCGCGTTCGGCACGCAAACCATCTGTCAACAATGCTAAGTTAACGTATTCCTCGCCTCGTTTTTGTGAGGCTGCTTCAATCGCATCCATTTGATCTTGGAAGATAGATTTGCTATCGTATAATAATCTTCCAATTAAAGTAGATTTTCCATCATCCACGCTTCCGGCGGTAGAGAAGCGTAGTAATTCCATATCTAAATAAGCTTTCGAATCGAAGTTTTCTATTTCTTGGGTGCTTGTTGTCATTTTATATTTTTTATGTATGAAATTCCATATTATTTATGCAAATAAATCTGGTTGATGTTTTAAAAATAGCCTTGTTTTTTGCGGTCTTCCATTGCAGCTTCACTGCGTTTGTCATCAGCACGTGTGCCGCGTTCAGTAGTTCTGCTGGATGCCACTTCTTGAATAATATCTTGTAATGTTGCTGCTTCTGAAAAAACAGCTCCGGTACATGTAATATCACCTACTGTTCTAAAACGAACGATACGTTCTTCAACTACTTCATTTTCTTTTTTCTGCATATATTCTGAATCGGCGTACCAAACACCATCGCGTTCAAATACTTTACGTTTGTGGGAGAAATACAAGCTCGGCATTTCTATTTGTTCTTGATAGATGTATTGCCAAACATCCATTTCTGTCCAGTTAGAAATTGGGAATACACGGAAATGTTCACCCATGTGTTTACGACCATTAAAGATATTCCACAATTCCGGTCGTTGATTTTTTGGATCCCATTGCCCAAATTCATCTCTATGAGAGAAGAAGCGTTCTTTAGCTCTTGCTTTCTCTTCATCGCGGCGAGCGCCACCCATTGCACAATCAAATTTATTTTTTTCAATTGCTTCTAACAATGGTACAGTTTGCAATGCATTTCGAGAGGCATTGTAGCCTTTTTCTTCTCGTACCAAACCTTTATCAATAGCTTCTTGTACGGATGCAACCATTAATCGCAATCCATATTTTTCTACTAAGTTATCTCTGTAGTCTAAAGCTTCTTGAAAGTTGTGTCCGGTATCTACGTGCAACAATGTAAAAGGTACACTTGCCGGATAGAATGCTTTACGTGCCAAATGTAAAACCACGATGGAATCTTTACCTCCTGAAAATAACAAGCATGGATTTTCAAACTGTGCTGCTACTTCGCGAAGCACGAAAATTGATTCGGATTCCAGTTCCTTTAGATGATTTAAATGATAATCGTTCATTTTATTTTGTATAATTTATTTTTCTGTTGAATAGGTAATTTTGGGTAGCATGAAATTATAAATACAAGCAACACTTTCTTCGATACTTTGGTTCGTAGTTACTATTTCTAACGACGGATTTTCCGGTGCTTCAAACGGTGCATCTAATCCGGTAAAATTTTTGATTTCTCCATTCAATGCTTTTTGGTATAAACCTTTTACATCGCGTTTAGCACATTCATCAAAGCTCGCATTGATATATACTTCAAAAAAATCTTGTTCGCCAATGATGTTTTTTGCCAGTGTGCGAATATCATTCGTTGGACTCACAAAACTATTGATAGTAATAATCCCATTGTTCAAAAAAAGCTTATTTACTTCTGCAATTCGTCGGATATTTTCTAATCTATCTTCTTCCGAAAAACTAAGATTTTTATTGATGCCGGTTCGAACATTATCACCATCTAAAATTGCTGTCATAAAACCTTCTTTATGCAATTTTTGTTCCAAACCTTGTGCTATAGTTGATTTTCCTGAACCCGACAAACCGGTCATCCAAATGCAAATCGCATTTTGATGCAACAACGTTTCTTTTTCATTTCGTTGTATCATCTTGCTAAAAATTGGATGTATATGTTTTGTATTATCCGACATAGCTTGTTTACTGTTTTATCGAGCGTAACAAATTTACTATCTTTTTTAAATATCTAATAGTATATCGACTTTATAGAGTATTAATATATTGTAAATTACTGACTGAATGTCGGTCTATAAAAACAGGAAATTACAAATCGATTTCTATTTGAGTAGCCAATAAATCCTCTAAATTTTCACGTCTGCGTATCAAAGATGCT
Organism: Bacteroidota bacterium; assembly: GCA_963169645.1. Taxonomy (GTDB): domain Bacteria; phylum Bacteroidota; class Bacteroidia; order Chitinophagales; family JADIYW01; genus JADJSS01. Next base: position 481,309 of record CAUJCO010000013.1, read on the forward strand.
TTTCCATCGTGAATTAGCACTTCTGCCGGACGATAACGCGAATTATAGTTTGATGACATTGAATAACCATAAGCACCGGCGTTGTGTAATGCTAAAATATCGCCTTCGTGTACTTCGTTTAATTTTCTGTCCCAACCAAAGGTATCTGTTTCGCAAATATAACCTACAACGGTATAAATACGTTCCACACCATTGGTATTGGAAACATTGGTAATGTGGTGATATGCATCATACATCATTGGACGAATAAGGTGGTTTTGACCGGAATCAACACCGGCAAAAACAGTTGCTGTAGTTTGTTTAATTACATTTGTACGCACGAATAAGAAACCACATTCACTCACTAAAAATTTTCCGGGCTCAAAAACTAACGTTAATTCTCTACCGTAACTTTTGCAAAATTCTTGAAAACGATCACTAATTTTTTGTCCTAAATCTTCGATATTCGTTGTGTTATCGTTTTCGTGGTATTTTACTTTAAAACCACTTCCAAAATCTAAGTATTCTAAATCTTTAAAATTCTGAGCTGCTTCAAACAAGATATCGGCACCACGCAAGAATACGTCTGCATCTAAAATATCGGAACCGGTGTGCATGTGCAACCCAACTATCTTAAGATTAGTAGATTTCACTACGCGTTCTAAATGGCGAATTTGATAGATGGAAATACCAAATTTAGAATCAATATGTCCGGTAGAAATTTTTTGATTACCACCCGCCATAATATGCGGATTGATTCGCACACAAACCGGATATTTATCTTTATATAAATTTCCAAATTGTTCTAAAATCGATAAGTTATCAATATTGATATTGACACCAAACGACACGGCTTTATTAATTTCATCAATGTTCACGCAATTCGGAGTGTACATAATGTCTTTCGGTTCAAATCCTGCTTTTAAACCCAATTGTACTTCTTGTATAGATACCGTATCTAGGCTGCCACCCAATTTTTTGATAAATTTTAAAATAGAAATATTGTTTAATGCTTTACAAGCATAATGAATATCAACTTTTGTGTTACCAAATGCATTTTTTAATCGATTGTATTGACGTTCGATAATTGCTGCATCATACACATACAACGGTGTTCCATATTCTTTGCACAACTCTAATACCGAAATTCCGCCGATTTCATATTTACCATTCACTAATTCCATATATAAAAAATTGATTGGACTACTAAGATACTTATTGATTTTAGAATTCAGATTTTAGAATTCAGATTTATTATTTCGATAATAGTATGCATGACATGAGAGATGAGACGCAAGATATGCAATTTGATATATGAATTGATAATACTTACATCTTGCTACTTAACTCTTATTAAGTTCGTATCATTTCTACCTCAACTCTTGAATTTGTATCAATCCCAAGGAATTGCTAATTGGTAATTACCCAAGCTATCACAGCCTGTTATTTCTCCAAGCATTTTATGCGATTCAAAAAAGCGATACATCGGCTCTAATGATTTCCAGAATGGTTGCCAATCGGGAAATTGTGCGTACAACGTTGCTGCATTTTTTTCATTCATCTTGCAAGGAAAAATATGAATCGGAATCATGGAATTTACGGAATAAGCAGCTACACACATCCAATATAATTCGCTGATATTTTTATCACCTAATGGAATACATCCAACTGTTTTGTTACTACCGTGAATATAAATATCGCCTCCAATTTGGACTTCGTCTATATTTCTAATGCGGTCGGCAGTATTCGGATAATTTACTTTAAATGATAAATGATAGTTACTTATAGGATTAAAGGTTTTTAATTGATAAAATCCTTCCGGAATTTGCAAATCGCCTTCTCGCTGTTTAGGTCCCAATTTGCCGGAAATAGCAGTAAATGAATACGATTTTATAAAAGTATATTGCACTTGGTCACTCGCCCAAACTTCGACTACTTGTTCTTTTTTGAATACTCTTAGATATAGATTTTTGGGTGGAAATGATAGTTCTTTATTTCGGAACATCGAACGTAAAGAGGTATCATAAAGTTGATATGCTTGATGCACGCGTTGGAACTGTAATTGTTTTTCCAAAAAATTAGGTTGCATTATCTGAGTGAATACATTGAATGGAAAAAATAAGCATACGATAAGTGTCTTCAATCTTTATACCGCATTTGAGGCTCTATAACTTCTGTTTGGTGTCGGGTTTTATAGCGCTCTTCATTATTATACAAAATATTATCTTGGTTGGCATTTTCTTCATCAAAAGATGTATTGCCATACGGATTATTATAATCTATAATCATTTCTCGTCCATCAACAGACATTTCTGTTGAATAGTTATTATTATCAAATTTTTCTTTTAAATATGGGTCATTAGATGCATCAATTAAAGGCCCGGTGCCATACATATTTGGATTTACACCTTCGCCACCTTCCAATGTTCCTTCTGTTGTGCCTGCTAAAGCTGCCTGTTGCAATTGTGCTGCCTGTGCACCCCAATCGCGTCCTAATGTATCATTACCAACCATAATAATTGCTTCCGAGTTGGAAGCAGTTGGCACACGCAACGAATCCATTATAAAATACCCAAAGACGAGTACTATACCAGCTATCGTAAATATTTTACCTTTTATCTGCATTCCTTTAATAAACGAAAAATAAGAGAATTTAGTTCATTATTTAGAACTATTCATCCAGCGTTTTAATAAGGGCACTAATATTAATAATACTATTCCGCCACCAATAGAAACATAAAATATTTTCATAAACACACCACTATAAACGGACAATGATTCTGTTGCAGAAACGGTGGTTGTACCACCTTCGGATGGAATAGCCATCAATGTACCTATAACACCTGCTAAATGCTGTCCTAATGCAGATGCTAAGAACCAAAAACCCATCATCATGCCGGTGAATTTTGGTGGTGAGAGTTTGGTAATCATGGATAATCCAATTGGTGAAATACATAATTCTCCTGTGGTCAACATTAAGTAACCCAATGCATACCAAAAGAAGCTTACTCTTCCGTCTAATGCTAATTTGGCACCTACGACAAACAATAAAAATCCAATCCCTAATTGGAAGAAAGACATAGAAAATTTCATTGGCGTAGAAGGTTCTTTATCTCGTTTAGAAAGTGCCAACCATAGCCATGCAAATGGGAAACTCAATAAAATAATATAAAATGGATTAATGAAATTATTGATTGCTGCTGCCGGAAAACCGAATGTATTAACATTACGCTCTGTATATAAATTTAATGAGCCTCCACCTTGTTCATAAAATGCCCAAAACAACACAGAAAATGCCACTAATACGATAGCGGTTAGCATTTTATTTCTTGCCTCTACATCTTGTCGGAAGGCAATATACAACATCGCAAGCGTAGCAACAATACAAATTGGGAACATGATTTTTCCCATCAGTGTATAATTATTAAACAAGAAAATAAAAATTGGAATTATCACCAAAGAGCCAATAAATACGGCCATTTGACTTTGTTTACTAACTTCTACGCCATTTTCATCCTTTGCTGTCAATCCGATATTACCTAAAGATTTTTGTCCAATTAAAAATGTAATCAAACCCACCACCATAAAAATTCCGGCTAATCCGAAACCGTAATGCCAATTAATTTTTTGACCTACATAACCACAGATTAAACCACCAATTGCTGCACCTAAGTTAACACCCATATAAAATATGGAAAATGCACCATCTCTTCTGGAATCGCCGGGACGATACAATTTACCAACCATCGTAGAGATATTGGGTTTAAAAAAACCATTACCGGAAATTAAAAATGCCATACCGGCAAAAAATGACCACTCTTCTGGAATGGCCAATATTAAATGGCCTAATGCCATCAACGCACCGCCTAAAATTATTGCTTTTCTATATCCTAAAATCTTATCGGCAGCAATGCCACCAAACAATGGCATAAGATAAACCAATGCTGTATATGTTCCGTAAATTAAATTAGCTTTCGCATCGGCATAATGTAATTGATGCACCATAAACAATACCAGCAATGCACGCATTCCATAAAATGAAAAACGTTCCCACATTTCCGTAAAAAATAATAAAGCTAATTGTTTAGGATGCCCTTCAATAGCATCTGCGATATAGGTTTCTTTGTCCACTTTTAAAATATCATCATCTAATAATGCCGTTTCGTTAGCCATAAAATTTTGATTTTCAGTGTAAAGATACATATTTATTCTTCACTAAAAAACTTAAATCGGAGAGCGGAAATACCACCAATAATGGCCGGAATGATTAGATTAATAAACCAAAGCGTAACCGTAGTAGCAATGATGGTGATAGGATTTTGTACAAATGGAATTAAGAAAAATGCTGCTACATTATTTCTAAAACCAAAATCAACTAATGCGATGTTAATCGGATTGATGGTTTGCACAAAAAAAATGGCTGCCACTACCATCATGGCTGTCAAAAACGGTATTTGAATCCCAAAAAAAGAAAGTAATAAGACAAACTGAACACAATAAATGATATACCGTAAAATAGAATAAACTTCTAACTTAAGTAAATCTTTGGTTGAGTATAAATCGATAATATGTAAATATCTCGCTGCTTTATCCAAAAGCGGAAAATGAGAAAATTTGGTACTTACAACATCAATATTATAATAACAAAAATGAACGGCAATAACCATCAAAATATAAATAAATATAAATGCAGCAGCAAAATACGTATCGGTTTTATCAATTAATAAAACATACAACAATAACCCGAATGCTCCAATAGATAAATTAACCACAATTTGTGCCAAACTACCAATAATAGTTGACACTATCGCCTCTTTTCTTTCTGTATTTAATGCAAAAACCCGACCACCAAATTCACCAATCCGGCTGGGTGTAAACATCGAAAATGTAACGCCAAATAAAATTCCTTCAATCGCTTCTAACCACGAAATAGGATGCAAGCGATCAATTAAATATTTCCATTTAATGGCCTCTATACTCCAATTAAGCAACATCAATAAAATAACAGTAAATAACAAATAAAAATTTCCGTGAAAATTGATCCAGAAATGCGTAATGGCAACATCCATTTTTTCGTTGGAAAATAATTGCTTGTATAACACCATCAACAAACCGCCAAAAATCACCAACTTTATCAGGGCGTTTAAGAGTTTATTTTGGAATATTTTTTTCATGTGAATGCATAAAGATAATAGGTTTCAATAAAATTTCTGAAAGAGAGAAAGATACTGCACGCTAAATTGTAATTTTACACCAATGGCAACAAAGAAGCAAATCATCCTTGGTATCGATCCCGGAACGCAGGTTACAGGTTACGGGCTAATTTTATCTGACGGCATATCCATGGAATTATTGGCAATTGGCTGCATACAAACAGAAAAATTTGACGACCATTACGACCGACTTCAATGTATTTTTGATAGAATATTGGAAATAATTTTAGCCTACAAACCGACCATCTTAGCTATTGAAGCTCCATTTTTTGGAAAAAATGTGCAATCTATGTTGAAATTGGGAAGAGCACAAGGTATGGCAATTGCAGCCGCTTTATCACAAAAAATTCCGATACAAGAATACTCTCCTAAAAAAGTGAAACAAAGTATTACCGGAAATGGAAATGCCGCCAAGGAACAAGTAGCCGCCATGTTAGGTCATATTTTAAAAACGGATGTGTTACCCAAACAATTAGATGCAACCGATGGTTTGGCGGTGGCGGTGTGCCATCACTTTTCGATGCGAGGAATGCCAAAAGGTGGTAAAAAATATTCCGGATGGGAAGCTTTTGCCAAGGAAAATGCAAGCAGAATTGTTAAATAATTACATTGACAGCGTGTGTAACCCTAACAGATTGTTCTATACACTACCTTAGTTTAGGTATTTTTTAAAGTTGACCGAAAATTAACAATTTTATTTAGATTGGTTCTAATTTGAGTCGTATTTTTGAGTATGCTTAAGTTGCCAATTATACAAAATCAGATATCCGCCGAATTGAATTTGGTTCGTGCTTGCAAATGCGAGTGCGATGGCAAAAAGAAATGTTGTAAAAAATACAAACACGGTAAACGGTGCAAATCTTGTCCTAAAAGAAAAGATTAATTGTTTATCAGAATCACAGATTTATTGTATTAAAAGATTTCGTAGATTTTATATCTGTGTTATTTATTAAATCATAATATTCGCAGTTCAGACAAAAAACTTACGTCTTACGACTTTGGACTTAAGACTAATTTCTATCTTTGCCACATGTCAACACTTCATATACAAAATACACTTACACGACAAAAAGAAAAATTTGAACCCATCAATCCACCTTATGTTGGATTGTATTGCTGTGGTCCAACTGTATATTCTGATGTTCACTTAGGAAATACACGCACATTTATCTCTTTTGATTTAGTATATCGATATCTCAAATTTTTAGGTTATAAAGTAAGATATGTCCGCAACATCACCGATGCTGGACATCTTACCAATGAAGCTGGTGAAGGTAAAAACCGCATGGAAGACCAAGCTAAATTAGAGAAATTGGAGCCGATGGAAATTGTACAAAAATACACAGTCGGGTTTCACGATGTATGTCGTATTTTTAATATTTCACCACCAACCATAGAACCAACAGCAACAGGTCATATTGTGGAACAAATTGAAATGGCTCAACAACTCATCCAAAATGGCGTTGCGTACGAATCCAATGGCAGTGTATATTTTGACGTGCGTGCCTATAACGAAAAAGGATATAATTATGGCATTTTATCCGGAAGAAATATTGACGAACTGATTGCAGGCTATCGCGATTTAGATGGACAAGAGGAAAAAAGAAATGCCATCGACTTTGCCTTATGGAAAAAAGCATCTCCGGAACACATTATGCAGTGGAACTCGCCGTGGGGCAAAGGGTTTCCGGGTTGGCATTTAGAGTGCTCTGTGATGAGTACTAAATACCTTGGCAAACAATTTGACATCCATGCCGGCGGAATGGACTTAAAATTCCCGCATCACGAATGCGAAATAGCACAAAACGTGGGTGCTTGCGGCGAACAACCGGTGCGCTATTGGATGCACACCAATATGCTTAATTTTAATGGACAAAAGATGAGTAAATCTCTCGGAAACTCCATTTTACCGATGCAATTTATTACCGGTGATCATCCGTTATTAGACAAACCTTACTCTGCCATGACGGTGCGTTTCTTATTTATGCAATCGCATTATTCATCCGAGTTAGACATCACCATAAAAGGGTTACAAGATGCCGAAAAAGGATTGCGAAAGTTGATGAACGCTGCAAAATACCTTAAAGAATTACAATTTGATTCCATTACAGTAGAAGAAAAACAAGATAAATGGATACGAGATTTATGTGCCACCTGTAAAGAAGTAATGGATGATGATTTTAATGCACCCAAATTAGTAGCAACTTTGCACGAATTGGCTACACAAATCAATATCTATTATAACAACAGCAAGAAAATAAACAATCTGTCTGATGTTACATACAATAGTTTATTGGCTACATACAATGGTTTTTTATTCGATGTATTAGGATTGATGGAAGAAGAACAATCCGGAGACAACACCGCTTTAGATAAAGCCATGCAATTAATTATTGATATACGCAAACAAGCACGTGACAATAAAGACTGGACGACTTCCGATAAAATTAGAGATGCATTGAAAGAAGCAAATATTAGCATAAAAGATGGAAAAGATGGAACTACGTATGAGATTAATTAGTCGATGGCCGATGGATACTATGCAACGGTTTACAAAATATATGCTATGTACAAAATTCTCGATACTATTCTTTGTATGCATTGTAATAGCTACATCTTGCAAAACAACAAAAAAAGAAAACAACTCAACAGAAACAACATCGACTATTACTCGTCCAAGTTTCTCTTCAGATTCAACTTATCTTTTTATACAACAACAAGTAGAAATGGGACCACGTGTTCCGGGAACTGTCGCACAAACTAAATGTGCTCAATATTTTGAACAAAAATTAAAAAATTACGGTGCTACGGTACAATTACAAAAAACAACCGTAACTATTTATAATGGAAAAAATGTTCCTTGTATAAATGTAATCGCCTCGTATAATCCAGGAATAAAAAGAAGACTTTTATTATGCACCCATTGGGATTCACGACCATTTGCAGACCAAGGCGATAGTGCCGTAGCAGCACCTATTTTAGCCGCAGATGACGGGGCAAGTGGTGCAGCCGTATTGTTAGAGGTTGCCCGACAACTACAACAAAAAAATCCGGAGATTGGAGTAGATTTGGTATTTTTCGATGTGGAAGATTACGGGCAACCGGAATATGATTTAGACCAGAAACAAGGTGATTTTTATTGTTTAGGTACACAGTATTGGTGTAAAAATCCGCATGTACCTAATTACAAAGCAGAAAATGGCATTTTATTAGATATGGTAGGTGCCAAAGGTGCTACTTTCACTTTTGAAGGCGTATCTATGCTGTATGCACCGCAATACATGAAGCAAGTTTGGCTATTTGCCGAACAATTAGGTTATGGTAATTTCTTTTTGCGAGAAAATACCGAGCAAATTATTGATGACCATTATTACGTAAATACCATAGCAAAAATTCCGACCATTGATATCATCAACCGAACCAGACGCACCGCATCCGGCTTTGGTGCACATTGGCACACGCATGATGATAATATGGGAATTATAGATAAATTGACATTACAAGCAGTAGGTGAAACAGTATTGGCATCCATCTATCATTTTTAGATTTTAAAGAAAAAATAATACGAACAAATATTAGTTAGCCATTAGTAGATTTAAAACTAAAATTGTAGATTTGCACTCCATTCTGAAATCCATTCAGATAAAAGAATGAGGATATCATTCGCGGTCCTGTAGCTCAGCTGGTTAGAGCACCTGACTCATAATCAGGGGGTCCATGGTTCGAGCCCATGCAGGACCACTAAACTCCACCAAACGTGGAGTTTTTTTTATTTTTACATCAATAAGTTATGTCTTCCATCCAAACTATAATTTTCGATTTCGGCGGTGTTTTGCTCAATTTAAAACAAGAAAATGATTGGCGAACCCAGGATTTTTTTCCGTTATTTCATCTTCAAAAATTAAAACAACTGAAAGAAAAAAACTTTTTCGAAGATTTTGAAAAAGGGAAATTTAGTGCGGAAGAATTTCTATCCAAATTAAAAACTATCTCCATAAATCCTGACATAAAACAAGAAACCATCATCAATGCGTGGAATAGTATTTTGTTGGATATTCCACCTCATCGTGTTTCCATTATCCAACAACTCAAAACAAAATATAGGCTCATCTTATTGAGTAATACCAATTGCATCCACACGCAAAAGTTTACGAATGATATGAAGGAAAAATTCGGAGATGATATCTTACATAAATACTTCAACACGGTTTATTATTCGCAAGAAATCGGCTGTAGGAAACCGGAAAAGGAAATCTATCATCTTGTAATGGAGCAACAACAAATAAAACCGGAAAATATTTTGTTCTTAGACGATAAACCCGAAAATTTAGAAATACCAAAAACCTTAGGCTGGCAAACGCAACAAGTAAACTTTAATAAACTGTCAATTGTTGATGTGCAACACCTATTAAATTAAAAAATCCGACTACTTTTTTCTTACTCCGTACTACTATTGTTATCTTTGCACTTCAATTTTAGAATCATGCAACTTTCTGAACAAGAACAAATACGTAGAGAAAAACTAGAAAAAATAAAAGCCTTAGGCATTGATCCTTATCCGGCTCCTTTATATCCGGTTAATGCTTCTGCTACGGAAATAAAAAATAATTACCAAGAAGAAATTTTAGAAGACGGCACCAAAAACCGTCTAAATTACCAAGAAGTATGTATTGCCGGCCGTTTGATGGCAACACGTCCTGCCGGAAAAGCTACCTTTGCAGAAATCCAAGACAGCACCGGAAGAATCCAAATTTACGTGCGTCGTGATGATATTTGTCCTACTGAAGACAAAACCTTATACGATACTCTTTTCTCCAAATTATTGGATTTAGGTGATTTTGTCGGAATAAAAGGCTACGCCTTTAAAACCAAAGTAGGCGAAATATCGGTACATGCCACCGGATTCACGTTGCTATCCAAATCCTTGCGTCCGCTTCCGGTTGTAAAAAAAGATGAGGAAGGTAATATTTTCGATGCATTCACAGATCCGGAAATGCGCTATCGCCAACGCTATGTTGATTTGGTCGTAAATGAGCAAGTTCGTGATACTTTTATTAAACGCACGAAAATGATGAATTCCATACGTGAATTCTTAAACAGCAAAAACGCATTGGAAGTAGATACACCCGTTTTACAAAGTATTCCCGGCGGTGCCGCTGCACGTCCATTCATTACGCACCACAATGCATTAGATATTCCATTGTATTTGCGCATCGCCAATGAGTTATATTTAAAAAGATTAATAGTAGGTGGGTTTGATTGGGTGTATGAGTTTTCAAGAAATTTTAGAAATGAAGGTATGGACAGAACCCACAATCCGGAATTTACCGTATTGGAGTTTTATGTTGCGTATAAAGATTATTTCTGGATGATGGAAACCACCGAGCAATTATTGGAAAAAGTAGCATTGGATACCAATGGAAATACGTATGTTCAAGTAGGTGAAAATATGATTAATTTCAAAGCACCATACAAACGTATTTCTATCTACGATGCCATCAAAACATATACCGGATTCGATGTTTCAGAAATGGAAGAAGATGGTTTACGCGATGTGTGCAAGCAACTAAAAATTGAGGTAGATAACTCCATGGGAAAAGGCAAATTAATAGATGCCATTTTTGGAGAAAGATGTGAACACAACTACATACAACCTACGTTTATTATTGATTATCCGGTAGAAATGTCGCCGTTAACAAAAAAACATCGCAGCAAAAATGGTTTAGTAGAACGTTTTGAGTTGATGATTAATGGAAAAGAAATTGCCAATGCTTACTCTGAGTTGAACGACCCAATTGATCAACGCGAACGCTTTGAAGACCAATTGAAACTACAAGAACGAGGTGATGATGAGGCTATGTTTATCGATCAAGATTTCTTACGTGCATTGGAATATGGAATGCCGCCAACGTCCGGAATTGGTTTTGGTATAGATAGATTGGCAATGTTATTAACGAACCAAGCTTCTATCCAAGAAGTACTATTCTTTCCGCAAATGCGACCGGAAAAATAAAGCAAAATACTACTTTCAATACATCAAAAATGGGATTTTTTACGTGTAAAAAATCCCATTTTTATTTTCAATCTAAAAAATACAATCGCTTTACACGGGCAGAAATTTTTGTAAGCAACTCGTACGAAATTGTGCCTATTTTTTTTGCTTGCGTAATGATGGAAACTTCTTTTCCATAAATCTCACATTCATCGCCTTCCTGCACATCATCTATATGCGTAATATCTGCCATACACATATCCATACATACATTTCCAATTATAGAAGCATGCTTTCCGGCAATAAACAAATCGCCTACACCGTTGCCAAATCTTCTATCAAACCCATCGGCATAGCCAATTGCCAATACTGCAATTTTCATGTCTTTATCTGCAACGCCTTTGCGTGAATAGCCGATGGTATCGCCTTTTGCAACCGATTTAATTTGAGCAATGCGTGTTTTTAATCTACCTACCGGCTCTAATTGTTTTTGTATCGTTTCAGAACTATCTATACCATATAATCCAATGCCTAAACGAACAAAATCAAAATGGGCTTCCGGAAAACGCAAGATACCGGCAGAATTAAGAAGATGTCGTTTTATCGGATATGGAAATGCAGACAAGATGTTGGAAGACATGAATTTAAATGAGGCAATTTGTTCTGTTGTAAATGCATCTAATTGTACATCTTCACTGGCTGCTAAATGAGAAAATACCGTTTTTATTTGGATGTTAGGATGTTGATGCAACACCGTTATCAGCTCATCCAGTTCATCCGATACAAACCCTAAACGATTCATGCCCGTTTCCAATTTTAAATGAATGGAAATATTTTTACCCTCCACTTTTTTTATCAGATGATGTAAGATTTGTAGCGAATAAATTTCAGGTTCTAAATTGTATTCTAACATTCGATCAAAATCTACCACATCCGGATTCATCACTATTATCGGTAATTGTATTGCATCTTTTCTTAATTCCACACCTTCATCAGCATAAGCCACTGCTAAATAAGAAACGTGTTGTTTTTCCAAAAGCCCGGCAATCTCTACACTTCCGCTTCCATACGAAAAAGCTTTCACCATAGCAATCACGCCACAATCTTTTGGCAAATATTTTTTATAGCAATTTAAGTTTTGGATAAGTGCATTGAGGTTTACTTCTAACACGGTTGCATGTGTTTGTCCGATGAGTTGTGCCGTGATTTTCTCAAACGTATATTGGCGTGCACCTTTTAATAAAATTAATTCTCGCTCAAAATGTAATACGTGAAATTGCTCTAACAAATGTTGTGTGCTTTCAAAAACATACCATTCTTTTACAGTGTATGCTAACGATTCTACCTGATGCACAAATGCTTTGCCAACACCAATTAACTTGTCGAATGTATTATTTTGTAAGATAACTTTGAGTTTTTGAATAAAATCTTTTTCACTCAATCCCGATTCATCAAACTCCGAAATAATCAATGTTTTTTTCTTGTGCGATGTTTGTTGTTTTAAGAAATCTAAGGCTATTTGCAACGAGTGAAAATCTGCACTGTATGAATCATCGATAATAGTACAATTTTGGATACCATATTTCAATTCTAAACGCATCGGCAAGTTGCGTAGTAATGAAATCTTTGATTGAATTACTTCAACAGAATAACCCAAATACAACAAAGCAACCACACTAAGTAAACAATTCTCTATCGAAGCATCATCTACAAAGGGTATTACAACGTTGGTTTTATTTAATGCAAATCGAGCGGAGGATAATTCCACTATTACACAGTTACGTTGTTTGGTGTAATGATTGATTTTGACAACCGCATCATCACTTTCACCAATCGAAATTTTTTGAAATGAAAAATCTGTCAACGTTGTAGTTGTAATATATTTTTCAAAAAATAAACAAACATCAGCATGTAGAAACAATCGCAGCTTTTCTCGTAATTTATCTTCTTTAGATGTGAATCCGGCATCGTGTGCACTACCGATATTTGTAAGTATGCCGATGGTTGGCTGAATAATTGTTTCCAACTTTTCCATTTCGCCTATTGTAGAAATACCGGCTTCGAAAATGGCTAATTCATTTTCCGTTTCCATATTTAATACAGAGAGAGGAACACCAATTTGCGAGTTGTAACTTTTTGGGCTTTTTACAATGTTTTTTTCTGAAGTTAATAATTGAAACAACCACTCTTTCACTATTGTTTTTCCATTACTGCCTGTAATACCAATTGTCGGAATACGAAATTGTGTGCGGTGATGTATTGCCAATTGTTGCAATGCATCACGCGTGTTTGAAACCAAAATAAAATTGGCATCTACATAGGTTTGAACATCCAATTGGGTGGAAACAACAAAATTTCGAATACCTTTTTTGTAAGCTGTTTCAATAAATTGATGTCCATCATTTTGGGCTATTAAACAGAAAAAAAGGCTGTTAGCAGCATGTGTAATTTGTCGGGTGTCAATGCAAACGTGCGTAATTAACGGACTCGATTTTTCTTGCAAAAAACTTCCGTTTATAATTTTAGATATGTCAACAACTGAATATTTCATGTGTTTAAAACGATGTTATATTTTCAATACAAAGTTAGTATTGCTTAATGCCAATCCATAACTTATCGTCTTCTATTTTAAAAGGATAATGGTTGATTTTATAATTATTACCATCTACACTTCTTCCGGATTTCATATCGAATTTATAACCATGCAACGGACAAGTAACTACGCCTCTTTTGTTGCAATGACCATGATGTAGTTGAGCTCCGGCGTGCGGACACGTATTTTGTATTCCAAAGAAACCTTCTTCTAAGCGTGTTACGCAAATAGATTTACCGTTAAAGTCTAATTTTGCCATTTGCAAAATTTGTAATTGCTCCAATGCTATTTTGGTTTCGTTTGTCAATTCGTGCCATTGCCACATCATACATCAAAAATAGAGATTATACTGTTTGTTTGTTCTAAATTAGAATTAATATACAGTGTACTAAAATTTATCTAAATTAGAATAAAATAAAATCTATGAGAAATATCTTTTTGATGGCAATTGTTATTGCCTTATTCACAGCTTGTAAAAACAACACAACAGAGCAATCCGGCGAAGGAACCAACACAAGTAGCAGTTCCGTAGAAGTATCATCAACGCCTGTAGAAAATATCAAATCGGTTATGTATGAATCCGAAACGATAATGCCTGAAGGAATGGGCACTACAACCTCTAAAGTTTATACGGATGATTTTGGCAAAAAAGTTCGCACCGAATCTGTAACTTCTATTTCATTTGGTGGTAAATCTATGAACACTACTGCTAATATGCTTAAGTTGGATGATTATGCTTATACTTGGTCTAACATGTCAAAAACCGGAAGCAAAATAAAATTAGATCCATCAAAATTTGACCCAAACACGACAGACATTGCAACCTTAACGGAAGAAATGAAAAAGAAAATGAATTTAAAGGATGAAGGCGAGGAAACAATAGATGGAAAGTCGTGCAAAGTATTTAGTTTTTCGATGGAGCAAATGAGTGGAAAAATGTGGTCTTGGAAAGGAATTCCTTTAAAAATGGAAATGTCCATGATGGGAAAAACGGTAACAACAAATGTGAAGAAAATAGAAGAAAATCCGAGCATTCCAGCCGGTACATTTGAATTGCCTTCCGGTATAGAATTTAAAGAAATGCAATTACCGGCAACAGCACAACATTAAAAATCTTTAGACGAGAAGAAAAAAAGCAGGACACGCTGTTAGCGTGTCCTGCTTTTTTAATATTATTTCATTTCGGCAATCCACTGGCGAACAAGTTCCACACCTTCTACATGTGTTACACTTCTGCCTAATTCCGGCATACGCACTTCTGGGTCATTTTCCGTAATGCGATGCACTAAGATACTTTCATCCGGTTTTCCCGGAACGACATCGTATAGATTATCACCACTGGCAGCACCCGCTGCTACCGGGCTTTTTATGATGCCCCAACTTTCCGGATTTTGCTCACTCAACAGCAAAAACAATCCCGAATTATTGGCACTTCCTTCCCTGCGATGACAATGTGCACAATTAATTTCCAAATATGATTTAGCTCTATGCTCCGTAGTTCCACTCATAGGATTAAAGGCATCAGCTATTTTATTGGTTGCATTTGCAGTAGCATTGTATCCGGTTAGGTAGCCAACGGAAGCCCATTTTTCTAACTGATTTTTAAGTCCGTCTGCAAATAAATAGTCTTTGTTTAAATAACGAACTTTTGGTCCAATTGGCATCAATACGTTATTTAAGTTGTGGCAATTTTTACATTCATTTTTGTTGGGAACAGTATAGTCAATGTGAACAGCTTTTCCTTTCGCATTCGTATAATCTACTTTTTTAGAATCGCCTACTATATTTAAAGTTGCTTCGGTTTGTTCATCGTTCCATACGTATGCTAAAGCATCCCATTTATCTTTGCGTTTAACCAATAAACGTGTTTCAATGATTCTTCTTCCTTTTTGAGCATTTTGTTCATCTATTTCATAAAAGAAATTTTTTATCAAGACAGTTCCCACTGGAAAATCTAACACTTCATCTTTTACATATTTAGCAGTTGCTCCTTCGGGCATCCAAACAAAACGAGCCTTGTGTGCATAATCTGTAAACAAGGCAGTTATCACATCGTAGGGTAACACTCTGTCATTTGGTTCTAAATTTTTCAGCACTCCTTTAAAAAAATGATAGTCTGATAATTTCTCAAAAGGCTTCGCAGCAACATCCATTGCAACAGCTTTATTGCCTATCTTACATTGATTGAAAAATAGTAAAATAAAGCACCCAATAAGAGAGAGTAATACAATTGTTTTTTTCATGCGTACAAGATATTATTTTGCGGTTGCCGGATTGGTATTATTTCCATTAATTGCAGCAATGGAACAATCAAACTTTGAGATATCATTGTCTTTATAATTCATAATATCTTTTATGCCTTTGGCTTTCCATGCGTTTAAATTACCAAATTCAATGTTTCCATTGTTTCGGACACAAATACGTTTATCTTCCGGAAGTTGACCATTTTTATCTCTCAGTTTCGGGTCGGATGAGCCATCTATTAAAATATCAACGCCACCTTTAAATGTTGCAGTAAGCAATTTTCCTAAATCTGTAGTTAAATCCGGAACACGCTCTGTAAGTGACAATCCGCTACGATCAAATTTATTATCGTGGATATATATAGCAGTACAATATGGTCCGTAGGCAGTATCATTTAATTGTTTTCCGGTCATTTGATAGCAAACTGTTGCAACACCAACGGTTTTATTGTTTGTAATGCGATTATTAAAGATATCTACGCTATCGGTTGCCATAATAATCATTCCGGAGCCTGGCGGAATCATCGCTACAATGCTACCGGGTTTTCCAAAGTTTTTAAAGTTGTTATTCTTGCAATCATTGTCCCATACTTTTGCATTTCGTCCATTTGCTTGAAAGAGTTTAGGCAAATCAAAAACTAATATTCCACCGGAATTGTTTTCTGCTTTATTTTTATATACATCTGAATTGATGCAATTCTCAATTTCGATGCCGGCAACATTGTGGTGTGCATAGCAATGACGCACAATTACATTTGTAGATTGGCCAACATACACGCCTGCATCAGCACAATATGAAACCTCACAATATTCTAACAATACATTTTTGCATTCGACAGGATAGTATCCATAATTTCCATTGGATGTATCGGCTCCTGTAGTCCATGTCGAATTCATATTTCGGATGGTAACACCATCGCAATTTTTTAATTTCAAATTATCGCCTTTAGAATCTTGTATTGTAAAACCTTCCACCTTTACATTTTGGCAATTGGTAATATTAATTCCTTCAGCACCTTCCGTTTGTCCTAAAAAAGATAAAATCGTTTCTTTTGTGCCGGCACCTTTTATCGTTACATCTTTCTTGCCTTCCATAGAAAGTGCTTTCTTAAACAGGAATTTTCCGGCAGGAAACTCGACTGTTCCACCATCTTCTACCAAAATCAATTTTTCTTGGAATTCTTTTTCTATTTTTTCATCGTACGTAAAACCTTGTGTGTCGCCTTCTTTTTTCCCATTAGAATTACACGATTGAAATACAAAAAGGGTGAGAATACCCATCATCCATAATAAAGAATTTCGCATATACATTTATTTATTTAGTGAATATAATGAAAAATAGATTACAAAAAAAACAGATTGCTGCTAGATTATTAATAGGGCAAAACTCGTTTTGTGTACTTGTTTAAACAAGAAAATAATTTGTTGCAACAACTATCTCAATATAATGGCGGCGTGTTAATACTTACAAAGCATACATACAATCTGTATAAAAACTATTAAATTTGCCAGCTAATCTAATATACATGTCTATAAAAAGAATACTTTATACAACATTGATTTTATTGTGTGCTATTGTTGTATTAAGTGCCATTATTAGAAACACGGCTAACTCTAAAAAAGTATACAAAAATCAAGTTGCCATTCATGTTTTATCTGATGCGACAGGATTAAATCCATATACTGTTTCTGATGCTACTTCTAGAAGATACATGATTCCAAACATTATGCAATCAATGTTGAATTATGACTTAAAAACTATGGCAATTACTCCTGTGTTAGCGGCAGCATTACCGGAAGTAAAAAATATAGGAAATACCATCGAAATCACGTACGAGATTAGACCGGAAGCGGTATGGGACAATGGTTCACCTATTACAGCAAAAGATGTTGTGTTTTCGTATAAAGCAGTGCTTTGTCCTAAGGTGAACTCCGACAACGTAAAGCCATCCATTGATTATGTAAAAGATATTCGAACATATCCGGAAAATCCGAAAAAATTCACCGTTATCTGCAATGAATACATTGGTGCAGTAGAAGGCACCGGTTGTGAGATTATCATCTTGCCGGAATATGTGTACGATGCAAAAGGGTTGCTAAAAAAATATAGCCTTCCTGAATTCATAGTTGAAAATCCAAAATGTGCTGACGACGATAATATTAAAAAATTTGCCGACTTCTTTAACTCCCAACAGACTATGCGTGAACCTGCTTATGTGCAAGGTTCAGGTGCTTACAAATTGGTAAGTTGGGAAACAGGACAACGCATGATTTTGGAACGCAAAAAAGATTGGTGGGGCGATAAAGTACAGGATAAAAACATCTTCTTCGAGGCTTATCCAAACCGTTTGGTGTTTATCACTATTAATAACTTCACTACGGCATTAACGGCATTAAAAAACGAGCAATTAGATTTCATTTATGTTACACCGGTGAAAGATTATAAAGACCTAGACAACTCACCTAAGTTTACTAAAAATTTCTATAAAAGCGAGCCGCAACAATTAGCATATCAATGCATCGGCTTAAACCATAAAGATAAAATACTGAGTGATGTAAAAGTTAGACAAGCTTTATGCTATCTAATCGATGTCAACCAAATATTAGAAAAGGTAATTTATGGCATGGGTGTCCGTAACAACAGTGCTATTTTACCGATGAAAAAAGATATCATCGATCCATCTATCCAATTATTTCCTTTTGATTTGAAAAAAGGCGTAGCCTTATTGGAAGCTGCAGGATGGAAAGATACGGATGGCGATGGCATATTAGATAAAACTATGGACGGTGTAAAAACAAACTTTGAATTAACGTACACATATAATAGTGGCAATAGTTTACGAGAAATGGTGGGTTTATTAATGCAACGCACCTTTAATAAAGCCGGCATTCATTTAAACATTAAAACATTAGAGTGGTCACTTTATATAGATGAATTGAAAAAACACAATTGTCAAATGTGGTATCAAGGTTGGGTTACCGGACCGGGTGTTGACGACAACAAACAATTATTCCATACTTCAAGTGCCAATGGTGGTGCAAATTACATGAGCTTTGGAAATGCAAAAACAGATAAAATATTAGACAACATTCGTGTAGAATTTGATATAGAAAAAAGAAAAAAGCTATACTACGAATGGCAAGAAATTGAACATACTCAAATTCCGTATATATACTTATACGTACAAACCTATAGAAACTGTGTACACAACCGCTTTGAAAACATCAATGCCGGACCTGCGTTATATCCGGGTGTGTGGTTTGCCGGATTTAAAGTAAAAAAAGGATATAAAGTAGAAGCTAATTAAAAAGAAAAACGATATGCTAAAATATATTTTAAAGAGGATTGTACTTTTTATTCCAACGTTATTTATCATTTCGTTGCTCACATTCTTTTTAAGCACCAGTGTTCCGGGCGATCCGGTGGAGCAAATGCTCAACTCCAACAGCGAAATGGGAAGTTCTGCAAAAGCGGTAGCTGCCGAAAAAGCATACATTGCTAAAAGAAAACAATTAGGCTTAGACCTACCAACTTTTTATTTCAGTATCTCTAACCAAGCTACTCCAAAGGATTTATTTGTGATACCAAAAAAATTCCACAGAGAAAATTTAGCTAAATTGATAAAACAATATGGTAATTGGAATGAGATTAGTGCCTATTATAAAGCACTTAGAAATTTAGAAATAAATACCGGCAGTGTAATTACAGATTCTTCCAATGCCGATGCATTAATTGATATTAAAGCCGGTATTCAAGAAATATTAATTGAATCGGAAAATCAATCCATACAATTCAACCTAAATAAAATTGAAAAATTAGCTGTTACCACGGGATTGCCAGCCTTAGCAACAGAAATTACAAACACAAAAAATTTATATGCATCCGTAGTAAGCAAAGCAACTACTTATAAAAATTACATTCCTGCAATTCATTGGTATGGCATTAATAACCAATACCATCAATGGATAACAAAATTTATGGTCGGTGATTTCGGCATTTCTTATCAAGATGAAAAGCCGGTAAAAACTGTAATTTGGGAAGCTGTACGCTGGACTGTTTTATTAAGTTTTATTTCCATTTTTCTTACGTATTTAATTGCTATTCCTTTAGGTATAGTATCCGCTGCCAACAA
Source organism: Bacteroidota bacterium (assembly GCA_963169645.1). Classification (GTDB taxonomy): domain Bacteria; phylum Bacteroidota; class Bacteroidia; order Chitinophagales; family JADIYW01; genus JADJSS01. The sequence goes on from CAUJCO010000013.1 coordinate 501,462, forward strand.
AGGAAATATTAAAGACCAGACCATCTCTACGTCTTTATTCATTTTATACTCATTGCCAAGTTTTTGGGTAGCAACTTTATTAATTATGTTTTTTGGCGGTGGTGATTTCCTTAATCTTTTTCCATCATTCGGTGTACCACAACCGACTGAAAATATGACTTTTTGGGGCAAATTTTTCAACTATGTATGGCATTTAACCTTGCCCGTTATTTGCTACACGTATGGCGGATTGGCTTTTATTTCCAGACAAATGCGTGGTGCCATGGTAAACTCTTTATCGCAAGACTATATCCGCACGGCTCGTGCAAAAGGTTTAAATGAAGAAGTGGTTTTATGGAAACATGCCATCAAAAACTCTTTATTGCCAATCATCACTTTATTTGCCAATGTGTTTCCGTTGGCCATCAGCGGTTCTGTTGTGTTAGAATTGATATTCTCCATACCGGGCATGGGAAAAACCGCTTATGAAGCTTTAGTTGCCAGAAACTATCCTATAGTATATACTGTAGTCATGTTTTCTGCTATTCTTACTTTAATCGGATATTTAGTTGCAGATATTTTATATGCTGTGGTAGATCCAAGAATTTCTTACAATAAAAAATAAATACATTGAGCACAAATCCTGAAATAAAACAAGATTATTGGTCGTATGTAAAACGGCAATTTAGGAAAAATAAACGAGCTTTGTTTTCCTTGTATTTGATACTATTCATGTCATTTATTGCATTATTTGCTGATTTTATTGCCAACGAGAAACCCATTGTTTGTAAGTATCAGGGCAAAGTATATTTTCCCATTTTAAAAGAATACGCCGTAAAACTAAAACTCGCCAAATTTGCTCCGGAATTAAATAATATAGATTGGGCAGATGTCGACTACGATTTTGTATTAAGAGCACCGATTCCGTACTCACCTACAACGCAAGATATTTTAAACTTCGGATTTGTATCACCATTTGGCAAACAAGATGTGCCTTCTGTTCGATGGAGACATTGGTTAGGAACGGAAGGCATTGGACGTGATATTTTATCAGCCTTGATACATGGAACTCGCATAGCTTTTATTATTGGTTTAATAGCTATGTCTATTGCGAGTATCATTGGTATTTTATTGGGTTCATTAGCCGGTTTTTTTGGTGATACCGGCATCCGTATTTCCAGAGCCGCTTTTTTAGTGGGATGCATCTTTGTGTTTTTGGGTTTATTTTATTTTAATGCTGTTGATGGTTTATTTATGGGTATTTTGGCATTTCTTGCCTGTATGTTTATTGCGTATGTAGTATCCAGACCATTAAAATTAATCCCATTTTTAAAACCAAAAATGAATATTCCGGTAGATATTATTGTGCAACGCATGATTGAAGTTTTGGTATCTATTCCACGTTTATTTTTAATTATTGCTGTGGTTGCTATTTCCAAGCCGAGTATCTTTTTAGTGATGGTAGTAATCGGGTTAACTTCTTGGACAGAGATAGCTCGTTTTATTCGAGCAGAATTATTGCGTATTCGCAATTTAGAATACATCGAAGCATCGGAAGCCTTGGGTTTTCCGCGTTGGAGAATCTTATTCAAACATGCTATTCCAAATGCTTTGTCGCCGGTATTAATTACTATTGCATTCGGAATTGCAGCTGCCATACTAACAGAGTCGTTTTTATCGTTTATAGGGTTAGGTATTCCGCCGGAAACATTAACATGGGGAAAATTGTTATCCTTAGCACAAGGCGGAAAATCACAACTTTGGGTAGCCATCTTTCCGGGTTTTGCCATCTTCTTAACGGTTACATTGTTTAACTTAATTGGAGAAGGTTTGACAGATGCATTAGACCCCCGACAAAAAAAATAAAATGAAAACTACGTATAAAGCAATACACCATAAGCAGCTTTCAAGAAACCAATTTCTTAAATACTTACTTTGTGGTATTTTACTTTTTCCGTTTTCCCTTTTTGCACAAACTATCACCAAATCTATAGCAGAAAAAGTAGCCAGTCGTTTTTCCGATTATGAAATAATCGGGAAAAATAATTTGGGCATTGTAGTGCATTATTTTGGGAATAATGAGAGTGAATTAGTTACATACAATGCTCAATTAAAAGTGGACAAACGCAAAGAATTGCCATTTAAAGGAAAGGCTGCAACTTTGGAAGATTTGATTTTAATGAAAGATAAAATTTTGGCATTCTACACAACGGAAGATGACAGAAACCAATATCTAAAATTAAAAGTAATTGATGACAAATTAGATATACCCAACGTGGCGTACGTTTTGGATTCTATGCCATTGATAAATATTGGAAAAGGGAAAGTATTTTATGTAAAAACATCACCGGATAAATCCAAGATTTTAACTTTCAATTTATTGCGTACTAAAAACTCCTATTTTGTTCGTTTTACTATCTTAAACGATTCCATCAAGATTGTAAATAGAAATTTATTTTCCTCTCAAGATGTTTCAAACAGTACACTAAAATCTATCAAAATTAATAATGAAGGTAATGTGTTTGCGATAATTGGCACAGAAAATGGAAGCGCCAACAACGATTATCAATTTTCAGCTTATACTTCATATACTTTTAACAGAGCAACCAACACGATTGGCGAACAAGTGTTACAACATCCTGATTATGTATTTAAAAATGTACTTACAGAAACCGGAAACAATCGAAATATCGGCTATATCGCGGCTTGTTATAAAAACACAAAGAATAAAAACGACATCGGAATTTTTTATCAAATCATTGATTTTAGAACCAACACGGTGTTGTTAAGCAACAAAATGCCGTTCAATGAAGATGTTTTGAAAAAATATCAAACCAATGAATTTAAAGCATGGCAAGATAAAGCCACATTAGTAAAACCAAAACGTATCATACCACGTAGCGATGGCGGTTTTGTATTAATTACGGAAGGCGAATACAAATTTACCCGAACCGAAAGAATGGTGGACAATTATTCGTATTACAATGCGATGCCATTGGCTTCGTCGCTAAAATATGTGGATCAGAATTTCTTTTATGATATCGGTGTTTTCTCAATAAATGTGGATGGTTCGGTAGATTGGCAAACCAATATGCCTAAAGCTCAAATTTCTGAAAATGATGATGGTTATTATTCGTCCTTTGCATTTTTTGAGGCCAATAACGTGTTGAAATTTCTATACAACGAAGATTTCTATAATATCGGAAATTTTGTTGAATACAATATTAATCCAAACGGATTGGTAAAGCGTGCCAGCGTGCTAAACAGCGAAAAACAAGGCTTGGTAATGGTGCCACAAAAAGCCAAACAATTAGATGGCAACACCATTATTTTTCCGAGTGAGCAAAAAAGGAATGTACAGTTTGTATTGTTCCAATATTAATTTATAAAAGTAGCCGCAAATAAATTGTAACTTGCATCCAAATTGTGTTATAGAGCGTGTTATCCTTTTTTAAATCACAGCAGCCACTTACTTTTGTAGCGTTCATCTTGTTTTTTATTGCTATAAAAATCCCATTTTTATTTATAACAACACCGGACATTGCACCAATACAAAATTTGTGGGGAATTGGAGCGTTGTTGAGCAATAATTCGACACTCCATTTTTTATTGGCACAAATCTCGTTGTTAGCACAAGCGTTGTGGTTAAACCGTATGTTTCATCAAGCTGATTACCACGAAGGCAGCAGTTGGATTCCGGCTATTTATTACGTATTGTTATCCTCTTTGATACCGCAATTCAACGTATTTTCTATGTACACCATTTTAAATTTTATTTTATTGATGTTGTTTTACACATTCATACACATTACAGCAAAAGAAAATGCACGAATGGAATGTTTTAATGCCGGCGTTTTGGGTGGCTTATTGATAGTTTTAAATGTGAATATGGTATTTATTTTCTTGTTCTTATTGTTGATTTTATATGCAATAAAATCATTCCGCTTTAATGATTACATCGTACTGTTTTTTGGGATGATTTTTCCAATTTATGTAGCATTGGGCATCAGTTATCTCGCCGATTTTTCATTAGATGTAGATGTGTTGCTACCATCTAATTTCTTTTTGCTTACGATACATTACCATTTGTTTAATCTTATTTGTTTAATAATGGCGGCTGTATATTTACTATTTTCCTTTATCAGTATGCGTGGTTATTTATACTCTGTTAGTTTTAAACGCAGAAAAAACCTAAACATGCTCATTTTCTTGTTAATAGGCTTGAGTATTTCTGTTGTTTTTAGCAAAAAATTAGACGAAACTGCTTTTTCATTGTTATTTATTCCGGCTACTATTTTCCTGACATTACTTATGTTAAGAATTCGTAAAAAGCGAATTGGTGAAATACTGAATGCTATCTTTGTAATTGTAATTTTTGTTACAAATTGGATTCGGGTTTTCAGTTAATTTTACAACTGCAATTATTTGAAATCTGATGCATTTTTTTACTATTTAAAAAAAAGAATATGAAATTTGGTGTGGTGGTTTTTCCCGGTTCTAATTGCGATGCGGATGTAATACATGTTTGCAAAGAAGTAATGCAGTGCGAAACACGCGTACTGTGGCACAAAGACACACATTTACAAGATTTAACCACGGAAGATTGCATTATGATTCCGGGTGGTTTCTCGTACGGAGATTATCTGAGATGTGGTGCTATTGCCCGTTTTTCACCTATCATGGAAAAAGTAATAGAACATGCCAACAAGGGTGGTTATGTTTTTGGTATTTGCAATGGATTCCAAGTATTGTGCGAAAGCCATTTGTTGCCGGGTGCTTTATTAGCGAATAATCACCAACGTTTTATTTGTCAAAATCAATATTTATTGCCTCAAACAAACAACACGGCACTTACACAACAGCTTGATTTGACAACACCACTCAACATTCCGATTGCACATGGAGAAGGTCGTTATTTTGCGGATGCCGACACCTTAAAAATGTTAAAACAAAACGATCAGATTTTATTCAAATATTGCGATGCTTCCGGAAATATTACAGAAGCAGCTAATCCAAATGGTTCTATAGAAAACATTGCAGGCATTTGTAATGTTAATAGAAACGTATTTGGCATGATGCCACATCCGGAACGCTGTGCCGAGTCGGTGTTGGGTAATGCCGATGGTAAAAAATTATTTGAATCTTTATTGAATCTGGTCTATGGATAAATTTCAAACAAACTACATAACAACTGCAAGCATACTTCCTAAAAATTGGCTGACAAAAATTGTAACCTTAGTCGCACTCTTACTATGCTTTGGATTATTCCCTTTAACAGCTACCGCTGCAATGGAACAGCATTTAACTTGGAAAAGCGAAGTAGTTAAAATTTCGGAAAACACTTATAAAGTAAAATTCATTTGCAACTTAGATGACGAATGGCATACATTCTCTCAATTTACGAGTGAAAATGGGCCTTTGCCTACACAATTTCGTTTTGAAAATAATGCAGCTATCGAATTAATAGGAAAAGTAGAAGAAGAAGGAAAAAAGAAAACCTACTTCGATGAACTTTTTGGCGTAAAAGTTACCTCGTTTGTTGGGGATGCCATATTTGTGCAAACGGTAAAGATAAAAAATGCAAATGCTGTTTTAAAAGGTGAATTTGATGGACAAGTTTGCCGTGATGAAGTTGGTTGTATGCCATTTGGACCGGAAAAATTTTCCATCTCTTTCCAACAAGCATCGGGCAGCACCACCGCAACAACTATTGACACGCTTTCAAAAAACACCACAAACACGGACACACAAGCAACCGCTACAACACCCATCATTACAGATAGCATCAACCAAAAATTTGATTGGACACACGCTACCAATGCCTGTAGCACCACTGAACAAACAAACAGTGAAAAAGGTTGGCTTTGGATATTCATTGCCGGATTCATCGGTGGTTTATTTGCTTTATTAACGCCATGTGTTTTTCCAATGGTGCCACTAACGGTTAGTTATTTTACCAAAGGCGGAAAAGAAAAAAAATCAGGCATCAGTAAAGCATTAATGTATGGCCTAAGCATTATTGTAATTTATGTTTCATTAGGATTAATCATTACGGAATTATTTGGATCTGATGCCTTAAATGCAATGAGCACCAATATCTGGTTTAATTTATTATTCTTTGTTGTGTTTGTCATTTTTGCACTTTCCTTTTTTGGTTTGTTTGAAATCACATTACCATCATCTTGGGCAAATAAAACAGACAGTTTGTCGAGTAAAGGTGGTTATTTAGGTGTCTTTTTTATGGCATTTACGTTAGCATTAGTTTCATTTTCTTGTACCGGGCCCATTATCGGAACGTTGTTGGTAATGGGTGGTTCATCCTTATTTTTTGGGTTATTAGGTTTTGGTATTGCCTTAGCACTGCCATTCACGTTGTTTGCCATGTTCCCGCAATGGCTATCATCATTGCCTAAATCCGGTGGATGGCTAACTACAGTAAAAGTAATTTTAGGGTTTTTGGAATTAGCGTTAGCATTTAAGTTTTTATCTGTAGTAGATATGACAATGAATTGGGGCATCTTACGTTTTGAACCGTTTATACTTATTTGGATTCTCATTTTTGGGTTATTGTCATTGTATTGTTTAAATATTTTTTTCAAAACAAAACAAACCAATGTGGTAAAAGCCTTTGGTGTAGCTACTTTGCTTTTTACATTTTATTTAGTGTATGCATTAATTACCTACAAACCGGTCAATATTTTAAGTGGAATTATTCCGCCAACAACGTATAATTTTAAATCAGAAAAAGAAACTACCTTCAAACATTTTAAAGATTACGAAGAAGGAATGGAATATGCGAAAGCACACAACATGCCTGTATTGTTAGACTTCACCGGATTTGGTTGTGTAAATTGCCGAAAAATAGAAGATAAAGTTTGGAGTGATGTACAAGTGAAACAACGTTTAAAAGCGTATGTCATCATCTCATTATATGTTGATGATAGAAAAGCTTTACCGGAAGATGAATGGTATATTTCTACATCAACAGGAAAAGAACGCGAAGTAAAAACAGTGGGACAAAAATGGAGTGCATTCCAAGCAGAGCATTTTAAAACCAACTCACAACCATTGTATGTTTTAATTAATACGAAAGAGCAATTACTCAATCAACCGGTGGCGTATGATTTTTCAAAAGATAAAAACAACTATATCCAATTTTTAGATTGTGGTTTAAAGATGAATGAGCAATTGAAATAGAAATAAAAAATCTCAATTATCGGTGAGCATACTAACCGAAAAAACAAATTCTAAAACATCCTAGTAGTGCCTACTGAAAAAGTCGCTGCGTTGTTTAGATATACAGTGTCCACGACGAGAGACGCTGTTTACAAAGCAGAAAAATGGAAATTTAAACAGTCCCTTTTTTTAACAACAAAGTAAACGGAGTTTCTATTTAGATAAGATTTATAAATTTTTATTATTTTATAAAAGTTAGCTGTTTAATTCGTAAACAATCGTTTCATTATTTCATTATCATATTGATTCATTATTTCATTATTTCATTACTACCTTTGCATTGCTATGAATATTGGAATTGTATGTTATCCTACCTTTGGCGGCAGTGGCGTAGTGGCTACTGAGTTGGGAAAAGGATTGGCACAAAAAGGACATAAAGTGCATTTTGTTACCTACAAAGAACCGGCACGCTTATTAGATACATTTAATGAAAATATCTTTTTTCACGAGGTGAGTTTAAATGATTATCCATTATTTGATTATGCACCGTATGAAACAGCATTAGCCAGTAAATTAGTAGATGTGGCACTCAATGCTAAATTAGATATATTTCACGTGCATTATGCCATTCCACATGCTTCTGCAGCTTACATGGCACGGCAAATATTATTACAACAAGGAATAAATGTTCCGGTTATTACCACCTTGCACGGCACAGATATTACATTGGTTGGAAGAGATGCCACCTATGAACCCGTTGTAACCTATTCCATCAATCAATCGTGTGGCGTAACGGCCGTTTCCGAAAGTTTAAAGCACGATACTTTTACCAATTTCAAGATTAAAAATGAGATTGAAGTTATTCCTAACTTTATTGATTTTTCCAGATTTAAAAAAAGCAATAAAGATCATTTTAAAAAAGCCATTGCACCCAATGGCGAAAAAATAATTGTACATACATCTAACTTTAGAAAAGTAAAAAGAGTAGAAGACGTCGTACATGTTTTTTGCAAGGTTTCAGAAGCCATACCTGCAAAATTATTGATGATTGGAGATGGGCCGGAGCGACAAAATGCTGAAAAATTAGTGCGTTCGTTGTGTTCCAATTTAGACGTGCGTTTTTTAGGTAAACAAGAAGCAGTAGAAGAATTATTAGCTATTGCAGATGTGTTTCTATTGCCATCAGAAAGTGAGAGTTTTGGATTGGCTGCATTAGAAGCGATGGCTTGCGAAGTGCCGGTGGTTTCTTCAAATGCAGGCGGCATTCCGGAAGTAAATATTGATGGAGAAACCGGCTATTTATTAAATGTGGGCGATGTAAACGGCATGGCAGAAAAAACACTTTTGCTATTGCAAGACGAAGAGAAAATGGAACTATTCAGAAAGAATGCATTTGCGCAAGCACAAAAGTTTGATATATCCAATATCTTACCACAATACGAAGCATTTTACGAAAAAATTAAAGCAAGTGGTACTTGCAAATAAGCCTAAATTTACTTTACGCACATACCACAAATGTGGAATTTTATGCTGAGGCGTTGTGCGGTTTAATTTACTATTCTATTTTCTTTATTTAATTATTTGTCCAATTGAACTTTTTGTCTCTTTTTTTTCATAGTCGAAAAATAGTCTAAAAATATAAGCTGTTGAATAATTATAATAAACACACATCAAGTCATTTATGAGCTTCCTTTTTTCTAGAGAATGATATATATCCGAAGCATTTACCTGTACAAGCTACAAATGTTATGGTTCTATTTTCTCATTTCTATAAAACCAATACAACAAAAAAGCACTAATGCCGGTAAAAAAATGCCACAAGGCATGTCCTTGGTAAATGGATATCGGATTACAAGCTATTTTTTTTAAGTCTATGGTGCGAAGCACAAATGCACCTATCAAAAAAAGAAGACTTAAAATAAGTGTCGTGAAATGATAACGCTGTTTATTTCTTACATAATTCAATGCTGTAAACCCAATTAAAACTACTATTAATAACGGTAATAAAATAAAGCTGCTAACCACTAAATGTAGTTTTATAAATGCAACGATACAAACTATCAATAGTAAAATATAATAAATAGGACGTATTCGCTTTGGCTCAAAATATCGGAAAATACTAATGCCAATTAACACAATGCAAATACTATACGTTGCATTCATATCCAACCGTTGCCCTATCCAAGAAAGTGATGCATGAAAAAATGAACTTCCCATACACAAGTAGATGAGGCAACTGCCAAATAAAATGGTGATAGCCGGAAACTGTTGTATCGCATTAATTGGAGTTGCTGTTTTGTTTTTAACATCGTGTATTCCAATCAACAAAACAATACAGCCTAAAAAGAAATACATTAAGTTGGAATACGTATTCATTGTTTGTCGAAAAAAATGCGTTGATTTATCTAACTCACAATACTCTGCAGTAAGTACTGATTTACTTTGTTGTATTTGCTGCCAATATTGACCATCATAATTGACATTCAAATAAAGATAAAGCAGCAATAAAAACAACGTTGCTACTGCTGATAAACTATATATTTTGTAAATCTGTACTTTAGACATATACAAATATAAAGAAGGGCTCGCTTCGCGAACCCTTCTTTATATTATTCTCTAAAAAATTTTATGAAAATGAAACCGGTAGTGGTTCTTCATCAAATGCACGTTTGCCAATTAACGTTTCCAAATCAGATTTGAATAAGATTTCTTTTTCCAATAATGCTTTTGCGATGGTAGTTAATTGTTCTTTTCGCTCTGTCAATAAGTTTAAGGTACGTTGGTATGCAGAGTCGATTAATTTGCGCACTTCATCATCGATTACTTTGGCTGTCTCATCAGAGTAAGGCTTCGTAAAAGTAGTATCTTGTTGTGGATCGTAAAAAGATACGTTTCCAACTTTATCGTTCATACCATAAACTGTTACCATTGCGTATGCCAACTGCGTAATGCGTTGCAAATCGTTTTGTGCACCGGTAGATACTTTTCCGAAAATAATTTCTTCTGCTGCTCTTCCGCCTAAAGTCATACAAATTTCGTCCATCAATTGTTCTGTGCGATACAGATATTGTTCTTTAGGTAAATACTGAGCATAGCCGAGTGCCGCAATACCGCGTGGAATTATGGTTACTTTCAGCAATGGATGTGCGTGCTCCAAGTACCAACCGCAGATGGCGTGTCCGGCTTCGTGGTATGCAATTATTTCTTTTTCTTGTGGTGAGATGATTTTATTTTTCTTTTCCAAACCACCGATACTTCTGTCAATTGCTTCGTTAAAATCTTCTACTTCTACTTGAGTTTTCTCTTTTCGTGCAGCTACCAAAGCTGCTTCATTACACACGTTGGCAATTTCTGCACCGGCAAAACCCGGTGTTAAAGAGGAAAGTTTTTCCGGTGTTACATCCGGTCCAAGCTTGGTTAATTTTTTTAAATGTACTTTAAAGATTTGCTCTCTACCTTTTTGATCCGGTTTGTCGATAGAAATTTGTCTATCAAAACGTCCCGGTCGCAACAATGCTGAATCTAATACATCGGGACGGTTGGTCGCCGCTAACATGATGATACCTTTATCGCCACTAAAACCATCCATTTCCACCAATAATTGGTTTAGCGTACTTTCGCGTTCGTCATTACTTTGCATTATATTTTTTCCGCGTGCACGTCCAACAGCATCTATCTCATCAATAAAAATAATACAAGGTGCTTTTTCACGAGCTTGTTTAAATAAATCGCGTACGCGAGAGGCACCTACACCGACGAACATCTCTACGAAATCCGAACCGGAAATGGAAAAGAACGGAACTTGTGCTTCGCCGGCCATTGCTTTTGCCAACAATGTTTTTCCGGTTCCGGGAGGACCCACCAACAAAACACCTTTTGGAATTTTTGCACCTAATGCCGTATATTTTTTCGGATTTTTTAAGAAGTCAACCACCTCTTTCACTTCTTCTTTTGCTTCGTCTAATCCGGCTACATCATCAAAAGTAACATTCACTTTCATGTCTTTATCGTACAAGTTAGCTTTGGATTTTCCGATATTGAAAATTTGTCCACCGGAGCCGCCCATGCCACCGGTTGCCCGACGCATCAAAAACATCCACACACCGATTAACAAAACGAACGGTAATAACCAACCGATAATATCGAAAATACCTTTTCTGTATTCGTTGGTACGTTTAATTCGGCTTTCATACGGAATATCTTTTTGTGCAGCGTCTAATTTTTGTTGAAATGTTTCGATAGAAGAAATTTCAAAAGCGTAATGTGGTCCTTTGTTGATGGATTTTAATTTTGTAGTTCGAACATCTGCATATTGTTTTTTGGCTTTTAACGAATCCAACTTGATATATACTTCTACTTGTTCTTTATTGACAATCGTGATTTTAGACACATCACCGGATGGCACTAATTTTAAGAAGAAAAAATCTTCGTCAATATTTTTTATTTGAAAGTTGAGCGATAAAAATTGTGTTGCCAGCAATCCTACAATAAGAATAGCGAATAGCCAATAGCTATTAAAACCGCCTTTCTTTTTTTTCGGCTCTTCGTTTTCGGGTTTAAAATCCATTTTTAAGTATTATAATTTGAATAAACGTAATGTAAAAGAAAATTGTTCAATTAAGTTAACAGAAGTATTGTATTCTTAGTGTTAATTTTTGTTTTTAATCATAGTGTTTAAAGATGGCATCACTCCATAAATCTTCTAATTGAAAAAATGCTCTTTTTTCTTCTTGAAAAACATGTACGATGATATCGCCAAAATCGATCAAACACCACTCTGCATTGGAACGACCTTCTATATGGTACGGTTTGATGGCAACTTTGGTGCGTGCTTCTTCTTCAATATTATCTACAATAGCTCGAACTTGTGTTGTAGATGCTGCATGACAGATAATAAAATAGTCCGACATTGCTTCCGGAATATGTCTTAAATCCAAGCTTAAGATGTTATTGGCTTTCTTGTCTTGCATGGCTGTAACAATCAGTTGGCTCAAGTCTTCTGCAGACGTTGATTTTACTTTTGTTTTTCTTATTTTTGCTTTTTCCAATAGATATTTTTTTAATTTTTTTACTCTAAAGAGTACGTTCTACAAATCTACTAAATTTTGGATATTATAATAAACAATACCTTATTTACGGGCAAGTTATTAATACATTTACCGACGGTAGATTCTACCAATGATTATGCAAAAGCGTATATAGCAAAAAACAGTCCAATTGATGGAACTGTCATTTTAGCAGACGAACAATTTGCCGGACGCGGACAAGTTGGAAATACTTGGATTGCTGAAAGCCATAAAAACCTGACATTTAGTATCATTTACAAGACTGATTTTTTGCTGGCAAGTGAACAATTTTGGCTCAACAAAGCAATTTCTATCGGCATTGCTGTTGCCACGTCTAAATTTATTCAAAACAAAATACCACACCAACCCAACCGCATTGCTGTAAAATGGCCGAATGATATATTTTATGATGCAAATAAAATGGCGGGCATTTTAATTGAAAATACAATACAAGGTTTACACCTAAAGTATTCTATTATTGGAATCGGATTTAATATCAACCAAACCTATTTTCCGGAAAACATACGTGCAACCAGTTTACATACTAGTATGGATTCGCACATAGATAAGTATGAATTTTTAGAACAACTTTTATCGTCTATTGAAAAATATTTGTTGTTGCTAAAAAACAAACACTTTGAAACATTAAAGCAACTTTATACCAACTTTCTATATCAATATAATTGCTGGGCAGATTATCAAAAAGGCGATAGTTGTTTTAAAGGAAAAATTTTAGATGTGGATGCGATGGGATATTTACAAATGGAAACTGCAAATGGAATGGAGCAATTTGGATTTAAGGAAATTCGGTTTATAGTATAAGAAGAAAACCGTCTTGCATGCAGCAAAACGGTCTGAAATATAGGTTGTTAATAAATTTTTAATCTATAAAACTAATTTGACCATTGGTGATAATAACAGAATCGGTTTGCGTAATATTATATAAAACGCCGTAAAAAGTACCTTCTATATATCTTAAATGATCGGAAGCACTTCCTGCAATATTTGTAATAGTAAATATAAGACGTGATTTATTCGAGCCACCGCTGTTGGTAAACAAATCATCTCCATCTTCCCATTGAGCAAAATTAAAAAGCGAATAATTATTTTTATTGATGGTATAAGTACCTGTACCTATAATTTTATTATAATTAATTGAAAAGTCTTTATCCCCTTTTTCTGCATCTAATTGGAAGACAGTATCAGCTCTGATGTGTGCATCAGCATCTTCTACATCTGTATCACCGGTGGTTACTGAAAAAGGAACACCATTTGCTAATAAAGAAATTTGTTGTTGGTGTTTTGCACCTATATTGTCTTTGCCACAAGATGCAACAAGTGTAATAATACTAAAGAATGCTATTGCTTTTAATAATTGATTTTTCATGCGTATTGTTTTTAATTTTAGGAAATAATTTTCTTTATAAAAAAGCCGTCTCGTCATAGACGAGACGACAGACATCCTATTGAACCAATTAGTCTTTATGAAAAAAAACAGGATGCCATATTTTTTTATTAATCTTTATAATAAAAATACTTTGTCGTATCCGAACTTGTTAGTACGTTTCCGGGCTGATTGTATGCTTTCCAAATTTGTTGTGTTACCAATCCATCGCTATCCAATTCATATTCGTATTCAAAAGTTCGACGAAGTGTCATACTATTTAGCATATCATAATACAATCGTTTTTTTACTAAGTGTTTGGTTGGTTTGCCAAAATATTTTTCTAATGCAAAAGAAAACAGCACATTCTGTGGTTTGTCTAAGTAATATTCAAATACAATGGAATCTTTTGTAGATAACAATGGAAAATCTAACCTATTAACTGTAGCAATCCAATAGGTGTAATCATCCTCGCTATTATAATATTTTAAATAGTCGTTTATATAAGTATTATAATTAGATATAGATCTTATGTTTCTCTTTTCTGAATCATTATAATAGCGATCTCGATTGTTAAAAAGTAATGTGTTTAGGTTTGTAAAACGAGCTGTATCAAAAAGTCCATCTGCATTTATTCGATAGAAACCGGAATGAGTATTCGACGAATTCGTGTAATATTCTGCCAGAAATTGATTTCCACTCTTTGTAAATACTCTTCTATATACCGTTGACGGATTATAGCTGTAAATCGTTCTTGTTTCTACATTTTCGCCGGTATAAATGTAATTGGTCGTATCTGTATTCCCGTTTGAATAACGGATAGCTTGTTTTATCTTAATAGTAGTGTAATCAAAGGTGGTTTTTTCTTTTTTACAGGCACTAAATAGGAGTGTTATTATTCCAAAAAATAGTATTTTTTTCATATTTATTTATTTATATAATGATTATTAATTGCATATATATTCCAGTTTATAATTGGTGCTCTCAGTAAATGATGTATTACTTCGTAATTCATTGTATTCTATAACATTTCCATCACTATCAAATAAGTAGTTATAACTGAAATTATCTACAAATGAGCCTTCCGTAGATACAATAGAAGTAGGCAAATTAGCTGATGATTTTCCTAATAATGGGTATAATGATAAATAGCCTGATAAAATAGAAAAAGGTTCAGTGTGCCCATTCCAATAAAAGTTCCAAGTTTTGTTTTTATCTGTTCCGTAAGTGTAATTAATGGTTTGATAAATAGAATTATTACTTAATCGTGTTATTTTTTGAGTTAAATTTCCATTGGTATATATCAAAGTGTCTCTTTTGTATAAATCATATGGTCCAGACAATGTTTGCTCAGTAGATATTAGATATCCATCACTATTATATTTAAAAGCATAATAATACCTTGTCAAACCAATTGTATATGCATATTCCTCGAATGAAATTAATCGTCCTTGTGAATCGAATAATAAAGTAGCTGAGTTATATAGAGTATCTACATTGGGATCTCGAAATTCTAACGTTCCGGACAATCCCGCATAAGTAATTTTCATCTTACTACCACCAGGAACATAATACTCAGTTATTCGTCCTTGATTATCATACTTAATAGTACGTTTGTGGGTTATATCATTATTTATTGTAATAGATGAAATTGAACACTTATTTGCATTCTTTTCTTTAGTGCATGAAACCGCAAAGATGATAAATAGTGTTGCTGTTAAAATACGTATCGTTTTCATTTTTAAAGTATTTATTGATTACTACATTTTAATAAATTCAACGCGTCTATTATTGGCTTTTCCTTCAGCTGTTGTATTGTTATCTGCCGGTTGTGATTCGCCTTTACCTTCTGTTTCCATACGACTGTTATCAATACCAAACTCTTTGTTTAGAGCTGCTTTCACGGCATCTGCACGTTTTTTAGAAAGTGTCATGTTGCTGGCTTCATCGCCATCGCTGTCGGTATGGCCTACAATTTTTACACGCACATCCGGATTTTCTGTCATTACAGCAGCAAAATCTTTTAATGTACCATACGATTCACCTTTAATTTTATCGCTATTTACATCAAACTTGATTCCGGTTGTAGAATATTTTCCGATTTCCAAAAATTTATGTCGCGTATCCGGAGCACCCACAGCCACTCGAATGTTACTCAAGAAATAAGCATTGTCTTCAACGTGGTATCCATCGGCTCTGAAACCCATAAAATTGTATTTTGCAGTAGCACTGAATGCTTTTGGAATATCCCAAATTTTTGTTTCGTTAATATACACGCGTAAACGTTGTTTTTGTCGCCAGATAGATACTTTCACTACATTTTTATTCTCGTGATTGAAGTCCGGAAAATCTGTTTGGTTTCTGATAATGTCTTCTCCGTTTTCATCATAAGTAGTAATAAATTTTTGTCCCATTGCATTTCCGCCAGCTGCTTCCGGATGAATGGCAATTTCTACTCCATTATTTCGATTATTGCCAAAACGTTTCCAATTAATATAGTTTTTTGCAGGGTTCGCTAATGGTGCAAAAATGAAATTAAATGAAGTGGAATAGTAACTAAAAGGTTGTGTACACGCAACATTAAACTCTACTGTAAAGTTTTCAGGTAAATTGGTTACAAATTCAGGATAAATGATGCTTTCCGGTCCAAACTTCAACCATTTTCCTTGTTGTCCATCAATCGTAACTATTTCTCCGGTTCCGTTTGTATTCCACTTTGCCGGAAAATCGCCTACTGCATCTTGAGAGAAATTCTCTTCAGCAATTACTTTTTCACCCGGAATAAAATCAAATTTACCATATGCTTTTAAACTGCTGTTGGAAGTAGCATTGGAATTATTGTTTTTGGAAGATGATTTTTCAGTAGAATTGCCTTCGCTGCCGTTCTCTTCATTATCTGCATTATTCGATGATGATTTTGAATTTTTAGATTTAGTGTTACTATTTTTCACACTTTCTTTTGCACTACTCTTCGACTTTTCGTATGCTTTGTCTGCCGCGTTATTAATTTCGCTCTCAATTTTTTGTTGTGCTTTATTACTAAGTCCATCTACAATTCTATCACCTATGCTTCCCCATTGTGCAGATGCAGTTGGCATATAAATTAAAAAAGCCGCAAATACAGTAGCTAACATTACCCAATTTTTCATAGTGCTCATTTTTTTGTTATTTACGAAAATGATTTCTTTTAAAATTATCATGATTTTATATAGAAATCAACCAATAAAATACAATTCTTGAATAAAATTAAACCATCAATAGTGAAACAGTAGCGTTAATGAGTATTCGGGCGAAATGAGTTAGTATTTGTATTCTCTTTAAAAATTGGAAATATAAAAATGCTTCTTTATTTTCGTCTTCTAAAGTTGAATATATGACAAACTATCCTATAGGAACAAAAGTAGAGCATCCAAAATATGGCATTGGTGTAATTATAGATGATAGTGATGAATATTCCTATAATCTTTATTTTAAAGAACATGGCGAAAAGGAAATATCTAAAACATTTGATGGTTATGTACTACTAAAGTTGGTAGAAAAAGATTCGAATGCTGTTTCGATAGATCAAATAAAATCTTTATTAGAAAATATTATTGAACCACTTACAGAACCATTGGAAGATTGCAAAATAGCAGAAAAATGGCAAGGTGGCAACTTGATACTGCAACCGCAAGACACCGCTTTGCAATCCAAGGAAATTCCGATAGAAACATTTTTTCATAAAATTGTAATGACTCGAGACAGGCTTCGCGTTATGGAACAAAAAATCAATGCCTCTAAAATATCTGATGCAGACAAAGTAGAATTACAACAATATATCACCCGAATATATGGCAGTTTAACCACTTTTAATGTGCTTTTCCGTTTCAAAGAAGACCAATTTAAAGGCACCGGTGGTGGTGAATAAGCATCTTAATATTAATTTTTATTGCCATATAAAATATTTATGTGTAACTTTCGTTTAAGGTTTATACAATTTTATTATGCAACAAATTTTTACACCAGAATTACTTGTTAAACATCTTTACAACGAAACGACACCGGAAGAAGCTATAGCCATAGAAGATGCTTTAACTACGAATGTCGCTTTACAAACAGTTTACAGACAACTTCAAGCTACAAAATATGCCTTAGATGAAGAAGATGGCGGCACACCGCCTTCATCCGTACTACAAAAAATAAAAGCTTATTCTGTAGCACAATCCTTGGTTATTGCTGAATAAGCGGGTTTTCTTCTTTTTACAATTTCATACTATGCTAATTCCGTATTGGTAATTGCATTTTTATATTTTACTATTTTTGCAAAAAAATATTGTGGCCTCCAAATCAAAATTGCAGAAGTTTGCTGAATTAGCCGATAATCCGATCGTTTTTGAGAAGAACAACGCGATGAAAGGAAATTGGAATACTTCATTTTTTAAAAACAATCATCCAATTGTTATAGAGTTGGCTTGCGGAAAAGGCGATTACACCTTAGGTATGGCAAAACTATTTCCCGAAAAAAATTTTATTGGAGTAGATATTAAAGGCAATCGGCTTTGGAGTGCTGCACGCGTTGCCAACTTGGAAAATTTAACGAATGTTGCTTTTGTTCGCGAGCAGATAGACCAATTAGAAAATTATTTTGATGCCGGTGAGGTAAGCGAAATTTGGATAACTTTTTCTGATCCGTTTCCGCGAAAAGGTGATGCCAAACGCCGACTTACATCGCAGAAATTTCTGCCTATTTATAAAAAAATCATACAAGCAAATGGAATCATTCACGTAAAAACCGATAGCGATTTGTTGTATGAATTTACCAAAGAAATGCTGACCGTTATTCCATCTACTATTTTAAAAGATTATGCTGATGTATATGCTATGCAAAAAAACGACGAATTGTACGGCATACAAACCTATTATGAAAAGATGCACTTGCGCGACAATCGGACAATTAAATACCTACGTTTTCAGTTGATATAATCGAGTGCTTCAAAAGCCAATTATTTCTAATAAATCCGCGTATTTATCTACCATGCTAAAGCCTGTTTTTTCCTCTTTCTGACAGGTGATTTGAATACCATAAGGTGCTAATTTATCGATGATAGATGTAATATTTTCGTTCGTGAAAGCTGTTTCAATAAAGACCTTGTTAGATGCAATAAACTGCTGAATAATCGGGTTTTCTATCTCATTTAAATTCAATTTCAACACATAATAATCCGATGATACAGGTTGATTTTTTAGAATCGTATCTACATCAACGGTAATGAATTTTTCAAAATTTAAGTCGGACAAATCTGTGTGTTGTATGGGAATTTGAATCTCATTAAGCGATAATTGTTGTGCCAAATATTCTATTTCCTCTTTTGATTGATGTACACCAAATTCGCCTACTACCACTGGAACATGCAACCATTGTATAATCTCATTTGCCTTCGGGAAACTAATATTATTTTCATCTAACACATCAAAACAAAAACCAACATAATGTGCACCTGCAGCACTGAAAAATCGGGCATCCGTTAAGTTGGTAATGGAAGCTATTTTAAGTTGCATAAATTAATATTTTTAGATTTAAAGAAAGATACTACCGAAAAGTACTCCATCTTATTTCATTTTTTCGCACTTCGATATTTAATAAAGTAATGCCCTTCGATAGAAAAAATTAAAAGCAAAAATGCACCCAACTGATGCAAAACACCTAATGTAATAGGAATTTCACCGGTTGTATATAATAAAGTAAAAATTCCCAACAATACTTGAACGCACACTGCCAACAACAACAACCATCGAGTGCGATGAAATGGAAATTGGGCTGCTACATTTTTAGTATAAAAGAAAATAAAAAGCACATAGAAAAAGATGGCATATGCTATATTTCTGTGGATGAATTGTAAGATTAATTTGGTATCTGTTTCTTTAATATCAAACAATTCGGGAAAATAATTTCCATTCATCAATGGCCAAGTGGTGCTAACCAATGCTGCTTTTGAGCCGGCAACTAATGCACCAAATCCAATTTGAATAAAAACCAAGATAAAAAGCACCAAAAACAACCCTCTTTTTTTGGCATCAAACGGTGCTGTTTGTTTGGGATACAAATATTCCAAACCTACTCGCAATACATACGCAACAATGATAGTAGCAACTAAAATGTGCGACATTAAATTCAACGGATTAACCAATACACTATTTTGGTTTAAACCACTCTGTACCATTATCCAGCCTACCACTCCGGCAACGCCACCCAACACAATTGCGATTAATATTTTGATGATATCTTCTTTAAAAACTATTTTTTTATACATAAAATAGAACAACGGAATAATAGCGGCAACGGCAATAATTCGTGCCCAAAGACGATGAAACCATTCCCAAAAATAAATGCCCTTAAATTGCGATAATGTCATGGCTGTATTTTGCAATTTAAATTGTCCAAATTGCTGATATTTTATAAACGCTAAATTCCAATCTTGTTCATTCATTGGTGGCAACACACCCAAAATTGCTTTCCACTCGGTGATAGATAATCCGCTTCCTGTTAATCGAGTGATGCCACCTAATAAGATTTGTCCGAGCAGCATACCAACACCGATAATAAACCAAATCCCTAATATTTTCTTGCGTTTTGTTTCTTCCATTTCTAACGAATTAATGTTCCATATTCCATCAAAGCACTTATGATTTATTGCTTATTTGTTGTGCAATTTTATTGATTGTTTCTTCTAATGGAATAAAATGATAGTTTAATTGTTGTTTTATTTTTTCGTTTGAATATTCAAAATGTTCCAAAGATACGGTCATATTTTCTTTGGTTAAACCACGCTTACGCGATGTGAAAGCCGAAGCCAACCAATCTACACATAGAAATATATTTCCTATTATCTTATTCAAAGCACGTTTAGGTGCCGGTACCTGAAAAGTAGAAGCAATCGTTTCAAAATAATTTTTAAATGTAGTATTTGTACCTATTAAGATAAAACGTTCGTTGGTGATAGTGGAATTCATAAGTTGTATGCAACAATTGACGACATCTTCCACATCAATGAAACCATTGGTTCCGTTGGAATAAAAGGGCATTTTTTGAGCTCGAATTTTATTAAAAACGCGCATCGTTGCTTTATTTTCTTTACCATATCCCAAAATAATTCCGGGATTGACAATCACCGCATCTAATCCTTCTTGAATACCACGCCATACTTCTCGCTCAGCCAACATTTTGGTGATGCCATAGTGTGTCGTCCATTCATTCTTTTCCCATTTGGTTTCTTCGGTAATCAATTCATTCGGTCGTCCGCCAATGGCAGCAATCGAACTAATGTGTACTATCTTTTTAATTCCTTTATCAAGTGCCACATTCACCACATTTGCAGTGCCTTCAATATTGCACTTATACATGGCATTGTAATACGAACTATCATAACCAATAACTGCAGCACTGTGGTATATCTTATCGATACCATCGAAAGCAATTTCTAAAGATGAAATATCTAAAATATCTGCTTCAACAATTTCAATTTTATCTTTAATAGCATACAGGTGTGATATATCTGAATTAGCACGTTTAATGATGCGTACAACTTCACCGTTTGCAACAAGTTGTTTGACCAATTCGCCGCCTAAGAAACCGGATGCACCTGTAACCAAAATCATGGAACAAATGTAAAATTTATAAGTGGTAACTACCTATCTTTTATGTTGTAAAGTTGTTATAAATTATGGTAAATAAACGGCACCACCTATAACATCTTTTTGGGCACCTGTTACGGAAGACAAGCAATTCGGGATTTCTAGGATACGCAACAACCCAAAAAATGCCATTGCCAAGGCTTCTTTGTATTGCACTGTTAATACATCCGGAACGATTACTTTTAAAGAACAACGATGTTGGATACGTTCTACTAAAAATGTATTTAATGCACCTCCACCGGTTAGAAATAAAGTAGTAGCACGGATGTTTTTGTATTGTTCCAATGCACAATTAAGTTGCAAGGCAATATGCTCTACGGCTGTTGCCATTTTATCTGCAGATGGAATATTTAATGAATCAAACAATGGAATCCATTGCGAATACACATGCTCTGTGCCTAATGATTTAGGTGTTTTTTGATGACAATATTCAATGGCATTCAGCTGTTGTAATAACTCCGAATGTATTTTTCCGCCGCGGGCTATTTTCCCATCTTCATCATACACTTTATTTAGTTGATGAGCGATATAATTTAGCATGGTATTGGCGGCACATACATCGAATGCCGCCACTGTATTATCGGTATGAACGGCTATATTGGCAATGCCTCCTAAATTTAAAAAAACGGAGTAATCGGGAAATAAAAAACGTTCTGTAATTGGCACGATGGGAGCACCTTGCCCGTTATAAGCAACATCAGCTGTGCGTAAGTCACTCACTACTTTACAACCTGTTTGTGCTGCAATTGCGGCACCGCATCCAATTTGGGTTGTAAATCCAATATTGGGTTGATGAAAAATAGTCTGACCATGTGAGCAGATAAAATCCAACTGCTCAATCTTATTTTCTTGGATAAAATGATGCGTTAAAGTACCAAAATATTTTCCTAAATCAACGTGTAATTTTGATAAATTAAAGCCGGATAGTTGAGGTGCGTTTTTAAGTTGTGTTCGAAACGCATCTGTATATTCTATACAATCAGCGTGTAGTATTTCATAATCAAAATGGCCATCCGATATATTAAATCGCACATAGCAAATATCCAATCCATCTAATGAACTGCCACTCATCAATCCAATGGCGTAAAAAACAGTCTTGTGTAACATAGATTACAGATAAATAGTGCTATAAGTTGTAAATTTACACAATTTTTATTGCATACTATTTTGGAAAGCATCGGATATTTAGCAACCTTATTAATCGGCTTATCACTGGGTTTAATTGGTAGTGGCGGCACTATTTTAGCATTGCCTATTATTGTGTATTTATTTGGCATAAAAGAGATGCAAACCGCAACGCATTATAGTATGTTTGTGGTGGGAAGCACCGCATTTATTGGTGCTTTCAGAAAATATCAAGAAAAATTAGTAGATATAAAAACGGCTATATTTTTCTTAATTCCATCAATAATCAGCTTATCGCTTACCCGAAAAATCATCTTGCCTTTATTACCGGATATTTTATTAAAATGGAATCAATTTGAATTAACGAAAGACATTTTTCTACTTTTACTATTTGCAATGGTCATGTTAATCTCATCTATATCCATGATAAAAAATGCTCAACAAAAAGATGTTGATTGTTTTGCTAAAATTCCGGATGCTAATGCTCATCATTTACAAACTACATTCATTGCTATTGCAGTTGGAATACTAACGGCCTTATTGGGAGCCGGTGGCGGTTTTTTAATTATTCCGGCATTAACGCTTTTGAAAGAACATTGTATGCGCCGTGCTGTTGGCACTTCTTTAATCATTATAACGGTTAATTCTATTATTGGTTTTTTGAGTGATGCCTCTATGCAGATTGATTGGTTATTTTTACTTCCATTTACAGGAATTGCTATACTCGGCATGTTGATTGGTATTAAATTATCCGACAAAATTCCGGGTGAAAAATTGAAAAAATTATTCGGTATTACAGTGCTGATACTTGGACTATTTATTATTATAAAAGAACTTTTTTTATGAGTGATATAAAATGTACGAATGGAGAAACGCCCATGCAATTGGATGCTACTTTTTGGGATGAATTATGGAAAAATAAAATCACGGGTTGGGATTTAAAGAAAGTATCACCGCCAATTCAATCATATATTGATGCCATGACGTGCAAAAACAAAGCTATTTTAATTCCGGGATGTGGTAATGCATACGAGGCGGCCTATTTATTGGAACAAGGTTTTAAAAACGTAACCGTTATCGATATTTCGGCAACATTAGCACAGCAACTTATAGCGCGATTTGCAACACATATTGGCAAAGAATTAACGGTGATTTGTGGCGATTTTTTTAAACACAGCGGACAATATGATTTCATTTTAGAACAAACTTTCTTTTGTGCTATTGACAGAAACAGACGCGCAGCTTATGCTGAAAAAATGGCTACACTTTTAAAACCCAATGGAAAATTAGCAGGTCTATTATTTGACAGAGAGTTTGAGGTAAGTCCGCCACATGGTGGCAACCAAAAGGAATATGAAACCTTATTTTCAGAAAAATTCGACATAGAACAAATGGTACCGGCTAACAACTCCGTAACACCAAGAAAAGGCACCGAATTATTTTTTGAGTTAAGTTTAAAAAAATAAGCAACGCCAAAGATTAAGCAAATATTGCATTAAGATGTATAAAAAGACAAATTCATTTTCCGATTTATAGGAGCTGAAAATTGTTGCGTAACTTAGAATTACAATATCAAAACAACTAAATAATTATATATGATTGAGCTATTAAAACAAGCTATGCCGTGGTACATTGCCGGTCCGCTCATCGGACTAACTGTACCCATTTTATTACTGATTGGGAACAAACATTTTGGTATTTCATCGTCTATGCGGCATATTTGTGCGGCATGTGTACCGGCAAATATTTCCTTTTTCAAATACCAATGGAAGAAGGAAGTTTGGAATTTGTTTTTTGTGGGTGGAATTTTTATCGGTGCTGTATTAACCGCCGTATTCTTTAAAAATCCCAATCCGGTAGCTATTTCCGAGAGCACCAAAACGATGTTAGAAGGTTGGAATATTACCGATTTTTCCGGATTGTTGCCCACCGATATTTACAATATCAACCAACTATTTACATTGAAAGGATTTATCATAATAATTGTGGGTGGTTTCTTGGTTGGCTTTGGTACTCGTTATGCCGGCGGATGCACGAGTGGACATGCTATTATGGGATTATCTAATTTACAATTGCCTTCACTTATTGCTACTTGTTGCTTTATGGCTGGTGGAATTATCGTATCCAATTTTATTGTACCATTTATCTTTAAATATTTATAATATGTCAGATGTAAAATGGAGATATGTATTCACGTTGAAATGCCCTACTTGCGGCAAATCACCGTTATATATAGCGAAGAGTTCATTTAATTTTAGCAAATTCATGGATATGCACGACAACTGTTCTGCATGCAAAGAAGATTTTGCCGTAGAGCCCGGATTTTATCAAGGTGCGATGTACATTAGTTATATCCTTTCGTGTGCCTTATGTTTATCGCTGTTACCCATCTATGTTATATTTAATAATAGTCGCGATGCATTTTTAGACAATGCCTTATATTATTTATTTGGTTGTTTCGCGATGTTATTATTAACAGCACCCTATCTCACGCGTTTATCACGGGCTATTTGGCTCACTTTGCACATTCGATTTTTAAAAAATAAAGACTATTAACATGACAGAAATAAAAAATAAAATAGAAGAAAATACCGACTTTGAATCTCGTTCCTTGGATACCATTTGTATCAACGAATCGGAATTAGTGCACCCTTGGTGGTATAATTTTAAATACCTGTTGTTGGGCATTTTTATTGGATTTGTGTTTGTAAAATCTGAAGTGGTTTCGTGGTTTAGAATTCAGGAAATGTTTCATTTCCAATCGTTCCACATGTATGGAATTATTGGTAGTGCTGTAATGGTCGGGATGGTATCTGTGTGGCTTATCAAAAAATTTAAGGTTACATCTATTTATGGTGAAGTGATAGATTTTCATCCAAAACCATTTAACAAAGGCCAAATTTTTGGTGGTTTATTATTTGGTACAGGATGGGCTTTAACAGGTGCTTGTCCAGGCCCGCTGTATGCGCAAATAGGTTCCGGATTTTTAGTAGTTGGCATTACTTTATTAAGTGCTATCACCGGAACTTGGGTGTATGGTTTACTTCGAGATAAATTACCACATTAATACACATAAAACGTCCATAAAAAAAAGGATTCGTTACAACACGAATCCTTTTTTTGTTTATTCATTTATTGAAAAATTAAAAAATTAATGCTCACCTTCTTCGTTTATTTCTGTAGTAACATCTTGTACCGGTGCAGAATTTTCTATTGTTGTATTTTCTACTTCCGTAGTCGATGTTGATGCAGCGGCTTTAGTAGCTTGTTTTGCTGCCAACTCTTGTTCTTGTTTTATTTTCTGAGCAGCTCTTTCTTCCTGAAGTTTCTTCTCTTTTTGAAGCTCATTTTTTAATTGGGCAATGGTTTGCATAATGCCGGCAACCTTGGTTTCTTTCTCTTTGGTTTTATCCAAAATATATCCAAAACGAGTTAGCAGTTCATCCGTGCTAAGTTTACCGCGTGTGTAATGTTGCATTTTCTCTACTTGAGCCTGATAACTTTCTTTATCTCTATCAATAGAATCTTGAAGCCCTTTGGCAATTTTGGTTAATTGTTGAATGCGATCGGATGTTTTAGAGACTCTTTCTGTTGTTCTATATTTTTTTAAATCATCGAAAATAGCATTGATAGCATCGTATATATTGCGTTTATGGCTCCAACGCATTTGGATGTCTTTAATTTCTGCTTGAATCTTCTTTAATTCTTCTACAATGCTATTCCATTGGTCGTTGTAAATAAGTTTGGCTTGTAACTCTTCGATGCGTTTTAGATAGCTTTTTACCAATGTTGCATTCGCATGTTCTTCATTTTCTGTGTTGATGCGTTTAACTGCTTTTAATGCATTAAAAATGGTATCAATTTTTAATTTGAGTGCACTTGTTTGCTCCCAAGTAATTTCATTTTTCTTTTGATAAGATGCTATTTTTTCCCATTGTACTTTGGTTTTATCCCAAAGTGTTTGATCGTATTCTGCTACTACCGATGCTTTCTCTTCCAATAACTTTACTTCATCTTCCAGCAGTTGATTGATTTTAGCACTCATCAATTTTTTGCTCCAACTGTGTTGTGCTTGCAATACAGTTTGGATGCGGTCTACTTTTACTTCTTCCGGTAAGATGGAATCATTATTAGCATCTATTTCCCAATGGATGGTATTTTCGGGAAAGGTAAATTCGCCACCATTTTTCCATTCCACAAAAAGCATATCTTGTATTTCTTTAGAAGCTTCTTCTTTTGGAAAAGCATACGTATGAATCTTCGCTGTTTGTTCGTCTAAATGAATGGCAATTAAGGCTTTTCTATCGGTACCGATTTCACCCCATAAAACTAATCGTGTGTTCATGTTTAATCGTGTGTGTACGTGTTTGTCGGTGTGTAACTCAACATCTATTTTTATTAATAAAAAAACAGTTTGTAGAACATACAAACTGTTTTGCAAAATTACGGTTTATATTTAATTTTTCAATGAGGAGCGTTTGGATTTAACAGTCTCTATGATTTGTTGTTGCAAGGAAATTTGTTGTTGTTTTGCTGCTTGATCTGCATCGTTTTTCACAATTTCTTGCTCCATTTTTACAATAGATTGTTTGGCTTCTTCAATTTTTTTCAAGGTTTTAGATTTTGTTTTTTGTAAGCTACTCAATTCTTTATTCATCGTTTTTAATAGCTTTTCTTCTTCTTTAAGTTGATCACCTACGGAAGTAAGTGCTTGATTTTGTGCAAATTCTCTTATTACAGCATCCATGGCGGTATATTGTGAGCCGTAAGCCGAAGAAGTAATAAATGCACCGCCTAAATCGGTGAAGAAAGTGGCTTTTGTTCCGTTCGTAATTGGCGTTAAGATAGCATAGATATCGACTGTATTTGCACTCGCAGTTGAGATTTGTGCATTATCGAGCATTATTTCCGGTGATTTTTTTTCGGAAACTACTTTGGCTTTATACTTTTTGGCTAATTTTTTTAAGCCATCTTTGGCAGCATTTGTATTGGTGCCATTTAAAATAATTTCGATTCCATTTTGTTCGCCTTTACTCATAAATTGGCGTACCTCGTTGGTGGTGAAATTGCCCTGTGCAAAAGATACGATATGAAAACTAAGAAGGAATAGAAGTATAGTTATGGTTTGGATTGATTTTTTTCTCATGATGTTTGATTATTGTATTAGAAAAAAAGACAGTTTGCCGAAAACGGAAACTGTCTTTATATTGAAAATATATAATTAGTTTAAGGTTGCTCTTTTAGCATTTACGGTTTCAATAATTTGTTGTTGGATGGAAATTTGTTGTTGTTTGGCCGCTTGTTCTGCATCGTTTTTGATGATATCTTGCTCGCGTTGTTGAATCAAGGCTTTGGCTTTTTCGATATCTTTTAAATAATCTTCTTTTTTACCTTTTAAGCTTTTCAAATCGCCATTTAAAGATTTCAACACTTTTTCTTCTGCTTTTTGTTGATCTTCTACTACTTCAATTGCTTGTGCCTTTGCAAATTGTTTCATTACGGTTTCCAACGCTGTATATTGTGTTCCATAGGCAGCTGAAGAAACAAAAGCACCACCTAAATCTGTATAGATAGTTACTTTTGAGCCATTATCGATTGGTGTTACAACGGCATACATATCAACTGCATTGGCACTCACCGCCGGCATTTGTGCGTTATCGATAAAGATTTCCGGATTTTTCTTGTCGCGGACAATCTTTGCTTTCATTTTTTTGCCCCATTTTTCAATGGCATCTTTAGCATCTTCCGGTTTGGTACCGTTTAATAAAAACTCTATGCCATTTTGTTCGCCTTTACTCATAAATTGGCGTACTTCATTGGTTACAAATTGCGTTTGAGCATGCATTGTTGAAAATGAAAAAATGGCAATAGCTACGAGCAAGGTGTGTTTGAATACTTTATACATATTGATAGTTTATTAATTAATAATTCCTGTAATTTTCTCTTTATTATACTGCAAAATAAATGCCACAAAATATCCTTGTGAGCGAACGACACTTAAAACGTCTTTTGCTTTCTCCAAATTATCAAAGTTTCCGACTCTATATATGTATTTATTATACGCATTTACTTCTTCAATTGTTCCAAACTGTTCAAATTCTGGGAATTTAACATTCTTTTCGTCAAGGCTAGAAATTTGAACTTTATAATACACTTCCGGTAATTCTATCGTATTTTTTTTAGGAGCCGGTTGTGTTGCAGGTGCATTTGTGTTTACACTTTTCGGTGTAGAGCTTATTTCTGTTGATGAAGGTTTCTTATCGACAACCGATTTATTTGCAACCGGAACACCGGTTTCTTTAATTGTTGGAATTGGTTTAATCGTTGGTTGTTCTATTAATGTTTTTATCGTGTCTAATTGGTGTTGTACTTCAACAGGAACAACTACATTATTGGGTGTTGGTTTTACATCAGGAATAGATGCTATAACAGGTGCTGCAATTTCTTCTTTTGTAGCATGCTCTTTGATGTCTTCTAAAATAACTTGTTCTATCTTTTTATCTATTTTTTTAGATTTTGGACTGTCATTTGTTTTCTCTACTTTTTGGGTGTTTATCATATTGGCAGCAAGTTGAGCCTCTTCATCAACCATAGGTGTTTCTTTAGCTGTCTCTACAACTGTTGTTTTCGTCGTTGCTAAAACGCTTTCCTGTTTCTTTTCTTCTGTTACCAACATAGTTTTTACGGTATCTTTTAGTGTTACTATCGGTGTTACTTTAGGAACAGCCGATGTCGTATTGGTTGGTATATTGGTTGGTGCAGTTGGTGTATCTATTTTATTATTCAACACAATAGTTGATGGTATATTATTTTCTTTGTATACTCTGTTTTCGGTTAACTTAAATTTATTACCTGTCAACAGATAATCTTTCACTTTTACATTATTGCGTTCTAATCCTAATGTGGTAAGTTCATCGGTGATTTTAAATTGCGGTGTTTCGAAAATAATTTTATAATTGTTGTTTAATAACAATCGAATTTCAAATCTACCAGAACTATCTATTTCTAATTCTCTTAGTTTTTGCGTTGCGTAGTTCACCATGCGCATTTTTACTTTTGCCGGTTTATTGGTGCTTGCATCTATCACTTTACCGGTGAACACAATAAAATTATCTAACGATATGGCATTGATGTTGTTATTTTTTATTGCAAATTTTGCATCTGGAACCAAGTAATTTTCTACGACAACAGAATCTCCGCTTAGCTTACCATTGGTATTTACTTTGATACTACTTGTTCTGTAGTTATCATTTGAGAATTTCACTGTAAACGTTTTATTTTTATCTACATTAAATGTAGCTCTACCATTATTATCTGTAACACCTTCATATATTTTATTGCCATTTTCCAGTACTTGCACCATTGTATAACTCATGGATTGTTCTGTCAGCGAATCAAAGGCATGTGCAATTAATTTTAAATTAAACGGAATAAATCTGTAAATATCAAAGCCACCATTTCCGCCTATTCTGTCCGAAACAACATAGCCTGTTTTAATAGCATCATCATATATAATTCCGATATCATCGCCGGCAGAATTAACGGGTGCCGGTTGCATTTCTACACCTTCCCAAGCTCCGGAAACAGCTGTTGCTTTAAAGATGTCATATCCGCCAAAACCACCATCTCTGTTCGAAGAAAAGTAAAGTTCATTTTCTGCTTTATTTTGTACCACAAATGGGCTTATCTCATCAGAAGTGGTATTTAGCAGTTTACCTAAATTTGTAGGCTTGCTCCATTTTCCATTTTCCATTTTACTTTGCCAAATATCAAAACCACCAAGACCGCCCACTTGATTGGATACAAAGAAAAGCGTAGTTCCATTGGCGTTATATGACGGATTTTTGAGCGTTGCATTCGGTATATTGTGCGGAAATGGTTGAACGTTTAAGAAATTTCCGCCTAAATTTTCTGCAAAATAAAGTTGGTCGTGTGGTTTATTTTGTTTTGCAGTTGCTGGATCGTATGCTGAAAAGACAACAAAGTTTCCGTCTTGTGTGTAAGACAAACCGGTAATTATTAATTTTCCGGCACCACTTTTATAGGCAATTTGTGGTTTAGCGAAATTATCAAAAGAGCGTACAATTTGTTTAATATCATTGGTTGCATTTTTATCATCTGATTTGGTGGTGATATAAATCGGATTGGTACGCAATACTGCTATTGATTTTTCGTCATCTTTGGTGTTGTATGTATAATTTTCCAATTTATAATTGGCAGTCTGTGAAGATGCTTTTAAAACTGTTTCGCATTGATTGGCTAAACCCATCACTTTGCTTACATCGCCTGTTTGTGCAGCATACATCAAATAAGCATCTAAAGCTTTTTGATAATTTCCCATTAATTGATTGGTGTATGCATAATTATATAAATTGGTTCTTGAGGTATAGATTAGTTGGCTTTCCTTATTATACCATAACATGGCGGTTTCGTAGTCTTTCTTTTTCACATACAGCTCTGCAATTCTAAATGCATCTTGTGGATCTCTATTTGTGCTGTAATATTGATCTTGATAATATTGAATAACTTTATCCAGTTCGCCTGTAGCAATCAATTTTCCTATATAGATGGCATCCCATTTTTTTGCAAATGAGACACTCAATATCAACATAAAACTTAAAAAGAAGAATTTTTTCATGCTTGTATTTAATTTAATTAATGTGCTTCTAACCAATTTAATCCAAAACCGGCACTTACCTCAATAGGAACTTGTAAAGGTAATGCATTTTGCATTTCTTGAATGACCATTTGCTCGATAATTTCTTTTTCCGGAAGATATACATCGAACAATAACTCATCGTGCACTTGTAATATCATTTTAGATTGTAATTTATGTGCTTTTAGTTGCATGTGAATACGAATCATAGCCAATTTTATCATATCTGCTGCGGTGCCTTGTATTGGTGCATTGATGGCATTTCGCTCTGCAAAACCACGTACTGTCCAGTTGGCCGCATTGATATCTCGCAAATATCTTCTGCGTTGCATTAAAGTTTCCACATAGCCTTTTTGTTTTGCATTGGCAATCGTATCATCCATATATCGTTTAATACCCTTGTATTTAATAAAATACTGCTCGATTAAATCGCCGGCTTCTGTTCTGGAAATTCCCAAACGTTGTGCCAACCCAAATGCAGAAATTCCATAAATAATGCCAAAGTTTACCATCTTAGCTTGTCGACGCATTTCAGAGGTTACATCACTTAAGGCAACATTAAAAACATTGGCTGCGGTGGCTGCATGTATATCTAAATTTTTATTAAATGCATCTATCATGTTTTCATCGCCACTAATGGAAGCTACAATTCTTAATTCAATTTGAGAATAATCGGCAGACAATAAGATATGTTGTTCATCTCTTGGAATAAAAGCCTTTCGTATTCTTCTTCCTCGTTCTGTTCGAATTGGAATATTTTGCAAATTGGGATTAACAGAGCTCAGCCTTCCGGTGGCGGCAATTGCTTGATTAAACGTAGTGTGAATGCGATTTGTTTTTGGATTTAGCATTGTTGGAATGGCATCCACATACGTTGATTTCAGCTTCGTTAACTCGCGATAATCCATTAATTTTTCGGCTATCGGATGTTCGTGTTGAATTTTTTGCAAGGTTTCTTCATCCGTAGAATATTGGCCTGTTTTTGTTTTTTTTCCGGGATATTTGATGCCCATTTTTTCAAACAAAATATCACCTAATTGCTTCGGTGAATCAATATTAAATTGCACGCCACTATCTGATAAAATCGCTTCTTTTAAACGAATGATTTCTGTACTTAATTCAGCTGCATACGTTTTCAAAAAATCGACATCAATACGTACGCCTTCATATTCCATATCTGTTAAAACAGAAATTAATGGTGTTTCCACTTCATAGAATAATTTATGCAAATGTGTATTATCAATTTCTTTTTTAAATACTTGTTGCAATTGCAAAGTAATGTCGGCATCTTCTGCGGCGTATTCCGTAATTTTTTCAATCGGCACATCGCGCATATTGCCTTGCTTAGCTCCTTTTTTACCAATTAATTCTTCGATGGAAACCGGTGTATAGCCTAAATAATTTTCTGCCAATACATTCATATTATGTCTGCTATCAGCATCTATTAAATAATGAGCTAACATGGTATCAAAAAAAACACCTTTTACATCAACATCATACCATTTTAAAACCAATTGATCAAACTTTATATTTTGTCCAATTTTTTGGATGGAATCGTTTTCGAAAACCGGCTTAAATTGTTGCACTATTCTTTTTGCATCATCGAACGTAGATGGCATAGGAACGTAGTACGCTTCACCTGTTTTAAAACTAAACGACATACCGACTAATTCGCAATTATTGGCATCTACAGAAGTTGTTTCTGTATCAAAACAAAATGCATCTAATATGCTTAATTGTTGGATAAGTTGCTGTATTTTCTCATCAGTATCCGTTACGAAATACTGATGTGGTGTGTTGTGAATATTTTTCCCATAAGTGATATTGGATGATGCTGTTTCAGATGGTACTTCATCAAATAAAGAAGTTTGGTTGCTATTGGACAAAGTTATTTTTTTTGCAGTAGCATCGTTTACATTATAATCATCACCAATAATTTTTTTGCCTAATGTTCTAAACTCTAAATCGGCAAATATTTGAGTCAATTTTTCTTTATCAAATTCTTTTAAAGCGTAATCATCTTCATTCCATTCAATTGGTGCATCGGTGATGATAGTTGCTAATTTTTTAGAGATAAATGCCATTTCTTTATGTGCGATGAGTTTCTCTTTCATAGCACCTTTTACTTGGTCTAAATTTTCGTATATATTTTCCATAGAACCAAATTGGCGAACGAGCATTTTGGCACTTTTTTCGCCTATACCTTTTACACCTGGAATATTATCTACGGCATCACCCCATAAACCTAAAATATCAATTATTTCTTTTGGATGTTTGATTTCCCATTTTTTATTTAATTCCGGCACACCCAATATTTCTGCGGGTTTTCCCATATATGGTGGCTTGTGAATGTAAATATTTTCACTCACTACTTGTCCTAAATCTTTATCCGGCGAAACGATGTAACAGGCTACATTTTGTTTTGCAGCTTTAACTGCTAATGTACCGATTAAATCATCGGCTTCGTATCCGTCTATTTCTACAACCGGCATATTCATGGCTCGAATAATCTCTTTGATATACGGAATGGAAGCAACAATATCATCCGGTGTTTCTTGACGGTTTGCTTTGTAAAAATCGTGTTCTGCTTGTCGGTCGGTTTGTGCGGCTGCATCAAAAACTATAGCATAATGTGTTGGATTATATTTGGTTTTTATTTCCCAAATAGTATTTAAAAAACCCTGAATTGCAGATACATTAAATCCTTTTGAATTAATTAAAGGTGTTTTCTGCATTGCAAAATAGGCACGAAAAATAAGTGCAAATGAATCAAAGAGATATAGTTTTTTCATTAGAATAATTTGAAAATTGAAAATTGAAAATTTGAAAATGAACATACACTTACAAATAATCAAACATCAAATTATAAGCATTTTGGTTAATTTCCTTCACTAAATCTATCTAAAATTACAGACAAAATATGCTGATGGTCTGAAAATTTTATTCATATTTAATTAGTAGATTTTGGTTCTTTTTCTGATAAAAATAAACAAAAATGAAAAGCAATACTTGTTATTAAAACCGGATATAAAATTTCAATACTAATTTTTATTAAGGTTCGTCTTTAAATTTTTAATTCGTGTAATGCTTGCCAAAATTCGGCTGCACGGCGTGTGTGTGGAATGCAAATGCTACCACCTACCAAATTTGCAATGGCAAATACTTCATACACTTGTTCTGTTGTAACACCGGCATCGTATGATTTTTCCAGATGATACTTGATACAATCATCACAACGCAACACCATCGAAGCTACCAAACCTAACATTTCTTTCGTTTTTACATCTAAGGCTCCATCAGCATAAGCATGCATATCCAAATTAAAAAAGCGATGGAGTGTTAGATTTTTTTGTTCTAAAATCACCGCATTCATTTTAGAACGGTAATCATTAAATTCTTGAACAGGATTTGCCATAAATAAAAAAACTATTATTTGTCTAATGTACGACAAATAATAGTTTACTAATTGTTCTAATCGGAAAAATGTTATTTTTTCTTCTTAGTAGCTTTTCTTGCTTGAGTCCAATCTTCGAATAATTCAATACCTCGATTCATGGCTTCCAAACGGTCATAGTTTAACGAGTAGTAGATTTTTTTACCATCTCTTCTCGTTTTTACTACATCAACGCCTCTAAGGATTTTAAGGTGTTGTGATGTAATAGATTGTTCAATTTTAAGCGTGTTGTAAATTACATTTACATTCACCTCTTTTTTGTCGTGTATCAGCTTTACGATTTTTAAACGAAGGTGATGTGCGACAGCTCTCAAAAGCTCAGCAGCTTTTTCGATCTTCTCGTTGTTAAATTCAAAATTTTCCATAAAATTAAATTCAATTTAGTTCAGTACAAATATATAGAAATATTTGTAAAACATCCATAGAATTAACTATTTTATATAAAATAATGCATATTACAGACTTGAATATTGCTGTATCAAATTAAAATTGGGTTGGTATTTTGTAAATTAATTGCGGATGAGTTCTTCTAACAGACGATTTATTTCGTCTAATCTTTCAGTATCTACAGCATAATAAATATACTTACCATCTCTTGATGTTACAACAATTCCCGCTCTTCTTAATAAAGCTAAATGTTGGGATGCCACGGATTGCTCCAATCGTAGTTTGACATATAAATCTGTTACCGTCATTTTACCTTCTTGGTGAATTAACTGTATCATATCTTGACGCAACTTGTGATTCACTGCACGCAAAACTAAAACAGATTTACGCAAAACTTGGTAATCAATTTTCAACTCGGGTCTTGTGCTACTAGTATTGCTTACCGTCATAGATGTCATTTTTTTTATGTTTATTATTGGAAATAATTGAGATTCAAATATTGTACCAACTAATAAGAACCTCTTTTCTGAAAAATGGTTGCATGAAACCTAAAATTTAATATCATAACTTTACAATAGTTTATAAGGTTTGTGTAATATATACCGGTTTGGTATAATTGGGTTCAAAGTAGGCAATGTCTTCAAATTGCTTATTTCCTAATTTCTTAAAGGCCAATGCACATAAATCCGATGCGGCATGTTCAAACGTTTGAAAAATCTCAAGATTTGGCAAATGACTATATATATTTGCTTTTAATGCACCGTTGCCAAACAAAAGATATCGTTTATCCGGCTCTATCATCTCCTGAAAATGCGCATCTAACACCAAGCCTCCAAAAGATTTTATAACTTCAAAATCTATATTATAAAAACTAGTAAACACTTCCATTCTTCGGGCATCAATCATCGGAACAAAAACATCGTATGTTGTTTTTAAATACCTTTTTTGTACGCCATACAGCATTGCTTCTAATGTAGGAATGGCAATTAATGGGATTTTTAAAGCCAAACAATATGCTTTAGCGGAAGCTGCCGTAATACGCAAGCCGGTATACGATCCGGGACCGGAACTTATGGCAATGGCACTTAATTCATTAAATGTTAGCTTGCATTCAGTCAATAATTCACCTACTAATAGCTGTAATGCATCGGCCGCTTTATTGGATTCTAAAATTGTTTTCTGCGAAATACAAAGTCCGTCTTTAGCCAATGCAACCGACGTGATTACATTTGCAGTTTCAATACATAAAATATAAGCAGATGAAGTGGACACAACTTATTTTTTTACAGTAAGCATCGTTTTATAAGTCGCAGCATCTGTTAATGCTTCTATCGCTTTTTTTACGTCTATGTCATCGTTCAAGCTATTTGCAATTCTGCCTTTTTCATATGAGTAACGACTTACAATTTCTTGCTCTAACAATCGTGCAATTTCCGGTCTGTATTTCTCTAAATCTTTAGATTTATCGTGTTTAATTTGAGTTTCTAATTCGGTGATTGCTTTTTGTACAATATCCGAATAATTATCGTCTTTTATCGATTTTTTTAATTCGTTCAATTTCAATTCACTCGGTGTAGTATAATCGTATTCTTTCCCTTTTAAATACGTTGTAAACGCTGCATATTCTTCATCATTTAAACGAAATTTATTTCCGTCTCTCAAAGTTGTATGATTGTATTTGTATTGATTGGCAAAACGGAAAATATAATTATTATTGAACAAAGCAATGGTGATTGGAGCCACTTTTTCTTCTTCTGTTTTGATGTCCGGCTCAATTCCGGCACCGTCTTTCACAATTCTACCTGATTTTGTTTTAAACTCTTTTCGCAACGAATCCGGCAAAGCGGTGGCAACACCGTCCACATTTCTATGTGTATAGTCGATGCGTTGAATGCATCTTCCACTTGGAATATAATATTTGGAGATAGTTACTTTTAATTTTGATTTGTACGCAACAGGCTTAGTTACTTGTACCAACCCTTTTCCATAGGTATTTTGTCCAATTACAATTCCTCTATCTAAATCTTGCATCGCACCGGAAACAATTTCAGATGCAGAAGCAGAACCAGCATCGGTGAGTACTGCCAATGGAATATCTGTATCAACCGGCTTTCCGGTAGTGGCATACGAAAAGTTGGCTTCTACTATTTTTCCTTTTGTATTTACAATATTGGTACCTTTATCTACAAAGGTATTGCAAATGTTAATGGCTTCTGTTAGCAAGCCTCCACCATTGCCGCGCAAATCCAGAATTACACCTTTTAAATTCGGATTTTTTTTCAAATCTTTTAAGGCATTTTGTACTTCTTGTGCTGCATTATCTGTGAAACTTACTAATTTAATATAACCTATCTTATCATTCACCATTCCATAGTACGGAACGTTTTCTATTTTAATTTCTTCTCTATTAAAGCTCACTGTCCGTTCTTCGTTGCTAATCGGATTTTTTACTTTAATTGTAATTTTTGAGCCGGGCTCACCACGCAGTAATTGACTTACCTCTTCGGAGTTATATTTTGTGGATACTTTTCCATTAATTTCCATAATGATATCACCCGCTTGCAAACCTGCTTTTTGTGCCGGAAATCCTTCGTATGGATCGGTGATAATAACATGGTCGTCTATTTTTGCAATTCTGGCACCAATGCCGCCGTATTTTCCGGTGGTTTGCAATTGGTATTCATCCAAATCGGCTCCGGTGATGTAGTTTGTAAAAGGATCTAAGCCATCCAACATTTTATTAATGCCGTCTGTCATTAATTTATTCGGATCAATATCATCTACATAATATGTGTTCAACTCTTTATAAAGTTGAGTAAACAATTCCATGTTTTTTGCAATTTCAAAATAGCGATCTTGACTCGCTTGAGTAGCTTGATTTGCTGCTTGTATCGTTGTATTTAGGCAAACATACATACTGAGTGCAAAAAATATTTTTTTCATGTTTGGAGTTTATAAAATAGAAATAAAAATATGAAACAATAAATCTACTAAAAAAAGTACGGATGAATGGTTAAAAAATATTATACCCTATTTAAGGAACCGGATCGTAGCCACTTCCGCCCCATGGATGACACGATAAAATACGCTTTGCTGCTAAGTATCCACCTTTAAAAAGTCCATATTTTTCAAGGGCTTCAATAGCATACGTAGAGCAGGATGGTTGATATCTACATTTATTTGCACCCAACATGGGTGAAATAGAATACTTGTAGATTTTTATGAACGCTACAAATGGGAAAATCAATATTTGCTTAAACAACTGCATCTTTTATTCTTAAGTAATACACTGCACTAAAACAGATTGTATTTGCACAAAGATACATTATTGAACCTATAAAAAATGAGCCTTTTTATAATTATACAGCAACTGCTTTTTCTGCCATTAATTTTCTTAAATTTAATAAAGCATAACGCATTCTACCTAAAGCCGTATTGATATTGGTTCCGGTCATTTCGGCTATTTCTTTAAAACTCAAATCCGCATAATGCCGTAATATCAATACTTCTTTTTGGTCGGCCGGCAGTTCATCTATCAGTTTGCGAACTTGGGAAATGGTTTGTTCTTTAATAACGATTTCTTCTTTACTTTCATCAGAGAATCGTAATACATTAAAAATATCTTTACCTTCGCTGTCAACTATTTTAGGCATGCGTTTATTGCGTCTAAAATAATCCATGCACAAGTTATTGGCAATCATCATGACCCACGGCAAAAACTTTCCTTCTTCATTATACTTTCCGGCTTTCAAACTATCTATTACTTTAAAAAACGTATCTTGAAAAATATCTTCTGCTAAAGTTCGGTCTTTAACACGCATCATAATAAACGAGAAAATTTTTCGTTGATACTTTTTTAATAAAATGGCGAGTGCATTTTCATCACCATTTATATACCTTTGGAGTAGCTCATTATCATTTTGAACAGTCGTATACATGTAAGCATTTTTTTTGCGTGTGAAACAATTTATCCTTGTCATGTAAAGTGTGTTCTATAATGGAAATGTGTTTTGTTAATAATTCTAATCAAGATTAATAAACAAAAATGACACGCTGTATGTCATTAACAGTATTTAACGCAAAAAAGGTTGCTTTAATATGTCAAAAGCAGAAAAAATAACGAGAAATGGTGAGCGAGCAATTTTTATAAAAGGTGCACGTACGCACAATTTAAAAAATATTGATGTTGAAATTCCAAGAAATAAATTGGTGGTTATTACGGGCGTTTCGGGTTCCGGAAAATCATCTTTAACTATCGACACTTTATATGCCGAAGGACAACGAAGATATGTAGAATCGTTGTCATCGTATGCGCGTCAATTTTTAGATAGAATGGACAAACCGGAAGTGGATTACATAAAAGGACTTTCTCCGGCAATTGCAATAGAACAGAAAACAACTACCGGAACAACCAGAAGTACCGTTGGAACACTCACTGAGATTTATGATTTCTTACGTTTATTGTATGCAAAGGTTGGCAAAACCTATTCACCTATATCAGGAAATAGCGTACAAAAAAATGACATAACAGATGTTATTGATTACATCAAAACATTAGACCCTACTACCAAATTACAAATATTGGCGCCAATTCAGCAACTAACAAAAAGTAGATTTGAAACGTTGATTCAAGATGGTATTGTTCGGCTTTGGATTAATAATGAAGTAGTACGAATTGATGAAATTTCATTTGAAGAGCTAGAAAAACATAAAGAAATTCATCTATTAATAGACCGTGCAACGGCTGAACAAAGTGAAGATAATTTATATCGATTAGCTGATTCTATTTCGTTTGCATTTGCCGAAGGCGATGGATTTTGCACTGTAGATATTCCATCAAAAAAACAAAAAATATTCAGCAATAAATTTGAATTAGACGGCATCGCATTTGAAACACCATCACCGCAATTTTTTAATTTTAATTCACCGTATGGTGCTTGTAATAAATGTGAAGGGTTTGGAACTATTCTCGGCATTGATCCCGATTTAGTGATTCCAAATAAACAATTATCTGTTTATGAAGATGCCGTTGTTTGCTGGAAAGGAGATGTGATGAAAGCATGGAAAACACAGCTCATAAAAGGTGCTGCAAAATGCCAATTTCCGATACACAAACCGATTGCCGAACTCTCGAAAGAACAATACAAAGAATTATGGAATGGCAATGCCTTTTTTCAAGGCATTCATGCATTTTTTAAAGATGTTGAATCGCAAACATACAAAATACAATATCGCGTTATGCTCTCGAAATACAGAGGCAGAACAGCCTGTGATACATGTAATGGTACTCGACTTAGAGCAGATACCGAATATGTAAAAATTGCTGATAAAAGCATCGGTGAATTATTGCAAATGTCGATTAAAGATTTGTATGCACATTTTAATCTTTTCATTGCTCAAATCCAACCAAAACAACATAAAAAAAGCATCGACAATCCTATTATTTCTGCACATGAAATTCCGATTGTTTCCAGAGTAATTACAGAAATAAATAATCGATTGCAATTCATGGTAGATGTCGGATTAGATTATCTGACATTGAATCGGTTTTCAAACACACTTTCCGGCGGCGAATCACAACGTATCAACCTAACGCGTTCTTTAGGCAGCAACCTAACCGGTTCATTATATATTTTAGATGAACCCAGCGTTGGATTACATCCAAACGATACCGGAAAACTCATCCAAATTTTAAAATACTTGCGAGATTTAGGCAATACGGTTATAGTAGTAGAACACGAAGAAGAAGCCATTCGTGCAGCAGATTATTTAATCGATATTGGCCCGCAAGCCGGAACCTTAGGCGGTGAAGTGGTATTTGCCGGAAATGCCGATGCTATCTTGAAAAAGCCCGCAAGTCTAACCACCCAATACCTCAATGGAACTTTAAAAATTGAAGTACCAACTATACGCAGAAAACCCATAAATTTTATTGAAATAAAAAACGCACAACAACATAATTTAAAAAATATAAATGTTCGTTTACCGCTAAATGCATTGACTGTGATTACTGGAGTTTCAGGCTCCGGAAAAACAACACTCATTAAGCAAATTTTGTATCCGTATTTAAAAAATATCTTGGAAGGATTTGGTGAAAAACCAGGCAGATTTGGCGAAATTTTTGGATATAAAAACAAGCTTAAGAAAATAGAATTCGTTGATCAAAATCCGATTGGTAGAAGCTCTCGCAGTAACCCAATCACCTACATAAAAGCGTATGATGCTATACGAGATACATTTGCCTCACAACCACTGTCTAAAATAAGAGGTTATCAACCTAAACATTTTTCATTTAATGTAGAAGGCGGCCGTTGCGACAACTGCGAAGGAGAAGGCGAAAAGGTAGTGGAAATGCAATTTTTGGCAGATGTGCATTTGCAATGTGATGTGTGCAAAGGCAAACGGTTTAAACAAGAAATTTTAGAAGTTACCTATAAAGAAAAAAACATTGCCGATGTATTAGCACTTACCGTAGATGAAGCCATCGAGTTTTTTAAAGATAAAAAAGAAGTAGCCACCCGACTAAAACCATTGCAAGAAGTGGGCTTAGGTTATGTGCATCTTGGGCAAAGCAGCTCTACGCTAAGTGGTGGCGAAGCACAACGGGTGAAATTAGCTTCGTTTCTATCAAAAGGTGCCACCAAAGAGCCGGTTTTATTCATATTTGATGAGCCAACAACCGGATTGCATTTTCACGATATACAAAAATTACTCAAAGCATTTAATGCCTTAATTGAGATTGGGCATTCTATCATCGTTATTGAACATAATTTAGATGTGATAAAATGTGCAGATTGGATTGTAGATTTAGGACCTACCGGTGGTGAAAATGGTGGGCATTTATTGTTTGAAGGCACACCGGAAAATCTAGTAAAACATAAAGAAAGCATCACCGGAAAATATTTAAAACAGAAATTAGCGGTTTAAAGGATTTCACACCACCTTTCCCATTTAGATTAGAATATGGATTGAAGCGTCCATTTTCGTTCAATGTTTTACCTTAAAAAATGTGAAATTTTACAAATCACTCATTAATAAAACCTTATAAGCCTACTCGCTTTAGTAATTTTAACGTTAAATCTATATCTTTGTACCTCTTTAAAATTCACTCTTACTTGAACAAGAGCCTAAAAATAATTTGCTTATTACTTACCATCGCACTTGGTACGCAAAAGCTATTGGCTCAAGAAAATGAATTTGGGGGCTGGGCAGGAACGAGTGTTTACCTCGGTGATTTAAATCCAACCATGTCCTTTAAAAATGCACGATGGGCAACAGGTGTATTCTATCGATATAATTTGAACGACAGGATGGCATTCCGGGCACAAATGAATTATGGATTTTTGGATGCTGCCGATAAACGCATTAAACGTTTTCCATATTTACAAGCACGCAATTTAGATTTTAAATCTCAGTTGGTAGAAGTTGCCGCTACGTATGAAATTAATTTTTTCAAGTATTCTTTAATTCGTTCCAAAGGAACAAAAGACACCAAAACTTGGACACCGTATGTATTTATGGGCGTAAGTTTATTTTACTATAAACCGTACACGAAAGTAAATGGCGATAAATATATTTTGGAATCAGTAGGAACGGAAGGACAAAAATCAGCTAATAATCCAACTCGAAACAGAGGTTATGACAACTATGCCTTGGCTATTCCGTATGGATTAGGTGTAAAAATAGGATTAACACCAAATTGGGCTTTAAATGTAGAGGCCAGCAGTCGCATCACGTTCACAGATTATATAGATGATGTGAGCAAAAATTATGCAGAAATAGATGATGTAAACTACATCGTAAATGGAATTAATATGGGACCCGCATTGGCAGATAAATCAGCTCAAAACATTGGAATTCCGGGAAAGCAACGCGGCACCAGCAAAGATAAAGACCGTTTTATGTTTATTGGAGTGGGCGTTACCTATACTATTCAAACATCAAAATGTCCAAAGGTATTATAACAAGTGAATACAAACGATAACATATCTTACAAAGAACAAATCGACCTAAATCGATTACCCAAACATATTGCCATTATTATGGATGGCAATGGAAGATGGGCAAAAGCACAAGGCAAGCACCGCATTTTTGGACATAAGAATGGCGTGAAAGCCGTTCGGGAAGCCACAGAAGCTTGTGCCGAAATTGGTGTTTCACATCTTACACTATATGCTTTCTCTACCGAAAACTGGAACCGACCCAAAACGGAAGTTTCCGCATTAATGGAATTATTATTTCTTACAATTGGAAAAGAAATTAAAACACTTCAGAAAAACAATATCCGTTTAAATGTCATTGGCCACATACACAACTTACCTGCTTCAAATCAAAAAGCATTAAAAGAAGTGATGGAAGCCACCAAAGATAATACTCGTATGACATTAACCTTGGCATTGAGCTACGGCTCTCGAGAAGAACTTAGTGAGGCCACAAAGCACATTGCCCAACTCTATAAAGATGGAAAAATAAACTTGGATGACATCAACCAACAAACTATTTCCAATCACCTTTATACACACAATATGCCGGATCCGGAATTGATGATACGCACCAGTGGCGAACACCGTATCAGTAATTTCTTGTTGTGGCAATTGGCCTATACAGAATTATATTTTACCGATAAATTTTGGCCGGAATTTGAGAAAAACGATTTATATCAAGCTATCTACGATTTTCAAAATAGAGAACGACGTTTTGGTATGACAAGCGAACAAATTAATGAATCAATAAACACCAATCATTAAAAATGCACTTAACTTCTATGAAAAAAATTACTTTATTTTTATTGCTTGGTGTATGCACAACAACAAACGCTATTTTTGCACAAGACACAGACACTTCCAAAATTTCCATTTCTACTATTGCGGCAATTGAAAATGATAGCTTGGCAGTTTCTACTTCGGATAGCCTAAATACAATAACCACTTCTGTTGATACAATTCCTACTTTGTCAAAGCTTTTATTCAACTATAAAGAACCTAAAAAATTTAAAGTTGCCGGCGTAGAAATTAACGGAACCGAATATCTTGACAAAAACATTATTCGCTCCTT
This sequence comes from Bacteroidota bacterium, assembly GCA_963169645.1. Classification (GTDB taxonomy): domain Bacteria; phylum Bacteroidota; class Bacteroidia; order Chitinophagales; family JADIYW01; genus JADJSS01. The sequence continues at coordinate 545,414 of CAUJCO010000013.1, forward strand.
AACCGGTATAAAACTAGGCGATGTTATTACCGTTCCGGGCGATGACATTACAAAAAGCGTAAAAAACTTATGGAAACAAGGCTTGTTTGGCAATATTCAAGTTTATGCGGATAAAGTAATTGGTGAAAATATTTACTTAAGCATCGATGTACTAGAAAAACCACGTTTGAACGACATTACCATAAAAGGATTGAAAAAAAGTGATGCCGATGATTTAAAGAAAAAGTTTGAGATGTTGAAAGGCAAACCACTTACGGAAGCAGTGAAAACAAATCTTAAAAATATTATCGTCGATAAGTTTGAAGAAAAATCTTACCTAAATCCTGTTATCACTATTGTAGATAAAAAAGATGAAGGTTTAGTAAATAGTGCTTCTTTGCTCGTAACTGTAGACAAAGGAAATAAAGTAAAAATCAACAATATCGATTTTATTGGAAGAGAGTACGGCGAATTATCAAAGATGCGTAAAGCTATGAAAGGTACACGCGAACGCTCCAAAGTAGAACTAAATGTTAAAGACGGCAGAAGCAGAAAACAAAAAGCGAAAGATGCGTTGTATACATTGGCTAATCTTAACTCCAATTCCGTAAAAGATTTCTTTTTAGATAGATTTAGAATCACTTTCAAAGGTTCTAAGTTTAACCATACAAAATACGAAGAAGACAAAATTAACTTGATTAACTATTACAACAATAATGGTTTCAGAGATGCCAAAATAATAGCAGACACTGTAGTTAATGACGATGATGGAAATGTTAGCATCAAAATTCATTTAGACGAAGGCAATAAGTATTACTTCCGCAACATCGACTTTAAAGGAAATGCGAAAATATCAAATGAAGTATTAGCACGCGTTTTAAATATCAAAAAAGGAGATCCGTACAATGCATCACTTTTAGAAAAAAGATTGTCACAAGATCCGGACGGTGGCGACATCAGTTCCTTATACTACGATGATGGTTATTTATTTTTTAGCGTCAATCCGGTTGAGGTAGCTGTTGAAAACGACTCGATTGACTTAGAAATTCGAATCAACGAAGGACCACAAGCTACTATTAGAAACGTAATTATTGAAGGAAACGACAAAACCAACGAACACGTTATACGCCGTGAATTAAGAACTTTTCCGGGTGACAAATTCAGTCGCTCCGATTTAATTCGTTCACAGCGCGAAATAGCCAACTTAGGATTCTTCGATCCGCAAGAAACACGTGTAGAACCTATCCCAAACCCAACGGATGGTACGGTTGACATCAAATATGTAGTAAAAGAAAAATCTGCCGACCAAGTTGAATTATCTGCAGGTTGGGGTGGAAAAGAAAGCGGACTTATCGGTACATTGGGTTTGAAATTCAACAATTTCTCCATGCGTAACATCTTTAAGAAAAAAGCGTGGACACCACTACCAACAGGCGATGGCCAACAACTTTCTTTACGTATAGAAAGTAACGGAAAACGCTATCAGAATTATAACTTCTCATTTACGGAGCCATGGTTAGGTGGTAAAAAACCAAACGCCTTTACAGTAGCTGCGTTCCGTTCGCGTATTCAAGATGTATCAAATGGAAAAGTATTAGGAAAACAAATCACCAATGGTTTATCGCTTTCATTAGGCACACGATTAAAAAAACCGGACGATTTCTTCATTGTACAAGCATCTGCCAATTATTATGGTTATAAATTGGATAATTTCGACAATCGATATTATGTAAACAACCAAGCATTAGATAGTGGAAAGTTCAGCAACTTAAACTTCAAACTGTCATTACAACGCAACTCTATCAATCAACCGGTATTCCCAACAAGCGGTGCTAAAATAGAAGCATCCGTACAGTTTACGCCACCGTATTCATTATTCAGAAAAAATGCGAATTACGATGGAATGACCATCGCAGAGAAATACAAATTAATTGAATACCATAAATGGAAATTCTCTGTTGATTGGTATCAACAATTAGGAAAATCAAAATTGGTATTGCGTGCTGCAGCGAAGTTTGGTTTCTTAGGAACATACAATAAAAAAGTAGGTATTACACCGTTTGAACGTTTCCAAGTAGGCGGAAATGGTATTCCATCAAACGTTACCTTATTTGGAACAGACATCGTTGCACACCGTGGTTACGAAGGTGATTATTCCAACTCCGGTGGCGACCCAATTTATAATAAATTCTTATTAGAGTTACGTTATCCTTTTTCCCTTAATCCATCTGCAACAATTTATGGTTTGGTGTTTTTTGAAGCAGCCAATACGTATGCTACCTTCAAAGATTACAATCCATTTAAGTTGAAGAAAAGTGTCGGTATTGGTGTGCGTGCCATCTTACCAATGTTTGGTTTAATCGGTATCGACTATGGCATACGTTTTGATAGTGCTAATGGTAGTCCAATAAAACAATATAACGGATTCTTCGATTACATAGGAAAAAATGGAAATATCTCCTTTATTCTTGGATTCGAACCGGAATAATTTTGGAACAAAATTGTAATTTTAAACAAAACAAAAGTTGATGAAAAAGATATTATTGTCTATCGCGTTTTTTACGGCCATTGCATTTACTGCACAAGCACAGCGTTTTGCTTATGTAGATACAAAATATATTTTGGAAAAAATGCCGGAATATAAAGCTGCTCAACAAAAATTAGATGACCAAGCAGCGAGTTGGCAAAAAGAAATTGATGGAAAAAATGATGCATTAAAGAAGATGTACACCAAGTACCAAGCAGAAGAATTTTTGTTAACCGCTGAAATGAAAACACAACGCGAAAATGAAATTGTGAAAGCCGAAGATGAATTGAAAGATTTGCAAAAAAATAGATTTGGCATGAATGGTGATTTATTCAAGAAAAGACAAGAATTAATACAACCTATCCAAGACAAAGTATTTGATGCCGTACAAAAACTAGCCCAATTCAGAACCTATGATTTTATCTTTGATAAAGCATCCGGAAGCTCTGCTATGTTATACACGAATCCACAATATGACATCAGCGAAGAGGTGCTAAAAAAACTTGGAATGTAATTTGTATAGACTTCAATAATAATTTTTAAACCAAATAAATATTTTACATTAAACACTTAAGAAATGAAAAAAATTAGTACAATCGTTATCGTGATGCTTGCATTTGCTGCCAGTACATTTGCTCAAAAAGCCAACAAATTAGGATATTTAAGCTCTGCTGAATTAATATCGTTAATGCCGGAATCTGCTAAAGCAGACTCTGCAATTAACAAATATGCCATGGAATTAGATGGTTTAGCTCAACAAATGTATGTTGAATACCAAAAGAAAACTACTGATGCACAAACAAAAGCCAAAACGATGTCTGAAGCACAATTAGATGTTTTAGGAAGAGAATTAGCTGACTTAGAAAAACGAATTTCTGATTTCCAACAAACTGCTCAAGATAAAATTGATGCAAAAAGAGAGAAATTATACGAGCCAATTTTACAAAAAGCAAACGACGGAATTAAAGCCGTTGCAAAAGCAAACGGATACACTTATATCTTCGATTCTAGTGCCGGTTCTATCTTATTTGCCGATGAATCTGATGATATAATGCCTTTAGTAAAAGCTCATTTAAAATTACCGGATCCAAAACCTGCTACAACAGCACCGGTAAAAGCGCCTAATTAATCTATTAAAAAACTAGCATAAAAGTTCGTTTGGTAAATACCAAACGAACTTTTTTATTTTATGGAAAATATGTTGAACTTTGTACCATGAATACGAATGCACACGCACCCATTGGTTTATTTGATTCCGGCATCGGCGGGCTCACCGTTGCTAGTGCCATTACGGCACAATTGCCCAATGAATCGTTGGTGTACTTCGGCGACACAGCTCATCTTCCGTATGGCGATAAATCAGCAGATACCATCCGTTACTTTACCAAAACAATCGGTGCATTTTTATTATCCAAAGAGTGTAAAATAGTAGTAATTGCTTGCAATACGGCTTCTTCCGTTGCGTACGATTTATTGAAAAATATGGCTGGCGACAACGCACATGTTTTTAATGTAATTGACGCAGTAGTAGAGGAGGTCATCCAAAAAAAATATCAAAAAGTAGGTGTGATTGGCACCTTAGGCACGATAAATTCGAACGCCTATCAATCTAAAATACAGGCAAAAAATAATGCGGTTATAGTGCATCAATTAGCAACACCACTTTTAGCACCTATGATAGAATCCGGTTTTGTGGATGGACAAATCTCCAATTTAGTTATAGAAGAATATTTAAGTGCTCCGGAATTACAAGATATTGAAACTCTGATTTTAGCTTGTACACATTACCCTTTAATCAAAAAAGAAATTGAAGCATACTATCTTTCCAAAAATAAAAAAGTAGATGTGTTGGCCACGAATGAGATTGTCGCCATACAAATTAAAAATTTTATGATAGAAAATGGCTTGGTGAATTACGAGAAAAAAGGTAAAAACGCTTTCTACGTTTCGGATTATACAGAAAGTTTTGAGAAAACAACCCAACTCTTTTATAAAGAATCCGTGGATTTAATTCATTTACCTTTGTTCAAATAATCAAAATTCACAGGTATTTTATTGCTTGATGCAACTTAAAGGTAGAATTATTAAAAACTGGAAATCCAGTACAGTTTTTTATACGATTTAATGCTGCATCGATGTTCAAATCAGCTTGTTTGCAGGTTACGGAAAACCCTTTTTTAGCTAAACTAGTTGCCAAATATTCTTGTTCGGTTTGGCCTTCTGCCGGAATAAAAATAGCTTTCTTGCCTAATGTAGCTAAATCCATTACGGTTGAATATCCGGAACGGCAAATAATCATCTTTGCTTTTTGTAAGGCGACAAACAAATCGTTTGTTTCTAAATAAGAAACGATAGTAATATGGTTGATGGTAGATTGTGTAAACGTTGCCGTTTTGCCTTGAACTAACAATACTTTTTCTTCTCTTTGTTGAAAATTTTCTATCAATTTTTTTTCCAATGAACTGCGTTGTGGTTCAACACCGGATAAAACAATCAATACATCAAAATGTATATTTTCAATAAATGAAGTTGTTGGATGATAATTTAAAAATCTGCTTTGTATGCCAATATATTGATGCGTAATTCCAAAATTAATTTGATGTGCTAATATTCCGGAAAGATTATTTTCACCTTCATTATCCGGAATCCAAAGTGCATCAAATTTTTGTATCTGTCGCAAATGTAATTTTAAAAAAAAGGCATTCATCCATTGAAATGGTTTCGGTGCTTGCAACGCAATTTGATGACACATAAAAATACTTTTTATGTTTTCATGTCGAACACCGTATCGATTGTCAGAAATAATTATATCGATTGGTGTTTGTTCTACAAATTGTTTTATAGCATTATTTTCTTCTTTTATTGTTCGTACTATTTTGGGTGTTTGCAATAAACTTTGTACCGCCGCATTTTTTCCATTCGCATATTTAATATCATAACCGGGCAATTCTAAAAACGTTAATGTTGGATATGATTTCTTCAACAATAACAATGAATCGCCATTACCGGCAATAATGACATTATGTTGATGTTGCAACAATATATCTATCATTGGCATACAACGAGTGGCATGTCCCAAGCCCCAATCTAATGGTGCAACTAATATATTTTTTTGTCTGCTCAACTATGTTGCAAATATAACAATGGAATGCTGTTTACTGTGTTTTTTATAGGCTTCTGGTAGTATATCTTAGATTATCTATTTAAAAGAAATGAAAAATGCTTTAAAAGATGTACGGTAAATTAACTCAATTTTCTTCCTTTCCAATTGTATTGAAAGATATTTCCGAATGTACCTACAAAAGGTATATACCAAATATGATACAGCTCACTGATAAAGAACGTATGCATTAAATCATCTCTTTTAAAAAAGTGAGCAGCTGATTTTAGAAAAAAATAATCGATGATGCATTTACACAACAGCTGAAACAAGAACATTCCTAACGAAAAAAAAACCGGTAAAAATTGGATGAGTGCGACCAACGTATGTTGTGGAAATAAGATAGAATAAACCGATTTGCACAAGAAATAGAGGCCGTTCACCCAAATACTCAACACAAATAAATAAACCAAACCTAATATCAATGTTATGCGTTTATCTTGATAGCTTCTGGATTTGCTCGTCCATCGATAGCGTTGTTGAAGAAAATCGGATAAAGTACGTTGTGGTTCGGTAAAAACAATCGCTGCTTTATTTTTTAGAAAATGAACATTTGCAGCAAACTTTTGTGCTATTTTATACACCAATAACATATCGTCGCCACTGGCTTTTTGGTCTATATTTCGATAGCCTTCAACTGCTAAAAAAGCTTGTTTTTCGTAGGCTAAATTAGCTCCGTTTGCCATGTTAAACATTTCCATATTCAACGAAGCACCCGTAATTGCTTGCATTCCACAGAAATCCAATGTTTGGAATTTTTCAAAGTACGAATTATCATTTTGGAAACAAACCGGTGCTGCAATCAACTTGGCATGGGTTTGCTCATAGTAGGTTGCTATGCTTCGCAGCCAATTTGTTTGCACGCTACAATCAGCATCTGTCGTAACAATCAATGTTCCTTTTGCTTTCAATACAGCGGCTTCAATGGCTCGTTTTTTATAGACATTTGTCGCATCTGTGGCTAAAATATCTTGCAGTTTATACACCGATAACGACACGGGAAAATCCTTCGCCAAGTTTTCGCAAATCGTGTAGGTTGCATCTTCTGAAAAATCATCTACAACAATTACCTCCAATAATGAGGTTGGATAATTTTGCTGAGAAATATCTTTCAATAAAGTAGCGATATTTTTTGCTTCATTACGTGCCGGAATGATAACAGATATAGATGTTTGTACTGTTTCTGCGAGAGCACTTTGTTCTCCCAATTCATTCCACTCATTTTTATACGTCAGCATGATACCAACATAAAAAACGGTCAACAAAAATGATATGAATAAGAAAAGTAACAACCTTGTAAATCTATTTAAAAATAAACAAACTTACTATTACGATGTATTGTATTTCTACACCAATGTTTATTTAAGTTGAAAGCCAATTATTTTTTTCAAATTCCATAATGGAAAACCTAACTTTTCTGACGCTTTATATAAAAAACAAAATATGGAATGGCAACATGTACACACACAAATTTTGAAGTAAGCGGACAAAGGTCATGCTTGATTTTTCATTAAGTGCAATTACAAAATGGAAATGAAAAATTGCACAAAAATTGCATTAAGACGCAGGAATAAATCCGGCATATTCGCTTAATACTTCCTCTAAGATGGCATAAATCTCATCTACGTCATTGGTCATTACCAATCTGGTGCGATATGGTTTTATATTGGGTAAACCTCTTAAATAATTGGAATAATGTTGTCTCATTTCCAGCACACCCAAGGCTTTTCCTTTCCACTCTATGGATTTTTGTAGATGTATTTTTACGATGGAGATTTTCTCTTCTACCGATGGCTCCTCTATTAATTTACCATCAAACAAAAACGATTTTACCCGATTAAAAATCCAAGGTGTACCAATTGCCGCTCTGCCAATCATGATACCATCTACACCATATTTATTTTTATATTCCAATGCTTTTTGTGGTGAGTCGATATCGCCATTTCCAAAAATTGGAATCTGCATTCGCGGATTTTCTTTCACTTTCGCAATTAAGGTCCAATCGGCATCGCCTTTATACATTTGCTTTCGCGTACGGCCGTGAATACTCAATGCTTTTATACCGATATCTTGTAATCGCTCGGCAACTTCTACAATATTTTTACTGGTATCATCCCAACCTAAACGTGTTTTTACAGTAACCGGCAAATGCGTAGCTTTCACTACTTGCTCTGTCAAACGAACCATTTTGGGAATATCTTGTAAAATGCCGGCACCTGCCATTTTACACACCACTTTATTGACCGGACATCCATAATTAATATCGATTAAATTGGGATTTGCTTGTTCCACTATTTGAGCACTTTGTACCATTGCATCTTCTTCGCCACCAAAAATTTGAATACCTATCGGACGTTCATAATCGTAAATATCTAATTTTTGAATACTCTTAGCGGCATGTCTAATTAACCCTTCGGATGAAATAAATTCGGTGTACATCAAATCGGCACCGTATTGCTTACATACATAGCGAAATGGCGGATCGCTCACATCTTCCATAGGTGCTAACAATAATGGGAATTCTCCTAACTCTATATCGCCTATTTTTATCATAACTTGTCAATTCCTAAAAGGAATCTATCTTTGTACAAAAATACGAAGAATGACAGAGAATCGTATCGATGCTGACATTAAGCAAGAAATATTTCAGAATAATAAACTCAATACCTATAGTTTTGGCTTACAATTGTTAATTGCTGCTTGTATTTTTTTCTTTTGTTTTTTATTGGCACAATTGCTCAGCGGTTATTGTATTATTGCCTACTATAAAACAACGCACTTAAAAACGATTGCTGCTGATTATCGCAATTTGAATGTATTGCGCTATGCGCAAATACTTGCTTCTGTATGTAGTTTCTTGTTGCCCGCACTTATTTTTTCAAAATTAAAAGACAATCGCATCTTGCATTTTTCGAATGCACATATTGGTTTTTCTATTGTTTTTTTAGGGTTGATACCACTTTTAATTTATACTATTTATCCGGCCATCAATTTCACCTATTACATCAATAAATGGCTGGGCTTTAGTACGTTTTCTGAGCAATCTCAAGCAGACTATAAGATGTTGGTTAATGCCTTATTAAAAGACAATAGCCTTTTTGTTTTATTGCTTAATATGATTACCATTGCAGTAATTCCGGCTTTGGCAGAAGAATGGATATTTAGAGGTACATTTCAAAAATTATTATCGGAAAAACTAAATATTCATTTTGCTGTTTTATTGGCTTCTATCTTTTTTAGTTTAATTCATTTCGAGTTTTCCGGATTTCTGCCACGCATTCTTTTAGGTATGTTTTTGGGATATTTATATTATTATTCCGGAAGCTTGTGGACAAGCATATTCGCACATACACTTAACAATGGCACACAAGTAATGCTGATGTATTTGAATAATGCCGGAATTTACAAAACGGCTATTGACCAGCCTGAAATGCCAAAAGCTTGGGAATTAATAGTTTACACACTTATTTTTGCCGTTTTATGGAAGATATTTCTACATTTCGTACAGAAAAGAAAAAAGAGTACCTTTGCGGAGAATTTTTGAGTGCCACATATCGGCATCAATAGAAACTCTTAAATAAAAAACATGGGCGACATAGGTACACGAATAATAACAGGTATCTTTTTTGTTATTGTGATGATAGGTGGCGTAATTCTGAGCGAATACACATTTTTAATATTGTTTTCCCTATTGGTAGTTTTGTGCATCAATGAATATCATGGAATCATCCACGATTTATTGGCATCTTCCTCTAAATGGAAAACGACGTATAAAATCATTAACACCATTTTTAGCGTGGTAATTTTTGGAATTGTATTTTTAGTGGCAAGCAATAAAATTCCTTTGATTTCTTTATCCTTACTTTGCGGTTTTCCGCTCACTTGGTTTGTAATAGAGATGTACACCAAAAGTGAACGACCATTCTACAATGTATGTTTAAACTCAATGGCCATTTTTTATATTGCCATACCATTAGCTTCTGCGAGTTTATTGGCATTTCACGCAGGCGAATACAGTTGGCATTTTTTATTAGCCATTATGATATTTGCTTGGGCAAATGATTCATGGGCATACTTATCCGGCAGATTTTTAGGAAAACATAAATTATTTGAACGAATATCACCTAAAAAAACATGGGAAGGTTTTTTTGGTGGATTAATTATGACAGCTGTTTTTGCTTATATCATTTACTTACTTTTTCCAAAATGGACAGGTTATTCCGTTGATTTAACAACATATATTTTATTAGCCGTTATCACCTCTATCACCAGTACGTATGGTGATTTGGCAGAAAGCATGATAAAGAGAAATTTACAAATAAAAGATACCGGCACGGCACTGCCCGGTCATGGTGGTTTCTTAGATCGTTTTGACGGATTGATTTTCTCGTTGCCTGCTTGTACTTTATACCTTACTTTCTTTATGTAGAAAAGAAACTATTTGCAGGATTAATCCATTAAAAAGGCAAGCCCATTTGTTACGGTATTGCACAAATCTTTCACTTGTTTTTCTCTAAATATTTTTTCTATTAATTCGCGGGCAACTTTATATTCATTGTGAATTGGACAAGGCCTACACTCGGAACATTTACTTAAACCCAAACCACATTCTTTAAAAATCCCTTTTCCTTCTATCGTTTCTACAATATTATAAATTGGTTGCTGTTGTTGTGCCTCATCAATAAAAAAACCACCGGTTGGTCCTTTTAAACTATTAATTATTTTGTGCTTAACTAAAAGTTGCAAAGTTTTACCGATAGTATGTTCGCTTGCATTTATTTGGTCTGCAATTTCTTTAATACTTGCTTTTTCACCTTGCTTTCCGGAAAGATAGATGACAGCTTTTATGGCAGTTTTACAGGTGAGACTCAGCATATTATTGTCCTAAAAATTCTTTTCCTTCCGGAGAAATCATACTTGAATCCCATGCCGGTTCGTAGGTTAAATGTAAATTGATATACCAATCTTGAAATGCATCGGTGAGAGATTGCAAAACATTACTGGTAATGCTTTCACCCATTGGGCAAAATTGTGATGTAAGCGTCATGGTCGCATCTAATTTCTTTGCATCTTCATCAAAATTAAGTTCATATATCAATCCTAAATCAACTACATTGAGTCCAACTTCCGGATCATCCACAAAATAAAGACCTTTCAAAGCTAGTTCGCAAAGTGCATTATTATTCGTTGTTACATTCGTGTTCATGCATTTGTTGGTTTATGAAATAAAGTAATTCCGGAATTTATTACATACAATATAGCACTCAATAATAAGGCAAATGCTCCGGATTTTAATAAAATATCGTTTAAAATTATGATACCGATAGCAAATACTAAAAATCCGACGATATAAGCTATCAGCATTGCTGTGTACATTTTTTCATTAAAAAGTTCTTTCGGAACAGGTGTTTTTCCGGCATGTGCATTTTTATGATACACTTTGTTCCAAACAATAAAAGTGAGTGTCTTAAACGTCATTCCTAGAATAATTGCCGTTATCCATCCAAAGAAAAAACAAAATCCATATAAAATACTCCAATTGGAATGTGTGCCGGATGGCAATAAAATTAAAACAAACAATAAGGCTAAAAAAGGAAATACCATTTGTACAACAGAAAGCAAGGAAGTTTTCATTTGCTCATCTACCTTCTTCCGGATTCTTACTTTATAAGAGAGAAAACAATGTCTTACAAACAAGATAATTCCTATAAAAGCCAATGCGATTGAAATATAATAAATGCTGGAATTGTATTCCATCGTTTTAAAAATAATAAAACTTATCAAGCTCGCATTTATCAAACCAAAAATCCACCACAGCTGCCTATTATTAGTATATTTTGAAATTAGAAACATTGGAATTAAACGAGAACCCACGCCAATAACCAACATTAAAAACCAACCGATTAAACCTAAATGTGCATGTATCGTTAAGTAGGAGAGTGAATCTTTGGGTAGTATATTTTTATTAAAATTAAAGACCAACAATAATCCGAAAAATACGGTAGAAAACAACCATAAGGAAGCGGCAATCATATACCATGCGTGTACGTTTCGTTTCTTACTATTAAACGAACTAGCAAAAACATTCACCACATAACATACTATGCCTACATTTATTAGGATTGCTCCAACCTGCAACATCCATCCGGTGTGAAATAAATAAAACCCGATTGCTAAGATTGGGATACCAATTGCAGTAAATATAAATGTGCTTGTTGCCAATAAATAGCTGTCTAATTTTCCTTCCACTAAAACCGGTAATAGTTGGTGCGATGCGCCTAAAATAATCATTGTGCCCCAACCCAATGCCATTATATGCGTTATGGCTAATGTGTGTGGATGAAAATAATGCTGCTTCACTACATTGGTATGCAACATCAATACTATGCAAGCAACTAAAAATGAAATAGCGGCATACGCATAAAATGGTAACACCACTTTATGGCTTGTTGTTTGTTGTAAATCGTCGCTAACTGTTGAGAACATTGTTCTTTTAATTTTTAAAAATTAATAGCTTCACTTCGCCTTCTTGTATTTCTTTTATTCTGAAATCAAATTGTCTGTCTTTTAATTCCGTCAACAAAAATACGGGAATTCGTTTGTGATGCACAAATAACGCTTTTTCTTTCGGCAATGCATCCAACGCTTCTAAGATAGTCATCATTGGCATTGGCATTTCTAAATGTCGGACATCTATTTCTACCCAATTATTTTTATACTGTTGCAATAGCTGTTCCCAATCACCGCTGTCTTGTATTGTTGCTTCACTTTCATCAATCGGTGAATTAGTTGTAGATGTTGTTTTATAAAAATACGTTTCTACGGTATCGTTATCTATATATTTTACATACGCATCAAACCCTTGTTTCTCTAGTAATTTAATCAACGGCACCGGCTCAAAAGAATTAATAATTAATAAGGCTTCATTGATTTGGAGTGTTTTAATTTTTGCTTGTATTTGTTTGAGTGGATCATTACCTTCAGCTAATATTGAACGCACGTCAAACGAAATAATTTGTTCCGATTTTAAGGATTGCAAATAACTTGGCATCGGTTTGTTTTCCGGAATGATTTCCGTTATTTCTGTGGTTGTATCTGCTACAAAACCTAATGGTGCCAAGGCTTTAAAAAAATCTTCCGGTTTGCAGCCACCAATTTTTGATGCCATTGCAATAGTAGCTCTGCCTGCCATCAATTTACGAATAATCGGATTTCTAAGTTTCTTAAAATCCGGACTAATTTTTACTATTGTTTCCAATGCATCGGGATGCTGTTGGAGCAAAGTGGCTATTTTAGTTTGTGCATTGATGATCATAAAAATTACATTCTATATTATACCATAATTTACAAAAAAATAGACATCCGTTCTATTTCATAGAACGGATGCGACTAAGGATTATTTAGATGCTACTAAATCTCTTGCTTTGGCAAACAAGATATTGTTTTCAAGATGAATATGTACAAATAAATCAGCCTCAAATTCATCTAACATTTTAAACAACAATTGGTAGCTGGAACAAGCATCTTGCGGAATTGCGTAATTATTACTTAATTGGCGAATGGATTCCAAGTGTTTTCCAACTTGCTCATGTTCGTTTTCCATTTTTTGTAAGATTGATTGCAAAGCACTTCTTTCCGGCAAAGCCGATGCATTACTTGCTTTTACAAACTCTTTTATCGCAGGGAATACGGTATTTTCTTCTTCTACTAAATGTTCGGAAAGTTCTTTATGTATGGATTTTACCAAGTCGTTAATTGGTATTAATTCCGGATGCTTATCGCCGTGTACTTGTGCTACTTTAGCAGCATATCCAAAAATTTCCGGTAAATATTTTCTCACATAATTATGGTGTGTATTCACGATATAATCTGCCAAGAAATCCAAATTCCACTCATCAAAATTCTGGGTGCTTTTTGTAACGTTTTGTACTGGCTGTTGTAATTCTTGCTCAACGATAGTGGCGTCAATTCCTTTTTCGGCACACGCTTCCCGCACTGTTTTTTTGCCACCGCAACAAAAATCTATTCCATATTTTTTAAATACTTCTGCTTTGCGTAAATCTTTAGCCGCTATTTGCCCAACTGTCTGATGATCTTGTGCACCTTTTCTCGTTACCCGAACATCCCACCATTGTGGGCCTTGCTCCAAATATTCCCAAATAAACACATCACCACGTTCACCTAATAATTGATAATACACCGGCTTCGGGTCGTGGTCGTTGTGGATGATTAAACTTTCTCCGGCTTGCAATTCATCAAAAACTTGAAAAATAGTTGGATGTTTTAATTTAGGTTCTATGGTAGGAACATCTATCACAATTTCTTTTTGGGAGCTTGCGGAAGTCGCATTTGACACAATGGTTGTGTTGGTTTCTGTCGGCTTGTCTTGTATCGTTGCTTTTAATGTAACCCGAACATCCCACCATTGTGGACCTTGCTCCAAATATTCCCAAGTAAACACGTCGCCACGTTCGCCTAATAATTGATAATAAACCGGTTTAGGATCGTGGTCGTTGTGGATAATAAAGGAATCGCCCGGTTTTGTGTTATCAAATACTTTAAAAATGGATGGATGTTTTAATTTAGGTTCAATTGCCGGAATATTCAACACTAATTCACCTTGCGGTGTAGTAAAAATTTGCTGTTGTGCATTGCTTTTCTTAGTTACACGGATGTCCCACCATTGCGGACCATCTTGCAAATATTCCCAAGTAAATACATCACCACGAATATTCATTAATTGATGATAAACCGGTATAGGATCGTGGTTGTTGTGAATAATTAAGCTTTCACCTTCTTGTAGTTCATCGAACGTTTGGAAGATGGTAAGATGTCTCAATCTTGGTTCAATTTCTTGAACATTAATTACGATTTCATTTGCAGTTTGCATATCTATATTTTTTATGGATGAATCAAAATATGCTACAAAATTAATCATTTTATTTTAATAAAAGTATTAAAGTACTTTTATACAATTATCTTAACATTAATTTTAATTTCGTGTGTGAATGAAAAAAAAAACTTATTGGTGAAATATGTTTTTAAAATAGGCTATTGTTAATGGCAAACCTTGACTGAAGGAATATTTTGGTTGATAACCTAATAATTGTTGTGCTTTAGAAATATCGGCTAATGAATCGCGGATATCACCGGCACGTGGTTCGCGATGATTTGCCTTAATATCTTTTTGCAAATGGGTGGCTATGGCATCATACATTTGGTTGATAGTAAAACGCTCACCAAATGCAACATTATAAGCCTGATTATATGCAGCAGGATTATTGGTAGTCAAGCCTAAAATATTCGCTTGTACAGCATTGTGTACATACGTAAAATCGCGCGTTTGTTCACCATCTCCATTTATGAAAGGAGCTGTATTATCTAATAAAGCTTTTATAAATAATGGCATTACCGCCGCATATTCTCCATACGGATCCTGTTTTGGACCAAATACATTAAAATAACGCAAGCCAATTAGTTGCATATTATAACATCTTGCAAAAACATTGGCATACACTTCATTGGTAAATTTTGTAACGGCATACGGCGATAAAGGATTGCCAATTTTTTCTTCTTTTTTTGGAAGATTAGGTTCATCGCCATACACGGAAGAAGATGATGCATAGACAAACCGTTGAATGCCGGCTTGGTTTGCGGCCGTCAACATATTAACGAAACCACCTACATTTACATCGTTGCTTGTGATTGGGTCCTTAATGGAACGTGGCACAGAACCAATTGCTGCCTGATGACATACAGCCTCTACACCTTTTACAGCTTTAGCACAATCATTCGGATTGCGTAAATCGCCTTCCAAGAATTCAAAATTTGGATTGGATTGAAACGCTTTTAAGTTCTCGATATTTCCGGTAGCTAAGTTATCAAAAACACGCACTTTTGCACCGTGTTGCAATAAATATTCGGTGATGTTAGAGCCGATAAATCCGGCACCGCCTGTTACTAAAAATTGTCTGTTTTCAATAGGTGTTTGGTGAAGTGCTTGTTGATACATGTTGAAAGTGAGTTATAAATTTTATTGAACGATATGAATTTTTCCGTCTGCCAAAAATAAGGCATTCACACCAGAATCTCCAATATCTAATCGGTCTAATTCTACGTGTTTTATTGTGCCTTTTATCCAATTTGTTTGGCTTTGAAACGAATCTATTTGTGCTTGTGCCTGTTGCTTTACGTGATTCAATTCTTCTTCAAAATTATACGTCAATAACGTTGTTAAAAACACATTTATCTCGTGAAAATACCAATGATCTAATCCTTTTAAAAGTTGGTTATTGGTGATTAATTCATAGTGTAGATTATTGGTGCGAATTACATATTTTGGATCATTAAAAAGAATTGCAGCCTTTAAAACGGCTTCTAATGGAATTGTTTTTTTAATAAACAACCAATGAATATGCAAGGTAAAAAAGATGCGTGCCGTTGCGTTGGTTCCGTCATTACCAAATTCAAATCGTTGGATAACGATATCGGCTTTGTTTTCAAATATTGGATAAACGATATTTGCAAAATTGGTATTAAAAAAAGTATTTACTTCTTTAAAGGGCATTTGAGCTTGTATGGAAATATCAAAGCCATAATCATCTAATTCAATTGCCGGATTAAACTGTAAAAAATGGATAGTGCGTTCTATGCCTCTTCGCATAATATTGTCCATATCACTTTTTATAAAGAGATTGATTTTAGCACCATCGATTTCAATTTCTATTTCTTCTTCAAAAATATCAATCGGTTTTAATGAAATTAATTGCATAAAGCGACCTTCAGAAAAGAGATATTGACGTACTTGTTTCCAAGCATCCAAGAATACACTTTCTCCCAAAACTCGTTCAAAAAGGCTCATTTCAATTGTAAAATTACACTTTTTGTTTTTTACTTATAAGCCTAATTTTTGAAGATACATTTCCAACTGCCCTTCTTCGAGTGGCGTTTCGAGCAGCGCCTTCACTTTTTTGTTGTTTTGAATAATTAATGTTGCCGGAATACTGCCTTGCCAACGCGCATCAACAGACGGCAACCAATCATACGTACCATTTGTTTGAAGTAAATACGTTGGTGCTTTTACTTTTAATTTTGATAACTTCTGTGCTACTTTCTTAGCGTATCCAACTTGATCTAAACTCACAATAATAAGTTGCGTTTTAGTGTCTTTATTTTTTTCATAGAACGCATTTAACACCGGCATTTCACGAATACACGGTCCGCACCATGTAGCAAAAAAGTTAATGATATACGTCGTATCGTTTGCTTGTGTGTATCTATTTTTCAATTCCTCTAAATGGATGATTGGAATACTTGTTTGTGCCTTTAATGGCAAACATAAACAACACCATAATCCTATCGTAAATAAAAACTTCATACCATTAATGTACAAAATACTTGCCAAATACATAAAATCAATACCTTTGCATGGTATGAAGGAAAAGGATATAACTATACATCAAACTTCCATAAACAGCGAAATTGAGAAAAAAATGACCATCACTTTTTTTGATTGGGTGATATTTTTCGGACTATCCATCATTTGGGGATTTTCGTTTTTTTTCATCAAAAAAGGCTTAGAGGTTTTTCCTCCGGTAGATGTGGCTGCATTCCGAATGGTTATTGCATTTTTAGCATTTACACCGCTCCTATTCATGCATCGTAAAAAATTGTTCGTGCGGCACGACAAACTTAAATTAATTCCGCTGTTGGGTTTGTTTGGCAATTTAATTCCTGCATTATTGTTTTGTATTGCCGGCACCAAAATTGAAAGTGCACTATCGGGCATAATGAACTCTACTACACCATTATTTGCATTATGTATCGGCAGTTTATTTTTTGGCGTGATGCTCACCGGAAAAAAGTTATTCGGTGTTGGAATTGGAATCATCGGCACTTTGATGATTGTATTGTCCAATCAAAGTATTAGTAGCATCAACCTATATGTATTATTGCCCTTAATGGCCACCATCTCGTATGGATTGAATGCTAACTTGTTCAAATATTATTTTCAAAAAAGCGACCCGATAGTGATTGCGTTATTACAATATTTTTTTGTAGGCGTGGTGTGTTTAGCTTATTTAATTTATTCCGGAGCAATATCAAAAATAATTCTAGAACCGGCATTGTGTTGGCAGTCACTCAAGTATTTGCTGTTATTAGGCGTTTTTGGTACGGCTATGGCACAAGTATATTTTAATATTTTAACCCAAAGAACATCGGCACTATTTGCCACTATGACTACTTATGTAATCCCATTTGTGTCTATTGTAATTGGTTTATTTATTGGAGAAAAAGTGTTGCCGTTACAAATAATTGGGTTGTTTATTATCTTAATCGGCATTTATATAGGTTCTAAAAATTAATGTTTTTTGCCGGAGCCAAATGTAGGGCAATCGCATTTTTTTGCTTTTGCGGCTGCACACGCATTCAGCAAACAAACCGAAACTAAAAGAATCAGCAAATGTGTTTTGATATTTTGAATTTTTAGTTGTAACATAGCATAAAATTAATAAAAATGGCACACATTTTACCTTGTAAAGATAAAACGCCACAAATGGGTGAAAATTGTTATATCGCACCCAATGCCACTATCGTGGGTGATGTAATAATGGGAGATGATTGCAGTATTTGGTTTAATGCTGTGGTGCGTGGTGATGTAAATTCAATAAAAATGGGCAACAAAGTCAACATTCAAGATGGCGCTGTTTTGCATTGTACTTATCAAAAAACAAAAGTAAACATAGGAGATAATGTGTCCATTGGGCACAATGCGTTGGTACATGGCTGCACCATTGAAGATAATGTATTAATTGGTATGGGTGCCATTGTGATGGATAATTGCTACATAGAAAAAAACGCCTTGATTGCCGCCGGAGCGGTGGTGTTGGAAAATACACGTGTAGAAGCCGGAAGCATTTATGCCGGTGTGCCTGCCAAAAAAGTAAAACAATTAGATGAAGCTACTTTCAAAGACCAAAATGAACGCATTGCAAATAACTATGTGAAATATGCAAGTTGGTTTAAATAACTATTTACCAATAACAACCATCTTCCACTTTCTTATAGCCATCGGGTGTGTCTTCGGGAAATGGACGTACCCAATGTTCGTTATAAAATTGATTGATTTGGGGATTGTCATCCCATCGTGCACCTTTAATTCCAAATAATATTTGGAGTGAACCTCCAAAATGAATAGCTTGTTTTCCTAAATCTTTAGCATACGCTGCCAAAGGTAATCCATACGCACCGGCACCGATTAATGCAATATCAAAGTCCGTTTGTTGCATTTGTTTTTTCATGCTTTCTAATGCTTCAAACCAACTAGAAAAACCACTATCATTAAAGGCAGCAGACTGAACCGCTTTTATCGTTTTTAATTCGAAGGCAGGAAGTATACCCGGATTGGTAAACAACAAAGATTGTTTGGCATATTGATGCTGTATCGTTTTTTCAAAAGGATGAATTACTAATACTTTTTTTCCTGCTAATTGTTTGCTCCAGGGTTGCGCAGAATAATATGGTTCTATACTTTCCAAAGGAATTAATTGGGCATGCGTTAAGTACTTTTGATGCATTATTTGTTCACCATAATTATACCAAACGCCCAATGCATCTATCCGCTTTAATGAATCAATATACAATTCCGAAAACTGAATGAGATGCTCATTATTCACGGGGAAAAAACCTGCATTTCGTTCTATATTCACAATGCTTTTGGGTGACCAATCGGCTACCTTGCCTATTATTTGAGCATAAATTCTATGTAGTCTATTTAGTTTTTTTAATTCACCTATTTCTAGATAATCTATGAGTACGGATAATTCTACTTGCCCAAATCTACTTACCATAAACGGTTTACCATCCAACAATAATTTATATATTAAATCGCATCCTTCATTGATACTTAGAATGGAGTTGGCCGGAAAAGATGATGCATTAATCAATTGTCTGGCTACTCCAAATAATCTATCATGAATACGGATTCCAAGTTTAATTATTGCTGCTTCTAATCCCATGCGTTTTGCTTATTTTTTTGAATTATATTAATATAGTGTGTTATACTTCTTTTACGTCCGTATTCAGGTATCAATTAATAATTCTAAGTTCAAGTAATAAATATGATATAAGATTCTGACTTTTAAATGTATCTAATTAGGTATTACATCCATAAATGAGATGATGTAATCTTTTGCACATCTTCAAAATTAAAAAAATAAAAATAGAATTTTAAAAGCTAATTTCTATACAAAGTACTTCCCAGTCTTAGTTGAAAATTTGATAGCCTAATTGTTTGTATAAATGGAAACGAATTTTTAAGAAAAAAACTCAAATAATTTCGAAAGTATAAAAAATCTACGGTTAAAAGAAAATATATTAACAGTAATATTGCATTGAAGATTATATAATCTAAAATTACTTACCAATAGCAACCGTCTTCCACTTTCTTAAAATCATTGGGTGTATCTTCGGGAAATGGGCGTACCCAATGTTCGTTATAAAATTTATTGAATCTTGTATCATTATCCCATCGTGCACCTTTAATTCCAAATAATATTTGGAGTGAACCTCCAAAATGAATAGCTTGTTTTCCTAAATCTTTAGCATACGCTGCTAAAGGTAATCCATACGCACCGGCACCGATTAATACAATATCAAAGTCCGTTTGTTGCATTTGTTTTTTCATGCTTTCTAATGCTTCAAACCAACTAGAAAAACCACTATCATTAAAGGCAGCAGACTGAACCGCTTTTATCGTTTTTAATTCGAAGGCAGGAAGTATATCCGGATTGGTAAACAACAAAGATTGTTTGGCATATTGATGCTGTATCGTTTTTTCAAAAGGATGAATTACTAATACTTTTTTTCCGGCTAATTGTTTGCTCCAGGGTTGCGCAGAATAATACGGTTCTATGCTTCTTAATCTAATTAATTGGGCGTGCTTACAGTATTTATCACAAACGATATCTTCATAATAATTATACCAGACACCCAATATGTCTGCCTTTGGTAATTCAGAAAAATACAATAAACTAAATTTTTCTAAATCTTGAGGTGTATTCGGAAAAAAACCAGAGTATCGATGCATAGCATAACCCGTATAATGTTGCCATGTATTATATTTCCCTTGAATTCTTTTCCATATTCTTATTAATGAAGCATCCTGCTTTAATTCTTCTATTTCTAATGCATTTTTTAAACACCATAGCTCCGTAGAACCAATGCGTGTAATCATGCAAGGCTTTCCTGTTTCGAGTAAATCATGAATATATTGATTCCCACCTTCTACCGTAGCTATTGGTTTATCAAAATAAAAATCAGTTTCAGGAATTTTCCTACTTATAGGTTTAAACTTTTCATGAATCTTCCTACCAACTTTTACTATGAATTCTTCCATCTTTTATTTACCCAATTCTTTCTTGAAATATTCTAAAGTAATTTTTAACCCTTCGCTTCTTTCTACTTTAGGTTCCCATCCTAAAATTTGTTTTGCTTTAGTGATGTCTGGTCTTCTTTGTTTCGGGTCATCCGTTGGCAAAGGATGATATGAAATCTTGGATGGCGTATCTACTAATTTAAGAATTTCTTCGGCAAACTGCAACAAGGTAATTTCTTGCGGATTACCAATATTTACTGGCAAATGGTAATCACTCAATAACAGTTTATATATACCATCAATCAAGTCAGAAACATAACAGAAAGAGCGAGTTTGAGAGCCATCTCCGAAAATTGTTAAATCTTCTCCATTGAGAGCTTGGCTCATAAATGCCGGCAAGGCACGACCATCATCTAAGCGCATTCGTGGTCCATACGTATTAAAAATGCGGACAATTCGAGTTTCTACTCCGTGGAAAGTATGGTATGCCATCGTAATAGCTTCTTGGAATCGTTTGGCTTCATCATATACGCCACGCGGACCCACCGGATTGACATTGCCCCAATATTCTTCCGGTTGCGGATGCACATTGGGATCGCCATAAACTTCCGATGTAGAAGCAATCAACATGCGTGCCTTTTTCTCTTTTGCCAAACCTAATAAATTATGCGTTCCTAAGGAACCCACCTTTAATGTTTGGATGGGCATTTTCAAATAATCTATTGGCGATGCCGGAGAAGCAAAATGCAAGATATAATCTAATTTTCCCGGAACATGCACAAAGCGACTTACATCGTGGTGATAATATTCAAAATCTTTAGATGGAAAAAGATGCTCTATGTTTTTTATATTTCCGGTGATGAGATTATCCATACCAATTACATGATAGCCTTCGGCTAAAAATTTATCGCATAAATGTGAGCCTAAAAATCCGGCGGCACCTGTAATCAACACACGTTTTTTATCTTGAGACATTTTTATAATATTATAAGTGAGAAAATTAAATAGTAATGGTTTTACGGCCGATGCTATTGTAATAAAAACCTTCGTTTTCCATTACATCTAAATCGTATAAATTTCTACCGTCAAAAATCACCGGCGATTTTAAGGATGCTTTTACTCTGGAGAAATCCGGTGTTCTAAATTCTGTCCACTCAGTTAATATTGCTAAGAAATCAGCTTCTTCTATTGCTTTATAATATGAATCTACAAAATGTAATTTTGATTTTTGCTGCTCTGATAAAGAAGAAAAATGTTGTTGTACATTTGGCATGGCTTCCGGATCATAAGCAACAATTTCAGCACCGGCTTTTAATAAATCTTCTATGATATACAATGAAGGCGCTTCACGAATATCGTCTGTATTTGGTTTAAATGCCAAGCCCCAAAGTGCAATTTTTTTTCCGTTTAAATCATTTCCATAATGATTAAAAATTTTCTCTACCAACACATGTTTCTGTGTCTCATTCACTTGCATCACAGCTTTCAGAATTTTGAAATCGTACCCATTTTCATCGGCTGTTTTGGCTAATGCTTGTACATCTTTCGGGAAACAACTTCCACCATAACCAATTCCTGGAAACAAGAAACGTTTTCCAATACGGTTATCGGTTCCCATTCCTTGACGAACTGTTTCTACATCGGCGCCAGTTTTTTCGCATAAATTAGCCAACTCATTCATAAAAGAAATACGAGCAGCCAAATAAGAATTGGCCGCATACTTTGTCATTTCTGAAGAGCGTTCATCCATAAAAATGATAGGATTTCCTTGGCGAACAAAAGGTTTGTACAACTCTTCCATCAATTTACGAGCTCGCTCTGAACGCGTACCAACTACCACGCGATCGGGTTTCATAAAATCATCTACGGCTACGCCTTCTCTTAAAAACTCAGGATTGGAAACTACATCAAACTCGACTGTAGCATTTTTTGCAATAGCAGCCCTTGTTTTCTCTGCTGTACCAACAGGCACTGTGCTTTTATTAATTATGACTTTATAGTCTTTCATGATTTTGCCTAATTGGTCGGCCACACCCAACACGTATTTTAAATCGGCAGCACCATCTTCACCGGGTGGCGTAGGCAATGCTAAAAAAATGAGGGTTACATCTTGGATGGCTTCTTCTAAGTTGGTGGTAAAACTTAATCTACCTTCTTTTATATTTCGGTGGAATAGGACCTCTAATCCGGGTTCATAAATCGGAATTTTTCCATCCTTCATTTGAGCAACTTTCTGTGCATCGATATCTACGCAAACAACATTATTACCGGTTTCGGCCAAACAAGTTCCGGACACCAAGCCTACATAACCGGTTCCTACCACTGCAATTTTCATATTAGGTTAATTTTAAAGAGATGTGATGTTAAAATTCAGCGTTTTATAAAAATGCGAAGATACTAATTTAAAGTTATTTTTTAGAAGCAATCATTTTTTTGGTCGAATCTGCCAAAATAAAGAATGCTAATAAATAAAATGGCATAAACGGGATTTTATAACGTGCCAACGCACCAAAATTAAAGCTGGTAAAGCCGACAGCAAAGGCAAAAATGATGGAAAATATTAAGCAAAATTGTACTTCGGGGTTGTTGGATATTTGTTTCAATGTACCAAAAAACCCGGCTTTAAATATTTGTCTGACAGTGATGGTAAAAAATACCAATCCTTCCAAAGAAGACAACATTAAAATGGGCTTTTTTGCTTCCCATAAATAAGGACGGAACAAAGCCACATTGACTGCACTTGGAAAAACTTTCAGCATACCCATCATTGTAAAATCAATATCACCTAATGTATAGAAAGAAGTGCTTCCTACCATTTTAGAAGAGGTAATCAACCAATTTTGGGTGTCTTGTGCCGTACGCATCATATTTTCGAAGGAATATCGCTCAGCAACCTTGCCCATTTGAGTTAAAATTGTTATCCCTAATCCAACACCAACCACCATCATTACCGGACCAATAATTGCTTTTATAAATGGGCTTTTGATGGTATATCGATATCTAGAGAAGATCCAAAAACCCACCGCCGGGGCAAATGCCAATATGATATATACTTTTATTTGCATAATAGCATAAACAGAAATTAGAACTAAAAAAACATTTTTAGGCACATTTCTTCCTTTTAAAAACGCCTCATACACTGAATTGGTAAATATTCCAATGAATCCCATACAGACAGGGTCTTTTAATTGGCCTCCACCCCAAAAACAAACAGAAGGAATGAACAAACATGCAATGGCAATTTCTTTGTGTAAATGCGGATAAATATCTACAAATGTTTTATACAATAACCAGCCACCCATCATACAAAATGCAGCGTACATGATACATAAAGAGACATACGAAGACATACATAAGAAGCTTAAAAAGAAACTTATCGTAATCACAATTCTTGAACTATCATCTGTTAAATAGGTGCCTCCAGCCAACATATAACTATCCATTACATAATGTGCTTCGAAACTATCCGGACGAAACATCATGTGATAGGTAGCCGTTGGGTCAATAAATAGATAATCTCTTAATTGCATGACATTACATAAATAGGCAAATGTATCACCACCACCATAATAAAATACAAAAACTAAAACAAACATAAAGCTACTCACAGCTTTCACTTTAAATGCATTAACTAAATAGGAATAATGTACAGTGCCTTTATACTTTGAATTGGCCACTTTCATGACTACATAATACCATAAGAACAGATAAATTGGAGCGAAAATAAAATCGTTTAAAAACAAAAAGTGATTTGCAAAAACATCTTCTGTATTAGTAAATATTCCTAACAGCATTATCTCCTATTTTTTAGCATATGTATGGAATACTATCTGAATTATATAAATAGCTTCTTTAGGTTATTAGAATAGAAATTACATTTTATTCACCATACAAACTGGCTTATTAATACAGTTGTAATGGAAAAACTGAAATGCAAGTTAGCAAATTAAATCAAAAATCAATTCAATTCCATTTTTCAGCTTCTTAATATTTTTTCATTTCTGTATCTTTGCTTAACTGAAGTATGACAAAAGAAGAAAAATGGACAAACATCATCCAAAGTAATACCGCTGTTTCTGTAAATTCTTTAAAAGATGTTTGGCAGTATAGAGATTTGTTGTGGATGTTTGTAAAACGAGATATCGTTACCAATTATAAACAAACTATTTTAGGTCCGTTGTGGTTTTTTATTCAACCCGCAATGACAACGGCATTATTTGTGTTCATCAATAGAGCAGCTAACACTTCCACCAATGGAGTGCATCCTATTTTATTTTTCCTTATCGGTGTTACCGCTTGGAATTATTTTGCAGAGTGCCTCACAAAAACATCTACTACATTTAAAGACAATGCCTATATTTTTGGGAAAGTTTATTTTCCTCGTTTGATTTTACCGCTTTCTGTTGTATTCTCAAGCTTAATAAAATTCTTTATTCAATTTTTTCTATTCTTAATTACCTTACTTGTTTTGTTATGGATGGGAAAAACAACACTTCATTTGCAACCCACTATTTTACTGTTTCCATTATTAATTATTATTATGGCAGGCTTAGGATTGGGAGCCGGCATGATTATTACATCACTCACCACAAAATATAGAGATTTAGCTTTATTGGTTCAATTTGGAGTTCAGCTTTTGATGTATGGAACATTAGCCATTCCACTTTCAAGCATTAAAAATGAATGGATGCAGCAAATTTTATTGAGCAACCCAATGATTCCAATTATAGAAACTTTTCGTCAGGCATTTTTTAATGATTCTGCATTTAATATAAACCATCTTTTGTATAGTGTTACAATAATGGTATTTTTATTGCTCATCGGATTTTATTCATTTTCTAAAACAGAAAAAACTTTTACCGATACTATTTAATACGCATGGCAGAAACAATTATTAAAGTAGAGAATTTAAGTAAGCAATATCGATTGGGAGAAATTGGTACCGGCTCACTCAGTCATGATTTAAACAGATGGTGGCATAAAGTGCGAGGCAAGGAAGATCCGTATTTAAAACTTGGCGAAACCAACGACCGAACAACCAAAGGTAATTCCGAATATGTGTGGGCATTAAGAGACATCAACTTTGAAATTAATAGAGGCGAAGTTTGGGGTGTTGTTGGAAAAAATGGTGCCGGAAAATCTACCTTATTAAAATTATTATCTAGAATTACAACACCATCTACCGGAATAATAAAAATAAATGGAAAAATGGCTTCTTTATTGGAAGTAGGCACAGGTTTCCATGGTGAACTTACCGGACGTGAAAACATTTTCTTGAATGGTGCCATTTTAGGCATGAAGCGTAAAGAAATTGCTTCAAAATTAGATGAAATTGTAGCCTTTGCCGGCGTTGAAAAATACATTGACACACCCGTTAAACGCTATTCTTCCGGTATGTATGTGCGCTTGGCGTTTGCCGTTGCCGCTCATTTAGACACAGACATTCTCATTTTAGATGAAGTTTTAGCTGTAGGTGATGCCAGTTTCCAACGCAAATGCTTGGGCAAGATGAACGACGCCGCAACCAACCAAGGAAAAACGGTGTTGTTTGTGAGTCATAATTTATCGCAAGTGCAAGGATTATGCAAAAAAGGAATGTTATTGGAAAATGGCCAGCTCAAACTAACCGGCGACATCAATCGTGTGGTGAGTGAATATGTATTGGGCAATCAACAAGCATCACATATCGATATCACACAGCTTCCTAGAGTTGGCCCAAAGTCAATGGACTTCTTCATCCGTAAATTGAATTTCATTACAGACGCTACCAACATTACAGAGAATGAACCAATAGAATTTGAAATAGAATTTGAATGTTTTAATGCAATTAAAGAATTAGTAATTGGATTTTCAATTAGAGATACGATGGACACCAAACTTATAGAATGTCGTACAACATCCAATATACCTAACTTAAATATTGAAAAACCAGGAATATACACCGTTTCCGTTGTAACAAAACTTAATATTACAGCGGGTGTCTATGTATTAAACGTCGGTGCAAGATGCTTAAACGGGCCATTAGAATATATTCCATCTGTAACTAATATTGAGATTTTACCATGTAATAATGAACTAGAAGAATGGAATAAACCTTCCGCCGGTATTGTAAATACACCTTCTCAATGGACATTAAAATAAGAAAAAGATTATCATGTTATCCAATTCAAGATTTGCAAAATTTGAAGAAATATTTTCAGAAGAATATGCCGGCATTAATAAAGAATTAATCGCACTTCAAAAGAAACATCAACTTCAAGATCACGAAGCAATTAATAAAAGTAGATTTAGCTGGGCTGATAAAATTACTGACAAGCCAATGTATTATGCTGCTCGTATGTGGGAATTTCCATATGCTATTTTTGAAGCACAATTACAAATGGGCATGAAAGTAGCCGATGTGGGTTGTGGCAACACACCATTTACCGCCTTATTAGCCGAGCGTGTAGGTGCTCAGAATGTAACCGGCTACGATCCGGACTATATTCAAGACGACAACATTGAAGGGCATTCGCATTTTGGTGCACGCAAATCCTACATAGATGCATTAGGTATAAATTTTTATAAGGATGGCATGACGAAAATGACAGCAGAAGACAATACATTTGACCGTGTCTTTTGCATCAGCGTTTTAGAACATATAGAAGAGTTACATATCAAACAACAAGGTTTAAAAGAAATGGCACGTATCTTAAAACCGGGTGGAAAATTAATTCTAACGTTTGATGTCGCATTAAAAATGCCCTTAAATGACATCTTTCAAAATATACAATTTACAGGTCTGATTCCAAGTGGTTCTATTGATTTTCATTGGCCGGAGAAACGCTTTGTAAAGTATGAAGATGGTAGCACGGTAGATGTTTTTGGAATTATCTTAGAAAAACCTAATTATTTATTGGATGCAGATTATGAAGGCACTTCTAAAATTCCGGCATATAAAGCAACCGATTTAAGTATGTTTTTTACAGAACATTATGCAGTATCCTACGAGCAAATATTAGCCGCACGCGATTTAAAAAGACCATTTGGATCGTTACGAGTATTTATAAAATCGCTGTTGAATAAATATTAAGTACTTTGAAAACAATCGTATTAATAGATAATGCTTCGGGCGGTCATCGTGATGCCTTTATGCGATATTTTGCAAAAGCATGCTTAGAAATTAACACACGTGTTATCTGTATTTATCCAAATACAACCGCTATTAAAGATTGGATAAGCGTAAACGCCACTCAGCATATTTCCCAAATTACGTATATTGAAAATACCTGTACGTACAGTCCATTTAGTGGCATGCGTGCTCTCAACGAACCTATTGGAGTTGCACGGTATTGGAAAAACATAGCTCGTTTTTTAAAGAAAGTAGAAGAGGATGTACAACAAAAAATAGATTTCGTATATTTTAATTGGATAGATAGCCAAATGGCCAATAATATTCCGCCATTTGTGATAGATTGGGTATTTCCGTATAAATGGTCCGGTTTATATTTTCATCCAAGAGTATTTCGAAAGTTTCCTGAAATATTAGAACAACCGCTCCAATTCCGAGATATTGATAGCGTTTTTGGTGCAAAAAATTGTGTAGCAATTACAATACACGATGAAGGTATTTTAGAACGATATCAAAAAAGAACAAAGAAAACAACCATTCTATTTCCGGAAATTGCCGACATCACCGAGCCGGATACTCAACTTCCACTAGCTAATCGAATTAAAGAAAAAGCCAATGGAAGAATAGTAATCGGAACCATTGGATTAGAATATCACAAAGGTTGCTATCCACTTGTGAAACTCTGTCAACAAGCTGATGCCTCTAAATTTTTCTTTGCTTTCACCGGAATTTTTTCAGAAACATTATTAACTTATTTTCCGGAAAATGAAAAAAAGGAAGTACTTGATTTTATGAATCATCTTCCGGAAAATGCCATTTGGGAAACCGGTGCACTCCAAGAAGGTGCGGAATACAACGCAGTTTTCAATAGTTTTGATATTATCCATTTGATATATAAAAACTTTTATAGTTCTAGCAATCGACTCACTAAAGCTGCCAATTTTCATAAATTTGTGTTGGCAAATAATATAGGCTGTGTGGGTGATGATGTACCTAAATATGATTTGGGCGAAACGGCGGATGAAAATAACATCAACGAGCATCAGCAGAAGATTGAAATTTTACGAGAACGAATTTTAAAGAAAGACTTTCCATATCAACAATGGAAAATTTACAGCGAAAAACATAGTACAGAGATATTAAAAGAAAAATTTACAGAATTACTTAAATTAGTGTGATTGATGAATACGAAAAACATACTTATTACCGGTGGTGCCGGATTTGTTGGCTCCGCCATGGCTTTGTCCTTAAAAGCAAAATATCCGAGTTATGAAATTTATGTGTTAGATAATTTAAAAAGACGTGGTTCTGAATTAAATTTACCAAGATTAAAAGCCGCACAAATTCATTTTGTACACGGCGACATTCGCAATAAAGAAGATTTTGATGGTTTACCAAAAATAGATTGCATCATTGAAGCAAGTGCCGAACCATCTGTATTAGCCGGCATCGACAGCACGCCGGATTATCTCATCAACACCAACTTAAACGGCACCGTTAATTGTTTAAACTTTGCAACCAAAAATAAATCCGATTTTATTTTTCTTTCTACATCGAGAATTTATCCAATAGAAACCATAGAAAATACAAACTATATAGAAGCAGCAACACGTTTTGAAATTGCCGAAGAACAACAAACCAAGGGCTTTTCTATTAAAGGTATCAGCGAAGATTTTCCATTAGATAATTATCGTTCCTTATATGGCACCACTAAGTTGGCATCCGAATTATTTATTCAAGAATACAAGCAGTTTTTTGGATTGAAAACGGTGATAAATCGTTGTGGTGTGTTAACCGGACCATGGCAAATGGGCAAAATTGACCAAGGTGTAGTGGTATTGTGGTTAGCCAAGCATTATTGGAATCAACAGTTGAGTTATATTGGCTACGGTGGCAAGGGCAAGCAAGTACGCGATATGTTACACACCGATGATTTGTTTCGATTAATTGATTGGCAAATGCACCATATCGATGCTATCAATGGAGAAATATTTAATGTGGGTGGCGGAAGAGAAATTAGTGTATCACTTCAAGAATTAACAACTTACTGTCAAGAAATTACCGGCAATACAATTCCAATTCAAGAAGTGCCGGAAAACAGAGCTGCTGACATTCGAATTTACATTACCGACAACAGTAAAGTAACAGCAAAAACAGGTTGGAAACCGGAAATACAACCCAAACAAATTTTAGAAGAAATTTTTGTTTGGATGAAAAAGCATGAAGCTCAATTAGCCACTATTTTAAAGTAAATTGCATGAAGTTAAGCGTAGTTATTCCAGCTTATAATGAAGCAGAAAGTTTACCGGAAACCCTGAAAACACTCTATGCAACATTGCAAAAAGAAAACATTGAACACGAAATTGTGGTTACCAATGATAATTCAAATGATAGCACACTGCAAGTTTTAGAGAACTTAGCAAAAGAAATTCCTAGTTTAGTTTTTTATACCAATGCCGGTCCGAATGGTTTTGGATATGCCGTTCGTTACGGTTTAGAACGTTTCACCGGAGATTATGTGGCGGTGATGATGGCTGATTTATCAGACGATCCGAATGATTTAGTAAAGTTTTACAGAAAAGCTATGGAAGGAAATTACGATTGTGTGTTTGGTTCTCGATGGGATAAAGGGGGCAAAGTAATCGACTATCCGACACTAAAAAAAGTAATAAACCGTATTGCCAATTTTATTGTAAAAACAGTTTTTCGTTTAAAATACAACGATTGCACCAATGCGTTTAAACTTTATAAAAAAGAAACCATAGAAGGTTTAAAACCTTTCCTTTCGCCACACTTTAACCTTACGCTGGAATTGCCGTTAAAAGCTATCGTGCGTGGTTACACGTATGCCGTTGTTCCTAACTCTTGGACCAATCGAAAATATGGCGAATCAAAATTGAAGATTAAAGAAATGGGCAGTCGTTATTTTTTTATCTTAATGTATTGCTGGATAGAAAAACAATTTTCCAGAGGCGATTATAAAAAGAAATTAAATTGATTGCTATCTCTTAAATTGACGAACTTCATGTAAAATCAATTTTTTATTGATGGAAATTATTTCCCGAAAATATACATTACTCTTTATCGCACTCTTAGCTGGATTTGCTTATTTCTTAAATGAATACAACACTACGTTCATTCGGAATATAAATCCCAATAATGAATTTGCCAGCTCGGAAAGTTTAGTGTATAATAGCACAATTAATTCTATTGATAATATTTGGTACGTATCACAAATAAAAAATTGGGTGCAAGGAAAAGGTTTTACAATTGACCCAAATGATGAAAAATCCATGGTGCGAAGAACGCCTATTTATCCCATTTTTTACGGCATACATTATGTACTTTTAGGCGAAGAAGGTAGTTTTTATTTCATTCGATTTACCCAAATTATCTTGTTTATTTTAGCAACTTTCGCGTTGTTATATGGTGTTTATTATTTTACAGAAAATAAAATAATTGCCATTTTATCTGCAATCTCTTTTGGGTTTAATCCCATTTTTATTTCTTATTTATATTATACCATTACCGAAGGAATCAGTCCGGCTTTAGTGTGTTTTTTAATTTATTTTTTAGCCCGATGTTATAAATTTGGACAAAAAAAAGATTGGATTTTTGCCGGTTTATTTTTTGCCATCGCAACGCTTTGTCGGCCGGCAATTATTTTTATTGCACCGGGAATTGCTGTATTGGTTTTATATAAAAATAAAGCTTCTGTCCAACAATTTATTTTAAGCAGTTCGTTAGTGGTGATTGGTGCTGCGGTGTTGTATGTTCCGCATGTAGTTCGTAACTACATGCATGCTAATGAGTTTATATTATTAGAAAAATATTATGGCGACCCGATGGATTATGGCATGCCTAATATTGCACTACGAAAGTGGATTGCTTGTTGGACAAATCCGGCCGACTTATCATCGGAATCTATTTCCAATAGAATGCGATTAGATATTGTTGCAGATGTTGATTCTTTATACAAATCTGTTTCTGTAGAAAATCAATTAGATCGCTTGCCCAATCGGGCATTTGCAGCAGACAACAAAGCGACCGTGCGGGCTGCATTTTCTAGTTTGTACGATTATTACTACGTAAAACTTATCACCAAAAATCAAACCGAATTAGATTCCATAGAAAAATTATGTCTTGCAAAAATCACCTCATTAAAAACCAACTATATCCAAAAACAACCTTTACAATATTATTTTGTAACACCATTACTTTTTATAAAAAGCATTCTTTTTCAAAGCAACTCATCTACTTTAATTTTTGTTGGTGCCAAACAAACCAATCAATGGTTAAGCATTATGATAAAAGGAATGTTATTGTTGCTTAATGTTTATTGGTGGATAGCACTCTTTGGGTTGCTTTTCTTTTTTAGGAAATATAGCGTTTTGCTAAGCATAACCTTCTTAAATATTATTGGTTTGTTTTTTTACACCATCGTCATTCAAAAATATTTTGAAGTACGCTATATGATTCCAATATATCCACTCATGATTATCATCAGTGTTATCTTTTTTATGGAAGTATATGGAATTGCAAGGAAAAAATTAAACTTCTAAATAACGCATTAAACTATCATAGCGTTCTTTTAATTGGATTTCATATTCCGATTGATGAATCACGGCGATAACATTATATTGATAGCGCTCAAAAGATAATTGAATATCTTTCAAATCATCTTTATTAATTTTCAAGGACACATATAATTTCTGTTGATTGGGAATGGAAGAAATCATACTGTGTAAAATAGCCGCATTGTTGGATTCTACTATTCTCGAAATTTCTGTCAATGAATAATCTCTCGATTCCATTTCTAACACGAGTACACCACCATTATTTTCTAATGCAGCATCTTGCGCAAAATGTTGCATTATTTTTTGAGCTGTTATTATACCAACATATTCTTGTTCAGCATTTATCACCGGCACACACACTAATGTATTTGCAGTTGCTAATTTTAATACATCAAAAATATGTGCCGTTTCTACTACTTGTTGTTGGATGCAATGTTCTTTAAGGTTTTCAATTTTCATCAACCCATCAAATTCCAACAAAAAATGCTCGGTAAGTAATCCTATACAATGATTATCGTGTACCACGGCTAATGCTTCTTGCTTATATTCTTGCATCAAATCTAATGCATATTCCACCGTATCAGTTGTACGCAAAAAAGGCAACGATGCATCTATATAATCTTTAGCAAACAAGCTATTATTTTTTGTAAATGTAGGAAATAATTAGGTTACTCGCTTAAAAATTAAAGTTAAAACCAAATGTCATCATCCATTTATATGCCTTCGGATTATCGCGGTGTGTAACCCGCCACATCACGTCGTAGCGCAAAAATTTAAGGATATTTTCAATTCCAAAACCCACTTCTATATATGGTATTTTCCCAAGCGGTTGTATAAAAGCTTGATTCAAGGCATTGTACGCTGCATTTTTTGAAGATACATTTCCCCAAATACCTCTGGTATGTATTACTTCTCTTAATTTCAATTTTCGGATGCCCGGAATTCTGTTCAAGAAAAAGCCGTCAAAATGATGCGAGATATTCCACTGTATATATTGGTCGCTGTAAAATTCGTAATCATTCATCACATTAAATGCGGTATTGCTATAAGCAAATGTTTGATTGCCATCATGTACTTCTGCTAACAAAAAAGGTACTTTTCCAAATATTTTTCCGGCTTGGAATTTCAGTTCTAAGCGACCTACTGTACGCACCGGAATTATTTGCGCATACGAAAGGGTGAGTTTGTGGTAATTAAATTGGCTACCTAAAACTTTCTTCAAACCCAATACATATTCTAACTGTATCACCGGAATTTTGCTGGTGTTTATACTGCTTCTGAAAAGCGAATTTTTATTCATAAATTTTTCGCCGATTGCAAAACGGGCATTTAAAACCAACTCAGTTTGGTTAAGCGTGTTCAACGTATCTATGCCCAACTCTTTATTCTGATAGGCATAACGAAACGGCACTAATCCTTGCTGTATACGTCTATTTTGAAATGCCAATCCTGTGCTGAGTCCTTGTTTATATTCAATAGAATATTCTACTTTTGCCGCATCGAAATATAGTAAGCGAACTTCCGGTCGCCTCCGGTTAATGATGATATTGAGAATATTATCCGACTCTAGCAAATCATTGGTTTTGCTCAATTCACTTACGTCGTGTTCGTAAGATGCACCCATTATTTGTCGTGGAAATTTTGTTATTAAAAATTTAGCCGCCACATCACCTTTCACCCGTTTATCTTTCAAACCATAGGCAACATGGCCTTGCACTTGTGCCCATTTGCACATTTTCTCATTGGTTCTCAATCCGATTCCAAAACGCCAACCTTCTAATTTATTGACACTTACCAAACTCACAATGGGACCAATTTCTACCGGACCAACAGGATAGTAACCGGTCAATACCATATTCAACACATCTACATACGTTTTATATGCCGGAACCGTCTTTAATGTATCAATGATATGATATACGGCAGCTTCATTTTTAGTAAGTTGAATAAAGCGTGCTGTGTCCCAAAAAGCAAGGTCTTTTTTTATAGCCGCTTCATCGTAGGTAATACCTTCTTTCAGTGTATTTATGATGGAATCATTTTTAGGATGATTGATAGAAAAATTTCGATAAAGTGCATTTTTTCGGGTAACAATGGCGGGTGTTTTTTCTAAAGGAGCAAACTCAATTAATAGATAATCTTGCGTTATCATCCAAGTTTTTGCATCTACAAAATCAAAATCTTGTGCTATCTCAATTCGTTTTACAAAATTTATATTTACATGTGGCGCCATTCTCAATTGGATATTCTTAATGGCATAATTATTTTCCGAAACAATAAAACTTCCAAAAAATGTGTTGTCGCCTTTGGTTTTGGGTTCAAACATCATTTTATAATGCAATACATTATCTAATACGATGGTGTCTATGACTTTATATCGATAAAAAGTTTTACAAGCGTTCGCAATCGGACTAATAAAATCTTTTCCAATTATTTGATAGGCATTATCATATACATTGATATCTTGATAGGTGGAACTTAAAAACTCATTAAAACTGGCGTCGCTAATGCCCGACATTTTAGATGCTTTAATAATTTCGCGTTTCTTGTTAAACTTCTGTGTGTAATAATAATCCGTGATGGACTCTGAAAGCAACATCGGCAAAAAAGGTTCTTCTTCGGAAGTGCTATCAATATTGTCAAAAACAAATTGAAAAGGTTTTAATATTTTTCGGTTCATGAATTTCTCCGACATGTTTTTGATGTCTAATTCAATTTTGGTGTATCCTTCGTAACTATAATTCTGTAAATTTTTATAGTTGTTTTTATTTTTATGCGATAAGATATTGCGTATTAAATAATCTTCCAAACTTTCTTTGCTCGCCACAATCACAGCCTCTGCCAGCACACTTTGTCCGGCGTCCAAATTAAAATGGATGGTTTGTTTCGCTTTGTGTTGGATAGCAATGGTTTGTTCTGCATATCCTAAAAAAGCAGCAGAAACAGAATCGTACTGTTGGTTTAATTTTAATTGATAATAACCCGTGTCGTTAGTGGTAGTGCCAATTGTAGTACCTTTAATATAAATATTAGCATACGAAATCGGTGTTTTTGTTCCGGCATCAAATACTTGACCTTCCACAAATGTTTGACAGGTTGCAGAATGGTAAGCAATCAAAAAAAGGATTAGTATATTTGCGGTTACGGCTTTCACGAAAACGGTAAAGTTAATTAATTATTTGATGAATTGAACCAACTATGCAATCACTCGAAATTATCTCGTATAATGTAAACGGAATACGTTCTGCTATTTCCAAAGGATTAACAGATTGGATACAGCAAACACATTATGATATTTATTTATTTCAAGAAATAAAAGCCAATGAATTGGATATCCCATCTGAGTTATTTCATCAAATTGGATACCAAACACATTGGTTTTCTGCACAGAAAAAAGGGTACAGTGGTGTAGGAATTTTAGTAAAAAAGGAAATTGACAACGCTATTGTGAGTAAAGGGATGGGCATTCAAAATTATGATGCTGAAGGGCGATTAATACGGATAGATATGGGCGATTTGACAATTATAAACAGTTATTTTCCATCGGGATCCAGTGGTGATGAACGTCAAGCTGTGAAGATGAATTATCTGCAAGATTATTTGGAATATATACAAGCATTAAAAACACAACGACCTAAATTAATTATTGCCGGTGATTATAATATTTGCCATAATGAAATAGATATCCACGACCCGAAAGGCAACAAAGATAGTTCCGGATTTTTACCGGAAGAACGAGCTTGGATGAGCCAATATTTTGATAGTGGATTTATAGATACATTCCGTTATTTTAATCCGGATAAACGCGATATGTATTCGTGGTGGAGTTTTCGTGCAAATGCCCGCAACAACAACAAAGGTTGGCGTATCGATTATCAAGTAGCCTCTGAAGAGATGAAAGCTCAATTACAAGATGCTGCTATTTTTATGGATGTCAAACATTCCGATCATTGTCCAATTTATCTAAAAATAAACCTGTAAATGCGGATTGAACAATTAACATTTACTCGATTTGTAGCAGCCTTTGCTATTGTTATATTTCATTTTGGACGAGATACGTTGCCATTTAATTTTTCCATTTTTCAAAAAACAATACACGCATTCGATATTGGTGTATCTTATTTTTTTATACTATCCGGATTTGTAATAGCAATTGCATATTCGCGTCAAAATAAAATTCAGATAAACAAATTTTATCAACTACGAATAGTGCGGATTTTTCCGGCATTCCTGCTTTCTTTTGTGCTTACCCTTTTATATCTATTTTATATTGGTGAGCCCATCGATAAATGGAATATAGTTACGCAGGCTTTCTTAGTTCATGCTTGGATAAAGAAATATTGTCTTAGTATAAATTTCCCATCTTGGTCACTCGTAGTGGAGTTGTTTTTCTATTTTTCGTTTCCGCTACTTTATAATTTTCTCTATCAAAAAATATCCTTAAAAAACACTTCCATCTTTGTAGGTATTATTTGGGTATTAACACAACTTGTTTTTATTTATATTCAACTATCAAGCAACTATGATAAGGATTTTAAAACTTGGAGTTTGTATTATCCTTTGTTGCATTTAAATCAATTTGTATCCGGAAACCTATTAGCTTATTTTTTATTGCAAATACAACCACCAAAAAGAAATACCTTTCTATTTTATTCGTTCGTTGTATTGGTTCTGCTGATGCTTATTAATTCACCTATTCCAAACTTTTATTACCACAATGGTTTTTTGGTACCATTGTTTTGTTTGTTTATATATTTTATGGCAATTGATAATAGTAATGTCACCAAAATATTTCAATGGCCTCTGTTAGTCTTATTAGGTGAAATTAGTTATGGAATCTACATTTATCAATTTCCTATCTATCGCATTTGTAATTTTACAGTGCTCAAAATTTTAAAATTAGATTTAGGAAGTTGGTTATTTTACATCAACTTCATGGTGTTATTATTGGTTTCGTACTTAAGTTTTACTTTTATTGAAAAACCTTTGGTCGATAAAATTAAAGCTCGGCACAAAAGAAGCTAATATTATTCGAAAAGCAAGCAAGCATTGCCTTGTCAAAAACATATTTCTTCGATGAAATATTCGTATTTTTAAAGCATGAAAAATTGGATAATAAACATTCTTTATTGTTGCGGTTGTGTTTTACTTATTTCATGTTTAGGTGAGCAAAAACGCGAGTTTAATTTACGACCTGCAAAAGGTGGCAAATATTATGGCGGCACGTTTCGTACCAATGAAGAAGAATATTTCAAAACACTCTATCCGCTTAATGTTACAGAAGTAGTAGCACATCGCATCGGTGAGCAAATATTTGAAGGCTTAACCACTTTTGACGACAGCACTTTAGCCGTAGTGCCTCGTTTAGCAGAGCGATGGGAAATTGACCCAAGTGCAACCAAATACACATTCTACCTAAGAAAAGGTGTTTATTTCCACGACGATAAATGTTTCCCTACGGGAAAAGGAAGAGAGATGAAGGCACAAGATGTGAAATTTTGTTTCGATAGGGTTTGCTTTCACAATCCGGCAGACAATCAAGGTTTTTGGATTTTTAAAGATGTAGTTAAAGGTGCCAACGAATACGATTCACTCACAGCAAAAGGCTTAGTGCCGGACAGTGGTGTAAGTGGCATTAAAGTAATCGACGATTATACCATTCAAATAGAATTAGAACGACCTTATGCCGTTTTCTTAGCTCGATTGGCTTTGATTTTTGGTAAAATTTATCCGCATGAAGCCATCGAAAAATATGGTAGTGAAATCAGAAACCATCCGGTAGGTACCGGTCCTTTTTATCTAAAAATAAACCGACACGAACAAGTTACTTTTTTAGCCAGAAATCCGAATTATTGGCGGAAGGACGAGTTCGGAAATCAATTGCCCTACTTAGATGCCTTACGAATTTCGTACATCAAAGAAAAGAAAAATGAATTATTGGAATTTAAAAAAGGAAACAGTGATTTGGTGTATCGTTTTCCATTAGAAATGATAGATGAAATAGTAGATTATAAGAAAAATCTTAAGCCGGCATATCAAGGATATATCTTGCAATATAAACCACAAATTGCCTTACAGTATTACGGATTTCAACATCAAGGAAAAATATTCAATAACATAAATGTCCGTAAAGCATTTTGTTATGCCATCGACAGACAAAAATTATGCGATTTTACGTTAAAAGGCACCGGTTTTCCGGCTATTTACGGTACTGTGCCACCGGGCACCGGAACCTTTGATTCCAGAACTGTGCATGGATACACTTACAATCCGGCAAAAGCACAAGAATATATGGCAAAAGCCGGATTCCCGAAAGGAAAAGGATTTCCGGCAATTACTTTAGAACTAAACTCCGGTGGCTCGCGTAATTCGCAAGTAGCAGAAGCCTTGAAAAAGATGATAGAAGAAACCTTGGGCATTAAAATAAACTTGCTGATAGTTCCATGGGCACAACATACGGAAGCAGTAGAAACCGCTAAAATAGATTTCTATCGATTGGGTTGGGTTGCCGATTATCCGGATGCGGAGAGTTTCCTCAATTTGTTTCATAGCAAATATGTACCCGATGACATTAATGTAAAAACATATATCAACTCATTCCGTTATAAAAACAAACAATTTGATACCATTTTTGATAAAGCATTAGCAACTATTGATGAATCAAAAAGAAACGAGCTTTATACCAAAGCAGACCAAATCATAATTGATGATGCCGTATTATTGCCAATTTATTACGACATTGATTTTAGATTATTACAACCGTATGTTCGCAATTGTCCGCAAAATGCATCGGAACAACGCAATTTTACAGAAGTCTATTTTGTTCCAACAAAGAACAAACAAGCACAAGATTAATGTAAAATAACAGAATTTTGCAGTTCAACTTGCGTTGATTTTTTATATTTATTGCATGAACAACTACGAGCTGCTCATACTAAAGCTGGATTCATTTATCAGAAAATATTATCTGAATCAATTGTTGCGTGGTACACTCTTATTTGTAGCTTGTTTATTGGCGGTATATCTCTTCTTTTCACTCTTCGAGTATCAACTTTATTTATCGTCCTTCGTTCGGAAAATAATGTTGTTGGTATTCTCTGCTACAACCTTATGTACGTTTTATTTTTGGGTGTTACGTCCGTTTATTGCTTATCTAAATTTAGGCAAACAAATTACACACGAAACCGCTGCTAAAATAATCGGAACACATTTCAGCAATGTAAAAGATAAATTATTAAATATTCTACAACTCAAACATCAATCGCAAAATGTAGCGAACAAAGAGCTGATTGAAGCCAGCATACTTCAAAAATCAGAATCCATAAAATTGGTTCCATTTACACAAGCTATCAATTTAAAAGAAAATAAAAAGTATTTAAAATATGCTTTACCACCTTTTTTAATTGTAGTAACGCTTTTGCTTGTTGCACCCAATATATTAAAAGAAAGCAATACGCGATTGCTTCATCCGAACACTACATTTGCCAAAAAAGCACCGTTTGATTTTGTATTGGAAAATGCCAATTTGAAAGTAATACAATATGAAGATCTCGAAATAAAATTGCACATAAAAGGAAAAACAGTTCCCAACGAAGTGTACCTCGTTGAAAATGGAAATTCGTATAAAATGGAAAAATTAGCCAGCGATAAATTTTCATTTCGATTGGTGAATGTGCAAAAAAATAGTTCGTTTTATTTTTCTACTCACGACTACAACAGCAAAGAACACCACATTCGTGTGTTGCAAAAACCATTAATTGCTAATTTTGAAACCCAACTTAACTATCCAACATATACCGGAAAAAAAGCTGAAACCATTAAAAACACCGGCGATTTAATAGTGCCTGCCGGTACTGCTGTTCACTGGAATTTTGAAACATCCGGAACCGACGCCGTACAAATTGTTATTGATGGACAAATCGTTGCAGCACAAAAAAATGGAAAAAATAATTTTTCATTTTCTAAAAAAATTATCAAAGATACGCGCTATACCGTTTTAGTCTCTAACAACGATGTGCGAACCGGAGATTCTGTTTCGTTTACAATTGCTGCCACGCCGGATAATTTTCCCAACATCAGCGTAGAAAAAATACAAGATTCTACTCAAAAAGATTTTGCCATTTTCTTAGGTGCTGTTGGCGATGATTATGGCCTCACACGATTGGAATTTCATTATGCCATCATAGATGAAAATGGGAACATTCAAACAGAAAAAAAACAAACATTACCCTTAGCAAACAAAGCAACATCTGATTTTAATTTCCAAATAGATTTTTCCAAATATGATTTAAAAAATGGAGAAAAAATGGATTACTATTTTGTAGTAACCGACAACGATGGCGTAAATGGTCCAAAATCAACCAAATCTACTGCGTTTGTATATGATAAACCAAGTGTGGAAACCTTAGAAAAACAAGAATTCCAAAATAGCGAAGACATCAAAAATGATTTAAGTGCTGCCGCCAAAGACGCACAAAAATTGGCTGCCCAAATAAAAGAAATGAAAGAAAAAATCTTGACTAAAAAATCACTCTCTTGGGAAGATAAAAAACAATTGCAAGACATACAGAAAAAACATCAAGAACTATCTGAACAATTAAAAGAGATAAAAGAGAAGTACGATGAGAATTTGAAAAATCAATCCGAATTTAAAAAAGAGAAGGAAGAAATTTTAGAGAAGCAACAAAAATTGCAAGAGATGATGAATGATATGATGAGTGATGAAATGAAAGATTTGATGAAACAAATTGAAGACATCTTGCAAAAAATGGAACAAAAAAATACGTTCGAGAATTTAGATAAAATGGAAATGAGTAACAAAAATCTAAAATCCGAATTAGATAAAATGCAAGACTTATTTAAGAAACTACAACTCGAACAAAAGGCACAAGAAACCATTGACAAACTCAACGAATTAGCGAAAGAACAAGAAAAATTAGCAGAGCAAACTCAATCCAAATCAGCCACACAAAGTGAACTACAACAACAGCAAGAATCGTTGAATAAAAAAATGGAAAACATTCAACAAAACTTGAAACAGTTAGAGGAATTAAACAAGAATGTTGAAGATAAATTAGACACAAAAGGAAACCAAGAAGAAAGCGAAGACATCCAACAAGAAATGGAAAAAAGCAGCGATGAATTACAACAACAACAAAACGACAAAGCATCTAAATCACAAAAATCATCATCGCAGAAAATGCAAAAAATGGCAAACAAAATGCAAAACAGTTTGAATAAAATGCAGATGGATCAAAATGCAGAAGACATTCAAATGATACGCCAACTGTTAGAAAATTTAGTCAAGCTTTCGTTTGATCAAGAACAACTGATGAAAGAATTGAAAAAAACAGAACTTGAAAGTCCAAAATATATACAGATAATTCAAAAACAACACGACCTAAAAGAAGATGCCAAACTCATTGGCGACTCGTTGCAAGCATTAGGCAAACGACAATTTCAAATTCAAACGTTTATTACAGATGAGCTGTACAAGCTCAACCGTGAAATGAAAAAATCCATCGACAATTTGGAAGACCGACAAAAATTGGTGGCTGCAGTTGCCCAGCAAATGGTAATGACATCTACCAATAATTTGGCATTGATGTTAAGCGAATCCTTAGACAACATACAACAGCAACAACGCAAAAAACAAGGAAAGCCGGGCAGTGGCTCTTGCGATAAGCCGGGTGGCGAAGGAGAAAAACCTTCTATGGGCGAACTGCAAAAAAAATTAGGAGAGCAACTCGGAAAAATGCAAGAAGGTTTAAAACAAGGTATGGATCCTAAAAAAATGGGAAAAGATTTTGCCGATGCCGTGCAAAAACAAGCCGCTATCCGAGAAGCTTTGCGAGCAATGCGCGAAAAAATGAGCCAGCAACAGAAAAAAGGCGAAAATGGTAATGGTGGCATCGACGAGATGATACAGAAAATGGATGAGCTGGAAAAAGAATTAGCCAAAAAGAAATTAAACAGCGAAACGCTTAAACGACAAAAAGAAATTGAAACACGTTTGTTGGAATTTGAAAAAGCACAACGCAATCAAGAAGAAGACAACAAACGACAATCCAATTCGGCTATTGAGATTCCTAAAAAGTTGCCACCTAATTTGGAAGATTATTTACAAAAAAGAAAGGCCGCCTTGGAGCTTTACAAAACAGTTCCGCCTAATTTGAAGCCTTTTTATAAAAATTTAGTAGAAAAATACTTGCGACTTGTTAACTAATTAATTAAACTTACGTATAATCTATTGGTCTGCAACTAAACCAAAGGGTAAATTGTCATTTCTGTGTAAACTCAGTTTATCCTCATTTATCATTAAATTCGAAAGAATGTCTGAACAAATCGCAAGATTAAAAATACAATCACGCTTAGAAAATGTTGCCAAAGTAGAATCCTTAATGGATGATATTCGCACGCAGTTTTCTATTGAAGAGGAGCAATACGGCAAACTCTTATTGGCATCTGTGGAAGCCGTTACCAATGCCATTGAGCACGGCAATCATCACAATGAAAATAAGATAGTACAAATAATTGCATGTAAAAATGCCACCACATTTCGATTGTGTATTATTGATGAAGGTGATGGCTTTAATCCGGATTTATTGCCCGACCCAACTGCACCGGAAAACATAGAACAGCCGGATGGTCGCGGTGTCTTTTTGATGAAAAAACTTGCCGACGAAATTTATTTCACTGATGGCGGCCGATGTGTAGAAATGCGATTTTATTTATCGTAATAAAAAACAACAGTAAACTAAATACTATGGAAAATACCAACAAAAACCCATTTACTTGGGTAGAGATTTATGTAGATGATATGCATAGAGCACAACGTTTTTACGAAACGGTTTTTGCTATCCAATTAATTGACTTACCAACTTCAGAAGAGATGGGCGACCTGCAAATGAAAAGCTTTCCTTGGAATAACGACCAACCAAATATTAGTGGTGCATTAGTAAAAATGGACGAAATTAAAGCCGGAGCAGGTGGCACTATGGTTTATTTTGAGTGTGAAGATTGTGCCACGGAAGAAAGTCGTGTAGAACAGGCCGGTGGCAAAGTATTACAACCCAAAATGCCCATTGGTGCGTATGGTTTCTGTTCTGTTGTAATGGATACCGAAGGCAATAACATCGGCCTTCATTCTATGAAATAAACGGATTAAATAATCATCGCTCCGTTAGAAGTAATAGTTTATTAAATGCTAAAAACGAATAGCATCGTTTATAAAATAGATGTGGCAATATTACTCGACAGCACGCCATACCAACAGAAATACAAATTGCTGGAAATAAAAAGACTAATTGACGAAATAAAACAACACTGTAAACAGACAACGCAGTTTATATTATTGCTTACCACGAACTAAAAAACATTTATAGCAAGATAGAGAAGTCTTGAATTTGTTGACAAACACCACGACTTAACCCAAAATGATTAATATAACAAGAAAATCTATACATTACCTGACGAATAAGCCTAAAACCTTATTCTTGATAGATGGTTTGGGAGCTATGCTTACTACGCTTTTATTGTTTGTTGTATTGAGAAATTTCAACGAATATTTTGGAGTTCCTAAGACAATTTTGACATTTCTTTCAGCAATATCTACGTGCTTCTGTTTATACTCAACAACGTGTTTCTTTTTCTTAAAAGCAAATTGGACACCGTTCATAAGAGTAATCAGCTATGCTAACTTGCTTTATTGCGTTTTGACAGTTGGACTTGTAATAACATACAACTCTGTTATCTCAACATTAGGAATAGTATATTTCTTGGTGGAAATTATAATTATATGTTTACTTGTTTACATCG
Source organism: Bacteroidota bacterium (assembly GCA_963169645.1). Classification (GTDB taxonomy): domain Bacteria; phylum Bacteroidota; class Bacteroidia; order Chitinophagales; family JADIYW01; genus JADJSS01. The sequence goes on from CAUJCO010000013.1 coordinate 589,961, forward strand.
AACTTAAAGTAGCGACAGCAGTTAAACAAAATAGAACAAATGACTAAAAAAAACACAGCAGGTAACAAGGTATTACCAAAAGCAGGGGTGACTGGCTTCCCTGCATACCGGCAGGCAGGGATTGTGTATTTGTGCAAGGTTCATCTTTTGTGCTAAAAATTCCCGCCTCCGTCAATACCCAAATCGATCATGAACTAATACATTATAAACTTCTCATTTTTGTAAAAAAATTTCAAAACGATAAAAAATGAAAAAAATTCAATTCACTAAAGAGATTAATGCTTCTGCACAAAAAGTGTATGAAGTAATGCTTGGGTTAATCCAAAAAAGCGACTATGAGTATTGGACTGCAGCATTTAATCCAACATCAACATACGAAGGAAATTGGGAAAAAGGCAGTAAAATATTATTTGTAGGCACAGATGAAAATGGAAAAAAAGGAGGTATGGTATCAGAAATTGTGGAACACCAACCTGCCCAATTTGTTTCCATTAGACATTATGGTTTCTTAGATGGCGACACAGAAATCACCACCGGCGAACAAGTAGAAAAATGGGCCGGTGGACACGAAAACTATCAGTATGATGAAAACAATGGAATAACAACCATAACCGTAGAATTAGATGCATTAGACGAATACTTAGATTTTTTCAACAACACCTATCCACTTGCCTTAAATAAGCTGAAAGAAAGAGCAGAACAATAATTTGCTAAAGCTAAATCTCTTTTTCAGCATTTCTTTTTTTAGATAGATATCCTGCCTGTTCTTCATTGAAAACAAACATAACTATCCAACATTCTAAAAAACTATCGTACTTTTGTAGCGATTGAAAACGTATTCATGGCTATTTCCTTTCATTTCGACGATGTAAAAAAACCGGATTTTTTTAAACCGGTAGCAATTAAAAACTGGTTGAAAAAAATAGCACAAACAGAGCAGTTCACCATCCAAGATTTAAACTACATTTTTGTAACAGATGATGCCTTGTTGGAAATCAATATTGAATACTTAAACCATCACACCTACACCGATATCATCACCTTTGATAATGCTGACAGCAAAGGGAAAATTGAAAGCGATATATTTATTTCATTAGAGCGAGTGCAAGAAAATGCCAAAAAATTTAATGTTTCATTCGAGCATGAATTACATCGCGTAATGGCACATGGCGTATTGCATTTGTGTGGTTATAAAGACAAGAAAAAAGCGGACATAGCAATTATGCGTGATAAAGAAAATGAGGCATTAACACGTTGGCTAACCAATCAATAGCACGGATTATTTTTCTCTGCTAAAGGTTGTTTTCTCTATTTCATCACTACTAATATAACTATCCGTGGTTTCATCTTTCACCACTGTATCGCGTTGCCATTCTTCTACTTTTAATTTTTCTTCTTCTTTTAAAATAGAAATATTCAACTGCTGAATATATTGTTGCAACATCGCTTGTACTTCTTCTGCTTTATCGTCCGGAACGGTGATCGTGATCGTTTTCATTCGTTGACTATTTTAAATAATAGAATACATTACTACAAAAATTCTTACTGCAAGTTAACTAAAAAACCAATGAGAAAGTTCCAAGATTCTATCCTTACCAAGAAATATTTTAAATGTAAAAAATCCGGCACATTCTAAAAATATCTATCTTCACTTTATGTTAGACAAATTTAGAAGTATGGTTCGGATAGATATGCAGAAATTACGTTCTGCAGATTCTTCGCATCTTTTTTGGATGGATTTAACCATGCTTTTCTTAGTTGTTCTTAATTTATTGTATTTATTTTTTGGATTTTTATTTCAGTTTGATTTTTTCTCGTCGTTCATTCATTATCTATCCAACGATTTTTATACGACATATCTCAACTATGTATTTCCGCATATTTTTCATTATGATTTGATTTTTGTCGGCATCTATATTGCCGAATTACTTTTTCGTTGGGTGCGTAGCATTTATAGAAAGAAATATGATAAATGGTGGTTTCATCCTTTTGTGCATTGGTACGATGTTATCATGTGCATACCAATTGTCAGCGGTTATAATTTTTTTGGTATTGTTCGGTTGTTTGGTTTAATGTATCGCTTGCAACGTTTAGGCGTTTTTGATTTAACCAAAACCTTTGTCTTTAAAAAATCGGCGTTGGTTTCAGAGGTTGTGGTAGAAGAAGTGGCCGACCGCGTGATTGCCAAAATGATATCTATGGCACAAGATGAGGTGCAAAAAGGCTCTCCTTTAGCTAATAAAATTGTTACCAATGTTATCAAACCGAAAGAAACAGAAATTGTTAACTACCTCACCGACCGAATTGGAGAAGCTATGAATATTTCTTACTCTCAATATCGAGGCGAATTGGAAAATTATATTTTCAAAATAATAAAAGAGGCCATTCACGAAAATCAAGAACTTAAAACGCTGAATTATATTCCGGGCTTGGGTAATTTTATTAAAGAAACCTTGGACAGAGCTGTTGCCGATATTACCTTCAACACCATTGATAAAATTATGCAAGATATCATCGACCCCAATAATACACGCGGAATTAAAGAAGTAACACACGGTGTTATCGAGTCGTTTTTAGATCATTCGCATCCACAAAATCAAGAATTAAATAAAATTGCAGTCGGCATTGTACACGATGCATTGGAAGAAGTAAAACAAGCCGTATTGATGAAAGAATGGAAAGTGAAACAAGCCAAAGCTAAAAAAGCCGCTTTAGAAGAAGAAATTCGCGAATCGAAAAATATTTAACCAACAAAAACGCACTTTGGCATGAAAATTGTTACTTATTTAGAAACGAAGAACAAGCGTTTTAGTTAAAAAAACATTTTCATTTGGTTGGTTTAAAATAGTCCCGGTGCGTGGTTGCCCGGGATTCTTTTTTTTAACAAATCCTGATTTATTCTTCTTTTTCCAATTGCTTCAACGTGTCGGAGTTGAGTTTTTTGGTGATATCACTACTATTTTCTTCCTCTGTAGTAAGCACAAATCCATTTCCATATAAGATGTCCCAAATAGGTTGAATTTTATAAACGCTTTGATTGTAATGACTACTCAAAATTATAACCGTGGTGTTATCTCCAATTTTACGGTTAAAAACAGAATTATAGCTATGCCACCAACCATTGTGATAAATCAACCGTGTACCATCCGGTTGGTCGGTCATTCGCCAGCCTAAGCCGTAATTTTTATTGCCTGCTTTCTCAAAACTTTGTGGTGTATATGCCAAGCCCAACAATTCCGGTTTAATAAATCTACCGGAACTCAAGGCTTGATCCCATTTATATAAATCACGCACCGTGCTGTAAATGCCTTTATCGCCAATCACGCCATCTGTATAAACTATTTCATCTTCTACCCAACGTGAGCCTTTGTACCCTTTGGTTGCCGATTTGCGCACACTCAATGGGTCGTAATACCACGAGTCTGACATGCCCAGCGGAATGAAAATATTTTGATGGGTGAAATCACAAAAAGGCATTCCGCTAACCTTTTCTACTATCAGCGCTAATAGCACATAATTGGTGTTGTTATATCTAAAATGTGTATCCGGTGCATTCAGTGCTTTTGGTTTATATTTATACAACATCGTCAATACATCGGAATTATGCATAAATGCTTTTTTATTTTTCCAATAGATTTCCGAAAAATTCAAATAATTTGGTAAGCCGGAACGGTGGTTAAGTAACATCCGAATCGTGATACCTTGGTATGGAAATTTCGGAAAAAATTGGTCGATTGTATCATCTAAATGCAACATATTTTGTTGCACCAACAGTAAAATGGCGGCCGATGTGAAAGTTTTAGTAGTAGAAGCAATTTGAAACGTGGAACGCGGTGTTAATTTTTCGGAAGTATGGTAATTTTTATAACCATAATACCGCTCAAAAATAGGTGTTCCTTTATAGGCAATCAATACCGATGCGTTGAAGCCTTGCAATTTTACTTTTTCTTCGAAATAACAATCTAACTGATGTATTTTTTGTAAGATGTCGGAATCTTGTAAATCTACTTTCGGCGTTTTTTTATTTTGATAATATGCCGGATTTACCAAAGGTTGCTGAAAACCATGATGCGGTTTATTTACATCTTGTTGGCAATATGTCAACAATACAAAACAAAACAAACTATTCCATACTAATAAAATTCGCTTTATCATTTTCTTTTTATTCAGCCATTCTCGATTTAACATAATACAATTCCGTCGCCATAAAAATAGTAGAAATGCAAAAGAATGTTATTACATAGATATTACTATTCCATTTTAAACAAGAATTTAACTAATTTTAGAAAAATAACTATGATGAGTTTTGATATTGTAAAAAGCCTGACGAACGAATTTACACACGAATGTGCTAATACCAGAAAGGTATTGGAGCGTGTGCCCATGGACAAATTAACTTGGAAACCGCACGAAAAATCTATGAGCTTGCAGCTATTAGCATCGCATACTGCTGAGATTCCGGAATGGGTGCCGCACATTTTGCAGCACAGCGAATTAGATTTTGCCCAGCAACCTTACCAACCCAAACGTATTAGCAGCTTAGATGATTTATTAAAAATTCACGACGATGCTACTGAAGCGGCTTTAGCTGCTATTGCAAAAACAAATGCTGCTGTATTGGTAAATGAAACTTGGACGATGCGAAATGGCGATACTATTTTGCTTTCATTGCCAAAGATAGCTACGTTGCGTACGGTAGCCTTTAACCATTTATATCATCATCGCGGACAACTTACTGTATATTTACGATTGTTAAATATTCCGGTTCCGGGCATTTTCGGTCCGTCTGCAGATGAACAATAATATCTTAATTTTTCAAAGAGATTACCCTTTTGAAATAAGGACAATTAAATGCCATTATCTTAAAAGGTAATCTCTTTTTTTACTTTTTATTCTGTTACATCGATATTCAAACAGCACTATGGGAAAATTAGATAGACTCCGCCTTAAATCCTGCTTTTTGGATGATTTCTATAACCTGTTGAGCATCCAAAATTGTTGTTTGCACAGATAAAATTTTATTTGGATTCGCTGTATCGACCGACCACTCCACGATTTCATTGGTTTTGTCTAAATGTGGTTTCACAGAAGCAATACAGCCTCCACAATTGATATTGGTTTTAAATTTTAATTCCATTTTTTCAGTTTTATTATTATAAATGATACTATTCTTTTTTATATCGTTTTCCATTTCAATCTTAAACTATTACTTACCACGCTCACGCTGCTAAATGCCATTGCAGCACCTGCAATCATTGGGTTTAGCAAAAATCCATTTATTGGATACAATAAACCTGCTGCAATCGGAATTCCGATAATATTATAAATAAATGCCCAAAATAAATTTTGGTGGATGGTTGCTACTGTTTGTCGCGACAGTCGGATGGCTTTTGGTATTTTTGTTAAATCAGATGAGATGATGGTCATTTTGGCTACATCCATGGCAATATCACTTCCTTTTCCCATCGCAATGCTCACATCTGCTGTTGCCAATGCGGTGCTATCGTTAATGCCATCACCCACCATTGCTACCGTTTTTCCTTCTTTTTGAAGTCCTTTAATAAATTCTGCTTTTTGTTGAGGTAATACTTCGGCTTTAAATGTAGTTATGCCGGTTTGTTGTGCAATGGCTTTAGCGGTTGTTTCATTATCTCCGGTGAGCATATACACTTCAATGCCCATTTCTTGTAATTGTTGTATCGCCAATTTAGATGTTGATTTTATTTTATCGGAAATAGCAAATATGGCAAGGGCTTTTTTACTATTTGCAAACCAAATAACCGTTTGTGCTTCACTGCTCCATATTGCTGCTCGATGTTGTAATTTTTCATCTATTTGGATATGATGTTCCATCAATAATTTTTGATTTCCAACCAGATAATAGTCTTGTTCAAATTGTGCTTTTGCTCCTTTACCGGTAATGCTATTAAAATCAGTAATTGCCACGGAAGGAATATCGGCTAAAGAAGCCACCACCGCTTCTGCTAACGGATGCTCGGATTGTTTTTCTATACTCAATAAAACAGCTGAAAGACGTGTATTTTCTTCCAGCCACTGAACGCCAGTAACCGTTGGTTTTCCTTCTGTTATGGTGCCTGTTTTATCTAAAATAACGGCGTTTATTTGTTTGGCCATTTCTAAACTTTGTGCATCTTTTATTAAAATGCCATTTTCTGCACCTTTTCCTACACCAACCATAATAGCTGTTGGTGTTGCCAACCCTAAAGCACACGGACATGCAATTACTAAAACCGTTACGGCGGTTAATAATCCTTGCACAATCCCATTTTCGCCGCCTAAAAACATCCACCCTAAAAAAGCAAGCAATGCTATAATTAATACGGTTGGCACAAAAATGGCTGCTATCTTATCTACTAATTTTTGAACCGGTGCTTTGCTACCTTGTGCTTCTTGCACTGTTTTTATTATTTGTGCCAACAAAGTGGTTTTTCCTACTTTTTCGGCTCTAAATTGAAAACTTCCTTTTTGATTGATGGTTCCGGCAAATACCTTACTATTTTGTTCTTTTAAAACAGGAACCGGTTCGCCACTAAGCATACTTTCATCTACATACGAATTACCGAAAAGTACAGTTCCATCTACAGCAATTTTTTCGCCCGGCTTTACCAGTAATAGGTCATTTACTTCAACGGCATCTATGGCAATTATTTTTTCTGTTCCATCTTTTTGTATAATGGTAACATTTTTAGGTTGAAGTCCCATGAGTTTTTTTATGGCGGTAGATGTATTTCCTTTGGCATTTTCTTCTAATAATTTACCCAACAAAATAAATGCAATAATCACGGCTGCCGCTTCAAAATATACGTGTGCTTCCAATCCTTTTTGATGCCAAAAATGCGGAAACAACATATTGAAAACACTAAACAAGTAGGCAATTCCGGTGCTTAATGCAACCAATGTATCCATATTTGCGGAGCGATGTTTGGCTTGTTTCCATGCATTGATGAAGAAATCTCGACCTAACCACAACACTACCGGCGTTGCAAACATCCACATTATTACATTTGCATACGGAATATGCATAAAAAACATACCGATAACAAATACCGGCAAGGCAAGTACAATAGCCCAAATTGTTTTTTGGCGAAGTTGGCGGTGTTTGTTTTCTTGTATGGTTTCCAACGCTTCTTGTTGCTGCGTTTCTGTTTCTATGAGTAAATCATAACCGGCAGCTTGTATTGCTTTTTGGAGTTGCACGGCATTGGTCATGTTCGGAAGATATTCTACCGATAAATTTCCGGTAGCAAAATTTACCGAAGCATGTACTACGCCTATTTCGTTTTTTGCTGTGTTTTCGGCACTTCCGGCACAAGAAGCACACGACATCCCTAAAACAGGAAAGTTTGTCTTTACAGTTGTTACGCCATAGCCTAAATTTTTTATGGCTTGAATGGCATTTAACACTACATCTGGTGTGGCTACTGTAATCGCTGCACGTTTATTATTGAGTTCTACATGGTGCTGTTCTATGCCTTGAACTTGTGCTAACCCTTTATCGACAATTAAGGCACAATGCTCACTTTCTACATTTTCAAGTGGAAGATAGATAAATTCCTTCGTTGTGGACATACCAACTTTTTTAGGCTACAAAGTTGCACATACTATTTAAATTAGATGTTGTAGTATTTTGGAAAGGATTTGTAATATTTACACTTCATCCAATGGCTTACGCTTGTTTGCTTTTATTTTCTTAAAATGGCTGGGTGTGAGTCCGGTTACCTTTTTAAATTGATTGCTTAAATAGGCAACGCTGGAATAATTTAATTGATGGGCGATTTCACTCAACGTCAATTCATCATATACTAATAACTCTTTTACTTTTTCAATTTTTTGTTCGATGAAATATTGTTCTATAGTCGTTCCTTCTACTTCAGAAAAAAGATTAGATAAGTAATTATAATCGTAATGCAAAGTTGAACTTAAAATATCGGAGAGGTTATTGTGGTGTGTGTTGTTTTCATAGTGCACCAACTGAATAATGGTATTTTTAATTCCTTCAATAATCCTATCTTTTTTAGAATCTATCAATTCAAAACCTAAAGCAAACAACGATTTCTCTAATTGTTTTTTTTGGGTAGATGATACTTCTTTTTCTATCACTACTTCGCCTAATTGGATATTTTTTATGGGTAATCCTATTTTTTCCATTTCATTTTGTACCGCCATTATGCATCGGTTGCAAACCATATTTTTAATATAAAGTGTTGGCATATTTTGTACGGATGACGGATGAATTAATCTACTTAAAAAATAAATTTACATATTTCGTCTGTATTGGCCACCTACTTCAAACAATGCATTGGTTATTTGTCCTAAAGAACAATATTTCACAGTTTCTATCAATACCTCAAAAACATTTTTATTGTGCAAAGCTGCATCTTGCAATTGTTTTAAATACACAGCTGATTGCTCTTTATTGCGTTCTTGCAAAGCTTGTAGATTTTGTATTTGCAAATCTTTTTCTTCGGTGGTACTTCGGATTACTTCTTGCGGAATAATAGTTGGTGAACCTTTAGAAGAAAGAAATGTATTGACACCAATTAGTGGTAAATCACCGGTATGTTTTAGGTTTTCGTAATACATACTTTCTTCTTGTATTTTACTGCGTTGGTACATGGTTTCCATTGCACCTAACACACCACCGCGTTCGGTGATTCTATCAAACTCTGTATAAACAGCAGCTTCTACTAAATCTGTCAACTCTTCGATAACAAAAGAACCTTGCAATGGATTTTCATTTTTTGCTAAGCCTAATTCTTTATTAATAATAAGCTGAATTGCCATTGCTCTACGTACGCTTTCTTCTGTTGGCGTCGTGATGGCTTCATCATAGGCATTCGTGTGTAAAGAATTGCAATTATCATAAATAGCATATAATGCTTGCAGTGTGGTGCGTATATCGTTAAAGTCTATTTCTTGTGCGTGTAAACTTCTACCGGAAGTTTGAATATGGTATTTTAATTTTTGGCTTCTATCATTTGCCTTATACAAATACTTCATTGCTTTTGCCCAAATTCTTCTTGCCACTCTACCTATAACAGCATATTCAGGATCGATACCATTGCTGAAGAAGAAAGATAAGTTGGGTGCAAAATCATCGATATGCATGCCACGTGATAAATAGTATTCTACAAACGTGAATCCATTTGCCAACGTAAACGCTAATTGTGAAATGGGATTTGCTCCGGCTTCTGCAATATGGTAGCCGCTTATAGAAACCGAATAAAAATTGCGGACTTTGTGTTGTACAAAATATTCTTGTACATCGCCCATTAATTTTAATGAAAACTCTGTTGAGAAAATACAAGTATTTTGTGCTTGATCTTCTTTTAAAATATCGGCTTGTACTGTTCCACGCACTTGCGACAAAGCATAGGTTTTTATTTTTTCATACACCTCTTTTTCCAATACTTGATCGCCGGTAACGCCTAATAACAATAAACCCAAACCATCATTTCCTTCGGGTAATGCGCCGTTATAAGTCGGTCTTTGTGCTTGTTTTTCTTTATATATTATATCAATTTTTTGATTGACTTCATCTACTAAATTATGTTCGCGAATATACTTCTCACATTGTTGGTCGATGGCGACATTCATAAAAAAGGCACAGATGGTGGGTGCCGGACCATTTATCGTCATGGAAACAGACGTGTTGGGCGAACATAAATCAAATCCGGAGTACAATTTTTTAGCATCGTCTAACGTGCAAATAGACACACCTGAATTTCCAATTTTTCCATAAATATCCGGACGCAAATCTGGATTATTGCCATATAAAGTAACACTATCAAATGCTGTTGATAATCGTTTTGCAGGCAAGCCAAGAGAAACATAATGAAAACGTTTATTAGTTCTTTCCGGACCACCTTCGCCTGCAAACATACGCGTTGGGTCTTCACCTTCTCGTTTAAAAGGAAACACACCTGCCGTATAAGGAAACTCGCCGGGAACATTCTCTTGTAAATTCCATTTCAAGATATCTCCGTACGCTTCATATTTTGGTAGTGCTACTTTTGGAATTTGTAAATGCGATAACGATTCGGTATGTGTTTTTACTTTCAATTCCTTTTCTCGAACTTTAAATACATAGAATTCCTTTTCGTAATTTGCTTTTTTTGCTTTCCAAGTATCCAATATTTGCTTACATTCCGGATGAAGTTGTGTATGCAAATCTTTATCCATTGTCGATAGTCCATTGTCCATTGTATCCTTGACCTTTGTCCATTGACCATTGACCATTGACTTTAGCAAATCCACGGCATACAACTGATTTGCCAATTTACTTTGTTCTGTTACCCAATTATCGTAATCGCGGTTATTTTTGGTAATGTCAGACAAGTATCGAACTCTACTCGGTGGAATGATGTAAATTTTCTCAGAATTTCCGGTGCGTAAAGGCAACGTAGATTGCCAATTCAAATTTGATTTTTCAATTATTTTTTGGATGATGGCTTTGTATAATTCGTTGGTTCCAGGATCATTAAACTGCGAGGCAATGCTTCCATAAACCGGCATAGAATCTGGATTTTGATTCCATAAATTTCGGTTGCGTTGGTACTGTTTTTTTACATCTCTTAATGCATCTTGTGCGCCACGTTTATCAAATTTATTAATGGCAATAACGTCGGCATAATCCAACATATCAATCTTTTCTAATTGAGATGCCGCACCAAATTCTGGCGTCATCACATATAAGAATGTATCCGCAATGTCAATAATTTCGGTGCCACTCTGCCCAATACCGGAAGTTTCTATAATAATTAAATCAAACTTTGCCGCTTTCAAAATAGCAATGGCATCCGTAATATTTTTGGAAACCGATGCATTGGTTTGTCGGGTTGCCATGGAACGCATATAAACACGCACATTTTTAATGGAATTCATCCGAATTCTATCACCTAACAATGCACCGCCGGTTTTTCTTCTGCTTGGATCTACAGAAATAATGGCAATAGTTTTATCCGAAAAATCTAACAAAAAACGACGTACCAATTCGTCTGTCAAGCTCGATTTTCCAGCACCGCCTGTACCGGTAATACCCAATATGGGAATCTCAGCTTGCATACTGGATAATTGAGATTCTATTTTTTCAAACGCTTCGGGAAAATTTTCTGCAGCAGAAATTAACTGTGCAATATGATGTGCATTTTTTTCGATTAATTTTTGTTCGTTTAATACAACATTTTTTCCTGAAGGGAAATCGCAGATTTGCAACAAATCATTAATCATTCCTTGCAACCCCAAAGCCCGTCCATCATCCGGTGAATAAATTCGGTCTATTCCGTATGCGTGTAATTCTTCAATTTCAGAAGGTAAAATGGTACCGCCGCCACCGCCAACAATTTTAATATGACTACAACCTTTTTCCTTCAACAAATCATGCATATATTTTAAAAACTCCACATGACCGCCTTGATAGGAGGTGAACGCAATCGCATTAGCATCTTCTTCAATTGCACATTCCACAATTTCTTGCACCGAACGATTGTGTCCAAGATGAATCACTTCAGCACCACTTGCTTGAATAATACGACGCATAATGTTAATTGCGGCATCGTGTCCATCGAACAAAGACGCGGCTGTTACGATACGAATTTTATTTTTTGGTTGATACGGAGCTACTGCTTGCATAATTTAATATTACAATAATTACAATCAAAATTACAAAATGTTGAGTAGAGTTGTGAATATGGAATAGGATGGATGATTGCCAGACTTAATTCTTAGCTACTTCTTAATAATATATATCTGCATTTTGTCCTATTAATTTTCTTATTTTTGTAGCAACACCGTTCAAAAATTAGTCAATTTTACTTTTTAATCAACTTATAAAATAAAAAAATGCAAGTAGCCGAGCTGAATCAAGTAGCTTCTCAAATTCGAAGAGATATAGTACGTATGGTACACCAATGTAAAAGTGGCCATCCGGGTGGCTCTTTAGGTTGTGCCGATCTTTTTACGGCACTCTATTTTGAAATTATGGAAATCAATACAGATTTTAAGATGGATGGAATTGGGGAAGATTTGTTCTTTTTATCCAATGGACATATTTCTCCGGTGTTTTATAGTACATTGGCTCGTCGTGGTTTTTTTGATGTAAAAGAGCTAGGCACTTTCAGACATTTAAATTCACGTTTACAAGGCCATCCTACTACGCATGAAAACTTACCGGGTGTACGTATTGCAAGTGGTTCGTTAGGTCAAGGTATCTCTGTTGCCATTGGTGCAGCATTGGCTAAAAAACTAAATGGAGACGACAAAACAGTGTATTGCTTAACAGGCGATGGTGAATTACAAGAAGGACAAATTTGGGAAGCCTTACTATTTGCGGCAGCTAAAAAAGTAGATAATTTAATTGTTACGGTAGATTGGAACGATGCTCAAATTGACGGCTCAACACAACAAGTATGCGATTTAGGTGATTTGAAAGCAAAATTCACAGCATTTGGTTTTGATGTATTAGAAATGAAAGGCAATGTAATGGAAGAGGTGCTTTTCACCTTAACTGAAGCTAAATTAAGAACAAAAAAAGGCAAACCGGTTGCCATTTTAATGCGCACACAAATGGGCTTTGGCGTAGATTATATGATGGGTACACATAAATGGCATGGCAGTGCTCCTAACGATGAACAATTGGCAAAAGCATTGGCTCAACTGAAAGAAACATTGGGTGATTATTAAAAATTGAAAAAATGGAACAAACCATACAACGTAAAAAAAGAAACTTCATTCCCGAAACGTTGAAAGTAGAAGACTGGAAAGATGTGAGCTCCTATTATACGGAGCTTTCTGAACGCACCATCGGAAACAAAGAAGATTTATTACGTTGGATGGCTGATAGAAGTGAATTAGATGCAATTGTAGATGATGAATATCGTTGGAGATACATTCATCAAACTTGTGATACAGAAAATGAAGTGTATAAATCGGCTTATGAACGTTTTATTCAAGACATTATGCCGAATTGGATGAACACGAGCAATACACTTAATAAAAAAATTGCAGCATCACCATTTATAGAAGCATTAGATAAGAGTCGTTTTTTTGTTTATCTCCGAAATTTACAAGCTCAGCTTGCCTTATTTAGAGAAGAAAATATTCCGCTATCTCAACAAATACAGCTTCTTTCACAAGAATACGGTTCCACCATCGGGGCAATGACGATAGAGCATGAAGGCAAAGAGTACACCTTGCCACAAGCGGCTGTTTTTATGCAACGTCAAGATAGAAATACTAGAAAAACTATCTTCGAAAAAACAAATCAACGACGTTTACAAGACAAAGAAAAATTAGATACGTTGTTTGATGAATTATTAAAAATAAGACATCAAATGGCATTAAATGCCGGATTTGAAAATTTCCGAGATTTTATGTTTGCCGAGTTGGGTAGATTTGATTATGACGTAGCGGCGTGCGAACAATTTCATCATGCTATCAAAACGGAAGTAATTCCTTTGGTAAATGAAATTTATACCAAACGAAAAAATGAATTATCCGTTGATGCATTGTTTCCGTACGATTTGGATGTGGACACATTGAACAGACCGGCTTTACAACCTTTTCAAACACAACAAGAATTAATTGAAAAATCTATTGTCTGTTTACAATCAGTAGCACCCTATTTTGCGGATTGTATTTCCACTATGGACAAGATGAAATATCTGGATTTAGAATCGCGTAAAGGAAAAGCACCCGGTGGTTACAACATGACCTTGCCGGAAATGGGTGTACCATTTATTTTTATGAATGCTGCCGGCACACACCGCGATTTGGAAACCATGGTTCACGAAGCCGGACATGCAGTGCATTCCTTTTTGATGCGTACTTTGCCGTATAATTTTGACCAAGAAATACCGTCTGAAGTTGCCGAGTTGGCATCTATGAGTATGGAGTTAATGACCTTTGATGGCTTGCACGCATTTTACAACGATGCCGATAAAAAACGAGCAATTGAAACACATTTAGAAGGCATCATCACGATGCTGCCTTGGATTGCTTTGGTAGATAAATTCCAACATTGGATTTATACAAATCCAACACATACCGCTGCTGAGCGAGATGCAAAATGGTTAGCGTTACATCAATCATTAAGTAATGATATTGTAGATTGGGATGGATACGAACATTTTAGAAAATCTCTCTGGCAAAAACAATTGCATATTTTTGAAGTACCATTTTATTATATTGAATATGGGATAGCACAATTAGGTGCTATTGCTGTTTGGAGAAACTACAAACAGGATAAAAACAACGCCATTGCTGCTTATAAAAATGCTTTGCAATTGGGTTACACAAAACCAATTCCGGACATTTACAAAAATGCCGGAATCGAATTTAATTTCAGTAAAGAATACGTAAAAGAGTTAATGTCGTTCTTGAAAGCAGAAATAGCTTAATATAGCTTATAAAAAAGGCAATTTAGCTACTTTGGCTTTTATTAATTTACCACGAATATCAATATATATTTCATGGTCGATAGTGGCATGTGCAATTTCTACATAACCTAAGCCAACACCATATCCCAATGTAGGTGATTGTGTGCCGGAAGTTACGTGTCCAATCTCATTTCCGAGTTCATCTTTAATAAGATAATGCCCACGCGGAATGCCTCTATCTACCATTACAAATCCTACTAATTTATTTTTTAAGCCATCTTGTTTTTGTTGTAGTAAAATATCTTTGGCAATAAATTCTTTATTGAATTTAGTTACCCAACCTAAGCCGGCTTCTAGCGGAGATGTGGTGTCATCAATATCATTACCATACAAACAAAAGCCTTTTTCCAAACGCAAGGTATCGCGAGCACCCAGACCTATTGGTTGCAAACCAACGGGTTTTCCGGCTTCAATAATGGCATTCCAAACATCCACAGCATGTGCCTTGTGAAAATATACTTCAAAGCCGCCAGCTCCGGTATATCCTGTATTAGAAATGATTACATTATCTACACCGGCAAATTTACCTCGCACAAATCGATAATAAGGAATGGTACTCAAGTTTACTTCAGTCAATGTTTGCAATACTTCTAACGCTTTGGGTCCTTGAATTGCTAACAAAGCGGTATTATCAGATATATTATGTAATTCTGCTTGCTCCGTATTGTGTTGATTAAACCAAGCCCAATCTTTTTCGATATTTCCGGCATTCACCACACACATATAATGTCCATCATCTAAATGATAAACTAACAAATCATCTACAATTCCACCATGCTCATTTGGCAAATAGGCATATTGTGCTTGTCCGCGTTCTAATTTAGATACATCATTGGAAATAATTTTTTGCAAGAAGGGCAAAGCCTTATCGCCTTTTAATATAAACTCACCCATGTGTGACACATCAAACATGCCTACTTTATTGCGCACGCAATGATGTTCATCTAAATCTGAAGTGTAACGAACCGGCATGTTAAAGCCGGCAAAATCAACCATCCTTGCACCTAATGCAATATGTGTTTCTGTTAATGGAGTTGTTTTCATGCTTATTATAAAAATGTATTAATTTCTTTTTTGATTTTCTGTTGATGATATAATCAACTTAAATACAATTACCCACTCACTTTTTGATACTACAGCCGATTTCAAGTAGGCTGAATTCTAGTAATTTGAACAATTTATTTAGAATTGATATATCGTTTGCAAAAATAACATTTACAATTTCATTCGGAGTACAAAAACTGAGATATTTCTTAGTATGATATTGAGTTTTTAATTCTTTCTGTTATTTTTCTTGTGTTATTTTTTCGAAAAATGAATTCTTTGATATATCTCTTCTAATAAACTCATCTTTATCTTCTACTGTCTTCTTTCGTAGTAGGAAGATGGATGCGTACGCTAATATTTAACATTATGCTGTTAAGCGATGGGTTCGTAGTTGGCATATTTTATACTGTTATCGGAGGTAATAAAAGTAAAAAACATTAGAAGTAATCGACGTTTTCATAGAAACTGCTTTCTATAAACTTAGAAACCCACAAAGTTAGCTTTGTGGGTTTCATATTAAACGCTGATTTAATTCAACTTATTCCGGATTGTTTACCTTGCTGTGTTTTCGGCTATATCCGAAATAAATTACAAAACCAATAGCCAACCAAGCAATTAAACGAATCCAGTTTTCTGCACCCAAACCAAATATCATAGCACTACAAGCTATAATTCCTAAAATAGGAACTAATGGCACAAAAGGTGTTTTAAATTGCCTTGGCATATTGGGTTCTGTTTTGCGTAATACAATCACCGCAACACACACTAAAATAAAAGCAAATAATGTTCCAATGCTAGTCATATGACCAACAACATTGCCCGGAACAAAACCGGCAAATAAAGCGACTAAAACCAAAATTGCTAAATTTCCTTTGTACGGTGTTTTATATGTTGGATGAATATCTGAAAACACTTTTGGCAACAAACCATCTTTACTCATAGAATAAAACACACGACTTTGACCTAATAACAACACTAAAATTACGGACGAAAAACCGGCTAAAATAGCCACCGTTACAGATTTGCTAAGCCACTCATAACCCGGCATTGCAGATTGTATAGCAGCAGATACGGATGCTTCGCCTCCACGAGACGGATCTCTAAAAAATTCAACATCTTCCAAACCGGTTAGTACGTGTGCAAACAAAATATACAACACTGTACATATCGCTAAAGAACCCAAAATACCAATAGGCATAGATTTTTTCGGGTCTTTTGTTTCTTGAGCTGCTGTACTCACGGCATCAAACCCGATAAAGGCAAAGAAAACTGTCCCAGCTGCACCTAATATTCCCATTATGCCACCAAAATGATAGCTCATACCTTCGGCATCTACATACTTGGTTGCCGGTGGAATATATGGTGTATGATTTTCCGGATTAATGAATCCCCAACCCAATCCTATTATTAAAACGACAATGGATACTTTTAAAATAACGATGATATTATTTACAAATGCCGATTCTTGTATGCCTTTTATCAATAGTAAGCTGATAGCAGTAACAATAAATAATGCGGGTAAATTTATTATTCCACTCACTCCATCGGGCGAAGTTTGGAACGGCGAATGACACCACTGATATGGAATTGGAGCAACGTGCAGAATTTGTGTTAAAAAATTATTCAAATATTCGCTCCAAGCAATGCCCACAGTAGCAGCACCTACGGCATATTCCAAAACTAAATCCCAACCAATTACCCATGCTAATAATTCACCCATCGTTGCGTACGTGTACGTATATGCACTACCAGATATAGGAATAGATGAAGATAATTCGGCATAACACAAACCGGCTAAGGCACATCCGATAGCAGCAACTATGAAACCAAATGTAACTGATGGCCCTGCATTTTGTGCTGCTGCTGCTGCTGTACGTACAAACAAACCGGCACCTATGATGGCTCCGATACCTAATGCTATTAACGCCCCTGATGAAAGTGTTCTTTTTAATCCCTTCTCGGAATCATCGGCTTCTTTTAGTAATTGTGTTACTGATTTTTTTGCAAATAAATTGGACATATTTTGTTGTTCTCGTTGAAAGATAAGAGAATATTTTTAAAAATAATGCAATTGTGTTTTACAATTTTTTAGAAATGAGAGCGGATAAATAACAAAATTTAAATTTTAAAAGGCAATTATCGTAATACATTTACGTATTAACTAATAAATGAAAATAATATGGAACGAAAAGATTTTTTAAAGAAAGGAATTATTGGATTAGGTGCTATTATTGCACTTCCAACTGCATTTAATGCTTGCAACAAAGAAGAGGAAACAGACGGTTCATGTTCCGTATCACCGTCAGAAACGAACGGACCTTTCCCAATTTTAACACCAACACAATTGGTTCGTTCTTCTATTATTGGCGATCGTACCGGTGTGGCATTATTGATGACTTTTACCGTACAAGACAAAAGCAATGGTTGTACGCCACTCACTGGTGTATTGGTGGATTTATGGCATTGCGACAAAGACGGAAATTACTCTCAGTATGGTAGCTACACAAGTGCTAATTTTTTACGCGGCAGACAAACTACTGATAGCAATGGAAAAGTGTCATTTATTAGTATTTTTCCGGGATGGTACACTGGCAGAGCACCTCATTTACATTTAGAAGTGTTATCTGCAAGCGGATCATCATTATTAGTAACACAAATAGCATTCCCTGAATCGGTATATAATACGGTGTATGCCACAGCAGAATACAATGGTGCTCCTGATACTACTAATTCTGAAGATAATATTTTTTCTAATAGTTTAAGTTTAAATATGGCAGATTCCGTTACCGGAAATACGACAGACGGTTATACATTATTAAAAACAATTACAGTTTCATAACCATATAAATAATACAACTCTTATTAGGCGGTACGTATTACAAAAACTTATCGCCTTTTTTCATTTTTATATCATGGGTAAATTCTTTAATGCGTTGTTCTTCCTCTTTGTTACAAATCAACAGCACATCATCCGTATCTACAATAATATAATTTTCTAGTCCTTGAATTACCACTAGTTTTTTATCCGGCACATTAATGATGTTGTTGGTAGAATCGTACACTACTACATTTTTTCCATTTACCGCATTATTGAAATAATCTTTGTCTTTTTCTACATACAACGACGCCCATGTTCCTAAATCACTCCATCCAAAACTAGATGGTAAAGTATATACGTTTTTAGCTTTTTCCATTATGCCATAATCAATAGAAATACTTGGACTCGTAATAAAAGCTTTCTCAACTGCTTTGTTCTCTTTAGATGTTAACATACTTTCTTCAATTTCTGCAAATGCATCATATACTTGAGTCAAGTTTTTTTCCAAAGCAGACAATATGCTTTTCACATTCCAAATAAAAATGCCGGCGTTCCATAAAAAATCACCGCTTTTAATAAACTGTTGAGCTACTTCTTTTTCCGGTTTTTCTGTAAATGTTTTTACCGGATGTATGCCTGCTGCCGTTTCGGTTTCAAAATATTGAATATAACCGTATCCGGTGTCCGGTCGTGTAGGACGAATACCTAAAGTACATAAGGCATCCTTTTTAGAAACAAAATCAAGTGCATTATTGGCAATACGCACAAACTCCTCTTCTTGTAAAATAATATGATCTGATGGAGCAACAATTATGTTAGCATCTGGATTTATTTTGTGAATTTTAAAAGCAGCATACGCAATACACGGTGCGGTATTTTTTCGTGCCGGTTCCGTAAGTAATTGCACATCTGTTATGGCGGGCAATTGCTCTTTTACTAAATCTATATAATCGGTATGTGTAAGAATGAAGATGTTTTCCGGAGGACAAATTTTCAAAAAACGTTCGTAGGTAGATTGAATTAACGTCTTTCCGGTTCCTACGATGTCTAAAAATTGTTTGGGTTTTGCGGTTCTGCTTGCAGGCCAAAATCGGCTACCAATGCCACCTGCCATTATGCATACATAACTATTATTATTCATGGTGTGCAAAGATAGTGAAAATGCTGTTTATTTGAATATATTGACTTACATCAAAATAACATGGAATAACACTGAATATGACAATTAAATAAAAATTAGATAAACAATTTTAACACTTAAAACGCCCCATATTTCTGTATTTTTGAGTATATTAAAGTTGAAAGACGTTCTCCAAAAGAGAACGTTTTTCGTGAACAGCAAAATTTTCATTTTATATGACTGTAAGCATACCTTCAGTAACAGAAGCACTCAAAGAATATTTTGGTTTTGAAAAATTTAAAGGAAACCAACAGAATATCATAGAAAACATTTTATCTCAAAAAGACACGTTTGTTATCATGCCAACCGGTGGCGGAAAATCACTCTGCTATCAATTGCCTGCCATTATCTCGGAAGGAACAGCGATTGTAGTTTCTCCATTAATAGCATTAATGAAGAACCAGGTTGATTTAATTCGGGGTTATAGCAGCACAGACAATATTGCCCATTTCATCAATTCTCAGATGAATAAAACGCAAATTACACAAGTAAAAAAAGATATTGTTAATGGCAAATGCAAACTATTATATGTTGCTCCGGAATCCTTGGTAAAACAAGAAAATATCGACTTCCTAAAAACTATTAAAATATCCTTTGTTGCTGTAGATGAAGCGCATTGTATTTCGGAATGGGGACACGATTTTAGACCGGAATATAGAAAGATAAAAGGCATGCTCAATGATATTGAAGATAACATTCCTATCGTTGCGTTAACAGCCACTGCTACACCTAAAGTACAATCCGATATTGTGCGTACATTGGGCATGAAATCTCCACAAATTTTTATTTCATCTTTTTTACGCGATAATTTGTATTACGAAGTACGCCCAAAACCAAGTAAACAAGATGCGATTAAAGACATCGTTAAATACATCAAAAAAGAAGGCAATAAATCGGGTATTATTTATTGCTTGAGCCGAAACTCAACGGAAGAATTAGCCGAAATATTACAAGTAAATGGAATTAATGCCGCAGCCTATCATGCAGGCTTAGATGCCCATATACGCAGCGAACGACAAGATCAATTTTTGATGGAAGAGGTGCAGGTAATTGTGGCAACTATCGCCTTTGGAATGGGAATTGACAAGCCGGACGTGCGTTTTGTTATTCACTTTGATATTCCAAAATCGTTGGAAAATTATTATCAAGAAACCGGACGTGCCGGACGCGATGGAATGGAAGGAAACTGCATCGCCTATTTTTCGCCAAAAGAAATCCACAAATTCGAAAAGTTTATTTTATCCAATAAAGAAAAATCCGTTTCAGAAAAGGAAATTGCCGTGATGCAATTAAGCGAAGTAGAAGCCTATTGTGAAAGTGCAGAATGCCGCAAGAAGTTTGTTTTGCATTATTTTGGTGAAGAAATGAAAAATTGTGGCAACTGCGACAATTGCAAACATCCAAAAGAACAACAAGATGCAAAAGACGAAATAAAGTTAGCGTTACAAGTAGTTGCAGAAACCAACGAACATGTGAACATTCCAAATACCATTAATATTTTAATCGGCCGTAATTCGGCAGATATTACTTCCAATAATTTAGACAAACTTAAAATTTTTGGCAAAGGTGCACAGCACGACATGGTGTTTTGGAACTCTGTGGTGCGGAAAGCAATTTTATTAAACTTATTGGAAAAGGATATAGAACAATATGGCATCTTGAAGCTGACGGAAGATGGAAAAAAATTTATAAAAAAACCGACTTCAGCTAAAATTGTATTAAACCATAAATTCGAAGAAGGCGAAGACGATGATGAAATTACAACCGGCAATAAATCGGGTGGTAACGTATTGGAGCCACAATTACTTAATTTATTAAAAGGCGTTCGAAAAACCGTAGGTGAAAAAATGAAATTGCCACCTTACACTATTTTCTCCGAACAATCTTTGGAAGAAATGGCAACGTTTTTCCCATTTACAAATGATGAATTAACTAAAATACACGGTGTCAACATTGCAAAAGCAACTAAGTTTGGTAAAGCATTTTTAGATGCTATCAAAAAATATGTGGAAGAAAATGACATTGAACGCAATGCTGATTTTTCCGTTATTAAAACTGCCGATAAAAACTCTAATGTAAAAGTAAACATCATCAAATCCATCGATAAAAAAATGCCTTTGGAACACATCGCCAGCTCGTATGGTTTAAACATGGATGATTTGATTTTGGAATTAGATAGCATTGTGCATTCCGGAACCAAAGTAAACATTAATTATTATTTGGAAGATGCTGTTGATGAAGATATTCAGGAAGAAATTTTCGATTATTTTATGCAAGCAGACAGCGATGATGTAGATGTTGCCTACAAAAAACTAAAAGCAGAAGACATCGAACTGCGAGAAATACAATTGGTTCGTTTGAAGTTTTTAAGCGAAGTAGCGAATTAATTTACTTCGTCTAAAAAGCTATCCTTATTCCAGAAAATTAGCTTGTTATAAAATAGAAAGATTGGAAAATACGGAATGTTTTTTGCTACAAATGGAACATCATGCATTTAAAAAAATTAGGACTGTTTATTTTTTTGAGTAGTGTTGTTACAATAAATACCATAGCACAAGAAAATGACTCAACAATTATTGCAGACACATTAATTACATCTTTCCACCATTCCGATTCATCACTTACAAAGCGTAAGTTTGTTGCTTTTCCACCACACTTAGACACCAGCAAACAAGGGTATAAACTCAGAAATCAAGAAGCAAAATTTGGCCGAAGTTTTGGCCGTGGATTAGGCATTGTTTTCGGTTATAACACAATGATTACAAGTATCCTGTTGGCATTGCCCGAAGATATTAGTAAATGGAACAAGAAAAATTACGGCAATCAATTTAAAAAGGCGTATACGAATCCGCCGGTAGTGGATCATGATAAATGGTATATCAATTATTTAGGACATCCATATCAAGGAACTATTTATTATAATAGCTTGCGTTCACAAGGTGCAAAAGTATGGCAATCCGGTTTGTTTTGCTTGGGTAGTGTTTGGCTTTGGGAATACACCATTGAAGCCGGTTTTGAGCAGCCCAGTGTACAAGATTTAATTGTAACTCCCGGTGCCGGCATCCTATTAGGAGAGTTGTTTCATTTTAGTACAGTACGCATGAGCCGAAATGGATTTAAATGGTACGAGAAGATGTTTGTGTGTTTATTTAATCCAACATTTGCTATCAACAATGGATTTAAATATGCTCAAAAAAAATTGCCTACATCTAATTTCGTAACTCCTTAATAAAAGTGAAGTGAATAAAAAGAGCGAGCCGAACTTTAAGTTCGGCTCGCTCTTTTTAAAAACTACCTTTCTGAGAATCCAATAGTATAAGTTATTGTCCGTTCTTCCACGGTTTAGGGCCATTGCCTCCACCTTGTTTTGGGCCACCTTGTTGGGCTTGTTTGGTCAACATCTTTTTAAAATGTTCTTCTGCTGTTACCAATTTAGCAATTTTAGTTGCCGGTAAAATTTTTCTAAATTCTGATACATATTTTTTCGTTAAGTCCAAATCTTTGGCTTTAAACTCTATGTATTTAGAAATAGCTTGTTCGGCTTCTGTATTTGTGAAATCACCATCACCTTTCATCTCTTTTATATCACCAATGGTGCTTTGGCGAACTTGTTTTTTTTCTGCTTCGTATTGGTTATAAACCGGCCAAAATTTCTTTGCTTCTTCTGCATTTAATTGCAACCGTTTAGTGATAAAGGCAATTTTTAAAGCCTCTATTTTGGCATTATCTTCTTGCGCAAAAATCTGGAAAAATGTGCTACATACTACAATTAAAAATAAGCTAATCTTTTTCATATTTGTTTGTTATCCTGTTTAAAAAATATCGGTAGTGCTGTCGTCTATTTCAATAATATTTGAATGTTCTTCTAAGTACGTGTCTATATCATTTTCTGTAATAGAGACAGGTGTTTCCGGTGTTTCTGTTGTAATTGCTGATTGTGCTTCAATGGCAGGCAATACAGCTTTTTTTATTTGTTCCATACCAAATTCATTGCTATTTGCATTCATGTATTGGTAAATTTCATCGCGTGTTAAGCTTGCCATACTTTCTTCAATATTAATTTGAGTAGGCATTAAAATCGGTGTTTGGATTTTTTTAATTAATACCATTACACCTACGATACTTGCTGCTAATGCCACTACTTTAAAAATGGAAATAATCCGATTAGATTTTCTTGGAAGAGCAACCAATTTACCTTCGGCTATTGTTTCATTTTCTTGTTTTATTTTAGCAACAATTTGCTCAGAAAAGGTAGAGAAATAACCTTCCGGCACATCGGGGTTTGATTTTTTTAATGAAGATAAAACGCCACTTTCTTCGGAAATTGTTGCCATTATACTTTCTTGAAATTGCTCAAAATACGATGCCGGAACTTGCACTAAAGGTGTCTGTTCTTTCAAGTTGGCAAGCAAGGGAGAAAGTGCTTTCAATTCGATCAATATGTCATTTTTATTGTCCATTTTCTGTTAGACGAAGTTTTTTGTAAAAGGTTTAATCAAGCGGTTAAAAATTCTTCTATTTTTTTTACGGCATGATGATAAGATGCTTTCAATGCACCTACGGATGTTTCCGATATAGTGGAAATTTGTTCATACGGTAATTCATCGTAATATCTCAATATAAAAACTTGACGTTGTTTCTCAGGCAAACTATCAATAGCATGTTGCAATTTAGTCAGCATCTCATCTGCTTCTACATGGTCTGAAACACCTTTGTATTTTACGGATGTTTGTTCTATATCTATCTCGTTACGTTTTTTGTTTTTATTGATAAAGGTAATTGCTTCGTTTCCGGCAATTCGGTACAACCAAGTATATAAAGATGCATCGCCTCTAAAATTATCAATTGCATTCCAAATTTTGATGCACGTATTTTGTAAGATGTCATTGGCATCTTCGTGGTTATGTACATAACGTCGGACGTGATAATACAATCGCTCTTGATAACGCTGTAGCAAATGACGAAATGCCATTTCTTTAGTAGAAGCAATTTTAATTTGAGCTAAAATTTCGTCGTCCGTCATGTTCATATTTGCATTAGACTATGAAAAACGGAATAGGTTTAATCTTGTTTACTTCTTATTCTGCTTAATGTTTCAATACTCATACCTAAATAGGAAGCAATAATACCAATCGGCACTCTTTTTATAATTTCTATTTTAGAATTAAATAAGGCTTCGTATCGCTCAGTAGTATTGTGAAATTTAAAGCTGTAATTTTTTTTGTATAATGAATTATAATGATGTTCTGCCATCAATCGACCTAAGCGTTCCATTTGTTTAAAATTACGATATAAATCTTGTAAATCTTCATATCGCAATGCATACATCTTACAATCTTCTAACAATTCTATCGATTCCGTTGATGGTGTTTGGGAAATAAAACTAGAGAAAGAAACTAACAACTGATTATCGATACTAATATCTGTTGTCAATTCTTTTCCTTCTACTTCGTAATAATTTCTAGCCAATCCGGATTCTATATAATACAAGTGCCCGCACACCTTACCTTTTTTCAATAAAATATGTCTTTTGGGCAATTCAAAAAACAAGGCTTTCTCTTGTACCGCAAGCGATAAATCATCCGGTAATTCGCCGAATTGTCTTAAAAAAGAAAGAAATGGAGCAGCTTTTATCACGTTTAAATTGTTATTTGATTATAATCAAAAAAATATGTACATTAAGTCCGCAACTTTGTAATGCGTTATAAATTTAATAAACTTTATGAATATGAACCATAATACTTTTTCTATAAGTGAATATCATGACATCAAACCAATCTATAAAAAATTAGATCATTTGGTTTCGTTGCCATTGCAACATATCGAGCCTAAAGCAATGGAAAAATATTTGGATTATTACAAAACCAAATGTACGAATTCAAGAGCTATTTATGAAAAAGCACAACAATATATTCCGGGCGGAGTTCAACATAATTTAGCATTTAATTATCCGTTTCCATTAACTTTTAATAAAGCAGACGGTGCCTATTTATACGATGTAGATGGCAATAAATACATCGACTTTTTACAAGCCGGTGGACCAACCGTTTTAGGTAGTAATTATCCTTTAGTGCGGGAGAAAGCAATCGAGCTTATTAATGAATGTGGACCATCAACCGGATTATTACATGAGTATGAATACAAATTAGCAGAAATTATCTGTAGAAATATTCCTTCTGTAGAACAATTTAGAATGTTAGGCAGTGGAACAGAAGCTGTAATGGGTGCGTTGCGTTTAGCACGTATCAAAACAGGAAAAACGAAAGTAATAAAAATTGGTGGTGCTTATCACGGATGGAGCGACCAAATGGTATACGATTTACGTATTCCCGGAACACGTTTCTTTGATGCAAAAGGAATTCCATTTATGATGCATTGGCATACACAAGCCGTGCCTCCAAACGACATTGATGCATTAGAAAGTAAATTAAAATGGAACCGATTTAGAGGTGGCACTGCTGCTGTAATTTTGGAGCCGGTTGGTCCGGAAAGCGGTACTTATCCGGTTTATAAAGAATTTGCACAACAAGCACGACAATTATGTGACCAATATGGTGCATTATTAATTTTTGACGAAGTAGTAACAGCATTCCGTATCGGAATGAGTGGCGCACAAGGCTATTTCAACGTAAAACCGGATTTAACCATTTTTGGAAAAGTAGTAGCCGGTGGCTACCCATCTGCAGGCGGTATCGGCGGGAAAGCAGAATATATGGATGGATTGGCTGCCGGATTACAAGGTGGCAAGAAAGTAAAAGTGGGTGGAACCATGGCGGCAAATCCATTAAGTTGTTGTGCCGGATACCACACATTAGCAGAGATAGAACGCACCAACGCTTGTGTAAAAGCCGGAAAAGCAGGTGATAGAATGACCAAAGGTTTGAACGAATTAATCGATAAATATGGTTTGCCGTTTGTAGCTTATAACCAAGGTTCTATTTGCCATTTAGAAGCTGCCGGTACCTTGTTTGTCAAAATAAAAATATCTAAAATAAAATCCGTTTTAGAAGAAATCAATCGACGAAAAAAATTGATGGAAGAATACGGAGCAGCTTACATGGCAGAAGGAATTGTTACCTTAGCCGGTAGTCGATTATATTGCAGTATGGCCGATACGGATGAAGTGATTGATGATGCACTAAACAGATTTGAAAGAGTGTTTAAAAATGTAAAAAAATAAGAGCTATCCGCTTATTAAAATGCAATCTATCCATAAAAATAGATTGCATTTTGTTTGCTATAGAAAAACAAAAAAATGAACTACTTTTTAGCATACGACGTGGGCACCAGTAGTGTAAAATCTATTTTAGTAGATGCTGCCGGAAATATTGCTGCCGATGCCATTGCTGAATATCCTCTGCTGATGCCCAATCCGGGTTGGGTAGAACAAGTTCCGGAAGATTACTGGCAAGCCATTTGCAAAGCAACCAAACAATTAATTCAACAATCCCATGTTGATACAGCACTGATTAAAGGCATTGCATTTACAACGCAAGCCATGGGAATTATTCCGGCTGATAAAGATGGAAATATCTTGTACAATAATATTTCCTGGGTAGATGGACGTGCGGAAAAACAAGCGCGACAAATCATGAGAAAATTGGGTGGAAAACGTCTTTTTAAAGCAATTGTAGGTGTGGAAATTACCGGAAAAGATGTAGTGCCAAAACTAAAATGGTTGAAAGAAAACAAACCCGATATATTTCATAAAACGCATAAATTTTTAGATGTTAACGGCTATCTAAAGTTCAAATGCACCGGAAAAATGGTGGCAGAATGGTCGGGTGCTTGCTCATATGCTTTTAATTTAAAAAAGAAAGATTGGGAAAGTATTTTCTTTAAAATTGCCGGTGTCGGCACGGATAAATTACCCGACTTAGTAAAATCTACAGATGAAGTAGGTACACTAACGGCACAAGCTGCTTCCGAAATGGGATTGCCACAAGGAATTGCCGTTTTTGGTGGTTGCGATGATACACAAAGTGCAGCATTAGGAACAACCGCAATAGGCGAAGGCGAAGCCCATATTTACGTAGGAACTTCGGCTTGGGTAGGTGTTACCACTCAACAGCCAAGAGGCTTTAAAAATGGACTATTTTGTTTACAAAGTGCCGACCCAACAATGAATTTAGTGGTGGGCATTACAGAATCTGCGGGCGTAAATACCGAATGGTTATTATCCAAATTATATGAATCGGAAAAGAAACAATTATCGGAAAATGAGTTGTATAAATTAGTAGAGAATGAAGTAAAACAAACACCAGCCGGTGCCGACTACTTAATTGTTACACCTTGGTTTTTGGGCGAGCGTTGTCCGGTAAGCACAACAACAACACGCTCTACGATGTTTAATCTTTCGCATCAACATACACGAGCACATATTGCACGAGCACACTTTGAAGGTATTGCTTATAATTTACGATGGACGATTCAAAATTTAGAAAAAGATTTTGGATTCAACATACAAGCGTTGAAAATAACCGGTGGTGGCACCTTTAGTAAAACTTGGATGCAGACTATTGCAGATATTACAAAGCGAAAAATTATTTGTACGTCGCAGCCCAAACACGCCGGAGCATTAGGTGCTGCCATGTGTGCCATGGTCGGCAGTAAAACATTTCAAACTTTTGAAGATATCCAAAAATTAGTACAAATTGCTGATACGTATATTCCATCTAAAGAAAACGAGATGGTGTACAATCAATTATTTCATACCTATCAACAACTCTATTACCAATTAGAAAAAACTTATCATACCATTAATAAAGAACGATTTGAGCAACCTGCCTTATGAATATAGATACAATAAAAAAACAAGTATGTGATGCCGGAAAACGCTTACTAAAAGAAGGATTAGTAGCGCGTACTTGGGGAAATGTAAGCATAAAAGTAAACGACCGACAAATGGTGATTACACCCAGCGGACGACCATACGACGAACTTACTCCAAATGACATGGTTTTGGTGGATATTTATACGTTGAAATATGAAGGTTCAATCAAACCATCTTCCGAATTAAAATTACATTGCGAAGTGTATAAAACAAGACCGCATATTAATGCTGTTATTCATACACATCAAATGTATGCATCCATTGTGGCAGCTGCTCAAAAAGATGTCCTTGTTTTAGATGAAACGCATCAAAAAATATTAGGGGCAAAAATTATAAAAGCAGCACCTTATGCATTGCCAAATACCAAAAAAATTACAGTAGAAACGGCAAAAGCTATCGAAGCATCGAATGCTGCATTAATGGCAAACCACGGTGTAGTGTGCATCGGCACTGATTTAGATAAAACATTTTTAGTGGCACAAACCTTGGAAAATGCTTGCGAGCTTTTTATTAAATCTCAAAAAAAATCGGAATAAAAAAGTGGGAAACATGAACAAACAAACAGCAATACAAACTATCCTTAATGCCGGAAATTATTTTGAGAAACAAAGTGCCGGATATAAAAGTTGGGGCAAAGTAACCGTTTTACAAATTGCGCTACGAACAGACGAAAATGAGATTTTAATCTCCTCTCCAAGTAAATCTATTACATCACTTACAGAAAAAGATATTACAGTTTTACAATCTGATTCTTATTTAGCTGAATTATTTTCCAAAAAGAAAAAAATACAAGCTATTTTAATCACTAAGCAAGAATATGCTTCTCAAATAAAAGAAGAAATTCCACCCATTTTAGATGATCAAGCTCAGTTATTAGGTGTCTCTGTTAGAGTAGCTAAAAATGAAAAGAAAATTCTCAGCAGTTTATGTTCGAGATATGCTGCCATCTTACCAAACGGCGATAGTATTTGCTTGGGTATTCATTTAGATGATGCGTATGTAGCAGCCCAATTATTAGAAAAAACGTCGAAAGCATTTGTAGAGGCAAAATATTTAGGTGGTGCTAAATCCATTAATAGAATAGAAGCTTGGTTAATGCAACAATTTTATCAATTAAAATATTCTAAAGAAGCGAAAAAAAATAAATGACCTATTTTACGCGAAACCATCTTGTATCTTTTACGCTAATTCTATTAGGTCAACTTGTTTTTGCTTCAGAATCTATTCCATCTAAAAACAAACCCAACGTCATTTTAATTTTAGCAGATGATTTAGGTTATGGTGATTTAAGTTGTTATGGACAAAAAAATTATCAAACACCTAATATTGATGCCTTAGCTACAAACGGTATTCGATTTACGCAACACTATGCCGGAGCACCGGTATGTGCACCTTCGCGTTGTGCTTTACTCACCGGAAAGAATTTGGGACATGCCACCATTAGAGGGAACAAGAAAGCCAACAAATACGGCGATTTTCCGATTGCGGCATCCGATACTACATTAGCTCAACTTTTTAAAAATGAAGGGTACACCACCGGAATGTTTGGAAAATGGGGTTTAGGCGTTCCTAATTCAACAGGCGATATTCAAAAAAAAGGATTTGATACTTTCTTTGGTTACTATGGTCAACTTGCCGCACACGATTATTATCCGGAGTTTCTTTGGAGAAATAACCAACAAGTACCTATTCCCGAAAATAAAAAATATAAAAACAAGGTGTATGCACCAATGATGCTACACGATAGCGTACTGCAATTTTTAGATAGAAATAAATCAAATCCTTTTTTCTTATTTATTCCAACTATTATTCCACATGCGGAGCTTGTGCCTCCGGATTCGTTGTTGGTAAAAAATATTGGAAAATATGGACATGAAAAGCCGTACAAAGGGATTAAAACCATAAAATTTGCAAGACGTTTTGGTGCGTATGGTGTACAAAAAAATCCAAAGGCAGCCTTTGCAGCCATGATGGAATTACTCGATAAACAAGTGGGTGAAATTGTTGCCAAATTAAAAGCAGACGGCATATTTGAAAACACCATCATTTTATTTACTTCTGACAATGGACCACATCACGAAGGTGGTGCTAATCCGGCGTACTTTAATAGTAATGGCGGTTTGCGTGGTAGCAAACGAGATTTGTATGAAGGTGGAATTCGAGTTCCATTAATTATACATTGGCCCAATCATCTTCAACCAGAATCTTCTGATTTAATTTCTGCCAATTGGGATTTAATGCCTACACTTGCTGCATTTATTAATGCAAAAACACCTTCCAATATAGATGGCATTTCTCTATTGCCAACAACGGCGAACCAAACAATTACTCAACATCCCTATTTGTATTGGGAATTTCACGAGCAAGGTGGCAAACAAGCTATTCGAATGGGAAAATGGAAAGGGGTACAATTAAAAGTAAAACATCCAAAACAAACAAGATTTCAATTGTTTAATTTAGACGAAGATCCTACGGAAAATAACGATGTTTCGCAACAATTTCCGGATGTAGTGCAACAAATAAAACAATTCATGGACACAGCACACACACCGAGTCCATTATTTCCATTTAAAAAGATAGACAAGCAAAAGAAGTAGCTTATTTACGCTGCATTACTTTTTCTACTTTTTCAATAATATCTTTTGGTGCTAATCCGTATTTTTCTAAAAGTTGGTCAGGCGTACCACTTTCGCCAAACGTATCTTGAACGGCAACCATTTCGATAGGTGCTAAATGATGGCGTGCTAAAACACTTGCCACACTTTCGCCCAAACCGCCGGCTTGTTGGTGTTCTTCAGCCGTAACGATGCAACCTGTTTTCTTCACGGATTGCAATATGGCAGCTTCATCCAACGGTTTGATGGTGTGCATATTTATCAACTCTACAGAGATGCCTTTTGCTTCTAATTGCTTTCCGGCTTCCACTGCTTGCCAAACCATGTGTCCACAAGCAATAATGGTAACATCAGTTCCTTGTGATAAGAATTGCGCTTTTCCGATTTGGAAAGTCTCATCTTCGGCTGGAGTGAAAATAGGCCATACCGGACGACCGAAACGCAAATACGTTGGTCCATTGCGTTCAATAATTGCTTTGGTTGCCAAGCGTGTTTGATTATAATCACACGGAACAACAACCGTCATGTGTGGCAACATCTTCATCAAACCAATATCTTCTAAAATTTGATGTGTGGCGCCATCTTCACCTAAAGTTAAGCCGGCATGTGAACAGCAAATTTTTACATTTTTATTAGAGTAAGCAACACTTTGTCTAATTTGATCGTACACACGGCCGGTACCAAAATTCGCAAAGGTAGTAGCTACCGGAATTTTTCCGCCTATGGTTAAACCGGCAGCAATGCCTATCATGTTGGCTTCAGCAATGCCGGTTTGTACAAAACGTTCCGGAAAGTCTTCAATAAATTTTTCCAATTTTAACGAACCAATTAAGTCGGCACATAGCGCAACAACATTTGGATTGTTTTTTCCTGCTTCGTGGATACCAACACCAAAACCGGAGCGTGTATCTTTTTTATCGGTGAAAGTGATGTTTTGTAGAGACATTATGCTGTATTTGAGTATGCTTATTTTTTACACTTTATTTTTTGTCATGCGTGGTTTTGCTACAGACTGTTGTTGCACGCTCATGTCTTTTGCCGGTGCATGGTGTTGTTGTATTTGAGCAGATTTGCTCGCTGTTTTAGATTCTTCGCCTTCCACCGGTTTCTTAAATACGTCTAAGTTTTCCAACAAAGCATACCACTTCACTAATTTTTTAATATCAGAAACGTTTACACGCTCTCTATCAAAAGTAGGAACAATTTTTCCAAGATAAGCTCTAAGTTCATCGTTAGAAGCATTACTACCTACCACCGGCGTGGTGCTAACTTGGTTTTTCATTTCAATAAAAACATCTAACAACGGAATTGTATCATCTTCGGTATAAATAGAAATATTATCTAAAGGAGAGAACATGTGTTGGCGATTGGAATAGAATTTTTTATTGGTTCCATCTAATTCACATAAAATCAATCCATCGTTTCTGTTGGCAATTAATTTTTTTAATCCTGATACACCGGTTACGGCAATAATTTCCTTGAATTCCATATTTTGTATTTATAGTACAAAAGTAGGAAAATGTTGTGGATTGTGAAATGAAGTTATTGTATATATTTATTTTCTAATTTTTAAATATTCTACGTTGATTACTCATTTGAAAAATTGTAATTCGAGTTGTTGTTTCAATTTACAACTTGAAACAATTTACAATATTATTTTTAACGCAAAAAAATAGAATGACATAGAAAATGAAATAAATTTTATTCACTAAATGGCAATGCTTCTTTTAGTTTAGCGTGTAGTTTCTCGTTATAGCTTTCCAACAAATAATTAAAATAATTTTTAGAAGCTTTACTTAAGCAAGAGATATACACATTTAATCGGTATTTAATTTCATCTTGCAGGGCATCTATTAAAGATAAGCTATCTAAATAGTTGGTTGAATTTCCTTTAATGCGTTCAAAATGATTATCTATGGAAACATCAATTGCTTCTAATGTTTTTTTACCTTTATTATACAACGTATAATAATTTTTTTCCATATCGAAATTAAAATCTTGCGTATTCGGGAAAAGTGCTTTCACGGTATCCGGTAAATCGTAAAGTAAACCTCTTTCCATTTGCAATTCGCGTTCGTAAAGGTGCTCTAAGAATTTTTCAGGATTAACGAATACATCTCTCCAATCGATATAATCTTGCCACAAACCTAAACGACGTGCGTTATTACCTAAATCAATGATGGTAAATTTGTTTTTTGTATCTAATTTTCTACTTCCACGACCAATCATTTGATGGTATAATGTCAATGAGCGAGTAGCTCTATTTAAAATAATACACTCAACGGTTGGCTCGTCAAAACCGGTTGTTAAAATACCAACCGAAGTTACGATGGCATCCGGTGTATCTTTTAGCCATTGCAATACTTCTTTTCTATCTTGTTTGTTGTTGGTGCTATCTAAATGTCGGATGGGGATTCCTTGATCGGTAAAGAATTTTTCAACGGATTTAGACGTTGCAACAGATGAATTAAATATCAAGGTTTTTTTGCCTTTTGCTTTTTCGTTATATGCACTCAATAATTTTTCATGCATATCAAAATGCATATAAATTCTATCTAAAGAGCTAACGGTATAATCACCATCGATACCAACTTTTAAACCTCCTAAATGTACATCATACGTGTAGGTAGTGGCATCGCTCAAATATCCTTTAGAAATAAGCTCTTTGATGGAATCGCCTATGATTAATCGTTTGTAATTGTGTGCTAACGGTAAATTTTGATTGGAACTTAATGGCGTTGCTGTAACACCCAAAATAATGGCATTTCTAAAGTAATGAAAAATTTTTCGGAAGGAATTGTAATGCGCTTCATCCACAATTACAAAGTCGATATCTTGTAAATATTCTTCGTCATCTTTTAATCGGTTATTGAGCGTTTCTACCATTGCCAAAAAACATAAATATTCTTCTTGATCGGGAATATCTTCTACTTCGCTGGTGATTAATTTACAGTGTATGCCGGCTTCTTCAATGGCATTGGCAGTTTGTTTCAACAACTCAATTCTATGCGTAAGAATCAGAATTTTTTTCTGATATTTTTCGATGTACTTTCTAGATATTTCGGAGAAAATGACGGTTTTTCCGCCACCTGTAGGCAATTGGAAAATGATGTTTTCTCTTTTCTCATTTTCTTCTAAATGACGAAAGATGTTCTTTATATATTCTTCCTGATACGGATAGAGTTTTTTAGCTGTTTCAGGGCGATCTTTAATTCCGGTTATTCTCATGTATGTTCTTCGTAGTTTTTATGCAAAATTTATACCAAGTTGTATGTTGCCTTTCAAAAAAATATATCCATAAAGGTTGATTTCTTTAGTCTAATTTGGGTACAAAATCAACTTTAATGCTCAAAAATTTTGCAACTTCGCAATATACAAAATTAAATGCAGGTAAAAAAATGAATGCGGTTACAAAATCATTTTTTGATATGGAATAAGTGTGTGATATCCTTTGGATTGGAAATAGTGTTGTACGTTTTCAGGTTCGTCATCATCGGCAACCAGTACAAAATCACCGCCCCAAGCGCCCAATGATTTGATAGTTCCGGGAAAATCAGGAAAAAGTCTGTCTTTTACTTTTTCTAATTGCAAAGCATTGGAAATAACATTTTCATGCACTTCTAAATAATGGCATAATTCGTAAAAATTAATAGCATGTATAATCTTAAAGGTCAGCTCGTTGAGTTGTTCAATGATATCCGTTTTATCCATTGGTAAACTACGATAGTGTTGAATACCTTCGCGGGAATTTTGTTTTTGATTAAGATGAAGAAAATAAAGCTGGTTTGAAAATGGCGGTAAAAAAGCTATCGTATTGGAAATCGGTAATGATTGATTGGAGATTCTCTGATAGGAAATGGGTTGTTTTGCGGTAGCACAAGCAATATCATAGCCACTGCCACCGAAAGTTTTGGTCAATAATTCATACGGATTTGCATTTGTCCATTGTGCCAATAAACTAATTAAAGTAGAGGACGAGCCCAAGCCCCAATTTTGTGGAAAGTCGAGACGAGTTGTGAGTTGTACGTTGAAATTGGTAAGCGAGCAATGCGATAAAATATTTTTTAGTGTCAATGCAATTTCCTGATTGGTAGTTGAAAGAATTTCTAACTGTTCATTCAAGTTCACTTCGAACCAAGTTTTATTTTCGTTGTCTATGCTTTTCCAAAAAATGCCCTTTTCTACAGATGGTTCAACGGTAAGCGTTTGTCCAAATTTTGTAGGTAATGCTAAACCGATTGCTCCATCCAAAATAAAATATTCTGACGTAAGTAAAAGTTTGCCATTGGCGTGATAGGTTGATGTCATTGCTTTTTAATTATTCCTTTAAAGCGATTTTTCCTAAGGAAATTCCAATGATTGGTTGTATATATATTTACCTCCAGAAAATCAATTAAGAACTTCTGTTCAAGGAGCTACACAATTACAATGGAAAGATGAATTTGGTGATGAGAGTGTCATTCTTATAATCCTAATTAATAAAATTACAAATTATCAAGCAAAATAAATATAGATACTATATGCATCGTATTATTTCACCGCCTGTTTCGCACTTCTATATTGTTCTAGCATTACGCGTGTGGTGGTAAAGGAAACTATTTTATCTTTAAAATATTCCAATGCGTAGTTTTTTTCTTCTTCTGTTGCTTCCAAATAATTTAAGATATTTAATAAGTGCATTTTCATGTGTCCTTGCTGTATGCCCACTGTAGTTAAGGCACGCAATGCTGCAAAGTTTTGAGCTAATCCGGCAACTGCACAAAATATCATTAATTGTTTGGCATTCGGGTTTCCTAAAATTTGTAAACTGCGTTTTACCAATGGATGTATTTGTGTTAAACCGCCTACCGTTCCTACGGCCAATGGCAAATCAATCCAGAATTTAAAGATGCCCTCATTCACGGTGCAATGTGTAAGCGAGCTGTATGAACCATTACGTGCAGCATACGTATGTCCGCAAGCTTCTACCGCACGAAAATCGTTTCCGGTGGCAATAATAACGGCATCTACACCATTGTATATTCCTTTATTATGTGTCGTGGCACGATGTGGGTCTACTTCCGCAATTTTAACCGCCATCCGAACTTTTTCTGCAAATTCTTCCGCCGGCAATCCACCCACAATTCCTAAGTCTTCTACTTTACATTCTACCCAAGCACGCACCAAACAATGTGGTGTGTAATTAGAAACGATGGAAAGAATAATTTTTATTTCTCCATTAAATGTTGCATCGTTGTGTACGAATTCTTTTAATTGCGTTGCATACTCTTCCAAAATGGTATTAATAAAATTAGCACCCATGGAATCGCAGGTTTCAAAAGATACTTTTAGTTGAAAATAGTTGGCTTCGTGTGCTGTCATATCTACCAATTCAATATCTAACACACCACCACCACGTGCATCCATATTGACGCTTAAATATTTTCCACCTTCGAGTAAACTTGTTTTTAATTTAGGAAATTGTTCTATTAAATAAGCTTTATCACCGGAAAACTTAAAGTGAACTTGACCCACTTTTGTCGTACTTATTACTTCTGCATGGTATCCACCTCGTTCACTCCAAAATTTTCCGGAATTAGACATGGCCGCCACCACAGAACTTTCTTCTATTGCCATTGGCAAACAATACCATTCACCATTGATTAAGAAATTAGGTGCTACCGAAAAAGGAAAGAAATAATTGGTAATGGTATTTTCCGAAAACTCATCTAACGTTTTTTGTGTTGCTGCATTTTGATGCCAGTAAGAAATTAACTCTTCTTTTGCGGCTTCATCCTTATTCAAATAATTTTCTACCAACCAATCAACTTTTTGTTGTTTGCTTAGTTTGGAATATCCGGATATATTTTTCATCTGTATTTTTTTTGTGTTTGTATTGATATAGGTTGATACAAAATTATATTACATCGCTGCGATTTTTATAGTTTATAATGCTAATTAATTTTAAAAAATGCTTTAGCTAATTTCAACCCTTCTATTTGATATAGTAAATATTGTTCCAGCTCTTCGTATGATTTTTCGGCATATTTTAATAGGGAAGATGCTTGGCCATATACCGAAGGAGCCTTTAATTTTTCTTGCAAATAATAACCATCTAAGAAATTTTTGATTCCGCCGGAAATAATGAATTGTTTACACAAAACAGCACTTCCTAATTCTGCATTTAGCTCATTTATAAATCCAACCATCTCTTCGGCACTGTGCCCAATTTGTGCAATAATTTTGTAGGTATTGAGTTTATTTTCATTGCTCCGCAATAATTCTAATTTCGAGAAATTAGTACCACCATGTGCAGCCAACTCAATAGCTTCAATTGGTAATTGCAACAAAGCACGTAAGCTTTCTTTCCCAAATCCTTGCCCTACTTCTTTTACAATAATTTTTTGTTTTGTTTTATCTATGAAGCGTTGAATAGTAGTAATGGGTGCCATTGTTATTTTATCACCTTCCGGTTGTAACCATTCTTGTAATGGATTAATGTGTAAGATGATTCCATCAGCCTGCAAGGCATTCACTAATGCATCTACTTTATGTACTTTATTGTCTTGTACTAATATTTCTAATTGTGCGATTCCAATATTGGCATAAAAAGGCAAATCTTCGCCGATGGTTTTTCTAAAATCAAAATCTTTCAAACGGTCGTTGCTATCTAACAAAACGCGACAAGAACCCAAGCCCATTCCCATTCCGAATTGTTTGCATGCACGCGCGAGATTGGCATTAATCTGAAATGCTTTTTCCGTTCCTCCTGTCATGCTGGAAACCCAGATAGGTGTTTGTATTTGTTTGCCTAAAAAAGAAAATGACTTCAATTTTTCGGAAGGATGTGCCGCCAAAAACGGTTCGTACGAGAAACGTTTATCGAGTAATGCATTTCCAATTTGTGATTGGAAAGCTAATTGAATATGATCTTGTTTGCGTTCTGCAGCAGTCGGATCATTTGATATGTTTTCTATATTTTCCAAGTACTACAAATTTATGCATATTAATTATGGAATGCTTCTTCTATTAGGTTGTTTTTTTATCCGTTTGTTTTACTATGCATGATTTTTTATACAATATGCATTTTTCAAACCGGACATCTAACTAGTTTATCTTATTCTTTAATTTTTATAGAATAGGCAGCTTGTTGTAAATCTTTTAACCAGAGTGGACGTTTGTGTCGCAAAAGCCAACCTGCGGTTTGATAAATATGCCCGTTGGGTGCTTCAAAAACGTCAATCACAAATAGAAAACGATGGTCTTGTTGCTCCGAAGAAAGTACGCCGGAAATCTGAAATTCTTTTGCTTTTAAATTGCCGATGGTAAAACTGCTGTCATTCGCTTCTATATTTGGTTCTCGCATGTTTTTTTTCAGTTGGCTCATAATCGAATCACACATCATTTCGAAGCCCAAATTACCCGGTTTTTGCCCATGATCAACCAAAATAAAAAATACATCTCTATAATCGTTTTTTGCTTGCAATAGAGTATTTTTTGCCGGATACACATCGTTCGATTCGGACAAATACGACGGAAATTGTATGCTCACTTGCTTATTGGAAAATGTATTCGGTTCTTTACTATATTGGCAAGCAGAGAAAACAAGCACGATAAAGCTATAAATTGCAAATTGACTGATTGAAATATTCCTTTTCATACTGTAAAAATAAGCATACCGGACGGATAAAACGAAATCAAATTTAGATTATGAAAACACGATTAAAAATCAAATTTAGTTCCGTGTTGTTGCAGCCATTTTCGATGGTTTTTATAATCCGGCATCGCATTTTCTACCTGTTTCCAAAATTTGGGTGAATGATTCATCTCTTTGAGATGTGCTAATTCGTGCACTATGACATAATCAATAATTTCCTGTGGCAATAAAAGCAGTTTAGTAGAAAAGGAAATTTTCCGCGAAGTAGAGCAACTTCCCCAACGAGAAATGGTATGCTTGATATCTATTTTTTCTATTTTTTCTTTGAAATAATAATCATTCCAAAATAATGTTCTTTTTTGAATGGCTGAGAGAAAATATTTTTCCGTGAAACGCAATAAAAAACGCTGAATTTCTTGTTTTTTATGTGCCTCTGTGGTTTGTTGAAGTAAATAAATTTTTAAAATGTTTGTACCGCGATAACTTAATTTATTTCGACCGTTTTGGATGTATTCAATATCAATAATGAACTCATTATCCCATATTTTAATGGTTTTATGTTGATAATGATCAATGGAATTTTGTTGTAACTGGTAATAGTTTTTTTCTTGAATTTGCTTTTTTGCCCAATCTAAAAATTGTTTAATTGTGCGTTCTTTCTCTGCTACCGAAATATGTTTGGGTAATCGCACAATAATCTCCGCTTTCCCTAAAGAAACTCTTGCTGTTTTTCGGGGTTCCACAATAATTTTTACGGGAACTGGAAGATGGTTGGTTTGATACAGATTTACACTCATAGATAGCGCTAGGAACGGAATAAGTTATTGAATAAAATAGAAAATCAGATACTTTTCACAAATAAATTTTTGGCTGCATCTTTACTAATAGTGAGTTGTTTTTTATCATTGATGGTAATTTGAATTGTTTCATCAAATTCTTCTTTATCTATAATTTTTATTTTATCGTTCAGTTGTAATTGTATTTTATTAAGATATTTCAAAAATGCAGCCGAATCATCGTTTACATTTTGTAATGTATATTGTTTTTTCATTTTCGCATCAGCCAAGCTTACCACGTTTGGCAAGCTAATGTTACCATGTTTATCCGGAATAGGATCGCCATGCGGATCAAACTTTGGAAAGCCCAAAAATTCATCCATTTTATCTATCAACTCATCCGATTGTACATGCTCCAATTGCTCGGCAATGACGTGTATTTTATCCCAAGTAAATTTCAATTTCTTTGCTAAAAATGTTTCCCAAAGCCGATGTTTTCTTAATATTTTAACCGCAATCTTTAATCCGGATTTCGTAAGCGAAACACCGTAATACTTTTTATATACAACTAAATTTTTATCGGCTAAACGTTTCAACATATCGGTTACAGATGCGGCAGAATGTTCCAATTTATATGCTAAATCGTTTGTTTTCACGTTGCCGTTCTGCATTTCACCTAATTGTAATATGTACTTCAGGTAGTTTTCTTCAATTGCACTGAGTGTTGTCATGTCGTGTAATTTTTAAGCGAACTTAAAAATTTTTTGAAATCAATTTCAATTTTTTTTTTAACATTGCACCAATTATGTGGAGGAATTCATCAAATTGGAAATACGAACGGACAACCAGCTCATTGCCGGAATCTTTTTCCACTGTATCAGTACCCAAAACAGCTTCCGGATTTAGAAAGCTTATGGCTTTTGCTGGTCCGGGTTTAATGGTAGCCGTAGGCTACATGGATCCGGGAAATTGGGCTACAGATATCGCTGGCGGTTCCAGTTTTGGTTACACATTATTATCTGTTATTTTAATTTCGAATTTGTTCGCTATTTTATTACAACATCTTTGTGTAAAATTAGGTGTCGTAACCGGTAGAGATTTAGCACAAGCTTGTAAAGATTCTTATTCTAAACCGGTAAGTTTTGTGTTGTGGATATTATGCGAAATTGCCATTGCTGCGTGTGATTTAGCGGAGGTTATCGGATCGGCCATTGCTATTAACTTATTATTTGGTATTCCATTAACTGTTGGTATCATCATCACTATTTTAGATGTGTTGGTATTATTGTTGTTGCAAAACAAAGGCTTCCGTTATTTAGAAGCATTTGTTGGTAGTTTGATTTTTATTATTTTCTGTTGCTTTGCCTACGAATTAGCGATTTCGAAGCCGGAAATTGCGGCTATCATGCAAGGATTAATACCACAACAAGAAATATTAACTAATGGTGATATGCTTTATATAGCTATCGGAATTTTGGGTGCTACGGTGATGCCGCATAATTTATATTTGCATTCCAGCATCGTGCAAACGCGCAATTTTGAACGCAATGATGAAGGAAAAAAAATGGCCATTAAATATGCCACTATTGACTCGACAGTTTCGTTGTTGATGGCATTTTTTATCAATGCTGCTATTTTAATTTTGGCTGCTTCGGCCTTTCATTATAATGGCCATAAAGAAGTGGCAGACATCAACGATGCATACCGTTTGTTAGAACCGGTTTTAGGTGTAAAACTGGCTTCTACTTTTTTTGCCATAGCATTATTGGCAAGCGGACAAAACTCTACGCTGACAGGAACTTTGGCTGGACAAATTGTAATGGAAGGTTTTATTAATATAAGATTAAAACCTTGGTTGCGAAGACTGATAACACGCTTAATTGCGATCGTTCCGGCATTAATTGTTTCCATTTTATATGGTGAAAATGGCACCGGAAAATTATTGGTGCTTAGTCAAGTGGTGCTATCATTGCAACTAAGTTTTGCAGTAGTTCCGTTGTTGCAATTTACCGGAAACAAAACGAAGATGGCCCAATTTGTAAACGGAACTTTATTAAATGTAACAGCTTGGATTATTGCACTAATCATCATCGTATTAAACGGTGTGATGTTGTGGAACACATTCTTTTAGTGATCTTTTTTCTGATTTATTTTAATTCAATAAACATCGTAATCTTCAACAACATAC
This sequence comes from Bacteroidota bacterium, assembly GCA_963169645.1. Lineage (GTDB taxonomy): Bacteria > Bacteroidota > Bacteroidia > Chitinophagales > JADIYW01 > JADJSS01. The sequence goes on from CAUJCO010000013.1 coordinate 631,510, forward strand.
GTTCCTAAAATACTTTTGCGTACTTGTAATTGAATATTTTTTTGGGAGGATGATAAAGCTTTAATCTTTGCCATCACTGTTGGTCGAACTTTCATTCGAATATTTTTATTTTGAAATGTAAACGAGATATGTTTTTTCTGTTGATTTTTTAAACCAATTGAATAAAATGTAATTGGGCAAGATTGCGTAGTTCGCTCGTTTTTTTGGGATTGTTGTTTTATAGTCCAATTAATTGGCAATCGAAAAAAACATAAAAAAACAAAGGCAACTATTAATGCTAAAATTCCGTTTACAATACGTACTATGTTTTTGTTTTCCGGTTTATCAGATGAGAATAATTGCCATTTTTGCACCAAACCATAAGCAATTGCTAAGCCGATAACATATAAAATTGCGTTGACCCAAAATGGAAATAACAAGATTTGATTGCTGGAACTTCGAGAAATATATACCGCAATTAATCCGATTAGAATATAAATAGGGATTCGTTTTAAATTGCTAGGATTCATTTTTTCTGAGCAATTTATACAATTTTATTCCTAACATCAAGAGGATAACCAAAACAAACAAACTAACCAATCCGGTAAGAAAGCTAAGTTCATTTTTAATAACTACTAAAAATACAATCGCAAATAAGAAGATGGTTGCAACTTCATTCCAAATTCTTAATTGCATCGACGTGTATTTAAAAATGCCTTGTTGTTGTTGTTTATAAATGTGATGTAAAGAAGCATGATAGGCCAGTAATAGCAAAACAAACAAGAGCTTTATATGCATCCAAGCTTGTACTAAAAATCCGGATTGAATAAGCAACCACGTACCAAAAATAACGGTGATGATGCAAGCCGGCCACGTGATAATGTACCACAATTTTTGCTGCATAATTTTAAATTGGTTGATTAGAATCGATTTATCCGGTTCGAGTTTTTCATTGGCTTCTGTCGCATAAATAAATAAACGCGGCATATAAAATAATCCGGCGAACCAATTTACGACAAAAATGATGTGTAATGCTTTTAGATAATTATAATCCACGCAGTAAAATTAGGAATTATGCCGTAAGATTTTCGATTTCATAAATAAAAAAAATGCGTCTCTAAAAAGAGACGCATTTATATACGATTTTAAAAGAAGGTTATTTGACTTTCACCGTAGTTTCTTCGTTTATCCAACATTTCACAGTGTAAGTGCCGCCTACTTTCAAGCCTTTTGCTGTAATTTCTGATTTGGTAGGCAAATATTGTGTGTAATCTGCAATGTATTTTTTTGCTTCGGCAACTACTTCGGCATCGCTGCCAATTTGTATTACTTTATTGAAATAGTCAAACGCCGGCCATAATACAATTTGTGATTGGAAACCGGTTCCCGGTCCGCAAAGAGGTCCACTGGATAAGTATAATATTGCAATTAAATTATAGGCACGGATGTTGGCAGAGTCCATTTTGATGGCTTCTTTTGCAAAATCTCTGGCTGCAGGAAAATTCTCTTTGGCATAATTCATGAATGCCATATAGTAATATAAATCTCCTTTTTTTATGCTGTCCGTTTCGGCAGGCAATGCATTTTGATACAATGCTATTGCAGAATCGTATTGTTTATTTTTGATGTATAAGTTTGCTAAACGCGTAGCATACGTGTAGTTGGGTGCCATTTTATTGAGTTTTTGTAATAACTCAACATTAGTAGCACTGTCTGCACAGCCTCTTGTTTTAGTATAAACATTTTTGATGGTTTCTAAATCGTTGGGATTGGCATTGTATTTCTTCAAGTAAATCTCAAGCAATTTAGCACAATCTTCCGGATTAGATTTGTCGGCAAAATTAGCGGTAAACAAATCATCAATTACCACTTTTACTTCTTTAAATTGTTGTAAGTATTTGTTGTTTGGATTAGCGATATTTTTATCAATAAGTGAAGATAATTCTTCGTATTTAGACATTACCAAATCTTCTGTAATACCATCTTTACCTAATTGACTTACTAATAATTTAAAATATGTTTGTACATAGTAAGGATAAGCGTTATTGCCGGAAAGTGCCAAGTTTTTTTCCAATGCAATGCGTGCCTCCGGAATGTCGGCATTTTTACCATATTTCAATAAATCAACTCCTTTTTTACCTAAGATGTAGGCATTGTCGCCATGGCATTTTAATCCTTTGTTGTACACGTCAAAAAGAGTATCAACATAATTTTGACGCAAAGTGTTATCGGTTGTTTTTTGGATTAAATCGGAATAATAAGTGATACCGTCAAAAAATGTTTGTTGACGAAAAGCAGGTGCTTGGTCATACATTTGTCTCCAGTAAGGATAAGCTTCGGAGTATAATCCTTTCTTAAAAAATTCTCTGTAAATGGAATACGGTGCGGTTGTTTTTGTGCTATCGCCGTTTATATAACGAGCACAATCTTGAGCCATTACAGAGATGGCTGATACTAAACTAACCCCAATAATTAATACAAATTTTTTCATGTTCAACTTTCTTAATAATATCTTCTTTTTACAAACCATTTATCGTTCAATGTAACGCCGAATTTAAGACGGAAGAAGTTTTCTCGGACCAGGTTTTTTTGTGTAGTTCCTCTGCTTCCGGCTTCCAATCCTATGTTGAAAGCATAGACAAACATCTTCTGTAATAATCCTTCGTTGTTTGGAACGGTTACGATTAATGGTATACCTATTCCAAAGTTTATGCCAAACTCTTTAATAGCCACGTCATTGATAGTAATATTGGTTTTTGTATAGTTGAATCCGGCTCTATATTTAAGTCGAGTGATGAATTTAGAAACTGTTTTGTCATTCGGTAAAAACTCTGCACCGGCAGCAATTCTCCACGCATTGTTAAGTTGCGAAGCTGCATTGTTTTCGTATCCTTTGTATTTACTCCAAGGTTGGAATTTAAAATCAATTCCGGCCTTCCATTTTAATCCTCTATAAGCCATAATACCTACATTTAAGGTAGCCGGAATGCGAATAGTAGTTGATACATGATTGTTTTCAGCTAATGTATCGATAAAATCAGAGGTTAACGAAGTTGGTTGGATGTAGTCTGAAATAAAATCATTGATGCCTGCATCTGAATTTCTTAATATTAAGGTGCTGGATTGAAACGTGTATAAACCGTTATCTAAATATGTTCCTTTTCCAAATTTTAAAGGAGCTGTACCGGAAAGTCCAAACACGATGTTGTAAATCTTATTACTATCTTTTTTACTTTTTATAGGCAAGTTGTATTGAGCACCGGCATTCCAAATAAAGCTACTTATTTTAGTGTTTGTAAATGACCACGTTGTATATGCGCTATTGTCAATTGTTCCATTTTTGTCTACGTTATAAGCAAAAGCATTATTGTTTAATTTGCCGAATAAATAACCAATATTAAATCCAACAGAGAACCCTTTATAACGAAAGCCATTGCCCCAAGATAAATTATACAAAGAACCGGAGCCTTCATATTCTGCTTTTACAATGCTCGTCGAGTCAAATGTTGTTGTTTGAGAAATAGCATAACTTTTGGATGAAAAAGGTAATAATGCAACACCGGATGTCCAATATTTATTAATTGGGAAAAATAATGAAAGATAATTTAAGCTGAAATTGTTTTGTTTTGCTTTTAAAGTTGGTGTTTTTATCTTGCTGAAATTACCGGAGAATCCGGCATCAAAAGTGGTAAGTTGTAACGAAGCATACGAAGCCGGATTGAGATAATTAACCGTTTCGCCGGATTGGAATGCAGCTCCCAAACCACCCATTTGTGCAGATTGTGCATTGTTATTGTCAAAAAGATTGCCTAATCCATAGCGAGAATAAGGGGTGCTTTCTTGGGCATTCACTTGCCATAAAGTAACTGTCAGAACAAGTAGTAGAAGAGATTTACGCATTGTATTCCAAAATATGATTGAGTCCCAAAAGTGTAAAATCGGGAATTGCAAATATCTGATTTTTAAGCCTATAAACCAACAATTCTGCATCACCGCCGGTAATAATTATATTCATTTCAGGAAATTTAACTAAATAATCATCTATCATTCCGTCAATTTCTTTAGATGCAGCATACAAAACTCCACTTAAAATATTAGAATTGGTATCGTTTCCAAAAAGATTTGCGTCGTTTTGTAATGCAACAAGTGGCAATTTTCCGGTGAAGGTATGCATGGCTTTTAATCGCATTTTTAAACCCGGATGAATGCTGCCACCTAAAAATTGATTTTGTGCGTTGATGAAATTGAAGGTAATGCAAGTTCCACATCCAATAACCAAATTATGTTGATTCGGATAAGCAGCGTGTGCAGCAGCAATCAGTGCTAATCTATCTTTTCCCAATGTATCTTTGGTTGCATATTGATTGGTGAATGGTAATAAGGTTTGCTCGTTTAAAATGATATATTTTGATACTTGTTGAATGGCCTGTAATATAGAGGCTTCTATCGGAATGGTAGATGAAATAATGGCATTCTGTATGTTGTTTTCTAAAAGAATGGCTGTCCAATTGATTGGATGGTGGTTATCAAAAACCCACGTTTTAAGCTGTTTACCCGCATCAAAAATGCCAATTTTTGTTCGTGTATTTCCAATATCAATAGCTAAATTCATGTACTTGAGCTGCGTTGGTTTTAAATAATTTTTCTTGAAATACTATTTGCTTGTAAATTGCCATTTTCCAAGTGTTCAATCCAAACCAACCCCGGTTTTTTCCCAATTTCTATAGAGCCCAAAGCACCATCAAAACCTAATGCTTTTGCACCGTTGAGGGTTGCCCATTTCAATACCGTTTCAAAATCTACATACGATTGGTATTTTAAAATCGTTTTCATTTCTTCCAAGATGTTTAATTGCCAATTGGATGTCAAACTATCTGTGCCGATGCATACTTGAGCTTGTGTATCTATAAAATGTTGATAGTTGGGCAAGGTATTTTCAATATATAAATTCGCATTGGGGCAAGTACACCAAAATGTATTTGCTTTATCTAATTGTTGATGTGCTGACTCGATATCAGCTTTAGTAGTTAAGGTATTATGCACAAATAAATTTCGGTTGTTTGAGTTCAAATATTTCAACGCATATTGGATGGACGGCTTTCCCAAAGTAGGAATGGCGTTCGTGTTAAAGCCAATTCTATTGTAAAAATCTATGAAAGCACCGGTTTTTGTTGAAAAAAGTTCATTTTCCGGTGGTGTTTCTTGGTTATGAATCGAGATGGTTTTTTTAACAGCCGTATGGGTTGATGTATCCATAATTGCATTAAACAATTTATCAGAAACAGAATACGGTGCGTGTGGCACTTTGGATTTTTTCAAAACCTCGGTTTCTGTTAATGCATCAAAAACTGCATCGTATTGTTGCAAGGTATTTTCTGTATTATTTTCTTGAAACAAATCAAAATATTCCACAAAAGTATAGTAGTATAATTGTGCTTGTTTCTTTTGAAAAAAACTATCTGTTGTGTTAGAAATATCGCCTACAGCAACAATACCCGAAGCTTTCATGTTAGCTTCTTCTTGTTTAATAGCAGCTTGAATAATTTCCGGTGCGTGGTTTCTATTTTTTATTACTTGCGAAATAAAATCAATTAAGCCGGTGCCGGTTTGTGCAATGCCTTTTAAATGAGATAATTCCAAATGACAATGTGCATTCACAAAGCCCGGAACAATAACGCCGTTGAAAAAAGCGATTTCTGTTACATCGTGGTTTTCTATGGCATCAATGGCAAGTATTTTTCCGGCATCATCTACAATAATAACCACATTTTCTAATGGTGAAGTGTTGATGGGATATATTTTTGAAGCGGAAATTTTTCGAAACATATATCAAAGATATAAAAGTGCCCAATTTTTATGAAATAAGATTATTTTTACCAAAATTAAAATATAATGAAAACGAATATTGTTCTCCTTGTTATTTCCATATTGCTATGTATTGGTTGTAAAAAAGAGCAAGAATGTTGTTGTGTATATGTTCAAACAGATTATAATATTACCATTTTAGATTCGTTAGGCGTTGTTGATACTGCTTATTTAAAAAACAATAATCAATTACATAATTTCAATCAAAACGATTCACTCATTACTTTCCAATTCAATGCCAATTTAGATTCCACAAAAAATGATGCGTTAGTAAAAACCACCCGACTATTACATCTATCGGCAACAGATACAGATACACTTGAGACAGAAATTAATGGTCATTGCGGAAGGTTTATATCTAAAATATGGTATAATGGCATTTTACAACCCGAAGCTACTGCTATTTTTGTAGTGAAATAAAGATAGAGAGTGGTTATCTTTGCAGTGCTTTGCCATCCAAAACAGACATACGAACACTATCGAAAGAAGCATTAATAGCCCAATTGGAGCAATTGGGCGAAAAACCTTTTCGTGCCAAACAAGTGTACGAGTGGCTTTGGAAAAAATCAGCTACCAACTTTGACGAAATGACCAATCTTTCTAAAGAGTTGAGAGAGAAATTGAAATTGCATTTTGAATTATTGCCCATCACGGCTTATAAAGTGCAAAAATCAAATGATGGCACCATAAAATCGGCATTTCAATTACACGATAAACATTTAATTGAAGGTGTGTTGATACCAACGGAAGACAGAGCAACGGCATGTGTATCCTCACAAGTAGGTTGTAGTCTTACGTGTTCTTTTTGTGCAACGGGATTTTTAAAACGCGAACGCAATTTAACGGCCGCAGAAATTTATGATCAAGTAGTATTAATAAATCAACAAGCACAAGAAAGTTTAGGCAGAAATTTATCGAACATCGTATTTATGGGCATGGGTGAGCCGATGCTGAATTATAGTAACGTATTAGATGCTATTGAAAAAATCACATCGGAAGAAGGATTAAATATGTCTGCAAAACGCATTACAGTTTCGACAGCAGGCATTGCCAAGATGATAAAAAAATTAGGAGACGATGGCGTGAAATTTAATTTGGCGGTATCGTTACATGCAGCCGATGATGAGAAACGCAATACTATAATGCCGATTAATGAGCATAATAATATCGAAGTATTAATTGAGGCATTGCAATATTTTCAGTCGAAATGCAAAGGTGAACTGACCTTTGAATATATTTTGTTAGATGGTGTAAATGATACGATTGAAGATGCCAAAAAATTGATTGCCATTTGCCGGCAATTAGATAATGTGAAAGTAAATGTAATAGAATATAACAAGATAGAGCAAGCCGATTTTCATAAATCCACTATTGATACACGCGATAAATTTATCGACTATTTATCTAAATATAAAGTGATTGCAAATGTGCGAAAAAGCCGTGGTAAAGATATAGATGCTGCGTGCGGACAATTGGCCAATAAATCTAAATAAAATATACGTACTTCTTCCACTTATGGTGAAGACACTCAACCATTTTTTCATAACAGAGTATCTTGAAAAAACTCAGCGAAGTTAACATACGTAGCGTTCAATATGTGAGACTCTGCTTGCAAAGATTTCTTGTTTTGAGATATCCTTGTTATTTATGATTTTTTTATTTGGGTGGTTTTCCACTATTTTTAAATAATGTAAATCCACTAATTTTACTTTATTAAAATAAACACTATGAAAAAGTTCATTATTCTTTTTACTGTCATTATGATTTTTGCTTGTACAAAAGAAAAACAAGCAACACTTACAGAAGAATTGGCAAAAAGTAATTGGCAAAAAACGAGCATATTAATTTCTACGGATTCCGTAGCTCCGGATACCATTCCAACAATAGATGTGCTTTCGTCTAAACCGGATTGTGCCAAAGATAATGTTTGGAGTTTTTATGCAAGTACCAATACATTTACTTTAGATGAAGGAACAACAAAATGTGTCGTTTCCGATCCACAAATAAAAGACGAAGGTGTGATAGAAGAATTAAACAATGGCAACGCATTAAGAGTAGCCGGCGATGGCACAAATGAAATTTGGGAAATAGAATCCAGAAGTGCAAATGCTTTTAGAGTAAGCTATTTTGCCCGAAATGCAAGCAATAAAACGGTGAAATTTAGAGTTATGTTTACTAAGCTTTAGTTATTCTTTTAGTAAGCCTCTTTCTAATGTGAGTTTCACTAATCCGGCAACATTTTTCACACCTAATTTGCTGATTAAGTTCATGCGATGTGTTTCTATTGTAGAAATACTTAAAAATAAAGTTTCTGCAATTTCTTGTGTTGTTTTTTCGTCTATAATTAATTGCAGAATTTCTTTTTCTCTGCGTGTTAATTTAGGGATATATCCGAGTTCTTTTTTTTGTCCCATAGCTTCTTTCAGCATCAAATCTTGCACACTTTTTTGAATATATTGTTCTCCTTTTAATATACTTTCTATTGCTGCAATAAAATCATTTTCACCGGCATCTTTTAATAAATAACCATCTGTACCATTTCGGATGGCTGTTTTTACTAATGCGGTTTCTTCAAAAGAAGTCAGCATGATAATTTTCATATCGTTGTATTTTTTTTTCAGTCCTTTCAATGCTTCTAATCCATCATCTCCTTTAATATTGATATCTAAAAATAAAACATGCGGTGTTTCTTTTTCTAAGGCTTGAGTCGCTTCTGTTAAATTATTAATGGCAAACAGTACATGAAATGCTTCATTGCCATTGAATATATTGGAAACACCTTTTAAAACCACTTCGTGATCATCAATAATACCGATTGTTGTCATGTATTGAATTTATGTAGAATAAAAATAATATTTTTATAGTTGAATTTCATAGAAAATAGCAGTGAATTGAGTTCACAAATAAAATATTATATTGTATTCTTTTCGGGTTGTTGGTGTTTATACATAAATGCCAATAGCCTGGATAGTATGTACCAAAGAGCATTATTTTATGAGAAATTAAATGCAGATAGTGCCATCTTATATTTCAATAAAATAATTAATAACATTTCCTATTCCAAAACGAATACGGAGCAATATGCTAAATCTCTGAGAAAAAAAGCTTTGCTGCAATCAAATATAAATGATGAGAAAGAGAATATAGCGTTATGTCAAAAAGCTATCCCATTTTTCCAGCAACTAAATAATAAAAAAGAAATTGGAATTACGTACAATACCATCGCTAATATTTATCAAGTAAAAGGTTATTATGATTTATCTGTTCGTAACTATCAAAAAGCAGCTTCTATTTTTGATACTATTCATTTTTATAATGGCTTGATGATTTGTTACAGTAATATCGCCTCTATTTACAATACTACGGAACAATATAACAATGCGTTGCAATATAATATTTTGGCATATCGCACGGCACAATTAGAAAAAGATTCCTTTAGTATTGGTATGATAGCTCAAGATGTATCTATTTCTTATGCGAAAATACAGGAACCCGACAGTGCAAAATATTACGCAGAAACTGCCATAAAATACGGAACACTTTTGCAGAATAATTTTATATTGGCTTATGCCAACAAGGCATTGTACGAATATGATAAATCTAATAATAATTGGAGTAAAGCTTTAACGAGTGCTCAAACATCCTTACGATTTAGTTTGCAAACACCATCGAAATATGATATTGTATTTGCTTACTGCAATTTGGCTGAAGCTTATCATAATTTAAGAAGAAATGCCTTGGCATTGCAAGCTATACAGAATGCAGAAATGTTAGCCAAACAAATGGCTTCTTTCCAACTTAACAAACGTGTGTATGAGTTGTATAAAAAAATAATGGCCTCTACCGGAAACTATAAAGCTGCTTATTATTACGCACAACAATATCAACAAAATAGCGACAGTGTTTTTTTTGAAAAACGAAATAATACATTGAATGAGTTGGAAACAAAATATCAGACGGTTCAAAAAGAATCAGAAATCGCCAACCAAAAAATTATCATCCAACAGCAACAATTAAAAAACAAACAAGTAAGAACACGTTTGTTTATCGTGTTGGTTTTATTTTTAGCATTATTTGTTGGTTTAATAGTATTGTATTTATTTTTTAAACAAAGACAAAAATTATTACAAGAAAAAATCATCACGATAGAACAACAAAAAAAGTTAGAGCTAACGCAAGCCATTATGGATGGCGAAGAACAAGAACGCATACGATTAGCCAGAGAACTGCATGATGGTATTGGTGGTTTGATGAGCATGCTTAAGTTGCAATTTTCCAATATCACCAAAACTAATCCGACATTAATTGATAACGGCGATTACAATAATACTGTTGATTTATTAAATACGACATCTCAAGATATTCGAAAAATTTCTCATGCGCTAATGCCATCTGCTTTGGAACGCCTTGGATTAAATGCAGCGTTAGAACAATTTTGTACTCAATTACAACAGACAGGAAATATTGAGATTGATTTTCAATATTATAATTTAAAAACTCGATTGCCGCAACGTATGGAATTGTTGTGTTATCGCATAGTTCAAGAGTTGTTAAACAATATCATTAAACATGCTCGTGCAAAAGAAGTGATTGTACAAATTTCTCGAAATGAACACATCATTTCAATTACAGTAGAAGATGACGGAATAGGATTTAATGTTTCAACCATTAAAACAAAAAATGGCATTGGGCTAAATAGCATGCAACAACGAGTTGAATTATTAGGTGGCACAATGGATATTGATTCTACTATTGGTAAAGGAACAGCCATTTATATTGAGATACAAATAAAATAAAGAGTACACATAAAATGTGTACCCGAATAAAAAAATATGAAATACAGTTTTTGTGGTGATTGTTATTTTGCTACAGGTTCATCGTATAAGAAATCATCCATTCCAACTTTATCATTATAACTGCTTGTTTTTGAAATTCCTTCTTCGCCTGCAGTAATTCTTACTTTGCTTACAAAGGTTTTTTCTTTAAATTTTACACCAATAAATGAGAAATTTTTATCGCTTGGTTTGGCAAAAAATTTTCCTAAGCTATTGCCATCTACATCAAAAAACTCAAGAGAAGTTTTATTAGCCACATCTACATCTAAGAAAATTACACCAAACCCTTTAACCGTTGCATCGGTAGATTGTCCCGGAACTTTGAAGGTTACATCCAACACATTTCCATTCATGGTGCAAAAAACTAATTTTCGACTAAAGACTTTAAATTGAGTTGCAAAACCGGAATAGATGTCATCAAAAGCAACTGAGCTTACGCGAAAATCATTTGCAAAAGTGGAAGTAAGTACGGCACCGCGTTTTCTTCCATTAGGTAATGCGGCATCTGTTTGTGCAAAAAAATCACCCGGAAATGTATTCACATTTGTTAAGCCAGGAGGAACACCATCCCAATTAATTTCTCTACGACCGCCAGTTTTGCCCGGTTCGTATTTAATGTACTTCCTAATAAATTTCTAAATTGTTCGAGTGTTGAAACTATACTTAGTGAATCTCCTGTTGCAATAAGAGTTTCTGCCTCCGGCTTAGCAATTTTATTTTCTTTTTGACAAGCCATTTGTGTGAATGATAAGCAAGCTACTATTGCAATTACCATTTTTTTTAAATTGAATTTTGTTTGCATAATAATTGATTTTATTGATTGAGTGAAAACTGATTTTTATAGTTTTTTTAGATGTTATTCCTCTTTAAAGAATTCTGAAACGGTTCCGTCGCTTATTGATGTTAGCACCAGTTTTAAGCTTTCATCTTCAAGTGAAAAAGTGAATCGTTCATCCGGTTGACCACTTTCTTTCAAAACCAAAATGTTTTCATTTTCAACTTTCCAAGTCAAGTCTCTTTCTGAAACGACATTTGTTGAGAAAGAGGTAATATTCATCACGGTTTCTTTAGCATCCCCATTGGATTTCAATTCTAATTGAGTGAGAATATCTAAAAAGGTTCCGGCTTTTCGCACATTGCTCCACTGTCCGGTTAAATCAGCAAAGTTTTCTTTTTTGCAGCTGTTCATCCCGATTAATATTAATAGAGAAAAGAGTGCTACGGTGGATTTTAAAAGAATTGATTTCATACTGTAAAATTTCTATGGTGATTAAATAAATTAGTTATTGTAAGTAATGGTACTAATGATAGTTTTTTGAGCAGATACATTGTTTACAATTGTCGTTTGTGTATCGTTAATTTGTGTTACTCTATTGTTGCTATCAAAAGTGTACGAATATTCGTGCAACTCTCTTCTGCTGCCAAAATCAAGAATAATTTGACGAATAAGTTTGTTGTATAATACGGTTGAAGTAGCATTTTCCATTTCCATTATTTTATAAAATTTTATAGGCTTCAACGCAACAGGAATTTCATTGATTCCTTTTTGATAAGGTAGGTTCTGATGATAGTTAATATCAATTCTAATCTCCGCTTGTATGCTGCTCAAGTTACCCTCTGTATATGTAAATTCGCCGACATTAATAGGTGTGTTATTCGTTCTTATTCGAAGCATTCGAACCAACTTATTGCTATTGTTTACAAAATCTGTTTGATCATTTGCATTAAAAATAGACTTGAATGATTTATCGTTGTTGAGCGTAAGCGATTGAGCAATGGAGTTAGATTCGCTTGCTTTAAAAGCAATATTATTACTTCTTATCAATACAGAATCTAAACCGTTGTTTCTATCTCTTGATTGATATTTTATCAATTTACCTTGCTCGTTGTATTCATAAATCTGTTTTCTCATTGTAGTACCATTCTCAGAAGTTGTAATTATAATAGGTTTAGTGGAAACAGCCGGTGAAACAGGTGTTACAGGCGTAGATGGAGCTTGAGGTGTAATGTTTTGTTCTTTTTTACAAGCTGTATTTGTTATTGCGAAACAAAATAATAGTAGTATACTTAAGATGTTTCGGATGTTGATTGACTTTTTCATACGTTTAATATTTAGATTTTTTAAAAAATTTATTTGATGATGAGCTTATTCTTTACTTAAAAAAACATAGTTTCCTTTAGTTCCTAATACCAATTGTCCGTTGTGGAATGTGTATTTGATATATCCATACAGTTGTCCATTTTGTTCAAAATAGATGTAGCCATCTTTTACATACCAATTTCCGCATTGAGCATTTCCACCATTATTGTTGTAGCTCCAATCGTTTCCACTGCTCACCGCACCACCATCTTGTACGCAAACAGTGCCATTTGCATTAAATTGGTAATACGTTACAGATGTGTAAGATGCATAGTCGCCATAGCCACTGCTTGCCAACATATCTTGTTGCATCCAAGTGCCTACGATGCTGTAGTCTATTTTTTTAGTTTGACCGAATACGGTTGTTACTGCTAAGAAAATCATAAGTGCGATTGTTGATGTTAATTTTTTCATTGTGTTTATTTTTTAGTGTTATTAATTAATTTGTTTGATGATGTAAAATTCTTGCTTTCTCTGTTTTTTATCTTCAAGCAATACCGCTGATTAAATAATTCAGGGTTTTCCTTAAGAGATTTGTTATATAGAAAAATGCAATAAAGTGTAATAACTTTGCATTTCCTGATACTAATACAAAAGAGAATTGGAACAGCAGTTTATTCAGACAATAAAGCAACATCAAGGCATCTTACATAAGGTGTGCAGAATTTATTGCAATACTGTTATGGAGCGGGAAGATTTATTTCAGGAAATTGTATTGCAATTATGGCGTTCGTTTCCAACATTCCGAAATGAATCAAAAATTACAACATGGATGTATCGAATTGCCTTAAATACAGCCATTTCCGGATTAAGAAAAAAGCGCGTACCTACAACAGAATTAGAAGCAGTTTCCTATCAAATTAAAGACGAAAAAGAAGATTATTTAGAAGATAAATTAGTGCAATTATACAAGGCTATCAACTATTTATCCGATATTGAAAAATCGATTGTATTATTATATTTAGAAGATAAACCGTATGATGAAATTGCAGAAATTATTGGTATTTCTGCCAATTATGTAGCTGTGAAGATGAATAGAATAAAAGAAAAATTAAGAACCTTATTAAAAACGGAGCGATGATGGAATTAGATGAGTTGAAAAATTTATGGTCTAAAAATATCGACAACGATATTAAACAACAACAAGTGGAACAACAAGAAATCCAACAGTTGTTGCGGAATAAATCAACTTCCATTATAGAAAAGTTGCGTAGAAACTTATTGTTTGAAATCGCCTTGTTTATGGTGTGTTTATTGTTGATTGCAATCGTTCCAATCTACTTTAAAAATAAAGAAGTAACCATTTTGTGCATGGTGGCAATTGCATTTATTTTTGTTCCATATTTGTTGTATTACATCAAAAAATATAAAGAATTCAAACGTTTTTCGTCGTATCATCAAGATATCAAATCCAATTTAAAATTAATGATTATCCAGTTGGAGAAATATTTGAATATCTATTTTTGGGGTAGCTTATTACTCACGCCCATTTCCGGATTTTTATCCGGTTTTGCCATTTTGTACGAGATGAAAGCGTTGGGTTATTTGGCTTATTTTGATATTTTTAATACCGCAACACTTGCTGTCATTTTTTCGTTTGCATTAATGCTTACTTTAATATCGTATCCAATTATGAAATGGTACATCCGAAAATTATACGGACAGCATTTAGAAAAACTCAAAGCATGTTATAAAGAATTAGAGGTAACAGAATAAACAATCTTGTTTTTTATTTCCACTCTACAACAGTTCCGCGTTTTTTATTGCTTAGATATTCCGGAACACTATCTATTATTAGCTTTTTCACCACATCTATTAATTTCTTTTTAGAAACACTGCGTGCATATACCATACTGATTTCGCGCAAGGGTTTGGGTTTTTTAAACTCTGCCACATTGTTTAATTTTTTGGTAGATAATTCCAATACTGCCAATTCGGGCAACAACGTAAAACCGCCTTCCGTATCGACCATTTTTTTGAGCGTTTCGATAGAGCCACTTTCGTAGCGAAGCTGTTCGTCCATGCGCATCGGATTTGTACAAATATTTATTACCTGATTTCTAAAACAATTTCCTTTAGACAACATCCATATATCATTGCGTTGAATGTCTTTACCATCAATTATTTTTTTCTTGGTTAATGGATGATTGTAATGTGCGTATACTTTAATTTCTTCATAAAATAAAGGCTCTTCCAAGATATTTATTTCATGTAATGGCGTTGCCAAAATGCCGGCATCTATCTCATCTTTATTAAGTTTATAAATAATTTCTTCTGTTGTAAGTTCTTGTATTACTAATTTTATTTTCTTGTATTTTTTCAAAAAATCACCCAAAAAATAAGGCAATAAATACGGTGCAATTGTTGGTATAATACCAATTACTAAACTGCCTTCAAAAGTATCATCGTAGTGTTTCGCAATATTTTCTAATTTTTTTGCTTCGCGCAAAATGATGCGTGCTTGTTCAATGATGTCTTTTCCGGCATCCGTTGGAATAATCGGTTGTTTGCTTCTGTCAAAAATATCTATCTTTAATTCTTCTTCCAATTTCTTCAATTGCATACTAAGTGTGGGTTGTGTAACCAAACAAGCTTCAGCTGCTTTAGCAAAATGGCGATAATTGTCGATTGCTAAAATATATTCCAATTGTGTTAAAGATACGTTCATCAGTTTTTCTTATTAAAGTATAAAATTAATTGATTTTTTTTATAAACCAAATGAATGTATCTTTGAGTATCAAAAAAAATAAAAGATGGCAAAAGCAAAAACAACATCTATTGGTTTAGATGCAAAAATATCAGAGACATTAGCCAATGAACTCAATACGTTATTGGCAAACTATCAATTATATTATCAAAATACACGTGGCTTACATTGGAATATTAAAGGAAAACATTTCTTTGAGTTACACGTAAAATTTGAAGAAATTTATACGGACGCACAAGAAAAAATAGACTTGATTGCCGAGCGTATTTTAACATTAAACTTTACACCATTGCATGCTTTTTCCGATTATTTAAAAAATGCATCTCTCAAAGAAGGAAAAAACATCAGTGACGCAAAACAAGCAGTAGAATTAATAGTGGATAGTTTAAAAACGATTATTGTTTTAGAAAGAAATATTTTAAAAACTGCAGAACAATTAAATGACGAAGGCACCACCACTTTACTCACAGATTTCATTACGCAACAAGAAAAAGAAATTTGGATGTATTCGGCTTGGTTAAACCAATAATTAATTAACTTTATCAATATTAAAACAACAAAAAAATGGCATTATTAACAGTAGGACAAAAGTTCCCGGCATTTGAGAAAACAGCAGTAGTTAGCTTAGAAAAAGGTAAAGAGTTTGAAACGATTACCAACAGCATTCACACAGAAGCTGGAAAATGGTTAGTGATTTTCTTTTGGCCAAAAGATTTCACTTTCATTTGCCCAACAGAAATTGCTGAATTTGGCAAACACAACGGCGATTTTAAGGACAGAGATGCGGTATTAATTGGTGCATCCACAGATAGTGAATTCGTACACCACGCTTGGAGAACACACCACGACGATTTACGCGGTTTGACGTTCCCAATGTTGGCGGATACTTCTAAATCATTATCTCGAGAATTAGGTATCTTAACAGAAGGCGAAGAAGTGTGCTACAGAGCAACATTTATCGTGGATCCACAAGGTATTATCCGTTGGGTTTCTGTAAATGATTTATCTGTGGGAAGAAACGTGAATGAAGTAATTCGTGTTTTAGATGCATTGCAAACAGACGAATTATGTCCTTGCAACTGGCAAAAAGGTGAAGCTACCTTATCGTAATTAAAGCGTAACAGAACCGTAGAAGTGAGATGTGAGTTTATTCTTGCATCTCCTTTTTTTTAACCTTTAAAATAATAAACATATGAACGAAACAGCCAAAGAAATTATAGCCGAATTAGGCATACAACCCGAATATGCTAATGCTACCTTGCAAGCATTATCGGTAGCCGACTCGAAATATCTACGCGATTTAAAATTAAATGTAAAAGCGGTATTAACATCAGAGCATTTGTCGTTGAAAGAAACGCACTTGTTAGCATTGGCTATTGCGACCAACAACAACAAAGAAATTTTAGCCAATGGCTTTGCTGCAAAAGCAAAAGAACACGGTGCAACGGATGCTGAAATTGCCGATGCACAAGCATGTGCTTCCTTATTGGCAGCCAACAATGTATTGTATCGTTTTCGTCATTTTGTAGAGAAAGAAACATACAACAACGCACCGGCAAGATTGCGTATGAATATTATGATGAATCCGGTGTTAGGTAAAGAATTTTTTGAATTAGTGAGCTTGGCCGTGAGTGCAGTAAACGGTTGTGAAATGTGTGTAAAAAGCCATGAACAATCGGTGTTAGCAGCTGGCAGCAACGAAAATAGAGTTTGGGACAGCATTCGCATTGCTAGTGTAATTACAAGTTTAGGAAAAGTAGTTTACTAAATCCGACAGCATAGTATAGAAACAAAAACCGCTTAGAAAAATACTAAGCGGTTTTTTTATTTTAAAGTTTAATTGGATTTTAGACGAAGCTAAAAGATGAAAAGACATCTCTAAAAAAAGAGTATTTATCGTCGACTTATTTTGAGTGCATATTTACCGGCACCGGCAAAAAATAATCCCAAAAATGCAATACCATTTTCTACTGCATGACTGTAACCGCCAAAGCCATCACCATTTACATAATGCATTGTTGCAGCCGTTATCATTGTAAAAATAAGCATTGCTAATGCCGGACGAAACAAGAAACCTCCGATTATGCAAATAGCACCACCAAATTCTGCAAATGCAGCCATAAAACCCCAGAATGCCGGTGCAAAAGTGATGTTAAAATTTTTCATGGCACTGCCGAGCATTTCCCATTTTTCAGGACCTCCTGTAATTTTTGGGTATCCGTGAATCATGAACATAATACCTAATCCTATGCGGATTATTAATAATCCTAAATCGGTGTTGAATTTATTAAGCATATCTTATTATTTTATAGCATAACGGATAACTAATGTCTTATTAACAGTTACTTGTGTGTTTTGTTGCGTATTGTTTTTAAATAAATTTCCCATCATTGAAAATAAGGCACCAAAGCCACCCATACTTTCCGGATTATTAAACATAGAAGTATAGATATCCGTAGCACTTTGATTGGATACGTTCAGCGGTTGCCCAAGCGAAACATTCATAGCTTTTGCAATGGCAGTGGCTTCCCGTTCTGCTTTCTTCATAATTTTTTCTACTAACTGTAATTCATATTTTTCTTTGTCGGCCAGTACTGCATTTGTTACCACAATACTTACATCTTGCAAGGCGTTTAAGTCAGTTTTTAATTTTTCCAATTGTTCCGGTTTGTTGAGGTGCACTTCATACGCATTTTCATAAATATTCATATCCTTAGAAAAGATGTCTTTATCTTTCTTTTCTTCATGATATTTGAAATTCACTTTGTTTTTGTTTAGCACTTCTTCTATCTTATATTTTAATGCGATTGCATCGTTTGTTTTTTTGCGGGTTTGTTCTGCATCTTCTTCGTCATCTTGATCGTAGTAATAACTTTTTTCCACTTTGGGTGGTGCAATTTTTAATGTAATGGCATCCGGATTGACCATCATGGTATCGGTAACTTTTAGTTCAATAAATTTTTCATTGGAATTGGTTGGTGTCGTAAATTGTGCCTTACCTGCTATCGTGCTGAGTAGGCAAAGGAATACTGCTATAAGATTTTTCATACATTGAGTTTTGTTTTTTAAAAATAGATATAAATTTTATTTCTGCAAAATAGTACGTTGACATACAAAGTAGAAATAAACAGAAGCAGATTCTTGAATGAAAATAGGAATCAATAAGTTACAAAAAATGTATTGGTGAAAGAAAAGAAAAATCATCCAAATACTTTCTCATCTATTTCTTTAAAAATCAGTTCGGTTTCGTGCATGGTTTTGATGTTGTCATACACTAATATTAAACTGTTGCCGCTTTGTTTTAAATTGCATTTCTTTTTAGAGTTTTGGATATGCTCCATCACTTTTGGGAAATACGGACTTTCATAATACGGTGATTTTGGATTGTCTAAGAAGTAGCAACGCAGTTTACCATTTTTTAAAATGATACGTTCAAACCCAATTTTTTTTGCTACCCAACGAATGCGCAATCCATCAAATAATTCATGGATTTGTTTTGGTAATTTGCCAAATCTATCTTCTAATTTTTTGGAAAATAGTTGCAAGTTTTCTTCGTTTTCAATGGCATCTAATTCGGTGTACAATCTCAAACGTTCTTCCGTGTTTTGTACATATTCCAATGGAATCAACATCTCAACATCCGTATCAATTGTACAATCATATACAAATTGTTTTTGTTCTTCAATTTGCTCTTTGAAAACATCTTTAAAGTCAGTGTATTTTAATTCTTGGATAGCTTCATCTAAAATTTTGTGGTACATCTCAAAACCAATATCTGTGATAAAACCACTTTGCTCACCACCTAATAAATTGCCGGCACCGCGAATATCCATATCGCGTAAAGCGATTTGAAATCCGGAACCTAAATCCGAAAATTCTTCTAATGTTTGTAAGCGTTTTCTTGCTTCATCCGTCAACGTAGATTTCGGTGGCGACAACAAATAACAAAATGCTTTTTTATTGGAACGACCAACGCGTCCACGCAATTGATGCAAATCACTCAAGCCAAAATGATGCGCATTGTTGATGATAATGGTGTTGGCATTCGGAATATCCAAACCACTTTCAACAATGTTGGTAGAAAGCAACACATCAAATTCACCGTTGATGAATTGCAACATAATTTCTTCTAATTGATTGCCGTCTAATTGGCCGTGTGCCGAACGAATACTGATATCCGGACACAATTTGTGCAACACTGTTTCCAGCTCCACTAAATCTTTGACGCGGTTGTGTACAAAATAAACTTGTCCGCCACGGAACACTTCGAACTCTATAATTTCTTTAATATTTTTTACATCAAACACTTGCACTTCTGTTGTAATTGGAATGCGATTGCTGGGTGGTGTCATGATGTTTGATAAGTCGCGGGCACCCATTAACGAAAATTTGAGTGTGCGTGGAATTGGTGTTGCTGTGAGCGTTAAGGTATCAACGTTGTGTGCTAATTGACGCAATTTTTCTTTTGCCGAAACGCCAAATTTCTGTTCCTCATCAATAATTAATAATCCCAAATCTTTAAACAATAAATCTTTGTTTAAAATGGCATGTGTGCCGATTAAAATATCTATTTTTCCTTCTTTGGTTTTTTCTAATGTTTCTTTTTTTTCTTTTGCCGTTTTAAATCGGTTTAGAAAATCTACCGAAACACCGTGTTCTTTTAAACGAGCAGCAAATGTTTTATAGTGTTGCCACGCTAAGATAGTTGTTGGTACTAATACGGCAACTTGTTTTCTGTCTGTAACGGCTTTAAATGCTGCACGAATGGCAATTTCTGTTTTTCCAAAACCAACATCTCCACAAATCAACCGATCCATCGGATGTGGTTTTTCCATGTCTGCTTTCACATCTGCAGTTGCTTTGCTTTGGTCCGGTGTATCTTCATACATAAAGCTCGCCTCCAACTCATCTTGCAAATAGGTATCTCTGCTAAACGCAAATCCTTTGGCTACTTTTCGCTGTGCATACAATTTTATCAACTCTGCAGCAATGTCTTTAATTTTTTTCTTGGTCTTATTTTTAAGATTAATCCAAGCATCGCTACCCAATTTATTTATCTTTGGAACATGCCCTTCTTTGCCGGTGTATTTAGATATTTTATGTAGTGAATTGATGTTGACATATAGCAAGTCGTTATCTTTATAAATCAACCGCACCATTTCTTGAGTTTGTCCGTTTACGGTTACTTTTTCCAATCCGGAAAACTTACCGATTCCGTGGTCAATATGTGTAACATAATCGCCCGGATTTAAATCTTTAAGTTGGCGAATAGTAATAGCCTTACTACGATTGTAGCTAATAGCCGTTTTATATTTGTGATAGCGATCAAATATTTGATGGTCGGTATAGCAAACTATTTTTAAATCTTTATCTACAAAACCTTGAGCCAAATCTATCACACAAGGATGGAAAATAATTTGTGCATTTTTATCTTCAAAGATGGTGTTAAACCGCTCTATTTGACGGGTGTTTTCTGAGCAAATAAACAACTGAAATTGTTGTTGTTGATGCTGTTGTAAATCTTGTATTAATAAGTCAAAATTTCGATTAAACGAGGGTTGTGGTTGTTGTTGATAGGTAATGACGGCATCGGGCTCTGTTGTAAAATAGGAACTTGATTTATTGCCAATTTCAATTATTTTATTTCTGAAAATTTCCGGTATCAGCTCATCCGGAGCAATTAATATTTCGTGTAAAGTTTTTCCAATAAAGGCGTGTTCTTTTATTTTTTTAGTTTGGATGTTTTCAAACTCTTCTAATGCACTTATAAAATGTTGTTCAATTTTTTCTTTAAATAAAGTTGCGTCTCGGAGCCACACAACGGTGTTTTGCGGCAAAAACTCAAACAGTGATGCCGTGGTTTCTTTGGTAAAATGTGCATTGATATTTGGAATAATAGTAAGCTCCGAAATTTTGCGAACGGATAATTGCGTTTCGGGCTCAAAGGTTCTTAAACTTTCCACCTCATCATCAAACAATTCAATGCGATACGGCAATTCGTTGCCAAATGAAAAAACATCTATAATACCTCCACGAATGGAAAACTCACCGGGTTCATATACGAAATCTGTACGATTGAAACCATATTCCAACAATAAATCCAACATAAAATCTACATTGATTTTTTCGCCGGTTTTTAAGAACAAGGTATTCTCTATCAACTTCTCTTTGCGAACCAATAATTCTTGCAACGCTTCGGGAAAAGTAACAATGAGTTCGCCCCCTTTTTTTGCATTTAATAAAGCATTTAATGTTTGTGCCCGCAATAAAATATGGTGATTGTTCAGCTCTGTAAATTGGTTGTTTTTTTTATACGATGATGGTAGAAATAAGATTTCTTTTTGGGGTAATAAATGCTGTAAATCATTTTGGATATACTGAGCTTCTTCGGCATCATTTGCTATGATAACCTGCGTTGCATCGGATTGTAAAAAGACAGATGCTGTGATGAAATTTACGGATGAGCCAATAGTTCCACGTAGCAAGACGTTTGCTTGCGGTTTTGTTAAATGCTGAAGTAATTCTTGTGTGCGGCTATCATCGCGAAACAAGAATAATAATTGTTGCAAATCCATTGCTGATAGTGCATTTTTAAAATGCTATTTAAGTAGCAAAATGCACCGCAAAGATACGACTTTTACAAGCACTATAAAATAAGAAACGATAAAGAATGTTGCTAAAGATTTTCCACTACCGTAATACTGGATGGAATGCAATTCGGGTCTGCTTTGTCCGCGGTAGGCACAAATTCTTCAATTAGGATTTCATCGCCCTCTGATGCATATTCCAATAATTCGGCAATATTTAATTGTTTTTGTTTGATGAAACGAAGATAGATAGGTGGTTCGCCTTTTTTACCAATATTGGATTTTAACGTGATATTGAAAAACACTTTGGTTTTATTGTTTTTCGTTACTGTAATGATTCCTTTCGTATTTTTAGCAATATAGGTTCCTGAGTTTAATACATCTTTATTGAGAAATGCTTGCACACAAGGTGTGCCGTTATATTTTGGACGTGCCAATTCCATATTCTCTGCTTTTTGTAAAGCAAAAGCAGAGAAGCTAAAACACGCTATAATACAACTCAATAGTAATCGCATAGTATAAAGATATATAAATTAAGGCAGTTTTGATTGTGATTTTTTTGTGAACGAATGCTTTAGTTATTATGGTCTATAAAAATCTTGTGTAACATACAAAATTACTTCTCCGTTTTTATTTTTATGTATTGCCGCACCCACACCACTAAATTGAAAATTTTTACGCAGCATATTTTTGCGATGTGGCATAGAATTATATAAACTTTCTATCACAGATTGTGCCAAATCTATATATGTACGAGCTGTTATCGTTAATAATTCCATGTGGCAATTCTCACCTATTTCTTTTTCGGTATCAACACCACAAATTTTTAGTCTATCTTTTAATGTTTTTAGTTTCGTGTTATATAGGTTTTGATGATCGAAAAAATTGTGTTTGGCCATTTGATTGCTATGCAGTATGGCAGCTTTCAGCAATCGATTGTCCATCTCTAAAGGTGAAACATTGTGCATTATTCTTACTTTATTCGTGGCATAAAACAAGCATGCGTTGAGTAAATGTAAATCGATACTATCTACATTTATATCCTGTTTTATTTCTTTTAATTGATAAAACTGAGCGACATCATACGCAGGATAGATTTTTTCTTTATATACAGATTCTTGTTCGTAATATGCAATCTGCTTCAACCATTTCCCACTTTTATCAATGGAATATAAAGATTGATTCAATAAAAATAACCAACAGAGCAAACTGTATCTCATAGAGATAAATACGCTATTTCGAGTTATTTATTGTTTAAAATAAAAAAAGTCGTAGCGATGCTACGACTTTTTTTTATAAAGATGTTTTGTTTATTTTTTGCAACAAGCATCTTGTTTTGCTTTTCCGGCTTCCGTGCAACAAGCTTTTTTGCAAGTACTTGCATCACATTTTCCAGGCGTTTCACAACCGGCTTCTTCACATTTAGATACGTCGCAACCGGCTGTTTTATTAACGATACATTTTTTCTCTACAATCGTATTTCCTAAAGAGTCAGTATATGTAGTATCTGTTAAGTAAGTGCAGTTTTCAGTAGCAGCTTTATCCATTTTGCATTCTTCTGTTGATGCAGCCATTTCTTTGCAGCAAGCATCTTTAGCATCGCCACCATCTATGGATAACATACCGCTTGTAGATAAGTAAGGAGCGATAACCAAAGATACGATAGACATTAATTTAATTAAGATATTCATAGATGGTCCGGAAGTATCTTTAAATGGATCACCTACTGTATCACCTGTTACAGCAGCTTTATGTGGCTCCGATTTTTTGTAGAAAGTTTCTCCATTGATGTCCACACCTTTTTCAAATGATTTTTTAGCATTATCCCAAGCACCACCTGCGTTAGATTGGAACATACCCATCAACACACCTGAAACGGTTACACCGGCTAATAAACCACCTAAAACTTCTGGTCCAAATAAGAAGCCAATTACAATCGGAGTGATTAATGCAATTGCACCCGGTAACATCATCTCACGAATAGATGCTTGTGTAGAGATAGCAACGCATTTTTCATATTCCGGTTTTGCTTTGTATTCCATAATTCCTGGAATTTCGCGGAACTGACGACGAACTTCGTTCACCATGTCCATGGCCGCACGACCAACAGCAGAGATAGCCAAAGCTGAGAAAATAAATGGAATCATACCACCAATAAACAAACCTGCTAAAACAGGTGCTTTATAGATATCAATTGCATCAATTCCGGAAACACCTACGAACGCTGCAAATAAAGCTAATGAAGTTAAAGCTGCAGATGCAATAGCAAATCCTTTTCCGGTAGCTGCTGTTGTATTTCCAACGGCATCTAAGATGTCTGTTCTGCCACGTACTTCTTCTGGCAATTGGCTCATTTCGGCAATACCACCTGCATTATCTGCTATTGGACCAAACGCATCAATTGCTAATTGCATAGCGGTTGTTGCCATCATACCGGCAGCAGCGATTGCCACACCGTATAATCCTGCACACATATAGGAACCTACGATACCGGCTGCTAATACGATAATTGGTAATACCGTACTTTCCATACCAATAGCTAATCCACCAATGATGTTGGTAGCATGACCGGTAGAAGATTGGCGTACGATAGATAATACCGGACGTTTACCCATAGCTGTATAATATTCTGTAATTATAGACATTAATGCACCAACTACTAAACCTACTATAATAGCACCAAACACACCATTAGCTGAAAATACATGACCACGTAATTCCATCGTATCCGGTAAAATATGGTGAACCAAGAAGAAAGAAGCAATACCGGTTAAGATAATAGAACCCCAGTTTCCTAAGTTTAATGCACCTTGTACATCTCCTTTTTCATCTTTTACAGCTACAAAGAAAGTTCCCACCCATGAAAATATAATACCAACACCTGCAATTACCATTGGTAATAAGATAGGAGCTAAACCACCAAAATTATCGATAGATTGTGTTTCTTGACCAAGCACCATTGTTGCTAATACCGTTGCTACATACGAACCAAATAAATCAGCTCCCATACCGGCTACGTCACCTACGTTATCGCCTACGTTATCAGCAATCGTTGCAGGATTTCTAACGTCATCTTCCGGAATACCTGCTTCTACTTTACCTACTAAGTCGGCACCAACGTCAGCAGCTTTAGTATAAATACCACCACCAACACGTGCAAATAATGCAATTGATTCTGCACCTAAAGAGAAACCCGTTAAAACTTCTATAGCTCTTTTTACATGCATTGGGTCTGCAGCACCATTAAACATTACATAAAAAACAATGAATAAACCACCTAGGCCAAAGACAGCTAATCCGGCAACACCTAATCCCATTACAGAACCACCGGTGAATGACACTTTAAGTGCATTTGCTAAACTAGAACGTGCAGCCTGTGTAGTGCGTACGTTTGCTAATGTTGCTACTTTCATACCTACATAACCTGCAAAGGCAGAAAATACTGCTCCAATAATAAATGCTACCGCGATAATCGGTGAAGATTCTTCACCACCTTTCCAGCCTAAGAAAGCTAGTAATATAGCAGCAATAATTCCGAAATAGCTCAATATTTTCCATTCGGCTTTTAAGAACGCTATAGCACCATTAGCGATATAACCGGCTAATTCTTGCATATTCGCATCGCCTGCATTTTGTTTTTTTACCCAAGCGTACTTAATAGCGGTTATTATCAACCCAAAAATTCCCAAAAAAGGTACTACATAAAAAAGTGTATTCATAATCTAATAATTTGATTTTTAATGCGGTGCAAAAGTACGATAAAGTTTAGAATTATTAACATTCAAAGAAATTGTTAACATAAAAAATAAAAAAGGCTGAACAAAGTAAACGTTCAGCCTTTTTTTATGAATTGATAGTTGTTTTTAGTCTTCTTTTGATTTATTACAACTTGATTTTGTGTCTTTTTTGCAGGAAGTGTTTGATTTTCCTTTGGAACAACAACTCGATGGTTTTCCAACAGTGGCATTAGCCGCATTCTTAACAGAAATGGTGTATCCTGTTTTATCTACTAAGGTTTGGATGATTTTGGCTTCAGTGGTTGCCTTTTCATCATAAACAAGCGTTGCGTCGCTATTGGCCAAACTTACGGCACTCACTTCCTGAACTCCTTCTACTTTTGAAGCAGTTGATTTAAATTTCGTTTCACAGCTACTGCAATGCATACCTTTTACAGTAAGGTGCAGTGTTTTATTGGCAAATGTGAAAGAAAATCCTATTGCCAAGATGGCGAAAAGAAGACTAATTTTTTTCATGACTTTTAATTTATCTATAGTGTAACAAACCTATTATTAGTGCTACCAGAAAGAATGCCAAAGACAAACCTACCAGTTTCTTGTTTTCTTTTTTAAACCCTACTATGCCTAATGGAATTCCCAAAATAGCCAAGGTAATTTTTGGATCTAACCAATGCATGCTAGCATACGCACCGGATTTAATATGGAACATAAACACCCAAAATCCAAAGACCAAGAATCCTATTGAAAACAACGTTTCTATTAAAATTGTTTTCTTTTTATAGTTTAAAAATTGCTCCTTATTTCCGGATAAAAATAAAATGCTTTTAATACTGTAAGAAATCAAAAATAAAACAGCAAACAATAAGTGAAGGTGAATAAGGTTGAGGATATTGCTAAAAAACGATACGCCTTCTTCCATTTGAAAAAATGATAATAACATAGACTAATTTTCAGCAAATATAAAGAATAAAAACTTTATTCACCGAAAATGGTGAGTTGTAAACATTTTATCGTATTTTTACATGCAAACCATGCTGTGCAAATCAGATAGAGAATAGCCGAACACAGAAATGAAATTTTTATTTGTCCGTTTTTGTATAAGCAATTTGCTTATACTGTCTCTCTTTGCGGTAGCATTTGGGCAAGATCCTAGTTTTGCACAATTTTACCAATACAGAACCTACTTAAATCCGGCAGCTACCGGTTCCGAAAAAGGATTGAATGTTGCCATGATTTATAAAAATCAATGGAATTACGTTCCGGGTGGTTTTAATACTTATGGTATTGGAGTGGATGTTCAATCTGCACGAATCTCTTCCGGAGTGGGCGTAACTGCTTATCGAAGTGTAGAAGCAAAAGCCATACAAACCAATTATTTCTCGGCATCGTATGCATATATTGCCCGAATATCTAGGAATGTCAATTTACATATCGGAATTAACGCCGCATTTGTCAATAAATCGTTAGATAGAAGTCGACTGATTTTTACAGATGAACTAGATCCGGAAGTTGGTGTAGTGCCGGGCGGTTCCAGTACTGATGTCGTGTTGCGTAAAATAAATATGTTTGATTTAGATGCCGGCTTATTGCTTCGATTTAGATATGACATAAACGAGCATCCGGTACATAATTCTTTAGGTTTTGCAGTGCATCATCTTACACGTCCGGATGAATCATTCCAAAATATTTCTACCAAAATACCGATGCGGTTTACAATAACCTACGGTGCTATGTTTCCGGTTTCAAGAGGAAAATATAAACGCAATATAGATTTTTATGTTTCTCCGGTTTTCAAATTCGATTTTCAAGAAAAATTACGCGTTTATAATGCCGGCATGTTTGCAACATTTAAACCTATTTATGCCGGTGCTATGTATCAGTTTAATAAATTTAGTAACAACAATACACATGGACTTATTTTTGTTGGTGGTGTAGATTGGGATTTAGGGCAAGATAATTTTATGACTTTAAATGTTGGTTATAGCTATCAATTAGATTTTACAGGTGTTACTTCAAAAAGTAGAGGACAACACGAAGTAACAATGCGCATGAATTTTAATAATGTAGCAATTATGCAACCAAAAAAGAAAAAAGGTAAAAAAGTTGATTGCTATGAATTTCCCGGAAAGAATGCCGTGAAATTGTTTTAATTTTAAAGATATCCAATGAAAAATTCTATTTCTATAATTGCATCGTTGTTGTTCTTTTTTGTTGGAATGCAACAAGCTAAAGCAGTTTGTAATTTTACGATAGATAAAACATCGGTTTGTGCCGGCGAAGTGGTGACAATTCAATTGGCTCAGCCGTATGCGAAATATCACAATATCATTGTATATAAAGATGTTTATCCATTTGGAACAGTGGCAACCTCACCGGCTGATTACAGTGTATTATTGCCGTATGATGCAACAAAAGATAATATCATTAAAATTACATTTAGAGGTAGCGCAACCGCACAACAATTCAGAATTTTATTAGCAGAAAGTAGTTCCGATTTAATGCCTATTCCTACTGTTCCTTGCGATGGTGGAAAGGTAATTACGGTAAATCCGTCACCCGATCCGGAATTAAAAGAAACAAAGAATTTTATTTTCTGCAATGCAAACACCAGCCAAACGGTGAATGTTACCAATGCTTCTACCACCTTAGGCATCAATACGAATTACCATATTGATTGGGGCGATGGCAGTCCGGTTTTTAATTCTGCGACATTTAATTCAACATTGACGCATACGTATGCACCTGGAAGTTATAAGATAACGTTTACTGTAACCGGTAGTACGGCAGCACCTTGCAATGTTTCTAGAAAAACCTATAATGTATTAATAGGAAAGGCACCCACTATTTCTATTTCTGCATCGACACCAACGGTTTGTATCCCATCTAATTATGAATTGCCAATTAATTTAGCACAAACTACCGGAGTAAACCCGGCTAGTACTTTATATAAAGTATTTGTAAATGGTGAATTAGATACTATTTACGATAATACCAATTTACCGGCTTTATTAAAATATACATTTACGAAAGGAAGTTGCGGTAATATATCTAAAGATTGTAATACGGATAATAAATTCTCTGTCCGATTATTTGCTGTAAACGAATGTGATGTTACGGATGTTAGCCAATGTATAATGGTGTTAGATAGTATTCGTCCTGTAATTGGTGGTCCGGATACGGCGTGTATTAATGAGCCAGTAGTGTACAGAAATACCGACCCATTTAGTAGAGATGATCAATGCAATGAACCGCCCAAAATTTGGCGTGTAACACCAGCAACCGGATTTACAACCGGAACGCCCTTAGGCTCTGCAACATTTAATAATCTCAATATCACCTTTACACAAAAAGGTACGTATAAAATCAATCTTACTGTTACAGGTGCTTGTAACACGAAAGATACATCTTATACGGTGGTTGTCATTGATCGCGTAAATGCACAAGCTGCATTTGTTTCGCCATCCTGTATGCCACCTAATGGATTTATTGATATTCCACTTAGTAACACGTCAACAGATCCGGCTTCCATTTTAAAATATGAATGGTCAATTACTCCATCATTAGGTACATCATTTGTGGTTGGAAATGCCAACTCATTAGCACCTACTGTACGATTTACTCGTTCTGGTACGTATCAAGTTCAGTTAAAAGTAATTGGAGGATGTAATGCAGATACCTGGGATAGTACGCTTGTTGTAAAAGGAAAACCGGCTATAGATAGTTTATTGATACCAACTGCTTGTTATGTTCCTTTTACCATCAACCCTAAAAACTATTTTAATTATACCAATGGTGGTGATAATGCCGCCACTTTTACTTGGAATTTTGTGGGTGCAACTCCTGCTTCTTCAAATTCAGAAAATCCTGGAAATATAACCTATAACACACCAGGCTCGTATCCTATACAGTTAACTATATCTGCACAATGTGGCGATTCTACTTTAACCAGTCACATTACAGTCAATAATAATATTCGTCCAAATGCAGGGCCAGATTTAGGAGTATGTAAGTTTGATCCACCTTTTACACTAACGGCAACACCACCCGGCGGTGTATGGCGTGGAAATGGAATTATTGACTCGATATTAGGTGTTTTTAAACCTTCCAATGTTACAACCGGTGCACATAATGTGGTGTATGTTCTTAATCCGACAAGTTCTTGTCCGACTACTGATACTTTAAAAATCAATGTTTCTGAAATTACAGGATTAACGGCAGGACCGGATCAATCTATTTGTAAAGGAAGCGGCACATTGCAATTAATCGGAAACCCACTTTTTCCAAACGGAAGTTGGATAGGAAATGGCGTGGTGAATTCTGCAACAGGTATTTTTGATCCTACAGGCATCGTTGCCGGAAATTATCAAGTAGGTTATGTGTTTACGGATCCAACAGGTGGTTGTAAAGATACAGCTTATAAACGGGTGACGATTTATGATAGTGTGCATGTAACATTGCCGGCTCCGGAATTATGTATCAACCAATCTTTTAATTTTGGAAATATTGTAGGAAATATTACCAGTGCAAATTGGAATTTTGGCGATGGCACACCAAATGAAATCATCATCAATCCGATTCATACGTATTTGCGTGATGGAAACTTTACCATCACGTTAATTGCAGAAACGGCAGACAGGTGTAAAGACACCATTTTAATTCCTGTTGTGGTGCGTAAAAATCCACCGCTATCCTTTATAGTTTCTCCGGATTCATCTTGTACCGGTAATAATATCTCATTTTCTTATCCACCTACGCATACCAATGCTACAAATTATATTTGGGATTTTGGATTATCAACAGTTACTACTGCTACACCTGATCCTCAAATATATTCTTTTCCAAAACCTTTCTTAAAAGATACACTTTATTACGTAACCTTAAGAGCAGATTATTTTTGCGGACCATCCTACTATACAGATACCGTAAAAGTGAAAGCATCACCAAAAGCAGATTTTGGTATTCAACCTATTGGATGTTCTCCATTTACACCAACGCTAGCAAATACGTCGTATGGTTCACCTACAAATTTTGTATGGAATTTTGGCAACGGACAAACTTCTTTGTCAGCCAACCCAACAGCACCAACATATCTCAATACAACAAGAAGAGATTCTACTTTCACCATAAAATTGAAAGCATCGAATGCATGTGGATCAGATAGTATTCAAAAAGATATAGTGGTAAAAGCAAATGATGTTGTTGCAAAATTTTTCACCAATATTAATCAAGGATGCCAACCATTAACGGTTGATTTCTATAATATATCTACACCGGGAACAGAAATTATTTGGGATTTTGGCGATGGCTCCTCAGCGTATGCCGATCAGGTTTCTCATCAATATGATAGTGCCGGTGTGTATCGTGTAAAATTAATAGCAATAGGTACATGCGGTAGAGATTCATTCTTTACTACCGTTCGTGTATTTGATAAACCTAAACCGGATTTTGAGGTATTGAGTCCGTGTGTAAATTTGAATACACAATTTATCAATAAAACAACCAATGGCAATAGTTATGTATGGTATTTCGGTGATGGCACCATGTCCACCAATCCAAATCCAACACACGCTTATAATGCAGTTGGTGTGTATGATGTGAAATTAGTTGTTGCCAATAGTAGGCCTTGTGTAGATTCTATTACCAAACAAATACATGTATCGGTGAAACCGGATGCTGATTTTAGTGTAGCTAATCCGCAAGGTTGTGAAGAAATTCCAACCGTATTTTTAAATACATCAACGAACGCTTCACAATATGTATGGTATTTAGGAAATGGTGAAACTTCGACTGTTGGCGGTTTAACCTATACTTATCCAAATGCCGGTATTTTTAATGTAACGCTTACAGCAATTAATGGAAGTTGTAGAGATAGTATGACACGTGTTGCAGCCGTAGAAATATACCCTAAACCGGTTGCAGATTTCATATACGCTTTTTCCGGAAATGGTTTTAATGCACCGATTGATTTTACCAATACAACCGTAAATGGTAACACCTTCTTTTGGAATTTTGGAGATAATGATACGTCTATTTTAAGAGATCCGTCGCACCAATACAATGGTGAAGGTCCGTACAGAGTAACCTTATTTACAGAAAGTGATAAAGGTTGCCGAGATACCATTTCTTATCCAATTGGCGTAGATTATGCCGGACAATTGTATGTGCCTAATATTTTCTCTCCAGAAGTTGGTGTGGGCGAATCGGCAATATGGAAACCAAAAGGGTTATCTTTAAAAGAATATCATGTTCAGGTATTTTCTACTTATGGTCAATTGCTTTGGGAAAGTACACAACTTGAGAATGGTCAACCTACTGAAGCTTGGGATGGCCGATTAAATGGGAAAATATTACCACAAGATGTGTATGTTTGGAAAATCAGAGCCATCTTTACCAATGGAAAAGCTTGGGAAGGAATGAAAGACCTTAAAACCGGAAAGAAGGCTATTATGGGTTCTATTATCTTATTGCGATAAAATTATAGGTTTTTCAAGATTACAAATAAAGCAATTACAGCAAGAATTGCCAATGTAATTTTTATAATACTATAGGGTCGTTGTCCTTGAATTTCGCCCGTTCTTCCATTAATAATAAAACGGAAAGTTTTGGAATTATAGTGATAAGCACTTATCCAAATCGGTAGTAATATGTGTTTAAATGTAATATCGTTATGTACGATATGCATAGAAGTGATGCGTTGTTCATCACCACCAATATCTCTACGAATAGTTGCCTTTATCGTTTCTTCCATTACACCTTGTGCAAGTTTAAATCCATCTTTCACATCTGTTTGGTAGCATTCGGTTTGGAATCCGCTTATATAAGATTCTTGATATGGTGTTAGATTTTCTAAATCCCAAGGTTCTAACGTTCTTGTTACATGGTCCGGTAATGAATGACTTGCCAACACACATACGTCGTCAAATGTGTTTTGTACGGTTCCACTCGTACTATACCATTTTGTTTTCCTTTCTCTATTTTTTCCGGAACCTTCGTAGTGATATTCTCCTCTTTCGCCTATATAAGAAGTAGATGCATTTGAATCATAAGTCCAATAGGGTAGGTAAATGCCTTTTAATTGCTCACTTATTGATGCTTGTTTTTTCAGGTTATTGGGTGCAAACCATAAACCGTGAATCCATTTTTCAAAAGTGATGTGAGCAGCTTTGTCATCAATCACAAATGGCAATACATATTTTGGTTTTAGTAAAGTAGATGTTGTACCGCCTTTTATTACTAAAGGTGATGCACAAAAAGGACAATTGTCTGCGGTTATATTCGGGTTCAACGAAGTGGTAGCACCGCAATTATTGCATTGCACCGTGTGTATCGTTTGTTTTTCTTCTTTGTCAATTTTATTTTCAATAAAATCGCTGTAATTAATTTCTTCTATTGCTTGTGCTGTATCTAGTTGTTCAATTTCATTTTGAGCACCACAATAATTACATGCAAGTTTCTGGGTTCCCGGAGCATATTTTAATAATGCACCACAGTCCTTACATTTCAATTCCTTGCTAATATTTTGTAGATTATCGTCGTATGGGTTGCTCATGTGGTTTTGGTTTTTTAGACGTAAATAAAAAATGGCAAATGAGCGTTTCTCATTTGCCAAAATATCTATTTATAAATAAATTATAAAGGTGGTGGTGCTATTGGTGGTGGCACAGAATTTAATATGGCGGCCATTTCAGGTAGGGTGGAGGCTGCCGCCCATGCAGCCATTCCGGCTTTCCAAACTAATGTATCTGCTTTGAGCTGTCCGCTTTGTGCCATTTGTGTCAACACAGGTACATCGAAAGGTCCGGTTTGTTGTCCGTTCACAGCAACAAAAACTTGCATTACCGGTGGTGGAACGGCTCCACCGCCGCTTTGTGCATTGGCAATGCCACCTTGCATGATGCCACCTAACCCGACACCAACAAACGCTCCTGCCATACCGCCGCTTTCTGCTGCTTTTTCAATACCTTGAGCAGTTTTCCATTGGGTTAGTTTTTGCATATCTATTTTATCCAAACGAGAAAGTTCAAAAATTTCTTTTTTCACTTCGTCCGGCATAGATATATTTTCAACTAAAATGGATGTTACTTTTAACCCATATGCATCAAAATCATCGGATAGTTTTTCGGTGCCGAATTTTGAAAATTCTTCTAAGTTAGAAGCAAACTCTTCAATTTTTAATTTACTTTCTGCTATTGCATCGGTTAATTTTGTAACAACCAATGTGCGTAATTGGTTGCTAATTTCTTCGGATGTAAAATTGCCATCTGTACCGGCAATTTCTTTAATAAATTTTCCGGCATCGGTTACTTTAAACGAAAAATTTCCAAACGCTCGAATTTCTATCATACCAAAACGTGGGTCGTTTAAGGTAATAGGATTTTTGGTGCCCCATTTTTGGTCGGTAAACTGTTTCGTGTTTACATAAAAAATATCTACTTTAAAAGGTGAATTAAATCCATATTTCCATCCTTTTAACGTAGTTAAAATGGGCATGTTTGCAGTAGTCAGCTCATGTC
This sequence comes from Bacteroidota bacterium, assembly GCA_963169645.1. Classification (GTDB taxonomy): domain Bacteria; phylum Bacteroidota; class Bacteroidia; order Chitinophagales; family JADIYW01; genus JADJSS01. The sequence continues at coordinate 665,873 of CAUJCO010000013.1, forward strand.
TTCCGGGTTGATAAACATCGGCTAATTTTCCTTCATTTAGAAAAACAGCAACTTGTGATTCGCGAACCGTAAGTTGTGCACCGTTTTTTATTTCATTTTGGAAACGTGGAAATTTCCATACAATGGTGTCGCTTGAGTTGTCAGTCCATTCAATAATGTCAATAAACTCATTCTTAAAAGTGTCTAAGATTCCCATTTTTTTTGGTTTTTAATTTTTATTAGAATACAATTTAAAAAATAAAATTGTTTTGGAATATGTATAACTGTTTTTTTTAGTTAAAAGTTCCAAGAATCCTTATTTAAGAAATGTATAAAATTGAACGTATTACAATTTGTATCTGCAAATATACATTTGGAAAAAGAAGGAAATGATGAAAGAATTTGTTTTTTAAAAAAGAGCTCTTTTAGTTTTGAATATTGCTATAAAAGTAAAAAACCGTAGATTTTTTATCTGTTACATGTAGCACCAAAAAGTGCCTCCCAATTTATCTAAAAATTGTTCAATGGATAATAGTTAATATTGAAAGCATTAAAGCGATAAAAAACAAATTAAAAACAACTGCTAATACACACTTACTTTTCCGGTATATACATACCAATCGTTTCCTTTTTCGTATTGCATTTTTATAAAATACATTCCGGGTGCAAAATTTTCTTGTATCTGAATATAATCGGTTGTTGCACCATACTTTTGTTGAAATACTTGTCGGCCACTAATGTCATAAACCTCCACGTTCCATTGTTGAAAAATGGCATCTTTAGGAATTGTTATAGAAAATATGCCGTTGCTCGGATTGGGAAAAACAGCCAAATTATCCTGCATCAAATGTTGTTTTATTCCGGTAGTTCGTTCGCATCCTAAATATGGATAACAAAATTGAGCGATATGTCTTTCCGTACTATCTAAAATAGGTTGGTTGATGAGATTAAAAATCATGTCCGGAAAAGTTAAATTCATAAACGGCACATGTCCACGTCCTAACCAATCTTCAAACTCCACACGTATGCCTTTTCGCTGCATTACCGGATACAACGACTTACCGCCGTACAACACCGGAAGCGTTGGAATATTAAATGGTTTTCCATAACGGTATGGTACAATTTCATCAGCAGAGCCGTGAATTACTAGCATATCAATACCGTTGTTGTACACCCAATTCGTATCTAACAAAGCACCGGAAATACTAATACAAGCTTTAGGTTTCACCATATCAAATCGATGTTGCAAAATATAATCGGCACTATCGCCAATAACATCTTTTACCCATTGTTGATATTGTGGTGGCAATATACCAAGGCTATCTGTGTAACTGATAAACAAGCTGGAAACGGCTCCGGCAGATACACCACCAATAAATGTTTTTGATGTATCAATTCTATACGGATTTCCATTTTGGTAACTCATAATCATGTGATTAACGGCGTCTTTGGTGTCTATCAACGCACGAGCTACTGCTTTTACCATAGTTTCTTCGGATAATAATCCTAATAAATTGGGCTCTTGTCTATAATCTAATGAAACAGCAACGTATCCTCTTTTAGCAAAATAATCACACATTAATACAATATCCGGACTATTATGGTCGAGTAATTTTAAGTAGGCACCGCCGTGAATGAGTAACATTATCGGGCGTTGCGATGCGGTATCTCCGTGTGGTTGATACACATCATATTTTAAATCGATGTATTGACCATCACTTTGTTTTTTGCGTGCATATTTTACATCTTTCGTAATATCTACTCTAGAAAAAATTGGCTTTATGTATCTATCATTCGAACAATCTGAAGCGGTTGCTTGCGTAGCAAACAGCATCCAAAATGCAATGGTGAAAAGAAGGAAATTTCGCATGTTTCTTTTTTTTATTTAGATGTTGATTTAGATTAAAAAATACTCACTTTACCCAAGTATATATATCGTTCTTCATTTCTATCAAAATATAATTTAATGAAATAAAGTCCTTTACTAAAAGTTTCGTTGATATGTAGTAATTCGGTTGCTTGTATCACTTGTTGGGTGTACACTTGTTTTCCCGAAATATCATAGATATCTATATTCCAATTATCCCATTTTCCTTCTGTTGGAATTTGAATAGAAAAACTGCCGTTACTTGGATTTGGATAAACGGCAATCGCATTATTGACCACGTGTTGTTTGATAGCAGTAGTCATGGCATCACAACCAATTAAGCTATAGCAAAAGTTGGTGATATGTCGTTTGGTGCTATCCAATACCGGTGGATTAAAAACAATTGCTAATGGATTCGGGCTCAACAACGCTTCTAAATTAAAACCACCTACAAATGGAACATGCGAATAGCTTACCCATGTTTCTAACTCGGTTCTTAAACCTAAATTTTTATATCGTTTATCAATCAAATAACTACCCATTAAGTTTGGTAGCATCGGTATATTATAGGGTTTACCAAAATTATATGGCACAATCGGATCAGCCGTGCCATGCTGCGAAAGTAATGGCGGATATGTATGGTTGGATTGTATCCAAGCGGTATCCAAAACCGCTCCTGAAATATTAATGATACCCAAAATATTGGCACCGCAGTATTTATTATTCAACAACGAATCGGCATTGGGTTCTACTTCCAAAATCCATTGCTTGTACTGTGGCGGCAACATATTCAAATTATCAATAAATGCACCGTGCATGAAGCTAATAGCTCCGGCAGAAACTCCACCTACAATTACCGTATTAGGATCTATTTTAAACGGATTTCCATAATTCTGCGTGGTGTCCATAATATGACACATCGCATTTCTAATATCAATTACAGCTCTGCCGACAGCTTTTATCATGCTTTCTTCAGAAAAGAATGCAAGCGGATTCGGCTCGGAACGATACTCTACAGAAACTACAACATACCCTTTTTTTACTAAATCAATAGCTAACTCAACGATATCCGGACTTTTTTTATCTAATAATGGAATTTCTAGAAATGCACTTCCGTGTGCCAAAATAATCAACGGTCTCGATTGTGCCGTATCATTTTTAGGAAGATAAACATCATATTTATAATTCAACCAAGCACCATCACTGCGTTGTTTTCTAGAATAAAAAACATCATTTACTACATTGAATTCATTAAATACAATCTTCTTATACCGATTATTAGTACAATTCGTTGCTTGTGTTGGTGAAGAAAAGAAAAGTAAGAAGAAAAATAAAATGTAGAAATGTTTGTTCATTTGTTAATTTATCCTTACTAATTTAATAATAAAAATCGATTTATAATAACAACTTTATTGTACTTATCTTTTGTATATCTTTGATGTATGCCTTTCCGTATTCACTCATCTTATCAGCCATCCGGCGATCAACCTTCTGCTATTCAGCAGTTGAGTGATGGAATAGCGCAAGGTGAAAAGTATCAAACCTTATTAGGTGTTACAGGTTCGGGAAAAACATTCACCATTGCTAATGTCATTGAAAAAGTACAACGACCTACCTTGGTTTTATCACACAACAAAACTCTCGTAGCTCAATTATATACAGAATTTAAAGAATTTTTTCCGGAAAACAAAGTAGAGTTTTTTACTTCGTATTACGATTATTACCAACCGGAAGCTTATGTTGCTACCACTGATACCTACATCGAAAAAGATTTATCTATTAATGCTGAAATCGAAAAACTGCGCCTAAGCACAACGACTTCTTTAATGAGTGGCCGGCGTGATGTGATAGTGGTAGCATCGGTTTCTTGTATTTATGGTTTGGGCAATCCGGCAGAATATAAAAACCAAATAATTCGAATCAGCAAAGGACAAACGTATAGCCGAAATACCTTGTTGTTTAATATGGTGAGTATTTTATATGCACGCACCACTGCCGACTTTCAACGAGGAAATTTTAGAGTTATTGGTGATAATGTAGAAGTTTTTTTGGCGTATGCTGATTATGCATATCGCATTACGTTTTGGGGTGATGAAATTGAAGCGTTAGAATCGTTTGATCCGGTTTCTGGAAAGCGAATAGAAAAAATGCAAGATATCGCCATTTTTCCGGCTAACATTTACATAGCACCTCGCGACCAAATGCCAACTATTATTCATGAAATTCAAGATGAACTAAAAGCTCATGTTGATTATTTTATAAAAATAGGAAGACAACAAGAAGCAAAAAGATTAGAAGAACGTGTGAATTTTGATTTGGAAATGATGCGCGAATTAGGCTATTGCAGTGGCATCGAAAATTATTCTCGTTTTTTTGATAGACGAAATCCCGGCGACCGACCTTTCTGTTTATTGGATTATTTTCCGGATGATTTTTTATTGGTGGTAGATGAGAGCCACGTTACCATACCTCAAATTGGTGGCATGTATGGCGGCGATAGAAGTAGAAAACAAAATTTAGTAGAATATGGTTTTCGATTGCCGAGTGCAATGGATAATCGGCCATTGAATTTTAGTGAATTTGAATCGTTGTTGAATCAAATAATTTTTGTTTCGGCAACACCTGCAGATTATGAATTAATAAAAACACAAGGTGAATTTGTAGAGCAAGTAGTACGTCCAACCGGCTTGCTCGACCCGCCGATTGACGTACGACCAAGCATCAACCAAATTGATGATTTGTTACACGAAATCCAATTACGCATACAAAAACAAGAACGCATACTGGTTACAACATTAACCAAAAGAATGGCGGAAGAGTTGGCAAAATATCTTACTAAAATCAACATCAAATGTAAATACTTACACAGCGATGTAGATACCATGGAACGAGTAGAAATAATTCAAGGATTGCGTTTGGGTGATTTTGATGTACTGATAGGTGTGAATTTATTACGCGAAGGTTTGGATATTCCCGAAGTATCATTGGTTGCCATCTTAGATGCCGATAAAGAAGGTTTTTTACGCAACGAACGTTCGTTGACGCAAACAGCAGGTCGTGCAGCACGTAATGCAAATGGATTGGTTATTTTTTATGGCGATGTGATTACAAAATCGATGCAAAAAACCATTGACGAAACCAACCGACGAAGAGAAAAACAAATTGCTTATAACATCGAACACCATATCACACCAAAAACTGTTTTTAGAAGTAAAGAAGAAATTTTGCAACGGGCATCTATCTTAGATATACGACAAACATCTGAAACTAAAACCGAAAAAAAACAGCGTGAACACGATGAAAGCATGACGGTTGCTGCCGAAGAGCAAACAGAATATTTAACAGTTGCTCAAATTGAAAAGAAAATTGCGCAACTGAAAAAAGCCATGCAAAAGGCCTCACAACAAATGGATTTTATGGAAGCTGCACGATTGAGAGATGAAATGTTTAAATGGCAAGAGCGATTGTAATTTATTACAGAACGAAACACATTATATTATAATAAGAAAATTACACTTCAATCATTCTTGCTATTTTTGAAAATAGAAAATCCAAATCCTTATGAATAATAAAACAATTCTCATTACAGGTGCTACTTCCGGTTTAGGTTTGGAAGCTGCCAAACAATTAGCTAAACAAGGGCATGAAATTATTTTGCTGTGCCGCAATAAAGAAAAAGGTGAACAGGCTGTTTCAGAAATAAAAAACTTTTCAGGAAATAATAAACTGCATCTTTATACAGCAAATCTATCTTCGCAAAAATCAATTGAAGCTGCAGCAACACAAATCAAAAAAGATTTTTTGAAATTAGATGTATTAGTAAACAATGCCGGTGCTGTGTTTAATAATTTTCAATTATCGGATGATGGTATTGAAATGACCATGGCAAACAATCATTTTAATTATTTTTGGGTTACTTACTACTTGTTTGATTTATTAAAAAATGCCCATGCTGCTCGCATTGTCAATGTTGCCAGCGATTCACATTATAGTGCCAAAAAAATAGATGTCGATACATTCTACCAAAAGAAAGGAAGTTATTTTGTATTGAGTGCTTATGAGCAAAGTAAACTAACGAATGTATTATTCACTTATGCATTAGCCGAGAAAGCAAAGCCGTACAACATTACAGTAAATGCATTACATCCTGGTTTTGTATATACACCGATTGGTGAAAAAAATGGAAATAAATTTTTTGGTTTAGTATGGAGTTTGGCATCCAAGCTTTTTGGATTAACAGTAGAAAAAGGTGCTAGTTCACATATATATTTAGCAAGCAGTAATGCAGTAGATGGTATTAGCGGAAACTATTTTCATCGATGCAAATCCAAAAAATCATCTGCTATTTCATACGATAAAAATCTGCAAGATTTATTATGGAAAGAAAGTGAGCGCAAAAGTGGTTTTCAATTTTTATAAAATAAACCACCTTAAAAAAGTAAACCCGATGTATTGTAACATCGGGTTTATTTTTTTGTAGTTATAGGAACTACTTTTTTTTCGCAGGTGCTTTTTTAGCTGCTGCTTTTTTTGGAGCTGCTGCTTTTTTTGGAGCTGCCGCTTTTTTTGGAGCTGCCGCTTTTTTTGGAGCTGCTGCTTTTTTTGGAGCTGCCGCTTTTTTTGGAGCTGCTGCTTTTTTTGGAGCTGCCGCTTTTTTTGGAGCTGCCGCTTTTTTTGGAGCTGCCGCTTTTTTTGGAGCTGCCGCTTTTTTAGGAGCTGCTGCTTTTTTTGCAGGTGCTGCTTTTTTTGCAGGTGCTGCTTTTTTTGCTGCTGGCTTTGCGCTTGCTGTTTTCTTTGCCATTGTTTTAAATTTTGTTTAGTGTTTCATTTTATACAGTCAAAACTTTTCTGTTGAAGAATTTTATTTTTTAAACAGATTAAAATACTTCTTTAACTATTCTGCTATATAAAAGTAATGACAATATTTAATCTGTACAACATGCAAGTTATTCATACATGTTAATAATTGTGGATAAAGTAAAAACGTATCTCCATGTTAGAGCATGTTTAAAGAAAAAAAAATTAGTATGAATTTTCATTTTTATTGTTTGGAAAAATCTTTTTCAAAAATGGAATTAATTTTTTAATCTTTCAAACTATCAATAAATACGAATACTTTGACACAACACCATTTTGCATCTTAAAAAATTATTGAACATTAATTTTGATTCGTATTGTTTTGTAGAATCAAATTTTAAACAATACCAAAATGAAAGATACTGCCTAAAATATTTTCTAAAAAAAAATTAAAATGTTCATAAAACTTCATTTCATTCGTAATAATAAAATGGAAAAATATCTACCTACATAACCATTTCGAGCTTTCATTTATTTTTTTGAATGTTGAATTCGAATCGGTATCGTGCTGAAAAAAGTTATGGTTTGAATAAATACAAACAACAAATTCGTATCTTTATTCTGTAAAGATTAGATGTGAAAAAGGTACACTATATTTTATTTTTTTTGATAGCTTGTATGGCATTAGAAAGTTGCACCTCTTGCAACAATGAAAAAGTAAAAAATGATACGATAGAAAGAGATAGTATTGCAGAACAATATAAAATGCTACCATCCGAACAACAAGAAGTAATCGACGTAGTTTATAGATGGAATGCTGCACATGATAGCATTCATATAGATAGTTTGGAAAATTATTACAACGATCCTGTCTTGTTTTTTAAACGAAGAGTTGCACGCACTGAAGTAATCAATGCAAAAAAGTATAAAATAAAACAGTCCGAAACGTACCGCGAACGCATCATCGGGCAAATCGGAATTTATGCATCTGATACCGGAAATTATAAATGCGAATTTTTAAAATTGGTTACTATCAATAATAAACCAAATGTTTATCACTCGTATTTAATTTTTGAAAAACAACTCGACAATACATGGCGTATCATTGTAGAAAGTGATAAAGAAGCTGACATGCGACCGCAACTCGTTTCGATGTTCGAAAAATTTGAAGAAAGTGAAAGTACTTCATCGGGTGATTTTAATGGCGATGGAGAGAAAGAAGAATTAATAATAATAAAACCGGAAAAAGATACTGCAGGAAATTACGCATCTAAACAAACAAAAATTTCCTTTACGAATTTTGATTTACCGGAAATTACGATTCCAAATTGTGTAGGTGTAAATGTGCTAAATGAAAATGATATTGATGGCGATGGTTCCGATGATTTTTCTGTTGTTATCAAAAAACCAAATGGAGAAGTTGGTAATGTTATTTTATATAGTTTCAAACGTGGACAATGGAAAGAGTTGGCAACATTTGTAGCACCAAGTGATGAAGTATTTAATTCCAGACAAAATTTAATTGAGTTTGCCGGAAGTGGAAATATTAAAATCAGAACCATTGAAAAAACGCCGGACAACCGCGATAGTTTAGTTTTGAAAACTATTTCTACTTGGTAATTTTTTGAACACCATATTGCTGCTATTTTATTATGTATATTCCAAAATCATTTAAACAAGAAGATACAGCAAAAGCCATTGCATTTATGCAATCCTATAATTTTGCAACGCTTGTTTCTATTGAAAATAATATACCGGTTGCAACTCATTTACCCTTTATTATCGAAGCAGAAAAATCAGCTATCCTATTATCTTCTCATCTTAGCAAAACAAACAACCAATGGAAATCTTTTACAGAGCATCCTGTTTTAGTAATTTTTGCTGAACCACATGCGTATATTTCGCCCACCTTATATCAAAAAAAAGAAGAAGTTCCGACATGGAATTATATAGCAGTACATACTTATGGTACATTGAAAATTTTAACATCTCCTGAAGAAAAATTAACCATTTTACACAAACAAATGTTGGCGTATGAACCATCGTATCTAGAACAATTTAAAACATTGAGAAAAGAATATGTGGATGGTTTGTTAAATGGCATTATTGCATTTGAAATAAACGTTACCGATTTACAGGCAAAAGAAAAACTCTCTCAAAATAAAAGCGAAAAAGACCGACAAAGCATACGGAAACATTTAATTGAAAGTGAAGACAGCTTGAAACAAGCACTCGGAAAAAGTATGCCCGATTAAGTGATTTTCATCATAAAATAATCCATTTCTTAGCTTTAACTTTGAGGTATAATTTACATGGAATGCCATCCTACGAGTTGATAGATAAATACAATGTTCCCATTCCAAGATACACCAGTTATCCAACGGTCCCGTATTGGAAAGAAGGAAAAACTAATCAACCAGATTGGGCTGCTTTAATACAAAAAGCCATGGTTGCTCAAAAAACCAAAGAAGGCATCAGTTTATATATACATCTTCCTTTTTGTGAGCAATTGTGTACCTATTGCGGTTGTAATAAACGCATCACCAAAAATCATTCGGTTGAGGCTGTTTATATAGAGGCCGTTTTAAAAGAATGGGAAATGTATAAACAAATTTTTGGTGAAAATTTAGTTTTAAGAGAATTGCATTTGGGCGGTGGCACACCCACATTTTTTAGTCCGCAAAATTTAGAATATCTTTTAACAAAATTGTTTGATGGCATAAAAATTCATCCGGCTCATGAATTTAGTTTTGAAGGACATCCCAACAACACCACGAAAGCGCATTTAGAAACATTTTACCAACTTGGATTTAGACGCGTTAGTTTTGGGGTGCAAGATTTAGATTCGAAAGTGCAAATTGCCATCAACCGCGTTCAGCCTTTTGAAAAAACTAAACAAGTTACCGAATGGGCGAGAGCAATCGGTTACGAATCCATCAACTTTGATTTAATTTATGGCTTGCCTTTTCAAACACAAGCAAGTATTCAAAACACGATAGCATCTGTTATCACGCTTTTACCAAATCGAATTGCATTTTACAGCTATGCACATGTGCCTTGGACTTCTAAATCACAACGTGCGTATGATGAAAACGATTTACCAAAAGGAAAAGAAAAATATACCCTTTACGAAACCGGTAAAAATTTATTTTTAGAAGCCGGTTATTTAGATGTTGGTATGGATCATTTTGCATTACAAGGTGATAGTCTTTTATTGGCAAAACAAAGTAAAACCTTACATCGAAATTTTATGGGTTACACGACCACCAACACGGAAGTATTAATAGGATTAGGTGTTTCTGCCATCAGCGATGTGTTTTTTGGATTTCGACAAAATGTGAAAACGGTAGAAGCTTATTATGAAGCAATTGCAAAAGAAATCCTACCAATACAAAAAGGAATTGATGTAAGTGAAGAAGATATTTTATATAGAAAACATATTTTAAATATTGCTTGTAAAGGTGCTACCAATTGGGAAAACGAGCTGGAGCTCAGCGAAAAAATGAAGCTTCGTTTACATACTTTACAACAAGATGGACTTATATCTTGGCAAACCCATCAATTAGAAGTAACACCATTAGGTTGGAGTTTTTTACGAAATATTTGTTCGGTATTTGATAAAAAAATGAACGATGCCGAAAACACATCTTCTCCGGATTTGCCGAAATTTAGTCAAGCTATTTAAGCATTCATTTTTCTAAAAAATAAAATAATAGTACATTTATAGCAATGGCTATAACAACCTATTTTATTGGTGGAATTGCTTCGGATGAGCGACTATTTAAATACCAACTTGCTGCGGTAGAAAATTCTGTATATCTTCCATTTCCCAAACACGAAAAAAAGGATACAATGGAAACCTATGTACGAAAATTTATTCCATTGATAGATAGGTCGCAACCATTTAATTTAATTGGAAATTCCATGGGTGGCATCATGACGATGGAATTAATCAAACACATACAGCCGGAAAAAGTAGTGTTAATTTCCTCTATTAAAAGTAGAAGTGAAATGCCGGCAAAACTAAAAATTTTAAAATATACATACGCACACAAGTTGCTTCCGGGTACCGGATTTATTGGTGCTATACAGTATGGTAGTTTATTTAAACCGGATGTTTTAAAAACACCGGCATTGCGAAAATTAGCCATTAGTATGGCAAAAAGTAATGAACCTTCTTTTTTATATTGGTGTGTAAATGCAATAGTAAATTGGCAAGGTACAGATGATTATAGAAAGGACATCATACATATTCATGGTACAAAAGATGAGATGTTTCCTTTTAGTAAAATAAAAAATGCCATTCCTATTCTTGGAGGAACACACCAAATGATGTTGAATAAACACGAAGCAGTAAATACAATTTTATTAGAAAAATTAAAGGCGTAAGCTAAGTTTCTTCTTGTAAATCGGTATCCGTTGAAAACTCATTGACATAAATACGCACCATCAACAATAAGTAAGAAACCAACAAAGGACCAAATATCAATCCGATAAAACCAAATAATTTTAAGCCGGTAATTACACCAAATAGCGTGATAAGTGGATGTATATCGGCAAATGCTTTCAATAAAAACAAGCGCAAAACATTATCAATATTTAATACAACGATAGCACAATAAATGGCTAAATAAATGCCATCTTGAGCATGACCATCCGTAAATAAATAAACAGATAATGGCATCCAAATCATGCTGGAGCCAATGAATGGAATTACAGAACAAACACAAGTAACAAAACCCCAAAGCATAGGGTCTTCTATTCCAAATATTTTATAACCTACGTATGCACTAAAGCCTTGTGCAATAGCCAGAACCGGAATACCAATTGCATACGATGTTACAATGTTTTTGGTTTCAGAGGTGATTCGCTTTTTATTTTGTGGTTTTATAGGAATATATCTTAATAGTGTCGATTCTATTTTAGATGCATGCAACAACATAAAAAATAAGACAAAAAACATCGTGCTGATATTGAAAAATAAGTTTGCTGCGATATTTAAAAAATTGGGCAAAAAAGAGGACACAATTCCGGGAATGTTTTTCAAGCTGTCTTTAGATAATAGTTGAATACCGGTTAATTCATCAATACGATGGATGATTTCTTTAATACCCATAAATAAATCGTTGGCATTGCTGGTAAAATTCTGCAATTTGGGTACAACAAATAATGTGGCCAATCCAAAAGGAATTAATAAAACTACGGCATCAATAATCATTAATAAAACAGTGGCAACATACCGATTCCATTTTTGGATATAAAATAAATTGAATAAAAATTTCCTGTTTAATACATAAAGTGTAATCGCACCTAAAACGCCGGGAACAAGAAATTTTACTTGAATAAAAATGACAATACCTAAAGCCATCAAAATGGAGAAAAATACCACTTGGCGAAATCGTTCCGTAAAAGTCATGGATAACATATTAGAAAGTTAAACAAAATTACATTATATAAATAAAAAAACTTCATCCATAAGGATGAAGTTGCCTGTTTGTTTAGGAAAGTTTATATTTTTTTGGTGTACGGTAAAATGTACTTTACTTTTTTTGGTTTGCCGGCTTCTATGGCAGGTGAAAAATTAGGTAGTTTTTGTACGGCTTGCAACACGGCATTTTCACACATATTGCAATTGGATTTTGCCAATTTCACATCCGATATTTTTCCGGTTTCATCTACGAAAAAAGAGTATAATATTTTCACGGTTTTTTCTCCGTTTGGCAATTTAATATCTTCCGGTAAAGTAACATTGCTGTCTAAATATTTTTGTAATGCTTGATCGCCACCCGGATACATTGCATTTTTATAACCTTTTCCTACCTTATCATATGCGCGCATAATGGAATCTGATTGCTTAAAAAAATCACATTTAAAAGCAGAATCTAATTTCGCTTTAAATGCCATATTGTAGCAATATTTAAAATCACTACTGGTATCATTGGGATTAAAATAGGAATAAGAATCCGGATTTAAGTTTGGTTTTTGTTGATTTGCATTGGGTTGGTGCTTCGTTTCTGCTGTAGGTTTTGGATTTGGTTTTATTTTACTTTTATCCGCCTGTTTTTTTAATGCTTGCAACAGTACACTATCTTTTTTTATTTTTTTCAATATTCTTTTCTCGTAGTGTGTATCTGAAAATTGAACATAATATTCCGGCGAAAATTTATTTTTTCCTGTTATATAACAACCCATTTCACCTCGAGCAAATTGTGCTTTCATGCTATCTTTTGCGGCAATACAATCGGCACTTTTTTGAGCCAAAACCGTGTTGGAAAAAAGAGAAATAGAAAAAATAAAAAATAATAATTGTCGCATGTTATTATATTTAGTGTTATCGCACAGCGATGCAAGATATTTCCACATTGGCATTTTTTGGTAATACACTTACTTCAACAGTTTCGCGTGCCGGCGGATTGGTTTTAAAATAGTTGCCATACACTTCATTAACTTTTGGAAAATCGTGCATATCGGTTAAAAAAATAGAACATTTTACTACATTGCCAAAATCCATTTCTGCTGCTTCTAAAATGGCTTTTAAATTTTGCATTACTTGTTCTGTTTCTGCTGCAATGCCATCATTTATCAATACTCCGGAAAATGGATCCAATGGTATTTGTCCTGATACAAATAACATACCATTTATGGAAACCGCTTGAGAGTAAGGTCCAATTGGTTCGGGTGCATCATCCGTAAAAATTATTTTGCGTGCCATATCTTATTACAAATTTATTAAAAGCGATTGCAAAGAAATGCAAATTTTTCTTAATTATTCAAGCTTGTTTTTTATTTTCCTTCTTTCTTTTTATACACTTCGTCTACAAACCACATTTCATTTTTATAAATAATATCTACAATTGCATTTTTGGTGGGTTCATCATATTTAGAAAAAATATCGTAACCATTTTGAAGTAATGATTTTCCTAATTTAATTCCATCTACATCTGCTTTGGGAAAAGTTTGCGGTTTTTTCTCCATGGTTTCTATAACATGTTGTAAGATGTCTAAGGTTTTTTGGAGTAATTGCGTATTTACCATGGCACCAAATAAATTTTTTACATCGCCAATAAATTTCTCAATATCTTCCCTTGGTAGTTGATAAAGTGTATCTTCAAAATCTTCATCGCTCATTGGTGGTATAATGCCGTTTTTATTGGCAATTTCGGCCATGGCCGCTTCAAAATTTTTAGCACCTACAAACGAGTTCAAGGAATCCATACCGGCACGTAAAGCCTGCATAAAATGTCGGCCGAACTTAAATAAGGCACGTGCCATATCGCCGAATAAGGCCCAAATTTTTTTGGGTGAACGCACATAATCTGCTAATTCTTTAAAGGCTTCTTCTAACTTTTTGCGTTCGGCTGCCGGCGGATAAATGGTATGTAAAAAATAATGTTTTACTTCAATAATATTTTCTTCCGTGATATTACTTGGCAATTCAAATCGTTTCGATAATTCCGCATATTGATAGCGTTTTTCTATCATTTCACGAAACTTATTGATGATATGCTCATCCGTAGTTAGCTCCATGTTTTCTTATTTGAAAGACTAATTTACATATTTCTTAGCATTTTACTTTTTATAAAAGATAATAAAATAAAAAGTATCCTTTTTAATTTGCAATGCGACATACTACCGCATCATACGCTTCTAATATTCCATTAAAAGTAGTTTTGGGATGGATGGAAAATAATAACTCCAAAATTGGAACACTTAGTTGGTTTTGAATACGAGCTTTAGAAAAGTTGATGAGTACAATTACTTTTTCATCCGATGTACTTCGTGTATAAGCCAATATATGTTTATTTCCGGTAGGTACAATTTCTATATCACCCGCTGAAATTGCTTTTATAGCTTTTCTTAGTGCGATAAGTTTTTTAAATGTATTTAGAAGGGAATAATCATCGGCGGTTTGTTGTTCCACATTTCTATTTTCTATGTCTTTATTTACAGGAAGCCATGTTTGGTGATTAGTGGAAAATCCGGCATTGGCTTGTGTATTCCATTGCATTGGTGTGCGGCAATTATCTCTGTTGATAGCAACGGGCAATCTGTTGGCAATAAACTGTGGCACCCAACTATATGTTTTGGTAATTGGGTCTTTGCCTTCTTTTATAGGAATTGATGCATTGGTCATTCCGATTTCTTCACCGGCATAAACTGTCGGCACGCCACGCATTGTAAATTGTAAGGTGGCTAATACTTTTGCTTTTTCCAAACTATTTCCTACTCTGCGAATGCTTCTAAATTGATCGTGGTTACTAAACACGGTAGTTGGTAATAATGGAAATGGATAATAGTGATTGAACTCCAAAATTTTCTTTCTAAAAAATGCGGCATTAAAATGATAAAACAACATCTCGAATAAAAAAATGAGATGCAAACCATCATTGTTTCCTAAATATTTTCGCTTCAAGGTATGTTTTCCAAATACTTCGCCCACTAATAAACGCGGTGGTTGAAATGTATCAACTACTTGTCGCAACTCTTGAGCAAATAAAAAATTTTCTTCTTGATTTACGGAATATTTTCTGATTTGGAAATTGCCGCCCGGATAATCTTCCGAAGGAAAAGCATGTAATAAAGAAAATGGATTATCTTTAAAATCTTTGTCTTTATAAATGCAATTAAAAATATCTAATCGAAAACCATCCACACCTTTTTGTAACCAATACCGACACACGTCAAACATAGCTTTTTTCACTTCCGGATTTCTATAATTCAAATCGGGTTGAAATGGAAGGAAAGAAGCATAATAATATTGTTTTCTGGTTTCGCAATAATGCCAAGCTTTGGGGCCAACTATGCTTTTCCAGTTATTCGGTTTATCTCGCCAAATATACCAATCGGCTTTCGGATTGGTGGTATTTTGTTTGGATTCTAAAAACCAATGATGTTGATCGGATGTGTGGTTCATCACCATATCAAACACGATTTTCATGCCGTGTTGATGCACTGCTGTAATTAATTGTTCTGTATCTTGCAGTGTGCCATATTCGGGTGCAATTTGATAATAATCCGAAACATCGTAACCAAAATCGGCTTGTGGTGAACTATAAAAGGGCGATATCCAAATGGTTTCAAATCCCAGATTTTTTATATACTCCAATTTTTGGATTATACCTTGTAAATCGCCGATTCCATCGCCATTACTATCGTAAAAGGAGCGTGGATATATTTGATAAATCGTGGTGTTCAATGTGTTCTCTTATTGGTTTATAAATAAACTAAAATAAGATTTTTTATACGAAGTATAAACACAAAAAAATTATCCTTTTAATCCGGCTTGTGCACTTATTTCCAACATTTTATCAATCGGAATTTTTGCTTTAATACGCAAGGTTTCGTCTAACAGTAATTCCGGTAATTCATATTTTAAACACAAATAAATTTTCTCTAACGTATTTAATTTCATGTGTGGACAATCGTTACAAGCACAGCTGTTATTTGGTGGTGCCGGAATAAACGTTTTATGCGGCGATGCTTGCATCATTTTATGCAAGATACCGGTTTCGGTAGCGACAATATATTCTTGTGCATCGTCGGTTTGGGTATATTTTAATAATCCGGTGGTAGAGCCAATAAAATCGGCATGTTCCAACACTGCTGCTTCACATTCCGGATGGGCAATCATTTTTGCATTCGGATGTTTTTCTTTCAATTTTAAAATTTTATCCAAAGAAAAAATTTCGTGTACCATGCAAGAGCCATTCCACAGCACCATTTCTCTGTTTAATTTTTTGGAGAGATACGCACCTAAATTTCTATCGGGTGCAAATATAATACCGGTTTCGGGTGGTATGCTGTTCACAATAAATTCGGCATTGGAGCTGGTGCAAATATAATCGCTGAGTGCTTTTATTTCGGCGGAGCAATTGATGTACGATATTACTTTATAACCCGGATATTGTGCTTTAAAAGCGGCAAATTCTTTTGGCGGACAGCTATCTGCCAAAGAACATCCGGCATTCAAATCGGGTAAAAGTACTTTTTTGCTTGGGTTTAAAATTTTGGCGGTTTCTGCCATAAAATGCACACCGGCAAATAAAATAATATCGGCATTGGTTTCCTTTGCTTTTTGAGCTAATTGCAAACTGTCGCCAATAAAATCGGCGATATCTTGGATGTCGGATTCTTGGTAGTAATGTGCCAATAAAACGGCATTTTTTTCTTTTTTTAATTTGGCAATTTCTGCAAAAATATCTAAAGTTGGGTCAACAGGAATATCTAAAAAGCCCACTTGCGTCAGCCCGGAAATTTTTTCTTTAAAATCTACTATTTCTTCCATCTCGTTAAAATTTTTTCAAAGGTACTTTGTTTTTTTCGTTTTGAATTTAATTTACCTTCAAATTTTTAAAATGAACCGTTCCTAATACATTATAAATAATCTATTTTTAAAATTTTTTATTACTATAATATATCTGTGTGAATTCGTTGATAAAAGTTTTTGACTAATAGCTTGTTTTTTGCTTTTAATTGTTATTCATTTCTATTATCAACATTTATTCCACACGTTAAAGTTCCTATTTTATGCAGTTTTCTATATTTCATACACATTCGTTGGTATAGTTATCCCAATTGATATGTGTATATTTTTTTATTTTCAAAATTTGTATTCTTCGTGTATTTCCTGTGTTTAAATTTTTGAAAAATAGACTTGCCCGTGGAGATTATTTTACAGCTATTTTGAATTATGTGGATAGATTTATTTACACACATCAATCCACATCAATTATTTTTTTCTAACATTTCAATCTGTTGGTAACTTACTGCGTAAAATATGGTAGTTTGACACAATACTAACAGCTATGTGTATAAGTGTTTTTTTATAGATACAAGTTGTGAAACTTTATATATTGTTCCACAGTTTCCGGTACAAAATATCGAATGGATTTATTTTCTTGGATTCTTTTTCTAATTTCTGTTGATGAAATATCCATTAATGGTAATTCGTAATATTTCATTTTTATGTTTCGTTGGCTTTTTAAATCGTTGGTTCTATTATAAACCAACACATACACATTTTTCAAAATCCAATCTACTTCTTTCCATTCATTAAACTTGGCCACATTATCTTCTCCTATTATTAATGAAAATTGATAGGTTGGATATTGTGCAATAAATGTTTTTAATGTTTGATGTGTATAAGATGGTTTTTCTAATGTAAATTCTATATCGCTCACTTTAAAATGTGCGTTATTTTCAATAGCAACTTGTACCATTTTTAAACGATGTTGTTCATCTGCTAATTCATTCTTTGTTTTAAATGGATTTTGTGGCGAAACAACAAACCAAATTTCATCTAAGTTTGCTGCTTCTCGTAGATGTGTAGCAACTAATAAATGTCCAATATGAATTGGATTAAACGAACCGAAATATAAACCTATTTTCAAGTTATGTTTTATTTAAAATAGATGAATAAATTGCTTCTAATTTTTGATACATTAAATGTACATCATATTGTTGAACATAATTATAGGCATTTTCTTCTATTGCTGATTTATATGCTTCATTGTTTATTATATGTTCAATATTTTCTACAGCTTGTTGTATAGAAGTAAAAATATAGCCTGTTTGTTCGTGTTGTATAATATCTTTTACAGCATCATAATTATTACATACTACTATGGTTTTACTCGCCATTGCTTCTACTATTACTTGTCCAAAACCTTCTACTTTTGACGTAAATAAAAACACATCCATATTTTTTAGTAAGGATGGTATATCTTCTCTATAACCTAAGAAATAAATATGCTCATTTTTATATACGGTTTGTAAGCTTGTTTTTAAAGAGCCATTTCCTATAATTATAAAATGATAATTGGCATGTTGCTGTATTAATTGTTGTGCTATTTTTAAAAAAGTTTCTACATTTTTTTCCGGTTCTAATGCTGCTATAATACCAATAATCACCGCGTTTTCAGCAATATTTAATGTTTGTTTTAATTCATCTTTTTTTATTTTAAATTTTGATATGTCAATTCCAGGTGCTAATACACTTATTTTATACTCGGATATAAATGAAGCTAATTGTTGTTTAGAAGTATTCGTTAGACAGATTATTTGTTGGATACTTTCGTGTGTATATTTCCATTTATTTTTAATAGGAAAATGCGTGTGTTTATGAATAATGGCATTGGTTTTCATGCCAAAGCATCGTGCTAAATAATAGGTGTTTATAGCATGACTATCGTGTAAGTGAATTAAATCTATTTGATGTTGTTTTATAAAATTTTTTAGTTGAAATGCAGCTATAATATCTACCGCCATTCTTTTCGTATATCCAAATGTATGTGCATTTTTATTTTTTTGATACAAGATGCTATCTTTTACACAAAACAAATAATGCTGATAATTTTTAGATGCTTGTTGTATAATTTGATGTAGTTGAATTTCGGCACCACGCCAATTTTTATTAGAATTGATATGTAGTATTTTTTTCAATTTATTTTCTTTATTCCAATTCCAATTAGCATACTATAAATGCAAGTACCAAACAACGTACCTAAAAATGCATCCCAAATTCCAAATATGACTAAGCCAATATACATACTCCACAATACATACTTTTTATTTTGATAAAAGTAAATAATCGGATATAAAAAACAGGCTATTGCTGCTATACCTAACGGAATACCAAATACACTTAAAAAATAAATGTATTGACTATGCGGTAAATAAAAATAAGTTTTTTCTAAGCTTGGATTTTGTTGTGTATATATAGAATTTATTTCAGTTTGTATATCGCCAATTCCTGTACCTAAAACGGGATTTTTTTTAATTAATATAATCCCGTTTTCAATAGCTTGTAATCTTCTGGAATCAGAAAATTGAAAAGCATCTTGTTTGTGTTCAACATAACGAGATATATCATAACGCATGTAATTTATTTTTGTACTAAAATTGTTGGCACATACTGTAAATACGGATAGACTCATTATTATACTTATTAAAAATATACTTAACATTTTCCATTTTTTTTGTTGTATAATGGTATTAGTTAGATAGGTTATAATAAATAAATAGGTGAGTAGTATTCCGGTTCGAACAGCAAAAAAATGTATAAATAATAGTAAGCAAGATGCAATTAATATCGCAACTATTTTTTTCCATTTTTCTATATCATCTAAAGCTATAGAAATTAACATAAGGATGGTACAACTAATTAAAACGGCTAATTGTACATGGTGAATTTTTAGTATAGGTAATACATTGCCCACACTATATAATTGTGAGATGTCGTCTATATTTATAGCATTATAAATAGCATACGTTATTTGTATAAATGCCAATACTATACTAACACCAATGAGTATATATTTTGTATTGATGGTATTTCTAAAATGATAGAAAGTTATTGGAATAAACAATACACTTAATTTATTATTCATAGCAATAAAACCGGTATTTTTATCTTCACTTAATACTACTGAAATGATGTATATAAAAACGAGTAACAGGCTCGATACATACAATTTATTTGATAATAAATCCGACAGGATTTCTTTTTTATTCGGATAAATAAGAAACAACACCGATAAACCTACTAATGCAATACTTTTACAAGCGTTCGAAAAATATAAACCAATAAGCATTAAGATTATTATACTAATAATAATTCTATTTATTAATTGAATATTTATTTGATAGGATTGCATCGCGAACTAAAAACACAAATTTAGTGTTTATCTACCTAAAATATTGCTACCTTTATGACCATTGTGTCCATTGAACCGAATATAGATAAAGAACAATTATTTGAAGATGAATTATTACCGCATGCAGATGCGTTGTATAATTTTGCCTATCATCTTACCTATAATGAAGCCGATGCCAACGATTTGGTACAAGATACCTTTTTAAAGGCATTTCGTTTTTTAAATTCGTATGATTCGGGAACTAATGCGAAAGCATGGTTGTTTAGAATATTGAAGAATGGCTTCATTAACGAATACCGTAAAAAAAAGAAAGAACCCAATAAAGTAGATTACGAAGATATTGTAGCGTATCAAGATGCAGACGATGATGCCGGAACAGCAACCTATGATTTACGCGAAGATATTTTTGATGGAATGATGGGCGATGAGATTACGATTGCACTCAATAAATTGCCAATAGATTTTAAAACGGTGATTTTATTGTGTGACATCGAAGGTTTCTCGTACGAAGAAATTGCTAAAATAATTGATATTCCAATAGGAACCGTGCGTTCCAGATTGCATAGAGCTCGAAATATGTTGAAAGAAAGCTTAAAAGAATATGCAATTCAAATGGGTTATAAAGATAAAAACGATTAGTATGGCAACACCACCTAACCACCAACGAGATTTACAACGTCAAATTAATTTATTAATTGATGGTGAATTAGACAGCGCTTCGGAACGTGCTTTACGTACACAAATTGAAACCAATGAAGAAGTACAGAAAATGTATAAAAGTCAGGTTGCATTCAAGCGTACACTATCAGAAAAGATTACACGCATGAGTTGTGGAGATGCGTTGAAAGACAGCCTGCGTTCTAAAATTAGAGGATTGTAATTATCTGCGTTTGTAACGCTTTCTGTTATTTTCACCGATTCCAAATCGTGCAGAAAAGGCAATTTCATAATAGGAAAAATCAGCTTTTGGTTTAATACTTTTATTTTTTACAGCGAAATCTCCATTTAAGGTAGGCTTGTAATCCAATGCTAACACAAAAGGAATTCTCAAACGATGTGTTGTATAGTCGATACCAAATTGTGGCGAGACACCTAATGCGACAAACTTTTGTGTACTCTGATGATTTTTCTTTCCAAACCCGATTGCAGGACCTACACCAACAAACACTGTCCAAGCATCATTTTTTCTAAAAGCCCAATGTTTTTGATATAATGCTTGTACATTAAAACCCGGTTTGTTTAATATTAAACCATGATAACCATATCGCAATAAAAATTCCAGAACATGACCGTTTTGCACATGATATAAACCGGACAATCCGGTACCATAACCAAAGCGACCGCCTACAGCACCTTTATAATTTTGTGCCTTTGCATGGCATAAGCAAAATGTAAGGAGCACCACAAAAGGTATAATCCGAATTTTTTTAAGCTGCATATTGTAAGATAGAAAGAATTATTCTTCTACAACGCCGGAAGCCAACCAAAAATTGTTTTTTCCTTCACCAATAATAATGGAAATAATTTGTTGTTGTACCAACTCTAACATACCTAAGAAAATAAATACAGCATGAATTTTACTTTCACAAGTAGTGAAAATTTCTGTAAAAGATGCTTTTTCTTTTAATTTAATAAAAGTAGCTAATTTATCTCTTTCTTGTTCGATGGAATATTTAAATGGAGCAACAGTATGTACAATTTTTTCATTTTTCGTTTTATAACGATCCATACTGCGTTGGTAAGCTTTCAATAATTTAAACAAGGTTACTGTTTCTAACTCAGCTTCGTCTGCTAATAATTTTATTAATTGCTCTACTTCTTTATTTTTATTTCCACGTGTATATTTTAAAGAGCGAGTGCTTTCTAAGTCTTTTAAAACTTCTACTACATCTTTAAAACGTTTGTATTCCATTAACGCTTGAACCAATTCGGTACGCGGGTCAATTTCATTTCCTTGTTCGTCCATTTCTTTGCGAGGTAGCAACATTTTTGCTTTAATACGCATCAAGGTAGCAGCTACTAACATGAACTCACTCGCCACTTCAATATTCAAACGTTCTAAATGTTGAATATAATCTAAAAAATCATTTGTAATTTTATAGATTGGAATATCATTTATACTTAATTCATCGCGCTCTATAAAAAACAATAAAAGATCAAAAGGACCTTCAAATTGTGGCAGATGTATTAGAAATGGTGCTGACATAGTTATGTAAAAATACGAAAACAACTAAAAATTTACCATTGCTAGTTATCTACACACCTAAAGTTACCAACAGAATAAAATACGCCTGTGATTTCGTATTTCAAGAATATTTTGGTATAGCTTATAGTTTAGTTGAAACGCTTCCAAAGGTCGATGCACTACCATTTTTTTTTATTAATTATTCGAACGAGCAACTAGAAGCACCTTTTAGTATTTTTCAGCATTCTTTATTAATAGAAGATATTATCCAAACAATTCAAATTGACGTTTCACGTGAATCGGATTTTTCTGTTTTTTTCACTGCATCAGAGAATATTCATACAATTAATTTTGATATTTTTTCTGCTATATTTTATCTCGTCACTAGATATGAAGAATATTTTTCCGATGATTTAGATATTCATGAAAGATATAAATCTACGAATTCTATATTAGCACATCCAGCTTTTTCATTTACACCCATTGTTGAGGTTTGGTTAGACTATTTAAAGAACGCATTATTACGAGTTTTTCCAACGTTACAATTTAAAGCACATCAAACCACTTGTTTGTTCACTTTTGATGTGGACCATCCTTTCCGATATAAAGGACGAAATTGGAGAAAACATCTTCCAAACTTTACCAAATGGAATGCATGGAAAACATTGTTAATAGCTTATAAAGATGAGTTGGATATTTTTGATGAGCTATCAACTTTATTACAACAACATAATATACCATCCATTTTCTTTTTTTTATTAAATGATGATGGGCCGAATAATAGTAACGTTTCACCATTATCCAATGCTTATAGCGCATTAATAAATCGAATTGCTACACAACATACAATTGGCATACATCCATCTTATAATGTACATTTTGAACAAGATTTATATCAAGAGAAAAGTTTGTTAGAACGTTATACGAATCAACGTATTTATCATGCACGCCAACATTTTTTACGCTTACAATTTCCGATGACATATCGTACTTTAATTGCTAATGCAATTTCACAGGATTACACCTTGTGTTATCCGGATGTTCCGGGATTTAGAGCAGGATTTAGTCGCGCTTTTTATTTCTTTGATTTAGAAAAAAATCAATCTACGTCTTTACTTATTCAGCCATCTTGTTGGATGGATGCCACTTTTGAATATTACCAAACTAAAACCACAGATGAAATTAAATTTGAATTTTCAAAGGTGTATAATCAAGTAAAAAAAATTAATGGTAACTTCGTTCCAATATTTCACAATGATTTATTGGTACAACCAGCACATCGTGCAATATTTGATTACATTTTGCAACAACTAAAAAGTAAATAATTCACCCAATGAAATTATACAATAAAATATTTTTGGTTTTGATATTTTTTATTTCTTTATCAAACGCTAAAGCACAAGATTATAAGTTTTCTCAATTTTATAATTCACCGTTAAATTTAAATCCGGCACTTACCGGAAAGATTAATTCGTTATATCGTTTTGTTGCCAATTATAGAGTACAGTATTTACCGGTACAATCACCGTCACCGTATAATACACTCAGTGCATCTGCTGATTTTGGTATTTTAAGAGATAAATTAAAAGGAGATATTTTTGGAGTTGGATTAGTATTTACAAATGATAGACAAACAGCTATTCGTTCCAATTCAATGATGGCATCTGTAGCATATAACAAAAGCTTAGGTAAAGATAAAAATCATTTTTTAGGTGTAGGTATGCAAATTGGTTTTCTACAGCGTCATTTAGATTATGGCAATTTAGTTTTTGCCAGCCAATTCGATTCAATCAATTTCCGTTTTGATTTAACGCGCCCTAATGGAGAAGCATTTGCTTCCGGCAAGTATATCAAGCCTAATTTAAACATCGGGTTGTTTTGGACATCCAATTTTACTAAATCAATAGGTGCGTATGCTGGTTTATCCATCTTCAATATTATTAAACCAAAAGATACTTTCTTTAAAGAAAACAATGAACGAGCTTTGCGCTACAATGTACAAGCAGGTATGTTTATAGATGTTAAACAAATCTGCCTCATTTCACCCAATGGTATGTATATGTACCAAGCGAAAGCACAGCAATGGATTGCAGGCTCGTCTTTTTCCTTTAATTTATCCGGTAAAAAAGAGCCCTATCGTACTGCAGTTTCTGCCGGCATTTGGTATGATGGCAATGGTGCAGTAATTGCTTCTACCGGAGTTTCGTTTACAGGTGTACAAGTGGGTTTAAGTTACGATGCTACGGTTAAGAAAGATTTAGCTAAAGCCGTAAAATCATTTGGTGCTTTTGAGGTATCTATTATCTACACAGGTAAAGCATTAGAGAAGAAGAAATCTTACTCTCCTTTATTGTGTCCTAAATTCTAATTTATATTCCAACTTTATTACATACCGTTGTTTCACGTGAAACAGAGTAATACACATGCTGTAGTTCACAAAGTGTATAATTTTGTGGAATAAGTTGGCTTAATTTGTTTCACGTGAAACTTATACACCGTAATTCACATAGTAGATACGCACATGTTTATTATTTTGTGGAATTTGTACTTAAGAACTTTTTCTGTTTAAGGAAAGTGGACTACTCAAACCAAATCTATATCTTTGCACTATGTTTCAACAATATGATGTTATTGTAGTAGGAGCCGGGCATGCCGGTTGTGAGGCGGCTGTTGCAGCTGCTAAAATGGGTAGCAAAGTTTTATTGGCTACCATGAATATGCAAACCATCGCTCAAATGTCGTGTAATCCGGCAATGGGTGGTGTAGCTAAAGGACAAATACTGAGAGAAATAGATGCCATGGGTGGTTATTCCGGAATTGTAACGGATAAAACAATGATTCAATTTAGAATGTTGAACCAATCGAAAGGACCCGCAATGTGGAGCCCTAGAGCACAAAGCGATAGAATGCAGTTTCATTTAACATGGCGAGAGATGTTGGAAAACACACCAAATATCGATTTTTGGCAAGATATGGTGCGTGAATTATTGGTGGAAGATGGTCGAGTATGTGGTGTGCGTACCGGAATGGGTATGGAAATTCGATCCAAAGCAGTGGTGCTTACAAATGGTACGTTCTTAAATGGAATAATTCATATTGGAGAAAAACAATTTGGCGGTGGACGAGCCGGCGAAAAAGCATCAAAAGGCATCACCGAACAATTAGTGGCATTAGGTTTTGAGAGCGGCCGTATGAAAACAGGAACACCACCGCGTATAGATGGCAGAAGTTTGGATTATTCCAAAATGGAAGTGCAAGACGGCGATACAGAAATCGTAGGATTTTCATTTAAAAATATCGAAAAACCCAAAGAACAACGCTGCTGTTGGATAACAAATACAAATGATACTGTCCACGAAATATTAAAGACAGGCTTTGAAAAATCACCGATGTTTCAAGGTAGAATTCAAGGTTTAGGTCCAAGATATTGCCCATCTATAGAAGATAAAATTAATCGGTTTGCAGATAAAGATAGACATCAGATATTTGTAGAACCGGAAGGTAGGAATACGGTAGAAATTTATGTAAATGGATTTTCAACCTCCTTGCCGGAAGATGTACAGTATAAAGCATTAACCCAAATACCGGGTTTTGAAAAAGCAAAAATGTTCCGTCCGGGTTATGCTATCGAATATGATTATTTTCCACCAACTCAATTAAATCTTTCTTTAGAAACCAAACTTATTAAGAATTTATTCTTTGCAGGACAAATAAACGGAACCACCGGATATGAAGAAGCTGCCGCACAAGGTATGATGGCAGGCATTAATGCACATAGAGTAATCCGTGAAGAAGAAGCCGTTGTGTTAAAGCGGAGCGAAGCATATATCGGTGTGTTAATCGATGATTTAGTAAATAAAGGAACGGAAGAACCATACCGCATGTTTACATCAAGAGCTGAGTTTCGTATTCTTTTACGCCAAGATAATGCTGATTTAAGATTGACGGAACTGTCGCACAAAATCGGATTTGCTGAGCAAGAAAGAATGGATCGCGTGAATGATAAACGCAAAGCGACCGACGAAATTATCCAATTTATTAAAGAATATAGCGTTGAACCAAGTGATGTAGATGCTTATTTAACCACACAAGGCACAACTCCATTGATGCATAAAATGAAATTGGAAAAGATAATTTCCAGACCGCAAATCGGAATTTTAGATTTATTGGAGCATGTACCTGTTTTAAAAGCACACTTGGGTGCTTACGAAAAAGAGTTTTTGGAACAAGCAGAAATTTCTATAAAATACGAAGGCTATATTCAAAAGGAATACGACCAAGTTCAGAAAATGGATAAAATAGAAAATGTACGTTTAAAACCCGATTTCGATTATATGGCTTTGCCTTCGTTAAGTATTGAAGCAAGACAAAAACTAACGAAATTAAAGCCACTAACACTTGGCCAAGCCAGTAGAATTTCCGGCGTTTCTCCGGCTGATATTTCAGTATTAATGGTCTATTTAGGCAGATAGAAATAAATAACAAGACTATGCAACAACACAAAAAAAGCAGTATAGAATCGTTCGCTTTTTACAGCATAAGCATATTGCATTGTTTTTTGCTATTTTCTTGTGCTCAAATCATCACACCAACCGGTGGTCCAAGAGATACGCAAGCACCGGAAATCACACAAGCACAGCCGACTAATTTCTCCACCAATTTTCAGCAAAAAGATATACATATTCAATTTAATGAATGGATTCAGCCATTAACCAATGCAAAAAATCAGGTAATTATATCGCCGGAAATTGAACCTTTTCCGTCGATTACCATAGCTCGAAACGACCTAAGTATTCGTTTTAAAAATGCATTAGAACCGAATACTACGTATAGTATTTTTTTTGGAGATAATATAAAAGATAATAATGAAGGCAATCCGTATCCTAACTTTAAGTATGTTTTCTCTACCGGAAATTTTCTAGACTCTTTAATAATTAAAGGGCATATCACAACCAATTTGGATAAAATTCCGGACAATACGTTTCTTTTATTGTATAAAGATATTTCTGACTCAGCCTTTACCACCAAAAGACCATATTCTATCACAAAAATAAAAACAGACGGCTCGTTTGAGTTGAATCATGTAAAAGAAGGTAATTATAGAATATTTGCCCTGAGCGATAAAAACAACAATTATTTTTATGATTTACCAACAGAAGAAATCGCCTTTTTAAACAGTAATATAAACGTACATTCAAATGTAGATACGTTACAACTCGAATTATTTTTGCCGGAAGAGGATAAATTACGTATCCAACAATTTGACCGAATAGTAAAAAATGGCATTTTAAATCTTACTTTTAATAAAGAAATTTCTATAAATGCTGATGAAATTACGGCATCGCTTGTTGGAAATAATGTTGTTCAACCCATTGCTTTTACGGAAAAGGACCAGAAAAATATGGCTATTTATTTTCCAAATATGGAAACCGATAGCAATACATTTCAACTTGTCATAAAAAATAAGTCTATTTTGATTGATACAATCACCATTAAAACCTTTCATAAAAAATCACCTCAGCCAATTCCATTTTTCACCGATTCGCTTTTTTTAAAAAATGTATTTGTGATAGAAGGTGACCCAATGCATATTCGAGCGTCAAATTATAGTTTATCTCCAATTGACACCGGTAAAATTATTGTCACAGATACTACTAAAAATCCGATTCCATTTTCTATTACTCGAAAAGATGATTTAATTACGTATGAACTGTTTGCCAACTGGAAACCAGACATGCTTTATACGTTCCACGTTTCAGACTCTGCTATTTCTGATTTAGTTGGAAATTACAATAAATTGCAAGAATTTTCATTTCGGACGATAGCCGTTAAAAAATCATCTAACTTATTGATTAACTATGTGTTACCTGATATTTCAAGCGATTTTATCGCAATTTTAAAAGATAATTCGGGCAAAGTACTGGATAAACGAATTTTACGCGATTCTCAGCGTGTTCAAATTAACTACGGCAAACTACTTTCCGGCTCATATACGGTGGAAGTAATCCAAGATGAGAATAAAAATGGAATTTGGAATTCCGGAAATTATCAACTAAAAACATTTCCTGAAAAAATATATAAAGAATCCAAACCTATTATTTTAAAAGAAAATTGGGATGCGGAAGAAACTATCAAAGTCGATTTTCAACATAAATCTGGAAAAGTAGGTTTCATGGATAATGGCTCTACGTTACCTTCAAAACCCAATATTGGTAAACAGCCACAAGGAGGAGCCGGTTTTTAGTGTTCTATTTCTTGATTATTAACAAAATTTTCACTTTTCAACACAATATCACCATTTTTGGTGATGCAGGTTAATAATAAAGATATTAACTTCGAATTAACATAAACCCTAACCTTGTATTTTGGCAAACCCTAAAAAACAAAAATCATATATTTGACATATTTAATTAAAACCCTAACATCTTTAAATATTCAAATAATTTTAATCCAATTCAATTTTAGGTTTTTATGTTATGAATTAATATAATATGTATTAATTTATTAATTATTAAGAAACATAAACACCCTAAAAATGAGAACTACTTTACACTTAAAGGTATTATTAATTTATCTATTGATAATTAATATATACAATTATTCGTCAGCACAATGCACCGGCACTCGTTCAACAGCATCCATCAACTGGGATTATCAATACTATAATAATAGCGTTTTACCATCAAGTGGAATCAACTTTATGATTGGTAAAAATACATTAAGATTGACATGGAGCGGTGCTACGTTTAATGGAGTGGTAAATGAACATACCGGACAAACCGGAAATGACGTGAGATTTTCCGTTAGAAATGGTTCTGTTACCTTTACTTTTACCAACCCGGTTGAAAACCTGCAATTTTATGTAAATGATATAGACAATAGACAAACTATTTATCCGAGAGCTTATGATGATTTAGGATTACCCTTAATTGTTAATGTTGTTCGTATTACTGGCAGTGCAGGAACGCTATCAGGTAGTGGAACAATTGCTCCTTCTTATTATAATAGCGGAAGTTATGGTACAAGCAATAATGGTGCGGGTGTACGAATTACCGTTCCCGGAATGACAGAAACTATGGTACTTAATTTTACAAAATCAACTTCCGGATCAGATCCTATATATATATCTGATATTTCAGCTTGTACGGATGCTACTTGGGCTACCGATTATCAAGCTATTTCTGCACCGGAAACCGGCCAGCCGACACACATGTTAATTGCGTATGATAGTATTATTTATGTGGTAAATAAATTAGACAATACTGCAATGGAACTCTATGCAGACCCTTCGGTTAATAGGTTGAATACAATGGCGTATGACCCATACAACCAAGTAATTTATTACTGTGATAGTAGAAGAGTGTCCACTAATTTATCTGTATATAAATATGATGTAAAAACGGGTGTTAAAAGTACGTTTATCAATAATGTAAATACATTTGGAATCCAAACATTTACAAACGGATTATCTACGAGTGGTGCCAGTTTTTATGATGGATATCTGTTTATTGGAACAGATAGTGATTTAAATCCAAATACACCCACTGCGATCTATCGGATAGATATAAATCCAACAACCGGTGCACCCATAAGAGCCAGTCGATTTTGGGGTGCCAATAGTGCCGTTAGTACAGGTTCCGGCACAGACATATTATACGACTGGGGAGATTTTGTTTTAAACGATGGCGTATTGTATAATTTTAATGGTGCTTCTGATGCGGCAGCAGGTACAGAAATGCAACATTTCGATTTAAATTCTCAAACACGTTTAGCCGGTTATTCCTATTCTCCGGATACCTTGGCTCAAGCTTCTTTAGATTATGAAGGCAATATTTTTGGTATCAGAAATGGCTTCTACTATCAACAATATAATCCAGCAACCGGTACATTTGGTGCAAATACCTTTTTTTCCGGTATTCCAACAACCAGAGTTTTAACAGATGGAGCAGAATCCTTTAAATATCCGTATGACTATGGAGATGCACCGTCTCCGTATGGTTATGCTTCGCATGTTTTCCGTGTTTCGCCGAATTTAATGATAGGTTCAGATATTGATTATGAAATGGCAAGTTATTATAGTTCTGATGCTTTAGCAGATGATAACGATATCACAGGAACAGGAAATGATGAAGATGGCGTTGATCCCAATTATTTTATATCGAATCCTATTTCCGAAACGAGCACAACGTATTCCGTACCGGTGCAAGCAACGAATAGAACCGGCGCAAACGCATATATGTATGGATATATTGATTTTAATAACAATGGAAACTATAATGATCCGGGTGAGCGTTCCAATTTAGTAACGCTTCCTCATAATTTATCTACTTTAACGTATACTGTTACTTGGAGTAGCCTTTCCGGTGGCATTCCGGGAAATTCGTTTATCCGATTTAGAATTGCAAGCAATGCTTCTGAAATTAATACAGGAAGTGGATATGCACGTTCCGGAGAAGTAGAAGATTATCCAATAAATATTAATGCCTCTTCTTTACCGGTAGAATTAATCAACTTCACCGCAACTGCATTAGAAAATAATACAACGGATGTAAAATGGTCAACTGCATCAGAATACAATAATGACTATTTCGAAATTCAGCGCTCCAATGAAGATAATGATTGGACCACCATTGGAACAGTAGATGGAAATGGAAACAGCAGTACTTTTATTCAATATCAATTTATTGACCAACAACCTAAAAATGGTATCAATTATTATAGATTGAAACAAGTTGATTTTGACGGTTCATTTGAATATTCTGTTGTTGTAGCTGTTAATTTTAGCAATAGCCAACCTAAAACTGATGAGAAGGAAGTTATTGTGTATCCAAATCCAACCACAGATGTACTTTGGGTAAAATCTGATACAGATAATATCTCGACGAAAGATGAAAATATTCATGTTTATAATATAAATGGAGAACAAGTGTATTCAACACCTCTTCAGGAACCACTCCAACAGGTAGATTTTAAATATTATGAGAACGGAATGTATTTCCTAAAAATTGGAAAACAATCGTTTAGAATAATAAAACAATAAAGTGTACCCTAATTTCCTGAACTATTATTTTGAATACTATGAATAAGAAATATATAACTCTACTCCTTAGCTTTGTTTTTTCTACCATATTTTTTGTGTCAGCACATGATGCTTGTAATCGTGTGCCTACAGAAAAATCAAGTCGTATAAAAATTCCGATTCCCGATAAATTAGAGGATAGGTTAATGATACTCGGATTGTTAGAAATCGACCATTATTTCGTGAAAGATGGTTGTATCATATCAGAAGTCGCCTCCTCTAAAATAGATAATATCAAAAGCTTACCTTTTAAATATCAAATTCTTTGTGATGATGTAGAAAAAGAATTAGAGCAAGAAAATGCAAAATATTATAAAGTAATAAAAGAAAATCCGAATGCACGTGCAGCTTTTGAGAATAGTGGAGACATTGTTGATAATATCATCAAAACACCTGCTGCCTTTCAAGTAAAAGCTACATTGGGTGGTTTTTATAGTTATGCTGAAATGGTAACAGCCGTTGGTGCTTTAGCAAATGCCTATCCGGGTATTGTTGATACGTTCTCTTTAGGAAAATCGTATCAAGGAAGAGATATTTGGTGTGTAAAAATATCTGATAATGTAACTACTGATGAGAATGAGCCGGAACTCGGATATATGGGCTTGCAACATGCTCGGGAAGCAATTGGCGGTGCCAGCATGATTTTTTTTATGCAATATTTGTGCGAAAATTATGCAACAGACGCAAGAATTGCTCAGTTAATTAATAATCGAGAATTTTTCATCATTCCTTGTATGAATCCGGATGGTTGGGAATACAACAGAACCATCAACCCAAGTGGTGGCGGTATGTGGCGAAAAAATAGAAAACCGTATGGCTCCTATTTTGGTGCTGATTTAAATAGAAATTGGGGTGTGCGTTGGGCAGACTGTAGTGCACCAATTTCTGGACCCGTTTCAAACTGCGGTTCGTCTTCTCCCTCGTCAGATACATATTGGGGACCATCTGCATTTTCCGAGCCGGAAACACAAGCCATTCGTAATTTTTCAAAAACAAGAAATTTTACTATTTTCTTAGATCAACATGCATATGGGCCATACTATAGTATTCCTCCGGGAAGACAACCGGATGCACTCTCTTCGGATGAGTTGAAATTCTATATAGAACTCTGTTCGTATATGGGAAAATACAATGGTATGAAGTATGGAAATAGTTATCAAGCATTGGCGTATGAAGTTGCCGGTGGTGTAAAAGATTGGATGCTACGGGGTGAAATCGGTGTTGGTACGAAACAAAAAGTATATGGCTTTACCGGAGAAGGTGGTGCAGCTAACGGGACATCCAGCAATTTTTGGCCACCCGCAAGTCACATTGTGATACTGTGTAAAGGAATGGTATATCAAAATTTACAAATGGCATATTTTGGTGGTTCGTATGTAGACCATCAAGATTTAGGTAATATCAATATTACGGCTACATCCGGTAATTTACCGTTTCGATTAAGACGCTTAGGGTTAAAAAATGCACCAGTTACTGTTTCTGCAATCCCACTTCAAAATATTACTATCACCGGAAGTCCTGTCGTTACCAGTCTTGCCAATTTTAATGATGTTTATAATGGAAATATGGCTTATTCCTTACCAGTAGGAATTACCGCCGGAAATGTTTTAAAATATGTTTGGAAAATAGAAACGGAAGCTTGTACCTATTATGATACCATCGTAAAAGTTTATAACGGTGCTACCGTTTTTTCGGATAATATGGAAACCGGAACCGCCACTACGAATTGGACAATTTCCGCCGGTTGGGCTTATACGACAGATAGGGCGTTCTCCGGTTCTAGATCTTTTGCAGAGTCGCCGAGTTCAAATTATGGAACTGCCGTAACAAGAACTGCTCAATGGAGAAACACCTTCTCGCTTGCAGGTGCCGGTTCAGCGTATTTGAGTTTTATGGTTCGTCATCGTGCAGAAAATTTTTGTGATAAATTGAATGTTCAAATTTCTACCAATGGAACAACATGGACTTCCTTAACAGGAACAACAACTGTAGAAGAACCCAATAACTGGGATGGCAGCACAATTAACGGACAGCCGGCATTAACCGGCATACGGGAAGAATGGACGAGAGAAAGTTTTGATTTAAAAAACTATATCGGGTTAAGTAATCTTCGTTTTAGATTTCAATTTACATCGGTGAATACCGATGCTAACTACGTGTTTAATGTTGATGATGGTTTTAATATCGATAATTTAAGTTTGATAATGGGCGGCAATCCAGATTTTATGTTACCATTAGAACTCACACAATTTTCCGGCTATCACGAAACGCCGAATAATATTTTAAATTGGACAACTGCATCTGAACAAAATACCAGTCATTTTGAAATAGAACGTACCGTTAACGGTGTTGATTTTGAAACAATCGGAACGGTAACAGCTGCCGGAAATAGTACCTCAAAAAAAACATATTCATTTTTGGATACCAAACCGTATTCCGGAGATAATTTATATCGATTAAAAATGTTTGATTTGGATGGAAGTTTTACGTATAGTAAATTGATTTCAATAAAAGTAAATGATTTGAAAAGCGCCGTGTTGCCTACCGGAATTGAAAAACTGTATCCAAATCCGGCGAATAATAATATCACAATAGATTTTATTAATAATGAAGATTTTCAAACATATACTTTAATGGTTTATGATATTACCGGAAAAGTACAAGTATATGAAACAAAATATTTCCCAACGGGAACCAATAAAGTAGATGTTGATCTTTCTAACCTTGCAAACGGACCGTATGTTATTGCCCTTTCCAATGTACAGAAACACGTAACCTACGAACAGAAATTTTTCAAACAATAAGCATTCACTTTTATTCCATGATTCTATCTGTCATCTATTTTAATAGATGACAGATAAAATGTATCTTTGGTCGTTTTTAAATCGTTCATTTTATAGTACAGTATCATGGAAAGTATCTTACACGCAATCGATTTTATTTTACACCCGGATTTAGCTTATTTATTACAACAATATGGTGTTTACATATATGTAATTTTATTTTTAATTATTTTCGTTGAAACCGGTTTAGTCGTAATGCCATTTTTGCCCGGCGATTCTTTGTTGTTTACCGCAGGAATGCTTACTGTAGTAGAACCCGGATTAAATATTTATGTATTAATTCCATTATTGTTAGTAGCGGCCGTTTCCGGTGATACCTTGAACTATTTTGTAGGAAAATATTTTAGCGATCGTGTATTAAATTGGAAATATAAAAACCAACCATTGGTAAAAAAAGAGTGGATTGACGAAACGCATAATTTCTTTGAAAAACATGGTAATAAAACCATTGTGTTAGCTCGTTTTGTACCCATTGTTCGTACCATTGCACCATTTGTAGCTGGTATCGGCAAAATGACGTATACCACGTTTACATCTTACAACATTATCGGTGCTTTTATCTGGATTGTTTCCATGGTTTTGTTAGGTCATTTTTTAGGCTCTTATCAATTTGTAAAGGACAACTTAGAAAAATTTGTTTTAGGCATTGTCTTTCTTTCGGTATTGCCAATGGTCTTCAAGTTTGTTCAATCAAAAATGAAAAAATAAGTTGATTTTGCTCTGTTTCATCAACGTGAAATAGAGGATAAATTTTGTATTTTTATTAATGCAAAACAGCCTTCGCAGCCATTTTCCACATGCAGCATTTTTATTGCAAATGCTTTTGTTTGGTTTACCAATGTTTGCAGCAAATTTGCAAGATACACTTACGATTTCACCAGTAGATTCAGTACTTACAGCACGCATCCTTACAGATACTGCAACTCCATTTCTTCCGACTAATAAACCCAAAGAATCCAAATCGGAAAAGATAAAAAAGGCATTTAAGTTTATGTCATATATCAACTATAACGATAGAGGTTATGGTAAAGATTTTTCCGGAATTGAAAAATACGAAGCTTATCAAGGTAAGAAAATTACCTGTGTAGATATGGTTATTTTTAAGCCATTTTCTTGCACCCAAGATAGTTGTCCAACGCAATTAACAAATGGCCAAAAGTTTGGAAACAAAATTCATTTCAACAGTAAAGAGTGGTTTATAAAAGGTGATATTTTTTTTAAAGAAGGTGATACCATCAATGCCACATTATTTGCTGATACGGAACGCCAACTGTGGAGGCGTAATAAATTTAAAGATGTGCATATTCTTATACTTCCGGATTCTGCAAACAGCAACGAAGCTGAAGTAATGATTTTTTTGCAAGATAGACTTTCGTGGTCTGCTTCCTTAGGATATATCAATGAACGATTGGTGATGACAGGTTCCACGTTTAATTTATTTGGATTGCCCAACACTTTAACATTGTTTACAGGTGTCAATTTTAATAAACATAATCTTTGGGCTGTTGGTGGTGAGTATAAATATGACAATATCCAAGCTTCACAAATCAATTTTAATACAACATTTGTTGTAGAAAAATTGCATCATAATGTATTGGTTTCCTTAAATAGAAATTTTTTTAATCTACAAACTAAATATGCGTTTAATTTACAATATACTTATAACAACCAAACCATCAGTTTAAATGGAAATATCCGTGATCCATCTTCGTATGTAAAAGCAAAATCGCATATCTATTCGTTGTGGTTAGCAAGTGCCATTCCGGTTCAAAAAATATTGCCTATTAAAGATGATAAATTAAAATTGATAGGTGCTGTAAAACTCAATTATCTTCATTATAAAAACAGACCATTTATTATAAATCTAAATTATAACGAGCAATTTATACAACAACAAAATTACAAATTTGGTATTGGCATTGCTCGATGGGATTTTTATTTAGATAAGAATGCTTTTTATATTGATATTGCCGAATATTTTCCGCGCGGTGTAAGTGCTTCTATTTGGTCGGGTTTTCAAGTAGATGAAATATATGGCAAAAGAGCCATCTTGGATTTAACTTTAAACCACGGAATATATTTAAAAAAATTCGGCTATCTCTTTTCGCAAATTAATTACAAAGGATACATCCGAAACAACAAAGGCGAGCAAATGCAAACACGGGTGGATTTGAATTATGTTTCCAAAAAAATTCCATTTGCCAAACATATGTACTTCCGACAAATATTGAAAGGCAGCACCAATTTAGGATTTTTTATTCCGGAAGAACGCTATTTTAATTTGAATGATAGGAACGGTATTCGAGGTTTTTATTCACCCACTTTAAAAGGTTCTAAAAGTATCACACTGAGTGCAGAATGTGCTTTCTTTTTAGATAAGATTATTGCAATGAGCAAAGGCATGGTGTATCTTTTTTGCGATATGGGTTGGTTAAGTGAAAATGGAGAAAAATTATTAGTGCAGAGTGATTTCCAATATGGTATTGGCACCGGACTTCGTTTGCGCAGCGTGGATTTAGGCTTGCCGTATTTAGATTTTCAATTTAGCTTTTATCCGCGAGGAAAATATTTTGATGCTTCGTTGTTTCAATTCAAATTGTACGAACAAAACATGAATGAAATACTACACAACAATATGTTTTACGAAAACCCAAGCAGTGCGTACAAACGGTAGATTATTTTTTCTTTTTCTTCTTTTCTAATTTCTCGTACATTTCATGAATCATACCATCACCTAAACCCACTTTAGGAACAAACAAATCATCGATGTTTAAACGCGACATGATATGAATAAAAATTTGTGCTGCCGGAACAATAACGTCTGCTCTATCCGGTTTAAAATCGTATTGTAAGATGCGTTCTTCCACACTTAATTTACTTAAAATAGCATGTGCCGATTGGATATCTTCTAAAGATACATGTGCCGATTTTCGCTTTACAAAATGTTTTTGAATGGTATTGATATTTCCGCCCGAACCAATAGCGACAATGTTTTGATATTTACCTTTAAAATGATCCAACCATACATCCATCTCTTTCCAATGTTTGGGTTTCACTTGGTTTAATGCCATTCGCAATGTTCCGATATTAAACGACCATTTATCTACCACTACACCATCTGCCAATAAAATTAATTCGGTTGAGCCGCCACCTACATCGATGTATAAATAATTGTTGTGTTCTTCTAATTGTAATTTTTCTACATGGTTAGATAAAATAAAAGCGGCTTCTTTTTTTCCGGAAATAATTTTTATGTCGATGCCGGTTTTAGCATATATTTTTTCTACAATTTCGTTAGCGTTTTTTGCATCACGCATGGCACTCGTTGCACAAGCCATTACTTGCAAAGGTTGGTGAACATCTATCAAATGTTTAAACGCTTTCATGGTGGAAAGCAGTTCTGCTTCTTTGGATTTGGAGATCTTGCCTTTTAAAAAAGCTTCTTCACCCAATCGCAACGCAACGCGATACATAGCATCTTTTACAAATTGCGGACCATTTGGAGTTTCATATACATTAGTAAATATTAAGCGCACCGCATTGGAGCCAATATCAATAGCAGCAAATTTCATAGATATAAAGTTACAAGTAATAATTCAGTTGAAAGGATGTAATATATTAAATCATTTTTTTCATTAAACAAAGAATACAATTTTTTTATCGTTTCTTTTTAGTAACAACGTTCAAAGATTCCAAAAATTCATAAATCGCATCTTGGCTACGAATTACTTTTTGATTTTCTGTTTTTAATTTAAATGCATTGTTTTGTTCCGTGGTATATACGCGCGCTTTTGCCGTATCATTCCATTGTAATTGCATTATTTTTAAAATTTGTTTCTTCAGTTTTTCATCTAAAATAGGCGTAACCACTTCAATTCTATAATCTAAATTTCTTCCCATTAAATCGGCAGAGCCAATAAATACTTCGGGTTTACCGTCGTTGTGAAAAACAAAAACACGTGTATGTTCTAAAAATTTATCTACAATACTGATGGCTTCAATATTATCACTCACACCGGACAATTGTGGTACCAAACAATTAATACCACGAACAATTAATTTTATTTGTACACCGGCTTTGCTGGCGGAGTACAATTTTTCTATCATAGCTTCATCCACTAAATTATTGAGTTTAAAAAATATCTCTGCTTTTTTTCCGGCTTTGGCATTTTTTATTTCTCTATTGATGAGCGTATATAATTTACTTCGTAGATTAAAAGGTGCCACCATCAAATGATTGAATTTGGGTACCGAATAATTTTTATCAAAAAATGTAAAAAGTTGACGTGCTTCTTTGCTGATGGTTTGGTTGCAGGTAAGTAACATGGCATCGGTGTAAATGCGAGCTGTTTTTTCGTGCAAATTTCCGGTTCCTATGCACGCGTAATACACTTTGTTTCCTTTTTCTCTTCGCGTAATGACACACAATTTAGAATGTACTTTTAATCCCGAAATTCCCGGAATTACACGAGCACCGGCATCGCGTAATTTTGTGGCCCATTCCAAGTTGGCTTCCTCGTCAAAGCGTGCTCTAATTTCAATAAATACAGTTACATCTTTTCCGTTGTGCAATGCCGTAATCAAGGACTTAATGACATGCGAATTAGATGCTACTCGGTACAATGTAACTCGAATATGCGATACATTGGAATCGATAGCCGCTTCGCGTAATAAATCCAAAAAATAATCAAACGAATGATATGGAAAATACAATAGGATATCTTTCGTTTTCATCTTGTTCAATATGGAACGCGTTTTTTCTACATCCGGATGTGCAATATGCGGTTGAACAGGATTTAATAAATGCGTTTTTCCAAGCGATGGAAACTTAATAAAATCTTTGAAGTTGTGATAACGCGCACCGGAATATAATTGCACCTTGTTATCTAATCCCATTTTTTTAATGAGATAATTTTGGAAATCTTTAGGCATTTGAGCATCGTACACAAAACGCAAAGCTTCGGCATGTTTTCGTTTTTTCAAACTCTTTTCCATCGATTCCATAAAGGTTAACGATACATCGTTGTCCACATCTAATTCGGCATCGCGGGTAAACTTTATCGTATAAGCTTCTATCTTATCAATATCATAAATTTGAAAGATTGATTTTAAATTGTATCGAATAACATCATCTAAAAACAAGATGTATTGTTGGTTGTTTTTAGGCGGTAAAACCACAAATCTGGAAAGGGCCGTAGTAGGCACTTCTATTAATGCATAGTGTATTTCTTTAGATTTGTTTTTAGAAAAACGAATTGCTAAATATATGGATGCATCTTGTAATGTAGGAAATACTTTAGCTTTATCAAGCATGATGGGAAAAATTTCCAATCGCACTTTTTCCTGAAAATATTTTTTGACGAAATTGCCTTGTTCTTTATCTAATTTTGTTTCATCCAAAATAAAAATATGCTCTTTGGCTAATTCCTTCAAAATAGCTTCGTAGGCTTTTGTATATCTTTTTTGTAATGTTTTTAATTTAAGTTGTATGGCTTCTAAAACTTTAGTAGGTGAGTAGCCAAACTCTTGTTTTGCTTCTTTGTTGAAGTCAATCATGCGTTTGATGGTGGCCACTCGCACGCGAAAAAATTCATCTAAATTATTGGAGTAGATACCTAAGAATTTCAAGCGTTCCAACACCGGAACGTCGGTGCTCTCGGCTTCTTGCAAAACGCGTTCGTTAAAAGAAAGCCAGCTAAGTTCTCTGTTGATAATTGGAATTGGCAGTGACATAAAAGTGCGGATATCCTAAAAAAGTATAACGTAAATATAGTTATTTATGTTCCTGAACACATAAACCCGATTCTACATTCACCAAAAATTCACAAAAGAACAATTACATTTTTTACAGAATTAATTTAAAACGGATAAACAAAAATCAGATTGGCTTGTTTTTTGTACATTCATAAAAAAATTACACGATGCGTTTGTATAAAATTTTTGCTGGTTTTACCTTGTTATTATCCATTTTAGTGTTGTCTTCTTTCCGTACCTTATCCTCTAAAGACGAAGAAAAACCGCAATGGCGAAATGTGCAAATATTACCGCAAACACTTACCCGCGTTGAAATGGATGCCATAATGGAAGCTTGGTCAACGGCATTAGGTGTTTCTTGTAGTCATTGCCACGTAAAAGGAAATATGGCAGCAGATGATAAAGAAGAAAAAATAATATCAAGAAAAATGCTGACAATGACCAACGAAATCAATGAAAAATATTTTGGGAAAGATTCCGGAACCATTAGTTGCATGACTTGCCATAACGGACACGCACATCCATAATTACATCATTTTTACTTGTTGCAATAATTGTTTTTCTTCCGAAGTAATTTCTTCATCTAAATGTGCTGCTTTTTCCATTAATGCAATAATTTTTTGTTTTTGTTTGGCATCTTGCGGAAGTCGTACAACTAATTTATTATTCTGAGCCAATTGTAGAAATCCTTGAATTTTATTCAAATCGTAATTCCATTTTTTGGCTATTTTTTCTACAAATTTCATTTCTTGATGCGTGATTCTTCCATCAGCAGCAATCATCATAATGACATTGTTCAAAGCATAATCTCGCGATTCGAATAAATCGTCTAAAGTGCCAATATTTTTATCAATCACAAAAGAAGCCGTATTAGCTTGTTTAAAAGCATCGTATTCATTAGCACTCATCCAATTACTGATAATCCATTCGAATTTAGTACTGTTGAGTGGTGCTGCACAATAGGTACAATTAATTTCGACCGTATCTTTTATTGGTGCACCGCAATTTGGGCAGCTGTGTGCATACAATGCACCTTGCGGTTTAGCGGCATTCACATCTCTACTTAAAATCAGAATTTCATCTTGAGCAATAATACTAAAATCAAATTCCGGTGATGTGCTTTGAATATTTTTTATTTTTTGTGATGATCTTTTGAGTGCCACAACAATATTGTCTTTGTTATTTTCTTTAAAATAATCAAATGCGGTTACATGATTTAAGTACAATCTATTAAATACAAATGGTGCTTCTGTTTGGATGCGTTGTTCTATTTTTTCATACAAATTATCCGATACGAAACGACGTGTAATTTCGGGCTTTTTTGCTACCAATGCCGTCATAATTTGCATATAACCATTGCTGGCCTTGTCTTCTAAAAGCTGTAATGAAAAATCTTGTTTTTCTCCAATTTGTGCTCGTATTTTTTGTGAGAATTTTCCTTGTTTTTCATATTTCTTATTGGAATTGTGATAGTCGTCCGGTTGCGTAATTTCTGCTAAAATCCAATCGTAATCACCTAAATAAGTAATGGTAGAACAATATGGACACTTAGCCGTTTCGCCACCATCATCCGGCAGGTTGCCTCCACAATTTGGGCAGTTGGTGGTGTGGTATAAATCCTTCTCTTTTACACCCGATTTTTTTATAAATGACCAATAGTCCATGGCGTGCAAAGGACCACCGTCATTGAGTCGTGTAAATTTTTTGGATGTAAATGCATCATACATGGAATATTGAATGCCAACATGGATGATGTCGTAATTACCATCACTTTCCACCTCATCAATAAAAACATTACGAATAAAAATATCGGATATTTCATTCACTTGCTCCAACGATTTCATCATCAAAAATTGTGTATTAAATCGCTGATACACACCATCCGAAATCCATTTACGCACTTTGGATAAATCTTGCATCATCCACGCATTTTGTATGGCAACAAAAGCTGTTCGCACTTTTTGTCGAAAAGCTTCTTTGTTAAAATCCGGATTTCTTTGTTGAAATTCATCCGGAATTATTTCTTGTTTGTTGCTCATTGCTGTTTGAGTTGTTGGATTGTAATTTGGAATAGAATTTAATCCGCTAACAGCTTGATACGTTTTGGATGCTTTATAAATTACAAAAATGATAACACCTAACACAATAACATTGATTGGAAATGGCAATAACATTATCAATCGAAACAGCATATAAATTAAATAAAAGATAGCACCTCCATCGCCACTGCCACCGCCATCACCGCCACCGGATGAGCCACCGCCGCCGCCACCGGCGGCGGCGAATACAGATGCCATATTACATACAAGAAGAATGAAAAAAAACAATATTTTTTTACGGTAAGTTGCTTTCATTTTGTTTAATTATGGTTTAGATGAATCTTTCAAAAAATTGCATTTTGCTACGTTATCATTCCGGATATGCATCGTTTTATTTGATATTGTAAAGATAACGATTCACCCAATAAACAGTTTAACGATATTTAAATTGTGAGCACAAATCGCCAAGGTAAGTATTTATCATCTCCGGCATAATCAATACCGATGCGTGGTGTGGTTAAGATAGTTTGTTCACCCTTGTTGAGCCTTGATTTTTCTATCCAAATGGTATTTTCATTTAAAGAAATTCCATAATGCGCTTTATTGATAGCTAAAGCCTGACATACTTTTCCGGGTCCGTTGCATAATTGTTTGCTTACACTGGTTTTGTTTCTGCGTTTTAATATTTCTGCTATGCCAATGGTCGGTTGTATTGCACGTATAAGCACAGCTTGTGCGGTATCTTTTTTTCCGGTTACGATGTTGAATAAATAATACATACCATAACACAAATACACATAAGCAGCACCACCTTCTTCAAACATAATTTGTGTGCGATTGGTTTTGCGTTTATTATAAGCGTGGCAACCTTTTTCTATTTCGCTATATGCTTCGGTTTCCGTAATAATACCGCCGGTTTTTATACCATCTATTTCGGTAATCAATGTTTTACCTAATAAGTCTTTTGCCAAAAAAACAACATCTTCCTGTTGGAAATAAGTAGATTTAAGTTTCATTAAAAGAAATTTCTTTTTTCCAAAACTAATAACTAATAACTTTACCTTATGCAACAAGGAAAACTTTTTTTAATTCCAATGGTATTGGCAGAACAGGCACTTGCCACCATTCCGGTTTGTGTGAAAGACACTATCGTGAATACGGATATTTATATTGTTGAGAATATAAAAACGGCACGTCGTTTTATCAAATCTATTTATAAAGAAAAAAATATTGATACTTGTGTTTTTGTGGAACTGAACAAACACGAAAACTATCGATTTGACGATACCATTTTAACAGAAATCTTCAATGGAAAAAATATTGGTTTAATGAGTGAAGCCGGTACACCTTGCATTGCCGATCCCGGAAATAAGGTTGTTGAAATAGCACATGAAATGAACATTCAAGTGGTGCCGTTGGTGGGTCCTAATTCTATTTTATTAGCACTGATGGCAAGTGGTTTCAACGGACAGCAGTTTTCCTTTAACGGTTATTTGCCAATTGATGCCACGGAACGCAAAAATAAAATACAACAAATGGAAATATTGGCGCGTAAAGGACATACTCAGATTTTTATGGATACACCATATCGCAATAAAAAACTCTTAGAAGAAATTATCGCTTGTTGTAAAT
This sequence comes from Bacteroidota bacterium, assembly GCA_963169645.1. GTDB lineage: Bacteria > Bacteroidota > Bacteroidia > Chitinophagales > JADIYW01 > JADJSS01. Next base: position 709,703 of record CAUJCO010000013.1, read on the forward strand.
ACGATTCGATGTTGTGTATTGCATGTAATCTTACCGCAACGGATGAATTTATTAAAACGCTACCATTGGCAGATTGGAAAAAACGGTTGCCCGACATACACAAAAAACCCACTATCTTTGTATTAGGTAAATAACCGTTTAATTTTTTTGGGATGATTTTAATAGATGATAAGTTAATTAGTGATGATGTGGTAGAGCAGCATTTTGTTTGCAATATAAAAAAGTGCAAAGGTATTTGTTGTGTGGAAGGCGATAGTGGTGCTCCGGTAGAAAAATCGGAAACAAAAATCTTAAAGAAAATTTACCCAAAAATAAAAAAATATCTGTTGCCGGAAGGTATTAAAGCAATTGAAGAACAAGGAACGTATGTAGATGAACCGGATGACGAATATACAGCGTATGCCACACCATTGATTAATGGTGGCGCGTGTGCGTATGTTAACTACGAGAAAGATGGAACGATTACTTGTGCTATAGAAAAAGCGTGGAAAGATGGCGTGGTGGATTTCCGCAAACCCATCAGTTGCCATTTGTATCCAATTCGATTAAAAAATATGGATACTATTACTGCGGTTAATTATGATGTTTGGGATATTTGTAGTGATGCGTGCAAATTAGGCAAAAGCTTAAAAGTGCCGTTGTATGTTTTTTTAAAAGATGCGCTTATCCGAAAATTTGGTGCAGAATTTTATGAAACATTAGAGTACGCTGCTAAAGAGCATCATCAAAATAAATCAACTGCACAAGGGAAATAAATTAATCTAAGTAACCTTGATAATAATCTTGGATATATTCTTCTAAACAGATTTTCCAATCACGCATACTGTTTAATTGGCGTAAATCTAATTTTTTATTGATGAGTCGTTCGCTTGGTGGTCGTTGTGAGAAATATTCTTTTGCCCAAAAATCAGAATCTACCGGTGTAATTTTTATTTCATTTTCTTTTCCGAGTAATTTTACTAATTCGGTAGCCACTTCCAATCGTCCGGTGATGCCACCGCAAACCATATTATACAAACCCCAAACTTCATTTTGCAATAATAATTTTACGTTTCTTGCAAAGTCATAGGTTAAGGTTGGTGTTCCTAATTTATCGTTCACCACAAATAATTCTTTCTTGCCATCTTTTAATTGTTGCATTAATTTTTGGATGAACTTTTTATCTTTTTTTGGACCGCCGCCCATCATCCAACCGGCTCTGCAAATTAAATGTTGTGTTTTATTTTGTTGCACATAAACTTCACCCGCCCATTTGCTGCGTGCATAATGTCCTAACGGATTCGGAATATCCCAATCGTCGAATGTATCTTTAGTGCCATCAAAAATTCCGGCTGTAGAAATGTATAATAATGGAATATTTAAAGCATTGGAAATATGCACGGCATTTTCAACGGCAATTGTATTGGTGAGATAAGCATCATCGATATTGGTATCGCAATATTCCAAAGAGGTGTGTGCACCTAAATGAAAAAGATAATCCGGTTTAAAATCAAAAACATCTTTTTTGTAAGCTTCAAAATCTCGAAAATCTAAAAAAGAAAGCCAGGTATCATTTACATCTTTATCGGTACATTTTAAATCAAACTCTTCTTTAAAAACTTTATAAAAACCTTCGCCCAACATGCCACCGCAACCGGCTATGTATATTTTCTTTTTCATGTGTATTGTAATTGGATTCCTAAATTAATAATTAATAGCTTAAACCAAGCTTTTTAAGACTTGCAAATATACAGGTTTGTTTGCTTCTATGGAAAATTTATCTAAAACCGTTTGGCGAGCATTCTTTCCCAAACGAGCTCTTTCCTCCGGATGGTCTATCAAATACATTAATTTTTCTACCCATTCCGCTTCCGACTTTACTAATATTCCATTCTCATTTTGTTTTATCACTCTATTGATGGCTGCCCCTACATTGGTTGCCACAACAGGCAAGGCAAACGTCATATAGGTTAATGCTTTTAGTCCACTTTTTCCCATCACCCAATCATCTGTAGGTAACGGATATACACCGATATCTATACCTTGTAATTGTTGGGCTTCCTCCTCTTTATTCCAATCTAAATACTCATAATCGACACCATCCATATGAAAAGAGAAATTGCCGATAACACGCAGTTTAAATGTTCGTTGTTTGGCTAATTGTTGGAAAACAGGCGTCAATAAATATAAATACGGAACAGTAGAGTGTGTGCCGGTCCAACCAATCACCACTGTTTTATCATTTGTATATGTGTTTACCGGAAACATTCGAACCGTATCCAAAGTAGATGAAATATCCGTACAATGGCGACAATATTTTTTGGCAAAATCGTTTAAATCCGGTGTACAGGTAATTACATGGTCGGCATACTTCATCAATGCAATGGACTTTTCTTTTCCTTTTAATAAATAAATCAGGTTGTTCATGGCAGAGCCTTCCGACTTATAAATCATATCATCAATATCATACACAATTTTTTTAGAAAGTTTGCGCACCAACCATTCAAAAATTGGCGGTCCTAAAGGTGTTACCCAAAGATGAATATAGATAATATCGTATTGATGTAAGCGAAATAAATCTTTAAACCTTGTGAAGTAACCGAAAAGGGTGCCTTTTATTTTTCGGAGCGTAAATCCGGGTTTATAAATAATTTCCCAAAAATCTTGATTTACAAATGAACTGGTTTCCAAGATAAAACCATTGGCTTCAAAATGATCGAAATATTGTTCGTATTTCAATCGTTGGCTGGCTGCTTTTCCAAAAGGATAGGGTGAAAGAAAAAGTACTTTTTTGGAAGACATTTATGCGTTTGTTTGAGTCGGTGATTTTTTAAAATGTATCGAATATATTAAATAAGCAATCACAAATAAATACAAGAATCGAACCGGTATTGTATATCTTGATTGAATTGCAAATGGTACATGAATGCCTGCAAAATAGATACAAAGCAATAATGGAAGTGCAATTTTATATAAGATTGTTCTGTGTTGCATTAATGCCCATAGAAAATAAAAAAGCAATAGTAATAATGTACTGAATGTTGTAGCAAATGCTAAGATAGACGATGATTTATATATTGGATTCGTGGAATGCAGTTGAGCTTTCGTGAGTCCGGTGTACCACAATCTAAAAAAGGTATATACTTTTACTTTTATCGTGTAACCAATATCTTGTAAGAAATGCTGAACTGCTAATGTTTTCAACAATCGTTCTCTTTCTAACGTATATTTTGAATTGTAGGTTACAAATAAATACGGATGTTGTTTCATTATATTCAACACAAGCGTATCTTCTGCTGTTAAATATTGACTACAAATTCGTTCTATACTATCAAACTCATTATTAAATAATAGCACATTGTGCGATACCTCTTTTTTATCTACAAAATTAATTAAAGCATCTTCGTTCATCACATTTCGCCAATAACGCGTTTCTACCACATTCAACATTTTTGGGCTCCAATAACTTAAATACATCACACCACCACCACCTTCTAAAGGTGTAATTTTAAAAACACCGTGCTGCTTCTGATTCCAGAATGCATACGGCAACAAGGAGGCAATAAACAATACAAGAAATACGATATTATAGTGTAATTTTTCTTTAGATGTATTAAAGAGATAGTATGCAAAACGTAAAAATGGAATAAATAGAATTATAGGTCTTAACTGGAAACAAAATGCATATAGTATAATTAATACAAATGTTTTTTTCCAATTGCTTTTCCAAATCAATTCAACATATAAAATGGTTGTAATTGTACAAAGAACCAAGTTCTCCGGAAATATATAGGCACTATACGATAACGTTACAAAATTGAACAATACGAATAATAAAAAAATATTTTTTAGCAAATACGAAGATGCATAATAGTCGATGATACGAAGCGTTAACACTAATGAAAGCATCAATAACACCCATTGCACGAATTGTACAAAATGCACAGATGGATGAATAGCATGTAACGCATATAAGAAAAAAGGATAACCCGGATTTCGGAAAGTATCCGGAATATATTCGTTTAAAAAATACCAATAAGAATATTCGCCTTTTTCTAATCCTTTGATGTAATATAAATACGTATAATAATCACCGGATTTAACCTCTTTATTTAACCACCACAACAATAAACTCACCACACCAACCAACAAGAGTAGGCAATAATAAGTACTTTTTTTTTCTAATATATCAATTGGTTTCTGTAGGAACTGCATAAAATAGTGCGTATTTCTGCGTAAATTTAAACATTAATCTTGAAAGTTTATTTACATACTAACACATGCCAACGATTCCAATTGTAGATTTAAAAAAACAATATCTATCTATACAAAAAGAAATAGATGCTGCGGTTTTAACTTGTTTGCATGAAGCACAATACATTGGTGGTAAGTTGGTACATGCGGTAGAACAGCAATTAGCACAATACATCGGCGTACAGCATTGTGTCAGTTGTGCCAATGGAACCGATGCTTTGCAAATCGCCTTAATGGCATTAGATTTACCAAAAGGAAGTAAGATTATTGTTCCAGCATTTACTTACATTGCTCCGGTCGAAGTTGTCAAACTATTAGATTATGAGTTGGTGTTTTGCGATGTAGATGTCCGCACGTTTAATGTATCTATTGAACATATTAAAACGGTTTATTCAGATGATGTAAAAGCTATTATTGTTGTTCATTTATTTGGTCAAGTTTGTGATATAAATGAAATTGCTGCTTTTTGTAAAGACAAAAATATTTTTTTGATAGAAGATAACGCACAAGCACTTGGTGCAGAAAAATTTATTCAACGAAACAGCATCATTACCACTTCATTTTATCCGTCAAAAAACTTAGGAGCTTATGGCGATGGTGGAGCATTGTTTTGTAATGATGAATTACTTGCGAAAAAAATAAGAAAAATTGCCAATCACGGACAAACACAAAAATATGTGCACGAAATTGTCGGCATTAATTCTCGTTTAGATGTTATACAAGCTGCCATTTTACAAGTAAAGTTAGCCCATCTCGACGTGTATAATGCAAAACGAAAAAAAGTAGCCGATACATATTATCAGGCATTCAAAAGTATTCAATATATTGACTTACCGATTGAAAAAAACGCACATATTTTTCATCAATACACTATAATAGTAAAGAACAATTTAAGAGATGCTTTAAAAAAACATCTTGCAGAAAAAAATATACAAACAGCCATTCATTATCCAATTCCTGCCTATAAACAACAAGCATTTTTAAATAAAAAATTATGCTTACCAAACACTGAATTTCTATGTTCTTCTGTTTTATCAATTCCCATTTTTCCGGAACTCACAGACGAACAAATAACGTATATTTGTGCTTGTATTACCTCATTTTTTTCAACGTATGAATGATGTTTTTGTACACGAAACGGCCATTGTAGAGAATGGTGCAACTATCGGAAACCATAGTAAAATATGGCATTTCTGCCATGTAATGCAAGCACAAATTGGTGAAAATTGCAATCTTGGACAGAATGTTTTTGTTGCCAACAACGTTGTTTTGGGCAATAATGTAAAAGTACAAAACAACGTTTCCATTTATGAAGGTGTTTGTTGCGAAGAGGATGTATTTATTGGGCCTTCGGCTGTTTTTACCAACGTAATTAATCCAAGAAGTTTTATTGAACGCAAGAACGAATACCGAAAAACAGTCGTAAAAAAAGGAGCAAGCATTGGCGCCAATGCAACGATTGTTTGCGGTGTAACCATTGGCGAATATGCGTTTATCGGTGCCGGCGCTGTTATTACCAAAGATGTGTTGCCTTTTGCTTTGATGAAAGGAAATCCGGCGCGACAAGATGGTTGGATGAGTAAAGCCGGAAATAAATTAAAGTTTGAAAATGAAATTGCGATTTGTCCCAGCACGAAGGAGCGTTATACATTACAAAACAATCGCGTTATACTACAACAATAGGAAAAGAACATGCAGAAAAATTTTGCACTCATCGGCGTTGCCGGATATATCGCACCTCGACATTTACAAGCCATAAAGGCTGTCGGTGGCAACTTAGTAGCTGCATTTGATATTGCGGATTCTGTTGGTATTTTAGATGCTTATTTTCCTGCTTGCGAATTTTTTACGGAGGAGTTTGCATTCTATGATTTTTTGATGGACAAAACAAGCATTGATTACTTGGTGGTTTGTTCGCCTAATTACTTGCACGAAGCACATTGCTACGCCGGATTAAAATTAAATGCAGATGTAATTTGTGAAAAACCATTGAGCTTAACAACAGAAAGTTTGCAACACTTAGCCGATGCTCAGGTCTATACCAACAAACATATTTATACCATTTTACAACTGCGTTTGCATCCTTTATTGTTGGATTTGAAAAATGAAATAGAACAAAATCATCCGGCATTTTATCAAGTAAAAATAGAATACTTTACACCGCGTGGAAATTGGTATCATCAAAGTTGGAAAGGCGATGTACAAAAATCCGGTGGCATTGCAACGAATATTGGTGTGCATTTATTCGACTTGGCTAATTGGTTGTTCGGTGAGGTAATTTCTATGGAAGTAGATAAAAACAATACAACCGAAAGTATCGGAATATTAAAATTAAAAAATGCCGAAGTGCAATGGCATTTGAATATTGAAAGTGGAAATTCTACGAAACGTCAAATCAGCATCGGCGATAAAACGATAGAATTTACGAATGGTTTCACTGATTTACACACAGCATCGTATCAAGCCATTTTAAACCAACAAGGTTTCACCATTGATGCAGTTCGACCATCGATAGAAATTGTGGAACGTATCCGAAAATTTTAATTACGGTTTATCTTTTCGCATAAATTTTTTGCGTATCGTTTGTCCATCATACATAATTTCTGCAACATACACGGCCGCATTCAACGGCATAGTGGACATGGATAAAGTGTTGTAGCCTTTCACACCGGAAAAATCTTTGTTATATAAAATCTGACCTAAAATATCTACAAATCGAATTTGAACCGTACCACTTTTCGGTAGCATCACACCAAAATTAATCGACTCGGTTGCCGGATTCGGAAACATTGTTAATACATCAAAACTACCAACACTGGTTTCTTTACAAGTTGTGTTGTTGTCGGTTCTACTTTCGGTAGTATAGTTGTTTACATTATCGATAATTGCACATACAATCGGAATATCAGCATCGCTGAGTTTCACTTGTCCGGTAAAATTATAGGTCAATGTTCCACCCGGCAATAAACTGCCTTCCCAATTTTCCACCACCAATGCACCGGAGCCGGTTTGTAATGCCAATCCTAAATTTCGTATTTCTACATTACTATTGTTTACCAACGTAATTTGTACTTTATGATTTTCGCCGGATGGAATTAAAGTAATACCTGTCATCACGGCATCTACTACAGCTTTATCTACTAAAATATATTTCACGACAGAATCCGAGCAACCTCTAAAATCGGTAGCGGTTAATTTAATTGGATACGAACCCAATGTTGAATACGTGTGTGGTGGAGGATTTTGTCCGTTGTAGTGGCTACTGCCATCGCCAAAATCCCAGATAAAATTACTGCTGGTGGCCGTTTGATTTATGAAATTGACAACTAAAGGCGGCAATCCGTTTTGAGGTGAGAACGTAAATTGCGGCACCGGCGGCTCGGACACGGCAATAGAACGTAATTTAGTGCCGGCACAACCAACTGCATTTTTTGCAGTGAGTTGAATGGTGTAATTTCCCGCCTGATTAAAGGCATACGTCGGATGCTGTTGCGTAGAAGTCGATTGTCCGGAGAAATACCAATTCCATTGTGTCATCGGTGTGCCATCCGGTGTGGTACTGATATCGGTAAACTGTATATTTTTTCCCACACATTGTGTAGGGGAGATATTAAAATCTACGGTAGGAAAATCAAATACTTTGACAGATTTCTCTACTGTATTACTACATTGGTCAGAAGAGTGAACCGTCAGTTTTACTTGATAGGTTCCCGGACCTGCATATTCGTGTTCTGCATTTTTGATAGCACTTTGGAAGGTGCCATCGCCAAAATCCCATTGCCAGGAAGTGAGTGTTGCCGGAGGCACCACGGTGGCTAAATATTGGAAATGTATAGGACTGGTACCGCAGGCAGAATCGAATGCAAAATTTGCCGAAGGCGATGCATTTACGGCAATCGGTAAGGTGATAGAGTCTCTACAATTATTGCTATTGGTTACGGTAAGTTGCACATCGTAGGAGCCGGCAGCCGGAAACTGAAAGGTTGGATTTTTAATACCGACAACACTGCCTAAATTATCAAATTTCCAAGCCCAATTAATGTTGGAAGCCGCATTGGCACTACTTTGATCAACAAACGTAGTTGGCAAGCCGGAACAAGAAAGTAAATTATAAAAAGAAGCCGTTGGTCGTTTATTGACAACGATGGTTTTAGAAATAGAATCAGCACAACCTTGGTTGGTAGTTACTTTAAACCCAACAGTATAAGTACCGGAGTTGGCATAAACGTTTATTGGTGTATTGGCTACAGAGCTATTACCATCGCCAAAGGTCCAAAGCCAATTTGTAATAGTGGAGCCGGCTACTGCGGTGGAGCTGTCTGTAAAAATGGTGGCGGCATCTTCGCACAAAGTTGTGTTGCCAAATTTTGCGGTTGGTGCTTGCCCGTTGATATGAATGGTGAAATTTTGTTGGATAACGCAACCCGAGGTTGTTCTGCCATATACGGAATATGCTCCGGGTGCAGTAATAGTAATAAAATTAGCGGTGCTGCCGGTTGACCAATGTATAGAATCAAAAGAAGTGGCGGTATTTAAAAATAACTTTTCGTTGAGGCAAATATTTAAAACATTGGAAACAGGCGATGGTGTTAATGTAGGTTTATCTATCACTACATTGATGGTATCAAATACAAAGCAACTGTTGTTGTCAGTAATGCGAACGGTGTATTGTCCGGCTTGCGTAATATCTATTTTGGTATTATTTAATCCGGTATTCCACAAAGCCGTAAAGCCAGCCGGCGTTTTTAAATCCAGCTTAAAAGTATCGCCATCGCAAAGGTAAATGGTTTTGTTATCGAGTCGAGTATAAGGATAAACATTAAACGATGTAGTGCTTTCTTGTCCAAAAATATTTTTTACGGTAACGGAATATTTTTTGTTGGGTGGCACAGTAATCGTTGGTGTGGTGGCTCCGGTTGACCATAAATATTCTGTAAAACAATTTGGAGTAGATAAGGTAATTAAGTCACAGAAATTAGCGTTAACAACGGTGTCTTTCATCGTAATAGGTGCGCCGTATTTATTATATAAATACGTATGTATGCTATCAAATTCACTCTTTGTAGTGTTTGGGCTTGATGTTAAGATAATTTCTGCAACATCACCTACCCAAAAGTTAGAGTTAACTTCTGCTCCTACCACAAAAATCGGAGCATTTACAACAGCAGCCGGTTCTCTTAAACCGGAAACTATTTTGTATTTATTAAGAGGTGCTACACTCGGTGTTTGTACTTTATTTACGTACGTGTTTAGATTAAAATATCCATTTGAAAGAAAACTGGTTGTCCCTGAATTAAATAAATAAAGATAATTATTAAAACTAATACCATTGTTAACAGTTAATAATGCATTGTATGTAGGAAAAGTTGTCCCTCCTGTAAAATTAAATACCGCATAAGCACTTCGAACATTTCCTCCCGAAGCAATGTTTAAAAGATCATTGCCATCAAAACGAACAACATTTTTATTATTTAGCAAACATACATTGCTAATTAATTTTGGTCTTTGAGATGGATTTGTTTGTATAGCATCACTCGCACCAATGGCAAGGTTGTCCCAAGTATCTATGGTGCTGTCCGGTTGCAATGAACTAATCTTATTGGCATCCAACCATAAAATTACATTGGGCGATTGAGAGGGATTTATAAAGTTTAGAGTATAACTATCGCTTTGTATAAAACCATTGGATTTATCTGATAATACACGCCAATAAATTTTTGAAGTGCTTGGTGCAAAATTGATGATATATTCTGTTTGATTCGTAGAAATATTATAATCGAGTGTACTAAAATCTGAAAAAGAAGAAACTTGCAATTGATAAGCATCTTGAGCCATGGCTTTATTCCATTTGAACGTTACTTTAAATTCCGTTTGTTCGAAATTATTCAAAGGCTCTACCAAATCAATTCCCTCAGAAAAAGCATTTATAAAAAATCCGAAAAAAAGTAAACAAAAAAAGGTTATTCTTGCCCGCATATATAGCTTTTATTCTATTACAAGATACTATTTTTTTTGAAAGTTGACATAAAAATAGATTTCTATGTTTCTATAAATTCATTTATATATCTCGTCACTATTAAGCTCTCTTCTTCCGTAGTAGCATAAGAAATAGGCAGGCTCAACGTGGTTGCGTGAATTTCTTCACTTATAGGACATTCTATAGTAGAAAATAAATGGCGGTAACCATCTTGTTGATTTGGCGATATCGGATAATGAATTTCTGTATAAATATCCTTTTTTAATAAGAATTCTTTTAATTCATTTCTTCTTTCTGTGCGTATATTATAAATATGATAAACCGATTCGCAGTCAGTTGCAATGTAGGGTTTGATGAGTTTATCCGAAAGTTGTTGGTCATACATTTTTGCCAATTTTCGTTTATGCTCATTTATAGCATTTAAAAAAGGAAGTTTAACATTTAAGAATGTTGCTTGTAGTTCATCTAATCTTGAGTTTTTGCCGATGTATTTGTTGTAGTATTTTTTTTCTGAGCCATAATTTCTCAAGGCTTTTAATTTCTGATAAATTTTTTCATCAGATGTAATAATGGCTCCGGCATCTGCTAAAGCACCTAAATTTTTAGTGGGATAAAAGCTGAAAGCACCAATGTTTCCAAATGTTCCGACATGTTGACGCTGAAATGTAGCACCATGCGCTTGTGCACAATCTTCAATAATTTCGAGATTATATTTTTCTGCAAGTCGGCAAATTTCATCCATTTGTGCTGCTTGTCCATACAAATGCACCACCAAAATGGCTTTAGTTTTAGATGTTATTTTTGATTCGATTAATGCCGGATTTAGATTATAAGTTTTTAAATCAGGTTCTACCAAAACAGGGATATGTCCTGTATTAACTATCGCCAAAATGGACGCAATATAGGTGTTAGAGGGAACAAGAATTTCTGATTGTTTTGGGAAATCAAAAACTTGAATGCCCAATTCTAATGCATCTAATCCATTTGCTACGCCAATGCAATATTTTGCACTGCAATAAGAGGCAAATGCTTGTTCAAATCGGCTGACTTCTTCTCCTAAAATATACCAACCTTTAGAAAGAAATGCTTGGAATGCTTCCTTAAAAGCCGGCTCAAATGTTTGATTTAGCTTAGCTAAGTTTTCATAATATATTACCTTATTCGTAGGTTTCATATATGTAATCTTGTGGATTGAAATGTTCGGAAGCCAACACCAACAAAATCGCATCTTTTGAGAAATGATGCATAGAATGAAAATCTTCCGGATATAAAATTAAGCATTTATTGGGTGCATCTAAGGTAAAATCTTGTTTCTCTTTTCCATTATCATTGGAGATAATACAAGAACCAGAAATACAAACGGCTGCTTGTATGGTTTTATGATGCCGATGTTTGCCACGCACCGAATCATCAACACCGTAAATATAAAACAAACGTTTTATCTCAAAAGGAATATTTTTTTCGATAACGGTAAGCGAACCTCTGTTGTCTGTAAAAGTATCGAGATGTAATAATTTAGGCATATAATTTTAAAATGTATTTCAGTAAACGTCCTTTCCAAGTTTGAAAATCAAGATACAAAATATTTTTATTGGATAGCTTGACAAATGCCGAACCTTCGTCTAAAAGTTTTTGGTAGATGGTGTTATTGCCCGACAAATGCGTTCGTTGCATCACATCTTTTTGCGTAGCTAATTGTTGGTTTATTTTTTCTAATTTATTCCAATATGATAAATATAACTTGTAAATGGTTTTGTATGTTTTGGCTTTATAAAAATAAAAACCATTGGTAGCCAATTTGTCGGTAAATAGTTTAAAATGATGAAAATGATAAAAAACAATCGGCTCATTATTAGAAATGAATTGCTCTTTTTTTAGCTGAATGTTATAATGATTGAGGTTCCAAGGCGCTAAGCCCGAAACGGCATCATCAAGTTCTTTAACTTTATTTGGATACAATGTTGTCCATTCATCTAAATATTTTTGGTCGGCAAAACGATTGTTTTGTTCGTCGTAAAAATCGCTGCACCATGCTATACATTGGGTGCGCCATCTTTTTAAGCAAGCCATGCCGATTTCATCGTTTTTAAATATTTGAAAGCTGACATTGTATTTCCCAAACTTCTCCAATTCTTTGATTTCGTTAGAGAATTTATGTGGTGTAATTACGATGGAAAAATCGTTTAAATATTGAAATAATTTGTTTGGATTATGAAGAAATAAAATATCGGCATCTAAGGTGCAAATATGTGGCAAAGAAAATTTTTCGATTAGAAATATAGGCAAACAAGGACTAAGTGTAAAATAATATTCCACCAAATTTCTACTGGATTTACAAGCCAATAATTCACTATCGCTTTGTTCTAAATCAGCTAATGTTATTGTGGTAATGCAAGAAAATTTATTTTTATTTTCTTGAAAATAATTTTTGGTAAAATCGTCTAAACATAATACAAACAACTGAAATGCCGTTCCGGTATCTATTAAAGATTGATATAAAACGATGCCTCGTGAAAGATAGTTTTTATCGAAGTATGTTGTTAAGTATAACACAAATAAATTGAAATTAATGAGTTGTTTGGAATTTTATTTTACGAATTAAATTATTACATGGTTCTTCTATAAATAGATGTAATGCTACAGAAAAAATATTTAAAAGTATAAACGAAATAATCGTATTATTAAATAAATCGCTCAACCAAAAACTAATAAAACCCATGTGAATTAAATAGAATATATAAGAACTTTTACCTAATAACATCATCAGTTTTGTTGATAAGAGCGTTCTTATTATAGTTCTTTCTTTTATTAGACCATAAAATAAAATTGCAATACCAATAGGCAACAAAAAATTATTTATTAAGATGCCTTTCATTGTAAATACTCCGTATTTTTCATTTCCTTTTACCAATATTAACAATGAAATACTAACAATAATCCATAACAAACCTATTAGCGTGTTTTTAAACCCATGTTTAGTTTCCATGATGTTTTCATTTTTTATTTTCAACATTTTCTTAGCTAACATAATTCCGATAAAAAATTCAAAGCATCGACCAAAAAAAGTATAGGAAAGCATAAATTTATACGTACCAAAAAATCCATAGAAATCAGAATTTCTAAATAAAAGTACCATCAGAAAACCAAATAGGAAAAAGAAAAAGAAGATATAAATAGTTTTAATTTTATTAGAAAAGAGAATTATCAGCGGTGTTAGAAAATAAAAACATTCTTCAACTGTAAGCGACCATCCTTGAGGAATTCCTGTAAATGCATAATCGGTAAAAAAACCTCTAATAAAAGAGATGTTTAAAATATATTCTCTGATAAAATGCTGTGGAAGTTCATTGTATAGATAAAAATATACAAAAGTCACTGTTGTTAATAAAAAATACATCGGATAAATTCTTGCAACTCGGTTCCGCATATATTTTAACAGCCAATTTTTCTTATTTATTGTTGTCGATATTATATTATAATATCTATAATAAATTAAAAAGCCACTCAATACAAAAAAAACGGTAACGCCCACATGAAACTCGTTTACGAAATTATGTATAAATGCTCCGAATGTTTTTTGAGTAAACATATTATTATGATGAAAAAAAACCATGAACGCAGCAAGGGCTCTTATTCCTGTTAATGCATCAAATTTTTTTTCTTCCATAAACAAAAATGTACTTATTTTATATTTTTTATTAAAACGGCCGGGTTTCCGGCAACAACCGTATAAGGTTCTACATCTTTTGTAACGACAGCATTCGCAGCTATTACAGCACCTTTGCCTATGGTTACACCTTTTAGGATGGTTGCGTTAAAACTTATCCAAACATCATCCTCAATAATAATTGGTGCCTTACTTATTTCTTTATCATCAGCAATGAAACCACTTTTCAAAACTTCAAGGTATTCTTTTCTTCTTGTCTCAGCATTTAAAGAGTGTGTGTTCGTGTCGATAATATTTACGTTATGCGATATTTGTACATGGTTGCCGATTTTTATTTCGCTGCCCGACCAAATTCTTGAATATTTGCCAATAAATGTGTTATTTCCTACTATTATTTTTCCGCCATAAGCATTAATAAACAGCTCTCCTTCTATCAAACAATTGTCGCCTATTTGAATTTGTTGTTTATTTTGTTGAGTATTGGAAACAATAGATCCTTCTAACAAAAATGAATTTTTTCCAAGTACACAATTTTGTTTATTTAATAATAATTGTTCGTTCTTCAAATAGGTATGTAGCCATTCCGGCGGAATTAATTTTTTAAAAATGAAAAAGAAAAATTGTCGGATGGCATTTATCATCGGATTCGTTTTTTCAAAGTTGATTTTATAAAATTCGGTGTTTTATTAGATACCCAATTTCGTATTCGTTGTATAAAAGATGGTTCGAGTAGATTATACTTTTTAAATGTAAAAGCATCAGCTTGTATGTTAATTTCCTTTTTAGTTGGATGTTGTATGTGGTTAATAGTATGCAATGGTAAGTTGGCAAGCTTAGAATCACTATCAATCGTATGAGTAGCATCAGCATGGAAGCCAATATTCGAAATTAAATTTTGATTAGGTACAATTGTAATTCCTCGATTTATCCAACAGCTAAAAGTCCATTGAATATCCCAAATATCTTTTCTATTACCATCCTTAATTAATATCCAATGACTTCTCCAATATTCTTTTTCTTTTTCATTAAATCTATAATACTCTAATAAATCAACTAAAGTTTTTTCGTCTATTTCAGTAAATGAAAATTGAAATTTTTTCCAAGCTCTTTTCCAAGTTGCCCAACCCCAAATATGTGGATATTTAGAAAAATAATATGATGCATTTCCTCTTTTTAATCCAAACTGTGAATTAGTTCCTCCTATGTGCATCACACTTTCATCGTGCTTGTAAAAATATAGCAAAGATTGGCAAAATATAAAGAAGCTAGTATCAGGTAAACAATCATCTTCTAAAATAATACCTTGTTCTACGTGCTCAAAAAACCAAGATATTGCTTGTGATGGAGCCACGCCACAACCTAAATTTTTTTCGCGGAAAAGTGTTTTTACTTCGCAATCCCAATCAATAGCATCCAACACTAATTTTCTGGTTTGCTCGCATTTTTCTGCTTCTTCTGCGTTTCTTGGACCATCTGCTGCAATATATAATTGTTTGGGTTGTATGGCTTTAATTTTTGAAAATACTTGTTGTGTCGTGTCCGGACGATTAAAGATCAGAAATAAAATCGGCGTGTTGAACATCGGTCAAAAAGTGTGCTAAAGTTAATTAAATCTATTATTATAAATGGTTTTAAAACAAGATTACTTTTCAACTTTATAAAAACGGAAGATAGCGTTTATTATTACTTCTTGCATTTCTACAGTAAGCTCAACAAACAGCGGCAACCGTATTATCGTATCGGCATAGCGTACACTATTTGGACAGTGTGCTTGTCCGTGGTGTTGTATATAATACGCACTTTTATTCAGCGACAAATAATGAAAAACGGCATAAATACCTTCATCTCTTAAGAATTGTATTAAAGCATCGCGTTCGTGTTCCTCATTGCAAAGCAAATAAAAGAGATGCCCATTGTTGGATGCCTGTTCCGGCACATTTGCTACTTTTATTTTTCCGGTTTTCTCCAACGGTAATAATGCATCGTAATAGCGTTGCCAAATGGCTTTTCGTGTTGTTTGGATAACATCTATGTTCTCCAATTGTGCCCACAAAAATGCAGCATTTATTTCGGATAACACATACGAAGAGCCGATATCCACCCAACTGTATTTGTCCACTTCGCCTTTAAAAAAGGCGGCTCTATTCGTGCCTTTTTCGCGTATTATTTCGGCACGTTTTATATATTTTTCATTATTGACAACCAACATGCCGCCTTCGCCACACGAAATATTTTTAGTGTCGTGAAACGAGAAGGTTGCAAAATCGCCGAAACTACCCAATGGTTTATTTTTATAATAACCATCTATTGCTTGTGCCGCATCTTCAATAACCGGAATTTCATACAATTTAGAAATTTGCAATATGGCATCCATATCGCAAGCAAATCCGGCATAATGAACCAATACAATGGCTTTCGTGTTTGCTGTTATCAACGACTCAATCGATTCCGGACATACGTTCGGGTTCGTACTACTGCTGTCTGCCAAGCGGATAGTAGCACCACGTAGCGCAAAGGCATTCGCCGTGGATACAAAAGAAAAGTCGGGAACAATCACTTCATCGCCGTGTTGAATATTTAATAGAATGGCTGCCATTTCTAAGGCATGCGTGCATGAAGTAGTGAGCAATACCTTTTGAAAACCATATCGCTGTTGCAAATAATCTTGACACTTATGAGCATAATCACCATCACCGGAAAGTTTTCTGTTGTCGATAGCAGCGGCAATATATTGGAGTTCATTTCCGGAACGGTACGGTTTATTAAAGGGAATCATTGTTTACTTACGCCGAGTTTAGAAAGATACAAATGTATAAAATACACGGCATAAATCGCAACGTATTTTTCTTGTCACATCCTGAAGAAAGTTGGCACTTCTTTGTCATTCCCACGAAAGTGGGAATCTCAATTGTTTCACCGCAAAAAAGATGTAATGCAATAATACTTCTTATTTCTAATGTCTTAATACTTAAGACTATTTAAGAATGCCGCAGAAGAATTCGATTTTTTGAAATACACAGCAATAGCTTTAAAATCAACGAAGGGAAGCCATCAGCATTTGCGTTGATTTTAGAAGCGGTTGATGTAGAGGAACGAAACATCAAATTGCCTTGTAGTTCAAAAAAAGCTTTTGTTACTTTTGGCTTCAAAAGTAAGATAATGAAGTAATGAAATAATGAAATAATGTAGTAATGTAGTAATGTCATTCCCTCGAAAGAGGGAATCTCATTTAATAGAATGAAATTATCATTCTAGCTTCTATACTTATATATCAAATTATTAACCGCAAAGCACACAAAGTATTTACGCAAAGTGTACAAAGTTTTTTTGATTTAAATGTCATTACCTCGAAAGAGGTAATCTTATCTTTTAAACCGCAAAGTGCACAAAGCTTTACGCAAAATGCACAAAGTTTTTTTGATTTAAAAGTCATTCCCACGAAAGAGGTAATCTCATTTTTATTTGTGTTGAGATTCCCATTTTATGGGATTGACACTTAACAAACTAAATCGCAACTTTTTCTTTCTACTTACTACTCACTACTTACATCTTATCTTTTTAACCGCAAAGTGCACAATGCTTTTACGCAAAGCACTCAAAGTTTTTTTGATTTAAATGTCATTACCTCGAAAGAGGTAATCCCATTTATATTTGTGTTGAGATTTCCATTTTTATGTGAATGACACGCACAAACTAATCGCAACTTTTTCTTTCTACTCACTACTTGTTACTAGAAATACTACTTACTGCTCTCTTTTTTTCTGCCGATATAAGTAAAGTAGTTGCCCCAAAATGAAAAATATTTACTCAACCGAACAGAAGTATCTGCAATCAAAAACATCACCTTTTTCATCAATGTATCACATGATTTATAGTTGGATGGAAAAGGCCAATGTCCTTCATAAATAGTATAGTATAAGGTTTCCAATCCCAAATTCTTAAAAAAGACTTCTTGGTTTTTTTTGTTGGAATATAACACGTGCGTAGGTACGTGCGTGGCGTGTTTGTGAAACCATTTTTTTCGGATATAAAAGATAGTTTTTCGCACATATTTGGTAAGTGTGAAATTATTTTCCACCGGACCTTCTAACATAAAAATGCCATTGGGTGTTAGTCGCTCTTTTAATAACAGCATGATTTCTTTTGGGTTGGTTAAATGCTCCAACACATTGTTTAGAAAAATGATATCAAATTGCGTATCGGTTTTAAAAAATTGCTCAATTGTAATAAACGATGCGGTTGGAAATGCAGCTTGCAAACTTTTCACTAAATCCGGATTGTATTCTGTTCCGGTAACTGCATAACCTTTGGCAATAGCTTCTGTTACAAAACGACCACCACCGCAACCATAATCCAAAATTGTCTGATACTGTCCACCTGTTTTGTTGATTTGCTCAAACAATCGGTCGTACATACCATTTGGTGCAAGAGTGAGTGCACCTTGATATTCCACCGGATACATTTTTGTTAAGTCGTCCGCATCGGGTAAAGGATGCACATACACCAATTGGCAATTCGTACATTGTACATACTGAAAACGTTTTTGGTTGAAAATGGTATCTTCATACGCAGTATCGGTGTATGCTGTGTGCGAACAAAATAAACAAGTAGGTTGTGATGTAGGTTGCATATTTCAAAAATAGCTGATTACAACAAAGATAATTGTTCTCCGGAAATCCACTTCATAAAACCATAAAAAAGCGTGTTATCGCTGTTTTTTACTATTTTTGGATGCCTTTAAAGATGAAGAAGATTTCTATTGTAACACCCACATTTAATCAAGGTCAATTTATTGAACAAACCATTGATTCGGTGCTTTCTCAAAATTATCCAAACTTAGAATATATCATCATGGATGGCGGAAGTACAGACAATACGCTTGACATCATCCGAAAATATGAAAAGTATATAAGCTATTGGGAAAGTACAAAAGACAATGGCCAAAGTCATGCAATCAATAAAGGCTTACAAAAATCTACGGGAGAAATTTTCAATTGGCTGAATAGCGACGATTGGTATGCAGAAAACACGTTACATCGAGTTGCTTCTTTATTTGAAGATAATACCACTACAGCCGTTTCCGGTATTAGTAATATTTGGAAACAAGGTAATATTGTACAGCAATCTTCCGGGACTGATGTGCATGAAACGTTGGCTAAAACGATTGGTGGTGCACGCATTGACCAACCGGAAACGTTTTTTAGTAGAACAGCCTTGCAAAAAATGGGCTTACTCAACGAGCAATTGCACTACGTGATGGACAGAGAATGGTGGATTCGATATCTACTGTATTTTGGGCAAAACAGCATTCAAAAAACAAGCGAAACGTGGGTAAATTTCAGAATCCATGACGAATCCAAAACACATACCAGCCAAACAAAGTTTAAACAAGAAACCTGGAATCTGTATTATTCCATTGCTGTTCATTATCATTTAAAAGAAGCTGCTGTCTTTGAACAAACTTTTCCTGCAACAACAATCAACTTGTTTAATTTGCCTGAAAAAGCGGACATGCTTTTAGTGCAAAAAAGCATACATTATTTTTGGTATTTTCAAGGATGCCAATGCTATGCTCAAAATGAATACAATATAGCACAACAATTTTTCCGCCTTGTAAATCCGGATTTTTTAGTAGAAAAGGATAAAAAGGAAATGGAAAAAATTCGTTTTAAAATGAAAATGCTTCCGGTGTTTTTAAAGAAAATATGGAATAAAAGATGATAAGCGTTATTATACCTACGTACAATCGATTTGAAATAATTCAAGAAACCGTAGAGCGGATGTTGCACCTATCGACATCGGTTGAATTTGAAATCATCGTGGTGAATGATGGCCAACCTCTTCCCTATAAATTTAAACATCCTCGAGTAACGTATTATCAAAATCCCAAAAAAGGAGTGGCTTCCGCTCGTAATTACGGCGTAGAAAAAGCCCGATATGCGCTTTTGTTTTTTATAGATGATGATATGTGGATAAGCAAAGAAAGTTTGGAAGCAATAGCAACGCTACAGTCCCAAGCTTTTTTTGAAACGAAATGTGCTTTGTTAAATTGGGAATATCCACCCATATTGCAACAACAAATGCAACGCGAAAAAGTAGGCCGATATATTTTAAAGGCGAATTATCACACCTTAGAAGGACGTGCTAAGATGATAGTAGATACATCGCAAACATTGGTACAAATTTCATCTATCGGAAGTGGCTCTATGGCAATGTCAAAATCTATTTTCCAAAAAATTGGCGGTTATGATGAGTCGATTACATTTCAAGGAGAAGACAATGCCATGTCAGCAGCATTGAGCAATCAGCAGGTTTCGGTTTTTTTATACACACCGATAACTTGCTTGCACAATCAAAAAGACCGTTTAGATTTAGATGGTTATTTAGATAGAGAGCGAAGAGGTTATGTTTCTCAATTTAAAAAAGATAAATCATCCGAAAAAATAAATTGGATTAAGTGGTTTATTTTTATTTGTTTAATTCCATTTGCACCAATTATAAAATGGTTGTATTCCATTATTCCAAATCAACCGAAGTACGACACACTAAATTTTAGGTTGATTGGTTTGCAAACATCCATTATTTACTACAAAGCATGGCTAATAGAATAAGATAATTATTGTACTTTGCAAGTAAAACGGATTTACGATTCCAAAACATGAAAAAGAAGATTACCTATATCACGTTTAAAATTGAGAAATCACTCGGCTTTGAATGGGTTTTAGATGGTGTAGATAAAAATTTAGTCGAGTTTTCGGTGCTCTCTATTTGTGTACCGGAAAATACACCGTTTCAACAATTTTGCGAACATAGAAATATCCCATTTTATCGCATCGAATATACCTCCAAAAAAGATATTCTAAAAGCAACTTATCAGACATATCGGCTTCTAAAACGCATCCAGCCGGATGCAGTGCATTGCCATATTTTTGAAGCCAATTTAATCGGTTTAACAGCCGCACTTTTTGCCGGCATACCAAAACGTATTTTCACGCGTCATCATTCGTCGTATCATTACGATGTGGCACCAAACGGTAGAAAGTACGATTTGTTGTGCAATAAAATGGCAACCCATATTGTTTCTATCTCGGAAAACGTTAGCAATATTCTTATTCATAAAGAAAATGTGCCACCGAAGAAAATCTACCTCATTCATCACGGTTTTAAGTTGGATTTTTTTTATTCCATCTCAGAGGAACGAATAAAGCAAGTGCAAGAAAAATACAATCCAACAAATCAACGGCCTGTAATTGGAGTAATATCCAGATATACAGAATGGAAAGGAATTATTTATATTTTACAAGCATTCCAACAATTACTAACCCTTTACCCGAATGCATTATTGGTGTTAGCGAATGCAAAAGGCGATGATAAATTAGTGATGGACACCATACAACAATTACCTAAAAAGAATTTTGTAGAAATTATTTTTGAACCGGACAATGCCGCATTGTTTAAACTTTTTGATGTGTTTGTACATGTACCGATAGATGCTGAAACGGAAGCTTTTGGACAAATATATGTAGAAGCACTTGCGGTCGGCGTGCCAAGTGTTTTTACACTTTCCGGCGTAGCAAGAGAGTTTGTCGTTGACAAACAAAATGCTTGGGTGGTTGATTTCAAAAACAGCGAACAAATTTATACAGCCATCTCAACCTTATTGGAAGATAAAACACTTGCTCAACAATTAGCTATCAATGGAAAAAATTCATTAGGCGAAAATTTTTCTTTAGATTTGATGATTCAAAAATTAGAACAGCTTTATACGCGTTAAAATGGAAAAGGATTTGTTTTTTTCAATTGTCATTCCTTCTTACAACAGAGGACACATGATAAAAGAAACGTTGCTTACAACGTTGCAACAAACCTATCCGCATTATGAAGTAATCGTAGTAGATGATGGCAGTACAGACAACACCGAAGCCGTAGTGTTGTCCTTGCAACATCCCAAAATTGTATATCACCGAAAACAAAATGGCGAACGTGCAGCTGCCAGAAATGCCGGATTTGATTTGGCAAAAGGTGATTATGTAACCTTGTTAGATTCTGATGATTTCTTGTATCCTACACATTTAGAGGAAGCCGTAAAATATATAAAGACACACGAATTACCGGAAATTGTTCGCTTTGATTTTGATATCGTTGATTCGGAAAAAAATGTATTGCAAGTTTCTAAGATGCCGGAAAACATCAACCCAAAAATGATAAATGGAAATTACATGGGTTGTAGTGGTATTATCTTAAAAACAGAAATTGCCAAACGTTATCGTTTTAATGAAGATAGAGATTTATCCGGCTCCGAAGATTACGAATTTTGGATGCGATTGGCCGCTCGATTTAAAATACACACACCACATTTGGTTACTTGTTCCTTGCATTCACACGAGGAACGAAGTGTGATTTATAATATCCAACGCGAGCCATTGGTACTGCGTAAAGACTTATTAATTAAGTATGCATACGAAGATAAAGTAGTGCGAAAGATCTTTAAAAACGAACAAGATAAGTTTATTTCCAATAACCTGCTTTATGTTTCCTTGCATTTAGCAATAGCAAAATTTAATAAAGATTCTATTCAATATCTTATGAATGCTATTAAACATTATCCGCTTTCTATTTTTGATAGACGTTTTTTAGGTATTGTGAAAACCCTTTTAAAAAGAAATATATTAGCCTCTTTTGTTTAGTTTATGTGTGGAATTTCAGCGTATATATCAAACTCCAATAAGCTTCGCAAAGAAGATTTTATTAAAGCAACCCACACATTGCACCATCGCGGTCCGGATGCGGAAGGTTTTTTTGAAAATGCAAATCAAACTGTTTTTTTAGGACATAAGCGATTATCAATACTAGATTTATCACCAGCTTCCAATCAACCATTCTTTTCTTCTTGTGGTAGATATGTGATAGTATATAATGGTGAATTGTATAATTATCAAGAAATAAAACAACAATTCCAATTAACGACACGCACCACAGGCGATACCGAAGTTATTTTAGAAGCATTTATAAAAATGGGAACTGCCGCTTTCGAGTTATTAAATGGCATGTTTGCATTTATCATTTACGATATTCAACAACAAACGATTACCGTTTGTAGAGATCGTTTCGGTATCAAACCTTTATTTTATTATTTCAACGGAAAAGAATTAGCTTTTTCATCAGAAATTAAAATGCTAAAAGCATTGCCCAATTTTGATAAAACCATCCATTTTGAAAAAATTCCGGAATTTTTACATATAGGATTTATTACAGAACCCAATACCATTTATAAAAATGTGTTTAAGTTTCCTTCCGGTACGTTTACACAATTTCCAATTTCAGCAGTGCAAGATGGATTTGCACTGCCGATACAAACTTATTGGAGTTTGCAAAACACGATCACACCGAAAGTAAAGACAGATTTATCATCCATCAAAAAAGAATTAAAAACGATATTGACTAATGCTGTAGAGAAGCAATTAGTAAGCGATGTGCCGGTGGGCACTTTTTTAAGTGGAGGCATAGATTCTAGTTTGATTACGGCAATAGCTACTACCATCAAAACAGATAAAATCAAAACATTTAGTATCGGTTACGATAATAAAAAATACGACGAATCATCGCATGCTTTAGCGGTAGCGGAACATTTAAATACAGACCATCACGCATTTACCTTAACAGAAGATGACGTGGAGGCTATCTTGTCGGATATTATTTTCCAATATGATGAGCCATTTGCTGATGCATCGGCATTTCCAACTATGATCGTTTCGAGGCTGGCACGACAGCACGTTACTGTTACACTTTCCGGTGATGGTGCAGATGAATTATTTTTGGGTTATGGTATGTATAATTGGGCTGCTCGATTAGATAATCTAATTGTCCAAACTTTTAGGAAACCGGTGTATTGGGCAACCCAAATCATAGAGAACCGGTATAAAAGAGGTGGTTTGTTGTTGGATTATCCGTCTTTACAACATGTACACAGCCATATTTTTTCGCAAGAACAATATTTTCTTTCAGAACAAGATTTAGAACATCTACTTTTAGAACCTGCCTTTAATTTTGATATATTGAATCAACCGATGGATTCCAAAAACAGAAAATTAGCAGCCAAAGAAAGGCAGTCTTTCTGGGATTTGAAACATTATCTAAAAGATGATTTACTCGTAAAGGTAGATAGAGCCAGTATGAAATATTCCTTAGAAAGTAGAGTGCCTTTTTTAGACAATCAAGTGGTTGATTATGCACTTAACATCGATGCTTCTTTGCGCTATCACAACGGTACTGCAAAGCATGTTTTAAAAGAAATTTTGTACGAGCTACTACCTAAAAAATTGTTTGAACGCCCCAAATGGGGTTTTGCTGTTCCGTTGCCGAATTGGTTAAAAGGTAGATTTCGATTTTTAATGGATAAATACTTAAACAGTACCATCATTAACCGATATGATATAGTAACGAATTTGTATGTCCAAGAAATAAAAGAACGTTTCTTAAAAGGAGAGGAACATTTATACGGACGACTTTGGACGATAATTATTTTACATTGGTGGTTAGAAGAAAATGCGTAAATGGCAACTCGAGTATTATATATTTCGTATGATGGCATGACAGATGCTTTAGGGCAATCTCAGGTAATTCCGTATTTGATTGGACTTACCAAACAAGGCTATTCGTTTACTTTATTGAGTTGCGAAAAAGCACAAAATTTTCAACAACATCAATCCAAAATAAAACACATTTTATCGAGTAATAATATAGATTGGCATCCAATTACGTACACCAAACAACCACCTGTTTTTTCTACTGTTTATGATGTGCTAAGATTGATGTATCATGCCAAAAAAATATGCTTAGCAAAGCAAATTGCTATCGTGCATTGCAGAAGTTATATTGCCGCATTAGTTGGCTTAAAAATGAAAAAACAATTAGGTGTTCATTTTATTTTTGATATGCGTGGTTTGTGGGCTGATGAACGAGTGGATGGTAAATTATGGAACTTGAAAAATCCCATTTTTAAAGCCGTATATTCCTTTTTTAAAAAGAAAGAAATCCAATTTTTACAACAGGCCGATTATACCATCAGCTTAACACACAATGCCAAAAATGAAATTCATACTTGGCGAAGCATCCCAAATAATCCGGTTAAAATGGAAGTAATTCCGTGTTGTGCCGATTTAGATTTATTTAATAAAAATAAGATAGACACAAACCAATTAAACACGTTAAAATCATCTTTACATATTAATGCAGCTGATTTTGTTTTGTTGTATTTAGGCTCCATTGGAACATGGTATATGTTAGAAGAGATGATGGAATTTTTTAGCGTACTGAAACAACAAAAACCCAAGGCTAAATTTTTATTTGTAACCAAAGATGAAAAAGAACGCATCTTGAAAACTGCCGAAAAATATGCAGTTGTAAATGATATTATTATTCGGCCGGGAAATAGAGAAGAAATTCCATACCTCATTTCGTTAGCACATTATTCCATCTTTTTTATTTTGCCTTCGTATTCTAAAAAAGCATCTTCACCTACCAAACAAGGTGAAATTATGGCAATGGGCATTCCAATTATTTGCAATACACAAGTAGGCGACACCGATAAAATTGTACAAGATTATCACAGCGGCATTTTAGTAAATCAATTCAACCAAACTGCCTACCAAACTGCCATAAATGAAATGGAAAAATCATTGGATGCTACAGCTATTATTGCCGGAGCAACGGATTATTTTTCTTTAGAAAACGGCGTGAAAAAATATGCTGCTGTATATGCACATGTTTTAGCACATTAATCAAAAACCAGCAAATTTGGTTGTATTATAGCGAATCCTTTTGTTACTTTTTCAAAATGACAGGCAATGCCATACCGCTGTTGCATTACTCGTCTGTAATGTTGGAGCAATTGTTCGTTTTGTGTAAGGAAAACAACCGATTTTTTATGTAATAAATCCGAAGTTAAATTGTTTAGCCCTTGTGTTTTCAGCACTTCTGCATAATTGGGCGTAGCAGCATACCATCCATTTAATATTACATTTTTATGCTGCAAGAAATTTTTGGAAGGCGTCCAAGCATCCATATATTGTATTGGAAAATCATCTAAAGCAATAAAAAAATAATTGGGATGTTGGTTGATTTCTTGTACATATTTTTCAAACAACTGTATCTTTTCTTTTTTGGTAGAAAAATGATGTATCGTGCTATAAAATTTAAATACAGCCATTAAACATAAAGTAAGGATTGCAATTCTTTTTAAAAGATGTTGTCGGTCACTTTCTAAAATACACCAAAGATGTACTAAGTTTAGATAAGTGAAAATTGGGAATGTTACCCGAAAGGGAAGACGTGAAGTTGCAGCTAAGAAGCTGAATAAGAAAACGAGTAAAACAGCATTCAATCCTATAAACCACCGTTTCTGCGGATTAAAAATCCACGCCGTGCAAGCACTGATGATAAAAAATAGAATAGAATAATATTCACCTCGTATGCACTTTATTAATTCTAATATAGTTTGAGAAATACTCCGATGTGTACGTAATTGTTTCGCCATAGTATAATCGGCAGCGCTATCAATGTAGTGGTTATCTGCAATAAACCACGATTGTATCAGTGTTAAATCATCCAAAGAAAAGTTATTGTTTTGTAGTTTTTCCTTTTGTGGCTCGATTGGATGGGCAGCCAGCATATCGATGATGTTAACTTTTGAGTACGTGTTTTGTTGTTGATAGATAGGATTATTATCATTCATCCACCAGCAAAGTAAAAAGGAACTCGTTGATAGCAATAAAATTGCAATTGTCCATTTGCGATGTTTTTTTTGTTGTAGGATAAGAATGGGAAATGCAAACGCTAACAAGATATAAAAGCTTTCTCTGCGTATAAGAAATGCAATTACAATAAAAAATAAACAAAACAATAGTTTGTGCCAATATTTGAAGTTAGATTGTAATCCCAAAAGTGCTGTTCCAACACAGATAAGAGCGACACTCGTAAACTGAATTTTTGTAACGAGTAAAGCAAGAAAGCCTAAAACGAATAGTAAGGCAAATGCCGCTTCTTTGTAAATGCTGATTCCCTTAGGAATGGTGGTTAAATAAAATATTCCGAAAAAGCATAACAACAACACGATTTCAAGAAATAACGTATAGCTGTTGATTTCCGGAATTTGTGCCGAAAAAAGGCTTATTATTTTTCCTAAAAAAACATGACTTAAAACAAGATATGACGAAGGCTCCGTTGTGAATATGCCGGCACTTATACACCACATAGCTTGATCATCGTTATTGTCAAAGGTAATAGGAAAGTGGTTCCACAAAAGGAGTAGGATAAAGCAACAAAAAAGAAAGAAGAAAGTTCTATATTTATACATTGTTGAACACGTAAATATAATCAATTCATAAATGGAAAAATGGTTTACCCATAGCGTTCCAAACCAATTCTTGTTTCTCAATGATTTTTTGTTAGCACCGATAGCTATCGCACTCATCTATTATCTTTCTAAAGTGTATGCGGCGAATCAAAAAAGCCCTATTTATAAAAAGTATTTTGTGCAAGGACTAATGGTGCGATTAGCTTCTTCCATTTTAATGGCATTTGTTTATCAGTATTATTATGGAGGTGGCGGCGACACAAATACATATTTTACTTACACTTTGCGATTGCGTGAAGTTGCACACGAAAATTTTAATGATTTCTTGCAGTTATTGTTTTTACCACCGAACGATTTGTTTTTAATTCACGAATATTTTAATCCAGGAACAGAGTTCTTTATCAACAATAGTTCCAATTTGGTCATTCGAATTTCTACCTTACTGAGTTATCCGTTGTTAAACACGTATATGCTTATTTCTTTTTGTTTTAGTGCATTTTGTTTTTATGGATGTTGGAAAATTTTCAGATTGTTTTATCAATTGTATCCACACTTAGAAAAACAATTTGCATTTGCTTGTTTATATATTCCGTCTGTTTGTTTTTGGGGTACCGGTATTTTAAAAGATCCACTTTGTTTGGGTGCATTAGGTGCATTAACATATCATCTATATAAATTATTGTTTGAGCGTTCAAAAATAATTCAACGTGTATTAATGGTAATTTTTTGTTTTTGGTTGCTCAAAAATTTGAAAGTATATATTGTCTTGTCGTTTTTACCAGCCTACTTTTTTTGGGTGGTATTTAAATATAAAGACTCGATAAACAGCCGGTTCTTGAGAACCACGATGAGTCCATTAATTTTCTTTATTTCCATTTCTATTGGCGGTTTTATTTTAATAAAGATTGCTTCTTTCTCGGAGCGATATGCATTAGAACATTTAATGCGCACAGCAAAAGACACGCAAAACTGGATTTATTACTCTTCCATCAAACAAGGTGGCTCGGGCTATACATTAGGTGATATTGATTATTCCACGATGGGATTAATAAAAGTATTTCCAAAAGCGGTGAATGTTTCTTTGTTTCGGCCATATTTATGGGAAGCTAAAAAACCGATATTAATTCCGGCGGCCATTGAAGGTTTGGTGTCCTTATTTTTTACTATTTATTTGTTATATAAATGTGGCTTTGTTCGTTTTACGCGTTTGGTTATCAGTAATCCGGAAGTGCAATTCTGTATGATTTTCTCGGTGGCATTTGCATTTGCCGTGGGCTTTACCAGTTTTAATTTTGGTTCATTGGTTCGTTATAAAATCCCATTAATGCCCTTCTATTTCATCGCCTTGTTTATTTTAGCAGATAGAGATATGGCAATTGAAGAAGTGAAATCAAAACCGAAGAAACCTAAAAAGCCGGTTGCTAAGCTTGTTCCGACTTAGTTGTTTTATTCCATAACCACGCTAATGCCATACCGGCAATAATATGCCAAATGCCCCACCATGCCGCAATTAAAGCCATACTTCCATTTCCTTTAAAAAAGGTGAGCACTAAAATTAATCCCAATCCGGAATTGTGAATGCCGGTTTCTATCGATATGCTTCTGCAATGTGATTCCGGTAAGCGAAATAATTTTGGAAACAAATATCCGATTAAAAAAGCAATGCTGTTTTGAATAAAAACAATCCAGAAAATGGATGATAAATTTTGCAAGAATAGCGCTTTATTTGCAATAAATGCACCAACTAAAAATGCCAAAAAAAACAAGAGTGCCATTGTTTTTACCGGCTTGTTAATTTTATTGACGATTTCCGGATAATATTTTTTCAGTGAAATTCCTGCTAATAACGGAAGCAATAGTAATACTACAATAGAGCCTAATAAATACCAAAAGGAAATATGAATTTCTTGTAACAATGCTTTTGCCGGTTCATAATGCGATGTATAGAAATAAAAGTTAAAAGGTGTTGTTACAGCGGCAGAAAGTGTAGATATGGCTGTAATGGTGATAGATAATGGAACAAATCCTTTTGCTAAGTAAGATACATACGTGGACATGTTTCCGCACGGACATGCTGCCACCATTAACATACCCATGGCAATGGATGCAGATGGTTTTAAGACAAGTATTAAAAGAAAAGTGCATAATGGCAATAAAATAATTTGTGAGATGCTTCCAATAAGCACCGATTTCGGATTGGTAAATAAAATTTTAAAGTCTTCTTTTTTAATATCTATTGCCAAAGAAAATAAAATAAATACCAAACAAATTTTTAAGATGATAAGGCTGTCGCCATGTGTTTCTATTTGGATATTGTCGATTGAATTCATGTAACTATTTTACGAAGTCCAGCAAACCATAATTTCTCGTGGTCCGTAATAGGGTAAACGACCGTGTGAAGTAGAAAAATTATCAATACAAATCACATCACCTTTTTTCCATGGCTGTATTACCAAATTTTTCCAAATCACATCTTGAATGTGTTCTACATACGCATCCGGAATTTCTGAGTCATCGCCAAAGGTTACATGCATGCTTTGTTCATTCGGATTTTTGGTTAATTTTTTATACCAAGTCATTGCTTCTAAAAGCATACTTGTTTTAAACGTTTCCCATCTTTTTTGTCGTTTATGAATTCGATGATATTCATCGGCTGCAGCACTTAAATGAAAAACTTGTGTGTGATTAAACCATACTTTCTCTTTCGTAATAGGATGTGTTTTAAATGCGGCATTTTTATTTATCATACGTAAGCCATCGTGTTCTTTCCATTCGCAGATAATATCATTCTCGGCACATTTTTTTTCTACTATACTTTTATCGGTAGTGTGAAACATATCTTTCCAACTTTTTAACTGAAAACCACTTGTACCCGCTTTTTCCGGCGATGCATAATTGCGGATATGTTTTACACCTTTCTGTTCAAATTCAGCTCGGATAGTTGGGTCTAATTCGGCATATACTTTTCTAAAATCACAAATTGGTGTTTCGCCACCATATTGCGGTTCTATATGACAATAAAAAAACAAACGACGTGGAGCACCCGGCAGAAAGCTCATTTCGCAGTGCTGCATAATCGGATAATGTCCCGGAAGTTCACTGGCAGAAAATGCATAATCTGATTTTTTATCGCGAGGCGAAGTGCCCATGTAATCATCTTTCAAATCAGCATCAACAGCTTTTGCCACCGCTTCAAAATCAGCGGCAGATTGTATGTCAAACCCACGAAATAAAATGGCACCACATTCAGTCAATTTATTTTCTACCATTAACTTGTTTGATGCTATCCAATCCAATAGTTGTTGCTTGCTATGGTTGCCATTTTGTGGTGTAATCAATAACGGTAAAGTAGATTTTTCTGAAAAGTAACTTAAGTTCATTATCTTGGTTTTTTGAAAATATTACTAAATATACCATTTTATTTGTTATTTGTAGATAGGAGTTAGATGACAAAACTGCCACATAAAAAAATAGAAACAGAGCGTTTAATATTGCAACCCTATTTGGTTCAAAATTATCGTGCGGTATTTCAGTTAATTCAAAAAAATAAGCCACGATTAATACATAGTTTTCCGAATATGCTCAATGCAACGGAAACAGAAACAGCAACAAAAGATTTTTCTCAACAAAAGATTTTTGATTGGAATAAAAATAAATCCTTTGCATATCATCTTATATTAAAAGAAAACCAACAACTCATAGGCCATTTTAATATTAAAGATATAGATTGGAAAAACAGAGAATGTGAATTGGCTTATTTCATCGATGTAGATTTTGAAAAAAAAGGATATGTATCAGAAGCAATTCACAAAATACTTCGATTAGCTTTTTTGTTTTTAGAAATGCAACGTGTTACAGCTCGAGTGGTAACAAGTAATTTGGCAAGTCAACGTGTTTTGCAAAAAAATGGAATGCAATACGAAGGCACATTTTATAATGCATACACTACTTACGATTTGCAACTCGTAGATACGTATCGATACGGTATCTCTAAAGAAGATTTTTTAAAGACAGCATTGCCCTAAAATGGCTATTTACATTTTTTATATCGATGGCAATTTACCAGATGATCATTCACTAATCCGGTGGCTTGCAAGTGTGCGTAAATCGTGGTTGAGCCTAAAAACTGAAAGCCTCTTTTCTTTAAATCTTTGGCTAATGCATCAGATAAGTTGGTAGTAGCCGGAATTTCTTTTAATGAATTCCATTTATTTACGATGGGTTTCCCATTTACAAAACTCCAAATATAATTGCTAAAACTTCCAAACTCTTTTTGCACTTCCATAAATCGTTGAGCATTATGAATAGCGGCGGTTATTTTTGCACGATTGCGTATGATACCTGTATCTTGCATTAATTGTTCAATCTTTTTCTCGTCGAATTTGGCCACTTTCTTATAATCAAAATGGGCAAATGCTTTTCTATAACCTTCTCTTCGTTGCAAAATCGTCCACCAACTTAAGCCGGCTTGTGCACTTTCTAAAACTAAAAATTCAAATTGTTTTTGATCGTCATAAACCGGCATGCCCCATTCTTCATCGTGGTATTGTTCGTATAGAGGTTTGCCCACACACCAATTGCATCGTATGATTTCTTTTGCCATGAGGTAATTTTTAAAGTAATTCGAAATTACAGAAAATTAAAATCTTATTTTTGTGTAGATGAAAATTATTGAATCCTTTCAAAATCCAACCATCAAAAAAATCTTGTTGTTGCAAGAAAAATCTAAACTTAGAAAAGAAGAGAATGTATTTGTAGTTGATGGATGGAAAGAAACAAAAATGGCATTAGAGAATAATTTTGTGATACAAACTTTATTCTGTTCTGCAACCACTGTAAATAGTGATGATTTTCCCAAAATGGAAGCAACCCTATCATCCCAAAAAAATAAAATAGAAATTATCCAAGTTTCGGATGCTATTTTTGAAAAAATAGCGTATCGCGGTAATACGTCAAAGGTGGTAGCTATTGCACAACAAAAACAAGTTGCTTTATCCAATATTTCTTTATCCAACAATCCAATAATCTTGGTGTTAGATGCTGTAGAAAAGCCCGGAAATTTGGGTGCGTTATTGCGTATTGCAGATGCTGCAAATATTGATGCTGTTCTCTGCTGTGATGTTGCAACGGATATTTATAATCCAAATGTTATTCGTTCTTCTGTAGGTTGTGTTTTCACACAACAAATTGCAGTTGCTAATAAAGAAAGCTGTTATCAATTTTTAAAATCCAATCAAATTTCCATTTTCACTACTTCGCTGAAAGCTGCAAAAAATTATCTTTCCGTTGATTACACACCTGCCACTGCATTTGTAATGGGAACTGAAGCCACGGGTGTAGATGTATTTTGGGAAAACAATGCAGATCAAAATATCATTATTCCAATGCGTGGTCAAAATGATTCACTTAATGTTTCTAATAGTGCAGCGATTGTATTATTTGAGGCACTGCGACAACGTCAGCTATAAAAAAAATCGATTGTAATGTAAATAAAAAAAATCTCGCCTAAAGCGAGATTTTTTTTGCTCTCCCTGCTGGACTTGAACCAGCGACCCTCTGATTAACAGTCAGATGCTCTAACCAACTGAGCTAAGGAAGAATTTAAAACAAATAGCATTTTTCAAAATGGAATAATCTATATGCTTTATTTTGGACTGCAAATGTAGGACATTAAAAATAAATATGCAATCTTTGCAAAAAAAAAATTCATGAGTCTTTTAACTGTTGGTACGGTCGCATTCGATGCTATTGAAACGCCATTTGGCAAAATTGATAAAATTACAGGCGGTTCCGGGAACTATATTTGCCAATCTGCCGGCCATTTTACCAATGATATGCAATTAGTTAGCGTAATTGGAGATGATTTTGACCAAGATGAATTAGCCTATTTAAAATCCATCGGAACAAACATAGAAGGTGTTCAAATAAAAAATGGAGAAAAATCTTTTTTTTGGAGCGGAAAGTACCACATGGACCTCAATCGTCGAGATACATTGGTGACAGACTTAAATGTTTTGGCATCTTTTGATCCCATTTTACCAGAAAAATATAAAAATGCTGAATTTTTAATATTAGGAAATATCGACCCAACGTTACAAGCAAAGGTAATTTCACAAATGAATACTCGACCAAAGTTGATAGCTATGGATACGATGAACTTTTGGATGGAAATAGCTTTAGAACCACTGAAAACCGTTTTAAAAATGGTGGATTTGTTGATTGTCAATGAAGAAGAAGCACGACAATTAACCAACGAATATTCATTGGTGAAGGCTGCCAACAAAATACGTGAAATGGGTCCAAAATTTTTAATCATTAAAAAAGGAGAACACGGTGCGTTGTTATTTCATGGAAACAGAGTGTTTTTTGCACCGGCATTGCCTTTAGAAGATGTGTTTGACCCAACCGGAGCAGGCGATACATTTGCCGGCGGTTTTATGGGTTACTTGGCGAAAACCAAAGATTTATCTTTTGAAAACATGAAACGTGGTGTGATTTATGGCTCCGCAATGGCAAGTTTTTGTGTAGAAAAATTTGGTCCGCAACGATTAAAAGAAATATCGCGCGAAGAAATTGAAGAGCGTGTTCAAGTATTTATTGATTTGGTTGATTTTGATATCATACTACAATAATACACTCATCTTGTTTTATAAGAATTTGCTGCCGTACATCTCCAAAATAAGTGCGGCACCAAATAATTCTGCCGGTGTGTGATAGCCCGGTTTTAAAGATTTATCAAGTATTACTTTTAAAGCGATTTTAGTTGCCATCTCTGCTGTAAGTTTGTAGGCTTCAGCGGTTTCTAAACGAGCTTCAATGCTATCACCTTGTTGATTGGTAATTTTCCCATAGATAAGCGATTTTCCCTTTTCTCTTCGCTCAAAATTTGGCCCTGAGATGTTTTTATCTATATAATGTTGAATCTTATTTTTGATAAAATCAGTGCCTATGATTGGATTAAAGATTGGTTGGAATTTCAGGGTATAATATACATTTTTAGGTGCCGCAGAAAAAACCATAATATTGGGTATTTGTGTCGTAAAATGGGCTGTTGAAACATCGCCCCAAGGAATAGTCATGTAGAATATTTGCTTGCGTCCGAAGTCTATCGTTTTTCCAATATGACCAATCGGTGTCGGTACAATTTTCCCGTCTTTACGGATAGCGCCGGATTTTCCTAAATTTTCTACCATTGTACTCATAGTACCGTGAGAAATGTTTCCTCCTAAACCCGCCCATGCTAATTCTAGATGTGTGGCATCCGGCATTTTATCGTGCAGGAATTTTGCCATACAGTCTGTCGGTACAACATCAAAACCCACACCACTCAGGATAATAATATTTTTTTCTATCGCCTTTTGATGATAGGATTTTGCCATTTCAAACACTTCAATTTCTCCGGTTATATCTAAATAATGTACACCTGCTTGCAGGCAAGCTTTTATCATAGGTTGAGCCGTTTTGCTAAACGGTCCGGCACAATTTAATACCAAAGGAAATGCCTCTATATTCTGTGCAATAGTATCGATATCATCTAAAGAAAAAATTAAATAATCTAACTTAAAATCTCTTGCCAGATTTTTAATTTTATGCTCCGTTCTTCCGGCAAGCGTTGGTTTTAGTCCTAATTTTAGGACGTTTTCCACCACAATTTTTCCGGTATATCCAGAAGCACCATATATTAAAAACGACATAGTTTTCTTTTTAATTTTTATCGATTTCTACTATACTGATAACAGCATTTTTGTTTTCACTTTCTGCCGTGAACGCAATACGACCTTTATTTGAGTTAAATAATACATTGCTTAATGTAGCGCCTTGTAAGGCAGCTGTTACTTTACTTCTATAATCGCCTTGTGCTGCATTTATAGCTGTATTTACTTGGTTGTAATCAATAGGTTCTTTGGTAACTACAATCGCCATATAATCTTTATTTCCTAAATCATCTGCTTGTAAAGATTGGTTTTTGGGGAACAAACGATAGCCTGTAATGCCACAAAATGCTGTATGTTTTGGTGAATAGGGAAACAACACATAGCTACTTCCGTCGGTTTCTTGTCCAAAAATATAAATATAGCATTCTATTGAATTTTGAACTTCAATTTTAAATTTAGTTCCTTTAGAAATAGGTTGACTTGTTTGGTATATATTTCCATTGTTTTTTAATGGAATATATTGTTTCGATTCATTGTTTACTAAACCAATGGCACATTCAAATTTACGTGTAGCCATTTCGCCTTGTTTGGGCAGAGGTTGTAGTGCGTAGGCTTCTTTGTTGAAGTGCATAAAGTCTTTGTATCTAACCCAAGCTACTCCGTTTTCGCCCCAATCCGGTCCCCAACTATTCATAATTTGGAAAGCACCGCCATCTAATCGGTCGTCATATCCGATAATACACATACAATGTCCACCGAAACCTTCCATATCGTAATCATATTGAGTAGGTTTCCAGAGTTTTTGTCCTTGCATCTCTTGCATAAAAGAACCACCCACCATCATACCGCAAATTACAGGTGCGCCTTTTGCTAAATATTGTTTGATGGCAAAGAAGTCGGTTGTGTAATCATCGCCATCAACAGATAAGCGTTCGTACCCTCTTATTTTAAATTGCTGAGCTGCTTGCAATAATTGTTGATTGGGTTCTCTGCTACAACTTTGGTCTGTGTATGTGAAATATTTTAAAGGAACATCGCCAAATTCCGAAAGTACTTTACAAGCATTAATAATATATGCACCTTGACAGTTTTCGTGTCCAATCTGGTTATATACAAAAGATGGACTCATGGCGATTTCATCCGGGTTTTGTCCTGTGGAAGATGCTTCTAAAATGGTGCGTGCAGCATACGAACTGCCCCAACCTACGCAAGAGCCTTGCTGGCCTTGATCCATGCGGCTTGGTGCAAACTTTAATAAACTGACATATTCCGGTAAAGGATTTTTTTCGTATTCAGAAAGCGCTGCTGCTACTTCTGCTTTGTCGTAAACTTCTTGTTTTAATTCAGCACCCGTTGCTAAAGTTGTGGACGTTGCACTGTTGTTAATATCCGGCATTCCACCACCACTAAATTTAAACAAAATAAAAGCGCCAACTAATAAAAGTGGAATTCCGATTAATGGTTTTTTAAAAACTAACTTTAAGATGATGGGTAAAAAGGCAGTTAAACAACCGCCGCCTGGAAGACCACCACCACCACCGCCACGAGAGCCACCGCCACCATCGTTTGAAGGAACATATTCTAGTTGTTGATTGTCGTCATCGACCATTCTAATAGGCATAGCAATAGTTATTTAAACGGAAATTTAGATATAAAAAATGAGAATGGATAAAAAAAGGTGCTACAATATTGCAGCACCTACTCAAATATATTTTATATAATAAAAAGATTAATTAACCAATTAATCCTTGTTTTACTAAGTATTCACCAATTTGTACGGCATTTGTAGCAGCACCTTTACGCAAGTTATCAGCAACAATCCAAAGGTTTAATGTTTTTGGTTGCGTTTCGTCTCTACGAATTCTACCTACAAAAACTTCATCTTTTCCATGTGCATCCATTGGCATCGGATATTTTTGATTTGCAGGGTCGTCCACTACGACAACACCTTCTGCTTTGCTTAAAACATCAAAAACTTCATTTAATTCAAATTCATTTTCAAATTCAATGTTTACACTTTCCGAGTGACCGCCCATTACCGGAATACGAATCGTAGTTGCGGTAACTTTAATGTTTTCATCGCGCATAATTTTGTTGGTTTCTTTCACCATTTTCATTTCTTCTTTGGTGTAACCATTGTCTAAGAAAACATCAATTTGTGGAATTACATTTAAATCTATTTTGTATTTATAAGCCATCTCATCTGCATAACCATTTGCTCGTTCATTCATTAATTGGTCTACCGCTTTTTTACCTGTTCCGGTAACACTTTGGTATGTTGAAACAACGACACGTTTAATATTGTATTTTTTATGTAACGGATTTAACACAACCACCATTTGAATAGTAGAACAATTTGGGTTGGCAATGATTTTATCTTCTTTGGTTAACGCGTCTGCATTAATTTCAGGAACCACCAATTTTTTAGTTGGATCCATTCTCCACGCTGATGAATTATCTACAACCGTAATACCTGCTTCGGCAAATTTTGGAGCCCATTCTAACGAAGTGTTACCGCCGGCAGAAAATAATGCCAAATCCGGCTTCATCTCTATGGCTGTTTGTGGTGTTACCACGGTATATTCCGCACCTTTAAAAGATACTTTTTTTCCTGCTGAACGCTCAGATGCAACGGGAATTAATTCTGTTACAGGAAAGTTTCTTTCTGTTAAAACTTTCAACATTTCGCCACCTACTAAACCGGTGGAGCCAACTACAGCTACTTTCATTTGGTAATATTTTTGAAATACAAATCTATGAAATTGATAGCATTGTATTTTTAATTTAATATTACCAAAACAACCTTTTCTGTTGGAATAACGACATATATTAGAGATATTTGTATAAGCCGTATCGAATGAAACAACTTATTCTATACATATTATTGTTTTTTACCATATCAGTGCATGCTCAATTTGAAGAGCATTTTACGGATGGTGGTTTTAACATAAATCCACATTGGGACACTTTAGGTGTTGGTCATATAGTTGTAAATAATGTTTTAAACTTCCAAGCACCCAATGCTTCCGGTAAAGCAGCCATTGTTACAGCAGAAAATACAGGGCCAAGTGTGGAATGGAGCCTATACCTCCGTTTAGGTTTTCAGCCTTCTAATGATGATGCCGTAGATATCGTTTTAATGGCTGATGTGATGGATATTCGGAATAATTTCAACGGCTATTTTGTTCGTATCGGACAAGATGGTACAAACGATGGATTGGATTTTTATAGAAAAGACGGAAGTAATAATATATTGCTAAAAAGCATGTTGGTTGGTGCTTTCCAAAATGGAATGGATGGCAATTTAAAAGTGATAAAAAACAACTTAGGTAAATTTGTATTTTATTGGAAAGATGCAACGCAATCTAATTATACAGCAATTGACAGTTTACAAGAAACGACGTATTATACTGCACCTTATTTTGGGATGATAACACAATATACCACTGCCTCGCAAGACAGCATTTGGTTTGATGATATTTATTCCATTACACTACCATTATTGCCAACAGATACTGTTGCTCCAGGTTTAACATCAGCCCAACTCATCCATAGTAAGCAAATAGATGTTTATTTTGATGAAGAAGTGGATTTGATTTCTGCCCAAAATACCAATAATTACACGCTTTCCGGAAATGGAACCCCAATTGCAGCTGTCCGAGATATTACAAACAAAAATTTAGTGCACTTAACGTTTTCAACTCGATTTGCATCTAACGCAACTTGTACACTTTCGGTACAATCTATCCAAGATACAATTGGAAATATAATGCAACTGCAAACAGCCGTTATTTCAACACCCTACTATGCACAACCAAACGATATATTGATAAATGAGATTATGGTGAAACCTACTGCAACAATGGGTTTACCGAATAGACAATATATTGAACTTAAGAATACTACATCACAAACTATACGTTTACATAATTTCAAAATTAAGAATGCCAATTTATCAGATGGCTATATTGCACCAAATGGTTATGCCATTTTATGTTCCGTTTCTGATACTACATTGTTTAAACCCATTGGCAACACCATAGGTGTAAATGGTTGGTCAACTTTATTCTCGAATGATGTGGTTTCGCTTATTACAGACGACCAAATCTTGATTGATTCCATAACCTATCTCGATACATATTATCAAAATGTAATTAAGCAACAGGGCGGCTGGTCGTTGGAGTTATTACAAACGGCATATAATGGCAGTTGTGCTAAAGAAATATTCTGGGCTGCTTCAGAAGATAGTGATGGTGGTACTCCGGGGTTACCGAATCGTGCCGGCAACTTAATTCCGGAAGATGTACACGCAACCTATAGCTTGGTTTCTAATACACAGTTGGATATAGAATTTGCGAAACCAATGGATGCTACACAAGTTCAAAATTTGAATAATTATGTTATCAGTAATGGTGTTGCAGTTCAATCAGTGCTTATCTTAAATCCAATAAATACAAAAGCAAGGTTGACATTAAGTGCAATCATCCAACCCAATATTATTCATACCTTCATTATCCGAGCTTTTTCAGGTTGTTTGCAATACCAACACGTAGCAGACACATTTGATATCGCTATTACGGATATTCCTGCTAATGGAGAAATTATCTTGAATGAGCTTTTATTTCAACCCAAAGGTGGTGGTGTTCAATTTGTTGAGTTATATAATGCCACCAACAAACTCTTTAAAATAAAAGATCTTAAAATAGCACAAGCCGATAAACTTACGGAGATAGAAACACAAGAAGCAGATTTGTCTTCCTTTTCAGGATATATTCATCCCAATGATTATGTTGTTTTATCGAATCAGAAAGCAATTGTGAACCAACAATATCCAACCGCGATTCTGTCAAAAATGATAGATATTCCATTGCCGAACTACGACGAAACAGAAGATATTGTATTGGTTAAAAATGCAAATGATGCGATATTAGATAAATTACATTACAATAAAGATTGGCATTTTCCTTTATTAAATTCTACCAGCGGTGTTTCGTTAGAGCGAACCGATTTTGCGATGCCAACACAACAAAAAAGAAATTGGCATTCGGCGGCAGAAGAAGTGGGTTATGGAACACCTACGCTACTCAATTCAACCAATAGCTACCATTTAGATGGCAATGTTCATATAGTGCCGGAAGTTTTTTCACCGGACGGCGACGGAATAGATGATGAAGCAAAAATTACATATTCGTTTGATGATCCCGGAAGCGTAGTGAATGTATATTTATATGCAGCTGATGGCAGATTAGCAAATCATCTAGTAAGAAATGAAACAATCTGGAATGAAGGTGTTTTTATTTGGGATGGAAACGATGAAAATGGAAACAAAAAAGATGTAGGAATTTATTTCCTTGTATTTGAACGAAAAACACCGGAAGGCGATAAAATAGTGTATAAACGTAAATGTGTATTGGCTGCAAGGTTGAATTAATAGTTTTAGAAACACAACATCTACTATTTTCTCATTATATTTATTTTTTAATTGTTAGGATATGATGCTCAAGCATTCGTGGAAAATAGTTGGTATTATGCTAAGTTGCGTAGTGTGGTTGTATGCTTGTAAATGCAATCAAGAAGGCAATGCAGTAGAAATTGAAAAGACCATCGAAATACCAAAAGATGAAATCGAATTTCAACAAAACATGTCCACTGTTTTGCATGATTACGTTCCAACATTACGTACCATCCAAAATGATAGTACACAGTATGTTAGTTGGCACGCAGCCGTAAAAGAAATCTACCAACAAAATAATTATACATCTCTTTGGTTGAGTGCGAATGGTTTGTCGCCCAAAGGAAAAGAAATGATGCACGTATTAGGTAATGCAGAATTTTTAGCATTAAACAAAGACTTGTATCAGTACGAACAGCTTTTACACATTAAAGATTCTATTTTAAAAATTCTTCCTACTGTTGATTTTAATTTATGCAAACAATTAGAAGTTGGATTAACACGCTCTTTTTTCCAAATGGCATTACATATCGACCATGGAATGTTTGCTGATACTATCCAAGGCATTCAATCTAATTTTTGGAAAAGTAAAGATGCATACATCGCACTGTTGAATAAAACCAAAACAGATTCCATTTTTCAAACCTTATCTACTTTAGAACCGAACAATCCATTGTATAATAGATATATGAAAGCCTTGCGTGCATTTGTTGCTAAAAACAATATTTCTTCTAATCCTATTTCGATTCGTAATCCCAAAACAGATTCATTAGGTGCAGTTGAAGATACGCGAAAAGCATTGGTATATCATCATTATTTAGTGGATTCGATGAAGATGTTTGATGCGGCCTATTTGGATGCATTAAAACAATTTCAAAAAGATAATAATTTAAATGGTGATGGTGTGATTGGTGCAGCCACCATCAAAGCATTGGAACGCGATAATGCTAAAAAATTCCAACTTTTAGCCATTAATGCAGATCGTTGGCGTAAAGAGCAAATTAAAGAATTACCGGAACGATATGTGTGGGTGAATTTGCCTTCTTACCGATTAAAAATAATAGAAAAAGATACGTTGCGATTAGAGAAACGTGTGGTGATAGGAAAATCAAATTTAAAAAATGAAACACCTATTTTAGAAAGTGCCATCAACCAGATTGTATTATGGCCAACTTGGAGTGTGCCACAAAGCATCATCAAACATGAAATGAAAAGTTTTAAAGGCTATGTGGTTACCAAAAATAACGGATGGACAAGTGTAGTGCAGCCACCCGGACCGAGAAATGCATTGGGCGTAGTGAAGATTTTATTCCCGAATAAATATTCTGTCTATATTCACGACACGCCTACGAAAGCTACGTTTAATGCCGATTTTAGAGCGGCGAGCCATGGTTGTGTGCGATGTCAAGAGCCATTGGAAGTTGCTGCAGCATTAATGTCTATGGATACGTTTAGAATGGATTATGATTCATTAGTCGCATTGAAAGATGCGAAAATTGCTACGCGAACATTTAGATTGAAAAAACCGGTTCCGGTGTATTTTAGATATTTTAC
The DNA here is from genome assembly GCA_963169645.1 of Bacteroidota bacterium. Lineage (GTDB taxonomy): Bacteria > Bacteroidota > Bacteroidia > Chitinophagales > JADIYW01 > JADJSS01. The sequence continues at coordinate 751,595 of CAUJCO010000013.1, forward strand.
GGCAGAAGCCGATTTTAAAGGTGATGTAAAATTTTATGCAGATGTCTATAATCGCGATAAGCAACTGATTAATTACATTTTTAACGGAAAACAACCGCATAAATTAACCAAAGAAGAAATACGCGAAAAACAAATAGCAGATTCCATCGCCATTATTAAAAAGAAAATAAAAGATTCTATTGCTGCGGATATAAAATTAAAAGCAGCACAAGAAAAACTAACTACTACAATAGCACCTCAACCAGATACAACAATTGTAAATCCATGAGTTAGCACTCATCCTAAAAGACCGACACAACCGACAATAAATGAACCGAAAAATGAAAGACAAAATGCCAACCCTTCGCAAAATCAAAAGAGCTGCAACCAACCGCATAAGCCGACACAAATTGCAGCACATTTTATTTTGCCCCAACGCATCAGCAACAAACAGACAATAAATATAATAATTTTGAAGATTTAATAAAATAAATATGGGACGTTCGACAGTACATTACGCAGACAATAAAACAAACAATGCTTTAAAAAAGCTACATAACAAGTTACGACCTGCTGGCACGCCAGTACAACGAGTTGAATACATTATTGAACTTTTATTGCTACGAATTTTTGAAACCAAAATAAAGCAAGACGAAGAATTTAGACCATTACGCAAACTCTTTTCGGCTGACTACAAATGGAAAAATCCAAAGAAAGGTGCTGATGCACCGGAAGAAACAAATGAAAACCGCTTGTTCTCTTATTTGCCGACCGTTTCTAACGACCAAATTTTATCTGAACTCAACGACAACTTTTTTCCATTCTATTCAAGCATTTTAAGCAGTGCAAGACAAGTATTTGAAGGAAACTTACCCCAAAAAGTGCAAGACCAATTGGTTTTGATAGAAGAAGTATTCAGCAATTCCAATTTCACCAACAATGTAAACAGCGGAAACCTTGGTGAAGTAATCAGCATAGTTGCTAACGATATTGAAGAAGCACGGCTTTTGAAAACAGATCTTTTGGGTGATGCCATTGAATCGGCTTTGAGCGAAACAGGCGGAACAAAAGATGTTGGACTATTTAGAACACCTGACCACATTCGCCAATTTATGACGGCTATGATAGAGCCGACTTTTGACGACATAATTTTTGACCCTGCTTGTGGTACTGGTGGTTTTTTGTTTGACGCTTTTGAATTTGTAATGCGAAGAGTGGACTCCGACCGCGAGTGGCCCGGTGAAAAAGCGCATTCCGAATTATCAGCTTGGTTTGACGAATATTTTAAGTTCAATCAATTGGAGTTTCCAAGCATTGAACAAACCACTCAATTTTATCGCAGTGGTGTTACAGGAATAGAATATTTAGGAATGATACGCAAAATGGCGGCTATCAACTTTTATGTTCGAGGCTTAAACCCTGCCAATATTGAGCAAGGCGATAGTTTGGCGAAATACAGACCCGTAACCGACCACGAAAGCAAATCGGTTATTCTGGCTAATCCGCCATTTGGTGCACAACGCGACCAAGAAAGCTACCCTGATGTTTGGGGCGAATATTCCAAAGAATCAGAAACCACTATTTTGTTTGTGAAACTAATGTTTGAGCAACTAAAACCCGGGGGGAGATGTGCCGTTGTAGTTTCAGAGGGTTTTCATACTTGGGACCAGTTTAGCGCAAAGGCATTGCGTAAAATGTTGTTGGACGAAGCACAATTGAAAGCCGTAATTTCTTTACCACAAGGTTTGTTTGTAAGCAAAAGCGGACAAGGTCCCAAAACTTCTATTCTCATTTTTGAAAAAGGCGGAAAAACCGACTGGACTTGGTTTTACAAAATAACCAACGATGGCTATACCATGGGAACCAACCGCAAGGAGCAGAAAGGAAATCAACTCATTGAATGTTTAACCCTGTGGCACGAATATGTGAAACACGGCAAACAACCGCCTGAAACTAAAAATCAATTTTGTATTCCTGCCGAATGGATTAAAACGCTTGACCCACGCATTAAAGAAAAAATACGCACCGAAACCCGTGCCGATATGCAAGCCAAAGGCAAAATGGAACGAGCCAAAAAAGAAGCCGAACTTGATAAAAAGATAAAAGCAAAGAAAGCAACAGAAGCCGACAAGGAAATGGAGCTAAAAACCTTTGACCAAATGCTGGAAAACCGCATACAGAACGAAATTGCCAAACGTATTGACAAGGCTCACAATTATTCCTTTAACCTTGCCAACTACAAAAGCACCATAAGCGACAGCCAAATTGTTGAATGGACAGAAGCACTCAAACACATTCAGCCAAACGGTGCAACCACTTTGGAAGAAGTATATAAAAAACTGAATAACGGCAAACCCGAAAACATTTTACCCTATCTGCTAAAACTGAATCCAACTAATGCACTGGAAGCCGACATTGCACGGGAATATGTAAGCAATTTGGACAACGACCTTATTGCAAAACATAAGGAGTTGAATGTGATTAAGGAGATTTTGAAAAGCGGGGCGAAGTATCCAATGGTAAAATTGAAAGACTATTTGATATTGAATGAAAATAAAATTAAGCCAAACAAAAACCCAGATGTAAATTACAAAGTGCTTGGCGTAAGCAATGAAGTAGGCATTTTTCTAAACGAGAAATTACAAGCCGAAGAAACAAACCAAAGCTATTTTGTAGTAGCTAAAAATGAATTTTGCTACAACCCATACAGGATAAATGTTGGGAGTATTGGCTTAAATACCAACGATTACGATAACCAAATCATAAGCGGTGCTTATATTGTATTTGCTTGCAAAGAAGATGAACTCAACCCAAAATATTTAGACACCCTTTTTAAAAGCAAAGGCTTTTTGAACTATGTAAACGACAAAGCCAATGGCGGAGTAAGAATGAACTTTAAGTTTGAAGATATGGAAGCTTGGGAAATTCCTTTGCCTTCTCTTGACGAACAAAACGACATTGTTGCTCAAATTGAAAAACAAAAAGCGATTATTGATGGGGCGGAAAAGGTGTTGGGGAATTGGGAGGTAAAATATTCAACTGAAAATTGTGTGCAAAAATCATTAGGGAACATTATTGAATTACAAAGAGGACACGACCTTCCTATTTCTCAATTTATTGATGGTAAATATCCAGTTGTTGGCTCAAATGGAATAATTGGTTTTCACAATGAATTTAAATATAAAGCTAATGGGGTTGTTACAGGTAGAAGTGGAACAATTGGTAAAGTTCATTATATTGAAAATGATTATTGGCCACATAATACTTCACTTTTTGTAAAGGATTTTAAAGGAAATGAGCCGAAGTTTATTTACTATTTATTACAAACTATTGACTTAAAATCATTAGCAGAAAATAATACTGCTGTGCCGTCTTTGGATAGAAAAAATGCATATAAATTAAATGTTGAAATGCCAATTAACCTTACTACCCAACGCCAAATCGTTTCCGAATTAGATGCTCAAATGGAGGTATTAAACGGCTTACGCAAAATGAAAACCGCAGCCGAAAAGAAAATCGAGCAAATATTAGCCGATGTGTGGGGAGTGGAATTGGTTGAACCGGAAAAAGAATTAGCAGCAGAAGAGCAGGAAATATAATTTTTAAAGTGGTCGAATTCGACCCCTTTAAACCCATCGAATTCGAGGGTATTAGAAAATAAGTTTTTAAAATTATGGCAAAGATTAGAATATTAGATACCGAAATCTCAATTGTAAAAGTAAATAAAGAAGATTATATCTGCATTACTGATATGATTAAAGCAAAAGATGGAGACTTTTTTGTAACTGACTGGCTCAGAAATCGAAATACATTAGAGTACTTAGGCATTTGGGAACACGTAAACAATGAAAATTTTAATTATGGCGAATTCGCCACAATTAAAAGTAAATCGGGACTCAATAATTTTAAAATAAGTGTCAAAGAGTTTGTCGAAAAAACCAATGCAATTGGATTACAGGCAAAAGCAGGCAGATATGGCGGCACTTATGCTCATAAAGATATTGCCTTTGAATTTGCAATGTGGATTAGCCCGCAGTTTAAAGTGTATATGGTTCGTGAATTCCAACGCCTCAAAGAAGAAGAGCAAAAGCAATTGGGCTGGAGCGCCAAACGAGAACTGGCAAAATTGAATTACCACATACATACTGATGCCATTAAACAGAATTTAATACCCAAAGAATTATCACCGGCTCAAACCTCTGTTATTTATGCCAGCGAAGCCGATGTACTGAATGTGGCTTTATTTGGAATGACTGCAAAACAATGGAGAGATGCCAATCCGGATTTAAAAGGCAATATAAGAGATTATGCAAGTATTAATGAACTGATATGCCTGAGCAATATGGAAAATATTAACGCTGTTTTTATCAATGAAGGATTAAAGCAAAAAGACCGATTAATAAAACTTAATGCTATTGCAATTCAGCAAATGCAAATATTATTGGAAGTTGAAAACCGAAAATTATTGAAATAATATGGCAAAGAAAATCAATGAAGCTACCTCTACCGATTTGCCAATCATTCAACGATTAGTAAATGAGTACGGCTGGAAAGTGGGCGATACTTTATTGTATCAACAGCCTTATGATATTTCAGAAAATCTGAAAAAGGATTACCCAAATCTTAAAAACATTCGCCCTGATATAGTTTTGCAAGATTTGAATGGTGAAGTATTAGCCGTTATTGAAAACAATCTTGACAAAGAAAATAAAGACCTATTGAAATTGCGTACAGTGGTTACGCATTTGCTTAAACCTCGTTTTTTATATGCTTGCAGTGCCCAACGAATTTTATTTTACGACAATGCTTGGAAGGGCTTAGATGCAGGAGAATTTAAGCAAGTAACCAACTTTATGAGCTTGGAAGAAATGAAGCTCAAAGTGGAGCAACAGAAAAAAATTGCTTCCAACAAAGAAATTACCATTGACACTGCCATTGCAGGTGGCTTCGACCCAAGTATTGGCAAAGAAAGATATTACCAACTGCAATGTATTCGTACAATTATAGAAAACTACAAAACAGGAAAACAAAAAATGCTTATCCATATGGCAACAGGTTTGGGGAAAACCCGAACAGCCGTAGCCTTGGTAAAAGCGTTATTAAGCAGTGGATTAACCAAGCGGATTTTGTTTGTGGTGGACAGACGAATGTTAGCCAAGCAAGCCGTTGATGATGGCTTTGCATTAATCAGTAGAGAGCACACAAGCAGTTGGATAACTACTTCCAATTTCAGAGCAAGAAAACACGCCAGCATTCACGTTGTGGTTATCGATACTTTGGAGTTAATACACAGCGATTTACCTTCCAATTTTTACGATTTAATTATAGTGGACGAGTGCCACAGAAGCATTAACGTAAACAGAAAACTAATCTTCGACCATTTTCTTTGTCCGAGAGTGGGTTTAACTGCAACACCAAGAATTGCCACACCTAAAGAAGGAACAGAAGTTGACGAGGAAGATTTGGCAATCATTGACACCTACAAATTATTTGGCTGCGAAACTGGCGAACCTGATTTCCAATTTGATATGGAACGGGGTATTAACGAAGGTTTCCTTGCTCCTTATAAACCCATTGAACTTCTTACTTCACTCATTCAAGAAGCCGAAGAAAACGGCATTTCATTCGATCATGTTTTAGAACCTAACGAAAAATTTTCTATTGCATTAGAAGCAGAAAAGAAGCTGAAATTGGAACAACTCAACCGCAAATTTATTTCAGAAGAAAACTGTTTGCGAATTGCAGAAGAAGTGAAAAAGAATACCCAATACGGTGAGAAAGTAATTTTGTTCGGCGTTAGTCAGGCACATTGTATTGAATTAGCAAAAGCAGTAAATACTGTTTTTGAAAAAGACCACTCCGAAAAACCCTATTACGCAGAAGCGGTCATTTCAGAAAACAACGAACTAAATGAAACACTTAAAGCATGGTTTAAGAAACCCTATCAAAAGCCATACTTAGTTACTTCGGTAGATATTTTAAGCACAGGTGTTGATATTCCTTGCGTTCGTTACATTGCATTTGCAGGACTTACAAAATCAGTAGGCAAATACATTCAAATGGTTGGTCGTGGTACACGACTTGACCCAAAAACAGGCAAATTCAGTTTTACCATTTTAGACTTTGTAGGTTTATGCAGACGAATGGAAGACAATGGAAAAGGAACACGGAAAGAAAACGCGAAAGTTGTAAAACAAGGTGACCAAAAACCAAAAGTGCTAGGAACACCGCAACCAAAGGGCGACTACTTTTTAATTGACAATCCTGACCCAGCTCATTTAATTCAGAGAGTAGAAATTCACGGTGACTCAATCATTGTTAAAGACAACATTCCAATTGAAGAGGCCAAACGTATTTTTGAAGAAGAATTAAAGAAATCACAAGAGCCAGTTATGGCAGACTTGAAAACAAAAGCCGAACAAGATGACTATCAACCAACAGAAGAAGAAATGGCTAAACTGATTGACTGGTTGAGCAAACCAAACATATTTTTAGACGAAGGACATTTGCAAAAAATGTACGACTTCCCCGAAGGTTCAGTTTGGGATTTTTTACTACATGCATTAGGTAAAAAGAAAATTCCGACACCAAAAGAACGTATTGAGAAAAACTATCTTTCTTACATACACACATACGACTTTACAGACGAGCAGATAATTGTATTAAAAAAAATCAAAGACATTTTTGCTTCCAACCTTGCTTCCAAACGTAGCATTGACGAGAAAGACATTTTTGGAAATCCGATTTATGAAAGACTCTTAGGTTCATACAGTGAAATAAATAAAAAGTTTGATGGCAAATTTAACTTAGTAATAAGTGATTTGAAAAACACATTTGGGCAACAAATCAGATTTTAAATAATTATATGGCTAGAATAAGTTCAAGTACACTTTTCAATTTCACAGATAGTATTGACCACTTGGTTGATAATCTAAAAAAGGGTTTCTATTGCCACAATACTTTTGAAAAATTGCCAATAGCAAATAATGGTTATCGTGTTCCAATGGCTTGTTTTTGCGATATACCATTAAGTCTAATAAACGAACACTTTGATTGGTACGGCAGATACGGTATTGGGATAAAAAGAACTTATGCTAGACAAAATGGAGTTAAACCTGTTTGGTACGTTACAAGTGAAAGTAACCTTGTTAAGAATCTTGTAAAGAACAAAGACCTATCAGAATACGAAAGAAAGCATCTTGTTCCCTATCTGAAACAGTTCATCGGTTATCAGAAATATAAAGATGGGAAAGACAAAAGGAAAAAGTTCTATGATGAAAGGGAATGGAGATTTATACCTGACAACAGTCTAGTTGAAATTTACTTTGGTTCAAAAGCTCAACATGCAATATCAGAAGCGAAGCAAAACGGAGACAGAATGAAAATTGATTTAAATGAAATTGAATACATAATCATTGAGAAAGAAACTGATTTTGACAGGATGATTAAAGAGCTTCGAACAATAGCAAGTAAGGACAATAACTTAAGATTTGAAAATTTGATTGCCAAGATAATGACAGCAAAACAAATAGAAAGAGACTTTTAGCCAACGCATTTGGTGGCACATTTGCAAAACCGCACAAGCCCACGTTAAAGCCAAGTTTTGCAAAAGAGCCACCAAGCCAACACACAAAGAAAAACACGAAATGACAACGAACAAACACGACAGAAAAGAAGGGCGAAGTGCTAACAGCGGTTTTGCAAAAAAGCGGGGCTGAAGTGCTTAAATTAAAGTGTAGTTTTTCAAATCAACATTTGTGCCGGGTTACAGTTTTGTGTCCTGAAATCCCGAACGAACGCCAAGCCCATAAACGGTGCTTGCCTATTTATTCACCCAATTCTGTTACTACTTCTGCTAAGCTGGATTCGCTATAATTCTTTAAAATTGTAGAATGCGTTTTGTAAAATGTATTTGGATGATAAATAAATAAGCAAGAACCGCCTTTTAATAAGCTGATTATTTGCTCGTTTTTTTCTAATGGTAATGCCGGACAACCTTGGCTACGACCTAATTTTCCGTTGTTGGCAATAAATTGTTTGCTCACATAATCGGCACCGTGAATCACCACACCTCTGTCTCTGGCTTTATCGTTGATGCCTGTTTCTTGTCCGTCTAATCGAAGTGAAAAACCATTTTTACCTTCGTATGTTTCATTGCAAATATAAAAACCTAAGCTGCTTTGGTATGATTCCGCTTTGTTGGAAAATTTAGAAGCCCAAATTTCGCCACTGTTTCTGCCGTGTGCCACCAAACTCTTCGCAATAACTTGTTTAGTTTTTAGGTTGATGACAAAGAGTCTTTCTTCCGTAGATGGTTTGCTAAAATCAACAATGGTAAGAATGTCTTTTTTAAGAATTTTTCCGTTATTGTTTAATGCAGCATAACCGGAAAGTGCATATTTCATGGCATCTGCAGATACATACGAAAAGCAATCTAAATAATTATTAATAAGGTTTTCGGTTGGGTTTGTTTTTTCTATATCAAACAAATAATCTGTCGGGATTTTTGAAGCAGTAGCCATGTTGGTTTCATTTGCGTATGTCGGCAAATGATTCAACGGAAAAAAAACGACTAATGCTATCAAAAAGATAGTTCTTTTGCTCATAATAATACTTGTTAAAAGTGTTTACGTATTGTAAAAATTGACTATACGTTGCGTTTTCTGTAATTAAAAATACAAAATATACTTGCAGATACACCTTTTAGTGTACTTGAAAATGCTTAAATACTTGTTAAAACGAGCATTTTTAGCAGTTTTTTAAGAAGCGTTTTGATAAATGTCAAAAGATAAAATAGAAGCACGAAAAATGAAAAACGTTTTCCGCTAACAACATCTTTATAAAAATAATCCTTGAAAATAGGATTTTTGAAGCAGCAAAAATGTCTTGAAATTCAAATGGTATTTTCCGCTAAATAAAAACCGAAGATTCAACCTAAAAAAGAAATATACAATGTTATACCAACCCCAAAATGTTTGTTGTTTTTTTAAATAATACACATGGTTTCGGGTAAATAGGTGAACATAAAAATCATTGAATTTAAATTTTTTTGCACCACCTTCTTTCATATTGGATAAGCCACCCACTTTATGAAAAAATTGGATAAAAGGATAGTAAAATAAACGATACTTTCCTTGCTTATAAATGCGATAAAAAAAGTCGGTATCATCATAATAGGCAAAGTATTTTTCATCAAACAAGCCGATGTCTGCAATCACTTCTTTTTTCATCAATACACAACATGTTGGTGCGTAATCCATCGGTTCAATGGTGTTAAATTGACCTTTGTCTTCTTGCTGTATTCCGATATGATTAGTCATGCAACCTTCGCGTTCATTGAATTTTGTGCCTGCCCACCAAATGAGATTGGTTTCAGGATAATACATCATTTTGGGAGCCACCAAACTGCAATTCAACACAATTAATTGGCTGGATAATTTCTCCAAAAGTGTGTCTTCAAATTCAACATCGTTATTGATAATTAATAGCTCCTCACATCCATCTTTTATAGCTTGTTGAATACCTTGATTATTGCCGGCAGCCACACCAACGTTTTTGGTATTTGCTATAACAACTATTCTGGAATCCGGATATTTTTTTATTCGCTCCAGTGTGTTATCCGATGAGATATTATCAATGATGTAAAGTATAAAGTTGGTATGCGATTGTGCTAATACACATTGTAGAAAAGGCTCAATTACAGCCGCACTGTTGTAAGTTATCGTAACTAATCCTATTTTCTTCATCTCTATTTTAAAGGTTTAATGGTTTAGCGTCTGACGACTACCAACAATTCAAAATTATTTCATCAATCCTTTTGCTTTTAATTCTGCCAATGATTGCTCGTATTTATCTGTTTGTATTTCTTGTTGCTTTACCCAATCGCAAAAGCGTTTTATACCGTTATTAAAATCAATATTTGGTGTAAATCCTATTAATTGCTGAAGCCGATTGATGTCTGCAAAATTATGTCGGATATCGCCTTTGCGGTATTGTCCAGAAATCTCTAACGGCACTGCTTTCTCATAGTGCTGCATTAAGGTATTTGCTACTTGCAAAACAGATGTTGCTATTCCGGTGCCAACATTCATCACGTTATAATTTGCGGTGTTCTTTTCGATGCTTAAGAAAGTTGCTTGCACTACATCATCAATAAAAACAAAATCTCTACTTTCTAAACCATCTTCAAAAATATTAATTGATTTTTGTTGCAAAATGCGGGTAGAAAATATAGATAAAATGCCGGTGTATGGATTGGTTAGCGATTGCCCGGGTCCGTACACATTTTGATAACGAAGTGCTACACACGGAATGTTTAAGGAAGAACAGCATATCATCAAAGCTTGTTCTTGATGATATTTCGTTAATCCATAAATAGACTTAGGTTGAATTTTACTGTCTTCATCGGTGGCAACTACTTGTAAAAATTCGGTTGGGTTATTCGGATTGCGTAATTCAAAAATTCCGTTTTCTAAATCCTGTTCTAATCTATTTGTTGGATAAATAAATTGTTGCTCTTGTTGGGAAAAATATTTTCCTTCACCATAAACTGCACGTGAGCTCGCAATAATTACTTTCTCTATTTTGTGTTTTTCATTGGTTAAGTAATCCAATAAAATAGCGGTGCCGCTCACATTCACCTGAGTGTATCGCTCAATTTCGTACATGCTTTGTCCTGTGCCTGTTTCTGCTGCAAAATGTACGATGACATGTTGATTTTGTAAGGCATTTTTCCAATCTTCTTTACGTGTAACATCTCCTTTTATAAAATGAACTTTATCTTTTATAGATTGATATAAAGGCGAGGTGGTTTCCGGATTTTCTCCATGTATTTGTGGCAATAAATTATCTAAAACGGTTACTTGATAACCGGCGTCGATTAAGCGTAATGCGAGTTTAGAGCCAATAAATCCGGCACCGCCGGTGATGAGAATATTCTTCAATGCGATTTGTTTTTAGAATATTCAAAAGTATAAAAAATAAATAAGATTAAGCTCGAAGAATCATCTTAAACGTATGCCAAAAGGTGGTTCTAAAAAATTTATTTTTTAGCATCAGTTGTTTGCGTTGCCAGCTGCTACTATCTTTCAATAAAATAAAATTATCTAAAATTGGATTAGTATATGATATAGATTTTAATCTATCTCGAAGTGCTTCGGCTTGTGCCACTCGGATGGCAATGAAATATTCATACATTGCTCTCGATTGACTATTCTCAAAAAAACGTTTTAGTTTATTAAAGCTATATTTCTTTTGTCGAGTAACGTTTTGTTCATGGTTTCTGAGCAATACCAACGGTGTTTCAATACCTTGATGTTTGCCAACACACACCGCAAGCAATGCTAACCAATGATCGTGTAAGATGGCTTGTTTGGGCAGTGGTTTCGCCAGTTCTGCCATGGAGCGGTTTATGGTAATGGCACAACCATGCGGAATATTTTGTACCAAGAGTCGGTTTAATGTAAAATATGCCGGACGCAAATCCAGCTGTTTCCAAACAGACTCAAACGTTACATTTCCGTTTTCATCTACGGTCGTCATGTCTGAATAAACTAAGCAGGGCGTGGAGGTTTGTCCGGCTTCTAAGTTGCAAATAATGTTCAGTGATTTTTCAATTTTATTGGATAACCAAATATCATCTTGGTCGCAAAAAAATAGATAATCTGCATCCGCATTTTCCAATAAGATGCCAAAATTTTGTGTTGCACCTACATTCTTTCTATCATCTTGTAACAAAAAAAATTTAGTAGGATATTTTGAGATATACTGTTGGAGTATAGATAGTGTATTATCTGTTGAGCCATCGTCTCTGATTAATACACGGAATGCCGTATATGTTTGTTGTAACAAACTTTCTAATTGTTGTTCTAGAAATTGTTCACCGTTGTAGGTGGCTAATAATATTTGAACAGAGCGTTGCATTAGATGGTATGATAGCCTAATTGTTGAACGATGGGTTTGTTTTTTAGCTGCTCAAAAATAGCTACGTAGTGTTCATTTTTAGTAAATGCATACGCTCGGCTATTTTCAATTTTTTTTATTTCTTGCTCTATTTTGGTCGCATCATTTTTTAAACCACAGAACGCTATAAGATGTAAAAGATGTGGTTGTGGATTTGCTAAAAAATCTTCATATTTTATTTCCATATAGTTAGGAAATGCTTGTTTTAATGAGAGTGCTTTCGTTACATATTCTTCCCATAAATTATAACCTTCTTCTATGCTGGTTAATCGGAAATTTTGATGAAAGTTTTTACTAATTAAAAAATCTCGTTTTAATTTCTTTTTCCAATTCCATTCAAATTTATTTTTCAAGTCCAAATCTCGTTCAATATAACTGGATACCGCATCAATTGGGTTGCGATAAATATGAATAATTTTTGGATTGGGAAAAATATGTTTCCAATAATCGATGGTGTAGGTGTTTTTGGGATCTTTCCATCCAAAAGGAAAATCAAGAAATTTGATGTTTTTATATTGAGCTGTAAATTTTCCTAAATATTGTTTCCGCTTTCCGGATTGCACAAAATAATCCAACGATTCCACCACTACTTTTTCGCACGCCGGATTTTTATAACGCATGTTATACGGTTTCTCTGCAGTTGCCGTGTGTAAATCAAAAATCCAATTATTAATTTCCCAAAAGAAAAGTGCTTCGTTGTTAATTTCTTTTTCGGCACCAACAAATAAGCCTAAATTCTCCAACATTTTTGTAATCATGGTGGTACCACTTCGGTGCATGCCGAGAATAATTATAGGTTGCTGGTGCATTCTACGAATTTACATTAACTTTGGAAAATTCTAAAATGAAAAAAGAGAATGTTGGAAATCTTGTATGAAGACAACCATATTATTGCGGTCAACAAAAAAAGTGGCGACATTGTGCAAGGCGATGAAACCGGTGACACACCATTAAGTGAATACGTGAAAGCGTATATAAAAGAAAAATATGCTAAACCGGGCGACGTATTTTTAGGTGTGGTGCATCGCTTGGATAGGCCCGTTTCCGGTGTGGTGTTGTTTGCTCGCACTAGCAAAGCACTCACGCGACTAAATGAACTTTTTAAAACGAAAGATATTGAAAAAACGTATTGGGCTGTAGTAAAAAATCTGCCACAAAAAAATGGCATTTTACAAACAGCTGGCACGCTCACGCATTATCATCAAAAAAATGAAAAATTACGCAAAGCAAAGTTATTTGATAAAGAAGTAGCACATACTAAAAAGTGTATTTTGCATTATCAATTATTGCATTCAACAACCCATTATTTTTTGTTGCAAATACAATTAGAAACAGGCCGTTTTCATCAAATTAGAGCACAATTATCAAAAGTAGGTGCACCTATAAAAGGCGATGTAAAATATGGCTACGAACGACCTAATGAAAATTCCAGAAGCATCCATTTGCATGCGCGAAAAATCACCTTTGACCATCCTATAAAAAAAGAAAAGATAGAAATTATTGCACCATTGCCTACAGAAACTGTGTGGAATTTATTTAGCGAGCAATCCACTTAACCACCGCAACCAATTAACCGATTGGGATTTTTTTTCACCAATTCTTCTAATTCCGGCATTAAACTTTCCGGCATCTGCGCGTAATTTGTTGCTTCTTGTTGTGGCAAATCCGGTTTTTTAGTGCGTGGTTTCGTTTTTTGTTTTTTTGTTTTTGACATACTTAAAATTAAACATTTATCTTTATTCTTTGAATGAAAAGATGGATACAAAAATACACCGGATATTTGCGCAATCTGCGGTTGGTGCATTACATCTATAATTTATTACATCGAAAAGGATTGAAACACAACAAACATTTATATCCATATTTTGATATTAAGAAGTCTGTTTATGCCTCTATTTCGCATAAAGATTTTATACAAAAAAAAGCAAAAGCACCTTGGTTAGATGCTTTTTGCAATGAAAAAGATATCATCAATCATCCGATGTATGCTACGTTTCCTGAACAGATTGAAAAACAACTCTTGAATTGGAATAAAAATGGATATATAATATGGGAACAATTTCTAGATGCTGAAACGGTGGACGTGATTAATAGTGAAATAGATGATTTGTTGGATACACATAAAGTAGATTTTAATTATACGCATCGAAAAATTTTAAACGCATATACCGATTCTTATGCTATTCGGAAGGTGATAAAAGACAAACGTTTGTTGCAGTTGTTTACTTTCATTTTAGATAAAAAAGTGTTGCCGTTTCAAACTATTAATTTTTTGCAAGGCAGCGAGCAACACGCACATTCCGATGCCTTACACATGTCCACTTTTCCCAATGGAAATATGATTGCAGCGTGGTTTGCTTTGGAAGATATTACACTGGAACAAGGTCCGATTGCTTATTACGCAGGCTCACATCAGTTGCCTTATATCACCAATGCAGATTACGATAACCGCAGTAATGCTTATTTGTTAGATGCCGATGCCAATAAAAAATACGAACAAAAAATTGCCGATGTCATTAAAGAACAGGCATTAGAGAAATCTGTTTTTTTGGCTAAAAAAGGAGATGTGTTGATATGGCATGCCAACTTGATTCATGGTGGTGAAGCGCATACCAATAAAGCCCTTTCCAGAAAAAGTATGGTGGCACATTATTATGCCAATAATGTAATTGCCTATCATGAAATAAGTGAACGTCCGGCTATTTTTGATACGGATTTAATTGGCGAAGTAGAAGAAGATTTTTATAAAGGACAAACGCATTTAATAGACGAATCGCTGTATAAATTTTATGAATAAGATTACTTGGTATTTTTAATGAATGAACGATACGCTAAATATAGAAAACCCGGCACTATAACTAAACCTATTTTAAAGATTGATGAGGTATTTAAATAAGCTATACCTTTTGTCAATATTATAAATAAAAAAACACCGATGGCAATTGTAAATAGCTTGGCGTAAATTGTTTCGTAAAATGTTTTTTTGCGTTGAATTAGTTCCGGTGCTTCCAGAGATGTTGGTATTGCAGAAGAGGTAACTTTTGTTGTAGGTTGTATTTTTCTACTTTCATTTTGCACGTTTACGATAGATAAAAATGTGGTTAGAAATTGATTGTATGCTACTATTCGTTCGCCATACATATCGGTTAATTTCCACGAATCACCATTCTTGAAATTTATTTCTAAGAATTGGAATTCACCTCTGTATTTTCCTTTGTCAGTTCCATTTTTAAATGATTTTACATCCGACCATTGGTAGTATTTATCTTTTTGAAATTGAAGAGCAAAATTTTTAGAAAGCACCTTGCGCGATAAACCAGAACCATCTATATAAAATACCGTTTCGGATGATAAAATGTAGAGCACAAGTGCCATAGCACTTACCATCAAAATAGTAGATATTATTGGGTTTAACGTAGTATAAGCGGTTGCAAATACAATAATAAAGCCAACATTCATGGCTATCATCACCGATGCTAAAGTTCCAAACGGAAGTGTTTTACAAGAATATTCTATACGCTGCATATATTACCACAATTCATCGTCACTAATGTCCGATGGTTTTTGAAATTGAAAAAGTTTTCGAGTTTCTATTTTTTGTTTTTGTCTTTCAATAATTAAATCGGTAATAATTTCGGCAGCATTTTCTCCTTTGTGTGCCGTTAATAGTTTGCGTACTTTATCTTCGTGTACATCAATCCGATACAACAAATACAATAAGTGTTCAAAATCGTTATTAATCCAATGATTGATTTTTTGTATGATAAATTTTCTGAATTCAGTAAATGAGCTAAAGCTCACATTGTTTTCTTCAATGAGTTGCAAGGTGTACTCTTGTATTTTTAATGTATCATCCATTCTTGGAAGTTGTTTGCTACAGTCTAAAATGCAAATAGTTAAAGGTTGATTTATAAAATTACTTTTTCTATGCCCATTCCAAATAATGCAAAATCAAATCGCACCGGATCGGTGTTGTCTATCAGCTTTAAGTTACGAGTTAATTCACAAACTGTCAACCAATCGCGTTGTTTTCTTTTTATTAAGTTTAATTGACGTGCATAGTTTTCTACATGCACATCTAATGGAATCAATAAATCTTTTGGGTGTATCTTTTTCCATATTCCAAAATCAACACCATTTTTATCTTCTCGAACCATCCAACGCAGATACATATTTAAACGCTTACAACTGGATTTTCGTTCCGGTGTTGAAACGTGTTTTCGCGTTCGATGCGGTGCATCTTCTAAACTAAAAAATGCATGATGAAATTGAATTAAACCTTGCTCTATATTTTTGTGCGTAAATAAACTTTCTAATGAATGGTGTTGTGTGTATTGATGTTTTAATGCTTCAATAAAATACAAAACATCGGTGGCATTAAATGTTCTATGTACAAAGTTTTCAAAAGGTTTTACATCTTTAGGTTGATGTTGTAAGATAAAATCATACGGTTGATTATCCATCCATGTCATTAATTTATTACAACTATTAATGATGGATTTTCTGTTGCCCCAAGCCAATGTTGCTGCAAACAATCCGGCAATTTCTATATCTTGTTTTTTAGTGAACCGATGTGGTATTTGTATCGGATCATCTTGAATAAAATTGCGACAATTGTATTTATCGTGATAAAAGTTGAGTAAATCAATTGTTTGTTGCGTTATCATATATCGTTGTTTCCGTTTCGTTTCGGTAAATTATTATCCGATGGATTGAGTAGTTGCATAACGTGTTTGCCGGTATAGTATAATCCGATAAAAGCTAAAAGAGATAAAGCCGACATATTTTTTTGCAACAAAAAGAAATCGTATGCGCCGTGCAGAAGTATTGGATATATCAATCCTTTTTTGATGAACTCATTGCGATGCGTTAAATCAAATTTTGCTAAGCCGATATAATAACCCATAATAACAGCAAAAATAGCATGTGCCGGAACTGCCGTAATCATACGCATAATAGCAACACTCCAACCACCTTCGGCAACGTACAATATATTCTCAAACGATGCAAAGCCCATTCCTATCATCACGGCATATACAATGCCGTCCATGGGTTCACTAAAGGCTTTTCTATTAAATAAAATAAAACGCAAGAAAATAAATTTGGCAAACTCTTCACTCAATGCTACTACAAAGAAAGCATACAAAGCTGTGTTGATGAAGCTACCATTGTATGTTAAAAATTGTTCGCCAATTAAAGTTCCAACAATAGCCGGAAAAATACTGCCTACGCCAAATAAAAATGCCAATACCAGCAAACCAAAAGGTTCTTTGTCAAATCTGTCTTTATGAATAACATATCCGCAAATAGCCAATGCCGGTGCTATAGATAGTAAAAACAAAGTAAGTGTCATGTACTATTTTTTGTAAGATAGTACATTTCCCAAAAATGAAAAACGGAATGGGAAATTTATTGCAAAGCTTGTGCTAAATCTGCTATCAAATCATCTGCATCCTCAATCCCAATACTTAATCGGATTAAAGAATCTACAACACCTGTTTTTTTACGTTCTTCAAATGGAATACTGGCATGTGTCATCGTTGCCGGATGTCCAATTAAAGATTCCACACCACCTAAAGATTCTGCTAATGAAAATAATTGAGTAGATGAAAGTACTTTGTTGGCAGCTTCTATATTATCTTCTTTTAAAGAAAATGAAATCATCGCACCAAAATATTTCATTTGTTTTTTGGCAATTTCATGGCCCGGATGTTCCGTAAATCCTGGATAGTTGACGGTTTGTATTTTTGGATGAGCTTTTAAAAAGGCTGCAATTTTTTCTGCATTTTCGCAGGCACGTTGCACGCGAATATGTAGCGTTTTTATACCACGTAAAATTAAAAAACAATCTTGTGGGCCCGGCACTGCACCACACGCATTTTGTATAAAATAAAGTTGATCGGCTAATGCTTTGTCTTTAACGACAACAGCACCGTGAATTACATCGCTGTGACCGCCTAAATATTTAGTGGCAGAATGTACTACAATGTCAGCACCTAAATCTAATGGTGTTTGCAAAAATGGCGATGCAAACGTATTATCTACACAAACTAGTATTTGGTTTTTTTTAGCCAATGCACAAACCGCAGCAATATCTACAATATTCAACATGGGGTTGGTAGGCGTTTCTATCCAAATAAGTTTGGTTTTATTGGTGATAGCTTGTTCTATATTGGAGATATTTGTCATATCTACAAACGAAAAATCTAATCCTAATTTTCCGAATATTTTAGTGAAAATTCGATACGTTCCGCCGTATAAATCATTGCAAGAAATAATATGATCGCCGCTGCTGAATAATTTGGCAATCGCATCTGTAGCAGCTAAACCACTCGCAAAACAAACGCCATAATTGCCGTTTTCTAAGACTGCTAATTGATTTTGCAACGTATGACGTGTTGGGTTGTGTGTACGTGCATATTCAAAACCTTTATGCACACCCGGAGCATCTTGTACATACGTAGATGTTTGAAAAATAGGCGTCATGATGGCACCGGAACTGCTATCCGGCTCTATGCCTGCGTGAATTACTTTTGTTGCGAATTTCATTTTTGAATAATTATAATGTTGACTCTAATTTATTTTTCAAAGGTATTTAATAAAAAACCGTTTGCAAATACAAACGGTCTTAAATCTTATTAATAATAAAATACTTTTCCCGTTATTCATTGGCATAACAACAGCAAGTATCGTATTTCATTGTTTTCATACTATAAAAATAAGCAAAATATTCTAATTTTATTAAGAAGTTGGAATTAAAACACCATTGTGATAAACACTATTTCCATCCATCTTTCAGTTCATTAATCACTAAGCCGGATTTTAATTTGGGTTCAAACCAAGTAGATTTTGGTGGCATAATATTTCCGGTGTCTGCTATGTCAATGAGTTGATTTAACGAAACCGGATACAGTGCAAATGCAATTTTCATTTCACCGGAATCTACTCGATTTTGCAATTCACCTAACCCGCGAATGCCGCCAACAAAATCTATGCGTTTGTCGGTGCGTTGGTCTTTAATGTTTAAGATGTCATCTAATACATAAGTTGACAAGATAGTAACATCTAACACTGCAATCGGATCGGTTTCATCGTAGGTGTTTTGCTTAGCCGTTAATTTATACCAATTGCCATCTACATACATAGAAAACTCGTGTAGTAATTGAGGTTTATAAATAGTGGTTCCTTTTTTTTCTACTTCAAAGTTTGCTTGTATTTTTTGTAGCAAAGTAGCTACATCTAAATCATTGGTATCTATAACGAGGCGATTATAATCTTGGATTTGCAATTGATTGCTCGGAAATAAACAAGATAAAAAATAATTATATGCTTCGTTACCGGTGTGGTTTGGATTCGACTCTCGTAATTGTTTGCCTACTTTTGCCGAAGCTGCAGAACGATGGTGTCCATCTGCGATATAGCTAGCTTCTACTTTGGTAACAAACAATTCCACTAATTTTTGGATGATATTTTCATTGTCAATTTTCCAAAGTTGATGTCGTACTTCTTGAGAATCTACAAAATCATTTTCCGCCTCGTGGTGTTCGCAATAATGCTCGATAATCGCGTCAATTTCTGCTACGGATTTATAGGTAAGAAAAACCATTCCGGGTTGAGCCATTTTGGTTTTCATGTGTTTGATGCGGTCGTTTTCTTTCGCTACTAATGTCAGCTCATGTTTTTTGATGTTGTTGTTGAAATAATCATCAATAGAGCTGCCGGCCACCAAACCAGTTTGTGTTCGGTTTTGCATGGTTTGTGCATAGATATATAAACATGGTTCGGCATCTTTTACTAATATATTATCTTGAATAAAACCATCAAATATTTCTTTTCCTTTTTGATATACTTCTTCTGCGTATTGGTCTATCGGTTCATCAAAATTGATTTCCGGTTTAGATATTCTTAAAAAGGAAAATGGATTGTTGGCGGCTTCTGCTTTTGCTTCTGCAGAGTTTAATACATCATAAGGTTTGGCGGCTACTTTATCTACGATATCTTTTCGTGGTCGCAATCCTTTAAACGGTTTTATTGAAATCATTTTTTTGTTATTTTTTGCTTCTTTTTTTGTTGTTTAATTTGTTTTCTTTTAGAGATGTTTTCTTTTTTTACTGCTTGAAAAGTTGGAATTCCAAATTTTTGAAAAGAGCCATCGGTGAATGCTGCTAATGCACGCAAATAAATCAGATTTTGTTCGTTGGTAACTTGATAATAGGCACTGCTATTCCATAAATTTTGTGCTAATAAGCCTTTGAGTTGATTTTGTATGGTTGGAATACTTCTGCTAAAATTCTCTGCTGAATCGGGTTCTACTTTTTTAGTTTTTGCATACGCATAAAACGCCTCTAAGAAAATGGAATCTGCTTGGAAATTTTTAATAAATTTCTCTAATGTTGGATATGATTTTTCTAAGCTGGCTCGGTTGGCATCTACATACGATAAAATGAACTGGTTAAACGAACCCGAACGAATTAATTTTCCATAAAATTTGGAGTTCCACATCGTATCAATACCTACGAAAATATCCGGTGTAATACCACCACCGCCGTAAACAATACGTTTATTGTTGGTAAAATATTTTGTAGAGTCAACGATTTTTATTTTTGAAGAATCAAAGAGTTCGCCGCTTTCGTAGCGTTCTTCAATATCTTCCTTGTATTCATCTACACCTTTGGTATATGGTTTTTGGATATTGCGACCGCTCGGTGTGTAGTAGTGTGCCATGGTTAAGCGTACGGCAGATAAATCCGGTAACATATATCCTTTTTGTACCAAGCCTTTTCCGTAGGTTCTTCTACCAACAATTAATCCGCGATCCCAATCTTGAACAGCGCCGGAAACAATTTCTGATGCAGAGGCTGTATTTTGGTCTACCATAATTACTAAATCACCTTTCTCAAAGTTTCCTTTGGATGTAGATTTTAAATCGATGCGTGGTTGTGAACGACCTTCGGAATACACCACCAATTTGTCTGTTGGTAAAAATAAATCCGATAAGGAATGTGCTTGGTTGAGGTAACCACCGCCATTTCCGGTTAAATCTAAGATGATTTTTTGAGCACCTAATTTCTTTAGCGAGTCGATGGCTGCTTCAACCTCTTCTGTTGCTGTAGCCGAGAATCGTTCCAATTTTACATAACCTATGGTTGGTGTTGCCATGTATTGTGCACCAATTGCATAAATCGGAATTTTATCTCTAATAATTTCAAACGTAAGTAATTCCGGTTCTCCGTATCGCTTTACTTTGATGATAACTTTTGTACCTTTTTTTCCGCGTAGTTTTTTGAATACACCTTCATTGTTTATGCCGATGCCGGCTACTTTTGCGGTATCTACAAAAATAATTTTATCGCCGTCTTGTACGCCTACTTTCTGAGATGGACCACCCGTAATAACATGAATGACACGTATTGTATCTTCATAAATTTGAAATTGTATGCCGACACCCTCAAAATTTCCTTCTAATGGTTCGTTGGCTTTTTTAATTTCATCCGCATTCATATAAACCGAATGCGGATCGAGTTGTTTGAGCATGTGAATCATGCCTATTTCCACCAAAGAATCTAAGTTTACATCTTGCACGTAATAGTTATCGATGGTGTTTAAAAAAGTGGACATCTTTTGTTGGTACATCTGTGCTTGTGCTACAGAGCCAAACAGCAAAAGACTATAAAAGGCAATGGCAATCTTTTTAATCATAACAGTTCTAAGATATCATTCTATTCACGAGTAAGATGTTATTTTTTCTTATGATTCGAAAATAGAAACATCTTAAAATGAATGTTGAATGCACACAAAGATACATTTACAAGCCTAAAAATGCTATAATTTTTTAGAAAGCTATCTCGTTCCGGAAAACGAGCACGAAATCATTCAACTTCTTAGTGTTGGAATGATAAGTAGGTATCGAGATTACTTTGTAAGTACACCTAATAATAGGATGAGTAGCAACACTAAAAAATATTGATAATCTTGCACCTCTTGGATGATGGGTAATTTTTCTTTCATGTTTTTGGTTTATAAATATTAAGTTACATCAAATATTAGATGCTGTCAATACTAAATATTAAAATTTAACATTTCATTGTGTGTGGAAATGTGGAAAAGTAGTAGTAAATACAGTGGTTCTCTACACAAATTAGGTGCGATCAATATCTTTAAATCGCAAGTCGTTTTCATAGTAGAATAGATCCCATTTCCCATTCGCGTATTCAAGTGCGGTAAGGTTTTCCACCCAATCTCCACTGTTTAAATACATGGCTTTTCCATTTTCGGAAAAAACTTGTCTGATTTGTGGTTTATGAATGTGTCCGCAGATGATGTAATCGAAACCTTCTTCGATGCCAATTTCGATAGCAACATCTTCAAAATCTTGAACTTTACTTTTTACAACAGATTTTACTTTGTCTTTGATGTATTTAGAGATGAAGATTTTATCTTTCCCGTATTTCATCCGCACATTGTTGATGAAACGGTTGAGTTGCCATATTTTATCGTAGGTTCTGCCGCCAAGCTTAGCGAGCCATCGTGCCGAACCGCCAACGGATAAGTCGTATTTGTCACCATGGAAAATCCAATGTTTCTTTCCATCAACTTCTAAGATAATCTCATCACGTAGCTGTAAGGTATCAAACTTGTATCCGGAAAAGTTTCGCATTTGGTCGTCATGGTTTCCCGTAATATAATAAACCGGTATTCCTTGGCGAGCCATATCTAAAATTAAAAAAACATTTTCTATGTGCTCTTGAGGAAAGTAGCCGGCGCCAAAATTCCAAATATCTAACCAATCACCGTTGATAATCAGTATAGTAGGGTCAATACTTTTTAGATAACGATTAAGTTCTGCCGCGTGGCATGCCCGCGTGCCCAGATGGATATCCGAGATGATGCAGATTTCTATATTTCTTTTATGTTCCGCCACTGCTTTAAAGTTAAGGAGATAAAAAATAAAATTTATTTATTTTTCATTAAATAAGTGTGTATTTTAAATGATGTGCCTTAAAATCATAATTTGTTTAGTAAAAATTATTTAACACGAAAATTATTTGAATTTTTGTGCCTATTTATGATATTTGTCTTACAAAGTTAAAATATTATTCACATTTTTAAAATTATAACATGTCATACGCAAAATTAGAGTACATTTGGTTAGATGGTTACAAACCAACTCAAAGCCTTCGTAGCAAAACAAGAATTGAACGTGATTTTTCCGGAAATTTAGAAGATTGTCCGGTTTGGTGTTTTGATGGATCTTCTACGGAGCAAGCTCCGGGTGGCTCATCAGATTGCTTATTGAAACCGGTTTTTATTTGCCAAGATCCGGCTCGTAAATTTGGTTACTTAGTAATGTGTGAAGTATTGTCTCCGGATGGTACACCACACGAATCCAATGGACGTGCAACAATTGACGATGATGACAACGATTTCTGGTTTGGTTTTGAACAAGAATATTTTATTTGGGATTTAAAGATAGATAAACCGATTGGTTGGTCAGATTTTACACCAAGCGGCGAGCCTGGACCACAAGGACCGTATTACTGTTCGGTAGGTGCCGGAAAAGCAGTAGGTAGATATATTGTAGAAGAACATTTAGATTTATGTTTAGAAGCCGGATTAAATGTAGAAGGAATTAACTCTGAAGTAGCAATTGGACAATGGGAATTCCAAGTGTTCGCAAAAGGTGCTAAATCTGCCGGCGACCAAACTTGGATAGCTCGTTATTTAATGGAGCGTGTGGCTGAAAAATATGGCTATGCTATCAACTGGCATTGCAAACCATTGGGTTCCGAAACAGACTGGAACGGTTCCGGTATGCATGCAAACTTCTCAAACGATGTGTTACGTACTTGCGGAAGCAAAGAAACATACGAGACAATCTGTAATTCATTCGCTCCATATGTAAAAGAACATATTGATGTATATGGTGCTGATAACCATTTGAGATTAACCGGAAAACATGAAACACAATCTATCGATAAATTTTCATTTGGTGTATCGGATAGAGGTGCATCCATTCGTATTCCAATTGCTACTGTTGATAAAGGCTGGAAAGGCTGGTTAGAAGATCGTCGACCTAACTCTGCTGCAGATCCATATAAAGTGGCAGCAAGAATTGTGAAAACAGTGAAAACTGCAAACGTTTGATGTGTAATAATAGAAGTATTTTGTGAGGCTGTTGTTTTCAACAGCCTTTTTCTTTATTATTTAGCATATAAATGGATAGAATTTTATTGCAATTGTTGCTCAAAAAAATCACTCATACGCTGAAATGCTTTTTCACCTTGTTTGTTGTTGAAGAAAAAATGTGGAATGCCATGCGGCAAATTATACCAATGACTTTCTAAATTTCCATTTAATTCTTTTTCTAATTGCTTAACGCGCCATATAGGACAAAATCCATCGATATATACAAAATGACCTTGTATTTTCTTACGAATTAAAGAGGTGCAGTTTTTAGGTGCTCCACTTCCTTTTAATCCAAATGAATGATGAAACACAACCGGTGCTTTTACTTCCGGACGAATGGCAGCATGCAACACAAAACCGCCGGTTAAACATTGACCAACCAAACCAATGTTATCCTCATCCACTTTATCTAAGGTCCTGAAGGCATCTAAAATTTCAAAAAATTCAGCTAAAGGAGCATTGTTGTTTGCTTCATTATTACGAACATAACTGCTCATTAGAAATTGTACACAATATTTTTGTAATGAGGAGCCACCACTGTATAAATCCGGAATGATGACATTGTAATTTCCGGTTTCTCTTAGTATTTCGGCACTTTTATGCGTTGTCTTCTGGATGCCTGTTAAATCCGGTAAAAACAAAATGCCCGGTCTTTTTTCATTTCCATCTGCAGCATATAAATAAGCATCTATGGTTCGGTTACTTAGTGGTAATTGTATTTTTTGCATAAAAACAAGATACCATTTTATTTTAGAAATCGTGCAGTTAATTCGTTTAATTTGCTGACTTTCTCTTCTAAATTTCCTTTTAAATTTGTTCGGTATGCATTTAAATTCAGAATTAAATCTTGCATATTTTCCGGTATTACTTCTTCAAAAAACTCACGCAATCGTTTTGATAAAGTAGGTGATTTTCCATTTGTTGAAATCGCGATTTTTAAATCACCTTTTGTAACGATAGAGCCCAAATAAAAATCGCATAACTCTGGTGCATCTGCCACATTAATTAAGCATTTCTTTTCTTGAGCAGCTTTATAAATTAGCGTGTTTAATGCTGTATCATTGGTGGCAACAATCACCATTTTTTTATTATCTAAATCAGCTATTTCAAACGCTTTTTCCTGAATTTGCAAATTGAATGTAGGTTGGGCAAACTCATAAATGGAAGCAGAAACATTTTTTGCAACGAGCGTTATCAAAGCATTCGGTGAGTTTTTAAAAATAAAATGTAATTTTTCCGTAGCAACTTTCCCTCCACCTACTAATAAAATGGGACATTTTTCCGGCTTAACAAAAATGGGATATAGCGTATTCATATTCATTAACCACAAATTTAGAAAACATTCCAATGGATTAGAGTGATTATTTATGATAAAAATGTAGAAATATTTGGTGGTTTATGGAAAATGATGTATTTTTGCACCGAATTTGAATTGAAGAGGACTTGACAAAGTCCTCTTTTTCGTTCTTATAGCTATGGATAAATTGACACAATTAAAAGATATTATTGAAAATGAAATCACAGCCTATTTCACCGGCAAAGATTTATTTTTAGTAGATATCAAGGTGCTTTCGAATGGAAAAATAGAAATTTTTGCAGATAGCCCATCGAATATTACCATAGATGAATGCGTGCAAATTAGTAGATATATTCATCAGCACTTGGAAGTAAATAATCTAATGACAGATAATCTTTCGTTAGATGTTTCTTCACCTGGAATTGATGAACCATTAAAAGTGCCGCAACAATTTCAAAAACAATTGAACAAGCAAGTAGATGTAGTATTGAAAAATGGCTTGAAATTTACAGGTGAATTGTTGAGTGCCGATGAGCTAGAAATAAAAATTAAAGAAGTTATTAAAATAAAAAAATCAGAAACAATAGAAGAACATACTTTCCGTTTCGACGAAATTAAATCAGTAAAAAAACACTTCAATTTTAAACTATAATTGTTATGAACAGTGGAGAATTAGTAGAATCAATTTCGGAGTTTAAAGACTTTAAGAACATCGACCGACCAACCATGATGCGGGTGTTGGAAGATGTATTTAAAACGCTTTTGAGAAAAAAATATGGCTCCGACCAAAATTTTGATGTTATCGTAAATACCGAAAAAGGTGATCTCGAGATTTGGAGAAGACGAACCATTGTAGAAGACGGTAAATTGGAAGACCGCTTAGCAGAAGTAGAAATTTCTGTGGCCAAAACCATCGAGCCGGATATGGAAGTTGGTGAAGAACTATACGAACCGATTACTATAGAATCATTCGGGCGTCGTGCTATTTTAGCAGCTCGTCAAACCTTGATTTCTCGTGTACTCGATTTAGAGAAAGACGAAGTTTATAAAAAATACAAAGACCGCGTAGGGGATATTATTTCTGCAGAAGTATATCAAGTATGGAAAAAAGAAATTTTGTTGTTAGATGATGATAACAACGAATTGATTTTACCTAAAAGCGAGCAAATAAAATCAGACTTTTATAAAAAAGGCGATAGTATTCGAGCCGTAATTAAAAATGTAGAATTAAGAGGAAGTACACCTGTGGTTATTTTATCTAGAACAGATGGCTCATTCTTGGCTAAATTATTAGAACAAGAAGTGCCGGAAATTATGGATGGTTTAATCGTAATCCGTAAAATTGTGCGTGAGCCGGGTGAGCGTGCTAAAGTTGCTGTTGAGTCGTATGACGACAGAATAGATCCGGTAGGTGCATGCGTTGGTATGAAAGGTTCTCGTATTCATGGCATCGTTCGAGAATTGAGAAACGAAAATATCGATATCATCAATTATACCAATAATATCAACTTACTTTTGCAGCGTGCATTAACTCCGGCAAAAATTGAAGGTATTGCATTAAATGATGAGAAAAAAAGAGCTGCCGTTTACTTAAAACCGGATCAAGTATCTTTAGCAATTGGTAAAGGCGGTTTTAATATTAAATTAGCATCTAAACTTTCCGGATACGAAATTGATGTATTTAGAGATACAGATACAGCACAAGAAGACGATGTGGATTTAGATGAATTTACAGACGAAATTGATGCTTGGATTATTGACATCTTAAAAGGAATTGGTTGCGATACGGCAAAATCTGTATTGGAATTAGATAGAGATGAATTGGTTAGAAGAACCGATTTAGAAGAAGAAACGGTTGATGAAATAATCGCAATTTTAAAAGCAGAATTTGAATAACATGCAAAGTCTTTAGCCATTGTCATCGGTCATAGTTCAATACATGACTTATGACGCACGACTTATGACTTTCGACTAAAAAAATAACATGTCCGAGATCAAAATACATAGATTAGCAAGTGCTGCCAAAGACCTTAACGTTGGTATTTCTACTATTGTAGAAACCTTACACGCCAAAGGCTTTAAAGATGTGGCAAGCACACCCAATACCAAGCTCACAGAAGAGCAATACGAAATTTTATTGCGAGAATTTCGCAGTGACATGGTGGCGAAAGAAAAAGCAGAGGCCATCAATATCGGCAAACGCAAAGAAGAAGAACTTACTATTAAAGAAGTTTTAAAAGAAACACCGAAAGTAGAAGAAGAATTTATTGCAGTAAAGCACGAAATTGAAGCACCAAAAGTACTTGGTAAAGTAGATTTAGATAAACCAAAAAAATCTAAAACACCCAAAGAAGAACCTGTTGCAAAAATAGAAGAGAAGGTGGAAACACCAATCGTTCCGGAGGTTGAAGTTCCAAAAGAAGAAATTAAAATAAAAGAAGAACCAACAATTGAAATTGTTGAAGAAAAGAAAAATGAAGTAACACCACCGGTTGAAGAGTTTATCAGAGCAAAAACAGAAACGCTCAGCGGACCTAAAATTTTAGGTAAGATAGAATTGCCTATCAAACAAGAACGAAGACCGGAAGATATTTTTAGAGACGAAGAGAAGGCAAAAAGAGATAAAGAACGAGAAAAACAAAAAGAAGGCAGAAATGCCAACCAAAAAAGAACACGTATTGTTCAAAATAGAGTTGATATCAAGAAATTTGAACCTTCTGCTAAAGACAATAGACCATCTAAAACCGTAGGCGGTAAACATGATAAACGAGGTGTAAAACCAGCAGATACAAAAGAAGGTATTTCTGAAAAAGATATCCAAGATAAAATTCGTTCCACAATGGCAAAATTGCAAGGAACGAAAACAAAATCCGATCGCTCTAAATACAGAAAATCAAAAAGAGAAGACCATGCTGCCAGAGCAGAAGGGGATGAATCAGATGATAAAGTATTACAATTAACCGAGTTTATCACCGTAAGTGAACTCGCAGGTTTGATGGACGTATCTCCAACTCAGGTTATCAGTTCTTGCATGGGTTTGGGTGTCTTTGTATCCATTAATCAACGGTTGGATGCGGAAGTAATTGAGTTGGTTGCCAGCGAATTTGGCTTCGAAATACAATTTATCAACTTGGCTGATGAAAGCGATGAAGATGAAGAAGAACAAGATAATCCGGAAGATTTAGTAAAAAGACCACCCATTGTAACCATCATGGGACACGTCGATCACGGTAAAACTTCCTTACTCGACTATATCCGAAGTGCCAATGTTGTTTCCGGTGAAATGGGTGGAATTACCCAACATATCGGTGCTTATGAAGTGGTAACCGCAAATAACGAACGCATCACTTTCTTAGATACACCCGGACACGAAGCATTTACAGCAATGCGTGCGCGTGGTGCCAAATTAACGGATATCGTTGTTATCGTAATTGCAGCAGATGATGCTATCATGCCTCAAACGAAAGAAGCTATTTCACATGCACAAGCAGCTGAAGTTCCAATGATTTTTGCTATCAATAAAATTGATAAGGAAGGAGCAAATCCCGATAATATTCGAAACCAATTATCACAAATGAATATTTTGGTAGAAGAATGGGGTGGAAAATTCCAATGCCAAGAAATATCTGCTAAAAAAGGAATTAATATAGACCGTTTGTTGGATAAAATTGTGTTAGAATCTGAATTGTTAGATTTGAAAGCAAACCCAAATAAAGCAGCAATAGGCTCTGTGATTGAAGCACAATTAGATAAAGGTCGTGGTTTTGTATCTACAATTATGGTACAAGAAGGTACCTTGGAAATTGGTGATTTTATCGTAGCCGGCCAATACTATGGAAAAGTAAAAGCCATGAGCAACGAGCGTGGTCAACGCATCGAAAAAGCCGGCCCATCTTCACCTGTTCAAGTATTAGGTTTATCAGGCGCACCTACAGCAGGCGATAAAATAAAAGTGTACGATGACGAGAACGAAGGAAAAGAAATTGCAACCAGACGTTCTACCATCATTCGCGAACAAGGTATGCGTGCGAAAAAACACATTACGTTAGATGAAATCGGACGTCGTTTGGCATTGGGTAATTTCAAAGAATTGAACTTAATTATCAAAGGTGACGTAGATGGTTCTGTGGAGGCATTGAGCGACTCTTTATTAAAATTATCAACGGAAGAAATTCAAGTTAATGTAATTCATAAAGGTGTTGGTGCTATCAGTGAATCCGATGTATTGTTGGCTTCAGCATCTGATGCAATAATCTGTGCTTTCCAAGTGCGTCCATCTATGAATGCGAAGTCTTTGGCTGAGAAAGAAGATATCCAAATCAAATATTACAATATTATTTACGACGCAATCGAAGAAATTAAAGCTGCGATGGAAGGGTTGTTAGAACCAAAATTAGAAGAGAAAATCGTTGGTAATATTGAAATTCGCGAAGTATTTAAAGTGAGCAAAGTAGGTACAATTGCCGGATGTTATGTGTTAGATGGAAAAGTAGCTCGCTCCAACAAAATCCGAATTATACGAGATGGTATCGTGGTACACAGTGGCGACTTAGATTCTTTAAAACGTTTCAAAGATGACGTAAAAGATGTAACAAAAGGATACGAATGTGGTTTGAAAATTAAAAACTACAATGATATTCAAGTGGGTGACATTGTAGAAGCATACGAAGAAGTAGAAGTAAAACGTAAGTTGTAATAAGTTGCTTCTTATGCATTCAAAAATTTGCAAGCAAATATTTTGATGTCAATATTTAAATGGTTGTCATAATCGACAACCATTTTTTATTTATAAAAAAACAATAAACTCAGTAAGGAAATAACAACACCAGCAAATAAGATGCTCCATACTAATTTAAATCGTAAAGCGTCAGGCTCCATTTGTTTTCCTTTTTTCCAAGTATAAAACGAAATCAACCCAATAGGAAACGACATCAACACGTTGGCATAATAAGACCAAAAAAAAGAAGTGAGTGCAAACCAAATGGCACAAATCAACGATGCATAAAAATAGCGGGTAGCTTTTTTGGATGTTTCCATTTAATTTTTTTTACTAAAGTATCAATATCTAAAATAAAAGATTGAAAATTTGATATAAACAAATAAACAAATTGAAACAAATATAAATAATTGAATAGTAGATGCTATCCTCTTTCCTTCAACTAATGCACATCTTAACCACTCATTAATTTAAACTTTCAGTAATAATTGAAAGTATTGGATAATGTTAACTCAACTTTTTAATAAGTTTTTCGCTATTAACGCTTAAAATTCTACTAACAGCTAAATGAAATAAAAGTTTCAATTTTGCTTGAAAGTTTTGAACACTCAAATAAATTATTAAACATTAAAAATAAATGAAATGAAAAAAACAGTTTTATTAGCAGTCGGGTTATTGTTCGGTATTTCCATGTATGCAACAGATAATTTGGAAAATACGACAAGTACAGAAACTATCAGCACCCAAACAGAAGAAAACCTTGATGTAACTGAAACTACTTTAGAAGATGCAGAAGAAGTAGCTCCGGAAAGACGATTTTCTGCCATTACAGAGGTAGGTTCTGTTATCAGAAAAGACAAATCTTATTTTAGTGTATATCAAGTAGTTGGTATGCGCATCAATCCACATGTATTTATTGGACAAGGTTTAGGCGTGCAAGTAAGTAAAAACAAAGTATATCAGTTGCAAGCAACTTTGGATTTAAGAACATATGTGTTGGATAAAAAAGTAACACCGATGTTTACGGTACAAGCCGGTATCAATAAATCAAATGAGTTGATGGATAATGAATCTAAAAAACTACATGATATTCAATTTTTATTAAACGCAGGAACCGGTGTTTTAATAAAAGCAAAAGAAAATGCCTCTTTTACCATTAACGGTGGTTATGCATTATACACCGATTTTGCTAAAAACGTACATGCCGGATTTGTAAAAGTTGGTTATGTATTTTAAGTAGATGGATTCAGTTGAAATCCAATCTATCTAACCCGAAAAATAAAAGCGATGCCAATGGAGATGCATCGCTTTTTTTATGCTCGTAACGATAGTTAATTTTCCCAAACAATGGTGTTTGCATCTTTATACCAACGCTCGTAATGCGGTGCTTTTTCTTTTTCTAAAATATTGCGTTTTACTTTTAGAGTTGGTGTAATCATATTATTTTCTATTGTCCACTCCTCTTTCATAATCACTACTTTTTTTAATCGTTCATGTTTTTCAAATTGTTGATTTACATCTTGCATCGATGTTTCTAAACTACTTTCTAATGTACGTTTATCTATGTTGTGAGCATCAGCAGATAGCACGACCAATGCCATTGTTTGCGGTAAATTCATCCCAACTACGCAAACTTGCTCTATATGTGTATTTTTAGATAATTCCAATTCTATTGGAGCCGGAGCCACATATTTTCCTTTATCTGTTTTAAAAATGTCTTTCACGCGTCCGGTAATTTTCAAGAAATCCTCGTTGTCAATTTCGCCTTGGTCACCGGTTCGCAAAAATCCATCTTCTGTAATGGTTTCTTTTGTTTTTTCGGGTTCTTTAAAATATTCCAACATGGTGGCTTCACTTCTAACTTGAATTTCGCCATCTTCAGCAATGCGTATTTCACAGCTCGGCATTGGTGTGCCTACACTACCGAGTTTCTTATGTCCTTTTCTGGTAAAGTGTGAGTACGCACAGTTTTCAGTCATGGCGTATGCTTCACAAATATCTATTCCCAATTTATCAAACCAAACCATGGTTGCAACCGGAAGTGGTGCGGCGCCGGTAAAAATATAATTTGCTTTATCTAATCCAAGCCCTTCTTTTATTTTTTTTCGGATGATGTTTTTTACAAACGGAATATTTAGCAAAATATCTAATTTACTTTGTGGCATTTTAGATAAAATTCCCATTTGGAATTTTGTCCAAATACGCGGAACGGCTAAGAATACGGTTGGCTTGGTGTCTTTTAAGTTGGCTGCAAATAAATCCAATGATTCTGCAAACGAAATAGAACCACCGGAATATAAAGCACCCATTTCCACTAACATTCTTTCGGCAATATGTGATAAAGGTAAATAGGAGAAGAAACGGTCTTTTGTGCTGATATCATTAATTTGTGAAAGTGCGCCACAAACGGCAAATGAAAATGTATGAAAAGAATGCACTACACCTTTGGGTAAACCTGTCGTTCCGGAAGTGTAAATGATAGTTGAAATGTCTGCACCATCCGGAACAAAATTTCCTTCAAATGGCTCGTTATTCGCAATGATATCATCCCATTTTTCATAACCTTCTTCTGTCCAAAATGGATATGAAATGCCTTTAACAGAATCCGGTAATCCACTACGTTGTTTGCTCCAAGTATCTAATTTACCAATGAATGCTACTTTTGCTTCGCAGTGTTCCAAACAGTATCGAATCAAATCAGCAGAAATAGTTGGATACAATGGAACCGAAACATGCCCGGCCATCATGATGGCTAAATCACTCATTATCCAATGTGCACAATTTTTGGAGATGATCGCAATCTTACTATGTGGTGGTAATTGCAAGGACCTTAAATAATTGGCCATTCTACGCACTTCATCGTTTGCTTTTTCCCAAGAGTAATGTATCCATTCACCATTATAAGGTTGGCGTAAAAAGGTTTGTTTTGGTTGGATGGTACTCCATTCATAGAATTTTTCTAAAGGCGATTGAATTTGCATAGTTGCGATATTGGTTGTCGATGAAATAATAAACTGTAATTTATAAAAAATAATTTGTAATAAATACCATTGCATTGACTTTCATTAAAATAGATAAAATGCCATTATGGAATTCCAAAAGATTTGGAATATTGTTACATGCATCGTTATTATTATAAATAAAAAAGAGCACCCTAAGGATGCTCTTTTTCTGCTCGTTTCAATATTTTTTAGGAGACAGTGATAGCTTTCACTTTCTTCTCATTTTCTACTTTCACTCGTTTTGGTAGCTGAATTTGCAAAATGCCATTTTCATATCTTGCAGCAATGTTTTCTGTATCAATATTTTCTTCATCAATAGTAAAGCTTCTTTCGAATGAAGTGGATACAAATTCTTTTCGAGTAAATTTAGTCGCCTTGTCTGCTTCTGTTTTCTCTGCTTTTACTTCACCTGCAATGGTTAAAATTCCATCGTTTACTTCAATTTTGAAATCTTCTTTTTGAAATCCGGGAGCAGATACATCTACTAAAAATGATTTTTCTTCTTCTTTTACATTTACCGCAACGGCATTTTTTGCAAATGTTGCAGGTAAAAAATCGGCATCTTTATGAAAGAAATCATCAAAGAAAAAACGGTTAAAAGCTGGAAATACAGGTTGTCTTTTTACTAAAGTTCTCATATACATTTAATTTTATTTGTTATTAATAATGTACTCAACTTTAGTCAAATGCTATTCCATACATAAAAACAAGCCAAAATAGACTTATTTTTATTAAACAACATGACAAAAATGCTGTTTATTTAATTTTATAACGACAAAATGACATATTATTGTAATTTTTCGTTGTTTTTATGTCTTTCAGCATCTCTTGTTGTTTTCTTGTTTAAATTTTTTTCAAGTGCTTCTGTTAGGTTTATTCCGGTTTGGTTGGCAATGCAAATCAGTACAAACAATACATCGGCAAGTTCATCGCCCAAGTCTTTGTCTTTATCCGTTTGTTTAAAAGATTGCTCGCCATATTTTCGTGCCATTATTCGTGCTACTTCGCCTACTTCTTCCGTTAAAATTGCCATATTCGTTAATTCGTTAAAATAGCGAACACCGGTTGTTTTTATCCATTCATCAACAGTAATTTGTGCTTGTTGTATTGTCATAATAATTGTTTGAACTAAAATTAATAAGTTAATTCGTACTTTTGTAAGAACGTAATTATCTGTAAAGATAAAAATCATTTCAGACGAATAAATTCAGCATGCTGTTATCAGTCATTTTTTGAAAAACGAACGCTCATGAAAACAATCTTAATTACCGGAGCTACAGCCGGTTTTGGAGAAGCCACAGCCAAATTATTTGCCCAACATCATTGGAATCTAATTATCACCGGAAGAAGAAAAGATAGATTAGAAAAACTAGAAAAAGAATTAACCGCAGCCTATCCAATT
The DNA here is from genome assembly GCA_963169645.1 of Bacteroidota bacterium. Taxonomy (GTDB): domain Bacteria; phylum Bacteroidota; class Bacteroidia; order Chitinophagales; family JADIYW01; genus JADJSS01. The sequence goes on from CAUJCO010000013.1 coordinate 786,139, forward strand.
GCTGTATTGAGCTTATGTTTTGATGTTCGAAATTTAGAGGAAGTAAAACAAGCGATTGCATCTTTACAAGGTAATTGGAAAAATATAGATGTATTATTAAATAATGCCGGATTAGCAGCCGGCCGAGGCCCAATACAAAACGGACACTACGAAGATTGGGAACAAATGATAGATACCAATATCAAAGGATTAATATATATGATGCGAGAAGTAGCTCCGTTAATGATTGCCCGAAATCGTGGACACATCATAAATGTAGCATCATTAGCCGGTTGGGAAGCCTATGGTGGTGGCAATGTTTATTGTGGTACCAAACATGCAGTTCGTGCCATATCTCGCAGTTCTAGAGTTGATTTGTTGCCGCACCACATTAAAGTATCAGTAATTAGTCCGGGTGCTGCCGATACGGAGTTTTCATTAGTTCGTTTTAAAGGCGATAAAGAAAAAGCCGATGCTGTGTACGAAGGATATCAACCGCTTAAAGCAGAAGATATTGCAAACAGTATTTATTTTATGGCAACACAGCCGGAACATGTCAACATAGAAGAAATTTTTATTTTGCCCACCGCACAAGCCACCGCTACCGTTACGCACAAACAAACGAACTAACGCATCCAATTAAACTAAAAATATACGTAAACGTTATACTACAATGGAAACTAAACAAAAAACACCGGTGATGATTTATACAGAAGCCACACCGAATCCAAATACATTAAAATTTGTAACCAATAAAGCTTTGTTGTTAAACGATGCAATTGAATTTCAAACGATAGAAGACACTACAGAAGCACCATTGGCTAAAGCACTTTTTGAAATGGAAGGCGTGAGCAATGTTTTTGTGAGCAACAACTTTGTATCTATATCCAAAACGGATGATTTTCTTTGGGCAGAAATTATGATTCCTATTAAAGAGTTCTTAAAGAAATTTATTGAAGATGGAAATGACATTATCACGGCTAATTATGTGAAGCCTACAAAAACAGCCACCAATGCAATTTATGAAAACGATAGCGATTTAGAAATTCGCATTAAAGGTGCATTGGATAAATATGTGAAACCGGCAGTAGAAATGGATGGTGGAAATATCTCGTTTGTAAAATTTGAAAATGGAATATTAACGGTACAATTACAAGGCTCTTGCAGTGGTTGTCCTTCTAGTACTGTTACGTTGAAACAAGGCATCGAAAACTTAATGAAACGGTTTGTGCCCGAAGTGCAAAGCGTTATAGCAGAAAGCGAATAAGAAAGAATCCGTCAAAAGTCAAAAAATAATCCAACACGTCAATTATTTTATTCGATAAAAAGCAGATTTTCGTTATTAAATTATTAACCACTTTTTTAAATGCATCAAAAAAATTAATTTTAGTTGCAAATGAAACAAATAGTCAGCCTATATAATTGTTGTTGTTCTAATCCACAGTAGTTGGATAGGTTGATTTTATATAAATAAACGAATGTACCTATCTCTTAAGTAGATAGGTTTTTTTATTAATAGATAAAAGTAAGTGTATAAGAGTAGAATAAAAAATCCACTCCAAATTCCAAACTTGAATCTTAAATCTTAAATATGAGTGTAACAATCACCAAAAACATTTCCCAAGAAGCAGCTCGAGACATCTTTGAATTGCAACACAAAATCAATGCCTTCCAAAAAGGTGAAATTCCGGAAGATAAATTCAAATCTTTCCGACTTACCAGAGGCGTATACGGACAGCGACAATTTGGAGTGCAAATGTTTCGTACTAAATTCCCGTTCGGAAAAATTACACCGATTCAGCTTCGCCGTTTAGCGGATTTGTCTGAGCAATATGCAAGTGCCAATTTGCATTTAACCACGAGACAAAACATTCAAATGCATTACGTGAAAGTTACCGATGCACCGGCAATGTGGGCAGGGTTGGAAGATGTGGGTGCAACCGCGAGAGAAGCATGTGGAAACACTGTTCGAAATATGACGGGTTCTTCTTTTGCCGGTATTGATAAAGATGAATTGTTTGATGTTTCTCCGTACGTGAGAGAAACGTTTGAATATTTTCTTCGCTATCCAATCAACCAAGATATGGGCAGAAAATTTAAGATAGCCTATTCCTCTTCTGATAAAGATTCTGCGTATACATTCTTGCACGACATTGGTTTTATTCCACGCCTGCAAGATGGTGAACGCGGCTTTAAAGTAGTTGTTGGTGGTGGCTTAGGTGCACAAGCTGTTTTGGCACAAACTGCACACGAATTTTTACACGAAGACTTAGTGATTCCATTTATTGAAGCGTGCTTGCGGGTGTTTGATAGATATGGCGAACGTTCACGAAGAAATAAAGCACGTATGAAATACTTGATGAAAGATATTGGCTTAGAAAAATTCATGGAATTAGTTACCATCGAACATAAAGCCAATAAAGTAAAATCATACAAGTTTGATAGAAACAAAGTAGATGACGGCAAACCAACCCACAATAACATTGCTCCAAGTGTAGAAATAAAAGATACACAACGATACAATGATTGGTTGAAAACAAACGTGTTTGAACAAAAACAAGCCGGCTATTTTGCCGTTGCATTAAAAGTAACCAAAGGTGATATAAAACCGGATCAAGCCCGTATTATTGCAGATATGGCGGAGCAATATGCATCTCAAGATATGCGTATTACCATGAATCAAGGTTTATTATTGAAGTTTATTCCGGAAGCCTCTTTGCCCTATTTCTATCAAGAATTAGATAAATTAGGATTTGCTAATCCGGGTTATGATACCATTGGTGATGTAACCACTTGTCCCGGAACAGATACATGTAACTTAGGTGTTACCAACAGTATGACGTTAGGAAAAATTTTAGAAGATGTTATTCAGGATGAATTTTATCATTTAATTTTTGATAGCGAAATAAAAATTAAAATAAGTGGCTGCATGAATTCTTGTGGACAACACATGGCTGCTAATATTGGTTTGCACGGAAGTTCCATTAAAGTGGGCGAGCGTGTTGCACCGGCAATGCAAGTAATTTTAGGCGGTGGTGTAGATGTAAATGGCGTAGGCTTCATCGGCGAAAAAATTGTAAAAATACCAACCAAACGCACACCCGAAATGTTGCGTATGGTGTTGAACGATTATGAAACCAATAGCACTGTAGGCGAATATTTTAATGATTATTACAAACGTCAAGGTAAAAATTATTTCTATACTTTATTGAAGCCATTGGCAAATGTTGCATTGTATGTAGATGATGATTTTATTGATTATGGCGGAAGTGAAGCTTATACACCGGAAATTGGTGTAGGTGAATGTGCCGGCGTAATGTATGATATGATTGGTATTATTATGAAAGAGGCTGAAATGAAATTAATGGATGCCAAAGAGCATTCAAAAAACAACCGTTTTGCTGAAGCCATTTATTATGTATATACCGGATTTATTGTAACGGCAAAAGCTTTATTGTTAACGAATGAAGTAGAATGTAATACACAAATAAAAATCATCAAAGATTTTGATACACATTTTGTTCAAACAAATAAAATAACTTGTCCGGACAGTTTTGAAAACTTGGTTTTACAAATTAACCAATTCGAACCGGAACAAGCATTTGCCGAAAAATATATTCAACAGTTTGAAACATTTCTAAAAGATGCAGTAGCACTTCGAGAGGTAATTGTTAATGCCGAAAAAGTAGTGGTAGAAAGCAACTACAAAGCGTAATAATACGCTATTATTAAATGCGATTTATTCTTTTTAATGTAGGATTTAAGATTGGAATCGTTGGTTGTAGTCGGTAGAAAAATGGAGTTTTTCGAATGTAAAAAAGCAACTTAATTTCCAACCTACCGGATACAAATTGAAATTGAAAGAGCAATATTCCATTAACAAAATCTAAATACTACACTCCAAAATAATGTTTATATTTAAGTATGCAAATTCAACAAGACAACGATAGCCTGATTATTTCAATACCAAATAATATTGATGCTTTTGGAAAACAAAAGTTAATTGAATATGCAAAATATTTGGAGCTTACTGCCGGTAAAAAAATTAAACAGGAAGAAGCTGATACATTAGCTGAAGAACTGAAATCTACATGGTGGAAAAAAAATAAGAAGCGTTTCGTTAAATCATGAAAATAATTGTAGATGCCAACATAGCATTTAGTGCAATTTTAAATACGAATGGTAAAATTGCTGACCTACTGATTAATTGTACAAATGTAAAATTTATTGCACCGGATTTACTTAGATTAGAAATCCGCAAATACCACAATAAGTTGGCAAAAACAAAAAAAATAAGTCCTTCTGATATTCAAGAAATTGAATATTTTATCTTTCAAAATATTGTGTTTATCTCGGAAATTCAAATCGAAGAAAAGTATTGGAAACAAGCATACGAATTATTAAAAGATATTGACGAAAAAGATACTCCTTATATAGCGTATGCTTTAAAATTCAAATGTAAACTTTGGACTGGAGATAAAAAGTTAGTAAATGGATTGAAAAAGAAAAATCGTTCGCTAACTATTTCTACAAATGAATTATATGAGTTGCTAAATTAAATACCAATGCTTAAAAAACTTATTCTTGTGGGTGCAGGTCCGGGCGATGCCGAATTAATTTCTTTAAAAGGCATTAAAGCTTTACAACAAGCTAATGTGGTCATGTATGATGCGTTGGTAAGTGAAGAATTATTGCAATATGCACCGAATGCAAAAATAATTTTTTGCGGTAAACGTGCCGGAACGCATTACATGAAACAAGATGAAATCAACCAAACTATCGTATCCAATGTTGAAATGCATGGTATAGTAGTACGTTTAAAAGGCGGCGATCCGTTTGTATTTGGTCGAGGTCACGAAGAAATACAGTATGCAGAAAAACATGGCATTATCACCGAAATTATTCCGGGAATTTCCAGTGCTACAGCATTAGCCACCGTGCACAAAATACCACTTACCAAACGTGGTGTTACAGAAAGTGCATGGATAACAACAGGCACTACGTCGTGTGGCAAACTATCCGAAGATATTGAATTGGCGGCCCAATCCAATGCTACAGTCGTGGTATTAATGGGCGTTGGAAAGTTAGCTGAAATTGTAGCCGTATTTCGAAAATACAAGCCTTCCTCTTATCCGATTTCTATTATCCAAAATGGTACTATGCCCAATGAGAAATGGATTAATGGAAATTTAGAGAATATACAAGCATTGGCACTTGCTGAAAATATTCAACCACCTGCCGTTATTCTAATTGGCAAGGTGGTGGAAGTAAATGATGTGAATTAATGAGGTTCTATTACGCTAATTCTCATGCGTACATCGTTTGTTGGTCGGTCGTTGCCATCTTTGGGTAAAGTGGCAATCTTATCAACCACTTCCATACCCGAAACTACTTCGCCAAATACGGTATAGTTCATATCTAAGAAAGGCGTTCCACCTACTTCTTCGTATGTTTTTAATTGCTCTTCTGTCCAGCTATTTCCGGTGCGAGCTGCTAAAGTTGTTAATTCTTGTTTGGTATATTTTTTTCCTTGCACAATATAAAATTGGCAGGATGAACTTGCTTTTGCCGGATTATTATCACGAGCTGCTGCTAATGCACCGCGTTTGTGAAACAAATTTTTATTAAACTCCGATGGAACTCGATAGTTCAAACTACCCATTCCTAAAGGTTGTCCGGGTTGTGCATTTTTAGAGTTCGGGTCGCCACCTTGAATCATAAATTCAGCAATTACCCGATGAAAAAGCGTACTGTCAATCACACCATCTTTAATAATTTTTATAAAGTTGGCTTTGTGTTGCGGCGTTTCTTCATAAAGTTTAATTTTTATGTCGCCTAAATTAGTCGAAATTAATACATACGTTGATGTGTCCATAATAGTTGTCGTACTTTTTGTTGGTTGATTACCTGCTAATATTGTTTGCACAGCAAAGATGCATAAAAACGTTAAACTTAAAAATCTCAATTTCATTTTTTTTAATTAGAGTTCTTGAAAATATTCAATAATCATTTTCTTGAGTAATTTTTCTTGATCATCCGGTTGTAGTTTTTCTTTATTACGATTGTATTCGTAATGCGGCCAACCATCTTCATCAGAGGCAATGTAGGTGTAATATTGTGCTCTACTTAATAATGCACACACACCAATATGCATTAAATCTTGTTTTTGTTCTTTGGAAATCTTCACCCAATTTTTCCCTAATTCTCTATGACCAATCAAGAAAGTAATGGTTTGTATATCCGGTTTTTTACCAAATCTTTTTTCGAGCGTAGTTAATACCTGCTGCCATTCTGCCTCATTATATGCAATATCTATTGTATTATTTTCCACGCTCAAAAATACGGTATTCTTTATTCTTTTTCTCTATCCTTCCAAAAAGGATAACGTTTTTTATGTGCCTCTAAATCTACTTTGGATAACGTAACAATATCTATGCCATCTTTAGATTGCATATCGCAGATTTTTGTACCGGTAAAATCAAATACAGAACTGTGACCATTGTGTGCATTGTTATAAAAATCATCTCCTATTCTGTTGACACCAACTGTATAACATTGATTTTCTATAGCTCTTGCTTGTAATAGTATTTGCCAATGATGAATGCGTTTTTGTGGCCAACTGGCAACATACAATTGCACCTCTGCATTATCATTATTTTGACACCAAGCCGGGAATCTTAAATCATAACATATAAACGGTTGTAATTTCCATCCTTTGTACGTAATACAAGCCTTTTTATTTCCATTTTGTAATAATTGATTTTCATTTACTAATGAAAAGAGATAATGTTTGTCATACACACCTAATACCTCATTTTTATCTACCAAAAAAAATCGATTATATACATTTTCATTTTCTTTAAACAAAAAACTTCCGCCCACAGCACATGCTTGCTGTATGGATAGTTGTTGCATAAATGCAAGGGTTGCTCCGGATTCATCTTCCGCCAAACTTAAATCATCTATACAAAATGCGGTATTGAATAATTCCGGCAATAGCAATATGTCTATTGGTTGATGAATGGATTCAACCAACTGATGTATAAGTGCTAAATTGGCCGTTTTATCTTTCCAACGTAAATTTGTTTGTACCAGTCCTATACTTAAGATATTTTCCATTTCTACTGTTATAAAATCAATGCTTGCATTTGGTTTATTTATTATCTTTATTCCAAATCAAAAACGAAATAATATGTCCACAAACAAATATCCGCATTTATTTTCAGAATTAGATTTAGGTTTTACTAAATTAAAAAATCGGGTGTTAATGGGTTCCATGCACACTAATTTAGAAGAAGAAATCAATGGCTTTCAAAAATTAGCTACTTTCTACGGCGAACGGGCGAGAGGTGGTGCAGGCTTAATCGTTACAGGTGGGTTTGCTCCCAATTGGGAAGGTTGGTTGAAACCGTTTGCAGGAAGAATGACCAACCAAGGACATGTCAAAAAACACAAGATTGTTACAGATACCGTACATCAAGAAGGTGGAAAAATTGCTTTACAAATTTTACATGCCGGAAGATATGCCTATCATCCGTTGAGTGTGGCACCTTCACGCATACAAGCACCTATCAATCCATTTAAACCGCGTGCATTAACCACTTGGGGCGTTCGCAGAACTATTAATGATTTTGCTTCTAGTGCTGCATTGGCACGAGAAGCCGGCTACGATGGCGTGGAAATTATGGGCTCTGAAGGATATTTGATTAACCAATTTATTGTGAAACACACCAATAAACGAACCGATGCGTATGGTGGTAGTTATGAAAATAGAATAAAATTTCCGATAGAGATAATTCAAAAAGCAAGAGAAAAAGTAGGCAAAGATTTTATCATTATTTATCGCTTGTCCATGTTGGATTTGATAGAAGATGGTAGCAATTGGGAAGAAGTAGTGCACTTGGCAAAAGAAATTGAAAAAGCTGGTGCAACCATCATCAATACGGGTATTGGTTGGCACGAAGCTCGAATTCCTACTATTGCAACTTCGGTGCCCAGAGCTGCATTTGCTTGGGTAACACAAAAATTAAAATCAGAAATTTCCATACCATTGTGTACCTCTAATCGTATCAATATGCCGGATGTAGCAGAGCAAGTAATTGCAGATGGCTGTGCTGATATGATAAGTATGGCACGTCCGTTTTTGGCAGATGAAAATTGGGTAAAAAAGGCAATGGCAGAAAAAGCGGATGAAATCAATACGTGTATTGCTTGTAATCAGGCTTGTTTGGACCACACGTTTTCTAATAAATTATCTTCTTGTTTAGTAAATCCACGAGCTTGCCACGAAACAACCTTAAATTATCATCCAAGCAATCAAAAGAAAAAAATTGCAGTTGTAGGTGCCGGTCCTGCCGGCTTAACGTTTGCACATATAGCAGCAGAACGTGGTCATACAATTACATTATTCGATGCAGAAAGTGAGATTGGCGGGCAATTTAATATGGCAAAACGAATTCCGGGCAAAGAGGAATTTTTTGAAACCTTGCGATATATGAAAAAACAATTGGAGTTAAACAAGGTTGATGTGCAACTCAATAAAAAAGTAAATGCTGATGATTTAAAAGGATTTGATGAAGTAGTTATTGCAACCGGGATTACTCCAAGAACCATACAAATTGAAGGCATCGAACATCCGAAAGTATTAAGCTATATAGACGTATTGAAAAACAATGCAACAGTGGGCAAACGCGTTGCTGTTATTGGTGCAGGTGGTATTGGTTTTGATGTGAGTGAATTTTTAACACAAGCCGGTGAAAGTACGACCTTAAATAAAGCGGAATGGTTGAGAGAATGGGGCATTGACCCGGAAAATAAAGCACGTGGAGGTGTTGCCGGCATACAGCAACATATTGAAACTCCGGCACGACAAGTAACCATGTTTCAACGAACAGATGGAAAAGTAGGAGCGAAGCTTGGAAAGACTACCGGATGGATACATAGAACGACACTAAAAATGAAAAAAGTGAAAATGGTTGCCGGAGTAGAATACACTAAAATTGATGAGGAAGGATTACATTATATAGATAAAAACAAAACACCGCAAGTATTGCCTTGTGATAATGTGGTGATATGTGCCGGTCAAATTTCACAACGGGCATTGGAGCAACCTTTAACCGAATTAGGAATTCCGTTTCATATAATTGGTGGTGCTTACGAAGCCGGAGAGTTAGATGCAAAACGAGCTATTGACCAAGCCGCCCGATTAGCTGCCGAAGTTTAATATTTTATCAATTTAGATGAGAAAAATGTTTTAAATGTATTTGTTATTTTTGTTAGATGAAAAAATATAAAACCCTTACCATTGCTATTGCTTTAATTTCCCTTAGCATATTTGGTATTACGAGTTGTATTCCGCCAACCGGAACACCAACCACACCAACCGGGAACGATGTAAGTATTCCGGTGCTGGGAAAAGATGGATGGTATGAAGTTTTTAGAGATGATTTTAATGGAACTTCTTTAGATGCTTCGATTTGGACATATTCACCGCACGCAGTAAGATGGACGAGCACGAACGCTGCCAATCAAGCACTATGGACTTCCCATTGGTGTCCGGATATGGTTACAGTTAAAGATGGAAATGTAGAAATTAGAGCTATTCAAAGCACAAACCATGTGTGTTCCCAAGGTGTTTGCCCAAGTGTAGGCCGTTTTTCCGGTGGTTTTGAAACAAGAAAAATTGTAAGTAATCCAAATGACAACAAAGGCACTGCAGATGAATTATTATTTTCCCAAGCATATGGATATTTTGAAACACGTGTAAAATTCCCCAAAGCAGAAGGTTTGTGGAGTGCCTTCTGGTTGCAATCTTCTAACCAACGTAAAATAGGAAATGCAGGAAAAGATGGTACGGAAATCGATGTGTTTGAATCAGCATTTATAAAGAATCCTAAAAACATGGGACACGCATTAATTTGGGATGGATATGGTACGCAATCTAAGTCGGCCGTAAAACGATTAGACACCGGAACAGATTTGTACGATGGTTTTCATACGTATGCATTAAAATGGACACCTACATATTATGTTTTTTATATAGATGGGAAACCAACTTGGACAACAAATGCCGGTGAGGTGAGTCGTGTAAAAGAGTTTTTACGTTTTACAGTAGAAATGGATGAAGGCAATGGCGATGGTCCGCAAGCACAAAAAATAGGATTGTTTACAGATAACAATAGCATCTTTTATGTAGATTATATTAAAGTTTGGCAAAACAGTAATTATATCAGTCAAATACAAGAAGATAGTGTGTTTGTTGGTACATTAGATGGAGCAAATTAAACTTGTTTTCCAGTTAAATTTATAAACAAAGAACGTGTGCCATTGGTACACGTTCTTTGTTTATATGCTGATGTAGTAGCTATTTGTGTTACACATCATAATTCAACACGCTGTGCAGCCAGCGTTCCATATCTTCGGTTTTCATATTTTTGCGTTTGGCGTAATCTTCTACTTGGTCTTTTGCAATTTTACCAATGCCAAAATATTTACTATCCGGATGCGAAAAATACCAACCACTCACACTCGAAGCCGGATACATGGCATTACTTTCGGTAAGTGTAATGCCGGCATTTTCTTCGGCATTTAATAACTTAAACAACATTGGTTTTTCTGTATGGTCCGGACACGCAGGATAACCCGGCGCCGGACGAATGCCATTGTATTTTTCTTTTATCAATTCTTCATTTGATAGATTTTCGTTGGTATCGTATTTCCAGAATTCTTTGCGAACTCGCTCGTGCATACGCTCTGCCAAGGCTTCTGCAAGTCGGTCGGCTAATGCCGCAATCATAATTTTATTGTAATCGTCGTGCGTATCTTGATAATATTGAATCCATTTTTCGATACCAATACCAGATGTTACGGCAAATCCACCAATATAATCTTGTTTGCCACTTTCTTTCGGTGCAATAAAATCACTCAAACAATAATTGGGCAATCCTTCTCCTTTTTTGTTTTGTTGGCGTAAATGATGCAATACCGATTTGCGTTTGTCTGTTAATGTTGCATCGTTGCTGATGTCTTTTAATACAATATCATCTTCATGACTATTGGCTTCAAAAAATCCGATTACGGCATTGGCAGTTATCATTTTCTCAGCAATGATTCTATCTAATAAAAGATTGGCATCTTTGAAAACTTTTCGAGCTTCTTCCCCTACAATCTTATCTTCTAATATAGATGGATATTTTCCGTGTAATTCCCAAGTAGAGAAGAAAGGTGTCCAGTCTAAGTAATCTCTTAATTCGGCTAAATCATAATCATTAAAAACTTTTATTCCAAGAAAAGATGGTTTGGGTGGTGTATAATTTGCCCAGTCGAGTTGCAATTTATTTTTTCGTGCTTCATTAATTGGAATGTAATCTTTGATTACTTGTTTGCTTAGATGACGTTGACGCATCATTTCATATTCAGCCCGAATTTCCTCTTCAAATCTTTCTTTATTCGATGTGTTTAATAAATTGCTCGCCACCGGCACACTGCGCGATGCATCTAATACGTGTACAGTTGCTTGGTTGTAACAGGGTTCAATTTTTACAGCAGTATGAATTTTAGACGTAGTGGCACCACCAATTAATAAAGGTTGTTTCATGCCGCGACGTTTCATTTCTTTAGCTACAAAAACCATTTCATCTAATGATGGCGTAATCAATCCACTTAATCCGATGATGTCCACGTTTTCTTTTTCTGCGGTGTCTAAAATTTTATCGCAAGGCACCATCACACCTAAATCAATAATATCAAAATTATTACAAGCCAATACAACGCCTACAATATTTTTTCCGATATCGTGTACATCACCTTTAACTGTAGCTAATAATATTTTTCCATTTTTATTACTTTCATTATCCTCTTTTGATGCTTCAATAAAAGGTAATAAATAGGCTACGGATTTTTTCATCACGCGGGCAGATTTTACCACTTGTGGTAAAAACATTTTTCCGGCACCAAATAAATCACCCACCACATTCATGCCATCCATTAATGGTCCTTCAATCACACTGAGTGGTTTGTCGAATTGCAAACGACATTCTTCGGTATCGGCTTCAATAAAATCTACAATGCCTTTTACTAAAGCATGTTTCAAGCGCTCGTTTACGGGTTGGTTTCGCCAAGATAAATCTTCTTCTTTTTTCTTAGAACTGCCTTTTACGGTTTCTGCAAATTCCAATAAGCGTTCGGTTGCATCATCTCGTCTATTTAATAAAACATCTTCTACGTGTTCTAATAATTTTTTGTCTATATCATCATACACTTCCAACATGGATGGGTTCACGATGCCCATGTCCATTCCTTCTTTAATGGCATGATATAAAAACGCAGAGTGCATTGCCTCGCGCACGGCATTATTTCCTCTGAAAGAGAAAGAAACGTTGGAAACACCACCACTTACATGTGCACCTTTTAGATTAGTACGAATCCATTTGGTTGCACGGAAAAAATCCATAGCGTTATTGCGGTGTTCTTCCATGCCGGTGGCTACCGGAAATATATTTGGGTCGAAAATAATATCGTTCGGATTGAAATGAACTTTCTCTACTAATACACGATAACTTCTTTCACAAATTTCAATTCTTCGTTCGTAACTATCGGCTTGTCCAGCTTCGTCAAAAGCCATCACAACGGTAGCTGCACCATATTTTTTTATCAATTTAGCTTGTCGAATAAATTCTTCTTCACCGCCTTTTAATGAAATCGAGTTGACGATAGATTTTCCTTGTACACATTTCAATCCGGCTTCAATAATTTCCCATTTAGATGAGTCTATCATAATAGGAATACGTGCAATTTCCGGCTCGGAAGCTATGAGGTTTAAAAATTTTACCATCGCTTTCTCACCATCAATCATCCCTTCATCCATATTGACATCGAGGATTTGTGCACCACCACGTACCTGATCCATCGCAACGGCTAACGCGTCTTCAAAACGTTCTTCTTTTATCATTTTAAGAAAAACCTTGGAGCCTGTTACATTGGTGCGTTCACCTATATTTACGAAATTAGATTCCTTAGTAACCAATAATGGTTCAAGTCCTGAAAGTTTTAATATGTTACAATCTATTTCCATTTATGAGATTTATTTAAACACGGACAATACGGATAATCGAATTGACACGGATTAGTTTTCGTAAAAATTTTCTTTTGTTATCTATTATATATTTTTTAGAACATGGATAATACTTATAAAGCAGATTATCACGGATTTTCTATTGTGATTTTTTTCTTATCGTTAGTAAATATTTTTCGTCTAAATTCCGGCTTCTTTCCAAAATTAAATAGTAACCCAATTTCTTTATCTGTTGCTCTTAAATAATCTAAAAGTTGTAGTTCATTTTCTTGAACGAATGATTCGGCTGCTCTTCTTATTTGAGGTGATAATACATATTCTTCTCTCTTAGGAAATGTAAAACTTAATTCATCTATTTCTCCACTTAAGTTTAAAGCCATCTGCCAAACTCTTAAATTTTCAAATTTTAATCCCATTTTATAATCTATTGACTATCGACCATCGACAGTTGACCAACAACTTTTCTTGGTTTATAATTCTTTGCTACTTCTGCAAAACATTTAATGTGTTCGGGTGTGGTGCCGCAACATCCACCTAAAATATTGATTAAGCCTAATTCCAAATATTCTTTGGTTGCTTCCGCCATTTGTTCCGGTGTCTCATCATAACCACCGAAAGCGTTTGGCAAACCGGCATTTGGATAAGCACTTACAAAGAAGGGCGCTTCTTTTGCCAAAATTTGTAGGTATGGCAACAACTCTTTGGCGCCTAAGGCACAATTTAAGCCAACCGAAAATAAAGGAACATGTGAAACCGAAATCAAAAATGCTTCGGTGGTTTGTCCGCTCAACGTTCTGCCGCTGGCGTCTGTTATTGTACCGGAAATAGAAACAGGATATTCTTTTCCGATGTCTTCAAATAAAGATTGTACAGCAAACAAAGCCGCCTTTGCATTTAAGGTATCAAAGATGGTTTCTATCAATAAAATATCTACACCACCATCAATTAGTGCCTTTGCCTGATCGTAATATGCTGTTACTAATTGGTCAAAAGTTACAGCTCTGAAACCAGGATCGTTTACATCCGGTGAGATAGAACAAGTTCTATTTGTTGGGCCTATGGCACCGGCAACAAAACGCGGTTTATGTGGTTCTTTGGCGGTGATTTCATCGGCTACTTCGCGTGCAATTTTTGCACTTTGAAAGTTAATGTCATATACAGCATCTTCTAAATGATAATCTGCTTGCGCAATAGTAGTTCCACTAAAAGTATTGGTTTCAACAATATCAGCACCGGCTTCAAAATATTGGCGATGTATTTCTTTGATTATATCCGGACGCGTAATAGACAGCAAATCGTTATTGCCTTTTAATGGAAAAGCGTGGTCTTTAAATACGTTACCGCGAAAATCTTCTTCTTGCAATTGGTAGCGTTGTATCATGGTGCCCATAGCACCGTCTAAAATTAAGATGCGCTCTTGAGCTATTTGATATAAGTTATTGGTCATTGGTCATTAGTTTTGAGACGAACTGTACTGTTCATTCAAAACGAATTACGAAATAAGGTAAGAGAATGAAAATTGATTTACTTACTTATTTTTCTTTGCTATGCAAAAGTAGGATTTGGCACCTTTTTTAGAGAAGAGAAATGAGATTTAAAGAGATAAGAAAACTTATTTTCACATCTCATATCTTTTTATCTAAAAGGTTGCCAAGACATCATAGAGCCTATTCTCTCCGTCTTTCGTAATAAGTCATGAATTAAAGAACAATTGTTAGGCGAAGATACGATAAGGAAACGAGAAAACAAATTGCCATAGGGCAATAAAAAAAGCTGCCTTTTATAAGACAGCTTTTTTATTTATTTTTAAATTATCATTCAGTTTCATAAGTAAAGTCAGCTATTCCTGCAATGTAGTAGTTAGGAAAAGTAACGGGATATAAAGCAGGTGTATTATTACCAAATCTATATCCGTATTTTGTTATTTTAATATTACCTTTTGTAATTGGATATGTATAAATTGCTCCAGCTGTTCTTTCACGCCAATAATAGTCATTAGATAGCATTGTAATTGCATATTTTTTTCCTGTAGTTAATGAAACAGCAGTTGGAAGTGTTAAAAATTTAGGTGTATGAGCTACTGCAGAAATAGAAGATTGAGCTATTACAGAAGTGTCTGTCAAATCCCAAATTGATACTCTAATGTTTCCGGCATCCGGATTCTTTGTCCCAAGTTGTGTTATTTTTCCATTTTTAGTTACTTCAAATTCAAATCCAAATTCATAGTAAGAGTCATTAATAGAAGTTTCATTCTCAGAAATATCGCTAAGCATATCGTCTGCAAATAGAGCAGAAAAAGGTTGTTCTGAAAAGGTAGATGTGGTGTCTTTCTTGCAACCAGAAATACTAAAGGCAATAAATAAAATTGCTACTGATAAGATAGATAAGATTTTCTTTTTCATTATTATATAATTTTCTTATTACAATATTAATTTTCTTGTTGATTAATGACAAACATAATTAGTATTCGTAGTGTTTTATTGAGAATTTGGGAAATTAATAAAAAATGCTGCCTTTTATAAGACAGCTTTAAAAGTATATTAAAAATAGATATATCGATTATTCTTCATATTCAAATTGTAAATCCGGAACGCCTGCAAAGTAGGTATCAGAAATTGTTGGTAAAGGAAATACTGAGGTAGCTGAGGCTGTTTCATGATGAGACTCGTACGTTACGCTTCCATTAGTAAATGGGAAGATAGTTCCACCTGTTTTCTTTGTATAAATATAATATAATTTATCATTTCCTCCGTCTGTATTATTTACAGAAAGTACATAGCGTGTATTTGCCACAACATCTACAGGAGAAATGCTATTATAAATAAATTTTGTGCTGTCTGTTACATTGATTGTAGTTGCTACAATCAAATTTTTAGTTGCCTCATCCCATAAGGATACTCTAAAGTTTCCTTTATTTCCCATCATACATCCTAATTTAGTGATTTTTCCATTTCTTGAAAAGTATAATTTCTCTCCCAATTCCCAATAGTTATTTGAAAATAACCGATTTGAATCTACCACAATTTTCTCCGCTACCACTTTTTGCATTGGGTTTTCAATTTTAGTTTTGTCTTTTGCACAGGAGATGGCCATAAGTGCTATGATACATAGCATTGTCGTTAATTTTAGTGTGTTTTTCATATTTTTCATTTTAATACCTCAATATTAAGTAATTTATTGATTTATGTCAAACAAAATTAGTATTTGGACGGTTTCAGTTAGTATTTGGGATTTTTTAGGATAATCGTTTCCAATTTCCTATTTTCGTTTCCTATTTGATAAAAAGTATGAGAGTAACCGATATATTATCTGCTAATAATGATAAAACTTTAGTTTCCTTTGAAATATTACCACCGTTAAAAGGTAAAAGCATTGATGCCATCACTAAAATTTTAGATCCTTTAATGGAGTTTAAACCACCTTTTATTGATGTTACTTATCACCGCGAAGAATTTGAATATAAGCAAACTACAGAAGGCTATTTTGAAAAAGTAGCCGTGCGCAAACGTCCGGGAACAGTAGGTATTTGTGCGGCCATCAAATACAGATATAATGTAGAAGCCGTGCCGCATTTTTTATGTGGTGGTTTTAGCAAAGAAGAAACCGAAAATGCCTTAATAGATTTAGGTTTTTTGGGTATTCATAATATTTTGGCATTGCGCGGCGATGCCCGTAAATTGGAAAAGAAATTTGTGCCTGAACCCGACGGACATCCTTTTGCTTTGGATTTGGTACAACAAATTCACGATATGAATTGTGGTAAATACCTCGATCATGACTTAATCAATCCGGTAAAAACAGATTTTTGTATCGGTGTGGCCGGTTATCCGGAAAAACATTTCGAAGCAGCCAACTACGAGCAAGATTTACAGTATCTAAAACAAAAAATTGATGCCGGTGGCGATTACATCGTTACGCAAATGTTTTTTGATAATAATGCCTATTTTAAATTTGTAGAAGATTGTAGAAAAATTGGAATTAATGTGCCGATTATCCCGGGCATTAAACCCATTACCAAAATGGGACAACTAAACAGCATTCCATCGGCATTTTTCATCAATCTGCCGGAAAATTTAGTGAAAGAAGTACGCAAGTGTAAAGATGATAACGAAGTAAAACAAGTAGGCATTGAATGGTGTATTCAACAAAGCAAAGACTTAGTGAAATTTGGTGTGCCTTGTTTGCATTACTATACCATGGGCGACGTAAAAACTATCTCGACAATTTGTTCGGAATTGGTGTAATTTACTTCGCGAATAAACCGATTTTTTATTTAAACATCGAATAAGATGGAAATAGCAAACGTATTTATGCAACGAGCAATCGAGTTGTCTAAACTTGGAATGCAAGGTGGGAAAGGTGGTCCATTTGGTTGCGTTATTGTGAAAGATGGAAAGATTGTAGGCGAAGGATATAATCAAGTAACATCTAATAACGACCCAACGGCTCATGCTGAAATTACGGCCATACGCGATGCCTGTAAAAAACTACAAACATTCCAATTAGATGGATGTGAAATATACACTTCTTGCGAGCCATGCCCAATGTGTTTAGGTGCTATTTATTGGGCTCGACCGGATAAAATTTATTTTGCTAACACACGAGAAGATGCACAAAGTATTGGCTTTGACGATTCCTTTATTTATGATGAAATTCCATTAGCCATAACAGCAAGAAAAATTCCGATGGAACAACTAAACAGAGATGCAGCAAAGCTGGTTTTTGACGAATGGAATAATAAAACAGATAAAATAGAATATTAATACTCGTGGCTATAGATGTAGCTAACTTTTATGCAATAAATAAGATGGTTGTTGTGTTATTGATGTTGCGTACATTTAGATACAAGAATTAAGTATAACAAACATTACTCTCTAAAATTTAATTTTGGTAAACTCCATTCGTAACGTACGGCAAAATATCTAAATAATACAATAAACGCCACACAACTCATAAAGTTGATATTGGTGTTTACTTCTAAAACGTATAATAATACAAACAAGGTAGAACCCAATAAACAAGGTGTTGCGTACATTTCTTTCCTAAAAATTAATGGAATTTCATTTAGTAATGTATCGCGGATAACACCACCAAAAATACCACTTACCATACCTAAAACTACGGCAGCTAAGAGGTTGACGTCGTATGCAATACTTTTTTGCACACCTAATACCACATAAATAGCCATCCCGATAGTATCAAAAATGCTCAGCGTTCTGGATATGCGAATGATGTATTTTCTAAATAAAAGTGTAAACAACACGCCGCCAAAAATGGCCATCAAATAATTCATATCATCAATCCAAACAACAGGATAGGCACCCAGTGTTACGTCACGGATGGTGCCGCCACCTATTGCTGTTATAAAACCTGTAAAGAATACAGAAAAAATATCGTGATGATGTTTCTTGTCAGATGCCGCTAATGCACCGGAAATGGTGAATACAAACGTACCTGCAAGATCAATGGCATAGATAAATGACATGCCACAAAGATACAAAGAAGTTACTAGCTTATTTGAATTTCAATACCACTTGGTTGCCTACCAAAAGTTGTAGTTTTCCATCTACTATTTTGAAAGCATCTACTTTATTTAAATGAGCGAAAAATAAATCTTCATTTTTCATTTCCGGCTCACAATACATTTTAGTGCTACCTACGTTTCCTACTTTAAAAGTTGAAGCGTAATTGCTATCAAAGCTACCAAAGTACGAGTTACACGGTGCTTTCCCGTTTAGTTGGTTAGTTTTTGTATCTATTTGCATAAATACATCGCCACTCATTCCGCTTATTTTACCTTCAGCACCTTCCATTTCTGTTAGAATCCATTTTTTGTTTAATGTTGTTTTCATATCGGTTTGGATGTGTTCTGTTTGGTGTTTGTTGTTTTTCTTTTTGTGTCTTTTACAAGCTAAGCCGGTTGAAAATAATCCCATTACCGCTAATACAAATAATACCGCTTTGATTGATTTCATTTTTAATTGATTTTATTTATTCTAAAAATTTGTAACAATATGTAAACAGAAAAATCTATGCCAAGTTTTGCCCTTAACGTAAATTTGAATTTAATTTTTCATTGATGCAACGACTACGAATACACCACATACAACATGTTCCTTTTGAAGGATTAGGTTTAATAGCTTCTTGGATTGATTTACATCAACACCTTCATACACAAACGCACATTTATAAAAATGAAATATTGCCTAGTGTAAATGAAATAGATGTGTTGATTGTGATGGGTGGCCCAATGAGTGTAAATGACGATGCAACAATTGCTTGGATTGCAGCAGAAAAAGCATTTATTAAACAAGCTATTGATGCCGGTAAAATCGTAATGGGCATCTGTTTGGGTGCACAATTTATTGCATCGGTTTTGGGTGCAACGGTTTATAAAAATTCCCAAAAAGAGATAGGTTGGTTTCCATTGCAGAAAATGGAAATTAGCCCAACAAATTCCACATCGCTTTCGGAAACTATTACATTGTTATTAAGTAATCAAACAGTTTTTCTTTGGCATGGCGAAACATTCCAACTACCCGAGAATGCAATCGGTCTGCTATCTTCAGAAGCTTGCGTAAATCAGGCTTTTTTATATCGCGATAGCGTGTTGGGATTGCAGTTTCATGTAGAAATGGACGAAACTTCTATTGATACGATTGTTGACAATTGTAGAGCAGAATTAATTCCTTCTGAATACATCCAAACAGAAGAAATGATCAAACAGAAAATGGAAAAATATATTGAAGAAAATAAAAAATTATTGTTTGATTTATTAGATGAATTTATTGAGAAAAAGAATAAACGAATCATCTAATGACCAAAATATCCGATTAATCTTCATCTTTCAAACTATTCCAACCTAAAGAAATAATATCGTGGTAATTACCACCTTTGGTAAATAATTTCACACCCAAATTGGCATCTAATATTTCGCCAATAATACTGATGTCCGGATGTTGTTTCACTTTTGTTCTGTCTTCTGCGGCAATTGTAAACAATAGCTCATAATCTTCGCCACCGCTCAAAGCACAGTTTATCGGGTCTATTCCAAATTCTAATGCTTTGTTATATGTTTCTTCTGCAATGGGTACGTGCTCTTCATTTAATTGGCAACCCACATTGCTTTGTTTACAAAGATGCATAATTTCAGAGCTTAAACCATCCGAAACATCAATCATAGATGTTGGAATAATTTGATGTTCTGCAAAGAACTCTATTACATCTTTGCGTGCTTCCGGTTTCAATTGTTTGCCTACAATAAAATCATTTCCGGCTAAATCAATGCTGGCTTCCGGTGCATTTAAAAATACTTGTTTCTCTCGTTGTAAGAGTGTTAAACCCATATAGGCTGCACCTAAATCGCCGGAAACACACAGTAAATCACCTTCTTTGGCCGTGTTGCGTTGCACTATTTTTGTACGTTCTTGTTCACCAATTGCCACTACATTTATTATCAATCCTTTTTGTGATGCCGTGGTGTCGCCACCCACTAAATCGACTTTATATTTTTTACAAGCCAACTTCACGCCTTCGTAAATTTCTTCAATAGCTTCCACCGAAAATCGATTGGAAATAGCTATTGAAACCAATATTTGTTTCGGAATAGCATTCATTGCATACACATCCGAAAGGTTGACAATTACACTTTTGTAGCCGAGATGTTTTAAAGGGGTGTACACCAAATCGAAATGGATACCTTCTACCAAAATATCAGTGGTTACAACTTGTGTTTTTTCTGCTTCTATGATGGCAGCATCATCGCCAATTCCTTTTATACTAGATGTATGGTGTAGTTCAATGTTTTGTGTAATTCTATCAATCAACCCAAATTCACCTAATGATGAAATCTCGGTACGTTTAGCTTTTTCCATACCGCAAAGATACGACAAGATGATGAAATCTCGGTACGTTTAGCTTTTTCCATACCGCAAAGATACGACAAGAAAATTACCTTCACCACAATTTAATCAAATCCAACTATACATTAAAAAATATTTCATAGCTTTATTCTATGTTTTTTGGCAACGATAACGATAAAAAAAGTGAAAAAGATGATTTTGTAAAATACAAATTCAAAAACATCTATGTATATAGCTCAGATGAGTGGATGGCAAATTCTGTAAAAAAATACAGAACCGTTTTTGATAAAGCAGAAACCACTTATATCCGTTGTGAAATATCTTTTTATAATAAACTTTTTGATGAAGAAGATTGGAAATGCAAAGTTACTTTAAAAGCATTTGATATCACCAACGGAAAACGAGATGAATTGTGCAGCTTAGATAAAGATATAGATGTTTCTAAAGAGGATAACATTGTTTATGCGCGTGATGGTTGGGGCAATAAAGAAATAGGAGCTTTTTGGTTTAAAGGTGCTTATTGTTGGGAAGCTTATATTGACGATGTTTGTGTTGGAAAATGCAACTTCTTCGTTAATGATATTGGGTTGGTTACAGCAAACAAAAATCCGTATTTTTCTGTAGAGTATATTAAATTATTTAATGGTGATATATATGGCTGGAAACAAGATCCTAGTACACGAATTTATTATCAACAAATTTCAAAAAAAGATACGCGTTATTTATGGGCAGAAATAAAAATAACGAACCTAACAACATTAGATTGGAATTATGAACTTTTTCTCAACTATTATGATGATGCAGGACAGCACAAAGCCGTAACATCCAGAATTGGAAAAATAGAAGCCGGGAAAAAAGATTGGACCTACACGTTCGACATTGGTTGGGGTACCGAAGAAGGTGGTTCATGGAAAGATGACCAATACACCATTGAGTTAGTATTTATGGATGTTTTGGTTGCTGCAGCTGCATTTACTTGTGGCGATACTTTCATTGAAGGCGATATAGAATTAACACAAACTACAATTGCACCAGCTATTCTAAATGCAAATATTGAACAAGGAGTCACGAATCTATACGATACGAAAACCTTAGATGAACTTTTAGCCGAGTTAGATAAGTTGATTGGCTTGCAAAATGTAAAAAAACATATCAAAGACCAAATAACACTCATCAACTTTAATAAACTACGCAAAGAACAAGGCGTGGAAGATAATACCATGTTGTCATTACACAGTGTCGCTATAGGCAATCCCGGAACAGGAAAAACGACCGTAATGCGTTTGCTCGGTAAAATTTATCACAAATTGGGCTTGCTCTCCAAAGGACATGTTTTGGAAGTAGATAGAGTAGATTTAGTTGGCGAATATATCGGACAAACTGCACCTAAAACACAAAAACAAATTGACGAAGCACGCGGTGGAATTCTATTTATTGATGAAGCCTATTCTTTAGCACGAAGCAATGAAGATAGTCGAGACTACGGCAAAGAAGTAATAGAAATTTTATTAAAAGAAATGAGCGACGGACCCGGCGATATTGCCATTTTTGTAGCCGGATATCCGAAAGAAATGTATGCTTTTATTGAGTCCAATCCGGGATTAAAATCTCGTTTTGCCCAATATTTTATTTTTGATGATTACCTGCCGGAAGAATTATATGATATTGGCATATCCATCGCCGACAAGCTCAAATTATATATAGAGGATGAAGCTCGAAAATCATTAAAATTAGAGCTGACAGAAGCATTTAGAAACAGAGATAAAAATTTTGGGAATGCCCGTTTTGTAGAAGGTGTAATTCAAAAATCTAAAATGTTGATGGCGTTGCGATTGATGAATGTACCGAATCAAAAAACATTAACCAAAGAACAACTGTCTACCATTACCAATGAAGATATCAAAAATGTTTTTGCCGATACCAAACGCAAAGAATTGAAATTGGCTATTAACGAAGCGGAATTAAAATTAGCTCTCGATGAATTGCATGAACTCATCGGAATGCAAAATGTAAAAACAGAAATAGATGAACTCGTTCGGTTAATTCGATATTACAATGAAATCGGAAAAGATGTGTTGAATAAATTCTCCTTACATTCCATTTTTACAGGCAATCCGGGCACCGGAAAAACCACCGTAGCACGCATCTTAGGTAAAATATTTAAAGCGCTCGGTATCTTAGAAAGAGGTCATACCGTTGAAACAGATAGAGAAGGTTTGATAGCAGGATTTATTGGGCAAACAGCCATCAAAACAGCATCCAAAATTGATGAAGCAATGGGCGGTGTTTTATTTATTGATGAAGCGTATGCACTTAGCAGTGGAGGCACTTCTCAAAATGATTTTGGTGCAGAAGCTATCAGCACTATTTTAAAGCGCATGGAAGATAACAGAGGCAAGTTTTTAGTATTTGTGGCAGGTTATCCGGATAATATGAATGATTTTTTAGCCGCTAATCCGGGATTAAATTCTCGTTTTGATAAAAAATTACATTTTGACGATTATTCACCGGAAGAAATGATGCAAATTGCTCAGGTTATCTTAAAACAAGAGGATTTGCAATTAGACGAAGCGGCTACAGCACACCTTGAAACGTATTTTGCAGCCTTGTACAAAAACAAAGATAAGTTTTTCGGAAATGCACGTACCGTTCGACAAACCATCGGCGAAGCCATCAAAAATCAAAACTTGCGAATGGCAAATGTTCCGTCTACAGAACGGCAAAAACAAGATATCCATCGAATTATTCTGGAAGATGTTTCCGAGTTCGTATATCAAGGAAATACAATTAGAAAGACCGTAGGATTTAGGCTCGGCGGTAACCAATAGTCGTTAGACGTATCATGAAAATGAAAAAATATAGAATGCAACATACAAAAGGCATGTATTTTGCGTTGTAGAAAATGATGTTTGACAATAATAATTGACGCATCATTTTAATAAGTTGAAATAAATGGATAAAATGAGATTACTCGCTTTTTTTATTGTACTATGTGGTTGTAATGTTGTTCAAGCAATTGATTATTCATTGCAACAAAATTGGGCAGCCTTGCCAACAATGCAAGACAATGCCGATTGGACACCTGAAGGATTAAGCAACAATCAAGATAGTGCGTTGGTAGATGTATTTTTTTTGCATCCAACTTCTGCCTTTACCGGATTTAAAGGCAATGCAGATATAGACGATAATTTGGTAAACAAACAAACCGATAAATATGCCATCAAATATCAAGCGAGTGTATTTAACGGCAGTTGCAAAATTTATGCACCACGTTATCAGCAAGCTGTACTCAATAATTTTTTTACTAAAAATACAGAACGCGCTCAAGATGCATTTAATGTTGCCTATGCCGATATCAAAACAGCGTTTGAGTACTATTTAAAACATTACAATAACGGACGGCCCATCATCATTGCCGGACATTCGCAAGGCAGCAAACATGCACAACGTTTACTGCAAGAATTTTTTGATGGAAAACCATTGCAAAAACAATTAGTAGAAGCCTACATCATCGGTTTCCCAACCAAAGCATCACAATTCCAATATTTGAAAGTATCTGAAAAAGCGGACACTTTCGGCGGGTACATTTCTTACTCTACTTTCGGGCAAGATTCTAAAATTGCTACCATTGCACCCGATTACAATACAGCTGTGTCCGTCAATCCTTTAAGCTGGACTACCGATAAATTATTTGTTTCCGGCAAAGAACACAAAGGAGCATTGCAACCTAAAAACGGCAAAATTATACATACATATTTTGGTGCAAAAAATGGAATAGGCATAGTAGAAATTCAGAAGCCACAAGAAGGAAATTTTGTTCCGATGGTGATGAAAAATTATCACACACACGATTATAGTTTATTTTACATGAACATCCGAGAAAATGTAGCACTTAGAATAAAAAAATATCTCGATTCAATTCAACCATAAATCAATTCCTTTTTAGGATTCAAAAAATAATAAAAGTATGAGCAGAATATTCAATAAAACAGGATTTTTTATCTTGATTTTTATCTTGATAAACCAACAAATTATGGCACAAACCAACTATGAAACCAACTGGAAAAGCGTTGTAAAATTGGAGTCGGAAGGCAAAACAAAAGATGCCTTGCAGAAAGTTACATCCATTTTGGAACAATCCAAAAAAGATAAGAACAACGCACAAACCGTAAAGGCGTTAATGTATAAATACAAATACATGATGAAGCTGGAAGAAGAGGCAGAATATAAAATCATCAATGAATTAAAAACAGAAATACAACAAGTCGATGCCGTAGAAAAGGCCGTGTTACATAGCATCTTAGCAGAATTGTATTATCAATATTATCAAGAAAATACATGGCGGTTTGCAGATAGAACTGCAACAGATACACTTCAAAGCAACGATTTCAGAACTTGGGATTTGCAAACTTTGATAAAAGAAATTAATACGAATTACGTAGCTTCTTTAGCAGATAAGGATATCCTGCAACAAACAAAATTAGATGGACTTACACCTATCTTAACCAAACAAGAAGGGTCTGTTGTCTATCGTCCGACACTCTATGATTTATTAGCATTCCGAGCCATTGAATATTTTAACCATGATAAAAGCAATTTAGCAGAACCAAGTAATGCGTTTTCTATTAATCAACCTATTTATTTTACAACGGCCGCTTCCTTTATAAAATTACCATTACTTCCTGAAGACTCGAGTTCACAAACATACCATGCATTACGAATTTTTCAAGATGTATTGGCTTTTCGCTTAAATGATAAATCAAATATAGATGCACTTGCAGATGCCGATTTAAAACGCATACAATACATCAAAGAGCATTATTTTAATAAAGATGAAAATGAAACATTGTATTATGATGCATTGAAACGTTTGCAATTGGAATATACCAATAGTAAAGTTGCTGCAATGGTGAATTATGAGATGGCTAAATATATTTACCAACAAGCCAAACAACAAAATACCACTTCTAAATTTACTTTAAGTGATGTGTTGGCATTAATCCAAAAAACGCAACAAACATATCCAAATTCGGAAGGTGCAACAAATTGCGAGGTGCTGAAAACATTGGTGCTGAAAAAAGAAATACAAATTACAACCGAAGAAACCGTTGTACCGAATGAACCGTTTAAAGCACTAGTAAAATATGCCAATATAGCAAAAGTATATGTGAAGATTGTGCCGATTGATTACACCAAAAAAGATGAATTGTTTGAAATAAAAAATAAAGAAACACAAGCTACTGTTATTGCTCGGTTAAATGCACTTAAACCCATAAAAAAATGGAATGTAAACTTACCCGGAAGTGATGACTATAACGAACACAGCACCGAAATAAAAGTAGATGGAATTAAACATGGTTTTTATGCCGTAATGGTTGCTACCAATCCAGATTTTTCTATTACTTCCGGTGCAAATGCCGTTGCAGTTTCTACATTGTTTGCATCCAATATTAGTTTTACACAACAAAGTAATGCAACTATTGAAAATGTAGAATTGTATGTGTTAGATAGAAACAGCGGACAGCCATTGCCAAACGCTACGGTACAATTTTATATCAATGATTATGATTATCAAAAAAGAAAATACATTCGTAAAGATTTAGGCACCGCAAAAGCAGATGCAAATGGCCTTGTTTCTAAAAAAATTGCAGCCAATTCGTATGATTATCATTCCAGAAATTATCAGTTTGATATAAAATATAAAGATGATTTTTTACCAAGTAAACAATCGTATTATAAATATTACGCACCAGATGTGTCAACATCCAAGCCCGACAAACAAGTACATCTATTTACAGATAGAAGTATTTATCGTCCAGGACAAACCATCTATTTTAAAGGCATTGTAACACAACGCAATAATGAAACGTATAACACGCTTGCCGATAATTTTGTAGTGGTAACTTTTAAAGATGTCAACTATCAAGACATTCAAGTCAAAGATTTTAGAACCAATGAGTTTGGTTCTTTCACCGGAACATTCACTGCACCAAGTACCGGATTATTAGGCAACATGACGTTGGAAACAGGATATGGTGCTGTGAACGTGCAAGTAGAAGAATACAAACGCCCAAAATTTGAAGTGATATTTGATGACATAAAAAAATCGTACAATTTAAACGATACGGTTCAAGTTAGTGGCAAAGCACTTTCGTATTCCGGTGCTACGATTGATAATGCAGAAGTAAAATATTCCGTGCGCCGTGTAGCACAATTTCCAATATGGTGTTTTTGGGGTTGGTATCGTCCGTGGATGCCTCCATCATCCGAAAAAATAATTGCGTTTGGCACATCTACAACCGATGCAGATGGTGCGTTTACAATAGATTTTGCTGCTATTCCGGATTTGTCCGTATCCAAAGAATTTAAACCATATTTTAATTATGAAATCACCGCAGATGTGGTTGATATTAACGGGGAAACACACAGCAGTACAACAACTGTACGTGTTGGATATATTGCTATTGATGCAACGATGACGCTTGATGATAAAATCGATTATACGCAAGATAATAACATCACTATTACTACAAATAATTTAAACGGACAACCAGAGCCTACGGATGTTACGATCTCTATTTATGAACTGAAAGAACCAACGCATCCAAAGAAAGAGCGACTGTGGAGTAAGCCGGATAAATATGTATTATCACCAAAAGAGCACGAGCAATATTTTCCGTATGATGCATACAACGAAAAAGACGAACAAAGCCAATGGGAAAGAGGCAACGAAATAAAAACATATTTCATCAATACCGGCAAACAACAAGTAATAAACTTGCAAGAGTTTACATTGAGAAGCGGTGCATATTTAATTTCCTTTTCTTGCCAAGATAAAAAGGGAAATAAGATAGAATTTAACAAACCAATTGTGGCATCTTCTTTACAAGATGAAGTGCTTAAACCAAAAGCATTTGCTTACTTTAATGTAGATAAAAAATCAGCAAAAGTAGGAGAGACGTTGTATTATCAAATTGGAACAACGCTCCAACAGGTATATGCTATTATTGATATTGCATATAAAGGTAAAATAGTGGAAAAAAAATATGTGCAATTATCCAATCAAATAAAAACATTTGAATTGCCTATAACAAAGAGTTGGGTAGGTGGTGTGGAATTATCTTATTCCATCGTACAAAAAAACAGAATCTATTCAGATAAAGTATATGTAGATGTTCCGTATGACAATACTGATTTAAGTGTAGAATGGATTTCTTTTAGAGATAAGATATTGCCGGGTTCAAAAGAGCAATGGAAACTAAAAATATCGGGACCGAAAAAAGAAAAAGTAAGTGCCGAATTATTAGCCATAATGTACGATGCATCGTTAGATGCCTTTTTGCCACATAGCTTCCATTTCTTATTGCCAAAATCCTATTATTCCGGCTATCTACACGCATATTCTACTGATGCATTCGGCTCTGTAGGAAGCAGTTTGTACATTTCTAAAAATTGGGATGTGTTCAAAAATTTGGTACATCACGGATATGATGATTTGAATTTGTTTGGATTGAGTTTTGGCTATACAAGATATTATAAGTATGCCTTGATGAAAAGCACCATGATGAAATCGGAATCGGTTGCATTCAGTGCAAAAGAAACAGATGCCTTCGACGCGGCGATGGCAGCACCATCACCCGAAGCACCACCAATGGAAGAAGGAAGCGCCGGTGCCATGTTCGATAAAAAAGCGAGCGACACCAATGCTAATAAACCAGCCAAAAAAGACATCACGCCGCGAACCAACTTGAAGGAAACAGCATTTTTCTTTCCGCAATTACAAACGGATGCAGATGGAAATATTATATTGAATTTTGACATGCCGGAAGCATTAACGAAATGGAATTTCTTAGGCTTGGCTCATACAAAAGCGTTAAATTATCAGTACTTCACTAAATCAGTGGTAACACAAAAAGAATTAATGGTAACACCGAACGCACCACGTTTTTTACGCGAAGGTGATGTGCTGGATTTTACCTCTAAAATTAGCAATTTGTCCGATAGAGATTTATCCGGCGTAGCCAATATTGCAATATATGATGCTGCTACAATGCACGATATCACCACGCAGTTTATGTCTATAAATGGTGGAAAAGCTACTTTTTTTGGAAAAGATTTTTTTGTAGAAAAAGGAAAAAATACGGCTGTGCGTTGGCAGTTACACGTGCCACAAGGTGTAGATGCCATCGTGTATAAAGTAGTGGCACAAGCCGATAATTTCAGCGATGGTGAGCAGGCTTCATGTGTAGTGTTGCCTAATAGAATGTTGGTAACAGAAACCATGCCTTTATGGATTAATGGAAAATCTAAAAAATCATTTACATTTAAAAAATTAGTAGAAAACAAATCTAAAACAGCAAAAAATTATAACCTTACATTAGAGATGTCTTCGCAGCCGGTTTGGTATGCCGTGCAGGCATTGCCCTATATGATGGAATATCCGTATGAGTGTGCCGAACAATTATTTTCTCGATATTATGCTAATTCATTGGCAACCTTCATTGCGAATGAAAATCCCAAAATAAAATCAGTATTTGAAAAATGGAAAAACACCGATGCATTGCTTTCTAATTTGGAAAAAAATCAAGAATTAAAAAATGTATTGTTAGAAGAAACACCTTGGGTGCGCGATGCACAAAATGAAACCGAACAAAAAAAACGCATCGCTTTGTTGTTTGATTTAACTAAGATGGCAAATGAACAACAAAAAGCATTTGATAAATTAGAGCAAATGCAATCGCCTAATGGTGGCTTTATGTGGTTTGCTGGAATGCCGGATAATCGCTATATCACACAACATATTGTGGCAGGTTTAGGTCATTTGGCAAAACTGCAAGTGGTAGATATTTCTAATAAATCTAAATTAGATAAAATGCTACAAAATGCGGTTCGTTATTTGGATGAAAGATTAAAAGAAGATTTTGAGAATATCAAAAAATACGACAAAGATTATCTAACTAAAAATCATCTGTATTACAATAGTATTCATGCTTTGTATGCACGTTCTTTCTTTAACTATAAAATTGAAAAACAATATCAAGCAGCGTATGATTATTTTTTAAATCAAGAAAAAAAATATGCTTTAGAACAAAGCCTTTATTCAAAAGCATTGATTGCATTAACCCTGCAACGCAATAATGAAAAAGCAACAGCAGATAAAATTATTACAGCACTCAAACAAAATGCCATCAACAGTGAAGAGTTCGGTATGTATTGGAAAGAAAACGAAAAAGCCGGTTGGTATTGGTATCAAGCACCGGTTGAAACACAAGCCGCTTTAATAGAAGCCTTTCACGAAGTTGCCAATGACACCAAATCTGTAGATGCCATGAAAGTGTGGTTGTTGAAACAAAAACAAACCACTTCATGGAAATCAACAAAAGCAACGGCAGAAGCTTGTTATGCGTTGTTATTACAAGGAAAAGATTGGTCAAAATCCGACAAGTTGGTATCGGTAAAAATGAATAAAAACAACATTGACCTACAACAACTACAAGCCATCGTAGAGCCCGGAACCGGTTATTATAAAATTAATTGGAAAGGTGATGACATAAAGCCGGAAATGGGAAAAATAGAATTATCAAAATCCGACAATGGTCCGGCATTTGGTGCAGTGTATTGGCAATATTTTGAAGATATAGACAAAATATCCGGAGCCAATACAGCGTTACAATTGAGTAAAAAATTATTTAAAGAAGTGAACACCACTTCCGGTAAAAAATTACTTTCAATTACAGAAAATACACCTTTAAAAGTAGGCGATGTTGTAAAAGTTCGCATAGAATTACGCACTGATAGAAACTTGGAATATGTGCACCTGAAAGATATGCGTGCATCCGGTTTTGAACCAATTAATGTGTTGTCACAATATAAATATCAAGATGGTTTGGGATATTACGAAAGCACCAAAGATGTAGCGACACATTTCTTTATGGATTGGATGCAGAAAGGTATATATGTGTTTGAATATGCGATGCGGGCAACAATAGCGGGCAATTTTTCTAATGGAATTACGTCTATTGAAAGTATGTATGCACCGGAATTTAAAGCACATTCCAAAGGAGAACGCGTAATAATTGTAAATAAATAACAAATTCTAATTAGGAACTACCGATTAATAAGTATTTTAATTAACACGCATATAGAATTCTATTTTTGGTATTAAATTTGTTTATCTTTCAAAAAATGATTTATGAAAAAATTAACAGCATTATTAACAATCACAACATTAACCCTTACTTCAATTTTTGCTAGAGATATTTCCGAGAAAAAACATTTGTTTGGAGTCAATGGTGGTTTTTCTTTTAATACGATGGGTTTAGATAAAAACTCAACCTATAAAAACAGCAAAAATTCCGTTAAACCAGGTGGCGTTGTGGGTATTAGTTATGAGTACAGAGCACCGAAAGTATTTGGATTAGAAATTGGAGCCAACTATGCCAATAAAGGTGTGCAGCAAAAAATTTCAGATCCGGCATTAGAAAAACGCTCTTTCAATCGTCTTAATTTCCACACAATTGAAGTGCCGTTAATTATGAAATTTTACATGGGCAAAAAGAAAGTATTTAACTTAAACGTAGGTGGTTACGCGTCTTATTCTGCAGAAGTACAAAATAGATTAAAATTAGACTTTAAGAATAATCCACCATCTGATTATGATGAAACAACTAAACATTTATTAAAAGACCATAATGATAAAGACATCAATGGCGAAAGACCTTTCCGTCCGTATGATGCCGGTGTAAATGTAGGTTTTGAGTTTATCTCTAAAGCCGGCTTTGGTGTAGGTGCAAGAGTACAACAAGGTTTTGTGGATTTTACGAACCCTAAATTTATTTTAGATGATGATAAAAAGGTACTTAATACCAACGCAATTATTTATGCTATCATCAAAATATAAAATCTAAATTCTTATAACCATGAGAATAATGTTGCTGTCTTGCATTGAGCGAGACAGCATTTTTTGTTTTAACACTAAAAAAATACAGAAACACCGCACAAATGCTGAATATCCAATAACTTTATACAATGAAGATAGAAATTGAAAGAGTAAATGATAAAGTGCATCTTGAAGCCAAGAACGAACAAGGTATCGTCGTGCACATGGATGGCTCACCGGAAATAGGCGGAGAAGATTTAGGTGCAAGACCAATGCAGTTGGTATTAATGGCGTTAGGTGGTTGCACATCGATGGATGTGTTATCGATGTTGAAGAAGATGCGCGAAGACGTGAAAAGTTACAAAGTAACAGTTGATGCAGAGCGTGCTACCGAACATCCAATGGTGTTCACAAAGGCACATATACATTATGTACTTCAAGGAAATTTAAAAATTGAAAACGTAGAACGTGCTATCCAACTATCTATGGATAAATATTGTAGCGTTACACATATTCTCAATAAAACTGCAACAATTACACATAGCTTTGAAATAATAAATTAGATAAAATAGATGTGAGAAATGAGATGAGAGAAAAGAGTCTCAAGTCTCAAATCTCAAGTCTTAAATCTCACTATATGAAAAAATATACACACTTTGCTACCAATGCCATTCGCACACAAGAGCCACCAACTCGCCGTGAACACAGTGTTCCTTTATATTTAACATCTTCTTTTACTTTCGAAGATGCCGAGCAAGCTCGTGCCTTATTTGCTGATGAATATGTAGATAATATCTATTCTCGCTTCTCTAATCCAAATGTAAATGAGTTTGTAGACAAGATGTGTATTTTGGAAGGCACAGAAGATGGATTTGGCACGGCAACAGGAATGGCAGCCGTGTTTGCTTCTATGATGCCGTTTTTAAAATCCGGCGATCACGTATTGGCATCATCCGCTTTGTTTGCCTCAACGACCAGAATTATAAAAGATTATTTTCCAAAATGGAATATAGAATTTTCATTTTTTGATATCAGCAAACCCGAAACATGGGAAAGCGAAATTCGTCCGAACACAAAAATGATTTTTGCCGAAACACCATCCAATCCGGGATTGGTACTGATAGATTTGCAATTTTTGTGTGCCATCGGAAAAAAACACAATATATTAGTCAATATTGATAATTGCTTTGCTACACCGTATTTGCAAACACCGGCACAATATGGTGCAGACATCATCACCCATTCTGCTACAAAATTTATTGACGGACAAGGTAGAGTGTGCGGTGGCGTCGTGTTAGGCAGTAAAGAAATCATCAAAGAGGTGCGTGCATTTTGCCGACAAACCGGACCGGCAATGTCGCCGTTTAATGCATGGGTTTTATCCAAAAGCTTGGAAACACTGCACGTGCGTATGGATAGACATTGTGAAAATGCGTTAGCATTAGCACAATGGCTAGAAACACACGATGAAATTGAAGACGTGAAATATCCTTTTTTACCATCGCATCCGCAATACGAATTAGCCCAAAAACAAATGAAACAAGGCGGTGGCGTGGTAACTTTTATTGTAAAAGGTGGTATTGATAGAGGTCGAAAATTTTTAGATAGTTTGCAAATGTTTTCGCATACAGCAAATTTGGGCGATTGCCGTTCTATTGCTACACATCCGGCATCTACCACCCATTCTAAAATAGACGAAAAAGTACGCGAGGCAGCCGGCATTTTTGGAGGCACCATTCGCACTTCTATCGGCTTAGAACATATCGAAGATATTAAAGCTGATATACAACAAGCATTGGAAAAAAGTAAGTAAACATTGATAAAGACATTGCTTGCAAAGGAGAAAATCTACCTATCCATTTTCTGGATAATGTATGCGTTTCTTAGCTTATATTTTTATCAAGAACGAAGCACCTTTGCCGATAATAGTTATTACTTAACAGAAATTATTCAGCATCAAACATTCTGTATTCAATATGGAAGATATTTTGCCGTACTTACACAATGGTTGCCGCTACTTGCCGTAAAATGGCATTTGCCCTTGCAACAAATAATGTGGGCATTTACTATTAGTCCACTTGTTTTACACGTTGTTGTTTTTTTATTAATTCGATGGTTGACAACGGAGAAATGGATTTCTTATATCTATTTATTTTCAATATTGTTAACAGCACACGATGCCTTTTTTTATACGAATGATGAAATGAACCAAGCAGCAGGTTTATTGATTACATTGATAGCAATTCTTCGCTCTAATAAAATTACCGGTATTAGAAAGTTAACTGCATTGCTGATACTGATTGTTACATTACACATAGCACATCTATTTTTATTGTTAGTTGCAGCGGCTTTGTTGTTTCTATTTTATTTAGAAAAAAGAGATAAAACGGCAATAGCTGGATGTATTGTAGTTGGTATACTACTTTTGTTACGCATTGTAGTTTTTAAAAGTGGCCGTGATGGAGCAAGTATTGATTCATTGAGTGTACATTTTATTACATTCAAAAATGCATATACATCCGCATTTGCCCAATTTGTTTCAAAAGAAATTATTCAATTTTATTTACCATCAATTGCATTGCTTGCACTTTTCTTTTATATAAATCCAGTACGTAGAATTGTAGGATTTGCCACCCTATTTACACTCATCGTATTTTATATTGTCTTGTTTGTTTTTTTGCGAAATGGCGCTACAGATAGTTATAATGATAGATATTTAGCCGTTTTATTTTTGATAGGTTGGTCGGTGTTGGCAATGGTAATTGAAGATAAAAAAATGAATCAACCCTACATTATTGTAATATGCATATTCGTTGTGTTTTTTTCTTTCTTTAAATTGATTACGGAAAAAAGATACACCCAAAAAATCCAATATTTAAAACAATTGATGCGGAAAAAACCTACAAAACAACTATTTATTTATGAAAAAATGCCCGAAGCTATTCAGGGAACGTATTGGTCAATTCCCTATGAAACTTTATTGATAAGTAGCTTAGACGACGAAACAAAAACGGTGTTCATCCAGCGTCAACATTATCAAATTCAACAATATTTATCGGATTCAACCTTGTTTTTAGGTGCTGAATGGACATTTGGGAATCCAAATACATTGGACACAACTTATTTTCCATTACAACCTGTTGTGTATCAATATGCATCACCTACATATAACGATTTTAAATAGCGAAATAAGTAGAAAATCTAAAAAAACATTGAAAATACGGGCATTCATTTTTTTTTTCAAAATGGAATATGTATCTTTGCCACTCGAAAATTCGGTGCGGTAGCTCAGTCGGTAGAGCAAAGGACTGAAAATCCTTGTGTCGGCGGTTCGATCCCGCCCCACACCACGAAGAGGTTGCAAATATTTGCAGCCTTTTTTGTTTTGGAATCTGCAAATTTAAGCATCCTATAAAATACACACTCGAGCCGAACACTACAACATCTCAAAAAGTTCTTGCCGTATTAAATTCAAAAAAATAGATACATTTGTACCATTCAATATGTCAATAATAAAACGTTTAGCCGGCGACACAGCAGCGTATGGTGTGAGTAGCATTCTCGCCCGTTTGATAAATTTCTTATTCGGTTTTCTAATTATTCGTTATATCACACCGGCTGAGTTTGGTACGTTTACAAATTTTTACGCTTATGCCGGTTTTATTTTGGTCGTGCTCACACATGGTATGGAAACCGCTTATTTCCGATTTGTAAATAAAGCAGAAAGTGCAGAAAATGCATTTTCCACTTCTTTTTTTTCCATTGCATTGGTCGTTTCTTTATTTATGTTGATGTGTTATATTTTCCAACAACCCATAGCAGCATACGTAAAAGAGCCCACTTTATATGTACAGTTTTTTGCTTGGATGATGGCATTTGATGCGTTATCTGCCATTCCGTTTGCTTCTTTGAGAAAACAAGGCAGACCTATTTTATTTGCTGTATTAAAAGTGTGCAATATCTTATTCTTTATTGTGTTTAATGTTTTATTTTTTATTGTATTTCCCTTGTTTAAGATAGAAATTCCGTTCACTAAAGTCTCTTATATTTTTATTGCCAATATTATTGCCAGCGTGTGTACGTTTATCTTGTTGTTGCAACAATTTAAACAGCTGCAATTCAATTTAAATACAACCCTCTACAAACAAATGTTGGTGTATGCCATGCCAATTATGTTGGTAGGTTTCGCCGGTATGATAAATGAAGTGTTAGACCGAATTATCATGACAAGATTGTTAACCGGAAGTGATGTAGAAAATAAAATACAATTAGGTATTTATGGCTTCAATTATAAGTTTGCTATGTTGGTTTCTATGTTTTTGCAAGCATACCGTTATGCCGCAGAACCCTTATTTTTTAAGCATGCAGAAAAATCAGATAGTAAGCAAGTGTTGGCTTCGACTATGAAATATTATACGATTTCTGTATGCTTGTTGTTTTTATCCATAGTGCTTTTTTTACCATTAATTCAAGCACTTTTTATTTTGTATTCTCCCAATTCGGCAACCTATTTTGTGGGTGCAGATATTATACCCATTTTGCTACTGGCCAATATTTGTTTAGGTGTCTATTTTAATATTTCTACATGGTATAAAATTACCGACAAAACATATATTGGAGCTATTATTGCCATTATTGGTGCCGTTATTACAATTGTTTCCAATGTACTTTTAGTGCCCAAAATGGGATATCACGGTGCTGCTTGGGCAACGCTAATTTGTTATGTTTCGATGGTAATTATGGGTTATATCACCGAACAAAAATATTATCCAATTAATTATGAGTACAAAAAAATCTTGTTTTATATCGGCTTTGCTGTTGCTTTATATCTTGTATTAAAATTGGGAATCTTACCGATGCAATTTTCCTTGTTTATAAATACACTCATTGCTATGCTGATGTTGTCATCCTATGGTTTGTTTGCCTATTTTTTAGAGCGAAATAAATAAGAGTGTAAATAAAAAACTCACTATATTTGTAAGAGATTCAAGGTGGACGTTACCTATATTTTATTGCTCAAATTTTATATCATACTTCTATGAAATTAAAAATCGTAAATACATCAGATAATCCATTACCGGCTTATGAAACAGTTGGCTCAGCCGGTGTAGATTTACGGGCACAATTACAAGAGCCTGTTTTGTTAAAGCCGTTACAACGTGCTTTAATTCCAACCGGATTGTATATTGAGTTGCCGGATGGTTACGAAGCACAAGTGCGCCCGAGAAGTGGATTGGCATTGAAAAAAGGCGTTACTGTTTTAAATTCACCCGGAACAATAGATTCAGATTATCGCGGCGAAATAAAAGTAATTATGATTAACCTTTCCAATGAAACTACAGTAATAAACACTGGCGAACGCATTGCACAGTTGATTGTTTCCAAATATGAACGCGTACAATTTAAAGAAGTAGATGAATTAAATGAAACAGAGCGTGGTGAAGGTGGATTTGGACATACCGGCGTAAAGTAGTATCATGCTAAAAAAGGTTAATTAACCAAGCTGTTAACCTTTTAGAATAGTTAATTTCGTTATTTTAGAAAAGAAGGAATTAACCTTGCATTCATCCATTAAATTAAATGTCTTGAGAAATAAATTTTGCTATTCGTTTTTGTTGTTGTCACTTTTCTTATTAGTGCATTCAAATGCAGTGTTTGCTAAGAAAAAGAAGAAAAGTAAAACAACAGAAATTTCCAATGTAGTTACCAAAGAAGATGTAGAACAACAAGCCATTTTTATTTCCGGTGTGCAAGCTTATTTGTTGGGCAATTCTCAAGAAGCTATTACGCGTTTCAACGAAGTATTAAGGATGAATCCGAAAAATGATGCTGCCTATTACGAATTATCCAGAATCGCATTTGAGTCGAAAAATATGGATAAAGCAATTGAGTATGCCACTAAAGCAATCGAAATTAATCCAAATAATGAGTTTTATTATCAATACTTAGCAGAAGCCAAAGGTGAGAAAAACGACTACGCAGGTGCGGCGAAAACGTATGAGAAATTGATAAAATTAAAACCTAAAGAGTACGATTATTATTACGATTGGGCTTATATGCTGTCAAAAGCAGAAAAATACAGCGATGCCATTGATGTCTATAATTTATTAGAAAGTAAGATTGGTGTTCAAGAAGAATTAGTTTTCCAAAAACAACCGTTGTTTATTAAACAAGGTAAAATAGAAGAAAGCGTACAAGATATAGAAAAATTAGTGAAGGCGTATCCGGACGAATTACGTTATATCGGCTTGATTGGAGAAGTATATCAAGCTAATAAAATGTACGATAAAGCCATAAAATCGTATAATAGAATCTTAGAAAAAGATTCCGATAATTCAGAAGCGTTAATGTCTATCGCAGAAACGTATCGCAAAATGGGCGACTCCAAAAAACACGATGAATACATTCAAAAAATCTTTAAAAACGAACACATTGATATTGACACCAAAATATTGACTTTTATTCCATACATAGAACGTCTTTCTAAAGATACTTCCTCCAACGATGCGGTATTAAAAATGGCAGATATGTTGGTTGCAATGTATCCAAATGATGTAAAAACAATCACCGCACGTGCCGATGTGTTGTATAATATTGGTAAAAAGAAAGAAGCACAAGAAGCATACGTTAAAGCTATTTCATTAAACGATGTGCCCAATACGGTGTGGATTCAGTTATATATTTTAGATGCAGAGTTAGAAGATTACGACCATTTAACTGAAATTACAAAACAAGGTATTCAAAAAAATCCGAAGGATCCGTTTGGTTATTTTTACCACGCATTGGCACAACAACAAAAAAATAACAATCAAGCAGCGGCTGATGTATTGTTGAAATCATTTGAGGTAAAAAGAGAATTGGCAGATGACTTAACTGTGTACACACCACAATTAACGTTGCAAATGCTGATTACATTAGGTGATGTTTCATTTCAACTTAAAAACTATGAACGTGCAGATAGCAGTTACGAAGCTGCATTGGAAATAGATCCTAATAATGCCACTGTGTTAAACAATTATGCCTATTATCTTTCTGAAAGAAATACAAAATTAGAGAAAGCAGAAAGGATGAGCAAAAAATCCAATTTATTGGAAGACAATAATTCCGCATTTTTGGATACCTATGCCTGGATTATGTATAAAATGAAGAATTACAAAGAAGCCTTGGTGTGGATAGAGCAAGCTTTAGAATTACCCGATGCTCAAAACAGAGCAGAGTTGCTCACACATTACGGCGATATATTGTTTAAGCTAGGCGAAGTGGATAAAGCAATAATTCAATGGGAAAAAGCAATGGGAAAAGGTGGCGATAAAGTCGCATTGGAAAACAGAATCAAAAACAAAAAAATCAATTAAACTTGGTTTGGCATAAATAATGCAATAATTAAATGATTTCCAATAGAAATCGACGCTGTCGGCATAAAACCATCACCAAAAATTGACATTAAAATGAAGATAAAATACAGTGCATATATTGTTTGTTTGATAATGATATTATCGGCATGCAAGCATACTCAGAAAGCAAAGAAAACTACTGCACAAGAGCCGACAACTACAACGCAACCAACACCTATCCAAACACCAATAAAAATTGCACCAGCAGCAGATGTGAATGCATTGGCATTAATGAAACAAGTGCAATCCAATGCCTTGCCATTTAAAGAGTTAAGTGCAAAGATGAAAACTAAAATGGTGTCTTCTACCATCAATCAAAGTTTCACAACTAACATTCGTTGGAAAAAAGGCGAAAAAATATGGCTTTCTATGTCTATTATTGGCATCGAAGGAGCACGCGTATTGATTACAAAAGACAGCATCAAAATCATGGATAAATTGAACAACCGATATATCTTAAAACCTTTATCGTATATCAAGCAAAAAGCGTTGGTTGATTTATCTTTTGCTGATATTGAGAATATTTTTTTAGGCCAATTGGTTTTTGTTGATTCATCAAAAGCAAAGTATTCAATCAATCCAACGAATAGTTCGATACTTTCAGATGCTACCCGATTTCTAACAAATGTTCTTTTTGATAAATCTTCCAAAAATATCACTTCCATTTTTGTTACAGATAAACAAAATGCACAAACCTTAGAATCTCTGTATAGCAACTATCAAACACAAATGGGAAAACCTTTTGCGATGGACAGAGTGTTAACGATGAAAAACAGTAAGGAAACAGTAGAACTTACTTTTAAATTCCAAAATATTGAAGCCAAACAAAATTTAGAATATCCGTTTTCCATTAACCCAAATTATAAAATAGAAAAATAAAGCAGAAATCTGTTGCCCTATCTACATGTTGCCGTCATTCGAAAATAGAATCCAAAAATTGCTTTCAATAAATAAACAGTTGTTTTTCTCAACAAGTAGAACAGCCGTTTCCATGCTTGTAGTATTTTTATGTTTGTTTATTTCCATATCATCAAACGCACAAGATAAAAAAGCAACCTTAGAGGCCAAAAAACAAAAGCTTTTGCAAGAAATAGAATACACACAAAAATTATTATCAGAAACAAAAGCAAATAAGAAAGCCAGCTTGGCTGATGTTCAAGCATTGACAAAGCAAGTGGAACTCCGCAAAAAATTAATTAAAGAAATAGAATCCGAAGTGAACAGTTATACGGAAAAAATAAATGAAAATATTGAAGCACTACGGACAGAAGAAACCCATTTAGACGCACTTAAAAAAGAATATGCAGATGCCGTGGTGCGTATTTATAAATCACAACGATTCAATAATAAATTGTTGTTTATTTTGAACTCCAATTCATTTTCTGAAGCCTTAAGACGCTTAAATTATCTTCGAAAATATGCCAATTTCCGCCAGCAACAAGCAACGCAAATTGTTTCTAAAAAATCGGATATCAGTACCATGATTGCTTCTATTGATGAAAAGAAAAAATCAAAAGAAGAATTATTGAACAATAAAGTAAAAGAAAAACAAACATTGGATGTAACCGTGAAAAAGAAAAATGTGGTGGTGCAATCATTAAAACAAAAAGAAAAAGAATTACAAGGAAATATTGCCACCAAACAAAAAGCGGCCGCTAAATTAGATGCTCAAATTGAAGCCATCATTAAAAAAGAAATTGAATTAGCACGCTTGGCAGAAGAGAAAAAACAAAAAGAAGTAGCGGCCAAAGCAGCCAAAGAAGCAGCAGAAAAGAAAAAAGCAGCTGAGTTAGCGATACAAAAAGCAAAAGAACAAGGCAAAGAACCTTCCAAAGCAGATTTGGAAACGGTGAAAAAACAAGAAACGACTCCGGTGAAATTAACCACAACTCCGGAATACGATAAGCTTTCTTCCGGCTTTATGAACAACAAAGGGAAATTGCCTTGGCCGGTGGAAAAAGGCTTTGTGAGCAAAGGTTTTGGACCATATACCGTTGCTGAAACCAATATCAAAATGCAAAATAATGGTATTGATATTCGTACGGATGCCAATAGCAGTGTGCGTTGTGTGTTTGAAGGAAGTGTGGTTGGTATCTTAAATAATCCAACATTCAAAAATGCCGTTATTGTGAGCCATGGTACCTATTTTACGGTGTATTCCAAACTTGAGTCGGTGAATGTAAGCAAAGGTCAAAAAGTATCTACCAAACAAGTTATCGGGTCGGCCTATACAGATGAAGACAACATAACGGAAGTGCATTTAGAAGTATGGAAAGGTGCTGCTAAGCTCGATCCGGAATCGTGGATTTATAAGAAATAAACGAAATCGGTATGCTAAAAATCCATCGTTTCATCTTAACCAAAACACAGAAAA
This sequence comes from Bacteroidota bacterium, assembly GCA_963169645.1. GTDB lineage: Bacteria > Bacteroidota > Bacteroidia > Chitinophagales > JADIYW01 > JADJSS01. The sequence goes on from CAUJCO010000013.1 coordinate 827,699, forward strand.
AATCGTCTTTTATTCCTTTAAATTGGAATAATCTTTTCTTTGTTATGTCGATGATATGGATGGCATTTACCGCTTGTAAAGAGAACGATATTACGCAAGTGAAAGCCTTGTTTGATGAAACCCAAGCACAAATTGAAAAAGCAGACAGTGCCACCTTTACCTACAAAGAAGGTGCTTACATTCGTGCGGTAGTAACCGGTAAAACCATACATCGATATGTTAATGCACAAAATAAAATTGTTTTTCCCGATGGTTTGTTAGTTAAATTCTATCAAGAACTCAATCTTATTTCGGTGCTAAAAGCAAATTATGCCGAAAACGATGATGCCAAACAAATGATTATTGTTTCGGGTGATGTGTATATGGAAAACCACAAACATGAAATTTTGCAAACACCTTCGTTAACGTGGAATATGCAAACCAAAAAAGTATATACCGATCAAGCCATTAAAATCAAAACACCGGATCATATCATCAGCGGAATTGGTTTTAATGCCGATGAAGATTTTTCCAATTATACCATTCACAGAGTAACAGGCATTGTATCTGTTAGCAATAGCAACGACTTTAAATAACGCATATCATTTCCTTTTTCCTATATTTGTACTAACATGAGTGTCGGAACTATTTTATTATTGATGTTGATTGCCTTGGTGTTTTCTGCCATATTTTCCGGAATTGAAATCGCCTTTCTATCTGCAAATAAATTAAAGATAGAACTTAGCTATCAACGCGGCACATATTCCGGTAAATTACTAAACGATTACATCAAAAATCCGTCAAAGTTTATCATCACAACACTCTTAGGAAACAACATTGCTTTGATTGCATTTGGTATCCTCACTTCCATGTTGTTAGAGCCACTGTTAGAGCCATTATTTGAACAATATGTTCGCAATCCGGAACTGTTTGTTTTTATCACACAAACCATCATTTCTACAAGTATAATCTTGTTATTAGGTGAGTTTATCCCAAAAGTATTGTTTAAAGTATTTGCTGATTCTATTTTGCCGGTTATGGTTTTGCCCTACAAATTAATTGATATTATTTTAGCGCCGGGCGTACTATTGATAACCGGTTTGTCAACGCTTGTATTCAAGCTATTTGGCATCAAAGTAGCCGGACAAGATATCCAATTTTCTTCAGTTGATTTGGAAAAATTTATCAAAGAACATGGCAAAAAAGAAGGCGAAGATGAAGAGGAAGTAGATACAGAATTATTCGAAAATGCTTTGTATTTAAAGAAACTGCGCGTACGCGATTGCATGGTGCCACGTAGAGAAATCACCTCCATCGATATACATAGTAGCTTGGATAATTTGAAAAAATTAATCATCGAAACCAACCATTCGCGTGTTCTGGTTTATGAGGATGTTATTGATAAGATTGTAGGTTATATTCACCACTTCGATTTACACAAAAAACCAAGTGATATCAAATCTATTTTGATACCCATAAAAGTAGTACCCGAAACTTTGCACATCCAACAACTGCTCAATGAATTTATTAAAGAAAATAAAAGCATTGCTTGGGTAGTGAATGAATATGGCGGTACTGCCGGTGTAATTACGTTGGAAGATATATTAGAAGAAATTTTTGGTGAAATAGATGATGAATACGATAAAAACGAATTGGTTGTAAATCAACTTTCCAAAAATGAATTTATCTTATCCGGCAGAGTAGAGATTGACAGATTGAACGAAGAATTTGATTTGGAAATTCCGGATGGCGATTACGATACTATTTCCGGTTTTATCATCGACTACCATGAATCTATCCCGGAAAAAAATGAAGAGATAGAAATTGGTAAGTTTCTGTTTAAAATATTAGATGTTTCTGAAACAAAAATTGAAACAGTCAAATTAGAAATTAAAAAAGAAACTGAAAATCAATAAGTTGATAAAAACGAATCCCATCTTTCTTTCGTACTCAAATTACCACGATTTCAAATTTAATCGTATCTTTGCACACTTTAAAAAATCATTAGAATATGGCAATCATAGGAAAAATTAGACAACGCTCATGGATTTTATTTGGATTTATTGCGATAGCGTTATTTATTTTCATTTTAGAAGCAGCTTTAGATAAAAATTCATTATTTGGTGGAGGTGGAAATGGTAAAGATGCCATTGCAAAAATAAATGGATCTAAAATCACACTCAACGAATACAGCAAGAGTATCACTCAATACGAAGAAGGCTTGAAAATGTTGAATCCAAACTTTCAAGTAAACGATCAAGTACAAGCCCAAATTCAAGAAGAAGTTTGGAGTACTATCGCGTCTAATAAACTTTTAGCAGATGCATACGCATCATTAGGTTTGTCTGTTTCCGAAGCAGAAATGGGCGATTTAATGTGGGGCAGAATGCCGCATCCTTTAGCTCAGAATTTCATCATGAAAGTAAGAGAAGTAAAACCGGATGTAATCACCAAAGAAGGACAAGTAGACCAAGCTAAAATGCGCGAGTTTATTACTAATATCGACCAAATTGACAAACAAAATAAAACGAACTTCCGCGAGATGTTAGGTTATATTGAGAACCTAATTAAAGATGATCAAGTAAAACAAAAATATGCCGCTTTAGTTGGCCAATCTTTTTATATGCCAACATTTATGGCAAAGGAAGTAGTAAACTCCGGAAGAGCTGCCAAAACAGCATTTGTAGCCGTTCCGTATGCTGCCATTCCCGATGAAAAATATAAAGTGAGCGATGCAGAAATTACAGAATACATCAAAGCACATAAAGCACGTTTCGAGCAAGAAGCCACTCGTGTAGTAGATATCGTTTCTTTTAATGTTATTCCATCTTCGGATGATACAGCACAAGCGGTATCTAAAATCAATCAACTTAGAACAGACTATTTAGCAGCTTTGCCAAACGATTCAGCATTTGTTGCACGCAATTCTATTCAAGGCGACCGTGTTGATTATTACTCTAAACAAGAAGTGGCACAAACCAACAGAAATGCAGATACACTTTTCTCATTGCCGGTCGGAACTTTAACGAATGTTTATAAAGAAGGTGCTTACTATATGTTTACTAAAATCGAAGATAGACGTATAGCACCGGATACCGTTCGTGCGGCACATATCTTATTGTCTTTAAATAAAGGTACAGATGAAGATAAATTAGCAACCAACAAAACAGCAGATAGCCTGATTCAATTAATGGCAAGTGGTCAAAAACAATTTGGACAAATCGCAGCTGAAAACTCATTAGACCAAGGTTCTAAAGATAAAGGTGGCGACTTAGGCTATTTCTCCCGTGGTCAAATGGTGAAAGCATTTAACGACCAAGTTTTCTATAAAGGCATGTTGCCAAACCAAATTGCCAAAGTAGAATCGCCGTATGGTTTGCATATCATTTTATTGATAGACGCAAAAGCACCAACAGTAGTTACTAAATTTGCAGATTTCGTAGTGGAATTAACACCGGGAGACGAAACAGAAAAATTAGCGTATGACAAAGCGGTTACTTTCCAACAAAAAAATCAAACTGCCGAGCAATTTGATAAAGCATCCAAAACAGAAGACTTAGCTAAAAATATTGTCCTAACACAAAATATGGTGGATGTGCCACAAATAGGTAGTGCACGTAAATTAGTGCAATGGGCTTTCCAACAAGACAAACCGAATGCTGTTGAGTTTTTTGATAACGACAGTCGCTACATGATTGCTAAATTGAGCAAAGTAACACCAAAAGGATTACCGAAAGCAGAAGATGTTAGCGGTGAAGTAACGATTTTAGTTCGCAATGAGAAAAAAGGAAAAGATTTAGTGCAACAATTAGACAAAGCAGCAATAGGAACTACAGATTTACACACAATTGCTTCTAAAGTTAAAGATGCATTTGTAGTAGATACAGCTTTAGTTCGTTTCTCATCTGCGTATGTGGCAGGCTTAGGTAACGAGCCAAAATTAGTAGGTACTGTATTCGGTATTCCGGTTGATAAAGTATCGAAGGCTGTTGCCGGCGAGCAAGCAGCATTTATGGTAAAACCAAAATCTATTGATGAAACTACACCGGAAATGTCAGGCGATATAAATGCATATAAAAAACAAATGCAATTGATGTTTATCTCACGGTTGAATTTCAAAAGCATTTTTGATGCGATTCAAAAGAAAGCAAACGTTGAAGATATGCGCTATAAATTCTATTAATCTTTTAAGATAATTAAACAGAAAAGCGGAAAACTATTTTCCGCTTTTTTTTGTTTCATTTTTTTCTAGATTATTCTTTATCTTACTAAATTATACAACCATGGAACTTATTAATAAAGTAGCGGAAAGTGGCATCATCACATTAGATTTGGAAAATTATTTTCCAACAAATGATATAATAGAAATTGACATCAAAGATTTTTTATTCCGCGGTTTAATACTAAAAGAAAAGGAATTTAGAGAAGCACTCAAACAACAAAATTGGGCATCCTATCAAGATAAAACGGTTGCCCTATTTTGCAGTTCAGATGCCATTTTACCACAATGGTCTGTGATGTTAATGACGACTTATTTATTGCCATATACAAATCAAATTTATTTTGGAAACCAGCAAGCAGTAGCTTACAAAATCTTTCTAAAAAATATAGAACAAATTCAAGTCGATACATTTACAGATGCACGTGTGGTGATAAAAGGTTGTGGTACAAAAATTGTAAATAGTGATGCATATATGGCAATTACGCAAAAATTGCAACCGGTTGTAAAATCGTTGATGTTTGGTGAGCCATGTTCAACGGTTCCTGTTTATAAACGAAAATAAAAAACAATGAAAAATCGCACACTCTATTTTTTTACCAGCATAGCTATTTTGCTTTGGATGGCATTGTTTATAAACGCAACAATGGATAATTCGAGCAGCTATTTCCCGTTTCTAAAATCAAAAGAAAAAAAAGAAAATTTAGCATTGCCGGTGCAAACAACCTTTGCCGTGAAAATTCCGGAACAACTTACATTTGCCGGAGAACAAGTGCCTTTAGACGATTTAGAAGTTAGAGAACGGTTGGATAGAGAAATAACAGTGAATGCTTATTTTCAATCATCTACGCTTATTATGTTGAAACGTGCAAACAGATGGCTGCCAACCATTGAGAAAATATTAAAGGAAGAAAACATACCGGACGATTTTAAATACTTGTGCATGGCTGAAAGCTCGTTGGATAATGTAATCTCACCATCCGGAGCAGCAGGCTTTTGGCAATTTATGAAAACCACCGCAACACAATATGGTTTGTTGCTAAACAGCGAAATAGATGAACGGTATAATTTGGAAAAAGCTACGCGTGCAGCGTGTCAATATTTAAGAGATGCTAAAATAAAAACAGGCTCGTGGACAGCTGCTGCTGCCGGCTATAATATGGGAACTGCCGGCATCATCAATCAACAAATAAAACAAGCCGATTCATCCTATTATAATCTGTTTTTAAACAGTGAAACCAGCAGGTATGTGCAACGCATTTTAGCGTTAAAAATTATCCATCTAAACCAAAAAGATTTTGGCTATTATTTAACTAATGAAGATTTGTATCCGGAATTAAAATATACCACACAAACGGTGCAAGGCAGCGTTAATTGGGTAAGTTTTGCTAAACAAAACCAAACTACATATAAATTATTGCGGTTGTATAATCCTTGGATTCGCGATTATAATTTATCGAATAGAGAAAACAGAATATTTGAAGTAAAAATTCCAAGCTAATTTTCCTTATCGTATTAACATAACAGTGCCATTTACTTGATAGTCTTGCCCGTTTTTTCCTCTGTATTTAATTAAATATAAATAACCATCCAATGGAGCCGGAGCACCTTTGTATGTTCCATCCCAACTCTCATTTTGGTCGTTGGTTGAGAATACAAGATGATACCATCTGTCATATATTTGGAACGAATAATTATCCGGAACTGTGTAAATTAAAAACGGCTTAAATGCTTTATTGTGTCCTTCCGGAGCAAAGGCTTGCGGAACAAAAGCTTTTGGTATTGGTTGCACACACACGATGTTGGAGTGACTTTGCAATAATGCTCGTGGTGTAGCATCATTGTTATTATAAAAATGAGCTGTTACTCGATAACAAACTTCATCAATAGAATCCAATCTATAATCAAACAATTGTGCCTCGGCATATTTTGTTTCGTTTCTGTTATAAGTGCCAATAAGAAAGGTGTCTGTTTCCACTATTTTTTCTAAAGTAAAATGTTGGAATTGGATGTTTTGAATGTCAAAACCTGTCCAAGTTAAATCAGCTTTGTTATTGCCTTTATCTTTTAATCCTAACCGCAAAGTGGTAGCTGTATCCGAGAAATGAAAAGTGCCACACGGCATATTCATCCGCACCATATACGAAAACGAATTGTTTGATGGGTTGACATTTTCATTCGCTACATCTGAATAGATTAAACGATAAGCATCGGCAAAATCCGGTGTGTTGTTGAGCGGAAGGAATACAATGCCATCTGCACTTCTATATAAAATTGGATTTCCAATCGGTGGCGAAGCCAACGTATCTTTTACATATTCGATATACATATTTCCATTTTCTATGGATACATTTCGGACGTAATCATTTTTGGGAACTTGTACTACTTTTAAACTATCAAAACACAATTCGTTGGAGAAGGATGTATTTCCATTTTTTAAGTTAGCCTTGATGCGAATGCAATATTTTACCAAATAAGGAATTTGTTGTACAATATGTGTGTTTACGGTATTGATAACGGTTGCTTGTGTAGTAAATCCGGCGTTGTTGTTATTGGTTTGCACTTCGTAATTCAACACACTATCAGATGTGGAGCCTACTAAATAATGCGACCAATTGATAGCAACAGTTTGCGAACAGGAATCGGGTTGAGTTTGGTTGTTTAAACGCATCGTAGCATGTCGTTTGTCGGGTGGCGTGATGCTACCTTCTAAATAATTCGGCAAGGCAGATTGGCAACTGTAAAATGCCCGTATAGCATAAGTAATGGGAGCACTTTTAGGATTGTGAAAAGCATCGGTAAAAGTAGTGGTATTTCTGCCATAAACCGTATCCGGAACATTAAATCCACCGGTAGAACCATCGGCATTATTATAAATAAAATAGCCAATTACTTCAGGGCTGGATGATGGTTCCCAAGTTACCACAATTTGATTGTTTACCACACTTACTTTCTGTATGGTGATAGCCGTTGGCTTGTCAGAAAATAATGTATCTGAGGTTGTTTTTGTCGGCGGTGTCGGGTTATTGCACGTGCCTCTATTTACGATATAGAAATAATAATACGGTGGATTTCCGGTGCTTAAATTAAGTGTGATGCTGGTTTGTAGTGGATTGGTTACCGTTCCTTGTAAAGTATATGGTCCGTTTTTGTTTCCGGCAGAAGCATAAATTTCGTATGCACTAAAACAAGGATTCGCACTCAACGGTAAATCCCAATTTAATTCGGTTTGACTGGCAATTGGACGAACACAGGTGAGTTTAGGTGGTTCGTAAGCAGTCTGTGCCATCAAACTAAGTTGTACGAAGCATAAAAAAATGAGCAAAAGTAGGTTGCTTACTTTGCTATATGAAACGCTTTTATGTCTATTAATTTCTTGCATTTGTTTTTGTTCTATGGTTTATCCAACTACAACCTCAAACATACTTTCTTTGGTAAAATATTTTTGAGCCAATTGTTGTAAAGTTACAGCATCCGTTTGTTTTATGATGGAAACAAATTGTTCAAATTGACGTATATCGATGCCTTCCACAAAATAACTTTTAAAAACATCAATTTGGTTGAAAACGCCATCTGTTCTACTTAAATATTTTCCTAAAAGATAATTTCGTGCCAATGTTATTTCTTCAGCTTGAATTGGTTTATTTTGTAAACGCTCCATTTCAAAATATATTTCTTGCAAGCATACTTTTAGATTCTCTAAATTCGTATCTGTTTGTATGGCAAGAATACCGGTGTGTTTTAAAGTGGAAAGGCTGGAATAAATCCCGTACGTTAATCCTTTTTCTTCTCGGATATTACTCATTAATCTAGAACCAAAATAACCGCCAAAGATAGTATTGAGCAAAACAAACGATGCATAATCTGTATGGTGTTTATTTATAAATTCTTTTCCGATAACAATAGATGCTTGCACCGATTTTTCATTTTTTATATGTAAATGTTGTGGTGTGCTATTGCTTGAAATATACGTTTTAGCGTCAAGATTATTTTTTAGATTACTTGACCAATTTCCTAAATACAAATCAATTAAATCTAATTCCGTTTGGCTGTATTTTCCGGCAATAAAAAGCGTACAATTTTCCGGTCGAATATCTTTTTCATAAAATGCCAACAATAAATCTCGGTTAATGGCTTGTATGGCAGTTTCATTTACATCGTAACCATAAGGATGCGTATCACCGAAAAGTTGTTTTTTAAACAACATATTGGCCACATAATCATTTTTTTCGATGTTTACTTTAAGTTTGGCAAGTGCATTTTTTTGCATCAATGCCATCTCGTGTTCAGGAAAAATGAGTTCTGTTAAGCAAGCAATTAATAATTGCAAAGAAGGTTCCAAAAACCGATGCATGCAATACAAGGATACATTAAACGTATTGTGTCCGGCGTTGCATTTAATGGTCGTCCCGTAATAGTCTATTGCTTCGTTCAGTTCATAAGCAGTGCGTTGTGCGGTTCCACTTTTAAAAAGTTTGGCTACCGATTCAGCAATTAAAGGTGCGGGTTCTGTCCATCTTCCGGAATCAAAAACTAAATCAATTCGAAGAATATCATTTTTTGCACCGTTAAAACCATAACCCGAAATTCCATTTTTTAATTCTAATTTTTCCGGATATGGAAAGATAATTTTCTCAATTGTATGTATCGTAGGTATGTTCATGTATGTTGAGTTGTATAAAATTAAAGCAATACAGTTGCTTAATGCAGGTTGATAGATTATACTTCTTTTTTTAAATAAAACAATGTATTGCTGCTGTTTTTATTCAATGTATTTTGTGCAAATCGTTGGATATCTTGTGCCTTTATGGCTTCGTATTTTTTCTCTTCTGTATTGATGAGATTAGCATCACCAATCAGTTCGTAGTATGCTAAACTAATCGCTCTGTTTAGCAAACTCGATTCGGAAAAATGTTGGTACGTCAACACTTTGTTTTTACATTTTTCCAATTCTTTTTCTTGTACTAACTCTTGTTGTAAAATGTTGATTTCTTTCCAAATTAAATCTGTCGCTTCTTGTACAGAAAATTGGTCGCTTATTTTTCCTTCAAACACAAACATGCCAATGTCATTACTTGCGGTGATGTATGCATCTATTTCTACAAATGCTTTGGCTTCTTTTACCAATCGTTGATGTAAACGAGAGGAAGTGCCATTGGATAAAATATCGGATGTTAAATCAGCTACATAGTAATCGGGATGCAAGCGGTCGCACATTTTAAATGCAATATAAATGGCATTTAAAGGCACATCGTCATATACTGTTTTTTCGGTTGCATGTGTTTGTACCGGTTCCGAGAAAGTAGGGTGATGTATGTCAGTCGATTTTATCTTATTAAAATAAGAATTGACTAATTGAATAGTAGCCTCTTTCTCTATATTTCCGGCTACCACCAATATGGCATTCTTGGGTTGGTAGTAGTGGTTGTAAAATGCTTGTACATCATCTAATGTAGCATCTTCTATATGTTTTAATTCTTTACCGATGGTAGGCCATTTATATGGATGGTTTTGATACACTAATGCTCTCAATAAATGCCAAGTATTGCCATAAGGTTGGTTGATGTAGTTTTCTTTAAATTCTTCACACACTACTTTGCGTTGCACTTCTAAACTTTTTTTATTAATGTTTAGATGTTGCATTCTGTCGGCTTCCAATGCTAATGGAATTTCAATATTAATTGCCGGAACGATGTCGTAGTAATTGGTGTAATCATTGTTGGTAAAAGCATTGTTTTCGCCGCCGGCTTCTTGTAGAGGTTTGTCAAAATCTTTAAAATGTTTGCTACCGCTAAACATAAGGTGTTCAAATAAATGAGCAAATCCCGTTTTTGTTTCTTGTTCGTCTTTTGCTCCAACCTTATATAAAGTATTCACTACTACAAAGGGTGTAGTTGCATCGTAATGATGTAGGATAGTTAACCCATTTTCTAATATCTCTTTGGAATATTCAATCATGGTGCGAAAATACAGATTTATATCTAATGTTTAATTCTTGATTTAGATGTTCAAGGAGAGATATAAGACATGAGATAGGAGACGTAAGATGTAAGACTGGAGATGGTTGAATCAATTAGTAATCCCAAATCTAAAGTCTCTGCTCTCAATACTTAATACTTAATACTTAATACTCAACACTCAATACTCTACTCAACACACAGTCTCTTGTCTTTTTATAGATTAATCAGTAACTTTGCCGTCGATTTTTTGCATGCAACTTTCAAATTTATACGATAAAGCATTACACTTCGACTTTTTAAGCATCGATGAAGGCGTTTTTTTGTTTGAACATGCACCTACGGCAGAGTTGATGACGATTGCACATCAATTGCGTAAAATTCAAAAACCGGATAATATCGTAACTTGGCAAATTGACAGAAATGTGAATACAACCAATGTGTGTGTGGCCAATTGCAAATTCTGCAATTTTTATAGAAAACCCGGACACGAAGAAGCCTATATTACCGACATAGAAACATATAAACGTAAAATTGAAGAAACCATCCGTTACGGTGGCGATCAATTATTACTTCAAGGCGGCCATCATCCGGATTTGGGTTTGCGATTTTATGTAGATTTATTTTCATCTCTTAAAAAACTCTTTCCACAAATTCGATTACATGCTTTAGGGCCACCGGAAATCGCACATATTTGCAAATTAGAAGGCTTGTCGCATACAGAAGTGCTGACTGCCTTAAAAAATGCCGGTTTAGATTCTTTGCCCGGAGCAGGTGCAGAAATATTAAACGATAGAGTACGCCGCTTGTTAGCGAAAGGAAAATGTAGCGGAGAAGAGTGGTTAAACATTATGCGAGCAGCACATCAATTGCATATTACCACATCGGCCACAATGATGTTTGGACATATAGAAACTATATATGAACGAATGGAACATTTGGTGTGGTTGAGAACAGTACAGCATGAAAAGCCGAATGACGCCAATGGTTTTTTAGCATTTATCCCATGGCCATATCAAGATGAAGGCACATTGCTAAAGAAAATGCGCAATATCCGAAATCAAGTTACCGGCGATGAATACGTACGTATGTTAGCCATTTCGCGCATGATGTTGCCGAATATAAAAAACATACAAGCCTCGTGGCTTACAGTAGGTAAGCCCATTGCACAAGCTTGTTTGTATGCCGGAGCAAATGACTTTGGCTCTATCATGATAGAAGAGAATGTAGTATCTGCTGCGGGTGCACCACATCGTTTCACATCTGCCAGTATTCAACAGGCTATAAAAGACGCCGGTTTTGAGCCTAAATTGCGAAACCAACTCTATGAATTCCGGGCTATTCCGGAAAGTATAGAAGAGCAAATTTTTTAAAAATCGAAATCCAATTTTAAATCTATTTTTAATCTACGTTGGAATACATTTCAGCATAGAATTGATTTGGCTCAAATAATCAAGCAACTGTAAATCGGTATTTTACGTCAATGTTATTAGAAAGCATTAAAAATTCTTAAAAAAACCTTGTTTCTTTAAAAATTTGTAGTAATATTGCACCTTAACATACATTAACTTCTTTAAGAATTATTAACAAAACCAGTTAGTCTTTATGAAAAAAACGTTATTATTATGGTTGCTTGGGTTGTTGTTTACGGTCCAAGTTTATGCGCAGAATCGCTCGCTAAGTGGTACTGTAACAGATGCAGCCACCGGTGAGGCACTGATAGGTGTAAACGTTACTGGTAAAGGTACGACAATCGGTACCGTTACTGACATTGATGGTAAGTACACATTAGAATTACCAAAAGATGTAAACACCTTAGTTTTCTCTTATGTTGGCTACACCAATGTAGAAAAGCCGATTTTATCATTGGTTATTAATGCAACAATGGCTTCCGATGCGAAAGTAGTGGATGAAGTAGTTGTAACGGCATTAGCAATTAAAAGAGAAGCAAGAAGTACTGGTTATACCACCAATACTGTTAAAAGCGATGACTTTAACAAAACAGCAACAGATGTGTTTGGTGCTTTACAGGCAAAAACGCCTGGTTTAAGTATCAACAATATCTCTGGTCAAATGGGAGCATCTGCAAGAATCGTTGTTCGTGGACCTTCTTCTTTTAGTGGTTCTAACAATGCCTTGATTATTGTAGATGGTGTGCAAGTAAACAATAACGTTGCAAATGGTTTTGAAAATAATTCCGGTGAGAACGTTGACTTTGGTAACCGTGGTTTGGATATCGATCCAAATAATATCGAAGCGGTTACAGTGTTAAAAGGTGGTGCCGCTACTGCTTTATATGGTGTTCGTGGTAAATATGGTGTTATCATGATTACGACAAAATCAGGTAAAAGCATGGCAAAAGAAGATAAAAAATTCAGCGTAACATTAAATACAGGTGTTACTTTTGATAAAGTATATCTTCAAATTAAACGCCAAAACCAATTTGGTCAAGGTTATGACAATGTTCCGGATCCAATTGAGAACTTCTCTTGGGGACCTGCATTTGATGGAGTAGTTCGTCCATGGACTAGAGCGGTAACAACGCCAAATGGTGTTTCTCAGTTAATCAGACCGTATTCTGCCATTAAGAACCAACTTGAAGATGCATTCAATATAGGAACAACTTTTAAAACAGGTGTTTCTGTAGAAGGTGGTAGTGATAAATACACGTATTTCTTATCGTATAACAACGTAAAAAACAACGGTATTTTTGATAACCAATTTTACAAAAGACATAACATTACTGCAAATGCTTCTGCTAAGTTTAGCGATAAAATTTCTTCTAAGTTTAGTATCCAATATGCTAGAATAGATCAACGTCAAGTAACCAATGCAGGAAGCTCAAACTTTAATGCTCCTTATCAATCTTTCTTACAACAAGCTATTAATATTCCAATTAACGAGTTGAGAGATTATAATAGTATTTATCATGATTTCTTAGGATACTATGGTGGTTATACGCCTAATCCATATTATATTATGAACCATGAAAACAATGATGCAAAAATTGATAACATCATTGGTTCTGCTGAGGTAGAAATTAAACCGGTTGATTATATCTCTTTATTGGGAAGAATCGGTACGAACTTCACGTTAACAAATATTACTCAAGAGTCTCCTAAATTTACTTATCCTTTCTCTTCAGCAGCCGGTATCGGTCGTTATGTAGAAGAATATGACAAACGTAATCAGTTAACATTAGACTTTATTGCATCTTTCAATAAAAATGTAATTAAAGATTTGAATATTAATGCAATGGCAGGTTATAACTTCCAAGACGGTAGAGTTAATAACTTACAAAGCTCCACACAAGGTGGTTTGGTAATTCCGGGCTTCTATGATTTAAGTAACTCTTCATCAACTCCATTTGTAGATAATGCCGGTTTACATACGCGCTTATTTGGTGTGTACGGAAGTGTTGGTGTAGGTTATAAAAACTTAATCTTTGCTAACTACTCAGCAAGAAATGACTGGTCTTCAACTTTACCTGCTAAAAACAATAGTTTCTTCTACCAATCTGGTGATGTGGCTTTTGTTCCAACAGAGTTAATTAAGAAAGATAAATTCAAACAAAATGAATGGTTAAGCTACTGGAAAATTAGAGCGAGTGTAGGTACTGCAGGTGGTGACCCGGGTGCTTATGCAACTACTACGTATTTCTTAGCAAATCCTCGTTTTGATGATTATTTAGAAGGAAATTATCCTATTCAATTTCCTGTAATCGGATTAAATGGACAAACAGTTCCTGGTTACACCTTAGATAATACATTGGGTAATCCGGAATTAGAGCCGGAAAAAACATTCTCGTGGGATATCGGTACGGATATGACATTCTTAAAAGAATATGTAAACTTAGAATATACCTATTATCAAAAGATAGATAAAAATTTGATTGTAAATGTTGAGTTACCGGCTTCTTCCGGTTACAGATTTACAAGTGTTAACATTGGAAAAATGACAAACAAAGGTCATGAGTTATTGTTAAATGTATATGCACTGAAAAATATTAAAAATTCAGGTGTTGACTGGAAATTCAACTTTAGCTTTACTAAAAACAACAACAAAGTGGTGAAAGTATCTGAACAATCTGATGAGATTTCTTTAAATACCGGTGGTGTTCAAGTAGTAGCAAAAGAAGGTATGCCATTTGGAACATTTAAAGCATTAGATTATGTAAGAGATTCTTTAGGTCGAATTGTAGTTGGCGAAACTGGAGCACCACTTGCTGCAGTTGACTATAGCTACTTTGGTTCATATCAAGAAAAATACAGAATCGGTTTAGGTTCTACTTTCTCTTGGAACGGTTTAACCGTAAATGTTCAATTTGATATCAAAAAAGGCGGGCAATTCTATTCCGGAACTAAATCTGCCGGAGACTTTAACGGTACTTCTTTAACGTCTATGGTGAATAATAGAGAGCCGTACGTAATTCCAAACTCAGTAGTAGATAACGGAGACGGTACATATTCTACAAATACTACACCATTAACTAACTTATTTACAATGGTGGGTAGCTATCCGGAGTCTCAAGACTTGATCGATGCAAGTTATGTTAAATTAAGAGAAGCGAGCATCTCTTATACAGTAGGTAAAAAATACTTGAAAAATGTTCCTATCAATGCCATTTCTATAGGCTTAGTTGGTAGAAACTTGAAATTCTGGTTACCAAAAGAAAACGTATTCGCAGATCCTGAGTCTAACTCATTTGGACAAAACGGAAACGTTCAAGGTATGGAATTTAGCCAATCTCCTACTACAAGAAACATAGGGTTTGACTTTAAAATTCAATTTTAATAACTTGTAAATTACTAAAAATGAAAATAAATAATATGATGTATAAATTAAGATGGTTACTTGCATGCGTGGCATTTGTGAGTATCTCGTCTTGCCAAAAAGCATTGGATATCAACGTAGATCCAAACAAGGCATTGAACGCTTCTCCTAATTTAGTATTACCTGCAGCACAAGTTGAATTGGGTTTAACTGTTGGTCATACATGGAATTTTGTAGGATCTATGTGGGCACAATACTGGACAGGCGGTCATGGTGTAAGTACTTCTAATTTAGAGTATTATACGATGCAATCTGTAGATGTTCAGTCAGCTTGGACTCGTTCGTATGAAAGATGCTTGAAAGATTTTGACTATTTAATCAATAGCGGTGAGCCAATCTATGCTGGTATGGCTAAAATATGCACAGCTTACGAATATCAAATGTTAGTAGATTTATTTGGAGATATTCCTTTTTCAGAAGCATTAAAAGGAGACGAAGGTATCTTCACTCCTAAATTTGACAAAGAACAAGATGTATATGCTGCATTAATTCCGATGATTGACGAAGGTATCGCGGATATTCAATCTACAGACCCTGCAGCTACCGTTCCAGGGAATGATGACTTGATGTATGGCGGTGATATCAGTAAATGGATTGCGTTTGCGAATACATTAAAATTAAAAGTACTTATTCGTCAAGGAAGCTATGCTGATGCAAAAACTTTAGTACAAAGCGGTGCAACTTTCATTGCTGACAACGCAGATAATGCACAAATTTCTTGGGCAGAAACAACAAAAAATACCAACCCACTTTGGGCACTTTTTAATTCAAGAACGGGTATTGAGATGTATTATGTAGCTACAACAACTATTATTAATAAATTAGTTAGCTTAAATGACCCACGTGTAGATTACTTCTTCAAAAAACCATCACGTCCGGCTCCAAATTCACCACATTTAGGTGTTATTGCAGGTGATGTGAATGAAGATAACCAATATATCAGTACACCTCCGGTTACAGGTACTTCTGACCAAAGAAGAGAAAACTTCTCTCAAGTTAGCAGCTTAGTATTCTCTGAAACAACACCAACTATTTTCATCAGTGCATGGGAAAGTAAATTCTTACAAGCAGAAGCATTGATAAGAAATGGTGATAATGCAGATGTGTTATTTGAGGAAGCAGTACAAGCATCCTTTGATTTCTTAGGTGCCGGATCTGCAAGTGCGTATGTTACTTCATTAAGTTTTGGTGGTTCAATGGATAACCAATTGAACATCTTAGCTATCCAAAAATGGATTTCAATGACATCATTACAAATGGCTGAAGGCTGGTTAGAAACCGTTCGTTTCAACAGAGCCGGAAATGAAATATTTACCAACGGAACCTTTACAAGTCCTATTTTAAATTCATTGGGATCTTTCAAATTCCCAACTTCATTTGTGTATCCAACACAAGAAATTGCGTTGAATCCAAATACTCCAAATAGAACTGTAACAGATAAGAGATTCTGGGATGCTAACTAATAAATAATCGAATATGAAAAATATAAGAATAAATTCAATTTTCGCTGTATTAGCTCTAACCTTGTTATTTTCAGGTTGTGCTAAAGATAAAAATGAACCATCAAAACCTACGTTTTGGCCAAACTTAACTGTTACAGGAGATAAGCTTGTAATTATTAATGAAGGAGATGTATATGATGACGCAGGTGCAGTTGCAACAGTTAATGGAGTACCTGTTGATGTTACCGTAAGTAGTAATGTTGATGCATCTACAGCAGGCGTTTACGAAGTAGCATATTCTGCTTTAAACGATGATGGTATTGCTGCAAAAGACGGACGAACCGTTATTGTTTTACCTCCAGGAACTTTATTTGATGCTAGTAGTTATTTATTAGGAGATTATACATTATCTGCACCAGTTCGTCCTGCACCAGTTCCATCTATGTCTATTTCAGAAGTGGCACCAGGTTTGTACTTACTAACTAATATGTATGGTTCTAATGGATCAAATCAAGTTATTGAGGTGCCGGCTTATATCTATTCTACTGATGGTATTACCTTTACTGTTTTAGATGGATCTAATGTGTCAGCATTTGGCGGTTATGTAGCTTCAGGAGGTACAGCAGTATGGAATGGTGTTACTAGTAAATTAGCTTGTAGTTTCAACATTGCAGCGGTTGGTCCTGGAACAACGTTTTCCCGTACTTGGGCACACAACTAACCAGTTATGTACATAATTTTTTATAAAAATAAATCTAAATAAATGAGATCAATTACTAAAACTTTTATAGGAATATTTTTAATACCAGTGGTACTCTCATCTTGTCAAGAAACATACGAAGCACCAAAATCTGCTACACAAGCAATGGCTGGTAGATGGTATGTAGAGTTGTTTGCTGACCCAACACAAACAGGTGTTCCTGATCATAATGAACTTATCTTTGCTTATGAAGATTTTGGGCAATATGGCTTGGTTACAACAAATACCGCAGCAAATGATGCTGACTCGGTAATCATTACGGATCAATTTGCACCATCTTCAAGTCTGAGATGGCCATATAAAATTGTAAGTGCAGTTGATTTAGCAAACCTTAAATTTACGAATACTACCGGCCCTAACATTCATACTGCTTATGCAGGTAGTGGAGAAACCGTTACGGTACACGAAGGGGAAATCTTAAAAGGTGCTGGTCATGCTAAATCTGGAAGAGCAGCTGATAGTATCAGAGTGGTGGTAGAATTCTCTGATGATCCGGGTAATCACTATATTTATTCTGGTCATAGAGATTCAGGTCAACCGGAAGATCAATACCATTAATTCAACTGTTTTTAACAGTAAAATGTATATAAAAGCCTTAGAATTTTCTAAGGCTTTTTTGTCTTAACACACATTTAATTTTGTATCGTTCAGAATATTTATATTCAAACGTATCTTTGCACCGCATTTTATTTCATCGTGATACAGAAATTCAACATATACAGCTTATTGTTGCTCTTGTCAATCTCCTTTACAAGTATTGCCAATACTGCACATTCATCAGCACATACTACTGATTCTACTAAATCAGAAACTAAAGATGTATCTGCTGAAGTGGTGGAGCATATTATGAACCACGTTTCAGATGCAAACCAAAACCACATCGCCACTATACACGAAGACGGCAAAGAGCCAAAGCATATCAGCATTCCATTGCCATGTATTTTGTGGAATAAAAATACAGGTAAGTTGGACGTGTTTATGTCCTCTAAATTTCACCATGGACATGAAGCATATAACGGCTATATATTAGATGCGCATACCGGTCGTGTATTGGATGCTGCAACGGGAACACGTGATACATTTTATGATTTCTCTATCACTAAAAATGTATTCAATATCTTAATTGGGTTTTTTATTTTAACCATTTTAATTTTTGTTGTTAAATCAGCTTATACTAAACGCCAAGGTCAAGCACCAAAAGGGATACAAGCCTTTTTAGAACCAATTATTGTTTTTATAATTGACGACGTAGCAAAACCAAATATTGGTCCTAAGTATGAAAAATACCTTCCATATTTGTTGTGTGTATTTTTCTTTATATTAATAAATAACTTATTAGGATTAGTGCCGTTTTTAGGCGGTATTAACTCGTCCGGAAATATCTCTTTCACAATGTCATTAGCTTTCTGTTCTCTGTTAATTATTAACTTGAGCGGAAATAAACATTATTGGCAACATATTTTTGCTATGCCGGGCGTTCCAAAATGGGTGTTAGTTATCCTAACTCCTGTGGAATTAATGGGTGTATTGTTAAAGCCTGCAGTATTAATGTTGCGTTTGTTCGGTAATATTACCGGTGGTCACATTACAGTATTAGCAATTGTAGGTTTGGTATTTATCATGGGTAAATTAGGTACAAATGTTGGCGGTGCAACAGCCGGCAGTGCTATCATGTTTCCAATTTTATTATTTGTGAATGCAATGGAGTTGTTCGTTGCATTCTTACAAGCATACGTGTTTACTTTGTTGACAGCCATCTTTATCGGTGCTGCCATTGAAGAACACCATCATTCAGAAGAACATCATTAATAATTATTATAAACCAACTTAAAAAATTAAATTATGACAGTATCAGCAATCGGAATCGGTTTAGCAGCTATTGCTGCAGGCGTAGGAATTGGAATTATCGGAAGTAATGCAGTTCAAAGTATTGCACGCCAACCGGAAGCTTCAAACGATATTAGAGGTGCTATGATTTTAACAGCAGCTTTAGTAGAAGGTGCAGCTATTATCGGTATGGTATTATCTTTCTTGAAATAGTATTTATTGTTCATTACTCACGTTGAGTGAGTGTAAAATCTAAGCGTATGCTATTAGGATTTGATCCAATGTTACTATTGACACCGGACTTAGGATTAGTTTTTTGGACAACAGCTGTCTTCTTGGTGTTTTGGTTCTTGGTTGGAAAATTTGCTTTCAAACCAATTGCTAAAGCC
Source organism: Bacteroidota bacterium (assembly GCA_963169645.1). Lineage (GTDB taxonomy): Bacteria > Bacteroidota > Bacteroidia > Chitinophagales > JADIYW01 > JADJSS01. Next base: position 847,105 of record CAUJCO010000013.1, read on the forward strand.
ATCAAAGATAGAGAGCAAACTATTACGGATGCATTGGCAGCAGCTGAAAAAGCAAAATCGGATGTGCAACAATTGCAAGCTGATAATGCAACGCTCTTAAAAGCAGCAAAAGAAGAAAGTGCTCTAATTTTAAAAGAAGCAAAAGATTTAAAAAATTCTATCGTTGCTGAAGCACATAATTCTGCAAAAGAAGAAGCCGCTAAAATTGTAGCCAATGCCAAATTGGAAATTGAAGCACAGAAAAAAGCAGCTTTAGCAGAAGTGAAAAATGAAGTAAGCAAGCTTTCTTTAGAAATTGCTCAAAAAGTAATCGGTCGAGAGTTAGATAGTACAAAAGACCAACAAAATTATATCAATTCATTGGTAGATAAATTGAACTAATGTCAGCAGAAAAATTAGGTACACGATACGCAAAATCTTTGTTTTTGGAGGCAACCGAAAAGGCTGTTTTGGACAAAGTTTTTGCCGATTTAAATCTCTTGCAAAATACATTGAATGCAAGTAAAGATTTAAGAGCTGTATTTAACAGCCCTGTTATCAAAAGCTATAAAAAAGAAGCTATTACAAAGCAAATTTTTAGTGGTAAAATAAATCCTATTACTGAAAATTTCTTGCAAGTAGTAATTCAGCAAGGTCGCGATGCATTTTTAAAAGATATCATTGTTGCTTTTACTAAAATGTACAATGAGAAAAATGGTATCTCTGAAGTAAATGTTACTACTGCTATACCATTAGATGCAGCAAGCGAACAAAAAATAGCGGACTTTATTAAAGCAACATCCGGTAACCCGAATGTTAAAATTAACAAGAAGGTGGATGCTGCAATTGCCGGTGGATTTATTGTAGATTTTGGAGGTAAAATTTATGACAATTCCGTTCGATATAAATTGAATAAAATTAAAAAAGAAATTTCTTTAAATTAAATAGAGAAGAATTGTAGTGAACTATAATTCTTGTTTTCATAAACTCTAAAAATATAACAATGGTAGAAGTAAGACCGGATGAAATCTCAGCAATTCTTCGTCAACAATTAGGAAACGTTTCTACAGAAGCACAATTAGAAGAAGTAGGAACCGTTTTGCAAGTAGGTGACGGTATCGCACGTGTGTATGGCTTGTCTCAAGTAAAAGCAGGTGAGTTGGTAGAATTTGCAAATGGCATGAAAGCCATCGCCTTAAACTTGGAAGAAGATAATGTTGGTGTCGTGTTGATGGGTTCTTCTGATGAAATCAAAGAAGGTGACAGTGTAAAACGTACCGGATTAATCGCCTCTTTGAAAGTAGGTGAAGGTATGTTAGGACGTGTGGTAAATACACTTGGTCAACCAATAGACGGAAAAGGTCCAATTGGTGGAGAATTGTTTGAAATGCCATTAGAGAGAAAAGCACCCGGCGTTATTTATCGTCAACCGGTAACGGAGCCATTACAAACCGGTATCAAATCTATCGATGCAATGATTCCAATTGGACGTGGACAACGTGAGTTAATCATTGGTGACCGTCAAACGGGTAAAACAGCCATCGCGATTGATACCATCATCAACCAAAAAGAATTTTACGAAAGAGGTGAGCCTGTTTTCTGTATCTATGTTGCATGCGGACAAAAAGCATCTACTGTTGCTAATATCGCTAAAACATTAGAAGAAAATGGAGCTATGGCCTATACGGTAATCGTTGCAGCGAATGCATCTGATCCGGCACCTATCCAATTCTATGCACCATTTGCCGGTGCTGCCATTGGAGAGTTTTTCCGCGATACAGGTCGTCCGGCATTAATCATTTATGATGATTTATCCAAACAAGCTGTTGCGTATCGTGAGGTTTCATTATTATTAAAAAGACCTCCGGGACGTGAAGCATATCCGGGAGACGTTTTCTACTTACACTCTCGTTTATTAGAGCGTGCAGCAAAAGTAATTAACAACGATGAAATTGCAGCAAACATGAACGACTTACCGGAATCATTAAAAGGTAAAGTTAAAGGCGGTGGTTCATTAACGGCATTACCAATTATTGAAACGCAAGCAGGTGACGTTTCTGCATATATTCCTACTAACGTAATTTCAATTACGGATGGTCAGATTTTCTTGGAAGCAAACTTGTTTAACGCAGGTGTTCGTCCGGCTATTAACGTAGGTATCTCGGTTTCTCGTGTGGGTGGTAATGCACAAATTAAATCCATGAAAAAAGTAGCGGGTACGTTGAAATTAGACCAAGCACAATACCGCGAGTTAGAGGCATTTGCTAAGTTTGGTTCTGATTTAGATGCTGCAACAAAATCTGTATTGGAAAAAGGTAAACGTAACGTGGAAATTTTGAAACAACCTCAATATTCTCCGGTTACTGTTGAAAAACAAATTGCTATTATTTACTTAGGTACAAAAGGTTTGTTGAGAAATGTAGCTGTAGATAAAGTAAACGAATTTGAAAACAATTTCTTAGCAGCATTAGAAGCAAAACATCCGGAAGTATTAGCAGAGTTTAAAAAAGGTGGATTGAGCGACGAAGCTACTGCAAAAGTTGAAGCATTAGCAAAATCAATGGAAGGAGCATACGCTTAAATATTGAATCAAGAATTTATTCAATAATTCTCTAATGCAACAATTCAAAAATTAAAAGTAAGTGGGAGCAAATTTAAAAGAAGTACGTTTAAGAATAGCATCTGTGAAGTCAACTACACAGATTACAAAAGCTATGAAAATGGTGTCTGCTGCTAAATTAAGAAGAGCGACAGACAGAATAGTGCAAATTCGCCCTTATTCAAATCAATTAAATAAAGTATTACAAAATATTGCTGCCAACTTAGGTGAAGAAATGAATAGTTCGTTTGCAACACAACGTCCAATTCAAAAAGCATTGATTGTATTAATTACTTCTGATAAAGGATTGTGCGGTGGTTTTAATTCCAATTCCGTTAAATTGGTAAAGTCTTTATTGAATGAAAAATATGCTGATTTAGCAACAAAAGGAAAAGTAGATCTTTTAACTGTTGGTAAAAAAGGATACGATGCATTTAAATCATCAAAAGTAAAAATTAATAATGATTTTGGTAATTTGTTTAGCCATTTATCTTTCGAAGATGCGTCGCAAGCAGCAACGTACATTATGTATGCTTTCGAAAAACAAGAATATGATGTTGTAGATGTAGTGTATGGTCAATTTAAAAATGCCGGAACACAGATACCAACGGTAGAGCAATTTTTACCTATAAAATCAATACAAGCAGAAGCAAATACATCTAAATTAAAATCGGATTATATGTTTGAACCTTCTCAAGAAAAAATCTTGAATGATTTGGTTCCAAAGATATTAAAAACTCAATTTTTCCGTTATTTATTAGATTCTAATGCTTCAGAACATGGCGCTCGTATGACGGCGATGGATAAGGCAACAGAAAATGCTAATGAGTTGTTGAAATCATTAAATATTATGTACAACAGAGCTCGTCAGGCTGCAATTACAACAGAATTAACAGAAATCGTTTCCGGTGCAGCGGCATTGAGTAACGAATAAAAATACAAAAACCTGTACGCTAAAAATCCTACAAAGCAAACAGGTCTTGAAACCAAATCCGCACTAAATTTTATTAAAAAACCGAATACATCCGTATTCGGTTTTTTTATGCTAATGTAACAAATGTTAAATGAACTTTACATCAGATACATTTTATTTTCTTCCCATTTTATTTAAAGTTTCAAGGAAATTTGCCAATTTAACTAAGCCTTTTCCGGGTGCCATAAAATTATTGGCTATTACCGGTGCTGTTTGCCCTTTGCTGTATGGAACAAAAGTTCCATCCATACAAGTAGTTGTAATTTTATCTAATGAACGATTGATTTCACTGCTATTCGGATTTTGTGTATAGCATTTTGCTGCCTTATCAATACTTAATTTTCCAATACTATATTGATAGAAAATAGTGTTTTGGATACATTTAGGTTCTACATATTGCACCGCAGATGCAGGTGTAGTATGGGTAGCAATCGCGTTAAAATAAGCAGCCGTCATTTTCCCGGCTTCATGCATTTGTGTATTCTCGTATTGATACATCAATAAATTAATCATGTTCGCTTTTGCATAGGTATCTGTGCGCGATGCACTAATTTTTTCTTTTTCACTTACATTGCCACGCATGGATGGCAAGCTACCCCATGTTTGTTTAAAAGAGGGTGTTTGAAACACGTGGGTGCCGTATGCATTGATATAAATATTGTATTTAATATCATTAGCATCGTATAAATCTTTTAAAGCCAATGGACCCCAATTTTCCGGTCCAAGTATGGTTGTTTTATTTGGATTCACAACCCAATCCAACGAACCGCTGAAATAAAATGCCGGTGTTTTATCTTGATTATCTATAATGGCGCCTACACCTTCATTGGGTCCCGGCAAACCACCACCAAAGGCCGCTACGCCAACCACACCATTGTTATTAATTGGTTGGTTGAAATTCAATCTATTTTTTACTTCATTAAACAAGGTATGTTTGAAATTATTTTCATCCGCGTACGTAAAAAATAATGACGCATTCGCACCTAAACTTCCACCAACCGGATAAAATTGTGTGGTATCTACTGAAAACTGCGTACTATTATCTACCATAAATTTACGGGCTGAATTGGTTAAAAATAAGTTGATATACATGGTTGCCAAAAACTTATCTTTTGCAGAAATAGCACTTGTTTGGTTAATTACTTTATTGATGTAAAAATTAGAAGTGTTTCCTTTCCCATCAAATCTTCCGGCAACACTACCTGCATTTTCATAGTAGGCAACTACATACCCACGCAATGCATAATCAATAGCAGTTCTATTGGATTGCGACCAACTAAAGTTTTCGCCATTTCCATTTGTTAATAAAATACATCTCTTTTTATTACTCGCAAAAACCGGCTCAATGACAAGCATTTGGCTGTTGTCCGGTGAATATAATACCTTGGTTACTTTTATCAAGTCATTAATATTATATGTTTTATTCCGTTCTCCTAATTTATAAATATCGGATAATCGTTGTGCCATATCTAACACAGAAAGATTATAAGCATTCATGTAATTTCCGCCCGTTTGTGAAAGCGGAACGGTAAATGCATCTTGATTGGCGTCTACATAATTGAAATTGGTATATTGCTGTGCTTTGGCAACAAACATGCTACAAAAAGAAAGTAATACAAAAAGATTCTTCATAATCAGTTGATTGAATGTTATTATATGAGATGGTTTACAATAATTATACCATAAAATTAAACTTATTTACTCAAATCAGATTTTTTTTTAAGTCATTCTATTCAATTTCGTATCTTTGTTGCGTGGAAGAAATACAAAGAAATATAGAAGCCATCATCTTTGCTGCCGAGAGTCCGGTTAAATTAGAAGAATTGCTTACATATTTGAACAAAAGCGAGGAATATTCGTTTACACAAGAAGAATTGGAAGGTATTATCTCTGTAATTAAAGAAAAATACGCCAATGATTTGTTTCCATTTGAGTTAGGAGAAGCCGGTGGTGGTTATCAATTTCTAACAAAAGCGGATTATCATGTTGCCGTTTCCGCATTTTTAAATAGAAATACGGTAAAACGATTAACAACTGCAGCATTGGAATCTCTGGCAATTATTGCCTATAAACAGCCGGTAACCAAAAGTATCATTGAAACGATAAGAGGTGTAAATGCCGATTATACTATTCAAAAATTAGTAGAAAAAGAATTGATTGAAATTGCGGGTAGAAGTGAAGAGCCGGGACGGCCATTGCTCTATAAAACATCCCAGCAGTTTTTAGATTACTTTGGTATTAATTCATTAGATGAATTGCCGAAATTAAAAGAATTTGAAGAACTTCAAAACCAAATAGGTGAGAAAGAGAATATCGAAAGTGCCGATACAACCGGTGACATCAACCAGCAAAACTAACTTCCACAAAGGTAAGAAGCAATTTGCGACCAAAAGTGATCCTTTTGCTTATAAAATTGAGCAATCAGTAAAGAATTTTGTGCCACCGAAAGAGGTAATTACCCAAGATGAGACTCGCTTAAATAAATTTATCTCAAATGCCGGCATTTGTTCTCGTCGCCAAGCAGACGAATACATTAAAGCCGGATATGTTACCGTAAATGATGAAGTGGTGTTGGAAATGGGTTACAAAGTAAAACCATCGGATATCATCAAGTTTAAAAATAAAAAAGTACAAAACGATAAGAAAGTTTATATACTTTTAAATAAACCCAAAGGATATTTAACGACAGTTTCGGACGACCGCGAACGTAAAACCGTGATGGAATTGGTACATACCGTTAAAGACGCACGCATTTATCCGGTGGGCCGTTTAGATAGAAATTCAACCGGTATTTTGTTATTAACAAATGATGGCGAATTAGCACAAAAATTATCGCATCCTAGCGGCGAAGTAACCAAAGTATATCAAGTAGAATTAGATAAGCCATTAGAGCAAAAAGATTTACTGAAAATACGTGAAGGTGTTGTATTAGAAGATGGAAAAGCGAATGTGGATCAAGCCGATTACACTTTGCCGCGTGGCGACGACAGATTTGTGGGTGTTGAGTTACACAGTGGAAAAAACAGGATAGTACGCCGAATTTTTGAAAGCTTAGGCTACGAAGTACAAAAACTCGACCGAGTGTTATATGCCGGTTTAACGAAGAAAAATTTACCACGTGGTAAATGGCGTTTTTTAACCGAAAAAGAAGTAATCTTTTTAAAATATTTTATTGCCAATAAAAAAGAAAAAAAGAAAGCCTAATTTCTTTTACCAGAACTTAATTTTTCCAGCAGCAAACCAGCACATTCGCAACAACATCCAACCATTGGTGAAGCGTGAAATATTAGTGACGCCATACGTGCGCTCACGATAACGAATCGGTAAGTCAATAATTTTTAAATTGAGTTTGTAAGCACCAAATAATAAATCAAAATCGCCGAACGGATCAAAATCGCCAAAGAATTTTCTGTTTTCTATCAGCTTCAAATAATCTTCTCTAAACATTACTTTGGTACCACATAAACTGTCTTTTATTGGTTGCTCTAACAACCACGAAAAAACCCAAGAGAAAAATTTATTGCCTAATGTATTTAAAAAACGCATGGCTTCTTTTTCCATCGGATATACTAAGCGCGAACCATTAATAAATTCACCTTTTCCGGTAGCAATCGCATTATAAAATTTGGGTAGTTCTTCCGGTGGCATGGTTAGGTCGGCATCTAAAATCATTAAAATATCTTGTGTTGCCATTGCATACCCTTTGCGTACGGCATCACCTTTTCCTTTGCCGGTTTGTTGTCCAATTTTTATATCGTGCGTGTCTTTATATTTTTGTTGGATGTCTTGAATTTTCTGCCAAGTATCATCCGACGAGTTGCCCTCTATAAAGATAATTTCTTGATGTTTTCCAAATTTTGGTAAACGTAGAATGGCATTTTCTATGTTGCCGCTTTCGTTGCGTGCCGGTATGCAAATGCTCACTGAATATTTTTCGGCAACGGCTTCTTCCGTATAATTTAATAACGGACGTGCAAAGGTAAATTGATTTAAACACATCGACTTAAACAACGGCAATTTGGCAATATACTTATTCACTAACCAAGATAAAATAGGAATGTAAACAGGCAATAATAAACGTTTGTTTGCACGATACGTTTCAAAGCCGGATAAGTAAAGTAAGTTGGAAATATCTTTCGAGTCTAACCAGTTCTGTTGTGGTGATTTCTTTTTATATCCAACAGATTCACCCAAGTTTAAAATGGGTTGCCAATAATGATTGTAATACGAAATTATTACGCGTGTATGTTCATGACAATTCTTTTTAATGGCATAAAATACATCTTGTACATTATCTAAATATCCTATAATATTATTGAAAATAATGACATCATATTTTTTTTCGAGTGTGATGTTTTCAGCATCCATCACATAAAAATCCACATCTTTAAACGTGTTTTTTGCTACTTCAATCATCTTTGGTGAAAAGTCAATACCTGTTTTTTCTTTTCCTTTTAAATGATGAATGGTTTCGCCATAACCACAACCAATTTCTAAAACTACATCCGATTCTGAAATAAAAAAATTGAGGTAATCAATAATGTCATTACCATAATACGAAAATCGTTTTCGGTACGAAAGATAGTCCGAAGCAGCGTTTTCAAAATGTTGAAATATCTCTTTTTTGCGTGTTAATGACATCATTTTATTTTTGAACGATAGTTTGTTTTATACTATCAATAGATGAATAGTTGATTTTATAAAGTTGTGCTTTTTCCAAGTCGCCTTCTTGATGAATAAATTGAAATGCTGTTGGATATTTTTGTGCAATATAATAGGCATAGCGATGCATTGTGCTAATAAATTGACCTTCGATATACATTGCAGGATTTACGCGCAATTCTGACAGTACAATATAGTTTACCTTGTTGGCTCTAAATGGCAGGAGCAAAGAATCGGCATCGGTAGAAGGTGTATTGTACACCGGATAAAATTCTTTTCCTTCCGAGAAAATAAACGACATTGGTGCTTTGCGCACTGCAATTGATTTTGTTTCATTCGGAAGATTTTGCGCACACCACTTCATCATCTTAATGTAATTCTGCCAATCCGGTGTATAGCCAAACGTGGCATCACCGGAAATATTTTCTTTGAAAATGGGATATCGTTCGCTGATTTGTGTAAAGGTTGATTTTAATCCGGTGATAAGTAAAATAAAAAATACAAATGGATACACTACTTGTGTAACGCTGTATTGCTGACCTAAAACATATAACAAATAAAAGAACGCAAATAAAATAAAAGGCAAATACAACATAATTAAACGTGTTTGTCCCCAAGTTGTATGTAATGAGATAAATGTTGCAGCTAATAAACCCATAAAAAACAAGGTAGTGAACAATAAAATGTATTGCTTTTTTTGGTGCATCAACCATAATGATAAACCTACTAATGCAATAGTAAACAGGGTTAATGCAACATTATTAGGCGACATTTCTTCCGGCCTGAATCCGAGTATATAGTATAAACGAGATGAAATATAGATTTGACAATTTTCCCAAAAACGCACCACCAAACCTCCAAAAGTTTCTTTTCCCAATTGTGGATTGTAGGCATCTTTATTAAACATTTTACTGCCTTGTGATTTGAATTGAGATGCATCTAAATGCCAAACAAGTTTAAGTGCCGTTTGATATAAGAAATAAAATATAGTAAATGATACGGTGATGATAATTGGCTCAATATATTTTTTTCTATAAATGAAAAATAGGATTAAAATACCAACAGTTGCTAAAGCTACATTTCTGGATATCATTAATAGCAAACAACAAAAACCAATTAATATTAAATAGCCAAAGTTGGATTTTAGTTGATAGTCGTTGTTGTCTAACTTATCAAAGAAACGAAAGAACAACCACAATGCAAGGCTGAACATCATTAGTGAAAACGTTTCTGTATATGTTAAACTGGCATACACCAAAAATTGAAAATTTATGGCAGTTAATAATAAGCTTGGTAGTAATATCAAATAGGGAATTCTATCTTTAAAAGCTTTATATATAAAGAAAAGTGCCAAGATAAAAAATGCGATAGACGTGCATTTTAACCAAAATAATTTAACACCAAAAAGCTTGATGAAAACCGACAATATCATGGGATACAAAGGTGCTGTTTCCGTATAATAATATCCAAAGAAATTCTTTGCATAATTGTAACCGGATTCTATATACAAGGCGTCGTCGTTTGCCGTTGATATTTTATTGTCGAAACTTAGAAACGAAAATAAACCGGCTAAAGCCAATATAAACGTAAGTATATACACGGCATTTTTTGATAAGAAATTTTCCATCATTACAAACAAAGAAATAGACGGTGTTGTGGTTTCTTTTGTTTTTCTAAAAGATGGTTGAACTTTCGATTCGTTTGCTTTTGGAATATTTTTCTTTGGATGTTGTTTTGCCATAGTTTTATTTTTCTAAATACAAATTAAAATATTCATCCTTGCCAAAGTGTGCGTATTGATGGGCTTTTTCAGGAGTCAATAAATCTAAATTTCCGTCGTTGTATAAATTAATTCGGAACTGATGTTGCTGAAAAGTATGCAAGAAATCGGCAATAGTTATTTTACTTTCTTGAATGCCGAACGGATAAAACTCTGTAATGATTTTCAATTGCTGGTTTTTTTGCAACACTTCTTTCATACCTTGAAATGCAAAATACTCGTACCCTTGAATATCTATTTTAATAAAATCCACGTTGTGTTCCGGAATAATATCGTCAATCGCTACGCACTCAATTTCAGTTTTGGATGTATAGTTTTCCGTAGCATACGTTTTATGATCCACATTCAACAAATCGGAATGATACAACGTAATAGTGCCTGTTTTATCACTTACTGCTTTATTAATAAGTAGCACATTTTTTAAATGACCGGCATTTTGTTGTAGATAGTTGAAGTTTTTTTTATCCGGTTCAAACGCATACACTTTTCCGGTTTCGCCTACTAAGTTGGAAAGTATTTTGGTATAAAAGCCAATGTTTGCACCGATATCCAACACAACATCTCCTTTTTTGATATTTTTTTTCAGTAATTCAATTTCATATTTATCTTGTCTTTTTTTAAAAATTGGATAAATAATATTGTAAATAGGAAACGCATTCTTGTACAAGAAATCGCCCAGTTTTATAGAAAATGTTGATGGCATACTGCAATAATTAGCTGTTTTGCTAATCGATTAATAAAGTTATTTTTTCAATCCAATTTCTCTCAAACGTTCGTCTAAGTATTCGCCGGCTGTGCAAGGTGGATAAGCGATAGGGTGCTCTTCCGAAATGCAATTTTCCAAACAATCTAATCTTACTTCACTTCGTGGATGTAAGAAAAATGGAATAGAATAACGATGCGTATGCCATTTTTCTCGAGTTGGATTTACTACACGATGTGTGGTAGATTTCAGTTTATTATTGCATAAGCGTTGTAACATGTCGCCTACATTCACCATTATTTGATGCGGTTCTGCTTTCGCATCGTGCCAATTTCCATCCACATCCATTACTTGCAAACCGTCTGCACTTGCACCAACCAATAAAGTAATTAAGTTAATGTCTTCGTGTGCTTCTGCACGAATGGCGCTCTTTGGTTCTTCTGTAATTGGTGGATAATGAATTGCTCGTAAGATGCTGTTTCCATTGTGAATACGGCTGTCAAAATACTGTACATCCAATCCTAAATATTCTGCAATAGCACGTAATAAATGCCTGCCACTGTTTTCGAAACTTTTATATAGTTGTCTGCCGGTTTCGTTAAATTCTGGTAACTCGGCTACATCCAAATTATCCGGATAATCTGCTGCCGGCATTACTTCACCATCTTCAATATATTGCCCAACTTGCCAAAACTCTTTTAAATCTGCCACTTCGCTTTGTTTAGCTTTCTCTCTACCAAACGACGTGTAGCCACGCTGTCCGGCATATTCTATTTTCTCATAACTTTTTTTGGTTTCTAAAGGCAATGCATAAAATTGCTCTACCAAATTGTAATATTTATCAATAATATGCTGTGGAATACCATGATTGTCGATAGCAGCAAATCCAATTTCTGAATAGGCCTTTCCAAATCCTTGGATAAACTTTTGTCTTCTTGCTTCATCACCGGATAAATAATCCGCTAAGTCTAAAACCGGAATATAACTCATAATTTAATTTTGATGTAAATATACTATTTATTGTAATTGAAAGTTTGTGTTGTAATCGAAGTCTTATAAGATACAGCTAAAATAAAATTCTTTTTTAATCGAGATAATTTCGATATTCGTATAGTACAAAAACAGATATGGAATTTTTTCAAAATATAATTGTCGATTTTAAAGCACATTGGTATATCTATGTGTCGATGCCCATTATTGCTGCATTAATTGGATATGTAACTAAAATTGTAGCTATAGAAATGATGTTTAAACCATTAGAATTTATTGGTATTAAACCCTTTTTAGGCTGGCAAGGAATTATTCCAAGAAAAGCTGCCATTATGAGTTCTATAGCTTGTGATACCTTGACATCCAGATTAATCAAACCGGAAGAAGTTTTTGATCGTTTAGATCCGAATAGAGTAGCACAAGAATTAGAAAAACCGATGCTGCCTATTGTAGAAAAAATTACTCACGATGTAATGTCGCACTATCAACCCGGCCTGTGGGAAAGTATTCCGGAAAATGCCAAGCGTATGCTCATCAAACGCATCCAACAGCAATCGCCGGATATGGTACGCCAACTGATGCAAGAAACGAAAGACAACCTAAGTCAGGTTTTTGATTTAAAAGATATGGTGGTTACCAATCTTACCAAAGACAAAAAACTATTGAATAAAATATTTTTAGAAAGTGGTAACAAAGAATTCCAATTTATCCGCAATTCCGGAATATACTTCGGTTTCGCTATTGGTTTGGTACAGTTGGTTGTTTGGTTACTAACGCACAATGTTTGGGTAATGCCTATATTCGGTTTGTTTACAGGTTGGTTCACCGATTGGTTGGCACTCAAAATGATTTTTGCACCACAACAGCCTAAAAAATATTTTGGTTTGTTTACTTGGCATGGTTTATTTTTTAAACGTCAACAAGAAGTTGCTTCCGCGTATGGTGCTTTAATTGCTAAAGAAGTATTGACACCACGAAATATGATAGAATCTATCTTGACCGGAAAGTTATCGGATAATTTATTTAATATGATTCAGAAAAATGTGCAACAAATGGTAGACGAACAAGCCGGTGTGTTAAAACCGATTGTGGTATTTGCCGTAGGTTCTGAAAAATATAAAGCCATGAAAAATGCTATTACCGGAAACATGGTACAACAATTGCCGGTGGCATTAAGTCATATCGAAAAATATGCAGAAGATGCCATGGATATCCAAAATACATTGGTAACAAAAATGAAAGAACTAACGCCGGAAGAATTTGAAGGTGTGTTGCGTCCGGCATTTAAACAAGATGAGTGGATTTTAATTACAGTTGGTGCTGTTTTAGGATTTTTAGTTGGTGAATTACAAGTGGTATTGATGGAACATTTTGTGCTGTAAAGCAATTCCATATTTTTTATGTGAAATTATTTAACGCCTTTCTTGTTTCATTTAAACAATTCTTAACTTCATTCACGTAACACACACACATCCTTTTTTGTAATTTTAATGTTATACTTTTTCCTGAAAAATTCTTACTTCATCAAAGTATCTTTTTTAGATTGATAGTTTGATGCATTAGATTTGAAAGGATATTAAATATTAAATAAAATGAACAACAACAAAGTCTTTATTTTCGACACTACACTCCGCGACGGCGAGCAAGTACCGGGCTGCCAATTGAATACAATAGAAAAAATAGAAGTGGGTTTAGCTTTAGAAGAATTAGGTGTTGACATTTTAGAAGCCGGTTTTCCAATTTCTTCACCCGGCGATTTTAATTCCGTAGTAGAGATTACAAAAAATATCACTCGACCAACCATTTGTGCATTAACACGTGCCGTAGCAGCCGATATTGATTGTGCTGCCGAAGCATTAAAACACGCCAAACGTGCCCGAATTCATACCGGAATTGGCTCTTCGGATATTCATATCAAAAATAAATTAAAAACCACACGCGAGAATATTTTAGAGAAAGCAGCTTGGGCTGCCAAATATGCACGCAACTATGTTGACGATGTAGAGTTTTTCTGCGAAGATGCCGGACGTGCAGATTTAGACTTCTTAGCAAAGATGGTGGAAACCGTAATTGCCGCTGGTGCTACTGTTGTAAATATTCCGGATACAACCGGCTATTGCTTGCCGGAACAATACGGTGCTAAAATTGCCTATTTGATGAATAATGTTCCGAATATCGACAAGGCAATTATCTCGGCACATTGCCACAACGACTTAGGTATGGCAACCGCCAACTCGATGGCAGCATTACAAAATGGAGCACGCCAAGTAGAAGTAACCATGAATGGTATTGGCGAGCGTGCCGGAAATACATCATTGGAAGAAATTGCAATGATATTAAAATCACACGAAACGAACTTGAAATTACAATGCGATATCAACGTTAAAAAGATATATCCAACATCCCGACTTATCACGCGATTAATGCGTATGCCGGTTCAACCCAATAAAGCAATTGTTGGGAGAAACGCCTTTGCACACTCTTCCGGTATTCATCAAGATGGTGTATTGAAAAATAGAGAGAATTATGAAATCATCGACCCTAAAGATGTAGGTGTTCCGGAATCATTAATCGTGTTGACAGCAAGAAGTGGTCGTGCGGCACTTAAACATCGATTAGAAATCATCGGTTATAAATTAGAACAAAAAGAATTAGACGAAACGTATAAAAAATTCTTGGATCTTGCCGATACACGTAAAGAAATTTACGATGAAGATTTAATGGAGATGATGGGACAAAGTAGAGAAGGAAGAATTTATAAAATTGATTATTTAGAAGTGCACTGTGGTAAACGATTAACAGCAACAGCAACCGTGGCATTGGAAAAAAATGGCGTTCGCACCGTTGAAATTGCGGAAGGTTGTGGTCCTGTAGATGCTACATTAAAAGCCATTGATAAGATAATACAACAGCCAGTACGTTTAGAAGAATATTTGGTACAAGCAGTAACCGGCGGAAGTGATGATACCGGAAAAGTACATATCCAAATATCTAAAGATGGTGTATTTTATTATGGTTTCGGCAATGATACCGATGTAATTTATGCTACGGCAAAAGCTTATGTAGATGCTTTGAATAAACTTTAATTCCTATTGTAATATTGCATCAGCTGCAATCCAATAAAGATTGTTTTTTCCATTTTGTAATTGCCCAATTTCTTGAATGAAAGCATCTAAATTCAGTTGTTTTGGATAGGATTTTTTTAGTTTTGAGCGATTGCTTGTAAATACAAAAAACCGACGATCAGCACTTACGAAAGGACAAAAATCTAAACTACTGGAATTAATTGTAGCACCTGCATTTGTTGCCATTTGCCATTTGCCTTGTTTATCTTTTTTGCTGATGTATAAATCGCAACCACCCAGCTCATCCTTTCTGCCACAAGATGTAAATACTATAGCCGATTCATCCGGTAACACAAAGGCATTGAATTCATATTTATCTGAATTGACAGCATCCGATAAATTAATAGGCGTAGTGTAAACACCATCTACAAAAGCACTTTTCCAAATATCTTCTTTCCCTTTGGAATGTGGATAGGCTGCTGTAAAAAAAATACTTCCATCATTTGTTACACTCGGATAAAATTCATCCATATCAGAGTTGATAGCAGTACCTAAGTTAACAGGTAATTGCCAACTACCATTTCTTTTTTCTGTTTTCCAAATATCGAAATCTTGTTTTGATGTGGAATCGTTTTTTGGTCTGTTTGATGAAAAATAAAGTGCATTTCCATCCGGTGCAAAACTTGCTTCTAAGTCATAATATTTACCGGAAAAAGGAGCGATATTTATCTTCCATTTTCCATTTCTTTTTTCCATCTGTATAATGGTCGCAATGGTATTTTTATTGCTTTCTATCGTAAAAAATAGTTCATCTTCTTTGGGAGATATTGTAAAATCTCGGATTGAAAATGAATGTAGCTTTTTAGAAATCGGAATGAGTGCAAGGGTATCTTTAGAGAATGGAATTGGAATAGTAAAAGCTTCTTTCTTCTTTGCCCAACAATGTATAGACGCAATATAAAGTAGCCAACATAACGAACTTCGAATAATCCTTTTCATTGAATAAAATTAAAATAAATGTCGTTAAATTAGCAATGTTATGTTTCAAAAGATATTAATAGCTAATCGCGGAGAAATTGCTTTGCGTATTATTCGCACCTGCAAAGAAATGAATATTAAAACGGTGGCCGTTTTTTCTACTGCGGATAGAGAGAGTTTGCACGTTAAATTAGCAGATGAAAGTTTTTGTATTGGGCCACCAGCCGGCAAAGATTCTTATCTTAAAATAGACAATATTTTAATGGCTGCTGAAATTACGAAAGCAGATGCCATACATCCGGGCTATGGATTTTTAGCGGAAAATGAAAATTTTGCACGTAGATGTGCTGAAAAAAATATAAAATTTATCGGCCCAACACCGGAACAAATTCACGCCATGGGCGATAAAATTACTGCGAAAGAAACGATGATACGAGCCAAAGTGCCTGTTATTCCGGGCTCTGAAGGTTTGATTACGGATGTTGCTAAAGGAAAAAAATTGGCCAATGAAATGGGCTATCCGGTTATTTTAAAAGCAACGGCCGGTGGTGGTGGCAAAGGAATGCGCATTGTATGGAATGAATCAGAATTTCAATCCAACTTAGAAAATGCTCAAGCAGAAGCCGGTGCAGCTTTTGGCAATTCGGGCATGTACTTAGAAAAATATATCGAAGAACCTCGACATATAGAAGTGCAAGTAGCAGGCGACCAGCATGGCAATGCAGCTCACTTTTCTGAGCGGGATTGTTCTATACAACGCCGACATCAGAAATTGGTAGAAGAAAGTCCGAGCCCGTTTGTAGATGATATATTGCGTAAAAAATTAGGGGATGCTGCTAAAAAAGCCGTGAAAGCCATCAACTACGAAGGTGTTGGCACAATAGAGTTTTTGGTAGACAAGCACAAAAATTTTTATTTTATGGAGATGAATACGCGCATTCAAGTAGAACATCCCGTAACGGAAGAAGTAATTGGTGTTGATTTAATTCGATTGCAAATTGAATTAGCTGCCGGAAAGAAATTGGAACAAGATGCTTTTTTTCCGCAAGGCTGTGCGATTGAATGTAGAATTAATGCAGAAAATCCATATGATAATTTTAAACCATCGCCCGGAAAAATAACCAACTATCAACCAAGCGGCGGATATGGTGTGCGCATAGATTCGCATGTGTATAATGGTTATAGTATTCCACCATTTTACGATTCGATGATTGCCAAACTAATTGTGAAAGGCAACACGCGTATAGAAGCGATTGAGCGAATGAAACGTGCTTTGAACGAAATGAAAATAGAAGGCATAAAAACCACCATTCCATTTCATTTACAATTAATGGATAATGAAAACTTCCAAAATGGAAATTTCACAACAAAGTTTTTGGAAGATTTTGAGATGATAGAAGAAGAATAATATTTGTGTCTTTCATGAAGATATACCGCGATTGGGATAGTTTTGTTAACAAATAAAATTGGTGCGGCCGTGTAGATTATTTTGACTTAGCCACATTGTAATATTTGTACATTATACTTTCAAATTATCCGGATTTTGACGAGTGTCCCAAAATCGCAAAACAATGATAGTTTCTTCAGTTGCTACGTAAAACAACTTATAATCTCTGATGACAAAACATCTCACATCTTGATGGTCTGTCTGTATTCCTATTAACGGAAATATTTTTATTAGCTCTAACTTGTCTCTGATAATATTTCTAAGCTTACGCGAATACGTATTGCTTTTGTTGCGGTTATTCCAATAGGTAATGATTTCTTTTATGTCTTTTTGTGCAGGTGCTGACCAGATAACTATTCTACCCATTTATCCCATTCTTTTTGAAATTCCTCATCAGAACTGAATTGATTATTTTTTACAGCTTCCAATGCTTCATCTATGGCGTTTTTTTCAAACTCGTTTAATTTCATCACCTGATTGCTATCCAACAATAATGAAATTTGCTTAAGCAAAATTTCATCATTGCTATTTTGGATTTTGGAAAGTAATTCGTTTTTTACGGTTGCTATCATATATTAAAATTAAAAAAAATCAGCTAAAGAATCGAGTGTTTTTTTGAAATTAGATTTTAAAATTCTTACAAATATTAATCTTTGCGTTTATTAAGGTCTTTGTGTTATAATGTTTATTAAGGTACATATTTAGATTGGGATAGATTTTGTTGATAGATAAGATTGGCTGCTGTGGTGTAGATGATTTGTATAATTACTATATTGAAATCAAATGAAAAATATATTGGATTTTGGATAACATAGTTAATGATGATTAGCAAGTTGTTGGTGCATTATTTTCACACATTTGGTGTCGAAATAGATTGCAAAAGCTTATCGGATTAGAGAAAATGAAACTAATATTGCACCTAAAACACACAATAAATGCATTTATTTGCTTTAACAAAAATAGAAATTAACGAAGAGAATAAAGCGTTTTTATTAAATTTATATTGGTTCCAAATTGAAGGATGAGAACCTGATTATATATCTCAAATTTTTAAGATATGTCAAAAGAAAATTCCAAAGACCGAAATGTTACAGCATAAATAGGTATCAATTGTATGACTTCTCTTCTGAAATGTGTATCTTTCGTATAGTATCCATCAAAATAAAAATACAATGAAAACTATCAGCACCTTATTCGTGTTTTGCTTTTTTGCTACAGTTGGCTTAGCACAAGTAAATAAAAAATTAGCAGCACAACCGGACTCAACAAAGAAGTTATTATTGGTTGATGTTTCATGTGGTGAATGCAATTTTGGTATGTCGGGCAATAGTTGCGACGTCGCTATCTTCTTAAATGGAAAAGAATATTTTGTAGATGGTGTCGGCATTAATGACTACGGGCATCCACATGCAAAAGAAGGTTTTTGTATGGCTGTGCATAAAGCAGAAATACAAGGTGAAATCGTAAAAGATAGATTTAAGGCAACCTATTTTAATCGGTTAGAAAAAACGAAAAATCCAACAGAATCAAAATAATTACATACTTGAAAACAAGCTATTTCCAATATAAAAAATGTTTGATTACAGGTGCTGCAAGTGGCATTGGTAAGGCAGTGGCATTGGAGTTGGCACAGTTAGGTGCGGTACTTTTTTTAACCGACATCCAAGCCGAAGCATTAGAAGATACTGCAAAGGAGATTACTGAAAAAGGTGGCAAAGTTGCCGATGCAACGGCATTAAACGTAGCCGACTTTGAGCAAGTACAACACTATGCCAATTCCATTCATACCGAATTTGGAAGTGTAGATATGGTGATGAATATTGCAGGAATAGCCATTTGGGGTGCTGTAGATAAAATGCAACATCACGAGTGGAAACAAGTTATTGATGTCAACCTAATGGGACCGATACACATCATTGAATCGTTTTTACCTAACATGATTGCTGCTAACAATGGTGGCAATTTAGTGAATGTAGCATCAGCTGCCGCATTGTTTGGGTTGCCATGGCATGGAGCCTATTGTGCCAGTAAATACGGGCTGCGTGGTTTATCGGATGTATTGCGCTACGATTTAAAACGACACAAAATAAACGTGCATTTGGTTTGTCCCGGAGCCGTAGATACAGGCTTGGTGAAAACCATCAAAGTTTCCGGCATCGAAATCTCGGATGAACAATTCAATAAATTAAAAAATCAATTCCAAAAACATGCTGTTAGTCCGGAACAAGCGGCTCACGCCATTATTAAAGGCATTGTAAAAAATGATTATTACATATTTACATCGCCGGATATAAAGTTTGGATTTTGGGGCAAAAATAAATTCACGTTTGCTTCGGATTGGGTGTTGCAATGGATGAATGATTATTTTCAAAAAGCGTTTAAAGTGTAGTTATACTTATTTTATTAATGCTTCAATTCTACTATTAAAAGCTTGATAATTGTTTTCGATATCCGCTTCTAATTCTAATCCAATGCTGTTTAAAATACCTGCCAACATTTCGTAATGCCCGATTAAAAAAGATATTTCCAAGAGTAAGGCTTGACTATAATGTTGGCTTAAATTTTCCCATGTATTTTTTTGAATTATTTTATGTTGGATAAATTCGTCGCAAGCAGTGAGCAAGAGTTGTTCTTTGTTGGAGAAATATACTGTTGCTCCTTGTGAAATTTGTATAATATCTTGGTCGGATAAGTGGGCCATTCGTTGCCCAATTTCTATGTGTTGTCCCCATTCATATCTTGATTTACACAACCATGCTACGCGTAAAATAATCAGTTCGCGTTCTCTTGCGGTTAGTTTTCCATAAGGCATCAAACGAGCTGCAAATATAAGCCATCTCCAAAAAATAGATGGATTGACAGAAAGTACTTTGAAAATATCCGGTAACGATTTTCGATCTAATGCTTTAGAAATTTGTGTAAATGCACGGAATGAAACTGCTTGGATTTTTGTATTGGAAGTAGCAAATCTTACTTCTGTTTTTATCCAGCCATTTTCAGGAATTAAAATATCTTTTTTCATGATAATTAAAGATACTTTGAAACTGTCATAAAGTATAGATTTGTTGCTGTATTTTGCTTGAATGTAATTGTTCGTGTGATAGAATTGTGGTATTTGTAAGATTTCCTTTTTCAAAGAAATGGCATTTTATCTGTCATTCCAACAGAAGCAGGAATCTCATCATTCTTAACCACAAAGTTCACTAAGTTTTACACAAAGCACGCAAAGTCATTTCCACGAAAGTGGGAATCTCATTAAGATAGAAAAACACAGCATCATCTACGAGAGACACTGCTTGCAAAGTACTATCTTATAAAAAGATCGCTTTAAAATTCTGCACTTTTTGGATAGCGTGGAAACGGAATTACATCGCGAATATTGCTCATACCGGTAACAAACAACACCAAACGCTCGAAGCCCAAACCAAAGCCGGCATGCGGACAAGTTCCAAATTGACGGGTTTCTAAATACCACCAAATACTTTCTTCTTCGATGCCAAATTGATGTGCACGTTTTTTTAATTTATCGTAGTTTTCTTCCCGTTGAGAACCACCAATAATTTCGCCAATTCCCGGAAACAACACATCCATCGCGCGTACGGTTTTTCCGTCTTCGCTCAACTTCATGTAAAACGCTTTGATATGTTCCGGATAGTCGGTTAAAATAACCGGTTTCTTGAAATGTTTTTCGACCAAATAGCGTTCGTGTTCGCTTTGTAAATCGGTGCCCCAATCAACAGGAAATTGGAATTTCTTTTTTGCATTTTTTAAAACCTCAACAGCATCCGTATATGTCATGCGTTGAAAATCATTTTCTATACAGAATTTTAATTTATCTAACAACCCGAATTCACTGCGTTCTTGTGTTGGTTTTTGTTTTTCTTCATCTGCAAAACGCTTATCTAAAAATTCTAAATCTTCTTTACAATTTTCCAATGCATATCGGATTAAGTATTTCAGAAAATCTTCAGCTAAATCCATATTGTCTTGCAAATTGTTGAAAGCTACTTCCGGCTCTATCATCCAAAACTCGGCTAAATGGCGAGATGTGTTGGAGTTCTCTGCTCTAAAAGTTGGACCAAAAGTATAAATTTTCGACAATGCCATTGCACCTAATTCACCTTCTAATTGTCCGGATACGGTTAGGTTGGTTTCTTTGCCAAAAAAATCTTGTGAATAGTCCACTTTTCCATCTTCCGTTTTCGGTGGATTTTGTGCATCTAATGTTGTTACACGAAACATTTCTCCGGCGCCTTCGGCATCAGAGCCGGTTATAATAGGCGTGTGTAAGTAATAAAATCCGTTGTTGTTAAAATAATTATGGATGGCAAAAGCCAATGCATGACGAATACGTAAAACAGCTCCAAATGTATTGGTTCTTGGTCGCAAGTGTGCTTTTTCTCTCAGAAATTCAAATGAATGTTTTTTAGGTTGAATCGGATATTTTTCCGGATCAGCTTCTCCTAATATGTTGATAGATTGAACGGATACTTCTACACTTTGTGCACCTTGTGATGCAATGAGTTTGCCTTGTATTTCTAAGCAAGCACCGGTATTAATTTTTGCTAAAATAGCTTCATCTATTTGATCGCCTTCTACAACACATTGGATATTTTGGATTGTTGTGCCATCGTTGAGGTTGATGAATGTAACATTTTTACTGCTTCGTTTTGTACGCACCCAACCACGAACAACCACTGCACTATCTATCGCAGCTGTTTGTAAAATTTCCTTTATATAAACTTTTGCCATAAAAAATGTTTAAGTAACAAAAATACGGCTTTTTCTTGCCGATTTTCAATAACAAATAATTATCAAAAATGAAAAAATCTATTTTTTTTATTGGATGAATTATCTCAGTTGAAATAAAATTAAATTATGAAATGTATCTACGTGATGTTGAAGATGTGGTTTTAAGTTAGGATATTGTGCTAAGGCTGTCTTCTCTATCAATATAAAATCAATCTTATTTTCTTTTATTTTTTGTAGATATGGATTGAAATCGGTATAGCCTTTTCGTTGCAGTAAAGAAAGTGTTTTGTTCGGTGATTCATCCGGTAATGAAAGTACGGTTTTGTTTTTATTTACATGATGTTGTTGTAAAAAATCCTGTAAATGTTCATCGTAATATGTTTGATTTACAGCACTGTACGTCAACTTTTCTTGTATAAATGCTCTGCAGAAATATAGATTTGGCAATAGTAACAGAAATAGAAAAGTGTGTGCAAAAATGTTTTCTGCATGAAATACATTGTAGGTTTTTAAAATACCGATTATATAAAATAAAATGAAAACAAAAAACACGCAATAGTAATATTCATGTGCTATCATCTTTTGATAAAATAAGATAAGATAGAGGATGGCAAATGCAAAACTTATTTCAACAATACTACGTAAATCTGGATTTAATCGTTTGCGGTGCAATACATAATAGTAGGCTGCAATGAGCAATAAGATATTAAACGGACGCCAGAAAAAATTGGTGTTCCAGCTTACAAACAATCGCCAGAGTACCAATCCAATTTCATAAAATGTAAGTTTCCATATTGGATACACACTCAAAAAATAATACTGATCGTCGTGTTGTGCATTGTACTGTTTGGCATAAATATACCAACTCATCGGCACTAAAAACCATAAAAACAAAAGTGCATTTTTGAATGACAACTGCTTGTTTTTTATCATAAAGAAAAAGGCAATTCCAAAATTAATAGCTTGACTCGCTTTTAATAATGTAGCTATTGCAAAAAAGAGAAATGCTATAAATTGCCATCGATATTTTTGGGATACATTAAAGAAAAATGCCCAACCTATGAATGCAAAACTCAATGCCGGCACATCGCTTAAAAAATTATTTCCATAAAAAATTAACAGCGGTGAAGTGAATAAGAGTAAGCTACAGAAAATAGCTAATAATCTTCTTTGTAAAAAATAAAATGCCACAAAATAGCTGGCAATAATACCGCAGATAAGTAATACAGAATGGATGATACGAAGGGCAATTTCCGGTTTTGGAAAAGTTGCTGCCATGTAATAAAATAGTGGAAACTCTCCGGCAACTTGTCCGTTTTCTGATTGCAAATTATATACCGACGGTGTAAGAAAGTCATATCCATTTTGCTGATAATTCAACGTCATTGCCCAGCAATCGGATTGCCGCCAAATGTGGGCACCTTTTGGCAGTAAATGTGCTATCGCAGGATACTCATAAATAAGTGCAAATGCAAAAAGGGCAATTACTAAAATGCCAATACTTATTAAGGTTGACTTCACGTGTCAAAAATAAATGTTTAATTTAATCTTTTAGTATTTCTATTTGTTTTTCTGAGTTGGCAATTATTTGCGGTTCGCCTTTGTATTCGGTAATTTTCCCTTTTATGCAAATTGTTTTATCGCGTAAAAATTCTTCCGGTTTGTAGGAGAAGTTTTTTCTATCCTGACCAAATACCATCAATGTGAAAAGTTGCTCCGGATATTTCTTATCCAAGTTAATATACGTTGGATTGGATTTTCCATTTTCATTAAATTTAGTGCTCACGACTTTGCCGCACACACAATGGTTTTGACCAATATAATTTTTTACTTGCGAGGTGTTTATCTTGTTTTTCCCATAGTTTTTAAACGTAAACTTGGAGTCTTCTTGATGTTGTTTGTATTTCTTGTCAAAATGATATAAATCGTGTTCGGCTTCTAATACATTCTCTAAAGAATCTTTCAAGTTTGGAAAGAAATCTATGCCGGTTAAAGTTTCGATACTGTCGATACTGACAACGTGTTTTTCTAATTCATAAGGAACATCTTTGTTGGGATAAAGAAATGCGATAGCTTTATAAGTTGGCGGATAATAATCTAACACAATTTTATAAATGTATTGCGGAATAGAAACTTGATATGAACCTTGCGGAATTTTTGGAAGATTCTCTTTAATTATTGGACCTGTAACCACAACTAATTCATCATTATCTATTGTCCATTCTCGAATTTGCATCTCCAATCTATTCCAAGCACCTTGGTTGAGTTCTTTATTTTGAGGAATAATATTTGTATAAAAGAATGATTCACTAATTGCTTTATAGCTCCATCTAAAATCGGCGGAAGCCGCCATGTGACCTCTATCGTAGCCACTGTTCCAATAATCTGAAGAGTCAGCCATTGGAATTTTAATTAAAGGATCAGCACGAAAATCATTCGTGCGTTTTACAGAGCCATATAAAACATCTTTAGGAATAACATGCACTACATAATTTGGAATTCGATGTTGAGGATTATAACTCGCTGTGTATGCAGCATGTTTTACTAAAATTTCATTGGATATTGGTGCAGCAATACCAATAGAATCAATCAGTTTTTCGATGTGTTTTAGTTTATTTTTTTTTAACGAATAAAAAGCATCTTTGGAAATTTGGTAGATAGTATCTCGACAAAACGCCGATAAATGAAATGGTATTACAAAAAGAAATATTAATCGATTTATTTTCATGTCACAAATATAAAACAAAAAGCGAGCCAATTTAGGCTTGTTTAATATGTTTACTAGATATCTCATTTCTCAAGTATATATTTACAACTATTAGCTTAAAAAATTTAATATTAGATTTTTTGTTAAATTCTTAAAACAACAAAAAATAATAGTTAATATTGTTTTGTAAACTATATTTAAAATATCGTCAAAAAATACTACTTATGAAAACGAAATTCTCTATTCTATTCTATTCTATTCTATTCTATTCAATGAATTTAATGGCACAATTACCCACTCCAGTTGCACCTAATACAACAGTAACACAACAAATTCGAACTTGCTTGGGTTTAGGTTCAGGTTCATACAAATTATTTGCAGTAGCTATGAAAAATGAATGTGGCGTTTACTTAAATGGCTATCCGTTTACAGTAAAAGGATTTACCGGTGCATCTCCTTTGGAAATTACAAATGCAAATACCACTACCAACTTATGTACAAGCCCAAATAATACAAAGATTTGGGGTTTTAAAGTAACAAATTATGGATATGCAGCTAATACTTATACCATAAGACCTGGATATGCAAATACTATTTGGAGAGGAAATTCTGTACTTTGTTGCCCAATTGATACTCTGCCAGGAAATTCGCCAGACCCAAGCCTTAATTTAAATTTTACTACTTTTTCGCCTACACAACAAACTTACACTCCAAGTGGTAGTGGTGGATTTACAATATTTCCAACCTATGAGTTTACAATTACCAACCCTTATGCTCCGGTTTATACGGTACAAGGAATAAGTTTAGATATGAACCGACCAACGGCAAACCCATTCGTTGTAACCAAATGTGGTGCCAACTCTGTACCTTTAGTAAATAGCACCAATGTTTTTGGTACTACAGTAGAGTATTATACTACCGTTTATAACTCAGATGTAAATAAAACCATTGGTACTATTCATTGGCAGTCACCTTCATGGGGAACAATACCCACAATATTAGATGCAACGGGACAAGCATTAGCAAGTGCTGTAAATGGCAATTATTATGTAATACGTGTAGCTGTACGTTGCGTAGGCAGTACAGGTTCCGGTTCTTATGTGCAAGGGCATTTTAAATATGTAATACCAAGCACACCTACGGCATCATTCAGTATAAATAATGCTGTGGTATCTTCAGCTTGTGCTACACCAACAACATTTTTTAATTGCAATGCTATTACACTCAATAATACCAGCAATGCCGATGCTACTTCCTATTTAGTGGAATTATTTAGTGCGCCATCCAATTGCGGTACCTATACTTCTGTGTATAGTTCAGGTTATGTAACCACTTTTCCAACAGATTTAAAAAATTTACCCGGCACTAATGGCACCTGGCTTCAAACGCATACTGGAGCATTTCAGGTAAGATTAACTACCAAAAATGCATGCGGTACGGCAAGCAGCACTACTATAAGATATATTAATGTGGCTACAGGACCAACTGATGCTAATGCGGCATTTAAAACCAATTGTATTACCAAGTCTACCCAAACCATAACCATAGGTGCTTGTACCGTACCGGTAAATACCCAGTTTTCATATTTAGATGGCAGTACAGGTTGTTCGGCTGGTAATTACAAATTTCCTATGGAACATAATTCTGTTTCTACACCAAATGAAGTAGGCAGAAACAATACCATTTTTGATTTAACTGGTGTAAGTGCCGGAACAGGAAGCACTATTTATACGGTTACACTAAAAACAGAACGTTGGACAGGCAGCGTGTGGGAAGTAATGAATTACAACGGAATTCCGGAAACCGTAACAGGTCTTACCACTATATCTTTAGCTGCTTTATTGGATGATGATGAAATAAATAATCCATATTATATGGCATTCACAGACCCATCATTAACACCTAATGGTAGTATTTACAGAATAACCGTTACAGTAAATAACGAATGTGGTGCTTATTCAAAAGCACAAATAATTAAGCTAAATACAGTGAAGTTGAAAAGAGAAGCCAATCCAAATCCTAAAGATAAAGAAGATGAGTTAAAAGGTTTGAGCAATGAACTTGTTGTGTATCCAAATCCATTTACTAATCTGTTAAGCATACAATTGCCGACAAGCTCTAATACTACTATCAATTATCAAACTATTGAAATTATTGATGTTACAGGCAAGCTTGTTATAGCTAAAAATATTAATGAAGCCGAACAAACGGTATTTATAAACACAGATAAGCTACCAAGCGGTTTATATTTTTATAATATAAAATCAGATAGAAATATACTTAGCGGAAAAGTAATTAAGAAATAAAATAGAATAGCAAATTCTTTTATGAGTAAGCTATTAAATATTACTATAGCCATGTATTTTTTAATACATGGCTATACTTCTTTTGCTACTAATTATTATGTAAAATATGAATATATAATTCCACATGATACACTTTCAGTCTGTGATGGATTTGCATGTGAATATGATATAGCACATTTTTGGGTAGAAGAAAATTATGGTGGACCATTAGATTTTAATTATTCAGGTATCAGAAGGTTTGATACACTTTATAATTGGGAAGTAAGTGGTATGATATATGGAAACGGAAGAGATACTGTAAATAATAAAATAATTTTAAATCAAAATAATTTGTATATAAATTTAGGTGAATCACGTGCAAATTGTATCGATGGTGGAATTTTTGGAATTGTCGCATTAATTAAATTAGATAATAATAATCAAGCCTCTTATATTAGAAATGATAATGGAACAAGTGGAGCTACTGCATATGCTGTATTTGTATGCACACCCAATTCAAAGTTTACATTTAATAGTGCTAACACCATTTGCCAAAATACCTGTGTTGCTTTTACAGATAGCAGTTTATACAGACCAAGGCAATGGCAATGGCAAATAGCTAATAATCAAAACGGCATACTATTTGAAGATACACTGCAACATATACAATACTGTTTTGCAGATACCGGTACTTATTTTATAAAACAAAAAGTATGGAATGAAAAAGGAATAGATTCTTCATTGCAATCTTTACGTGTAATTTCATCGCCAAGTATTACTGGTGATACACTACAAACCATACCACTCAGCAACACTACACAAACCGAATTAGAAGCCTGTGCCGAAGGTGAATTGTATGAATGGTTTCCTAAAGAAAACCTGAGTTGTACTAATTGTAATTTTACCACAGCTACTATAAATAAAGATGAAAAATATTATTGTGTAGTATCTAATACGAATGGTTGTTCAGAAACTTGCTATTACCATATAACATTACCATTCGATATTTTTATACCAACAGCCTTTTCACCAAACGGCGATGGCGTAAATGATGTATTTAGAGTACGTGGCAATAATATAGAAGTACAAAATTGTAAAATATACAATCGCTTTGGAAATGAAATTTACAACGGCAATTTAGAAAACGGCTGGAACGGCACCTACAAAAATGAAGCATTGGCAATAGATGTGTATGTTTACACCATCATCTATAAAAATCTGAAAACAAATAGCATAGAAAGAAAATCAGGAAATATAAGTTTGATTAAATAAAAAAGCGAGCAATAATTAGCCCGCTTTTCTAGTTATTAAAAATTAAAGAAATTAATCGTTATAGATAGAATCAATTTCTTTTTCATATTTCTGATTGATAACTTTTCGTTTCAACTTCATAGTTGGAGTTAACTCGGTAGTTTCCGGTGTCCATTCTGTTTTTAAAAGTTTGAACTTTTTAATTTGTTCAATATGACTGAAATTCGGATTTAATTCGTCAATAATACTTTGGTATTTTGCTTGCACTTTTGGGTTAGCAATCAATTCATCTCTCGATGAGAAACTAATTCCATTTTCTTTTGCATATTGTTCTAACACAGGAAATGCCGGAACAATTACAGCAGATACAAATTTTTTGCCTTCACCAACCACCATTATTTGTTCAATAAAGAAGTTCTCTCTAAATTTTCCTTCAATCGGTGCCGGCGCAACATATTTACCACCTGATGTTTTTAATAATTCTTTTTTTCTATCGGTAATTTTCAAGAATTTATTGCCGGCATTATTCGTTACAAAAGTACCAACATCGCCTGTGTGGAACCAGCCATCTTCGCTTAATACTTCTGCTGTCTTTTCAGGTTCTTTATAATAACCCATCATGATATTTGGCCCTTTTGCAAGAATTTCTCCATCATCTGCAATTTTAATATCAACATCTTTTATTGGCATACCTACAGTACCTAACATAGCGCCTCCTTCCACAAAACGATTAAATGTTAATACCGGAGATGTTTCGGTAAGTCCGTAGCCTTCTCTAATCGGAATGCCGGCTGCTGAGAACACTCGAGCCATTTTTAACGGGCAAGCCGCAGAGCCGGTAACAATGCCCATAATTCTGCCGCCTAATCCTTCTCTCCATTTAGAGAAAATAAGTTTATCGGCAATTTTAAACATAAAAGATGGTTTTTGGTCGTATTCATAACCATCTGCCATTTCTAATGCCCAGAAGAATAGTTTCTTTTTTATTCCGGTTAATGCTAATCCTTTATTGACGATGCCTTCATATACTTTTTCCAATAAACGCGGAACCGTAGTAAAGAAATGCGGACGAACTGTGCCTAATTTATCTTTTAAGGTGTCGATGTCTGAGTAATAAACATTCGCACCTGCATGTAAATAAGTGTAAATTACCATTCTTTCAAAAATATGGCAAAGCGGTAAAAAACTCAGAGCGGTATGGCCGGCATCTATCGGTAATTCTTGGCGTACTGTTAATACGTTTGATACGATATTATTGTGCGAAAGCATTACACCTTTTGGTTGTCCGGTTGTTCCGGATGTATAAATTAATGTAGCCAATTCTTCCGGTTGTATCGTGTCTGCAATGGCTTTGATATCGGCAACATTTCCACCTTCACCTAACTTAATAATCTCATTGTAGTTTTGGGCACCTTCTATTTGGTCGAAGGTGTAAATTCCTTGTAAAGATGGAACGGATTCTTTTAAGTCTTTTACTTTATCAAACAATTTAGCATCAGAAACAATACAAATTTTAGATTCAGAATGATCTAAGATGTAATTGTAATCACTTGTACTGATGGTTGGATATAAGGGTACGTTGATGGCACCGATTTGTCCGATTGCTTGGTCGCAAATATTCCATTCTACTCTGTTAGCAGAAGTTACAACGGCTACTTTATCTCCTTTTTTGATACCCAATTTTAACAAGCCTAAGCTCATGTTATTGGATAATGTGATTAATTCATCTGTGCTAAGTTTCCACCATTCCCCATTTTTCATAGATGCTAAGGCAACTTGTTGTGGGTGCTTTGCTTTTTGATAATGTAAAACATCAAATAGTCTTCTTACTTCCATTATTCCTATTTTTTAATATTTATTATAAAAGGTATTAATTATGTCTTTATATTTTTCTCTAATTTTTTTGCGTCGCAGCTTCATGGTAGCTGTTAGTAATCCATTCTCCACGGTCCATTCATCTGCTAATAAATGAAACTGCTTAATTTGTTCAACTTTCCCAAAGTTAATATTAAATTCTGTAATAATATCTTTATAAAGCTGTTTAATCTGTTGATTTTCTATTAAATCATCCTTTGATAAGAATGAAATTTCCTTTTTTTGTGCATAATCTTTCAAATTTTCGAAATTTGGGATAATGAGTGCAGAAATATATTTTTCACCATCACCTTGCAATGCAATCTGCTCTATATAGAAAGATTCTTTCATCTTATTTTCAATTGGAGCTGGTGCTACGTATTTTCCACCGGAAGTTTTGAAAAGTTCTTTTTTTCGGTCGGTAATTTTTAAAAAGCCATCATCTGAAAATTCACCGATGTCTCCGGTTAGCAACCAGCCTTCTTCGTTAAATGCTTTTTGGGTTTCTTCCGGATTTTTGTAATAACCCATCATTACATTGGGTGCTTTAACCAAAATCTCGCCATCTTCGGCAAGTTTTACATGTACACTGGGCAAAACTTTACCTACACAGCCGGCTCTGTAGTCTTCTTTTCTAAAAGGCACAACGCTAATAACCGGTGCACATTCCGTAAGCCCGTAGCCTTCTAATATAGGAATGCCGGCATTGGTAAAAATAGCTGCCAATCGAGGTTGGAGCGGAGCAGAGCCACATATTATGGCTTTAATTCTTCCGCCTAATGCTGCTCGCCACTTGCTAAAAATAAGATTATTGGCAATATTGAGTTTTGCAGCTGTTACAATAGATTTTGGTTTCCCTAAGGTTGATTTTTCGGCAACATTTACGGCCCAAAAAAACAACTCTTTTTGCATGCCTTCTAACTCTTTCCCTTTTTTGATTATTTTTTCAAAAACACGTTCTAACAATCTTGGAACAGTGGTGAAATAATTAGGTTTAATATCTTGAAGATGCTCTGAAATGGTTTCTAATCCATCGGCAAAATAAATAGATACACTACTTGCGAAATAAACGTAATTAATAGTGCGTTCAAACACATGACTTAAGGGTAAGAAGCTAAGTACAATTTCTCGTTTCAATAATGGAATTGAAACCATGCAATCTTTTACATTGGACACAATGTTGTGGTGCGAAAGCATAACACCTTTCGGTATTCCGGTAGTACCCGATGTGTAGATAATTGTTGCTAACTCATCTGCGGTGATGGCATTTTTTATTTTTGCTACTTTGTCTGATAAACTTTGTTTTTGAATTAGAAGTTCTTTCCAATGCGGTATGTTTTCTACTACATCAAAACTAAAAACACCTTTTAAGCTGGGTACGTTGGGTAATATTTGTACTATTTTCCGATACATTAATTTATCGGAAACGAATACATATTTTATTTCGGCATGATTGAAGATAAATTCATACTCTTTGCTACTAATGGTCGGATAAACGGGCACATCTACCACGCCTATTTGCATGCAAGCTAAATCCACAAAATGCCATTCCGGACGATTGGAAGTGGAAATAATTGCCACTTTATCGCCTTTTTGCAAACCCAATTGCAGTAAGCCTTGACTGAGCTGATGTGCGGTATCTACAAATTGCTTAGTAGAATAGCTGGTCCAAGTTTTTCGATCTTCTCTTCGAGATAAACATTTATCTAAAGGACAAACCGCTAATTGATTATCAATAATGTCAAATATTCTTGTATATGTTGCCACAGTGAAAAAAGTGTGAAATTCAAATTTAAAAAATTAAATTCGTTGTACAATCTATTATGAAAGATTTATTGAGTTCCGGTGTTTTTTTTATTATGCTTAATTTCCAAAAAAATATTATAAATTACGTACTATCCAACCACTTCCATAATTCAAATTGCTCCCATATTTTTTTACATCTTCATAACTGATTTTATAATATTTTTAACTTCCAACTTTTTTGTGGTGAATAAGCATCAGAACATTCTTGTATTACAAATTCAAAATTATCTATTAAAAAGTATGCTTCATTTATACCATTTTGAATTCGAAATTCGAACTCAATCTATTTAGCCACTCTATACACAACTGAATACCTTCTAAATTGTGAATTTTGTCAATTCTGTTATGATGTTTGATTGTGTTATTTTCAAAATCAATCTTCTATATTTCTAATGGCTCCTGCAATAAACTATCACTTCCAAGTATTTAAAATGATTTCTAATTTTTATACTTCTTAATTACATTTTATCCAATTATTATATAATTATTCAGCAAAACGGCGAAAATAATAAATTAACAACTACTCAATCATAAAATCATTAAATTTGATAATAAATTGCACGGAATGAGTATAAGTACTGATTTAAAAGAAAGTATATATAATTATATGGAATTGGCAGATGATAAAGTATTAGAAGCTATTAATACTTTATTAGAAACAAGCGTTGGAAAATCTTATGCGTTAACAGAAGAACAATTAGCAGAAGTAGAAAAGCGAAGAACTAAATATTTGTCAGGCGAAGCAAAAATGTATGATTGGCAAGAAGCAAAAAGTACGATTGGCAAACGCGTATGAGCTTTCAAGTTATAATTGATAAAATAGCGTTGCAAGAAGCACAAGATGCTTATGATTTTTATGAGTTTAAACATCCAGGTTTAGGTGATAAGTTTAAAGAAGAATTAGAGAAAGGTATAGAATCTATTATTGAAAATCCTGAACATAATCGAAAAATTAAAAACGAAATCAGGCAAAGCCTACTTCATAAATTTCCTTACGTTATAGTGTATGAAAAAATGAACAATGTAATTGTAATTTATTCAATTTTTCACACCAGTAGAAATCCAAAACAGAAGTTTGAAAAATAAATTAACTTCATCAATTTTTAAAATTATCTTAGTGAGTATTTATTATGAAAGAAAACTCAGATTTAATTTTATATAAAGCATCGGCCGGCTCCGGTAAAACTTATACATTAGCCAAAGAGTATATCAAAATTTTAGCAATCAATCCGTATGATTATAATAAGATATTAGCAGTAACTTTTACCAAAAAAGCAACTGCCGAAATGAAAACTCGAATAATTGAGTATTTGAGTTTATTAGAGCGAAAAGATGCGGATGTAACCACATTGCGAGCATTAATTATAGATGAAATAAAACAGGAAAATGACATAGACGTTAGTCCATTTTTTGATCAACATATTCATACTGCATTACAATTAATCTTACATAATTATTCGCATTTTAATATTTCAACAATCGATAGTTTTTTTCAAAGTATCATTCGTTCATTTGCCAAAGAATTGGATTTGCCGATTGGAATGGAAGTGGAATTGGATACAGACTTGGTTATTAACAAAGCTGTGGAGGCAATGCTGAAAGAATATAAAACGGATAAAGATGCCTTTTCCCGATGGATTGAAGCATACGTGATAGATTTGATTGAAGAAGATAAAAGTTGGAAAATTGAAAATCATATTTCAAAATTTGCCCAACAACTTCTCAAAGAAGAATACCAATTAATTGCGAATGTAACAGCAGTAGATTTTGACATTGAAACATATAAAGCGGTATTAAATGAATTGAAACAAACGGTGTTCTCCTATAAACGATTTATGGATGAAAAGGTACAACAGGTTGAAGCACAAATAAAACAAGAGAATCTTGATATAAGTGCCTATTTTCAAGGTAACAGAAGTGTGCAGTCGTTTATTAATAATACTAAAAACTATGAACCGGAAGCCAATTCGTACATACAAGGCATGTTGAATGGAAGTGAAGATTTATTCTCTAAACAAGTGTCAAAAAATGTTGTGCTTGCCAATCAACTTACCACTGCTTGGAATGCATATATTCAACCGTTTATTGTAGAGGTGTTGTCGTATAAGGAAAAACACGAGTTGTCATATAACTCATCAGAAATAGTGCTGAAACATATCTATGCTTTTGCCTTGTTAGAATATATCAATACTCAAATAAAAATATATAAATCAGAAAAAGATTTGATATTAATTTCGGATACGAATCAAATCGTCAGTCTGATTTCCAAACACGAAGACGTGCCTTTTATTTTTGAAAAATCTGCCAATTTTTTAGAATATATTTTAATAGATGAATTCCAAGATACGTCTCAACTGCAATGGGATGGTATGTTGCCTTTGTTGTTAGAAATTTTACAGAAACAAAACGGAAAGGTGCTCATAGTAGGCGATCCGAAACAGAGTATTTATAGATGGCGTGGCGGAAAAATGGAATTGATTATTGACGGCATTAAGCAAGGCATGCCGAATAATTGGCAAACTAGAAAAGATGAACCGCTAACTAAAAATTTTAGAAGTGCACACGAGATTGTTACATTTAATAACGCTTTCTTCGCCTCTGTTAAACAGCAAATCCACTTAAACAACTCACTGTTTGAACAAGTGTATACAGATGCTCATCAATTCATACAAAAAGAAAATAAAAAAGGATATGTTTCGTGTAAATGGTTGGAAAAACCGAATAAAGAAGAGAAGGAAGACAAACATTTGACAGAAATTCTATCTATCATAAAGTCGTTAGAAAATACACATCGTTACAGCGATATCGCCGTATTGACACGCACCAATGTGCAAGGTGCGAATATTGCTAATTTCTTACAAGAAAATAATATTCCGGTTGTGTCAGCAGAATCGTTGTTGTTGATGACACAAGCTACTATTAAACTTCTTATTGCCGCTTTACAATACGTGTTGCATCCAACTGAAACATTTTACCGCGTGAAGTTGAACTATTTGTATGCACAATTTATGAAGGCAGAAAATTCGGAACAATATCTTTCTCAGAAAACTGCATTTATTGAAAATAAAATCCCATTTTTTAAAGCAGAAAACGTAGCGCTGTTAAGTGCTGTTTCCATCAATGAGTTGACTTTTTTAATCTTGCAAGCAGTCGGTTTAGATATGTGTAGAGATAGTTATATTGTACGTTTTCAAGATGTAGTATATAAATTTGAACAACAACATACCGGCTCTTTACGTGCATTCTTAGTATATTGGGAAGAACAAAAAGAGAAGCTGTCTATATTGCCGCCAGAAGGCATGGATGCTGTAAAATTATACACGATTCATAAATCAAAAGGATTGCAATTTCCGGTAGTCATTTTGCCGTATGCCAATTGGAGTATGCAACCTAAGTCTGATACAACCAAATGGATTAAATGTGCTCAAGAACCGTTTAATAAATTGCATGCATTTCCCGTTCCATTACAAAAAAAATTAGAAAAAAGTTATTTCTCCGAAATATACCAACAAGAGTTGGATATGACGTATATCGACAATGTGAACATGTTATATGTGGCCATGACAAGGCCGGAAGAACAACTGTATATTTTATCTACTATTGAAAAAACGGATAAAGAAGTGTTGCCCAATACGATGAGTAAATTTTTAAAAAGAATACTTACGCAAGTTGCACTACCGAATGCATCACATGATGAACATGTCTTTATTTTTGGTACGCCAGCCGTAAATAATACTACAACATCAGAGACACTTTCTACTTTCGTTTTACAAGCTACTTCGTTTCAAGCATACCAATCAACGTTATCGTTAAAACAGTCTGCTTATTTTAATGAAGCACAAGAGAAAGGTGCTATTCTGCACGAGATTCTATCAAATATAACGGAGCCTTCGCAATTGGATAAAGCCGTTGTACAAACAGCACCACACGATACAGCTTACTTTCAACAAGAAGCTACGAAAGTGCTACAATTTTTTGAACAACAAAATTGGATTGGCTCACAATGGCAAGCTCTAAATGAAAGAGATGTTTGGTATAACAACGAAATTTTACGGCCGGATAAAGTATTGCTAAACGATACAGTTTGCATAATCATTGATTTTAAAACCGGTGCCAAAGAAAAAGCACATATACAACAAGTACAAAAATACAAAACTGCTTACACGGCATTATTAGCACAACAAGTGCAAACCTATCTCTTATATACGGATACGTTAGAACTCCAAGAAGTTTAAATTATGACACATTTAGTTAGCCAATTTTGGGAAGATGATTTTGAAATTATTGAATTAAAGAATGAACAACATACTGCTAAAATAGCTGTAAACATTGGCAATACGCTGTTTTCCTTTTCGAATTCAAAACAAGAATATTTATATTTTCCATTTTCGTTATCAACGTATCAAACAACAGCCAAATTAGCCGGCAATCCGTTTATGCATCCATGGGCAAACAGATTAGAAGGCGATTATATCGAGTTTCATCAACAAAAACATCATTTTCCAAATGAACTAAAGTCGTATATATATCGCGATGGCAATCAGTTGCCGTTACATGGTTTGCTTTTAAAAACAGATAAATGGAAAACAATTGCTATGGAAAATACAGCAAATTTGTGTTGCCATACAGCAGAATTGAAATTTGATTTACCTGATTGGCTACAAATTTTCCCATTTAAACACACTATACAAATTACTCATATTTTACAAGACAATGTATTGCGAATAGAAACAAACATTTTTAATGAAGCGGATGTCGAGATGCCTGTTAGTTTTGGATTTCATCCGTATTTTCATCGAACAGAAAACGCTACATTAACTATTCCGGCAGATGCTTGTATGGAATTGAATGCCTTACAATTACCTGTCGGCAAATGGCATTCCAAGCAAACAAAATGGCATTTTAATCAAGATACAATTGCATTAAATAAGGTTGCTTTTGATGATGGTTTCCAAGATTTACATTTCAAGGATAACCAAGCTAAATTTTCTTGTGGTAAAGTAGATGTTGTATTTGAAAAAACTTTTCCATTTGCACAAATATATGCACCCAACGACACACAAAAACCGTATGTATGTATTGAGCCAATGACAGCCGCTACCAATGCATTGAACAAAAATTCTTGTATGTTACTGCTGCCGAAAAATGTGTTTATAGCTTCGTTTGAAATCCATCTACCTAAATAAAAAAACTCCGAAGTAATCTTCGGAGCAAACACAGATGAAGAACCGCACAGCAATTTGTGTGCGATAAATGTTTAGTTGATATAAGTAATGCTTGCAGGATTAAATTCTGCCCAGCTATTTGTCCAATTGTTTGTAGCATCAAAAGCACCAATATAGTCTACAACAGTAAATCCGGTTAAACCGCTGAAGCTCGCACCATTTAATAAGGCTGCTGAGTTAGAAAGTAAGAAATTTGGTGTAGTTGTTTGATAGATTTGACTGAACGAATAACCCGCACTGGCAACATCTGTAGTCGTTTGGTTATTTCTGCTAGCATCTAAGAACCAATCGCCTACATTAAATCCGGCTTGGTCTGATTTGTATGGTGTATAACCTGTCCAGTTGTTCATTAATGACAATACGCAATTTTTAATTTGCAATTCGTTGTTTTCAGCATACGATTTTGTATTAGCACCATCGATAACAATACCTTGCGGAAATCCTGTAAAGAAGGAATTGTAGATTTTTATTTTATTGCTACGACGTAAGTGTAAAGCACGTTTGAAGTTCGCATCTATGCTGGTTGTAGAATCTTGTTTTGGTCCAAAAATGGATACGTTGGAGAAAGTAGGAGCTGTAAAAGGTTCGTTGGTAGTACCACTTCCGTCGTTATCTACTTCAAAACAATTAGAACCTGAAACGGGATCTGCTAAATTACTGCTTCTGTATGCTACGGCAAATTGTACTTTTCCGGTATAACCAAAATCGCAATCAAAATCGTCGTCTGTTGTTTTGAATGAAATTAGATGGTCGCAATTTACGGTACCACCAAACCACTCGAAAGCATCATCTAATCCATAAGATGCTTGGATGTGGCTGATGGTAGTTCCTGAACCTACAGAACCTAAAGTAAGGGTATTAATTTCTTTATCCGTTAAGATAGGATAACCGGCATATTCCAAACGAACGTATTTCAAAATTCCGGAATTGTCCGCATCATTTGTTCCACCATGGTGTGCGCCGTAACCACCTTCTAATGTAGCATAACCGCCCGGTAAGTTGTTTTTTGCTCTTCCGCAAATAACCAAGCCACCCCAATCGCCGGGTTGTTTCGTTAGTTCAGCAGAGGTGAAAACAATCGGTTTAGAAGCAGTACCTTCTGCATAAATTTTACTGTCTCTATGTATAACCAAGGTTCCCGGATTTTCGCCTGTAGTTCCTTTTTTTCCTACAATCACCGTTCCGGATTCAATAGTTAGTATTCCGGTAGCTTGTGCTACGTTGCTGTTTTGTATAGAGTCGATACCAACGTTTACAACGCCATTTAATCTATATACAGTATCTCTATCCAATACTCTATTTCCTGTGATATTTCCGGATAGTTCAACAATTGGTCGTTGGTAAGGTGGTAATGGTTCCTCTTCTTCAAATTTGATTTCTTTTTTACAACCGGATAAGATACTTGTTAGGGCAAATGCAGCAGCAAATAACTTAACGGCTGTCCTTGAGTTTGTTTTAAATGTTTTTCTCATAAAATTTGTTTTAGTCAATGTTTAATTTTTTTGAATTTTTTATTGTTAGAAATTATATTTAATACCAAGTGTGATAGATTGTCCGGGTTGGTATTCTTGGAAAATTTGATCTTTTTTTCTATTCCATTTTTTATCGTTATTTCCATCTTGTAAATACAATACAGATTGATTAATTAAGTCGTTTGCAGCCAAACTGATTTCTACATTTTTCTTAAAACGATATTGAATATTAAAATCTAATTGATGACGTGGCATCTCGTAGATATCGGGATTGTCATCGGTTCCAACATACGCAATACGTTTTCCGATGACGTTGTACATAATGTTTGCTTGTAAGCCTAACTCTTTATCTTCAAAGAAAATTCCGGCATTTGCTGTATAAGGTGATTGACCTTGTAACGGACGTTTGTCGCTTTGTCCCACTTTTTCATCGCCTAAGTTTACTTTACTATACACGTAAGAGAAATTAGCCATGATACCTAAGTGTTGGAAGAAATAATGTTTTGCGTTTAAGAATGATTTTTTTACTTCTAATTCAACACCGGCAACATCAGATTGATACGCATTGGCAAAAGAGAATGTACTTCCACTTGTACCAACCACTGCTTTTGATTCAATTGGATTCAAAAACTTTTTATAGAAAGCAGAGATGCTAATAATTTCACTATTGGATGGATAATATTCAAATTTGATATCTGTGTTGTGTACAGTTGCATTTTTTAATTCCGGATTTCCGATAATCGAATATTTGGTGTTGAAATCATCGAAGGCGAAAGGTGCAATTTCTCTAAATTCCGGTCTGTTTACACTCATTCCATAGGCAGCACGTAATGCCATTTTAGGTGTGATGTTGTAATTGATGTTGATAGATGGTAAATAGGCATGCTTTAGGTTTTTAACTTTTACTAAATCTGTACTTTTTCCGGAAGTTAATTGTTGGTTAGAAAATTCATATCTAAAACCGGTAATGATTTTTACTTTGTTTTTTATGTGCATGTCTGTATTAACATAACCCGCGAAAATGAGATTATTGGCAGTGTACGAATCGTAAGAGCGTGTTTGTTCGCCTAATTTGATGCCGTTTGTCGTGTTGATATGTTGCAGTAAATAATCAATTCCTTGTGTCGTACTATTATAATCAAATTGTTCTATGTCAGCACGTTTAAATCCAAGTACACGTGCATTAAAAACGCGGTCTTTGTATTCTACATACGTGCCGGTTTGTATATTGAATTTGAATGCATCACTTTGTAATTTTCCAATTTTGTTCGATGCATTTACACCTGCAGTAAGAATGTTTTCATGCATATTGGAAAAAAATCTTCCTAAATTATTTGGGTTAATAGATGTTGGCAATACATTTATCTCATATTGGTTGTTGTCTTTATTGTAAGTTGAAGTATAACGTCTAAAATCCGGTTCTTTTTTATATGCTCTGCTATAACCAACAATCCAATCAATGGCATTTTTTTCTGATTTTATTTGATGTTTACCTAATAATTGTCCGGCATAAATTCCACGATACGAATTGTATAAAGCATAGTTATGTAAGTTTAAATCGTTCGCATAATCTGTACCGTAGCGATGTGTATATTGAGATAGTGCATTAGAGTTGTAGATGTTTTTAAACTCAATGGTGTTGGATTTGAATTTAAAAGCCCAATTGTGCAATACACCTAAACGAACGGAGTTGTTGTATTGTGTATCGATGAAATTGTATTTTGGACTTTGTTTGTCATTGATGAAATCGTATTGATTATAATCTGCTCTGAAAATCGTATTGGTTTGTTTGTTGATGGAATAGTTGATAGACGTAATCATACCAACTAATAACTTATCGGTAGAAATTCTTCGACCAAAGCTGATTCCAATTTTTTGATCCGGAATAGAGGCCATCTTCTTCGCAGTCCAGTCAGTGCTCATGCTTTCTGCAACAGGCTTTAAATATTGCGGTTGTACTTGATTTACATTTTTTGGAAAGTTCGATGCTAAGTCATTTTGGTTATCATTTCCCAAATAAAACAATGCACTATTTTTTTGATTGTAAAAAGGTTTAAATGTAGTGCCTACTCTAAACGTCGTTCCATACGATACATCGACAAAATTATTATCGGGAAAACTTTTGGTAAAAATTTTAACGACACCACCGGCAAATTCACCTACATTATCAGCGGAAGGGCTTTTTAATACAATGATTCTATCTAATTGTGCGGAAGGAATAATATCAAAAGCGAACGATTTTACATCTGTTTCCATGGATGGTGCCATGGCATTGTGTAAAAGCACATTGTTGTAACGTTGGTTTAAACCTCTTATATTGATGAAATTACTTTGTATGGTAATTCCCGGAATTCGTTTGGCAACTTGTGCTGCATTGCCATCTCCGGATTTTTGTATTTGTTGCGATGAAATTCCACTTGCAATTTGGTCAGCATTTTTCATTTCCAGCATCACGGCGGTTTCGGTATTGGTTTTTTTGAAATCCACTACTTGTACTTCTGCTAATTCGTTTGATGCAATTTCTAATGCAATATTTAAAGTGGTTGTTTGATTTTCTTGTACAAGCACTTGCGAAATTGTTTTGGTGGTGTAACCGATATAAGAAATCACCAATTGATGTGTGCCAACTGCTACATCAGAAATTTCAAAATATCCATCCATATCCGTAATTGCTCCGGATGTTGAACTATCCATTGAGATGTTTACACCAATAAGTGTTTCTTTGGTAAGTTTGTCGGTAATGGTTCCGGAAATTTTTCCATTTTGTGCAA
Source organism: Bacteroidota bacterium (assembly GCA_963169645.1). GTDB lineage: Bacteria > Bacteroidota > Bacteroidia > Chitinophagales > JADIYW01 > JADJSS01. The sequence continues at coordinate 888,404 of CAUJCO010000013.1, forward strand.
TGGCAAGCATCGGAAACAGTAGGAAAATAAGTAAATTTGTCTTTTTAAAAATGTTCTTCATTTGTGTGTTTATTTGATGCTGCAAAATAAATTCACCCATTTTACTCCTATTTAAATACCAATTGAAACTTAGATGGATTAACTTGGATTCACTGCGTTTTATGAGAACAGTATCGAGGAATTTTAATGTCGGTTTGGTGAATGTTTTGTGAACGAAACTTTCTAACTCCTTTAATAAGTGAGTTTTTGTATCTTAGTAAAATGCAAGCTTTTTTACAAATAATTGCCGAGTCCGTTTCGAAAGAAAATTTGCCGTATCTTTACAAACGCTGCTATATTTTTCCGACCAAAAGAGCTGCCATTTATTTCACGAATTTTCTGAAAGAAAAATTTAAAGAAGAAAATTTTATTCTTCCACAAACCATCACGATACAAGATTTTCTGCAAGCCAATACCTCATTTATTATTAAAGATGATTGGTATTTATTAATGGAATTACATGAAGTACAAACAGCATTAACACAACAACATCAACCATTTGAAAAATTTCTTCCGTGGGGCAAGCTCATCTTGCGTGATTTTGATGAATGTGATAAATATTTAGTAGATGCTCAACAGTTGTTTTCTATTTTAAAAACACAAAAAGAAATTGACACAACTTTTTCCATCTCAGATGAAATTCGAAAATATATTGAACAGTTTATTCTGACAAAATCATCTCATAATAAAGAAAATATTTACAAAGAACATTTTATAAAAACATGGCATTTATTGGGCGATATGTATGTCCAATTTAAACAACAACTTGCTTCAAAAAAAATTGCGTATGAAGGAATGGCGTATCGTGAAGTGCTAGAAAACGTACAAAATGGAAAATTAAAATTGCCCTATTCTGAAATTATTTTTTGTGGATTTAATGCGTTGTCTGTTTGCGAAGAAACTTTGTTTAAAACAATCGAACAGCAATATACGACTTCATTTTGGTGGGATGCCGATGCACATTTTATGCAAAATAAATTTCACGAAGCCGGCAATTTTTTAAGAGCTTATCAAACGTCTTTTTCCGGTGAAAATAATCATTGGATTTTGGATAAAGAATCCGCATCTAAAAAAAACATACATATTACCGGTGTTTCATCCGATATTGGTCAGGCTCAATTTGTAGCCAACACCATAAATTTAGACGACACCCAAAAAACAGCTGTTGTATTATGTGATGAACAACTGTTGTCACCCTTGCTTTACACAATCGATGTTTCAAAAGTAAATATTACAATGGGTTATACTTTAGCACATCATCCGTTGTATTTATTGGTAGAGCTACTGTTAAATTTTTTTGGAAATACACGCATAAGCGAAAATGGATATGTTGCCTATTATCATAAAGATATTGCTGCATTAGCCGAGCATTTTTATTTTAAAAATAAAATACAAGCATTGCAAGAACTTCAACATAAATTGCCATTTTTTGTTCCATTTATGCCACAAGATGTTTTGCAACAATATTTTCCCAAAGCAATTTTATCAAGTCCAACTACTGCAACAGACATATTGAATACTATCATAGAATTTATACATTCCTTACAAGTAAATGATGTGTATTTTAAGCCGGCAAAAGCATTACTGATTGATGAGTTAGGCTTGTTGTTGCAATCTTTTAAAGATAAAAATATTCAAGTAGACAGAAGTGCTTTGTTGTTTATTACCAAACAATTTTTAGGTGCTTCAAAAATCCCATTTGAAACAAATACGCTCAACAATACGCAAATAATGGGTTTTTTAGAAACACGTATCTTGGATTTTGATACATTGTATATTTTGTCAATGAATGATGATAAGTTACCAGGAACGAATAAAACCAATTCATTTATTCCATACAACTTACGCGCACTTTTTAAATTACCAACCTTCGAACAATTTGATGGCATCAATGCGTATCATTTTTATAGATTGTTGAAACGTGCTACCACAATACATTTAGTTTATAACAACCAAATTGGTGATAACGCTTCAGAAATGAGCCGATTTATTCGACAAATACAACACGAGTTTGATACGACCGCCAATGTGATACACGAACAAATTGCCACCTTTGAGAATTCCGTTACACCAACTTTAGTTGTACCGATACAAATTGCCAAAACGCCCGAAATGTCAGCAGCATTGCAACTGCGTAAGTTCTCAGCTACGGCATTAAAAACGTATATAAAATGTCCGTTACAATTTTATCTAAAATATATTGAACACATCGAAGAGCCAAGTGAGTTAGATGAAGATATCGACGCTGCTGTGTTTGGACAAATCATGCATAAAGTGTTGGAAAATATATATGCACCGTTTTTAAATACTATTTTAAGTAAGGAAAAATTACAATCGTTTACAGAAAATGACTTTATACATCAAGCTATTAAAAATGCTTGTACAGATTTAGCTTTACCTAAAGAAATTTGGAGTGGAAGCAATAATTTACAATTAAGTGTAATTGAACGTTTGGTGCAAAAAATTATATTAAACGATGCTAAAGAAGAACAGCTGCAAGTAAAAAATGTAGAAGAGACTATTTTCTGGGATACCTTATTACTTCATAATGGAACATTTGCTAAACTGCAAGGAACTATTGACAGAGTAGATGTTTTGCCCAATGATGCCATTCGAATTGTAGATTATAAATCCGGAAAAATAAACTTGCCTAAATTTCCGGATCTAGATAATGAAAACAAAGTAGAGGCGTTTATGGATATGTTGTTTGTTTTAAACAAAACAGACTATAGTGCAGCTTTTCAAGGTATGTTGTACGCTTTGATGTATTATAAATTATTTAATTGCCATACTATTTATGTTGCCTTCCATCAAGCAAGAAATATGCGAAATGGCATGAGCTACCTGAACGACGGAGAGCCGATTCCTATTGAGTTGTTGCGTATTTTTGAGAAACGTTTAAGCAAGTTGATTAGTGAGCTAATTTATGAAAATCCATATTTTATACAATCAGAAAATGAGTTAGCATATCAATATGGCGTGTATGGCGATTTATTAGGAATTAAATAAAAACTAAATCACCGCATGTGATTGAAATTGCATTTCATAAAGATGCTTGTAGTAGCCGTTTTCAATTTTTAAGAGCGATTCATGTGTGCCTAATTCTTTAATTTCACCTTTGTGCAATACGACTATTTTATCGGCATTTTGTATGGTTGATAAACGATGTGCAATTACGATAGATGTTCTTCCTTTTACCAAAGTTTCGATGGCATGTTGTATCAAATTTTCGGATTCTGTATCTACGCTTGATGTGGCTTCATCTAAGATTAAAATTTGTGGATTATACACCAATGCGCGAATAAAAGAAATTAATTGTCGTTGTCCAACAGATAAAGTTGCACCGCGTTCCATTACATTGTGTTGATAGCCACCCGGTAATTCCATAATAAAATCGTGTGCACCAACCAACTTGCTTGCTTCGATTACTTGCGCTTCGCTGATGTTTGGATTTTTGAGCGTGATATTATCATATACCGAACCGGAAAATAAAAACACATCTTGCAATACCGTATTGATATAAGCTCTTAATGCACTGAGTTTATAGGCTTTTGCATTGATGCCATCTAATAAGATTTCACCTTTATTAATCTCATAAAATCGATTTAAAATATTGATGGTAGATGATTTGCCGGAGCCTGTAGCACCTACAATTGCTAAGGTTTCGCCCGGTTCAATCTTAAATGAAATATCTTTTAAAACATAATTATCCTGATGATACGCAAACCATACATTTTTAAATTCTATTTCACCTTTAATAGTTGCAGGCGACAAGGTTCCGCTATTTTCAATTTTATCTTGTGTATCAAATAGTTTAAAAACACGCTCTGCTGCAATTAATCCCATTTGTAATGTATTGAATTTATCAGCCAACATGCGCAACGGACGAAAAGCTAAATTAAGGTATAAAATAAAGGAGGTGATAATACCAATTTGCACTTCGTGATTCATGATTTCTTTCGCAGCATACCACACCATTACTGCAACTGCCAACGATAAAATAACTTCTACCACCGGAAAGAAAATGGAATAATACAATACAGATTTGTCGTTGGCATCGTAGTGCTCACGGTTAAGTCGGTCAAATTTTTTAAATTCTTTTTCTTGTGCATTGAATATTTGAACGATACGCATGCCGGAAATATGTTCTTGTACAAATGCATTCAATTGGGCTACTTTGTCGCGTACATCATTAAATGAAACACGCACTTTTTCTTTGAAAATATACGTTGCCCATAAAATTAATGGAAATGTAGTAAGGCAAACCAACGTTAATTTCCAATCGGTATAAAACATAAATCCTACTACAAATACTAATGATAATACATCGGCAATAATGGAAATAATTCCTTCAGAAAAAATATTATTGATGGCTTCAACATCGTTGATGGTTCTGGTGGTGATGATGCCAACCGGTGTTTTATCAAAAAACTGCAATCGCATAGTTTGCACATGATTGAATAATCGAGTACGTAATTGCAACATTATATTTTGACCGAGCAAAGCGGTGTTGATTCCAAAAATATATTTTAATAAAAACTCTGAAAGCGTAACCGCTAATAAGATAAGCGTAGCTTTTTCGATGCCTTTTCCTTCTAATGCAATAATGTTTACGTCAATAATTTGTTGGATGATGTAGGGCCGAACGGCGGTGATAAATGCGGTGATGATAGCAAATGAAACCGCAATAAACAATAAATTCTTAAATGGAAAAGCCAATCGTATCACTCGCTTGAGTGTATGCCAATCGTTGCCTTTTGTTGTGTTTGTTGTTTTGTTTGCCAAAATAATATAAACTTGATATGGTTGAAATAAGCTTGGAAAATATGCCCATTTTTAAGATAGAAAATCATATTCTATCATCCACAAAAATAAGCCTTTTGCCGGAACTGCTACGCGAACATCTAATGCTTTTTTCTCTAAAACAGCATCTATGACAATTTGTTCATCTAAGGTTCCGTTTCCTACTTGCAATAATGCTGCCGTCATGCGTCGCACCATATTTCTCAAAAAACGATTGGCTGTAATAGTGAAAACGTAACCGGATTCGGTGGCTTGCCAATAAGCAGTAGTAAGCACACAAACAGATGTTTTATTGTCGCTGCCTTTTTTTTCGAATGCACTAAAATCATGTTCGCCTAATAATTTTTGCAAACAACGATTCATTTTATCTAAATCAATGTTTTTGTTCCAAAAAAAACTTTGCTCTTCAATAAATGGATTTTTTGCTGTATGGATAAAGTATTTGTAAGTTCTTGCAGTAGCGTCAAAGCGTGCATGTGCTTGTTCCGAAACAGGAATAATGCGTTGTACGGCAATATCGGTGGGCAAAATGGCATTTAGCCGATACAGAAAATCCGATGCTATTTTTTTTTCGGTATCAAAATGAGCAAAATATTCATGTGCATGGACGCCGGCATCGGTTCTGCCACAACCAACAATTTCTAACTTATCTGATAATAATATCGACAATTTTTCTTCCAAAACAACTTGTACAGAAATGGCATTTTCTTGTCGTTGCCAACCACAAAAGTTTTTTCCAAAATACGATAATTGCAAAAAATAACGCATGAAATATGTGTAGATTAATAGATACAAGATAGCAGATTTAGCCAAGCAAAAATTAAAATCCTTATTTTATTTTTTATAAATTTGACAACGATTTTTATTTAAAATCTTAAATCTTAATGTATGATACAACGAATTCAAACGATATATTTATTGTTAGTTACGATTGCTTGTGTAGTGTTTATTTTTATTCCATTTGGTTTGCAATTAAAACCGGATGAAACGGCAGAAATCTTAATTGCAAAAAATTATATGTCGGATATGGTTGGTGCACTGTTAATTGCAGTGCTTGCTTTTGCTTCTATATTTCTATTTACGAATCGAAAGTTACAAATGAAAGTGGTGTTATTGAATAGCTTACTTTCGCTACTGTATATGGCATTTTTGGCGTATGGCATTTTTCAACATGTCGGCTTGTCAAATTATGGATTTAAAATTGGGGCTATCTTACCAGTTTTTATATTTATTTTTAATGTATTGGCGTATGCAGGCATTAAAAGTGATGAAAACTTGGTACGTTCTATGGATAGGTTGCGATAAATCTCGTTTAATATTTCCATATTTCTACCCATCCCATCTGGTTTATTCCGCACAAAATGGATTTGCCTAATTGTATATTTTCCAATTTCGGTGTTTGGGTATATTTTATTTCGGAAAAGGTTAATTGCTGATAGCTATAAATGCAATGTTCTTTATAATAGAAAAGTTGATTTTCATAAATTTTCAAATCTTGTATGGCATATATAGGAATGTTTTTTATGAAATTTCCTTGATTATCGAAGATAAAAATTCCTTGAGTAGTATCTAAAACAAAAAGTTGTATGCCAACTTCTGTGATTTGTATCGGATGAATTGTTTTGCCGGTCCACAACGATAAATTATTACTTTCAAAAATGGGCTTTTGGTCTTTGTCCATTTTTATGAGTCGTTGTGTTGCATCATCCCAAAGCCATAAAAAATTATTGTCGTAAGATGTGCCTACACAGGTAATAAGATACGTTCCTAAATTAAACACATCAATAACATCTATCTCTTTAAAGCGATTGTCCAGTTGGATAATTTTTCCAAAATCAGGCGAATATAAAATAGTTTTAAAACCTGTAACACTAATAATTTCGGTGTGTTCGTTGATATAAATACTTCCGTAATTTTGAAAAAAAGTGCCGTCCGCATTGTAGCGTTCCAACATGCCTTTGTATAACAAAAAAATGTCGTTGGTTGTATTTACAAAAATGGAAATCGGTTTTTTCTCAATGGTTTTTATATATGTTGGAATAGCTGAGAAAGAATTATTAGACCATAGACAATAGACCATAGCCCATAGCAAACCGGATTTTAGCAGGTTGCTAAACCATCGACTATTAACTATTGACCATCGACTATTGTTCATCTTCAAATTTAATTAATTGCATTTCATTTCCATCAAAAACGGCATAATGACAATGTACTATCCAATCGCCTAAATTAAAATAAGTACTTTGCTCGTTGAGTTTAATTTCCATCGGTAAATGTCGATGTCCCATGATGAAATAATCGAAATGTTGGTCGTTTAATTTTCGTTTACAATATTGAATTAGCCATTCTTTTTCTTCGCCTTTAAATACTTCTAATTTCGGATCGGTAAAAGAATGTCTCGACCAAGTTTGAGCAATTTTTATACCAATATCCGGATGCAACCAACGAAAGAGCCATTTACAAATTGGATTCGTGAAAATGCGTTTGAGTAGTTTGTACTTAGTGTCGCCGGGACCAAGCCCATCGCCATGTGCTACCAATATATTTTTAGTATTGGTTCTGATTTCTATTTTCTCGTGAAAAATTTGTACACCAATTTCTTGTTGCAGATAATCATTAAACCATAAATCGTGGTTGCCGGTAAAAATATAAATGTTGATTCCATTTTCTTTTAGCTCGATTAATTTGGCAAAAAAACGCACAAAATATTTGGGCACTACATGTTGGTATTCGAACCAAAAATCAAACGTATCACCTACTAAAAAGATAGCTTGAGCATCGTGTTGGATAGTATTAAAAAATGCGATTACTTTTTTTTCTCGTTCCAAACTATTCGTATAATCTGGTGCACCGAGATGTAAATCGGAAATAAAATAGATTTTTTTGTTGGATGTTATATTTATAGATAAGGTTTGCAAGTATCTTATTTGATTAATAATTTACAAAATTGAGATGAGGTAAGCACTCGAATATTTTTTCCTTTTTTGTAATCTTTCACATTGCGTGTGATAAGAAACGCACAATCGTTTTCTATAGCTGTGTAATATTGAATGGCATCTTCAAAATCGGTGAAATCAGCATCGAAAGATAAATGAATACTTTGCTTAGTTGAATCTACTATTTCTACTAAAGCAGCTAAATCTTTTAGTTTATTAATAAGTATTTTTTTTTCAAAATGTTTGCTTGAAATATAATAGATATTAGAAAAGATTATTGCAGAAGTATAGAAAGATAGTTTGTGGTCGTCCTTTAAAAAAAACAACTTTATAGCATCTTCAAAAAAAGGTTCTCTTCTTAATAAGAAATCAAGCAGCACGTCAGAATCAAGATATACTTTCATTTACTTTTTCTGTTATATCTTTCTATTATTGCTTGTTGTATTAACACTTTGTCTGTAACATTCTTAGGCAGTTTCGCTTTTAAAGAGCCGGCTAAGCGATTTACTAAATCGGCATATTCTTTTTTCGGTTTAGCTTTAATTTTGATATCTGAACTTGCAAATACCAAATAATCTTCCACCATGGCAGAAAGTGATTTGCCTTCTTGTTTTGCTTTTAGTTTTGCTTTTTTGATGACTTCTTCATCAATAGAAAGCGTGAGCTTAGCAGTCATACGTATAAATTTCTTATTAAAGATACGTATAAATTTCAGTAAATAATTGATTTTTTTTGAGGTTATCTACTCGCTTCAAACGCTTCGATTTTATCTTTCATGCTCATCAAATAATCGAAATCATCATAGCCATTTATTAGGCACGTTTTTTTATATGGATTGATGTCAAACGTTTCTTTTTCTTGCGTAGTTTCTATAGTTATCGTTTGGTTTTCTAAATCTACTTGGATTTTTGTGCTTGGATTTTTTTCTATTTCTTTAAATATTTTCTGTAAAAATTCCGGCGATACCACGACAGGCAACAAGCCATTGTTTAAAGCATTATTTCTAAAAATATCAGCAAAAAAGCTGGAGACAACAACCCGAAAACCATAATCAAAAATTGACCAAGCGGCATGCTCACGCGATGAACCGCAACCAAAGTTTTTACCTACAACCAGAATTTTTCCGTTGTACGTTTTATTGTTCAGAACAAAATTTTCTTTCAAAGAATTATCAGCATTAAAACGCCAATCGCGGAAAAGGTTGTCGCCAAAACCTTCGCGTGTGGTGGCTTTTAAGAAACGTGCCGGAATTATTTGGTCGGTGTCCACATCTTCCATATTTAATGGCACCGCTTGGCTATTTATAGTTGTAAATTTTTCCATCTCTTTATTTGTTAGTATTGAGTAGTAAGTAGTAGGAATTAAGATTTTTTTAGTCTAATAGTTCTCGGACATCGGTAATTTTTCCGGTAACAGCGGCAGCAGCGGCCATCAGCGGACTTGCTAATAACGTTCGTGCACCTTGTCCTTGTCGTCCTTCAAAGTTCCTATTGGATGTAGAAATACAATATTTTCCTGCCGGAATTTTATCTTCGTTCATACCTAAACAAGCAGAGCAACCCGGCTCACGCAACTCCATTCCGGCATCTATTAATATTTTATCTAAACCTTCAGCAATCGCTTGTTTTTCGACTTGTTTGCTTCCGGGCACAACCCAAACGGTTACATTTTCTGCTTTTTGTTTTCCTTTTACTAAAGCACAAAATTGGCGTAAATCTTCCATGCGCGAGTTGGTACAACTTCCCAAGAAAACATAATCAATATTTTTTCCAATTAAAGATTGTCCTTTTTGAAAGTCCATATACTGCAAGGCTTTTTCTAAGCCGGCATCATCGTTGTTGGGAATCGTGTCTGTAATTTTTATGCCCATCGCCGGATTGGTACCGTACGTAACCATTGGTGCAATATCGGCAGCATCAAAATGATATTCTTTATCGAAAACAGCATCGTCGTCGGTTTTTAATAGTTGCCATTTTGCAACAGCATCGTCAAAATTTTCCGGAACAAATTTTCTTCCGCGTAAGTAGTCAAATGTAATTTCATCCGGTGCAATTATTCCGCCACGTGCTCCCATTTCTATACTCATATTGCAAATGGTCATACGTGCTTCCATACTTAAACTTCGGATAGCAGAGCCGGCATACTCAACAAAATATCCGGTGCCACCACTGGTAGAAATTTTAGAGATGATATATAAAATAATGTCTTTTGAGGTAACGCCTTTTCCTAAAACGCCCTCTACATTAATGCGCATTTTTTTTGGTTTGGTTTGTAAGATGCATTGCGTTGCCAACACTTGCTCCACTTCAGAAGTGCCGATTCCAAAGGCGATTGCACCGAATGCACCATGTGTAGATGTATGCGAATCGCCACAAACAATGGTAATGCCGGGTTGTGTAATGCCGAGTTCAGGACCTATGACATGCACAATGCCTTGAAATGGATGACCTAAGCCAAATAATTCAATATTGTGGTTTTGGCAATTAGCTATTAATGCTTCTACTTGCTTGCGTGATAAGGCTTCTTTGATAGGTTCTAATTGATTTTTGGTGGGAACGTTATGGTCGGCAGTAGCGATGGTTTGTTTAGGACGCGCTACTTTTAAGCCACGTTTATCTAATCCTGCAAATGCTTGCGGAGTGGTTACTTCATGAATGAAATGTTTGTCGATATACAGCACTTGCGGACCGTTTTCTATTGCTTGTACTACGTGTGCATCCCAAATTTTATCGAAAAGAGTTGTTGCCATTAAAAATAAGATTGAACGTACAAGATAGAGAAAATAGATTCTAACCGAATTTGATTTTGGTTACGTTTTTATTAAGGATGAACATGTAAAATTCATTTGACCTATATCATCTAAATCAATAAGAATGTAAAACTTGTTTCAATTCAGAATAGAATTTTTTAAAAAAATGACTAACTTACCCAACCTAAAATAATAAAATGCAAGTACCTATTTTCGGCTACGCCAAAGATGGATTTGAAAAAGTAAAAGCAACTTTTGAAGATAATTTTAAATACAGACATGAAGTCGGTGCATCGTGCTGTGTCTATTACAAAGGCAATAAAGTAGTGGATTTGTGGGGCGGTTATCGCGATAAAAAACGCAAACAATATTGGGAAGAAGACACGTTGTGTATTGCATTTTCTACCTCAAAAGGCATGTCTTCCTTAGCATTTGCCTTATTGCATTCTAAAGGCTTAATCGATTTTGACGAAAAAGTAGCCACTTATTGGCCAGAGTTTGCTTGTAATGGAAAAGAAAATATTACCATTCGTCAACTATTGGCTCATCAAGCAGGTTTATTTTCCAATGATAAACGACTTACACATGAAGTGCTTTCCAATGAAACGGTATTGTCTGATTGTTTGGCCAAACAAAAACCATATTGGAAGCCCGGAAGCCAGCAAGGATACCACGCGTGGACAATTGCCATGTATCAAAATGAAATTATTAAAAGAGTAGATCCACTAAAAAAAACATTGAGTAAGTTTTTTAAAAGTGAAATTGCCGATGCATTAGGATTAGATTTTCATATAGGTTTGCCGGATGCTATTCCCAATCATCGCGTAGCAGAATTAATTCCATTTTTCCCGACAGAAGCTTTGAAAGGTGAAAATTCGGATATTGGCTCTATCATGAAAGGGATATTAAATCCGTTCTCTACTTTTTATAAATCTTTATTAAATCCACCGTTTGCTTTAAATCTAAACAATTTTAATAAACGAAAATATATGTCTTTACAAATTGGTTCTGCTTTGGGTTTTGGTAATGCCCGTTCCATTGCACAAGCATATAATGAGTTTGCCACCGGTGGAAAAAATTTGCAAGTACGTAAAGAAACATTGGCATTATTAGAAACGGCACCGATATATCCTAAAAATGGAAAATCAGATGTGGTACTACATGTAGAAATTCCATTTTCATTAGGTTTTGCTAAGCCATCCATGTATCAAAATTTTGGCTCTAATTATAGAAGTTATGGTACGTTTGGAGCAGGTGGTTCCGGTGGTTTCGCCGATCCGGAAAAGCAAGTAGCTTTCGGATATATTATGAATAAGATGGGAACACATATTGCCAATGACCCACGTGAACTAGCATTACGAACGGCCGTGTACGATTGCATATTTGAGATAGAACAAAAAAAGTTGGCAAGTAAAATAGCCGTATCGCCTATTGTACAAAGTATTTAATTGCTTAATAAATTGCTTTTAACGGCTCTTTTAGTATGGTACGTCTATATTGGTATTCCGTAAATAATGCATATCCTAAACATACGTTAAATAAAATCCGGCCTACTTCAAATTTCAAGGTTTTTACATTAAATTTAAAATTCTAAATCTAAACGAATATGTCACAAATAAGAGGTGCGAATGTTTTGGTTACCGGCGGTGCCAACGGAATCGGTAAATTAATGGGTTTAAAATGCTTGCAAGAAGGTGCAGCAAATCTAATTATTTGGGATATCAATGAAGAGAATTTAAATAAAACACAAAAAGAATTTTCATCCAAAGGCTATAAAAATGTAAGTTCATTTGTTGTAGACGTTGCAAATGTAGTAGATATAGAACGTGCTGCTACAGAAGTATTATTAGATATTGGCAATATTGATATTTTATTTAATAATGCCGGAATTGTAGCCGGAAAACAATCTTTTTGGGAATATTCCGCAAGAGAAATAGAAAAGACAATTGCGATAAATGTGAACGGAGTGATGCATGTAACACGCGTATTTTTGAAAGATATGATAAAACAACGCAAAGGACACGTTGTGAATATTGCATCGGCATCTTCTTTTATTTCTTTGCCAAAAGGTTCCGTATATGCCAGTAGCAAATGGGCTGTTTTTGGATGGAGTGAAAGTTTACGATTAGAGTTAGAGGCTGAAGGTGGCGACTTACACGTTACTACCGTTTGTCCAAGCTATATCGACACCGGCATGTTTAAAGGAGTTAAAGCGCCACTGTTGTTTCCTTTATTACAACCGGAAGACACAGCAAATAAAATCATTTCGGCTGTTAAGAAAAATGAAATTATACTTTTATTGCCGGAACGAGCGAGTATTGTTCCATTCTTGAAAGGTGTAGTTCCAACCAGAATATTCGACAAAGTAGCAAGTTTCTTAGGCGTCTATACATCGATGTCGAGTTTTGAGGGTAGACCGGAAAATGAACGTGTTCCCGATAAAAAAAGCAAAGTGAAATAGAATCCTTTTTAATTTTGTACATTTACAAATCCCATTTTCAATAAACGAAGATTATGGCAACTAAAACAATTTCAAGTATTAAGCTTTTAATAGATAAGCAACGCAATTATTTTGAAAGTAATGCAACGCGGAACATAGATTTTAGATTAGAACAATTAAACAAATTCAAACAAGCATTAAAGGCACATGAAGAATTAATTTATGAAGCTTTAAATGCCGATTTTAGAAAATCAAAATTTGAATCGTTTGCTACAGAAATTGGTGTTCTATACGAAGAAATTAACTGTATGCTCAAGCATACTAAAAAATGGGCAACACCGCAATTAGTTAAAGATACGGTGGTAAATTTCCCATCTCGTAATTATATTTACCACGATCCGTATGGTGTGTGTTTGGTGATAGGTGCATGGAATTATCCGTTACAATTAACCTTGGCACCGGTAATCGGCGCTATGGCAGCCGGAAATACGTGTATCATAAAACCGCCACGTGCAGCCCTGCATACCTATCGCGTTATTCAGCAAATAATACAAGCAACATTTGAAGAGCGATATATTGCTGTGTTAGATGAAAACTCAGACAATCAAGAAATGCTTGCCAACCGATATGACTATATCTTTTTTACCGGTGGCGTGGAAATCGGGAGAACCATTGCAAGAGCTGCAGCCGAACATTTAACGCCGGTTACCTTAGAATTAGGTGGCAAAAGTCCTTGTATTATTGATAAACAAGTCGACATAGAAGTAGCAGCGAAGCGAGTGGCTTGGGGCAAATTTTTAAATGGCGGACAAACGTGTATAGCACCCGATTATGTGTTAGTGCATGAAGCAGTAAAAGAAAAATTCTATAAAGCATTTGCTAAAAATGTGAAAGCATTTTATGGCAATAATCCACAAGATAGTGCTGACTATCCGAGAATTATTAATGACAAACATTATAAGCGTTTATCATCTATGTTGGAAGATGGAACTATCATTGTAGGTGGAAAATGTGATGCTGCAACAAGATATATCGCACCTACTCTAATTGAGTTAGATTCTTTCGATCATCCACTGATGAAAGATGAGATTTTTGGTCCGATATTGCCGGTGCTCACTATTACTTCTATAGATGAAGCTATCAGTATTGTAAAACAGTTTGAGAAACCCTTGGCATTTTATATTTTCTCTAATAATTATGAAAGTCAACAGAAATGTTTAAACACAGTACAATTTGGTGGAGGCTGTGTTAATGATACCATGTCGCATTTTGTAAATGATGAAATGCCTTTTGGAGGAATTGGAAATAGCGGCATGGGCGGTTATCATGGAAAATTTAGCTTCGATACCTTTACGCATAAAAAATCAGTTTGCCATAAAGTTACTTGGCCGGATGTGCCATTGCGTTATCCGCCATACAATGGTAAATTAGCTATAGTAAAACAAGTGATGAAATAAAAAACTCACTGTGATTTTGTTTAATGCAATAAACAATTTTTTATTTATTTCTTATCGATTTTAAAAGCGATATAACCCAAAGAAAATGGAGCAATATCCAGGTTGTTTTGGATGCTATTTTTTTGTTGTAATCTTGCCGGTTTTACTTTCTCCGGATATTCTTTTTCATACACCGTTTTTCCGATGGTAGCATACGGTACATCGGCATCTATACTCGTAATTGTGCCATTGTAGATGGTTGTGTTATCTATATGTAAGCGAATTTTATGACCTGAACGATTGATGAAATGTATGAAAACGGTATTGTCCGTTTTTCGTATAAAAGTTCTGCAAAGAAACTGATTGCGAACGGCGTTATCGGAACAGGAAATCTGTTGTGTAGCTGCAAATACATCGTTGGATAACGTTTCAGCCAAATATTTAAATGCAACATATTGCATCGTTGCATTTTCACCATCTATTGCATATAATGCCTTCATCTTTCCTTTATATGGATTGATGAGTGCATCCATAGCGTGTAAATGCGAGATTTCTATATAGTTATTTTGTTGTATGTTGATGTCTATCATCTTTAAAAAACTTTCATAAACATACGCAGCTTGTGTGAAGGTGTTTTCTAAGAAAGTGGTATTGCTAATATTCCATTCGGTTAGCCAAAGCTTATGATGGTTGCCATATATTTTCTGAAAACCATTGCTGATAGCATCTAATTTCTTTGTTTTAAATGGAGCTAATTCTTGTAAGTTTTGCACGTACACTTGGTCGAAGTTTTTGTTGTTATCACAATTGGCACAATTGGCATAAAAATGCCATACATACGCATCGTAAAAGTTTTCTTCGCTCAGTTGTTGATTCCAAGAACGCATAAACCGACTGCGTTGATTATTATCGTCATCCGGAACAATATCTGCTCCTACAATCGCAATTTTTATTTCCGGATATTTTTGTCGAATTGCTGCTGCAGTGGCTTTCACTTTGTCGGCGTATATTTTTCCACTTTTAAATTCCTTTTCGCGATACGGCAACAGATTAAATTCATTTCCTAATTCCACACCCAAAATTGGAATGTTGTGCTTTTTTAATTCATCTAAAACAAACATTGTTTCCTCTAAAGTGCCGGTCATCAAGTTGGCACAATAAACGGCACTCGAACCTACTAATTTAGATAACCGAATGTAATTGTATAAAATATTTTCACTGCGTTTAGATTGTATGTTATAGAGTACACCTAATCCAAATGGAATTTCATTTTTTACATAACCATACACCGGCAAATTGGGATGATAATAATTCGCTACAGTGCCACCCGGAAAACGTAAAGAAGCCGGATGCATGGCTCTCAATAATTGCACAAATCCGGAGTCTTTGTCTAATTCTCGTCCGAATGCAAATCCAATATTTACGCCAAAAATTTTTGGATTGACCGTAATAGAAGCATTGTTAAAATTGGGTGTGAGGTGTATTTCTATTACCTTTTGAGAAATATGGATGGCTGTATGCGTTTCTTTTTTTTCATTAAACAGACAAACTCTGCCTAAGATAACCACCGCCAATAGAATAATTCCTATTTTAAGTTTTTTGTGCATGGGTGTTTAATTGGCTTCTTACTTTTTTCCAATATACTTTCTCTTTTACTCTGTAACATTCCAAGATGATAAGAGATGGCATAATACCCAAAAATGAATAGAATATTGCACCATTAAAAAGCGATTGAATAAAGATAGTTCCGGTGCTTAATATTCCGACATTAAACAATAAATCCTTTCTGTAATGTTTTACATTAAACCAAATAAAAATGGGATATAGAAAAACAGAATATACAAAAATTAAACCTACAATGCCTTGTGATAATAAACCACCAACAATACCGATATCACCAAAAACAACGTTACCTACATTTAACTGTAAAATTTCTTTCTTGGGTGTTCCAATTCCGAAGAAGATATAACTTGGATGTTTCATCAGATAATAGTAAACATCCGCCATTTCTGTCCAGCGCATATCTGCAGAACCTTCGCCGGTTTTTTGTCCTAAAAAGAATTTAATAAACATCCAATACATATCCGCCGTAAACGTAAGTATTTTTGGGTCAATTAAATAGGCAATGAGCAAGGCGACACAAACGATAACAAAAATAATGAATAACTTTTTAAAGAATTGCGGCCATTTTAATATAACAAACATGTAAAGAAACATGGGCACGACTTCCGAAACTAACTCTATCCTTCCTTTATCTATGAATAATTGATAGGCCATTAATACCATCCATAAAATCAACCCGACAAAACTATCTTTAAGTACGAATTTTAAGAAATAGTATATCATCCCAAATGTGAGAAATGCACTCGAGAAACGATACAAATAGCCACCCTTTGAAGGATTATAACCAACGAGTCCATCTTCTAACCCACCCATGAACGTTTGTGGTGGAATAGTAAGCGAAACAAATGTGTACACGCCAAAACAAAACCAACATAAAACCAAGTTCGAATAAGCATATTGTTTAAGCGTAATTTTATCTGCACGGATATAATAATACAAAAGACTACACATTACCACATAAAACCTTCCGGTTACGGCATAAAATGCCTTCATTAATTTCATGTCGAAAATGAAATACATCGTAACGGCATTGTAAATGGGTAATAACAGCGATAAAAAGATGATAATGTCAATCGGGTTAACTTCTTTTAATTGGAATATCTTGTAGTAATAATAGATTCCGGAAATAATTAAAATAAACGGTAGAAATAATAAGATGACAACGCCCGCTACTGAACTTGCAGATTTAAACTGAATTAAAATATTACTTCCAAAGAAGAGACTGAACAAAAACAGCAGGATTACCTTCACTTCAAATAAAGGTTGGTCTCTGGTGTATAATGTTTTATAAAAATAATTCACTGTCTTTTTCTTATTAGGATGGAAGGCGTAAAGTTACCCGTTTTTTGGTTAAAATAGCCATATTTTTCAGGCGATTTCAATAGGTCAAACAGAACAGAGTCGTTTTTTACTGCATTTATTTTATGTAATGTTGGTGTATTATAAATAATATCGAATGGATGTGATAACAAAAAGGTGCTTAATGATATCTGTTCTCTATCTTTTAAGTAGATATGATTGTAGTTAGTGAAATTCTTTGGCAATAAATTTGTCATGCCACCTTCTAAATCAAAAACTCGAATACTATCATTTGATTTGAAGTTTGCTTTTATGTATTGGAGCGTTTTAAGGTTGCTTAAATTTTCTTCTCTTCTAAACATATTAAAATAAACAAAATCTTCGGCAACCGGTATGGTGAAGAAACAAACAACGCCGATTACAATAATTTTGTGGATGGGCTTCTCTATTTCAACAGTAATAGATGAAATGATTAAGCCGATACATACTAATAAAAATGGAACTTGTAATATTAGATAGTGCTCTCGTGGATATGCATAAATACAAACAAAAATAGGTGGTGCCATAAAAACAAACAACACGAATAAGGTAAAATAATTCGCCCTCAATAAGGTAAAAAATCGCAATCGTTTATTTTGAGATATTTTTGTTAATGTGAAATAGATAGAAAATAATATCAGACTAACCATCAAGCAAAGCCAATGCGTTTTTGCTGTAAAAATGGGTGCAAAAAAGCTAAAGATGATTTTTCCTGTTTGTATAAAGTAATTTGTACAATTTGAGGTGATGTGTTGGATAAATAAATCCGGATTAGATTTTATGATAGTTGCTAAAGAAACGGAATCAGTGAAATTTTTGCGGACAATATCCCAAAAATCCAACCAAAAAATGCTGTCGTCGTGATGCCATTGGCTATAATTCATTGCAAAATGTTGCAAAAATACGCCGATGCTTCTGTTGGCATCACCACCATTTAGCGGTGTTTTAAAGAAGATATACATAAATACGAACAAGCCGGAAAGTGCGGCTATTTGTACTCTTTCCAATGTTGAGCTTTGTTTTATCTTCATAAAAAACA
This sequence comes from Bacteroidota bacterium, assembly GCA_963169645.1. Classification (GTDB taxonomy): domain Bacteria; phylum Bacteroidota; class Bacteroidia; order Chitinophagales; family JADIYW01; genus JADJSS01. The sequence goes on from CAUJCO010000013.1 coordinate 906,807, forward strand.
AAATATAACTCAACATAAAAAGCGGTAAAAATGCTAAAAATAATTCCGGTCGTGCATACGAACAAATTAACAATGCGAAAGCAATGGTTATTGTTTTTAATAGTAAAGTTTGTTGATGTTTTGCAATGAGTAATCCGGTGAGTAATACCATAATGCAAAAATGCGATACTCTCGGCCACAATGGCAAATTAATGAACGAGGCTAAAAATAAAACAGCAAACAGAAAGGCTAATATTTGTTGTACACCACAAGCCATCAATAACAAAAAAAGTACAATGCAAATTAGGATGGTTGTTAGCTTGAAATTGAAATAATATAATTCAATTTTATCGGAAATAAAAAAAGACAAGAATTTATACCAAAGTGAATATGCCGGTCCCCAATCGCGTGGAATTGAACCAAACATATTTACGCCACGGGTTAGGTAAACAGATTCATCCCAAAACAAAATATCCATATAATTTTCCAGCCCATATGTAACTTTTATTCCGCATATTATTATTAATAAAATGCCAACCCAAGTAAAAGCGTTCCAACGAAGTTGGTTCAGTTCTTTTAGTTGATTAATTGTTTGCCGGAATTGCATGAGATATACAAAAATAGAAAATAAATAGAAATAAAAATTGAAATAACCTATCTTTAGAATTCGTATATTCTTACTCTATGCACAAGAATAACTTTGATTTTCTCAGGCTTTTATTTGCTACGTTGGTCGTTGTGCATCATTGTTATCCGATATCCGGATTTTCTGAACAAGATCCATTGTATTATTTTAGTAATCATACCCTTTCTTATTCCTATTTAGGCGTTCGCGGTTTTTTTGTAATTAGCGGATATCTTATTTTTCAAAGTTTGTATAGAAGTAAAAATATCCTAGATTATTTAGTAAAACGAATATTACGAATCTATCCGGCTTTATTTGTAGTGCTTATTTTAAGTATGCTTGTTTGTTCTACAGCGTATAATGGTACAGTTATTGATTATTTTAAAAATAAAAGTACGTGGACATATGTACCTGTCAATCTTTTATTGATAAAATTACAATTGGGTATTCAAGGTGTGTTCGAGGATATACCATTTAGATCGGTGATTAATGGCTCACTGTGGACTATCATCTATGAGTTTTCTATGTATCTTTTTTTAATTCCATTTTTATGGATTAAACATTTTAATGAAACACAAAAGAAACGGATTGTTTTTTTTGTATTGCTACTGCTTTTTGTTGCCCGATTAACGCTTCATGAATATAAAGATTGGCATATTGGTGCGTTAGCATTTGGACAGTGGATACATTTTGCCGTGTTGTTTATGTCCGGTGCATTATTGTCTATCCTTCAAATTGAAAAATATAAATTTAGAAATGTCTTGTTGATAATATGCCTAATCTTGTTTTTTGCTTGTATGCCTTTTTCATTTTATGAAATACTACAATATTTTATTTTGCCACCTATTGTAATAATTATTGGTGCTGCGGCTACAAAAGGATTGTCGTCGATTGGAGAAAAAATTGGTGACATTTCCTATGGAACGTATATTTATGGTTTTCCGATACAACAATTGTTAATGCATTACTTTTCTTTTGATATTGTATCGCTACTTCTTGTTTCATTGCCACTTACGTTGCTATTTGGCTGGCTCTCATGGCATTTAGTAGAAAAACATATCTTAAATAAAAAGAAAATAGTTTATGAAAAATTGATGTCTATTTCTTCAATAAAACGGTAATTTCTTCTTGTCTTACTATTATTACCTATCAAAAAATCATCCGTTTAATTTTTTACAAATTTTCTTGAAACAGTACCATCTGTTGTTTGGAATGATAGTATGTAATTGCCATTTGCTAATGAAGATATATCAATGGATTCTTCATTTAATCCTTTTTGTTTATAACCTAATTCAAATGTTTTTATCTCATTACCTAATACATCATAGATAATGGCATGAAACAACTGAGGATTTTTTACAAAATATTGAAAGCGTAAATAATGTTGGGTCGGATTGGGATACATACTCATTATCTCCATAAAATTCTGATTGTTTTTAATAGCACTTACAATGCCATTATTCCTTGGATTATATGGTATTAATGCCGGAAAAGTGCGCGGTGTAAATGTAGGTCCTGCGTAGGGTTTTAGGTGATTTTCATCTTTAACCGTACACCAAGTTCCTAACAATGAATAATTATTGCTCAATAAAAAACTTGTATCTGTTTCCCAAAAATCACAACAAACAGAAGTTGGTGTAACATCTAACACACTAAATCCTTGCGATTTTGGATTCACATATTTTAAGTGAGAATTGTTGGCATACATATAACTTTGTTGACCGCCAAAGATGCTTCCTTTTACGGTGTTATCGCAAACAAATTCTACCCCAATAGAACCTGCTCCGGTTGTAGGGTTATATGGAATAACGCCACCCGGTAAATCAAATGCCATCGCAATATGAATATCTCCACTTAACACCACTAAATTTTTGAGTCCATAATGGTTAATGGTATCTAATACTTTTTTTCTATCTAATGGGTTGATGTCCCATCCGGCAGCATTGTGAAAAGGGAATGCGATACCTAAGATAGTTTGTTTGTACACAAATGAGGCAAAGACAACTTGATTGGCTAATATTTTCCAAGTTGCTGTTGATTTTTTCAGTTGGTCTGTCATCCATTCCATTTGCCTAAATCCATGCATTGTTCGGTTGGGTGTGTCGTATGCCAAATTATCGATATGAGAAACTAAATCATACGCTTGTTGAAAGTCGTTGGCATCTACCCGTTCAATGCGGTTTTCCGTATAAATGATATCTGCCAAGTTTCCAATTTTTTGTGTGAAATTGATGATGTTCGTGTTAGAAGTGTCTTCCCGCATTGGTATCCATTCTTTATACACACGTATGGCATTGGCTTTTCGTATTGCCCAAGGACCTTGGGTTGCCGGGTCATGTCGTAAAGCCGTATCTTTTGTTGCATCGTTGGCAAATTCATGGTCGTCCCAAATTACGACCATCGGAAATTGTTGGTGTAAATTTCTTAAAGATGGATCTAATCTATACCATGCATAGCGTTGTCTATAACTTACCAAATCAAATGCATCGTATTCCGGAAATGGCCTTCGGTGAATAGTATCTATTCCACCTATACGCACACCATCTTCATAAATATAATCGCCTAAGTGAATGAGTAAATCTACGTCGTTTCTATTTTTGATGATATCATACGCATTAAAATAACCAAAAGAATAATTAGAACAGCTCATAAATGCAATGCGTAAACTGCTCACATTTCCGGTAGGCATGGTTTTCGTTCTGCCACGTTGCGATAATCTGCCTAAAGCTTCAAACTCATAGTAATAGTAAGTGTTGGGTTGTAATCCGGTAACATCTACTTTAACTGTATAATCTCTGGATGTATCTGTAGTCGTGGTGCCTTGTGCTACAATATTTTGCATGCCGGTATCTGTTGCCATTTTCCATTTTACAGAAACAGAAGGCAGGTCGGTTGTTACGCGTGTCCAAATAATAACACGGTCATTAAGCGGGTCGCCGGATGCTACACCATGATAAAATGGTTGTATGGTTGAGTCTAAATCGGAACGGTCGTTTGGATATAGATTAGCGAAAACAGACGAAGTTGCAAGCGTATTCAATACGAGCGTTAGTAAAATAAAGTATAAAGTTTTCATACGGCTAAGATGAATGTATAAAAATACATCATTTTATATTAAAACGATTATAATTAACATCATTTTGACATCTGTAAAAAATCGGATGTACGTAAATAAGAAATAATTGGATAAGAGTGTAATTATCGGAGATATTGTATGGAGAAATCCGGATTTATTTTTATCAATTTAGATGGATGTTTATATGTGGAGGTGTCAAATTCTTTATCGGCAATAATATCTACTTGCTCTATGATGGAATTTGCAATCGTATCAAAAGATGTTGGATTTTCAGCTCCTGAAACATTGGCGGATGTAGAAATGATTGGTTTGCCAAATACATGTAATAGGTTCTGGCAAAATGGATGTTTGGGAATTCGGATAGCAATGTTATTATCAGCATTCAATGCGTTTTTTGCCAATTTTCTCGGATGGTTGTAAATAACAGTTGTTGGCTCAGAGAAATTGGTAATTAAATTTGCAATAGTATCGTGTATGTCCACATATTGCTGCAACATTTCCAAGTCAGCCATTAATACAAGGAGACTTTTATGTTTCGGTCTGTTTTTAATTTGGAAAACACGTTCGATAGCTTGTTCATTGGTGGCATCACAACCAATTCCGTAAATAGTATCCGTCGGATACAAGAGCGTTTTTCCCTCGTGTAAAGCAGCCACAATTCTTGGAATATCTGTTGTGATTTTTTCCATTTTACTGGGTGTAAGTAGTTGGTCTTAAACTAAGCTTTTATATACTTGCATCATCTGTTCCGTCATTTTCTGCGGATTAAATTTATTAATTTGATGCATTGCTTTTTCTTTTATTTCAGCAGCTAATTCTAAGTTGTAATAAATGAAATTAATGGCAGCTGAAATTTCTTCTACATTTGTTGGGTTAATAAAAATGCAGGCATCGCCACCAACTTCCGGCATCGATGAAAGGTTGCTGGTGATTACCGGCTTTCCGCATCGCAGTGCTTCTAAAATAGGTAATCCAAATCCTTCGTATAAGCTTGGATAAATTAAGCCTTGTGACATGTGATAAATAATAGGTAACTCATACCACGGCAATTCTTTTAAAAAGAAAACACGGCCTTCTAAATGCTTTTCATAAATATATTCTTCTGCATTTTCATATTCATCGCCACCATTAGAAACTGCCACTAAGTGCTTATCTTGATTTTCCGGCAAGGTCATTGCTTCCAATAAGCGTAGGAAATTTTTACGCTTGCTGATAGCACCTACGTATAATACAAAATCTCGCGGTAAGCCATATCTTGCAAAAAATTCATCTTTCAAAACATACGTACATTCGTGTTCATATTCTCGGTTCCATGTAGGGTAGATGACATGGATTTTTTCTTCAGGAGTTTTGGTGAGCTCCATTAAATCCTGTTTCGTTTGTTCACTTACGGCAATAATAGCATCTGCCAAATGACATGCTTTTTTAGTTTTATACGCATACATTTGTCTGTCAATAAACGGAAATGTTTTGGGTAATTTATGAAAAATGACATCGTGTATGGTAACTACTTTTTTAATAGTGGAAGGTAAATCCGGAATTTCGTTACTCAGGCCATGATAAATATGAATGCCATGATGTGTAATATCCTCTTCTACACCTTTAAATCTCCATAAATCGGAACTAAAGGCTTCTGAAATAATGGTGTTTTCTACGAAAGACGGATATTTATATGGACTTTCTTCGAAATATTTTTGATGCACAAAAATCCGATATTGTTCGTTTGGATAAAATTCGAGTAAGCGATGCAACAAGGTTCTGGAATAATTTCCCAAACCTGTTTTGTTGTCGTACAACCGTTTTCCGTCGAATCCGATAATCATTTTTTCTTATAGTATTAAGTACTTAGTAGTAAGTAATAAGATGAATATACAATTGCATTATTGCATTATTACATTGCTACATTATTTCATTATTTCATTCACATTTATTAAACAGAAACATTGAATTCTCTCAATGCGTCGTTTAGCGATGTTTTTGTATCTGTTGATGCTTTTCTTTTTCCAATTATCAACGCACACGGAACTTGATACGTTCCTGCCGGAAATTCTTTCGGAATAGTTCCCGGAATAACCACACTTCTGGCAGGCACTACACCGCGATATTCTACCGGTTCACTGCCCGAAACATCTATGATTTTTGTGGACATTGTTAACACTACATTGGCCCCCAAAACAGCTTCTTCTTCTACCCGCACACCTTCTACTACAATGCAGCGAGAACCTATAAAACAATTATCTTCAATAATAACAGGCGCTGCTTGTACCGGCTCTAAAACACCGCCAATTCCTACGCCACCGCTCAAGTGTACATTTTTTCCAATTTGTGCACAGCTACCAACGGTTGCCCACGTATCAACCATGGTACCACTATCTACATACGCACCAATGTTTACATAAGATGGCATCATGATAACACCTTTCTCTAAAAAAGCACCTTTACGTGCAATGGCATGTGGCACCACTCGCACACCTAAATCTGCATAGTTCTTTTTCAATGGAATTTTATCGTGGAACTCAAATGGACCTACTTCGATAGTTTCCATTTTTTGTGTCGGAAAATATAAGATTACGGCTTTCTTTACCCAATCATTTACTTGCCATCCATTTGCTGTTGGTTCGGCAACACGTAATTTTCCCAAATCTAAATGGTTAATTACTTCATTAATAGCATTTAAGGTTTTTCCATCTTGCAATAGGCTTCTATCGTTCCAAGCATTTTCAATTATTTGTTGTAAATCGTGCATAAAATTCCGAAATTTGATGTTCAAAAATAAATATTAATAGACATGAATAACATTAATCTTCAATTAAATGTTGTCACAAAACGGTTTTTATACTTGTTTCTGTTGACAACTTTTGTGGCTTGTAGTAATAAGGAACTAGTAGAAGTGAAAAACAATAAAGGTACAGTGATTGAAAGTTTTTATGTAGATAAGAAAAATCCATCTGCCAAAATAGGAGAATATAAACGTTTTTATGATGATGGTAAGATATTAGAAGTGGCTAATTATACGGATGGAAAAATAAACGGAAAACGAACATTGTATTATCCGAGCGGAAAAATTATGCAAGAAGAAAATTACGTAGATAACAAGTTTAACGGGAAATTTAGTGCCTACAATGAGGATGGTAGTTTACAACAAGAAGGTGCCTACGTAGATAATATGATGAATGGTGTCTGGAAAAATTATTTTAAAGAACCAAAAAATAAAGTAAAAGAGGAAATAACCTTAAAAGATAATCACATCAACGGACCTTATAAAGAATATTACCCGAATGGAAATATTTATGCTGCAGGCAATAAAAAAGAAATTATGGATGATTTAGACGTGTTTGATGGTGAAGTGCTTATTTATGATTCCATCCAAAGCAACAAATTAATCCGTAAATTGTTATTTGAAAACGGACGTCAAATATCCAAAGAAGAAATAAAATAATACGAAGTATGAAATATCTAATGCACGCATTTTTCGCAGTACTTTTTTTTGTAGCTTGCGATAGTTCACCAAAACAATTAGGCGAGAAGTTTACCGCTCAAAAAACAATTTCAGTAGATGAGGTCGCCAATCAATTAAAATCACAATCAACACTCCAAGATGTACAAATTGAGGGCATCATAGATAAAAGTTGCAAAGGTGAAGGATGTTGGTTTACGATTAAAGATGCACAAGGCTCAGAAATCTTATTTGATATAAAAGATAAGAAGTTTAAAGTGCCTACCAATAGCCCCGGAAAAACGGCAATTGTGTTGGCCGATGCCGAGGTGGACAGCACGGCAGATCAAAAATTCAACCTATGGGTTAAAGGGTTAATGTTTAAATAAGCGTTAACAGACTAAAAAATATAAAATTTTATTGTCTTTTCCCAAAAAAAAACTATCTTTGCACTCGCTTTTGTAAAAAAGCAATGATTCCGTAGCTCAGCTGGTAGAGCAATACACTTTTAATGTATGGGTCCTGGGTTCGAGTCCCAGCGGGATCACAGGTGCCAAACCACGAACGCTTGATTATCAGAGGATGACAAGCGTTCTTTTTTTGTAAGAATTTCCAGTTAGTTCCATCTTCATTTAATTTCTTCAACTGTTTTAATTGCTCCGCTTGATTTTTAATCGAGTTTCATTTATTTTTAATAAAAAACAAGCGATGAGAATTTTAATGAGTGCACTTTTTTTTCTTTTTGCGCATGTTGCTGTTGCCCAATCATTATTTGGCACATGGAAAAATGATGAGTACGGAACGTTGGTGTTGCAATCCAATGGGCAAGGTTCTTTAGATGGAACTTCGTTCACATTCACTAAAACAGCCTCTAAAATAATAGCAACCGATGCTTATGGAGAAAGTTTTTTCTATACATATAAAATGAACAATGGTCAATTACAACTTTCCGGTGGCATATTTGAAGGTCAGGTTGTTTTTCTTGGAGCAAATGCCAATGCGACTAAAACTAGTAATAAAACTACTTCCAACGGAAATGATAAATCTATCGTAGGTACTTGGTGCTGGACAAATGCTTCTTCTACCTATACTTCCAGTTCAAGTAATACTCGCTGTATTGTTATTAATGCAAATGGTACCTATCAATATACATATGAAGGTGCTATCAGCGGTTCCGGTGGTGGATATTATGGAGGCTCTACCAGCCAAAATTCGGACCAAGGTACATGGAAATTGAATGGAAATACTATCAGTATTGTCTCCCAAAACGAAGGTGCTCAAACCCTTTCTTTTCAAAAGAAAAATCACCCAAAAACGGGTGATCCTATGATAGTAATTGATGGCGATGCCTATGTTACCTATTACCAAAGAAATCCTTGGTAGTTTCAACCATTAAAATGGTAAATCATCATCAGCGATAGCCGGTGCATCAGCTTCTTTATATGCCGGTGCATTATTTGTTGTAGCTGTACTTACAGGTTGTTGTGAATTTCCAGTATTTGCATTTGTTTTGTTAATTCTCCACGCTTTCACATCGGTGTACCATTTTCCCATATATTCCCTACTTTCCACGTCAAATTCTACAGAGATATCAGCACCTTCTACAAATGTATTGTTATTAACGATATCACCCCAAAGAGCCACACATACTTTTTTGGGATAACGCTCATGTGGTGTCTCGATTACAATGGACTGTTTCGTCCAACTTCCATTTTTTCCCTCGCCGGTTTCTTTCGGTAATACTTTAAATATTTTACCACTTAATTCCATCTTATATATTTTTTTACAAAGGTAGAAAATACATAGAGTACTTTGAAATAAGTAACCTCAATTTTTTATACAGGATAAATAAAATTACCAACACCACCTGCTTTTAAATCTATTTTTTCAATATCAAGATAGATTAAAGGAATTTTGGAGCGTATTTTGATGTTATAACAAAAAAAATACTACATTTAACTATGGATACTACAATTATGCAGTTTGTTTCTAAAGATGCGTTGCAATTTTTTACAGACAATAAAGTATTACTCAGCCTAGTGATGGGTTTAGGTTTAAGTGCGTGTTGCGGATTTCGTGTTTTTGTGCCATTGCTTGCCGCTAGTATTGCATCCAAGATGGGCATTTTACATTTGGGTGATAGTTTTCAATGGATGAGTAGCACACCAGCCATAATTTGTTTTAGTGCGGCTACCTTATTTGAGATAGGTGGTTATTATCTTCCATTTATCGATAATGTTTTAGATACGATTATGACACCGGCATCTGTAATTGCAGGAACTTTGCTAACGGCCTCTGCTATCTTACCGGATATTGACCCAATGCTAAAATGGGGCTTAGGAATTATTGTAGGTGGCGGTAGTGCCGGCATTATACAGGCAGGAACTGCACTTACTCGAGCTACTTCCACCGTATCAACTGCCGGAACAGCCAACCCGATAGTGGCTACGATTGAACATATCTTAGCAATTGTTGGGAGTATCTTTAGTTTGATAATTCCATTTGTGGTAGCTGCTATTGTATGTGTGGTAATAGTGATTTTATTGTTTTTTGTAATTCGATATTTTAAACGACATATTCCTAAAACCACACCACAACCAATCCAAAAGAAATAACATTCCTTTTTTATTAAGAGCTATACGCTGTATACCATATTTTCATCGGACAACTTTAGTTGTCCGATTTTTTATTATGAAGTGTGAAACAAAAAAAATAGTATGCTGCTATTCATTTAATAAGGTGATTGATTACTTTAATGAAATACATCCCATAAGTAAAACATGAATAATATCGTATCTTTAGCACAATGAACAAATCTATACAAAATACACTCAATTTCATTTCTAAACTTACGCCTCGTAGAGTATGGAATATGGCATTGGTATATAGTTCATTTTATCTTACCAAATATCTAAAAAAACCAATTCAATTAGGTAAGCCTTTTTCAGTATCGATAGAACCTACCACATCGTGTAATTTGAGGTGTCCGGAATGCCCAAGTGGCTTGCGTTCTTTCTCACGACCGATTGGTATGTTAGAGCCAAAATTTTTCAGAAAAACGATTGATGAACTTTCATCTCATTTAGTTTATCTTACATTTTATTTTCAAGGTGAACCCTATTTGAATAAGAATTTTTTGGAAATGGTAGCGTATGCTAAATCCAAAAACATCTATACATCTACATCCACCAATGCCCATTATTTAAAAGATGAGACATCTAAAAAAACAATAGAAAGTGGTTTGGATAGATTGATTATTTCAATAGATGGCACTACGCAAGAAACCTATCAGCAATATCGGGTAGGCGGACAATTGAGTAAAGTAATTGAAGGTGCTAAAAATATAATACATTGGAAAAATCAATTGCACGCACAAACACCACACGTAATTTTCCAGTTTTTGGTAGTGCGTCATAATGAACATCAAATTGAAGACTTGAAAAAGTTGGCAAAAGAAATTGGTGTAGATGATATTATTTTAAAAACAGCTCAAGTGTATGATTATGTAAATGGAAATAGTATGATACCGGAAAATGAAAAATATGCACGCTACAAAAAAAATAAAGATGGCACCTATTCCATTAAAAATGAATTAGAAAATAGTTGCTGGAAACTATGGCACAGTTGTGTAGTTACTTGGGATGGCAAAGTGGTGCCTTGTTGTTTTGATAAAGATGCGAGCCACCAATTAGGCGATTTGAATTCGCATACATTTCATCAAATTTGGACGAACGATTTGTATCAAAATTTTAGAGCACAATTAGTAAAAGGCAGAAAAGAAATAGACATCTGCAAAAACTGTAGCGAAGGCTGTAAAGTCAATTTTGATGCGGAATGATTTTTATAAACGAAAAAAGGAGAAGAAGCTAATTGAAATTTTGCATCGGTTTGTGTCCACACAAACCGAAATGTATTGTTTTGTGAGAACTCAAACCACGCTGTGTTTCGTGAGGACACGAACCATGGCTGATAGTTAAATGTGCTTTTGCATCGGTTTGTGTCCACACGAACCGAAACGTATTGTTTCGTGAGAACTCATACCACGACATTGTTTCGTGAGGACACGAACCATGGCTGCGGGAAGAAAAGGTCTCAATACTAAATACGAACTTCTCAATATTATTTCATTATCGCATCGTAAATAGCTTGCTGTATCTTTGGTCGTATGTTTTGGTTGGCAAGTTGATTAACTTCTGCACTTGGATAAACTCTGTTACACAAGAAAATATAAATGAGCTTAGTTTCCGGATCAGCCCAAGCAATAGTGCCTGTAAATCCGGTGTGTCCGAACGAAGCGTCAGATGCGGCGTCACACGTTGGTCCGTCTTGTCCATTTGGTGTTGGTTTGTCAAAACCTATTGCTCTTCTATTATTCGGATATTGTTTAGTGGTGAAATTTTTTATCGTGCTTGCTTCGTAATATTTATAACCACCGTAATTACCGCCATTCAGGAGCAATTGAAAATATTTTGCTAAATCATTGGCATTGGTAAAAATTCCTGCATGGCCGGCCACACCACCCAACAACGCGGCACCTTGGTCGTGTACCGTTCCTAATAGCAAAGATTGGCGGAAATTCTTTTCTATTTCTGTCGGCATTATTTTATTTAAATCATATCCATTCCATTTTGGATTGTATTGCGTAAAGTTCATTCCTAAAGGTGCATACACATACTTCCTTGCAATATTTTGAAGAGAATCTTTGTATGTTTTTTCAATGATTTGTTGTAATAAATAATATCCTAAGTCGCTGTATTTATATTTTTTTATAGTCGATATTTCGCTGGTATAAATCATATTCCAAATAGAATCCTGAAATGATTTTTTGAGAAATAAGCTATCTAAAATCTTCACAGAAAAAATAGAATCTTGTTTTTTAGCATACCACAAAGTATCTGGATTTCCAGTAGCATCTAAGGTGTTTTTATAAAAAGGAATCCAAGCTTGTAAGCCGGCTTGATGACACAAAATTTCTTTTATTGTTAAGTCGCCTTTATTGCAATCCGATGGATATGAAAAATAATTTTCTAATTTTTTATGGATATTGATTTTTCCTTGCTCTTGCATTTTCATAATTAAAGGAACTGTTGCCGTTACTTTCGTTATGGATGCAATATCAAATAAGTCGGTTGTTTTAGTGGCAATTTTTGCATCGTAGGTGTGAAACCCATACGCTTTCTCATATATCACATTGCCATCTTTGGCTACTAATAATTGTGCTCCCGGAAAAATTTTATCGTCAATAGCTTTATAGATAATTGCATCTGCTTTTTTTAGTTTGGCAATATCCATATTTACTTCCAATGGATTTCCATACTTTAATCTTAAATCCGATTGAGTACATTCGCCATCGCCATACTTGAAATTTCCAACCGTTACAGGCAGCGTTCCTTCTGCACCGCGTGCACCAAATAGAATTTGTGCCGCAATAGATTGTGCTTCCTCATCTGATGAATAAGCGAGCAAAATAGTTGTAAAATCTTGGAAATATTTAAGACTATAAGGTATTCCAAACACCGTTAAAATAGTTGGGTTTTGTTTATTCAGTTGCTTTAAAAATGAAATAGAATTATCCGTCAATCCAAAATTTTTAGCAGCAAATCGACTCATATCTTGTATATCTGCAATCACTAAATGATACTCTTTTAATTGCATTATAACAGCATTAAAAACGGCAGGTGTTGCGTTTTTGGGAATATAGAAATGATCGATTTGTGTGTATTTATCCAATGTATTGGAGAAAGTAGTAGCTTGTGTGCTTCCGATGCTTACATTCGCAATTCGTTTTTGAATATTGACAATCGGAATGCGTTGTGCCGAATCTTTAACAACCGTCATGGCATTTTCCAACAACTTAAACTTTAAATAGGTAGCTTCTTCATTTAGGATGTCTTTTTGTATTCCATCTAAGGAAATAGGTTGGTATTTATTCAACCCTAACCAATATTTTGCAGCTAATATTTTACGTACTTTTTGGTTAATGGTTTCTTCAGAGATGATAGAATCTTGCAACACTGCACAACGAACACCTTCTACTGCTTTATCTACGTCTTCGGGAAATAACATTACATCATTTCCTGCCATGATGGCCATTACCTCTGCGGTGCCGGAAGGATAAAATTTTGAGACACCTTTCATATTCATAGCATCCGTAAAAATCAAACCGTTGTAACCCATTGAGTCAATTAATTTTTGTTGGATTATTTTTGGCGATAAAGTAGCCGGAAAATTAGGTGCACCATCCAATGCTAAAACATTCAAATGAGAAACCATAATACTGCCTACACCGTAGCGGATGAATTGTTTAAACGGATATAATTCCACAGATTCCAACCTACTGAGAGGGTGTTTTAATATAGGTAAATCTTTATGTGAATCTACATCGGTATCGCCATGCCCCGGAAAATGCTTGGCACTGGCTAAAATGTGATTATCCTGTAAGCCTTGCATATATGCCAAACCTTTTCGGGTAACGCTAAATTTATTATCACCAAATGCACGGTCATTAATTACCGGATTGTTTGGATTGCTGTTCACGTCAATATCCGGTGCAAAATTGATGTGAATACCAATACGTTTCATTTGTCGGGCTATTTCAACACCCATTTCATAAATTAAATTTGGATTGTCGATAGCACCCAATATCAATTGTCTTGGATAAGAAATGGTATTATCTAAGCGCATACCTAAGCCCCATTCTCCATCGAAACCTATCCACAATGGTATTTTGCTTTGAGCTTGATATCGGTTGGTTAATTCGGCTTGTTTGGGTGCTGTACCTTGAAAAAATATCAAGCCTCCAATTTTATAATCCTGGATGTATTTATCAATGGCTTTGTAGCTTGTTTCATCTTTATTAGAATACGCAGCAACCATAAATAGCTGCCCTATTTTTTCGTCTAAAGTCATTGTTTTTAATATAGAATCCACCCAAAAATTGGAAGTATCTTTGAGGTATGGCGGTTCGGCTGCTTTGGAGATATAAGTAATAAACAGTAAGTAGCAAGAAACGAGCAATATCCTAAAAAAACTTTTGTTTAACATCATAAATTCACTTTATCAAAAATCAATCCTATTTTGTTCAAACATAAGAAAAATAGAGTGGTTTATATGTTATAAACTCTAAACGAACGTGGATATCGAATTTTGATAATAATTTAATGCATCAAAATAACAGCATTTAACAAGGCAGTACGCTATGAATTTTGTATTTTGCATACTCAAATTATGCATAATAAAATAAATCTTTTACCCGATGCCATTGCCAACCAAATTGCGGCAGGTGAAGTAATACAACGACCTGCATCGGTGGTGAAAGAATTATTGGAAAACAGTGTGGATGCCGGTGCGAAAAATATCCAATTAATTATTAAAGATGCCGGACGTGCCTTGATACAAGTAGTTGATGATGGTTGCGGTATGAGTGAAACAGATGCTAGAATGTGTTTTGAACGACATGCTACTTCTAAAATAAAAGATATTAATGATTTGTTTTCGCTTTATACATTTGGATTTAGAGGCGAGGCAATGGCAAGTATTGCTGCGGTAGCACAAGTGGAAATGAAAACAAAAATGCCGGATAGCGATGTTGGAGTTTTACTGATGATAGAAGGCTCCAAGGTGCAATTGCAAGAACCGGTTGCCACGAATGATGGTACATCAATTTCTGTTAAAAATTTATTTTACAATGTGCCCGCACGTCGTAATTTTTTGAAATCTAACCAGATTGAAACCAAACATATTTTAGATGAATTTGTGCATGTAGCTTTAGCTAATCCACATATCTTTTTTTCATTGCACCACAATGGAATTGAAGTATATCATCTCAAAGCATCTAATATCCGCCAACGTATCGTGCATATATTTGGTAAAAATTACAACGAGAAATTAGTACCAATTGAAGAGCTTACCGATTATGTAAGTGTACGTGGATTTATAGGTAAACCGGATATTGCCAAAAAAACACGTGGTGAGCAATTCTTCTTCGTCAACAACCGATTTATCAAAAATAATTTTCTCAATTATGCCATTACGAAAGCGTACGATGGATTGATAGGTGAGAAGACTTTTCCATTTTATTGTTTGTTTATTGATATAGAGCCGGGTGCTATTGATATCAATGTGCATCCAACCAAACAAGAAATAAAATTTGAAGATGAAAAGGCTATTTATTTGTTGCTGAATGCAGCGGCAAAACACGGCTTGTCGCAATACAGTGTAATGCCTACCATTGATTTTGAACATGAATCCACTTTTAATTTGTTGGTAGATGAAACCGTGTATAATGAACAGCCTTTTAAAGTAGTCCAATCAAAACTGAATACTGATACCAACACGCGCGGCTCTTATTATTCGCCGTTTGATAAGGATATTCCAACAACATCCCAACAAAAGATTGACCATTCACCGAATACCAATTTTGATGATTGGAAAAAATTGTACGAGTTGGATGCAACAACAGAAGAGAAGACTATTACCATCAAAAGCAAGATGGATTTGTTATCGTTAGAAGATGAAAATGAGATTTCGAATAATCCATTTAGAAACGAACGATTTGAACCGATACAATTGCACGAACGTTATATATTGACACAAATAAAAAGTGGATTTATTTTGATAGATCAACACAAGGCACACCAGCGAATTTTATTCGAAAAATACGTAAGGAGTTTCTCCCAACAACAGGCGGTAACACAGCAAACTTTGTTCCCGAAATCCTTAGAGTTTTCGAACAGTGATGCTGCCATTTTAATGGAAATCTTACCGGAACTAAAAGCGTTGAAATTTGATATTGAATTTTTTGGTGGAACCACCTTTGTCGTGCACGGTATGCCGAGTGATTTGATAGAGGAAAATGAAACAAAATTAATAGAACAATTGCTGGAAGATTATAAAATGAACAGCAAAAGTGAGCAGTTTGATAAACGTAAAAATGTAGCAAAAACATTGGCCTACCAAACCGCTATTAAAAGTGGGAAAACATTGGATAAACAATCTATGCAACAACTGATTGACGAATTGTTTGCATGTGAGCAACCGACCATTAATCCGGCTGGAATGCCCACTTTTATACAATATAGTTTCGACGAGATAGAACGAAAATTTGGAAATTAACGAAACTTTTTGAACCATAAAATTGTATATATACTTTATTATTTATAAAAGCAGCACAAAAAATTACAATTGTAAGTTGCTTGAAAATTTAAACACATGAATAATTTAACGCCTGTTGTAAAAAATATTATACTCATCAATGTATTTGTATTTGTAGCTTGTTTTATTTATCCGGATTTAACTGATATATTGGCGATGCACTATCCAACCAATCCGGATTTTAAACCATGGCAAATTGTAACACATATGTTTACACACGGTGGCATTTTTCATATTTTATTTAATATGTACGCACTGTATAGTTTTGGTGGTGTATTGGAAAGCGATCACGTGTTAGGAAGCAAGCGTTTCGCCTTCTTGTATTTATTTTCCGGCTTAGGTGCAATTGCGTTTTATATTGCAGTAAATGCCGGCATGGCTTATTATTATATTGGAGATGTATTTTTTACCAATGAAACACATTTACCGACACAGTTGAGTGAGTCGGCCATCAAAAGTTTGTCGCAAATATATTATGCCAGCTTGGTAGGAGCCAGCGGTGCCGTATATGGTTTGTTGGCAGCATTTGGTTATTTGTTTCCAAATGCACCGTTGGTTTTCATGTTTATTCCGGTTCCGATTAAAGCAAAATATATGATTCCGTTAGTGATTATCGGATTTGATATTATGTTTGCACAAACGGGCATTGGTAACATAGCGCATACAGCACATATCGGTGGCGCATTATTTGGATTTTTATTAGTTTTATATTGGAATAAAACCAACAAACAAACGTTCTATTAAAATGAATATTTGGGATGATATAAAATGGCAATATCGCTTCGGCTCTGATTTAATCAAACTTATTCTGATTAATATCGCCATTTTTGTGGCGGTTAATCTCATTAACTTACCATTTGTATTAATGGCAAAGCATACTTCTTTTTCTATATTGAACTGGGTTGCCTTGCCGGCATCCGTAATGAGTTGGTTGTATAAACCTTGGACAGTTCTTACCTATATGTTTGTTCACAAAGATTTCTTCCATATTTTGTTTAATATGTTAGGTTTGTATTGGTTTGGACAAATTGTACAAGATTTAATTGGGAAGCCAAAGATTGTTCCGATTTATTTATTAGGTGGTATGGTAGGTGGAATGGTGTATATGGCAGCCTATAATATTTTTCCGGTGTTCCAACATGCAGTTCCATTGGCTACCTGTATTGGTGCATCCGCAGCTGTTATGGCAATCGTGTTGGCGGCTGCAACCATCGCTCCCAATTATGAAATAGGCTTATTGTTTTTTGGTTCTGTGAAAATTAAATGGATTGCATTGGCATATATAGTGCTGGATTTAATTAATATCCAACATGGCAATGCAGGTGGACATATTGCCCATTTAGGTGGTGCCTTATTCGGTTTTGTCTATATCAAATTATTGCAAAATGGTACAGATTTAGCTCGACCAATTTTTGCTATCAGTGATTTCTTTCATTCCCTATTTGAGAAGAAACCTGAAATGAAAGTAACTCAAAAACGGGCGTATGTATATTCTGAAAAAGATACACAAAAGCAAACCAAAACACATCAAACTTCCCCCAAAAATCAACTTAGCAAGCAAGAGCAATTGGATGAAATATTAGATAAGATTAATCGCTCCAGTTATGATAGTTTATCTAAAGAAGAAAAAGATTTCTTGTTTAAAATTAGCCAAGAAGATTAACGAAAATTAAAGACCGCAAATACATACATTTCAATTATTTCAATTATTTTGGAGTATGAAATACTTGAAGTGGTTATTATCCTTTACGTCAAGAACCGTTAATCTTATTTTTGTTGTACTTTTATTAGTAAGCCTTTCTTCATCTTATATCAGTCCTGCAAAAATTTGGATAATTCCTTTTTTTGGGTTGATGTTACCAGTTTTCACATTTATCAATGTATTGTTTGTAATAGCATGGATATTACGTCGTAGATATTTTGCGGTGGTTTCATTGTTAGCAATATCTGCATGTTTGCCACAATATTTCAAGTTATTTGCTACCCGAATTCAATTATCTTCCAACAATCCTATTGCCACACAATCTATTAAAATAATGTCTTATAATGTGCGTGATTTTGATTTGTATAATTGGAGCGAAAACGAACATTCTAAAGAAGAAATATTCCATACATTAAAAGAAAAAAATCCGGATATTATTTGTTTTCAGGAGTTTTATAATGATACGACAAAGGAATTTAATACTATAGAGCAATTAAAAAAAAATGGATATCCGTATTATTTTTTCACGCGCGAAGTGGTATTGCGTGGTACCGATGAATGGGGCATTGCAACGTTTTCTAAATATCCCATTGTAAACAAAGGAAACATCATGAAACAGCCCTTTAAAACAGGATATGGTAAAAAACCTTTTAAAGGAATTTATACTGATATTAAAATTGGTGATTCTACTATTTGTGTGGTAAATGTACATTTGCAATCGCTTTATTTTGGAAAAAAAGAATATGAAACGATAGCAGAATTTAAAGAAACACAAGACCTTGATGAACACGGCACGCGCAGTATCGTTACTAAATTAAAAACTGGTTTTAGCAGAAGAACAAAACAAGCAGAAGAGTTGAAAGCATTTTTAGATAAACAAACGAAGCCTGTTTTGTTGTGTGGTGATTTTAATGATTTACCTAATTCTTATGTAATGAATTTGATTGCTAAAAATAGGAAAGATGCTTTTTTAGAAAACGGATTTGGGATTGGACATACATATAATGGCATGATTCCATTTATCCGCATTGATTATATTTTTGCATCTACTAATTTTGATGTGCAACAGTTTCAGATTGTTGACAATAAAATATCCGATCATTATCCGATATATGGCGTATTTACTTGGGCTTTGGCCGAAAAAGAATAAACATTATTAGTTGGGTAGATTCAATTTCTCACTAATTGCATAAGTATTTCTATCTACGCCGTTGCGTGCAATTAATTCACCTAAAAATCCGGCAACAAATAATTGAGTACCTACAATTACGGTTAAAATACCTAGGTAAAAAATAGGTCGGTTGGTCATACCAACAACACCGAAAAATGTTTTAGTAATGGTGAGATAAATTAAGATTAGGATACCAAAGAAAAAAGAAAGCACACCTAATGTGCCAAAAATATGCATCGGTCGTTTGCCATATTTAGCAACAAAAGTAATGCTCATTAAATCCAAGAAGCCATTAATGAAACGCTCTATGCCAAATTTGGTTTTGCCATATTTTCTTTCTTGATGTTGTACTGCTTTTTCGGCTATTTTATCAAAGCCGTTCCATTTTGCAATCACCGGAATATAACGATGCATTTCGCCATATACTTCGATGCTTTTTACCACTTTTTTTTGATAGGCTTTTAGGCCGCAGTTAAAATCGTGGAGGTTGTGAATGTCGGATACATACCGCGTTGCCGCATTGAATAATTTAGTAGGTATGGTTTTCGTTAGTGGGTCGTAGCGTTTCTTTTTCCATCCCGAAACAAGATGATAACCATCTATGGTAATCATCTTATAAAGTTCCGGAATTTCATCCGGCGAGTCTTGTAAATCTGCATCCATCGTGATGACGACCTCGCCTTGTGCGGCTTCAAAACCAACTTGCAGTGCCGCCGATTTTCCATAATTGCGTTGAAAACGAATTCCTTTAATAGCCGAGTTTCTTTGGGATGCTTGTTGTATCACATTCCAAGAATCATCTTTACTGCCATCATCTACTGCAATAATTTCATACGTGAATTGATTCGCATGCATTACTTTTTCAATCCAAGTAAATAATTCGGGCAGCGATTCTGCTTCGTTTAATAATGGTATGACGATGGATATATTCAAACTGCTACAAAAATAGTTTTATTCGTGCGTGTGTGCAATATTAATTCAGAAATTATTCTTTTTTAAGGAATACACCAATAATGATAGACCAAATTAATCCCAACCCATTGTATAATAATAACAACATGGCAAATGCTCCTTTTGGCATAATATTTAATCCGGTTATTTTAGAAAAAATAGTGTAATAGGAAGAAATAAAAATGGCCAATACCATGCTTGTTAGCCAGCCGGTTAGAAGTGCTTGCATCATGGAAAGTTTGTTGCCTTGTATTTTTCTTGCTAAATATTGTGCTAAAAATACGGCCATTACAATGCATACAATTTGTATAAAAACGACTTGCGATTGTTGTAATGTCAATTTTTTGATGTACACTAATGTAGTGAATGCTGCATAGAAGATAGTAGAAAATAAGGCAGAAACAAGGGCAATCATTAAGCCACTGAGCACGCCTCTTGGGTTGTTTTGTTCCATGTTTTCCATTATGGTTGTACGATAAATTGTCCTTTAGAAAATACAGCTTTTACTTTCCCTTTCATTGTTTTGCCAATATAAGGTGTGTTCTTTGATTTAGAGTGAAGTGTTTTTTCTGTAACTGTATGTTCTGTATCAAAATCAACGATTACAAAATCAGAATTGCTTGGTTGTTGTATAATTTGTCTAGGATGCTTCGACAATAATTCCACCATTTTTTCTTTAGAAAGTTCATTTCCTAATTTGCTGTTTAATAAGCCGAATGCTGTTTCCAACCCAATCATTCCATTTTGAGCATACTCAAATTCTACATTTTTTTCATCAATGTTTAATGGTGTATGTTGTGTTGAAATACAATCTATCGTTCCATCTTTCAATCCTTCAATCAATGCTTGTTGGTCTTGTTGTGTTCTTAGAGGTGGAAAAACTTTATAATTTGAATCGAAGCTTTTTACATCGTTTTCATCACTCACTAAATGATGCACAAAAACAGCGCAAGTTAAATGGGCATTTTCCGGCAAATTTGTTTTTGCTTGGCGAATGAGTGCAACACTTTCTGCCGTAGAAATACCGGTTAAGTGTAGGTTGCCGCCGGTGTAACGCAATAGCTCGATGTCACGCTGTACGGCAACATATTCTGATAAGTTGGTGATGCCTTTCATTCCCATGCTAACTGAAATAGCACTTTCATTTACCAGTCCTTCTCCAACCAATGTTTTGTCGAATGGCATGGAAATGATAAGTCCGTTAAAAGGTTGCACGTACTGCAATGCCCGCAACAATACACCACTGTCTTTGATGCTGTGTGGTACATCCGAAAAGGCTACAGCTCCGGCTGTGTGCATATCGTGCATTTCGGAAGGCGACTTGCCGTCAAAATTTTCAGTGATTGCACCAATTGGTAAAATATGGACAGCCGTATGCTTGGCTTTGTTTACTATATATTCTACTTGTGCTTTACTTTGCGTAATTGGATGATTGTTAGCAGTAGCACAAATTGTGGTAAAACCACCCGCCAATGCTGATTGTGCAATTGTGTCGATATCATCGCGGTATTCAAAACCGGGATCGTTGGCGTTTACATATATATCACAAAAACCCGGTGTAAGGTAACAGCCCGAAAAATCTATAATTTCTGCACCTTCTGCTTGTATGGCTGTGTCAATTTTTTCAATTTTTCCATCTTTTAACCAAACATCTACCTTTTGTTGATGATAGGAAGATGTGCTGTCTAAAATGGTTGTATTTTTGAGTAAATAATGCATTTTTAAATAATATTTATTGGTTTTTATCTTATTTCCAATATCGAATTAATAAGATTTCTATCAACAAAAAGAACAAGGACAAAATTACACAAAGTTTCCATAATGCTACACCATCTTTTATTTGCTTTACTTCTGCTGCTAAATTGGCTTGTGTATTATCTAATATCAATTGATTTTTTTGGTTGTAGATTGATGCTAAATCTTGTTTTCCGGCAAATTCCAAGGAAGATTCTGTTCTATCATAGTTGAAAGCAGCCATGCCAACCGTTTTATTATCGGATAAAATGGAATATATGCCATCGTTAGGTAAGTTGGTTTGTACGTTTAATAAAGTGGTATTTCCGATAGAGCGATTTTCCGGAATAAATTCATGTTTCCCGTTGCTGAGTTTGTAATTACTTTCGCTTGTTGTTTGTTCATTTTTTAATTCTATTAAATTATTTTGTCCAATTACATAGTACAACGCTTGGTTATTTTTTTTGTACACCGCTGCATTGTATAACATCGGTGCGAAAATAGCCATAGATGCCAAATTGGAAAATTCCTTTTGCATAGGTACAGCTTGCAAGTAGGCTAATCCATTGCCACTTTCAAACTTGGAAATAAAAGGTAAATTAAGATTCGTAGATAATAAAACACGTTCGTTTTGGTTTCTTCCGGATAAAATCGGGAAAAACTTGGAAAATGTAGGTTTCTCTATATTTTTAGGTATTTGCTGAAAAATACCGCTGAATAGTACATCTGAAGTGTGGATGGTGCTAACTTCACCTTGTTTGTTTTGCAATTCGCCCAATGTTGCCAAATTAATGTTGGATAAGCAGGCATTATACGAAGCAATATTGGGTTGTGTGTTGGGAATGATATATAAATTACCGCCGTTTTCTAAATATGCTTTCAATGTAGTTGCTAATCCCGAACTAATATCTTGCAGTTGATTGAGTACAACAAGTGCATATTTTTTTAATGAAGAATAATCAATTTGTCCTTTATTGATGCGTTCCAATTGGAAGTGTGCATCATCTGTAAATACGGAAGCCACATGGTTTGGTGTTTCAGCATCTTCGATGGATACTACTTTTTCTTTATCGGCAACATTAAACGAAAAATAGAAATGATCATCAAATGTAATTGGATAATCGTTGAAGGAGATTTCACCGCGTTGCCAGCCGGCTTGTGTAATAGAAAAATGAAATGAATCGAGTACACTACTTGAAGCCGGAATAGTTAGGTCGTTAATAGCTTTTACGGCATCGTTTATTTTTACAGATATTCTCATTTTGTCTGTTGAAGCTTTACCGGCATTTTTAATGCGAACCATCAACTTGTTGCTGGCATTTAGCGTAAATACGGGTTGTTCAAACCAACAAGAATCTACATACACATTTTTTTCGGGAACGCCATTGATAGGTAGAAAATGGGCAATAAATCCGGTGTCTTCACTTTTGGAAAACATATTTTTTTGAAAATCTGAAATAAAAAAACCGGCTTTGTTTACATTTCCGACTGTTTGGAATAAGGCGGCTTCTTTTTTGGATATTTCAGTGATGGTTTTGATAGTGGGTGATAGATTAACCTTTTCCACTACATCTAAAAAATCTTGTTTCGACATCCAACGTTGATGTGTGCCTTCTAAGTCGTTTGTGAGTAATGCAAACTTATCACCATCGTTATAGGCTTCCGCAATTTCTTTCGCTTTGGTTTTGGCAATTTGTAATACAGCTTCGCCATCTGCTTTCAAACCCATCGAATACGAGTTATCGATATACACGGCTACTGCTGCGTTTTCAGGCTGCTTTTGCGTATTGTTTTTTCCTATAAAAGGTTGTACAAATGCTAAAATCAAAAAGAAAAGTGCTAACAATCGAGCTGCTAAAACCAACCTCTTTTTTAATTTTTCTATAGTGGATTTTTCTTCTTGTACTTCTTTTAAAAATCGGATATCGGAGAAATAGATTTTCTTAAACCGTCGGAAATAAAATAAATGAATTAAGATTGGAACGGCTAATAAAAGAAGTGCCCATAAAAACAAAGGAAATACAAAACCCATCTTATGCGTAAAGATAAAAATTAATTAGTTCTTTACACATAAGATGATGCTTGTTAAGTATTCTTTACAATTGAGGTGTTTAAGCGTATGCTTTATCTTTAAAGAAATTGTCCACTAAATGTCTGTCATCAATATCATTCGGATGGAAATCTCTGCGGAAATAGCTCAATAAATTTTTTGATAATTCTTTTCCGATTTGTCCGAACACAATTGTTTTTATCAAGAAATAGGTTTCAAATGGCATTTTTACAATGCTTTTATCTTTATCGACGGCGATGAAATAAACTTGTCCGGCGGTGATGTAGCCGAATAATAAAATAGTTGCCAAACTCATGCCCGAAACGCGCAAGATATAGCTGTCGTCCACTTCTTTCAATACATCAAAACATAAGGCTTTGTGTTCTATTTCTTCGGCTGCATGCCAATGTAATAACTCCAACATTTGCGGTGCAATATTATCATTGGTGGCAATTGGTTCCAAAAATAAAGCATGTGCTAAAATGGCGGTGTAGTGCTCTAATGCTGTTGTAACCGATAAGGAAAATTTATCGCCTAAGCCCGGTTTTATTTTTTCTAATATGTTTCGGCTTACTTTTTCATAGCTATATTTCCCGGAAAATGCCGTTTTCTTTAAGAAGTTAGCAAATCGGTGAGGTTGTAAATTCTGTTCATTCATTACTTCCCAAAAACGTTCGTGCTCGCGTGCATGCACACCTTCTTGTCCACAGAAATTATTGATTTCTTTCACTAAATTTTTGTCTTTCATGTCTTTGGCATATCTGCGTACACTGCGGATGAAAAATTTTTCGCCTTCCGGAAATACGATGTGCATACTGTTGATGAAATGCGTTGCGATAGTACTTCCTAAAATCCAATGTTTAGGCACTTCGTCGAATTTGAAATGTACATTTCGAACTTTTAATGGGTTTGTTTTTGGAGCTTGTGCTGTCATAAAACGAATATTTGAACCAAAAATAAATTCATTCGTGTGGCATACACTATGCAAAAGTTAAGAATACTGGTGTTTGTTGCAAACCAATGGATTACTTATCCTAAGATTATTTGATAAATATCTAAATACGCGCAAGATAATGCTTATATGTGTGTGGTTGTTTTTATCGTTATCGGTCGGTGTACACACCGACCGAAACATATTCCAATACAAGCAGCGCTCACGTAGTGGACGTTGCGTATAGTTGAATATCTGAGTACTTTCTTTTTATGAATATGTTTGTAAAAGAGAAGGTTATTTATAATTGTGTTGTGGCATTCGAATACATTTAGAAAAGGGAACAATTTTGTCTCTCATAGCCAGTTTGTCATTAAAATGACGTGATATCTCGTATGTTTTATTTCTGTAATCATTGTAATTTTCATGAAAAAATATTTTTATTGATTTACAATTTGGATGTTCAAAAATTGTACTTAGCATTGTTCTATCTGATAAGCCACATGAGTGACCCATTGTAAAGACTTCAAATTCATCATTATCTAAGAAAGCTAATAGTTTACTATAGTTTGATGTTTTGAAATAGTCAAATGATTTGATATGTTTAAAGAATTCATTCTCATTTAAGTCTTCAATTTCTTTATAATATTTATCAACTTCGTCGCCATATCCAAATATTATCTGATTTTCCGTGTTATTTAATTCTCCATGTATGTTTACAATATCAAACTTATCATTTGAAATATATCTAACCGGTGTTTTTGTGTAATTAAAATTTAATAATAGGACAGAATCATCTATTGAAACAGTTCCTTTATCTGTTTTTAGATTTTTAACGACTAAACCAGAATTAAGTATTTCATTTAGCTCATTAATTTTTTTTGTATTGTTTTTTTCGATTTCTGATAAATAATTAATCAGTTTATCTTTTATAAAATCTAACTGGTTATTTAAATATGTAAGTCTTTCAATTGTTTGAAAATCACTATTATGTGTAGACTTATGTGCAATATGTTCTTTTAAGCATTTTTTTAACCCTTCATAATATAAACTTTCTATATCCACCCATTTTTTTGAATTAATAGATTTTAATATTGATTCAGGAAAACCATATCCATTATACTTTATCAAGATTTTTAATTTAGATAAAATATCTACAATATCTTCAGTAGAATTGCAATCTCGAATTGCGTTAATAGTATTATCTTCAAAGCGTGGTATGTCAAACTCAAAAACTATTGAATTTTTTGAGATAATTTTTATTGAGATCAGCAAATCTTCATAGAGAATGAAATTTGCTGATACTTGGTTTAATAATTTTAATTTCTCAAGAGAATTAATACAACATTCTTTAAAATAATCTAGTATAAAATCATAATAACTGGTTTTTAAACCATGTGCTAAATCAAAACCATTTCCTATAAGTATTAATCTATTCATTTATCAAAAATAATTATTTAATCTTCGTCCAATTCTCAGAAAATTTAATAAATTTTAGCGAACAATTATAACATCTTTATCGGTCGGTGTACACACCGACCGAAACATATTCCAATACAAGCAGCGTCTCACGTAGTGGACGCTGCATATAGTTGAATATCTGAATTCTTTTCAAGAGACTTTGCTGAGCAATAAAATAAAAATTACCTTACCTCAATTCGTCTTTCAAGAATTTTCCGGTAATACTTTTCTTGTTTTGAGCAATTTCTTCCGGTGTGCCGCAGGCAACAATTTCGCCACCACCGCGTCCGCCTTCCGGTCCGAGGTCTATAACATAATCGGCTACTTTTATCACATCTAAATTGTGTTCTATAATAATTACGGTATTGCCTTTATCTACTAACTTTTGCAACACATCTAACAACACGCGTATATCTTCAAAATGCAAGCCGGTTGTTGGTTCATCTAAAATATACACTGTTTTTCCCGTGTCGCGTTTGCTCAATTCTTCTGATAGTTTTACACGTTGAGCTTCACCGCCACTTAAGGTCGTAGCAGATTGACCTAAACGTACATATCCCAAACCTACATCGTTTAATGTTTGAATTTTTCTATGGATGGATGGAAGCTGCTCAAAAAAATGCATGGCTTCTTCAATCGGCATTTCCAATACATCATAAATACTTTTTCCTTTGTATTTTATTTCTAATGTTTCTCGATTGTATCGTCTGCCTAAGCATTTCGGACATTCCACATACACATCCGGTAAAAAATTCATTTCTATTAATTTCATTCCACCACCTTGGCATTCTTCACATCGGCCACCAATTACATTAAAGGAAAATCGGCCATTTTTATAACCACGAATTTTGGATTCCGGAATATTGGCATATAATTCTCTTATCTTGTCGAAAAGTTTGATGTAAGTAGCCGGATTGCTGCGAGGCGTTCGTCCAATAGGCTGTTGGTCTATCTCAATCACTTTATCAATAAACTCTAAACCTTCGATGCTTTTATACGGCATCGGATTAAATGGTGAACGATAAAAATGTTGGTTTAATATTGGATAAAGTGTGTCATTAATTAAGGTAGATTTTCCCGAACCCGAAACACCACTAATACAAACCAAGGTGCCTAATGGAATTTGAATAGATACATTCTTAAGATTATTTCCGGTAGCACCTTTTAAGGTGAGGAAATGCCCATTTCCGGCACGTCTTTTTTTAGGTGTTTCAATGCCCATTTTATTGGCGAGGTATTGTGCTGTAATAGTTTTTAACCCGAGAAAATCTTTTGGAATGCCTTGTGCTACAATTTCACCACCATGTGTGCCGGCACGTGGTCCCATATCAATTAAATAATCGGAAGCTAACATGATGTCTTTATCGTGTTCCACTACAATTACGGTATTTCCGATATCGGATAAGTTGCGCAAAGCAGTAATTAAACGATGATTGTCGCGTTGGTGTAATCCGATGCTGGGTTCATCTAAAATATACGTAATGCCTTGCAATTCCGAACCGATTTGTGTTGCCAATCGGATGCGCTGCGATTCGCCACCGGACAATGTGCCTGTCGGTCGGTTTAATGAAAGATAATTCAACCCAACATTCAATAAAAATCCAATTCTATCTTCTAATTCTTTCAGAATATCTTTGGCAATAATCTGTTGGTTGTTATCAATTTTTGTATTTAATTTTTTAATCCAATCTGCCAATTCTTGTAAATCTAAAAGTGCAATTTCGCTGATGTTTTTATTATCCAACTTAAACCATAAGGCATCTTTTTTTAGTCGATGGCCTTCACATTCCGGACAATCCACTTCGCTTACATAGTTTTCAGCCCAATTCATTAAGGCATCGCTGCTGTTTTCTTCTAACGTTCTATTGATTTGATTTACCACACCATCATACGATAAGCTCCAATGTGTATTGGTTGATTTTCTGCTTGGATTTTCTCTTGCTTCTATCTTAAATTTTTCGCTGGTTCCGTATAAAATAATATCCAAACATTCTTGCGGTATTTTCTCTATTGGTGTTTTGATGGTTACGTTAAACGAATCTAATATTTGCACAATGATTTTGTACGTATAGGTATCTCTATATTCACCGAGTGCTACGATACCTTGTTCTACGATGGATTTGGAATAATCAGGAATGATTTTAGTTAAATCGGCAGTTTTTAACACACCTAATCCTCTGCATTTCGGACAAGCACCATACGGTGAGTTAAAGGAAAACGTATTCGGCGAAGGTTCTTCGTATGAAATGCCGGTTTCTGTACACATCAAGGTTTTGCTGTAGGTCGTAATTTTATGCTTATCTAAATCTTCAATAAAAATCAGCCCTTTACCTTCTTTTAATGCTTTTGCAACCGACTCGCGCAAACGTTGTACATCTTTTTTGTCCACTTTTATTCTGTCAATCACTACTTCTATATCGTGGATTTTATAGCGATCTACTTGCATTTTGGGTTGTATTTCCTGTGTCTCACCGTCCACACGTACACGCAAGTAGCCTTGTTTTCGGATGTCTTCGAATAATTCGCGATAATGACCTTTGCGGCCACGTACTAAAGGAGCTAAAATGGAGATTTTTTTATCTTGGAATTTTTGTAAGATGTCTTCAATGATTTGCTCTTCGGAAAAACGCACCATTTTTTTTCCGGTATTATACGAATAGGCTTCACCGATTCGAGCATACAACAAACGCAGGAAATCATAAATTTCGGTCGTGGTGCCAACTGTACTTCTCGGGTTTCTGCTGGTTGTTTTTTGTTCGATAGAAATCACCGGAGATAAGCCGGAAATTTTTTCTACGTTAGGGCGTTCCATATTTCCTACAAATTGACGAGCATAGGAACTGAAACTTTCCATATACCGACGTTGTCCTTCGGCAAAAATCGTATCAAACGCTAAAGAAGATTTGCCACTTCCACTCAATCCTGTAATAACTACAAATTGGTTTCTAGGAATATGAATATCTATATTTTTTAAATTATGTTCTTTTGCACCATAGACATTGATGTGCGTGATTTCTTCTTCTGCAATAGGTGGTAAAGCGTTTTGGTCTGACATACTAAAGGCAACAATTTTTGAACTGCAAAGTTTTAGATAAATTTGAATTTAAAACCTAACAAGGTAGTTGATTCGGTGTAAATATCTTAATGCATTGCTATTAAATTACTTACAACTTGATTTTCTGTTAATCTTTTCTTATTCTAAACACACGATAAATGTAGTATTATCTCCGTATTTTTGCACCCTATTTTTAAGAAAAATCTATCTATGCTGAATATCAGAAATATTGCGATTATCGCACACGTTGACCACGGTAAAACAACTTTAGTGGACAAAATCTTATGGGAATGCAAAACGTTCTCCGAGCACGAAAACACAGGCGTGCTTATTTTGGATAACAATGAGTTAGAGCGTGAACGTGGAATTACGATTACAGCAAAGAATGCTGCAGTAAAATATAAAGATTATAAAATCAATATTATTGACACACCGGGCCACGCAGATTTTGGCGGCGAAGTAGAACGTGTATTAAAAATGGCAGATGGTGTATTGTTGTTAGTTGATGCATTTGAAGGACCAATGCCGCAAACACGCTTTGTATTACAAAAAGCATTGCAATTAGGTTTGAAACCAATTGTAGTAATCAATAAAGTAGATAAAGAAAACTGTACACCGGAAGAAGTACATGAAAAAGTTTTTGATTTAATGTTCCAATTAGATGCTACAGAAGATCAATTGGATTTTCCGACTATTTATGGTTCTGCAAAAAATGGTTGGATGAGTACCGATTACAAAAAACCAACGACGAATGTTGTTGATTTATTAGATTGTATTATCGAACATATTCCTGCACCCAAAACAGCAGAAGGTGCTGCACAAATGCAAGTAACTTCTTTAGATTTCTCTTCATTTGTAGGTCGTATTGCTGTGGGTCGTGTTTTTAGAGGAACACTTAAAACAAACATGCCTGTTGCTTTAATTAAGCGGGATGGAACGATAACAAAATCTCGTATTAAAGACTTGATGTTGTTTGAAGGGATGGCAAAAATAAAAGTAGATGAAGTGCCGGCCGGAGAAATTTGTGCCATTGTAGGTGTTGAAGGATTTGAGATTGGCGACACCATTGCAGATGCGGAAAATCCGGAAGCGATGGCTGCCATATCAATTGATGAACCAACCATGAGTATGTTGTTTACCATCAATGATTCACCGTTTTTTGGCAAAGAAGGTAAATTCGTTACATCCAGACATATTAAAGACAGATTAAATAAAGAGTTAGAAAAAAACTTGGCGTTGCGCGTGCAACAAGGTGATACAGCTGACTCATTTTTAGTATTTGGTCGCGGTGTATTACACTTGTCTGTTTTAATTGAAACAATGCGTCGTGAAGGTTATGAATTACAAGTTGGTCAGCCACAAGTAATCTTTAAAGAAATAGATGGACAAAAATGTGAGCCGATTGAAGAATTAACAATAGACTTACCGGAAGAAAAAGCTGGTACAGCCATTGAAATGATTACACAACGTAAAGGCGACATGAAAAATATGATGTTGAAAGGCAATCGTTCTATTATGGAATTTGAGATTCCTTCGCGTGGTTTAATTGGTTTGAGAACGGAAATGATTACGGCTACTTCCGGACAAGCAGTAATGGCACACCGTTTCATTAAATATGATAGACATAAAGGCGAAATCAAAGGACGTATCAATGGTTCTATGATTTCTAAAGAAACAGGTGAAGCGGTTGCCTACTCATTAGATAAATTACAAGATAGAGGTCGTTTCTTCGTTGAGTCTGGTGATCAGGTTTACAGTGGTATGGTGATTGGTGAAAATTCTCGCCAAGATGATTTGGTAGTAAACGTAACTATCAAAAAACAATTGACCAACGTGCGTGCTTCCGGTTCAGATGACAAAGCGAGATTAATTCCGGTAACAAAATTTTCTTTAGAAGAAGCATTGGAATATATTCAAGGCGATGAGTATGTTGAATTAACACCGAAGTCTATTCGTTTGCGTAAGATTTATTTAGATGAAAATGAACGTAAGCGTAAAACCGGTAAATAATCGCTGATTGATATGATTCGCTTATTTTACATATAAACCTGTCAAATACAAACTTGACAGGTTTTTTTATTTTAAAAAGATGCGGTGCTATTCCGAGGCATCTTTAAATTAAATATTTTGCTTACATTTCAATAATGAAAAACAAACTCGTTTTCATAACCGGTGGTTCTTCCGGCATTGGATTGGCTATTGCGAAATCATTTGCGAAAAAAGGAAATGATATTGTCATTTTTGCAAGAACAGTTTCTACATTAGAAAGTGCAGTTGATGAAATTAAAAAAGACGCTTCGTACTTTAGCGTAACAAAGTCGCGAGTAAATTATTACAGTGTTGATACTTCTAATTTTAATGATACAAAAACTGTTTTTGAAAAAGCAATTTCAGAAATCGGCATTCCTGATATTTTAATTAATTGTGTCGGTATTGCACAACCTAATTATTTTGAAAACATCACACCCGAAATGTTTGACAAAACTATTAAGACTAATTTATATGCTACTTGGAATGCCTGTTCTATACTAATTCCATACATGAAACAAAAAGGTGGCCATGTTGTTAATACTTCATCTATTGCCGGATTTTTAGGCGTATTTGGTTATACTGATTATTGCATGAGTAAATTCGGTATTATTGGTTTCTCGGAAGCACTACGACAAGAAGTGTCGCAGTTCAACATAAAAGTGTCGGTGCTTTGCCCGCCGGATACGGATACACCGGGTTTGCACGAAGAAAACAAAACAAAGCCGAAAGAAACGAAGGCTATTTCAGGAAATGCAAAATTGCAACATCCGGATTTTATCGCAAAAGCAGTATTGAAAGGAATGCAACAAAATAAGCTATTAATCATTCCGAGTGTAGATGGGAAAATTACCTTTTGGTTGAAACGTTTTTTTCCCGGATTAGTAGATTGGTTTATAAGTCGAAGTATTCGCAAAGCACAAAGAGAAATTTAGTTGAGTTGTTCGCAGATGGTTTTTAAAAGTAAAGTGGGTTTTACAGGTTTATTTAAAATGTTATCAAACCCGATTTCTTTTAATTCATCTTTACTCATCGTGAGTAGGCTTGCCGTTACAATCACAATTTTTAAATCAGGATTTGGATAGGTTTTTCTTATTTGAATGGTTGCGTCAAATCCGTTTAGCTCCGGCATGTCTAAGTCCATTAAAATTAAGTCAGGCATTGTGTGTTCCAAAGTGCTGACAGCTTCTTTTCCATCGTTAGCAAAAAGCAATTGTACATCTTTTTGTGTGGATAAAAATATTTCGGCTAAAATGCTTCGGTTCTCTTCTAAATCATCAGCGATTAAAATAGTTTTGCCTTGTAATATGTCTAAGTTGAGTGTTTCATCTGAGTTAACTGCTATGGAAGCAACTGTTTTTAATTTTAGGTTGATGATGAAGGTAGCGCCTTCACCTTCTGTACTGTCTGCACGAATTGTTCCGCTCATTAATTCTACTAAATCTTTGGTGATGGAAAGACCTAAACCCGTTCCGCCAAATGAAGTGTAAATCTTGGCGTCAGCTTGTATATATCGTTCAAAGAGTGTGTCTAGTTTTTCAGCAGGAATGCCAATGCCGGTATCTGTAATTTGAAATTCAACATTAACAACGTCTTCAGTTTTGTCTATAATAGTAGCATGAATGCGTACCCAACCGGAATCGGTAAATTTGATAGCATTGGAAATAAGATTGGTAAAAATTTGACTAAAGCGAACGCTGTCTATGTATGCAAATATCGTTTTTATATCCTCAAAATCTGTCTGTAAATCAATTCCCTTTTTTTGTGCATTAGAAGATAAAATTGCACACACATTTTCTATGATATCGGCAATATTTTTGGGCTCTTCATTCAATACCATTTTGCCGGTTTCTATCTTGCTGATGTCTAACACATCATTAATAATTCCTAATAAATTTTCTCCATTTTTTTCTAATCGTTGTATGTAGTTATTTTGTTTTTCGGTTAGGACATCTTGTTGTAGTAGATAACAAATTCCGATAATACTATTAATAGGTGTTCTGATTTCATGACTCATGTTTGCCAAAAATTCATGTTTGATGTGTGCTATTTTTTCGGCATTTTCTTTTTCTAATTTAAATGTTTTTACTTCTTGAGTGATTTGCAAATTGCGGATTGTTTTTTCTGATTCTTGGCTAAAACTAATTTCTTTTGCTGCTACATATTTTTTCATGCATAGGAAGGCATTTTCGTAATCGGATTTTTTATCATACGTTTCATAAAATAATTGATAGCATTTTATTAGAATCGGATTGTTTCCGGATGTAGTAGCAACTTGCTCTATTTTATGTAGTAGTTCAATTGTTTTTTCATATTTTTTATGTTTGAAAAATGCACTTGCTAAAATGATTTCAGCTTCTAAAGCAGAATCAATTGCATGATGTTTTTCTAATAAAATAATTGCTTGTTTTGCATAATCAATAGCTAACAATAATTTTTTTTGAGTTTCATATAATAAGGCAAAATTTAAATAATAATGAGCTAAAATGTAACTGTATTGGTCGCTGTTGTTTTTTTCTTTTTCCATTATTTGCATGCCTTCATTCAAAAGCAATTCCGATTGCTCGGGTTTCTTTTTCATAATTTGATAGGCATAATTATTGTAAATAGTTACTAAAGTATACGTGTCCTTAAGTTGCTGAGCCAGTTTTAAAGCAGTTTCATTTTCTTCTATACATTTTTCTATATCTCCGGTTCTGCTATATTGAATAGCAGCCGTAATATGAATATTGCATTTTTTCTTTAAATCATCCGTTTGGTACAAATAATCTTTTACTTCATTAATGTATAGTTCAGATTGAGAATAATTGCCTAATACTTGATTTAATTGAATGAGAAAGGCGAGCGTTAGCAATAATTCTTCAGTGAATAGATGTTGCTTACAGTCATCGTAATTTTTCACACCAATTTCTAATGCAATCCACAATTCATTAATATGGGAATAATAGCTCACCATATACGCACGAGTTCTATACAACAACCGGAAATGTTGTTGCTCTTTCGCCATGGATTCGCACTTTTTTAAGAACAGAATTTCTTCATCTTGGTTTCGAGAACGCCCTTCGTACCAATTATATTTAAAAATAAATTGCTCCGCTTGTTCTATGGTTTCAATTGCTTGCATAATTTTCTATTATATTGCTATTGATTCCTATTAATCTATTTGTTCTAATAATTTAATTATTGTTTTATCAGCTCCACGTTTTAATGGAAATATGTTTTTATTTTTTTTATCGATGAGATAATTATAGGAATTAAAAATAGCAAATGTATCATTGTCGATTATTATAACGAGATCCGGAAA
The DNA here is from genome assembly GCA_963169645.1 of Bacteroidota bacterium. GTDB lineage: Bacteria > Bacteroidota > Bacteroidia > Chitinophagales > JADIYW01 > JADJSS01. The sequence goes on from CAUJCO010000013.1 coordinate 941,463, forward strand.
CATACAGAATTGTATACTGTCTATTTTATGGTTTATTGGTGGACCGCTAATGGATGAAAATAATGCCTTTTTTAGCATGCTATCTTTATTGCTTTTGGTGTTAATATTATATGTGTCCTTAAATCCTACGTTCATTTTGGGAGTCTGTTTCTTTTTGTTACGGTGCGTTAGTGTAGGTTTACATCGAATCCAAACATCCGAGCCGGAAGCACGCACTGAGCCAGGGTACGCATCTGTTCCTACACGATTGTATGTATAACATTGTTCATTTTGTTGGGCAAATGTACCTTCTAAATAGCCTCTGGAGCCATACACAATACAACCTATACTATCTGCAAGAATTGCTGCAGCCGAACGATAGTCATTATTAGAGCGGTATTGTGGTACACCTGTATTGCATCCATTCAAATAAAGCACAGTGTTTGTATCTAATGTACATTTTGCATTCATTTTTTTAATGAAACTGGATAATGACATGGTGTAAAATTGTAATGGATTGGCATGTGCCACTAAATCGTACAAATAATATTGTTGCTGTACCATTTGGGAAATTGTAGTGTCTAGCATCTCTTTGTCTGTTTTAAATACCTGTATATGCCAACCGTTTTTAATTAATTCTACTCTACTAGGATTGTTTGTAGTAAAAATACTATCTACAACATTGTTAGCAATGTTAAATGCCTTCTTATAGTTGTCTGGATGGATTACTTCTTTTTCATTCTTCCCTGTAGCATCTTTATTGAAATAGAGTAGTATACTTGCTAAAATAGTAGCAATGAATATGAATAGTATTGTTATGGTTTTTGTTTGGAATTGTTTCATAAAAAAAACTCCATATATCAATATTACTTGTTTTTTCTGATATTTTTAATATATTTAATTTGATTTCTAAACCAAAATCTACCGTTCGAAATACTCTTCCCGGCGATATTAATCCACCAATTAAACCAAGAAAAACGCCTTAGCTCAATTGATAATAAAGGGTGCCATTAGGCACCCTTTATTTTATTTTACATTTAATAGAATTAACCAGGCTTCTTTAATTTTATTATCTTCTAAAAAGCGTTTTATTTCATAAATACTTTGTGCCTTATATTCTGAAATTAGTTCCACTAATTCAGTATCTTGTTGTATTTCTTCTTTATTAGGTATTTCAGCAATACTTGCTAGTTTGCCCAATTCGTTACCGGTTAATACATCTTCATCTTTTATCCATTGTGGAATAGCATCTACGCCAACACCATACGCTTTAATTGGTTTGGGTGTTTCAAATATATCGTCTGCTGTAAATCGTACATAGTTATTGTACCCGAGTCGAGCAATTGGGTCTAATCTTTCTGCGATTACGTTGCCCTGCTCATCTAATAGCGTTTCATCTACATGTATCATTAAAATTTCGCAAATTATCAAATTGCCGGAACCACCTTTGTCACCTAATTCTATTACTTGTGTTACTTTGCATTCAAAGGCAATTGGTGCTTCGCTGATACGTGGTGGTTTAACTAAGGTTGATGTAGCTTCGGTGAAACCGCCTTTTACAAATTCATTCACCTCAGACGGAAATGAGCCACTGGTAACGGAAAGTTGCTCCGACATGGCAAAGTTGGCAATATGAATCACGCATTCCGGCACGGCTTTCACATTGTGATACGTATCTTTTTGTTTGCCGGTTAAGGCACTTTTTGCTGCCGAAAAAATTAAAATAGGTGGATCGGAACTAAATGCATTGAAAAAGGAAAATGGGCTTAAATTGGGTTGCCCACTCGCATTTACCGTACTTACAAATGCAATTGGTCGCGGTATAATAGACGAAGTTAAGAAGTTGGATATTTCTTTTAAAGAGCGTTCTTTTGGTAGTATTGTTTTCATTTTTTATTCTAGTTCAATTTTTAATCTACATTGTTTTTTATTGCCTTGTTTCTTTTTATCCGGTTGTACTTTTGGAGCAAATCTTCCATCAAAGAAACCATCTTTTAATTGTTTCTTTCGAATGCTGGATTTTATATGTTTGAGTGTTTGTTTTTTCATCTTATAATTTAAAGTCTAAAGGTGTGGCATTTACATTCTTATCATGTTTTATAGCTGTTAATGCGTGTGTCAATAGTTGCTTAATTTCAGGTATTGCATCAAACAAATCTTTGTAGGTATTTATCACATAATATCTATCTTGATAGTGATCTTTGTAATAGTGTTTTTCCATAATATCTTTTACATTAAATGGTAAGATATTGGCTTTTTCACCGAGACAAAAAATACTTTCACCACTTGAAGATAAGATGCCTGCACCGTAAATACGCAAACCATCTTTTTGTTGTATCAAACCAAATTCTACGGTAAACCAATAAATTCTACCAATGAGTTCTATCGCTAAAGCATCATCGATATGTTGCAAGGCAATCTTGGAAAGTTCTTGTAGGTAATCGACAAAAAAAGGTTCAGTAAGCAACGGCATGTGTGCGAAACAATCGTGAAACATATCTGGTTCTTCGATGTAGTCGAGTTGTTCCAATTTGCGAAGCCAAGTGGAAGAAGGAAATTTTTTATCGGCTAACAATTCAAAAAAATCTTTATCCGGAATCAAGCCGGGTACAACTTCAATTTGCCAACCCGTTGTGTCTGCTAATACGTTGTTTACATGTTTGAAATCCGGAATTTTATCGACACTAAAATGCATTAATTCCATTCCTTTTACAAACTCTTTTGACGCTCTATCTTGCAAGAGTACTTGTTGGCGTTGGAACAACAATTTCCATACGAGAAAATCCTCGTTCGTATAGTTGTCGTATTCTTGATGTAATCCAAACATATATTAGATGTAAGTATTAAGTATTAAGATTACCTTTCATTACTTCATTACTTCATTATTTCATTATTACATTATTCAATTATCGTATTTCGTACTTCACCAAAACCAATTTGTTTATCATCTATTTTGCAAACTGCACTTAATATAGTTGTGTCACCATCTTGCAAAAAAGTGCGTTCTTCCTTACCAATTTTTATTTTTTCTTTTCCGTTCCAAGTTAATTCTAACAAGCTACCAAAACTACTTTTTTCTTTTCCGGAGATGGTGCCGGTTCCTATTAAATCTCCAATGCGTAAGTTGCAGCCGTTTATAGTGTGATGTGCAATTTGTTGTGCTGCTGTCCAGTATAAATATTTTGCGTTGGTAACGGCTACTGTACTTTTCTGCTTGTCTTTTGTTTCTATTTCGAATGTAATTTCAATGTCGAAATTTTTTCTGTTTTGTTCTTGCAAATAAGGTAAAACTTCTTGAGTTTGATTGGGTGCGTCTGTCAAAAAATCTTTTAAGGCATCATAAGGAACGATCCAAGGTGAAATAGAAGTAGCAAAATTTTTACCTAAAAATGGACCGAGCGGCTGATATTCCCAACGTTGAATATCGCGTGCAGAAAAATCGTTTAACAGAACGGCACCAAAAATATAACTGTCTGCAGCGTCAATGTTTACAGGTGTTCCAAGCGGATTTTCTTTTCCGATGATATATCCTAATTCTATTTCTATGTCTAATGTCTGTGATGCAGAGAATACTACATCTTCCCCTTTTAGTATTTGTCCATGCGGACGTTTTATATTTGTATTGGTTGTAATAATAGAGGAACTTCTTCCGTGATATGCAATCGGCATGTGCTTCCAATTGGGCAATAAAGGCTCGGCATTTGGACGAAACATCTTACCGACATTTGCCGCATGTTCTTCTGAAGAATAAAAATCTGTATAATCACCAATTTGAACGGGAACATGCATTTTAGCCTCACCTTGTTGGAATAAAAATGCAGTATGATGTTGTTGAAAGAATGTACTTTCTGTGGTGAGCAATTGTTGTATTTTTTGTCGCACGGTTAGATGAGTGTGCTGTCCTAATGCGATATAAGCATTCAGTGTTTGTTGTTGAAATACATTGTGGTCGATTAATCCATCAAAAAAATGCAACTCAAATAGTTTAGATAGGTCGATGATGTGATTACCGATGGCCATGCCTGCACGTGCAGATTTTGTTGGAGTTGAGAAGATACCATACGGTAAATTGTGTAGGGTAAAATGTGGATGATGCTCGATGAATGATGCTAATATCATAAAACGCAATGTTTAAATTAATGTGTGCTTTTGTGTTTAATTCGATAAATTTTCTTGTATTTTTTTCGTAATACGTTCGATGTGTGCAATGTCTTTATCGGATAAATCTTGCCATCCTTTTTTTCTGAATTCAATCACGTTGGGCATTAATTTTTGGACTAATATTTTTCCTTTTTTACTCAAAGATATATTGTACCGTCTTTTATCTTTTTGACAAGCTTCTCGTGTTGCCAATTCTTTCTTTACCAATAAATCAATAATACGCGTAATTGTAGGTGCATCTTTGGAGCAATGTTCACATAATTCTACTTGATTTTGTGTTCCATGTGTGTGTAATTCAAATAAAACAACCCATTGGTCAACGGTAATGCCTACACCAATTTCATTGAAATGTCGCTGTAATTCTAACTTTATTTTCTTCGCTGTTGATTCTAATATGTATCCGTAATTAAAGTTCATTTTTTTTAATGTAATAATGTATTAATAAATCAATGTAATAATGCGATTAAAAAATTATTTAATTACTACATTATTACATTATTCAATTAAAGTGTTCCACGCTTTGCTTGCTCTCTTTCTATGCTTTCAAATAATGCTTTAAAGTTTCCTGCACCAAACCCTTTGGCACCCATTCTTTGTATTATTTCAAAAAATAAAGTAGGTCTATCTTGTACAGGCTTGGTAAATATCTGCAATAAATAGCCATCTTCATCTGCGTCAATTAAAATCCCTAATTTTTCTAATGTTTGAATATCTTCTTTTAAGAGTCCAAAATGTTTTCCTAAACGTTGCGGAATTGCTTGATAATAGGAAGCCGGTGGAGCAGATAGAAACTCTACACCGCGTTGTTGCATTTGTGTTACCGTTGTGATAATATCATCTGTGGCAACTGCGATATGTTGCACACCTGCACTTTCATAAAAATCTAAATATTCTTCTATCTGAGATTTCTTTTTTCCTTTTGCCGGTTCATTAATCGGAAATTTAATTCTGCCGTTTCCATTGCTCATTACTTTACTCATTAAAGCAGAATATTCGGTATGAATTTGTTTGTCGTCAAACGATAAAAAGTTGACAAAACCCATAACCTCTTCATACCATTTTACCCATGTATTCATTTCATTCCAACCCACATTTCCAACCATGTGATCGATATATTTTAAACCCACTTCCGTCGGATTGTACTCGGAAGTATGAGCCTGAAATCCGGGCAAGAAAATTCCGTGGTAATTTTTTCGTTCTACAAAAATATGCACCGTTTCGCCGTAGGTATGAATGCCGGAACGTACGGTTTCGCCGTAGGCATCTTTTTCAATAATTGGCTCAAAGTAGGGTTTTGCACCACGCTTTGTTGTTTCTTCAAATGCTTTGGTTGCATCCTCTACCCAAAGTGCAATCACTTTCACCGCATCGCCATGTTTTACTATATGGTGATTGATTGCGGAATCTGATGTTAAAGGTGTGGTTAATACCAACCGTATTTTATCTTGTTTTAGCACGTACGAAACTTTGTCGCTTACACCTGTTTCTAAGCCGGCATACGCATACGATTGAAAGCCGAATGCTGTTTTGTAATAGTGTGCAGCTTGTTTAGCATTGCCCACATACAACTCAACATAATCCGTACCGAGCAATGGCAAAAAATCTTGAGCACCTTCAAATATTTTTTCTAAATTTTCCATTTTCTATATTTCCAAGATTTCTGATTAAATGAGAAAAACAGTCAATCTTAACATTATCAAATTTGCTAATTATCAAATTATTTCATTAATCCAACCAACTTTTATAATATTTTCCATCGTCTATTTTTAATGCTGCTTCTGTTACCATTAATGGTTTAAACGTGTCAATCATAACAGCTAATTCTTGTGTGTCTTTTTGTTCGATACTGCGTTCCATGGCTCCGGGTGCCGGACCGTGTGGTATGCCTTTCGGATGCAGTGTAATATGACCTTGTTCAATATTATTTCTACTCATAAAATCGCCATCTACATAATACAATACCTCATCACTGTCGATATTGCTGTGGTTATACGGTGCCGGAATTGCTAAAGGGTGATAATCATACAAGCGTGGACAAAACGAACATACGACGAGTGCGTTGGTTTCAAAAGTTTGATGCACAGGTGGTGGTTGATGAACACGTCCGGTTATTGGTTCGAAATTATGTATGCTAAAACCAAAAGGATAATTGTAGCCATCCCAACCAATCACATCAAACGGATGCGTAGCATACACCAACTCGTGCAACATATTTTGTTTTTTTATTTTGATGTGATAGTCGCCCTTATCATCGTGTGTTTCTAATGTTTGAGGTAATTTAAAATCGCGTTCACAAAAGGGTGCGTGTTCTAATAATTGACCGGATTCATTTTTATAGCGTTTAGGCGTGTAGATGGGTGCATGTGATTCTAAGTAGAGTAATCGATTATCTTCAGAATTAAATTCAATTTGATATATCATGCCGCGAGGTATGATTAAATAATCGCCATACTCAAAAGGAATATTGCCCATAATGGTGCGCAATGTTCCGCTTCCTTTATGGATAAATAACATCTCATCCGCATCCGCATTTTTATAAAAATACGCGTTGAGTGATTGCCGTGGTGCGGCTAACCCAATTACACAATCGCTGTTTACTAATAAATCTTTTCTGCTGTCTAAAAAATCATCAGATGGTTCAATATGAAAACCTTGTAAGAGTAAAGCTTTAATATTTTTTTCGATGGCGATTTTGGGTGTAACATCTTTTGATGATAAAATCTCTTTTACTTGTGTTGGTCTATGTATGTGATATAATAAAGATGAATGCCCGTGAAAACCTTCTGTCCCGAATAATTGTTCGTAATAAAAATTCCCATTTTCTGATTTGAAAATGGTATGCCGTTTTGGTGGTACTTTTCCAAGTTGATGATAGATAGGCATGGTTTTTTAATTTAGAATGAAGTAATTAAATAATTAAATAATATAGCAATGCCTGTTCATTATTTATTAGCTTCATTTTTATTACATCAAAAATTATTGAATTATTACACTGTTCCATTATTCCATTATTTCATTATTTCATTATTTCATTATTTCATTATTTCATTATTTCATTATTTCATTACGAAAGCTCTTCTATTGCAAGTTGCAACGCATTTTTGGTAATGTAAATACTTCTTTTTTCTTTCTGATATATTTTCTCTATGGCGTGAAAGATTGTTTTAGATACATCTTGAAATATGGCGTCGTCAGTTATTTTTACATTTTTATGCATTAAATATGCAAATACACGTGCCATGCCACAGTTGGCTATAAAATCCGGGATGACGGCAATTTTTGCATCGGCTTTGCTCAGTATTTTTCCATAAAAAATTTCTGCATCATTAAAAGGTACATTGGCACCTGATGCTATTACTTTTACTCCGGATTTTAAAAGAGCAGATAAATTATCTTCGCTCACAAATCGAGAACCGGCAGCCGGTACAAAAATATCGGTTGGTGTATGCCAAAATGCTGTTTGTGCTGTTTCAAATGGCATTAAGTGTTTGTGATACAGCTTGTTGTTTTTGCGATGTAGGAATAATTCTTTGATTTCATCAAATGTGTATCCTTCTTCTTTAATCATTGCACCGGTAATGTCAATGATTCCGTTTATTTTCACACCTTGCTGTGCCAAAAAATATGCGGCAGCTGCACCAACGTTTCCGAAGCCTTGTATGGTTGCTTTTTTATTTTGTATTGTTTGATGGTGATAAATTTGATAATAATGCTTAATAGATTCCGCCACACCGTATCCGGTAATCATATCGGCAACTAAATAGCCGGCTTTCTTGGATGGTGTGTAATCTTCATCTTCGATGAGTTTGGAAACGCCTACTCGCAATTGACCAATCTTGTTTATTTTATCTTTTTCTTTGGGATGGAAATGTCCGTTTACAATGCCTTCTTGTGGATGCCAAATACCAAATTCTTCTGTAATTGGAATTACTTCGTCAATTTCATCTACATTCATATCGCCTCCGGTACCGTAATAGTTTTTTAAGATGGGTGCAATGGCATTGAACCAGCGTTCCAACACTTCTTTTTTGCGCGTGTCGTTCGGGTCAAAGTTGATACCTGATTTTGCACCACCAATGGCAGGTCCGGAAACGGAGAATTTTATTTCCATAGTTTTGGCTAATGAAATAACTTCGTGTTTGGTTAGTCCTTTACGCATGCGAGTGCCACCACCAGCCGCACCGCCACGCAATGAATTGATAACAAGCCAACCTTGTGCATCGGTTTTGGTGTCGTTCCATTCGAAGATAATTTCGGGTGCTTTTTCTTCAAAAGCTCGTATAAAATCTGCCATATTTTTTGGATGATATGAACGAATCTTTCTTTACTTAACATTAAATATACATAAATAGTTGTTATAACAACTACTTTGTGTTCGGAATTTTTGTTAAATAGATTACTTGTATTCGATAATATGTAGGTGTGTGTTGCCATACACTTAGGTGTAGATTGAAAAAATCATTCTCCTGAAAATGGGAATCACTGAGCGATAACAAACAAGATATATTGGAATCAATGGACGACTGAAAGTTGCCGGATGCTATATATATTGCTGCGTTAGCGATAGAAGTGGAAATGTTTTTTTGATGGAAGGTTAGGTGCGTGGCAAAAAAAAACATTGCAACGAATAGCGCGGCACCGAGTGGCTTTGTGTGTGGCGGTGCAACGCCCAAAAATAATCAATAAGAGTTTTGAGAAACGTCAAATAATATTTTAAAAAAATAGTGCATCTTTGTCTTATTATGATACGCAAAATCTTTATTCTTATTTTTAAGATGTTGGGCTGGAAGTTGAAAACGGAAGCCATAAAAGGTATTAAACAGTCGATTACGATTGCGGCACCGCATACGGCAAATATGGATTTGCCCATTGCAAAAGCTGCATTTGATTTGATGGGATTACCGTTGCGTTTTACGGTGAAAAGAGAATGGGTCCGTTTTCCGTTTAAAAGCATCATGGAGGATTTGGGTGCAATTGCAATTGATAGAAGTCCGAAAAAACCGGGTGATCCGAGACCAAGCATGGTGGAAGCGATGACCAACTTATTTAAAGAAAATGAAGAATTACATGTGATGGTAACACCGGAAGGTACGCGTAGTTTGCGTACAGAATGGAAAACAGGATTTTGGTACACCGCAAAAGCGGCAAATGTGCCAATTTTATTAGGTTATTTAGATTATAAAAATAAGATTGCGGGTATTGGTAAAATTATTTACCCGACAAATTTGGAAGATGACATGCGCACGATGATGGAATTTTATAAAGACATTACACCCTGCCATCCGGAGAAGTTTAGCATCGACTTACGTTATGCACCGAAATAAGGTCTAATCGGTATTGTGTAGTTAGTTTCGGTGAAAATTTTTAAAATAAGATATTTTATTTTTGGACCAGAAAACTACGATATATGCTGAGACTATTTTCTCAAATGATTTTAATGGCAAAAGGTTGGTCGTATCAGGTGGATGCGATAAAGCCGATTGATAAATGTGTGTTGATTGTGGCACCGCACACATCTGCTTGGGACATGGTTTTAGGCAAAGCGATTTTTGTGCTGGCGGATATTCCGGTGAAAATTGCAATTAAAAAAGAGGCTTTTTTTTGGCCTATGAGTTGGGTTTTGCAGTATTTGGGTGCAACACCGATAGATAGAACGCCAAAAGATGGCACTACAAACAGAATAAGCTTGGTAGATGCGATGGCAAACAGCATAAAAAATGAAAAGAAGATTTGCATGGTGATAACACCGGAAGGAACGCGCGGCAAACGCAAACAATGGAAAACCGGATTTTATCATATTGCATTAAAAGCAAATGTGCCAATTGCGTTGGGTTATTTAGATTTTGAAGTGAAAGAAGGCATTATTGATAAGATATTATATCCATCCGGTGATATGGATAAAGATATGCGCGAAATAATGGCGTATTATAAAGATAAAGTACATTTAGGAAAATATCCGAATCGTTGTGCACTGGATGAGCGTTGGAGTTGATGCTACTCGCTATGCATTTATATCAATCCTAATTGCATTGCTACTTTAATAAGTGAAGTAGTGTTGTTTACTTTCAATTTTTCTAACAGGTGCTTGCGGTGTGTGTCTACTGTTGTTACACTAATAAATAGTTGTTTGCCTACTTCGGCACTGGTCATTCCATCGGCAATTAATTTTAAAATTTCTTTTTCTCTACGGGTTAGCATTGGGCTTTGTGCGGATTGGGTTTTTATATTTTCAGAAACTTCTTTGGATAAATATTGTTTGTGAGCTAATACGGTTTGAATGGCATCCAACATTTCTTCTTTCGTAGCATTTTTTAATAGATAGCCGTTAGCACCATGGTTCAACATGCTATTGATAAAACTATTTTGATTGAATGTGCTAAGTGCGATTATTTTTATGGTTGGATATGATGCCTTGATGTCTTTGCAAATATCAATGCCACTTTTATCAGGTAGATTGATGTCCAAAAAAATAACATCAGGTTGTATGCGTTGCAGAAATGCCATACAGCTTTCGGCATTTTGTGCGTAGCCTACCACATTTATTTCGGGTTGATATTGCATAAGTGAGATGATACCTTCAATAATCATGTAATGATCATCCACTATAAATAATTCAATTGGTTTCATGCTAATGGTATTTCAATATTGATAGATGTGCCTTCCGAAGCAGAAGATTGCACATCCAATTTTCCTTTAAGATAATTAATTCTATTGAGAATATTCGTCCAACCTGCACCTTTAAAATGTTGGATATTAGTGGTATCAAAACCTTTTCCGTTGTCTTCAACAGTGATATATAACGTCGTGTCTTCTTTAGAAAGTTGTACCAACAATTCGGATGCATTGGCGTGTTTAATGGTATTGTTAATCAACTCTTGAATAATACGATATACGATGACACTTTCAGATGATTCGGCTTTAAAATTTTCCATTTGGAAAGAGGAATAATTGATACGTAGTACATTGGTTTTAGTAATGGCATCACAATAATCTTTAAGTGCAGTATCTAATCCAAATTTTACTAAATTTTCCGGCATCATACTGTGTGCAATGCGACGTAATTCTTGAATGCCGGTGTCCAGCATGTCGATGCTGCGCGTAAATGAAGCGGCATTATCTGCGCTTAAAATTACATTTTCTTTCATGATGTTTAAGGAATATTTTACACCGGATAATAAACCGCCTAATCCATCGTGTAAATCTTTAGCAATACGGCTTCGTTCTTCTTCTTGGCCTTTTAATATGGCTTCGGTGGCTTGTAATTGTTTCTCTTTTTCTAGTTCTAAAATTTGTTGTTGTTGGATGATTTGTTCTTTTTCTAAAATGGTATTTTTTTGTTTAAAATACCGAAAGATAAAAAAGGAAAGCGTTAATAAAATTATGGTGGAACATATTAAAAGGATAATCCAAATTTTTTGATTTTTAATTTCTTGTTTTTGCTTTAGTATCTCATTTTGTTTTTTTTGTGTTTCATATTTGGTATTAAGATCTAAGGCAAAAATGTTGAGTTCACGGGTATATATAGTTTGTTGAATAGAATCTGCTTTATAATAATAGTTTTCTGCATCCGAAATATTGTGGCTTAAATATTCAATTTTAGAAAGCATTTCATAAACACTTAAAAGTGCATCATTATTGCTTTCTAGTTCGGCATATTTAATTCCTTTTACTAATTCCTTTTTGGCGTCGATTAATTTATTTTCAGCTAAAAATTCAAGACTCTTTATGATTGTCTGATATGCAAGAATACTTTTGTTGTTTTTTAAATCATATACTTTAATTAATTCACTTAATTGTTGGCTATATGATTTGATAGTATTCAATTTACCGGTTCTGAAATCATTCATGCTTAAATTGATTAGAGAAGCATAGATGTAAAAGACATTGTTGTTTTTTAAAGCCAAATTAAGTGCTTGTTGTTGATAATATTTTGAACTATCTAACTTAAATAAACCGGAATAAGAAGCGGCAACATTATTGTATGAGATGATAGTGCCATTTGCATGCTTATACCGTTCACCATATATAATACCCATTTTCCCATATTCAATACTTTTGGGATATTCTTTTAAATCATTATAAATTCTACAAACAGTAGCGTATCGATTAGATAAGTTTATTGTATCATTTAATTCTATGGCACTGTTTAGAGCAGCGAGTCCATACTCAATAGCTAATCGGTGTTGTCCAAAACGACTATATGTAGCAGACAAATTATTCAGTACTTTACTTAATAACAGTTTGTCATTTTTCTTGGTAGCAATTTGTTTGCATTTTTGTAAATATGAAATAGTAGCTTGATAATCATTTTGATTGTAGTAGTATTCTGCATATGCTGTATATAATGTATAATCAAAATCGGTAGTGTTTAACTTTTTGGTTAGTTTTTCTGCTGCTTTTATGTAGTATAAACTGGAATCAAAATAATTATCTGAGTAGTATTCAACAAGATGAAATAACGTTTTTACTTTATTGGTATCCTCTTTTTTCTGTTGTACTAATGTAGTTAATAAACTATCCAACTCATTGGCCTTGGTGTATTCTCCAAGCAGCAATGAAAATATAAGTAGGTACAATAAATTTTTCATATTCAATCTCCTTTACAAATTTCTGTTTATATAAATATAGGATTATCCTTAATTCTAATGATTTTATTGTTGTGTTGTAGAATCCTTAATTCTAAGGAGAAAATATAAGCAATTGCCTAATAAGTTTGCAATATAATCGTAAACAAACTTTTAAAATCAAATAATATGAAAATAACAATTAAAAACACAGCATGGTCCATACTGCTTATCGGTATAGGCCTCATTTCATCTTGTACTAAAAATGAAGGAACACCGGATGGTGTCGCTTCTGTAACTACAGCAACTCCTATAAAAGTGGACGATGAAACATATACCTTAGGTGGTAACGTAACCGACCAAGGTGGCTCAACAGTAACAGAATGCGGTGTAGCCATTGCATTAACTTCCAATCCGGTTGTAGACGATCCGGATGGTGTAACAATACCTATCGCAAATGGTGTAGGTGCGTTTTCAACAGACGTCGCCCCATTTGCAGCAGGTTTTGAATATCACGTTAGAGCTTACGCAAAAAACAGCAAAGGTATTGCCTATGGTTCAGATGTTATCATCAATACAGGAGCAAGTACCGGTAGCTGCGATACGGTTGATATTAAATCTAATATTAATGTCCCGACAACTTGGGTTGCAGGTAAAGTATATATGGTACGTACTTGGGTAAATGTGAACGCACCTTTAGTAATCGAAGCAGGCACAATTATCAAATTTAAAGATGCTAATTGCGGTATGGAAATTTATGCTAAAACTACTGCAAATGGTACTGCTGCCAACCCGATTATTTTCACATCGTATAAAGATGACTCTTACTGTAGCGATAATAATGGCGATGGTAATGCTTCTACACCGAGTAAAGGTGATTGGGGCCGCATAACTATGCGTGGTAATCAACATGGTTCACTTTTTAAATACTGTAAATTCTTGTATGGTGGTGGTAGTGGTAATGGCGTAATTTATGTAAATTCCGGGACAGGAAATGTACATGATTTTACGTTTGACCATTGCACCATTGCCCACACTTATGGTACGAATTCCTATACTACAGCAGCATTTAGTGGCGGTTCCATGTATGATGAAAGCATAAGTGTGTTAACCAATAACATTTTCTATGATAATGCTATTCCTATCCACATTCAAGCTAAATATGGATTAGACGCAAGTAATAGTTACCACAATCCGGATAATGCAAGCGAAATAAATAAATACAATGGCATTTTTGTTTATGGTGGAGGATTGGGTGGTCGTTCAGTAGTTTACGGCGAAACAGAAGTACCGTATGTGTTTAATGTAGGTGGTAACGGATCATTATATGTTGGTAGCAGCGACTATTTAAAGATAAATCCGAATGTGATTTTAAAATTTGGACAAACATCCGGTGGTGTAGATTTAGGTGATTATAAAAGTAATGCAAACATTGATGCTTCCGTTATATTTACTTCCTATAGAGATGATGCGCGTGGTGGTGATACCAATGGTGATGGCAGCACATCATTGCCGGCAACAGGCGATTGGGGTGGCTATGGATATTGGACAACCGGGCATGGTTCTTATGTATGGGTGCAATCCAATGTTTTTTATGATTCTCATTAAAAAGATTAGCTATGAATACAATAAAATCAATCTTAAAATGAGTATTTTTTAATTACTCTTAAATAATTATAAACCATATTTTTCATAAAGCAGAGGTCCATCATTCTTGGTGGACTTTTTTTATTTAAAACAGGCTTAATTGTTCTTCTTTTAATAATCGAAATGATTGCCGATGATACACGCAACTGCCGTTTTCTTTTACTGCATTTCTATGCTCAATAGTTGGATAGCCTTTGTTTTTATGCCAATGATACATAGGAAATTCCAAGCATAAATTTTCCATAATTTCATCACGATACGTTTTAGCTAATACAGAAGCTGCTGCAATTTCAATATATTTTCCATCGCCTTTGATAATGGTTTGATGCTCGATGTTTTTATATGATTTAAAACGATTGCCATCAATAATTAATAAATCAATCTGCTGATTTATTTTATCAATAGCTTGATGCATGGCTAAGTATGTTGCTTGTAAAATATTGACTTCATCTATCTTATGATTATCTATAATGCCAACACCAAAAGCTATTGCATTTTCTTCAATAATAGGTCGCAATTCATTGCGTTGTTTTTCGGATAATTGCTTAGAATCATTTAGAAAATCGTGTTTAAAATTTTTAGGTAGAATAACAGCCGTCGCCACCACAGGACCGGCAATGCAACCGCGTCCGGCTTCATCTACACCACAAATTATTTTATGAGATGGAAAATGTTGTAACATCTTGTTGAAAGATAAGTGTTATTTGTTATTTGTTGTTTGATTTTAGGAGGCTTTTTTATGTCAATAACCATTAACGAAAAACAACATCCTTAATTATCTTTGCATTCTAAAAAATAAAAATGCAAGATATTAAGTGGCTTTCGCGCACAACCGCTTTAATAGGTGATGAAAAATTAGACAAACTCATTAATAGTCATGTGTTGGTAGTTGGCTTAGGTGGTGTGGGTTCTTTTGCCGCAGAATTTATTGCAAGAGCCGGTGTTGGAACTATGACAATTGTCGATGGTGATGTGGTAGATCCAAGCAATAGAAATCGTCAATTGCCGGCCCTTTCTTCTACACATGGCGTTAGCAAAGCCGATTGGATGGCAGCTCGCTTACAAGATATCAATCCGGAAATAAAATTGAACGTCATTAAAGAATTTTTGACACCCGAAAAAGCGTATGACATTATTGGTAGATATGACTACGATTATATTGTGGATGCGATAGACAGCATCACACCTAAATTAAATTTAATCACCGCTGCATATCGTTTAAAAAAACGTATTGTAATGAGTGGTGGCGCCGGCGGAAAATTAGATCCAACAAAATTACAAGTAACGGATTTATCCAAAACCTACAATTGTGTATTTGTAAAAAACGTACGCAAACGGTTAAAGAAAGAGAAAATATACAAAGGTATTAAAGTTGTGTTTTCACCGGAATTGCCCAATCGCGATTCGTTGATTATGACAGATGGCAGTAATTTTAAACGCTCAGCTTATGGTACGATTTCGTATTTGCCTGCTGCATTTGGCGGCGTTTGTGCAAGTGTTGTTATTCGGGACTTATTGGAAGATTAAGGTTTAAAATTCTTCGTTTTTTCCAATACCTCTTTTTCCAAATTATTTTTATAGGCAATTACTTTTTTCTGTAATTCACTATTGGATGAGCCTAATATTTGTGCGGCCAAAATGCCGGCATTTTTAGCACCATTAATGGCAACAGTTGCCACCGGAACGCCACCGGGCATTTGCACTATGGATAATAGAGAATCCAACCCATTGAGTGATTTGCTTTGCACCGGAACACCAATTACAGGCAATGGTGATATGGCAGCAACCATACCGGGCAAATGTGCGGCGCCGCCGGCACCTGCAATAATTACGGCATAACCATCATCGTGTGCTGTGCGGGCAAATTCGTACATACGTTCCGGTGTGCGATGTGCTGATATGATGGTGTATTCAAATTCTACTCCAAATTCAGTTAATACTTTTGCTGCTTCTTGCATCACCGGTGAGTCGCTGTCAGAGCCCATTATTATTGCTACTTTCTTCATATTTTAGATTTTGAGAGTAGAGAATAGAGAGCAGAGAATCTTTAATCTCATATCTCATATCTCACGTCTATTGTAAAATTTCTATTTCCAACAAAGTTCGTACTTTTTCGGCTAATCTTATAACTTCATTTCTGTCGGCATTTACAATGGTAACATGGCCTAATTTTCTGTTGGGTTTGCTTTCTTCTTTTCCATATAAATGAATATACACACCTTTCAATTGCATCAATTCCTCCATGTATTTCAGTTGGTATTTTCCTGTTTTATCACCAACAATATTAACCATGGCACACGGTTGTATCATTTCTGTAGATGCCAATGGTTTGTTTAATAAAACACGTAGCAATTGCTCATATTGTGAAGCATAAAAACCTTCAATAGTGTGATGTGCTGAGTTGTGAGGTCGTGGTGCAATTTCATTAACCCATAACTCATCTTGTTGTGATAAGAAAAATTCAACGGCAAACAAACCGGCACTGTTAAAAGCATCGGCACATTGAATGGCAATCTGTTGTGCTTGTTTTTCTATTTCAGGATTGATATCGGCAGGAGAAATTAAAAATGAAACCAAATTACTTTCCGTAAATTCCATTTCGATAGCCGGATATACGGCGTTATTGCCATGTTGGTCACGTGCTACCAATACGGCCAATTCTTTTTTGCAAGCTACAAATTCTTCGATCATCAATGCATCATCAAACGGAATACTATTTGGATTCTCTAAGATAGATGCAACATCCGAGATGAACACACCTTTGCCATCATAGCCTCCGGTGCATGATTTGATAGCTACTTTTTTAAAGTTGGAAACGGTGAGTTTTTCAATAGCTTCGATTCTGTTTGCCACAACAAAAAATGGTGCGGTCGGTATGTTGTTTTGTTGATAGAATAATTTTTGTTTGCCTTTGTCTTGTATGGTTTTTAAAACATTCGGATTGGGGATAATTGTTTTTCCTTGTGCTTGTAATTCGATGAGTTTATCTACTTGGATATGTTCTATTTCCCAAGTTATTACATCCGAAATATCGGCTAATTTTTGAATGGCATCGGCATCGGTGATGCTGCCTACCAAATGCTTTTTGGCGATGCCGTGTGCGGGGCAGCAGGCATCTTTATCTAAAATATGAATGGCAACTGCTAATTTGGAGGCATTCTCGATGAACATTTTACCGAGTTGGCCACCGCCAATAATTCCGATAGTTGGGTTGTTGTGCATGGTGTACAAAGATACGAATGATTTATTTCATCTATCCCAGAAAGCGATGTGTATTGGATAAAAATATGATTAAGAAAAGCATAAAAAAAACGCCTCCAAAAGAGACGGTTGTGTTGCTGTAAGAGAAGGACTCGAACCTCCAAGAGGCGATTAGGAACTGCACAAAAAGTTGGTGGTCAACCCCTGCACACTGAAGTGCTCTACACAGTCTTTATTTCGAACTCCTCACCCCCGAGACAAGAGGGCATGGCTGCCAAATTTCATCACCTTACAATTTTAAGTATTTTACAATGGTGAGATTGTTAATGAACTTGTTGATACAAAATTAAGTAAATAGCTTTTTGTATGCAAGTTTTTTAATAAAAATCTTAAAAATTTACATTATTGTCAACAAATACTCAATTTCATTGAATATTTGTTATTTTTAGGTTGAAAGTGCGTTTGTTGAATACGGATTTGTTAATACAAAGCGACTTAATTTCTTCGGAGTTGCTTAATAAGCAGCTTGTTTTCGCAGTCTAGTATGAGTTGTTTTAGTCTACGGAGCTTCGTTTCTTCTAATTTAGCACTGATAACATGCCAAGTAGCTTGTTTTCTATAGGAGTTGCTTTGTTTGCTAAAAAAATTCCAAGCAATGTTGTTTTGTTGAAATTGTTGAAGAAGGGTAAATGGAAATTCAATGTCTTTTTGTTCAAAGGAAGCTGATTTTTGTTTAGTAATATCGCGTGTGATAAATACATGTTTGCCTTGTTCGTGTACTAAGCCGGCTTCCATTAATTCCTGTATTCGCTTAATGTTTACATTGCTCCAGTTACTTCTTTTTCTTCGTGGTGTAATGCGATTGCAATACGATTCATCATCTATTTTTTTGCGAATACCATCAATCCAGCCAAAACATAATGCTTCATCTACTAATTGTTGCCACGTAATACTTTTTTTGCCCGATTTTTTATTATAAAAACCAATCCAAGCTTCGGTTGCTTTTAAGTGGTTTTTTTCAAACCATTTTCTCAATTCTCGCTGTGTTTCAAAAAAGATAGGTTGCATCGAAGATGAGGAAGTTGTATGGCATAAAATCCATCTATAAAACTAAAAAGAAAGTTGCTTAAATTATTCGTCAAAATCGGTTTCCATCCAAGCTAACATGCCACCTTTAAGATTGTAAAGTTCACCAAATCCTTGAGTTGCCATGTATCTGCAAGCTTGTCCGCTCCGGTTGCCACTACGGCAATATACAAAGTACGTTTTGCTTTTATCTAAGGCTGCTACTTTCTCCATAAAGCCCGGTTGTTGTATATCTATTGCAATATGTCCTTCGATGCTGGCATCTGCAATCTCAGCTGCTGTTCTTACATCTAACAATACTGCATTTTCTTTTTGTTCGTTGAAAGCTGCTAAGAATTCTTTAGGTTCTAAATCTTGATGTGCCATTTTAGTTTAGATTTTTGATTTCGGATAGATGAATTATTTGGATACAATATTAAAGGATTTTTTTGAATAAAAAGTTCAATTTCACAGATAAAAAATCCCAAACTTTTTAGGTTTGGGACAAGCTGAGATTCCAGTTGGTTAGTCATTTCTAGCTTCCGCACATTTCGCATTCGCCCGGATTTTCTAAGGAACACACTTTTTGTGCTGCCAAAAAATCATCTACGCTCATGCCAAATTCTGCGGCTCTTTCTTCCAATGTTTTCTCTTGTACCGTCGGTTCGGAAACGGTAAATATTTCTTGTTGTGCATTAGCAACATTTTCATAAATAGGTGCCACGCTTGCCACTTTATCTGTTTGGGTATGTTGGGTTTCAGCGGATACAGCTATTGATTTTGCTTTTTGAGTATCAACCGTAAATTTAATTGGATCAACCGCCGGACGAGATCGCAAATAATACATGCCGGTTTTTAATCCTTTTTCCCAAGCATAGAAATGTGCCGACGTTAATTTTTTATAGTTCGGTGATTCCATAAACAAATTCAAGCTTTGGCTTTGATCGATGAACGCACCTCTGTCTGCTGCCATATCAATAATCGCACGTTGTTTAATTTCCCAAGCTGTTTTGTATAAATCTTTTATTTCTTGAGGTATGCCTTCTATAGATTGGATAGAACCATTGTTGGCAATAATGGCATTTTTCATTTCTTCATTCCAAACACCTAAATCAATCAAGTCTTTTAATAAATGTTTGTTCACTACCATAAACTGACCACTCAACACACGACGAGTATAGATATTGGATGTATAAGGCTCAAAGCATTCATTGTTGCCTAAAATTTGTGAAGTAGAAGCAGTTGGCATTGGTGCTACTAATAAACTATTTCGCACGCCATATTTTGCAATTTTCTCTCTTAGTGCTGTCCAATCCCAACGGTCGGTTGGTGTTACATTCCATAAGTCGAATTGTAATTTTCCTTCCGAGATAGGAGAGCCTTCGTAGGTTTGGTAAGGTCCATCTACTTGAGCTACATCGTTAGAGGCACATAATGCAGCGTAATAGATAGTTTCAAAGATATTTTTATTTAAGATGCGAGCTTCTTCACTTTCAAACGGATGGCGCAACATCAAAAATACATCAGCTAATCCTTGTACACCTAAGCCAATAGGTCGATGTCTAAAGTTGCTTCTGCGAGCTTCTTCTACCGGATAGAAATTAATATCAATTACTTTATTTAAGTTTTTGGTAACGATATAGGTAATTTCTTTTAGTTTCTCAAAGTCAAATGTTCTTTTTTCAGTATTAACGAATTTGCTCAAGTTGATAGAAGCTAGATTACATACTGCTACTTCATCCGGAGAGGTATATTCTACAATCTCTGTACATAAGTTACTAGAGCGAATGATACCTAAATTTTTTTGATTTGATTTTCTGTTGACATGGTCTTTGTACAACATGTATGGTGTTCCTGTTTCTGTTTGGCTATCCAATATGTGGAACCATAATTCTTGTGCATTGATTTGTTTTCGGAATTTGCCTTCGGCTTCATACTTCATGTATAATGCTTCAAATTCTTCGCCGTACGTATCGCACAATCCGGGACATTCATTCGGACACATTAAAGACCACATGCCATTTTCTTTAACACGTTTCATAAATAAATCCGGAATCCATAATGCAAAGAATAAATCTCTTGCTTTCATTTCTTCTTTTCCATGTGGACGACGCAATTCCAAGAAATCGAAAATATCGGCATGCCAAGGTTCTAGATAGATTGCAAATGCACCTTTACGTTTGCCACCGCCTTGGTCAACATAGCGTGCCGTAGAGTTGAATACTTGTAACATCGGAACCAAACCGTTGCTTTCGCCACCGGTTCCTTTTATGTAACTTCCTTTGGCTCTAATATTGTGTATACTTAAGCCTACACCGCCGGCAGATTGTGAAATTTCAGCACAATTTTTTAAGGTGTCGTAAATACCTTGAATGCTGTCATCTTTCATCGTTAATAGGAAACAAGAAGATAACTGTGGTTTCGGTGTTCCGGCATTGTATAAAGTAGGTGTGGCGTGCGTAAACCATTTTTCTGACATCAAATCGTAGGTTTGAATAGCCGCATCGATATCATTTTTGTGAATACCTACGGCTACACGCATTAACATGTGTTGCGGACGTTCTACAATTTTACCGTGCATCTTTAATAAGTACGATTTTTCTAATGTTTTAAATCCGAAGAAATCGTAATTATAATCGCGGTGGTGTACAATGGCTGCATCCAATCTGTCTTTGTTTGCCATAATAATTTCATACACATCATCGGCAATTAAAGGAGCTCGTACTTTTGTTTTGGGATCTACGTAATTGTATAATTCTTCTACAATTCTGGAGAAATTCTTTTTAGTATTTTTATGTAAGTTGGAAACGGCGATACGAGCAGCTAAAACTGCATATTCCGGATGCACTACTGTCATGTTTGCACTGGTGCGTGCTGCCAATTCATCTAACTCTGTTGTGGTAACACCATCGTATAAGCCTTGAATTACAGCCTGTGCCACGCGATGCGGCACTACAAATGTGGCATTTAATCCGAAGGATAATTTACTGATGCGTGCAGTAATTTTGTCGAAATGAACAGGCTCTTTTCTGCCGTCTCTTTTGATAACGTACATAATTTATAGTTTTTTTTATTGTGAACTCTGATTAAAAAACTTAATAGAGTGTAAATTAAAAATCGTCGTCGGTTTCAAATTTCTTTTCTCCTGATTCTACACCGGCTTTTACATATTCGGTTGGTCGCTCTTCGAAGAAATTTGTTTTTCCTTGAGTGGAAATTTTTTCCATAAATGGAAACGGATTTTGTGCGTTGTACACTTTTGGGTAGCCTAATGCAACAATTAATCTATCTGCACAGAACTCAATATACTCGCACATTAATTTATCGTTCATACCGATTAAGGAAACCGGTAATGAATCTTTTACAAATATCTTTTCACACTCTACCGCATCGCAGATTATTTGGTAAATTTCTTCTTTGCTTAATTTGTTTTCTAACATGGAATAAAGTAAACAAGCGAAGTCGCAATGCATACCTTCGTCGCGGCTAATAAATTCATTGGATTTACCCAATCCTTTCATCAAACCTCGGTCGGTTAACCAATAGATAGAACAGAAGCTACCACTAAAAAAGATACCTTCAACTGCGGCGAAGGCTACCAATCGGTGTGCGAAAGATGGTGCAGTTTCAATCCATTTTAAAGCCCAAGTTGCTTTTTTCTTTACGCAATCTAAGGTTTCAATTGCATTGAATAATTTATCTTTTTCATCAGCATCTTTAATAAATGTATCTATTAATAGAGAATACATTTCTGAGTGTATATTTTCGATGGCCACTTGAAAGCCGTAAAAACAACGTACTTCCGGAATGGTAACATCTTGCATGAAATTAACCACTAAGTTTTCATTTACGATGCCATCACTTGCAGCAAAGAATGCCAATACATGTTTGATAAAGTGACGTTCATTGTCGTTTAGTTTTTGGCTCCAATCAACAATATCCTGACTTAAATCTACTTCTTCTGTAACCCAATGAGCTGCTAAGTGTTTTTTGTACATTGCCCAAATTGCATCATGTTTGATAGGAAACAATACAAAACGATTGTCGCTTTCTTGCAATATCTTTTCAGTAGCCAAAGTGTTATTCATTTAATTTCTTTTAAATGTTATGTATAAAAAATATAATTTGAAAGGCAGGATTTTTGTGCAACATCATTTCTGACATCTTAAAACTACTTTATAACTTTTAAATAGTTGTTTCTGATTATCCACAGTTTGTTTATTGGGTATGTGTATAATGAGAATATAATTGAATTTTAAGGAGTTACCGACCTTATTAACAGGAAAAGAAAATTTCAACATAGCTGTGTAAATAGCGTTAAAAAAAATCTTGTTTTGGGGTTGGTAATTTGGAAGAAATAACAATTAATAGGTTTGGATGAAAATAAAAAAAACCACCTTTTTTATTTGGTGGTTTCAATTTTTTTTATTTTATTTTATGTCAGTAACCTACACTTAAGTAGGTTTGATGTTGCTAATATTTTCCTGCTAGTATTGGTGTGTTAGGTGCTTTTTTATAAGCATAACTTTGGATGGTTAGTTTTATTGTGTTTGCTATTGCCCAAGGTGGTAATCCATTAAACGTAACATCCATTTTAAATTTCATCCATCCATAGTGTAAGCCATCATTTTGTGTAAGCCTAAAGCCGGCATAAACAGTTTGGCTACCACCTGCATTATTACCTGTTCCGAATATAAGTCTGTTGAATGTAAAATATGGAGTATCTATCACCTCATTCAAATTAAATTTGAATCCATTAATTGCCATTGTAGTGTCATTCTTTATCGCTAATTCAGTACCGGTATAACTGTAAATGTTCGTATTGGCATAACCATAATTTCCGTTATACGAATCAAAGTGTAAATCATCTACTCCGTTGCTGTCTATGTCTATAGGTATTCCGTTTGAATTAAATGTTGATTGGTTATAATCAACCACCACTTTATTGATTAATTTATAGATTACCGTAGTGTCTGTTTGTGGGGTTGGGTTTCCACCAGTAGGTGCATTGGGAATGCAACCAGCAGCAAACAAGCTTAATGCAAGTAAGCTGATTGATTTGAGAATTAGTTTTGAAGTGTTCACGTTTTGTATTTGTTATTTATATAATATTATAAAGGTATAATAAAAAATTTAATTTATCAATATAAATAGATAAAATAATAAAATTCAAATTAAAAATATTTTTCAGTAGTATGGTTTTAGCATATTACTCCGGATTTTTGCTGTCTAAATAAATGGTGACAGGTCCGTCGTTTAATAATGTAACTTTCATATCGGCTCCAAAAATGCCGGTCTGTATTTTTCGGCCTATATTTTTTTCTGTTTCACCAATAAATCGCTCGTATAATGGAATGGCAATATCCGGTTTGGCAGAACGTATAAAACTGGGTCTGTTTCCTTTTTTTGTGGAGGCAAATAAGGTGAATTGTGAGATGACTAATATTTCTCCTTTTATATCTTGTACCGATAAATTCATTTTTCCATGCTCATCGGAGAAGATGCGCATTTGTACTGTCTTTTTAGATAGCCATTCAACATCTGTTGTCGTGTCATTTTCTTCTATACCTAATAATACTAAGAGTCCGTTGTTTATTTCGCCGTATGTTTTTCCATCTATCTTCACAGCAGCTTGAGTAACTCGTTGAATGATTGCCCGCATATCATTTTTATTTGGAATGAAGTTACAGCGTTTTTCTATTTTTTTTAATACGACATATAATGTCGCACTAAAAAGCTATCTTTATTAAAATACTTTCTAATGTCTGCAATAGCCAAACTTACCCGTTGTGCCTTGATTATTGAAAAAATTCAACAATCCAATTATCCATCGATGCAATCTATCGTTACGTTTTTGAGAAAAATGGATTCGGAAGTTTCGGAGCGTACGGTTCAACGCGATATAGAACAAATTCGTACAGATAGCCAAATAATAATTGAGTACGATCGCTTTCATAGAGGATATTATATTGAAGACAACCCGATTGTACAAAAACGAATTCGCTTTTTGCAGGCACAATCGATGAGTATGCATTTCCTACAATTCTTAAATGAGAATCCAAAACATAACGATGCCATTTTGTTGAGTGATGAATTGCAAGTAAAAGGATTGGAATTTATAGAGCCTATTTTATCGGCAATAAAGCACAGTCGTCAAATTGAGTTTACCTATATAAAATTTCAAGATGAGCAACAAAAACGGCACGTGGTACAACCGTACGCTTTAAAAGAATTTCGCAATAGATGGTATTTGGTGTGTACGCGTAAATCTTCTGCAACATTGTTGAAGTTTGGTTTAGAAAGAATGTCTTCATTACAATTACAAACGCAGAAGTTTATTAAAAATAAAAAGCTGGATGTGAAAGAACATTTTTCAAAAATGGTGGGTGTGCACAGTGAAAATGAAGATAGAGAAAAAGTGTTATTGCAGTTTACTGCATCACAAGCAAAATATATCGAAACATTGCCGCTGCATTGGTCGCAAGAAGTGCAATCTAAAGAGACATCTCATGTTGTTTTTTCTTATTTTTTAATTGTGAACTATGAATGGATACAACTGATTCTATCGTATGGAAATCAAGTGAAAGTATTGCAGCCTAAATGGTTGGTTACAGAACATAAAAATATCTTGAAACAAACACTTAAACAATATTAACACGTTATGTGGTTTAAATTAATAATCATTTTTTTTATTTAATGGATTGCCAAGTTGAACCTTTTGTCACTTTTTTCTTAGTCAAAAAAAGTAACAAAAAATGACAAAGCAAAAATATCGCTCCACGCACAGAGCCACGCTTATTTGTAATGCGTTTATTTTTTTTTATTATACTGTTATTTCGAAATTATAAACGCTTAACAAGTAATATTAATTTTTTACTACGACATGTTTTGTCGTAGTTCTGAATTAGTTTTGTTTTAAATTTTGTAAGATGCAAAAAAATTATTCCACTTTTATAATTCCTGAAAACTCAGCAGGCTTATTGTTTTCCATTGTAAGCAGAGGTTATATTTATCATTGTTGGAAAAGCCCGAAAGATGCGATGTATGTTGTGGTAAAAGAATCGAACGATACCCAAATAGTACAGCCCAACCAATTGATGAATTTTACCGAAGCCGCCTTAAAGCGCTATTTATTTATTGCTACAAATAAATTGAAGAATATAGAGCAATATTTGTTTTTTAACGAAGAGTTATGGAATGAAGTGGCGTAGTGTTAATGTGATTGTTGCAGATGCAAAATTTGAGTTTTAAAATCCGGAAGTATTTGGGTGATAGTATTCCATAGTAAATGCAGATCCACAGAGAAATAACCGTGTATCAATCTGTTTCGCATACTGATTGGTTTATGCCATTCTACTTCCGGATGAGAAAGCATAAATGAATTTGGTAATTGATTACATGCTTCACCAATAATTTCGATATTGCGTTCTACCGCGTCTACAACTAAATCATTTTCTATAAAATCTTGGAAAGATAGATTTGTGGTATATTTTTCTATCTTAGAGATAGCTTCCATAATATCTTCAATGAGTATATTTGAAGGTCTTTCAGGCATAAATTAATTTATCTTTTAAATATTCCCAATGTCTTTGTTTAATACTTCTTTTGGAAATTAAATCAACTTTCTTATTGGTAATTTTTTCTAACTCATTTGCCAATTGAACAAATAATAAAAAGTCGTCACTTTTAAAATCTACAATGATATCTACATCACTATCTTTTGAGAAACTGTCTGTAGTTATTGACCCAAAAAAAGCTAAGCTATCAACGGCATACTTTTGCCTAAGTTCCGGTAATGCTTCTTTGATGTTCGCTATGATAGATGCTTGTATCATATTGTAAAGTTAAGCTAATTTATTTTCTTTTTAAGTTGATTGTTAAATTGAAAAATCCTATTTTTTACATCGTAAATGTCGGCTCTTCGGTATGATTTTGTAAGAAATTTAAATATAATAATGCACAAGCACGTGCATCGGATAGTGCTTCGTGGTGCTGTAGTGGGATGCCTAATCGGGAGCAGCAATCACTGAGTTTATTGTGTCGATATCCTAAACTGCGATATAGTTTTACGGTGCATTGCCATTGTTTGTGCAAGGATAAACCTTTAGAAGATAGTCCATAGTGTTGGATGCATTTTCGCAATACACTACGGTCAAAATTTTCATTGTGTGCAACAATCTGTTTGTGGATTAATCTTTTGTAGATTTCCGGATATAAATCATTGAATGTAGCCGTATGTTCAGTGTGTTTGGATGTGATGCCGTGTATGCGAATGTTGTGGTACGAATAAAAATTATTGGGTGGTTGAATAAACGTGTGATATTCATCAACAATAATTCCGTGTTCTACGGTAACAATTCCTACCGCACATGCTGAATGTGCTTCGTGCGTTGCCGTTTCGAAATCTATTGCGGTGAAGGTCATTAAAAATCCATTGTATTTATTAAATATAGTACATTTTTTTGAACAAACCTTAGCTCGCTTTGCGAGACATTTTGCCTGATTTGTATATACTGACAAACATGTTGGGTATGTAAATGCTGTAACTGTGAATGGATGAGTAAGGTTTGAGTTTGTAGTTTTTTATAGGTTGTTTTTTTATTTAGCATGTTTGGATATTGGATGTATCCATGTTCAAAGTTTTCATCCAATTGAAAATGTAAACAACAATGTGGTTCTACTATTTCAATGTAATATTTTCTATTGCGAAGCTTCATTAAATTGTCTTTGTTTTGAATATCGTTAAAAGTAAAAATAGTATTTTCTAATATTGTCAATTTTGTTTCTTCTAGTTGAAGTTGAAACGTATGAAGAATGCGAGAAAAAGCATCCAACGTCTTACTTTTTGAATTGTTATTGTCAGAGATTAAGTCGATTATCACAAATAGTTTAAATGCTTGTTGATGATATTGTGCACCAATATGCAAATGTTCATCTGTATTTAGTAATGCCGGATTGATAGTATAGGTAAACATGATGTTGTATTTTACTGTTACCAATTTCTACTATCACTACGTCAAATCATGTCGTAGTAAAAAAATAAAAAGGATTAACTAGTCTATAACAAGTGGTTTTTACAAAAAAACTATTTTCGTTCCCAATAATTAATATCCTTGATGTTCTCGATGATATTGAGATAGTTTTCGTACCGTGTAGCTGCAATTTTTAATGCTTCTACGGCTGTTTTTACTGCGCAGTTGGGTTCATTTTGATGTAGGCAATTATTAAACTGACAGTCTTTCGCAAATTGTCGAATTTCTTTAAAATAGCCGGATACTTCTTCGGGTTCTACGTGTAACATCATAAACTCTTTAATGCCCGGCGTGTCAATAATAAAAGTGTTTTCCATTAATTGGAACATGGTGGCAAACGTAGTGGTGTGCATTCCTTTGCTCCATTTTTCAGAAATTTTATTGGTCTTTAAATTCAATTCCGGATTTATCACATTTAATAAGGTGGATTTGCCTACTCCGGAATGACCGGCTACTAAGGTGGTTTTATTGGTTAATGTATTTTGGATAGTATCTATTCCTTCTTTTGTGATGGTGGAACTACAAATCACGTCGTAACCTAATGAATTGTACACGAGTTGTAAGTATTCTACTTGCTCGCGTTCTTTTTCTTTTAAGATATCAATTTTATTCAGTACAATTTTTACCGGAATATGAAATGATTCAGCAGCAGCGATAAATCTGTCAATAAAACCTAATGAAGTACGCGGTTGGGATATGGTAACAATCAATAATGCTATATCAATATTAGAAGCAATGATGTGCCGTTGATGTTTGTTTCTGGGCGATTGCCGAATAATATAATTGTTGCGTTCGTGTATTTCGTTGATGACGTATTCATGGCGTTCGGTGGTCTCTAACGAAACGTAATCACCGACTGCTATTGGATTGGTGGTATCGAATCGGTCGAGTTTAAATTTACCTTTTAAACGAGCTGTAATGATTTTTCCATCTACCAATACTTGATACCAAGAGCCTGTTGTTTGTATAATTCTTCCGGTCAATGTCGATGATTTCTATTCAAACAAAAGTAGCGAATTATTTATTAGTTGGTTAATTCATTAACTAATAAATACGTATCTCACGCTTATGTTTATTTATTTTCATTTTAGTCCAAAAGTGTTCAGATGTTATGGTTCGTGAGGACACGTTCCAATGCTGCGGAACCAAGGCTATGGCGTATATATAATAAAAGATTATTTTTTGATGGATTTTAAATCATTTAAAAAGTCCACTTTATTTTCGATAGCAGTGCCAATAACCACGATGTCCGCACCGGCTTTAAAGGCTGTTTCTACTTGCGTTTTACTGCGTATGCCACCACCAACAATAAGTGGGCCTTTTATCATTTTTCGAACGGCTTGTATCGTTTCTTTACTAACAGCATGTAAGGCACCACTTCCGGCTTCTAAATAAATGCATTGTAAGCCTAATTGTTCACCGGCAAGTGCAGTACAAGCAGCAATCTCGGGTTTGTTTGCCGGAATGGGTGTGGTGTTGGAAATATAAGAAACGGTGGTTGCGGTACCACTTTCTATTAAAATATATCCGGTAGAAATGATTTGCAATTTACTTTGTTTGAGCAATGGTGCAGCTTGTACGTGATTGCCAATTAACAAATCGGCATTGCGACCGGAAATTAAACTCAACAATAAAATACCATCGGCTTTATTGGAAATTTGTGTTGGATTTCCGGGAAATAAAAACACTTTCTTTTTGGATAATGATTTAATAGTGGTAATCGTTTGTTCCAAATTGTTTTTGAGCAAAAGACTGCCACCTACCAAAAAAAAATCTATGTTTGCTTTGTTGGCAGCTTGCACCACAGTGTGCAATTTCTTATCATCCATTTTATCCGGATCGATGAGTACAGCGATTTGTTTTTTATCGGAGTTTAATTTCATTTCAGTAAAAGTAAGAAGTTATTGCCTATTAGTGATGTATTGTGTTTGTTTTTTCAGGAGCAGCAGCATTAATTCCATTTTTCATATAACATTTTACTAACAAAATATCATTGTTCTATTTGTACCTTTGCCGTATGAAGAATAAAATTTGGTTAGGCTTACTGTATGAATTTTTATGGCTTTTGTTTGCATTGGCTGCTGCATTTGCATTGGTGTTTCCGGTTATTACAGTTGTGAGTACGCAATTTAAATGGTATTTAATTGCATCCATTATTTTTATTATTATTTACTTTCATTTTATTGCATTTTTACGTCGGTCCATACTATTAGAAAATGTATGGATGAAGTTACTGGTGTTTTTATTAAATATTCCTTTATTCTTTTTTCTATTAGATGCTTATTATGAATACGGTCGTGCATTTGATGAATATAATTATACTTTGCCATCCAACATCTATCAACATATTAAATCCGGGACGGAATTAAACGATTTGATATATATTAAGCACTTGGTAACATTTGCCGGAATTGCGTCTATAGCGGTTCTGATATTATTAGAAATCAGAATTATTGTTGCCATTTTCACTATGCGACAATTAGATAAAATTATCTATCGGAACAAACGTTAGTAAGCTACTATATCTACATACTTTGAGTTTTTGCGAATGTAATTTTGAATAATGCGTTTGTTGTCCACTTTTTCAGTCGTGAGTTGGATGGAGTTTTTTAATTCGGTAGGATGATTGATGTAAGCGGGTTCAAAAAAACCATATCCAACAAATTCACCATTTTCAATTTGTATAGCAGAGCGTTCTGAGCCACCTCTTCCTACATCAATAATAAAGAAATTGCTATGTGGAAATAAGTATTTTGATAAGGCTTCTTGCATGCGTTTATTGTATTGGATGGCGGTGTCAATTTTTTTGAATGTAGGTTCTAATCTTGAGTTGGTAAGAATAGCATGCATCATTTTCTCTGCCTTAAATTTTGATGAGAATTTAAGCAATGGATTTCCTTCTTCTTCTTCAATTAATCGCACCATTAATTTTTGAAAACCTTGTTGGTCTAATTCTGAAAATAAGCCATATTTATAAAATGCATTGGCAATGGGCCGATTGTATTTGGGTGTATTTTTTTTAATTTCTGCATATTCCACTAAAGAGGCGATGAGCTCGTTTCCGGTAAGTTCAAATGAAATATCAGCTGTTTCATCGTGTAAATACTGTTTGATTTTCTCGGATGGTTTTTTAGAAAAGAAAGTGAAAATATGTTCTCGGATATTCTTGGATTTATCGAGATAAATTACGTTTCCTTCTTTATCATGTAAATAAAATACGCCTACTTCTTCCGGTAAAATATCTATGGATTTTGGATTAATTAATTTGGGTAAATATATTTTGGAGATATCATCCTCTAAGATATCCCGAATCATATTTTTTGAGTCATGTTCAATGAGTTGTTCTAACAGCAACGCTGTTGCAGCAGCATCGCCAAAGGCACGGTGTCTGTTGTCAATAGAGATGCCTAAATCTCTACAAATATTTCCTAAGCTATGTGATTTGAATTGCGGAAATATTTTGCGACTTAATTGAACAGTACAAATATTCTTTTTGGTAAATGGTATATTGATACGTCGGAATTCGCTTTTTATAAAGTTATAATCAAAACGTGCATTGTGCGCTACAATAACTTTTCCTTCTAATAATTCCAATATCGTATCAGCCACGTCCACAAAACGTGGTGCATTTTTCACCATTGCATTGGTAATACCTGTAAAAGTAGATATGAATGCGCTGATTTCTTTTTCCGGATTAATGAGCGTAGTGTACTCACCAATTTTGTGTTTCCCATCGTGCAAAACGATGCCAATCTCGATGATACGTTCCGAGTTCGGATTGCCGCCCGTGGTTTCTAAATCAATTACAGCAAACATCTTTCTTTATTTATTCGACCATCGACCATCGTCTATCTCAAATCCAATTCGGTATTATCACCAATATTCAAACTCTGCGAACTGCCCCAGATTACGGAATCACTACCAATTAAGGAATTAAACAATACAACATCATTTAATTTAGTATAATCGCCAATAATGGTGTCTCTGATAATGGAATCATAGATAGAAGCATCATCACCAATGGTAACATTTGGACCGATAATAGAGTTTTTAATAACTGCATTTTTTCCAATATGAATCGGTTCAATGATGATACAATTTTGCAATTTCTTTTTGGAAATAGCAACTTTTTTTTTCTTGCTTAGCAATAATGCATTGGTTTTGAGTAATACTTCTTTTTGTCCGCAATCAAACCAATTATCTACTTTAAATCCGGTCATTTCAACACCTCTGTTCAACATTTCTTGTAAGCCATCCGTTAAATAAAATTCGTTTTTATTGCGGATATTATTTTTGATAATGTGGTCTAATGATTTTATTAAGATGTCGAATTCTTTTATTTTATATAAACCAACTAATGCTTTGTTTGATTTCGGGATGGTTGGTTTTTCTACCACCCGCACGATAGTTCCGGAAGTATCGGTTTCTACCACGCCAAATTTTCTTGGGTCATTTACTTGTTTAATTCCAAGTGCAGTTGTTTTTAATGCAATAAATTTTTTCCAATTTACATCTATAATCGTATCACCGAGTACAATTAATACTTCTTTGTTTTTAGGAATTACACTTTTAGTAAGCCAAATGGCATGTCCCAATCCTTCACGTGTTTCTTGAACAACATATTTTTTTCGAATGGTAGGATAATTATCATCAACGTATTCTTTAATTTTCTCGCCTAAGTATCCAATTACAAAAACAAACTCTTGTATATTGTTTTCTACTAATTGATCAATAATGAAGCCCAAAATTGGTTTGCCTGCAACCGGAATAAGCGATTTAGGTTGCGTGTAAGTGTGTGGTCGCAATTGGGTGCCGGCACCGGCAACTGGAATTATAGCAATCATTGCTTAAAGGTAAAAGTTATTGCTTAATACTTAATAATCTAATTATTAATTTCTTTCTTGGTTATATATTTTTAAAAAGTTAACAAAAAATACGCACGCTTTTCTGCTTATAACTCGTTACGAATAACTAATTTCACATCATGGAACGCGATAAAAAAATATTCTCCTTAATTAATGATGAATTACACCGACAAACAGTTGGGATTGAGCTAATTGCATCAGAAAACTTTGCTTCTAAACAAGTTATCGAAGCAATGGGCACATGCTTAACGAATAAATATGCAGAAGGCTATCCGGGTAAGCGATATTATGGCGGTTGCGAAGTGGTTGATCAAATAGAGCAATTAGCTATCGACAGATTATGTGCACTATTTGGAGCGGAATATGCCAATGTGCAGCCTCATTCCGGTGCACAAGCCAATGCAGCCGTATTTTTAGCTTGCTTGCATCCCGGTGATACTATTTTAGGTTTTAATTTATCGCATGGCGGGCATTTATCACATGGTTCGCCGGTTAATTTTTCGGGGAAACATTTTCGTCCGGTATTTTATGGTGTAGAGCAAGAAACCGGCACCATTGATATGGACAAAGTAGAGGCAATTGCACTTCAAGAAAAGCCGAAATTGATTGTATGTGGAGCATCAGCTTATGCCAGAGATTGGGATTATCAACGTTTTAGAGCCATTGCCGATAAAGTAGGTGCTTTGTTGTTGGCAGACATTGCCCATCCGGCAGGTTTGATAGCAAAAAAGAAATTAAACAACCCGATGCCACATTGCCATATTGTTACATCAACAACGCATAAAACGCTACGTGGACCTCGAGGTGGAATTATTATGTTAGGTAAAGATTTTGAGAATCCATTTGGTGAAAAAACACTGAAAGGCGAAACAAAAATGATGTCCACCATCTTGAATTCAGCTGTATTTCCGGGTATGCAAGGTGGTCCATTGGAACATGTAATCGCAGCAAAAGCAATTGCGTTTGGAGAAGCTTTAACAGATGACTATGATAAATATACTGATCAATTGATGTTGAATGCACGAGTGATGGCTAATGAATTTATGAATCGAGGCTATAATTTGGTTTCCGGTGGAACAGATAACCATTTAATGTTGATTGATTTGAGAAACAAAAATATTTCCGGTCGTGATGCTGAGAAAGCATTGGGCTTAGCCGATATTACTGTAAATAAAAATATGGTACCTTTTGATGATAAATCACCTTTGGTTACTTCCGGTTTGCGTATAGGAACGCCGGCTATTACTACGCGTGGTTTAAATGAACAAGATTGTTTACAAGTGGTAGATTGGATAGATGAAATCTTGAAAAACCACCAAAATTTAGATTTGTTAAGCGCTACGAAAGTAGAAATCAATAAATTTATGCAGCAATTCCCATTGTATTAATATATTTTTAGTTTTTCTTTAGTACTATTATCATTTAACAAAACTTAATAAGCAAAATCAATTCGTGGATTTTGCTTTTTTTTAATACGTTGACATAAGTCAAGTGTTTAAAATATGACCTGAGTCAATATGTTTTTGTTAAAAACTTGTTAAAAACTCATTATTTTTTGATAATTATCATATTTTTTTTCAAAAATCGTTGATTTCTTAAATTAGATTATTTAGTTTTGTCTTCCCGTTTGATGCTAAATATTGTTAATTTGTGTTATCAATATGTAACAAATGGCACTCACCTGAAATCTTGAACACACTACCCGAAAGTTCTACATTCAATCTAAAATAGAAAATAGATAGAATGAAAGATTTAGATTAAAAATTAATTACGAATAACCAGTTTTGATGTTTGCAGAAGTGCAAGCAATTAATAAAAGGTAACACATTTTATTAAACAATATAATACAATCAAAAGCATCCCCCAGCTGATTTTGAATTGTTAAACAACCAAAAAATTCAACCGGATTTTGAAGTTAAGAGTTTATGTCTATCTAATAAAAGGATAGGTGTAGAGAAGTTTGTTTAAAATATTTGATATATGAATTTTGTTTAGATATATTCTTTGTGCAATACATGTTTTGATAACATATGGCTTGCAACGATTAACAAGAAATGAAAGTCATACAAAAACCATCATTGATGTCTAAATAAGTAAGATGGAACAAAAAAGAAAGCTAACTATGAAAAAATATAATATGAATACCTATTCACTTCAATCAATACGATATTTTATGAAAAGATTACTTCTGCCGTCCATTGTAGTCGTATTAATGTTGATGCAATCAACAATTACACTACAAGCACAGAACTTAAAACAGGTAAAAGAAGAAGACTTAGATAAGTCGGTGATAGATATGTTGCATCGTTTTGATAAGCAAATCTATTTTACCCAAAATCAAGGTCAATGGCCGGAAAATGTACTCTATAAAGCAGATTTTAAATATGGACAGGCTGTAGCTACAAAAGAAGGTATGTTGGTAGGTTCATTTGATCCTGCTAACATAGATGATATGACACATTATGGCGATGAAGAAGAAGAATCTATTCATAAAGGTATTCCATATGATAAATCTAAAAATAAAAGTACAGGAATAAAGAGCCATGGTTGGTTGATGAATTTCTTAAATGCATCTCCCAAAATGAGAATCTTTACGAGTGGAGTTCATCCAGAACAATTTAATTACTTTCAAAGTGATAATATCCAAAAATCTGCTAGTGGTGCTTCTAATTATCAAGAAATTTGGTATAAAAATGTCTATGATAATGTAGATGTACGTTACTATCCGTCAGAAACAGGAACATTAGAATACGATATTATCTGTAAACCGGGATTTGATCAACATAAAATTGCTATCCGATTTGATGGTATTGATAAATTAGAACTTGGTGCAGATGGTGTTTTGAAATTTAATACGAGTGTAGGTGAAATGACCATTCCTGCACCTTATGTGTATCAAACAATCAATGGTGTTAAAACAGAAATTGAAGCAAGTTATGTTATAACAAATGAGAATGTATTGAGTTTTAATTTAGGTCAGTATGATGCATCCGCTCCATTAATTATAGACCCAATCGCATTGCGTTGGGCAACTTGGATTACAAATAACTCCGATGGTGACAACCACGGACATGGTGTTTGGGTTGACCAAACGGATGGTTCAATATACATCCTCGCACGTATTGTCAATTCAGGATTAATTACAGTAGGCGCATATCAAGCAAGTAGTGCGGGTAGTTTAGATATCGTGCTCGGAAAATACACGGAACCAACAACAGTAGGTGGAAGTGGAACGCGTGTATGGCAAACGTACTTAGGTGGTAGTGGAGATGATAATCCTTATGCAATAGAACAAGAACCAGGTACCGCAGGAAATATCTACTTAACTGGATATACCAGTAGTTCGAATTTTCCATTATTAGGCGGTCCAGCATTTTCAGGTTCCAGCCTGGATGCAAGAACTCAAACTTCAAATAATATATTTATTACGAAAATTAATAAAGTCGGAAATTCCATAAAAAGCGCCGTAATTGGAGGAAATGGTGATGAACAATCGTTTGATTTACGATTCGATCCATCCGGAAATGTGATAATTGGTGGTTATACCACAAGTACTAACTTAAACACACTTTATGGTGGTTCTGCTTCTAATACAAATAGCGGAAATACAGATGTGTTAATATTTAAAATTAATCCAGGTTTGTCTGCATTATCTTGGATGCGTAACTATGGAGGTTCTAGTTATGACCAGATTAATATCATGAATGTAAAGAAAACTACTGGTGATATATATATTGGTGGAACAACGTCATCAAGTAATTTCCCAACATTGAGCCCTCGTCAATCTTCAAGAGGCGGTAGTCAAGCCGGAATCTTACAAAAATTAAATAGTGCAGGTGTAACACAATGGAGTTCCTACTTTAGTTCTTCATCAGGAAATTCTGCTTCCATTT
The DNA here is from genome assembly GCA_963169645.1 of Bacteroidota bacterium. Classification (GTDB taxonomy): domain Bacteria; phylum Bacteroidota; class Bacteroidia; order Chitinophagales; family JADIYW01; genus JADJSS01. The sequence continues at coordinate 977,870 of CAUJCO010000013.1, forward strand.
TGTGTATGGAATTAGATAAAAACCAAGATACACTCTATTTTGGTGGTTTAACAACCGGATTAAATGCCTCCAATATTACAGCTGGTTCTTATGATGTATCAGCAAATGGAAATGGAGATTTCTTTATTGGTAAAATGAGTATAGATCAAACTTTTAAAGCGGGTACTTATTTAGGTGGTAGTGCTTTAGAAGATAACATGATGGGTTTAAATTTGGATGAAAATAATGATGTTTATATTTTTGGATATTCAAGAAGTTCTAATTTTCCAGTCACATCAGATGCGCTTCAATCATCCAACATGGGTGGTCAATCCCGTGGTACAGATAAAACATTTTCTAAACTTCGTACTGACTTAAAAACATTAATTTATAGTACATTCTACGGAGGTAGCAGAGATGATTATGACCCGGTGGGTGAAAGAGGTATCAAATTTTCGAATTGCCGTATTTATACAATCGTAACTTCCACATCTAATAATATTCCATTAACGCAAGGTGCAATAACAACAACAAGACCTAAGGTTAATACTTATGAACCGGGTTTAGTGGTTTGGGCAAATCCGCCTGATTTTATCAATAACTCTATCGGCCCAAATCAAACTATTTGTCCGGGTAATACACCAGCCAATATAAATGGTACGTTGCCAACTTATTTATTGCCTACAATAGAAAGGAATGGTGCAACCTCAAGTCATCCAGCACTTTCTGGTTCTAATACATTCCAGTGGCAAATAAGTACAGATAATTCGACTTGGAATAATATTCCGGGAGCTACTTCTCAAAACTTATTAGGTTCAGCTATAGGCCCGGTAACTCAGAAAGTATATATAAGAAGAATTATTGGAGGTGATGCGTGTGTTATTGAACAAGGTTTAATTGTAACAATTAATACACTTAGTGTAACAGGTACAAGTACAAACGTATCGTGTCAAGGTGCAAAAGATGGTAGTATTACTATTACTCCTAAAGATGGTACACCGGCATATAGCTATTTATGGAATGATGGTGTAACAACTCAAAATAGAACCGGAATCGGAGAAGGTGTATATACCGTTACCGTTACAGATGCAGGTGGTTGTTCGGTAGTGAAAACATTTACCATTTCTTATACACATCCAAAACCAAATGCTACAGCTACAGCTAATCCTGCTACGATATGCCAAGGGAATAGTACCACTTTAAGTTATACAAGCGATATCGCAGTAACTGTAGTTGGTTGGTATAATAATTGCCAAGCAACGGGTTCTGTATTAAGTACAAATGCTTCTTTAGAAGTTAGTCCTACAAATACTACAACATACAGTGTTGTCGTTAAAACAGCTTCTGGTTGTTTTGATACTGCATGTGTAACGGTTACGGTAAATACCAAACCGGAAATTACAGCTACTTTATCAAATAATAGTGTTTGTAGAACTCAAAGTTCTACACTCAGCTTTACTCCAAATACAGGTATCACTAGTGTTAATTGGTACTTAGATGATGGAGCAATCGGATGTAATCCGACAGGAACAAGTTTAAGTTCAAATCCGACTTATTCAGTATCTCCATCTACAACTACTTCGTATGCCGTTGTAGTGCAAACAGCAAATGGTTGTAGAGATACGGCTTGTATTACACTTACTGTAGTTGACTGTTATCCGGAAGCAGTACGAGATATTACAGCAACAAATGAAGATATTCCTATTACAATTCCGGTATTAAATAATGATACATTTGGAGGAAATGGACCAAGTTCAGGTGCAATTACTATTACAGTAAATCCTACTAATGGTACAGCAGTTGTAAATAATGGTGGAACACCACTTGATCCAACAGATGATCAAATTACGTACACACCTAATCCAAATTATAATGGCCCTGACCAATTAATTTATCAAATTTGCGATTCTGATGGCGATTGCGATACAGCGATAGTGTATATTACAATAAATAGTGTAGATGATCAACCGATAGCGAATGTAGATAATGCAAGCACAAATGAAGACACACCATTGAACAGCACGGTAGTACCGAATGATGTGTTAAGTGGCGATGGCGGCAACACGTTCAACAACAGTTGTCCTGTATGTACATCAACGAGCAATGGAACATTAGTTTTCAACCCAAACGGAACTTACACCTATACACCGAATGCGAACTACAATGGACCGGATCAATTCATCTATCAATTATGTGATGTAGATGGTGATTGCGATACAGCGATAGTGTATATTACAATAAATAGTGTAGATGATCAACCGATAGCGAATGTAGATAATGCAAGCACAAATGAAGACACACCATTGAACAGCACGG
>CAUJCO010000014.1:5000-229511 GCA_963169645.1 Bacteroidota bacterium
TTTTAATTCGCAAGCATTTTTAAAATAAAAAGTTTTATTTTTTTCAAAAAATGTTCTAATCACCTTATTTTATTGATAGTTTGATATAGTTTAAGTAATTGTTTACTTTCTTTGAAGTAGAATTAATGTAACTAATTTGGAATTGGATTTTATTTAGCAGTAAGAATGTATTTTACACAATCATTTAGGAATCAGTTAATTGAAATTGTATACTGAATTCGAGCATTACAAATCTAGTTATGCGTACATTTTTTTAAAAAACTATTTTAATATTCTATTTAAACTTGAATTATGCATCAAAATATGCCTATTTGCAATTTGAGAATGTATAATAATTCTATAAAATGATGTTTTTATTTTAATTAGTAGATTTGTATATCACACTTTTTACAAACTAATTTGAAAAATATCTTATGAAAAAACACAATTTTGGTGCAGGTCCATCTATTTTACCGCAAGAAGTTTTCGAACAGAGTGCACAAGCATGTATAGAATACGATGGAATTGGTTTATCTATTTTAGAAATTTCGCATCGAAGCAAAGAATTTACCGCTATTCTAGATGAAAGCATGGCACTTATAAAAGAATTATTGCAAGTGCCCGATGATTATTCTATCTTATTTTTACAAGGTGGTGCGAATATGCAATTCAATATGATACCTTATAATATATTGAATGAAGAAGAAACAGCCAATTTTGTTGAAACAGACATTTGGGCTACACGTGCTGAGGAGGAAACAAGATTGTACGGGAAAACCAATATTATTGCAAGTTCTAAAGTAGATAACTTTACATATATCCCAAAAGATTTTACAGTAGATAAGAATGCGACTTATTTACACTTAACTTCTAACAATACTATATATGGAACCGAATTTTTTGATGATAAAGCCTATCCAATTCCGGTGGTGTGTGATATGAGTTCAGATATTTTTTCTAGGCCGGTAGATGTATCTAAATATCATATTATTTATGCCGGTGCACAGAAAAATTTAGGATGTTCCGGTATTACACTCGTTATCATAAAGAATGAGTGGTTAGGCAGAGCCAAGAGACCTAAGTCAAAAATGTGGGATTATAGTATTTATGCTAAAAATAATTCGTTATACAATACGCCACCGGTATTTGCTATTTATACTTGCTTATTAACATTGAGATGGTTGAAAAACTTAGGCGGATTGGCTGAAATGGAGCAACGCAATATTGCAAAAGCTGATTTATTATATTCAGAAATAGACAGAAACCCTCTTTTTAAAGGACATGCAGTAAAAGAAGATAGAAGCAGGATGAATATAAACTTTATTGCAACAAATCCGGATGATGAAGCTTTATTTTTAGAATTTGTAAAACCTTATAACATACACGGCATAAAAGGATATAGAACAGTGGGCGGTTTCCGGGCATCTTGTTATAATGCATTACCAATAGAAAGTGTGGAAGTTTTAGTAAAAGCCATGCAGGACTTTGAACGCTCAAAGGCTTAACAACACCAACAATTTTTATTTATATCTAATAAAATGTCCAACTAAAAGTTGGACATTTTTAGTTGTATTAGAAATAAGTGAGCATTTAATATTCAAATTTTATTTGTCAAAATTGACTTTTATCCAATTTATAATTACCTTTATCTTAATCAAAATAAATAAAATATGAAAAAAATGAAACGACTCTTTGGGCTGTGCATGCTGTTTGTTGTGCTTATAGCTAGTTCTTGCAAGAAAAAAGATTGCGACCCTGCACCAGTATCGGCTGCATTTACTTACAGTTTTAATGTTATCGAAGTAAGAGGAACAGATGGAGGACCAGCTATTCTCTTCGATAACAATTCTACAAATGCCAAATCGTATTTATGGAATTTTGGCGACGGAACAACTTCGACGGAAGAAAATCCAGTACATACATTCAGTAATTATTCAGATAAAACAGTTACATTAACAGCTACCAATGGTAACTCAAAGGCTACCGCTACCGTTGTAATTCAATTTCCTTCCTAACTAAAACTTTAATCTATGAAAAAAATATATGGCATATTAGCAATTCTTACTATTATTTTTGCTACTTCTTGCAAAAAGAAATGTGTAGAACCTGAAAAAACGGTTGTTGCATCTTTTACCGTAAGTTACCCTGAGGGACTAACATCATCTATGACATTAGATTTCAACAATACATCTACCGGTGCAACAAGCTATCAATGGAATTTTGGTGATGGCAATACATCGACCTCAGAAGATCCTTCACATGAATACACAGAGACCGGAACTTACACTGTAACTCTCACAGCTACAAATGAAAATGTGAGTGCAAAAGCAACACGTGATGTATATGTTTATTCTCCAGAATTTTAGTGAAAATAAATATTTTTTGTCCTAAAAAAATATTAAAAGAAAGCGGGAACTTCAAATGAAGTTCCCGCTTTCTTTTTGCAATATCTATTTTAGACACCAAATTGCTGTAAATGATGGTCGATGTGCTTATACATTAGGTTATTCCATTCTTCTTTACTCAATTTATCAAACGAATTAGAAGGTTTGCCATCAAAATAAGTAACACCTTTCTCCACTACCTTTTGTATATAATTTATTAATCGAGTTTTTTCCGTGTCAAAGTTTTTGTTATCCGGAATAATAAATGCCGGTGAAGTTTGCATGTTTTGCTCGTATGGTTGTTCGCCTACCACTTTTTGTTTTACAAATTTCTTCAAAAGCCATTTTACTAAAAAATTGGGTTTATCCGTTCTTTCATCGAATGCATACTCATACGTAACGTTGCAATGTGCAAGCATTTGTGAAGCATTCATCTTGCCCCATAAAGGTTGTGATTGCGGTGTGACTTTGTTAATACGCTCAATAAGGCTATTTGCTACTTCTTGGTTAAAAACACTTGGTAATGACATACGTAATAGATTAATGAAATAATGAAATAATGAAATAATGAAGTAATGAAGTAATATAGTAATGTTTTACTTAATTATAAACTATAAGAAATTATATTTCTCCGGTGAGCAATGCTGTATTCGGATTTTTTTGGTATCCGATAGCGTGTATTTCTAAATTCCTTCCATTCGCACTCACTGTTACACGTACCCAACCGTAATATTTTTCCTGCGGTGCACTATCTGAATAAGCTCTAAACAATATATATTTATCACCTTTTCCGGCCAAATTTCCTTTATTTGTGGATGGGTTCACCACATAATCGAATGAAAAAATACCATCTGCTCCGTTACTCCATTTTCCTGCAGTAGTGGAATCAATTTTTATTCCGGAATCAAATCCAAGAATAAATCCATCATTATCGACTAATACATCACCAATATTATTATTAAAATGAAGATAAATTCCATGTGTTGTTGCCGGATCATACCAATATAAATTAATGTCAAAACCATTAACTGCATTTGGAAAAGCATAACTATAAATTCCTTCAAAAGTGGCACTTATGTTGGGTTTCGGATAAAATGATTTTAGAGTAGAATCAATGGTTGCAGATTCAACATCCGGATTATCAATTCCTTTTACAGTTTCTTTTTTACAAGAAATTAGAATGCTCACTGCACTCAATAATAATAATGCGGTGTGCAAAAGCTTATTTTTCATATACAAAACTACTGATTCTTATTTGATTTTATCCCATTTCATCAAACTTTGCAACCAACTACTTGCAATAAATATGGCAGTTGGTGCACAATCGGTGTGATTTGCACTGCCTAAATCTATTAATTCCACATTCGCACCTCTAGAACGAAAAGCTGAATCTGCATAAACCGCATTATCATAAAATACATTATCATCGCCACTGCAATGATAGAGTTTCATCGGTGTTGTAGGATTCCAATCATCTACCAAATCGTAACCACGACATGCTAGGCGTATTGGATGATTGGGGTTGGTACGTATGGCTTGTTTTACCGAATCTTGTATCATATTACTTACATAATAATCAAATTGTGCATTGGCATACGAATAAGAATGATATCCATCGATAGCAACCGGAATTCTGGTAGCATACGGTTCTTTAAAAATTTGATTGTATGATGAATACACCGGAAAAGAATTAAATAAACTCACCGCCAAATAAGGTAAGTAAAATGGATTTGGGTAATAAACAGAATCCAACATCACATCAAACTGGGAAGTTCTGCTCAATGCATACGGACCGGCCATTGGTGCTGAGCCGGTCAACGTAAACTCATTTGCATTTTCTAATTCAATTTGTCGTTGTGCTGCCATGGTTGCATGGCCACCTTGCGAATATCCAAATAAAAGTACTTGCCCATTCAAAGTCGTAAAACTACTGTCTTTAACTATCTTACGAGCACAACGCAAAATATCACGAACCGAGTTCGCTTCTTCACGCGGATGTAAATATTGATGCTGACCATCACCAGTTCCTAATCCAAGATAATCCGGAATACAAGCCACCACATTATATGAGCTGGCAACAGCCAGATTTAATAAATATTCCTCTCCTTTCACCATGGAAGGTGCTCCATTTTTTGGCAATACAGTACCATGTTGGTAGCTAATCATAGGAATTGCAAAACTATCTACCAAAGGAACAATGATAATGCCACTTGCTTTCACCGTATCTTCATCTTTATTCATGGATTTATATTCCACAGTAAAAACTTTCACCGAATTTTTGGGTGAAACAAACATAGATATGGAAGATGGCAACATGGATTGCACTTGCATAGCAGAATAATGTTTTTCGTCTATTACACGAACCAAATCGCCTAATGGACCATTGTATTCATATGGTTTGGGTGTCGTGTTGTCCTTTTTACAAGAAATAATTGTGGTGAATAATAGAATGCATAACAATGCCTTTAAAAAAAAATCTTTCATAAAATATAGTGTCTTTGTATAACAAAGATACCATTCTTTACCAATTTTTTGGTATTCATATTGACGCTATATCTTTAATTATGTAATTTAGAAAAATCAATATGAACTTTATGAGAAGCAAAATTTTATTTATGCTCATTTTTTTTAGCATTTCCACTCAAAGAATAATTGCTCAAACCAATGATTCATCGAGCATAGCCAAATCTTTAGTAGAATTAGCCAACATTTGTAAAAATGTAGATTTCACAGACGCTAAAAGCATGGAACTCGGTTATTTTTATAAAGCAGCACCTTATATAGTTTATAGAGGTGATAATGCAAATAGAAAATGGAAAAGTGCTTGTAATTATAACAATCCCTCTGAAAAAGAACAAGTAGATGCTACCTGTGAACGCATTAATCAAAGTATCAATCAAGATAGTACGTTTAAGATAGTTGAATACATGACCGAAAAAGAATCGGAAGGAACTTGGCATGTATTAATGGTTCAATACCTTAAAAAAGGCACCTTAAAAACAACGGCTTTTGCATTTTTAAAAATTGGAAATAAATTTTTATTAGGTGATATTGATTAAATCAATATAAAGGTAATTGTGGATTTATTTCTCTTTGAAAGGCAATCAATCCACCTTTTAAATGACTACAATTCGTAATGCCATTTCGCTGTAGCAATGCTACTGCTTGTAAGCTTCTTGCACCACTTTTGCAATACACTACAATAGGAACTTGTGAATTTATTTGAGATAGATTACTTTCTAACGTTGACAATGGAATTAAGTTGCCACCTAAATTCACTATCTCATTTTCCCATTTTTCGCGCACATCTATCAATTGAAAATCTTGTTTCGCATCAAACATTTTCTGGAGTTGTGCTGCTGAAATCTCATGATGTTCTATTGCTTGAGTAGCACACGTAATCGCATAATTTTGTTGTAATTCCGTTATTTTTATTCCACTTGATACGATTTTCAGAAGCTGTATTTTATTATCCAACACATCCAAACACCACAATTTACCTTCTAAGGTTGTTCCAATTCCTGTAATTACTTTTATTACTTCATTTGCTTGCATACTACCGATGGTGCCACACAAAGCACCAACCACACCGGCTTCTGCACAATTGAGTGCTTGCTGCGGTGGTTCCGGAAATATATCTCTATAATGCAGTTGCGTTTGATGATTAAATACGGATAGCTGTCCTTGAAAGCGATAGATAGCTGCACTTACAAATGGCTTTTGCAATAATACACATGCATCATTAATTAAATAGCGAGCAGCAAAATTATCGGTACAATCACAAACCACATCATACGATGCAATTATTTCCAATGCATTTTGAGTTGAAAGGTATTCCGGAAATAATTCAAATGTAACCAACGCATTTTGACGTTGTAAAAATTGGAATGCGACCTCTACTTTTAATTGACCAACATCTTGATTTGAAAATAAAACTTGGCGATGTAAGTTGGAAACAGAAACGGTATCGGCATCTACAATTCCAATTTTACCTACACCAGCTGCTGTTAAATATTGCAATACCGGACAACCTAAGCCACCGGCTCCAACCACTAAAACACTGGCTTGTTTCAGTTTTTCTTGTGCTTGTACGCCAAACTCCGGCAAGATAAGTTGTCGAGCATACTGTTCCATTTCCGCATTCGACAAATTCATAGTATATGTTTATTCAGAAAATTAAGCAATAATTCGGCTGAAATGCTGTTATTTTTTATACAATTTGAGATATTGTTTCATTTCCGCATGCAACTTCAAGGCCTCTTCTCTGGCTTTTTCTGCAAAATCCTTTCCGTTAGATGCATAAAGAATGCTGCGTGTAGCATTTACCAACAAGCCAACATCTTTATTCATTCCATATTCCGATAGTTTTTGCAAATTTCCGCCTTGTGCACCAACACCCGGAACTAAGAAAAAATGATCCGGGCAAAACTGCCGAATGTCTTTAAAATATTCTTCTTTGGTAGCACCAATTACAAACATGGTATTTTGAGTTGTACCATATTCCATGCATTTTTCAATTACATGTTGATACAAAGGTTTGTTTTTCGATTTTAAAAATTGAAAATCTTGTGCACCTTTGTTCGATGTCAATCCTAAAACAATCACCCATTTATTTTTAATTTCTAAAAATGGTTGAATGGAATCTTCGCCCATGTACGGAGCAATTGTAATGGCATCAAACGACATATTTTTCAAAAATGCTTGTGCATACATGGTCGATGTATTTCCGATATCACCCCGCTTTGCATCGGCTATTTTAAAGATGGAATCCGGAATATGCTGGATAGATTTTTCGAGTGTTTCCCAACCTTTTGCTCCATAAATTTCGTAAAAGGCTAAGTTAGGTTTATACGCCACACAAATATCTTGCGTAGCATCAATAATTTGTTTGTTAAACTCTAAAATGGGATTTTTATATTTTAACAGATGTGGTGGTATTTTAGAAATATCTGTATCTAAACCAACACACAAATAGGATTTCTTTTTGTTGATTTGCTGTATTAGTTGCTTACGATTCATTATAATTAATTACATACTCAACAAAAAAATTATACCGCTTCTACAGCTTGAATTTCCGGAACAAAATTTTTAACGGTTGCCTCCACACCTGCTTTCATCGTTGATGAACTCATTTTACATCCATCACAATTGCCCATTAATTTCACTTTTGCAATGCCATTTTCTGTAATTTCCAGCAATTCAATATCGCCACCATCCGACTGTAAAAATGGGCGGATATTATTTAATGCATCTTCTACTCTATTAAATAAATCTTGTTTATTGTCTTCCATATTGATATATAAAGTTACACATTTACCTCGACACTTGCGTTTTGAACGGCAATTTGTCGTGCTACGGTTTGAGCTAATTGTTCAAATGCTTTAGCAGCGGTTGTTGCGGTTTGTAATGCGATTGGTTTTCCAAAATCACCACCTTCTCGAATATCTTGCTCTATCGGCAACTCACCTAAGAAAGGTACATGAAATTGTTGTGCCAATAAACGACCACCACCTTTTCCAAAGATATAATATTTATTATCCGGTAACTCCAATGGTGTAAAATAAGACATATTTTCTATTACACCTACTACATTTACATTCACGGATTCTAACTGATAGAATGCGATTGCTTTTCGGGCATCTGCCATGGCTACTTCTTGTGGAGTGGTAACGACCACTGCACCTGTTACCGGAACCAATTGTGCTAAAGTAAGATGTATATCACCTGTTCCCGGAGGTAAATCCAATATAAGATAATCCAACTCGCCCCACAATACATCCGTAATAATTTGTCGCAATGCCGAAGTTGCCATCGGGCCACGCCAAGCGACCGGTTGCTTATCTTGAATTAAGAAACCGATAGACATGACTTGCATACCTAAATATTCTACCGGCACAATTTTGTTTTTTTCATCTACTTTTTGGATGGTTGGTCGCTCATTTTGCAAACCTAACATGGTAGGCACTGATGGGCCATAGATATCGGCATCTATCAAACCAACTTTAGCACCGCTCCGTAATAATGCCAATGCTAAGTTTACTGCCACAGTTGATTTTCCGACACCACCTTTTCCGGATGCTACAGTAATTATATTTTTTACGGTAGGTAAAATATCGGATTTTACGTCGCGCAATGTTGTTACCCGAGAAGAAAAATCGATGGTAACTTTTACGGTATTGGAAACTAATTGTGCAATGGCATTGCGGCAATCATTTTCTAATTGTTCTTTCAGCGGACAAGCCGGTGTGGTTAATTCTATGGTGAATTTTATTTCATCATCTGTAAACGATAAATCTTTTATCATTTTCAGCGTTACCAAATCTTTTTTAAAATCAGGATCTTCTACTTGTGATAACGCATGTAATATTTGTTGTTCTGAGAATTTCATACTGCGTATAAATTATATGCAAAAGTACGAATTCCATTAGTTGCAATGAAGTTTTATTATTGTAAAGAAATTGTATGTATTTATCGGATATTTTATAATTTATCCGTTTACACCAATCGGATTTTATCTAAAATTGATTTGATGGAAGCAAAAAATTGAACATAATGGCTCATTTCTTGTTTTGAGATTTGCTTTATAGTGTTTAATTTTTCTTTTAATGGGTCCACTTGCTGGCCACATTTCCAAAAACGATAACATACATGCGGTCCGGTTGCTAATCCGGTACTACCTACATATCCGATAACTTGACCTTGTTGTACGCGTACACCATTTCGGATTCCGCGTGCAAAACGACTCATGTGTAAATATTGTGTTTCGTACTTGCTGTCGTGTTTTATTTTTACATAATTACCATTGTTTTGCCGAAATTCACAAGCTATAACAACACCACTTGAAGTAGCAATAATTGGCGTGCCTGTTGGTGCGGCAAAATCTGTACCTAAATGTGCTTTTTCTACTTTCAAAATAGGATGAAAACGATTTAAATTATAGCGAGAAACGATGCTGCCACCTTTACTAATCGGTGATTTTAAGAACGATTTTTTCAGATATTTTCCATGTTCATCGGAATATTGGAAACTACTATCATCCTTTATAAAATAATCAACGGCATAATATGCTCTCTTTTTAGTTTTACAACAAACCGCTTCTACGTGTCCATTATCTAAAAACTTTCCATTTACGCTCAGTTGGTTATATATAAACTGTAAGGTATCGCCTTTGCGTAATTTATTGAGGTCAAATTTACTATCGTATGCCTTATTGATTTGTTCTAAAACTTTATAATCAATTTTATTTTCTTTCAGTGTTTTTGCTGCTGATTTTTGAATTACAGCTGCAAAACGGATTTCTACTGTATCAATTTTCTTTTCGTAAAAAGTGAGGTGCAATGGTTTATATAGCACTTCTTTTATCTTTTTTGATTTTTTCTTTTTCTTTGCTATTTGTGCTGCAATTTCCACATTTTGCACCGGCACTTTGGTCGTATCTGTGCAATTAGCGATGATGTATTCAAAATCGGACAGCTTAAAAACTAAATAATGTAATACGGAAGATGAATCCGTTTCTTTGGTGATGGTAAAATATTTTTGCCTCGGTTTTATATTCGACAAATCAGCATAATCTTTTGTTTCTGACAAAAATTGGGCTAACTGATGCTTATCTAATTTCAAGGTTTTAAAAATGCGTTGCAGATTATCTCTTCGTCCTGCTTCTTTTTCACGCACCCAAAATCCATCAACCGGAATATCTAAAAAAGTATTCGGAAGTGAATCAATACACGGTTTTACCACCTGTGCAGTTTGCATTGATTTTTGGGCTATTGCATTTTTTTCTTGTTTAGATGTACAAGAAAAAAGAAATAGACTAATTAAAATAAAAACTAAACGTTGTTTCGGCATTTCTAAGCTTAGTTGTAATGGTAAATATACAAAATACCTGCTTAAAAAATGAACTGCGTGTTATATTATGACAAATATCAAAAAGTGTTTCAACCATTTATTAAAAAATACAAAACCGGAAACACCAATAATAACCGAATAATTTCTACGACAACCGGCCATCTTTTTTGCTCAAACAAAGTGCCAATTGTAATGGTAGAAAGTACGATAAATGCGATTCCGATTATTTGTTTGGTGAGATTAAATTGCTCTATTCCGAATAAAAAATACGATACAAATGCTAAGAGCAAGAAAAAATGCACAACTATATAAATTTGTATTTTCGTAGATGCATTGGCATTGTATAATGTTCTATTCGGTTCGATAGCTTTTGGCAAAATGACACCGCCTAAATATTCCGGTCGCCAGCCCGGCGGTTTCAACAATACTAAGAAGAAATCTTTTACATTTTTTACTTTCGCAATTTGTTTCAAAATCCATCCGTAATAATCAAAGTTAGCGATGGCTATATTCCAACTATTTAATGGTGTGGTGATGCCATAATGTACGGTTTCTATTTCCGGTTGAAACGTGCCGAAAATTCTATCAAAAATAATAAATGTGCCACCGTGATTTTTATCAATGTAAATTGGATTCACACCGTGATGTACTCTATGATGTGATGGTGTATTGAAAATAAACTCAAACCAAGTCGGCATTTTGTGTATCATGCGCGTGTGTATCCAAAATTGATACAAAGTTTGTATTTGAGAAATCACGATAAAGGAAATTGGGTCAAAACCGAAAAATGCTAATGGCAAATAAAACCAACATGAGCCTAATACTTGGGTGGCGGATTGTCGCAATGCAACGGATAGATTGTATTCTTCACTTTGATGGTGTACTACATGAGTGCCCCACAAAATACTTATTTCATGTGATAAGCGATGGAACCAATAATAAAAAAAATCGACAGCAAATAACAACAGTATCCATGTGTACCAAGTTGATGGAATAGTGGTGATGCGATAATTATCATAAATCCAAATATAAATTCCGATATTGAATAGTTTCAACAACACACCGGTTACTTGTTGTACAATTCCACTATTAATATTACTAATGGAATCATTTACTCTGTAATAGTTTGTTTTTTTTATCTTATCTAAGATAAACTCTATCGCTATTAAGATAAAAAAAGCCGGAATGGAATAAACAATAAGTGACTTCATAAATTGGTTTATGAATGTATGAACAATACAATTAAAGATACGGAAAAAATCCTAAGAAATAGACAGGTGAAAATGTGAATGCGATTTTATTCTTCCGGCATAAATATGTACAAATCTTCGCTATCGCTTTTCATCCAATAATGTTCTCGAGCAAATTTTTCCACTTTGTCTATTCCGGAAAACAATTCTTGTTGTTCTTTTTTTACATTGGCAATTTCTTTGATGTAATATGCTTCTTCTTTATTAAGCTCTTGCAAACGCAATCCAAGTTTTACTTGTGATATGAGTGTATTTTGATTGAAAAAAAGTAGATAGATAAAATAGCCTACAAAAAGTAAGAAAAATTTATTTCTAAAAATGGAAGGTACTTTTTCTATTAATTTGGGATCAATAATTGACATGCTTAAAGATACAAAGTAGATGATATAATGTTTTGTATTTCTTTTAAACGGATGTGTATTAAAAAAGAGGACATTCTGATAACGAACATCCTCCTTTAAAAAACTAATTAAATATTTTACTAAAAGAAACGATATCCTTTTCCGGGATAAAAAGCTTCTTCACCCAACTCTTCTTCTATTCTTAGTAGTTGGTTGTATTTTGCCATTCTATCACTACGAGAAGCGGAGCCTGTTTTGATTTGACCGCAATTTAATGCTACTGCTAAATCAGCGATAGTGCTATCTTCAGTTTCACCACTTCTGTGGCTCATTACAGAAGTATATTTATTTCTATGAGCTAAATCTACGGCTTCAATAGTTTCGGTTAATGAACCAATTTGATTTACTTTTACTAAGATAGAATTCGCGATGTTGTTTTTCACACCTTCGTTCAAACGTTTTACGTTTGTAACAAATAAATCATCACCTACTAATTGGCATTTATTACCGATAGTTTCCGTCAATAATTTCCAACCTTTCCAATCATCTTCTGCTAAGCCATCTTCAATAGAAACAATCGGATATTTTTTTACCCATTTTGCCCAATAATCAACCATTTCTTCGGATGTCAATACTTTGTTATCAGACTTGTGAAAAATATATTTTTTCTTTTTAGCATCATAAAATTCAGAAGCTGCGGCATCCATTGCAATTTTCACTTGGTCGCCCGGCTTATAACCTGCGCTTTCAATGGCTTTTAAAACGGTTTCGATAGCTTCTTCGTTGCTTTTAATTTCCGGAGCAAATCCACCTTCATCACCTACATTGGTTGAATATCCTTTTGCTTTCAATACTTTTTTCAGATTATGGAAAATTTCAACACCCATTCTCAATCCATCTGAGAACGTGTTGGCACCAACCGGCACAATCATAAATTCCTGAAAATCGATTTTATTATCTGCATGCGCACCACCGTTTAAAATATTCATTAACGGAATAGGCAATGTACGTGCATTGGTACCACCGATATAACGGTACAACGGCAATCCGGCCACTTGTGCACCCGCTTTTGCAGCTGCTAAAGAAACAGCCAAAATAGCATTGGCACCTAATTTCTTTTTATTTTCAGTTCCATCCAATTCAATTAAAATGGTATCTATTTCGCGTTGGTTTAAAATATTTTCACCAACCAAAGCTTCAGCAATAAGTGTATTTACATTATTTACGGCTTTCAACACACCTTTGCCCATGTAGGATTTTCCACCGTCTCGCAATTCTGCCGCTTCATGTGTTCCGGTAGATGCACCGGAAGGCACTGCAGCTCTGCCTATAATACCGCTATCTGTCATTACATCGGCTTCAACAGTTGGATTACCTCGAGAATCTAAAATTTGTCTTGCGTGGACGGAAATAATGTGACTCATAAAAAAAGAATGTTGTTAATGTTAGAGAATGGTTTTAATTTTTTGAAATACTTCTTTATAATTTATTTTAACCTACCTATGTAAACATAGGTATTATAGGCAAAAGTAACCATTTCGTTTTGTTTATAGGTAGTAAATAAATCAACGATTGCATTTTTTAACTGTGGAAAATTAGCATCGTCTGCATTTGGCATGTACGATGACGAAATAATCCGCCCAATCAATCCATCTAAATCAAAGTGTTGTTCGTAATTTAGGGTAAATTTTTTACAGGAATACGGTGCATAAAAAGCATCTATAATATCTCGGGTGATATTTCTATGTGCTATTTCTTTATAATCAATAGCGAATTGTTCTATGATTTTTTCGTATGCTTGCATAAAATCATCGGTTTCTTTTCTGTCATTCCAAATTAAACAAAGATGTGCACCATTTTGTGCAATGCGTTGAAATTCTATTTTTGTTTTAGCTCTATCAAACCAGTGGAAAGCCTGTGCGCATACAATTAAATCAATGCTCTTGTTTGGAAGTTGTGTTTCTTCAGAACTACCGTGAACACTTATAAAATTAGGATAAGCATGCAATAAACCTTCGGCAGCTTTTCGCATTGGCTCGTTAGGTTCTATGCCAAAAACCGTGTTTCCATTTTCTAAAAAAATTTGGGCAGACAAACCGGTGCCGCTACCTATATCTGCTACAACATCGTCGGGCATTAATCCTATTTCTAACTGTAAAATCGGGATAATTTCTTCCGGATAGCCCGGTCGGTACTTTATATAATTTTCTACTCTGGAAGTAAATCGTTGTTTGTAGTCCATCTATAAAATTAGAAAATAAAAATAAAAAAAAGGAAATGTGTATCCATCTATAAATGTTATTTCTATTTAAGTTCATTGACAACTCTCTTATAATGGTGTAATTTAGAGTTATTCAAAAAATTAATTATAATTTCTATGGAAACATATAGCACATTATCTGAAGCAATCAATGATTTAATGCAAAAAGGATATACACATAATTTCAATATCAATGAAGAATGTGTGGAATGCTCCGAAAAAGACTTACAACTAAAACCGGATGAATTTGAGATTGATGAAGTGCATCGTTTTCAAGAAATGTCGGACATAGATAACGAGAGTATTTTATTTGCAATTTCATCTACACATCACAACGTAAAAGGGCTTTTAGTTAATGCCTATAGTATTTATTCTAACCCATCTTCTAGTGCTTTAATAGCAAAGCTTTCGACTAAATAAAAATTGGTGAAACATATAGTAATTACAGGTAGTTTACTACAAAATCAATCTTTCATTACTACTTAATATTAGGTATAAATTAGTGTAAATTTATAATAATACAAAACAACTATATTCAAGAAAAATAAACACGTTGTAAATTTGTTAACTTGAATTTTGCATTAAGCATGAAGTAATTTAAAAATAAACTTCATTTAATTCAACAATCCTTAATATGTCTCTAACGCTTGATTAATAGCATATCTATATTTTTGTATTACAAAATAACAATAACTATATGGATTCAACTAAGAAATTTCAAGAAGCATTTGATAAGATATTCGCTGATTTAAATGCGAAAGTAGAAGAAGTTAGAAGCAACTTCTTAAACTTAAAAGCCGATGTAAAGGTTCAAGTAGATGGACAAAAAGAAAATCTTCAAGAATACGGTGAAAAAATAAAAGGAAGAATTACACAAATCGTAGATGTAGATAAAGTACGTGCTAATGTTTTAGCTGAAGCCGAAAACTTAGTTGATGATGCAAAAGTGAGAATGGAAAAAGTTTTTCAATTTGTGAACGGTCAAATTAATGTAGGCGAACGCAAAGCAAAAAAAGCAGCTAAAGATTTTTCTAAAAAAGCAGAAACATTTACAGAAGAAATTGAAAAAGATGTAAAAAAAGCAACTGCTGATTTACAAAAAAATGTAGCAAAAGTTTCTAAAGACGCTGAGAAAAACTTCAACAAAGTAAAAAAAGAAGTTGAAGTAAAAGTAAACAAAGTAAGCAAAGAGGTAAAAGCTTCTGCTACTAAAGCAAAAACAGAAGTGAAAGCAACTGCTACTAAAGCAAAAGCAGAAGTAAAACAAAAAGTAGCTCCAGCTAAAAAAGCAGCCACTCCAGCTCCAAAAAAGGTAGCCACACCAGCTCCAAAGAAAGCAGCTACACCGGCAAAGAAAGCAGCTACAACTAAGAAAGCAGCGGTACCTGCAAAAAAAGCAGCGACTAAAAAATAAAAAAAGACTAAGTAGTTTTTTTCTTCAAAACTCTTTGGATTTTATTTGGTTAGTAAAATCAAGGTTCGTCAATTAAGACGAACCTTTTCATTTTTATAATTTTCTAAAACTAAATAAGAAATAATGAGATGCATTATTTTCGGTCTTCTTGTTTAAAAATATTCCCAATTCCTTTTCCAATTTTCTGGATTGTTTCAATCCCTTTATTCAATGGTTCCGCATTGATATCATCTAAACTTTCCAATCGAAATGCTTGATTAAATTGCTGAGGAAAAACGACCAATTTATTATTATCAGAAAAATATTTATCTAATTTTGATGGAAGATTTTCCAGATAACTCATATAGGATGCTGCTCCTTTCCTAGCTGATATTAAAACCAAAAAATCATCGGTTGAAATAAATCTGGAAAGGATTAAAAAATCGTCCCAATCTAAAAATTCTTTAAAAGAAATCGTAGGTGATAATTTTTCATTTTTTATTGTTTTCTGAATGGTATTATTGGTTAACGCATTTCCATAAATTAAAATAGGAATACTCAATTCCTGTGCTAATTTGGAAAGCTTAGTTAACCACTGTTTAAATCCAAATTCGTATTCTGCTAATGGCGGCACTGCAATAACGATGCGTTTGTGTGTTATCATCGGTTGCTCGATAGAACACATGAACACACTTTTATCGGTATGACTTAAGATATGCTCTAATTTGTCGCCGGTTATTTTTTGCAAAATACCTGCACGTCGTGGCCAACCTACTACCAACATATCTGCCATTATCTCTCTAGAAATTCGTACTATACCGCTTGCCGTGTTGTGGTCAATAGTCGTAATTATACTGGCATCTGTTTCTGTACCGGAAGCTTGTTTTACAAACTCTTCTAATTTATTTTTTGCTTTAATGATGTTAACTTCTGCTTCATCATTATTTGAAACAACCGATAAAATAGAAACCGGATTCGGCGATTTTTTATTTTTTATTAAGATAGCAAATTCCAATAGTTTCTCGATATTCTCTACGTTGGCAATTGGCAATAAAATATGTTCGTCACTAACTGCATTGTTTTTCATAAGTTCATCTGTATTATCTTCCGATTCTACCACAATTATTTTTGCAGCTCTTTCGGTTGCAAAAGACGCCACGATGCACGTAATTAGAATTAAAATGATGGTACCATTTAAAATATTCTCATCTAAAATTCCTTCATTATAGCCGACTAAAATAATAGCCAAAGTTGCTGCAGCGTGTGCACCACTCAATCCGAAAATAAGTTGTCGTTGTGCATTCGAATAACGGAAAACCATTTGAGTTAAAAAGGCAGCAATCCATTTACCAAAAATAGCAACAAAAGAGAGCGTAAGTGCTACTAAAATAGCTGTTGGTCCAGAAAATATTACGCTTACATCTACCAACATTCCTACGCTAATTAAAAAGAAAGGAATAAAAAGTGCATTGCCCATAAATTCTATTCTATTCATCAAAGCAGATGAATGTGGTATTAATTTATTGAGTGCTAAACCGGCAACGAATGCACCAATAATCGGCTCTACGCCGGCAACTTCTGCTAAGAATGCAGCAAAGAAAACAACGGAAAGCACAAAGATATAATGTGAATGTTTTTCACTTTCTAATTTACTGAAGAACCATTTGGCAATTCGCGGAATTAGCAAAAACATGATTGCCGAAAATATGGCTAATGATATACTCAAGCGAATCCAAAATTCTTGATTTAAACTTCCTTTACTACTACCTATGATAACAGCTAAAATGATAAGCACTGCAGTGTCTGTTAAGATGGTTCCACCTACGGTGATAGCAACTGCTTGATTTTTAGAAATACCAAATTTGCTTACTATTGGATAGGCGACCAATGTGTGTGTAGCAAACATACTTGCCGTTAGAAAGCTGGAATTAAAATCGTAAGCTAACAAATAATAACAAACCGGAAAGCCAATAGATAATGGCACTATGAATGTAAAGAAACCAAAAACGAAACTCTTGTTTTTATTACGTTTAAATTCGTTTAAATCTAATTCCAAGCCGGCAATAAACATAATATATAATAAACCGATGGTAGAAAATAAATCAATGGCTTCGTTTTTTGCTAAGATGTTGAAACCATGTGGACCGATTACTACACCGGAAATAATTAATCCAATAATTCCGGGAATATTAATACGACGTAATAAAATAGGCGATAATAAAATAATGAACAAGATTAAAGAAAAAACCAAAACAGGATTTTTTAACGGTATTTCGAATTCATGTGCTAAATGGCTGAAAAAATCTATCATACAATTTCCTTTTAAAAATTAAAAAATAACGATGCTTCAGCATCTAAGAATGCTGAAAAATAGCTTGTATCATTTATACAATTTCTATTAGTGCGAAGCTAAAGCAGCAGCTTTTTGTCTTTTTTGTTGTTCGTGTAACTCTCTAAATAATCCACGTGCTATCAAGAGTTTCATAATCTCGTTGGTTCCGGCATAAATTCGGGCTACGCGATTATCTGCATACGCTCTACCGATAAAATATTCCCACATATAACCATAACCACCGTGTAATTGCAAGCATTCATCCACCAAATTAAAATGCATATCGGTGCAAGAAGACTTAGCCATAGAAGCGGTTTCAGCACTAAGTTCTCCTTTTACATACAACTCCACACATCTATCAACAAAAGTTTGGTGTATTTGTAATTTGGTAGCCAAATCGGCCAATTTAAATTGTGTATTTTGAAAATTAGCAATCGGTTGTTTAAAAGCAGTTCGGGATGTAACATATTGTATTGTATGTTCAATAGCACCTTCTGCAGCACCACACGACATCAGTGCTACAGACAACCGCTCTCTTCCCAATTTTTGCATCATGTAAACAAAGCCTTTTCCGACTTCACCTAACAAATTATTTTTGGGAATTTGAACATTGTCGAAAAACAACTCGCACGTATCTTGTGCTTTCATACCCACTTTTTTAAATGGTTTTCCTTTGGTGTATCCTGTACGAGTAGATTCAATTATAAATAAGGAAATGCCCTTATCTTTTCCATCTATAATAGTACGAGCGGCAACAATTGCCATATCGCTCATGTAGCCATTGGTAATAAATGTTTTTTGTCCGTTTATTACATAGTGGTCGCCCATATCAACTGCGGTCGTTTTGAGAGCTTGCAAATCGCTACCACAACTCGGTTCTGTCATTCCTATTGCAGTGATGGCTTCGCCACTTACCATTTTAGGCAACCAAAAATGTTTTTGCTCTTCGCTTCCATAATCTACCACGTATGGTGCCACAATATCGGAATGCAAGAAAAAGCCAGGACCGGTATAGCCTGATTTTGAAATCTCTTCTGTAATTAAAGCACAGAAAGAAAAATCCAATCCGGCACCACCGTATTCGCTCGGAACGTCTAAACATAACAATCCTGCTTCGCCGGCTTTTGTCCAAACTTCACGGCTTACTTGTCCTTGTTCTTCCCATTCTGCATGGTAAGGTGTAATTTCTTTTTCAATAAACTGCTGACACATCTTTTGAAGCATCAAATGCTCTTCTGAACTATATACATCTCTTTTTAGTTTGATATTTGAAAACATACGTAAGTCTTATTTTCGTAAAAATACGAATAAAAAAATAAAATACCGAAAACACGGCTAACATCATGGTTATCAAACTGATTGACCATTCTATTACAAATAATCATTATTTTAATTACATTTGAAAAACTTCAAAAAAATGTACTTCATTTATTAAAATGTATTCTTTGCTTTACATTAATAAACGTAACTTTGTAGAAAATAATGGATATGTTATTAATAAACAAAGATATGGTGGTGAGTGTCCACTACGAATTAAAAGTTGAT
Organism: Bacteroidota bacterium; assembly: GCA_963169645.1. Classification (GTDB taxonomy): domain Bacteria; phylum Bacteroidota; class Bacteroidia; order Chitinophagales; family JADIYW01; genus JADJSS01. The sequence continues at coordinate 24,333 of CAUJCO010000014.1, forward strand.
AAAGAAGGTGAATTGGTTACGGCTGACAAATCTAATCCGGAACAACCATTGGTTTATTTGCATGGTGCCGGCATGTTATTACCTGATTTTGAAAGTAATTTAGCCGGAAAAACAGTAGGTGATACAGTGTCTTTTAAAATCTCTGCAGAAAATGGTTATGGTGTTCGCAATGAGCAAGAAATTGTTAGCATTGGTATAGAATCTTTTAAAGATAAGGATGGCAATATCGATACCAATATGGTGCGTGTAGGCAATATCTTACCAATGATGGATGATCAAGGTCGTCAATTCCAAGGAATTGTTTGTGATGTTACAGCTGACAGCGTAATTATGGACTTCAACCATCCGATGGCAGGAAAAGAATTAAACTTCACGGTAACAGTTGCCGATGTGCGTGCAGCTACGCCGGATGAGATTTCGCATGGACATGTACATGGTCCCGGCGGTCATCATCATCATTAATATAAAAAATAAAAAACTCGACCAAATGGTCGAGTTTTTTTATCAATTTCTGCAACAAGTTATTTTATCGCTGCTTCGTACATTGCATTTACTTCATTCCAATTAATTAAATTATAGAATGCAGCTATGTAATCCGGTCTACGATTTTGATAATGCAAATAATATGCATGTTCCCACACATCTAAGCCTAAAATAGGTGTACCCGGACACTCTGCGATATCCATTAGCGGATTATCTTGATTTGGTGTAGAACAAATAGCGATAGATTTATCTGCTTTTACACACAACCACGCCCATCCGGAGCCAAAGCGAGTAGCTGCTGCTTTGCTAAATTCTTCTTTGAATTTTTCATACGAACCAAATGTTGCATTTATCGCATCGCCAATTGCACCTGTTGGCTCGCCACCACCGTTCGGAGATAAGATAGTCCAAAACAATGTATGGTTGAAATGCCCACCACCATTATTGCGAATAGCCGGTGATAATTTGGAAACGTTTGCTAATAACTCTAACAAAGATTTTCCTTCATTTTCGGTGCCTGCAACTGCTGCGTTTAAGTTGGTAACATACGCATTATGGTGCTTACCATGATGGATTTGCATTGTTAAGGTATCAAAATGCGGTTCTAATGCATCATGTGCGTACGGTAAATTTGGTAATTCGAATGCCATGTTTAATTTAATTTATGATTTAAAAAAATAATTTGTTTGTGAATTACAAATATAACAAAACAAAACGGTTTTGGTTGATTAGAAAAATTTATGAATAAATAAGAAAAGAAAATTAAGCTACTTCTTTGAATTTAGTTTTATATTCAGCACTTCTATTTGTGCTTCATATTTTTCTTTTTGTTCTTGCAGTAATTGTTCGTATATCTTTTTTAACGCATTTATATTATCATGGTTATGCATAACACCATATAATGCACTAGCCGAATTATTACAATTTTTCTGTACAATTTTTTCGTTTATATGCAACATATCTTCTACGCTCATTTCAAATACATCTGCAATTTGTTGTAAACGCTCGTAATTTGGTTGTACCTGTCCGTTCTCAATTTTACAATAAGCATTCTGGCTAATACTTAGCTTTTGTGCCATGTAATCTTGCGTATAGTCAAATAGTTTAGTGCGTACAAATTTTATTTTTCTACCAATATTTTTATCTGTCATCATATTTTATACAAAGATATAAATTATTCTTATTTGTTAATAATTATAGCTTGATTGTTAGCAAGAATACATACAAATTACAGAATTATAATTAAACTATTAGTTTGGAATTTTCCAAAAATTAATTAAATTAAAAATCAATGAAAACTATATTATTAAATTTGCTATTGTTCTTTTTTGGAACAGGTATTTTTGCACAAGGATTTGTGAGAAACGGAACCAATTTATTTTTAGTAAACTCTTCAGGAAGTGCAATACTTACTCCATTTCCTAAAGTTGGCTTAGTTACATCGACTCCTTCTGCCCAATTACATACAACTCAAAGCGTTAGATTCCAAGGTCTTACAAATAATAATGCTTTAACCAGAGTTATTGTTTCTGATGTTAATGGAAATTTAAGTTTTAGAGATACAAATATTATAACGGGAAATTTTTGGGCTTTAACAGGAAATTCGATAACAAGTACTGATTTTATAGGCACAACCAATACTCAACCATTTGTAATTAAAACGAATAATATTGAAAAAATGAGAATTACACCAACTGATTTTTATAGGTATTGGTACTAATAATCCAACAGACAAAGTACATGTTGTAGATAATATAAATTCAACAATGAGATTTCAATCATCTGGTGGTTATGCCGGAATTACAATACAAGGACAAGGCAGTTGTGACGCACATTCATATTTAAGTTTAGATAATGCAACCAGTAGCCGAAGATGGTTAATAAGCCACAGAGTACCAGACCAAAGCAATAGTTTATTTTTTAGCTATTTTAATGTCACACAATGGAATGAGCAAGTAGCGTTTAAAGAATATGATATTAATATTATAGGCCTTGGATTAGGGACTACTATTCCGACCGCAAAACTACATACAGATGGAAATATCAGATTTCAAAATCTTCCAGCTGATATAGGAGACTATGTTTTAACTGTTGATTTAGCTGGTAATGTTTATACAACAGATCCAAACGACATTTTATCAAATTTCAATGATAACAACAACACAGAATATTTATTACAGAGAATAGAACAATTAGAAGAGAAACTAAAACAACTTGAAGCAAATACCAAAGTGATTGACAATAAAAATATTCTATTCCAGAATTTTCCAAATCCAACAAATGATGGAACAACTATTAAATATTCTATATCTGAAATAGACAATTCATATATAACGATATATAATGGCAGTGGCGTAAAACTTAAAGAATATCATTTGTTAAAAAATGAAGGAAGTATAGAAATAATGAAAGGTGATTTAAATAGTGGAAATTACATTTACTCGTTATCAGTCAATGGTAAAAATATTGATAGTAAATAAATGATTTTACAATGAATATAAAAATGTTGAAAACAGGATAATTTTTTATTCTGTTTTCATATCTTTACAGAATGGAAGACAAACTTATTTTTGATATAGGATTTCATAAAGGAGAGGATTCAAAATATTATTTAGAACAAGGATACAAAGTTATTGCAATTGAGGCTAATCCTTTATTAGTTGAGTTTGGGAATAAAAAATTCATTAAATATATTAATTCAGGTCAATTAATATTATTGAATAAGGGAATCGCAAATACAAATGAAACATTGAAATTTTGGATAAATGATAAATGCTCGGAATGGAGTTCTTTTGATAAAGATATTGGATGTCGAGATAATACACCTTGTCATGTAGTAGAAGTCGAATGTATAAAAACAACAGATTTGATAAATATTTATGGATTGCCTTATTATATAAAAATTGACATTGAAGGGTATGATATATATTGTATAGAATCTTTGGGTTCAAATCAAATACCAAAATATATTTCATGTGAGGCACAACAACTTGAATGGCTTGACAGAATGTATGAGAAAGGGTATCGAAAATTCAAAATTATAAACCAAGCTGATAGATTTAATGAACTGTCAATTGAAAAAGAAAAATCAAAAATCCAACATTACAAAAGGTATTTAATAAACGGCATTATGCACCGTACCTCTGATATTATTGATTGGAAATTTCCCATTAAATCATCCGGTCCTTTTGGTGAGAATACAAAAGGAAATTGGCAAACAATTGATGAAATAAAAAAATTGTATATAGAATATCATCAGTTTGAAAAAAAGAAGCCATTAAGTTCAATTAGTTGGTTCGATTTCCATGCAACATTTTAATATTAGGTAATCATTTATTTAAGCCACTTTCAACTTCGCCAATTTGGATTTGTTTAGTTTTTGTTTCGCGTAAGCTTCTGTGATAATGTATTCTTTCACATCTGTTTTAGATGGTAACTCAAACATGGCATCTGTAACAATGGCTTCGCATATAGAACGCAAACCACGTGCGCCCAATTTATATTCTAATGCTTTATCTACAATAAATTCAATGGCATCTTTGTCAAAATCCAATGTGATACCTTCAATAGCAAACAATTTTTTATATTGTTTTATTAATGCATTTTTGGGCTTCGTTAAAATATTAATCAACGCAGCTCTATCCAACTCATCTAAATGTACCAACACCGGCAACCTACCTAATAATTCCGGAATTAAACCAAAAGAGCGCACATCTTGATGCGTAATGTACTCTAATAGGTTTTCTTTATCTACCACCTCTTCATTTTTACCTTTTTTAAAACCAATTACGGAGGTATTGTAACGTTTTGAAATAAACTTATCAATGCCATCAAATGAGCCACCGCAAATGAATAATATATTTTTGGTATCTACTTTTATGAGTTTTTGCTCCGGATGTTTTCTGCCGCCTTGTGGTGGCACCATCACTTCTGTTCCTTCAATTAATTTTAATAATGCCTGTTGTGTTCCTTCTTTAATATCGCGTGTTAGTGATGGATTATCGCCTTTGCGTGATATCTTATCTATTTCATCAATAAATACTATTCCTTTCTCAGCAGCATCTACATCGTAATTGCAAACTTGTAATAATCTGGTGATGATACTTTCCACATCTTCACCTACATAGCCAGCTTCGGTAAATACGGTTGCATCTACAATAGCAAATGGAACATGCAATAGTTTAGCAATTGATTTTACGATTAATGTTTTGCCGGTGCCGGTTCTGCCCACCATTAAAATATTGGATTTTTCAATCTCTACATCGTCTTCTGTTTTTTCCTGACCTAAGCGTTTATAGTGATTATATACTGCAACAGAAATTACTTTTTTTGCTTCATCTTGTCCAATTACATATTCATCCAAAAAAGCTTTAATTTCTTTGGGTGTTAATTTTTTAGTAGCTACTTTCTTATTCTCATTCTTTGAATATCTGCGTGATATTTCATCACGCACTACTTGTTGTGCTTGTTCCACACATTCATCACAGATATAGGCAGTTTTACCGGATATTAAAATTTTTACATCTTCATCTTGTCTGCCACAGAAACTACATTTATCTGAAAATTGTTTAGCCATAATACAAATTTACATAAAAAATAAGTGCCTATCTTTTGGGCAACATTAATTAATTAAATAATTAGGCATCGCTACGCGATGCCTAATTAAAAAAATGCTGATTTATATTGATTTATTTCTTAATCAGAACTTCGTCAATCATACCGTAAACACGAGCTTCCTCACTCGTCATCCAATAATCGCGATCACTATCTTGTTCCACTTTTTCATACGGTTGTCCGCTGTGGTTAGCGATGATATCGTATAATTCTTTTTTCAGCTTAGTGATTTCTTTATAGGTAATCTCAATTTCTGAAACCTGACCTTGTGCTCCGCCCATCGGTTGATGTATCATCACACGGCTGTGTTTTAATGCACTTCGTTTTCCTTTTTCTCCAGCACACAATAAAACGGCTGCCATAGAAGCTGCCATACCAACACAACAAGTAGCTACATTTGGATCTACATATTGCATCGTATCGTAAATACCTAATCCGGCATACACGCTTCCGCCTGGTGAGTTTACATAAATTTGGATATCTCTATTTTTATCGGCTGAATCCAAGAATAATAATTGTGCCATGATAATGTTAGAAACATAATCATCAATGGCAGTTCCCATAAAGATGATTCTATCCATCATCAAACGTGAGAACACATCTAGCGCGGCCACATTCATTGGTCGCTCTTCAATGATATTAGGCGTTAGATTGGTAATGTTTGTTTGCAAATAATTATCTACATATACTGAAGATAATCCGTGATGCTTTGTAGCATACTTTCTGAATTCTTTACCGTAGTCCATTGTGTTATAGATTTTAGAGTTGAGCAATAAGATATGAGTAAGTACAAGAAAGAGTATTCATATCTCTACTCTCATATCTAACCTTCTATCTTTTTATTGAATAGATCGTCAAAGGAAACAGATTTTTCTGAAATATTCAATTGACTTTCAATAAATGTGAACAATTTTTGTTCCATTGCTCCTTCGTATGACTTTTTGACATGTTCTTCTTTGGCCAACATACTGTCGTTGAAAGAATTAATCATCTCATCGGTGATACCACCGCCATACATCATAAATTGAGCTTTGATTTGTTCTTTAGAGAAATTTTTAACGTCTTCAAACTCTACTTTAATCTCATTTTCTTTGGCTATAGCATTGGTAATTAAATTCCATTTTAAGCCTTTTTCAAATTGAGGATATTCTTGTTCAATTTGTTCGTCATCAATAGGTTTCTCGTTAGTAGCTTTAATAAATTTCTTCAAGAAAGCATCCGGCAACTGAATAGCAGTTTTTTCTAACAAGGTATTGTAGATATCTTCTTTTACTTTATTTTCAGCAGATTTATCTGCGAAATCTTGTAATTCTTTACGTACTTTTTCTTTGAATTCTTCTATGGATGTTACAATTCCCGGACCATAAATTTTATCAAATAATTCTTGGTTCAATTCGGCTTTTTCAAATTCCGGCTTTTCACCTTCTGCTCTATCCGGATTTAAGATTTTACCGTAACGCTCACTTAATTTATCTACTTCACTATTCAAGGTTTTATCATCAATAACCACTACGCTTTTCTCAATAGTTGTTTTTTTATCTAATGCATCTACTTTTACTTTAGGTGCTAATCCAATTTCATATTCAAAGGTAAAATCTATTGGATTTTGGATATCGACCACCATATCTGATGGAACCGGCAACGGGCGACCTAAAATCTCCAATTTTTCCTTTTCGATATGACTGTTTAAAGCCTCCGAAACTGTTTTATTTAATTCATCTAATAAAATAGAGTTACCATACATTTTTTTGATGATAGCACTTGGCACATGTCCTTTCCTAAACCCTTTGATAGTAGCATTATTTTTTGCTGCGGAGATACCTTTCTCTACCTTTGGCAAGTACTCTTCTTTCTTCAGCTCTATGCTTATGATAGCATTTAAATCGTCGATGTTTTTTTGAGAAATATTCACTTTTGATATAAATTTAAGTTCAAATAAAAAAAATGTTGTCAAATGAACTAGATTCTTCACTACGTTCAGAATGACAACATTCATGTTCTGTGCGGGTGGAGGGACTCGAACCCCCATGGTTGCCCGCTAGATCCTAAGTCTAGTGCGTCTACCAATTTCGCCACACCCGCAATTTCGATTTACCGAAAGGAGTGCAAAGATACAAATATTTTGCTAAAATGGCAATTTGAAAATTAAGTGAATATAAAATATTGCTATCTTTGCAACATTATGAAAAATATCTCTTTAGCATTAAACACAGTCTTGTTTCTATTAGTAGGAATACTATTTTATTTACATTTTAGTTCTAAGAAACAGACAGCCACACCTCAAGTTATTAAAACAGACGGTAAAAATATCACTGTTCCTCAAATTGCATATATCGATATAGACTCTTTCCAAACTCATTACGATTACTTTAAAACCGGAAAAGCGAAGTTAGAAGCTAAACAAAAATCTATGGAATCCGAGTTAGAGCGTAGCATGAGCGCATTTCAAGCAGAATACAATAGCTTAGTGCAGAAAGCACAAACAATGACCGAAGAGGAAGGCATGGCAGCTCAACAAAAATTGATGGAAAAACAGCAAAAAATTGAAGAGCGCAAGCAAAGCATGGAAATGCAGTTTATGAAGGAAACCCAAGATTTTAATGTGGAATTGCAAGAACGCATTGTAGCATATCTTAAAAAATACAATGCCAATGGTGCTTATACCTACATTCTTCCCTACTCGAAAGAAACCATTAACTTACTTTATGTAAACGATGCTTATAATATTACAACGGATGTGTTAAAAGGAATGAATGAAGAATATGCATCTACCAAAAAATAAAAATTAAATACTAAAAAATAGAAAGTTCAAGTTTTTTGCTTGAACTTTTTTATTTTTAGTTTGTACCTTGCTGATTATACGTTATGGAAATTAATGTTGAAGCTGAAAAGAAAGCCATTTTAAAAGATTATCGGCAATTGCTCCGATTGGCACAACCACGCATGAAGAAAGGCGATGACAAACGTATTCGACATGCTTTTGAAATGGCCGTTGATGCTCATAAACACATGCGCAGGAAAAGCGGTGAACCCTATATACATCATCCCATTGCCGTAGCCAAAATTGTTTCCGGAGATATGGGCTTGGGAACCACTTCTATCATTTGTGCATTGCTACATGACACGGTAGAAGATACCGACTTGACGATAGATGACGTACGAAAAGAATTTGGGAATACCGTGGCGAAGATTATCGATGGGTTAACCAAAATCAGTAAAATATCACATCAAACAGAATCCATACAAGCTGAAAATTACCGTAAGATTTTATTGACGTTAAGTGATGATATTCGAGTTATCTTAATCAAAATTGCTGACCGCTTGCACAACATGCGTACGCTGGATGGGCAAAGCAGAAAAAATCAATTAAAGATAGCTTCTGAAACTATTTATTTGTATGCACCATTAGCACATCGCTTAGGTTTATATTCCATTAAAGGTGAATTGGAAGATTTGGCCATGAAATATACGGAAACAGAAAAGTATAAAGAAATTGCCAAAGCACTCGAATCTACCAAAAAAGAGCGAACCAAATACATCAACGATTTTACCAAACCACTCCAAGAAGAAATGGACAAATCGGGGTTAAAGGCCAATGTTTTTGGTCGACCTAAATCCATCTCTTCTATTTGGAATAAAATGCGAAAAAAAGAGATTTCGTTTGATGATGTGTATGATAAGTTTGCAATTCGTGTAATTATTGATGCAGCACCCGAAAAGGAAAAAGAAGATTGTTGGCGTGCCTTTTCCATTGTTACAGATAAATACTCTCCGCAACCAAATCGTTTGCGCGATTGGATTTCGCATCCCAAAGGAAATGGGTATGAATCATTACATACTACCGTGATGGGTCCGGGCGGACAATGGGTAGAAGTACAGATTCGTACACAACGCATGGATGAAGTTGCCGAAAAAGGATTGGCCGCACACTACAAATACAAAGAAAATAAATTTAAAGCATCCAATAGCACAGAAGAAGTTATTGAAACTTGGTTGATGCATGTGCGTGAATATTTAAAGAATCCGGATATCAACCCAATTGAGTTTATCAATGACTTTAAACTACAATTGTACCAAAAAGAAATCTACATATTTACACCGAAAGGTGAATTGAAAATTTTACCTGCAAATGCCACAGCGTTGGATTTTGCCTATACCGTACATACCAACGTCGGTGATACTTGCATCGGTGCCAAAGTAAACAACAAACTTATGCCGATTAGTCATGAGTTGAAAAATGGCGATCAAGTAGAAATCATTACATCTCGTAAACAAAAACCCAATGAAGATTGGCTTGGATTTGTTACTACTTCGAGAGCAAAAGCAAAAATTAAAAATTCGCTCAGGGAAGAAAAACGAAAAATTGCAGACGACGGAAAAGAAATTCTAGAACGAAAATTCAGTCAATTAAAAGCCAATTATACCAACGAAAATCTTACGCTATTAGCGTCCTTTTTGAAAATGCCAAGTCCATTGGATTTGTTATACAACATTGGAAAAGGACTCATCAATTTATCCGAATTAAAACAACTCAAAGTAGTGGGTGGTAATTTGGAAATCGTAAAAGCAGAGAAAGTCTATAAAGAAAAAAATGAGGAACGCTTCTTAATGCAAGATGAAAATCAAAATGAAATTCCTAAAAATGCGGAATTAATTATTTTTGATGAATCGTCTCAATTTCCGTATGAATTTGCAAAATGCTGTAATGCCATTCCGGGTGATGATGTTATAGGTTTTATATCCATAAATGGTGTTATAAAAATACATCGAACCGGCTGTCCGAATGTTATTAATTTAGCATCTAAATACGGATACAGAATTATAAAAACAAGATGGACAGCCAAAACAACGCCGGCATTCCTTACCACAATTAAACTGATGGGCTTAGATGACATGGGCATCATCAATAAACTTAGCTCTATTATTTCTAGTGATATGAAATTAAACATGCAATCTATTTCATTGGAAAGTAAAGAAGGCATATTTGAAGGCATCATCAAAGTATTTGTAAAAGATAACGGACAACTCAACACACTCATGACCAAACTAAAAGCAATTGACGGAATTAATTCTGTTATTCGAGAAGAAATTTAAGCTATCAGAAAAACACCTATTTACGAAGTAGGATTTTTGAAAAACAACTCAATTGGATATCAAATATGAAGCATCAAAACCATAAAATCCTATGCACGTTGTTGAGCATTTTTATACATGCTTACTGTTTGGGTTTTGATATTTCACAACTTCAATTTAATGTATTAGATATTAAAGATGGCTTATCGCAAAATAGTGTTTCAAATATTTATCAAGACACTAAAGGATATATTTGGTTTTGTACCGATGATGGTTTAAACAGGTATGATGGTTATACATTTCGAAAATTTGAAAAACAACTTAACAATCCCAATTCCTTAGTTTCTAACTTCACAACATGCATCGCAGAATCATCGCCCGGAATTTTTTGGATAGGAACAGAAAAAGGATTCAGCGTATTTTTTTATGAAGCCAGCACCTACCTTAATTTCGAGAATCCGGCTCAAATAAAAAAAATTGTAGTCGAAGACAGCTTAAGCGTACTAATTCAAACAAACTATAGTTTATACAGAGCTCGATTGATTGAAATAAAAACCAATGCATTTACGATTCAATTAGAGCCAATGCATCTTTATAATAAAGTGTTAGGACGAACCGATAAACACCATATATATCTTTCCAATCGAGATGAAGCGCTTTTTGTTTACGACGTACGAACCAAACTAATTCAACAAAAAAAGGGAGCGACAGCATGGGAAAATGCAATTCAGAAAAATATTATTGGATTTACCAAAGACAAATATGGCATTTATTGGGTTGGCACCAATACCGGTCTCTATCAAATTAATGAACAAACCAACCAAATAGATTCTTTCCCATCAATACGAAATAAGTTTATTGGCTTACAAGATAAAATTACCGGCATTACAATTGGCAAAATGGACAACGTGTATATTGCCACCTACCAACATGGTTTATTGGTTTTTGATATCAACAAAAAGAAATTTATTGATTTTGAAAATGACATTTACGATTTACAAAGTATTCCGGACAACAAAACACAATGTGTATTGATTGACAACAGCAATACATTGTGGATAGGCACCAAAAGTTCCGGTGTTGCATACTACTCGCCTTTTAAATATAAATTTAAACACATCACTCAAGAGCCTTTTAAAACTTCGTGGTTGAGCAATAAATACATCTTGAGTTTTGCCACCGATGATAAAGAAAATATTTGGATTGGCACGGATGGTAGTGGTTTATATAAATTTGATACCAAAGAGAATATATTCTCTAATTGGAGAAACAATGCTTCTGCATCTTCCTTAACAAACGATGTTGTTCAGGCGCTGCATAAAGACAGCAATCAACAATTATGGATAGGCACACTCAATGGAATTTGCAGGTTTAATTTAAACACGTATATCTTGCATCGGTATTATTTAGCGCCAACTGTAGATTATTCAAGTTTAAAAATTCCTGCATATACCACCATTCGATTTTTAGAAACAAGTGGTAAAGAATTATATGCCTTCACAGACATTGGCATTTTCAAATTAAACCCAATTAAAAATAAATTTGAAAAAATAGTAATCGCACAAAATTTAAACAATATAAAATTCCGCAGTATTTATGAAGAAAGCGATAGCACTTGGTGGGCAGCAACAAATATCGGCATTTTACACATCAACAAACACAGCGGTTTATTAGATGAAGTCGTATTAAAAACAATAAACAATACCTACTTCAAAACGGACCAATTATATTGCTTATTAAAAGATGATGATGAACATTTTTGGTTAGGTTCCGGAAATAGTGGTATTTATCTTTTTGATAAAAAAAGAAAAAAAATCGTCGTTCATTATACAAATGAAAATGGGCTTAGTAACAATTTTGTATATGGAATTTTAAAAGATAAACAAGGCAAACTTTGGATGAGTACCAACCGAGGCATAAGTGTATTTAATCCGGTTTTAAAGCAATTCAGAAATTATGACATTAATGATGGATTGCAAAGCAATGAATTTAATAGCGGTGCATTCTACAAAACACCCAATCATGAATTATTATTTGGTGGCAACAATGGTTTTAATATCATTGAACCCAACAATATTCCTATTAACTATACAAAACCTATTGCTAATATCATTAACATAAAAACAGATAGGAATACCTACAACACCTCACAATATACCCAACAATCCAAAAAGGTTCGTTTTGCTAACCAAGAAAATACTATTTCATTTGAGTTTGCTTCGAGTGATTTTGCCAATACGCCTAAAAATTTATTTGAATATCGCTTAGATGGCTACGACAAAAATTGGACAAGCACGAACCGAAATTTTGTATCGTACACAAAATTACCACCGGGCAATTACACATTCTATGTGCGTGCCAGTAATAACGACGGAATTTGGTCAGAACAACCGGCTTCATTTGCTTTCCGCATTCGGCCAATGGTATGGCAAACATGGGGCTTTCGCATATTCATAAGCCTCCTTTTATTGGCTTATATTTATCGTTTTATTACATTAAAAATTCAGACGGAAAATAAAAAAGCAAAAGAGAAAAGTAAGATTGCACAGCAAAAAGCGGAGTTTGAAAAACAATTAGCAGAAATAAAACTAAAAGCATTGGTAGCACAAATGAATCCGCATTTTATTTTCAATTGTATGAATTCCATACAAGCGATGATACTATCCGATCAAAATTTACAAGCTTCTACCTACCTCACAAAACTTTCCAGATTAGTGCGTTCCGTTTTAGAAAACTCTGTGAATACCTTTATTCCTTTAAATGATGTTATTGAGAAATTAAAACTGTATTTAGAATTAGAATCTTTGCGATTTGATTATCAATTTAAATATGATATTAAGGTAGAAAACGTGGATGTTTATTCCATAGAAATGCCCGCAATGCTTTTGCAACCTTATGTTGAAAATGCCATTTGGCATGGACTCTTGAAAAAAGATGGAGAGAAAAATTTAATCATTCATTTTTATAAAAATTTCAATTATCTCGTTTGTGAAATTACGGACAATGGAATTGGAAGAGCTAAAGCCGCAGAGCTCAATTTGAAAAAACAACATAAATCATTAGGTACTATTATTACCAAAGAAATGTTTGACACCTTACACAAAATAAAAGAAGCCGATTACCACGTAGAAATTATAGATTTGTATGATGATAAACATTTGCCGAGTGGAACAAAAGTGTTAGTACGCATTGAAATAAACTAAAAAATAAAAAAAATAATGGAACCCATAAAAGCAATCATCGTAGATGACGAAAAAAACAACAGAATTACGTTGCATAAATTGGTAGAACGTTTTTGTCCGCAAGTAACAATCGTATCAGAATGTGATAGCGTAGATTGTGCTATTTCTGTATTAGAAAGCACACCGATTGATGTAGTTTTTTTAGATGTGGAAATGCCCGGAAAAAATGGCTTCGATTTATTGGCACATTTCAATTATCAATGTCCGTTTAATGTAATATTCACTACGGCGTATAGTCAATATGCAGTTAAAGCATTTCGGTTCAGCGCCTTGGATTACCTATTAAAACCGGTCGATCCGGAAGAATTAGTGCAAGCTGTTCATAAATTATCCAACAAAATATCGGACGAAAATAAAAACAAACAATTTGAATTATTAGAGCAGAAAATAAGCAATAAAGATGTAGGTAAAAAACAACTCGCTATCTCTACTTTAGAAGGGATTTATTTTGTTACTTTAGATGAAATCATTCACATTGATGCGGATTCATCGTATACCAAAATTTATTTAACTTCCGGCGAGATGATTATGTCCTCCAAACCACTCAAATATTTTGAAGAACTGCTGGAAGATTTCGACTTTGTTAGAGTGCATCAATCTCATATCATCAACCTAAAATTAATTAGAAGGTATGTACGTGGCGATGGTGGCCAAGTAATTATGACAAACGGCACAGAAATAGAGGTTTCTCGCAGAAAGAAAGATGATTTATTGTCAAAAATTTCCGATACCATTTAGTAGTAGTAGTAGTAGTAGCGAGTAGTGAGTAGTGAGTACAAAGTAATAAGATTTATTATCAATAAACCATTGCTTCAATACTACATTATTTCATTATTTCATTATTTCATTATTTCATTACTACATTATTTCATTACTACATTATTTCATTACTACATTATTTCATTAATCTCTGATTAATTTCTCGAATCAATCTCGGTCCTTCGTAAATAAATCCGGTATATAATTGCACAAGACTGGCACCGGCATCTAATTTTTCCAGCGCATCATCGGCAGTCATAATACCACCTACTGCAATAATTGGAATTTGCTGATTCGATTTTTTTACTAAATATTTAATAATTTCTGTAGATGATTTTGTGAGAGGTTTTCCACTTAAACCACCTGCTCCAATTTGTGCTATTTTACTTTTATCTGTCGATAAATTTTCGCGAGATACGGTCGTGTTTGTCGCTACAATACCGGCTAATTTTGTATCAAATACTATCTCTATAATATCATCTAATTGTTCTGTAGTTAAATCAGGTGCAATTTTTAATAAGATAGGTTTTGGTTTTTCTTTATTTTGATTGACTGTCTGCAATTGAAACAAGATATTTTTCAATGGTTCTTTTTCTTGCAACGCCCGTAAATTCGGTGTGTTTGGAGAACTCACATTCACAACAAAATAATCAACCACCTCATACAATTCGTGAAAACATTTGATGTAATCTTCCACAGCATTTTCATTTGGAGTGATTTTATTTTTGCCGATATTTCCGCCTATAATAATTTCAGATTGATGATTTATAATTTCAGATTTCAAGATATTATTTTTCACCGCATGCATACCATCATTATTAAATCCCATTCTGTTGATGATAGCCTCATCTTCAATTAAACGAAATAATCTTGGTTTATCGTTTCCGGGTTGTGCCAATGGTGTAACTGTTCCAATTTCTACAAATCCAAAACCAACAGCAGCAAATGCATCAATACAGTTGGCATTTTTATCCAAACCTGCTGCTAACCCAACGGGATTTTTAAATGTCAATCCAAAAACTGTACGCTCTAATTTTTTATCTTCAACGGCAAATAAAAACTTTAAAACAGTGGAAACAAATGGGATTTTTATCCAAAAAGACATCCATTTAAGTGTTAGATGATGGGCAGTTTCAGCATCTAATTGAAAAAGAAAAAAACGCAGGATTTTGTACATAGAAGATTAAATTTCTCTTACAAGATAGAAATTATATCTTTTTACGCTTTTTTTGAGAAATGAAGATTATATTATATTAATAAACAATTCCAAATTTTAAAAATCCTTTACCTCCAACATCTTCAACACCTTGTCGTGGAATAAATATTAATCTACCTCCAACATTTAGCGAAACACCTAATGATTTATTTATCTTAAATTCTACTCCTAACCCGAAGTTAGAAATAAAAGAATGAAAATTTTCTGCATAAACATAACTTTTATAACCCATGTATTTATTATAATGTAATAGTGCATAACCAGGAGCGAGATTTAAAAAAGGTGTAACACGATTTCTCATGAAATATATCCTCATATCAAGAGTAGTTGGCACAGTAATTAGATATTTATTTACATCTACTCCAAAAGCAATACCAATGGAGAATGTCTGAGATGTTCGTTTTCCTATTAATTGATTAAATGAGAAAGAAGAAAACCTATCAGCATAAAAATATGATTTTTTTGATTTAAATAAAGCACCTATTTCTGTTACACCAATAAATCCTTTTTTCAGGTATATTTTTTTATCGGCTGGTGTATTGTATGTATAAGAATTCTTTGATGTGTTATTCGCAGTATCTATTATTTCAAACTTATTTTGATTTACAATTTGATTATTTTGAATTAGTGTTCCTGTTGTTTGAATTTGTTGATTTGTTGAAGAATTTACAAATGATGCTTCTTTTGTTATTTTTTGAACTTCGCTAAAATTATACACAAATACACTACCATTTTTTGTTTGGATTTTCAATGTTTGATTTGGAATTTGCTCAATAATTATCCCTCTTATTACGCTTCCATTTTTCAGGTAGACAACTTCATCTAAATAATTCTGACTAAAAGTAATTGTTGTAATAAAGAGCAATAAAATAAAAGATATTTTTTTCATCTTTATTTATTTAACTTGATAATTACCTAAAATTGCAATATTTGAAACAACTGTATTTGCACCAATAATTGCAGGTCCACCTTTTTTTGCCATATAAGCTAACATTGGCACCAAGAAAGTGCCCAATCCTACTCCTAAACCAACTCCTAGTGCTTTTCCCATCATTTTTTGTCCTTGTTTACTATGTTTCCCACTCAATTTTATATCTTGTCCATCTACTGATTTTACTGAATTCATAGTTATTACAATACTGCCTGGTTTACCAACACCTTTTCGTTTTGTCTTTTCAATATTACATTGTATAGGTGTTCCTTCTTTAATTAATAATTTTCCATTTGCATCTAAAATATTATGTGCAACTTGAACTAAAACAGGCTCTTCATTTTCACTTGATATTTCATTTACAATTGTTGCATCTAAAAAACCTGAGTTTATATTAGATGTATTTACTACATTGTTATTGTTTATAGTTGAATTTATAATTGATTCTTTAGTTGTTTTAGCAACTTCATCAAATTTGTAAACGAATATGTTTCCATCCTTTGTTTGGATTTTTAATGTTTCATTAGGAATTTGTTCGATAATAGTGCCTCTAATAATGCTACCATTTTTTAAATAGACTACCTCTTCAAAATTAGTTTGGCTATATAAATTAATCGTACATAGCAGACACAAAAGCATAAATATTAAATTCTTCATAAGATTTTATTTTACACAAAAGTAATTATCGATAATCATATATAAAATACTTATTTAAACCTAAACAACTTCTTAATACGTCAAAATAAATGATTGAAAATGAACTACTAAAATTAGTAAAAAGAACTAGAAAACTAAGTTTATCTAAAAAAATGACGCTTGCACAATTAGAAGCCGAGTGTGATTTTGAAAAATCTAATATGGCTCGAATTGAAAAAGGAAATACTAATCCAACCTACAAAACACTATTAAAAGTTGCAAATGCGTTATCGCTTTCCATTAGTGAGTTGGTAATTTTTGATTAATTGCAAAACTTACTTTCATCTTTCCTTTTGCGTATCTTTACTGCATGCATCAGCCACTTGCCGAACGAATGCGTCCTAAAAATCTCGACCAAATTATCGGGCAACAACATATTTTAGGCAACGGCAAACCTTTGCGAACAATTATAGAAAAACAAAAATTACATTCACTTATTTTCTGGGGACCACCGGGTGTTGGCAAAACTACGTTGGCCCGAATTTTAGCAGAACAAGCTCATCTTCCTTTTGAACAAGTAAGTGCTATTTCATCCGGCGTTAAAGAACTACGTAGCATTATTGAAGAAGCCAAAACATTTGGTACCAAAGTGCTTTTTATTGATGAAATTCATCGTTTTAATAAATCACAACAAGATGCATTATTGGGAGCAGTAGAAAATGGAACACTAATTTTAATTGGTGCCACAACAGAAAATCCATCTTTTGAAGTTAATGCAGCACTGCTATCTCGTTGCCAAGTGTATGTTTTACAAGCATTGGATGCCGATAGTTTAAAGCAAATAATTGATACCGCAATCTTACAGGATGAAATTTTAAAAGAAGAAAAAATTAAGATATCTGAGTACGATGCGTTGCTGTATTTTTCCGGTGGCGATGCTCGGAAATTATTGAATGTATTAGAGTTGGTAAGTGAAAATGTAACGGATGATAAAATCATTACCAACAAAAATGTAGAAGCTATTGTACAAACATATATCGCACGTTATGATAAAACCGGTGAGCAGCATTACGATATCATATCAGCATTTATAAAATCTATGCGTGGTAGCGACCCAAATGCCGCCATTTATTGGATGGCACGCATGATAAACGCCGGAGAAGATCCTGTTTTTATTGCTCGAAGAATGCTGATTTTCGCTGCCGAAGATATTGGGAATGCCAACCCAAATGCCTTGTTATTGGCCAATGCTTGCTTTCAAGCTGTTACTACTATTGGGTATCCGGAATGCCGAATTGTGTTGGCACAATGTGCTACTTATTTAGCTTCGTCATCCAAAAGCAATGCCAGCTATATGGCAATTGAAAATGCAATAGCACTTGCCGAAAAAACAGCTCAGCTTTCCGTTCCACTGCATTTACGCAACGCACCCACAAAACTGATGAAGCAATTGAATTACGGAAAAGATTATCTGTATGCACATCAATTTGAAAATAACTTTGTCGAATTAGAGTTTTTACCCGAAGCAATTAGTGGTACCAAATTCTACGAACCCGGAAACAATGCAAGAGAAAATGAATTGAGAAAGTTTCTAAAAGAAAGATGGAAAAAGAAATATGAATACTGATATTAGACATAAGATATAAGATATAAGATATAAGATTTGAGATTTAGTGAATTTAGTTAAATATAAAAATGAGAATCAGTTTCAACCTTTTATTTGATTGGCAATTTAACTTTGCAGCTTTGCGAACAATTTAGTGTTCTTTGCAGTTAAAACAATTTCTATTTTTAGAAAAGAAAAATCTACAAATATATTTACCTTTAGTACTTATGTTGTTCAACAATCCAGAGACATTCTTCGTAATTGCCGGTCCATGTGTTGTGGAATCAAAAGAACTTTGTTTCGAAACAGCAGCACATCTAAAAACGATTACTACGGAATTAAATATTCCATTTGTTTTTAAAGCATCGTACAAAAAAGCAAATCGAAGCAAACTACAAGCATTTTCAACAATTGGAGAAGATAAAGCATTGCAAATTTTGGCCGATGTAAAATCGCATTTTAATATTCCGATTTTAACGGATGTACACGAAACCACCGATTGTGAAAAAGTAAAAGACCTTGCTGATGTACTACAAATACCGGCTTTTTTATGCAGACAAACAGAATTATTAATAGCCGCCGGAAAAACAGGCAAGATAGTAAACATCAAAAAAGGACAATTTCTTTCCGCAGAGATGATGCAATTTGCAGCAGAGAAAGTGGCATCGACCAACAATCAAAAAATTTGGCTAACAGAACGTGGTACGCAATTCGGTTATCAAGATTTAATTGTGGATTTTAGAAACATCCAACAGATGAAAAAAATGGGCTATCCTGTTGTTTTTGATGCAACACATTCCGTGCAACAACCCAACCAGCAACAAGGTTTTAGTGGTGGAAAGCCCGAATTTATTGATACTTTAGCTAAATGTGCTATTGTTTCGGGTGCAAATGGAATTTTTATTGAAACCCATCCAAATCCCAAAACTGCATTAAGCGATGGTGCCAATATGTTGGATTTGAAAGAGGTGAAAACACTCTTTGAAACACTACAACAACTACATAAAATCTTATAACACCTTCACTTCGGTTCTTCTGTTTTTAGCTTTATTTTCTTCCGTGTCGTTCGGTGCTATTGGTGTGGTTTCTCCGTATCCTTTTGCTATCAATCGCGTTGCTGAAATTCCTTTTTGTAATAAATAATTCAGTACAGCTTCGGCACGTTTTTGCGATAGGTTTTTATTATACACGGCATCGCCTTTATCATCTGTATGACCGCTAATTTCTATTTTTATTGTTGGGTTCTTTTTCAATAAAACTACCAAATTATCTAATTCTACGTATGATTCCGGTTGCAATGTACTCTTATCAAAATCAAAAAATACATTATTCAAAACAATTTTACTATTACTGGAAATCGGCTCCAATTCAACCACCATTTCATACGGTTTTATTTGCGTTGTTATCTCTTTCAAGTTTATATTTTGCGAATAAAATAGAAAACCATCTTTCTGAATTTGTAAAGCAAAGTTTTTATTTGGTTCTATCGAAGTGAAAAAACTACCTTGTATTGTTGTAGTTGATTTTATAATTTTTTGCGAAGATAAATCTATCAACGAAACCGTTGCATCGATAAGTTGTTTGGTTTGTGCATGCTGCACAATTGCTTTAATATAGGAAATAGTAGTAGGCTTCGCATTTTCAGGTAAATCAAATCTATAAATATCTAAACCTCCTAAACCACCACTGCGTGATGATGCCATAAATGCAGTTTTTCCATCAAATGAAACAGTTAATCCGTTCTCATCTTCTTCGGTGTTTATCGGATAGCCGATATTATAAGCTTTTGTCCAACCTGAATCGGTTTGTTGCGACATAAAAATATCGCTTTTGCCCATGCCCGGCCATCCGTTTGACGTAAAATACAACGTCTTATTATCGGCATGAATAAATGGACATTGGTCATCATACGGCGTATTAATGTTTGGTCCAACATTCTGTGGTTCACTCCATTTATTTTGTTCGTTAAGATGACTCACCCAAATATCACGACCACCAAAACCACCTGCTCGATTACTTACAAAATACAAGGTTTTTGCATCAGATGAAAAGCTGGGTTGTGCTTCCCAATTACCGGAATTAATAGGCTTTCCGATGCCCATAATTGGTGTCCATTGGTGATGTTGTTTCATGGAATAATAAATATCGCAACTTCCATAACCATCTTGCCTATTGCAAGCGGTTGTAAACAATAAATCGCCTTGAACATTCATGGTGCTGGCTCCTTCATTATTGGGTGTATTGATAGACTTGCCAAAAGACATTGCCTGAGAAAAAACAGTATCGCTTCTCAATGCGAAATAAATATCTTCTTGATAGCCATCCATCCTTGTAAACAAAAATATTTTCCCATCCGGTGTTAGATACGGAAAATATTCATTGACAGATGTGTTGATAGCATCACCTAAATTAAGAGGTTGAAATGGCACCGGATGTTTTTTTGCAAAGTCGGCAAAATCTGCATTTAAAATAGTTTGCTGTGCTTTGGCTGCTGCCTTTGGTGCTTTATCGTTGCGTTGCAAATATCTCTCTGCAAATATTTTTGCTTTCTCCGTATTATTTTGTTTTAAATAAATTTCGGAAAGCAGATAAATGGAACGTGCAGAAAAGGATTTATCGGCGCTACAAGATTCCAGTATTTTTATAGCTTCATCGTATTGTTTTAAGGCATAAAAATATTCTCCTAACAATTCTTTCGCTTGTGTATAATCGGGTTGAATTTTAATAGCTTTCTGTAATTCTACTATACCTTCTTCCCATTGTGTACGACTACCAAATTCTTTGGCTTTAAAATAGGCAGCCATTGCTTTTTCAGCTATTTTTTGAGCTAATAGATAATTGGGTGCTAATAGAAATAAGCCTAATAAAAATGATATAGCAATCGACTTTCTCATTTATGTACACTCAATAGTACAAAAAATATGCTAAAAATATGCTGCTTATTTTATTTTGATTTTGAATATACCAAGTAGCTTACGGTATATCTAAATATTTATGTGTTTGCAGCGAGATATTCCATTTCGGATGTGCTTTTACATAATTAATTAAAAGTGGTAATAATTGCGTTTTTTTGCTCCATTCTGTTTGCAAGTAGCGTTTACAATTATTGGAACAAAGCATGCTATTTTGCTCTGCAAACTCAAAATCTGATTTATTAAATACGATGCATTTCAATTCATTGGCATTAGCCAATACTTCTTTTAATGGTGCTTTAAATTTTTTAGGTGATACACAAATCCAATCTAACGTACCGGAAATTGGATAAGCACCGGAAGTTTCAATATTAATATGAAATCCATTTTGTTTAAATGCAGCTGTTAACGAAGATAAATCGTACATCAATGGCTCACCACCTGTAATAACTAATAATCTACCCGGAAATTGCAATGCCGTTTGCACCAATGTAGCAATCGGCATTAATTGATGTGTTTCTACTGTCCAAGATTCTTTTACATCACACCAAACACATCCTACATCGCAACCGGCCAACCGAATAAAGTAGGCTGCATTTCCGGTATAGTAACCTTCTCCTTGTATGGTGTAAAAGTGTTCCATTACCGGAATATGTGTTTGTGTATCAAATTTCATCCTGCAAAAATAAAAAAAGATTCCCGCTTTCGCGGGAATCACTCGTATTACTTAAACAATAATATGTTGTTTCAATTATGCTTTAGGTGCAGCTGCTAAAATTTCAGCACTTGCTTTGTCTGCATATTTTTTGAAATTTTCATTGAACTTTGTTGCTAACTCCGTTGCTTTAGCATCGTACGCTGCTTGGTCTGTCCATGTATTTCTCGGATTCAAAATCTCACTAGGAACACCTTCTAATGAAGTTGGAATTTGGAAATTAAAGATAGGTAATGTTTCAAATTCTACATTGTTTAATGTTCCGTTTAATGCTGCAGTAATTAAAGCACGCGTATATTTCAAACTCATACGTTTTCCGACACCATACACACCACCTGTCATTCCGGTATTTACCAACCATACATTAGCGCCACTTTCTTTCAATTTTTTGCCTAACATTTCTGCATATTTTGTTGGGTGCAATGGCAAGAAAGCAGCACCAAAGCAAGCAGAGAACGTTGTTTGTGGCTCGGTAACACCAGCCTCAGTTCCGGCTACTTTGGATGTATATCCAGAAATGAATAAATACATTGCTTGTTCTTCTGTCAATTTAGAAATTGGAGGTAAAACGCCAAAAGCATCATAACTTAAAAAGAAGATATTTTTGGGTATTGAACCTACAGAAGGCACCGCAATATTATTAATATGATATAATGGATACGATACACGTGTATTTTCCGTGATTTTCACATCTTCAAAATTCACTTCGTTTGTACCTTCATAAAATCCGATATTTTCCAAGATTGCACCCGGCTTGATGGCACGGAAAATATCCGGTTCTTTTTCTTCCGTTAAATCGACACATTTCGCATAGCAACCGCCTTCAAAATTGAACACACCGGTATCGCTCCAACCGTGTTCATCATCGCCAATTAATTTTCTATTCGGATCTGCTGAAAGCGTTGTTTTTCCCGTACCGGACAAACCAAAGAATAATGCGGTATCACCGTCATTCCCAATGTTGGCAGAGCAGTGCATACTCAACACATTTCTTAAGTGAGGTAATTCAAAATTTAAAACAGTAAAGATTCCTTTTTTGATTTCGCCGGTATAGCTGCTTCCACCAATTAAAATTACTTTTTTAGTAAAATTGATGATGGAGAAATTATGTTGACGAGTACCATCTTCTGCAGCATTTGCATGGAAACTTGGTGCACATAAAATAGTCCAATCCGGCTCTAAGTTTGCTACCTCTTCTTCTGTAGAACGGATAAACATATTATCGGCAAATAAGCTTGCCCAAGGTGTTTCTGTAATTACACGTACATTTGTTTTGTAGGTTGCATCTGCGCAAGCGGATACATCGCGTACATAAATCTCATTTTGGGCATCTAAATGTGCCACTACTTTTGCTTGTAATGCATCAAATGCTTCCGGGGAAAAACGTTGGTTGATATTGTTCCAATCAACTGCGTCTTTAGTAAGTGCATCTTCTACGGTAAATTTATCTTTAGGAGAGCGTCCTGTAAATTCTCCGGTATTGATGCATAAAGCGCCGGTGCTATTTAAAACACCTAAATTAAGATCTAATGATTTTTGGATTAATGCTTCTCTCGAAATATTCCAGCTTATTTTAGCTTTTTGAATGCCTAATTGTGACAAGTTTCCGCTTAGGTTCTTCTCTGCAGTTTCGCTCATTTTTACTTCATTTATTTGTTCCAAAAATAAGCATTTTTGTATGGAAAGAAAAGAAGTAATATTTTGGTAATACAGAAAAATATTCACAAAATATGATTAAAAATGAATGTATTGTGCAATATTTTTAAACAATTAAAACATGATTTATATCATTAATTAAGAAAATAAAAAAAACCTGCCCAAATGAGCAGGTTTAAAAAATAAGGTGAATTGGATTATTTTCCTTCTTCCATTTTTGATTTCAACTCAGAAAGGGCACTTAAATCACCTAAGGTAGCTTTTTCTACTTTGCTGTTGGTTTTATCAACGGCATCTTTAGTGCGTTTTGCTTCTTTCTTTTTCTCGCCTTCTACAGATTTTTTCTCTTCCAATTTAGCATCTTCATTTACGCGAGTATGAGAAACTATGATACGTTTGTCATCGCGGTCAAATTCCAATACTTTAAATGGAAGAACCTCTTCTACTTCTGCTAATTTACCATCTTCCTTTTTGATGTGACGAGTTGGAGCAAATGCTTCGATACCGTACGGTAATTGAACTACAGCGCCTTTATCTTCCCGTTTCAATACCGTAGCTTGGTGAACGGAGCTAATTGGGAATAAATTCTCAAAAGTATCCCAAGGATCTTCTTCTAATTGTTTATGTCCTAAAACGATTTTTTTGTTTTCTACATCAATTTCTAAAACAACTACATCTAACTCATTGCCCACTTTTGTAAATTCTGCAGGATGGTTATAACGTTTCGTCCAAGAAAGATCAGAAATATGAATCATACCACCAACTACTTCGTCTAATTCAACGAATACGCCGTATGGTGTAATGTTTTTCACTGCACCTTTTAATTTTGTTCCAACCGGATATTTTTCAGCGATGTGTTTCCAAGGATCTTCAGACATTTGTTTTAAACTTAATGACATTTTACGCTCGTCTTTGTCCAATGTTACAACTACTGCTTCGTATTCGTCGCCCAATTTGAAGAAATCACGAGAATTGATAGGTTGGTTGCTCCAAGTTACTTCTGATACGTGGATTAAGCCTTCTACGCCCGGTGTGATTTCTAAGAAAGAACCGTAATCTTCGATGTTTACGATTTTTCCTTTCACTTTAGAGCCTACTTCGATGCCTTCCGGTAAAGAATCCCAAGGATGTGGTTGTAATTGTTTTAAGCCTAATGAAATACGTTTTTTGTTATCATCGTAATCAATTACTACTACTTGTAATTTTTGATCCATTTTCAATACTTCATTTGGATGGTTGATACGTCCCCAAGAAATATCTGTGATATACAATAAACCATCTACGCCACCTAAATCGATAAATGCACCAAACTCTGTGATATTTTTGATAATACCTTCTAAAACTTGGCCTTTTTCTAATTTACCGATAATTTCTTGACGTTGAGATTCTAAGTCGCTTTCGATAAGTGCTTTGTGTGAAACAACAGCATTTTTGATAGTATCATTAATTTTTACTACTTTAAACTCCATTGTTTTTCCAACGAATTGGTCGTAATCTGTAATTGGTTTCACATCGATTTGAGAACCTGGTAAGAATGTTTCCATACCAAACAAATCAACGATTAAACCACCTTTTGTTTTGCTAATAACACGGCCTTTAACAACAGTGTCTTTTGCATTAGCTTCGCAGATATAATCCCAAGCTTTGGTTAATTTTGCTTTTTTACGAGAAAGTACTAATTGACCTTTTTTGTTTTCTTTGTTTTCAACATAAACATCTACTTCATCACCAACTTTTAAGTCTGGTGTGTCTTTAAATTCAGAACGAGCAATCATACCGTCTGATTTAAAACCAATGTTTAAAATTACATCTGAATCTGTAATACCTGAAACTATTGCTTTAATAATTTCATTGTCTTCAACTTGTTTGAATGTTTGATCGTACAAGTTTTCTAACTCAGCAACTTTCTCTTTAGAGTATTGGTTTGCACCACGTTTGCTGACATTCCAATCGAACTCTTCTGCTTTAACAACGGGCACTTTAATGTCCACTGTTTCTTGTTCGATAATTTCTTTTTGTGTTTGAACCGGAACAACTACTTCGTTGTTTTCCGTGTTTTTAGATTTTGTTGTCAAAATTGACTGATTTTAAAGGTGATTAAAAAATATCTCTCCAAATTAATTATTACTGTTTTAGTTAATAAAAAATTGGACTGCAAAGGTAGTGATAAATCACTGAAATTGCAATTTACAGATTGTGGAACTATCAATTTTTGGGTTAATTAATGCGTATTTAACAAAATTATTCCTATTTAGCCAAGAACACTGAAAATAAATAGTTTTATTTAGGAGCTCGTAAAAGCAGTAAAATGGCAATGATTCCAAAGAGAAAATTAGGAATCCAAACCGCTATCAACGGACTAAGATTGCCTTTGATGGCAAAAACCGTAGAAAATTGCTGAATAATAATATAAGCTCCGCTCAATAGCATACCTGCCACAATATACAAACCCATGCCATTTCTTACTTTTTTAGTTGTCATTGCAACGGCGATGAGCGTTAAGATTATTGTAGAAAATGGAATGGCCGTTCGTCGATACCTTTCCACTTCAAAGATTTTAATGTTTTCGTTTCCTTTTCGGATTTGGTCTACAATAAATTGTTTCAATTCTTTAGTCGTCATGGTTTCCATGTCATAATCTTGACGCGCATATTCCATTTTTGTCACAGGCAAAACCATAAAAGTATCAACACCTTTTCCAATGGAGTCATACTTGCCTATACTTTTACGAAATGTCCAATTGGTTAATTTCCATCCTTTCCGCAACGTATCCCATTGCATATTATCTGCAGAAAGTTTAAAAGTTTGCACGTCATTTCTTATTTCTTCTAAAGTAAATTTAAAACCGGTGTTGGTATTTAAGTCGTAAGATTGCGTGTATATAAACGTATCTCTTCCAATTTGGAAATGATAATTAATTTTAGAAGAACGCTGATCTTTTTTGGATGCATATTGTTCTTCAAATTTAATTTTCACCTTATTGTTTTTGGGCAATATTACATGGTTGTAATATGCAAATAAAATGGTTAGAAGCATTGCTGTAAACATATATGGATACAACAATCTATAAAAACTCACACCACCATTAAGCATACAAATTATTTCCGTATTAGATGTTAAGCGTGATGTAAAATAAACGACGGAAATAAAAACAAAAATTGGAGCTAACATCAATCCTATCCATGGAATAAAATTCAAATAATAATCTACAATTATTGCTTTTAATGGTGCGTGATTGCTTATAAAATCGTCTATTTTCTCTGTAATATCAATCACAATCGCAATGGCACTCAGCAAAAAGATGGCAAAGAAAAAAGTGACGAGAAACTTTTTGATGATATACCAGTCGAGTGTTTTCACAGAATAATTAACGATTAACGATTAACAATTGACAATTAACAATGATTATACTTTGATAGAATTGAAATTATTTTTTTATATTTTTAGATGTTGATGTTATAATCTTTGTTAGTATTTTCAACAATGATTTTATGTTGTCCATTAAATTATCTGGATTCGGATAATTTTTTGATTGCATGCATAACAATAACCAATATTCAGTTTCTTCGGCTTCTTTTAACGCAATTTTTAATTTATGAATAAAATCAGTTTTGCTTTCTGCATTCTGTGCTTCTTTTATATTTGCACCAATTGATGTTCCTGATTTCAGTAATTGATTTGAAATAATAAACTTTCTTTTATCCTCTAATAATTCACAAAAATCTATAACGTCCAATGCAAATTGAAAACTCAAATCTATAACTAGATTTTTTGACACGGTTTTTTCCATTCTATACTAAAAAATTATTAAACGTTCATCGTCAATTGTCAATTGTTAATCATAATCTACGCATTAACTTCACTACCATCTCATTTTTCCAGGTAGCAAAAGTGCCTTGTTTTATTCGATCTCGAGCTTCTTTCACCAACCACAAGTAAAAGGATAAATTTTGCAAACTTGCAATTTGAGCCGCTAAATATTCTTCTACGACAAACAAATGGCGCAAATAGGCTTTCGTGTGTTTTTGGCTGGTGATTGCCGGTACATTTTTATCTATTGGCGAGAAGTCGGTTTTCCATTTTTGGTTTTTTATATTGATAATTCCTTCCGAAGTAAACAACAAACCATGGCGAGCATTGCGGGTTGGCATCACACAATCAAACATATCAATGCCTAATGCAATCGACTCTAAAATATTCACCGGCGTTCCAACGCCCATTAAATAACGCGGTTTATCTTTTGGCAAAATGCCACAAACTAAGTCGGTCATTTCATACATCATTTCTGCCGGTTCGCCTACAGCCAAGCCTCCAATAGCGTTAGCAGGTCGGTTTTGAGCTGCAATAAATTCCGCTGATTCCATGCGTAAATCTTTATATACAGAACCTTGTACTATTGGGATTAATATTTGTTCATATCCATACAAAGGTGTTGTGGTATCAAATCGTTGTATGCATTTCAGCAACCAATCGTGTGTGATTTTCAGCGAGTTTTTGGCATATCTGTACTCGCAAGGATACGGTGTACATTCATCAAATGCCATTATAAAATCTGCACCGATAATACGTTGGGTGTCCATCACATTTTCAGGTGTAAACAAATGTTTGCTGCCGTCAATATGCGATTGAAATGTAACACCTTGTTCCGTTAATTTTCGCCGATGTGAAAGTGAATATACTTGATAACCGCCACTATCCGTTAAAATGGGCTTTTGCCACGTATTAAAGGCATGTAAGCCGCCGGCTTGTTTTAAAATATCTAATCCCGGACGCAAATACAAATGATAGGTATTTCCTAATATAATTTGAGCTTGCACCGCTTTTTCTAACTCTTCGAAATGCACCGCTTTCACCGTACCTTGTGTGCCTACCGGCATAAAAATGGGCGTTTCTATTGTGCCATGTTCAGTGGTAATCAACCCGGCACGTGCAGAAGATGAAGCATCTGTATGTTGTATAGAAAATTTCATGTGTATCGGACAAAGTACGAATAGCGAAAAGTCTATTCTATTAAAATTAAAGAGTCAAAAATACGATAAAAACGTTTATTTTTAGAGAGTGAGTTTCTTGTTATTTGTTTTTATTGGTTGTGTTATTATCCAAATTGCATATCAATGGATTTTAACACTTGCTATTTATCTGCAAAAACAAAAAACTTCAGCACAAAAACCTACAACTTCTGTTTCTATTATTATATGTGCAAGAAACGAGCGTGAAAATCTTGTCAAACATCTTCCATCTATACTAAACCAAGACTACGAAAATTTTGAAGTGATTATTGTAGATGATGGCTCCGATATACCATTTACCTATTCGAATAATCAACTTCAAATTATTTACATAGATAAAAAAGAAAAGATAGGAATAGGCAAAAAATATGCATTACAAAAAGGAATAGCTGCCGCTAAAAATGATTGGATTTTATTAACGGATGCCGACTGCCAACCACTTAGTTCGCATTGGATTTCAAGCATGATACAAGCTACAAAACAAAACACAAGCATTGTTTTAGGAATTTCACCCTATCGATATGAACCCACTTTTTTAAATGGATTTATTGAATACGAGACAACGCTTACAGCACTACAATATATAGGTTTTGCCATTTTAAAAAATCCATACATGTGTGTTGGTAGAAATGTATTATATCCAACTGCATTGGTGCAACAAAAAAAATGGACAAACGCTGAATTGGCGGTTGCCTCCGGCGATGATGACTTAATGATACAAAGCATTGCAAATAGCGACAATACGGTAGTTTGCTTGCAACCAAACAGCTATACGGAAAGTGCTGCTAAGTCAACTTGGAAAGCATATATTCAACAAAAATTGCGGCATTACGAAAGTGGTAATTTGTATAAAATTTCACATCGCTTGATGTTGGGTTTATTTCTACTTAGTAAGCAAATTTTATATATTAGTTTGATGGCTGTATGTGTCCAAACAATTGTATCACCAATACTTTTCCAAGTATATTTAATGCTATTTTTTAGTGGCATTTATGTAGTATCACTTCTTTGCAGCAACTATCTCATCCATCAAAAATTAAAGATAAACAAGCGTTATTATTTTTCATTTTTGTATGATATGCTATTTTTCATTTTTATAAGTATTTTTGGGTGTATCAGCTTATTTAAACCAACAAAAAATTGGAAATAAATAACACAAACCTTACGGATTTATCCTTAATTGCATCTGCCAAACAAGGCAATCAGAAGGCGTATGCAGCGTTAATGGATAAGTACAAAAACTCCATTTATCATCTCATTTTAAAACTTGCAAAAAAGCCGGAAGATGCGGAAGATTTAATGATAGAAACCTTTGCCAAAGCGTTTGATAAATTGGATTCTTACTCTTCAGAATTTGCGTTTTCTACTTGGTTATACAAAATAACATCGAATACTTGTATTGATTTTTTACGAAAGAAAAGCATCGACAAAATCCCATTTGATTCCGATTCAAAAACTATTACAGATAATATCCTATTTAGTACAGAAACTACTCCGGAATTGGATTTGATACGACATCAACGAATTGATAAAATTCAACGCATTGTTCAATCAATGGATACCATTTTTGCTCGCGTATTGCAGTTGCGGTATTTTGAAGAATACAGTTATGAAGAAATTTCTGCTGCATTACAAATTCCTATCGGCACAATAAAAGTACAATTACATAGAGCTAAAAAACAACTCACCGAACGCTTGGAAGCAGAAAAAGAAACTTGGTAAACAAAATTTATTTTGTCAATAAAGCATCGTAGAGAACTTCTATCGGATGTAATGCATGGCGTTGTGTACCATCTTTTATTTGATGGCGACAGCTGGTGCCGGGTGCAGCAATAATGGTATCTTGTGTAGCATTACGAACAGCAGGAAACAATACCATTTCACCTACTTTCATGCTCACGTCAAAATGCTCTTTTTCATATCCAAAGCTTCCGGCCATACCACAGCAACCACTCGGAATATTTTCTACATGATAATTTTCCGGCAAGCTGAGCAACATGATGGATGCATCTATTGATGACAAGGCTTTTTGATGGCAATGTGCTTGTAGTTTTATCTGTTTTGTTTCTTTGGTAAATAAATTGGACGTAATATTTCCTTTTTTAATTTCATTGGAAATAAATTCATCTATCGTAAAGCAATTTTGACCTAATTTCTTCGCTTTTTCGGCATCTGCATCGGGTACTAATCTTGGATATTCATCTCTGAAAGTTAGTATAGCAGAAGGTTCAATTCCTACCAACGGAACATCTTTATTTATCCAAGTACTAAACAAACGAACATTTTGTTCTGCCAATGTTTTTGCTTCTGTTATTAAACCTTTTGACAAATAAGCACGACCACTTTCTGCATGTTCAATATAGTCTATCTCGTAGCCTAATTTTGCCAATAACTTCAACGCTTTGATACCTATTTCAACATCATTAAAATTGGTAAATTCATCAAAAAAGAAGTACACTTTACCTTTGAGCGGCGTTTTAATTGCTAAGGTTTTTTGATTTTTTTGATACCAACTCAACAAGGTTTCTTTGTAGTACAATGGCATAGAACGCTTGGGAGCAATGTTCAATATTTTCTTTAATACGTTAGATGTGTATTTATTGCTTAATCCAAAATTACTTAAGCCCGGAAACAACATTGCCAATTTGCTCAATTTGCCAATATTTGCTATGGCTTTAGTTCGCAATGGCACACCATTTTCTTTATAATATTGATGTAAAAACTCTGCTTTTAAGGTAGGAATATCTACATTAGACGGGCATTCAGAAACACATCCTTTACAACTCAAACACAAATCCATCACTTCATAAATTTCTTTGTGATTGAATTTATTTTCTTGGGTAGAATTTGTCAAGAAATCTCTTAAAATATTGGCTCTTGCACGGGTACTGTCTTTCTCATTTCGAGTTGCCATATAAGATGGGCACATCGTGCCTCCACTTTCCGGCAATTTACGACAATCACCACTGCCATTACATTTCTCGGCAGCTCTTAAAATTCCACCATCTTTTTTGAAATTAAAAACCGTATCAAACTGTCGTGTTTCTTGGTTTTCTTCATACCGAAGCGATGTGTCCATTGGTGGTGTATCCACGATTTTTCCGGGATTTAAAATATTGTTTTTATCAAACGTGTATTTTAATTTTCGGAGCAATTCATAGTTTTTTTCGCCCACCATAAGTGGAATAAATTCGCCACGCACACGACCATCGCCGTGTTCGCCACTTAAAGAACCGTTATATTTTTTTACAATATGTGCTGTATCCGTTGCAATTGTTCTAAATAAAATTCTATCTTCTTTTTTCTTCAAATCCAAGATTGGACGCAAGTGCAACTCGCCGGCACCGGCATGTGCGTAGTAAACAGATTGTTGTTGATGGCTTGCCATCATCGCAGAAAAATCGTGAATAAATTCCGGCAAATCTTCTACGGCAACGGCGGTATCTTCTACTACGGCAACGGCTTTTCTGTCGCCCGGAATATTAGCTAATAAGCCCAATCCGGCTTTGCGTAAATTCCAAACTTTATTGATATCGCTTCCGTAAATTGCCGGAAAATGATAGCCCACATTTTCATTTTCAAATTGCGTTTGGAGTGCTTTTACTTTTATCTCAATTTCTTCTTTTGTTGCTGCATGAAATTCTACACATAAGATGGCTTCCGGATCACCTTTAACAAAAAATCTATTTTTATTTTGTTCGATATTTTGCTTCGTACAATCCAAGATAATTTTATCCATCAACTCACATGCTGTAGGTTGATGTTGCATCGCTAAAACCGTAGCTTTTAAACTATCTTCTAATGTTTTAAAATGAATTGCAACCACAACTTTTTCTTTGGGTGGCAACGGTACTAAGTTTAATTTTATTTCAGTGATGATGGCTAATGTACCTTCACTTCCACAAATTAATTCGCTCATATTAAACGGTTTTCCATTTGCGGAAAACGGTTTATGTTTTAATAATTCATCGATGGCATATCCTGTGTTTCTACGATGAATTTTTTCATTTGGAAATTGTGTTTTTATTTCTTGTTGTATGGTTTCATCCGACAATTCAGCATATAAAAAACGATAGATATCACCTTCTAAGTTGGATTGTTTTGTTTTTGCTTCAAAGGCTACTTCATCTAAATTTTCAAAAACTACTTCAGAGCCATCACTCAAAAATCCTTTTAATGAAAGTACATGATCGCGTGTTGAACCATACACGATAGAGTTTGTTCCGCACGAATTATTTCCCACCATACCGCCAATCATTGCACGGTTGGCAGTAGATGTTTCCGGAGCAAAAAACAAGCCGAATGACTTTAATTTAAAATTCAATTCGTCGCGAATAATTCCGGGTTGAACAATGCAATAATTTTCTTCTTTATTAACTTCTTTTAATTGTGTAAAATGCTTAGACACATCTACAATTATCCCATTGCCGACAACTTGTCCACCTAACGATGTGCCTGCAGTACGTGGAATGAGTGCTATTTTATGTTGCTGTGCAAATTGTATTAACAATTGAATATCTCGTTCGTCTTTGGGATAACAAACGGCTGTTGGATATTCTTTATACACGGAAGCATCCGTTGCATATAAGATACGCATGGTATCATTATAATAAAGTTGTCCTTCTATTTGCTGAGCCAGCGAATCTAATAAAGTAGTATCCAAATGTTGTTGTATAGCCATTACATGATAAATTTACGAAATACAATAAAATGCATAAAACCAACGCTTAGAATTAATGATTTAGAAATAAAAAACCGCCCTTTACAGAGCGGTTAAAAACGTAAACTTAATAATCATTTTTGCCTCTCGGCGTTTATTTTTTCACGGAGATGTATTGATTATCTATATTTTTGAAATTCGTGAACATAAAATCAAAGTCGATAGAATTCTCTTTTCCGTATTCGTTCAAAATCAATTTCCCATTTTTTTCAGACCATTTTCCATCGATGGCATAATTTTTTACGCGAAAATAATCTTGTGGTGTTAATGGTACAACTTGTACATATTGATGATATGTTCCATCAGAATCCAAAGACAAGAAAAAGATTTTTTTGGCTACACCATCTTCCGGAGAATATTTAGTGTGATCCATTTCATATTGCCAAATACTTCTAAAAACGACATCTTTGCTATTGTTTGTTTCTGTATCTGTATTATTTGTATTGGCAAAAGTAAAATTTGTAATAAGCAGACCTAATGTAAATAGTGAATAAAATAATATGTTGTAAATTTTCTTCATATAATAATAGTTTTTTTTGGTTTATTGTATATTCTTTTATATAGACTGTTAATCTTTGAATAGGTTACATCCTTAT
The DNA here is from genome assembly GCA_963169645.1 of Bacteroidota bacterium. GTDB lineage: Bacteria > Bacteroidota > Bacteroidia > Chitinophagales > JADIYW01 > JADJSS01. The sequence goes on from CAUJCO010000014.1 coordinate 58,501, forward strand.
ACAATAATTAACATTTATTTTAAAAAATAAGTTTCCAGTTAGGGTGGAAACTTTAGGAATTTTGGGTTATCTGTTCTTTAACTTTAAGGTCTTTTAAAAAGCCGTAAACAACAAAGCAGAAATAAGGAGAGAAAACGTAAACATATCTGCTTGCAAGTACAATATTAATACATATCTACTTCACAGATAGTCATATTTAGCAAATGGCTAATTTGAATTGATAAGTGGCGGACATGGACTTATAAGTGGCAAACGGGAGTGCTTTTTTTGACTTTTATCAAAATTACCGTGATTTTAGGGCAATTTTAACAAAACCTAAATTCTACCAAATCTTCACTCTTTCTTGTGGTGCACGATACATGTTATCGGTTGGTTTTACGTTAAATGCATCATACCAGTCATCTATATTAGAGAAAGGACCATTAACACGCAAGAAAGCCGGTGAATGTACATCGGTTAATACACGAGTCGCCAATTCTTCATCTCGTTGGTGGCCTAACCAGCCTAAGGCATATCCTAAGAAATAGCGTTGCAATGGTGTTAAACCGTCCAATAGTTTACCTTCTTTATATTGTTGTGTTTTCTTAAAGGCATCTAGAGCAATAACCAAGCCGCCTAAGTCGGCAATATTTTCTCCTAAAGTTGCTTCGCCATTTATATGCATAGAATCTAACACGACATAGTTATTGAATTGGTCAATGTATTTATCGGCCTTTTCGGTGAATTTTTGTTCATCGGATGCTTGCCACCAATTTAACAAATTGCCTTTTGCGTCAAATTGTCGGCCTTCATCGTCAAAACCATGTGTAATTTCATGCCCAATGGTTGAAGCAGCTGCATAACCATAAATAACGGCATCGTCGATCATTTCATCTTTATAACCCGGAATTACGAAAATACCTGCCGGCAAAACAATTTCATTATTAGATGGATTGTAATATGCATTGTATGTTTGCGGAGTCATTTCCCATTCCAAGCGGTCAACCGGTTGGTTTAATTTCTGTATATTATCATAAAACCAAAATTGATTGCTCATTTTTATATTTTCTACTAAAGATTGGTCATTGGTTTTTAAGTTAGATAAATCTTTCCACTTATCCGGATAGCCTACTTTTTTAGTTACAGAATTTAATTTTAATAACGATTTTTGTTTGGTTGAGTCACTCATCCAATCTAAATTTATTATACGTTCAGCAAATGCTGCAAACACTTCATCGCATAATTTTTCGTAGCGTGCTTTGGTTTCAGGTGAGAAATTATCTTTCACATATAATTTTCCTAAAATCTCACCCATGGCACCTTCTTCCCAAGTCAATGCACGTTTCCATCGAGGCAATTGTTCTTTTCTGCCTCGTATTACTTTGCCGTAAAATCTAAAATCTTCATTATTTACCTGCTTATTCAAATAAGATGCATAATTAGAAAGTAAGTGAAAACGCAAATATTGTTTCCAAGTTGATAGCGGTGTTGTGGTGATTAATTTATTGAGTTGTGTGAAAAACTCCGGCTGGCCAACAATAACGGAATCCGTATGAATCTTCAGCGTTTCAAAAATTGGATTCCATTTAATTTTTGGTGTGAGTTTGTTTAGCTCGGCAATTGACATTTTATGATAGTTGGCATACGGATCGCGTAGTTCTTCTAATTTTCTGGATTTAGTTGCCAATGATTTTTCTAAAGTATAAATAGCATTTGCTGCACCGGCATAATTTGGATTTATATATGCCAACATCTTTACTAAATGGTTGGTTTTATAATCTTTCACTATTTTCTTGGTGCGTGTATCCGTATTAAAATAATAATCTCTATTTGGCAAACCCAAACCACCTTGAGATAAATACAATGCATTAACCTCACTATTTTTCATATCTTGATAAACGCCTAAATCAAAAGCAGTAGGCACGCCTATGGAATGAAAATAGGCTATTGCTTGAAGTAATTCTGTTGTGGTTTTAATAGCATTTATTTTGGCAAATTCTTTTTGCAATGGTTTTAACTTTGCTTTTTCGATGGCGATGGTATCCATTGCTGTTTTATAGAAATCGTGAATTTTACGCGTATTCTCGTCTAAAGTAGGATTGGCTAATGCTTGTTCGTTAATCGTTTTTAATTTTTGCCATACATCTTCTTGTACTAAATTACCAATACCCCATTGCGAGTAGGCTGCCGGAATTGGATTTTGCTTTATCCAATTGCCATTGGCATATCTAAAGAAATCATTGCCTGGTTGTACGGTCTTATCTATATTTTTTCCAACTACATCATGCTGTGCAGATAGCGATAATGACAGCGTTAATGAAAATACAAAAAGAAATACTTGCTTCATATCCTATTTTTTTATTGAAGAATGCTAATGCTAAATTAGTGAATATTAAAATGTAAATATTACAAATGGACGTTTCTTTTTACACCAAAGTTGTCAAGATTCAATAGAACAAAAAGAAGGTTGAAACTATTTCATAGAAGAAAGCGATTGTTGCACTTGATATTTATGCTGAGGAAACATTAAATATTGGAACAATTACAAAAAGAACAAAAAAAGAAATAGGAAGCACACAAAGAATTTCTTAAAATAAAAACTATATGCTAAGAATTTGAAGAAATAGTTTTTTTGCTATCTATCCTCTTCATATTTTCTATTTATAAAATTCCTATGATTGTTTTAGAATTACAATTCATTATAATTACACATTTTTCATATTCAAACTCACTACTTTTTCAGTTTTCATTAAGTAGCCTTCTTCACCCGTTTTAATCTCGGCGGCGTTTCCTTCGTCTGTATCAATATGCATCTCCAATTTAAATTTATCCGAAACGCGAATCAGTACGTTTTTAAAGGTTAATGGACGTTCTTTGTCATCTACATCTACGCTCACAACATCTTGGTCTTGCACACCAAAAATGGCAGCATCTGTTGGGTGCATGTGTATATGTCGCCATGCTACAATAACACCTTCTTTAATAGTTGTCGTTCCATTTTTCCCTTCGATAATAATGCCCGGCGAGCCGGCCGTATTGCCACTTTCACGCACCGGTGCATCCACGCCTAAAAAGAATTCATCGGTTTTAGAAATTTCCACTTGATCTTTGCTACGCAAAGGGCCAAGTATGCGCACATTCTCAATTTTATTTCTTGGTCCGATAATAGTTACAGTTTCGTTTGCAGCATATTGTCCGGGTTGCGACAAAGGTTTGTATGGTGTTAACTCATAATCTTTTCCATATAAGATATCCAAGGTTTCTCTGCATAAATGTACATGTCTCGCAGAGATGGCAATCGGAATTTTTGGAATACAGTTTACTTTATTTTTCTCTAATACAATCTTTTGAGCTTCTAATGCGATGGCAAATTGTTCATCGGTTTTGATGGCTAATATTTTAACACGTGCATTTTCATCCGATATATTTGACACATCCTTTTCATTCGTTAATTTGGTTGATTTATTTTTATCATCATCCAGCGTAATGCCTAAAAAATCTAATCGTTGGCAAACTCTATTTCTAATTTCTACGCTATTTTCGCCTATGCCACCGGTAAACACCAGCACATCAATACCACCCATTAAAGCTGCGTATGCACCAATGTATTTTGTAAGTCGATGCGTGAATACTTGTATGGCGGTTCGGGCATCTTCATTGCCTTCGCTGGCTTTTTGTAAAATATCGCGCATATCATTACTTAAACCACTTAATCCGGCCAATCCAGATTTTTTATTTAAGAAATCTTCTGTTTGTTGCGTACTCCAATTTTCTTTGTTTTGTAAAAAAGAAACGATACCGGCATCAATATCTCCACTTCGAGTGCCCATTACCAAACCTTCCATTGGTGTCATTCCCATTGATGTTTCGATGCTTCGTCCAAATTCAATAGCACAAGCACTTGCACCATTTCCAAGATGGCAAGACACAATTCGCAAGTGCTTTATATCTTGTTTTAAATATGTTCCTACACGTTCTGCAATATATTTATGGCTAGTGCCATGAAAACCATACCGTTTTATGTTATATTTTTTAATAAGTTCTTTATCTATTGCATATTGTTTTGCCCTATTCGGCAATGTTTGATGGAATGCTGTATCAAAAACAGCGATATTATGCACACCTTCAAATACTTCTTGTGCTTTTCGAATACCTAATAGATTTGCCGGATTATGCAAAGGTGCTAATGCACACAATTCTTCAATAGCTTGTTCTACTACTGCATCTATCAATATAGGCTGACTATAATAATCGCCACCATGCACCACACGATGTCCAATACCTTCAATTATTTTACCTTCTAAGCGTTGTTTAATTTGCTCTAAACAAAAAAGCAAAATTGCATCTAACTCTAATTTATTGTTATAAGCAACGGATTCATTATTTATTTGGATAATTGGAGTGAGTGGTAATCGTTCTGCATCTAACTCTATAACTGTTTTTTTATTTATAGTATCAATAACATCTGCTTTAAGCGATGAGCTTCCACAATTAATAACTAAAATATACATGAATATTTTTTTTAAGGAGTGAAGATAAGGAAATATAAAAACTTAACTATTCGCTTTTTTTAAGTAATTATTTTTACCTTAATAGTACAAACTTTTTTTATGGATAAAATACTTTTACTTTTCTTGTTCTCAATTATTGCAAATATTGTTTGTGCTACTGCAATCAATCCAAAAAATATCAAAATTATACGAGATAAATATGGTGTACCGCATATTTATGGCAATACAGATGAAGAAGTTGCTTATGGGTTAGCGTGGGCAACAGCGGAAGATGATTTTAAAAGTATGCAAGAAAATTTTCTTACCGCACGCGGGCGTTTAGCCGAAGTAAAAGGAAAAGATGGTGCCATTATGGACTTTTTGTGTGCTGTATTAGGTGCGCGTGAATCGGTAGAAAAATTATACGATACCAGCTACTCTCCGAAATTTAAGAGTATGCTGTCTGCTTATGTGCAAGCAGTAAATAAATACGCAAAAATGCATCCGGAAAAAGTATGGATTCAAGATGCATTTCCGGTTACTGAAAAAGATGTAATAGTTGGATATGCTGTCGGGTTGGCTTTAATGACAAATGTACCGTTTGCCATCATGAAAATATCGAACGGAACAATAGAAAACAAACTTTTGCGCACACCAAAAGGCAGCAATGCCTTTGCTGTAAATGGTAGTAAAACTATAGATGGAAATACGTATTTAGGCATCAATTCACATCAACCCTTAGAAGGACCGTATTCGTGGTACGAAGCACACTTGCATTCCAATGAAGGATGGAACATTTTAGGTGGCACTTTTCCGGGTGGTGTTACAATTTTTCATGGAGCTAATGAACATTTAGGATGGGCTCATACCGTAAGTTTTGCCGACCATGATGATGTATATAAATTAGAAATGCATCCAACAAAAAAACTAACCTATAAGATGGATGGGAAATGGCTCACTTTAAAAGAAAAAAAAGTGAAAATGTGGGTGAAGATATTTTGGATTATCAAAATTCCTATTACAAAAAAATACTACGAAAGTGTTTATGGACCAACATTAGAAAACGATGGAAATTACTATGCACTCCGTTTCCCTTCTGCCTTTGACATCAGAGGTGCTGAACAATGGTATCACATGAATAAAGCCAACAACTTCAACGAATTCCAAACGGCCTTAAAACAGATGGCTTTGCCCGGCATGAATATCGTATATGCAGACAAAGACAACAATATAATGTATTTGGATAATGGGCAATTTCCTAAGCGAAATAGAAGCTATGACTGGTGGCATGTATTGCCCGGAAATACCGCTACTACACTTTGGAACGCAAATGATAATTATCCGTATGATAGTTTATTAAAAGTAATTAACCCAAAATGTGGTTATGTATTTAATAACAATAATACGCCATTTAATTGCACTGCAAAAGCAGACAATGTAAATCCAAATACTCAACCTTTAAAGGACTTCTATTTTGCTTATAACGATAATAGAGCATTGCGAACAAGCTATTTGTTTGCATCCAAAGGTAAAATATCGTACGATGAATTTAAAGCAATCAAATACGACCAAACATTTATGCAGCCGGCCTACAACTATGCAATGATAAACATTGAAGATATTCTAAAATTAGATGCAAAAAAATATCCGCATCTTCAAGAAGGTATCGACGTATTAAAAAAATGGAATCGTAAAGCTGATGTAAACAACCAACAAGCCGCCATGGTAGCACTTATTGTGAAAAACATTATTGATAAAATAATTGAAGAAGGTCATTTTCCTGCAGTACAAACACGAATTAAAGAATGGTTTTTGGTGCAATGTGTTGAAGATGCTCAATCGCATTTAAAAAAACATTTTGGCAAATTAGAAATTCCATTAGGTGATTTGCAGAAATTAGTTCGTGGCAAAAAAGAATTACCAATTGGAGGTATTCCTGATGTAAATGCTACTATGTGGATTAGCAAACACAAGAATGGTACGTACAAAGCAGAAGCCGGAGAAACTTATATAGAATTGGTACAATTTACAAAAAATGGACCCATCATAGAAACCATTTCTCCGTATGGTACCAGCAATGAAGAAGGCAATAAGCACTACGATGACCAGATGGAATTATTTGTGCAACAAAAATGTAAAAAAATGAGCATGAATTATGCAGAAATTTTGAAAGAAAAAGAAAGTGAATATCATCCACAATAAATAAAATATTATGGCAGAGAAAATAAAAATAAAATTAGGTCGAGTACAAGAAACACTGTTGTTACCACTCGTCTCACGTGCAAAAGAAACACGCTATAAACATCCATTTTTAAATGATGTAAAATCATTCGAGTTATATCAACAATTAGACATCGACAAAAGAAGAATCGTTCGAAACCTTTCTGATATCGGTATTCAAGGTTTATGTTATCGAGCTTATAAAATGGATGAAGCGATAAAAGCATTTTTGAAAAAACATCCGAATGGAAAAATAGTAGATATTGGTGCCGGACTAGATACTACTTATTATAGATGCGACAATGGCACTGCCTTATGGTATGATTTAGATATGCCGGATTCTATGGCATTACGCAAACAACTATTGCCTATTCCCAACCAACGCGTAACTTATATTTCTAAATCGATGTTTGATTATTCTTGGATAGATGACATTGGCGATATTTCCAATGGTTTATTTATTACTATTCCGGGTGTGTTGCCTTATTTTAAAGAAGCAGAAGTAAAAGAATTTTTAACCAACATTGCACCCAAATTAAAAGGTGCAGAAATTATGTTTGATGTTATTTCTCATTTTGGTCGTTTCTTTGTAGATATACGCATAAAAGCTGCCGGAATGAAAGATGCACATCTTGAATGGGGCATTTTAAATCCGGCTACCATTACAAATTGGAGCGAACATATAGAATTAGTAAGAACGATCCAATTTTTTCAAGGTATAAAGAAATCGAATCAAAGAGTTAGCACACGAATAGCAATGCGTATCAATAAGTTCTTTAATATGACACAGTTGTTTCATTTAAAGTTTGTATAATGGATATTTAGTAAACAAAAAAAGAGGCATCCAAAGGATGCCTCTTTTTATATCTATATAACAAAATACTTATTTATTTTTCTTTTTGATTTGATCAAAATTCATTCTTAAACCAAGATTAAAATACAAGGTAGATGCGTTGAATTTTTGTCCCGGTTCATCCATCGGTTTGTCAAAATCTACTTGTGGTTTATTCGGATCTAAATCTAACAATTCTTTGTATCCATAACGTGCTGTATTCGATTCTTCCGTAATCTCATTTCTATATACGTAATGTGTCAAAAATTTAGGGGCTTCAGAAGCATTCGCAATATTTAATGGTAAACCACCTGCCGGTACTAATAAGTCTAACAAGAAGTTAGCCGGAACACCTAATACTTTTAAAGTAGTAGTTTGTTTGTATTCTTCGAATACCGTTTCTTTCAAACGAATTGTGTATGCTTGCACACGCATTTCTGCGAACATCGTCAACATCTTATTTAATTTCACATCAAAACCGATAGAAGCACTCGCGCCAATTGTTGGATGAAATTCTGTTTTTGCCTTTCCTTCTATTTCAATTTGAAGTTCTAATAAATCTTTGATGTGGATTGGAATAACAGGGAAACCGTTTAATGTTTCTAACACACGGCCTTGTTTATCATTAATATAAGCACGAGAAAAGCAATTTCCAAAAATAGGTGCAACCACACCTGCTCTACCGGTAACACCAAAGCGTTTACCGTTGTCCCAGTGCATTACTAAATGTGGTGATACATAAATACCAAATGTTCCGGTTTTTTGTGTTGCATAGTAAGTTTCCAAATCGATTTCTGCAACTAAGCGTTCCGGATGCCAACCAAATGTATGCAATACGTCTATACCAATGTATTTATTGAACATGTGTCCCCAACCAAAGTTGAATGCAAAGCCACCGCCATTGGTTCCAAATAATGGGCGAACTTCTAACTCAGTTCCGTGTTGATACCAATATTTATCGCCAACTTCTTTTAATGGAGAACGTCTGTTGGTAGATAAAAACGGGATCCCATATCCACCGCTTACGTTAATATACCAACCTTTTCCTTCCGGTCTTGGTTTGTCACTTTTTTTTGATTTTTTTGATTTTGCCATCGGGTTGAAAGTAATTCCTGAGGTCGAAATATGCTCGTTGGCAAATAATCCAATTGACGACAAGGCGAGTAACCCTGATAGTATCAATTTCTTCATAATGGTTCGTTTACGTGTTATTTGGTTATTAAAATGAACTTAAAAAAAATACAGCAACGTTAGATACTGTATTCATTTCATAATATTACGAATAAAAAACTTAAATAAAAAATAATAGACACATTTTTTTCACATATTAAGCTCCTATCATACTTCCACCACAAGCACGTATGCATTGACCATTAATTCCATCTGAAAGTGGTGATGCTAAGAACCCAATTAACTCTGCGATATCTTCCGGAACACCACCTTGTTTTAACGTAGATAAACGTCTTCCACCTTCTTTAATAAAGAATGGTAAATTTTCTGTCATTTTTGTTTCGATAAATCCAGGAGCAACGGCATTAGCATAAATATTTTTATTGGTTGCAGCAACGGCTTGCGTAAATCCAATAACACCGGATTTAGTTAATGAATAATTTGTTTGTCCCACATTTCCGGCAATACCTGAAATAGAAGATAAACTTACCACTTTGGCATTTTTGGAAAAACCTTTTTGTGCAAATATATCTGTCAAGTTTATCACTGCTTTTAGGTTTACATTCAGAACGGCACGCCATTGGTCAATACTCATTTTTGCGATAGTTTTATCGCGGGTGATACCGGCATTATTTACTAAAATATCCAATTTCCCATACGTGCTAATTACGTAATTTTGTAATTCTTGTGCTGCACCATCTTTTGTAATATCTACTAATTTAGCTTCGCCTTCAATTTCTTTTGCTAACGCTTGTGCATCTTCACTCGCCTGAGGTACATCTACAATAATAACTTTTGCACCTTCCCGATATAATACTTTTGCGGCTGCAGCACCAATACCACGAGCACCACCTGTAACAATAGCAACTTTCCCTTTTAATAATTGCTGTTGTGATGTCAATGCTTGACCATCTGCCGTATTTAACTCTACTACTTGGCCTGTAATAAATGGTGATTTATCACTCAAAAAGAAAGTAGCTGCATTTACAACTTCTTTCGCTTTTACATCGTCATTCGTAATTTTTAATAAATTTACGGTTACACCTTTTTTGCCACCAATTTCTTTTGATAAGGCACGAGAAAAACCATCAATAGAACGTTGAACAGCAAAACTGGTGATACTTTCTGTGTCGATTTTTGATACCAAAACAATACGACCATTTGCTGCAATTTTATTAACGGTATTTTTTACTGAAGTAAATAAATCTTCTAAATCTTCGATAGATTGCATTCCAATGCAACTCACCACTAATCCATCAATAGCTGAATCATAAATTGTAGCAGCATCCGATTTTGCATGTAATAACTGTTGTATTTCGTGTGAGAAATCAGACTCTTTTCCGGCTACTGCAATTTTTTTATTTTGAAGTTCCGCATCAGAAAAAGCCTGTCCGTTTCTTTTCAAAATTGGTGGTACAGGTACCGGAATATTCAAAGTTTTTAATACTTGTCTTAACGAGCTATTTTGTAAGTAATCGTTCATTTTTATTATTTTTTAAATTGGATAAATTAATATGTAAACATACGAAAATACCGATTGATAATTGCTGAAATTATGATACAGCACCCATTTCTTAACGATTGAATAAAATTTAACAAAAATTCAATGCATGCATTTATTTTTTATTCTGTATTATGTACTTTTTGATACTTTATTTTATATTTTTAATGCATGGATTTATTTCAGCAGACAGCCGACAAAATGGTGTTGTATCATTTGCGTACTTCATGGTTAAATTTATCAAAAGCATTTAACGATAAAGCATCTCAATACAACGGTACAATTTCAATGGCATTTATTCTAATGGCAATATATGAAGAAGATGGTGTGCCTGTAACTAAAATTGCACCCAGAATTGGAATGGAACCTAATAGCTTGTCGCGCACACTAAATACATTGGAAGAAAATGGATTTTTACTTCGAAAGCCGGATGAAAACGACCAACGAAAAGTATTAGTATATCTTACAGAAGCCGGAAAGAAACACAGAAAAATTGCCTTAAAAACCGTATTTGATTTAGAGAAAAAAATAACTGAAAAATTGTCGCCAAAACAACTGAAAGCATTTACAGATGTTATAGAGCAAGTCAGTGATGCCTTAGATGAATTTGGCAAGCAGATGGAAAAATAATTTGCGGCGAAGAAATAGTAAACTACCATAGTTTACTGTATTTCTAATAAAAATCTTATTCTATTTTTAGTTGTTCTATTAAATCTAAGAAATATGATTTACTCCAAATTTTAATGGATGCATCATTGCGTATAAACCGAACCACATCTTCTTTTACATTCTCTATTGAAATTGTTTCAATTCTATTTTGGAGTAATTGTAAAATCTCTTGATTAGAAATTGTACTTTTTTGCCAATCACCGGTATCCTTCGCTCGCTGTAAAAAATGTGCTTTGCTTAGCGGAATGCTGTTTTTTATATACCATTCTAAATCATACCAATCTCTGCCTTTTACTCTGTTTTTCCATTTCCTAAACAACAATGCATGTACTTTACCTGCAAATAAACTCGACTTTGTAAAGCATTTTACATAAAATGAAAACGGACGAAGCAATAATTTCTCTTCTGTATCAAAACCTTGTGGCGGGTTACAATCTACTTCCATTTTTATTTTTATCGATTTGTTTGATTTAATGCCGGCTTGTTTCACAATATCTTCCAAAACCAATTCTTTCCAAATTGTATCCTGTTTTAGAAACGCAGATTCTATTGCTGTTTTTATTCTTTTATTTTTTTCTTTAATGCTTACACGAATTCCATTTGCTTCAAATTCGGTAGTAATGGCAGCAAAATAAGGCTCTAATGAGAATGAAGCGTTTTTCTTCAACAATGAAAAATCTAAATCTTCTGAATATCTATCCAACCCATAAAAAATGCGAAGTGCCGTACCGCCATAAAAGGCTGCTTGTTCAAAAAAATCGGTACGCGATAAACCTGCTAGTGTTATCTCTTGCATAATTTCTCGCATAGCCGACAAAACTTCCTCTTCATTTTTAGGATTATATTCTTCAATCCATGCTTTTATCATAACGATTCTAAAGTTTTAACAAGCATACGCAAACTGTTTTTTTTAGGTGCATCTTCTATCCATGAAAAAATTTGTGTTCGATTCAAGGTGGACAATACTTCTTCATCTATTCGCATGTCATCTATTAAAAAATCCAACGTTTGACGCACACTTCGTAATAAAATTCCGGAAGTAAGAATTATCTTATCACAAATGGCTTTTTCAGGCGATGCAATTAATGCTGTTTGTTGAGTAGTAAGTTGTACACTTCTTATTCCGAACGAATAATACGGAGCCGATACATGTAAAAATGAAAACCGACCTAAATCGTTTGTATAAACTTTGGAGGTTTTAAGTGTAACAGAGCTGATTTCAAATACACGCTCCGGGATTAATTGCCAATAAGCTAAAGCAGATTCTAAAGATACATAACTTGGACCTCTTAAATGATTCGCTATAAGGAAAGCATTGGGTACTGGCAATTCTGTTTCAGGGCCCGGCACATACAAACCCCTACGGACTGCTATCAATTCTCCATTTCTTACCAACTCACTTATTTTATCGTTTGGACGATTATATTCCGGTAACATTTCCTCTACTATCTGATGAGAAATGGGCATCTCTGCATACGCTTTTACCTTTTTATAAAAGTTCATACTGTTAATTTACAACACAATAATCGGAATTATTCCGATTATATGCAAGCTTTTTAACATATTTATGTAAAAATAAGACATGTTAATCGGAATAATTCCGATTATGCATACAATATTTTACATAAACAGATAGAAAATTATAATTTTTACTAAATTTAATTGGATAGATAAAACAAAAAAAAGAGGCTGAATCTTCAGCCTCTTTGAATAAGTAATAAATTCTAAAAATATTAGAATGGATATTGATTTGCAGCAATTACAGCATCTGCAATAGCGCGACGTGTATCTTTTGGATTAATATCGTAATTTTTCAATAAAGAACCTATCACACGTTTCATTGTAAATTTCTCAACACCGGATGAATAGCTATCGATAGCATTATCTGCTGCTTTACGAGCAATATCTAATGCCTCATAAACATACAATTGAGTCATCTTAGTTTTTATTTTCAACTCATCTTTATCCGTATCTTTATTTGCTTTCAATTTTTTAGTACGTAAGATAGCAGATTCTGCCATGAACGCAACCGCCATAATATCTGCTAAATTCATTACGATTTCTTGCTCATCCACTAATTTCGTTTTTAATTTTCTACCTGCAGCACCTGTAATAATCATAAATACAGATTTCAAGTTCGAAACGATTTCACTCTCTTCAGCTAAGAAACCATTATTAAATGGATTGAAGTTTTGAGCGATACCTAACGGAATAGTTTTCATTGCATCATTAATCTTCAATTCTTTTGTTTGGAAAGCACGTTTGTAAAACTCAGCCAATGCCAACATTCTATTGATTTCATTTGTACCTTCATAGATTTTTGTAATACGAGCATCTCTATAAGCCATTTCCACACCTGTTTCCATAGAGTAACCCATTCCACCGTGTACTTGGATTGCCTCATCGGCTGCCCAGCAAACAGCATCAGAACCTTGTACTTTTAAGATGGCACACTCAATTGCATACTCACGCATAGAGTTAATTTTCGCATCGTTCTCAGATGCACCAGCTGCTAAGAATTCTTTGTATTTTTTATCTACTTCAGCACCTACTCTGTACACCGCAGATTCGTTAACGTATGCTAACATTGCCATTTGGCCTAATTTATATTTAATAGCACCAAACTCTGCAATCGGTTTTTCAAATTGGATACGTTGGTTTGCATACTCTACTGATTTTGTAACGCCAAATTTGATTCCACCTACGCCACCGGCACCAATTTTAATACGTCCGTTATTCAAGATGTTTAATGCCATATTGAATCCTTTACCACGCTCTCCTAACAAGTTTTCTTTTGGAATAGGTACATTATTGAAAAATAATTGAACTGTTGAAGAAGCTTTGATACCCATTTTCTTTTCTTCTTTTCCGATTTCGATACCGCCGAATTCTTTTTCTACAATGAAAGCAGACAAACGCTCATCGTTATCAATTTTTGCAAAGATGATGAAGATATCCGCAAAACCACCATTGGTGATCCACATTTTTTGTCCATTCAAAATATAATGTGTGCCTTCCTTATTTAATACGGCTTGAGATTTAGCTGAATTTGCATCAGAACCTGAACTTGGTTCTGTTAATGCATACGAACAAGCATATTCACCTGTTGCAATTTTTGGCAAATATTTTTCTTTTTGTTCTTGAGTTCCGTAAAATACAATTGGCAAAGAACCAATAGATACTTGAGCACCTACAGTTGTTGCGAAAGACAAACCAACGGATAATGCTTCTGTATACAATAATCCTGTATTAAAATCGGCACCCATTCCACCAAATTCTTCCGGAATAGAAATACCATACAAGCCTAATTCTCCGGCTTTTTTAAATAATTCCAATACTAATTCTCTGTCTTTTTCAGCATCTAAAAGTGCTGCACGCTCGATACCTAAACCGTGAATTTCCTGCATACAGAAATCACGTACGGTTTGCCACACCATTCTCTGCTCTTCGGTAAATTCTTCCGGAATAAAAACATCTTTTATATCTGTTTCTGTAAACAAGAAATTACCACCAATTAATTTACTTTTTGTCGTTGCCATTATATTGATTTTAAAAATTTAAAATATGGATGAATAAAATTAGTATAAAAAAATCAATGCATGCATTGGATTAATGTAAATTTAATGCTATAGTGAAAATAATTAATCTGAGTAAAGTTAGTTGCTAATTTACAAAGTGGCACGATATGCAATTTAATTAACATCTTTATATCCAAACAATACAAAAATGGATACGAATTAAATCAGATTAATTTACATTTGTAGTATAAATAATACAATTTAATATGATTTCGAAAAAAATATCCATCTTATTCATTTACGTATTTCTGATGTTTGTCTCAAAAGCGAATGATACCTTAGAAATCAATTCTGTTGTAACGAATGCTATTTATCCCAATAAATTTACCGGAATAAGTAGCATGACGATGTATGAACACATAGACACCATCTACAATCCTAATACACATACATTTACTTCCAAAATATTTGACACGATATATAATCTGATAAAACCGCTTAACTTAAAAGTTTTTCGATTTCCGGGCGGAACAATTGGCAACTATTATCATTTTTATGGTAAAGGGCACGGCATCGACACATCCGAAACCACCTGTGCTACCGGAAGAATTGGAGAAGCTGCCTTTGCCAACCAACATCTTGGATTTGACCAAAAAGCAGATCGAAACATCATTGAATTTTTTAAAGAAGAAATAGATACACTAAAAAAATATGGCGACAATATTGGTGTATGTTATCGAATAAATTCGCATACGCATTTTTACAAAGGCGATTTAAAAAAACATACGGATTCTATCCAATATCTCATCTCAAAATATTTCACTACCGATACGGCTTTTTTAAGCACGAATGGTAACACGTTAGATAGTACTAAAATAAATACAATGGTGAGCAAATTACTCACGATACAAAGCGATCCAATATATATCCGAATTAAGAAAAAGCTCATTTCGGATAGTGCATTTTATTATCGATTTAAAGAAAACACAGACGCTGTTTCCTATTTAAAAAATAATAGAATTAATATTTTGGGTGCAGAAATTGGAAATGAAACATATGCTGAATACGTAGTATTTGATGATGATTTGAACTATTTAGGTTATGATTGCACCAATGTGCCACCTAATTTCCATTACGATTTATGGCAATTACCGGTTCGATATTACATAGAAGGAATGCTAAAAAATAATCTATTAGTTTCATTATATGCTGACACGCTTAAATCTCGGTTTAATATCTATTCGGCGGTGCCTGCAAATAATGGATTTAACTATCTCACGTTAGATAATCAATACAATCCGGTGCATATAAAACCGTATGATTTGACGGTGAAAAAAAGCGATTTATGGAATAAATATTTTGCATCACAAAACAATGTATCCGCATTAATTCCACACATTTATAGCCAGGAATTTATGAGTTGTTCTACTTATATGAATGCTGATTCTACCTACAATTTGCCGTTTTCGGAAATCAACAAAATTGCTACCCGTTTTTACAAATATTATATCGATACATTGCTCGTTTATAATTTAAAACGATTTAACTTTTATGCCAATAACAAACCACTTTGGATAACAGAATGGAATTTTTCGGAAGGTAGTTTTGCCAATAACACCTTTTTGCACGCCTTTTACGATTATTACTTTATACGCAAGATGGTAGATATTCATGATTTTTCAACTAATTACGTACAAATTCTTTTATATCATCACCTTAGTGGCGGAAGTCATACTTGGCCAATAATTAGAACCAGAATAACCGGTCATCAATTTAATACACAAAAACAAATTACCTATTCACCTTTTTACATTTGGAGTAACACCATTAACAAACACGTAAAACGATTAAAAACACCATTTTGGAATACAAATCCAAATACTATCATAGATGCATTTATTGATTCATCTAAACAAAATATTATTATTCAATATGCTAATATGGATACGAATACTCATTTTATTGATTTAAAAAATCTCATTATCAAAAACAATCTTTTATCTAAAGAATTTAGTATTGATAAGATAGATTATTACCAATTAGATGCGGCATCTATTTTATCGACAAACTACACAACTTGCTCATTTTTTACTGAGCCAAATTATGCTACGAGTTATCAAATTTTGGAAGATACACTTGCATCCACAGACACCTTATTTTTACCGGGAATTTCGATGGGAAAATTCACCTTACATTTAAAAAACAAAGTGAACACAGCAATTCCTAAATCTTCTAAGAAAAATGGATTTTCACTTTATCCTAATCCATCACAAAATACGCTTATTGTACAGTTGCAAAATCAAAATATGGTTTTCCCGCTTACCTACACTATTTATGACAGTTTAGGAAAGCTTATTTTAAGTGATGCAATTACGGAACTGCAATCCACAATTGATATTTCGTCTATTGCACAAGGTTGGTATCAACTCCAGCTCACTAAAAACGGACAACACCTTGATACTAAGAGCTTTATTAAAATGTAAATTCTTTTTAACAAGTTTTTAACTGCAACTCAGTTGCATTTATTTGGCTCACTGAATTGTGGTAAGTATTTTTATGTTCATGAGAAGAACAGCCCTACTTTTATTTTTATGTTTCAATTTGTTTGCTATGCAAAATATGCATGCATCCAATGGTTTTTGTACATCTTTAGAAAAATTATGCAATCAGAAAAACATTGATATAGATGCATTTTCTAATTTCTTTCAGAAAGTAAACATCAATGTAAAGAAAGCAACCGACTTAGGTATGTACACTAAAATTTTCAATTGGTTGAATACACCTTATAGATATGGTGGAAAAACTAAAAAAGGAATTGACTGTTCTAACTATGTATTTAAGTTGATGAACGATTGCTATGATAACTACGCTACATCCAATCAACTATCCGACCTTACGGAATATGTAGATAGAGAGGAACTAAAAGAAGGCGATTTAGTGTTTTTTAATACCAATGGATACGGAATCTCTCATGTAGGTGTGTATTTACAAGATGGCAAATTCACCCATTCTTCTTCTTCACAAGGTGTAACTATCAGTTCATTAAATGAGCCGTATTGGGACAAACGTTATTGTAGAGCAGGAAGAATTATTGAAAATAAATAAATGATGTTATTTAATAGTAAGGCTGCTTAGAAATAAGCAGCTTTTTTTATGCACCATAGATAGTGGTTATCAATTTCCGATTGCCACCATTATTGCGAAATTCACACAAATAAATACCTTGCCAAGTGCCTAAATTAAGCTGATGTTGTGTAATTGGAATAGAAATAGAACTACCGACTAAAGTAGATTTTATATGAGCCGGCATATCGTCGCTACCTTCCAATGTATGTAGATAATAAGATTCATTTTCTTTTACAGCGCTATTAAACCAACTTTCAAAATCCATTAATACTTCCGGTGAAGCATTCTCATTTATTGTTAATCCTGCGGAAGTATGTTGGATAAATAAATGGAAAATCCCAACAGAAGGTAACACCTGTATTTTTGACAAAATTAAATCAGTTATTAAATGAAACCCACGAGGAAAAGCAGGCAATACTATTTCAATTTGCTGGACCATATCACATTGATTCAATTAAAATTACAGTTATTTCTTTCAATTCTGAAAAGAAATCTAATTTTCACTGATTTATGAGAATACCTAAACATAACATAATATCTGATTTGAATGAAAAAAATAGCATTCTAAGTAAATTTGTTTCATAAATAAAAAATATGTTACCTACTTCCAACACATTAAACAGAGTATCTGAATCTGCCACCATAAAAATGGCACAGTTGAGCAGAGAATTAGCCGCAAAAGGCGTGAATGTAATCAGCTTATCATTAGGTGAGCCGGATTTTAATACACCTAAGCACATAAAGGAAGCAGCAAAGCAAGCAATAGACAGTGGAAAATATGATTCGTATTCTCCAATTTCTGGATATTTAGATTTAAAACAAGCTATTTGCAAAAAATTAAAACGCGATAATAATTTAGATTACAAACCGGAAAACATCGTAGTTTCTACAGGAGCAAAACAAAGTTTAGCCAACGTATTTATTTCTTTCTTAAACGAAGGTGATGAAGTAATTATTCCGGCACCATTTTGGGTATCTTATCCGGAACAAGTAAAATTATGCAATGCAACTTGTGTAATTGTTCCAACTTCAGTAGATGCTGATTTTAAAATGACAGCAGCACAATTAGAAAATGCCATCACTCCAAAAACAAAATTTTTAGTGTATTCTTCTCCAAGTAACCCAACAGGTTCAGTATATACACGAGAAGAAATAGAAGCATTTGTAAAAGTTTTAGAAAAACATCCGCACGTACACGTTATTTCTGATGAAATTTACGAACATATCAACTATGCGGGAAAACATGTTTCCATTGCAGAATTCCCATCTATGAAAGATAGAACAATAGTGGTAAACGGACAAGCAAAAGGTTATGCGATGACCGGTTGGAGAATTGGCTACATTGCGGCTCCGGCTTACATTGCAAAAGCTTGTGATAAATTACAAGGTCAGATAACATCCGGAACCAATTCGGTAGCACAACACGCTACTATTGCTGCTTTATTGGGCGACCAAGCTCCAACAGAAGTTTTCAGACAAGCATTCCAAAAAAGAAGATATTTAGTATTAGGAATGTTAAAAGATATTCCGAATGTAAAATGCAATATACCAACCGGTGCATTCTATGTATTCCCAGATTTGAGTGCTTATTTTGGCAAATCATACGAAGGTGAAGTTATAAAAGATGCGGATGACTTGTGTTTATTTTTATTAAATGTAGGACATATCGCAGCTGTTAGCGGTTCGGGATTTGGTACGCCGGAATGCGTTCGTTTCTCGTATGCTGCTTCTGAAGAAAATTTGAAAGAAGCATTTACACGCTTAAAAAATGCATTAGCTAAATTAGCTTAATACGATTAGTTATTTATAGTGATATTATAGGGAAAGCACCGTATTTCATGGCGAAATACGGTGCTTCTGTTTAATTTTAAATATGGAAAATAAACACTTCCATATTGACAAAAACAAAGAGAAACTAAACGATTATTTCGTCACCTTAATGAATGTAATTTTTTTAGTTGCCATTATGATTTGTGCCGTTTTGTTCTTTTGGTGGTTGATGGAATTATTAAAACAAATTTCAATTAATTAAATCGTAACGAGTCGTAGTTCCTTTAAAATATAGTATCGCTTTCACTATATATTTACTATTTTCGTTTGGTGCAACACATAGATATTTCGAAATTCACCAATAAACGCGTTTTAATCGTAGGTGATATTATTTTAGATGAATTTATACAAACAACATCTGAACGCAATTCTGCGGAATACAAAGACATACCTATTTTAAAAATTAAAGAAAAGAAATCCTATTTAGGTGGTGCCGCTAATGTGGCACTCAACCTAAAACAACTACATGCAATACCATATTTAGTTGGTTGCATAGGAGATGACGCTAACGGAGCTACTATTGAAAAATTACTACAACAAGCAGAAATCTCCATAGAATATATTTATCGAAATCATACACAAAAAACTACTGTAAAAACAAGAATTTTTAAAGACAACCGACCTATTTTTAGGTTGGATGATGAATGCGATACATACACGAATAAATTACACAATGCATTCATCTTACGAAATATTACAAATGCTATACAACAACACAAACCGCATATTCTCCTTTTGCAAGATTATAATAAAGGCGTTTTAAACCAAGAAAATATTTCAGAGATTATACAATTGGCAAAACAACATCAGATGTTAATTTGTGTTGATCCAAAGTTTGAAAATTGGGATTTATATCAAGATGTAGATTTATTTAAACCGAATGAAAAAGAGCTCAATGTAATGCGAGATACCATCAGTTTAAAAAATGACTCCTTTGAAAATATTTCGAAAGTAATAGCAGAAAAAATAAATTGTAAGAACCTATTAGTTACATTAGGTGCAAAAGGTAATTTTATCTATAATTCTACGATAGCAAAGCATACACCACTTCATACAACAATAGAAAATGCAGATGTTTGCGGTGCCGGCGACACCGTTATTGCTGTGGCTTCATTGGCATTAGCAGCCGGATTTAGCTTAGAGCAAATTGCAATACTTTCCAACCAATCCGGTTTTATTGTCTGCCAAAAAGAACACACACAACCGATTTGTTTTAATGAAATAATGAAATAATGAAATAATGAAACAATGTAGTAATGAAATTATCCTTAACTCATTTCTCACGTCTCTTGTCTCACATCTCACTTCTATCTTTATTTGCTACGTATCGCTTCCACCGGATCCATTTTGGCTGCTAAAAATGCCGGAATAATACCTGCTAAAATTCCCAGAATAAATGAAAGAGTAAATGCTATCATTATATTTCCGGCACTCAAGGAAAACACCATTCCGCTGGCTTGAGTAGCAAAATAACATAACACATACACTAACAACAAACCCACCATTGCACCCATCATGCATAAGAAAATAGCTTCCAATAAAAACTCTAATAAAATATCGGAACGCTTGGCTCCTAATGCTTTTTTTATGCCTATTAATGCTTTGCGTTCAGATACAGAAACAAACATAATATTGGCAATACCAAACCCGCCTACAATCAACGAAAATGCACCAATAACCCATTTCACCATACTCATAGAATCAAAAACACTATCAAAACCTTTGGCAATTACACTGAGTTGATTGATTGAAAAATTATCTACTTGTGTTGGTCTTAATTTTCTGGCTGCTCGTAAAATCCCAATTAATTCTTGATTGAGCTCGGCTAAGGTAACATTAGGTCGTGTACGCAACTCAATTGTTTTATCAACCGAATTATCATCTACGGTAAAATAACGTTCGTAGTAATTCAAAGGAACGATAACGGCTTTATCAAAATTAAAACCAAGCAAATCTTCTCCTTTTTTAGCAATTACACCAATCACCTTGGCAGGCTTTCCATCTATCCGCATTTCTAAGCCCACAGGATTGGGAACTTGCTTAAAGAGTTTATCCGCCACATCACCACCAATTACACACACGTTCAAACCATTAGCTATTTCCATCGAAGACAAAAAGCGTCCGTGTGCCAAATCTAATTGAAAAACTTTCCCGTAATTATCCGTTACAGCAGACAAATATGCTTTATGTGTTTTCTTATTTTTGTACGACATTTCCGGCGACTGTCTTGGGTTAACCTCGAATGTTACAGCTTCCGCTAATTTTGATTTAGATTGTACATACTTGTAATTCTCGTATTTAATATTTGGTCGTTGTGCGTATTTCCACCAAGGGTAGTCGCTCGGTCCATCAAAAGTCCAAGCCCATTTATTTACGAAAAGTACATTATCTCCCAAACTATTAATGGATTGATTGATGTTATTTTTCAATGCATCCACCGCTGTTAAAATGGCAATAATGCTAAAAATACCTACGGTAATACCAAAAAGTGACAAAAATGTACGCAACTTATTCAGCCACAATTGCTGAAAAGTCAACTTCAACGTTTCTACTAATACATTAAACAGCTGTCGCATTTCGATTCTGTACAAATTTAATCAAATAAAAATATCTGTCGTTTGTAAAATGACAATCTTACACGTAACTTTGCAACTTCATTAATCATTTATTTTCTTTTATCGAAATAGATTAATGGTATTATTCCGTAAAATAATAAACACACATAATGAAACTTTCACAATTCGACTTCGAACTTCCTAAGGAAAAAATTGCACTTTATCCATCCAAAGAGCGCGACCAATGCAAATTAATGGTAGTGCATCGCAAAAGTGGCAAAATTGAGCACAAAGTATTTAAAAACGTTTTAGATTATTTTGATGACGGCGATGTCATGATTGTCAACAACACCAAAGTTTTTCCGGCTCGTATGTATGGTACAAAAGAAAAAACGGGTGCTAAAATTGAAGTATTTTTATTGCGTGAATTAAATCACGAATTACGTTTGTGGGATGTTTTAGTGGATCCGGCTCGTAAAATTCGGGTAGGCAATAAATTGTATTTTGGAGACGATGATTTAGTAGCTGAAGTAGTGGACAATACTACCTCACGTGGAAGAACAATCCGATTCTTGTTTGATGGTAGCGATGCAGAGTTCAGAGCTATTTTGGATAAATTGGGGAATACACCATTACCAAAATACATTAAAAGAGAACCGGAAGATTCCGACAAAGAAAACTACCAAACAGTTTTTGCCAGCCAAGAAGGTGCTGTGGCTGCTCCAACAGCAGGTTTGCATTTCAGCAAAGAATTAATGAAACGCTTAGAAATCAAAGGTGTTGATTTCGCCGAACTTACATTGCATATTGGCTTAGGTACTTTCCGCTCTATTGATGTAGAAGATTTATCTAAACATAAAATGGATGCAGAATATTTTAAAGTAGATGAAAGATGTGCGAAAATTGTAAATCGTGCATTACAAAAGAAAAAAAATATTTGTGCAGTTGGTACAACTTCTATGCGTTCTATTGAAACGGCTGTTTCTGCAGAAGGGTTATTAAAACCCATGGAAGGTTGGACAAACTTATTCATTCATCCACCTTACGATTTCAGCATTGCTAATAGCATGATAACAAATTTCCATGTCCCAAAATCCAGTTTAATTATTATGATTTCAGCTTTTGCCGGATATGATTTAACAATGGAAGCCTATCAAAAAGCAATGGAAAAGAAATACAATTTCTTCTCTTACGGCGATGCCATGTTGATTATTGACTAAGCAGCATTTTCAGCTTAAAAATACAGCCTCCAAAATTTCTTGGAGGCTTTTTTTATTAGAATGCCGTATCTTACATAAAACAATATAACTGTGAAAATCAAAAAATTTAACTGCATTCAATGTGGTGCACCCAAAATCAATCCGTATGCATCACCATATATTGTTTGTGATTTCTGTGGTGCTTTCACCGACATCGATTTTGAACAAGGATTAGATGCTTGGAACAAAAACCCTAAACGCACTCAAAAATACACAGAAGAAAAAGTAAATTATGAAACAGCGCTTGCCCAATTATTTGGCAAAGGCGACAAAAATAATTATTTAAAAACACAGTTTGCTTATTGGGATTTTTACTATCAAATGTATCCTGAATATTTACCACCATCGATTCAAACAGAAGAGCAATATAAATTGTATATAGCTATTTGTGCAGACAGTTCCACCAATGCGGCTTTTGATGAAAAATGGGCTGAAAAAGCTCGGAAACAAACAGAATTACAGCAGAAAATAAGTTATCATTTTGAAGATGGAAAAACGTATGCTGATACAGATGCATTTTTTGAGATGAACGCCTTTTTTATTCAAAATACAAAAGATTCATTTCAAGAATTTTACACAAATCCGAAATATCAAATCATGCATGAACTATTACCACCGGATGTGCATCTTAAAATGAAATTATCCATGTATGTGCAAGCTTGGATTCCGTATTTACGTGCCATTGATGTGCATAGATTATTACAGCAAACCGGGTTTTCAACCGAATACATAGAACTCCAAACGGTAAACGGAAAAAATCAATCGTGTACTTTTTGTAAGGAAGAACTATTTATTCCGGAAGGCTCTTATAAGATATTGTGTGAACATTGTTTAAAAATAAATACTGTACAATCCTTCTTTAATTGCATCTCGTGTGGAATGAAAAATGAAATTACGGAAAGCCCGGCAAAGCCCATGAACTGCATTTCTTGTGGCACCGAAAACAGATTGATAAAAGGTTGGTTTTAGCAGTGAAAATCAGCAACGTTACATCTCATTTTAATTGCATTGTTAGCCGAAAGTCAGCATCATAAAACATAAATCTAATAGAGAAAATATTAAACTACAATAAAAGTTAATTACAAATCGAATCCAATATCTCTTCTGTAATATCTTCCTTCAAATGCAATTTTTTCGGCATTTTTATTGGAAATTTGCGTTGCTTGTTTCCAATCCTTATGTAAGGATGTTACCGCTAAAACGCGTCCACCATTGGTAACCAACTGAACTTCTTGGTTCGTATCACCATCAACTAATTTCGTTCCACAATGAAATACTATTGAATCTTCGATTGTATTTATTCCGGTAATCACTTTTCCTTTCTCAAACGTTTCCGGATAGCCACCGCTTGCTAAAATTATAGTAGTAGCGGCACGCTCATCAATTTCTAAGTTGATGGAATTTAATTGCTGTTGTATTGTTGCCTGAAAAGTTTCTATAATATCATTTTTCCATCTTGGGAAAACAGCTTCTGTTTCCGGATCGCCCATTCTGCAATTGTATTCTACTACTTTCAGTTCTCCTGTTTTCAAATACATTAACCCAACATACACAAAACCTATATATTCAATGTCATCTTTTTGCAGGCCCGCAATGGTGGGTTGCACGATGGTAGACTCTACAATTTGTATCATCTCATTGGTAACAAATGCCGGTGGCGAAACAGCACCCATTCCGCCGGTATTTAATCCGGTATCACCTTCGCCAATACGTTTGTAATCTTTGGCGGTTGGCAGTATTTTATATTCTGTTCCATTGGTTAGTACAAACACTGAAAACTCGATGCCGTCCATAAATTCCTCTATCACCACTTTTGCACTGGCATCACCAAATTTCCCGTCTAACATTTGGTTAAATTCCGATTTTGCTTCTTCGATGGTAGCACAAATCAACACACCTTTTCCGGCTGCTAATCCATCTGCTTTTAATACAATTGGAGTTTGTTGTTGTTCAATATATTGCAACCCTTCTTCTTTATTTTGCAGTGTAAATTCTGCGTATGCTGCAGTTGGTATTTGATGGCGAAGCATAAATGCTTTGGAGAATGCTTTACTACCTTCCAACTGTGCACCTTTTTGCGATGGGCCAAAAACAGGAATATTTTTTAAGACTTCATCGGATTTAAAGTAATCATAAATGCCGGCTACCAATGGAGCCTCCGGACCAACAATTACAAAATTAATAGCATTTTCCACTACAAATTTTTTGATTGCCGGAAAGTCGGTTGCTGCTATATCAACATTGGTTCCTAAGGCTGCAGTTCCGGGATTTCCGGGTGCAATGAACAAATGAGTACATTGTTTACTTTGAGCAATTTTTAATGCGAATGCATGCTCTCTTCCTCCCGAACCCAATAATAATATTTGCATAAATATGTTACTTTAAATGGCTTTAGCCTAATAATGTTGCTTTTACAGTATCCAATAAATCAATAACGGAATGTCTGTCTTTTGCTTGTCCATACACGCGTAAAACAGGTTCTGTTCCGCTGGCACGAATCATTGTCCATGCACCATCCGGCAAGAAATATTTCCAACCATCGATATCTTCTCTACGTTCAATGGTATATTTTCCAAATTGTTGATATGCGTTGCTTTTACAGTTGGCAATCACTTTTTGTTTTACTTCTTCTGTGATGTGTAAGTCATATCGGTCATAATCAAATGTACCCACTACATCATACACTTCTTGAATCAGTTCTTTAATTGATTTTCCTGTTTTAGCCATAAATTCCATCAACACCAACGCCATCCAAACGCCATCACGTTCCGGAATATGTCCTTTAATCGCAATTCCTCCACTTTCTTCACCACCAACTAATACATCTTCCTGTATCATTATCTCACAAACATACTTAAAGCCAACCGGTGTTACTTCACAAGGTAAACCATACGCATCGCATAAGATTTTTACTTTATCAGAAACTGTAAATGAAATAACAACTTTACCCGACAACCCTTTGTATTTATGTAGATAATGAATCAGCAATAAAATGACATGATGTGAATCGATAAAATTTCCTTCGTTATCATAGCAACCAATTCTATCAGCATCACCATCATTCGCAAAACCAAATTCGATGTCCGTAGAGTGTTTAATTAACTCCGAGAATTCTAATAAATTTTTATGTAAAGGCTCCGGAGCTTGCCCATTAAATCCCGGATTTTCTTCGCAATGTAAAAACACTAAATTATCCGGCAATAAACGACGCGTAATTTTTTGTCCTGCACCGTACATTGCATCATATCCAAAAACCATCCCCGAATGGCGAATCGCATTCATATCAAAAGACGACTCTACGTGATTAAAATACATCGTTTCTAAATCAACATATTTTAATTGTCCGTTTTTTTGTAATTCATCTAATGTAATAGAAGGAATATCCGATTTTTCCGGAATTAAGGCTTCCACTTTTGCAATATCTGCCGGTGTGGTTGGTCCGCCATAATTAGATTTTAATTTAAAACCATTATAGCTTGGTGGATTGTGTGATGCTGTAATTACAACACCTGCAGTTGCATCTAATTTTACACAGGCTAATGATATCATTGGTGTGGAGCAAATACCTTTATGTGCTATTACTTTTACACCTTCGTTGCACATTACTTTAATGGCGGTTTCCACAAAAAGTGGTCCGGCAAAACGGCAATCATGTCCGATGACAATGGATGGATTATCAGAGATAGATTTCACCCAGATTGCCGTTGCTTTCGCTACGCGAGCCACATTGTCTGTTGTAAATTCTTGTGCAATGATGGCTCTCCAACCATCTGTACCAAACTTAATTTGCATAGTAAAATTTTGAGTTTCAAAAGTACGAAAAGAATAGAATAAAACGGCGAAACCGCTTTTAAAATTCCAAATACTAAATAAAAAATGCCGAATACTAAGTAGGTTGAATGTACTAGTATTATTGGATATACATTTGAACCATCAAAAACAAAAAAAATGCAAAAAGTATTTTTATTAATGTTAACAATTAGCACCTTATTGAGTGCCTGTAAAAAAGATAAAGTAAATGGTGGTAATATGTCGTATAAAGTAGATGGCACTTTAGTAACTACTAAGTCACACAATGCGAGCTATGGCAACCTTTTACCCGCTTTTATGACTACCAATATTACCAGTAGCATGCATACCGATAAGCGAACCATCAATATAAATATAAATGCCGTAAAAACAGGCACCTATAATTTTGTAAGCAATACCTCAACCGCCAATACTGCCTACGGCTTTTACTATCCGGATTATTTTGATTTTGGTGGTGATGCTTTCGCATTTAAAACCGGAAATATAGAGATTACTGCTATTGATACTATTGCCAAAACGTTTTCTGCTACATTTTCAGGCACAGCAAAGGTTGCAGATGGCAGAATGGTTACTATTACGGAAGGAATAGTAACAAACGCTACCCTAACAAGATTCTAATCAACATTAAAAAAATTAGAATTGGTGAATAAATTAGTTGCCACCAATTCTATTTTTTTCTTCTTCATTACTTTTTTGCAAGCGTGTGTTTTGGAATTTTTTTCCTTTTTGAAAATTATAGGTTACACTCAACACAAAAAAGCGGGAACTCCATTTATTTTTAGTGCTGGATTTTACGTTAAAAAAATCGGTATCGTAAGAGACGTTTTTAGTGGCGAATAAGTCATTTCCGGCAATTCGTATCCGTAATTTCTTATTAAAAAATGTTTTAGAAACAGACACATTAACCATGCCATCACTTTTCATAATATCCGTTGCATCAAGGTGTGGAGAAGTATAAAATGCAAATACATTAATAGCAAAATCTTTCGGTAAGATAAACGTATTATCCATTGAAATATGAAACTTATGCGATGTTACTTTAAACGGTGAATTATTGACAATAGAATTGTATTTGAAAAAAGTATATTGTGCCGAATACGAAATCACCCACCATTTGAACAATTCTTTATTGACATTTACACCGATATTTAAGTTGTTGCGTACTTTAAAATTTGACGCTCTATAGGTGGAAATTTTTGTGCTGTCATCCTGAAAAATTAAGTGCGTATAATTGTTATTCAAATTTTCATGTCCGATGAAAAAGCTATAGGCGTTTTTAAAAGTATAAGTAAACTCAGTAATGTTGGCATATTGTGGTTTCAAATTTTCATTACCAGTCCAAATAGAATATGGACTCAAATAAAATTGAAATGGATTCAAATCGTTGTAATCCGGTCGTTTTATTTTTCTGCTAAAGTTGATATTTACACTGTGTTTTTCGCCAATATTCTTTTGTATAAACAAGCTTGGAAAGAAATCGACATAATGGCGTTTTACCAATGTTTGCAAGGTGTATGAGCGTTGGTTGGTGTTGGTTTGTTCAATGCGCAATCCCAAATTAGTGCTCCAACCTTTGTTCCAGTTTTTACTCCAAGTCCCATACAATGCATTGATATTTTCTATGTATTGAAATTTATTTGACTTAGTAGAATCCAGCACATACGAGTTGCCAATAAGATTTTTATATTGAATATCGTTGGTGGTTTTTGTCCACGTAAATTTTGCACCAACTTCAATCGAATGTTCTTTTTTGAGTGGTTTACTGTAATTTAATTGAGTCGTGTGCAAATGCACTATATACGGATTATCTTGTACAAAATCAGAATGCGGAATAGGTTTTTCGTTCGATAAAGAATCCAAAAATGCCGTGTTTAAATGGCTGTTCGTATAAAGATTAGAATACGTGTAATCGTATATCAATTCAATTACACTACCAATGCTATCCAATTTACCTCTATAATTAAAATTCACGGATGGATTGATGCCTTTACCGGAAGAGAGATTGAGGGTTTCTTGGATAGAATTGATTTGTTCAGCAATGCGAATATTATCGAATATATTAAGCGTTGATGTGGCTGTATGTGGATTTCTAAATTGAAAAACTTCCGCACCTATTCCAATAGCATGATTATCATTTATAGCATATTTCAATGTCAAATTTCCATAGTGATTGATAAATTTATTTTTATCAAAACTACGTTCATCATACCGTATAATGGTGCTATCCGATGTAAAATCGCGCTGAAAGCGATTGCGTTGATAATTATTATTATACCCAAAATTATAATTTGTGCTAAGTGTAATTTTTTTATGATGCATGTTGATATTAAAACCCATGTCTGTACTGGCATATTCGTTTTGTCTGTAATTCACAAACACTGAACCATTCACACCTGTATTTAAATTAGATTTTAGCTGAATTTCCAACACACCACCTTTCGATTCTGCATCGTATTTTGCAGATGGATTGCTTACTACATCAATCTTTTTCACATTGGAACTTTGAATCGACTTTAATAAATTTGCTAACTGTTCTGCATTCAATTGTTCCACTTTCCCATTAATCATCACTTGCACATCACTCTTTCCGTTGATGCGAATTTGGTCGTTGCCACTCACCGTTACTCCGGGAACAGAACGCAATAAATCCAGCACATTTTCGCCACTTGCTTTAGCACTATTTTCTACATTATATACTATTCTGTCTGCCTTGCGTTCGATAGTAGGTTTTAATCCGGAAATCTCAACACCAGAAAGTATATTATCCATCAATTGCAATGCAATCGAACCAATATCTACATTGGTTGTTCCATCTAGTTGTATTGCTTGGATAGTATCAATCTTATAACCGACAAAAAGCACTTCTAAGAAATAAATTCCTTGCTCCACATTTGGAATAGAGAATTTACCGGAACTATCGGTTGTTGTTCCATTTATATAGCTTGGATTATCGGATTTATGCAATAAAATATTAGCAAATTCAACGGGCTTTTTTTGTTCATCTATTATTATTCCGTATATGGAATTGTTACAGAATGCAACAAAACTAAATAGCAATAATAC
This sequence comes from Bacteroidota bacterium, assembly GCA_963169645.1. Lineage (GTDB taxonomy): Bacteria > Bacteroidota > Bacteroidia > Chitinophagales > JADIYW01 > JADJSS01. The sequence continues at coordinate 88,523 of CAUJCO010000014.1, forward strand.
ACACGTTAGTACAAGATGCATAGTTTTATTTTAGATAAAATCAGTATCTAAGTTGTGTTACTTATTACACTTTGGTATGTTATTTTTTTTATGGTGTAATTGGCAATGCTGCTATCAAGTGTCATCAACCGAAATTTTTATGGGTATTTATTAACATATTAGTATAGTTTTTTGATGGGTAAATATAAAATCAAGCGTATTTTTACAGCATGTTAGATACGTACAGACATCAAGGGTTACGAAAAAGATTGGTACAAGAATTGAAAGAATTAGGCATTAAAGATTGGAATGTATTGAATGCAATAGAGAAAATTCCAAGGCATTTTTTTATAGAATCTGCTTTTGAAGATGATGCTTATGAAAATAAACCTTTCCCGATAGAAAGAGGTCAAACTATTTCCAATCCATATACGGTTGCATATCAAACAGAATTATTAGAGGTAAAAGCCGGCGATAAAATATTAGAGATCGGCACCGGTTCCGGCTACCAAGCAGCAGTTTTGGCAACCTTACAAGCTCAAGTGTACACCATCGAACGACATCAACCTTTATCTACTAAAGCAAAAATATTGTTTACGCAATTAGGCTATCCAAATATCCAAACTTTTTATGGTGATGGTTTTAAAGGATTACCACAACAAGCACCGTTTGATAAAATTTTAATTACCGCAGCCGCACCCGAAATTCCTAAACAATTATTGGTACAACTTAAAATTGGCGGTTGCATGGTATTACCATTTGGAAAAGGCGATATACAAGAAATGTTAAAGATTGTTCGTTTAGATAAAAATGAATTTGAGAAAGAAACATTTTCAACATTTACCTTTGTGCCGATGTTAAAAGGAATCGAAGATTAATATTTAAAAAGATACAGAATGAAAAGAATTCAACACATTACACTTTTAGTTGCATTGATTAGTTTACACAGCTTTGCATTGGCACAAAAAACAATATCCAAAAGTAAATTTGATGAATTATGGAATAAAGCAGATAGCAGTAATAAAGCAGGCAACCATCATTCCATTACAAAAAGCTTGAATGCAGCAGAACAAGAAAAAATTAATGCCATCGACGTAAAAGAAAAAAAAGCAGTAAACCCAAATTATAAACCGATTGACACGTCCAATCTGGAAATGTTTTCAACCAAACCAATTGTGAAAGGAGCATCCGGAAAAGAAAATATCCAACCGAAACAAGCCAAAATTATTTTGCCGGAAAAAACAAAAACAACCGATAAAAAAGCAGCAGAAACAGCCAAGAAAATAGTTACCGAGACGAAACCAATCATAAAAGAAACGAAACCTGTTGTTCCTGAAAAGAATATTGAAATCAATAAAAATACAAAACCAACATCAGCAGCACCAACAACCACATCAACGACAAAAAAATCGGAAGATTTTTCGACAAAACAGATTGTAAAAGGAAAAACTATAGAGGCAACACCTCAACCAAAATCAACTCCGAAATACAAAATTGACACCACAAAAGATTATAGAAATTTCACTTTTGACACAAAACCAATTATCAACAACAATGCTTCGTACACCAGAAAAGATGAGCCATTGCCAAAATCAAAAATGCAAATAGACGAAGAGATTCCGGTGAACAGAATGCCGAATAACACGAACATTGGAAAAGATAATGCATTCCTAAAAGAAGCGTATGCCTCTTACGATCGCGAAGCAGATTCTTTGCATTCTGCCAATAAAAAACGATTGGACAGCATCATGCAAGCCTTAAATATTAAAGTTCCTGTTGTTATCAATCCGACAGAATACATTGATATTTTTGTGAGTGGCGGCGGCACTTTAAAAGACAACAACTCCAAACAATACGACCGAATTTTTATTCAAAATTCCGGTTTGATACAACGTGAATACAAAACAAAAAATGCCGGTGTGCAACGTTTGGAAAAGAAAATATCGAAAGATGAATTAAGCAAGTTAGCTCAATATATTGTAGATATGGGTTTCTTGGATTTTGCAGCTGAATACGATTGTGCAGATGATAACACATCGTGCAACCAACGTTTTAGCAAAATGCCTTCGCTTGTTCCGTTAGAAATGACATTGAGTGTGGGCCAACGCAAAAACAGCATTAAAGTAAGTATTTATGCACCCGAAACAGAAGGCAACTTAGTAGGTTATCCAACTAATTTAGAAAAAATAATGAAAGCTATTTATACGATAGTAGAAAAATAAATCGACCTTAATTCAACAAACGTTTGGCGTTTTCAATTGCCTCTTTTGGCGGATTATTTCCGCTCAACATGACGGCTAATTCGTGCAAGCGTTCGTTGCCTGACAGCGTTTTTATTTCTGTAAATGTTTTCTCTTTTTCGTGATTTTTGAACACAAAAAAATGTTTACTCGCTTTGGCTGCTACTTGCGGTAAATGTGTAATGGAAATTACCTGATGTTTTTTGCCTAATGCTCTTAAAATATTACCTACTTTTTGAGCCACTTCGCCGGAAATTCCGGTATCTATCTCGTCAAATATCAACGTAGGCAACGTAGTTGTTTCAGCAACTAAACTTTTTATAGCCAACATCAAGCGTGATTTTTCGCCACCACTTCCAACTTCATCTAATGGTTGTGCTGTTGTGCCTTTATTAGCAGAAAAAAGCAATCGTATTTCATCTATACCGTAAGCATTTAACGGTGCTGTGTTGTTCACTTTTTGTTCCAATTGTATAAAACCAAACGGCATACCTAAATCTGCCAGCAAGCCGGTTACTTTACTTTCGGCCGTTTTAATTTTTTCACTTCTATTTTTAGAAATGCGTTGTGCAGTAGCCAACAAATCAGCATGTTCTTTTGTAAGCTCATTTTCCAATCGCATTATTTCATCTGTTGAGTTGGTAAATGCCGCCACTTTTTGTTGCAAATCGGTTTGAATATCAATTAAATCTTGCACTGTTGCTACGTGGTGTTTTTGCAAGAGTTTGTTGATGTTGGATTGCTTTTCTGATAGTTCTTGCACGCGTTCTTCGTTGTATTCTGTAGCATCCGCTATGTTGTTTATTTGGCGTGTAATGCTTTTCAGTTCATCATTAATCGACACTAATTTTTCGTGCATTTCCAATATCGTTGGATGAAAATCCGTGAGCTGTCCGATTTGTTTATTTGCTTGCAATAATTGGCTCAACGCAGCATACTCATTTCCATCTATCAAATGAAAGGATTCTGCTAAATTGCGTTTTATAACTTCTGCATTTTGTAATAAACCTACTTCGTGTTCTATACTTTCATATTCATCTGCATCTAGTTTCGCTTCTTCTAATTCATTTAGTTGAAATGAAATAAAGTCGAATTCTTTTTGCAAACGAATTTGCGTTTCTTGCAGTTGATGTAAGCGAGTTTGTTTTTGTATATATTGATGATATTGTATTTGATAGGATTTTACAATATTACTTTGTTTACACAACTCATCTAATATCTCACAAAAGAAATATTTATCTAATAAATTTTGTGTTTCGCCTTGTGCGTATATATCTACTAATTGTTCTGTTAAAGCACGAAGCACTTCTAACGTAACAGGTGAATCATTAATAAATGCTCGCGATTTTCCGGATGTATTTATTTCTCTTCGGATGATTGTTTCATCTTCATACTCTAAATTATTTTCTTCAAAGAAATTTTTCAACGAATAAGGTTGGATATGAAATACAGCTTCTATTAAACATTTTTCACACGCATCACGCAACACATGGCTATCTGCACGTTTTCCTAAAATCAAATTTAAAGCACCTAACAAAATAGACTTTCCGGCTCCGGTTTCGCCAGTGATAATATTGAGTTGAGCATCGAATTGAATATCGACGGTTTCAATAATGGCATAATTCTTTATGGAAAGCGATTGTAACACATCGTAAAATTAAGCTTTACGAATTAAGATTTATGATTTTGAAGTAGAAAAATTACTTAATTTTTTCCAATCTGTTTGTATTTATCCGCATTAGTCGGATCTAAGGCTGAAAGCATTTGAACGGCAATAGCGCGTTCACTCATATCACTTTTAGAATAGATATTGATTAATTCAGCACTTTTTGCATTAAAGAAAATACGCATCGGTAATAAATTCGGATTATCGGAATTTACATTTTGCAATAAGGTTAGTGCTGAGGTAATGGTCATTCTTCCTTGAGCAGCATCGCCGTACATTCTATCCAAACCATTCAGATGATACGTAAAAAATGCATTTCTAAAATCTTTATATCTCGGATTTATCCAAGAATCAATCAATACATATCTATTAATGGTTCCGGTAGTAAAACTAATGCCGCCATCAAACGGATTCCAACCTTTATATCTTGATTTTTCGTTGGCAGGTACGTTGTTTACTACGGTTAATGCCTTTTGGAAATAAGGTGTTCCACCCTCTTTACTAAAACTTTCGTAATCACATCCAATAATCATATAGGCATAATATGCCAACAAAGAAGTTAGGTGCGTTACATATCCGTTATCCGTATAATCTAAATTTTGCAAATCGGCATAATTGAAATCGAATGTCTTATCTTGAACATTCAAAATCATGGAATTCAAATTCGTATTAAATATCGGACGTTGTGATTGTATGATAGCACTTGCTTTGTACTCGCCTTCTGTTGGTATTTCTGTTATATTAATAATGATATTACATTTAATACGCTCTATTTCTTTATAGTTATCATTGGTCCATTTACGGCCGTTCATAAATTCGCGAATAAAATTTTCCATATTCACAAATACTTGCGGATCGACATTTTGATTTTTGGGTGCATTAATGGAAACGGAACATTCTAACTCTTGAGCATTTGCGGAATGAAGTAGCAAACAAAAGAAAGTAGTAAGGAATAATGCTATTTTTTTCATACTAATTTTTCAATCTCATTTAAAATATCCGACGCTACAGCCTCTTTATTCTTTAACTCGAATTTAGTGATTTTATTATTCTTATTTACTATTGTAATTTTATTGGTATTAAATTGAAATCCGGCACCTTTATCGTTCAGCGAATTTAAAACCACTAAATCAAAATTTTTCTTTGCCAATTTTCCTTTTGCGTGTTTCAATTCATCATTGGTTTCTAATGCAAAACCTACCGATAGCTGGTTTTTCTTTTTTATTTTTCCAAATTCGTAGGCAATATCTACATTCTTCTTTAATAAAATAGAAAATTCAGCATCGTCTTTTTTTATTTTTTGGTTCGATACGTTTTTGGGTGTATAATCAGCAACAGCTGCTGCAAAGATGCAAATATCGGCTTTGGCAAAATATTTTTTACATGCGGCATACATTTCATTCGCAGTAAAAACGCGCGTTACGGAGATACCTTCCTGCACGGTTAATTTAGATGGACCTAAAATTAATTGTACATCAGCACCTAATTGATAGGCCATTTCAGCAAGTGCAATGCCCATTTTTCCGGATGAATGATTGCCGACAAATCGCACCGGATCGATGGCTTCATACGTTGGGCCGGCTGTTACAATTATTTTTTTTCCTTGTAACTTTGAGTTTGTACTTGCAAGCTGTGTGTGTGTTTTTGTTTTTGTTAATACTTCTTTCAAATATTGCACCAATTGTTCCGGTTCCGCCATTCTGCCTTCGCCTACCAAGCCACTCGCCAACTCGCCATTATTTACAGAAATCACATTATTTCCGTACAATTTTAATTGGTGTATATTATGTTGTGTAGCCGGATGTTTCCACATATCTTCATCCATCGCCGGTGCAATCAAAATTGGGCACCGTGCCGAAAGATAAACCGCCAACAAGAGGTTGTCGCAGATGCCGTTTGCCATTTTAGCAATGGTGTTTACGCTTGCCGGAGCAATGAGCATACAATCTGCCCAAAGTGCCAATTCCACATGGTTGTTCCAATTGGTTTTGGTGCTGTTGATATAATCTAAATGACATTCGTTTTTGGAGAGTGTTGCCAAGGTGAGTGGTGTAATAAACTCAGTGGCAGCCGTCGTCATGATCACTTTTACCTGTGCACCTTCTTTTACCAAAAGACGTACTAAAAAAGCTGCCTTATAGGCAGCTATACTTCCACAAACTGCCACTAAAATTTTTTTATTTTTCAGCATGGTTTGTTGGTTATTTAATGAAAAAATTATCTACATTTTAAAACAAAAAACAAGTTGTTTGCTTATTCTTTATCTCTAAAGTACGTTTCATCGCTAATAAATTCTTGCAATGCCGTAATTGTAGTTTTGGGTAATTTTTCGTAGTAACGAGAAATTTCAATTTGTTCTCTGTTTTCAAATACTTCTTCTAAGTTATCGGTTGCAGAAGCAAACTCTTCTAATTTGCGGTGCAACTCTTCTTTCATTTTAGCATTCATTTGATTAGAGCGCGCAGAAATAACATTGATAGATTTGTATAAATTACCTGTTTTTTGAGCTAACTCATCTAAGTTTCTGGTTTCGATATAAGCAGAAACTGATTTACCTTCTTCTTTTTTTACGTTTGACATATTCTACTTTTTTTTACTTTTTGTTTTTTAATTTCTCGATGCTTTGTTGCATTTTATCCAATTCCGCTAAGTAAGTACTATTCGGATATTTAGATTTGAATTTTTCGTACGCTGCAATTTCATCTTTTATACGTTCATCTTGTTTTTCTTTATAACTACCTTCTGCAAATTTCTTTAACGATTTTACGATGAGATAGTTTACTTTTTCGGGATTTTCGTATTCCGGAAATTCTTTCAAGAAGTTTTCAAAAGCAACCGCTGCAGCACGGTATTGACCAATTTTGTAGTAAAGATACGCACTTTCATACGCTTTTTTAAGTAATTTACCTCTTAATTCATCAATTTTTTCGTTGGCTTGTGGCATTCGGGTGCTTTGCGGATACCGCGTAACAAACTCGCCAAATGCATCAATAGCACGTTGGGTGCTAGTTTGCTCTAAGGAATAGCGAGGCGATTGGTACAAATAGCACATTGCTTCATCAAATGCAGCTTGCTCGGCGTGTTCACTTGCCGGATAGGTATTATAAAAACTTCTAAAATAATACGCGGCTAACTCATAGCTTTTGTTCAGATAATGTGAATTAGCGTATTTATAATAGATTTCATCTACGCTTTTTTGCCCTTTTAATACGGTTAAAAGCTGTTCATATAATGGAATAGCTTTATCGTATTTCTTTTTAGCATACATTTCGTCTGCCATTTTCAACTTGTTTTCAACGTCATTGCTCTTAAAAACCTTGTCGTATTGGCGAGAGCAAGAAGCTAAAAAACTGACAAAAACAACTAAAATAAGCGATTTCTTAAAAAACATAAGGACGCAAAAATACAACTTAATTGCCGAATTAACTAATCTGAAAATGAGTGAATTAACGATTTGATGTTAATTTAGTTTAAAATAGCATATAGAACCTATCTTGATGTTAGTTTATGACATACAAATCTTTACACTCGTGAATTAGAATGTTATTTTTTAACCAGATGCCTATATAAAACAGAAGAATATGAGATATGGTTCATTAAAGTTGATTTATATCTCAAACACGAAACAGAAAAATTTCAAAAAAAAGAAGTAATTATACAAATTTACAATATAAATTAAAAAAAAAGAATGTATATATGTATTGTTTTTTTATTTTACGATACTTATATTTGACTAATAAAATTATTTACAATGAAAATAAATACCAAACCTAATATATATATATATATATATATATTAATTTCTACACTAAATATTTCTTACGCACAATTTTCAACTTCATTCGATTATACGAATGTAAATACCCTCGCCTTCACCGTGCCACCCAGCTATATGGGTAACAACAACCAAAATGCTTATAATATGAGTATTTTGGATATGTCTCAACGTGTAAGTGCCATTTATACAAATGGAGCTTTTGATACGGATTATAATATCAATTCATATATTAAAGTTAGAAAAGTAAAATTTGGACCTGATAATCTACGAATGATGATTATACAACCTATATACAGCCCAACTGTAAAGAAAAGATGCGTATTAATGTCTCCGGGTAACGATGGTGCTTTTGGAAGTTGGTACACTACCAATAGGTATGCAATAGATTTTGCATTAAGAGGTTACATCGTTGCCTATTACGAAAATTCCGGTTCTGTAAACCCAAACTTAAATGGAACTAGCTACAATACAAGAGATTATTTTATAAATAAAGTAAACTCTTGTATGGTTGCTCCGTATAATACAAACAAAGATAAGTTTTTCACTTCTATGTTTATTAATTTATTTATAAGTGATGCAGCACGAAAATACGTTGTTTCAAATAGCACATCTTTAAAAATTGATACAACCGGTTTATTTTTAGCAGGTGGTAGCTTAGGTGCTAATACTGCACTCTTTTTTGGCTATGGAAGTAATAATAATTGGAGTACAAATACTTATTTTAATTGTGTAAAAAACATGCTAAACTATCCAGGAAACATAAGTAATAATGGTGTACGTTGTATTTTGTCAATAGGAGGAGGCTTACCGGCACCAACAGAAGCGTTAGGCAACATAATAAACAGTAGCGACAACATACCGAGCATTCATTTTTCCGGTGCTGGAGACCCTGTAGCACATCCAAATAAAAGCAATATTTTAGGGCCAGAAATTTGGGGTCCTTTGGCATATAAAAGTGTTTATGAAACAAATAACATAAAGCATAATGTGTATTTAAATTGTTATGGAATACATGCATTTGAAGCTCCGTCTTATGATGATATATTCACTGGATTATGGTATAATAGTTTACCTTCAAATACTATTAGTGGGAATACAAATCCTCCTTATAATAATACACTTACATATACACAAGTAAATAATTATGTTTTATCTCACTTGCAAAATCTATTATATTATCAATATACTGAATTCCAATCTTATCAAGCATTATCTACTACTGCTAATTATTTTGTAGCAATAATTAATAATTCCATTCCGATAGATGTTCTTAACTATATAAGACCAACTCAATTAAATAATTCACCATTTTATAAATATAGTATTGGTCAATATACTTTAGAACAAGCAGTATTAGGATATTATTCGTGTGAATCTAATCAACCTATTTGCATATTTAGTGGTGCTCATGAGTATGATAATACCGCCAAAAATAATATTAATTCAACTTTCATAGCTTCTGATGTATGTGATATCCTGCCTGATAACTATGCTTCTGTAAGTTATTCATTAATTAACGAAAACACAACAGCAACTAGTCGAATTGCAGACATTAATATTGAAAAAAATGTAAGTGAGTTAACGAACATCTTTGAAATAAATATTGATAAAGATGAAAATCTAATTTTCACATTCACGAATGAGCTACATTCAAAAGAATGCAACATTAATATATTTAATATACTTGGTGAAAGATTATATTCAAAAAATATAATAAGTATAGAGAATGTAGTTGAGAACCAAATTCATTTAAAAGATTATTTAAACAATATACCTACAGGAATACTAATATGTCAAGTAAATATTGGAGGAATAAATAAGTCTATCAAGTTTTTCCATAAAACAAACTAAGGTAAGTTAGAAAGTATATGGATAAGAAGATAGCTTATTTTCCTAACTTAAACGGAATTCGATTTATATTAGCCTGTTTAGTGTTGTTACATCATGTAGCTGTAGTATTATATGCAAATGGTTTCTCAAATTTATATTTAAAAGTAAATGCATTAAAAGCATTTGGGCCGGTAGCTGTATCTTTATTTTTTTGTCTTAGTGGTTTTCTAATTACATACCTGCTTCTGCAAGAAAACAAAATTACAGGAACAATTTCAATAAAATCTTTTTATAAAAAAAGAATAAAAAGAATATTTCCATTATACTATTTAATAGTAATTATTCATTTATTTATTTTACCGCATACAGCATTAATAAGTTTAGATGAAAAATTAACGTTAGGAAATATTGGAGGTTATGCTTATTCAACTATATCTATTTCAAATTTTTGGATTAATAGTTTATATTTATCACTATTACCACAATTTGCTTTAGCATTGATGGTAGCATCAGGCAATAATTATGTACCGGCAGGTCATGTATGGAGTATTGGCGTAGAAGAAATCTTTTATATTTTATATCCTATTCTATTAAAGAAAAATACACATATATTTAAGAAATTTATCTTTTCTTTAATTGCAATATACTACTTTATAGCAATTAGTATTTTTATTATAATTCAAGTTAGTAAAAATACATCAATTGAAAATTCATCTTTTATGAGATTACTTAATGCTTCGATTATAATAGTAATATATAACAGAGTAGTATGTATGTTTATTGGTGCAATTGGTGCATATTTGTTTATACATAAACACAAATATTTAAAGTATTTTACGAATCAATACTTCTTTATTGGTTCATTAGCAGGAATCCTATTTTTATTTTCAATTGGTGCTCGTGTACCATTTTTAACGCATGAAGTATATTGTATATTTTTTTTGAGTATGCTTTTGTTTTTAATAAAAGACAATAAATCATATTTTTTAGAAAATAAATATGTATCCTACTTTGGGAAAATTTCGTATGGAATTTACATGTATCAAATGATAGCAATATTAATTGTAGTTTATGTAGTTAAGAAAAATGATATAAATATATTTTTTGTTTATCCATTATCGTTTATACTTACCATATTTATGTCGTTCATATCATATGAGTATTTTGAAAAGAAAATATTATTTTATAACAAGCAATCTGAAAACTCAATATAAAAAAAGAAAAATTATTAATTCACATCCATCCGATTTAACATTTCGACATACAAAAACATTGTTGTGTATATCATTTTTTACAAAATCGCATAGCTTTCTTACTTTTACACTATGCAACAGTATCAGCAATTTTTACAGCATATTTTAGATAAGGGCACGCGAAAAGAGGACCGCACCGGAACCGGAACCATCAGCGTTTTCGGCTATCAAATGCGTTTTGATTTAAACGCAGGCTTCCCATTGGTTACTACCAAAAAATTGCATTTAAAATCTATCATCCACGAATTATTGTGGTTTATTGCCGGCGATACCAACATCGAATATCTATGTAAAAACGGTTGTAATATCTGGAATGATTGGCCTTTTTCAAAATATCAAAAAAGCGAAGCCTACCAAGGCGAAACCATGAAAGAATTTGCCGCCAAAATTGCCAACGATGCCGACTTCGCCAAACAATATGGCGAATTAGGCCCTGTATATGGGCATCAATGGCGACATTGGCCGGATGGAAATGGTGGAGAAATTGACCAACTTTCCAACTTAATCCATCAACTTAAAACCAATCCCGATTCGCGTCGGCATATTATTTCTGCTTGGAATGTAGCTGACATTGAGCAAATGACCTTGCCGCCTTGTCATTCCTTGTTTCAGTTTTATATTATTGATGGAAAATTAAGCTGCCAACTCTACCAACGCAGTGCTGATGCCTTTTTGGGTGTGCCTTTTAATATTGCATCGTATGCTTTATTTACCATGATGATTGCTCAAGTTTGCCAATTAGAATTAGGCGATTTCGTGCATACTTTTGGCGATGCACATATTTATTCCAATCATATAGAACAAGTACAATTGCAACTATCTCGCTCGCCGTATCCATTGCCAAAAATGAACATCAATCCAAGCATACATTCTATTTTTGATTTTACCATTGATGATTTTTCTTTAGAAAATTATCAAGCACATCCGCATATAAAAGGAGAAGTTGCCGTGTAAGTATAGATGATAGTTTTTGTCCATTGTTGATGGTTTATTGACTTTAATAAAATAAAATAAAAAAATGAAAATTTCTATTGTAGTAGCTGCTGCTGAAAATGGTGTAATTGGAAAAGACAATCAATTACTTTGGAAATTATCATCCGATTTAAAACGCTTTAAAACCATTACTTCCGGATATTTTATATTAATGGGCCGAAAAACCTTTGAATCTATCGGCAAGCCTTTACCGAACCGAACTTCACTCATTATTTCCGGAAATTTTGAATGTACATTAGAAAATTGTTTTGTTTTTAAAACCATACATGATGCTATTGTATTTGCAGCACAACAAAATCAACAGGAGATTTTTGTAGTAGGTGGTGGCGAAATTTATAGGCAAACATTACCGCTTGCACATACATTGCACCTCACCTTAGTGCATACCGAAATGGAAGGCGACACCTATTTTGAATACGACGATTCCAATTGGAAAGTAGTGCAATCTTCCTTTATTCCCAAAGATGACAAAAATGAATACGACTCGACTTATCTTGTTTTAGAACGCTCTGATTTGGAATCAATACCTTATGCTATTATGTAAATTAATTTCAACTTATTTAATAGAAAACAAGCCATCCTTTTTTTGTATTTTTGTACGGCAGGTCGATCTATCGTGTTTCGCCATTGGCGAGATAAGGAAAGTCCGAACAGCACAGAGCAGTTTGACAGCTAACGGCTGTCTCGTTTAGAACGAGAGAAAGTGCCACAGAAAATTGTCTCGATTTTTTCGAGAGTGAAAATATAAGTTTGCAGTAATGCATTCTTCAAGGTAAACCTCAAACGCTGAAACATCATGTAAACCAACGATCATATAGGGTGGCTCGCCTAATGTTGGAGGGTAGATGGATAGATTTCGATAGTGATATCGAAACCAGATAAATGATAGAGTAGAAACAGAATTCGGCTTATGAGCCTGCGTTTTTGAAGATTGGAGTAGTAAGGTTGAAGTAATATGATTTTTACGCATCAAACAAACTACTTTTATTAATATTTTTTTGAATATGGTATAAATTTTGCACTTACTTATTTATACTTTATACTTACTACTTAATACTAATAAATATGCCAAAGATTTTAATTGTAGATGACGAAAAAGCAATACGCAGAACATTAAAAGAAATATTAGAATACGAAAAATACGACATCGATGAAGCAGAAGACGGAGAAGCCGGTTTGCAGAAGATGGAAAAAAACAACTACGATGTTGTAATATTAGATGTGAAAATGCCCAAAAAAGATGGCATTGAAGTATTGACAGAAATGCAACAAAAAGGCATAGATATGCCGGTCATTGTACTATCCGGGCACGGAAATATTGAAACCGCTGTGGAAGCAGTAAAAAAAGGTGCATTTGATTTTATTCCAAAACCACCGGATTTAAACCGCTTGCTAATTACGGTTCGCAATGCGATGGATAAGGTTTCGTTGGTTACAGAAACTAAAATATTAAAAAAGAAAATTGCAAAATCGAAAGATATTGTTGGCGACTCCAATCCGATTGTAAAAATTAAAGAAACCATTGCAAAAGTTGCCCCCACGGAAGCCCGTGTTCTCATCACCGGCGACAATGGCTCCGGAAAAGAATTGGTAGCACGTTGGCTACACGAACAGAGCAACCGAGCAAGTGGTCCTTTAGTAGAAGTAAATTGTGCCGCCATTCCATCTGAGTTGATAGAAAGCGAACTTTTTGGACATGAAAAAGGTGCTTTTACATCGGCCATCAAACAACGTGTTGGGAAATTTGAACAAGCCAACGGTGGAACACTTTTCTTAGATGAAATTGGCGACATGAGCTTGTCAGCTCAAGCAAAAGTATTACGTGCATTACAAGAAAATAAAATTACTAAAGTAGGTGGCGATAAAGAAGAAAAAGTAGATGTACGTGTGGTAGCGGCAACCAATAAAGATTTATTGAAAGAAGTAGAAGAAAACCGTTTCCGCATGGACTTGTATCATCGTTTAAGCGTGATTCTTATTCATGTGCCATCTTTAAATCAACGAAAAGATGATATTCCGGTATTGACAGAGCATTTCTTAAACGAAATTTGTGGCGACTATGGCATACCTGTAAAAAAAATTGAAAAAGATGCAATCGAAACATTGCAAGCACGTAACTGGACAGGCAATATTCGCGAACTGAGAAATGTGGTAGAACGCTTGGTTATTATGAGTGAAAAAACAATTACTAAACAAGATGTAATTGATTATTCCGGACCGAGCGGCAAAGCAGAAAATAATGGAATAGACTTTGATAAGTTTGCCAATTTACAACAACTGAACGATTATGTTGAGCGGAGTTACATTGAAAACAAACTAAATAAAAACGATTGGAACACTTCCAAAACTGCGGATGATATTGGCATCAGCAAAAAAGCATTGGAAGAAAAAATGGAAAGTTTAGGATTGAAGAAGCGATAATACGACTTTGTCCTATTGAGCGAAGCGAAACAACTTTTGTATTGCTTGCACTTGCGCAAGAATATTACAAAAACATTCCGCGTTTCACAGTTCAAAAGATTCTTCGCTACGCTCAGAATGACCTACCGCAATAGTTCGTGTCCTCACGAACCAATAAAATAAATCAAGAAGCGATAATACGACTTTGTCCTATTGAGCGAAGCGAAACAACTTTTGTATTGCTTGCACTTGCGCAAGAATAATACAAAAACATTTCGCGTTTCACAGTTCAAAAGATTCTTCGCTACGCTCAGAATGACCTACCGCAATGGTTTGTGTCTTCACGAACCAATAAAATAAATCAAGAAGCGATAATACGACTTTGTCCTATTGAGCGAAGCGAAACAACTTTTGTATTGCTTGCACTTGCGCAAGAATAATAAAAAACGTTTCACGTTTCATAGTTCAGAAGATTCTTCGCTTCGCTCAGAATGACTTCAAAAATAAAAATTCATATTCAAAGTATGCCATTTAGGATTCATCGTTGCAATTAATTCTTCTTTGCGTGTTCTTGTCCAGCCTTTTAATTCCTTTTCTCTATCAATTGCATATCTAATGTCTCTAAACTCTTCAAAATAAATTAATTTATGACAATAGTATCTGCCTGTAAAACTCTTGTTTGTTCCTTTATTTGCTCTGTGTTCATCCAATCTTCTTCTAAGGTTATTTGTAACACCAACATACAAAACTGATTTTCCTGGATTTGTTAAAATATATACATAATAGACTTTCACAATAAATGCTTTTATCTATTAAGAGACATAAACTGCCGAAATTCCATAAAAAAATAGTATTTTATATTTACCAACGTGTCCTATTGAGCGAAGCGAAACAACTTTTGTATTGCTTGCACTTGCGCAAGAATAATACAAAAACATTTCGCGTTTCATAGTTCAAAAGATTCTTCGTTACGCTCAGAATGACCTACCGCAATAGTTCGTGTCCTCACAAACTATTAAAATAAATGAAGAAGCGATAATACGACTTTGTCCTGTAGAGCGAAGCGAAACAACCTTTTTATTGCTTGCACTTGCGCAAGAATAATACAAAACGTTTCGCGTTTCATAGTTCAAAAGATTCTTCGCTACGCTCAGAATGACCTATCGCAATTGTTCGTGTCCTCACAAACCAATAAAATAAATGAAGAAGCGATAAAACGACTTTGTCCTGTTGAGCGAAGCGAAACAACTTTTGTATTGCTTGCACTTGAGCAAGAATAATACAAAACGTTTCGTGTTTCATAGTTTAAAAGATTCTTCGCTACGCTCAGAATGACTTACAGCAATAGTTTGTGTCCTCACAAAACAATAAAATAAATGAAGAAGCGATAATACGACATTGTCCTGTAGAGCGAAGCTAAACAACTTTTGTATTGCTTGCACTTGCGCAAGAATAATACAAAACGTTTCGCGTTTCATAGTTCAAAAGATTCTTCGCTACGCTCAGAATGACTTATCGCAATGGTTCGTGTCCTCACAAACCAATAAAATAAATGAAGAAGCGATAAAACGACTTTGTCCTGTTGAGTGAAGCGAAACAACTTTTGTATTGCTTGCACTTAAGCAAGAATAATACAAAACGTTTCGCGTTTCATAGTTCAAAAGATTCTTCGCTACGCTCAGAATGACTTACCGCAATGGTTTGTGTCTTCACAAACCAATAAAATAAATGAAGAAGCGATAATACGACTTTGTCCTGTAGAGCGAAGCGAAACAACTTTTGTATTCCTTGCACTTGCGCAAGAATAATACAAAACGTTTCGCTTTTCATAGTTCAAAAGATTCTTCGCTACGCTCAGAATGACTTACCGCAATAGTTTGTGTCCTCACAAACCAGCATAATACGGAATTTTAGATACGAAATATAACAACTTCTTAAACCGAAAAGATGTTGCCTTCAATGGCTAATGCTGTGTTTTCGAAAACTGTTTTAGCTTCCTCTTCCAATTCTGATAAATGATAATAGCGCGACGAAAAATGGCCTAAAATTAATTTTTGAACTTTAGCTTTCTTGGCAATCTGTGCTGCTTGTAATGCGGTTGTATGCATGGTTTCTTTTGCACGCACTTTATCTTGGTGCAGAAAAGTTGCCTCGTGATACAATAAATTTGCATTTTTTATGTATTGCACTATTTGCACATCGTACACCGTATCCGAACAATATGCATACGAACGTGTCGGCTTTCCTTTCTGTGTAACCCAACTATTTTTTATTTTTTTCCCGTTCACATCTAACACATCTTCGCCATCTATCAAAAATTTATATTGTGTTTTGTCGATTTGAAATTGTTGGATTTTTTCCAAATCCAATTTTCGTTGTATGGTTTTAGATGTAATTAAGAAACCGGTAGTTGGTATTCTATGATTGAGCGGAAATGAATATACAGTACATTCCGGAATATCCAAGATGCAATACTTGTCATCCGTTTGCGTAGCAATAAATTTTAAATCAAAATTTAGAGTGGTGTTGGATACTTTGAGTTGCTGTTGAATTATTTTTTTTAATTCTTTCGGTGCAAAAATGGTCAGCTTATTTTTGCGCTTCAACAAATTAAAGGTGGTTAAAAGTCCAATTAATCCAAAATAATGATCGCCGTGTAAATGAGAAATAAAAATGTAATCAATCTTAAACCATTTCACTTTATTTTCATGCATTCGTTCTTGTGTACCTTCGCCACAATCTATTAAGAAATGTTGATTTTGGATTTGAACAAATTGTGCCGATGGATGTCTTCCATGATTAAAAATAGCAGAGTTACTGCCTAATATGGTAATTTGGAAATCAGTCATTGGTTGATGGTCAATGGTCGATAGAATGTTGTTAGAACTATCAACTATCGACGGAGAATAAACTATTTCTTTTTCTTCTTATCCAAAGCGTTCTCTGCGTCGTGTTGTGTAGAGTAGATATGCAACACATCGTCTAACTGAGAAATTTTAATTAATCCTTTTACGGAGTCGTTCAAACCGCACAAAGCAAAAATTCCTTTTTCATCTTTGCATAATCTATGGCCAATTAATAAGGCGCTTAAGCCGGAAGAATCAACGAATTTTACTTTATCTAAATCTACAATCACATTCTTATAGCCTTCCGCATTTGCCAATACTAATTCTGATTTCAGAACCGGTGCATTCATTGAATTTAATTTCTCATCCAACAACTCATAAACAACTACATTTTCTCTTTTATCTACGCTAAATTTCATGTGTTTAATTTTTAAAGTAAAACTATAACAAAATATTTTCCACTAAAATAAAACTATTTATGTAAAAATCACGTCTATTAGTATATCAAAACAGAAAACAGTTCTTTTTGTTAATATTGGACAGAAAAAAACAAATTGTGCAAAAAAAAAATAAAAAAAACAAAAAAGCATTCTATTTTTAAAACAAGTAACTATGTCAGTTTTTTAGAATTGGCAAATAAATTGAGGAACATATAGTATGGAAGCAAAATTTTCACCCAAAGTAAAAGAAGTGATTTCTTACAGCAGAGAAGAAGCACTTCGTTTGAAACATGACCAAATCGGTGTGGAGCATTTATTGCTCGGTTTGATACGAGAAGGCGACGGCATGGCTATAAAAGTTCTGCGTTCCTTAGATATCGACGTGGTTCTTTTTAGAAAAAAAATAGAAGATGCTATCAAAGATAGAGTTACAGCGATAATGGGAAATGTCAATAGTTTACCATTGACAAAACAAGCTGAGAAAGTATTAAAAATTACACTTTTGGAAGCTAAGTCAATGAAACAAGATACCGTTGGCACAGAACACCTTTTGCTATCTATTTTAAAAAATAAGGAAAACTTAGTAACACAAATGCTTAGCAAATGGGATGTTACGTATGAAGTTTTCCGTGCCGAATTAGAGTTTATGCAAAACGACAATAAAGAAATCACTGATTTCAGTGCAGAATTACCCAATGAGCCATTTGAAGATGGCGATGAAGACGAACGCAAAGGTTACGGAAGTCAAGGCGGAAGCAGCCAATCTACTGCCAAAAAGTCGCCTTCCAAATCGAACACACCGGTTTTGGATAATTTTGGACGAGATATCACCAAATTAGCGGAAGAAGGTCGATTGGATCCAATTGTGGGTCGTGAAACAGAAATAGAACGCGTATCTCAAATTTTATCGAGAAGAAAGAAAAATAATCCGATTTTAATTGGCGAACCGGGCGTAGGTAAAACAGCCATCGTGGAAGGTTTGGCATTGAGAATTGTACAACGCAAAGTATCACGTGTTTTATTTGGCAAAAGAGTCGTATCGCTTGATTTGGCAGCTTTAGTGGCTGGAACTAAATATCGTGGTCAATTTGAAGAACGCATGAAAGCCATCATGACGGAATTAGAAAAAAACCGCGATGTTATCTTATTTATTGATGAAATACATACCATCGTTGGTGCTGGCGGTGCCACCGGTTCGTTAGATGCTTCTAACATCTTTAAACCTGCGTTAGCACGTGGCGAATTGCAATGCATCGGTGCTTCTACTTTGGATGAATACAGACAATACATCGAAAAAGATGGTGCATTAGACAGACGATTCCAGAAAGTAATTGTTGACCCACCTTCTCCGGAAGAAACACTCATCATCTTATCCAACTTAAAAAATAAATACGAAGATTACCACAGCGTTTCTTACAGCGACGAAGCAATTAATGCTTGTGTGCAATTGAGTACACGTTATATCACAGACCGTTTTTTACCGGATAAAGCTATCGACGTATTAGACGAAGTTGGTGCACGTGTTCATCTTAAAAACATACATGTTCCGGAAAACATCACACAATTAGAAAAGGAAATCGAGAACATAAAAGAAGAAAAAAACCAAGTAGTAAAAAACCAACGTTACGAAGAAGCAGCACGCTTGCGCGATACAGAAAAAAAATTACAAGAACAATTAGAGCAAGCTAAAAAAGATTGGGAAGAAGATGCCAAAACCAAACGCTTTCCGGTAAATGATGAAGACATAGCCGAAGTAGTAGCCATGATGACCGGCATTCCGGTAAAACGTGTGGCACAAAGCGAAAGCAAAAAGTTGGTGCAAATGGCAGATGACTTGAAAAAACAAGTAATTGGTCAAGATGAAGCCGTCGTTAAAATAACGAAAGCTATACAACGTAATCGCGTAGGTTTAAAAGATCCTAAAAAACCAATTGGAACTTTTATTTTCTTAGGACCAACCGGTGTAGGTAAAACAGAATTAGCACGTGCTTTAGCCAGATATATGTTTGACACAGAAGATGCGTTAATCCGTATTGACATGAGTGAATATATGGAGAAATTCTCTATCTCTCGATTAATTGGTGCACCTCCGGGATATGTTGGATACGAAGAAGGCGGGCAACTCACCGAAAAAGTACGCAGAAAACCATATTCTGTTATCTTGTTAGATGAAATTGAAAAAGCACATCCGGATGTGTATAATGTATTATTGCAAGTGCTGGATGATGGAATTTTAACCGATGGTTTAGGAAGAAAAGTTGATTTTAAAAACTCGGTTATTATCATGACTTCAAACATTGGCGTTCGTCAATTAAAAGATTTTGGAACCGGTGTAGGTTTTGCAACAAGTGCCATCAAAGAAAATACCGACAACCTCAATAAAGGTGTAATTCAAAAAGCATTGCAAAAAACATTTTCTCCGGAGTTTTTAAATCGTATTGATGATGTGATTGTATTTAATAGTTTAGGAAAAGAGGAAATTCATCAAATCATTGACATTGTTTTGTCCGGCGTATATACCAGATTGGAAAAATTAGGCTATCAAATTGAGTTGACAACCGCAGCAAAAGATTTTATTGCCGACAAAGGTTATGATCCGCAATTTGGAGCCAGACCATTGCACAGAGCAATACAAAAATATGTGGAAGATCCATTAGCCGAAGAAATATTGAATACACATATCAATGAAGGCGACATCATTATTGCTGATTTAGATACGGAAGCGAAAGACAAATTAAAATTTGAAATTCGCAAGAAACCAAAAACTAAAAAAGCAAAAGAAGAACAGAATTAATTTGAACGGTTCATACATGAAAGTCGGTCTAATAGACCGACTTTTTTATTTAATCTAATTCATATTCTTCGAAATATAGGACGCTTGTTTTATAAAATGACAAGTAACATTTACCAAGTTAAATGTCTTTAAATCTAAAGAGAAAATTGAATGGTACTTTAATTTTAACACAAAAGGATTGTACTGTTTAATTTTAAAAAATCAAGCTTTCGTTGATTGATTTTCCAACTAAACCTTTTGGTTGCTTTTTTTCTAAAACGAACAAAGTATTTATTGCTCTATTTCTATTTAGGTATAATACTACTAAAGATTTTTCTGAAGTGTTTTGGCGCGTTGGTCTGCTCCGGTATGGCTCCAGCCCGGCGACTTAAAAATATAATTCCATTTGCTTTTTAGCGTTGGTGCATTTCGCACATCGCTCCACATATTTTTCCACTCGTGAAAGGCAATATAAAACAAGTTGTAACTATCAATATTTTTGGTAATACCGTAAACCGGTTGTTCTTCATCTTCTGATTTAAATGTGCCAAATAATCTATCCCAAATAATAAAAATGCCGGCATAGTTTTTATCTAAATATTTGATGTTACTGGCATGATGCACTCGGTGGTGCGAAGGCGTATTAAAAATAGCCTCAAACCATTTTGGCAATTTCCTTATCGCTTCGGTATGTGTGGTAAATTGATAAATTAAATTGAGTTGATGTAACGTCAAAATCATCAATGGATGAAAACCAAGAATTGCCATTGGAATATACCAAGCATCTTTATACAATAATTCCAACCAACTTTGTCGCAAGGCAACGGCAAAATTTAAATGTGTAGATGAATGATGATTGATATGTGCTGTCCATAAAATACGCAATTCATGGCTCAATCGGTGGTGCCAATAGAATGCAAAATCTTGTAAAAACAAAGCAATAATCCAAACCCAAAAATGTGCTTTATGCCATTGCCAGTTGGCAAATTCCTCCACTGACGAAGGTCCTAAGTTTTCAAAAATTCGGAATTGATAAAACCAAAACAAATAACCCAACACAATTGCTTTCATGGCAATATCAATCAACACAGAACCTAATCCCATTCCAATGCTCGCGGCTGCATCTTTAAAATAGGTACTCGACGGATTTAATTTCTTTTTTATATAAAAATAAAATTCTACAACAATTAACAATACAAAACCCGGAATGGCATACGTTACCGGATCATTGAAATCAAATGGATTGAAAAATGTCATGTGCTATTTTATCTCTAAAAATACGAAGCAAACAACAAAAAAACGAACCCAAAAGAGGTTCGTTTTATAAAATAAAATGGGTGGTATTAATTATCTGATTTATCTAATGCAGCACCCGATTTTTTACCTACGTTATTGTAGCCACCTTTATCTGATATAATTGGCTTACCATTGGCATTGGGTGATTGTTGCCAGCTTACAAAGTTGTAATTGAATTTAATGGCAATCTCTTTCACGCTTTCTACATCTATTTCATTATCATTTCCGGAAATGGACAACTTACCAACGGTTCCTTTTATTTTAATTTTATTGCCATCGCCAACAATGCTTACATCTTTATTTTGTATGGTGAATTCTTGTTCTAAATTGCTTTCTGCAATTTTCACTTCATTGTTTAATATTTTTGTTTTAGAATTGGAATTTACCACAGCTTGTGCTTTGGCTCGTTGCACACCAAAAAATACGATTGCCATACAACATATTACGATATACTTCATTTTCATTTTTATATTTTAATTATCTAAAATTATACCAAAAAAATAAATATTTAGGATTTTTTCAGCCATAAAGTGTGTTTTTTATGGGCATCCACTTTTGTTCTTGTCCAACACATGGGATAACTATTTCCGGCAAACCAATCCTTTAATTGGTTTTTATAGAAAGGGCTTGCCATATTTCCGGAGTTGCCCAAAGGCATTATAATGGTTGATTTATCAAAATCAGAAAAATCGATTATTTGGCGATATGATGGTGCGGACAATTCACCGCCGAAATGATCAACTGCCATATTATACGTTTGATGCGGTGTATCTTTATCACCACCAATGGGAAATGGTCCGATGTTAAAAATTTTGTCCAAAGGTGGCTGAGCACTTAAGGCATGTGGAAATACGATTGCATGTAAATTGCCCCATTTCCATTTTTGCGGATTGGTTCCATAATTTAATTTCATCCAATCGATGGCATTTTTAAATCCTTCTTTTAATACTTTTTCTTTTCCGCCGGCAGCTTTCAACCAAAAAGATTCCGGATTATCTAAAATGCGTAACAATATCGGCGTATTATGACCTAAGTAAGCATTTACAGGGCCGAAAATGGCGTTAAATCCTTTTCCTAATAATTCATCAACCAACTTTTTATCGTGTATGGCTGATTCAAAAATACGGCGAACTATCATCCATTTTGAAACATTGTATAAACTACCCTCCACTCTATCGGCATCTAAAACACCATTCCAGGCTAAAAACAAATCCAGATAGCGTTGCAAATCGACATTATCCATCTTAATATCTTTAAAATGGGCAGCTAATAATTTTCCGGGCGTACAATAAAAGTCCATTTGCATTTCGGTATAATCTTTTGCATCAGATTTTTCTTTGCGTTGCAACATATTTTCTAATCTATCTGCACGATAACCATTCATATAAATATCACCTAAAAAATGCGGAAAATCATCCGGTTCTATTTTGTGATTGGCTGTTATGATATAGCCTTTTTCCGGGTTTAACACATACGGCATTTCCTCAAACGGAACAAAGGATTTCCAATCGTTTTCGCCTGTCCAGCCAGCTTGTGGAAACGATGCAATTTCTTTATTGCGTACAGGCACTTTTCCGGAATTATAATATCCGATATTGCTGTTTATATCTGCATAGACAATATTTAAGCCCGGAGCTGTAATATGGCTTACAGCTTCGGTAAATTCATTCCAATTTTTTGCTTTATTTAATTGAAACCAACCACGCGTTGCTGTAGATGCTTTATATGCCATGGAACATAATGTAAGTTTCATGGATGAATTGCCTGTAACATCCGAAATTAACACACCATGTACCGTTTCAAATACTTTCTCTATAAAAGGCATCTTCTCTCCTTTTATAAAAATTTTCTCTTCCAATATATGCGTGTCTTTTAGCTTACCGTCGTGCATATAGGTTGTACACGTATCATCCGTAAACTTTTCTACAAAAACATCTTCTAAATCTGTAAAGCTTAATGTAATTCCCCAACCGATATGTTCATTGTGCCCAATTTGCACCATCGGTACAGCCGGAGCCGTAACGCCACTAACATGTAGCTCCGGACAATGCAAATGATTCATATACCAAATATTGGGATTTTTTAAAGTAAGATGTGGGTCGTTTGCCAAAATAGGTTTGCCCGTTTTTGTTTTTGCTCCACTCACTGACCATGCATTACTACCGCTTATCTGCGGAATATACGGACCTTTTAACGCCTCAAATTTTCCGGACACATCCAACACATTAAATTCAATTCCTTTTGGCAATGTAACCGGTGTGTCTTTCGTGTAGGTGTTGTCTAATTCCAAGGCAGCATCCATTCCTACTGCTTCCACTAATTTAGCGCGAATAATTTCATCGTACCAACCCCAAGTAAGCAATGAAGTAAGCAAACGTGAAAACGAAGCTACATCCATTGGGTCCCAAAGTTCAGGTCGGTGTTTTAATAAACGAAATTCTACAGAAAGTTTAAATTCTTCACTTTTAATATATGCATTTATGCCGTTGCAATAATCAATAATTATTTGTTGTTCTTCCTCCGTAAATAATTCCCAATCTTGTTTGGCAACGCGTTCGTAGCCCAATGTTCTGGCTATTCTATCGCTATCTAATGCTTTAATACCGATAATTTCACTCAACTTACCGCGTGCAACTTTTCGGTTTAATTCCATTTGAAAAAGACGATCTTGAGCGTGTGTATATCCTTGAGCAAAAATTAAATCGTTCTTATTTTTTGCATAGATATGCACAGCACCTAATTCATCGCGTATAATTTCAACTTCTTCTTTTAACCCTTTCAAAAATACTTGGCCATCAATTTTAGGCAATTGTGTTCTGCTCCATTCTTTAATAAATGGTTTTAACAAAACACCTCCAATGTTGTTAAGTATAGACATCTATTTTGTTTAGTGAGATAAAGATACTAATTATTACAAGCACCACATTATGAATAAAAATAACACAAATTTTTTATTTTTAATTTATTCCAATTTAGATGTATATTTGTGTCCCAAATTTTTAAAAGCATAATACCTTATTCATCAAAAGTTTATGAAAACAAATGTAAAATTATTAGCTCAAATCTGTGAAGTTGCCGGTGCACCGGGTTATGAGCAACGAGTACGCGAACTCGTTTTGAAAAACATCGAAGGTGTGGCTGACACAATAGAACAAGATAATCTTGGAAATGTATATGCCATTAAAAAAGGAAAAGACAGCAGTAAACGTGTCATGATTGCAGCACACATGGATGAAATTGGATTTATGGTGAAGCACATTGACAATAATGGGTTCTTACGCTTCCATACATTAGGTGGTTTTGATCCAAAAACATTGACAGCACAACGCGTAATTGTGCATGGTAAGAAAGATTTAATAGGTGTAATGGGCTCTAAACCAAATCATATTATGTCTCCGGATGAGCGAAATAAACCGGTACACATCCACGATTTTTTTATTGATTTAGGATTACCTTACAGCGAAGTGGTAAAACACGTTACCATTGGTGATGTTGTAACACGCGACCGACAATTGATAGAAATGGGTGATTGTGTTAATTGCAAATCTATCGATAACAGAGTAGCTGTTTATATTTTAATTGAAACATTAAAATTATTGAAAGATTGTCCGTATGATGTGTATGGTGTTTTTTCTGTACAAGAAGAAGTAGGCATTAGAGGTGCAAATGTGGCAGCACATAATATCAACCCAACATTTGGATTTGGCTTAGATACAACCATCGCCTACGATTTACCCGATTCCAAACCGGAAGAACAAGTAACAAAATTAGGCGAAGGTGTTGCCATAAAAATTATGGATGCTTCAACTATTTGCGATTACAGAATGGTGAAATACCAAAAAGAAATTGCGGATAAATTTAAAATAAAATGGCAACCGGAAGTATTGCCAATGGGTGGTACAGACACTGCCGGCATACAACGTATGGGAAAAACCGGTGCAATTGCCGGTGCAATTTCTATACCAACACGTCACTTACATCAAGTAATTGAGATGGCACACAAATCTGACATTGAGGCGAGTGTGTTGCTCTTAAAACACTGTATTGAAAACTTAGACCAATTTGATTGGAGCTTGAAATAAGCTTAGAAAAATAGTAATATAAAAAATGGTGGACGAATTGTCCACCATTTTTTATATTTAATATGAGCTATAAACTTTTATTCTTCACTTGATAAACTTGCCGCAGCAAATTCTCTATTTAAGCGAGCAATATTTTCTAAAGATATTTCTTTTGGACATTCTGCTTCGCAGGCACCGGTGTTGGTACAGCTTCCAAATCCTTCTTTATCCATTTGTGCAACCATGTCTAACACACGAGATTCGCGTTCTGCTTGTCCTTGTGGCAACAACGCAAATTGAGAAACTTTTGCGGAAACAAATAGCATAGCAGAAGAGTTTTTACATGCAGCAACGCAAGCACCACAACCGATACAAGCAGCAGCTGCAAACGATTTATCAGCATCAGATTTTGGAATAGGTGTTGCATTCGCATCTACCGTAACACCTGTATTTACGGATACATAACCACCTGCTTGGATGATTCTATCAAAAGCCGCTCTGTCTACTACTAAATCTTTAATTACCGGAAATGCTTTTGCTCTCCATGGTTCTACAACAATCGTATCACCATCTTTGAAAGCACGCATGTGTAGTTGGCACGTTGTTGTGGCATGCCAAGGACCGTGTGGGCGACCATTGATGTACATGGAACACATACCGCAAATACCTTCACGGCAATCGTGATCAAAAGCAATTGGGTCTTTATCCTCACTAATTAATTGTTCATTTAAAACATCAAACATTTCCAAGAAGGACATCTCCGAAGAAATGTTTTTTACTTGGTATGTTTCTAAACCACCTTTATCGTTGCTGTTTTTTTGTCGCCACACTTTAAGTGTGAGGTTCATATTGTAATGTTCCATATTCTTTTAATTTGACAATTTGATAGTTTGATAATTTATATTGTCATTTCTATCTTATTATTTATAACTTCTTGCTGCAATTTTGATGTTTTCGTAAATCAAGTCTTCTTTATTTAAAACCCATTCACTTTCACCTTTGTATTCCCATGCGGAAACAAATTTGAAATTTTCGTCATCTCTTTGTGCTTCGCCTTCTTCTGTTTGGGATTCTTCTCTGAAGTGACCGCCGCAACTTTCTTTTCTATCTAAGGCATCACGACACATCAACTCGCCTAATTCTAAGAAATCGGCTACACGACCAGCTTTATCTAATTCCGGATTAAACTCATTGATTCCGCCCGGAATTTTCACGTCTTTCCAGAACTCTTTTCTCAACGCTTGAATTTCAGCGATTGCTTCTGTTAAGCCTTTTTCATTTCTCGCCATACCGCATTTATCCCACATAATTTTACCTAAACGTTTGTGGAAACTTTCTACCGATTTGGTGCCTTTTATACTCATCAATGTAGTAATTCTATCGGCAACTGCTTTTTCGGCATCTAAGAATTCTTTGCTATCTGTAGAGATTGGTTTTGTCGCAATTTCGTCTGCCAAATAATTTCCGATTGTATAAGGAATTACGAAATAACCATCTGCTAAACCTTGCATTAATGCAGAAGCACCTAAACGATTAGCACCATGATCGGAGAAATTACATTCACCTAAAGCATATAACCCTTTTACCGAAGTCATCAACTCATAATCAACCCAAAGTCCACCCATTGTGTAATGTACTGCCGGATAAATACGCATTGGCACTTCATACGGATTTTCGCCGGTGATTTTCTCATACATATCGAATAAGTTTCCGTATTGTTCTTTCACTACTTCTTTACCCAACTTAACCAATGTTGCTTCATCCGGATTTTCAATACCTAATTTTGAAGCTTCTGCTCTTCCGTATTTATTGATTAGATTGTATCGAAAATCTAAATAAACAGCTTGTTTGGTGGTACCTACACCATACCCTGCATCGCAACGTTCTTTGGCTGCTCTTGATGCCACGTCGCGCGGTACTAAGTTTCCAAAAGCAGGATATCTACGTTCTAAATAATAATCGCGTTCTTCTTCCGGAATATCGTTGGCTTTGCGTTTTTCGTCTTTATTTTTTGGCACCCAAATACGACCGTCATTTCTCAACGATTCAGACATCAATGTCAATTTAGATTGATGATCGCCGGAAACCGGAATACAAGTTGGGTGAATTTGTGTAAAACAAGGGTTGCCGAAGAAAGCGCCTTTTTTATGTGCTTTCCAAGCTGCCGTTACATTAGAGCCCATGGCGTTGGTGGACAAATAGAATACGTTTCCATAACCACCTGTACACAATACTACTGCATGACCGAAATGACGCTCTAATTTTCCGGTGATTAAATCACGGGCAATGATACCGCGTGCTTTACCATCTATTTCTACCACATCCAACATTTCGTGGCGAGTGTATTGTTTCACACTACCTAAAGCTACTTGACGTTCTAATGCTGAATAAGCACCTAATAATAATTGTTGTCCTGTTTGGCCTGCTGCATAAAATGTACGTTTAACTTGCACACCACCAAAAGAGCGGTTATCTAAATAACCACCGTATTCACGAGCAAATGGAACGCCTTGTGCTACACATTGGTCAATGATATTTACAGAAACTTCTGCTAAACGGTGTACATTTGCTTCGCGTGCTCTATAGTCACCACCTTTGATGGTATCGTAAAACAAACGATATACAGAGTCGCCATCATTTTGATAATTTTTTGCTGCATTGATACCACCTTGTGCTGCAATAGAGTGTGCACGACGTGGTGAATCTTGAAAACAGAATACTTTAACTTTGTATCCCAATTCACCCAATGTAGCAGCGGCAGATGCACCAGCCAAGCCGGTTCCTACTACGATGATTTCAAGTTTACGTTTATTGGCCGGATTTACTAACTTAACATGTCCTTTGTAATTCGACCATTTTTTATCTATATCACCTTGAGGTATTTTTGAATTAAGAGCCATCTTATATGCTAATTTGAACTTGTACTAAAATTATTGAACTAGACCGAAGAATACAGCTAATGCTATTATAGCAAACAAACCCGGAACAACAATAGAGAATGCTGTACCAACTGCTTTAATAATAGGTGTGTATTTTTTATGATTTAAACCTAAAGATTGGAATGCACTGGGAAAACCATGCAACAAGTGAAATCCTAAAGAGAAAACACCAATTACATATATCACCAAAAATATTGGATTGGATAATGTCGTTATAATTTGCTCATATGGATTATCCGCTTCTTTGGTAATGTATAATGCTTTTTTAGTTGCCCACCAAAAATCAGACATGTGAACGACTAAGAACAACAATAATAACGAACCCAATACACCCATAGAACGAGAGTACCATTTAGAGTTTGCATTACCTGCACTTACAGCATATTGCACCGGACGTTTACTTCGATTTTCAATTGTTAAACGGATCGTAAGAGCGATATGAATTAAAATACCTACTAATAATCCTATTTCTAATATACGAATCAACCAGAAATGCGACATAAAATGTGCAGCTGCGTTAAATGTTTCTCCATTGTCATTTAATAAGATTAATGCATTAATACCTACGTGAATAACAAGAAAAGAAATTAGAAATAAACCTGTAAGACCGACAATTAATTTTCTGCCGATTGATGAAGAGAAAAAACTTTCTTTTGCCATGATAATAAGATTTCAAAAAATCGATGCAAAATTAAACCTTTGCAAATGAATTAACTTTTCATTAAGGTTAATTTTTCGATTTTATACAGTTTGGAATTAATCTAAATTACCGATATTTATCTTCATATAAACTAGAATAGCAATCGGTAATTTTATAAGATAATTGGTTATTTGAGTGTCGCTAACAACTCATTTACTAAATCAATGTATTTTTGTTGTGCCTCTGATTTGCTCATGCCGGCTTTTGCTTTCCATGTTTCCCATTTAAATTTACCTTTAATATCAAACATGCCGGGTTTGGATGTTTTATTATCACCTTCCGTTGCTTGTTTAAAAAAAGCGTATAAATCTAATAATTGCATATCAGAAGGACGTTTTGTAAGTGTTCTTACATCTACTTGTGCTTGTTCAAATTGTTTATCTAAGCTCATCTTTTTTAATTTTTGCTAAATTTATAAAATGATTTCTATTTAAAGAAATCAAATTTTATCTTACACACCATGAAGCGACTCCAATTCACCTTGCTTTTGGCAATACCACTTTGTTGGTTTTTCTTTAAGCTTTTACCCGCATTTACGCAACCTGCTGCTTGTTCAACTGCAAATTTTATGTATGCTGAAAACATGGAACAGTATAAAATATGGTTTTTCCAAGCAGATAATTACCAAATACAAGCTTTTGACGACAGCAACAACTTTTTATATGTTTTAACACTTTGGTTTTTTATACATTTTCTAAAACTAACTACCATAAAGGCGGCTTACACCATTTCATCAATTAGTATTTTCATAAGTGTTTATTTGATACAACGTATTATTGATTCCAGATTTTGGAGTATTCATTTACTTTTAGTTGGCTTGCTATTTATGAGCACACAAATTTGGGCCGGTGTGTTGGGTGATGAAATACTGTTTCAAGGAATGCTATGGCTTTTTGCCGTTCGCTCTTTTTGGAAACATCGATATAGTTGGTTGATGTTTTGGAGTGTGGTAAATATTGTTGCTCGTCCTGATAATCTGTTTTTTGTATTACCAATGATAATAGTGAGTTACTATGATGTTCGAGATTTAAAAGAACGATACAAACGCGGATTTATTAAGAGTAGAATTCGAAAAACTATCTTGTTTTTATTTGCACCTTTAGCTGTTTTTTATTTTTACAGATATGCTTATTTCCATACAATATTGCCACACAATTGGCTACATCAAAATGAAAGAATGGATACTTTTTTTCATTTAGATGCTTGGAATTATTTAAAGCATTATCTAAGATATTTCGTAGCTCCGTTAGCTATTGGTGTTGTATTTTATTTTATTAAAGAATATAAAAGTTTACACGCACGCTATTTTGCTTTAGCAGTATGTTTCATTATTATTCCGTCGTTATATTCTTGTACCTACGCACAAACAGAAAACTTAGCGTTTAAAAATTACTATGTTATTTTTCTTGGGCTAATCGTCTTATCCATGTTATTTATCCGAGATTTTCGTTCGATATCACAAGGCATAACAACGGCTATTTTTGTTTTCTTTTTTGGCTTCCAAACAGCATTTGCTTATTTTGAAAAAACCTTACAAAGCGACTTCGATAATATGTATTATGTAGCCAATGATTTGTCGGCTGTACGCAACGGAAAATTAGTAGCCTACTACGACAACTTTGTTTCGTGGATTGGAAACTGGCAAAGTATTTTTGCAAATGGCAACCACACGAAACAACAAAAAAAATTGAGTACAAATGAAATTTTAGCACTCAAGGCTGATATTATCTTGGCGGACAAAACAACACCGATTGACGCATTTAAAAACGATTATCATTTGTTTCAATTGCCCGCCAGTACACGGCAATTTGAAAAACAAAGCAGACCGGAAAATTCATTGGATTTATTCTTTTACAAATACGCACACAAAACACCTATCAACAAAAAAGAAAGTGTATCAATATTAGTACTAAAAAATAGCAAGAACTACAAAGAGATTGAAGAGCATTTAGTAGTGCATGCCGGAAAAATAATTTGGTGATGGTATACTAACGAATAGTATATCCGGCTTGAACATCGGATGCATTTACGAAATACAATTTACCATTGGCATCTTCTGCCATCAATATCATTCCGTTGCTTTCTATTCCACGCAATTTTCTGGGTGCAAGATTAACCAACACTGCTACATTTTTACCAATAATTTCTTCCGGTTGAAAATGTGTTGCTATGCCGGAAACAATAGTGCGTTGCTCTATTCCAATATCCACCAATAACTTCAATAATTTATCTGCTTTGGGTACGCGTTCTGCCGCTACAATTACGCCTGTTCTGATATCTAATTTGGAGAAATCATCGTATTGAATTTCTGGTTTCAATGGCAGGAATTCTGAGTTAGAAACTTCCGTCACATCTATGTCCGAAGCAAGCTGTTGATTAGACTGTTTGCTTTTATTCAATTTTTCTATTTGAAATGCTATTTGTTCATCTGTTATTTTTTCAAATAAAATTTGGGATGGAAGGATAGTATCCTTAAACGCATTAAACTGTGTTCGTATTTTTGCACTTGTTTGTGGCAATAAAGGTGCAAATACATCCGATAAAATTTTACAAATTTGTACGGCAACTGCCATAATTTCTTCGGCTCTTTGTGCATCTGTTTTTATTAATTTCCAAGGTTCGTTATCACCTAAAAATTTATTTCCTACAGATGAAATTTGCAAAGCAAATTGTAACGCTTCTTTAAATCGGAATGCAGAAATAGATGCATTCACTTTAGATGTTAATGCATTAATTTCATCAAAAATAGCTTGATCTTTTTCATTTATTTTTGATGGAATTTTTCCATCATAGAATTTATGCGTTAACACAGCAACTCTATTTACAAAATTGCCCACATTGGCGGCCAACTCATTATTCACTCTACTTTGAAAATCTTTCCACGTAAATTCAGCATCTTTATTTTCCGGCATATTGGCAATTAAGCAATACCGTAACTCATCTTCTTTTCCCGGAAATTCTGCTAAATATTCGTGTAGCCAAACAGCCCAATTTCTTGAAGTAGAAATCTTATCGCCTTCCAAATTCATAAACTCATTCGCAGGTACATTGCTTGGCAAAATGTAATTCTCATGTGCTTTTAAAATTGCCGGAAATGTAATGCAATGAAATACGATATTATCTTTTCCTATAAAATGCACCAACTGTGTTGACGCATCTTTCCAATATTTTTCCCAATCGTTTTCTGTACAATTTTCAAAACTTCGATGTTGATAGGAAAACTGATGTAGTTTAGTCGCTTTCTCTAAAAACAATTGTTTCGTAGCTGAAATATATCCAATTGGTGCATCTAACCACACATACAATACTTTCCCTTCACTGCCATTTATTTCTTGCGGAACCGGAATACCCCAATTTAAATCACGTGTCATGGCACGTGGTTTCAACCCATCATTTAACCAACTTTTACATTGGCCTATTACATGTGCTTTCCAATTATTTTGCTCTGCTGTTTGCTCCAGCCAATTTTTTATTTCTTCTTGTTGGGCATCTAATTTTAGGAACCAATGTTTAGTTTTTTTCAAAACCGGTGTGGAGTTGGTTAATGTAGATTTGGGTTGAATTAAATCTGTTGGATTTAATGAAGAACCACATTTTTCACATTGATCGCCGTATGCATTTGTATTGCTACATTTTGGACAAGTACCCATGATATATCTATCTGCTAAGAACTGTTTTGCTTCTTCATCAAAATATTGTTCACTCTCTATTATCTCAAATGCTTTTTTATCATTCAAAACTCTAAAAAAATCTTGCGAGGTATTGTAGTGAATTTTTTCTGAAGTACGATGATAGATATCAAATGAAATTCCAAATTTCTCAAAGCTATCGCGGATAATTTGATGGTATTTATCCACTATTTCTTGTGGTGATGTATTTTCTTTTTTGGCTTTAATGGTGATGGCGGCTCCGTGTTCATCGCTACCACAAACAAAAATGACATCTTTTCCTTGTAATCTTAAATAACGTACATAAATATCTGCGGCAATATAAGCACCGGCTAAGTGCCCGATATGCAATGGTCCATTGGCATACGGCAAAGCTGCTGTAACGGTATATCTTTTTGGCTCTGTCATGGTGCAAATATAACAATTACAAATGAGTGATATGTGAATCCGGTATTTGAATATATTATTACGTCCGTTTTTCATTAATTTTACCGCATGATACGACCAGCATTTCTGAAAGAAGGCGATACGATTGGTATTACTTGTCCGGCGCGAAAAATTTCATTAGCAGAAATTCAACCGGCTATTGATATTTTAAAATCGTGGAACTTAAACGTACTCATTGGCGATACTATTGGAAAAGAAGACCACCAATATGGCGGAACCGATGCCGAACGACAATCGGATATGCAACGCATGCTCAACAATCCAAACATCAAAGCTATTATGGCCGCACGCGGTGGTTATGGCACTGTTCGCATAATGGACAATTTGGATTTTAGAGCATTTTTAGACAACCCTAAATGGCTGATTGGGTTTTCGGATATTACTTATTTTCACGCACAACTAAGTTGTAATATTGGCATAGAAAGTTTGCATGCCATTATGCCTATTACTTTCCCAACCAGTACGCAAGCGGCTTTAATGTCGTTAAAAGATGCTCTATTTGGAAAATCTTTGCATTATACATTCGAGACACATCCGTTTAATAGAAATGGAATGATGCAAGGTGAAATTATCGGTGGAAATTTATCTATTTTATATTCCATTTTAGGTACAAAAACTATCTTGGATACTACTAAAAAAATCTTATTAATAGAAGATTTAGATGAGTATTTATATCATATAGATAGAATGCTATTGGCTTTGAAACGCGCCGGAAAATTAAAGCATTTAGCCGGGTTAATTGTTGGCGGCATGACCGAAATGAAAGACAATACTATTCCATTTGGAAAAACAGCGGAAGAAATTATTCAAGAACATGTTGCTGCATACGACTATCCGGTTTGTTATCAGTTTCCGAGTGGTCATATATCGGATAATAGAGCATTGATTATGGGCAGGCACGCAAGTGTTGCTGTCGGACAAATCGTAGAATTTAAGCAAGCTTAAAAATCATATTAAAAGATTAGCATCTTTTTTGTGCAATAAATTTTAATCTATTTTTCAATAATAATACGATGCGTATGAAACCATTTTTTTTAATTATCGGTATGCTATTGATTACTGTTTCATTTGCCTGTGGTAAAAAGAAAAGAAAGCAACAAAATATGGCTCTGCCAGATTCTGTTTGGATGCAGTACGAAGAAACAAAATGCCAAAATCCGTGGCAATTGAACTGGTTTACAAAGCCTACAGAAGAGCAATTACGAGGTGCCGTGAAAAGCCAAATTGAAAAACAAGAAATAAAAATATTGGAAATTCGCTCTACATACGATGATGGTATGATTTCCTGTGATGCGTGCACTTGCCCAAACGGACGAACGTATTATGTGCTTGTACATTCGGGTGCCGTTGCTACTTTAGAGGCACTACATTTTTATAAGACAACAAATGTTCCGGAAGCAAATAATCCGGACAAAACAAGGTGATGTTTCTTAAATTTTAGAAAAAGAGAGAATGGAAATAATTTAAAGCTGTGCTTTGATTTTATCTGCTATTTCTTGCATTACTTCTTTGGGAATTTCTTTTGCTTTTCTGAAATCCAAATCGTGTACCGAATTAATAGGAGATAAATGAATGTGCGTATGTGGCACTT
The DNA here is from genome assembly GCA_963169645.1 of Bacteroidota bacterium. GTDB lineage: Bacteria > Bacteroidota > Bacteroidia > Chitinophagales > JADIYW01 > JADJSS01. The sequence continues at coordinate 123,423 of CAUJCO010000014.1, forward strand.
CTAAACCAATAACGGCAATTCCGATGCGTTCGCACGGAATTGCCTTTTTTATAGCTATAGCAATTTTTTTGGCAAAGACAATCAAACCTTGCAGTTCATCGTCTTCCAAATCAAAAATATAGTCAGTTTCTTTTTTGGGAATCACTAAAGTATGACCGGCACTTAATGGACGAATATCCAAGAACGCAAAATATTTTTCGTCCTCAGCTATTTTATAGCAAGGAATTTCGCCGAGTATGATTTTAGTGAAAATAGTCATCCTATAAAAAGTAATTAAACAAAAATATCTAACACTTCCAATTCTAATGAACCAGCCGGAATTTGAACGGAAACTGTTTCACCTACCGTTTTTCCTAATAAAGCGGACCCGATTGGTGATTTGACCGAAATTTTCGATTGTTTTAAGTCGGCTTCTGTTTCAGAAACTAGATGATACGTGAATTCTTTTTTTAATTTCACGTTGCGAACCTTCACTTTAGACAATACGAATACTTTAGACGTATCTATAGTAGATGTATCTAACACGCGCGCATTTCCGATATCTGTTTGTAATTGAGTAATGCGCAACTCTAACAAACCTTGTGCCTCTTTGGCGGCATCATATTCTGCATTTTCTGATAAATCTCCTTTTTCTCTTGCTTCAGCAATAGCTTTTGAAGCGTTCGGACGCTCTACGGCAATTAAATGAGCTAACTCTTCTTTCATTTTTGCCATTCCTTCTTCTGTAACATAAACTACGTTGTTCATAATATGTATTTTAATATGAAAAAAAAGAGACACGCCCCGAAAGAGACGTGCCTTGAACTACAAATATACCAATCTTTTTTGAAATAAGCAACTTTTAACACTTTTAAAGGTTCATTGCTTGTTCCAAAAGCATCTTATATTTCTACCTCATTTTAGTAATCAACAATTAAATCCTAAAGAAAGTTCAATCCATGAAAAGTAATAACATTACAAACCAGCTTTTTTTGATGTGTTGTGCCGTTTATTATAATATTCATTTTCTTATTTAATTGATTGTCGTGTTGAACATTTTTGCCACTTTTTATTAGTCAAAAAACGTGTTGCACTTTTATTCATTTCGTTTCTTTGCGTTTATATTTTGTTACATCGAAATTCAAACCGCACAACAGATTATTCTATTAAAAAGAGTATTTTTATAGCATGAATACGTTTTTAGATGCATTTAAACTACCCAAAAAATTATGGTGGCTTTTATTTTTTTCACTCATCGTAAGGATTTTTGTTTTTATTCGGTTTGAACCTTGGGATGCAACTGTTATCAAAAATCAAATTCTCATTTTCGACTCAATGGGTTACCACAATTTGGCATTGTGCATTAAAAATTATTTTACTTTCTGTGGCGATGCCTTTCGTACACCTGCATATCCATTTTTTGTTTCTATAGTGTATCAATTATTTGGTGATTATCCGTATGCAGCCATCTTTGTGCAAATATTCTTGAATTTATTTTCCATTGTGTTGATGTATAAAATTGGAAAAGAAGTATTCAGCGAAAAAGTTGGTTTCATTGCTGCACTTTTATTCTCATTGGATTTACATCACCTCATTTTTATCTACCAAATTTTAACAGAAACCATATACACCACTGTATTTTTAATGGGATTGTTGTATTTCATAAAGGCTATCCAACAACATAAATTGAAATATTATATTCTCACGGGAATAATTTATGGAATCAGTACTTTAATACGACCTATTTCGCAATATTACATTGCCGGTATTTTATTATTTACGTTGATGTGGTATTTTAAAGATTTAAGGATTGGAATTAAACATACGTTTGTAATTGGATTGGCATATTTTATTACCATTGCACCTTGGTGTTTACGAAACTATAATGAATACGGGCATTTTGCCTTATCGAATATTAAAGGATACAATTTGCTTTTTTGGAATGCCAGCTATTACGAAGCCAAACGATTACAATTACCAATTGATACGGTGAATGCACATTTCAAAGAAGAATTATTAAAAATGGGTTGGCGACCGGATGCCAATCCATTTGAAAAAGAAAAATACGATGGTGCATTAGCCAATAAAATTTTAAAAGCACATTTTGCAGATTATTTAAAAACACACTTAATTGGAACCGTAAAAATACATTTGAGTGTTGGCACGCACATACTCACCGAAGTACTGCACATTCCTGCAAAGAAATTTAGTGAAGAAGAAAAATATACCAATGGTGTATTTACGTTGGTGCAAAAATTTTTCCGTGAAAAAACCATTTATGAAGTAGGCTTAGGTGTGTTTGTTGGCACTATGCTTGCCCTAATTTACAGCTTTGCAATGTTGGGTATTTGGAAACTTATTAAAGAAAAACGGACTTTACTAATGTTGTTTTTATTAGGTTCGGCCGGATATTTTACCTTAATTAGTGGCATTATATCGTATGCAAGATACCGATTGCCAAGTATGCCATTTTATATTTTATTAGCAAGTTTCGGCGTTGCATGGTGGCTGGATAAAAGAGCCAACAAAGCAAAACAATAAGTTATAATTTGGATAAACACAACTCAATTTTATCCATTAAAATTTGTACCAATTTATATTTGGATTCATGCGTCCATCCGGCAATGTGCGGTGTGGCTACCACATTAGGAAATGCCAATAATTGTTGATAGACTTCTACAGCATGTAGTTGATTTTTATTGATAGGTTCATCTTCAAAAACATCTATACACAAACCACTTATCTGTTGTTGATTTAATGCTTGAATAATGGCATTCGTATCCAACACAGCACCGCGTGAAGTATTAATAACAATGGGCTTTTGGGTACATTGTTGCATAAAATCAGTATTGCAAAAATGATGTGTTTCCGCATTATAAGGAACGTGAAAACTGATGACATTGCATTGTTTTTTGATATCATCTAACGATACATTTTTCACAACATTATCTTTTGCTAAATGGTATTTATCATACACCAAAATATCTACTTCAAAACCACGTAATTTTTTTGCAAATGCTTTTCCGGTGTGTCCATAGCCAATAATGCCAACCGTCTTGCCATCTAACTCAGCTCCTCTATTGGCTTCTCGTTGGAAGATAGCCTGCTTTAGCTCTATATTTGATTTTGTGATGTTGTTCATTAAGCACAACAACATGGCCAAACTATGCTCACCAACGGCATTTCCATTTCCTTCCGGCGAATTGATGCAATATATATTCTTTTGTTGTGCATATTCGGTGTTTACATTTTCCATACCACTGCCCACACGGCCTATAATTTTTAACCGCACTGCTTTATCTAATAAAGCAACATCCGCTTTGGTATAAGTAGTAATAATTAAGATATCGTATTTATGAATAATGGAAAGTAACGCTGCACGCTCAATATCTATTTTCACATCCACCGTGAAGCCCAATGTTTCCATGCGTTGTTGTAAATACGGATGTATGTCTGCGGTAATTAAAACGTTCATTTTTCTCTTTTATGATTGATAATTTAAACAATAAAAAACAAGATGTGTCATTTGAAAAATATGACAGTTTATTTTTTATGATGTTCAATCTTTTTAGTGAGTTCAATAAAATCTTGTACACTTAATTGTTCTGCTCTTTTTGTAAAAATTTCTTCTTGCAACATATCTTTTGGCACAATGCCACTCAAGCCGTTGCGTAGCATTTTACGACGTTGGTTAAATCCGGATTTTACTACATTTTTAAACAACTTAAAATCAAAATCAAGTTGGATGTTTTCTTTTCTTTTGAGTGATATAACACTGCTCATCACTTTAGGTGGTGGCGAAAAACTTTGTGGAGCAATATCAAACTCTAATGTAACATCATACAGTAATTGCGTAAATACACTGATAACTCCATATTCTTTTGTGCCGTGTGCTGATGCGATGCGTTCCGCCATTTCTTTTTGAAACATCCCAACCATAAACGGAATATTATCGTAATTATCCAATATTCTAAACACAATTTGCGATGAAATATTATACGGAAAATTACCGACTATTGCAGTAGGTTGGTTTAACAATTGCCGCATATCTAATTTTAGGAAATCGGCATCTATAATTGTGAAGTGAGGAAATTTAGGTTGTATATTTTGTTGTAAAAAATCAATACATCTTTTGTCCACTTCTATGCTGGTGAGTGTCTCAAATTCCGGCAACAACACGTTGGTTAACGCGCCGGTTCCGGGACCAATTTCTATGATTTTCTCATCTTGACGTAATTCCTTAATAACGTGAACAATCTTATCTAACACTATTTTATCTGTTAAAAAGTGCTGACCATACGATTTTAAGGCTGTCACAAAACCTGACATAATATCTTTTATTATTTATTACGAGAATTTAATTTTGAATTGCAAAACTATTAACTAAACGACCTAAAGATATACAATATGTTACAGATTTCCTCAAAACCTGCAAAAAGAGCTATTCTCGTTATATTCACCAAATCCACCTATAATTTATTACCTTTTTTTGATTTAGATGAAAAAAAATCTATCCATGAAAAATTAAATGATGGTGTACAAATCATCTCCTTTAGTAAGCAACAGAAGACATACCTCTTATTACCAATTGAAATGGATGCTACTACAAATGAAGATAGCTTGCATGAAAAGCTTCGAATTCGAGGTAACACCGTTTATAAAACTTGTAAAGAATTAAAAGAATCCGAAATCAGCATTGAATTATTAGGAAATATTCCGAAAGAGCAATTAATATCTATCTTATTAGGAATTAATTTATCGTGCTATGAGTTTTTAAAATATAGAACCAAGCAAAAAAGCTTCAATTTATCTATACATATCGACCCAATTATTTTGGATAAAGAAAGTATTCTAGAAATTAATACCATTACGGAAAGTGTACAAATAACGAAGGATTTCGTGAATGAGCCTGTCTCCTATTTAACGGCACTTCAGTATGCTAAAGAGATGCAACGAATTGGTTCAGCAGTAGGCATTCAAGTAACCACCATGGAGCAAAAAGAAATTGAAGAAGAACGCATGGGTGGTATTATTGCTGTAAACCAAGGTAGCTCTGCTCCTGCAACTTTTACTATTTTAGAATACAAACCATCTAACCCGAAAAATGAAAATCCATTAGTATTAGTTGGCAAAGGTGTTGTATTTGATACAGGTGGTCTATCCTTAAAACCAACCCGCAGCAGCATGGACATGATGAAATCGGATATGGCAGGCTCCGCAGCAGTTTTTGGAGCATTACATGCCATTGCAAAATCAAAATTACCCTATCATATTATCGGATTAATTCCGGCTGTAGAAAATCGTCCGGGTTACGAAGCCATTTGTCCGAGTGACGTTATAACAATGTACGACGGCACTACCGTAGAAGTTATGGACACCGATGCAGAAGGACGATTAATATTAGCCGATGCATTGCATTATGCCAAACGGTACAAGCCTGAATTGGTATTAGATTTTGCCACTTTAACCGGCTCTGCAATGCGTGCCATTGGTAAAGAAGCGAGTGTAATGATGGGAAATGCAGGAAAAGACATCAAAAAGAAACTTAAGAAAGCAGCAAATTTCACAGGTGAGCGCGTCGTTGAATTTCCACTTTGGGAAGAATATGGCGACTATATGAAGAGCGACATAGCAGACTTAAAAAACTTGGGACCGGTAGATGCAGGTGCCATCACTGCAGGGAAATTTTTAGAACACTTTACAGATTATCCTTGGGTACATTTCGATATCGCCGGTCCCGCTTATGTCGCGTCGCCTTATAATTACCGCGGAAAATGGGCAACAGCGTATGGTGTCAGATTATTGTTTAAATTTGTACAAAATCTATGCACTGATGAGCTTACAAGAACAGAAAAGAAAAGTAGGAATAACGTTGGGTGATGTTTCGGGTATTGGTCCTGAAATTATCATGAAAACTTTCTCTGAAGAATTAATCTATAAACACTTTACACCGATTGTATTTGGCAATCCTAGAGTTTTATCTTATTATAAAAAGATGTTGGATATTGAAAAATTTCAATACACCACCATAAAAAATTTCAATAATTTAAGTCACAACACGCTGAATATTTTTCCGGTTTGGGAAGAAGAATTTCAAATCACACCGGGAAATCCATCCGAAACATCCGGAACCTATGCACTTAAATCATTAGAGGCAGCTTGTGAAGCACTCAAAAACAAACATATTGACGTATTAGTAACAGCACCCATCAACAAAAATGTAATCCACTCTGATAAATTTCCGTTTGCCGGACACACCGAATATTTAATGCAATATTTTGAGGCAAAAGAAAACTTGATGTTTATGGTGGCAGAAGATATTCGAGTTGGTTTAGTAACCAATCATTCTGCAATTAAAGAGGTTGCCAACGGAATTACAAAAGAGAAAATTCTTCGTAAATTACAATTAATGAATGCTTCACTTTGTGAAGATTTTGGAATAGACAAACCACGCATTGCCGTATTAGGACTGAATCCGCACGCCGGTGATGGCGGTGTTATTGGGAAAGAAGAACAAACCATTATTTTACCGGCAGTGCAAGAAGCCAAAAACAATGGTATTATGGCATTTGGTCCGTATCCGGCAGATGGCTTTTTCGCCTCAAGTCAACATCACAAATTTGACGCTGTTTTAGCTATGTACCACGATCAAGGATTAATACCTTTTAAATATATTGCTGCGGAAGATGGCACGAATTTTACAGCAGGGTTACCTATTGTTCGCACATCGCCAGACCACGGTACCGCAGAAGATATTGCCGGGAAAGGAATTGCCGATGAAACATCGTTTAGAAAAGCAATTTATACGGCAATTGACATCTACAATCAACGTATCCGCTATGCAGAAATGCGCGAAAATCCGTTGGTAAAACGTGCTGTACTGCATGATGAAAGAATTTAATTTCTAATTTATTTTAATGCAATTCAACATTACTCAAAAATATATCGCTGGTTTAATAGCACTTTTATTTTGGGTAACAATGTTGGTTATTGCGAACACATTTTCAGGAACCGGAGATGAAGGCGATAGCATCATGCATTATTTGTATGCACGTGCTGCACTAAAGCAACCTATCTATTTTTTTGATCATTGGGCAAAGCCTGTATATGTATTGATTACTTGTCTTCCGGCACAATTTGGATTTAAAGGAATCCAAATTTTCAATATCACCATTCAGGCCGTATCAATTTTTATTAGCTTTCGAATAGCTCAATTAGTACACATCAAACAAGCTTGGATGGCTGCATTATTTTTGGCTATCTTTCCGCATCAAATTATTTATGCATTATCGGGATTGACAGAACCCTTATTTGCATTTGCATTGGTAGCTATCCTTTTGCTCTGGCTAAAACAAAAAAAAACAATTGCATTACTCGTTTTATCTTTTCTACCATTTATTAGAAGCGAAGGTTTAATTGTCATTGTTGTTTTTATCATTTATCTACTTCTAAAAAAAGAATACCAACGAATACCTTTATTATTTGTTGGGCATCTTGTTTATACATTATTAGGTGTGTTCATTTATAATAAATCCATTGGGTGGACACTTATTGAAAACCCATATGCTGTGGGTGCTACTGATTACGGGAAAGGGCCTTGGGATACTTTTATCGTAAATATGCGATATGCTGTTGGAATTATCTTGTATTACATTACCGGATTGGGTTTATTATTGGGCTTAGTCTTTAGTATTTTAAAATTTATTTTAAAGAAAGAAGTCAACTTTTCTTTAGAATTTTTATTCTTAATTTATGGAATCGCATTTTCAATTTTCTTTTTTCATTCGTTTGCTTGGTATAAAGGTTGGTTTCATTCCTTTGGCTTACTACGTGTAATGGTGGGCATATTACCATTGATAGCAATTATATGTGCTAAGTTTTTAGATGAAATTTTTCAATATTTACCAAACAACAAAACAACATCAATCGGATTTTTGTGCGTTATCTGCTTATTGATATTTTTTAATTTTTATAAGAAAAAATATGCCATACCAAACAAAGATATATTGAGTTTAAACGAAGACCAACAGATACAAAATGAGATGGCTGCTTATATAAACAAACAACATCGTGAATTTAAAACAATGCCAATTTATTTTGCAGCACCTTATATTAGCATTGCTTTAGATATGGATTATTTTGATCGAAAAAAACATCCGGATTTGAATGTTGATTATCCTAATCAACTGCAAAAACCGGCTTATTTAATTTGGGATGATTGGTATGCTCCGGTAGAAAACCATGTATATTTAGATGATTTAACGGCCAGAAAAGACATCAAAAAAATTAAAACATTTTCTAAAAAAGAAAATGGCTACGATAAAATACGAACGACCATACTATTTAAAATTGAATAGCTAAAATCTTCTAAAAGTATTTTGTCCGGCACGCTTTACTTTACTGATATGATCGTAATCGTGTTCATTTTTTAAGAGTGAGCCAAAGTAAGGTGGTTGTGTTTGTATGTAGTCAATTTGTTGTAAATCTTCTTTGGTATTTTTTCCCAATTTCAACAAGCGAATCCAATCTATCAACTCAGAAGTTGAAGGTTTCTTTTTTATGCCATGAATATCTCTTAAACCGTAAAATACTTTAAGTGCTTCCTCCATCAAATCATCTTCGATAGTTGGAAAATGTACGTTGATAATATCTATCATGGTTTGGCGTTCCGGAAAACGGATGTAATGAAAAAAACATCTACGCAAAAAGGCATCGGGCAATTCTTTTTCATTATTAGATGTGATAATTACGATTGGTCTTGTTTTTGCTTTAATTGTTTTTTGTAACTCGTAGCAATAGAATTCCATTTTATCTAACTCCAATAACAAATCATTGGGAAATTCAATATCTGCTTTATCAATTTCATCTATCAACAAAACAGCTTGTTCTTCGCTTTCAAAAGCTTGCCACATCTTACCTTTAATGATATAATGTGCAATGTCATTCACTTTATCATCACCAAATTGCGAATCGCGTAAGCGAGCCACTGCATCGTACTCATACAAGCCTTGTTGTGCTTGTGTAGTCGATTTTATATGCCAAGTATAAATTGGTTTATTTAATGCTTTGGCTACTTCAAAAGCCAACAATGTTTTTCCGGTTCCCGGTTCGCCTTTAATGAGTAACGGTTTTTCTAAAGCAATGGCTGCATTCACGGCTATCTGCAATTCATCTGTTGCAATATAATTTTCGGTTCCTTTAAATTCGTTCATGTATATTATTTATGCGTTTGTAAGTTAATAAATTGGATTAATGGATGGTCTTTTTACCTTTTAATGTTTTCATGGCATTTGTTAATCCGTCAATGGTTGTTGGAAACATTCTGCCTTTGAAAATTTCTTTAATGGCAGCAATCGTTGGCACACCATCCCAATAATATTCATTACTCGGATTAAGCCAAACAATATTTGGGAATTTAGTAACAAAACGTTTCAGCCAAGTAATGCCTGTTTCATCGTTATGATGCTCAACACTTCCGCCCAACGAAGATAACTCGTAGGGCGACATAGTGGCATCACCTACAAATATTACGCGATAATCTTGATTAAATTTATGCAATACATCAAACGTTGGAATGCGGTCTGTATAGCGTAAATTATTATCTTTCCAAATACTTTCGTACACGCAATTATGAAAATAAAAAAACTCTAAATGTTTCAATTCTGATTTGGCGGCAGAAAACAATTGTTCGCATAATTCAATATAAGGATCCATTGAGCCACCCACATCAAAAAACAATACTACTTTCACTCTATTTTTTTTTGCCGGCTGCATTTCAATGTCTAAGAAACCGCCGTTTCTGCTGGTTTTCTCTATAGTTGTGTGTAAATCTAATTCATCTTCTATGCCTTCTCGCGTCAATATTCTCAAGCGTTTCAATGCCAACTTAATATTTCGAGTATTGAGTTCTACATCCGATGCATAGTTTTGAAACGCACGCTTTTCCCAAACTTTCACAGCACTTCTTCCGCCACCTTTGCCACCAATATTTACGCCTTCCGGATTAAATCCGCTATTGCCAAAAGGTGATGTTCCGCCGGTTCCTATCCATTTGTTTCCACCTTGATGTTTTTCTTTTTGTTCTTCCATTAATTGTTTCAATCGCTCCATCAATTTTTCCAAACCGCCCATTTTTTCAATCAATGCTTTTTCTTCTTCTGTAAAAAGTCGATTTATTTCTGCATTCAACCAATCATCCGGAATTTCTTTTTTTTCTAATTCACTCCATGTAATGCCGTGAAAATAATTTCCAAACAACACATCGTATCTATCTAAATATTGTTCATGTTTAATTAAGATAGTTTTAGATAGAAAATAAAATTCTTCCACATTAAAAGCAGTTACCCGTTTGTTTAATGCTTCTAATAAATTTAGATATTCACCTATGCTTACCGGCAAACCTTCTTCTTTTAAGCGTAAAAAGAAATCTAAAAACATGCAATAAAGTTAAAAGGAATTCGCTAATTGTAGTGTCTATTTTGTTTTTAATTGATTAACTTGTGATAAATGTTTATTAATGAATACAGCACTGGCACAACGTTATCAAGAAATTGAAGTTATTAAAAACAGATTTATCCAAAAAGCGGCTGCACTATCCGATGAGCAATTGAATAAAACACCGAGCAATGGCGGCTGGAGTGCCGGACAAGTATTATATCATTGTGGTTTTGCAGAAGATGGAATTATCCAAATTATCCAACGAAATTTAAGTAAAAACAAAGTGCAGCTTAAAAGTGATTTCATGAGCGTGCTTAAAAATAAGCTATTAGTTCTATTATTGAAATCGCCTTTAAAATTTAAAGCTCCTAAAGTGGTTAGCTCCGTTCCGGAACATGTTCGATATGATGACATGAAAAAATATTATGAGAAAAATAGCATGGAATTTCAAAAAATACTGAACGACTTACCGGAATCATTAGAAGATAAGTTTATTTTTAAACATCCTATTTTAGGATTGTTCAACATACATCAAACATTAAACTTCAGCAAAGAACACCTGTTGCACCATGAGCGACAATTAGATGCATTACTATGAAAAAAGATTGTAACGTATAATGCAATACAAGGCACGGAAGGCATCTTTCATGCCTATTTTTTTGCCTTCTTCATACGTTCTTCCGTAATATGAAATGCCTACTTCATAAATTCTGATCTTAGAAATCTTTGCAACTTTTGCAGTTACTTCGGGCTCAAAACCAAATCTGTTTTCTTTTAAGTCGATACTTTGAATAATTTCTCTACGAAACATTTTATAACATGTTTCCATATCCGTTAAATTCAAGTTGGTAAACATATTGGAAATAAAGGTCAATATTTTATTGCCGATAGTGTGCCAAAAAAACAAAATACGATGCGGTCGGCCGCCCATAAAACGAGAACCATAAACTACATCTGCAAAGCCATCTAAAATAGGCTTCATCAAGATATTGAATTCTGCCGGATCGTATTCCATATCGGCATCTTGCACAATAACAAAATCACCGGTTGCACTTTGAAATCCTGTACGCAAGGCTGCTCCTTTCCCTTGGTTTACTTCGTGTTTTTTATATACGATATTTAGTGAAGGATGTAATTGTTGAAACGCCAGCACTTTTTGTTCAGTTTGGTCGACAGAACAATCATTTACTACAATAATTTCTTTTTCTACATTTTGAATTAATAGTACATCGTTTATTTTATTCAAAATATGTTGAATGGTGTTTTGTTCATTATAAGCCGGTACAATGATGGAGAGTTTCTTATTCATTCCTTACAAAAATAAATAAATTCATTGCACTGTTATTTATTTTTTTTCTTTTTTATCCAACGTTCTGCATCTATTCCCTTTCTTTCCAAATCAAACAACATGGTTCCATAAACAATTGCACCAATTTTTGGCGAACCATACGCTTCAATATGTTTGTTATTGTAAATGTTAGAACCGCCTACTTGCAACGTAAACCAACGTGGAAACTCGTAAGCAACTTGCATATCCAAGGTATGATAACTCGGCACTACTCCATCACCAAACGTACTTTCCCAATTGTATTTGCTCACCCATTTAAAATTAAGTCCAAAACCCAATCCTTTCCAAATTCGTTGTGCATTCACGCCTATATTAAACTTATGATTGGGTGTATTAAATCCGGGAATAATTGGGTCTGAAAGTTTACGCGTGTCAATTCCGGAATAGGTGTAATTAAATGAACCTATCAATGATTTCCAGATATAGTAATTAATACCAATTGAAGCACCAAAAGCATCTACTTTTTGTTTTGCATTGGTTGGCATTTGTATCAAATTGTATGCACCGGTTAAGATGGCGTCGGAGCCGGCTTCTGTTCCTACCTGAATGTCTTTATTGCTCGGGCGATAAAAACGCAAATCACCTATAAAATGAAAATATCTATTAAAAAAAGCCGATACATCAATATACAATTTATTAAAAAATGCACCGCGATAACCTATCTCCCATGAGTTAACTTGTTCCGGTTTTATCGGATCTAATTTAATAGGTTTTAATAGTTGAGGTTCTACTGAAAAGGTGGAATCGTAATGGTTTCTAAAATCCAAAACAGATTGATAATCGTATCCGTCAGCACCGTGCAAATTTCCTAATATTTGAATAGCACCTAAGTCCAATGAAATATATTGATTTTGTAGCGTAGGTGTTCTAAAAGCTTGCTGATAGGAAAAGCGGAATGTATGACTTTTATACGTACCGATGATGGAAATTCTTGGAGAAAACTGTGTTTTAAAATTCTCTGCTTTATCAATGCGTGCAGAACCTACCAATTTGAGATGATCTTTAAATAAATCCACCGAAAGTTGTGTATATGCACCTACTTCCCATGTATTTAAGTTTACAAATTTTGCTTTCAAATTCGGTGAACCATCAGGCAAAGTATCTGCTATATTAACTAGTGTATCATAAAAAATAGAACCGTAAGAACGTGGAATAAACATACGGAAAGATGAACCCACTATCCAATTGATTTTATGTTTAAATGTATGATTGTACATTGCCTCCACATGATGTAAAGATGATTTGTCTTGAAACTTAGAACCCGTAACTAAATTGGCATCATCTACAATGATGTTATAGGCGGAATCAAATGAGTAAGTGCCCGGTTGTAAGTACGCTTGGTTATATGCTTCTTGCAATGCGTAGTTTCTGGAAGCTTCAACTTCATCATTATGCGGATCATCTTTAAAGGAATTGGTATAATCCGATAGTTGCGAAAAATACGATTTTATAAAATTGGAAATATATCTGCTAATACCAATCTTTGAAAGATTGATGGCACTAAACACCATATCATACGATTTACCGGCATTTTCTTGTGTTGTGTAATATTTTACCATCAACCCTTTATAATCCAATTGTACTTTGTGTTGTTGAAATTTGATATCTTTTACATTGTATCTGTTTGCACCTTGATACACAGCACTTCCTAATCCAAATTTATATTGATATTCAATTTGCATATCTTTTATTGGGCGAGCAAACAAGGCGATATTTGCTTTGATACTTCGCGTTTTATTATCTGTTAAATCGGTTTCTCTGTAGCCCGGCGTTTTCACATGTACAAAACCCGGAAATGCATTTGGGAAAAAATCTAAATAGGCATTTAATGCTCTAAATTGTCGAGCAATAGCAGTATCATCACTAAATTGTAATTTCCTTACCACCGTACTAACATTCACATCTGTTTCAATATCGCCGTATAAGTTAGCAATGGAATCATCTGCAATCCAATCTTTCGCACTAAAATATCCGCCACTTATTTTGAAACCAAAAACATCTCTGTCATATTTTTTCTTTCCAAAAGCATTAGCATAACGCACTTGTGCATCTAACATTTGTTGGTTTCCACCTTTTAATTTTACTTGTAAATTTTTATAATCAAATGGATTTTTAGTTTGCATACTTAACACACCTTGAAATGCATTTGCACCATACAATGCAGATGATGCACCGGAAATCACTTCTACGCTTTCCAAATCCAAATCGTTTGCACCTACTAAGTTTCCTACCGGAAAATTTAAGCCGGGTGCTTGATTATCCATTCCATCAATAAACTGTACTACACGAACCGGAGCAGTGGTATTAAAACCACGTGTATTAAACACTTGAAAACCCATACTACTTGTCGTAATATCAACTTCTTTCATCGTTCCTAATCCTTGATAAAAATTTCCGGATGCGATATATTGAATTTGTTTAGAATTTATTTTTTGTATGGATGATGGAGATGTTTGAATACGTTCGCTTACGCGAGATGCCGAAATAACGACATCATTGCTAACTCTAATTTCTTGTGCTACTAATGCAACGTCTATTGTTTGTAATTCATTTTCTATTTTTATTTCTTGATCAGCATATCCAAGATATGAAACAACTAAAATAGCCGGCAAAGATGTCGTTGCATTTATTTCATAGTTGCCATCGATATCGGTAATAGCTCCAAAATTAGTTCCTTTAATTTGCACATTCGCACCAATCAATCCTTCTTTGGTATTGTTATCTTTTATCTTTCCTTTTATAGTAATCTCTTGTGCATGCACTACAACACTCCAAAGTAGGCATAAGAACATCCCGAATAATTTGTATAAATTACTTTTAAAAAACATGCGTTGAATTTATTGGGTTAATAATTCTTAGTTAATGGTAAATGACTTAGTTGATTTTTGATTTTCGTTTTTCAGGTCGATAATTTCTAATAGATATTGTCCTTTTGCAAAATTTCTAAAATCGAAATGATGATTATCTGATATTTCTTTTTGCACTAGTTTATCGCCAATCATGTTATATACATTGGCTAAATATTTTCCGGATTTATTAATGAAAACATCCAACATTCCATTGCTTGGATTCGGAAACACATTCAGTTCCCAATCCGGTTTTATGGTATTGGATTTTATTGCTGTAATTACAGATGTACTACCAAATACAGGCAACTCAATTTGTGTCGGGTATTGATTTGAAAACGCTACGCGTTGTACTGAAATACGTGGTGCATATTCTACACCATTGTATAAGTAGGTTCTACCATCTGCCGGTTTTCTACGGAAAAATTCGCCATCCATTAATGGAACATTGGCACAAGCTTGAAAGCGAGGATAATTACTCGATGAGATTAATACTTTAATTTTATGTCCTTGAGCAAAGGTGTAAGCTATTGGATATCCTTGAAAATAATACTCATACAATTTACCGATATCGATATTGCTAAAAGGTGCATCATCATTTTGATGACCTTCTGCAATAGAACGAGCAAACTCACGTGCACGTGCATTTACAGCACCTTCTACCACAAAGAATTCTTTGCCATCCGGAAACACATCTAATATGCGGATAAAGAAATCACAATCAGTAGGTCCGTTTGGTGTATTTCCCGGATTCGATTTTGCATATAATTTATACTTAGGATATCCAATAATACTTAATGAATCGGATAAAACATCGGTTTCAAATTTCAACACACCTTCCCTATCCATCGTATATGGTGCAAAATTCGGATCGGCTAAATTCATTTGTCCTTGTGCATCTCTATCACCTTGTGGTGTGCGTTCCAACATATTACCGCCACCAACCGTTATAATCGGATCATCCGGATTATGTACATACGTTCTGAAACCTTCATCCGTTGTTGGTGCCGTAAAATTTAATTTTCCATTTTGATGTAAATACATCGACTTCCATTGGATTTCGTTGGGTGGAAATACTTCCGAATTCATCCAATAATTTCCGGCATAAGAAACGGTTCCGGAATCGTTAGAAGCACCTACTACATAATAGCGATAGGTCGGAATATTTTTATACTCATATTGCGGAATGCCCACAAATGGTTCATCCGATGAAATATCTTTAATAATCGGACCAAGATTAGGCAAATCAATATTAAACGGAATTACCAAACCATTACTACCGCCAATTCTTATTTCAACCGGCACTTGTTTTAAATTTCCTTGACCTAAAATAAAATTCAATAACTCGGCAAATTGTATTTTATAATTCTGTGCCGGAAAACGTACTTCTACTTGTGGCAACTGTGGTAGCGGTGCTTGCCATAATGTTGATTTTGGAATCAATACTTTGGGTTCTACCACTTTATTGTATCCATTATAATTTAAATTATATCGGAACCAGCTTACCAATTCCGATTTTGCAATTTCTGTAATGTTAATGCTTCCGCCTTCCGTAATATCTAAGATATCTACCTTGGTAATGTCTTTAGTATTTTTAGGATAAATGCGATCGCCTGTTTTAGTACTAGCAACCGTTTGATGTGCCCAAGGACCGATGACAATTTTTTGCAAATCCCTTCTTTGGGTGATATTATCTTGAATTAATTTATGCGTTTCAATTGAACCATCTATAAAAATATCCCACCAACCTGTTACGTGGAAAGTAGGCACTTCCATATTGCTGTATCGAGAATATAATCCATTTCGTTGTCCTTCACCATTGGCATCTACCGGAGCTTTGGTTGCATCCATATCACTTCTTCCTATTGAATTTGGATAATAACCACACGGTGAATTTTCATAATTAATCGTTACAAAATGATCGATTGCTTGGTTGGCAGCATCAAATTTATCCAGCATGTTATAATCTTTAGCGGAGTGGATGGTATCATCAATTCCCGTATCAATATCTCTTAATTCATCTTGCAAATCTTTAATTTGCCCCCGCAACCAACCTGTAACTAATCCATCTCTTAAACAACCATTATGGTAGCCTGTACTTTTATAAAATTCCAACGGTCCTACAATTGGAAACAAACATTTTAATCCGGGTTGATTGGGATTTATTTTATGTGCAGCAGCTGCTTGTAATTGGTTATAACCTAAAGCAGATGCCCCAAACATTCCGATAGAACCATTGTACACTAAATCGGTTGTTTCAAAAATGCCATCGTTATTTAAATCGTATTTACGTACCAATTGGTTTTTGATAAACTCGATGGTATTGTATCCATCTTCGTGGTTATTACCGTTTCTTGGATCACTGGTATTGGTAACATCTAAAATGTGTTTGTAATTATGATAGGGTGTTTTTTTCCAACCATCTGAATATAACGGCAAATAGGCACCTTGCGATGTATATCGTCCACGCATATCTTGCACTGCTCCGGCATAACCTAATAATGCCATTGCTGCACCTTCTAATGCACCATCTTTATCATACGGTGTTCTTTCCAATATCATGGGCAACTGATAAGGATTGGGATTGGGTACGCCATTTATTGAATCATAAATGAGGTATTGTGCTCCTTTTTGTAGCAAGACAGCGTAAATCGGTATTTTGATTGGTGGAAAAGGATCCGGCAATAAATTAAATGAAAGCGTATCGTTATAAACAAAACTATCTTGCAAAATAGGTAAATAAATATCCGTCATTAATTTGGTACCGTCCGGCATTGTAAATGGAACTTGTGTACACGTTGAGAAATCGGTGATATCATCTAATGTTCCATTGATTTTTTTTCCTGGAATTTCAGATGCACCTTGGATGGGAAAATACTTTGTTTGTGCAAGTAGTGTTGAGCTGAATACAAAAAATAATACACTCAAAAAGATGGTTCCTTTCATAAATAAATACAGTTTTCAAGATGAATATAACGTATTATTTTTAAAAATTTAACGTTTCTTAAATAATTATATTAATAAACATATTAAAAATCGAAATAATTATACTCAAAAATACACCGGTTAGGGATATAAACTCACAAAAAATAAGTAGTAAAATACCAAAGCTAAGGTATTGTTTAGATTAAATCTAAATAAGTTCTTTGTGGTCAATTAAATATTATAAAATGACTACCAATACAACATACAAATTCATCAGAAAGTACATCTTTTATTTTTTACTATTTTTAAACGTTTCCTTCTTAGCATCATGCAATAATGGAAAAACAGAAAATACAGAAGCAGCAACAAACGGAAAGAAAAAAGTAGGTGTTCTATTAGTAAATCATGGCTCACGCTCGGAAACGTGGCGTAAAGCATTAATGGATTTTGAAAAAGCCGTACAAAGCAGAATTTTAGCTGATGGGAAAATTCAAGGCACCAAAACAGCACACATGGAATATACGGAACCATCTATCGCCACACGCTTGAAAGAGTTTGATGCGGAAGGTTATACGGATGTAATTATCGTTCCAATTTTCCTCACAGTAAGTCCGCATACTTTTGATGATATTCCAACAATTATCGGACAAAAAGAAGACCCACAATCAAAAGAGATGTTGAAAATTGAAAAGATAGAACGCTACACACCAAAAGCAAAAACATATATTACACCCAATCTTGATTTCACAGACATCTTGAAAAAAAATGTATTGAGAAGAGCAAAAGAATTATCGAAAGAACCGGCTAATGAAGGTATCGTGTTAATTGGTTACGGCGATGAAGCATACGAAAAAGAATGGGCTGATTTGTTTGATAAAGTAGGTGATTTTGTAAAACAAGAAATTGGTATTAGTGAACATACGTATGGTTGGTGCGGACATATTGCACACTACGATCCGAAAAAAACTACGGAAGCAATTGATAAAGTATTGACTAAAAAACAAAAGGCTATTGTAATTCCTGTTTTAGTAGCACACGATGAAATGTTCCAAATTAAAATTATTGGAGATGGCATTAAAGCCGTAAACAACCATACTGCAAAAGTAGCTTACAAACCGGATGCCATATTACCGGATGTAAATATTGAACAATGGGTGATTGATATCACAACTGAATATGCTAAGAAAGTAGAAGAAAATAAAGAGTAATATGTTGAATTGGAATATCCGAAAACTAAGGCGGCTCAACTTAGCAACACACCGTGATTTAGGATATTTTTTTTCCTCGATGATATTGGTGTATTGTATTTCAGGAATTGCTTTAAACCATGTGGACGATTGGAATCCTGATTTTATTTTAAATAA
The DNA here is from genome assembly GCA_963169645.1 of Bacteroidota bacterium. Lineage (GTDB taxonomy): Bacteria > Bacteroidota > Bacteroidia > Chitinophagales > JADIYW01 > JADJSS01. The sequence goes on from CAUJCO010000014.1 coordinate 142,322, forward strand.
GAAAACAATACCAATTGACAGAAGCTACACGCGCGACGAAATCGACGCAACTAAAATCCAAGCATTTGGAAAATTGGTTGGCGAAACATCGTATAAAGTATATGATTTTCCTACTAATAACCAAGTGAAAATTTATTACAACAATTCATCGTTGCATGTCAATCTTTCTACGAAAGAAGCCATCTATGAACAGGTTTCCAAACGTCCGATATTTTATCAAGTGAATGTAATTCATCGAAATAGTTTAAAAGGATGGAAATGGGCTTCCGATATTTTTGCTGTTTTATTAATTGTAATCAACATCACCGGATTGTTTATTTTAAAAGGACGGCATGGAATTTCCGGTCGTGGTAAATGGCTAATTGCAGCAGGTACGATTCCATTTATTGTTGCAATTATTATTCAAGCTTTAATTTAAAAAAATGAAATATTAAGGAATGGGCTGTGCTGGTGCAACCCATTCTTTTATTTGTTGTTCTTTGTATTTCCTTGTTCGTTTGGAACCAATTACGGCTAACGGAATTCCGGAAGTTAAGAGAGCCACGCTCGGTGATAATCCACTCACACCAATGATGGTATTATATAATCTACTTACCGGACGAACTAAAGAATAAACGCCCATCACACCTGCCGTTGTGAGTACTCCGGCTGTACCAATACTCGTCAACACTATTCCGGAAATTTTCATCGCTTTGGCTTTTTTAATGTCTTTTTGTAAAAGCTCATTTTGCTGAAATGAAAAATCATCTGCCATGACAAATGTCGGTTGGTTATTCTTCATTTGAAGATTTGATGCAAAGAAATGAATATCTTGTGCTGTTGACTTTAAAATTGTACCTATCAACAATAAAAGAATGAGGCTATTTTTCATACTGTAAAGATATATATCTAAACAGAAAATAAAACTATTTCCACTGTAAAGATTCGATGATATGTTTTACATCTTCTCTAAAATAATTGACAACCGGAGCAATAGAATCGGTATTGGGTGCAGCATAAAAATAAAGTGAACCGCGTAAAAAATGGCGACTGCTATCAGTAATATAAAACTGAACAGCACTTGCCGCATTTCCACCGACATCGTATAAAATGCCACTCACCTTTGGATGCTTACCTTTAATGAGTGTTTCATCAATATAATCGGCTTTTACGGTATGTTTGAAGGTGAGTTTATAACTATCTTTTATCAACTTATCCAACGTATTTTCTGTATTAATTGCTGTATAACTTAAATATATTTTGGCTTTGTATTCCGGATAAATGATATTGAACCAACAAGGATGTTGTTGCAATTCTTGCTGGTCAGAAGAATCTTTTTGAATACGACCAAAATCAGCATATTCAAATAAAAATGGGCAAGTTGGATTATTGTATGAAACAAATTTTCTTTCTGCCGGAAATTCAATTCGGAAATATGACTTTTTTTTGGGTGTAAAATGTTCGTTACAAGACACTAGCCATCCACTTAAAAATAAGATGAAGAGGATGCATTGAAACTGTTTTGAATCGTTAATAAAATTGGTTGTGTTCATGTTTCAAATAAAAAATAATTTCAACAGATTTAATTATCTATCGTGATTTTAATTCGGATAACTCGGGTTCTATCGGCTTCTAAAATTACAAAGGTAAATCGTTTAAATTTAAGTTCATCACCTTCTAATGGTATGGAAGAATTTAATTCCAAAATTAAGCCTGCCAATGAATCTGCTTCACCGCGTATATCTTCAAAAGTATCAATCGAAATTTCCAATACTTTACATACGTCATTCAAGGTTGTTTTGCCTTCAAAAATATAATTGTAATTGTCAATTTTTTTATAATCAATTTCGCTCACATCGTCAAATTCGTCTTTAATATCGCCAATTACTTCTTCCAAAACATCTTCTAATGTAACCAATCCGGAGCTGCCACCATATTCATCTACTACAATTGCCATGTGTACACGTCTTACTTGGAAATCTTCTAATAAATCATCAATTTTTTTGTTTTCAGGCACAAAGAATGCAGGACGAATTAATATTCTCCAATCAAAATTATCCGGTGCATCTAAATATTTCAATAAATCTTTGATGTATAAAACACCTTCAATTTTATCGATATCATCTTTATAAACCGGCATACGTGAATAACCGGCTTCTTTAATTATTTGTAATAATTCGGTAAATGCTACATCGTAATCTACACCTAACATATCTACGCGTGAACGCATAATTTGCGAAACGGTGATGTTTCCAAATTTCACTATACCTTTTAAAATTCGTGTATCATTTCGCTCCAAATCGCTATTTTCTTGCGCATTCGTAATATCAATGGCTTCATCGATATCTTGTGCTGAAACGCCTGCTTTTACACCTTGCAAACGATTTTCAAAAAAATTAGAAGTCGCAATTAATCCTTTTACAAATGGTGCAAAAATAATATCAAAAAAGTGCAATGTACGAATTGTATATTTTGCTACTTTATAATAGTGTTGTGTTGCATATAATTTTGGAATTACCTCTGCAAAAAGTACAATTATAAACGTCTCAAATGATATTTTTATTATAAATAATAATGTGGCATGAGACATTAAAAATTCATGTTTCAATACCGACTCCAAAATACCTTCAAACACCAACACTACTGCCAACGTAAACAACGTAGTAGTAAGCACGAAAGTGGCTAAAAAACGGCGTGGTTTTTTAATAAAATCTAAAATTAATTGGTCGGTTTTATCGTAGCTTTTTTCTAAGTCATTTATTTCATGTTGGTTAAATAGAAATATAGCTACTTCTACGGCACACATCATTGCCATAAACACCAATAAAATAAAAATAAAAATAAGCTGAAAAATAATGGAAGCATTTATTGGATTAAACGCTTCGGTCCATGAAACAATAGGTTGTGAATTCAGCAAGTAATGTATGGGTATTCCGTCGTCCAAGTTGGTAATTTTTTGCTATCAATCAGAAAGGTAAATCATCGTTCAAACCGGAATCATCAAGTATATCAGTTACTTTCGTATCTTGCTCTATTTTGACTTCTGGATTGGGTTGTGTACCTGTTCCGCCTTGTTCTCTTTTATCTAATAATTGGAAATTCTCAACTACTATCTCTGTGGTATATCTTTTGTGATTTTCTTTATCTTCCCAAGAACGTGTTCTGAGTTTTCCTTCCACAAATATAGTATTTCCTTTCTTTAAAATACGCTCTGCTCTTTCAGCAACACCACGCCACATCACAATATTATGCCATTCTGTTTGCTCTGTGTATGTTCCATCTTGATTTTTATAGGATTCGTTGGTGGCTAATGGAAAATTACAAACAGTAGTGGTGGCATTAATTTTACGCACTTCCGGATCTTTGCCCAATCTTCCAATCAGTATTACTTTATTTACACTCATATTGTCTTGTTTTCGTAGAAATTTATGGTTACGTTGTTTAAAAAATGCTATATCTAAGATAAAAAAATAAATCTATCTTGCAAATAGGAACGGATTATTTTTGGAAATGCATATTGGTTTATGTCCGTCATATTTATTTTGATATACTTTTTTTCTAAATTAGGTAGATTTTTCCATTTTAGTTCATAAAAATTTGCGTATATATTCTGGTGCGATAAAATTTGTTTCGAAATCAGAACAGGTTGTACGCTTTTTATACCAATTTCTTGCATCCAAATCTTTATTTCATCTTGGCTGTCTTCCGATTTTGTTTCTACCAATGGAAACTCGTGTAGCCCTTTCCAAATATCATTTCCATCTCGTTGTTGTATATAAATAGAGACGGTATCAAACAATATAAAATAATGAAAGAATCGGTTTGTTTTTACAATCTTTTTTGATTTTACCGGCAAACTATTTATTTCATTTTTTAAATACGCTTTACAATTGGAAACAAACGGACAAGTAGAACATAAGGGTTGCTGCGGTTTGCACACCAATGCACCAAAATCCATAATAGCTTGGTTATAAATGTGTGGTTGTAGCTTATCTAATAATTCATGAGCTAATTGCTCAATCTGTTGTTTGCCTTTTGCAGTATCAATAGGTATATGTATACCAAACACACGTGTGAGCACTCGATATACATTTCCATCTACCACAGCATGCGGTAATTGAAATGCAAAAGAAGCAATAGCGGCGGCAGTATATTTTCCAATACCTTTTAATTGCAGCATTTCTTCGTGTGAGCAGGGAAACTTACCATTGTGATTTTCCATTACTTGGCGGGCAGCCGTATGTAAATTGCGTGCTCGTGAATAATAGCCCAACCCTTCCCACAATTTTAAAACATCATCTAAAGGAGCATTGGCTAGCTGCTTTACGGTTGGATAATTTTTAATAAATGCCAAATAATACGGCATGCCCTGCTCTACTCGAGTTTGCTGCAAAATAATTTCTGAAATCCAGATTTTATACGCATCATTTGTCTTTTTCCAAGGTAATTTTCGCGTAGTCGGATTATACCACTCTAATAATATATTGGAAAACCAAATCATGGAACTGCAAAATAATTAAAATCAATGGAATGGAACCATAAATAACATGGTATATTAAAAAAACTCTAATTTCGTGTATATTAGTAAGTTAGTTAGGATTTATTTCGCATTTTTGTAATTCATTTAAATATTTATCATGAGAAAAGCAGATATTATCACCACGATTTCTGAAAAAACAGGCGTACCAAAGGTAGATGTATTAGTAGCAATGGAGGCTTTCTTTAAAGAAGTAAAAGATACTTTATCTGAAGGCGAAAATTTATATGTACGTGGTTTTGGAAGCTTTATTGTGAAAACGCGTAAAGCTAAAATTGGTAGAAATATCAAAAAAAATATTGCAATAGAAATTCCTGAACATCAAATACCGGCTTTTAAACCTTCAAAAGTATTCGTTGAGCAAATTAAAGAATCCAGTGCAAAACGCTTGAAAGAAAAAGAAGCTTAATTTTTTTATTGTGCAGAAAGGACAAATAGCATTAGGTGCATTCGCTGTAATTTTAGTAGCTGCTCTTTATTTTGGTGGTAAAACAGCTAACAAAAAAGAAAAATCTGTTGTGCATACCGAACACGGTGGCATCTCTTTCGACGAATATGAGCAACAACAAATTGCCAAATTAGCAGATGCGGAAAAACAACAAGCCAAATCATTAGCAGAAGCTACAAAGAATGCACCGGAGCAAGCCATTGATGCTAAAAAGAAAGCATACGCCAACTTAGTAGATTTTTGGAAAAATAACAGCAATCCGGCATTAGCGGCCTATTACATATACCAAGCCGCCAAATTAGAAGAAACAAAAACAGCCTTAGTAGATGCCGGCGATGCATTAGTAACCGCATATAAATCCACGGAAGACTCTGTAATTTTAAATAATTTGATTACCTTTGCACTCCAATCGTACGAGAAAGCTGTTGAAAAAGACAGTAACGATTGGGATCTCAAAATAAAATTGGCAGATGCGTATGTGAATGGTTCGCAGGAGCCGATGAAGGGAATTGGAATACTGAGAGATTTAGAAAGTAAACATCCCGAAAATATAAAAGTATTAATGTCCATGAGCAGAATGTCGATTCAGTCTGGACAATACGACAAAGCAAAAGAGCGACTCAATAAAATATTGAAGTTAGAGCCTCAAAATACAGAAGCCATGTATTTTTTGGCAATAACCGAAGCACAATTAGGACATAATGATGAAGCTATCCGCTTGTTTGAAATGTGTAAAATATTGGTCAACAATGCAGATTTTAATAAAGAAATAGACGAAATCGTCAATAGTTTAAAAAATAAAAAAATATAATTATGCCTTGCGGAAAGAAAAGAAAGCGTCATAAAATTGCGACGCACAAACGTAAAAAAAGACTAAGAAAAAACCGTCATAAGAAGAAATAATTCGTTTTACATAATAAGCACAAGTAGTTTGCTTCTTACACACTGCTTGTGTATTATTATTTAATACAAAACACATGATAAAAGAATTAGTAATACATGCTAATTCCAAAGGTGTTGAAATTGCTCTTCTTGAAAACAAAAAATTAGTCGAATACCATCTCGACTCATACGATAAAGAAGGATTTGCTGCCGGCGACATTTATTTAGGCCGAGTAAAGAAAATTAATCCTGGATTAAATGCAGCCTTTATAGATATCGGTCATGAGAAAGATGCCTTTATACATTATTCTGATTTAAGTCCATACATTCGTTCTGTACGCAAGTTCAGTTCGGAAGCTTTTAAGGGCGAGCAATCACACTTATTGGATACATTTGAAATAGAACCACCCATTCGAAAAGACGGACTAATGTCTGATGTTTTTGAAAAAGGAGATATTCTTATATTTCAAATCTCTAAGGAAGCCATCTCGACCAAAGGGCCGCGATTAACCTGTGAAATCTCTCTTCCCGGACGTTATGTAGTATTGGTTCCATTCACAGATTCAATTGGTATCTCCAAAAAAATTGCCCAACCGGAAGAACGGGAACGCCTTTTAAAAATTATGCAAACCATCAAGCCAAAAAACTTTGGCTGTGTGGTGCGTACCAATGCAGAAGGTGTAGGTAAAGAAGAATTAGAATTTGATATTCAAAATTTGCTGAATAAGTGGAAAACGATGACGCAAAATGCGAAATATCAAAATCCGCCAAAATTGCTACTAAAGGAAATGAACAAAACGTTTTCGATAGTTCGCGATTTAATGAATGATAGTTTTTCAAAAATTATTACAGATAATCCTGTTTTGCACGGCGATTTAAAAGCCTATATTAAAGAATATGCACCGGAACATGTTTCTATCCTATCTAAGCATGAAGAGGCAACACCTCTATTTGAGAAATATGATGTAAGCCGACAAGTAAAATCTGCATTTGGGAAAACCGTAACACTAAAAAGTAGTGCTTATTTAATTATTGAACACACCGAAGCCTTGCACGTAATAGACGTAAATAGTGGCCCAAAAGTGAAAAAAGGAATTGAACAAGATACACATGCTTTTGAAATAAATGTAGAAGCTGCCAACGAGATAGCACGTCAATTACGTTTGCGAAATATTGGCGGCATTATCGTCGTGGATTTTATTGATATGAAATCCGGAGAATATAAGCACAAATTATTCGAAGCAATGCAGGAAGCCATGCGTTCTGATAAAGCAAAACACGTGATTTTACCGGTGAGCAAATTTGGATTAATGGAAATTACGCGACAACGCATGAAAGAGGTACTCAGCATTGACACACGTGAACCATTATTGAACAATAACAAATATAAAATAGACCAACCGCTACAAATTGTAGAAAATATACAAAACGATTTGATACAACTGAAAACACATCCGGAGAAAAATTTCTTATTGTACGTGCATCCATTTGTTTATGCGTTTATGAAAAAAGATACGTTTTCATTCCGAATGCGTTGGTATTCAAAAATTGGAAAAATTGTTCGGTTAATTCAAGATTCTTCTTTGCATTTGGTGGAATACAAGTTGGTTACAAAAGACGGAAATCCTGTCTAATTATTACGAACAAGGTTTGCGTAGTGTGGTTTAGTTTAATAACCCGTTTTTTTTTATTTAATGGTTTGTTGAATTGAACATTTTGTCACTTTTTTACTTAGTCAAAAAAAGTAACCAAAAAAAGACAAGGCAAAAATATCGCTCCACGCTTTGAGCTACGCTTGGCTGGCGATTTTTGCCGTGCCACGCTTCTTTGCTTTGTGCTTGTCTCAACTTTTTTTTATTCTGATAACATCAAAATTTAAATTGCACTACAAGTTGGAATAAGCATGTTATTTAATAATTTGTCCAATTGAACATTATGTCACTTTTTTTCTTAGTCAAAAAAAAGACAATTACTTAGTAATTGAGAAAATGGAATTGCAAACCAAGCGTAACGTTTTCGGCTACTTTTACAGATGTATCCAAATATACACCACTTGTGGTAACATCAGAAAATATGGAAGAAATATACTGTAGAAGTAAGCAATTATATTGTCATAATTTCTTCTTCTTTATGTTGTAACATTTTATCTACTTTGCCATTGTATTCATTTGTCAACTGTTGGATGGATTCTTCAACATCTTTGCCTATATCTTCACTCAAGCCTTCTTTCACTAAATCTTTCACCATTTCGTTACCATCTTTACGGGCATTTCGCACAACAATACGTGTTTGTTCGCCATAATTTTTTGCTTGTTTTACCAACTCACGGCGACGTTCTTCTGTCATTGGTGGCACAGACAAACGGATATTTTCACCGTCGTTTTGTGGTGTAATACCAATATTGCTTTGGAAAATAGCTCTTTCAATATCACTGATTATCTTTTTCTCAAACGGAACAATAACCAATGTGCGAGCATCTAATAATTTTATGTTGGCCACCTGATTTATAGGTGTTGGAACTCCATAATATTCTATTGTAATTCCGAGCAACATATCCGGACTTGCTTTTCCGGCACGTACTTTTCTTAACTCATCTTCTAAATGTTTTAATGCCTTAAACATGGCATCTTTCGTCTCATCTAAAACCAATTGTACTTCCTCTTCCATAAAAAAAATTTCAGGACAAATATAGAGTAAAAGTTGGCAGTTGACAAATGGTATTTATCAAAAAAATAAAAATAGATTTACAACTATGCATTTATGGATAATTCGTTTTAAATTTAATATATGAGCAAGTTTATAAGTTTCCTCTACTGTTTGATTTGGTATGTTGCATGTTTACAAGCACAAACTGTGAACTTGGTAAATTGCATTAATGAAGATGGCGTAGATATGCTAAAGATGATAGAATCAGTAGATGCAAATCATTACTTGCTCACATATAAGAACTATACTACGAATAATTATTATTTGCAAAAACTAAATGCAGATGGAAATAGTGATTGGAAATTAATGGTGCCTAATGCTGAAAAAAGTATATATCCATACTTGTTACCTACTTTTAGCATGAGCTTTCTGGAGCTATATGCATCGGAAATTCCGCATAAAATATACACCAGAAATAACAAGGAAGCGTACATACATTTCACTTATTTTGATTCTTCATATATAGAAGATAATAAAAGAAAGTATGCACATAATTTACTGCTATTTGGAGTAGTAAATACAGACTTAGGAATATATACTACACCACTTTTTACGATTGACACTTTAATGTCATTTCAAGATGACACATTAAATCGCGTTTCAGAAATTATAGTAAACAAACTTACTGACAGCACATATCAAATGGCTGTTTCTTACTTTATTTTAAAGAGATATCCTGGTGTAGGTTATTTTTACTATACTAGAAATTATTTTAATTTTTACACCATTCATGCACCATCAAAAAAGGTATTACATAAAATAAGTTTAGAAGGTAACGGAAATTTATTTGAACATAATAATCGTTTTTATGTAGTAAAAACTGATTGGATAATTTATAACGGCATCCATCAAAATTTATATTGTATAAACCAAGAATGTAGTATTGACACGATTGTATATATAGGAGATGAAACGTATAGTTATGGTATGCATGTTAAACAAAATGATGTAGACAAAATCTCATTAATCCTAAATAAAAATTCACCCTATAAGAATTATTCTATTTATAGAGATATTGACTTACAATCCTATCATCAAACAGATTATCCGGTAAATGAAAACATAGCTGATACCGCATTTGATTCATACAGTGAATTTTTGATTTATAATGATTTTTCAGAACAAATTAATAGCTATTTTCCGTTTACTTATCCTAATCATTTAAGTATTGTAAATTTGGATAATAGCGTTAACACATCTAATAAAAAGAATTTTTTACATTCCTATTCTAAATCAGATTACAACAATCCATCACAAAACATTCTTAAAAATTATCTTTCAAAAATAAATACCGATTCATATCAAATTGAATTCGAGAAAGACATTTCGAATTACTCATTTAGCTATGAAGATTATTATTTAAAAATCAATGATGGTATTCTTCCTAACCAAGCCATTTTATTATTAGATGATACTATTTTTGTTGATACCATTGATGCAGCTACCTACAATTATAAATACACCAATCATTTATCTTTAGAAAAATTAGACTCTAATTATATAACAAAATGGAAAATTGACCTGCCGGATTCTATCTTAGTGCAAGATAGTTTGTTTTACACATTTAGCAACCCGAATCAAAGTGGAGCTAAAAGTATAGTGTTGCATCCTATACAATATAATAACCAATTTATTATTACAGCCACCTATATTAGGTACAGCAATCAGATGCTTCTAATTCCACTTCAAAAAAACTTTTTAGTAGATATAGAAACCGGTGCTTTAAAAGATATGCAATTGCCGTTATTTATTGAACAAAGTTCTATAATACCACAATTCTTTTGTGCAGCAGATAACAAACTCAGCATTATAGCTGCAACATCTTGTTCTGACAGTATGGATATTGGTATTTTTCAATATCAAGAAATAGTGGATAACATATCTAACAAGCATACTACGCAACTATCCTTTACCGTATTTCCCAATCCGGCAAATACAAATATTACGGTTGACGTATCGCAATGGAATATGCAAAAAATACAATATACTTTGTTTGATATTACAGGCAAACAATTAAAAAATGGGTACATCGAAAACCAACATAACTTACAAATAGATGTAGCTATGTTGACTTCCGGAATGTATTTTTTGTACCTCAATGATGGCGAGCATAAAGGCAGTGAAAAATTCCAGATTGTGCGTTAGCTTAGCTCACTAAAGTACCAATCTTCTCGCCTTTCAAAATGCGAAGGATATTGCCTCTTTCGCGAATATTAAACACGATTATCGGCATTTTATTTTCTTTACAAAGTGCAAAAGCTGTTTGGTCCATGATGCGTAAATTTTTTATCATCACTTCATCAAAAGAGATGGTTTCAAATTTAGTAGCATTCGGGTCTTTTTTAGGATCAGAAGTATAAATACCATCAACACTTGTACCTTTTAAAATTACATCTGCTTCAATTTCGTTAGCACGCAAAGCAGCGGCTGTATCTGTAGTAAAATAAGGGTTTCCGGTGCCGGCAGCCATTATCACACAACGTTCTTTTTCCAGATGTCGAGTGGCGCGTCTGCGGATATATGGCTCACACACTTGTTGTATGCTTAATGCAGATAACAAACGAGTGTGTATGCCTTTTGACTCTAAAGCACCTTGCAGTGCCATACCATTTATTAATGTAGCTAACATGCCCATATAATCACCTTGCGCGCGCTCTATACCGATGTTTCCGGCTTGTAAGCCTCGGAAAATGTTGCCACCGCCAACCACGATACCGACTTGGTATCCGGCTCGAATAACATCGGCAATTTCATCGGCGAAGATGGAAAGCGTATCTGCTTTAATACCGAATTGTTGGTCGCCCATTAAGGCCTCACCACTTAACTTTAATAAGATACGTTTGATTGGTTGGTTCATGATTTATTATTGAGTAGTTAGATTATAATTACTTGTTTAATGCCTATTGCATCCTGTTTTGAAATGAATCGTTTGAAAAAAAGTGATTCATCATCCGTTAAAAAATACGTATAATTCTGACAATCATTATTTTTCTTACAGGAAAAAAGAAAAACAGTAATTAAGCATAGAAATGTGATGAATTGTATCATTTAAAAACATTTCTAAAAATAAGCAAAAAAAAAGAGAGAATAAAAATTCTCTCTTTTAAATATTACGATAAGGTTACGCGCTTAAACGACACTACCGTTAAATCTTTTTCGGCAGTTTTTAAATATTGTTCTACTGTTTTGCTACCATCTTTCACGAAAGGTTGAGGCAATAACGTATTTTCTTTCAACATAGTATTCACTGCACCTTCTGCAATTTTATCTAAGATATTTTCCGGTTTTCCGGCAGCGATTGCTTTTTCACGAGCAATGGCTCTTTCTCTGTCTTTAATTTCATCCGATACACCGGAAGCATCGATTGCTACCGGATTCATTGCTGCGATTTGCATAGCAACATCTTTTCCGGCTGTAGTGATTTCATCATTTAATGCTTTGTTTAATTGCACTAAAACACCCATTCTGTAACCCATGTGGATGTATGAAACAACACCTTCACCTTCCAATACTTCGTATTTTTTCACTTCAATTTTTTCACCAATTTTAGCAACAGTATCCAACAATTTATCTTTGATGGTAACGCCGTCTAACTGTGCGTTGTTTAATTCTTCTACTGTTTTTATTCTTCCTGCCAAAGCTACATCTGCAATTGACTTAGCTAAGTTGATGAAATCTTCATTTTTCGCAACGAAGTCAGTTTCTGAGCTCAAGTTTACCGCACAACCGAATTTTCCGTCTTCGCTTGTTAGTGCAACTACTACACCTTCGTTTGCTTCTCTATCCGAACGGTTAGCGGCAATTTTTGCACCTTTTTTTCTTAAATAGTCGATGGCTGCTTCAAAATCACCGTTGGTTTCTGTCAATGCTTTTTTGCAATCCATGATACCGGCACCGGTTTCTTGTCTTAATTTATTTACTTCTGCTGCTGTTATAGTTACAGTTGACATGTTTAATTTAATTTTTTGAGTTTATGAATTAGTGAATTAAAGAATAAGCTAAATTATTCAACTTATTCCTTATCACATATTTCTAAAGATTATTCTGCTGTTTCAGTAGCTGTTTTTACTTCTGATTCAGATTCTGCTTTTGCATCCGCCTCTTCTTTATCTTTTTTGCGTTCTGCCAAACCTTCTTTAATAGCTTCTACTAAATAGTTTGTAATTAATTGGATAGATTTGGTTGCATCATCATTAGCAGGAATTGCGAAATCTACTTTTGTAGGGTCGCTATTTGTATCTACGATACCAATTGTTTTGATACCTAAATTTTTTGCTTCAGCTAAAGCGATGTGTTCGTGCGAAATATCTACCAAAAATAAAGCAGCCGGTATACGAGGCAAGTTTTCGATACCACCTAATACTTTATCTAATTTTTGTTGTTGACGGCCTAACATCAATCTTTCTTTTTTAGTGATGTTGTTTAAAGCACCATCGCCCAACATTTTTTCGATATTTTGTTTTTTCTTGATAGACTTACGAATGGTAACAAAGTTTGTTAACATACCACCTAACCAACGCTCGGTTACGTACGGCATATTTACTTGTTTTGCTGCTTCCGTGATGATTTCTTTTGCTTGTTTTTTAGTAGCCACAAACAATACTTTTCTACCGGATTTAGAGATAGAACGAAGTGCAGCTGCAGCTTCTTCTAATTTCTCTTGTGTTTTATTCAAATCTATGATGTGAATTCCTTTACGTTCCATAAAAATATATGGTAACATTTTTGGATTCCATTTTTTCTTTAAGTGACCGAAGTGAACTCCGGCATCCAACATTTCTTGCTGAGATAATTTAGAAATTGCCATATTTTTATTATATATTTTTGAAGATTAACGTTTACTGAATTGGAAGCTTTTACGTGCTTTTTTCTTACCAAATTTCTTACGCTCTACCATTCTTGATTCACGTGTCATTAAGTTTTCAGCTTTTAATGCCGGCTTCACAGCTTCGTCATTTTTCACTAAAGCACGAGCAATACCTAAAGAAATTGCTTCTGCTTGTCCTTTAATACCACCACCTTTTACGTTTACACTGATGTCAAACTTAGCCGCTGCATCCAATACATTTAAAGGTTTGATAGCACGGTCAATAAGTTGTTTTAAATTGATGTATTCTTTGATGTCTTTACCATTGATAGTAATAGCACCGTTGCCGCTTTTTAAGTAAACGCGAGCCACCGCAGTTTTACGACGACCTAATCCGTTGATTGTTTCTTTTGCCATTTATCTTTTTATTTGAATTTTAATACTTCCGGTTTTTGAGCAGTGTGTGTATGTTCTGTTCCTGCAAATACGTGTAATTTTTTAAACATTTGTCTGCCTAAACGTGTGCGAGGCAACATGTGGCTGATTGCATTTTCCAATACAAACTCCGGTTTTTTAGCCAAAGCTTCTTTTGGTGTCATAAAACGTTGACCACCCGGATATCCTGTATGACGGATATATACTTTGTCCGTTAATTTTTTTCCGGTTAAGGCAATTTTCTCTGCATTAACAATAATTACATGATCACCTGTGTCGATGTTGGGTGTGTAAGATGGTTTGTTTTTACCTTGCAAAATTTTTGCAATTTCAGATGAGATGCGACCTAATGTTTGGTTTTCAGCATCTACAAGATACCACTTACGCACGGTTTCTTTCGGCGTAACAGTTTTGGTTTTGTACGATAATGTATTCACTTTATTGAAATTTATTTCTTGGTTTTAAATAAAATAGTCCGAATATTTTTTAATTCGGGTTGCAAAGATACTTTTTCTGCATTGATAATGCAAGAAAACTCCATAATATTTTATACTGATTTAACACAACTCATTGAAAATGAGCTTTTGGATGGACAAAGTTTTTTAATAGAATAGGTATTTTATGCAATTTATGATAGGCAAGAACTGTTTTGAAAGATTCCTTGTTATATTTGTATATTAATCTGCATTGTACATGAAACAAGTCATTTTAGATATTCCTGATAATAAATTGCCATTTTTTATGGAATTGGTAAAAAATTTAGATTTTGTAAAAAATGTCGATACTATTGAAGATCCTTCAAAACAACAAATACTTTCAGAATTGAAAACTACTCTTACGCAACTTAAAAAGGGAAAACTTAAAACTACATCTGCAAAAGATTTTTTGAATGAACTTTAGAGTAGAACTTGCTGAATCGTTTGTAAAACATGCTAAACGATTGCTCAAAAAGTATCCGTCTTTAAAGAATGATATTGCTCAATTAATTATTTCTTTGGAAAGCAATCCTAAACAAGGAACAGAGTTAGGAAATAATTGCTACAAAATTCGTTTCGCTATTAAAAGTAAGAAAAAAGGTAAAAGTGGCGGAGCACGTGTAATTTCGTATGTGGCAATAATTGAAAAAAGAGTTATCCTACTTACTATTTATGATAAATCAGAGAAGGAAAATATTTCTGATGAAGAGTTATTTAATTTAATTAAAGCTGTTTTTTAGTAATGAATTAAATGAATAATTCTGTTGTTGGTTTACTACTGTACTTTGCCAAGCCGCATATCAACAGCGAGGATTGTGTATTGTAAATCATCTTCATTTTCGGTCTGTTGTCGAAAGGATACAAGACTCGTCGAGAGTATAATGAAATAAGAAATTGGCAACCTGTTAGAGTCTTTGTTTCTAACAGAGTGCCAATAATAAAGGTATCTTAGGTATCTTATTAAAATTAATCTCTTCTCCTTGCCCCTAAAAAGATGGAAAGGTAGTATAACAACGTAACCAACGAACCTAATGCCGCTACCACATAGGTAGATGCTGCCCATTTCAAGGCGTTTTTAGCTTTTTCATGCTCTTCGCCTACTAATATCTGTGTACTATCTAACCATTTTAAAGCTCTTGCTGAAGCGTCAAACTCAACCGGCAACGTGATGAAGCTAAATAAGGTTGTCATGGCAAACATAATAATACCAATCAATAAAATCCACGGTGATTTTGTAAATGCCAATACACCCAAACCGGCCAAAATAATCCACTGAACATATTGCGAACTTACTTGTACAACCGGCACTAATTTAGAACGCATGGTTAACCATGAATAGGCTGTATTGTGTTGCACGGCATGACCGCACTCGTGTGCTGCTACAGCTGCTGCCGCTACGTTGGCTTGTGCGTACACCCAATCACTCAAGTTTACTGTTTTATCTAATGGATTATAATGATCCGTTAATGCACCGGGAACTGAAATTACATTTACATCAAAAATACCATTGTCGCGTAGCATTTTTTCTGCTACTTCTTTTCCGGTTAAGCGAATCGGCATTTGGGAATATTCTTTAAATCTTCTTTGCAAGGTGTTACTTACATACCAGCTAATTCCTCCAATCAATAATGAAATTATTAAAATTTCTCCACTCATAATTTGTTTTTTTTATGTGTAACAAATATACAGTAAAAATAGTTCCGAATAGAGATATTGGATTTCAGACTTCAAATTTCAAATTTCTGTTCAGTCATTAAAATTTCAAATAGCAAGTCTCATATCTCACTACTTACTACAAAAATAAAACTAACTGTCGCCTCGTAATTTGCGGTATCTTTTTCTAGCTTCAATTGCGAAGGTGCTATCCTTAAATTCCAAGATTATTTTCTCGTAATATTGCATAGCCTTTTCCTCATCATTCAAGTAATTTTGATATAAATCACCCAAATAAAACAAGGCATTATCTGCTAATATATCTGTAGAAAAATCAGATACAATTTGTTGTAAGTACGACGTCGCTTTTTCGTAGTGCTGTCGGTCTTTTTCTATTTTATATTTTAAATATAGAATATCATCCGTAAGAGCAGTGCCAAAGTAATTATTGGTTATAAAATCCAACGTATCTTCAGCAGCATCTAACTTATGTTGAAAGCGGAGCAAATCTGCTTTTGCAAACAAGATTAAAGCGAAATCTGTATCATCTGTATTTAGGTTATCTAATATAAAAACAGATAAATCTATGGCATCGTTAGAAATAAACTCTGTGGTATTTGCTTTAATAATTTTTAGTTGACTTTGGGCCCAAGCAAATTCACCTTTATAATATGCTAAGCGGGCATTTCTGTATTTTGCTTCTTCGCCAATTGGATTGCCTTTTTGTTCTTTTTCAACTTGCGTATAAAGCAATAAACTTTCCCAAGGTTCATCTGCAATAATATAATAATCACCTAAGTTGAGTTTTGCTTTTGCCAATAGCTCGGAAGGTGTTCTAAAACTTTCTGTTATAGGCAACAACAAAGCAATGGCTGTATCTATTTCATGAATATACAAAGCTTCTAATTGGGCTAATTCTATTTGTGCATTTATGGCATTGTAATCTTCTTTATCATACGAAGCAATAAATTTTTGATAGGTTTCTTTTAAGGAAAGTAATTGCTCTCTTGTATAATTCGGTGTGTTTACAATTTTATCTCTTTTTACGTTTATCATTTCGAGATTTGCAGTAACGTACCAAGGAAATTGTGCTCCTTTATTGATAACATATTGATAGCCTTTGATAGCTGCATCGTAATCTTTTTGTGCGGTAGCGGTTCGTGCTATACGCAATACGTTCTCGCCATTTTCATTGCGTAATAAGTCGAGTGATTTGGCTTGTAAAATAGCTCCGTCAAAATCATTGCGTTGCATATACAACCAAACTAATAACTCTTGATAAACAGGTGTATTTTTGTGTGCTTGTGTACGCTGAAGCAATGCTTTTTCTAAGGCATCTTTCTGTTTTTCATCGGTCAATGCTTTTTGCAAACCTACTTCTATTGTTGTTAAATCATGCGTAATGAGTGCTTCATCTAGATACGCTTGTAACATGCCGTTAAAATCATTTTTCAACAACATCAATCCTGCAATTTCTAAATTAAAAGCTTGTTTATCTTTTAATATATCCTTTCCTTTCTGATATACTTTTTCAGCATAATCCAATTGTTTGTATTGAATTAATTTTTGAGCGATGGTTTGTATATCGTATTGATTGGGCTTTAGTTCTTTTAAAATTTTTGCATACAGTTTTTCGGCATCAGCTTCCTGTTGTTGCTTCATATACACATCTGCCAAATCCAATAAATAAATAGGATTTTTATCTTGTGTTTTATACATGGATTTTATCAATTCCGCTGCTTGGTCGTAATGTTGTAATTGCAATAATACCTGAAGGTATTCCGAATAATATGTAGTAGGTTGTTGTTTGTATAAAGTTTGATAATATTCAGCAGCTTTGGCATATTCTCCATTTTGTAAAAACTGACGTGCTAAAAACAAATCATAATTATCGGATTGTGCGTGTAACAAAATCGACATCCAACAAAAAAATATAAAAAAGATTTTTTTCAAACTATAATCCTATTTAATAATACAATACTCGTGGAGTAAACATATCAAAAATAGTGCGAAAATGAAAGCTAAAATCTCTTATTACTAAAATATCGTATTGCAATCCACGCCAATAGCACACCTACCACATTGGCTACTATATCATACATATCAAAACTACGGTTTTGTATAAGTGTAGAACTTTGAATAAATTCGATTAAAACGCCTTGTGCTACACAAAGCGCCGTTGCTATGATATAGATAGATATTGATTTCTTTTTGGGGAAGAAGCAAATCAAAAAGAATAAAACAAAATAGAGAAATGCATGTACGCACTTATCAAAATAGATTCGGTCGAGCCAGTCTTCTTTTGGAAATGCACTGCCCGGCAGAAAGCACAGAAAAAAAATAATTCCTGACCATAAAAGTGCAGGAATTATTCTGTATTTATCGTTGATGGATGGTTGCACGTTATTTAGGAGTGCATTTTACTACCGTGTAAATTATCCGATTAATGATTGGTATGCTGCAGCATCCAATAATTCGTCTAACTCAGCCGGACTAGACATTTTTACTTTAATCATCCAACCGTCATCGTATGGATTGCTATTTACTAATGCCGGTGTATCTTTTAATGCTTCATTAAACTCTACTACTTCTCCGGAAACAGGCATAAATAAATCAGAAACTGTTTTCACCGCTTCTACCGTGCCAAATATTTCGTCTTTAGCAATAGTATCACCTACACAATCAATATCTACATAAATGATATCACCTAATTCACCTTGTGCAAATGCCGAAATACCGATAACTGCTATATCACCTTCTACACGTACCCATTCGTGTTCTTTAGAATACTTTAATTCGCTTGGAATATTCATGTTGTATATTTTTTACGAAAATACACATTTTTATATCATTTGAAAAATGAAAACACAATTTATCAATAGGATAAAATACGATTAGGGTGTTAATGAGAAACGGAAAGTGATACCACCGCGGTGTGTTTTTTGCGGATACGATGCCAACGTTGCCGGAATTGTTTTGCGGAAATCGTAGAACACGCGTACATTGAGTTTGTTATTTACGATATAATCGATGGTAGCTGCTAAGGAAACGGTTTTTTGACCGCGCGTTGGCTCGGCAATATTTTGGTCTAA
Organism: Bacteroidota bacterium; assembly: GCA_963169645.1. GTDB lineage: Bacteria > Bacteroidota > Bacteroidia > Chitinophagales > JADIYW01 > JADJSS01. The sequence continues at coordinate 161,337 of CAUJCO010000014.1, forward strand.
TCGATAATTCACCGTTTTATCATCTCGATAAGAGAAATCTGCTCGCAAATTAATATCGTTTTGCAAGGTGATTTTTTTGCCTTTAATTTTGAACGGCAATTTAAATTTCGCAATCTTATATCCTAATGCAGCAACGTATTCCGTTGTTCTGGTTTCTGTCAATCTATAATCTAATAAACTTAAACCGAGTGTGCGTGATTTTTTAAATTCGAAGTTGGTTATCAAACTATTTTTCCAAGAAATTTCGATACCGATTAACGGCGAAAGTTGCTCGGTGATGGTTACTTGCGGAATAGAGTAGTAAGAATAATAATTTCCGGATAAGGAATCGATGCGTTCCGGAACGTAATACAATTCTTCATTGTAATAGCCCGGCTGTCCGATGTAATTTAAGTTGGTTACATAAGAGCCAATGCTAAACGTAGAGTTGTAGCCGTGTGTAATATTGAACGAGGTAAATAATTTTTTGCCCCATTTGGTTTTAGCAAATCCGTTGTACGTTAATCGCCAGTTAGGCAATGGAATTGTACGCAATGGATTCAATCGCACTTTATCCGGATCTTTTCCGGTATAGGCTGCAATTAATGAAGGCACCAATACATCTTGCGAGAATGGACCGTATCCTTCTTTAAAGTTTGGCAAGCTAATGCTATCATTAATATAAATACTATCCGACATTGGATTTCTGTCGCCAAATTTTTGAGAATAGGTTTCTCTTAATTCTTGGAATTTATAAAATGCATTGCTGAAATTATTTTCATCTACTTTACTGAAAATGGTTTTCAACATCAAGAACGACATCGACATATTTCCATTCACTTGTGGTGTTAGATGTTGGTATGGACCACCGGCAGTTGTTTTCTTAAAGAATTCGGAATACGTTTCACCTTGTGTTTTTTGCATAGATATTTCAATGCGTAAATCGCGATAAGGCTCTAACGTTACGCGTAAATTAAATGCTTTTTGACGTGTTTGGATAAATTGATAATTCATCAACGTATCAGATGTAATAAGATTTCTGGCGGCTAATTTATTCAACCAATTTGAATCGCGTTGAGCACCAAATAAGAAAGCACCGCCCGGAGCACGTTGTTTAAAATCTTGTCCGAAAAGTAATGGTGTTGCTGTTAAGCCGGGCAAGATTGTTGTTCCTTTTACATCGTAACTGATAGATGCACGTTGCAACATTAAGAGTGGACGAATGGCATATTCCAATTTTGGATTTTCCGGAACGAGTAGTTGTCGTTTTTCCAATTTCAACTGCCGTAAATCGTTCTTCAATTGTTTTTTATCGTTCACTAATTTTTTAATATCTGCTTTAGTTTTTGAGGTATCATTCTCAGCAACTTCAATCTCTTTAATTTTCTTTTCAATCTCTTCAGATTTCTTTATTATTTTCTCATGTACCTTATTTTCATTTTCCTTGTATTTTGCATACGAGTCTGCATATTCTTGTTTTGTTTTCTTAGGATTGGTTAAGGTGTATGGTTTTAAGAATTTTGATTTTTGGAATAAGCTTTTAAAATTTACATCACCGGTGATTTGATAATTTTGTCCGTTTTTAACCGTATTACCTAAACTACTTAACTCTAAAGAAGATGCTAAGTAAGAATAATCTGCACTATATCTAGTTTTTACACTTATCCAATCGAAAGCCGGAAAATGTTGGAATGGCAAATTATACGAAGCATTGAAAATGTGGTCATAGCCAATATTTCTGCCAAACTTCCAAAAATTACGTCGCACGGAATCGCGTTTTTCTTTTGTGTCAATCGCACCTGCCGGCTCATCAATTCTGGCTTTATTGTTTGCCGTGAAATCAATACTGATAGATTTTGTTAAATTGTATTTAATACTCCAATATCTATCCCAAGTAAAATATTTATCGTATGTCGCCGGAATAATTAATCCATCTCCACCAATATCTCTGATTTTTTGTACACCATATTGCCGGTTAATATCGGTTCTAAATGCTACACTATTGGGTTTTAAATTAATGTTGAATTCCTTAATAGGTTTAAGATGAATGCTGTTATTTTTTAATTTTTTGAATGGCTGCCATACTAAAGGTTTCGGAGAAAAATTCCAACCTAACGAGCCTCTATGTCTGGTTACCGTTTCGCTTTCAATAATTGGATTTCTGCGGTCTGTTTGAGTAAATGCATACGATAGATTGAAATTTTCTACATCGTACACGCGTGGTTCTTTTTGTGGATTGGTGCGCTCTTTATGCAAATTCGTAACGTTAAAACTTTTGATCGTCGTAACATCTTGTGCCACACGTTTTACGGAATCTACCAATTCTTTTTTACGATCTTTGGATAAATTGCCATCCGCATTAATGACATCAAATTTATCTTCTAATTCCACATCTAACTCGTATGGATCATACTGTGGTGTGCTGATAGATTGTGAGAATTGTGCATACACCGGAATTTGCAAACCGGCTTTCTCCGGAATTAAATTTCCTAATTGTAAGTTGGTGGCAATATCGTATTGATAATAATTATCTCTATACCGTTGATTAAGGCGTTGTTCTAAATCACCATATCCGATTGTGTGCATATTTCCGGAGAAAACTACATTTCCTAAATTACCTAACTGCATATCTACTCTTCCCAATGCAGCCCAACCTACACGTTCATCAAAGCCGGAAAGCCGGAGTTCATTTACCCAAACTTCACCACATTTCGACAAGCCATCATCTTTATCGTCATTTTCACCAATAATGCGTTTTGGATTTCGAATACCAATCATAAATACGGAGGCAACACCTAAATCCGGATTACCTTTTATACTAATTTTATCGCCATTTGCCAATGTAACATCGTATGGCAAAATTAAAGAGGCACTACTTTGGTTGCGTTTTTGTTTTACAGCAGTTAAGCTATCCAGCAATACATTCATTTGATTGGAATCCGGCCAAATCAGTCGTTTATCCATTTCACTTTCCGGATTGTAATTACCGGCAGGTGTTACTTTCAAAGGTATTTCGTATTCGTAATAGTTATCCGTAAAGTCGGAACCAATACGCATAAAAACTGTCAAATCGTTATCTTTAATTGGAAACAAAGAACCTTTATCACCCGGGAAGTTTTCGGCATGCGTAAATAATTTCAAGCGTTTATAATTACGCAAATCTAAATTGGTGGTTTTAAATACTGCACGAGCATCACCATCTTTTAACTCGCATACTTGCAAGCTCATCGATTGTTCGTTTTGCAAGGCATTATTATATCCGCTAATATTTTGTTCTCTGTCGATACCCGGTGGAATAGCATACGGAATAGGCGTACGCGTTGCGTTTTCTTCTACACTGACCGCTGTTACATTAAATTCCGTTCCGGAAGTTTCGTCGCCCGGCAATTGTTCACCCGGATTGGATAAGGACAAATCGTATTTTCTCCATTGATTTCTTACTAATCCAAACTCCGCTAAACGTAGTGTAACGCTATCTGTAAAGTCGGATAAAATCATACGGATAAAACGAATCGATCTAAAATCTGCGATATTACCTACACGTGCTTCAAATTCTTTTACCGGAATTTTTACTTGGTACCAATATGCAGAATCATTTCCATTTATTTGAAAACCTTGTTTGCTGGCAATATAAGGTGAATTAGCTAAGAAGTTATCATCGAAAGCAATTCGATATTGGAAATATTCTTCTGTCTCGTTTAAGGTATTATCGTTGTTTAAATCTTCGTTGTCCGGTTGTGTTTTAGAGTTACCGTTCACACTATTATTTCCACTAATATTATTTGATGAGTTACCTTGTGTATTCGAAAAATCTTTATAACGAGTTATCACACCCACTTCACCACCAAAACGATCATCTCTATTAAAAACATAATCATCACCTGATGGGTCATTATTCATTTTATCTAAAGCAGCTGAGTTACTTACTATAGATGCATAGTTACTTAAATAGTTAGCAAAGAAAGCACGTTCGCCATCGTTATCTAAACCATCCAACCCAACATCTTGTTTTTTAATCACATCCGGATCAGCATCAAAGCTATTGGTTAATGCATTTTGGATGGTAGGTGTGACACCCCAAGATGATGTATCTACGGTAGTACCGCCATTAGGTCGTGGCAGGCCATTTTCGTATTGTTTTTTGGAATCTTTTAAAATATCTTCCGACAAGCTTCCTAATTGAATGTAAAGATTACCTTTTCTATCAGCACCGGAAAATTTAAATGGATCGAGTACCCAAAATTGTACAAATTCTATATTAGCTGCTTCAAAGTCGCTGGTACTTTCAATAGTACGCATAATACCGCCCCAACGTGTTTCCGGATTATTGAGTAAACCTAAATTATTAATCCCTTTTGAATAAACGGTTGGTGTGGTTTCATAATTGAAAGGTCCTTTTTCTTTAGGAAAATAAGATAAATCGAGTGTGTATAACGGTGGATTGGTGATGGTAGAATTTTGTCTGTTTTTAAAAACATCATTTTCGTAAAATTGACGTGTATAAATATTATTTTTTGTTTCTTGCTGCACGGTGCTGTTTAATGGATTACTATTAGAAGTACCCAAGAAAACAGGATCTATAGAATACCAAGCTAATTTGGCTCTATTAAAACCATATACTAAACTATCACTTACGCGAGCTTCCGGAAATTTCTCGGCACCAAAAATATTAGGCATTCCTTTTGGTGCAGATGCTAAAGACCAAGTAAGAAAGCTTCCTTTTAAATCAAACATGGTGCTGGCTCCTTCAAAATCATCTACATATACGGTTCCGGCATCGTCGATGTTGATTGCTTTGGAGTGTCCCGGGATAAATACTGCAGCTTCTCCGGAAGCAGAAATCTTAGAAGGTGCTTTTGTATCTTGTGCTGTAATCTTATTAAAGATGCGTGTCAACCCTTTGGATTCGGTAGCATAATTGAAATCGATACCAATTACATTATTTTTTACCGGATCATCATTTAAGTTTACTTTTTGTGTAAATGGTTTCTCTGCCAATCTAAGATGAGTAAATCCAATATTAATATTTTTATTAACGGCATAATCTAATCTTGTTCCAAACAATGTTTTATTGACTACACCAAACAACACATTATTTTCAAATTTTATATCGATAGGAACACCGGAATTTAAAACACCTTGGTTGATGATTACTACTTCACCAATTCCATAGTTTACGGTAAAGTCGACATTTTCGGTTAATTGCGTTCCGCCCGCAGTTACGGTAACAGAGCCTTGTGGCAAATTAAATGCACCGGGCAAACGGAAAGTACTATTGTCTGTTCCGCGATAGGTTCCTTTTAAACTAAACCGATTAAATTCCGGAAATTGCTGTGCTGCATATTTTGTAGTATCATACAAATAGCGATACGCATATTTTGCGGCAACAGTTGGATCGCCAATTTTGGAAGCTAAATAAGAACCAAATGGCTCTAAGACCGGAAAATAAATTTTACCGATTTTAGGTGTGATGGTTATGTTTGGAATAAAATCAAACTTTCCATCATTTTGCGGATCTAATTGATTATTTAAATTATCGAGGTTCAATACTTTTAATAATTGCTGACCTGCAACAGCGTTCGGCGCAGGTGTTTCCGGCAAATATCTTTTTTGTCCGCCACCCGGATCTTGATAATAAATATCTAAGAAAAATTGATCGGGATTTACATTATACGCACCTAAAGAATAAACGTTTTTCATCATCAAATCCCAAATTGGTTCTACGGTACGCACGGATGTTGCTTTCAACATTTTCAATGCTATAATTTGGTCTTTCGTTTTGGTTGTATCTGCTAATGGTGGCAAATCTGAGGCAAATTCACCTAACTGATACACTTTTCCGTTTACTGTATATTGTATGGCAACACCCAAAACTTCATCCGGACGAAGTTGTTGGTTTAAGGAAATATAGCCTAATTGTGCGTTAAAGGAATATTCTGTTGTGGCTAATTTTCTGGCACTTACTTTTTCAAAATCATCTACAGCTTGTAAACCGTGTCTTTCTAAGAAACTAATGGTACGAGATGGATCGCGGAAATCAAGTGCGTCTGAGCTTCTTGTTAAAATATTATATAAATTATTGGAGTTGCTTTCCGGATAAGGATTGGTATTCCCATTTAATAATGTTGGATTAAATACTTTATTAATCTCTCCTAAATCTTGGAAAGCTACCATTTCGCGAACATCTACTGTTTGTCGCGTTTTATTGGTAATCCAAACTTCTATTTTATTGATATTCGTTTGTGCACTTACAAAAGGCAGTTTACTCAAACTTTGTTCGTACATATCTCTAAAGTATTGAGCAATAAAGAAGTGTCGGTTATCTTCATACTCATCCGCTTTTATATTAAAGCTTTTAGTTTGAGCTCCATTTTCTATGCGTACAGATTCTGTTTTAGATTTTTGTTGAGAAAGGATATTGGTGATGGTTAATCGGCCAAAACGCAATTGCGTTTTGATACCGAATAAATTCTGTGGTCCTTTTATCAAGGCACTTCTTAAAGGCAAGCTAATATTTCCGAATTCAACACCTTGTATGATGTCATCTTCTTTTCCTTTGTAAGCTAATTTCAATTGGTTTTCAAATGCGAAACCAGATTTTGTATTATAATTGATTCCTAATTTTATTTTATCTCCGATAGAAGCTTGCAATCCTAATTGGATATTCATATCGAAATCAAAATTGATATTGCGGCGTTGATTTTGTAACAACACCGGATTATCTGTTCGTTGAGAGTTTACACCAATGGTTACATCTACATTACCTTGTGGTTTTATTTCTATTTTAGTGCCACCTAAAAAGCGGTTGGTTAATTCCGGACCTTGATATAAAAAAGGTTGTTTGCTTTTGCGTTCTGCTAAGTCAATAGCTCTGGAACGTTGTTGAAAATAAGATTGCTCTGCTTCTTTGTTGGTGTATTGTAAATATTCGTCATAAGTCATGTATGTTGGCGTTTTATAATAATCATCGCCAATTTTTTCATACACAATATATTTATTGGTTTTAGGATCGTATTCTACATTTTTTTGAATGATAGACGGATCTTTTAAATCTATGGTAGCTGCCGACTTTGTAGTAACAAAGCTGGTATTTCTATCCTGAATCGGATATTTTAATTTTAATTGTGCCGAATCTGTCGTTTGTGAAAAGAGCAAACTGTTGCCGAAAGCAAAGGCAACGAACAACAAAATACCGATAGAAGTGTTATGTATAGTTCTTCTCACTAACTGTTTATGCTACAAATTTATAAATTTTTCAAGCTTAATTTTATCAAATCTTCCACTGTCTGCACATTTCCATTATCTTTCCATACTTTGGTAATGGCTTTTTCCGCTTGTGGTTTTTGAAAACCCAACATGGTTAAAGCCGCCAATGCTTCATCACTCATTACGGATGAATGACTCTGCAATAACGTTGCTTCCATTCCTTCCGAAGAGGGTGATTTTTTTAATTTATCTTTCAATTCCAAAATAAGACGTTGGGCTGATTTTGGTCCAATGCCTTTGATTGATTGTATTAAACGCACATCTTCCTGAATTATTGCCTTCTGAAATTCTTGCACCGTTAAAGATGAAAGCACCAAACGAGCGGTATTGGGTCCAACACCGGAAACAGCGATTAAATGCAAAAACATATCTTTCTCTTCTTCGCTGATAAAACCATATAAAATATGTGCATCTTCTCGAACCACTAAATGGGTGAACAATTTTACAGTAGAATTTTGTTCTAATTGGGAAAATGTGTGTAACGTAATGTTGACAAAAAATGCGATTCCATTGCAATCTAAATATACATGCGTTGGCGTTTTGAGCGTAATTTTTCCATTCAAATAGGCGTACATAGTTTTTGGTTGTGGTGTGTTTTTTAGATTACAGCACAAAATACCAAAAATTCATTAAAATCAAATTTTTAATATTGACTTTTAACCTTTTAGCTTCGGTGAAAGAACGGAGAAAAAAAACAAGCTTATTTACATTTAATTTTTCGAACTTTTAGCTTATCGCCCTTGTGTAAAATGGGATTCTTCTTAAAACCATTCCATTTTAAGATATCTTGTACGGTTACATCATCATATTTTTGTGCGATACCATAAAGGGTTTCTCCGCTTTTTACTACGTGTGTTTGAAAACAATCTTTTTTATTATAAATTTTAATCGGGTTTATCTTATCTACAAAAGGTTCTTTCGATTTTAGTTCTTTCGATTTTGTGGCAACGGATGCTTCTTCATACGTAGTAATTTTACTACTTAGTTCATCTTTTATATTTTTACTTAAATAATTAAACCGAACAAATTTCTTTAAATCATTTTTGTGTACATACACCAATAATTCATCGTTTACTTTTATCGTATTATCCGGCAACTGATTCCAATCTCTAATTTCTTTTACGGTGCAATGAAACCAAGAGGCAATGTTTCCGAGATTATCTCCTTTTTTTACGGTATAAGCTATTGTTTTATAATTAGCGTCATCCACTTTTGAAATCGTAGCTGTAATCGATTGGGCTGTTACCTTTTTAGGTTCATCTTCCGCTGTTGGAATATCTTTCCAAGCATCTTTATTTGTAGTGGTTTTAGAAGTAGGTTTGGTATTAGTCGCTGTAGTTTTGGTTAGGGCATTTACGATAGGCGATTCTAACAATTGTTCTTCTTGTTCGCACAATGCTTTTTGATACAACGAATCTTGCAAACTCTGATACGCAGTAATTTTTGAAACCGGAATATTTAGAATGAAATCTTGTGGAATAGAGGTGGTGAGTAAAGATGGATTTTCATCAATAATAACTTGCCTTGGAATTTCCAATACTTTTTCTAAATCCAACACCGTAATTTTATGGCGTACATTCACGCGGTGTGTATGTTCTGCTTCCATTTCTAACGGAGCGACTCCGTATCTATCGGCATATTTCATGGCATATACAATAGCAATAAATGATGGCACATACGCTCTGGTTTCTGCCGGAAGATACGGACGGATATCCCAAAAATTAGTAGAACCACCAGCCTTTTTGATGGCTTTGTTGACATTACCGGCACCGCAATTATACGATGCAATTGCCATTTGCCAATCGCCATATAAGTTATACGACTCCAGCAAATAGCGAGCTGCGGCATCGCACGCTAAATATGGGTCTCTGCGTTCATCGATGCGTTTATTAATGGTTAGATTATACCGCAATGCGGTGCTATACATAAATTGCCACGGGCCACTGGCACCGGCTTTAGATAGTGCAAATGGATTAAGCGCCGACTCTACTACTGCCAAATATTTCATCTCATCCGGAATGCCGTATTTGGCTAAAATAGGTTCAAAAATAGGGAAGAATTTTTGGGCTCTTGCCAACATTTTGGCAATATGTGTTTTTCGTTTTTCATTAGTATTATACGAGATGTATTTTTGTACATGGTCATTATAATCTAAAGAAATTGTTTTTTGTATTTTTTTTAGACGAACGGCAATTTGTGCACTCAAAACCACCGGATCCGGATCATCTTTAAACAATTGTTCTTCTGTCGGGATTTCCAACTCACTTTGATTATCTTTGAATTGTGATGGTGGTGCAGATTGAGCCAGCACTTGCCCATTTAACCAACAAAAAAAGAAAAAAATATACCACGAAGTCTGCCTTCCAAATCTCATTTTTGCAAGATACGGAAAATGAAAAATTTAAAATCTTAAAATTCTACTTTTTAATAGTTTTTTAGATTTTATTAATGAATATTTTTCTTTGATAAAATGTAAAAATATAAAACTTTATTATACAATATGTTATTTATGCAAAGGAAGTTTATAAAATATAGTAAAATTTATTTAACTAATAGACTAATAACAATTAAATATTTATATTTACATTTACAAAAATATAATTATTATGAAAAATTTAACAATCCTATTAATTAGTTTTTGGGCATTAAATAATTTGAACGCTCAAAGTTTTAGTCTTGGTAATTCTACTATACCTATGCAAATAAACAATGAAGGATTAAAATCAATTGATAATTCAATTTCAGGTGCAATAGGACAATTACATAATATTGGAACAACCATTCCAAACCCTTTATTACCAGCTATTGATTCTTTCACAGATTTAAATATACAAACATTAAGGTTTCCTACTACAGATTTTAATCTTTATCATTTTGGGATTAATAAAAAAGGGTATGGTTTTAATTATGATGAAGTTTATTGGAACAAAAAATCAATTGATGGAACAAGTTCATCTGATAGAGCACAAAAAACACAAAATTTAATAAGCAAAGATGAAAGCTATTCAGCAAATATTATTGAGTTATTCATAGAAACAGTTCATCAAACTGAAGAAAATAATAATTGTACTGTAAATGTAATTTACACACTAAATATATGGCAACATTTTAGGAATACTGGAGGTAATTTTAATTTTCATTATGATCTTTCTGGTAGAGATGTAATAACAAGTGGCTTAACTTCATTAAGTATTTTACCTGGCAATCCATTATTTAATAGTATGATGCAAGAAAATATAGATGCTATTCAATATTTAAAGAATAATGGAGTAAATGTAGTTGGTGTTGAGTACGATAATGAACCATATGATTGGCCATTAATAAGCAATCAAGACACTTTCAAATTAAATCAAACAAAAATAAATAATTATATTTCAGTAATTCAGACATATGATTCTATGATTAAAAGTATATAGCCAAATATGAAATCCTCCATACCATTTGCACATTATGGTGGCCCAAATGGAAATTTATATAATAGTTCTGTTTGGTCAAAAAATTTTTATGATGCATTTTCAATTCATCATTATTCAAATCCTCAAAGTACGAATAAATTGTTTGGTATAGACTGTATAAAAATTGATTTACCTCCTAATGCTCCATTTTCACAAATCTTGGATTTTATTAATAACGATATAAATGGTACTGGTAATAATGCAAATTGTGGCAAACAATTATCATCTCGATTATCTACACTTGATTCAAAAAATAAAGAATATTGGATTTTAGAGTGGAATACAAGTGATAAAATTAATATAAATAATTCAATATTACATGCTGAATATTATTATAAGATGCTCTTTTCCGAATTTATTCCTAATAATAGAATTAAAAATTGTATTTATTGGGCAGCTTCGATGGTAGATAATGGACCAGTTTTTAATCAAAGTTATCCACATTGGGGTGGGATGATGAGACATAAAATTACTAATGCTAATGATTGGTTTATAAACAAACAGGCAACCTATTACCCTGCCCTATATTTTAATAAAATTTTTAAAGATAATATGAAATTAATCGATAATTATAATTGGAATAATTGGAGTGATTTTGGTCAAATACCGTCATTTATAAGAACTAATTTTAATTCTTTGAATAAAAATAAATTTTTTATAAGACCATTCATTAAAACTTTGACAAACCCATTAACACACATAATTAATATGTATATTTATTTTTCAAATATGTCCTCTGAAACAGTCACAGTAGATTATTCTAATTTCTATATCAATACTCCTTTTTATTCATGTAGTGGTAATCAAGGGGCGACAAATTATACTTTTAAAGCAACACCAGGTGGCATTGTAGAAAATTACTATGACGTTGCTACAATTAATTATATTAAAACTAATTCAACTAACTGGGGAATTGGGCAAGAACCAGAAAGATGGTTTAACTATTCATTTACATCTAAACAACATCAAGGATGGTATGATTTTGATAGTTCAAATATTATTCCGCCTTATTCAGTAGGTATGATCAATTTAACTTTATCAACAAGCGAGTGCAATGGAAGTACAAGTATAATTAATAAAGCTATAGACAAACAAGAGAAAAATATTTATAATAAATTTTTATTATATCCAAATCCAACTAAAGAGATTATAAATTTTGAGTTTAGTGATAATGGAACTAAAAAAATTGAAATTTATGATATTCAAGGAAAAGTAATTAAAAATATTATTACAAATGATAATTCTTACTATTTAAATATGTCTGGATGCTCAAAAGGAGTGTATATTTATACTATTCTATATGAGGATGGAAAAATTGAGAAATCTAAATTTATATTAGAGTAATAAAATGATTTCTTTATTAGTTAAGAGTAATGTGCATTACTTTTAATACTTTCTGTTGCTTTTAAAGCTGAAAAATAATTAATATTGACGAAGAAACATGCTTTGATATATTTAAAAATTTTTATTGGTTTATTTTATCGTTTATTATTCAATTATTTCTATTTTTTTATAGCTTTGGTTCTATTGCAATAATGTACAAATACAATTAGTAGATTTTTTATGAAAAATAAATTATTTCTGACTGCAATAGTAATGGGATGTGTTTTATCAATTAGTTATCTATATAATTTTAATTTTACAGGTATTGATGATGCAAATATATATTTTGTATATATGAAGCACCTTGCCAATAGGAATGGTTTAGTATATAATATCGGTGGTGAAAAGGTGGAAGGATTTACTTCTATTTTGTGGACATTGATAGGAGCATCTATCTTCAAATTTACCAATAATATTGAGATAGGACTGCTTATTTTGAATCTGTTTATACTTGCATTTTCATTATTTATTTCTATTAAAATAATTCAAACTTTTAATGTTGGAAAATTTGAAATAAAAAAGTATATTTTCTTTTTTATTGGGCTTTTATATATTTTTCCGGGTTTTTATGATTGGACAGTTTTTTCTCTATTAGAAACAGGATTATGGACATTTGAACTAATTTTAATGTCATTTTTATTGATACTTCCTTATATTAATCCAACAATTTATTTCAACAAATCTTCAAAATGGATGCTATTTTTATTACCACTACTATTAATTACTAGACCTGAAAGTTTATTATTATGCTTAATTTTTATTTTTATCCGCTTTGTTCAGCTTTTAATTGAAAAAGAAAAGTTTAGTGTTGCATTTATTCATGTATTGCCAATGATTATATGTTATTTTTTAACTCTAATAATTTTAACTACATGGCGGATATATTATTTTGGTTATCCTTTACCTAATACTTATTATGTAAAAATTTCGAATGATGTTTTCAGTAATATAAATGAAGGATTTATTTATTTCTTTAAATTTATTATTCGTTATAATCCATTCATTTTTTTATTTTTTATTTCTATTGTAGCTTGTTTTAGATATTTTTTAAATAACAAAAAAGTAAATAATAGATTAAAAGCGATTTTTGTATTGGCAATTATTTCCATTGTTGGTTTAGGTATTCCATTTTATACTGGAGGTGATCATTTTAGAATGGCTAGATTTTATCAACCTTATGTTCCAATTATTTATGTTTGCTTTATACTAATTATAGAGGAGATAAGTGAAAAATATAATTTCTTGCAGAAAATCTTTTCGTCTTATTTTCGAATATGTTTTTGTCTAATATTCCTTTCACTACTACCTACTAAAAATATTTATTCTCTATTCTTTAATAAGAAACATACTATAGCCATAGAATTTGAAATTGCGAAAGCAGGTAGAAAGATAGGAAATGAACTAAACTATTTTTTTAACAATACAACAAAACCATCAATTGCTATTATAACGGCAGGAGGAATAGCCTATACATATAATGGTTATGTTAATGATGTACTTGGGTTAAATAATGTGGAAGTAGCACATTCAACTTCAAATAGACCAAAAAATATTTTAAACGGACATAGAGCATTTAATAAAAATGTATTCTTAAAACAAAAGCCTGATTTATTCCTTTTTGAATTTACAAAAGATACAAGTAATTATATTCCAATTACAAAAAGAGAAAATTTTGATAGTAGTTTTGGTGGAAAAGTAATCAAACATATATATAAAGATTCTACTTTTTTAAATGAATATTCGAACGTTTATATAAAAAATAAAGAATCCAATAAAATCTTAATTGCATTTGCAAGTAATACCTTCCTTAATAATCTAGATAAAAATAAGTACGAAATTACTTTAGTAAATTGAAAGTTCAATATAATTTATATTATGTGTAAATCATTAGCAAACGCTAATAATTTTTCTTCTTGCCATCTTCCTGCCATTAATTGCATGCCAATAGGTAGTCCATTTTGTGATTGATATAATGGCAATGAAATACCCGGAACGCCGGCAATATTGGCTTGTACGGTGAAAATATCACCTAAAAAAGAGGCAATAGAATCTTGCACGGCTCCAATTTTATACGCAGGTGTAGGTGCCGTTGGGCAAAGTATAAAATCGTACTCTTCTAAAGTTTTATGGGTTTTTTCGGCAACAATGCGTCGTACTTTTTGAGCTTTGGAATAATACGCATCATAGTAGCCGGCACTCAACACAAATGCACCGCTCATAATTCTGCGTTGTACTTCCTTGCCAAAACCTTGTGACCGCGATAATTTATATGTCGATTCTAAATCCGTTGCTTCTTTAGCACGATAGCCATATTTTACACCATCGTAGCGGGAAAGATTGCTCGATGCCTCTGCTGTTGTAAGCACATAATATGCCGGAACAATATAATCTAATTCGGCAAATTCAATAGCCTCTACGGTATGGCCTTCTTGTTTTAAACGGTCAATAAATTGCCAGCAAGCCGCACGAACTTCGGTATCTACACCTTCGTGTTCTAAAGCATTGTTGTAATACGCAATTTTGTATTTTTGATTGGAATGTAAACTGCTGGTATATGCAGGAACAATTTTTGGCGAACAAGTTGCATCGTATGCATCGGCACCGGCAATTACTTCTAAAATAAGAGCAGCATCTTCAACCGAATGTGTAAACGGTCCAATTTGATCAAAAGAGGAACCATACGCCATTAAACCATAACGAGAAACACGGCCGTATGTTGGTTTCAGCCCGACAATTCCACAAAAGGAAGCCGGTTGCCGAATGGAACCGCCTGTATCAGAACCAAGTGCTGCTATACATAAATTAGCTGCCACTGCTACTGCAGAACCACCGGAAGAACCACCGGAAACACGCGTTGTATCGTGTGGGTTGAGCACCGGACCGTAGTAAGAATTCTCATTACTGCCACCCATCGCAAATTCATCGCAATTTGTAGTGCCCACAATAATGGCATCTTCTTGCAATAATTTTTCTACTACTGTGGCTGAATATGGAGAAATAAAACCCTCTAATATTTTGGAAGCACCGGTTGCCGGATGATTGGCATAAACGATATTATCTTTTATAGCAATCGTTAAACCGAATAATTTTCCTAAAGTTTGTTTGTTTTGAAGTTTTGCATCTAAATTATGAGCTTGTTGTAGCGCACTTTCCTCGAAGACATGGACAAATGCATTGAGGTGTGCATGCGCGTTTATTGTTTGTAAGGTATGTTGGATATATGCAGTAACTGTAAACTTTTGACTATATAAATCTGCTTGCAGCGTCTTGAGAGATCTGTATATTTCCACCTATAAAAGTATTAGATTATTTATTTTCAGGTAATTGTTGTTTCTTAGCTTCGTCTTCTTTTAAGCCTTTGTCAAACTCATCTTGCAAGTTTGATTTTGCAGCATTAAATTCACGAACACCTTTACCAATACCACGCATTAATTCCGGAATTTTTTTACCGCCAAAAAGCAATACAACTACTGCTAAAATAAACCATAATTCTGTTCCATGTAATCCAAACATAGCTATTATATTTACTACAAAATTAGTATTTTTTCAGATTAATAGTTGACTTTAGCGTAACTCGTTTGTTATTAATACTTAAATAAATCAACTTTCAATCTTCCATCTCTTTAAATTTATCAATCTCTCTTCGGTCTTTTTTGGTTGGCCTACCACTGCCTTTGTCGCGCACTTCGTAGAAAACAGCCGGAAATTTTAGTTTGTTTTTTTCTGTTTCCGGCGTTAAATCTTCATAGCACGTTGCGGCTATAGGAGCTCCTACTCTCTTTTCTATAAGCTGTAGCACTTTTATGGTCCATTTTTCACCTTGTTTATTGAGATGAATAGTTTGACCAATTTTTAACATATAAGATGGCTTCACCGACGTACCATCTATTTTAATTTTTCCGGCATCACATGCTTCGGTTGCTAAGGTGCGCGTTTTGTATAAACGAACGGACCAAAGCCACTTATCAATACGTATTTTTTGGATTTCAGACATTTTTGGCAATATATTTGTAATTCTTTTTACAATTCGTGTAATTTTAAACAAAATTTTTGGTTCAGATGAAGTATTTTTTAGTATTATTTTCAATTGTTAGTCTACATATTGGTGGCATTATGGCAAAACCACCGAAGGTTTCTAAAACAAAACCGAAACCGAACGAATGGGTGGTTCCGTATAAAGCTTCTGTATCCAAAATTATTTATGGCAATTGGTTATGGATAGAAACCGATTGTTGTGGTGTACGACACGGGCTGAGCAATCCGAATAGTACAAATGATAGTATTGTTTTAAATTTGAATGTAGATAATTCCTTTTTAGAAACACATACCAAACCAAGTACTTTACCACGAAACGGAAACTTTATTTTATTTAAAGAAAATAATATGGACATGGTTCAATTTAACGATGAACGACCTGCTAAATATTCCATTTCTGACAACAACGATACATTAATTCTAAGTTGGAAACATTTAGAATTACAAACAGAGAAATATCTTCGCAAAAAATAATTAAGTAAGTTGATAAACTTCTTCTATCAATTGAATTGTTTCGTCTAATTCTTTTTTGGTCGTATATTTTCCGATACTAAATCGTATAGATTTTTCGGCTTGCTCTTTACTGAGCTGCATAGCAGTGAGCACGTGTGATGGCAAATTTTGTGCAGATGTACATGCAGAACCTGTTGCAACAGAAAGTTTATTTTTGGTATGTCGAATAAAATCGACTGCTTTAAATGGAAAAGTGATATTCGATGTATTGGGCAATCTGTTTGCTGCAGCACCATTTATCCGAATTTTATCGCCTAATAATTCTATCAATCGCTGCTCCAGATAGATGTGATTTTCAGCTAATGCATTCTCTATTTTAATTTCGGAACAAGCTTTGCCTAAGCCCACAATAGAAGGCACATTAAGTGTGCCGCTTCTCCAACCACGTTCATGGCCACCGCCATGCAATATGGGTTCCAATTGCACCCGTGGATTTTTTCTGCTTACATACAACGCACCAATTCCTTTGGGTCCATAAAATTTATGTGCCGACAAGCACAACATATCAATTCCTAAACTACGAACCTCCATGGGAATTTTGCCTACAGCTTGTGTGGCATCACAAAAGAAAATCGAATTTTTCCGATGAACAATTGAAGCAATATCAGCAATCGGATGTAGCACACCGGTTTCATTATTCGCAAACATGATAGCTACTAAAATCGTTTTTTCCGTAATGGCTGTTTCTAATTCTTGTAAGTTGATTTGCCCGTGTTCATCAACAGGAAGGTACGTAACACTTGCTCCTTTTTTTTCTAAATAAGCACAGGTATCCAATACGGCTTTATGTTCTGTTTTAACAGTAACGATATGATTCCCTTTTGATTGATATAATGCAAAAACACCTTTAATAGCTAAGTTGATAGCTTCTGTACTTCCGGAAGTAAAGATAACTTCTTGTGTTTCGCAGTGCAACGTTTGAGCTACTTGTGCACGCGCAATTTCGACCGCATCTTTGGCTTGCATGCCCGGCAAGTGCGTACTGCTGGCGGCATTGCCAAATTTCTCCGAGAAATAAGGCAACATAGCGGCTAACACGTTGGCATCTACCGGTGTGGTGGCATTGTAATCAAGATATATCACTGTATAAAAATAGGCAATTCCAATAAAATAGTTGGAGAATGACGTTACATCAAATGAAATAAATTTTTGTTATCATTTTAGATGTATTTGGAATATCGTTGCATAAATTCTAATTTGTTTCTATGAAAAAGATAGACCATATCGGAATTGCAGTAAAAGATTTAGAAGCGTCTAACAAGATTTTTACAGCTTTATTTAATCGAAAGCCATTTCATCAAGAGGTAGTAGAAAGTGAAAAATTAGATGTTTCCTTTTTTGAATTAGGCGACACTAAAGTAGAGTTAATGCAGGCACAATCTCCGGAAAGTAAAGTGCATAAATACTTAGAGAAAAAAGGCGAAGGCATACATCACGTTTGTTTTGAAGTTGATGATATTGTGACTGAAATGGAGCGTTTGAAATCTGAAGGGTTTCAACCTTTAACTGAAAAACCGTACAAAGGTGCATTGAATAAATTAGTTTGTTTTTTTCATCCTAAAACAACCAATGGCATTTTAATAGAACTCTGCCAAAAAACAGCCTATTAATTTTTAGTATAAAAAATGAAATGCTTTTTCGCTTTTAGAAGGAATGGCATTCAACACCTGAAAGTAATGCAACGAATATTACAGTGTATTATGTACAACATATTACGAGCTTTGTAAAGCGAAGGATACTTTATTTAGCGGGTACTTTCAACTAATTTTCCTTCACTTTTAATCAATAATATGTTGTTTTTATACACATTGCTCATTTTTTCGTATTTCGGTGCAATCACTGTATTTCCTTTATAATCCAACAACGATAATTTATCGTTTGATAAAGCTTTTGTGTATCCATTTTTACACTCGCCATGCGAATCATACACAAAAGGAGTCAATTCTTTTTGGGCTGTTATCAATCCCCATTTCCCATCTTTTTTTGCCCATGCAACACCATCTTTCAAAATGGAAATATCTTGATACTTAAAATCAATTATTGTTTTTCCATTGGCATCCACTATTCCGTATTTATCGCTTTTTTTTACAGAATAAAAACCATTTTCCGGATCATAAGCACCATTATACACTTCGTTATTTATTTTTTTGCCGGTTGTGTTGATGATGTAATATATATCACCCTCTTTCACCATCGATTTTCCATTCTCAAAGTTCGAAGCTAAATCATATTTGTATGGAATCACTAATTTTCCTGTCGTATCAATAAAACCAATCTTAGTACCGTTTTTTACTATACATCTATTTTCCGAAAAATTTGTTACTCCATCATAGAGATTGTTATCAATTTTTTTACCGGATTTGTCTATAAAATAATATCTGCCGGAATAATAATCTTTGATGTATGCTCTACCGTTATGAAAAGCACCGCCGTCAGAGGCGTTTTGAATTTTGAAAGAATTTCCTTTCTTATCAAAATACAATACATTAAAACCGTACACTGTCTTTCCTTTTGCTAATCCTTCGCTAAATGGACCTTCAAACGTATTATCACTTCCAATATTTTTGATAGTTGCAAAATTTTGGTCTAATAGCAACGGTGCCGAATAAGCTGTTTCTTTTACAGCAGTAATGCCATCTGAAAAATTCAAAGCCGATTCATACTTTTTCGGATTTAATTTTTTCCCTGTATAATCAAGAAAATCTAACGTATATTTTTTAGCTAAGAAAATGCCATTTTCATCAAACTCACCAACATCTGTATAATCTAACAGTTGCTTGTTTTTAGTAGAAATGTTGTATAAATACACGCTTTTCCCATATTTTAATATTATGGAATCATCTTCGTTTTTAAACTCTGTTCCGTAAGATGCTACATTTTCTTGAACAATTGATTTTACTAAGGTGCCGGAAGCATTAAATATTTCTACCTTGTCCGGAAATAACAAGGCCAATTTATTTTTTTTACCGAACACAACATTAATTGCGCCCCGTTCAGGAATAATGACTTGCAACGATTTATTTATTATTGTGAATTTATTATCCTTCTTTAAATAGGTAATTCCAAAATCCGTAAATGAATAAATATAATCGTATGGCTCTTTCGTTATTGTTTTAGCATTTTTATCTATCAATTCATATTTTAAATCCTTGGTTGTTTGATAGTATTCTGTACCGGCTTTCTTAGATATATCGGTATAAACAAACGGCAAAACAGTTACTCCGTTATGATCGATAATGCCGTATTTGGTACTTGTGATGTAGGTTATTTTAGATATTTCTTTTACGATGAAAAAATCATCCGTAATCGTAATATTATCATATTTTAATGGCACAATTACTTTGCCTGTTTTATCTATAATTCCGCCTTGGTCAGAGCCCATACTATAGTTTCTAGTTGTAAAAACAAGTGCAAAGTTTCCAACAAAATCATTTCCTCGCAAATATGATGGCGGAATAACCCATTTCATATTTTTATCAATGTATCCATATTTGGTAGAATCTAATAGAGAAACACATGCCAAGCCTTGCGAAAATTTAGATGGACTGCGATAAATTGCCGGAATTTTAATCTTATTTTTTTTGTCAATAAATCCGTATCCTTTATCCTTACTAAAGCAGATATAATCTTCCGATGGATTCGCTAAATGTTTATACTCCAACGGGATAATTAATTTCCCATTTTTATCTGCTGCACCAAATAATATACTTCCATCTTTAAACTTCTTGGACAAAACTGCCAATCCATCTGCGAATTGTTTAATTTCATTATATTCATTTGGCAAAATATGATTTTTAGATTTGACGTTATACATTCCCCACAAACCTAAGGTATCTTTTATATAAAAGATATTTTCTTCCGAAGAAGCCCAAACATATTGATATTTCATAGGAAGTATCCATTCATTTTTTGCTTCGTTATATAATCCGTATCGAGTATGTGTTTTATAATTTATGCCGGCACCATCTGTGAACGAATAATACACACAAGCAATTGAATTTTGATAGCGAGAACTGACGGTAAAATCATTGGCTGCCCAAGCATTACATATAATCAAGGAAAAGAAGAAGGATAAAAAGATCGATTTCATAAATTATGGATATTTAAAATGATGTATCAAAATAAATACCAATTATGACATACACAATACGTAGTTTATGGTATTTTGAGCTTTTTACTTTAAAAAAATGAAATTATATGCCTTAACTGCTGTTTTCACCTGCATACACATCTAAAAATATTTTTACTTTTTGTGTTCAACTTAATTCTATTATTATCTTTGCACATTATGGCAGAAATAGATTTACAGAAAATTGTATCGCATTGTAAAGAATACGGATTTATTTTTCCGTCGAGCGAAATTTATGACAACTTAGGTGCTGTGTATGATTACGGTCCGTTTGGTGCTGAGTTGAAAAACCATATCAAAGAATATTGGTGGAAAAGTATGGTGCAGATGAACGAGAATATTGTTGGCATTGATGCGGCTATTTTTATGCATCCTACCACATGGAAAGCCAGCGGGCACGTTGATTCTTTTTCCGACCCATTAATCGACAATAAAGATTCTAAAAAAAGATACCGTGCGGATGTTTTGTTAGAAGAAAAAATTGACAAACTCAAAGAAAAAGGCGAAAAAGAATTAGCCAAGAAAAACCTATTACAAGACAGCGAAGAAGAAAAAGCTAAAGCATCCCGCGATTATGCAAAAGGTGTTACTTTGGAAAATGCATACAAACAAGCAGCTGAAGCATCCGACTTTAAACGTTATAAAGAACTTATAGAAGAATACGAAATTGTATGCGAAGTTTCAGGAACAAAGAATTGGACAGATGTGCGTCAATTCAATTTGATGTTCAACACACAATTAGGTTCAGTAAGCGAAGAATCGAACACCATTTATTTGCGTCCGGAAACAGCACAAGGTATTTTTGTCAATTTCCTGAATGTGCAGAAAACGGCAAGGATGAAAATTCCATTCGGTATTGCACAAATTGGAAAAGCATTCAGAAACGAGATAGTAGCCCGACAATTTATTTTCCGTATGCGCGAATTTGAACAAATGGAAATGCAATTTTTTGTGCGTCCCGGAACACAAAAAGAATGGTTCGACAAATGGAAGCAAACAAGATTAAAATGGCATTTAGCCTTAGGAACATCGCCGGAAAAATTGCGTTTTCACGTACACGAAAAATTAGCACATTATGCTGATGCTGCCGAAGATATTCAATTTAGATTTCCAATCGGATTTAAAGAATTGGAAGGTATTCACTCCAGAACTGATTTCGACTTATCGGAACATCAAAAATATTCCGGAAAAAAACTACAATATTTCGATTCCGAATTAAACCAAAATTATGTGCCATTCGTTATAGAAACATCCATTGGTTTGGACAGAATGTTCTTACGAATTTTGAGCGATGCATTAAAAGAAGAAACCTTGGAAAACGGCGAAACTCGAACCGTTTTAAATATTCCACCGGCATTAGCTCCCATAAAAGTGGCGGTGTTGCCTTTAGTAAAAAAAGATGGTTTGCCCGAAAAAGCAAGAGAAATTATCGACACATTAAAATTTGTAGGCAGAACTTTTTACGAGGAAAAAGATTCTATCGGCAAACGTTATAGAAGAATGGATGCCATTGGTACACCTTATTGCATCACCGTTGATCATCAAACTTTAGAAGACAATACCGTTACAATTCGCGAGCGAGACACGATGCAACAAGACCGCATTGCTATTTCAGAAATAGAAAAAATTGTTGGCTCAAAAGTTGATATGAATAATTTGCTACGCAAAGCATTAGCAGAATAAACGAATCAACATAAAAAAATTTGCAAGCATATGGTTGTTTAGTTGCTGGATGACAGTAACCTGTTTTGCCGGAAATCCTTATGTGCAAGGCAATTGGAAAGGTCGTTTGCTATCGAACTATTTAGATGTGTACAACAAAAATGGGTTGCCCGTTAATTTGTATTTAATGGATGATAAATCGGATGGAAATTTGGTTGGAGAAATGACAATTCACTACCAATATCAAGAAGATGTGTACCGTGCAAAATATAAAGTGAGTGGGAAAATAAATTACAATACATTTCAATTTAATATTACACAAACCGAACTCGTATTTAGCGATCTATTGCCAAAAGGGTTGGAATGGTGTATGGGCAAAGCCGATAACCTACAAATTTATCGTAGCTCCAAAGTAAAGAAACTCTATATAGACGGACAATTTGAAACCAATTGCAATGAAAAATATAGAATGGTTTTATTTAAAAAATAGATTTTAAATTAACTGTTTTATTTTGTAGTTTTATGTAAACCATTTACATGAAATACATTTTTCCATTCTTAGCATTTATTATGATGATTGGCTGCAATACAGATGAAAAATCACCGTATAGAAATATGCCGGACGAAGGTGAACTAAAACTACTCACCTACAATGTTGCCGGATTGCCACAAGGTATCAATGCCGACCAATTTCCGGAAAAACACATGCATTTAATTAGTCCGTTATTAAATGCCTACGATATTGTGAATGTTCAAGAAGATTTTGCTTATCACGATTCTTTGTATAAATACATAACTCTTCCATACAAAAGCAAATACGTTGCAGATGTTTCGTTAGGTGATGGATTAAATACGGTTTCCACTATTCCGATTTTAGATTTTCGACGCATCAAATGGAATCAATGTTATGGCACGGATTGCTTAACACCTAAAGGATTTTCTTTTTGCAGATTGCGATTTAGTGATGACGCAATGGTTGATTTATACAATGTACATTGCAACGCCGGAAGCAATACCAACGATTTAGCGGCACGACGAGATAACATACAACAACTCTGTGATTACATGCAAAACAACTCCAATGGAAATGCCATTATTTTAATGGGTGATTTTAATTGTAGATATACACGCACCGGTGATAATATCCGCAAAATAGACTCTTTAGGATTAAAAAATGTTTGGATAGAACTTCTTAGAGATGGTGTAGCACCTCTACAAAATGATATTTCATTAATGGATTGTGCTCCAAATGCAACCAATGCAACGTGTGAAGTAGTGGACAAAATTTATTACAGAAGTAGCGACAAAATAGCCTTTACAGCACTTTCATACCAACTGGATGATGCAAAATTTTACGACAGCGACACCATGCAATTGTCTGACCATCGACCGATGTTTGCTAATTTAAAATACCGAATCATTCGCTAAGTAAAGTTTGATAAAGTTCATTTGCTTTTTGGAGTTGTTCGGGTGAACCGATGTCAACCCAAACATCGTTTGTATGCTCGTATGCAACAATAGAATTTTGTGCACAAATATCAATATACCATTCTACTAATGAGAAAATTCCTGTTCGTGTTTTATAGTTAAATATTTCCGGAGAAAGCATTTGATAACCGCTAAATGCCATTGGAATTGCCTGTTTAATTACCGCGTATTTTTCTTCCTTAAAAATGGAATTGTTGGCATCAAAATAATGTGCCGTACTATCTAAAAATACGGACGGAAACTTCACTGTTTCGTCTTTTAAATTTTGCCATCCTTGCAATGTATGTGCTGCATCAAACAACAACACACGCGATGATTTTCTTTTGCGAACTGCCAACGTAGCAATGCTTTCTTTATTTATATGAAATTGATAAAAATCTGTCAAATTGATATTGGTAAACACATCTGCATTACAAACTAAAAAAGGTTGCCCATCGTCAAAAAAAGCTTGTGCTTTTAGCAAGCCACCGCCTGTTTCTAAAATGCCGGCTCGCTCATCCGAAATTTCTATACGAATACCAAAGTTATTATGCTGTTCTAAAAATGACAGAATCTGTTCACCGAGATAATGAATATTAATAATAAGCTCATTAAAACCATGTTGTTTTAGATGTTCAATGGTATGTTGCAACATGGGTTTGCCACCAACCCGAACCAATGCTTTTGGACATGTGTTGGTAAGTGGTTTTAAACGAGTGCCGAAACCGGCAGCAAAAATCATGGCTTTCATGCATATAAATTTCGGATGAAAGATACTGCTTTAGAATGTTAGTTTCTTTGGATTTTAATGGTTATTCCAAAAAAAAGTAATTAGTTCAATCACACTTTTAAAATTAGCATATCCAAACACTATGGAAAATTTTATTGTAGTTTGTAGTAACAGCAGCTTAAAAAAAACGCTTTCACATTTATATCATCTAATCTTGTTTTGTGGATGCTTTCGAAAAGATATTCAAAGTGGAATAAGACAAAAAATAGTATCCAACAAAATGAAACTATAAATCCAATATTAAATAAATTGACCTTGCGATTCTCTTTCAATGTGCTTTATTGAGGCCTGCAAATTATACTTCTGCTGAACATATTTTGCTGTTTGTTCCGCACAATACACACTGCGATGTTGACCGCCTGTACATCCAAAATTTATTTGCAAATGCTCAAAATCACGTTCCAAATAATTTTGGATATTGATGTCAATCGTTTTATACACCGATTCTAGAAACTCTTTCACTTGACTTTGCGTTTCTAGAAAATCAATCACGGGTTTATCTTTTCCGGTTAATGTTTTATAGGGCTCGTATCTTCCGGGATTATGCAAGCCTCTACAATCAAAAACAAAACCGCCGCCATTGCCGGAATTATCAACCGGAATGCCTCTTTTATACGAAAAACTGTTGATGTCAATTTTCAGTTTTTTGTTAGATGCATCTAACTTTTCCACTTTAAAAATATCGGAAACGATAAGTTGCTGCAATACATTGGTAAGCTCCGGAAGTTTAATTTTTAAGGTGATATTTTCCAAAAACCATTTCACATTTTCCAGCGCCGGCAAAATACTTTCTATAAAATGCGGACGACGCTCTATCAAACCTCTAAAGCCATAAGCACCTAACACTTGCAACATACGTATCAACACAAAACCATAATATCGTGCCTTAAAATCATCTTTATCAATGCTAATTAAAGAGGCTACTTTTTTGACATAAAAATCGAATAACTCATCTTTCAATTCGTGTGGAATGCGTGCACCTGCCTGCCATAACAACGAAGCTACATCGTATTGCAAGGCACCTTTGCGACCACCTTGATAATCGATAAAATAGGGTTTGTTTTCAAATATCATTACATTTCTTGATTGGCAATCGCGAAACATAAAATACTGATTGGGTTCTTGCAATAAATAATCGCTCAATGCATGGAAATCTTTATTTAAAGCCACCTCGCTAAAATGTACTCTTGCAATACGAGCAAAATAATATTTAAAAGAATTTAAATCCCAAAACATAGAACTCCTATTGAACTCCTGAATCGGATAACAACTTTTGAAATCAAAATGCTCCGCACCTCTAATTTGTAAATACGCCAATTGCTGTAAAACCTCTTTCAAATAGGCAACAACCTGTTCGGAAATGCCTTGTTGTTTAATAATAGAATACAACGCAATATCGCCTAAATCTTGTTGTAAATAATAGGTTTTATCCTCGCTTATGCAATAGACTTGTGGAACGGCAATTAATTTTTGTTGAAAATGTTTGGTATGATGCACAAAGGTTTCATTCTCTTTGGTATCTTTTCCATACGTACCAATTGCGGCATGTTGTTTGCTTTGTAATCTAAAATAAATCCTATCTGAGCCGGCTTGTGGCAATTGGATGATTGTATCGCAAGTTTCGTTAAAATATGATTGGAATAATTGTCGTAATACTTCTTCGTGCATAAAACAAAGGTATTAAGAATATTTTATTTATCAAGAGGCTTGCAGAGGTGGATTTATAGTACTTTTGTTGAACGATATATGAAAAAGTGGACTTGTATTTTTTTGTTTTGTTTTGGGCTGATGGCTTGTCAGCAACACAAAGATATTGCCTTTTATTATTGGGAAACCAACTACCGCATCACTCCTTTTGAGCAACGATATTTAGACAGTTTAGATGTGCAAAAATTGTATGTTCGTTTTTTTGATGTAATGATACAAAATGGGAATGCAGTTCCGGTAGGTACCTTACAGGTACAAGAAAAAAATATTCAACACCAAATTATTCCGGTGGTATTTATTACCAACGAAACATTTCAAACATTAAACAAAAAAGAAATAGAAAAATTAGCAGAAAACATACGGAGAAAAATAGCATTGATTTATCCGACAATTACCGATAAAGAAATGAAAGAAATACAATTTGATTGCGATTGGACTGTTAGCACAAAGCACAATTATTTCTATTTTTTAGAAAAAATGAAACAACGATATTCCGATGGAAAAATTTCTGCCACCATTCGTTTGCATCAAATAAAAGACAAAGCACAAACAGGCGTTCCGCCTATAAACACCGGTGTTTTGATGTATTACGCCACCACCAATCCACTGGAACTAAAAAAAAGAAATTCCATTTTAGATAATGCCATCGCACAAAACTATATTCAAAACATAGATAGTTATCCGTTAGAATTAGCTGTAGCTTTGCCCATTTATAGCTGGGCAATTGTAGAAAATCCATTGGGTGAAAAACGGTTAATTAACGACATACGTGCAACCGAATTAAGTGACACCAACTTATATCAAAAGTTAGAACCAAATTTCTACTTGGTGAAGCAAGATCATTATATCAAAGGAAACTATCTGTATGAAGATTTTACCATAAAAACAGAAAGCATTACTACAGATGCATTAATAACTGCTCAAAAAAATATTTCAAGAAAATTAAAAAATAAATGGAAAAATATACTTTATTTTCAAATAGATTCTACAAATTTGACACATTATTCTGTTCAAGATTTAAAAGCCATTTAAACATGAAAAAATATTTTCTATCTTTTTTATTTATTGCAACGCAGTACATTCCGAGCATAGCGTGTGCATGGTATTCTGAAGATGCGTCCTATTATAATTTATTCAATCAAGAGATGGTGTCGGATAAATCCTTAACGCCTTTTTACTTAACGTATGATGTTACATTTTATGGTGATGCCGGATTTGACGGCGAAGGCATAGAGAAAGATAGCACTGATTATAATATTGCCGAATGGAAAAAATTCTTTAACAATCAAGTCAGCATAAAAGATTTGAAGTATTTGGTGTATCAATCTAAAGCGGAAGAATTAACAGCCATTCTTAACAAAAAGACGCTGCAAGGTGCGAGTTTAAAACTAAGCAAATCTATTTATTTAAGTGAAAAAGGATTGGAAGCATTACAGTATTTAGTATTTGCCAAAAAATGTGAAGAATTTGCGAATGCAACAGAAGAAAACGCCGATGATAGTTGGTATTATGGCTCCATTAGAAAAAAGATGACTAAGCCACAATTTATGGCAACAGCTAAAGATGGAAATACCTTGTATGCTACCACCAAAGATGTGGACATCAAATTACGCATTGCTTACCAGTTAGTTCGTCTATCGCATTACGGTGGATTTAATGACGATGCAGTACGCTATTTCAATACGTATGTTGTTCCATTAAAACAAAAATCGTTGTTGTATTACTATGCTTTGGAACAAAAAGCCGGTGCACTTTATAACCAAAAAAAATATGCAGAAGCCGGTGCAAATTTCGCTACTGTTTTCCATCACACGATGGATAGAAAAATTCAGTGCTATGCCAGCTTTCGCATTTCCAATCAAATGAATTTTGACAAATCCATTGCGTTATGCAAAACAGCAGATGAGAAAGCAGCCTTGTATGTATTGCGTGGTTTTAATAAATTTTCCAACGGATTATCAGAGATGAAAAACATTTATGCTGTTGCTCCAAACAGTGCTTATTTAGAATTGATGGCATGTCGCACTTTACTGCAAATGGAACATACTGCATTTATAATTCCGAATGAATACCAACCCAGTTCCACATTTCCGTTGATGGATGCGAAAGGAAAATTATTTTTACAAAAAGTAATCGTATTTACAGAGAGTTTAGTGAAAAACAGCAACATCAAACGAAAAGATTTTTGGCAAGCTTATTTAGCACATTTGTATTTATTAAATGCGGATTATGTTAAAGCAAAAAACTTGTCAGACAAAATACAATCCAACGATGCACAAGTAAAGGCTCAAGCCCAAAGAACTTCATTTTGTGCGTATATCGGAAGTTTGAAAACAATAGATGCCGTTGCTGAAAACAAAATATACACTCATTATTTAAGCAATAAAGACGAACAAGAAACAGCATTTGTATATGAGATTGTAGCCCATAATTATAAGCTACAAAAAGAATACGCAAAAGCATTTTTATGCCACAATGATTTTTCAGGTTTATATACTTCACTAAACATCGATATTATTAATAGTTTGATAGATTTTTATAAGAAAGAAAACAAAACACCTTTTGAAAAACAACTTGCATTAAAACATGATAAAAGCAAAAATCCATTGCAAGAATTATACGATTTAAAAGGAACGTATTATTTGAAAAAAGATGATTTAAATACCGCATTAACTTGGTATAAGAAAGTAGATGCTAACCTTGGATTTTTGAAACAACACGAATACACCTACGATGAAAAAGGCAATGAAAATAGTATAGAAAAAGATGGCATGTACAATGGCTACAGCAACATCCATGCAGGCATTTTTAGTTGTGCAGTGCAAACTTATTTTGATCAAACTTTACAGCAATCATTTACAGACAAAACGTATCAATCCTTTAATTTCATACCTGCATCCATGAACAAACAAGAACTTGTAGAAGTTTTAATACAGTTGAAAACTATTGCTAACGGCAACGGCGAAGCAGCCGCAAAAGCTAATTTTGTTTTAGGCAATTTTTATTACAACACCTCCAATTGGGGATATTATCGCAACTTCTTTTACTATGAGCCGGACAATTACTATTTGTCGTATTTATATACCTATAGCACAAAACCTATTGTTTTAAAAAGTGCTTACAATTACAATAGCGGCACCGGCATTATCAATACCAATAGAATACAAAAACCGTATGATTATTTCTTATTGGCAGAAAGTAAATCCGGCGACAATGAACTGAAAGCAAAGGCCGTTTTTCAAGCTGCTAAATGTGAATTGGATTTATATTTTGAAAAATGTGAAGACAGCAATTACGGAGCTTGTTGGACGTATGATAATTACAAACCATTGTACAGCACCGCTACGCGACCATTGTTCAAAAAATTAAAAGATAAATACAGTACTACTTCCTACTACAACGAAGTAAAAACCAATTGCAATTATTTTAAATACTATTTAAAATTTAGATTGTAGAAGATTCGTTTTCCGCATCGGATTGTGTGGAATTTTCCGGTGGTAATGTTGTTGATGCTGTTGAATTAATTTTCACATCATCAGTAGTAAGTATTGGATTTTCAATTACGGTTTCATCTTGTTTTACAGCAGGCAATTCCACTTCGGGTGGTGTAATTTCTTGGTCAGTTTGTTGCGTTTGTCGCAGCTCTTTGGGTATATAATTTTCTTTATGTCTGCGTTTTAAAATGGCCTCTTTCCGATTAGAGCGACGTTCCGTCCGTTTCAACTCTCGTTCTTGTTTATTCTGTTCTTTTTCAATTTTACGCTCTTCATCGCGCTGTTTTTTTTCAGCTTCTTTTATCAAGCGTTGTTCCGCATTTTCATTTTCTTTTATCAAGCGTTGTGCTGCACGTTCCTTGTCCTTTTGTGCTTGCAATGCTTTTTCTTCTTCTGTTTTTTCTCTAATGATTTTTACTTTGGATGGTTGAATTTCAAAATCATCATTCACCGGCAACTCGATGGTAAACCAAAGTATTTTAATGGTAGCTATACCCACACTTTTAATACGTATTGGATGCGACAATAAATTACTTAATGCTTGAAACAGCGAAGTGATAATGCTGATTTCTGATTGGGTGGTAAGAATCGCTTCTGATTTTCCTTTAATTTTTATCGGTGTGTCGTATGCCATTTTTCCTACTTTAATTCCATCAATATTGAGCAATTCCGTGCGAATAGATAAGATGGTAAATGGAAGAAAAAATGTATTGCGAATTCGAATATCCGTTTCGGACAAAACGGACAACAAGCCGATTTGTTTTGTGCGTGCCTCCACAATCTCTACGGAATTATAGTTCGTAGCATTCGCAATAATATATCGCTTAATAAAGTCTGTAATTCGTTGTATCAATCGCATGTGCAATATTTAAAGTGTTGTTAAAATATGCATTGTCAATTGTTTATCTACTATACATAGATTAACTTTAATACACAGTACATAGAATTAAAAGTAAAATTACAATAATTTTAAAATATAATAAATGGAACACTTAAGCACGGTTATTGCCATCCCCATTTTCTTGATATTAATTTTGATAGAGTTTTTTGCAACGCGAAAAAAACATCCGGAATACTATAGACTAAATGATGCGATAACCAACCTCAATATTGGCGTTGGGCATTTATTGTTTAAATTGCTGACAACCGGCATTATGTTGGGTATGTATGTTTGGGTGATGCAACATTTTGCTCTTGTACAAATTAAAGGTGTGGCAGCCTATATTGTAACGGTTATTTTGTTTGATTTTTGTTTTTATTGGGCACATCGTTACGGACATGAAATAAATTTATTTTGGGGAGCACATGTTGTCCATCATCAAAGTGAAGAATACAATCTTACAGTAGCATTGCGTCAATCTTGGATACATAGTTTTTTAGCCTTTATTTTCTTCCTACCAATTGCCTTTTTAGGTATTGATGTGTTGACGTTGGGAATTTGTGCCAGCATCAATTCATTTTTTCAATTTTGGATACATACCAAAGCCATCAACAGAATGCCTAAATGGTTTGAATATATTTTTAATACACCATCACATCACCGAGTACATCACGGTGTAAACCCGTTGTATATCGATAAAAATCACGGTGGTATGTTTATTATTTGGGATAGATTATTTGGAACATTTCAAGAAGAAATGGAAGAGCCAATGTATGGCATCACTACCGCATTAAAAAGTTGGAATCCGGCGTGGGCAAATATTTCGTATTATGTTTCACTCTTCCAACAAGCAAAATTATTTTCTATTAAAGACAAACTAAAATTATTGTTTGCCAAACCGGGCTGGCGACCGGATGCATTTGGCGGACAATTAGCTGTTCCGGAAGTAGATTACCAAAAAGCCAAATACAATGCCAATGCAACCAGTATTAATTTGAACGTGTATGTTTTAGTGCAATTTATTTTTATCATCATCGGGTTGTCATCTTATTTATATCATTATGAGCAATTGAGTTTATTTTATGCGATTCTATTTTTCTCCATTTTGATGCTATCGACTGTTATTTGCAGTGCCATTTTAGAACAAAAATCTTGGGTAAAATATGCTGAATATGCCCGATTGGCATTAGCAGTTATTGCACTTAATAGCTTGTATTATTTCAATTATAACACCTGGTTTTATGCCATGTTGATTCCATCTTTAGTGCTTGCCATTTATTTTGTTATTTGGTTTACGCTCAACATTCATGACAGATATGTACTACGATGGACTCGACAATGAAATAACAATCAATTCAAAAAAAAATGCACTACCTTTTGAGTAGTGCATCGTTGATATGGATTTAATAAATGCTTACACCAATTCCGGTTCCGCTTTTTTCACTTTTCCTTTTTCTAAAATATAATCTTTCAGTTGAATATTTTTTGTGCGATTTCTAAACTCTAATGTGAAACCGGGCCAAACTGTGTAGTTTTTGCCATCTGCACTTAAATACCAACTTTTGCAACCGGACAACCAAATAGTGCCTTCCAATTTTTTCTGAATTTCTTCATTGAATTTAGTTTGTACATCTTTACGCACTTCTATGGATTTAACACCTTGACTTGTCATTTTTTTCACCGCATCCACAATATAATTAGTTTGCGATTCAATCATATAAATCATAGAATTGTGTCCTAAGCCGGTATTTGGTCCAAGCATAAAAAACAAGTTCGGGAAATGATGTACACACGTGCCATAATATGCTTGCGGTGCTTTTGAAAATACATCTTTTAATTGTACGCCGCCTTTTCCTTGAACATTATAAAATTGGAAACTATCTGCTACATGGAAGCCGGTACCCAAAATAATGGCATCGATTTTTCTTGATTTACCATCTTTCGTAACCACGCTATCTTTGGTAAATTTTTGTATGCCATCCGTAACCACATCTACATTGTCTTGTGCCAATGCTTGATAATAATTATTTGACAATAAAACACGCTTACAACCTAAGTTATAATTCGGTACTAATTTTTTTCGCAACTCCGGATTTTTCACGTATTTATTGATATGCCACTTACCCAACATTTCTCCTAATTTCAAAATGCGTTGGTCATATTTCATCCCGATTAATTGCGCTTCGTTGAGGTAATAAATAAAGTTTCGATTAAGCTGTTGTATCAATGGAATACGCTCAAACAATACACTTTGTGTTTTGGAGAATTTGCCATCCGGTTTTGGCAATACCCATGGTGCTGTGCGTTGCATTAAATACAAGTTTTTTACTTTCGGTTGTATCTCCGGAACAAACTGTATAGCACTCGCTCCTGTACCAATTACGCAAACATTTTTATTTTTTAAATTATAATCGTGGTTCCAATTGGAAGAGTGGAAAATCTCTCCTTTAAAATCTTTAATACCATCGATATCCGGCAAGCTCGGAATATGTAAAGGGCCATTACCAATTACGGCTGCATTGGCTCTTATTTTTTCTTTACGTTGATTGGTCAATTCCCAAATGCCATCTTCTTCAAAATATTTGGCAGATTTTACTTCCCAATTATAGAGAATATGCTCATCCAAACCATACTTAGTTATGCAGTGTTTTGTGTATTCCAATATCTCCGCTTGCGGTGAATATTCTCTGGACCAATTCGGATTTGGTTCAAAAGAAAAAGAATACAAATTTGATTTCACATCGCACGCAGCACCCGGATAGTGGTTATCTCGCCACGTTCCACCGGGTTCACTCGCTTTCTCTACGATTTTAAAATTATGAAAGCCTGCTTTTTTTAATTGTATGCCGACACAAATTCCGGAAAACCCCGTTCCCGTTATTACAATTGAAAAGTCTGTTTTATTCGCCATCTCTGTTGTTTTAGTGAAGTAAAGTTAGTGGTAAAAGTGTGTTATGAAATGTACAAAAGCTAATTATTTACTTATTCGCCGTTAACTATCTTATGTAAACAATTTTGGAGTAAGCGTAAAATTATCCTATATAAAATTACGACAACTCTTTTGATTTTTTGGTAGCAATAATCCCCATAATAAACAACTGTAAACTGTGAAACAACATCAATGGCAACAAAAGCATCCCAATTGGAAACGTTGTCGGAAATAAGATACTTGAAAACACTGTGCCATGTACTAATGATTTTTTAGTACCACAAAATTGTGCGGTAATTTTATCCGCTCTATCAAATGAAAAAAAAGTGGATAGTAATCCTGTAATAGCATACATCCCAAAAAACAGCAACAATACGGCAACAGTAATAAATACAACTGTTTTAAAACTAACGGCATCTAATAGTTGTTGAGCAAATGCATCCGAAAAACTTTTATAAATAATCAATAAAATAATTGATTTATCAAACATCGTAAGTGTAGCACTATGTTGTAGTGCGTATTTTCCAAATTGGTTTTGCAGTAAGACACCCACAATTACCGGCAATAATATCTCCAAAAATAATTTTAAATAAATAGAGCTGAAATCAAAATGTAGGGTTTGGTTTGACATAAATAATCCCATCCATAATGGTGTTACAACAATACCGATTAAACCGGAAATACTGGCATTAAAAATGGCTGCCGGCAAATTACCTTTTGCTATGGAAACAAAAACAACCGACGATGATACCGTAGATGGTAAGGCTGCTAAAAAAAGGAATGCCAACCAGATGTTCCGAGTTTGCGGTGTATCTACCCAAAAATAAAATGGAAGTATTATAAGTGGGAAAATAAGAAATGTAGCAACTTGAATTAAGATATGTAGTTTCCAATTTCGCAAGCCGGTTTTAAGTTTATCCGGACTTAATTTTAATCCATAAAAAAAGAAAATAAAGGAAATACCAATCGTACTTATCCAATCTACAATATGATGTACGTTTGCATTTCTGATTGGAAAAACATACGCCAACATAATAACCACAATGGTAAAGAGAGCGAATCTATCAATATTTGCAATATACTTCATGAATACTGCCAAAGATAGTATTCTATTTTAATAATATGGAAAGCAAACTTCCGGCTACATAGGCATCAACCGACCGCTACGATGACATTCTCTCTTTCGAGGGAATGTCAGCGTAGTTGTTGGTCAGATGACTTACAGTCATCCGACCAATTTCCAAAAAAACTTTGTGGGCTTTGTGTAAAAACTTTGTGCGCTTTGTGTAAGACTTTGTGCGCTTTGTGGTTTAAAAGATGAGATTCCCTCTTCCGAGGGAATGACATTGATTCATTATTTCATTATTACATTACTTCATTATTACATTACTTCATTATCTTACTTTTGAAGCCAAAAGTAACAAAAGCTTTTTTTGAACTACAAGGCAATTTGATGTTTCGTTCCTCACATCAACCGCCTCTAAAATCAACGCAAATGCTGATGGCTTCCCTTCGTTGATTTTAAAGCTATTGCTGTGTATTTCAAAAAATCGAACTCTTCTGCGGTGTTTTTTTTTAGATTTAAGTAGTGAGTAGTAGGTATTGAGAGATGATATTTTTTGGTAATAAATGAGATTTTCACTCTTGTGGAATGACAGCGTAGGTGTTGATCAGATGACTTACAGTCATCCGACCAATTTTCAAAAAAAAACTTTGTGTACTTTGCAGTTAAAAAAAATGAGTAGAGAGTAACGTGTCATTCCCATGTAAATGGGAATCTCATCACATACAAATGAGATTCCCTCTTTCGAGGGAATGACAGTTAATCAAAAAAACTTTGTGCACTTTGTGTAAGACTTTGTGCGCTTTGTGGTTTAAAAGATAAGATTCCCTCTTCCGAGGGAATGACATTGATTCATTATTTCATTGCTTCATTATTACATTACTTCATTGCTTCATTATTTCATTGCTTCATTATTTCATTACTTCATTGCACTAATCACAGAACACCATTTTTAATTTGTATTTTTGTTTGGAACTAATAATTCAGCATTTATTTCAATAGAAAGAAAACGAACGGTATGCTTTCACAACGCCAATTATTTTTACAACATGTCGCTCAAACTTCCGATGCACCATTAGCCTTGGAAATAAAAGCTGCTAATGGCATTTACTTGCACGATGTACACGATAAAAAATATCTAGATTTAATTTCCGGTATTGGTGTAAGTGCGCTCGGACATTGCCATCCTAAAATTGTGGAAGCCATACAAACGCAAGCAGCACAATATGCACACACATTGGTATATGGCGAATTTATACAAGCATCACAAGTGCAATTAGCCAAATATATAGCCGACTTATTACCGGAATCACTTTCTGCTGTTTACTTCACAAATTCCGGTGCAGAAGCCACCGAAGGTGCCATGAAATTAGCCAAACGATATACCGGAAAATCCGAGATTATTTCTTGTTATTATTCATATCACGGAAGTACGCAAGGTGCATTAAGCTTAAATGGCGACGAATATTTTAAATCTAATTACCGTCCTTTGCTGCCGGATATACGACAAATACGATACAATCATTTTGAAGACATTGCACATATCACACATCGAACTGCTGCCGTTTTTATTGAGCCGGTGCAAGCAGAAGCCGGCGTGATTGTGCCTACAAAAGGCTACCTACAAGCAGTGCGAAATCGGTGTAATGAAACGGGTACTTTATTAGTATTTGACGAAGTACAAACCGGATGTGGCAGAACAGGCAATCTATTTCGCTTTCAAACAGAAAATGTCATTCCGGATATTTTGACTGTAGGAAAAGCCTTTGGTGGTGGCTTACCCTTGGCTGCTTTTATTTCCAGCAAAGCAATTATGCAAGTCATCCAACAAAATCCGGTGCTTGGTCACATCACCACTTTTGGTGGAAATGCCATTTGCTGTGCTGCCGGATTGGCATCACTACAAGAAATTGTATCACAAAAATTATATACCGATGTGGTACAAAAAGCCAACTTGTTTGTTGAATTATTACAACATCCATCCATACAAAAAATAAATTATTGTGGTTTATTGATGGCCGTGTATTTAGATAATTTTACGAATTTAAAAAAGGTAATTGATTGTTGTTTGGAAGATGGTTTGATAACCGATTGGTTTTTATTTGCCAGCAATTGTCTACGTATTGCACCGCCTTTAATTATTACGGAAGCAGAAATAAAAATTGCTTGCCAAATTATACTACGTGCATTGGATAAAGTATATACTTCATGAAAAAGTCGTTTATATTCAATGTGTTTTTTATGGTGTTTGTCAACTTGCTGATAAAACCGTTTTGGGTTTTTGGCATTGACAGAACAGTGCAAAACCAATTGGGTGAAAGTGAATATGGTTTGTACTTTGCTATCTTTAATTTCACATATCTATTTCAGATAATATTAGATTTTGGTTTTCAAAATTACAACAATCGCGAAGTTGCTACCAACACGCAACGCATCAACGATTTATTGCCGAGTATTTTAGTTTTTAAAACGGGACTGTTTTTTATCTATTTAATCGTGTGTTTAGTGGTTGCCTATCCGTTAGGCTATTTATCATCACCATTCATCTATCTTATTTTAGCCAATCAAATCTTGTTATCGTTCAATATTTACTTACGTTCCAACATATCCGCACATCAACATTTTATTACAGATGCTTTCTTATCTGTGTTGGATAAATTACTGATGATTGCCTTTTGTTTGATATTGCTATATGGTACTGTTCCCGGATTATCCTTAACTATATTTAATTTTGCATTGGCACAATTAGTCGCGTATGTACTTACATTTATCGTGTGTTTATTTTATGCATTCAGATTAACAGACAAGTTGGTGTTTAATTTTTCTTTGCAAGATTTTAAGCACATTGCCAAAGCTACATTGCCGTATGCTATCATACATTTTTTAATGACCACCTATTACCGAATTGATGGTGTAATGTTGGAGAAATTACAAGGCACAAACGGTGCGTTGGAAAGCGGCATTTATGCACAAGGCTATCGCATTATGGAAGCACTGAATAATATAGGTTATTTATTTGCCGGTATTTTATTGCCGTTGTTTGCCTATCATATCTCCCAAAAAAATAACATCAAAACATTGCTAAAATCCGGTGTATCTATCATGTATTGCGTTGCGGTTTCCATCATTGTTTGTTTGTTTTGGAATAAAAATGCTATTATGCAGTTATTATACAAAGCAAGCAACGCAACGTATTCTGCAGAGGTTTTTGGATATTTATTGCTGAATTTTTTTCCGGTAGCTTTGCTATATGTCATTGGCACCTTGCTCACAGCCAATCAAAATTTTAGGCTGATGATTTATACTTTGCTATTTGCTGTTGTATTAAACATAGCACTTAATTTTTATTTGATAACGCACTATGGTGCCAAAGGTGCCGGCATTGCAACGCTCATCACGCAAGTAGTTATGTTGTTGTGTTATAGCATTTATTGCATTCAAATTTTCCATCTAAAATGGAATATGCGTTACCTGTTTCAATTGGGATTGTTTTTATTGTTCTGCTGCGTAAGCATGTATCTATGCCAAATGATTAATGTTTCAGAGCAAGTTGCCATCAATTTACTTGCACGGATAATAGTTTATTTTGCAATAGTTCCTATTGGTATGTTTGCCACTGGATTACTACACCGAAACACCTTTCGTCTAAAAGTGGGCATCAACGAATAAATCAGATAGTTTTCTTATTTTTGGTTTCAATACAATCTCAATATGTTAGATGTCATCAAAGTATTTTTGCATTGGAAGAAGCAAATAATCCTATTTACATTAATAGCCATTTTAGCAAGCGTTATCATTACGATGCCGTTTATTATGCCACCGTATTTTAAATCAACACAGATATTTTATTTATCGAATCCGGAAAGTACAGACAGAGCCGCCTTGTTTAACGAGAAAGAAGCCGGTGGTGTGGGCATTTTTGGCGGCAAGGAAGATGTGAATCGTTTTTTATCTATCCTAACTTCCGAGCAAGTAAAAGAAGCCGTAATTCAAAAATTTGATTTGAAAAAACATTATCAATTTGACGCAGACAATCCGGCGGTTCAACTGTTTTATACAAAGCGAGAATTCTCCGGCAATTTCAAAGCTATCCGCAATGATTTAGGTGCATTGGAAGTCAGCATAATGGATACCGATGCTCAATTAGCATCCGACATGGTGCGGTATATTGTTGCGTATTCCGATACGGTTTATCGCAATCTGCTCATCGAAAACAAAGGAATTATTTTAGGTTTATTAGATAAACAAATTGAAGAAAAGCAACTTACGGCAACAGACAAAACGAATTTGGAAGAACTCCAAAAACTTCGTCTTATTCGAGACCAATATAAAGTATCTTCTTCCAACACATTTAAAACAATTTATACAGTGGAACAAGCGACGCCTGCTGTAAAGAAAACCAAACCGGTGCGTTGGATGATTGTGTTAGGTACTGCCATAGGTGCGTTCATTGTGTCCATATTTATCGCTCTTTTGATAGAATCCTACAAAAATGCCACTCAGCAAGCGTTACAAGATAATTGATTTTTGGAAGCAACACGAGCAACAATTGTTCTATGTAGTTGGCTTTTGCTCCTTAGCAATTGCATTGACCGGTATTTATATTGAAAAAAGTTGGCTCTTTATTTTGCCACTTGCCGCATTGGTAATGGCATTTTCGTTTATTCGTTTACGTGCCTTGTTTTATGTCATGTTAATGATGCTACCAATTTCCATAGAAACAGCAATAGGCAGTTACGGCACCGACTTACCATCTGAGCCTTTGGTATTGCTATTAAGTTTTTGTACGGTTTTTTATATAGCAAAACAACCATCTATTTTAACGCATCAAAAATTTAAACACACTATAATTTTTCTGCTTGGCAGTTTGTTTTTATGGAGTGTGATAAGTACCATTTATTCCAGCAATGTATTTCTATCTATCAAATATGTGTTGGCTAAAAGTTGGTATATACTCGGATTTTTTGTGTTTCCACTTTTGATATTAAACACCACAAAAAAAATAATCTCGATGTTTTGGTGTTTATTTATTCCAACGTTTTTAAGTGTGTTGTATATTTTGATAGCACATGCCTTCCACGGATTTAGTTTTGATTCTATCACCAATGTAGTACATCCCATTTATCGCAACCACGTTAATTATGCCGTATTTATTACCATGTTGCTACCTTTTATTTTTTGGGCAAAGACACAATATCCTAAAAATAGTATCGCTTATGTTATTTTAAAATATGCCATTGTCATTTTTCTTATTGCCATTTATTTTTCCTATACACGTGGTGCTTGGGTAGCTGTTGTTGCGATGTTTTGTTATTGGTTGGTTTTAAAATTTAATAGCACAAAGTATATAGTTGCGTTTGGCATAATTAGTGCAATATTTTTTACTACATATATTTTGCAAGATAATCGTTATTTGAAATATGCACCCAATTACGACACAACCATTTACCACGGTGATTTATCGGAACATTTAACTTCTACTTTTGAAATGGAAGATATGAGCACGGTAGAACGTTTTTATCGTTGGATAGCGGCCGTACATTTATTTAAAACACAACCTTTGGTTGGTGTTGGACCAAATAATTTTGTTGCTGAATACAAAAAACATACCGTAACGGCATACGAAACCTATATCAGTGAAAACGAAGAACGCTCCACCGTACACAATTATTTTTTGTTGTTATTAACGGAACAAGGATTGCCGGCAATGCTCTTATTTTTGGCGTTGATTGTTGCTGTATTGTTTACCGCACAACGATTATACAACCAAACATCTGTAGAAAAAAGGTGGCTCGTACTTGCCATTACGCTTAGTCTTATCACGTTTTTATTCAATAACACGTTGAGCGATTTAGTAGAAGCCAACAAAGTTGGTTCGTTATTTTATATCTGTTTAGCGTTGCTGATAAATGTAGAAATGGATTTCAACGAGCAACAAAAATAAGCTCGTAATTACATAAATTTTGCAGTAAGAATACTGATATCATCATTAAACAATACATTGCCTTTAAATCGACAGAAATCATCGTACAATAGTTTATTAAACACTTCTGGACTTAAAGTATGATTTGCCTGTAATAATTTTATCAAATGCGAAGTGCCGTACTGATGTCCTTTGCTGTCTTCCATTTCTGTTAATCCATCTGTAAAGCAGATAATCGTGGAATTGGGTTGTATGGTAATTTTGCCAAAATCCAACTTTGGTAGCTCTTCAAAAATACCCAACATAGTGGTTCCTTTATCCAACATTTCAATCTTGTTTTGATGAATTAAAATGGGTGGAACGTGTCCGGCATTGAGATACAGTAATTCGCGCGAAACGATATTATATTTGGCGATAAAAAGTGTAATAAAATTTTCACCATTGGTGATAGAATGTATTTTCTGATTCAGTTTTTCAATGAATTTTTCTTTTTTAAAATTCAAACCCAACGTTGCGTTCAAATAAGCTTGCAAATTTGCCATTACCAAGGCTGCCGCTACGCCTTTACCCGAAATATCACCGATACAAAATACAAATTCATCTTTACTGACATGAATCACATCGTAATAATCACCGCCGATACCATTAAAAGGTAAATACAAACCGGAAAACTCGTACAAATGATTTTTGGGTAATTTTTTCGGAATCAACATACCTTGCACTTTCGATGCTAATTCCAATTCTTTATCGTATTGCTTTTTTTCCAATTCGCGTTTAAACAATCTTTTATTCTCAACGGCAACGGTGATGATATTGGTAAATGTTTGCACAAAATCCAACATTTCGTTTTTTTGATGTGTCGAATCAATCGCTATATTGCCAAGCAATGCCATTGCCAGCGGATGTTGTTTGTGATAAACGGGAACGACGTATTTAAAACCATCAAAGGTAATTTGCTCTTGTTCGCTTAATTCTTTAACGGTCGTGAACTTATCAAAGTTGGATTGTATCGGAATAAAAATATCGGAATTGTTGGCTTCCCAAACTACGCGTTTCCACGTCTGGTCGTACATAAATAACGCCAAGCGATCTACCTGTAATTGTGCTTTGAGTGTGTACTTAAAAATTTGATATAAGCTATCCGCAGAGACATTGTCGTTAATGGCTTTTGTGGCCTCCAACAAGGCATTCAACCTGCTGTCTTTCACCTGTAACAAATCGTTCAGGGCATTAAAGTCTGTTGATGTTTCCGGCAAATTCATCCAACGAAAAGTACGAAATTATTTTTCAGTTTGTACATTAAATTTAGTAGATGAATGGATGTGAGATACTAGATGTGAGATGTGAGATATTGAATTGTATTAGATAATAGAAATCTTTACTCACTACTCATTTTTTTTAACCGCAAAGAACACAAAGGCTTACGCAAAGTGCACAAAGTTTTTTTTGTCATTCCCTTGAAAAAGGGAATCCCATTAAGCTGCAGTGAGATTCCCATTTACATGGGAATGACATGTTACTCTCTACTCCATTTTTTTTAACCGCAAAGAATACAAAGATTTTACGAAAAGTACACAAAGTTTTTTTTGAAAATTGGTCGGATGACTGTAAGTCATCTGACCAATACCTACGCTGTCATTCCCGCGAAAGAGGAAATATTATTTTATTAGCAGTGAGATTCCCATTTACATGGGAATGACATGTTACTCCTACTCCATTTTTTTTAACCGCAAAGTGCACAAAGTTTTTTATTATCTCCATACTTTCTACTCTCTACTCCATACTCTCTACTCCATACTCTCTACTCTCTTCGCTCTATCAATGCACCCAAACTTTAGACGATTGGATTTCTTTATCATCTACTAATTGGATGATATAAATTCCATCAGCAAGTTTGTTTTTAAAATTCAAATCAAAACGGTTGTAACCGCGTTGAACTTGTTTCGTTTCTTGGTGCAATAATTTTCCGGAAACTTCATATATATTCAAAGCGATAGGTTTATTGCTGGTAGAGCTAACTTCTACAACAATATTCGGTTGATTGTAGTAGGCATGCATGCCATTTACTTCGCCACAACGAACATGTATAAACGAATAAATGGTTTGCTTGCCATCTTGGTCTAATTCTACTAAACGATAATAACTCTCCGAAGTAGCAGATGTAGTATCTAACCATTGATACTGCAATGGTAGTGTTGAATTTCCTGCAGCCGGAATTGTGGCTACGGTTACATATTGTTTACCATCCAACGAACGTTGTACTAAAAAGGCTTGACTATTCAACTCCGAAGCGGTGCTCCATTTTAATTGTACATTGCCCGCTTCACAAGTTCCCAAGAAAGATGTTAACTCTACCGGAAGTGGATTGGTGGACGTAAGCGTACCCAACGTAAATGGCGAAAAATTAGCAGCATAGTTTGGAGAAATTACAGAACCCCAATTTTTACTTGTGCCGTTTACTTG
This sequence comes from Bacteroidota bacterium, assembly GCA_963169645.1. Lineage (GTDB taxonomy): Bacteria > Bacteroidota > Bacteroidia > Chitinophagales > JADIYW01 > JADJSS01. The sequence goes on from CAUJCO010000014.1 coordinate 204,475, forward strand.
TGCTCCTGATGCTGTGTTATCTTCCGTATTCCAATCTGTACCATCAAAATGTACTACGCGTAAATTATCCCAATCTGATGGTGTCGTGCCATTTACTACACTGTGTGCTCGCCAAAACAATTTTACTTTCGCATCATCATTGGCAGATGGTGTAATAGATGAGTTGATATTCCAATATTCTACCAAACTTACATGGTCAAGTTGCGGTGAATTTGAAGGATCTAAAGTATATGTACCATATCCTGAACTTATATAGCTTGCATTATAAGTTTGAGATGTACCATTTATAGGTGTCAAAGTACAAGGTCCATATACATCAACTGAGCCGATTGGCATAATTAATTCTGATGTGGTATTGGATTTATGTCCCATCTCACCTACTACATAGCTGCTTTCATATCCCATATCAGCAACGCCACCGGCATTTGCAGGTGATTTTATATCGGAAGTGGCAACCTCTGCTAAAGTAACTTTTTGTGTTGCTGATGACATTAAACGACCTTTTTGTAAGCCTAAAATTCCGTTCACTAAGGTGCCACCATTGTTTAATGTTACCGTATTGGTTGCATTCTCTTTGTACATATATAATCCTGCCACACTGGTTGGCAAACCAGTGCCGGAAACCATATTATTACTACTTACAAAGCCATAGTTTGCACTTGGAGATAAATTTCTGGTTCCTGAAGTTCTTATGTTGCCATCGTTAATTCCGGTTCCGGAATTTTTAATTCCATAGTCATTAGCATATAATAAACCTGCACCTGAGTTTATATTGATAACTTGTGATGAACCTGTTCCATTGTCAATAAAATCGGTTTGATCCATACGGAAAACTGCCGGAGAATTTACATTCAAAGTTCCGGTTAATTCAAAGCTGGAATTCATATCTACATTACCTACGCTTTGTAGTTGCGAAGTAGATGGCAAAGAAGAAAATGTTTGTAAGTTGGCTGCATCGGCATTAATATCAATATTGTAATAGTTTACTTTTTTTACTGGTGAACCATAATTTCCTCTTATCTTTTGTTGTTCTGTTGCATCTGTACCATAAAATTCTACAGTACCTCCTGTTAAACTATAAGCAACCTTTAACCCATTCAACTCAGGCTGAGCTGTGTTAAGTTTTAGAAAACGCAAACGTGCAGTTCCATCCATCACTAAACCACCATCGCCAATAAAAGTTTGTGGTGTTCCTGCACTTCCTTTACAATCAACAATAGCTGATTCTACAATTATCAACGCTGAATCTATTTCTGTTTCACTCGACAAATTTTTATAATTCGTTGCTGTTTTTGTTCCACTGTTATATACGTTGCTTCCACTAAATTTTACATTTACATATTTTGGTCTGCCACCAAACGTTCCTCTTAATGTTTGGAAACCATTTCCTGTACTTTCATCTCCGGCTAATTCAATTGTGCCACCAGTCAATACGTATGGATAAGTAGAACCTAACATTCTTGGTATAAAAGTACCACCTGAAAAACCTGTTTCATCTGTATAGACAGAATAGCCTTTTGTAATCTTGTATAATGTGTTTTCGCCCATATACAACGTTCCTGTTGAGCCTTCTATATAATTTGTTATAGTTTCAATAAATTGACCTTTGCGAATATCTAATTTTCCACCAGTTGGACTTATCGTAACATCATTTGTAAGTGCAAATTTCACATCTGGTGTTACCGATTTTGTTTTATCGAGCATTTCAACAATTACTTGTCTGCCATTTGCTGATGTTCCAATACAAGTTCCGGTATGTTGGTTTACTTTTCCAATATACCAAAATGTTGCTAACGGACTTATTGTATTTGCCGACGACATCTGTACATTTAATGCTTGACTGGTAGCACCTGTTGATCCTGCTGCTATATTAATACCATCGGGTGCTGTAATTTTTAATGTACTACTTTGTTTAGACTCAAAAGAATTAGTTCCAGCAGCTCCACTGGTTACTCTTTTAATAACTAAAGGTGTAACGCCATCATCTGCCCAACTAAAGTTGTACGTTGCATTGCCTTCTACAGTAAATGCAGCTGTTACAGAAGCTAGAGAATTTACCGTAATATCATAGGATTTTTGGACAACCGATGCACCCGATTTTATAGTAATTGGAACAGCAACTGCTGTTGGATAAATTTTTAATTCTTGAACGGCAGTTCCATTTAAGTTCAAACCTACAACACTGTTATTAGTTGCTTTATCACTTGCAAAAGTTAATGCTGTATTATTTACATGAAAATTGCCTTTTACGTTTACATTTCCGGATAAAGTTTTCGGTGTTCCACTTCCATTAAAATGCGTTTTTAAATTGTCATCACCTTCATAAATAAAGTTGCCATTAATTGTAAATTGATGGTTGAAATCATCTGTATTATAGCTTGAGCCAAAAGCAAAACTACCATCATGTACAATCATATTTCCATTTACTACAAAACCGTTCGTACCTGTTTTATTCGTAGCACCAGTGATATAGTATGTAGAAGAAGCACTATTCGTAATTTCAAAATCATTTTGTACTAAATTTATAACTCCAATACCGCCACCAATGATAGCCCAATTATTTGTTCCGGTATTTACATTATAAATTAATTTTCCAAACTTCCAACCATCTGCATTGCTTGTAATGGCTGTAGAAACATTCACTAAACTGGCAACTGTTGCAGATGCAGAAAAATCCCAATTTTTGATTTCTACTGTGGAGTTATTTTCAAATAATTCCACGCCGTTCCACATTGGATGGTTGTTTGTTATGGAGTTTTGGTCTATTAACATTTTTCCGCCTTCACGTACTATTAAATTTCCGGTAGAAGAAGCAACAGCAAAATCGCCTGTTAGGGTAAGCTGACCGCCTGAAAGCACCTCTAATTTTTTACCTGCGGCTATCATAATTGCAGCAGGCGTTGCATCATCATCTTGAAGTTCTAATTCGGCACCACTAAAGATGATAAAATCACAATTATACGCTTTTGATGTATTGCCTCCACCTGTAACATAATCTGTGATAAGCACTCTATTTACAGTGGTGCTGGTGTTTTGCGGAGCTTTGCTGTCCGGTACTGCTACCCAAGCAGAACCATTGTAATATTCCCAATCTCCATTGAAAGATAAATCAGTTGCATATTTTGGTCTAAAATCACCTGAAACATAAGTAAAAGTAATAATATCAAAATTAGAGCTAACTACACTTGTTAGTGCACCCGAAGTGGCCGTTAATGTATATCCTGTGCCTGCAACGGTATGTACCACAGAACTAAAAGTAGCCACGCCGGCAGATGCTGCCACCGAAATCGGGTCGCCTGTCATCGTGCCTGTTGATGTGATGCTGATGTTTGTTGTATAATCTACGTCTAAATTATTATTGGCATCTACAGCTTGTACTTTAGGCGTTGGAGACATTACACTGCTGACTGTTGTTGTTGATGGTTGTTGTTGAAATGCCAATTTAGTTGCTGTAACTTCAATTCGGTTTCTATCATCTGTTGTACTTGATTGTGCACCGCCAGCATCGGCAGCTGCAAATACGGAACCGCTTGTGTTGGCTGTGGCAGAAGCAATGGTATATTGCAATTGTTCGTTATCGGTAACAGTAGTTAAATACGACACTCTTAAAGTAATATCTTGTGTGCTATTATCGGATGCAGTTACATTGGCACCACTTAAACCTGTGAAAGTGATTGTTCCAGCACCCACATTGATGCTTGGAGCATTATTAATTAAGGTGGTTTGCGATGCACCGCCAAACAAGGCTGCAGAGCGTATATTATCAATATTGGTCACGTTGAATGTAATGGCAGTTAATTCTGTACCTAATGCATCTGCATCTGAAGTGCCACCTCCATCTCGAATCGTCATTTTAAATACACCAATTGAATTAAATGTAGAAGTAATTGGATTTGCTTGATATAATGTGTAATCATGATTCGATGATTCTGTGTAAGATGTATGTCGGATAATATCCGATTGATTGCTGTTAACGCCAGTACCTTGTATGGAAAAATTATATGGATTTTCGTCGGCATCATCATTGACAATACTGATAGTAGCGGATCTTGTTCCAATAGCACTTGGATTAAATGTGATTTGAAAAGTGGTAGAACCAGACGCCGAAATAGTATTAGATGGAATGGAAGTTACTGAAAAATCTGCGGCATGTGTACCGTCAATAGTTATATAAGGCGAACTTCCGGTTAGGTTTAAAGTAGCAGCACCTGTGTTTTCGATGGTGAAGGTACGCACTACTGTTCCGCCGGAAACATCGGCATTGCCAAAGTCGGTATGGTCGGCTAAAGCCGGTGTATTATCGCCATCAACGATAGTAGTGCTATTGCCTTTTAGGTTGATTTCGGGACCATTATAACAAGTCCAATTTAAATCATCAATACAATATCTTGTTCCAGTTGATGTTGCAGTAATAACTATACTTCCTGAAATATTAATTCCGGAAAATGTTTTTGTAATTGGAGTTGAACCTGACATATCTGAATATAATACAGTTCCAACTGTTGTTCCATTTACTTTAATAGTTAAATCACCGCTACTTTCTGAGAATGGGAATTTTGTTGTAAGCGTGATGCTTCCTACGCCATCTGTAAATGATGGAGAAGTTAATGTTCCATTCCTAATTGTAATGGCTTTTCCATTAATTGTTTGGTCTTCTCTTGCATCTGTAGCAGACCAAGTACCACCTACACCTGACCATGTTTTTGTACCATAGGAGCTTGATGAACCAATATTAGAGAAATTTTCAGTATGACATGGTCCAACATACACCGACCATTTTGCATACAATGTAATATCTGACAAGAAATTGTAGTTGGCACCAACGGCATATACAACACTACCGGAAGGAGAAGTTGCCCAGCCATCAAAAGTGTAGCCGGATTTTGTAAATGTATTGGTGCTTAATGCGGTGGTTGTACAAGCTGTTTGGTTGGCCATAGAACCACTTCCACCATTGGCATCAAATATTACGGTTTTAGATGTAGAAGTCCATTGAGCATATAAGGTCATGTCTGCAGCAAAACTGTAAGTAGCACCATCTGCATAGTCTGTGCCACTGCCATCTGCGGCGGTATTCCATTTAGAAAAGGTAGCACACGATTTGGTAAACGTATTAGCTGTTAAGTATGTTGAAGAAGATGCGGTTTGTGTATAATCTGAACCAACACCGCCATTGGCTTTAAACGTAACGGTTTTGCCGGAAGGTAACTTTGAAATACTTACATCATCAATATCTACATTTCCAGAAATTCTTGTTACATAATTAAATTTCACATATCTAGAAGTAGCCAAAAGTGTTTTGGTAAATGTTGTACAATTCGTAAAACTAAAACTTATATATGTTGCTACATCTGTCCATGTTGAACCATCAACCGATTCTTGAACTCTAAAATCTGCACCTGACCCACTTATTGCATTTTTTAATGAATACGTAACATCTTTTGGAGCATCAGAGAAATAAACTAAATAATATTTCCCTGTAGCTTGCAGGTAACCACCATCACTACCACTACATGCAAAACTAGTATTTCTATAAGTACCATTGTCTGTCCAACCTGTTGGTGTGGTACCCCAAGCAGTTCTAGATAGCGGTAAAGATGCTTGTCCAAAAGCAAGAAATGAATAAATAAATAAAAACAAGAAAAGCGTGTAAAATTTCTTCATTGTATTCGTTTACGTTTTAAAAATCCTAATTAAAAAAAAACTGACATCTAAGTTACAATCATTTCACCAATAATAGGTAGTGTTTTTTTTGTTGTCCATTTTATTTGATGTAAGTAAATAATTTTCTATCTTTTCAGAAATAAATTATATTATTTTTGAAAAAAATGAAGAAATTTCAGCAAAAACATCCTTTATTGACCAAATATATCTAAAAAAGTACAAAAATATTTGTTGTTTTGGTTAAATTTAAGACAATTTCCCGTGAATAACTATTCACTTATGCGTGTTTCTTATGTAGCTTGCCTTTTCTGGTTTTTAAAAGCTAAATTGAAGTGATTTAGTATTTAACAATTTTCTTAGCCAACCATTGATCGCCCATGATGCGTACTACATAAACACCTTTTGCCAAAGGCGTTTTTATATCCAATGAAAAGGCAGAAAATCCTTCTTTAATGAGTTGCGTTTCTTGGTGTAATAATTGTCCGGAAATATCATAAACAGCGATATTCCATTTTTTGTCGGTAGTGCTAAACGAGTGCAACGTAATGCCGTTTTCATCTGTATAAAAAACCTCTACGCTATTGCCCTTGCTGTTATCACAACCAGACTGTATTATATGCGATAAAGTGAACGTGCTTTGGTCGATATCGTATTGTTTCAATCGGTAATAGTTGTCGCCGTTTTCCGGTTGTTTATCCGTGAAGGCATACTGCACAATGGTATTGGAATTGCCGGATGCTTGCACCGTGCCAATAGTGGTAAAATGTTTTGCATCGGTAGAGCGTTGTACTTCAAAATAGGCTGCATTTTGCTCCGATGCCGTAGTCCATTGCAGTTGCACTTCTTGGTCATTGCAGTTGGCTTTCCATTCGGTTAACTCAACGGGCAAGCCAATAATCGGTGTTACGATATCACCTAAAGCATAGCCGGAAAATGCGGTAAAACCATCGTATTCAAACGTGGTGTATCCATTGTATGTGCCAACAATCGGCGAAACAATTTGCACTTGAGCATCTGTGGTAACGCTCCACGCTCTGTTGGTGCCGGATGTGCGATAAATTTTGATATGTCCTGCTACTCCGGATGGTGTGTGGTTGTGGTGTGCATTAATTCCAAAAATGCCATCTAAAATGGGATTGATGTAATCACAATAATCTTGTAACTCTTGAGTAGAAACAAAAAATTTGATTTTATAATTAGCTCCACTAGATGTGGTTGGCGTTGCTGTAAATGTTTTTTGCATAAACAACGGAATGCCATATAAATTGGTATTTTGAAAACCTTTTCCGGCAGTGACATCATCATGAATGATGGTGGCAGCCGTAAATACTCCGTGATTGGTCGCTCCATTATTTTTTATCCAATAGATGATATCATCGTTATTATCCAAATAATATCTACTTTCATACGCACGTAAGTTGCATGTATAGCTTTGATCATCCATTACTACATCAAAAGGTGTTCTCAGCGATTCTATCCACGTTTGGTTATTCGTACTGTTAAAGGTTCCGGGTGTTTCAATAGCACCTATGGTTGTACTCGAATTCCAATTCGTTCGATTTCTGAAATCGTTATTACTGGTATTTTCAAATTCAAAAGTTCGGATGGTGGTACTTCCGGAAAAATACAACGCATTACTGCCATACACCGAATAATCGGGATGATTGGAAAGATTTAATGCACAACCACCACAATCGGAACTGCTGCCTTTATCGCCATAAGAAATTCCTTGGTAAAAGCCGCCATTGCTACTACGCACTTGTACAGCATCACCGCCATTTCTAAATTGCATGGTATGCCAATCGGCATTGGTATAAGTTGCCGGAGTGTATTGGTCATAAGATGAGTTATTTGGTTTTATGCAATCAGACGAAAAATATGGATTGGATGTAGCAGATGCACAATTAGTGAAACTTTCAATGCCTACAACATACAAATAATCGAGGTTGGCATCGGTTGGGTCGTCGGCAACTGTAATATATGGATTTTTATCGCTGGCATTATAAATTAAAATAATGGAACCAACGGGTACTTTTTCCCAAGTACAAATATCTGAAAATTTGATATGGCCTTCGGCAATACCTAATTGGCTACCAAAGCCACCGGAAAAAATACCGCTGTTATCATCAATTATCCAACCGCGTAAATCAACGGTAGTGCCGGGTGTTCCTGACACTATTAACTCAATGTATTCTTGTTCTGTGGAGCCTTGTCCAAATTCATTAATAATGATGCCTTGCGGTGGTTCATTGTCGATGATGGTTAATGTGTATGCATCATTGGAAACCAATGCACCACATTGTGCATCTATATTTAATACTATATTTTCATTGGACTCCGAAATCGCATCATCCAATACATTAATAGTTACGGTTTTAGTATTAGGATAGGCTTCTAAAGGGGTAAATGTTAATGCTATGGTACTAAATGCGGTATAATCTGTTCCGCTGGTAGCCGTTCCTAAAAGAGCATCACTTACATTCACTGTTACGGTGGAAGCAGGTGCAGCGTTCATGGTAATGTTTGCAGTCACACTTGTGTTTGCTTCTGTAACGGATGCTGTGGTCACATCAAACCCAACCGATGTAGAAATGAGGCAGCTGTTAACGTTGCAGCCCACATTATTGAGTTGATAGTTGCGTACTAACCATTGTGAGTTCGCGGCATTGGAGCCTGCTGTAATCGACCAAGTTGTGTCCGGCACATTAACAGCTGTTTTTCTCAATAATGTATGATCAGAAGTTGCATTGGAGATACCGGCAACAACCCAACCACTTCCCGGATCGGCACCATCTGTACCCACTGCATCTATTAAATAATAAGTGCCGCCTACATTTTTTGCCAATCCTACAGCATCGTCGCCATTCCAATTACAAAAACTAGAATTATAAGTATCAGCGCCGGGCACATCTATCGAGTTATGGGCGACAACATAGGTTGCTCCAGAGGTCAATGTTCCACTTAAGCTGAGTGTATTTTCAGGCCAAGTGCCGCCATTGGTAATGCTCCACAATCTATAATTTGCTAAACTAATAGACGATGGTGTACCATTATAAATTTCGAGGTATTTTCCATTTCCACTACTTGGTTCGCCATATTCCGAGATAATTAATTCTGAACAAGAATTATAATAAGCTGAAGCCGTAAAATCGATAGTACAACTGCTTTCATTGGCATCATCAGAGCTAATGGTTAAGGTTGCGGTTTTTGTTCCAAAAACTTGTGGCGAGTAACGAATTACCATATCCGTATAGCTTCCTGTGGCAACTGTAGAAGCCGGAGCAGTTTGTATTGAAAATTCTGCTGCATTCGTACCACTAAGTGCCGCACCGGAAATGTTTAAGGTGGCAGTTCCTGTATTTTTGATTCGAACAGTTACATCTGTATTGGAGCCTACTGCAGCTGCGCCAAAATCATAAGAAATTCCGCAAGCAACATCTGTGCCTACCGGTTGTTCGAGTTGGATTTCAGGCGCTGAGCCGGAGGAATAATCGGTAATAGAAAAGTCATCAAAATTTAATCGGTTGTTATTGGTTTCTTTTACCATTTTTACACGAACATTACCAGATAAATTAGGTGTCCAGCTATACGATGTAAGCGTTGTAGAAGAAACGGTAAAAGTAGAAGAAATATTAGGCCAAGTAACACCACCATCAGTAGATGCTTCAAAGTGGAAATAAGAATTTGCATCACTACCATATTTCGCCGCATAAACAGTAATAGTACCAGCACCACTTGATTTATCAAAATTCATTTCAATAGATGCTCGTACAGCACCGGAACCGCTACCACGAACACGAACAGATTGAGTTCCATTAAAGCGGTCAGAACCAGAATTTCCTCTTACTCCTTCATAGGAACGCCAAGAGCCTGAGCTTAATGTAATATTATCTTCAGAGCCATTTCCAGCAGGATTTACATCATAAGTACCTTTAGTAAATGATGAATTTTCAAAGTTTTCGTTAAGCGTAATAGATTTCGCTGAAAGGAATATAGATGTAAATAATAAAAAAATGTAAAATCTAACCATATATAAAATAAAAATTAAATACCATGTAATGGTTTGCTACTTTAAAATTAATACAATTTTACCTGTCTCGCTTGTTAATATTTCACTATTAAAATGTGTAATTACGCAAAATGTGTATAACTAGTGTAATTTTACTTTTTAAGTTGTTAATATAGTGAAAAGATGTTCAGAGATAAACTAAATCAATATCAATGGGATGTAGTATCTGCTTCACTTGCCTCGATTCAGCAAGCAGATGTAGAACGTTTACTCTCATTAGCCACACAAGCAAACAAAACGGATATTGATACTTTTTTAGCCTTCATTTCTCCGGCAGCCCTGCCTTTTTTAGATACCATGGCAACGTATAGCCAACGCATTACACAAGCTCGTTTTGGCAAAACTATGCAGTTGTATATTCCATTATATTTAAGCAATGAATGCCAGAATATTTGTACGTATTGCGGTTTTAGTTTTACCAATAAAATTCCGCGCAAAACACTCAGCGATGCCGAAATACTACAAGAAATTGCGGTCATTAAATCGTATGGTTTTGAGCATGTACTGTTAGTAACCGGTGAGCACGATCAACGTGTAGGTGTAGAATATTTAGCCAATGCAGTGCGGCTGGCAAAACAGCATTTTGCACAGGTTTCCATAGAGGTACAACCGTTGGAGCAGCACGAATATGCTTTGCTGAAAAATGCCGGCGTATATGCGGTGTTGGTGTATCAGGAGACGTATCATCAAGCAACATATAAGGAATATCATCCCAAAGGAAAAAAATCAAATTTTGCCTATCGCTTAGACACACCGGACCGACTCGGGAAAGCCGGCATGTATAAGATAGGCTTAGGTGCGTTGTTGGGCTTGGAAGATTGGCGTGTGGACAGTTTTTTTAATGCGTTGCATTTAGATTATTTACAAAAAACCTATTGGCAAACCAAGTATTCGGTGTCGTTTCCGCGCATTCGCCCGCATGAAGGTGCATTTGAACCGAAATCGCATTTAACAGAAAAGGAATTGTTGCAATTAATTTGTGCGTATCGCATTTGTTTTCCGGATGTGGAATTGTCGCTTTCCTCGCGTGAGCGTCCGGCCTTTAGAGATGCGGTATTTCCGTATGGCATTACGTCGATGAGTGCCGGCAGCCGCACGGAGCCGGGTGGCTACACAGATTCGCATGCCCTCAAACAGTTTGAAACAAATGACGACCGCTCGGCACAAGCAGTTGCCGATATGATACGCCAAAAAGGATATGAGGTGGTTTGGAAAGATTGGGATGCGGTATTGTGGAGAGTAGTGAGTAGTGAGTAGTGAGTAGAGAGAGGCGTGTCATTCCCATGTAAATGGGAATGTCATCGTACACAAATAAGATTCCCGCTTTCGCGGGAATGACATTTAAAAAACTTTGTGGGCTTCGTGTAAAAACTTTGTGGGCTTTGTGGTTTAAAAGATGAGATTCCCTTTTTCAAGGGAATGACATTACTTCATTACCACATTGCTTCATTATTTCATTATTCCATTATTTCATTATCTTACTTTTGAAGCCAAAAGTAACAAAAGCTTTTTTTGAACTACAAGGCAATTTGATGTTTCGTTCCTCAACATCAACCGCTTCTAAAATCAACGCTAATGCGTATTGCCTTCCCTTCGTTGATTTTAAAGCTATTGCTGTGTATTTCAAAAAATCGAACTCTTCTGCGGCATTTTTTTTATATTTAAGTAGTGAGTAGTAGGTATTGAGAGATGATTTGTTTTGTAATAAATGAGATTTTCACTTTTGTGGAATGACAGCGTAGGTGTTGGTCAGATGACTTACAGTCATCCGACCAATTTTCAAAAAAACTTTGTGCGCTTTGTGGTTAAATTTATACGATGTAAGTAGTGAGTAGAAAGTAGAATGAAAAAAATGTTGCGATTTAGTTTGTTGCATGTCATTCCCATGTAAATGGGAATCTCACATAAATATAAATGGGATTCCCTCTTTCGAGGGAATGACATAGCAACATTACTACATTGCTTCATTATCACATTACTTCATTATTACAAAGCATTTAGTAATTGTGCTGTTGCGTTTTTGGTATCTACTTTATCAATGATGGTGGTGATGATTCCTTTATCATTGATGACAAATGTAGTGCGTAAAATGCCATCGTATTCTTTGCCCATAAATTTTTTTCTGCCCCAAACTTCATACGCCATCGCGATACTTTTGTCGGTGTCCGGAAGCAACTCAAAAGGCAAGCTATATTTTGCTTTAAATTTATCGTGTGATTTTTCATCTTGAGGTGAAACACCAATAATCGTAAATCCTTTTTTCGTCAGCGTTTCATAATTGTCTCTAAAATCGCATGCGTTGGCGGTGCAGCCCGGCGTATCATCTTTTGGATAAAAATACAATACGGTGGTTTTTCCTTTAAAGTCGATACCTTTAATTTTGGGTGCTTTGCTGCCTACTGTTAACATGATTTGAAATTTATACCTGCTAAACTACAAAAAAACAAGCTTATTCATACCGAAAGTTTTGTTGGATAGTTTGTATATTGCCAACTTTATCGGTTGCCCTAATTTTTAATTGATGTATGCCTTTGGTGCAATAGGCATCTAACGTATAGATGAGTTTATCGTTCTTGGCATCGTAATAAAAATTTACCCATTGCTCATCAATATAACCGTCATAAGTTGCTATTCCTGCAATAGCATCTTTTATAGTTGCTACTATCGTTGTTTGCTTAACACTATCCTTTGAGCTTGGTAAGGATTCCAATATTATGTCAGGTGGCAGCGTATCGCACCGCACAAAAAATGAGCCCAACTCTTTGGTTTCGGCAGATAAAGTAGTGGCCGTTCTTTTGGTAGATAATGCCGTTTCTGTTCCATCTTTACTACGACGCACTATGACGTACTTTAGGTTGTTTTTAAGATTGGATGTAGCTATAGAAATAGTTGCTGACAGATGCAATGGAACGTATTTTTTAGGATTGGCGATATACCAAACATCGGATACGATATTGGAATCGTTGTTTTTGATATGCTGATAAGTCAGTGTTGTTTTTTCATAAAAACAAGCTGTTGGAAATTGCATTCGCACCGGATGTGATGCGACCGTAAACGCTTTTGTATTCGATGAAACCGTCAGTGTTTTAGGATGTTTTGGCAATTCAAAGGACGATTTATTTTTGGGAATTGTTTGTATAAATAATCGGATGGTTGTTTTGTTTTTATTATAATCATACGCGAATATATCTACATAAAAATCCGATCTATGCACTTTTAAAAACCCATTTTTTTTAGGCAGATAGATAGGCAGCCGATTGCCTTCTAATTGAAAACAATTATAAAAATAGCCGTTGTTATTTTTCATTTCGTCATAATCAACAAATGCATTGCAGTAGCGTGTTTTATCAAAATCGACAGCTGATAATTGATAAGAAAAACAGAGGCTGTCTTTCATAAATACGTCGATGTGTTGGATGCCGTTTTTTCCGGAATGAGCATCTTGTTTGTCGTAACCTTGTAACGAAAAAGAAATAGTTTCATTTTCCTCCACATAAATAGGTGTGGCAGTGGTAACATATTCGTTTTGATACATGAGTGGCAATATTGTACTCGAATCGGATTTTTTGAAATTAATTTTTACCGCAGTGAATTGTGGTGGCGTGGTATCAGCATAGGCTGTTGTTGGATAAAAGGCTAACGGATTAAGTGCGTGTTCTGTTTTCGTATCTCTAATTTCAAAATGCAAATGTGGTGCCGAGCTGCCACCTGTATTTCCTGAGAAAGCAATGGTATCACCTTGTTTTACGGGCAATTTATTTACGTCTAATGTTATATCCATTTCTGATTTTTGTTGAGCATATTGTATTTGCTGCATGTATTTTTCGATGTTGGAATAGAATATACTAAGATGACCGTACACACTGGTATATCCGTTGGTATGTGTGATGTAAATTGCTTTACCATAGCCATATGGAGACACTCGAATGCGTGCAATATAGCCATCTGCAATAGCAAATACTGGTTGTCCTTCAACGCCATTGGTTTTAATATCTATGCCGGAATGGAAATGATTTTCTCGTGGTTCGGCAAAGGAACCGGCTAAATGAAAGGGCAATTGCATTGGTGGAATGAACATTGATGTGGGTGCAACTTGAGCAGACGTATTGTTGCAAAAAAAGGTGCATACAATCAATAAATAGATTGCTGGTTGACACATCGATTTCATGTTATAAATGTACGTTATTTTGATTTTAGAATTCGGATTTCTTTTGTCTTACTACTCAATAAGCGTTGTGTGGTTTAGTTCAACAAGTATATTTTTTTATTTAATCAATTGTCTAATTGAACCTTTTGTCACTTTTTTTCTTAGTCAAAAAAAGTAACCAAAAAAGACAAGGCAAAAATATCGCTCCACGCTTTGAGCTACGCTTGGCCGGCGATTTTTGCCGTGCCACGCTTCTTTGCTTTGTGCTTGTTTCAACTTTTTTCTTTTTTTTATTACATAGAAAATCATTCAGCTCAACTTGTTGGAATCGTATTTTTTTATTTAATCATTTGTCTAATTGAACATCTTGTTACTTTTTTTCTTAGTCAAAAAAAGTAACCAAAAAAGACAAGGCAAAAATATCGCTCCTCGCTTATTGCCTCGCTTGGCCGGCGATTTTTGCCGTGCCACGCTTCTTTGCTTTGTGCTTGTTTCAACTTTCTTCTTTTTTTTATTACATCGAAAATCATTCCGCTCAACTTATTGGAATCGTATTTTTTATATTTAATCATTTGTCTAATTGAACCTTCTGTCACTTTTTTTCTTAGTCAAAAAAAGTAACCAAAAAAGACAAGGCAAAATATCGCTCCACGCTTCTTTGCTTTGTGCTTGTTTCAACTTTCTTCTTTTTCTTTTTTATTCTGTTACATCAGAATTTAAATAGCATAACTGGTTGGTAAAATAATTTCTCCACTTACAACTTACACCTTAATACTCCTAACTAATATCTATTCTCTATAAAAAAAACAAGCTCCGAAAAATCGGAGCCTCTGAGAACTAAATTTATGGAAAATGAGGGTGTTTCACCGTTTCATGGTATTTGTTTTGCCTAGTATTTATACTGATAATACAACGTATCTGTACTAAAACGCACATTTCGTTTTGTAATTAATGATTGGCTGTTGTGTGTGTATCCGTAATGATAGGTTTCGTAAACTTGTCCGGTGGTTGGTTTAATATCTGTTCGTTTAATTAATTTATTATGTGCACTTAATCCGGCGTTTAATCCTAATTTTGTAAATAAATCTAAACCACCGATATACATAAATTTAATTTCTTTAGTAAAGAAACGACTATCAAATTCCGGTGTTACCACATCGTTTGTATATTCTAAGTTTGCTCGAATAATCAATTCATTATTATCAATCAATTCGTATTGCAATAAGTTGTTATTGGCATCGTACATAAAGTTTACATATTCCGCTCCTAGTGGTAAAATTTTAATACTCGAAATTCGATCGTTGAAATAAGAAAGGTATAATCCGCTGCTATCTAACTTAGCGATAGAGGTTACTTGTTTTTTATTGTTGTACTCAACTTTATACGTTATATCTCCAACAGAATCTAAGTACGAATTAACGAGTACATATCCATCGTGGTAACTTACATTAATTTCTTTCAATAAAGTTGCATTCGTAGTTGTATCACTATACACCGTTGCTTTATTTAATGTACCGTTTTCGTTGTAAAAAAAGTTCGTCACTTCGATTACATTATCCGGTGGCGGCACTCTTCCATTCACATTATCTTCGATAAATAATATAGACTTCTTTATGCGTTTTGCATCGCCATTTTTCTGACAAGAGGTCGTAAAAAAGACTGCAAATGCGAAAAAAGTATATACGTAATATTTATTGAACAGGTTCATGTTTAAATAAATTATAGTTCTCCAAGTGCTAATATCTAACAAAAATATGTAACTTTCAGGTACAAATTTTAGCCTTTGTCATACTTTTCAGGAAGTCATTTAATTAGGATATAATGTATAATACCAAGCTAATTCACTTAATATCAACGTTTTCTATCGACGATAAACGCAAACTAAAAAAATGGATTAAGTCAGAAATTGTCAACAAAAACACTGACATAGTAAAGTTTTATGAATTTATAGACAGTAAAAAAACACTCACTGAACGCACCCTCAGCAAAGAAAAAGCGTTTGAATATCTATATCCGAATGAACCATTTAACGATTTGCGCATCCGACATTTAATTTGGATGACTACAGAAATCATCGAAGAATTTATTGTGTACAATAGTTTGAACAACAATAAAGACATGAAAAATTTATTGTTGGCAAAATATTATTCAATGCACGAGCTGTATCTATATGCAAACCAAACGATTGAAGAGAACAGTGAAAAATTAGACAAGCTACTACATCGAAATGCGGAACATCATTTACAGCAATATAATTTGAATGCGTTGTACTTTCAAATTAATTCCAAGAACGACCGCAGCAAGGATTTTAAATTTCAACGAACCATCGACCATGCAACCATGTATATGTTGATTGAGACATTAAAAAATGCGTGTGTTACGTTGGCATTACAAAAAATATCAGAATTCAAATTTGAACATCACTTATTAGAGGCTGCATTAAAGTTGATTGAAAATCCTATTTTCTTAAAAGACACTGTGGTACGCATATACTACCATATTTTCTTGGTTTTACGCGATGAAAATGAACAAGCTTCTCACACGTTTATTCAAGACTTAAATGCAAACAATCACTATTTCACACCCATGGATTTAAAAGAATTATACTTGTTGGCAATCAACTTTTGTGTAAAGAAATCCAATCAAAATTTACCGGAATATACGAAGCTTACATTTGATTTATATATCTATGCCATCGAGCATTCATTCCTGATAGAACGCAATGAAATCAGCAGGTTTAGCTTTACCAATGTCGTTACCTTAGGCATTAAACTGAAAGAATTTAATAAAACAAAACAATTCATTCAACGGTTTTCAAAATACATTTCTAAAGAACATCAAAAAAATACCGTAGATTTTAACAACGCCAAAATGTATTATGCAATTGGCAAAACCGATGAAGCATTGAGACTGCTTTTATCTATTGAATTGAAAGATATTTTTTGGGATTTAAATGCGAAGTATATCACGTTAAAAATATTATTTGAGAATAAGGACATGCAAGCATTTTCCACTTATTTAAAGGCGTTGAATATTTATATCAAACGCAAAAAAAATATTGGATACCACCATACTTACTTCACAGATGTTGTAAAGAACTTAACGTTGCTGAAAGAGATTTATAAAAAACCGGAATTATATAAAGCGTTCCGGTTTAGTCCGGAAACGCCGGATATTGATTGGTTCAACAAAGCGTTACAAAGTGTTTTGAATAGAGAGTAGCGATTTTGGATTTTTGACTCTGTATTTTAGATTTCTATTATCTTACTACTTATATCTTACTACTCAAAAAGCGTTGTGTGGTTTAGTTCAATAAGTATATTTTTTATTTATTGGATTGCTAATTGAACATCTTGTCACTTTTTTTCTTAGTCAAAAAAAGTAACCAAAAAAGACAAGGCAAAAATATCGCTCTACGCTTATTTGCTTTGTGCTTGTCTCAACTTATTTCCCAATACTAATTTTTGAGCGAAATGCCATATACAAATCACTAAGCGAAATTCGGAGCTAAATCGCGTTCTTCGTAGAAGTGGTTGATGTATCTTATCGCTTCTTCTATATCATCCGTTACCAAGAAAAGATCAAAATCATTGGCATTAATATTATGCTGATTATTTAATACTTCTGCACGAATCCAATCTAACATACCTTGCCAAAAAGATTTACCCATCAACACAATCGGCACCCTGTCAATTTTTTTAGTTTGCACTAATGTTAGCACTTCAAATAATTCATCGAACGTACCAAAACCACCCGGCAAATACACGAAGCCTTGTGCATATTTTACAAATACTACTTTGCGAACAAAAAAGTAATGATGTGAAATTAATTTATCGGAATCAATATATGGATTATGGCCTTGCTCAAACGGTAATTCAATATTTAAACCAACAGATTTTCCATCTTTATTTTGAGCACCTAAATTGCCGGCTTCCATAATTCCGGGTCCACCACCTGTAATTACACCGTAACCTTCTTCGACTAAACGCTCCGCAATTTCCGTTGCTAATTTATAATACGGATTATCCGGCTTGGTGCGAGCAGAGCCAAATATCGAAATACAAGGACCAATTCTATCTAACTTATCATACGCATCCACAAACTCACTCATGATGCGAAACATGCTCCAACTGTTGGATGCATTTACCTGCGTCCAGCTGCGTTGTTTAAAAGGTTTTTTCTTTTTAAAATCATCTAATGCCATACTATAAAATTTTAGATTTTAGATTTGGGATTTTAGTTATTACTTTAAAATCCGACTTGTAAAGATACATATTAAGCTCGATTTTCAATGGATGGTTTGTGGTTAACCAAACTGATTACCCACAAACCAATGAATGTGATAAGTCCATTTATTATCAATAATTCCTGACCAAATGCATAACCATTTAACCACGCTGCTTTTTGTTTGGTTGCCGAATATAAAAACACACAAATACCTGCACTCAACAAACACACCAATGGCACCAAGGCATCTTTTGGTTTTCTATTTGTGAAGATGCCAAAGGCAAACAATCCTAACAACGGACCATACGTAATTGCAGCTATATCCATTACTAAAAATATCATGGATTGATCGCTGAATAATTTAAACAACAAAACGGTTATTAATAACACTACTGCAAATCCAATATGTATCACCGTTCTTAGCTTTGTGTGTGCTTCTGTATTGTCGGTTTCTTTGCGTAAAAAGTCAATATAAAAAGACGTAGTAAGTGTGGTTAAAACCGAATCAGCACTATTAAATGTTGCCGCCGTTAAACCTATAACAAACACTAAGCCGGCAAACATTCCTAAATGATTAAAGGCCAAAAATGGGAACAACTCATCGCCTTTTTCCGGAATTGTAATTTGTTTGCTATTGGCGTAAATATATAATAAAGCACCCAACGCCAAGAATAATAAATTTACCAATACAACAATAAAACTAAAGGCGTTCAAGTTTTTTTGTGCTTCGTTTAATGATTTACAACTTAGATTTTTTTGCATCATATTTTGATCCAAACCTGTCATACAAATAGCAATAAACGCACCGCCAAAAAATTGTTTCCAGAAATAATTTTTAGCTTTCCAATCCCAGAAAAACACTTGTGCATATTCTGATTTTTTCACTGCTGCCATCATTTCACCAAATGACAAATGCATCTCATTACAAATAAAAATGATGGAACAAATAACACCTAATAATAAAAATGAGGATTGCATCATATCCGTCCAAACCAACGTTTTGATACCGCCTTTATACGTGTAAATCAACATTAATAAAATAATGACGGATACCGTAATTGGAAATGGAATCCCGAAACCATCAAACACGAAACGTTGCAACACGATAGCTGCCAGATACAACCGCGCTCCGGCACCAATAATACGCGACAACAAAAAGAAAAAAGCGCCGGTGCGTTGCGATACACTGCCAATTCTATTTTGTAAGTAGGTGTAAATGGATGTTAATTGCATTTTATAATAAATAGGCAACAGCACATACGAGATTGCCCAATAGCCAATTACATAACCCAAAACCATTTGGAAATAATTGAACTGTGCTGCTTTCACAGAACCCGGCACCGAAATATAGGTAACGCCGGAAAGCGAATCACCGATTAAACCAAATGCCACTACAAACCAAAGTGATTTTTTATTTCCTAAGAAATACGATTCACTGTTGGCATTTTTTCCGGTGAAATAGGCTATTCCGATAAGTAAACAAAAATAAATGAGAATGCAGAGTAAAATAATACTTGAAGACATAAGGATGATTGCGTTAAAAACGAAATGAAGTTAATAAAATAATTCTAACTTACCCTTATCGACTTTTTAATATTCCGTATCTTTGCTGTATGCAATTTCCGTCTAAACTCATCGAAGATGCTGTAAATGCATTTGCTACTTTGCCGGGCATCGGTAAAAAAACGGCATTGCGATTGGTGATGCATTTATTGCAAAAAGACACCGAAAACACGCAATACTTTACGGATGCTGTTTTAAAAATGCGAACAGAAATTCAATTTTGCAAAACGTGTCATAATGTTTCGGATGAGGCATTATGTAGCATTTGCACCAATACTTATCGAGATAAAAGTGTGGTGTGTATTGTAGAAAATTTCAGAGATATTATTGCCATTGAAAACACGCGACATTACAATGGATTATATCATGTTTTAGCCGGATTAATTTCACCGATGGATGGCATTGGACCGGATGCGTTGAATATACTTTCTTTAGAAGAGCGTTTGAAAAATGGCGAAATAAAAGAAGTTATCATGGCACTAAATCCTACTATTGATGGTGACACCACGATTTTTTATTTATCCAAATTAATGGCGCCGTATCCTGTTAAAATTACCTCCATTGCTCGTGGTATTGCGTTTGGTGGCGAATTAGAATACGTAGATGAAATTACATTAGCACGTTCTATTCAGGCACGCTTGCCATACGAAAATTATCTTAGCAAATAATTTAACTACCTATAATATGAACATCTTAAAAACACCAAAAGAATGCATACTATAATTCTATGTAGTTAAAATAGTATCTTCAACGCAATGAAATTATCCATCGTCATAGTAAACTATAATGTTCAATATTTTTTGGAACAATGCTTAGCGGCTGTTTACAAATCAGAAGTGGATTTTGCATACGAAGTATGGGTGGTTGACAATCATTCATCGGATGATTCTTTAAAGATGTTGGCACAAAAATTTCCGATGGTGCAAGTAATTGACAACGCACAAAATGTCGGCTTTTCAAGAGCCAACAATCAAGCTATAAAAATGGCAAAAGGTGCGTATGTATTATTATTAAATCCGGATACGATTATACAAGAAGACACTTTACAAAAGTGCGTTCATAAAATGGATAGCGATGTAACGATTGGTGGTTTAGGTGTAAAGATGGTGGATGGTGCCGGCCATTTTTTACCGGAAAGTAAACGTGGTTTTCCATCTCCAATGGCTGCCTTTTCTAAGATGACAGGCTTGGCAAAATTGTTTCCATCCTCTACTTTATTTGGTCAATATCATCTCACCTATTTAGATAAAAATAAAACTCATGAGGTAGATGTACTAAGCGGTGCTTTTATGTTATTACGCACATCTGTTTTGGAGCAAATAGGTTTGTTGGACGAGGCCTATTTTATGTACGGTGAAGATATCGATTTGTCGTTCCGAATTCGGAAAGCCGGCTTCAAAAACATTTATTTTGCCGATACATCTATCATTCATTTCAAAGGAGAAAGCACTAAAAAAGGCAGTCTAAATTATATCAAAACATTTTACAAAGCCATGCTTATTTTTTGCGATAAGCACATTGGTGGTGCCAATGGTGCCGTCTTAAAAATTGTTTTGCATGTAGCCATATATATGCGTGCATTCTTAGCAGTTATACAAAAAATAGTTCAACCATTTGGCTTACCATTGTTGGATGTGAGTAGTATGACCGGCGTGCTTTATGGCTTACATATTTTTTGGGAAAAGGTAGTAAAGGTGAGTGAGCATACGCTGTTTCCATTAACGTTTTTTTATGTCAATATTCCATTGTATGTAGTGATATGGTTTGTAGCTATGCTGGCCTTTGGTGTATATAAAAATGGAAATAAATGGAAAAATTTGTGGAGCAGCTTATTGGCCGGTACTATATTCATTGCGGTTTGTTATGCCTTTTTTCCCAATTCATTACGTACTTCACGAGGTATTATTGTGCTTGGATTTTTGATAAATTGCTCTTTACTTTCTTTTTACAGATGCTTGTATCACTGGCAAAAGAATAGCCTAATGGCATATTTCAAAAATGAAAAACGATTTATTATTATAGCAAACCTTGAACAAGCGGAAAACGTTGCCACACAATTACTACATACAGATTCCAACTACCACTATATCGGATTTATTACATTAAATTCTATTGAAAAATCGGCATCATGGCTCGGCAACTTAGAACATTTACCTGCCATCATTGAAAGCTATCAACCTACTGAAATCTTATTTTCAACAGAAACTATTAGTACGCAAGTAATGATAGAAACAATGGCATCTATACGAACGCCGATGGTATTTAAACTCATCACCAAAAACAAAACTATCATTAGTAGTTCTTCTAAAAACACGAGTGGTGAAATTACCACGTTAGATATTAATATTACACCAACTACATCTTGGTTAGATAGATGGAAACAATGGTTTAAATAACAATTGCAGTATTATTTTTTTTATTGTGGCACTACACCATTGCCCACTACTTTTGGTCCTTTTGATTTCTTGGATTTATTTGGGTTGTTTGGACTTTTAGTTTGTTGTTTACGCATTGCTTCTATCTTTTTCCAATCATTATATTGATCAGCGGGACAGCCAACTCCTTTATGGCAAGCATTTGTAAACACGACGCTCAACAACAAAAGTGCGACAAGGTATTTGTGATGTTTCTTCATAAAATAAAGATAGAAAACAAAGCGGAAACTTGCAACTATTCGCTCAAGATGGCAGTAGCTTCGATTTCTACCAGTAAATCATCCGATATCAATTTACTAATTTGATACATGCCGGTTGTTGGTTTAATTTCGCTAAAGAATTCACCGTGTGCTTTTCCAATTGCTTCCCATTGTGTTATGTCTGTGCAAAAAATTCGAGTACGAACTACATCGTTCATAGATGCACCATATTGTTTCAGTACGTTTTCAAATTTTTGCAAAATACATTTGGTTTGTGCATACACATCACCTTTACCAACTACTTCTCCATTTACGGTTGCAGTTGTTCCGGATATTTCGATGATATTTCCAATTTTTACTGCACGAGCATATCCAATAACTGGTTCCCAAGGTGAGCCTTCTGTATAATTTTGACGTTGCATTTGTTTAGATATTTAGTTGTTTTAATATTTTTAAAATTAGGTCTGTTTCATACCCTTTCTGTTGAGCAAAGTTGATTAATTTTTGTCTTCTTTTAAAGTTATTCTCTTCATTTAATAATTTATTCTTTTTTAGTAATATGGTTTGTAATTGTGATAAATACGCATTTTCATCTACATCGCATAATGCATTTTTTATTTTTTCTGCTGGGATATTTTTTGCTTGTAAGGCTTTTACTATCTTATTTTTGCCCCATTTTTTTATATTTGATTTGCCTCGGACAAATGCAGCAATATATCGAGATTCATTTAAGAAATTTTGTTCGATTAGATATGCTATATAATTATCGTGTTCTTCTTTGGGCACTTGAAGCGTCCAAAGTTTTTGGATTATTTCGTTGGTACATCGCTCTCTGTATGCACAAAAAGATTCTAACTTCTGCGTAATTTGATCCGGTGAAAGTGACGTTTCATTTGCTGGCATAATTGGAATTATATTAAATATCCCAAACCGGATTTCGTTTATTTTTTATCATGTATCTCAAATTTAAAACAAAGGTGAGAATAAGGTAAATGATAATCGGCGAACCTAATGCAATAAACGATGTATAAATAAAAAACAGGCGCACTTTTTTGGATGGTATAGAAAGTTTACGACCTAAAAATGCACAAACACCATACACGTGCATTTCTATCACATCTCGCAGAGATTTATAGCGAAATAGTTTGGAAGGTTGTTCTAACATTGCACTAAAATTACACTAAAATTACACAATATTTTCCAATACTGTTTGCGGTTGCTTGCTCAATATCGCATGGCCGACAGCACATTGTAAACAACGATGTTGTGTACAATAATTTGTAGCCAATTCCAGCAATGCTTGTGAATCAAAAGCAGTATATTTTTGCCAAAGTTTCTTCTCATACGTTGCTATTTTGGTATTATCTTCACATGCGGCTTGCGTTAAACAGTCTAATGCTTTTTCGATGTATTTTTCGGTATCGGTATATTTTCCATACGCATACAAAATGGGAGCAATCACATTGATTAAAAGTATAGATTGGAAGGCGGCACCCAATGGTTTGGGCTTGTACACACTGAATTTATCAAAAGTATAATGTGTTTCCCAATAGGTAGAAGGTTGCAAATCGGCAAATAAGGTAGTGAAATTCTCTGTTTCTATTATCTTTTGAAAAAAAGGCATTTGTAGCATGATTTGTGCAAACCAAGCCAAGCGAATAGTTGGAAAAGAAATAGGGCGAATACGCAAAAATTGCCAATCCAATTCGTTGAGAGGTTGCAATGTATATTTGTGTTTTAGGAAGGCGTATTCTTGTTTCAATGAACGCGGATAGCTATCTACAAAGTCTTTATTTAAAAAACCGGCAGTGCCAAACAATAAAGCTTCTATTTGTAATACATCGTTTTGATGTTTTAATATGGTTTTGAAATCGATGCGTTGGGTAAGCTTTTCAAACATATCATTATTAATATGACTGCCAAAATATCTTCCTAAAAGTTGATAGCAAGTTTGTTCCCAATCGTTTTGATTTTTTGATAGCGTATATAAAATCTCATTTGATTTGCGTTCTAAACGTTCAATTACTAATCTTTCTTTCCATTTGGATAATGTGATTGCATCTATTTCGTGTAAAATATGTTTACATGGCAATGTTTGTGTTGATTTTCGCATGGATTCATATTTATCCAATAGTACACGCGGAATTCTACTGTTTAATTCGAGTGTTGGGATACTTGGATGTTGCCAATCGTTTATAAAAACGACGTGTAATATTACGTTGTTATATTTTTGGTCGGATGAATGTTGATGTAGTTGCCAATCAGAAGCATATACATGTAGTTCGATATTTCCAACCAATAAAACATCTTCTATTTTAATTTTGGCATTTAAAAAATCCGGACCTCCATTGCTATTTATTTTTCCTACATCCAATAGCTGAATTGAACTTCCATCCGTTGATTTTAAATCAAGAAAATTGAACAACTTATTCTGCCAAATATATTGTAATAAATGCTCCTTCATAGTGAGATGATTTATACTATAAAGAGTCAATTTTATACATAATTCCATAAAAAAACCTTCCTCAATGAGGAAGGTTCGTTAATTCGTATTTAGATTTTCTTAGAACGGACAAGCTCTGCATGGATCCACCATCATATCAAATCGTTCTAACGATTTTAGATTAATGTTGTTTCCTATTACTCGGAAAGTGGTTCTACGGTTACGTTGGTGTTCGTACTCCGTACATGCTACTCCATCCGTACAGCCGTTCACCGGTTGCGTTTCGCCA